>CAWEKL010000010.1:0-22860 GCA_963809585.1 uncultured Chloroflexia bacterium | reverse complement strand
GCCACGCCGCCGCCCTCAAGGCGATAGACCGCCGTGTTCACGTCCGCGCCGAGGGGTAGGAAGGTGAGCAACCCAGCGCGCAGACCGTATTCGTCCCGAATGCAGGCGAGGAGGGTGTCGTCAGGGATGGCGGGCTTTTCCAACATGAAGGCGGAAGGACCTGCTGCTTAGAACTTGCAGCCCCTGTCCGGCGTGGACCCCCAGTCCGTGGACGGCACCGGCGAACCCAGGCCGGCCAGGCCGAAGACCTTCATCCAGAAGCCGAGGTACGTTGGGAAGGTCCCCTCGGAGATCCACACCCAGCCCTTTTTGGTATCCAGGAAGAAGAGACCCGGCTGGTCATAGCCATGCTTCCCTCCGTGCCCCGTCTCGGAGCCATCCAAGCGGTGACCGCCCCAGACGCAGGCGATCACATACCAGACATGCGGGTCGCTGCCGTCGAAGGAGTTGGTCCCGGCATAGATGATCTGGGAATCGTCGGGCTGGACATAGCCTTTGGCGATGTGGGCGCGCATGCCGTCCTCCGCGGAGGCGTAGACGCCCCTTCTCTCGGCGAAGGACAGGACTGTGTTGGCATACAGCCAGGAAGAAACGACGACAACGAAGAGAAAGACGAACACCAGGGCGGCGATCTCCGCGAGCTGGCGAAGCAGGGGTTTGCGCTGAAACATGATGATCCTCCCTCAGGCTGTCCGGGTGACGAATGGGCAGCCTGTTATTCATCAATAGTATAGCACCGCCAGACTGAAAAGGTCTCCGCCGCCCGTCGGAACCGATGTTTGCCAGACGACCTTTAGAATCCAGACAGCCCACGGATCCTGCTCGATTGTCCTGGCCACAATGGAACACGGATGGCCGCGGATGGGACGGATTCACGCGGGTTCCAAACAGGTTAAATACTCTCCGCGAATTCCGCGTTCGATCGTTACTCCTCCAGCCCGGCGAGGATTTCCGTCAAGATGGTCTTGGTCACCTGGCGGAAGAGGCGCACCCTCTCCGGCTTGGAAAGGACGAGATGTTCGGCCCCCAATTTTTTCTCGAAGGTTTCCTGGGCCAGTTTCAAGATATCCCCCTCCAACCCGCTATCGCGCACATTGCGGGTTAACCGCATCAACAGGCCCTGGTAGGGGCCGGGGACTTCTTCATTGCCGAAGGGATTGAGCATGATTCTCCTTTTTATTAAACCCTAAAGGTTTTCCCGATGTGATTGGACACGGATGTGCAAGGAAACCTTTAGGGTCTATCGTCCTGCCTGGAACAGCGTGATCTGCATGCCGTCGGGGTCCTGGAAGCGCGCGTTGGTATCGCCCCAGGGCGTGAGCGACCGGCGGGTGGACGAGCGTCGCGCGCTTCGCTCGCGGTCAGGCGCTCCATCGCCGGCCTGCAAGTCGGGCACCTGCAGCGCAATGCGGACCTGCCCGCTGAGGCGCTGCCCCGTCTCGAGGCGGTCAATGGCCTCGGCCTGGGTCTCGTCGAAGATCTCCAGCGTGGCGCGGCCCATCTCGAGCAGGACCGCCCTGCCGCCGTCGTTGCTGAAGAACTCCGCGGGCTCGATGCCCAGCCCGGTGCAGTAGAAATTCACCAGCCGGTTGTAGTCGGAGGTGGTCAGTACGAGGCGAAATTCGAGGACGGGTTGGTCTGGCATGAGAGGTCCTTCCCATGTCATTGCCTTTGGGACGATGTGCGAGAGTGAGACGAAGCAATCTCCACTATCTAAGAAAAGATTGCCTCGCGTTGCTCGCCTTGACCAATAGGTCGATGGCTCGCTGCCTCGCAATGACGTTATCAATCTCCTTCGACATCGCGTGACCACTCCCCTACGGGACGCTTCGGAGCAGGGCGCGGATGTGCGCCAGGTACGCGCTCACGCGGCGGTCTTCCTCGAAAGGATACTCGAAGCCGTAATGCTCCGCCAGCGGCACGGCGATGCGCCGGAACAGCGCGCCCATGGCGAACAGCGCCTCCCAGGTGCGCGTCGTAATCCGCGTCGGAGTAGGTCTGCATCAGCATCTCCCACTGGTCCGGCTCCAGATAACGCTGGAAATATTTGCCCAATTTGCCGGGGCTGACCGCAAACCCCGTCCGCAGGCCGATGTGCCAGCGCAGCATCTTCATCAACTGCTCGCGCACGTACTCGTCCAGCATGGTCCTGGCATAGAGGATCTCCTCCCGCCACAGACCCTTGGCCACGTACGGGCGAGACCCACCAGAACTCGTTGCAGCAGTCGGCGAAGTCTTTGGCGGTGGGCGGTTTGGGGAGGTAGTCGCTTTCGTTCGGCGGGCGGGAGCGGCGCGATGACGCCGTCCTTGTCCAGCAGCACCACGGTCAGGCTGTCGCTGGCTCGCGTTCGGGAAGGCAGCCAGGGATAGCACGCTCAGGTCGATGCGGTTGCCGTCGGTGAACTGCATCAGGTAGGCGTAGCCCGGCGGTCGTCGGGGAGCGGGTCGCCCATATCGTCGGGCATCTGCAGGATCATCATCTCGCCGAAGCGCTTGATCCACTCCAGGTTGCGCACGAAGGGCTCCACGTCGGTGACGAGATAGACGATATCGAAATCCTGGAAGGGATCGCGCGGCGCGTTGGGGTTGGCGCGGGATCCGTTCAGGATCACCGCGCGGATGCGCTCATCGGCGCGGGCGGTATCGAGGATCAGGTCGAACATTTGCTGTTCGCTGCGCATGGGGTCTCTGCAAGGGGAATTGTAATCCAGAGTAGGACGCGGATTTCCAGACCTGACAGGTCTCAGAGGGTCCGACCTTGGCCCGCAATTCATCACGTAAGACCTGTCAGGTCTCACGAAAAGACCCGTTGAGATGATCATTGAGTTTGATTTATTTGGACATATGTGGTAAAAGTAGTCCTGATAACGAATTAAGTGGGGAATTTGTGGGGAATCGTCTCTGCCTTGCGGATCAGTCCAATTAATATATCGAAGTAGATCCTCTGACCGGTGGATGCGGTCGGGGTAGCCGCGTCGGGCTGGAATCCAATCTATTAATGCTCATCCCCACGATTCAAAGAGGAATAAAACAGATGAACAAGACCAATCAGACAGCCATGGGTGAAGAGGCCAGCCTTGCAGAGGCCAGGCGGCGGGCCGCTCCCGGGGGCGCCATCCATGAGAAAGAACGCGCTCGCAGCGGGCATTCTATACCTGCTGACCTTCGTCTCGATCCCGACCCTCGCGCTTTACGCTGCGGTGCGCAGTCCGAACTACATCCTCGGCGCCGGTCCGGACAATCCCGCGCTCATCGGCGCGGTCCTGGAGTTCATCGTGGCCATCGCCGGCGTCGGCACCGCCGTCGCGCTGTTCCCGGTGATCAAGCGGCAGAACGAAGGGCTTGCGCTGGGCTTTCGTCGGCTCGCGGACCCTGGAAGGCGCCGCCATCTTCGCCGGTGTCGCCTGCCTGCTGTCAGTGGTGAGCCTGCGACAGGCCGGGGCCGGAGCTGCTGCGCTGGCCAACAGCCAGATGCTGGTCGCCATGTATGACCGGCTGTTCTTCCTCGGACAAAGCATGATGCCGGTGTTTAACGCCCTGCTGCTGGGCACCCTGCTGTACCGGTCGCGCCTGGTGCCGCGGGTCCTGCCCCTGCTGGGGTTTGTCGGGGCGGCCCTGCTCCTTGTTTCAAACGGCGCCATATTGTTCGGCCTGCTGGGACGGGTATCCCCGCTGGCGGGGATCTCCGCACTCCCGATCGCGTTGTGGGAGTTCTCGCTGGGCGTCTGGCTCGTCGTCAAGGGTTTCAACACCAATTCCTCTGTCATCACTAACGAGCCTAAAAGCATGGCAGCGAACCAGCTTTTGAGCGCGGCGGACTAGGCAGGGAACACGGCGTTCCGGGAGAGTCGAAGATCCTCCCGAAACCCGATCCTGCGCTGCAGTCGCCGCGGCGTAAACACATCGTATCAAGAAAGCAAGACACCGCCGATAGGCGGTGTCTTCTATTCCGGGAAGAGACGGGGGTTGAAGGCTGCAGAGCCGGCCGGATCAGTTGTTCCCGAGGAGAGAAAGGGATCCCAGACCGATGCCGAGCGCCATGAGGACTAAAGTACAGGCAGAAAAACACCAGGCCGATCATGAACTGGGCAACGAAATAATGCCCCCATACCGCGAAGGCCCGGGTGAGGAAGTTCGGGCTGATCAACTGCGTATTCGGCAGGTTAAGCCGGCTCACCGGCTGTTGAGCCCTTTGCTGCACCTGCTGGAGCTGGCCTTCGAGCTGGGCCACGCGCTTTTCCAGCGACATCACATACTCCGAAGAGACAGGCAGTTCGTATGAATGCGGTTCGAGCGACATTGAGGCCTCCATGATCATTCAATTTCAGGATCAGGGTGAAACATTTCTTTCAGACCACCCTGTGCCGGTACTATAACATGTTCCGCGCCCGTGAACCTTGAAGGAGAATTGCAGATGTCTCTTAATCTTTGTAATCACTGATATTAAAGGTAAAATATATCTGTTATTCATTCGCGCTGACAAGGGAGAGATTCATCCAAGCGCACCCAAGGCTGGACAATCAAGGCTTACTACCTGAGGAGGTCAAGATGGAATTCATGGTCAAATTGATCCTTGCTTTCATGGCTGCAGCGTGGATTCTTTATCGCGATCCAACTACTCGCAACAACGCCCCCATATCTGCGCTTGCTTCCCTGGCCGTTGCCATTGCGATGTGGGGCAAGATTGGTCCCTGGTTGATCGATGCGGCCAAGGCCCTGTATGAGGAGTTCCGCCCTAAATAATATGGCGGTGCCCGCGAGGCGCCGAGCTTGCATAGCACCCCGGTGTTCTTCCGGGGACCCTCCGCCCTGCCATTGTCCCCCAAAAACCTGCCAGGCGGTATCTACACGTCCGGCGGATTCTCCTGTAGAATCAAGCGGCTGCACCGGGTAAAAACGAACGGCCTCAAAACCAAAGCCGGGGCCGCTTCGGACGTTGTACCTCCAGGGCTTCGCCCTTACGGCACTTCGTCCCCGGCGCGGCAAAACATGGGAGAAACACCTATGCCTATCAAAACCCTCATCATGGGCGCGGCAGGACGTGACTTCCATAACTTCAACACGTTCTTCCGCGGCAACAAGGATTATGAGGTCGTGGCCTTCACCGCAACCCAGATCCCCGACATCGAAGGCCGCCTGTACCCGAAGGAACTGGCGGGCGACCTGTACCCGAAGGGCATCCCGATCCACGCCGAAGAGGAACTGCTCGACCTGATCAAGAAGCACGGCGTGGAGCAGGTGGTCTTCGCCTACAGCGATGTGCCGCACGAAGTACGTGATGCACAAGGCCACCATGGTCAACGCCGCCGGCGCGGACTTCCGCCTGATGGGCACGAAGTACACGCAGGTCAAGTCCACCAAGCCTGTCGTGTCGGTCTGCGCCGTTCGGACGGGATCAGGCAAAAGTCAGACCACGAGGCGCGTGTCCCTCATCCTGCGCGAGATGGGCTACAAAGTCGCGGCCATCCGTCACCCGATGCCGTACGGCAATCTCGTCGCGCAGGAAGTTCAGCGCTTCGCGAATTATGATGACCTCGACGAGTACGAGACGCACCATCGAGGAGCGCGAGGAATACGAGCCGCACATCGACAACGGCGTGATCGTCTACGCGGGCGTGGACTACGAGAAGATCCTGCGCCAGGCCGAGAAGGAAGTGGACATCGTGCTGTGGGACGGCGGCAACAACGATTTCCCGTTCTATGTCTCCGACCTGCAAATTGTGGTGGCCGACCCGCACCGCCCCGGCCACGAGAGCGACCTATTACCCCGGCGAGACCAACGTGCGCATGGCGGATGTGTTCGTCATCAACAAAGTGGATACGGCCGACCCGGAGAATGTGATCAAGGTGCGCGAGAACCTGCGCCGCCTGAATCCGAAGGCAATCCAGATCGAAGCCGCCTCCCCGCTCTTTGTGGATGACCCCGCTGCGATCCAGCGGCAAGCGCGTTCTGGTCGTGGAAGACGGCCCGACGCTGACCCACGGCGAGATGGCCTACGGCGCCGGTTACGTCGCCGCCCGCCGCTTCGGCGCGAAGGAAATCGTTGACCCGCGTCCGTTCGCGGTCAAGTCCATCGCGGCGACGTATCAGAAGTATCCGAAGACCGGACCGATCCTGCCCGCCATGGGCTACGGCGAAGCGCAGACGAAGGACCTGGAAGAGACCATCAACAACTCGGATGTGGACCTGGTCATCATCGGCACGCCGATTGACCTGACGCGCGTCATCAAGATCAACGAAGCCCTACCAGCGCGTGCGCTATGAATTGCAGGAGATCGGCCAGCCGACGCTGCAAGATATTCTGATGAAGAAGTTTGGGAAGAAGTGAGAAGTGAAATAACGAAGCAGAAGTCGGCGCCTCCAGCGCCACCTGCTTCGTGAGAAATTGGATGTAGCGAGGGTTGAGACACAGTCCGAAGGGATGGTCGACCCCGAAGCAATCTCCTGGTTAAAAATACAGACAAGGGGGATTTTTTCATTATTCGCGGACCAACCTCCGCCCCCTTGGGGGAGCGCACAGGCTAAGTTCCAGCAAAGGAAATCCTTAGGGTCTTCGCAAAGATGTTTAGGTTAAGAATTACCCCAGAACTTAAGAAATTTATTGAGTGACCGGAATTAAATCAGTCATTGGGGTTGTGCCGCACAGGTTCTCCCCCAAGTGGTGGAGGCCAATACCCCCCAGTCGATGGATGTAAGTTGGAGGCTCTGCTGCTTGGATGAGATGAGGAAAGAAGGAGTTATACAATGACAAATAAACCCATTGGCGAGGTCAATAATGAGTTGGTCTCCCCCACGACCGAAGAGGTATTAAAACCTGAAGAAAAGGAAGTTGGGCGGATCAATAATAAATTGGTCCCCCCCACGAACGAAGAGGCATTAAAACCTGAAGAAAAGGAAGTTGGGCGGATCAAGAACGAGTTGGTCCCCCCCACGAACGAAGAGGCATTAAAACCTGAAGAAAAGGAAATTGGGGTAGTCAATAACGAGTCAGATTAAAAATAGTACTGTGATTGTGGCCGGACGGGTCCTGGCCACGCGGCGTTTCGGCGCGAGGGAGTCCGTGGACCCGCGGCCGTACGCGGTGAAGTCCATCGCCATCGACATGACGCGCGTGATCAAGATCGCAAAGCCCTACCAGTTCGTGTGCTACAAATTGCAGGAGATCGGCCAGCCCACGCTGGAAGACTTGCTCCAGGCGAAGTTTGGGAAGAAGTGATTAGATAATTAGAGATTAGAGAAGGGGCGGGTCTTGCACCCGCCCCTTTTGTTTCGCACTAACGCGGATCACGCGGATGTGTAGCGTCTGAAGATTTCCCTGCCGGACCTAACTCCGAATGAACGCCGGAGCGCTTCGCGGCCCCCTGCCCAAATGGGAAGGGGGATTTTTTCATTTTTCAGGAGAATAACCCCCTCCCCCTTGGGGGAGGGCCAGGGTGGGGTCCAGCGAAGGAAACCTTTAGGGTCTCTTCGATGAAAACCTTGGAAACAGGAAGGGGGTCTTCTGTTTGTATTCCTGATAAGACTTCCCGAAGCGGAGTTCAAGTTCCAGTTCTTCAAAATACTTAAGGAAAAAGATGTGGGCGGGGATCAGGCCAAAGAGGACCGCAAGCGTGAGGAGTGTCGAGCCTGAGATCAATGCGAACCCGAGCGCAAACAAATAATACCCGAGCGACATCGGATTCCGTGTCGTTCGATAGGCATCATTTTCAACGATTCTCCTGGTGAGACGGAATGCATTGGCTCCACTGCCCAGCGTGCGGAGCAATTTGTTCGAGATGACGAGGTAATACAAGCCGGGTATCGCCAGAATGATCCCTGCGAAAAGAAAGAGAAGTCTGGGGGAAAGGGCACGAAAGCCAACGAGTTCATCAAGGTGGGGGATGCCCGGATAGAAGATGGCGATCAGGGCCGGCAAGCCCAAAGCGGTAAAGAAAAGGAAATGCATGATGCGGCTGGACCTTTCCGCGTTCTCTTTGGATCGATTTTTTCGCAGCCACAAACCCAAAATTCCTGCCCCGAAGACAAAAGCCAAAAGACCGAATAAACCCAGGTAGAGAGCGATCATTGACTTAGCGCCAGTCGTCCACTTCCTCTTCCAGCGCTTCGATCATCTTGATATATTCCTCGGGCGGGCGGGCGCCGCTGTCCTCGAAGACCAGGCGGTTCATGCGCGCGGCCATGCGCTGCTCGTCCTCGGGCGTCACCGACTGTTCGAGCAGGGGGTAGATCAGATTCCGCAGCATGTCAAAATGGTGGCGCATCAGGTTGGTGTACTCGCTCGTCGCCCAGATGGAGTCCGAGCGCCCGTCGATGTCCCCCTTCTGCCAGAGCAGCGCCGCCTCCGAGAGCATCTTGGAGTTGGCGCGGCTTTTCAGGTGCTCGTTGTGCATGTTGCCCACCGGCCCGCTGTCATGCGGAAAACCGCAATCCTCCAGCGTTTCCAGCAGCAATTCCTCCTTGCGGAAATACACGCGTTCCACGAACTCGTGCATGAATTGTCCCGCGTACAGGAAGAATCCCGGTTTGGCAAGTTTGCTGTGGGAGGCCACTTGCAGCCCCGTGCCCAGCACAGCCATAAAGCGTGCGATGAGGTCCTGGTCTGCCTGCAGAGCTTTTTTGATACGCATGTCGCACCATCTGAAATCTCAAGGCCGGTTTGTGGCGGAAGACGAACCCCTGACTCCGCCCATATGGGCATAGTATATCATTTTCCGAAAGAACTGAACCGTAGGCGATGATCAGTGTTATCGACAAGCACTAATCATCCTGCCAGGTCGTCCCTATTCCGCACGCCGGAGTCTTCGAGGGACCTGCAGGACCAGTACAAAGACCTGTCAGGTCTGTCCCTCACCGGCATGCGGAATGACCCGCTCGATGCGCCGGTCGGGGATCAGCCACATGAGCGCCACCACGACGTAGATCGCCTGCGCCAGCCAGGGGGACCAGAAGGCCGCGACGGTGGCCGCCAGGTACGAAAGCGGGGAGGCCTTGCCCTTCCAGTCTCCGCCGATGGCCTGCTTCAGCACCGAGCCTTCCCCCTGCGCGCGGATGATGACCCGCGACAGGATGAAGAACGCTACGGAGGCCATGAACAGCACACCGCCATAGACCGCAGTGGGAAGCCGCGCAAAATGGTTCTCCCCCATCCAGCCGGTGACGAAGGGGAACAGCGACAGCCAGAACAGCAGGTGCAGGTTGGCCCACAGGATGGACGCCGCTCACCTGGTGGACGGTCTGCAGCATGTGGTGATGGTTGTTCCAGTAAATGCCGATATATAAGAAGCTGAGCACGTAACTGAGGAACACCGGCACCAGCGGCAGCAGCGCCTCCAGGGTCTCGCCCTGCGGCACGCGCAGCTCCAGAACCATGATGGTGATGATGATGGCCAGCACGCCATCGCTGAAGGCTTCCATCCGTCCTTTGCCCATGTTCGCCTCCACGGGGGTTTGACGATTCGATGCCGCCATTATAGCCGCGCAGGCCGCGCGCGCCCAAAATCTCCGTTTTGACCCCCCCGAAGATTAGAGAATCGCGAAAGAGGAGACACCTGCGACACCTGCGACACTTTTTAATTTGCATTCTGAACATTTGTTCTATATACTGACCCTGCTGAGGCAAGACGTCCCGCAGGTTCATCTCAGCAGATTGTCCCTCCAGCCTCCCTGATGCGGAGCCCGGCGGCGCCCTCACCGCCCCATCTTGTGGACAGCCTGCGGGACGTGATCTCTTCGAGGTTCAAGAAAGGTGGCCTGCCGATGAAGACCAACCCCCTGCTCCATTTCCTGCCGCGACCGGCTCGTCCGTCCGGGGCGCGCGGTCTCCCTCGCCGCGCGGACGGTGGACGACCATATCTTTTTCGGGAATCACGTCTCGGCGGTCTACCGCGACCGCATGGATTACGACCGGGATAAGGTCTTCGCCGAAACCCTGCGCGCCTGGCGGGTGAACCCCATCGCGCGCTCCATCGTGCGCACCATCACCGCCTTTGTCGTGGGCCGGGACATTTCCATTTCCTGCGAGCATGCCGCCACACAGGCCTTCCTGCGCGCCTGGTGGGAGCATCCGCTGAACGACCTCGCCGCGCAGTTGAAGCGCTGGAAGGACGAGGACACGCGCACCGGCAACCTGTTCTTCCTGTTCTCGGTGGACCCGCTGAGCGGCATGTCCTATGTCGCGCGGTGCCCGCGGAGCTGGTCGCCGAGATCCAGACCGCCGGGAATGACATCCAGCAGGAGACGTATTTCGTGCGCAAGGAGCTGGGGGCTTCGCCCTGGCCCGCGTATGACGCGGAGGCGGAGCAGAGCGAATTCATGCTGCACTTTGCCAGCAACCAGCCGGTCGGCGTGCCCTGGGGCGAGCCGGACCTGGCGCCCCTGCTGCCGTGGATCGGGCGGCTGTCGTCCATGCTCGAAGACCGCGCCCGGCTGCACCGTTTCCGCAACGCCTTCCTGTTCGTGGTCAACGGGCGCTTTGGCAACGCCGCGGAGAAAGAGGCGCGCCGCAGGGAGATCGCCGCCGACCCCCCGCAGCCCGGCTCGGTGCTGGTCACCGATGAAAACGAGACCTGGAGCGTCATCTCTCCCGAGCTGAATTCCTCGGACGCACGCCGAGGACATCCTGGCCATCAAGAAATTCGTGGCCTCGGGCGTGAACTTTCCGCTGCACTGGCTGGCGGAGCCGGAGAGCAGCACGCGCACGACCGCCGAGGCCGCCGGCACGCCCACCTTCCGCAACCTGGAGGAGATCCAGACGCGATTTCATCGCCATGCTGTCCCGGCTGGCGCGCGTGGCGGTGCAGGTGCGCAAGCGGTATGACCGGCGGGTGAACCCCGCCGCGCAGCATCCGCGTGCACAGCCCCGACATCACCGAACGGGATAACGCCACGCTGGCGCTGGCGGTGAGCCGCATCCAGCCCGCCCTCGCCGACCTGTACGACCGGCGGCTGATCGGCGAGCAGGAACTGCTGCGGCTGGTGTATCGCATGGCCGCCGAGACCTTTGACCCCGCGGACGCCCCCGCGCAGGGAGAGCGCCGGCCTCTCTCCCCGGCCCTGCCTCGCGCAGCCGGGCCACGCGACCCCGGCGAACCCGCCGACCCCGACGAGGCTCATCTACGAAAGGAGATCACTTGAACGAGCGCACTCTGGCCTTTACATCCGAACCCATACTGGGATTCGACCTGAACACGATCCCCAGGGAGGAGACCTTTAACATCCTGGCCATTACCGCCGGCGAAGCCAATGGCCATTACATCCGCTTCCACGCCAGGGTGCTCAAGGCCGCCCTGCCGCTGTTCGATAACCTGCCGGTGTTCCTTGACCACCCGCCCGCGGAGGCGCGCCCTCGGTGCGCAACCTGGCCGGGACGGTGCATAACCCCTGTTGGAGCGAGCAGCACGAGGGCATCCTGCTGACATTTCAGCCCGGCGGACCGGCGGCAGAGGTGCTGGTCGCCCTGCACGAGGCCGCCATGAAGGACCCGGCCATCCTCAGCGCGGTGGGATCTCCACCGTCCTGCGCTTGCAGCTGGCTTCCAACTCCCAACCCCTTCCGCGGATGATTACGGGGAGATCCGCGAAGTCACGAAGATCATCAGCGTCCGTTCGGTGGACGCAGTCATCGACCCTGCCCGGGCGGGAGGTTCCTGTCCAGGATCGGCCGCCCAGTCCCACGCCCTCCCCATCGGAGTACCGATGGAGAGGGGAGCTATGACCCGAAAGGAGATGTGTTCATGAGCAAAGCAAGCAAGTACCACCCTGAGGCCGTCGTCATGCAGGACATGTGCGACAGCCTGCTGAGCGCCAGCCTGGAAGCCAGCCGCCTGCCGCCTGCCAGCCAGGACGTTCTGCGCAGGCAGTTCGAGGGGCGGTTTCTTTGAGCCCGCCGAATTGCAGACTGCCATTGACGAGAAGCGCGAGGAACTGGCCGCGCTGTCCACGGCCCTGGTGGTCCGAGGCCCGGCGCGCAGCACGGAAAAGGATGTGTTCGAGGTGCTGCTGCCGGTCAATCTGTATCCCCAATGCGGCGATATCGTGCAGCTGGACCCCTCTTCGCTGGCGACCCTGCACTATCCGCTGGAGGTGATCGAGGAGTTCAACCCCAAAGAGAAGGCCCTGAACTGGCGGGTGACGCTGCGGCAAACGGAGGTCTTTGCGAACACCGCCGGCGGCGCGCTGCCCTCCACCATCGAACGGGTGAGCAATTACACCCCGCTGGCAACCGGGAATTTCAACGGCATCCTCTCGGCCAACGACAACAACCTGCAAGCGGCGATGGAAACGCTGGACGATCACTCGCACAGCGGCGCAGGGACGGCGGGCACGCTATGCGCCAACCCTGACCAACGTGACCAATATTGCCGCCTCGGTGCGCAACGCGGATTTCCTGTACGTGCGGGTGGGGAACTTCGTGATCGTGTCCGGCTCGGTGCAGATCGACCCCACGGCGGCGGGGAATACCGAGCTGGGCATCTCGCTGCCGGTGGCCTCGGCGCTGGCCGGTTCGTATGACCTGAACGGCAACGGCACGTGCCCCGGGGCGGACGCCGGCCTCCATCATCGCCGACGCGGCCAATGACCGCGCGCACATGGTGCACACCGCCGCGGACGGGACCAATCCTACTGGCGGCTGGTGTTCATGTATCGGGTTCAGTGAAGAGGACTAGAGGATTAGAGGAGTAGAGGAGTAGCTCAGGGCGGCGCGGAGGGGTCAGGGGTCGGACCTAACCCTCGCGAAGCACCCCTTCCCTAGCCCTCGCGAAGAGGAACGGGCGTAGCACCGCTACGCCCCTACCGCGGATCACCTTCCTGAGAATCCGCGTTCATCCGGTTCGATCCGCGTCCATCCGCGTTCTATTGTGTGTGGAACTGTAGCGATCCCCAGAGGAAACCATGTCGTTGCGATCGTGAAATCTGCTCTGCGATGAGCCAGGGCAGATGAGCACCCCGCAGCGTATCACCCTGTAACGAAAGTGAAGGGGAAGCACGGTGAAGCGGGCTATGGGTGGCTGCCGGAAGGAGGGTTCTTCAGGTCGCGCATCTGCTGGGCCAGCTCGGCCTGCTTCGCCTGATAGGCGGGCTGGTTGGCCAGGTTCTGCAGTTCGAAGGGGTCGGCGGCCAGGTCATACAACTCCTTGTCGCCGTTGGCATATTCGGCATACGTCCAGCCGGGGACGCGGATGCCATCGAAGGTCCGCATGGAGTCGCCGTGCATTTCCATAAAGACCGCTTCCTCCCAGTTGGCGGCGCTGCCGTTGATCAGCGGGACCAGGCTGTCGGCCGCTTTGCGTCAGCCCCGGCGTGACGCCCGCAAATTCGGCGATGGTGGAGGCCAGGTCCACATTGGAGACCAGCCGGCTTTCCTCCCGGCTGCCGGCCAGGCCCGGGTAACGGATGAGCAGCGGGAAGCGGATGCATTCCTCATACACACATTCCTTTTTGTACCAGCGGTGGGAGCCCCAGGAGAATCCATGGTCCCCCAGGTAGAGGATCATGGTGCTGTCCAGCAGGCCGCGGGCTTTGAGCGCATCCATGAGCACCTGCACCGAGTCATCCACGCCGAGCAGGCTGCGCTGCGAGTTGACGCGCTCCGTGTGCCAGGTGTCCATGTCGGCCTGGCTGATCGGGCTGAGCTGGCGGATCCAGGCAGGCTTATCGGAGACATCGGCCTCGTTGAAGTTGGGCGAATCGGGCGCGACATAGACATCCGCATTGGCATACTGCGGCAGGGGTTGGCTGACGGCGTGAGGCTCCATGTACGCCAGGTAGAGGAAGAACGGGCCGGGGGCGGAGTCGATGAATTTAATAGCCAGGTCGGTGCGGTAGGCGCTTTTGCGGGAGGACATCTCCTGGAAGGAGTCCCATCCGGGAGGTGTATAGCCTGCGCCTTTATCCCAGGGATAATTGTTCAGGTATTTGCCGATCAGGGCGGTGCGGTAGCCGGCGTTGTTGAGCCACACGGGCAGCGTGTTGGTATCATCCAAGCGGTCGCCGGTGCTGTTGCTGATGACGCCGGATACAAAGGCGTACTGGCCGGTGAGCAGCGAGGCGCGCGCCGGGCAGCAAATGGAGTCATTGACGATGGCATGGGTGAAGTTGACCCAGGAGCCTTCCGGGTAGCTCATCAGTTTGCGCATGACCGGCAGCGAGTCCACGTTCTGATCATCGGATATGATGACGACGATGTTCCTTGGGGCCTGGGCTGAGGGGGCCGGGGTTGAGGGAGCCGGGGTTGAGGGAGCCGGGGCTGAGGGAGCCGGGGCTGAGGGGGCCGTAGCGCAGGAGGAAGCCGTGGCGCCCAGGGCCAGGACCAGGACCCAGAGGATCGTCTTAAGCGGATTGTGACGGATCATTTGATGTGCCCTCCACACGAAATGGTCGGATGGAATCGCGACGAAAGCCCCAGCCTGGCGCATTGCCAGGGTGCCAAGCTATCATTTTAACTCCACTTTGATTGGATCAGCCATCCTGCATGCTGATCTGAGCAGTAACCATGACCCCCGGTTCCAAAAATATCGTAGCACGCGCACCTTGCGGCAGCGTATGATGAATGTCATTGAAAATGGTGACGATGTTACCGGGTTGGTGAGGAGGCGATCTCCGCGCGCGACCTGACACCAGTATGTCATTGCGAGGAGCTAAGCCAGCCGCATAGCGGACTGGCGGCGACGATCGCGAAGCATTCCGGAGGAAAGCAATCTTAAGAGGCCCTCCTGGCTGAGGAAGATTGCCACGCCCTTCCCTGCGCTCAGGGCTCGCAATGACATACGAGACCTGTCAGGTCTGCCACCCCTCTACCCTCGCAAGGACACCACCGGTCCTGCTCCGGTGGTATCATCCATGCTGAGCACCAGCAAAGAATCTGTCCTCAGGTAGGAAACCCGTCATGGAAAAATCATCGCAGCCGTCCGTCCCCCTTACCCGTTTCGCCTGGCTTTCGATCGCCGCAGCCATCCTGACCATCGCCATGAAAGCCTCGGCGTATTTCCTCACCGGCTCGGTGGGCCTGCTTTCGGATGCCATCGAATCGCTTGTGAACCTGGCCGCCGCGATCGTGGCCCTGATCGCGCTGCGGGTCCTCACCCGGCCGGCGGATGAGGACTTTACGTTTGGCTATTCCAAGGTCGAATACTTTTCCAGCGGCTTTGAGGGCGGCATGATCCTTCTGGCCGCGGCGAGCATCATCATCAGCGCCGTGCCGCGCCTGTTCCATCCGGTTGCGCTGGAGCAGGTGGGATTGGGTCTGTTGATCTCGCTGAGCGCCTCGCTGATCAACCTGGGGGTATCCCTGGTGTTGATGCGCGCCGCCAAACGCTATAACTCGATCACCCTGGAGGCGGATGCCCGCCACCTGATGACCGATGTGTGGACGACCGGCGGCGTATTGATCGGCATCGGCCTGGTGTTCCTCACCGGCTTTACGATCCTCGACCCGCTGATCGCGCTGGCAGTGGCCGTCAACATCCTCTTCACCGGATACCGCCTGATGATCCGCTCCGGGCGGGGATTGATGGATGCGGCCCTGCCCGCGGAGGAGACCGCTGCGGTCAAATCGATCCTGGACGGGTACGGGACGCAGGGCATCCAGTATCATTCGCTGCGTTCCCGGCAGGCAGCCGCGCGCAAGTTCCTGGCGGTCCACCTGCTGGTCCCCGGCGATTGGTCCGTGCGCCAGGGCCACCAGCTGGCCGAACAGATCGAAAAGCAGGTTTCGCGGACCATTCCGCTGGCAAACATAGTCACCCATATCGAACCGATCGAAGATGCGGTCTCCCAGGACGATATGAACCTGGACCGCGAGGCCGAGAATCATCCCCTCCCAGACGCGTAGAGGCGCCGCGGCGCTGCGCCCAAGGTCGGTGCTCGCGAAGCACCCCGGCGTTCTTCCGGGGACGCACCGCCCCTACAGATTGCCTCTAATACTTGGTCAGCTAATGGAAGGAACCTTAAAGGTAAACTCATGAAAGCAGTGATATGGACAAAATACGGCCCACCGGATGTTCTTCAACTGATGGAGGTCGAAAAACCTGCTCCCAGGGACAATGAAGTACTGATCAAAATAGCTGCGACCACCGTTTCCGCCGCAGATTGTGAATTGCGGGCCTTCAATATCGCTGGCCCCTTATGGCTCCCCTTGCGCATCCTGGTGGGTCCCCTCAGACCCACCAGAATAAAAATATTGGGGCAGGAGCTGGCCGGGGTAATTGAGGCAGCCGGTAAAGCGGTAACCTCATTTAAAGAAGGGGACCAGGTCTTTGCCATCACCGATCTTCATTTGAGCGCTTATGCGGAGTACACCTGTCTGCCCGAAACGGCGATGATGGCATTGAAACCGGCCAATATGAGTTACGAGGAAGCCGCCGCGGTTCCCCTCGGGGGGCCGGAAGCCTGGCGTTATCTTAACGGAAATGTCCACCCCGGACAAAAGGTCCTGGTGATCGGCGCCGGGGGAAGCATTGGTACGTTTGCGGTGCAGCTCGCCAGGCACTTTGGGGCTGAAGTGACCGGCGTGGACAGCACGGAGAAACTGGACATGCTGCGCTCGATCGGGGCCGATCAGGTGATCGATTACACCCGGGAGGATTTCACCGCGAACGGCCAAACGTATGACCTTATTTTCGACGCGCCGGGCAAGAGTTCGTCTTCACGCTGCAAAGGATCGCTAAAGGAAAATGGGCAGTATCTTACCGCCAACCCCGGGACGTTGGAGCTCCTCAGAACGATAGGGAAGATGATCACCCGCCGCGGGACCGCGGTGCCGGATTACGCGACCCGCAGGAAGGATGTCCTGAATTCCCTGAGAGCGCTGATCGAGGCGGGAAAAATAAGATCGGTCATCGATAGAGTCTATCCGTTGGAGCAAATTGTCGAAGCCCACAGGTATGTCGAGACCGGGCGCAAGCAGGGAAATGTAGTCATCACCGTGGGAATCCATTAAGGAATTCAAAGCAGCGAACTACCGATAATAACGGTGCAGGTATGCCGTAGATCTCGATCTTACCGGAGAAAGTTTATGACGCTTTGAGACCTGATCGAAGACCTGTCTGGCCGGCCAGCCAGGCGGCCTTGACCCTCGCAAGAAAAATCATATAATTATGGACTGAACCAGTACCATTTGGTTGTGCTGGATGGCAAGACCACATCGGGAATTACATCAAGTAACTTATCCGTGCAATTTAATGTAAAGGGAGAAAAGATGGGCACTTCGATCATGGAGAACGAGGTACGTGCAAACGCGTCTGCTGGGACGGAGGTACAGTACTCCCTCGGCAGGATCCTGGGCATCTGGGCCCTGGCTGCGATCCCGATGGGGATCCTGGGTTGGATCGTTTTCCCCGCCATTTCGCCGGATTACCGCACCGATCCGCTGGGTGCGGGCGTCACCCGGCTGGCGCTGGTTACGATCGGATTGATCTGGTTGTTCGTCCTATCCATGATCATCGTCCGGCAGGAGGAGGGTGATCTCCGCTGGGCGACGATCCAGCGCAGGCTCCGCCTCAACACCCCGCGCGATCCCAAAACCGGCCAAACCCGCCGCAGGCTGTGGCTGTGGGTGATCGCGTTCCTGGTCGGGATCGTCATCTGGGAACTGGGTCTGAACTCCTTTGCAACCAAGCTCTGGGTATCCATCTTTCCTTTCTTCGCCGAACCTCCCGGCTACGGTATGAATGCCATCCTTGGATCGCAGGCGATCCTGAACCGGTTGGTGGGCGCCTGGTGGTTCCTTGGCCTGTATGTGGTCAGCGCCATCTTCAACACGATCCTGGGCGAGGAATTTCTGTTCCGGGGGGTGCTGATGCCCAGGATGGAAGGGGTCTTTGGCAGGTGGAGCTGGGTGGCAAACGGTGTGCTCTTTGGCTTCTACCATCTTCACCAACCCTGGGGGATGCTGGGATCGGTCATCAGCGGTGTCTTCTTCTACGCGTTACCGAGCTGGCGCTTCCGCAGCACCTGGATGGGGATCATCGTCCATTCTGCGCAGAGCGTGTACTTTACGTTCCTCGTCCTGGGGATCGTATTGGGTAAGGCATAGGCGCGTAACCGGCAAGGTCTTGCAGTCCCTGCGAGCCTTTCATCACCCTGTCGGGAGACTCCCCCGGCAGGGTGATTTTTCGTTGGGCACGCGAGACCTGACAGGTCTCATACGCGGCCTGCCCGAGCATGACGATCCATTGGCATCGGCCCTGGAACGCCAAGCCTCTCTGAAGACCTGTCAGGTCTGTCGTGCGAAATGCAAGGGGAATTCGAATAGACGTTGCGAATCTAAACCCGGCATCGTAGGGGCGCAGCTCGCGAAGCACCCCGGCGTTCTTCCGGGGACGCTGCGCCCAAGGGCGGTGCACCGCACCGCCCCTACAGGAACCTCCCTGCAACCTCCCCTCCCCGTTCCGCGAGACCTGACAGGTCTGTCACTCCTCAAACCCTGAAACCTTCTCCGCACCGCAGCGTACAACAGAGTGGAGGGTTTGTACCCCCTCCCCCCGGCGCGCGTTTCGGGGCTACAATATTAAGGTTCCCTGCTTTCCCATCCAACCGGAGATCCATTGCATGTCCCCCACCCCCCTGATCGAACTGAACGACCTGTGCAAGAACTACGGAACCAAGACCGCCGTGGACCATGTCAGCCTGAGCGTCTTGGGCGGCGAGGTGTTCGGCTTCCTCGGCCCCAACGGCGCCGGCAAGACCACCACCATCAAGATGATCGTCGGCCTGCTCCAGCCCACCTCCGGCACCGCCAGGGTCGCCGGGTACGATGTGCAGCAGCAGCCGCTGCTGGCCAAGGCCGCCACGGGCTATGTGCCCGATACCCCCAACCTGTATTCCAAGCTCTCGGCCCGCGAGCTGCTGCGCTTCGTGGGCGACCTGTACTCGATGGAACCCGCGCAGATCGAGCGGCGCACCGAGGAACTGCTGCGCCTGTTCGGCCTGACGGAGCCCGGCGACGACCTGATCGACTCCTACAGCCACGGCATGCAGCAGAAGACCTCGCTGGCCGCCGCGCTGATGCACGACCCCAAGGTGCTGGTGCTGGACGAGCCCACCGTGGGCCTGGACCCCAAGTCCGCGCGCCTGATCAAGGACATCCTGCGGCAGATGGCCGACCGCGGCTCGGCGATCTTCCTCTCCACGCACATCCTCGAGATCGCCGAGCGCATGTGCGACCGCATCGGCATCATCAACAAGGGCCAGCTGATCGCCGTCGGCACGATGGAGCAGCTGCGCTCCCTGGGGAACGGCGAGGGCAGCCTGGAGGATATCTTCCTGAGCCTCACCGGCGGAGCCGAGGAGGCCGAGATCGCCGAGGTGCTGAGATGACCGCCGAACGCTGCGCACCCCGGCCTGTGGGGCTATGTCTGCAAGCTGCTGCAATTGCAGTGGGTGCTGTTCGTCACCGGCTTCCGGCGCGCCTCGGGCCGCCGCAAGATCGGGATCATCGTGCTGGCCCTGCTGCTGGTGGGAGCCTTCGCCGGTTCCTTCTTCCTGACGCGCTTCCTGGTCGGCCTGCTGAAATCGCCGGAGGTCCTGCAATCCGGCGTGGACCTGGCCCCGCTGATGGACATCATCCCGCAGCTGGCCGTCTCCGCCACCTTCCTGGGCATCCTGATCACCAGCTTCGGCGTGCTGCTCCAGGCGCTGTACCTGTCCGGCGACATGGACTTCCTGCTCTCCGCGCCCATCCCCATCCGGGCGGTCTTCCTGACCAAACTGCTGCAGGCCATCCTGCCCAACTTCGCCCTCGTGCTGCTGCTCGGGCTGCCGGTGCTGTTCGGGCTGGCGGCGGCGGGCGGCTACAACTTCCTGTATTACCCGCTGGTGCTGGTGGTGCTGGCCTCCCTGGCGCTGGCCGCCGCAGGCGTCTCCAGCCTGCTGGTGATGGCCGTGGCGCGCGTGGTGCCGGCCCGGCGCGTGGCCGAAGTGCTGGGCATCGTCAGCGCGGTCTTCATCATGGTTACCTCCCAGTGGAGAAACCTGATGGGCGGGCAGGAATCCGATCTGACGCCCGAGCAGCTGGCCGCCGGGACTCAGCTCCTCTCCCGCTTCAACAATCCCTGGTCGCCGCTGACCTGGGGCGGGCGCGGCCTGGTGGACCTGGGCGAAGGGCGCTGGCTGTCGGGTATCCTCTTCCTCGCCCTGGCGCTGGGGGTTGCGGGCGCGGTCTTCTGGTTCGCGCTGAACACCGCCGAGCGCCTGTATTACAGCGGCTGGGCCTCGATGCAGGTGAGCACCCGGCGCAAGAAGTCTCCGCACGAGGCCAGGCAGTCCACCCGCGCCTCCAGCCCCGGACTCCTCGGCCTCCTGCCGCAGGAGATGCGCGCCGTGCTGCGCAAGGATTTCATCGAGATGCGGCGCAACCTGCGCAACCTCTCGCAGTTGGTCTCGCCTTTCATCATGGGCGTCGTGTTCTCGGTGATGCTGCTGCGCGGCGGCGGGGAACCTCCGCCGGGACGCGGCGAAGCCCCGACCGTCTTCATCGAGGGCTTCCGCGCCTTCCTGACCTATGGCAGCGTCGCCATTTCGCTGTTCGTGAGCTGGTCGCTGATCACCAACCTGGCGCTGATCTCGTTCTCGATGGAAAGCCACAGTTACTGGCTCATCAAGACCTCCCCGATCCGTCCCTGGCGGCTGCTGGCCTCCAAGTTCCTGATGGCCTATCTGCCCACGCTGGCGCTGGCCTGGGTCTTCCTGCTGGTGATCGCGCTGCTGCAAAAAATGCCCCCCGCCACCGTCCTCTACAGCCTGCCGGCCATGGCGCTGATCCTGGCCGGGCTGACCGGCATCGACCTGGCGCTGGGCGTGCGCGGCGCGAACTTCACCTGGACCGACCCGCGCCACATGGGCGGCGGAGGCGCCGGCTGCCTTGCGCTGATCTTCGGGATGATCTACATTGCGGTGGCGGCCCTGCTGTTCTTCGGCCCGCCCATCGCCGCGCCGTTGCTGGGGATGAAAGAGATCCTGGGGCAAGGGATCGGGCTGGTGATCGGGAGCGCGGCCGCGCTGCTGTGCGCGTTCCTGCCGCTGCGCGCCGTCCTGCCACGCGTGGCGCGCCTGGACGAGGGGTAAACCATTTCCGTGTCTTTGCGAGGGCGCGAATGGCGCAATCCGCGCCATGAGCAGCTGAATCAATCTCCCAATAAACGAGGCGATTGCCACGGGGTCGGCTGTGCTTTCAGCACAGCCTCAACCCTCGCAGGGACATATGGAGAGTTGTTTTTCCCTGAGAAGAACCTGGATTAGCAGACCTCCTAAAACAGGACGCCCCTTTACCGGGGCGTCCTGTTATCTCTCACTTCCTACTCAAGAAGCCCCTCCCTACTTCATCTTTCCCCCGAACGCTTCCTCCAATTTATCGATCTCAAGTTTCTTCATCGGCAGGAAGGCCTGCGTGACGCGGTCCACCTGTTCGCGCGTGCCAAGCTGCAGCATCTCGCTCATGACCGTGGGGGTGATCTGCCAGGACATGCCGTACTTGTCCTTGAGCCAGCCGCACTGCTCGGATTCCGGCACCGCCGACAGCTTCTTCCAGTAATAATCGATCTCCTCCTGGCTGTCGCAGGGGACGATGAAGGAAATGGCCTCGTTGAAGGCAAACTCGTGCGGGTGTGCGCTGTCCATGGCCGCGAACCACTCGCCTTCGAGCATGAAGTCGGAGAACATGAGCGTCCCTTCCTTGTCCGGCGCACTGCCCGGGCCGTAGCGCTGCAGGCCGCCCATGCGCGTGTCTTTGAACACGGAGAGGTAAAACTGGACCGCCTCCTCCGCCTTCCCGACCACATCGCCCACGAACATCATGAAGGGGATGATAAAGGGCCGTTCCTCGCCTTCCGGATTGGTCAGCATCAACTGCCAGGAAACCCCGTATTTATCCTGGATCCAGCCATAGTGCTGGCTGTGCGGGTACTCCTGGAGCGGCATGAGCGCCATGCCGCCGCTGGACAGTTTCTCCCAGAGCGCATCCAGGTTCTTGCGCGCATTCTTATCCCGGGAGGGGTCGAAATTGACCAGGAAGGACACCGAGGGGTTGATCTTGAACTCCGGCCCGGCGCTGATCGCCATGAACGGCAGGCCGGCCAGGTCAAAGGAAACCATGTCAGTATCGCCCGAAGGCGTATCATGCAGCGTGGTGATGTTGTTTATTTTTGAGTCAGGGAAGGCTGCCACATAGAATTCGGCAGCTTGCCGGGCTTCCTTATCGAACCATAAGTGAGGGGTGATTTTTTCCATCGTTTATTTTTTCCTTTATCCAGTAAGTGATTCCATCACGCTCAGTATCCTTGCTACGGTATTCCAGGTGCGGGTGGTGATCTCCCTGCCAAATTTCTTCTCCAGCCAGAGCATCAGATCGGGGGTATTGCTGCCGGTTGCATCGACGACGCTGCAAATTTCACCGGCATAGGTTGCCACGAGTTGATGATCTTCATCGTTACGCGGGTGGGAAATTTTGCCGGCGGCCCCGGAGGGTTTCTTCAGGAAAGTCACATTCAGGCGCGTGTCCCGGGTGTGCTCCAATTGCTTAAAAGGTTTGTCATCCACAAGCCGCTGCAACTGGGATCTGCTTCGGAGGATGGTGGTGCTGGTGATCCCCAATCGCTGGGCCAATGCTTTCTCGATCGCATCTTCGAGCTTTTTGGGGCTGCGGGACGGGCTTTCAAAGACCACATTGCCGCTGGCAAGGACTGTCCTGACATTCGAGAAGCCCAGTCCCTCAAAAACATCCCGAAACTTTTCGTTTCGCATATTGGGATTGGTCGGCAAAACGCCTCGCAGTAGCGCAACATAGGTGGGCATGGATTGTTGGGGGAAGCGGCTGGTCTCTTCCTCATTATTGCATTTTTTATTTAATGCCGGATGAGAGAAAGCGCT
>CAWEKL010000009.1:0-2337315 GCA_963809585.1 uncultured Chloroflexia bacterium | reverse complement strand
CACAACCAGGTGTCGCCGGAAAGCTCGGGAGCCGGGCCCATGTCGGGCAGGTCGGCTTCAGGTTTGGGCGCCGCGGCCCTGGATGGGGAGGCGGCCAGCGAGCATCCGGTCAGAAAAAGGAGCGAGAGGAGGAAGATTGATCGTTCCATCGTTATATCCTTTGATGGAGCGATGATAAAGAATCTTCATTACGAGAGTCTTACGGGAGTCTGAGAGGGGCGTTAAGCTTTCCTGCCTGCCGCCGGAGGAGCCGGGCTGGGAGTTGTGGGAAGCGTGAAGACAAATTCAGAGCCGCTACCCGGGGAACTGGCCGCCCTGATCTTCCCGCCGTGGGCTTCGATGATGCTGCTGGCGATGGCAAGCCCCAGCCCCGCGCCGCCGGTCTCCCGGCTGCGGGATTTCTCGCCGCGATAGAAGCGTTCAAAGATATGCGGCAGGTCTTCCGCCGGGATACCCTCTCCCGTATCGCGGACACTCACCTCCACGCAATTGTCCAGTCGCATGGCTGTGACCGTGACGCGGCCCCCGGCAGGCGTATGGCGCAGGGCATTGGCGATCAGGTTGTTGAGAGCACGCCCGATGCGCCGCGTGTCCATGAACACCGGGTCCACCTCGGGCGCGGCGTTGCCCCTCCAGCTGGACCCCGCGCGTGCGCGCCATCTCCGAGAAGGACTCCAGCGTATCCGAGATGAGATCGGCCAGCGAGGCCGGCGCCCGTTCCAGCTGCAGGCCGCCCGCGTCCAGCTGGGCCATCTGGAAAAGATCATCGATCAGCGCCGAAAGCGACTGGACATCGCGCTGGGCCGTGGAGAGATAGCGGCTCACCGTTTCAGGTTCGGTGACCACGCCGTCGCTCAGCGCCTCCAGGATGGCGCGCACGGAGGCCAGCGGCGTCTGCAGGTCGTGTCCCACCCAGGCGATCAGGTCGAGGCGCTGCTTTTCCGCCGCCTCCAGCCGGGCTGACATGCTGTTGAACGAGTTCCCCCAGCCTCGCCAGCTCATCCCGCCCGTGCACGTGGACGCGCGTCCCCCATTTCCCTTCGGCCAGCCTCCCGGCTGCCTCCATCAGCAGGCGGATTCGGTCTGCCACCGCGCTGGAGACGAAATAGCCGAGCGCCATGGCCATGCCGCCGGCGAAGATCAGCAGCACGAAAGCCAGATTCAGATCGTGCGGGTTGACGAACATCAACTTCGCCGAAAACCACACGTTGAAAAAGGTCAGCAGGGTGGAAAGCGCATACCCCGCCAGCAGGGCCCAGCGCAGGGTCGGCCAGCGGCTCCACCAGCCCAGCCGGTAGGCGCGCATACCCCGCCAGGCCGGAGGCCAGGGCCGTGATGCCCAGGAACAGCGCCATCAGCCCCAGCTCGTTCATCGGCGGCGACATCAGCAGGCTGAACAGCAGCAGGGAAAGCAGGACGATCACCAGGATGCCCAGCGCAAAGCGCAACTGCAGCGGCAGGCTGCCCATGGATTTCTTCATGGCTCGAACTTGTACCCCACCCCCCATACGGTGAGCAGGCGCAGAGGGTGCGAGGGGTCCACCTCCAGCTTTTCGCGCAGGCGGCGGATGTGCACGGTGACCGTTCCGGCATCGATGTATTGCGCCCCGCCCCACACGCGCTCCAGCAGTTGCTCGCGGGTGAAGACCTGGCGCGGGTGGCGCGCCAGCAAATACAGCATTTCGAACTCGCGCGCCGTCAGCTCCACCGGCTTATCGGCGACCGTCACGGTACGGCTCAGCGGATCGATCTGCAGGTCGTTGAACGCAACGGGCCGGTCGGCCTCTGGGTCGCCCTGCTCGCGGCGGGCGCGGCGCAGCACGGCGCGCACCCGGCTGACCAGTTCCTGCGGGCTGAAAGGCTTGATCACATAGTCATCCGCGCCGGTCTCCAGGCCGGTGATGCGGTCGGCCTCCTCGCGGCGCGCGGTCAGCATGATGATCGGCACGTCCGAGCGGCTGCGCAGCCAGCGCGTGAGCGCAAACCCGTCCATTTCCGGCAGCATCAGGTCCATCACCACCAGGTCCGGCAGGCGCTCCTCCAGCATTTGCATGGCCTGGCGGCCATCGCGGGCGGTCTGGATGCCATACCCGGCGCGCTTGAGATACAGCCCGACCACCTCGGCGATGCTGGGCTCATCCTCGACGACCAGGATCTGTTTTTCCGTCATTCGGGCTTGGTTTTTTCCTCAGGTTTTATGGATGGGAACAGCGCGGACTGGTCGGCCGGCGTTGGCTTTCTCACCGGGCTGTCCTGCAGTTTGATGCGGTTGCCCCCATCGATCTTGGCGGCATACATGGCCTGGTCGGCGGCGTCCAGCACATCCTCGCCGCGCGTTCCGGAGAGGGGATAGGCCGCGATGCCAATGGAGAGGGAGGTTTCCGCCTCGGTGCCCGGACCGATGAAATCCAAATTGCGGAAATCCTCGCGGATCTTTTCAGCGCGGTCGCGGGCAACCTCCATCTGCGTGTTGGGCATCACGATGACGAACTCCTCGCCGCCGTAACGGCAGGCGATATCGCTCTTGCGGATGTACAGCTGGATGATCCTGGACAGGGCTTGCAGCGCCAGGTCCCCGGCTTTATGCCCGTGAAGATCATTGATGCGCTTGAATCTATCGGCGTCCATCATGATGATCGAAACCGGGTTGCCCTCGCGCTCGGCGCGAGCCAGTTCGTTCTCCAGCGTCTCCTCGAGGTAGCGGCGGTTATACAGGTTGGTCAGCGGGTCGCGGGTGGCCTGGGCGCGCAGTTCATTCTGCAGGGCCTCGATCTCATTGACGCGGGCCTGCAGTTCCAGGTTGGCCTGGCGCACCTGCTGTTCCACCTCCCAGCGGTCGGTGATATCCCGGAAAAGGACCAGGTAACCGGTCACCGTTCCCTCTTTTTTGACGGGGGTGATCTTCAGGTCGAAATGCCGGCTGCGATCATAGCGCCCCTGCGCCTGGATGCTGATCTCCTCCGGGTGTTCAATCAGCAGCGGACCCAATTCCTTCCACTCCGGGAAAACCTGCAGGCTGTCCTTGCCGATGATGTCCCGGGCCCTCACCCCCAGGATGCGCTCGGCAGCCGGGTTGGCATCCAGGAAGAAGAAGTTCCCATCCAGCACCAGCAGCCCGTCGCTGAGCACCTGCAGGAGCAGGCTGCGGGCAACCGGCAGCAGGTTAAAACGCAGCTGGCTGTTCAGCGTGAAATAAAAGATCAGGGCGGTCAGCCCAAACATGATCGGTGTGATGTCCAGGCCGCGGAACGGGACAAGCCCGGCCAGCATGGCAATGTTGCCCAGCCAGGGCAGGCTGGCGCCCAGCATAAAAGCCATCAACTGCCTGCGGAAGAGAGGCGCCGTGCGCGCGAAGGTGCGCACCAGCAGGATCATGCAGCCGAGCAGCAGGAGATAGGAATACAGGACGTTGGCCCAGTACAGCGGGCCGCGCTGTACCTGCATATAGATCAGGCCATTCTGCGCGTAACTGCTGAAACGGGGAACGAACTCGTGGTGCAGATCGTTGGTCCAGACCGCCAGCGTCATCAGCACCGGCTCGACCAGCAGCAAAGCCAATCGGCCCCCGGTGAACCAGGCCTTCTGATGGATAACCTCCCGCACCAGGATCAGGAAACTGAGCGGCACCCCCACCACGGCCAGGTACATCGACGTAATACCAGAGGTGAGCCGCGGCGATACTGGTGCTCATCCAGGCCAGGGCCGAACACAGCGCCCATACCATCAGCAGGCCGGACGTGAGCGCCAGGGACTTCATCCCCAGCGCGTTCCGGCGCAGCCATGCCAGGAGCGCGACAACCCCGGAGATCAGGGCGGAGCCCAGCAGGAAGAAGGCATAGGGGTGAGGCTGGAATACCATCGTGGTTATTTCGTTGTTTCAATAGCGCAGACAGGCGGTCCTGTCATGCTTCAAGAATACCCGCTAGCGTGGAAAACGTAAACAATTAGAGGATAGGCAATCATCCTGAAAGCGACCGCGCGGATTGCTAAGTCCAGTATAACCCGCGCGGGCTTGCATGGATACACCTACGCGAGCGTGAGTGTCTCGCCGCGGGAGAAGATCCACTTGGCGCGTATGGCTCCTCCCGGGAAATAAAGGGCGGTCTGCCCCCCGCCCAGGACCGTCCACTCTCCGGCGGGGGAAAGCGCAGCCCGGACGATGCCCGTGCCTTCGTCAATTCCGATCAGGACCGCCTCCGGAAGCATCCCGATCAAAGCAGCAGCCCAGCTCCGGCCTCCGCTGTTGTGATGGGGGATGACGCAGGCATTGGGCAGCAGTCCCAGCCCCGGGTACAGCCGCTTTTCATGGGGATCATAATAATGGCCGCACAGCACCATCGCGCCCGCGCTGCTCCCGGCGATCACCGCGCCCTCCTGCCACGCATCCAGGACCGCGGCCCAGGCAGGCGTTTTTTGCAGCGTTTCGCTCAGGTAGCGCGGAAAGCCGCCCAGCAGATAGATCAGCCGCGCGCCGCGCAGCGATTTGACCAGCGCCGGGTCGGCTGCGGAGGCCCGGTCGATCACCCGGGTGGATTCCACATCCCTGGCGCCCAGGCTTTGGAACCAGCGCACGCCATTGTTCCCGGCCCGCTCGTGGTTCCGGTCCGGCGCGGCCGCCGTGGGCAGGATGCGCACAGGAGCCAGCAGCCCTCCGGCAAGTTCCAGCGCCCGCAGGTCCGGCTCGGACATGCGCCCGCCGAATTCCGCGCCGCCCTCAAGCACCAGCGCGCCTCCTTCAGGTTGTGGAATGGGGAAGGGTTCCATCAATTCAGCCTCCCGTGATCGACTCCAGTTTACATTACTTAACCGTAAGCCGGGCGAGTTGTGTTACACGGGCGCACAGTTCCTTCATGACCGCCAGGCTGACCTCGGGCCGCTCGCGCAGCAGGCCGTGGAAACTGGTCTGCCCGATGCACAGCGTGCGCACCTCGCCGTGGGCGGTCAGGGTGGCCATGCGCGGCGTCTGGCTGATGATGGCCATCTCTCCCACGCAATCTCCCGGCCCGCGGCGGGCGATCTCCCTTTCCTTGCCGTCTTCGTTGGCCGTCCGCACGAGGATCTCCCCGGACACGACCAGGTACATCGTGTCCCCCGGCTCATCCTGCACTGCGATCTCCTCCCCGTCCGAGAACAGGACCTCTTCGGAGAGGTTCGCAACATTCTTCAGATCGGAAGTGCTCAGGCCTTCGAACAGGGGGACGCGGCGAAAGAACAGGACGCGTTCCATCAGGGACAGGGTAGGCAGGCTTTCCATAGGGTGAACTCCATTCAAGGCCAGCGCGGCGGTCTGGCGCACAAGAGGATCGGGATCGGATTCGGCAAGCTGCCGCAGCGCGGGCGCGCAGTCGGGCTGGTGTGCGGCCGCAAAGGCGGAACCGGCGCGCACCCAGGGGTCGGCATCCGCAAGCAGTGCCGGGAAGGGAGGCGCGGGCAGCTGCACAGGCCGGACGCGCTCGCTTTCCTCCCACAGTCCCAGCAGGGGGCGGATGATCTCGCGCCAGTGTTCGCCCAGCGATTCCAGCGCCTCCAGCGCCGCGCCGCGCTGCCCCGCCTCCGGGCTGGACAGGTTCTCCAGCGCGGCCGTGACGGCCTCGCGGCGGGTGAGCAATCCCACGGCTTGCAGCGCATGCCCCGCGTGCAGGTGGGCCTGCTCGCGCAGGATGGCGCCCAGCAATTCGCTCCCCGGATCCCCTTTCGGGAGGGCGCTCAACAGGCGGTCGTAATGGATGGCATGGGCAGACTGTGCGCGGGCGAAATCCTCCACCGGCTTGGGATCGCTAATTGGCAAATGTCCCAGCGCGGCGAGGGCGCCGGCCTCCATGTCCGGGTCGGCCAGCGCCTGCAGGGTGGGAGCCACGGCGCTCTCCCCCAGCGCGCCGATCTCCTCTGCCGCGTGCTCACGCACCTCGCCATCCTTCAGCAGCGGCAGCAGGGCCGGCAGCGCCTGCGCCCCGGCAAGACGCCGCAGCGCCGAAGCGGCCGCGCGGCGCACCACAGGCGAAGGGTGACCCAATTGCGAGGCGGCCAATTCGGGATCCCTGGGTAGGGCTTCCAGCGCAGCCGCGCAGGTTTCCTCCGCGCCGGAAAGGATCGCCTCGCGCAGCAGTTCGGAAGACGGCGCATGCGGGCCGATGGCCAGGCGCGCCGCGGCTGCATGGATGCGCATGGATGGAAGCGGGTCTTCCAGCAAAGGCTTCAGGGCGGGCAGCAGGCGGTCAGCCGAGAGGTCCATCTCTCCCGCGCAGCGCAGGGCTTCCAACCGCACCTCTGCTTCGGGGTCCCCAAACAGCCGCAGCAATTCCCCCGCCGCGGAGGCGGTCCTGCTGCGCGCCAGAGCCCGCAGCGCGTGGATGCGGACCATGGCATCCGTGTCATACAGCGCATTGATCAGCGCCTCCCCGGCTTCGGGGATGTGCACCTGCCCGAGGATCTCGGTGGAGACGCGGCGGATAACCGGGTCCTCATCGCGGGTCCCGGCGATCAGAGCCGCGCGGGCAGCGGAATCCTGGCGGAAGCCTCCGAACGGCTCCTCCTCGCTGAAGAACACCTGCTGGCGCCCTGCGCGCAGCGCATCCACCAGCGATTGGTGATAGGCGCGGCTCGCCTGCCAGATCACATACGCGCAGACGGCCGAGGCGAGAAAACCGAACAGGGCCAGTTGGCCGGGCGCAAAGGCCTGCTCGCCGATAAGCAGCACCAGCCCGGCGATGAAGGTCCCTGCCTGGTCCGGCACGCCTCCCATAAAAGCCCGCACCTGGTCCCGGCGCGCCGGCGGCACGACATTGAACATCGCCTGATAAGCCGGGTCGGCGATCCCGGAGAGCCAGAGCGTTTGCACAAAACGGAACAGGACGATCACCGCGAAGACAGGCGCCACGGTCATGGCCCCGAACCCCAGCACGTAGATCAATGTGAAAACCAGGATCATGCTCATGATCCCGAAGCGGGCAAAGAGGCGGTTGGCCAGAAAGAGCGAGGCCAGGAATGCCGCCGCCGTACTCACCCCTTGAAAAATACCCAGGAAGCCCGCCAGCGCGGTTTCATCAGGGTATTGCAGGGTGGCAGCGCGTGAGAAGGGCAGCGCCAGGGAAAAGAACAGTACCGAGAACAGCAGCGAAGCCGCGGAGATCCACAGCATGAGCCGCGAACCCCGGATGTACTGGTAACCCTGGCGGATCTCGACGATGAAGTCCGGCTGCCGGCGGGAGCGGACCTTTCGGCCGGTGTGCGGCGCGCGCACCGGCACGGGAGGCAGCAGTATCCGGCTGAACAGGAAAGCCAGGATCATGGCCGCGGCCCACAGGACTACCAGGTTGTCGGCGCCCAACCAGGAAACGAACCACGCCGTGGAAAGCCCGCCCAGCACCGAGCCCAGGATGCGCCCCGCGCCGAACAGCGGGAAGAGCCGGCGCGCCTGGCGCGGATCACAGACCGCTCCGGCCGCCCCCCACACCATGAAGCCGATCAGGGTATTGACCACCTCCTTGCCCAGCCAGAGCAGCGGGTAGACCGAACGCGAATTCAGCAGCAGGAGCAGGCGCGCGGCCCCCAGCAGAAATGCCAGCAGCAGCGGCAGGATCAGGTACAGGCGGCGCGGGGTGGTGCGCCCCAGCCAGGCGGTCACGCCCAGCGATGCGCCCATGGTGACCACGCCCAGCAGCATGTACATGTAGGGGAGAAATTGGACGCCGAAGCGGGTGAAGAACAGCGTATCCACCCCCGCGCTGCCTGCGGCGCTGCCCGCCGAGGTGATCAGCATGACCCCCACCACCAGCGCCGCCAGGCGGCCTTCGCCCGGACGGACGGCAAGCAGCCCGGCCAATCGTTTCATCATCTCAGCGGTCCCGCAGCAACCGGCGATCTGGCTTCATACGTCCGTGTCAGGGGATGGCGGGGCCGCGTTGGCTTCGATGACCTTCTTGATCGCCTGGGTGAACGAATGGTAATCAAAGAGCCGCGTGAAGATATAGCGGATGGCCGGACGGCCGATGAAATCCGGAACGTGCTGCACCCCTCCGGTGATGCGGGTGGAGAGGCGCGTCCGGTTGTCCTCCAGCGGCTCCAGTTGGAAGGTCACCCGGATCAGGCCCATCGGGCGGTTTTCCTGCTCCACGGTGAAATAATCGAACGGTTTCCAGTCCAGCACCCTCTCACGCATGGCGATATCTTTGCCATGCACGCAGTGCGTGACCGCGCCGGGGCGCGTGCGGCCTCCGGGCAGCACGGATGGGAACAAATTCCCGGTGTGTTTGATCGACAGAATAAAGGGAGCGTTTTTCGGGATCGTTCATCCAGCTCCATACCACCGGGGCCGGAGCATCGATAACGTCGGAAAAAGAAAGCAGCGCCTCGGCTGGATCCACGACCACGCGCCGGGCCTGCATCAACTCGTCATAGCGGGCATGCATGTCCATGACGCACACCGGCACCTCGCCCAGGTGCTCATAGGATTCCACCGACTCGGTCAGCCCTTCGGGTTTCATGCCCATGTGCTCCAGGCTTTGCCGGGTGAAAAGGGCATACGCGCGCCAGCCGGTTGTCTCGCTGACGTGGTTCTTCAACAGCCGGTGCACCAGGTTGACATCCGAGCCGGCCATCTCGCGCACGCCGCCGATATCCTGGATCACATAGTCGCCATGGTGCGCCATGAATTTCAGGTCGAGCATGGGGATGCTGCGGCAGGCCTTGCAGGTGCAGGTGGTCTGCCGGCGGATGTTCTCCTGGCGTTCGCGGAAGTCGGTGTAAGCGGCCTCCACCAGTTCGAGCAGCGTCTCGCCGCGCACGATCTGCGCTTCAGGGGCATAGGCAAATATGGCGTCCCCTTCGATCTTATGGATCGTCAGCAGCGTGCGCAGGCGCTGGAGCACCGACTCGAGCAGTTCCGCCAGGATCTGGTGGGCATGATCCAGCTCGGTCTGCATCAGGAATGAGGTATATCCCGAAATATCGGCCAGCAGCAGATAGCCATGCTCGATGGGGGACTCAAAATTGGACATTTTTGGTCAGATTGTATCACCGGCCATGTCTTTGGACGCGTGGGATAGGCAAAGGTCAGGAGCGAAATTGTCCGAACCAGTCGAGCATGCCGCGGGCCGCGGCACGGCCCGTGGCAAAACAGGCCGTGAGCAGGTAACCGCCCGTGGGTGCTTCCCAGTCCAGCATCTCCCCCGCGCAGAAGACCCCCGGCAGATCGCGCAGCATGAGATGCTCATCCAGCTCATCGAAGGAAACGCCGCCCGCGCTGCTGATGGCTTCCTCCAGCGGGCGCGCCGCGATCAAGGCCACCGGCAGGCTCTTGATGGCCGCGGCGAGGCTCGCCGGGTCGTCCAGCACCTCGCGCGTAAGCACCTCCCTCAGCAGCCCGGCTTTCACGCCGCGCATGCCGATGGTCTTCTCCAGGTGATTGGCCAGGCTGCGCGCGCCGCGCGGCCGCGCGAGCCTTTGCTCCAGCTGCGCCTGCGACCTGCCCGGCGCCAGGTCCAGCCGGATGAGTGCAGGCCCGCCCGCATCGATGGCCTCGCGCAGGCGCGCCGAGGCGGCATAGATCAGGCTGCCTTCCACGCCGTGTTCCGTGATGACGAACTCGCCCTGCTGCCGGAAATCCTGGAACGACAGCACCACCGTCTTGACCGGATAGCCCTGAAAACGCTCCCGAAAATGCTCCGACCAGGCCGCCTCAAAGCCGCAGTTCGTGGGCCGCAGCTTTTCCACGCGCACTCCGGCCTCCCGCAGCCATTCCACCCACTCGCCCGTGGAGCCCAGCCGCGGCCAGCTGCCTCCGCCCAATGCCAGCAGCGTCCCGCGGGCGTGCACGAACTTCACCCCTTCCGGGGTGAGGAAGCGCAATTCTCCCGCCTCCGTCCAGCCGCGCCAGGCATGCCGCAAATGGAAAATGACGCCCATCTTGTTCAGCCGCGCCAGCCAGGTCCGCAGCAGGGGGCTGGTCTTCATCCCCACAGGGAACACGCGCCCGGAGGTCCCCACAAAGGTCTCGATGCCCAGCTCTTTTGCCCAGTTTCTCAGCGCCTCCGGAGGGAAATCTTTAAGGTAAGCCTCCAGCCGATCCCGGCGCGCGCCGTAGCGCGTGAGCAGCGTTTCAAACGGCTCGGAGTGGGTCAGGTTCAGCCCGCCCCTGCCCGCCAGGAGGAACTTCCGCCCCAGCGAGGGCATGGAGTCATAGACATGCACAGGCAGCCCGGCCTGCGCGATGACCTCTGCGGCCATCAGGCCAGCCGGCCCACCGCCGATGATCGCAATATTTTTGGAGTCGAAATCCATGCGGTCATTATACTTATCCTTTGACCGCCCAGCCGAGATAGGAGGCTTCGAGGCTGCTCCCCGTCGTGAACTTGAGCCGCCTGCCCAGCCCGGCAAAAGAAATCAGCCCAAGTTTCCGCTGCACCAGCAGCGCGGCGACTTTTAACATTTGAGACACCCGGACGCAGCCCGCCATCTCCCGGTTCTTCAGACCGGCCCGTTCCAGGGCGGTCAGGAGTTCCTCCGGCCGGATGAATTTCTCCCACACATGGGTATGACGGGGAAAGAAACGGGTAAGAGGAAATTCCTGCGCGGCAAAAATGTTCTCCAGTGCGCGAACGTCGCGTGCGATTGATGGTGTCATAGAACAGCAAGCCGCCGGGCTTGAGAGCGCGTGCCGCCTCCTCCAGTACTGTCTTGTAATCCTCCACATGCTCCAGCACATCACAGCATAGGACAGCATCCAGGCGGCAGACGGAAAGGGCAGGTCTTCTGCGCGCCCCTGGCAATAAGCGATCCGCAGCCCCTCGTGGGTGGCATGCACATTGGCCGCCCTGAGCGAGTCTGCCGAGGGATCAATGCCGGTGACACGGCAGCCCAGGCGGGCGAACTCTTCGCTCAGGATGCCGCCTCCGCAGCCGGCATCCAGCACGGACAGTTGTTTCGGATCCAGGAAAAGTTGATCGATCAGCACCCCTCGGAAATATCCGAAGCGCGCCGGGTTCAGGCCGCTCTTCAGGAGATACAGGAAGTGGTTCTCATCCCACCAACCGGAGGCCTCCGCGGAATAGATCTGGTTGTTGACCGGCATGGGATCCTCCCGCCCGGTTTGCCGGGGCTATTTTGCCCCGCTGGCCGCGCCGTCCAATCCCCATTCCTCCTCGATCAGCGCCGGTACAAAGCGTCGGCTCGCCCGGTCGTTGGCCCAGTCGAGGATCGCCGGCTCCCTGGCCGCCTCCGTGCAGAGCAGGTTCGGATGCGGTCGGATGCCCACCCGCAGCAGGTCCAGCCGGTCCGCGTCCCAGCACACCTGCACGCTGATATCCCCGGTGGTCAGCCCGTGGGTATGCTCGGCGCAGGCGTATTCGAGGAGCGCAAGCCGGCCTTCATCCAGGTCAAAGGCCGTGCCGCGCAGTTCCCGCGCCAGCGCCGCCCCGCGCCTGCCGTGCCCGTGATCGACCCGTTCATTCATCCGCCGGGAATCGTGGAATACTGCGAACAATTCCACCACCTGCAAGTCCGCGCCGGTGAGCTGCGCCAGCCCGCGCGCGTTTTCCAGCACGCGTGCCCAGTGCGTGATGCCGTGCGTGCCGCGCCAGGGCAGGGCATATTCTTTCAGGATCCGTTCGAGGAGTTTGGGGGTGAGGAAGTTCATATCATCCTGCCGGGATGAAGACTTCGAAAAAGGTCTTCAGCGCCGCTGGGCCTCCACGCTCATCTCGGTGCCGTCGGTGGAGACTTCGATCCAGCCGTTGCGATCGGTGCGCAGCAGAGGATAGCCGCCCGCCGAGTCCAGCGCTTCCGGGTCGGGCAGGCCGTTCGGGTCGCCCGCCGCCACGCTCAACACGACCAGCTGGGGATGCAGGTTGTCCACCCAGTCCCGGCTGCTCGTGGCGAAATAACCCGAATCCGCCAGCAGCAGCACATCCACCGGGCCGATGGCATTCCCGTATTCCAGCTGCTGAAGCGTATCCGCGCTCATGCCCACAGGCAGCAGCGCGCGGAAATCGCGCCACTGCAGGAGCAGCACGCTGCCGCGCGGTCCCACCGCGCGCACTTCCAGAAATGCACCGTCGCCCAGGTCGAGCTTCTGTCCCTGCTCCGCGTCGATGATGGGAGTGCCGCTTTCGGCAAGCATCTCGTCCACCTGGCGCGAGGAGAAGGATGCATCCACGTTCCCGCTCCACAGCACGCTCTGCGGAGGGTAGCGCTCCATCAGGCGCGGCAGCGAAGCCATCTGGTTCTCGGCGGTGGAGGCCACCACCAGCCAGTCCAGTTTGCGCCGGAACACCGGCAGCCGCCGCCCCAGTTCATCGGAGACCTTCGAGATGCTCGGCCCTCCGTTCACCAGCACCGTCCGCCCCGAGGGGGTCTGGATGAATACCGCGTCCGCCGAGCCCACGCTGAGGAAGGTGACATGCAGGTTCCCGTCGGGCATGCCCGCCACGGACCGCCAGATGAGCAGCGTCAGCGCCAGCAGCGCGACCAGCACGACCATGAGCGGGATGTGCTGCACGCGCGCCCGCAGCGCCTCCAGCCTCTGCTTCAGGCGCGGCCAGCCGAGCGTGCCCCCGAACAGCAGCACATAGAAGCCCCCCACCAGCCACGGAGAAGTATTGCCCAGGTACAGCGTCCCCCCGGGCAGGCGGTCGAACCATTCCACCGCGCGGATGGTGTATTCCACAAAAGGCCACGCCATCCAGGCGGTCAACTGGCCGAGCGGGAAGATGAACAGGCTGAGGAACAAAGCCAGCCCGCCCACGATCATGACCGCCGGCTGCGCCGGAAGGATGAACGGGTTGGCGACCAGCGAGACCAGGGAAATGCGTTTGAAGTGATAGGCCATGATGGGAAGGGTGGCGATCTGCGCCGCGAAGGTGAGCAGGACAAAATTGGTGAGAGGCGGCAGCACCTGCTCCACGGTCCCGGCAGGCGTGTGCAGCGCAGAGAGCAGCCTCCCGGCCAGCGCCGTCAGCGGCTCGGCATACAGGATGAGCCCCAGCGTGGCCAGGAAGGACAGTTGGAATCCGGCATCCCAGAGCAGCAGCGGGTTGACCGCGACCATGAGCAGCGCCACGATGGCAAGGGTGTTGAGGCCCAGGTTGCGCCGTCCCACCTGCCAGGCAAAGAAGCTCAGCAGTCCCATGAGCGCGGCGCGCACCACCGAAGGCTCCGCGCCCACCAGCAGGGTGTACGCGCCCACAGCCAGCAGCGCCAGCAGCCCGCCGCGCCGCCTTCCCAGCCAGCGGCTGAACAGGAACATGAACACCGCCGTGATGATGGCAATGTTATAGCCCGAAATGGCGATGATGTGCGCGGTGCCTGTGTCCTTGAAGGCGTTCTGCAGGCCGCGCGTCAGGCCCGTATCCACGCCCAGCAGGATGCCCGCCAGCAGGGAGGCCTCCGGGTCCGGGAACAGCCGGTAGACGTGCGCCAGCGAGGTCTCCTTGAGCTTATAAAGGAGGGAGCTGAACAGGTTGCCCCGTTGGCCGGGCAGGAGGGTGGCCTCGGTGGAGGGCATATAGGCCAGCACGCCGCGCGTGGCAAGGTAATCCCGGTAGGAAAATTCCTCGTCCTCGGGCGGCGTTTGCAGCAGGCCGCGCAGCCGCACGCGCTGGCCGTAATGGAAGACCTCGTTCTCCCCCACCCGCGCCAGGATCAGGCCGTGCGCGGGCATGTCCCCGTCTCCGGTGTCCACCGCCTCCACATGCAGGCGCAGGTTGGTATAGGTGTCGCGGCGGTCGGGCATCTCCGCCACCCAGCCGGTCACCAGCACCTCGTACTGGCGGTCGTTATAAGCAGCGATATCGAAAGCGTTGATTTCGGGTTTGGCCAGCTGCAAGCGCCCGGCTCCCAGCAGGAGGACGGTGGCACACAGCGCAATGAAGGCGGAGCGAGGGGAGGCAAAACGCCGCAGTCCGAAGGCAGTCATGCCCGCCGCTGCGGCGAAGAGGAACCAGTTCCATGCCGGGAGGGAGACGAGTGAGGCAAGCAGCACCCCGGCTAAAAAAGAAAGCGCCAACCAAAACAATGGCAGGCCCGTGACGAGCCGTTCCTGCATCTGCGCCAGAGCGGGGCGGGAGGAGGCCTGCATAATTGATGTTTATCATAGCATATAATAATGACCAGAGGAAAACCCTGGAACATGGCAGATTCAAAACTCATTCTGGTGACCGGAGCAACGGGATACGTGGGCGGCAGGCTGGTGCCGAGACTGCTGGAGGCGGGCTATCGCGTCCGCTGTCTGGTGCGCGACCCCAGAACGGCTGGAGGGCTTCCCCTGGCATAAGCAGGTGGAGGTGGTCGGCGGGGATGCCCTGGTCATCAACAGCCTGGATGAGGCCATGCAGGGCGTCTCGACGGCGTACTATCTCATCCACGGAAAGCAGGGCGGCATGCGCAACGCCGAGCGCGACCTGGCCGTGGCGCGCAACTTCGCCGCCGCCGCCGAGCGGGCCAGGATCGAGCGCATCATCTATCTGGGCGAACTGGTCGACCCCACTTCCGACCTCTCGCCGTACCTGCGTTCGCGCCATGAGACCGGCTACCTGCTGCGCTACAGCCGCGTGCCGGTCACCGAGTTGCGCGCCGGCATGATCGTCGGCTCCGGTTCGGCGCTCTTCGAGATGATCCGCTACCTGACCGAACGCGAGCCGGTGCTGGTCTGCCCGGCCTGGTTCTTCTCCCGCGCCCAGCCCATCGCCATCCGCGACGTGCTGGCCTACCTGGTGGCCGCGCTGGAGAACCCCGACGCGGTCGGGCGCGTGATCGAGATCGGCGGGCAGACGCAGCTGACCTACGCGGATATGCTGCTGGAATATGCCAAGGAGCGCGGGCTGAAGCGCTCGCTTGATCCGCACGCCCTTCTATGCGCCGCGGCTCTCGGCCTACTGGGTGCACATGGTCACGCCCATCCACTGGCGCGTCGTGCTGCCGCTGATCGAAGGCCTGACGTCGGACCTCGTGGTCCATGACAACACGGCGCACAAGCTCTTCCCGCAGATCGAACCGCTGGACTTTCGCACCGCGGTGCATCTGGCCCTGGGACGCATCCAGCGCGATAACGTGGAGACCTCCTGGTCGGATGCGCTGGTGAACGAGGCGGGCGATATCAAGCCCTATGAACTGCGCATCGAAGATGGCATGTTCATCGAGCGCCGCGGCGTGATCGTGGATGTGCCGCAGGAACAGGTCTTCCGCGCCTACACCGGCATCGGCGGGGCGCGCGGCTGGCTATACATGGATTGGGCCTGGGGGATACGCGGCTGGATGGACAAGGTCATCGGAGGCGTGGGCCTGCGCCGCGGCCGCCGCCATCCCGATGACATCCGCGCCGGCGAGGCGCTGGACTTCTGGCGCGTGGAAGCGGTCGAGAACCCGCACCTGCTGCGCCTGCGCGCCGAGATGAAAGTGCCGGGCAAGGCCTGGCTGGAATTCCGATCCGAGCCCGCGGAGGATGGCAAGACCGCCCTCACCACCACCGCCTACTTTGCCCCGCATGGCCTGTTCGGCACGCTGTACTGGTATGCCATGTGGCCCTTCCATAAATTCATCTTCGACGGGCTGACGCGCCGCGTCGCCTCGCGCGCCCGTGTCCTCGGCCATTCCTATTGATGTCATTGCGACAAAGCAATCTCATAATCTTGCGGAGATCACTTCTCGAAGACTTGCAACGATACCTTCCGTATAACTGATCCCCCGCCCGCACGTTACTGCTTAAGAGCCGCACGGGCTTGGAAAGGATCAGGGAACGGATGCCCCAGAGAACGCAAAAACTGGAATTAAAGGATTCCGTCCGCTACCTGCTGGACGAATGCCGCATGGTGCTGCCCGGCGTGCAGGCCCTGTTCGGTTTCCAGTTGATCGCAGTCTTCAATTCCACCTTCAGTGAAAAGCTCAGCAAGCCCGAGCAGATCCTGCATCTCTTCGCCATCGCGCTGACGGCCGTCACCGCCGCCCTTTTGATGTCCCTCGCCGCTTACCACCGCCAGACCGGCCCCGAGGAGGTTCGCGAGGACCTGATCATCATCTTCACCCGCCTGCTGCTGTGGTCCATGTTCCCTCTGCTGTTGGCCATCTCCCTGGATTTTTACCTGATCGCCCGCTTGATCCTCGATGACAAACTGCTCAGTTTACTAGCCGCGCTGCTTGTGGGAGTCGTCTATGTGGGCCTGTGGTTCCTGCTCCCCCGCTTCAGGCGAGTGCGCGCCGCGGCGAAATAGACCCTGAAGATCTTCTTCGCGCCAGTGGGTCAATATTCGACGCATAACATGATCTCCCTCTGATTATTTGATAAAATTTACCCGCCATGCCGCAAATCATCCGGATGAATGACTGACCAGTTGATCCTCGTCACCGGCGGGACCGGTTATATCGCCAGCCGCCTCATCCCGCGCCTGCTGGAGGCGGGTTACCGCGTCCGCTGCATGGTCCGCGATCCGGAGGCGCTGCGCGGGCGGCCCTGGGCCCGGTCGGTGGAGATCGTCGCCGGGGAGCTGATGGACCCGGCCAGCCTGGAAAGATGCCTGAAGGGGGTTTGGACCGCCTATTATCTCATCCATAACATGTCCAGCGGGCGCGGCTACACCGGACGGGAATTGCAGGGCGCACACAACTTCGCGCAGGCCGCCGGTGACTGCCGGGGTGCAGCACATCATCTATCTGGGCGGGCTGGCCGACCCGCGCCAGAAGATCGCCGCCCACCTGCGCTCGCGCATCGAGACCGGGCAGGCCTTGAGGTCCGGCCGCGTGCCGGTGACCGAGTTCCGCGCCGGGGTCATCGTCGGCCCGGGCAGCATCTCCTTCGAAATGATCCGCTTCACGACGGAACTGTTCCCCCTCATCCCCGGCCCGCCCTGGATCGGCAACTGCTCCCAGCCCATCGCGGTGCAAAACGTCCTGGATTACCTGACCGAGGCGCTGACGAACCATGCCGGGCAGGGGCAGGTCTTTGAGATCGGCGGGCCGCAGGTGATGAAGTACTCCGCGTTGATGCTGGAATACGCGCGCCTGCGCGGGCTGAAGCGCCGCATGATCACCTTCCCCTACATCCCGCTCTGGTTCATGGCCTTCGGCATCGGGCTGACCTCGCCGGTGCCGCGGCGCATCGCCTACGCGTTGATCGATGGCCTGCGCAGCGACAGCCGCGTGCAGGAGCCCTCCGCGCTGCAAACCTTCCCGGATGTCCGGCTGCTCCCTTATGACACGGCGGTGCGCGGCTCGCTGGCGCGGCTGCACCCCGGGTCCCTGCAGCCGGTATGGAAGGACAGCCGGGACCATTCGGTCAACATCCGCCATGAGGGCTTCTTCATCAGCCACCGGGGGCTGCACGTGAACGCCCCGCCGGAAAAGGTCTTCGAGGTGATCGCGCGTCTCGGGCAGGACTGGGGACTGGCTGTATGCCAACGGGTTGTGGCGCCTGCGCGCCGGGGTGGATTCCCTTTTTCAGAAGCGCGCATCCAAAGGAAGTCCGCCCGCGCCGGGGGAGTTCCCGCAGGTCGGCGACCGGATGGATTTTTACATCGTGGAGGCCGTCGTGCCCGGCGCCCGGCTGCTGCTGCGCTCGATGCTCAAGGCTCCCGGCGAGGGGTGGATGGAGTGGAACGTGGAGCCGGAGCAGGGCGGCACCCGCCTGACCCAGACGGGTTACTTCACCCCGCGTGGCCTGCCCGGCTTCCTCTACTGGTACTTGTTATATCCCGGACACGAGCTGGTATTTCGCGGCCTGATCCGCGCCATTGCCCGCAAGGCCGTTGAAGATGCCAAAGCACCCCCTCCCCTTTAGGAGAAGGCGGGGAGCGGTCTTCATCTGGTGGTACAATCCCCCTGACAAATAAAAGACCGGAAGCGGCGAAGCTGGTGTGACTCCAGCGCTGTCCCGCAACTGTAAGTTCCGCTCCCGCGGAACGAGCCAGGTCGCCCGCCCCGGTCGGTTCTGCCACACTCTCGTGGAAAGGAGGTGGAGGACGGCTCGCACCCATAGCCTCCCCGCCTCCCCTGCCCTCATGGCAGGGGATTTTTCTTTCCACGCCGTACAGGAGAGCAAATGTTAAAGAAAACGGTCCTCGGCCTCGTCCTCGTCCTCGCCCTCGGCCTGTTACTGGCGGCCTGCGCGCCCGCCGCGCAGAGCACGGGCACGCTCCACTTCACCGACGGCCTCGGGCGCACGGTGAACCTGCAAGCGCCGGCGCAGCGCGTCGTCTCGCTGGCGCCCTCCAACACCGAGATCCTCTTCGCCGTCGGCGCGGGCGCACAGACGGTCGGGCCGCGATGAATTCTCCGATTACCCGCCCGAGGCAAAGGCGCTTCCCAGCGTGGGCGGCTCGATGGGCCAGTACAGCGCCGAGGCCATCGTGGCCCTCAAGCCCGACCTCGTCCTTGCCGCCGAGATCAACGCGCCGGAACTGGTCAAGCAGTTGGAAGACCTCGGCATCACCATCTATTACCTGAAGAATCCCAAAACGCTGGAGGAGATGTATGCCAACCTGGAGATCGTCGCCGGCCTGACCGGCAGGGATGCCGCCCCGCTGGTGGCATCGCTCAAGGCGCGCGTCCAAAAGGTGGACGACAAGCTCGCGCCGCTCAGCGCAAGACCTGGAGTGTTCTATGAGATCGACGGCACCGACCCTGCCAAGCCCTACACCTACGGCCCCGGCTCCTTCGGCGACCTGCTCATCGCGCGCGCCGGCGGTTACAACATCGCCCACGACCTGAGCGATCCCTACCCGCAGATGAGCCTGGAGCAGATCGTGAAGGCCAACCCCTCCTTTATCCTGCTGGGCGATTCGAACTATGGCACCACCGCCGAGCAGGTGAAGTCGCGGCCGGGCTGGGCAACCATCTACGCGGTGCAGTCCGGGCAGATCCTCCCCATTGACGACAACCTGATCAGCCGCCCCGGCCCGCGCCTGGTGGACGGGCTGGAGCAGCTGGCCGAACTGATCCGGCCGGGCATCCTGAAGTGATGAAGGCCGCGCGCCCCTTCGCCTCCTCCCTGTTGCTGCTGGCGCTGGCCCTCCTGCTCAGCCTGGCGGTCGGCTCGGTCTTCATCCCGCCCGCCGAGATGTGGAAGGTGCTGCGCGGCGAAGGGACCGTCACCTTCACGCAGATCCTGTGGGCCATCCGCCTGCCGCGCACGGTGCTGATCGCCCTCACCGGCGCGGCGCTGAGCGGCAGCGGCGCGGCCTACCAGGGCCTGTTCCGCAACCCGCTGGCCGACCCGTTCCTCATCGGCGTGGCCTCGGGCGCAGGGCTGGGCGCGGTCATCGCCATGAGCGTCAAGTGGCCTTATTCATTTTGGGGCCTGCTGGCCATTCCCATGGCGACCTTCCTCGGCGCGCTGCTGACCGTCTTCGTGGTCTACAGCCTGGCGCGCGTAGGCCGTACCGTCCCCACCACCAACCTGATCCTGGCGGGCGTGGCTTTCTCCTCCTTCGCCACCTCCCTGACCTCCTTCCTGATGCTGCGCTCCACCGGCGAGGTGCGCCGCGCGCTGGGCTGGCTGCTGGGCGGCGTCAGCCAGTCGGGTTGGACGGCGATCCTCGCCATCCTTCCCTACCTGTTGATCGGTCTGGGCATCCTGCTGTTCAGCGGGCATGCCCTCAACCTGCTCCAGTTCGGCGATGAGCAGGCCCAGCAGTTGGGGCTGGACGTGACGCGCACCAAGACCGTCCTCCTGGTGGCATCCTCGCTCGCCGCCGCGGCAGCCGTGGCCTTCTCCGGCATCATCGGCTTCATCGGCCTGGTCGTCCCGCACATCGTCCGCCTGTGGAACGGCCCCGACTACCGGCAGCTGGTCCCGCTCAGCATCCTCGTGGGGGCCGCCGCGCTGCTGGCCTCGGATGTGCTGGCGCGCGTATTGCTCGCCCCGCAGGAGATCCCCGTGGGCATCATCACCGCGCTGGCCGGCGCGCCGTTCTTCCTGTGGGTGCTGCGCCGCTCCAAGAATCAAGGGTACTGGTAGAAATGTTAAAGATCAGAAACCTGTATGTCTCCTATGGGAACCGCCCGGTGCTTCACGATGTCAGCCTCGAGGTGGGCACGGGCGAGGTGCTGGCGCTCATCGGGCCGAACGGCGCGGGCAAGTCCACCCTCATCCGCGCCGTCAGCGGCGTCATCCCCATCCAGCGCGGGGGGGTCCGCACCAACGGGGACGATTTTTCCTCGTTATCGCACATGCAGCGCGCCCGCTACATGGCCACCGTCCCGCAGGCGGTATCGCTTCCGCCCGCCTTCACGGTCTGGGAGACGGTGCTGATGGGACGCACGCCTTATCTGGGATTCCTCGGCGGGACCTCCGCGGCGGACGAAGAACTGGCGCGCCGCTCGCTGGAGCGCGTCCATGCCTGGGACCTCGCCGCGCGGCGTGTGGGCGAGCTCTCCGGTGGCGAGGCGCAGCGCGTCCTGCTGGCGCGCGCCCTGGCACAGTCCACGCCCATCCTGCTGCTGGACGAGCCCACCGCGCACCTCGACCTGCAATATCAGGTGAGCCTGCTGGAGTTGATCCGCGACCTGGCGCGCACCGAGAAACTCGCCGTCCTGATCGCCCTGCACGACCTGAACCTCGCCGCGCGCAGCGCCGACCGCATCGCGCTGATGGTGGCGGGGAAGCTCATCGCGCTGGGCACGCCCTCCGAGGTGCTGACCCCCGAGCGCATCTCCGAGGCCTACTGCTGGCCGGTCCGCGTGGTCGAGAACCCGCTCTCCGGCGGCCCGCTCGTCCTGCCGGAATTGAAGAAGAAATAAAAGCCCGACACAATCGAACACGGATCATCGCGGGAATGTTTTAAAGACAATCCGTGTGAATCCGCCTGATCCGTGTTCTATTATCTTACAAAAACGGATGGCGGATTACGGATGAGAATGTTCTTAAAAGACAATCCGTGTGAATCCGCCTGATCCGCGTGGATCCGCGTTCTATTGTTCCCCCGCCTCCGTCAATGATTTCAATACCGACTCCGCCCACGTGCGCACGTTCTCGATGTAATCCTCCGGCCCGGCGCGCACGATGTCCGCGCCGGTCATGCTCCATCGTACAGGTTGCGCATAGGCGCCCTGCGCGCCCTCCCTGCCCGTCACCTTCCACTTCCTGTTGGCGGAATTAACGCGGCTCTTGTTCTCCCGCCGCACCTGCTCCGTGGTCTTCCCTTTTTCCAGAAAATCGGCCAGCAGCCTCCTGGAATACGTCAGGCCCTCTGGCGAATACAGGCGCGGGATGCTGGAGGTGGTAGCACAGCACCAGCAGGTGATGCACCACCCCGTAGCCGGCATATTCGTTTTCCCAGCCGAGCAGCGTGTAGAAATCCTCCTCGCAGGTCGTGCCATCCTTATGTCCGCGCGCCGCAATCCGGGACAAACCATCTCAGCCTCGGATGAAAAAGAGGACCGCCACGATCACCCCGATGGCGACCACCGTCCAGCGCAGCACCGAAGGCTTGATCCGCCCCGCCAGCCGCCCGCCCAGCACGCCGCCCAGCAGCGCGCCAACTGCCATGACCGCGGCCGCGGGCCACAGCACCTTCCCCGAGAAAATGAAGAAGACCGCCGCAGCCACATTGACGCAGAAGGCCACCGCCTGCTTCAGCGCGTTCAGGCGCGTGAGGCTGTCCTCCAGCGTGATGCCCAGCGCCGAGAGCACGATCACGCTCAGGCCCGCCCCGAAATAACCGCCATAGACCGAAGCCAGCCCCACGGGGAGCCAGGTCCATCCCTCCAGCCCGCCTCCCTGTCCTGCGGCCATCCGCCGTGTGAGCCACCCACGCACCGGCCCCTGCACCGCCAGCAGGACCGAGGCCAGCAGGATCAGGAACGGGACGAATGTCCTTGAACAATTTTTCGCCGGTCCGCAGCAGGAGGAAGCCGCCGAGGACTCCGCCGAGGATCGCCGCCGGGAGGATCCACCACAGGCGGCGCGACTGCCCGCGCAGGTCGTTCCACTGCGCCAGCGTGCCTCCGAAATAGCCGGGGCACAGCGCCACGGTGTTGGTCACGTTCGAGACCACGGCCGGGACTCCCAGCGCGGTGAGCATGGGGAAGGTGATGAGCGTGCCGCCGCCCGCCAATGCATTGACGGCTCCCGCCGCCACCGCGGCCAACCCGATGAGCAGAAAATCGATTCCGGAGAGCATGAGGTTCGCAGGGTCCTTGAGGTGGAATGAGTTGCAGCGGAAGTATAGCATTGCCCCACCCCCTCCGACCCGCGAGGCGGGCCACCTCCCCCAAATGCGTTATCAAAATTCTCTCTGATTGTAATAAGCTTTCCGTGTCGCATTTGGGGGAGGCTGGGAGGGGGTCATTCCAAATTCAAACGGTGAGCAAGCGCATTCGCGGCAGGTGACTTTCAGCAATTGAAATGAGGCACGCGAGGGAGTAATCTAAAAGGGATGTCAACAGAGGTGGATGCTAATGAGAACTGGTAAATATCTGATAACAATTGTTGCAATCATAATTGCACTTAGCGCATGTGCTAATGGTTTCACAAATCCACCTGGTAACATTCAGATGTCCGATTTGGATGGCATATGGGAAGCTGAATATGCACCGGGAGTGAGTCGACACTTGTAACTCTGAAGAGCAGACGGAACCTTTAGGCAGGTTTTTGGCGATTCTCAAAAGGAATATGTTTGATTCTGATTGGCAGAAATGGACCTTAGAACGAGCTCCTGAAAGGAGTAATCCGTCTGCACCTCCAGGGGGGACGATACTATTTAGAGGGCAATTCCTATAGCAGAATCAAAAGGTAGGAAAAATCCTGAAAACCCATGCCTTGGAGACGATTGCACGAGGGGATCAAGCCCTCGGTTATTTTATGATCCATTTGCAGATGAAATCGTACAAATGGTTGATGAAATGATGCTCATAGCTCTAGTCGATTCAAGCCAAAACCTTATCTTACATCATGTATGGATCAGTAGTGATAGAGGCTTTACTATAATTGGAGGGGATAAAGAAATATTTTATAAACTTCGCGGCAGGTGACTTTCAGCAATTGAAATGAGGCACGCGAGGGAGTAATCTAAAAGGGATGTCCCCTTCCGCTTTACTAAGGAGATGACACGATCACCAGCTCATACAAACAAGGTCTGACCACCCTGGAGGGCGAGTTCCAGATCGACCATTTACCTGTCAGCGGTCGACTGCCGCCCTGGCTCTCCGGCTCGCTGGTGCGCAATGGGCCTGGCAGATTTGAAGCCGGGGACTCAGCCGTATCGCCACTGGTTCGACGGGCTGTGTATGCTGCACCGTTTTACTTTCCAGAACGGGGCTGTCTCCTATGCCAACAAATACTTGCAGAGCCGCGAGTATCGGGAGGCGATGGACAAAGGTACAAATCACTGTGCCGGGGTTTGCCACCGATCCCGACCGTTCCATCTTTCAGCGATTCTTCTCCATCTTTGCGCCTGACAGCCTAGAAAACAGCAACGTAAATCTTGCTCAGGTAGACGGCAGCACCCTCGCCATCACCGATGCGCCGGTGGCGATGCAGTTCGAACCTCCAAACTCTCAAGACCCTCGGCGTGTTTGACTACGGCGGCGATAAACTCCCCGGCGTATTGACCACCGCTCACCCGCACTTCGATTCCAAAGGCCGATCTCTGGTTAATCTCATGACCGGGATGGGACTGAAGAGCAGATACAACGTCTTTCACATTCCGCCCGGGCAAAAACGGCGTGAACTGATCGGGACGGTTCCGGTCCAGGAACCTGCCTATATGCACAGCTTCGGGATGACCGAAAACTTTGTGATCCTGACCGAGTTCCCGCTGCTGGTGAACCCGCTCAGGTTATTGTTCCGCAATAAACCCTTCATCGAGAACTACGAGTGGAAGCCCGAACGCGGGACGCGGCTGATCGCCATGAACAAACGCGATGGCACGATCAAAACATGGACGGGGGAAGCCTTTTTTGCCTTCCATCATATCAATGCCTTTGAGCAAAATGGCGATCTTGTTTTTGACATTGCTGCCTATGACGATGCAGGCTTGATCGATGCGTTTTACCTGGAACGCCTGCGCGCAGGCGGGCCCATCCCCACGTCGCAATTCCGGCGCTACCGCCTGCCAGCGCATAACTCAAATGCCGACTACGAAGTCCTGGTGGGCGAGGGCATCGAATTGCCGCGTGTGAATTACAGCCACAGCAATGCGAAAGACTATCGCTTTGCCTATGGCGTCAGCAACCGACCTGACCGGCCCGGCGATTTATACAACCAGTTGGTGAAAGTTGATGTCCGCCAGCGCACGGCCAAAGTCTGGCTGGCGGAAGACTGCTACGTGGGAGAACCGGTGTTCGTGGCAGCACCGGATGCGGTGGCCGAAGATGATGGCGTCATATTGAGCGTGGTCTTCAACGCGGCCGCAGGCACTTCGTTCCTGCTCGTTCTGGACGCCCATTCCTTCGTCGAGATCGCCCGCGCAGAAGTGCCGCATCACATTCCCTTCGGCTTTCATGGCCAGTATTTTGCGGATTGAGGGAAGCGCGCAAACTTTCACGCTGCGCATGATGGCGACACGCAGCGGGTAAGGCTCCCCTCCCATCCTCCCCCAAATCCAACTAATTGGAATCATCGAGAATTTTCGTCTGTTGGATTTGGGGGAGGTGCCCCGAAGGGGCGTAGGGGGTTACGAGCGAGATTCCTGCTTGACCTCCCCGCCGCAGGGACGTATAATCTTTACACTCCAGGAGGAGTACGCGGCTCGCACGCTGATAGAGACGGAGGTCGCAGGCTGGAAGCCTCCACAGCAAAAAGCCGCCGAATGTCGCCTGGAAATCCTGCCGAAGAAAGGCCTCTGGCCCAGTAGACCGGCACGGGAAGGCCCGTTACAGCCGGGGCCGGTGTTGGCCGGTCGCAGAGTGCAGCCTTTGGGCTGAATTGAGGTGGTACCGCGGAGCAGCGCTTCGTCCTCATCCGGACGAGGCGTTTTTTGTTTAACCGATTGTCATTGCGAGGAGTTGAGATGGTCCGCTTACGGACCATCGAGCGACGAAGCAATCTCCACCTGCGTCTTCGCTCATCTCTTCTTCGTAAATCTTCTTTTATTTTTCAGGAGGCCGAATGACCAAACACGAATTACCCAAAACCTATGATTTCAAATCCACCGAGCCGCGCATCTACGACATGTGGGAGACGGGCGGATACTTCAAGCCGCGCAACGACCCCAAGCGCCCCGGCTTCGACCCGGCGGTCAAGCCGTTCGTCATCTCCATCCCGCCGCCGAACGTGACCGGCGAACTGCACCTCGGTCACGCCATGTTCGTCAGCATCGAAGACCTGATGATCCGCTACCACCGCATGAAGGGCGATGCCGACGCTGTGGGTGCCGGGCACCGATCACGCCGGCATCGCCACGCAGCTGCAGGTGGAGAAGCACCTGCTGCGAGACCGAGGAGGTGACGCGCGAGGAACTGGGCCGCGAGGAATTCGTCAAGCGCACCTGGGAGTGGAAGGAGAAGTACGGCGGCATCATCACAACCAGATCCGCCGCCTGGGCGCCTCCTGCGACTGGGACCGCGAGCGCTTCACGCTGGACGAGGGCCTGAGCCGCGCCGTGCGCGAAGCCTTCGTGCGCCTGTACGAGAAGGGCCTGATCTACCGCGGCCCGCGCCTGATCAACTGGTCGCCGGGCCTGCAAGACCGCCGTCTCCGACCTGGAAGTGGAATACAGCGAGGAAGCAGGCCACGCTGTATTACTTCAAGTACATGCTCGACGGGCTCGGACGAGTTCATCCCCGTGGCCACCATCCGCCCGGAGACGATCCTGGGCGATACGGCCGTGGCCGTGCATCCCGAGGATGAGCGCTACAAGAAGTTCATCGGCAAGCACGGCCGTCGTGCCGATCCTCGGCCGCGAGATCCCGGTCATCGCCGATGAGTACGTCGAGCATGGAGTTCGGCACCGGCGCGCTCAAGATCACGCCCGGGCACGACCCGAACGACTATGACATCGCCCAGCGGCACAACCTGCCGATCATCTCCATGCTGGACGCAGGACGCCAGGGTCAACGAGAACGGCGGCCCGTACCAGGGCCTGGATCGCTTCGAGGCGCGCAAGAAGCTCTGGGCGGATATGCAAGCCGGCCGGGCTGGTCGATCAAGACCGAGCCGTATCACACCACCATCCCGCGCTCGCAGCGCGGCGGCGAGATCGTCGAGCCGATGATCTCCACGCAGTGGTTCGTGAAGATCGAGCCGCTGGCCGAAGCCGCGCTGGCCGCCGTGCGCGACGGGCGCATCAAGATCGTGCCGGAGCGCTTCGAGAAGGTGTACTTCAACTGGCTGGAGAACATCAAGGACTGGTGCATCAGCCGCCAGTTGTGGTGGGGACATCGCATCCCGGTGTGGTATTGCGCCGACGGGCACATGACCGTCGGCGCGCGCAGATCCCGACGCAGTGCGCGCACCTGCGGCTCGACGGAACTCACGCAGGACGACGGATGTGCTGGATACCTGGTTCTCGTCGGGCCTGTGGCCGTTCTCCACGCTGGGCTGGCCCGAGGAGACGCCCGACCTGAAATACTTCTATCCCACCTCCGTGCATGGAAACCGGCTACGACATCCTGTTCTTCTGGGTGGCGCGCATGATCATGATGGGCCTGGAGTTCACCGGCGAGGTGCCGTTCCACACCGTGTACCTGCACGGCCTGGTGCGCGATGAGCACGGCCGCAAGATGTCGCAAGACGCTAGGGCAATGTGATCGACCCGCTGAGCGTCATGGATGAGTTCGGCACCGACGCGCTGCGCTTCACGCTGCTGGTGGGCTCCACGCCCGGCAACGACATGAACCTCGGCCTCAAGAAGGTGGAGGCCAACCGCAACTTCGCCAACAAGATGTGGAACGCCGGGCGCTTTGTGATCAGCGCCATCGACAGCCGCAGGCAGGCACGCTGGCGCCGGGCGAATACACGCTGGCCGATTCGTGGATCTGGGCGCGCCTGCAGGCAGCTGGTGCGCGATGTGGAGCGGCTGTTCCAGACCTTCCAGTACGGCGAGGCCGGGCGGCAGATCTACGAGTTCATCTGGTCCGACTTCGCCGACTGGTACGTGGAGATCGCCAAGCAGGAACTCGCCGGAGGAGGGCCGCGAGGCCGCCGCGCCGCCGATACCCTGGCGCGCGTCTTCGACATCTCCCTGCGCCTGCTGCATCCCTTCACGCCCTTCGTCACCGAGGAACTGTGGGGGCATCTGCGCCAGTCCCTGCTCGATTCGCCGCTGGCGGAGCTGGCTTCCGATTGGCCCGCCGTGTTGATCGCCGCTTCCTGGCCGGAGCCGCGCGACCCCGAGGGCTGGGAGCCGGCCCGCCTGGCTGATTTCAGCCTCCTGCAGGATGTGGTCCGCGCGGTGCGCAACCTGCGCTCGGAGAAGAACATCCCGCTGTCCAAAAAACTCCCCGCCCTCATCGCTGGCGGGCGACAAGTCCGCCTTGCTGAAGGAGCAGGCTTCCATCCTCGCCTCCCTGGCAGGGCTGGACCCGGCAGGGTTGTCCATCGCGGCGCAGGTCGGAGCGAAGCCGGAAGGCGCGGTCTCGCTCGTGGTCGGGAACGTGGAAGTCCACCTCCCGCTGGCCGGGACCGTGGACACCGCCGCCGAGCAGCAGCGGCTGGAGAAGGAACTGGCCGAAGCGGATTCGCAGGTGCAGCGTCTCGAAAAACTGCTCGCTGGCGATTTCGCCGGCAAGGCCCCGCCGCAGGTGGTGGCCAAAGAGCGCGAAAAACTGGCTGCCTACCGCCAGACTGCTGATAAAATCAGGGCACAATTAAAGGATTAATTCGGAGAAGGAGAGCGAATGGCAAAGATGGATAAGAAAATGCAGGAGCTGAAGATGCGCCTGCTGGAAGTCGGGGACCTGGGGCATGTCAATGCGCTGCTGGGCTGGGACCAGTCCACCTATATGCCCGCCGGGGGCGCCGAGGCGCGCGGGCGGCAGTCCGCGCTGGTGGCGCGCCTCACCCAGGAGAAATTCATTGATAAGCGCATCGGGAAACTGCTGGACGAACTGCGCCCCTACGAGGAAAGCCTGCCTTATGAGTTCGGATGATGCCAGCCTGATCCGCGTGGCGCGCCGCGAGTATGAGCGCGCCCTGCGTGTCCCGCCCGCCTTCCTCGGCGAGATGAACGAGCACTCCGCGCTGTCCTTCCAGGCCTGGGCCGAGGCCCGCCCCGCCAACGACTTCGAAGGCGTCCGCACCCACCTGGAGAAGACCCTGGACCTGAGCCGCAAAATGGCGGACTTCTTCCCCGGCTACGAGCACATGGCCGACCCGCTGATCGATTTTTCCGATTACGGCATGAAGGCCTCCAGCGTGCGCGCCCTGTTCGCCGAGCTGCGCGAGAGGCTGGTGCCCATCGTCAAGGCCATCACCTCGCAGGGCCCCGCCGACAATTCGTGCTGCACAAGCACTACCCCGAAGCCGGACAGCTGGCCTTCGGCGAGCAGGTCGTCCGCCAGTTCGGTTATGACTTCAACCGCGGGCGCATTGACAAGACCCATCATCCCTTCATGACCAAGTTCTCGCTCGGCGATGTGCGCATCACCACCCGCGTCAAGGAGAATGACCTGGACGAGTGCATCTTCAGCAACATGCACGAATCCGGGCATGCCATGTACGAGCAGGGTATCGATCCGGCCTACGAGGGCACTGCCGCTGGGCGGCGGGACCTCCGCCGGCGTGCACGAGAGTCCAGTCGCGCCTGTGGGAAAACCTGGTCGGCCGCAGCCGCGGCTTCTGGGAATATTTCTTCCCGACGCTTGCAGGCGCAATTCCCCGAGCAATTGCAGGGCGTCCCGCTGGACACATTCTATCGCGGCCATCAACAAGGTGCAGCAATCGCTCATCCGCACCGACGCCGACGAGGTCACCTACAACCTGCACGTGATGATGCGCTTCGACTTCGAACTGCAACTGCTGGAGGGCACGCTGCCCATCCGCGACCTGCCCGAAGCCTGGCACGAGCGCTTCGAGCAGGACTTCGGCATCGTCCCGCCCGACGACAAGGACGGCGTCTCTGCAGGATGTCCACTGGTACGCCGGGCTCATCGGCGGCGCCTTCCAGGGCTACACGCTGGGCAACATCCTGTGCGGCGCAGTTCTACGCCGCCGCGCTGAAGGCGCATCCCGAGATCCCCGAGGAGATCGGACAGGGCAAGTTCGAGACCCTGCACGGCTGGCTGCGCGAGAACATCTACCGGCACGGCCGCAAGTTCACCGCCGCGGAGGTCGTCGAGCGCGCCACCGGCGGCCCGCTGACCATCGAGCCGTATATCCAGTATCTGAAGAACAAATACGGCGCTCTGTACACGCTCTAACCGCAGACGGGCACGAAAAGGCCGCAGGAATTCCCTGCGGCTTTTTTTATAAGGAATGTCGTTGCGAGCATGAACCCCTCCCCCATCTGCGATGGGGGAGGCAGGGGAGGGGGTCGATTTCCCCAGAAATATGACAATTCCTAGCAAAATCTGCGACATTCGTCACTAAACCCACATGGGGGCATCGGGTATCGTTAGGGGCGCGATATTTCAGACTAACACTGGAGAAACCAACATGACCATGAAAATTCTTGATGACTGCATCGCCTGCGGCGCATGCGTCCCCGACTGCCCGACCGAATCCATCAGCGAAGGCGATGGCACCCTGTACGTCATCGACCAGAAAACCTGCGTCGAGTGCGATGGCCATTTCGATTCGCCGCGCTGCGTCGCCGCCTGCCCCGTGGACTGCATCGTCAAGGCACAGTAAGTTCATGTCATTGCGAGGAGTGTGTCCGGTCTCGTAGAGAGCGGACACTGACGAAGCAATCTCCGGTAATGAGGGGATTGCTTCGTCGCTCGATGGCGCCTTTGTCGCCATCTCAGTCTCGCAACGACATATTAGTTTGCGTTATAATCTGCATAACAAAATATCAACCTTCGGGGCAGGGTGAAATTCCCGATCGGTGGTAAAGCCCACGAGCAGTCCCCGCCTCACGTTCCCGTGAAAGGACCCGCAGGAGCCGGTGAAATTCCGGCGCCGACAGTTACAGTCTGGATGGAAGAAGGATTTTTGGCTGGCCGATCCGTCGGACCCGTCCGCTTTGCATACCCCGAAAGCGCTCGCGTTTTCGGGGTTGTTTTTTAGCGGCAGGGCCCGGCCATCTGCCCGGCCTCTGCGCCCCGCGGTTGAACCTGCGAGGCGCTTTCATTTGACCGGCAAGCTCACTTCCCCTCCCTTTCCAAACGCGTGCGGACCCTGCGTCCCTGGCTGGTATTGTTCTCCCTGCTGGCCGGCCTGCTCGGCTGGCACTGGATTGCCGCCATCAGCCGCCTGCCCGCCTTCATCCTGCCCCCGCCCCTGGATGTCTGGCGCACCTTCCTGCGCGCCGCCTCGGATGGCAGCCTGCTCTCCAATACATTGACCACCCTGCTGGAGATCGTGCTGGGACTGCTCAGCCGGCGTCGGCTCTGGCGACCGTGCTGGGCTATGTCATCGCCAAGTCGCGCCTGCTGGAGAACGTGCTCTCGCCCTATCTGGTGGCCAGCCAGGCCGTGCCGCTGGTGGCCATCGCGCCCCTGCTGGTCATCTGGTTCGGGCCGGGCATGTTCTCCAAGGTGCTCATCTGCTGCGCTGATCGTCTTCTTCCCCGTCCTGGTCAACACCATGGTGGGCGTGCGCGCGGTGCCGCAAGCGCTCTATGACCTGATGCATTCGCTGCGCGCCTCGCCGGGCGAGGTGCTGGCTCAAGCTGGAAATCCCGGCCGCCCTGCCGGTCTTCCTCGGCGGGCTGCGCATCGGGGCCACGCTCTCGGTGATCGGCGCGGTGGTCGGCGAGCTGGTCGGCGCGGACCGCGGCCTGGGGTTCCTGATCAATGTGGGCCGCGGTCAGTACGACACCGCCCTGGTCTTCGTGGCGGTCTTCACCCTGATCGCCCTGGCCCTCAGCCTGTACGGCATCGTCGCCTGGCTGGAGAGCCGCGCGCTGGTCTGGCAGCAGAGCGCCGACCGTCTCTGACCTGCGTCATGGAGTTGCTGCATGCTTAGAAGATTTATCCTCTTTCTCTTGATCCTCGCCCTCGCCCTCGCGGGCTGCGCCCGCCCGGAGACCGCGCTCCATCCGGCCGCTCCGGCAGATCCGCCTGCCGATGGGCTACATCCCCAACGTGCAGTTCGCGCCGTTCTATGTCGCGGTCGAGAAGGGCTACTTCGCCAAAGAGGGCATCGAGCTCGAGTTCGATTATTCCTTCGAGACGGACGGCGTGCGCTGGTGGGCGCGGGCACGCTGCCTTCGCGGTGGCTTCCGGCGAGCAGGTGCTGCTGGCGCGCGCCCAGGGCCTGCCGGTCGTCTACGTCCTATGCCTGGTACAACAATTTCCTGTGTCGGTCGCTCGCCGCGCCGGAATTGCACATCACCAAGCCCGCCGACCTGAAGGGACAGGATATCGGCCTGCCCGGGCTGTTCGGCGCCAGCTACATCGGCCTGGAAGCGCTGCTGTTCAGCGGCGGCCTGAGCGCCTCGGACGTGACCCTGGATGCCATCGGCTTCAACCAGGTGGAGGCCTTTGCCGCCGGTCAGGAGAAGGTCGTCGTCGGTGTACACCACCAACGAGCCGATCGTGCTGCGCGCACGGAAGATCGATTTCACCGAGATGCGCGTGGCCGATTACCTCCAGTTGGTCGCCAACGGGCTGATCACCAACGAAAAGACCATCCAGGATGATCCCGAACTGGTGCGCAGCATGAACCGCGCCCTGGCGCAGGGCATCCGTGATACCGCGGCGGACCCTGCCGCGGCCTATGAGATCTGCAAAAAGTACGTGGAAAATCTCGGGCAGAACGACGAGGCCGTCCAGAAGCAGGTGCTGGACGCTTCCATTGAATTCTGGAACCTGGACGCCCCCGGCATGTCCGACCCGCAGGCCTGGAACAATATGAACGACCTGCTGGTGAAGATGGGCCTGCTGGCCGAGCCTCAGGATGTCAGCCAGGCCTTCACCAACGAGTTTGTGCCGCACGGGCAGTAATGGCAGACAAGACTCCCCCCATCCTCACCGTCCGCGACCTGAGCGTGGTCTTCCCCGATAACAACGGCGGGCTGCGCGCGCTCGACCGCGTCTCGTTCGAGGTCTGCCCGCAGGAGTTCATCTGCGTGCTGGGGCCTTCGGGGAGCGGCAAGACCACCCTGCTGCGCGTGCTGGCGGGATTGCTGCCGCCCACCGAAGGCGAGGTCAACTTCGGCGATCACCAGCAGCCGCGCATCGGCATGGTCTTCCAGCAGGCCAACCTGATGCCCTGGCGCACGGTGCTGGAGAACCTCAAGCTGCCGCTGGAGATCTCAGGGTCGCCGCAGGCCGAGGCGCAGGCGCACGAGATGATCGAATTGCTGGGCTTGCGCGGCTTCGAGGACAACTGGCCGCGCGAGCTTTCCGGCGGCATGGCCCAGCGCGTGGCCATCGGCGCGCGCCCTCATCCATGACCCCGACCTGCTCCTGCTGGACGAGCCTTTCGGCTCGCTGGACGCGCTGACCCGCGAGCGCATGTGGACCGAGCTTTCCAACATCTGGCAGAAACGCCAGAAGACGGTGGTCATGGTGACCCACTCGATCAACGAGTCGCTGTTCCTGGCGGACCGCGTGCTGGTGCTGAGCGCACGCGCCCGGGCATGTCAAGATGGACCTGGAAGTGGACCTGGCGCGGCCGCGCCCCGATGAGATCCGCTATACCCCGCACTTCGGCAAGCTGGCCCGCAAGCTCAAGGCGGCCATTGGCTAAAGCATGTCATTGCGAGCCCGAAGCGGAGTGAGGGCGAAGCAATCTCCCCTTACATGAGAAAGACAGTCTGAACACGGTTCACCGGATGCCGCAGCTTACCGGGCAAGTATCTTCAGTCAATTCTCATCGCGCAATGAATATCCGTGTTCACCCGCGTTTATTGACATTTTCCGCACTTGATCCCCAACATGGATGATCCCCGCCTGGACCACCCGGGCATGGATGCCGCGCAGGCGCAAGCCCTTGTGCGAGGGGTCCGAGAGGAACTTCGCGCGCCTCGAGACCAAAGCGCGTGGAGAACTTATTGCAGCCGGAGTGCGGCGGAGCGGTGACCTCGAGGATGGCAGAGCCCACCGCGAGCCGCGTGCCGGGAGGCAGGTTGGCCTCGCTCAGGTCGAGGTCCATGTAGAGCTGGTCCCCGGCCAGCGGCCAGAACTGCGCGGTCACCGGCCAGCAGATCGATCAGGCGCGAGTTCATGATGGTGATCTGTCTCTCCATCTGGCCCGGACTGACCGGCACCCCCATGCTGCCGCGCGTTTTCCAGTTATCCCCTGCCAGGCCGTCCTCCGGGGAAAGCTCTCCCTCGGCGAGAACCTCGCGCTCATCACCGCGCGGGCGCCGGACGATCAGCTGCAGCACGCCCGCCTCACGCGGAGAGGAGAAGGACGATGTTCCAACCCGGCTTCCAGTTCTTCCCTGGTCTTATAAGGTAATGCTTCCATTCAACCTCTCAACTTTTCATCCGCGGCCATCCGCGATTCTGCATCAGGATGTAGAATCGGGTCGTGCTCGGCGCGAGGCTTTCCAGCATTTTGCGGGTGGCCTCGGCCACCTCGGCCACCGCGCGGTCGAAGGATTCCTGGTTGGCGCGCGAGGGCTTGCGATAGCCGCTCACCTTGCGGACATATTGCAGCGCGGCCTCTTCGATCTCCTGCTCGGTGGCAGGGCGGTCCGGGAGGCGCAGGGGTTTGATGCTTCTACACATAAAATCTCCTTATGCTGACAGTCGCTGGAGTCGCCAGCTCGCAACGACATGTTGTTCTAAAGTTTTGGCCAGTCCAGCAGGATCACTTCCGTCAGCAATTGCTGTGTTGACGTTGCGCTCCAGCCGTCCGATCCCCAGTTCCAGGTTTGCGACCACGCGCCGCGCCGCGGCGACATCCATGCGCGCGGCCAGTTCGTTGATCTGCGTCCTCCTGGTCGAGGTTCGTGATGGGCGATTTCCGCCCCGGCAGTCCGCAGCAGCACATCCCGCCAGAAGGAAAGCCAGATGGGCAGGGTATTGCCCAGCACACATTTGCCTTTGATCCGTTCCAGCTCCGATTCTTCCGGATTGGTCAGGATGATGTGCTCGGCGACATGCACATCCTTGCAGCGGGTCTTTGCCAGCATCTCCTGCATAGGCGAACCGCTGCACGCGGCTGCTTTTCAGCAGCGCATGCAGTTCCTCCAGCCGCTGCGCCCGTGTCGCCATGCCCTCCTCGTCGGTCAGCAGTTCCTTCGCATAACCCGGCGCTGCCCGTCACCGATATGCGCCAGCAGGCGGGCCTTCTCCGGCGCCACTCCCTCGCCTTCGAGCATGCGCTCCACCTTCGGCACTCCTGCGGGCCGCAGCCGCAGCACCTCGCAGCGGGAGACGATGGTCGGCAGCAATTGCTCCGGCTCGTTGGCGATCAGGATCAGGATGGCATATGCGGGCGGCTTCCTCCAGTGTCTTGAGCATCGCATTCTGCGCGGAGATCGTCGCCTGCTGAAAATCGAGGAACAGGGAGATGCGGAATTGCGACTGGTACGGCTTGAGATAGATCAGCGACTGCGCTTCCCGCACCTGCTCCACCTTGATCGTGCCATCCCTGACCACCGGCGCGACAATGGCCAGGTCGGGATGGCGCATGGCCGCGGCCATTTTGCAGTCCCGGCACTCCCCGCAATACTCGCCCGGGGCGGGAGGGTTCGTGCAGTTCAGCGCCTGGGCGAACTTCATCGCCAGCGTCCGGCGTCCCACGCCGGTCGGCCCCGCGAAGAGATAGGCATGCCGCGTCTCCCCGGTGGCAACCTGCCGGCGCAGCAGGTTCACGGCCCACTCATGCCCGGTCAATTCCCAGTTCGGTTTCATCGGAGTTCAGTATACCGCCTGCCTCGAAATAACTCAATTTCCCATGTGCTTGCAGGCTGAAATTTATGATCCGGGCAGGGAAAATGATGCGGCACTCTGTAGATCAGGCTTCGCCGGTGCGCAATCGCAGGTAGGATTCGTACCGCTCGGGATGGATGCTGCCCCTGCGCCAGCGCGGCGCGCACCGCGCAGCCGGGCTCGTGCCGGTGGGTGCAATCGCTGAACTGGCAGCGTGGAAACCAGCGGGGCCAGCTCGGGGAAATAGGCGTCCATCTCCTCCGGCTCCGTGTCCCACAGGGCCAGGCTCTTCCAGCCGGGCGTATCGGCCACATATCCCCCGCCTTCCACCGGCAGCAGCTGGCGCGAGACGGTCGTGTGCCGCCCCTTGTTGAGCGCCATGCTGATCTCGTTCACCGCCAGCCCCAGGCCGGGCTGCAGCGCGTTGAGCAGGCTGGACTTGCCCACCCCGCTGGGCCCTGCCAGCGCGCTGATCCTGCCTGCCAGCACGCCGCGCAGTTCGTTCAGCCCGCGCCCGTCCGAGGCCGAGGTGTAGATCACGCGGTAGCCGATCTGCGTGTACATGCCAAAGATCGTCTCCGGGTCCTTCACCAGGTCGGTCTTGTTCGCCACGATGACCGCGGGGACCTTTTGTTTCTCCGCGATCACCAGGAAGCGGTCCAGCATCCTCAGTTTGGGATCGGGGTGCGCGCAGGCAAAGACAAAGACGGCCTGGTCGGGGTTGGCCAGCAGGATCTGCTGGTAATCGCCCTGCGGCCGCGGGTCCAGCCGCACCAGCGCGCGCTGCCGGTGGCTCCACCTCTTCGATCGCGCCGGAACCATCCGCGAGCAGCGTGATCTGCACGTGATCGCCGATGGCCGCCAGGTCGCCGTGGGCGCGCCCGTGCTTCAGGCGGCCGCGCAGTTGGCAGACGACCAGGCCCTCCCCGGTCTCCACGCTGAAGAAACCGGATTGGGCCTTGACGATCAGTCCGCGCTGGGGTGTTTCGTTGGTCAAATGATTCCCATGACCTCGAGCTTACGGTTTGGGCGTCTTGGTCGGGATGCCGCCGAACGGTGTCGGCGTGTACTGGTTGCCGATCGGCCCGAACCAGGGGATGGACTGCGGCGCGCCGTAGAAATAGGTCTCCACCATCCAGCGGAAGATCGGGGCGGCGTAATCGGAGCCTTCGCCGATGTTCTCCACGATCACCGCGATGGCGATATCGGGCAGGTTGGCGGAGGCTGCGCTCGTGGTGTATCCGGCGAACCAGGCATGCGACAGGCCGTTGCCGGATTCCGCCGTGCCGGTCTTGCCCGCCACCGGAATGGTCAGGCCGCGCAGGCGGAAGTTGGCCGTGCCGCGCGGGTCCTTCACCACCGAGACCAGCGCCTCCTGCAGGGTCTTGAGGTTATCCGGGCGCAGAGGCAGCGTGCCGCGGACTTCGGGCTTGAACGTGAGCACGGGGTTCCCGTTCACGTCCACGATCTTGTCGATCAACTGCGGGCGGTAGAGCGTGCCGCCATTGCCCACCGCGGCGATGAAGTCCGCCACCTGCAAAGGCGTGACCTGCACATCGCCCTGGCCGATGGCCTGGTTGGTGGCGGCGATCTGGTCGCCCGGCGTCGTGATCTGCCCGAGGCCTCGGCGATCTGCTGGATGCCGGTGGCCCGGCCCAGCCCGAAGGCATCCGCCATCTTGGCGATATCCCCGGCGCGGTTGTTGTTGAACAGGTCCAGCCCGATGTGCCAGAAGTACGGGTTGCAGGAGCGCATCAGCCCTTCCTGCAGGGTCAGCAGCCCGGAAGGCAGTTCGGAGCGCCCGTCGCAGGCCCCGCCCGAGGCGAGGGCATCCTGGCAGTGCTGCCAGGTCCAGTCATGCAGGATGGGCCCGCCGTACTGGGTCAGTTCGGTGAAATCGTACTGGCAGTCGTACGTGGTCTCGGGCAGGTACAGGCCGCTTTCCAGCGCCGCCGAGAAGGTGATGACCTTGAACACCGAGCCGAGGGGATACTGCCCCTGCGCGGCGCGGTTGACCAGCGGCTGGTTCTGGTCGTTGAGCAGCTGCGAAAGCAGGTCGCTGTTGGGCGTGTTGGGGTCGAACAGGTTGGCATCATAGCCGGGCGAGGAGGCCATCGCCAGCACCCGCCCCGTGTCCCGTTCCAGCACCACCACCGCCCCGCGGAAACCGCGGAGCGCCTGCGAGGCCCAGTACTGCATGTTGTTATCAAGGGTCAGGTAGATCGAGTCGGCGGCTTCGGGCGCGCTTTCGCCCAGCCGCGTGACGATCTGCCCGTTGGCGTCCACCACGTACAGCGAGCCGCCGTGCTTGCCGCCGAGGTAGTCCTCGGCCCACTTCTCGATGCCCTGCTGGCCCACGCGTTCATCCCCGCGATAGCCGCGCCGCCGGTACTCATCCACCTGCGTCGGGTCGATGGGATGCACGTAGCCGGTGATCGCCGAGGCATCGCCCTGGTTGGAGTAATAACGCGAGGTATAGGAGGTCACCTCCAGCCCGCCGGGGTTCAGCGCCAGCAGGCGCTCGGCCTCCTGCCGGGTGCCTTCGCACATCGGCAGGTACCATCCCGACCCGGAGATGGCGATCTGGTCCTCGATGTCCTTGACCTGCAAACCGCACAGGCGGGCCAGTTCCCCGGTCAGGGTATCGATATTGTTGTAGTCAATGCTGCCGGTATTGATGCCGAAGGCGAACACATCCGACTGGGTGGCGACCGGCTTGCCATCCCGGTCGTAGATATCGCCGCGCGCCGGGATCTGGTAATCCATCGAGAGGTGGTTGCCCCCGGCCAGTTCCGGCAGGATCATCCCGTCGGCCCACTGGACCTTCCAGCCGCCGTCTTCGAGCGCCAGGTTCATGACGATGTCGCGCTGGAGATCGCCCACCAGCGCCGTGTGATAGGTGATGCGGTAGCCCACCTGCGCGTTGTGCGGGTTGAGCAGCGAGGACAGGATCTCGTAATCGAAGCTGCCCGCGCTCATCGTGTTGAGCGACTCGTTGTATGCCTTGGTGAAATCCTCGGGCGTGATGGACTCCTGGCTCACCTGGGTCAGCATGGCGTACATGGACGCGTAGTCGCCTTTTTTCAGCGCCTCGAGATACGCGGTCACCTCGGCGCGCGCATCCGGCGCGGGCGTATATTTGACAGACGGGGTCGGCAGGGGCGTGGAAGTGGAGGATGAGAACAGCGTTTGCAGCGGGTTGCCGCCCCCCTCGGGTGCGGCGGAGCAGGCCCCCAGCAGCATGGCGGTGACGACGAGCAGGCTGATCCATCGGAACAACTTCATTCTTCCTCTTCTAACCGGCCTGTTCCCCGCGCAGGATGGCGGGGAAAACAGGGCATGAATATTCGAGACTTTTCTGGCAGCCGGCAGGCACATCCAGCGCAGGCAGCACATCCAGCCGCCGCAGCAGCCGCGTCACGTGGCACATCGGCAGGCCCATCACGCTGGCGTAACAGCCTTCCAGTTTCGGGACCGGCCGGAAGACGGGGTGCTGGATGGCATAGGCCCCGGCCTTGTCCAGCGGGTCCCCGGTCAGGACGTAGGCCTCGATCTCTTCATCCGTATAGTTCCGCATGGGGACATCGGTGATGCAAAGATCGGTGACCAGCCTGCCATCCTGCGGGCGGAGCGCGGCGATGCCGGTATAGACCTGATGCACGCGGCCGCGCAGCTGCCGGAGGAACCGTGCGGCTTCCTTCGCGTCGGCGGGCTTGCCCAGGATGGCCTCGCCATCCACCACGGCGGTATCCGCGCCGAGGATGAGTATCTCGCCCTGCACATGCGGCCCCGCGGCGCGCGCCTTGGCCTCGGCCAGCCGGACCACATACTCCGCCGGGGATTCTCCCGCCAGCCGGCTTTCATCGGTATCGGGGACCAGGATGGAGAATATCCATCCGCCCAGCGAGAGCAATTGCCGCCGCCGTGGAGAATTGGACGCCAGCAGCAGCACGGTTTTGGCATGCACGCGCAGGATTCTAACACAGCGTGTCTGATAGAGACCTGACAGGTCTGGAGACAATCGAACACGGATTTTCGCTGATCGGGCGGATTCACACGAGTAGGTCTCTACAAGACATTTCCGATCCGCGACGATCCGGTCCATCCGCGTCCATCCGCGTTCCATTTGGGGCCTGACAGGTCTCAGGAATCAACCCTAGGCCCGCAATTCCTCCCGTCAGACCTGTCAGGTCTGGAGATAATCGACCACGTGACTACGCGGATCGTTTTTGCTCCCTCTCCATTTGATACGCAATGGAGAGGGGTTGGGATGGGGTCCGCCCCGCACAGTGTTAAAATTGGTCCAGACCCATTCATCTTCCGGAGGTGTTTGTGAAAGAGTTGAGGGAGCGGATCTTAAGCGAGGGGCAGGTCCTGGGGGGCGGCATTCTCAAAGTGGACAGTTTCGTCAATCACCAGGTGGACGCGGAATTGATGGATGCCTGCGGGAGGGAATTCGCCCGGCGCTTCGCGCACCTGGGCGCCACCCGGGTCCTGACCGCGGAGATCTCCGGCATTGCCCCGGCGCTGACCACGGCCTTCCATCTGGGCGTGCCGGTCGTCTACGCGCGCAAGACCAAGCCCATCACCATGCCCGACCAGGTCTTCCTGACCCTGGCGCCCTCGCATACCAAGGGGCGCATGGTGGAGCTGATCGTCTCGCCCGAATACCTGGCCCAGGGCGAGAAGGTGCTGATCATCGATGACTTCCTGGCCTCCGGCGCCACCATCCTGGGGCTGGTGCGGCTGGCCGAGGCCGCCGGCGCGCAGATCGTCGGCGTGGGCGCGCTGATCGAGAAGATCTTCGAGGGCGGGCGCGAGGCGCTGAGATCGTTGGACGTGCCCATCGAGTCGCTGGCCTGCATCACCTCCCTCGATGGCGGCACGATCATCTTCCGCGAAGACTGAGCCCGGCGCGCATGGATTCCATCGCCATCCTCGATTTCGGTTCGCAGTACGCCCAGCTGATCGCCCGGCGCGTGCGCGAGGCGCAGGTCTACTGCGAGCTGTTCCCCTGGGACGCGCCGCCGCGAACAGGTCCTGGCGATCCAGCCCAAAGGCTTCATCCTCTCCGGCGGGCCGCGTTCCGTCTATGAAGCCGGGCGCGCCGTATCATCCAGGACTTCGTCCTCGAAGTCGCGCCTGCCCATCCTGGGCATCTGCTACGGCATGCAGGCGCTCACCCATGGCGCTGGGCGGGCAGGTGGACCCCTCCGCCGAGCGCGAGTACGGCCCTGCCGTGATCCAGCCCACTCTCCCCGGGACCATGCTGGACGAGATCTCCAGGTCTGGATGTCGCACGGCGACCGCATCACGCGCCTGCCGGAAGGCTTCGTCGCGCTGGCCCGCTCCGGCAACAGCCCCTATCGCGGCCATGGGCGACATGCGGCGCAAATACTTCGGCGTGCAGTTCCACCCCGAGGTGCATCACACCCCCAACGGCAGCGAACTGCTGCAGGCATTTCGCGGTGGATATCTGCGGCGTCAAGCCCGACTGGACGCCCGACTCGATCATCGAGGCCGCCGTCGAGCGCATCCGCGAGCAGGTGGGCGGCGAGCGCGTGCTGGCGGCGGTCAGCGGCGGCGTGGATTCGACCGTGGCGGCGGCGCTGGTGCACCGGGCCGTCGGCGACCAGCTTGACCGCCGTCTTCGTGGACACCGGCCTGCTGCGCCAGGGCGAAGGCCGAGCAGGTCGCGGCCGCCTTCCGCGAGAACCTGGGCGCCGAACTGATCACGGTGGACGCCGGCGGAGGAGTTTTTCGACGCCCTGCAGGGCGTCACCGAGCCGGAGCAAAAGCGCCGCATCGTCGGCGAGAAGTTCATCCGCATCTTTGAGGCAGCAGGCGCGCCAGTTGGGGCAGCCCGCGCTTCCTGGTGCAGGGCACCATCTATCCCGATGTGGTCGAATCGTCCGCGCCGGACCGCAACAAGGCCGAACGGATCAAGACCCATCACAACGTGGGCGGGCTGCCGGAGGATATGCAGTTCGAGCTGGTCGAGCCGCTGCGCTACCTGTTCAAGGATGAGGTGCGCGCCGTGGGCGAGGCGCTGGGGCTGCCCGAAGAGCATGGTCTGGCGGCAGCCGTTCCCCGGGCCCGGGCCTGACCGTGCGCTGCCTGGGCGAGGTGACCGCCGGAGCGCCTCGACCGCCTGCGGGCGGCGGATGCCATCCTGCTGGAGGAACTGGAACGCGAGGGCCTGTTCCGCCGCGACAGCCGGGCCGCAGCGCATCTCCCAGGCCTTTGTCGTCCTGCTGCCGGTCCGCTCGGTGGGCGTGATGGGCGACCAGCGCACCTACCAGGAGGCCGCCGCCCTCCGCGCCGTGACCACCGAGGATTTCATGACCGCCGACTGGGCGCGCCTGCCGCATGACCTGCTGGCGCGGGTGGCCAACCGCATCGTCAACGAAGTGGACGGAATCAACCGGGTCGTGTATGATATTACCAGCAAGCCGCCGGCAACCATTGAATGGGAATGAACGTATGTCTTTGTGATGCCCCCTCCTTTTCGGCTGTGGATGGGACATAAAACATACTTCATTTCACATTTTCCCTCATCTCCTTGCCCCACCCGAGCGAAGCGGAGGGGTTGGGGGAAGGGAAAATAAAGGAGCACCGTCATGAATTTCAACTTCGGAGAGGTTCTTACCCGCGCCTGGCAGATCACCTGGAAATACAAGGTCCTGTGGATCTTCGGCATCCTGGCCGGCTGCGCGGAAGGCAGCGGCGGCAGCGGCAACAACGGGATAAGGAACGGGGGTGACGGAAACAATCCCTTCCCCCAGTACCAACAGTACGCGGATGCCTTCGGCCGCTGGATCACCGAGAATTGGTGGGTGGTCGTACTGTTCGTGATCGTCATCTTCGTACTGATTATCATCGCCATTTTCCTCGGCACCATCGGGCGCATCGGCCTGATCCGCGGCACCCTGCAAGCCGAGACCGGTACCAGTATGCCCGCTTTCGGCGCACTGTTCAGCCAGAGCACGCCCTTCTTCTGGCGCATCTTCGGCCTGTCTCTGCTCTTTGGCCTGGCCGTTTTCGCGGTGTTCTTCAGCCTCTTCATGGCCGGTGTCCTCACCGCCGGGATTGGCTTCCTCTGCATCCTCCCGATCATCTGCATCCTGATACCCGTGATGATCTTCCTCGGCCTCGTCCTGGAGCAAGCCTACATTGCCATGGTCAAGGAAAATCTCGGCATCGTCGAGGGCTGGAACCGCGGCTGGACAGTGGTCCGCAATAACCTCGGCCCCATCCTCGTCATGTGGCTGATCATGGGGGTCCTGACCTTCATCATTGGCCTGCTGATCGCCCTGCCGATCATCCTGATCTTCATCCCGGCGGTTTTTGCCTACGCAGTGGGCAACCAGCAGGACTTTACCCCCCTGCTCATCGCCGGGGGCATTTCCCTCCTCTACCTGCCCATCCTGATCCTGCTGCGCGGCATTCTGGCCACTTACAAGGGATCCGCCTGGACTCTCACCTACCTGCGCCTTACTTCGCCCGCCTCCGTGGAGATCCTCCCGCCGCCCGCCGAACCGCCTGTCGAGGCCAATGCGTAAATTCCTGAGCAGCCTTCTGCTGCTGAGCCTGTTCCTGGGCTTGCACTCCCCTGTGCAGGCCCAGGCTCCGGCGCTTGCCGACCTCTACCCTGCGGATACCTCCGCCTTTCCAACCGTCAGCGCCCTGCTGGACGTGTTCGATGAAAGAGGCGTCTTCGCCACCGGCTTGACCAAGGATGCCGTCACCGTTATCGAGGACCGCCAGCCGCTCAAGCCCGATGAATTGACCGAGGAAGCCCTCCCCGCGCAGCTCATTGTGGGCATCAATTCAGGCCCGGCCCTGGATGTCCGCGACGGGCAGGGCATCTCCCGCTTTCAGCGCCTCGTGCAGGTGCTGGACGGCTGGGCCCAGACCCTGCCCTCCGAAAACCCCGACGACATGAGCCTGGTGAGCATCTCCGGGCCGGTCATCAGCCACGCCACCCCCGCCGATTTCCGCAGCAGCCTGGGCTCCTTCTCGCCGGATTTCCGCAACACCACCCCCAACCTGCAATCCCTCTCGCTGGCCCTGGATATCGCCACCATGCAGACCGCCCGCCAGGGGATGAAGCGCGCCGTCCTGTTCATTACGCCCCACATGGACGACCCCAATATCGCCACGATCATGCAGCCGCTGATTGACCGGGCCGTCCAGAACAAGGTGCGCGTGTTCGTCTGGTTCGTGGACCTGGACCTGTACTTTGCCACCACCAGCGCCGCCGCCTTCAGCACCCTGGCCTCCCGGACCGGCGGCAGCCTGTTCGCCTTTTCCGGGACCGAAGCCTTCCCCAACCCCGAATCCTATTTCGCCCCGCTGCGCCGCACCTACACCCTGAAATACACCTCCACCATCAAGACCGGCGGGGATCACACCCTGGGCGTCGAAGTGTCCCTGCCGGCGGGCAAGGTGGACTCCGCCGAGCAGGCCATCAGCGTGGACCTGGAGCCGCCCAACCCCATCCTCGTGGCGCCGCCCCTGCAGATCACCCGCCAGGCCCCGGCGGACGATCCCTTCAACACGAAGGTGCTGGCCCCCGAGCAGCAGACCCTCAAGATCATCATCGAGTTCGCCGACAAGCACCCGCGGCCGCTGCAGCGCACCACCCTCTACGTGGACGGGCAGATCGTGGACGAGAACACCGCCGAGCCGTTCGATACCTTCACCTGGGACCTGAAGGGCTACAACCTGAGCGGCGAGCATCAGCTCGTGGTGGAGGTCGTGGACACCCTCGGATTGAGCAAGGCCAGCATGTCCATCCCCGTCACGCTGACCGTGATCCAGCCGCCGCGCGGCGTGGCCGCCGTGTTCGCCCGCTTCCGCCTGCCCATCATCATCGGCGCGGTTTCCCTGGCTGGCCTGGCCCTGGTCTTCGTCCTGCTGACCGGGCGCCTGCGCCTGCCCAGCCTGAGGGCCCGCCGCAAGACCCGCGAAGCCCACCGCGACCCGCTCACCCAGCCCGTCGCCGTGGCCACCGAGCCGCCCACCTCCCCGGCCGACCGTGTCAAACGCAGAGCGCGAGGCTGCCGCCAGTACGCGCATCCGCATCATCGATGCGCCTGCATCGCTGGTCCGCCTCGGCGCGGACGGGCAGCCTTTGACCGAAAACCCCATCCCTCTGGTCGAAAAAGAGACCATCCTGGGCACCGATCCGGTGCAGTGCAACCACGTGCTGGACGACCCCTCCCTCTCGCCGGTGCACGCGCGCCTGCGCCAGAATGGCGAGGGCACGTTCCTGCTGTCCGATAACGGATCGGTGGCGGGCACCTGGGTGAACTATGAGCCGGTCACCCGCGAGGGGCGGCGGCTGCAATCCGGCGATGTGGTACACTTCGGCCAATTAATCTACCGGTTCCAACTGCGCACGCCTCCACCCGTGCCCCAGCCCACCGTGACAACAGGGAAGCCCGCCGAATGATTCGCTCATCGGTTGCCCATCTCCATATAGCCGCCCTCAGCCATTCCGGCATGGCTGGCAAGAACAACGAAGACCGCTACGCGGTCTCTTCGTTCAGCATGGCGACGGAGGATACGCGGCCCGTGGTGTTCGCCGTGGTGGCGGATGGCATCGGCGGGCACCGTGCCGGGGAAGTGGCCGCCGAACTGGCGGTGAACTACATCAGCCAGGGGGTGGCCGAGAGCAACGGAAAAAAGCCCCTCAAGATCATGGAAAGTGCGATCCACAACGCCAGCCAGGCGGTGGCGGCCCATTCTGCCAGCAAGGTCGAGCAGGAAGGCATGGGCGCCACCTGCGCCTGCCTATGGGTCGTGGAACACAAACTATATATCGCCCATGTGGGCGATTCGCGTATTTACCTGGCGCGCGGCGAGCATATCCGCAGGCTCACCCTCGACCATACCTGGGTGCAGGAGGCCGTGGACAAGGGCATTCTGGATGCCGAGCAGGCCCGCGACCATCCCAACGTGCACATCATCCGGCGCTATCTCGGCTCGGTGGAACTGCCCGATGTGGATTTCCGCCTGTATCTGGAGGATGGCGAGTCGGACGAGGAAGCGGAAGCCAACCAGGGCTTTGACCTGGAGCCGGGCGACATGCTGCTGATCTGCACCGACGGCCTGACCGACCTGATCTGGGATGATGAGATCCTGAAGACCATGCGCGCCCAGCCCAACCTCAAGTCCGCCGCCGAGTCTCTCGTGGAGGCCGCCAACCAGCGCGGCGGGCATGACAACATCACGGTGGTCTTGATCGCCGTCCCCTACCATGATGAGGTCGTAAAGAAAAAGAAGCGCCTGCTCGATTGGCTCTGGCCCGACGCTGGATAGCATGTCATTGCGAGGAGCGAGGCACTCCGCATAGCGGAGTGTCGAGAGACGAAGCAATCTCCCCCTTGAATTACAGTCCCCAAACGATTTCGCCCCTTCCTTAAAAAACTTTGCGCGTTCCATTTACGACCTGACAGGTCTGCCGGAGGAATTGCGGGTCTGGGCGATGCCGAGACCTGTCAGGTCCAGGGTTATCGCGGGATCAGGCGGATTCACGCGGGTAGATCTTTTATAAATATTTCCCCATCCGCGACAATCCGTTTCATCCGCGCCTATCCGCGTTCTATTCCTAAACCATGGTCGCGGCGACGGAGGGGCGGGCCGGTCCCTTACGGGATGTCGTCTCGCGATGAACCGCCCTCAGGCGCAGCGCCGGCTGCGTCCCCTGCGAGTTCCTTTTCCGACATGACCTTCCGATGACGGTTCTTAGGGATTTTCCAGAACCTCCTCACCCCAGCAGAACTTCCAGCGTCTCGTTATTCTCCCTCAGGCGCTGCGCCAGCAGGCGCACCATCCATTGATGCAGCGCCGCGGCCGTCTCCGGGTCGCGGCTCTCCATCTCGTGCAGCGAGGCCTCGCTCAGCCGGTACATCACGCTGGGGCGCGTGGTGAAGACCGTCGCCGTGCGGATCTCCTTGAGATACAGGCCCATCTCCCCGATGACCGTTCCCCCTCCCATGCTGCGCAGGCGTATCGGCTGGCTGCCCTCCGCCCGCAATTCCGCCGTCACCTGCCCGGAATCCAGGAAATACATGGCCTCCGGCGGGTCGCCCTGATGGATGAGGATGTGATCCGCATCCACCTCCTCCCGTTCCAGATACTTCATAAAACAGTCGATTTCCTCGGAGGTCTTAAAGACCTTGCGGAGCTGCGCCTGCAGGGAGGCCGCATGGACGATCATCGAGCGGCTGTCAGCGGCCAGCAGCAGGTTCTCCACCCATTCCATGCCGTGATCGAGGTTGGGGAAGACATGGAAGCGGGCATCCTGCCCCTCGCGCAGGCCGCCCTGTCCCAGCCGGTCCAGGATGGCGGGCTGGACATCGGTCGCGACGAGCTGCACGCCGCTGGCCTCGGCCAGCTGGTGCAGCCGCACAAAGCCCAGCACCGAGGAGGAATCCACGCCCGCCACCCGGTGAAAATCCAGCAGCAGATATTGCAGCGGCGGGAGGGCGGGGTCCTTCATGCGCTCGCGGATGCGGTTGAGCAGGTTTTGCGTGGTCCCGAAGAACAGGTATCCCTGCAATCGCAGGATGTGGATCTGCTCGCCGACGTCGCGCAGCAGCTGCTGGTGTTCGTGCGGCCGCTCCACGCTGCTGCGGAAGGTCATGCCGGTCAGCGTGTCCTTCACAAAGTCCACCCGGCTGTAGTTCACCACGAACAGCACCGCGGCGATGACGATCCCCGCGCCCACCCCTTGCAGGAAGCCCACCGCCGCCACGATCGCCAGGATGGTCAGGACCAGGAAGTAATCCGTGTGCGGCAGGCGGCGCCAGGCGTCATACACCCATTCGACCAGAAAACTCAACCCCATGTAGAGCAGCAGCGCGCCGATCACCGCCTTGGGAAAGAAGGAGAGCAGCGAGGCGCCGAAGAACAGCGCCGCGCCGCAGATCATCCCCACCAGCAGGGTGGTGAGCCGGCTGGCCGCGCTCATTTGGTAGGCCAGGGCCGAGGAAGAGATGGTCTGATAGCCCACCGGGCTGCCTCCCAGCCCACCCAGCAGGTTGCCGATCCCCGCCGCGAACAGTTCCCGGTTGAGGTCCACGTCCTTGCGTGTCGCCAGTTCCAGCGCGCTGGCATTCAGCAGCAGCGCCATGCTGCTGACCAACAGGATGGTGACCAGCTTCCCCGCCTGCGTGAGCACCACCCGCCAGTCCACGAAGGCGAGCTGCGCAGGTTGCAGCGGCCTCCATAACGATTGCGAGGGGAAGGGACCCAGCAGCAGCCCCCGGCTGGCCGCCTCCGCAGGGGATGTATTCGTGATCCACAGGACGAGATAGAAGACCGCCATGCCGCCCACCAGCAGCCCCACCATCAGCAGCGGGTGGTTGAACCGGCGCAGCAACAGCAGCAGGAGGACGGCTAACGCCGCCCCCGGCACCCAGCGCATGAGCATCCCGGCCTCGAACAGCCGCGGCAGGTCGCTCAGGTGCATCGGCAGGCTGCTCATCACCCCCAGCGCCCCCTGAGCCAGCAGCCAGCCGGTCCCGGCCAGGAATCCGCCCACCACCGGATAGGGGACGAAGCGCACGAAATTGCTCAGCCCGAAGCGGGCAATGGCGAGAAAGATCAATCCCGCCAGGAGGGTGGTAAAGGAGATGGCGGCTACCACCGTGAAATAGATCTGGTTCGGGGCGGCATCCAGCGGCATCTGCGCGGCGATGGCCGCCGCGGCCAGGGCGAAGATGGCCGCCGGGCTGTCCTGCACCACCGGGATGGCGCCGGGCAGCGAACTGAGAAAGGCGACCACCAGGCTGAGCGCCATGCCGCCGAACAGGGTCAGGCCGATCCCATCGGCGACAAAGGGGGACAGCCGGCCCGAAAAGATCAGCGCGGCCAGCGAGGTGCAGAACAGCACCTCCATCGCGCCGATGAGCAGTCCGGCTGTCAGGTTGGGAAGAAGTTGTCGGGGCTGGAATTCCGAAAGGAGCGTCTGGAACTTCATGCTCACCTCTAAAGGGGAACGCCCGGTAAAAGACCGCTAAAAACTTGCGTTAGTATATCATTTCTATTTTGCGAGCCATTTGAGACCTGACAGGTCTGCCGGAAAGACCTGCGGGTTTGGGCTGGATGCCTGAGACCTGTCAGGTCTGGAGACCAATCGAACACGGATTCACACGGATCAGGCGGATTCACCGCGGGTCGGGTGCTTCCAAAGACCATTTCCCATCCGCGAGGATCCGTTTCATCCGCGTTTCGGCCGCGTTCTATTGAGACCTGTCAGGTCTGGAGACAATCGAACAAGGATTTTCGCGTTCTATTCCAACACAACCGAACGCTGATGCTCAAAAAACTCACCCTTCCAATCGCTCGCGGACCTCATAATGCTGGGAGCGCGCGTCGAAGCGTTTGAGCAGGACGCGCGCTTTGGCGGGGACCACAGCGGCCTCATAGTCCTCCCCGGCGAACCCGCGCACCGCCTCCAGCGAGTCGAACCACATGATGGTGATGAACTCCACCTCCCCCTCCAGCACCCTGCGGAATAACTGGATCTCGCGGAAGCCGGCGATGTTCCGGTCACGAATGCCGGTGAAGATCTCCTCCCGCAGCAGGCTTTCATACGCATCCGCATTTTCCGTTGTGGTGTAGCCGTGCCAGATTCTCCCGATCATCCTTCACCTCGCCTTCACGGACCTGCTAATGACTTCAACATCCATCCGATCCGGTCGTACGAGACCAGATAATGGAGCAGCGTCACGCCGCCGAAGACCCACCCTGCGGCAGCGGCCCCGCTGGCAAAGAAAGCCCAGGTGGCAAACCCGAAGAGGAAAACCTCCAGGAGCAGGCGCAGCCAGCCCGGCACAGGGATCGGCGCCTGCCCGCTCGCGCTGGCATCCTCCGGGACGCGGAAGACACCCCATAGAAGGGCCGCCACCAGCGGCAGCGCGATCACCAGAAAATACCGCCAGGGACCCTCATGGCCCTTCCAACCCCACAGTCCCAGGGCATACAGCATGACCAGCTCAAGGATGAAACGCACTCCGAGGTTGATCGGATTCTGGCTCATCGGTCCTTATCTTTCTTCATCGCTTCCTGAAACTTGACCCAGGCGCGCGCCAGCCGGAAAATCAGCGGCCCCAGCAGGAACGCCGCGATCAGGCCGATCGCCAGCAGTTCCTCCCAGCCCACCGCGAACACAGGACGGCAGGCAAGCGTCCCCAGCAGCAGGGCTCCCGCGGCTGCAAGAAGAGTCAGCCGCGGCTTCATGCGCCGAGGATCTCCTTCACGCGGCCCACCTGCCCGTCCATCAGGCGCACCTTGATCCCGTGCGGGTGGGTGGGCGATTTGGTCAGGATATCCTTCACCACCCCGCGCGTCAGTTTGCCCCCGGCCTGATCCTTCTTCAGGACGATCAGCACCGTCTGGCCGGGTTGAATGTCCGCTCGCCGCCGCCCGTCCGTGCTCATGCCAGCAGCCCGCGCGCAAAGATCAAAAAGGACTGCACATCATTGAAGTTCGTGACCATGCCGACCGAGATGCGCACCGCGCCGCTGGACTTGCCGTCGATGCAGACGCGGAAGTCGTCCAGCGAGAGGCGCTGCTCGTGCGTGGGCTGCGCGAAACAGGCCGCCAGCTCCATGCGCGAGATGCCCAGCGCCACCTCCCCTGCGCCGGGATTGCAGAAACAGCCCGTGCGCAGCGAGATGTTGACCTTGTTGGCGCTGCTCTCCACGGAGCGGTGGTCGAGCGGGAGGCCGTGTTTGTCGAAGAAGTTGACCGTCACCGCCCCGCCGCGCTGCTCGGTGGTGGTCGGCCCGTAGATGCGCACCAGCGGCTCGCCCGTGGAATGGTGCAGGCTCGTCAGGTTGTCGAGCAGCCAGCCGGTCAGGCAGCGCACGCGCTCGTGGATGACATCGATGCCGATGGACTCCAGATGCTTCAGCCCGATCTCGATGGCGGGGATGTTGAGGTAGTCCAGCGTGCCATCCTCGAAGGCCGGAGCGCCGTCGGCCAGGTAATACTTGTCCCCCTGCACCGAGGCCACCGTGATGGTCCCGCCCGCGAACCAGGGACGGTGCAGCTTGGCGAGCGCCTCCTTGCGCGCGATCAAGGCGCCCAGGCCCGTGGGGTAGCCGAACATCTTGTAAAAAGAGATGGGCACAAAGTCGGGCTTCACCTTGGAAAGATCGAGCCGGTTGGTCGGGACGAAGGCAGCCGCGTCCAGCAGCACATCCCAGCCGTGCGCGTGGGCCATCTCGATCCACTCCAGCGGGTGCTGCACCGAGGAGAAGTTGGACTGCGCCGGGTAGGCAAAGCAGGTTATGCCCCTTGTCCGATGGGTGGGCCAGCTCCATCTCGAGGGTCGCCAAGTCGCCGCGCATGTCCGGCAGCAGCACGGGGATATAGGTGACCTCCGCGCCGCGGCACGTGGGCGAACTCGCGGATCCCGTTGACCGAATTGTGGTTGTCAAAGGTCAGCAGGTAGCGTCCGTTCGGGAACGGATAGGACTCGCCCACCAGCTTGAGCGCGCCGCTGGCATTCGAGGTAAAGATCGCCAGGTATTCCTCGGGGTCGGCATTGAAATAGCGCAGGATCTCCTGCCGCGTATCTTCCACAAAACCGGTGGCCGCCTGCGAAGTGGGGTTGCCGGAATGCGGGTTGCCGAAGACGTTCTCGGCCAGCAGCTTCTGGTGCGCGCGCAATTGCGCATCGGCGTACAGCCCGCCGCCCGTGTAATCCAGGTAGATATGCTCGGCGCGGTCCAGGCGCGAATATTCCGTCTTTCTCAACCGGTCGAGCGATTCCGTCTTCCGGTAGGCAGGGTAGGCTTGCAGAAAGGCTTCGAACTCCGCGCTGGTCTTGGTCATGCTTGAGACTCCTGCCCCAATTATATGTCATTGCGCCGCGGCGCGTCAGGAGAGCCAACGCCTCGCGGTGAAATAGCCTTTAATAGTCAAGTCGACAATGGAACGCGGATGGACACGGATCAACATGGAACTGCGCGGATGGAAAAATGAATCTAAAAATGTGAATCCGTGTGAATCCGCCCGATCTGCGGGAATCCGTGTTCTATTCCTTTTCGCCTCTGCGGAGATACTCCAGCATGAAGATCTCCCGCCGAAGCCAATCGGGCGCGTTGAGCGAACCGAGCAGGTCCCGGTTGCAGCGCAGCGCCTGCTCAAGGCCGATCCACACCGGCTGGAAGCCCAGTTCGCGTTCATAGTCATCCAACTGCTGCTCCCCCGCCGTCTCCGCTACGCGGCAGGGATAAAAATGCGAGGTCATCTTGAAAACATCGAAGTCCGGTTCCAAGGAGAATTTGTATTCCACCACCGCGCCGATCTTCCTGCCCAGGCCGGTCATCTCCAGCCCGCACTCCTCGCGGATCTCCCGGCGCAGCGCGGCCGCGCGGCTTTCGCCTGCCTTCACCCCTCCGCCAGGGAACTTATAATCGCCCGCCGCCGCGGAATAGACCATCAGCAGTTCCCCGCCGCGCCGGATCACGCCGCGCACGGCGGTGCGCTCGACGGTCTTGCCGTGAATATGGATCCCCTCGCTGCGGTAGATCTCCACCAATACCTTCACATACCGGATTGTATCGCCAACAGAACAACGGAAATATCACACTTTTAATTAATTGTGGTATTTTCGTTTTAAATCAAAAAGGCCCCTGTCTGTTCGACAGGGGCCTCTTCTCGTGCAAACTAACTCACCGGTTCCTCGATCTCTTCCTGTTTCTTGAACTGGCTCATATACAGGTCGTAATAGAAGCCTTGCTTTGCCAGCAGCTCGTCGTGCCTGCCGCGCTCGACGATCTGCCCATCTACCAGCACCAGGATCTGGTCCGCGTTGCGGATGGTGGAAAGACGGTGCGCGATGACGAAGCGAGGTGCGGCCCTTCAGCAGTTCGTCGAAGGCTTTCTGGATCAGGCGCTCGGTGCGAGTGTCCACGCTGGAGGTGGCTTCGTCCAGGATCAGGATGCGCGGATCGGCCAGCGCGGCGCGGGCGATGGACAGCAGTTGCCGCTGTCCCTGCGAAAGACCGGAGCCGCGTTCGCCCAGGACGGTCTCATATTTCTCGGGCAGGCGCTCGATGAACGAATCGGCGTTGGCAAGGCGGATGGCGGCCTTCACTTCCTCGTCGGTGGCCTCCGGCCGCCCAAAGCGGACGTTTTCCATCACGGTGGTGCTGAACAGGAAGGTATCCTGCAGCACGATGCCGATCTGCCGGCGCAGCGACTCGGCGGTCACATCGCGCACATCGATGCCGTCGATCTTGACCGAGCCGTGCGGTCACATCGTAGAAGCGCGGCAGCAGGTTGATGATGGTGGTCTTGCCCGCGCCCGTCGGGCCGACGATGGCGATCGTCTGACCCGGCTCGGCGGTGAAGGAGACATCCTGTCAAGCACCGGGCACGCCGTCCTCGTATTCATGCGAGACCTCGATTGAACTCGACCTTGCCCTCGATCTCGGGCATGGCTTTGCGCACCGGGCTTGTCGGCACGGCGGGCTTTTCGTCCAGCATGCCGAAGATGCGCTCTGCGCCGGCGATGGCGTTCTGGATATTGGTCCACAGCACGGCGATCTGCTGGATGGGCTGGTTGAAGCGCTGGACATAAGCCAGGAAGGTCACCACCAGGCCAAGCGTGACGGTGGTGCCGAAGCAGGCTTTGCCCGCGCAGCAGGTACCAGCCGCCCACGCCGGTCACGATGGCGAGCGCCAGATGTAGGACAGGGCTTCCAGCGTGGGGCGCCAGCGCGGAGGTGAAGGACACGGCGCGCACATTGGCGTCCCGGTTGGCGGCGTTGACTTCCTTGAACTGCTCGATGTTCTCATCGGCGCGGTTGAAGGCCTGCACCTCGCGCACCGCGGCGATGCTTTCCTGCAATTCGGCGTTGACGTTGCCGATCTCCTGGCGGCTCTTGCGGAAGGCCTTGCGCGCCTGGTCGGAGAAATACAGCGTCGCCAGGAACATCAGCGGCGTGACGGTCAGCGAAAGCAGCGCGAACGGCAGGCTTGGCGCTGATCATGTTGTAGGCCACCCAGACCAGCAGCAGGATGCCGCTGAACACATTGACCAGCGCAAAGGAAATGGCCTGCTCGATGGCGCTGGTATCGTTGGTGATGCGGCTCATCAGGTCGCCGGCTTCGTGCTCGGCATAGAAGCTCAGCGACAGTTGGTGCAGCTTGCTGAAGACTTCCAGCGCGCAGTGCGCGCAGCACATGCTGGCCCGTCCACGACATGGTGAAGAAGGTCATGCCGGTCAGCAGTGAGCCCAGTCACAAACAGGCCGATGATGATGAGGATCAGCCGCCCCAGCCCGGCGGCGCGGTCCGTGGTCGTGGCGGCGGCCGCAGTCGGGCAGCTCTAAACCCGCCCAGCGAAAAGAGCTTCGCAATGATCCAGTTCGTCCCGCTCAGCGTGGATGGATCGTTTCCCAGCCAGCATGCCGAGCCTGAGTTCTGCGCCTGTTGTTCGGCGCCCGGGAAGCCTGCCGAAGGCGCTGGCGCCCGCCGGCACGAGGAAACAGTCCGTGGCCTGGCCGGTCATCTCCGGCGTGGTCACCTGCGCCCAGGTGGCGGTGATCGACGAAGACCGCTGCCAGCAGCAGCATGGGAGCAGAAGCGACCGAAGTACTGCCCCAGCCGGCCGCAGAGTCTCGGAGATGCTCTTGGGCTTGAGCGTCTCCTGGTTCAGAAAATTGCCAAAGCGGCCGGGTCCGCCCATCATAGGGCACCTTCCTTTGTCGCCGTGTGCTCGGCCTCATAGGTCAGGATCTGCGAGTTGTAGATCTCGGCATAGATCGGGTTATCTTCCATCAGGTCGGCGTGTCTGCCGTGGCGACCACCTCGCCCTTGTCCAGCACGAGGATCTTGTCGGCGTTCATCACGGTGCTGATGCGCTGGGCGATGACGAAGGACGTGCGTCCCTTCATCAGATTATCGAGCGCGTCCTGGATGGCCGCCTCGGTGGTCAGGTCCACGCTGGAGGTGGAGTCGTCCAGGATCAGGATGCGCGGATTGAGCAGCAGGGCGCGGGCGATGGCGACGCGCTGCTTCTGCCCGCCGGAGAGCGTGGTGCCGCGCTCGCCGACGTGCGTGTCGTAGCCTTCCGGGAAGGACATGATGAAGTCGTGCGCCTGCGGCCGCCTGCGCCGCGGCTTCGATCTTCGTCGCGTGGCTTCCGGTTTGCCGAAGGCGATGTTCTCGCGGATGGTGCCGCTGAACAGCGTGGTCTCCTGCAGGACGATGCCGATCTGCCGCGCGCAGCGAATTCGATGGTCACATCGCGCAGGTCGATGCCCGTCGATGGTGATGCGCCCTTCGGTGGGGTCATAGAAGCGCGGCAGCAGGTTGATGATGGTGGTCTTGCCGGAGCCGGTTGCGCCCAGCAGGGCGATGCGTCTCGCCCGGGCTGGGCTTCAAAGGTCACATTCTTCAGCACCGGTTCGCCGCCGCCGAAATAGCGGAAGGTCACGTCCTCGAACTTCACCTGCCGTTCACATCGCGGCAGCTCGATGGCGTCCGGTTTGTCGGCGATGTCGTTCTTGGCATCCAGGATCTCAAAGATGCGGTCCGCGGAGGCGGAGGCCTGTCCGAACTGCGTGACGATGAAGCCGAACTGCGCGATGGGGAAGAACAGGTACATCAGGTACAGCGAGAACTCCTGCCATTCGCCCAGCGTCAGAGCGCCCCGGCGATGATCTGCCTGCCGCCCACATACAGGATCGCGGCCTGCCCCAGGTTGGCGATCAGGAAGACCAGCGGGAACAGGAACGTGAACAGCCGCGAGAGCTTGATGGCCTGGTCCATCGGTCGCTCGGCCGCCGCGTGGAACTTCGCCTGCTGCTGCTTCTCGCGCGTGAAGGCCTTGATGACCTTGATGCCCGCCAGGTTCTCCTGCAGGACCGTGTTCAGCGTCGAGAGCTTCTGCTGCACCAGTGCAGAACATCGGCTGCGAGACGGTGCTGAAGACCATGAACAGCACCAGCGCCACCGGCAGGATCGGCATCGCCGTCCAGGCCATGCGCACGTTCGGTGGTGAACAGGATGATGATCGTGCCCGCTCAGCAGGATCAGCGCGCCCACCAGTTGCAGCAGGCCCTGCCCGATGAACAGGCGCACCTTCTCCACATCGTCCGTGGCGCGGATCATCAACTGGCCGGTCTGGTTGCGGTCGTGGTAGGAGAAGGACAGGCGCTGGATCTTGGCGTACAGGTCGTTGCGCAGATCGTACGCCACCGACTGGGAATTCTTCTCCGCCCAGAAGGCTTGCAGGAAGGAGAAGACGCCGCGCAGGACGGCAAAAATGACGATGGCCACGATGGCGGTCACCAAAGCGCGCGGCGCATTGGTGATATCCGCCTGCAGCTGCGCGCGCAGCTGCTCCACGGTCATGTCCGCCGGATAGTTGAGCGCAGTGAGGATCTTCCCCAGCGCCGCGCTGAGGAACTGCGTGGGGATCTTGTCGAGGGCGCTGTTCACCTGGCTGGCGATATAACCGCTGGTGACCGCATCGATGATGTTGCGGACCATGCGCGGCACGGCCAACTGCGACAGCGTGGCGATGATCAAAAACACATACGGAAGCAGGGCCTGGCGGCGATAGTGGGCGAGGTACTGGACCGCGCGGCGCATCCCGCCTGAGGAGGACCGCCGCTCGCGGCGCCCTGCGGTTCTGGGCATGGTTGCTTGCATAAGATTCCTTTCGATAATACGGATACGCACATCACCGGCGCGTAAATAAAAACGCCGGGTCATTGGTTATGGCTGATTCAAGAGACGGCAGGTTCGAGGTGCCGGGCGGTCTGGACCATGATCCCCAGCCCTTCGGTGATCTTTTGTTTCTCTTCCGGGTTCAGGTGGCTTTCCAGCTCGTCCACCCAGCGATAGCGCTCGCGGATGCTCTCACCGACCAGTTCCAGCCCTTTGGGGCTGAGAGTCAGCAGCCGGGAGCGCCGGTCATTGGGGTCTTCGGCCCGTTCCAGGTAGCCGGACTGGACCAGCCGTTCAATGGACTGGCTGGCGGCCGCGCTGGTTGTCTCGAAGCGCTCGCTGATGTCCGAGACGCTGCACGAACCATGGAAATGGAGCTGCATAATGATGCTGAACTGGGGCATGGACAGCCCGGCATCCCGGGCGAAGCGTTTCCAGCTGCGCATCGAGCGTTCCACGAAAAAATCCATGAAGGAACGGACGGTATCTGAAAATGGGACTGATTCGATCATAGTTAATCCTACTTCTTATTTAAGTGGGATTAAATTTATACCTAAGTTATGCTTTTGTCAAGCCGGGAAGCGTTAGAAATGCATAAGACAATCGAACGTGGATTACGCGGATCGGGATGGATTCACGCGGATTACCTTTTTAAAAATCTTCTTTCCATCCGCGATGATCCGCTTCATCCGTGTCCATCCGCGTTCTATTGTCTCTCTAACTCAAACCGCATCACCGCCAACCGCGGAGGCTTGCCCGCGTCCTCCGCATGCCAGCCCTCGCGCAGGTCCACCAGCCGCAGGCCCGCGCCTCCCGCCGCCCCCAAAAAATCCGAGAGGTGATGCACATACGCCGGGATCTCCGCCCTGCCCTCCCCGGTGGAGAACTCCGCCTTTTTGCCCTGGTACTGCCGGAAGGGATGCAGTTCGCTCACATACAACAGCGCGCCGGGAGCCATCACGCGCGCCGCCTCCGCGAAGACCGGCCCCAGCGACTCGAGATGCTCCAGCACCAGGTCGAAGGTCAACAGGTCAAAGGACCCCGCCTCCAGCGGCCACGGGCGGCTCAGGTCCGCGCGCAGGAAATGCACATGCGCCGGGTGGTCCTTCGCGGCGGCCTGCGCCAGCATCCCCGCGGACAAGTCCATGGCGCACAGGCGCGCGCCGAGCCCGCCAAGAAAGCCGGTATTCTTCCCCGTGCCGCATCCGGCCTCCAGGATGGACCGGAAGCGCATCTCCCCCAGCGCCTCGCGGATCATGCTCCCGTCCAGGTCGCGGGTCAGGTTGCGGTCGTGGTCATAAGAGCCCGCCCAGCGGTCATAAGCTTCCTGGATGCTCATGCCATCTCCAGGCGCAGGCCGAGGAACGCCGCGTAGCGTTCCGCCGCGGCGCGCACCGCAGCCGCCCCGGCGCGTGACAGGAGGTCAAAAGGAGCTAGTTCCAGCGTAACGGCCTCCTTCCCGAGCGTGCGCCTCCACGTGCCGGCCACGCGGCCGCCGATCAGGATGGAATGGCTGGCCAGAAAACTGTTGCGCGGGAGCAGTCCCTCGTCATGAGCCGAGTCGAAGAAATCCCCGCGTTCCGTATAGGCCACGACGTATTCATCGAAGTTCGGGAGCAGCCAGGCGCGCCCGGCTGCTTTTTCAGGAGCCGGGTGCTCCGCGCACTGCCAGTGCTCTCCCTCCTGCCGCAGCTCCGCGCCCAGCGCCTCTGCGCCGCGTTTCGCGTCCGCCAGCGTGAGCCCGGACCACCAGGCGAAATCCTTCAGCGTGGCCGGCCCGTGACCGGTGAAGTAAAGTCGCGCCAGCCGTGCCAGCGCCTCCTCCCGGCTAATCTCCGGGGCAGGCGGCACACGCTCGTCCAGCAGGGCATAGGTGAACTGCCGCCCCTGCCGCGTCCCGCTGCAGATCACTCCCTCCAGCTCGGCGTTCATGGTGATGTGAGACAGGCGCAGGCCGGAGGTGTCGATCCCCGCCGCTTCGAGAGCCGCCGCCATTCCACTGCGCTGCAATTGCCCCCCGCCGCGCAGGGCTTTGGCGATCACGGCGCGGCTGCGCTTGAGCACCGCGGCGTCCAGACCGATGCGGCGGTTGTTATAGGCCATGGCGGCCTGGACGCGCGGCGCGCTGAGCTTGAGCATCCAGCGGATGTCGGAGGGCAGCACGAAATGCCAGGTGGGCCGCAGCACATGCGTGCGCAGGAAGCGGCCCACATTGTAAGCCGCCTCTACCGAGCGCAGATTCGCATCCTTCAGCCGCAGGCCTACTCCCCACAGCGCGGCGGCATAATCCTGGGCCTGCACTGCGCCCAACCGCGCGATCACCTGCTCAGGCGTGTCAAATCCCGGCCCGCTGAGACCCTGGTTGGCAAGGCGGAGTGCAAGCAGATCGGTGGTTTGGTTCATTCCCTCGAAGGAGCTCCCGGTTCTATTTTAAGGCAATCGAACACGGATTTTCGCGGATCGGGCGGATTCACGCGGGTAGGCATTAAAAAATCCACTTCCCATCCGTGTTCATCCGTTTCATCCGCGTCCATCCGCGTTCTATTGTTTTTTCGACAATCGAACGCGGATGGTCGCGGATCGGGCGGATTCACACGGATAAACCTTAAAAAATTCCCATCCGCGTTTATCCGTTTCATCCGCGTAAATCCGCGTTCCATTGTCTTATTGCGCGGTGTTGCCACCATCCACCAGCAGCAGATGCCCGGTCACGAAGGACGAATCGTCCGAGGCCAGGAACAGCACCGCCGAGGCGATCTCCTCCGGCCGGCCGAAACGGCCCATCGGCAGATACGCGCTGGACTCGCGCATGGCCTCCTCTGCGCTCACCGCGCCGGAGCCTTCAAAGTAGCCCTTCTCCATCCAGCGTTCCACAAAGGTATCGCCGGGGCAGACCGCATTGACGCGGATGTTATGGCGGGCATAGTCCAGCGCCATGGCCTTGGTCATCATGCCGATTGCGCCCTTGCTGGCGATGTACGGAAAGGCATCCTGCCCCGCCACCACCGACCAGTCCGAGCCGTTGTTGACGATCACACCGCCGCCCTGCGCGCGCATGTGCGGCAGCACCAGCTTGCACATGCGCCAGACCGCGGTCACATTGACCGCCAGGGTCGCCTCCCAGGTTTCCTCGCTGGTCGTTTCCGCCGTCCCGCTGGTGACGATGCCCGCATTGTTGAACAGGATGTCGATGCGCCCGAACTCACCCAGCGCGCCCTCCACCACCCGTTCGCAATCCACCGCGCGGGTATGGTCGGCCTCGATAAAGAGGCAGCGCGCACCCTGCGCGCGGCAGGCATCCGCGACCGCCAGCCCGCGCTCCGCGCGGCGTCCGGTCAGCACGAGGTCCGCGCCCTCCGCGGCGAAGCGCAGCGCGGTGGCCTTGCCAATGCCGGAGGTCGCGCCGGTGATCAACGCCGCGCGGCCGGTGAGTTTTCCCATGGGGTCCTCCTACCCCCTCCGGCGCTTCGCGCCACCTCCCCATCCGTAACCGGATGAGGGAGAACGGGAGGGGGTCTACAATGTCAACAATAGGATGGCGGTGATGGCGAGCAGGATGCCGATCAATTGCAGCCCGGACAGCTTCTCCTTCAGGAGCAGCCAGGCCAGCAGCACCGTCGAGGCCGGATAGAGCGATCCCAGCACCGCGGCCACGTCCAGCCTTCCGGCGCGCGAGGCCAGCACGTAGAACAGGTTGCCGGTCACGTCCAGCACCCCGCCCAGGGCAACCAGCGGCCAGATGGCGCGCGCGGGGAACATGGGCCCGCGCAGGCTCAGCGCGTAAGCGGCTATCACGATCGTGCCGGCGGCACGCGCGCTCACCAGCGGCCAGAAGAAGGATTCGCGCGTGGCCAGGTGGATCATCACGAAGTAGAAGCCAAAGAACAGCCCGGCCGCGAAGGGCAGCCGCAGCGTTTGCAGGTTCAAGCGGATATCCTTGGACTCCCCGTTCTGCGAGATGATCCAGATGGAGACCAGCGCCAGCGCAAAACCGAGCAGCGTGACCGGCCTGGGCAGGCCCTGGGTGAGGCCTCCCACCAGCACCGGCACCACCGCGGCCAGCAGCGCCGAGACCGGCGCGGCGATGGTCATGTGCCCCTCGGCGAGGGAGCGGTAGAGGAACAGCAGGCCGATCGTCCCCACGACGCTGGCCGAGGCGCTCCACAGCCAGGCCGGCAGGCCGGGGACCGGCTCGCGCAGCACCAGCGTCAGCAGCAGCAGCGGGATCAGCCCGGCCGCTTCCGCCAGGAAGAGCACCTGGTAGGGTTTGGCCTTTCGGCTCGCCAGCCCGCCCGTGAAATCCGCGGCTCCCCAGCCGATGGCGGAGAGCAGCCCATACATGACTGAAAGCAAAATTTGATTCCCTTATCCCGTTTGTGTCGTCGTCATCATTTGCCCGCCGCCGAGGCGCGCTCCAGCACCTTGCGCGCGCTCTTGAGCAGCGGCATGTCGATCATCTTTCCGTCCAGTGCGAAGGCTCCCCTGCCCGCCTGCTGGCTTTCCTCGAAGGCCTCCACCACGCGCCGCGCGTAGGCGATGGCCTCCGCGGAAGGGGTGAAGGCGGTCTGCACCGGCTCGACCTGCGCGGGGTGGATGATCTGCTTGCCCAGGAAGCCCAGCTGCGCGCCGAACTCCGCCTCGCGGCGCAGCGCGGGGATGTCCTTGAAATCGATCGCCACGATGTCGATCGGCATCAGGTCGAAGGCCGCGCAGGCCGTCACCACCGCCTCGCGCGCGTACAGCAGTTCCACCGCCTCGGGGGTGCGCGTGGCGCCGATGCTGGCGGCAAAGTCCTCCCCGCCGAAGATGATCGCCTCCAGCCGCCGATCCGCGCCGGCGATGCTGGTGAGGTTGATGATGCCTTTGGCAGTCTCTATGCCGATGAGCATGCGGATCGACCAGCGGCTCAGGTTATTGATCCGTTCATAGGCTTCGATGCGCTCGCTGACCCAGGTGACCTGCTCCGGCAACTCGACCTTGGGCAGCACGATGGCATCCGGCCCGGCAGCCAGCGCGGCGTCCAGGTCGTCCTGCTCCCAGCCCGAACCGATGCTGTTGATGCGGATGCAGCGCTCGGAAGCGCCGAAGTCCAATTCGCGCATGGCCTGCGCGATGACGGCGCGCGCCTCGGCCTTGCGGTTGATGGCCGTCCCGTCCTCCAGGTCCATGCAGATGCAGTCCACGCCGAGGGATGCGGCCTTTTCGATCTTGCGCCGGTCGTCGCCGGGCATGTAGAGCAGTGCGCGTCGGGAATGCATGCCTCTCCTCGTTTTGCGGAAGACCTTAATCCGGTTTCTTCAGGAACAGCGCGGTGCGCTCGAACTCGACCACAATTGTACCGTCTGCCTTGCGGCCGCGGCAGCGGATGCGCACGATGCCGGCGTTGGGCCGGGACTTCGACTCGCGCTTCTCGAGGATCTCGCTCTCGGCGTAGATGGTGTCCCCGTGGAAGACGGGATTGGGATGGACGACCCGGTCATAGCCCAGGTTGGCGACGATGGTCCCTTCGGTCAGGTCCGCGACGCTCAGGCCCACGACCAGCCCCAGCGTGTACAACCCGTTCACCAGCCGCTGGCCGAACTCGGTTTTGGAGGCGAAGTCCTCGTTCACGTGCAGGGGCTGGGTGTTCATGGTCAGGGCGGAGAACAGCACGTTGTCCATCTCGGTCACGGTGCGGCCGTTGGGGTGCTTGAACAGCATCCCCGGCTCCAGCTCGTCAAAATACCTTCCGGTCATCCTTCCTCCTTGCCATCCTCGTCCACCTCGATCAGCAACTGCTCGCGTTCCACGGCGTCCCCCGGCTGGACCAGCACCTTGCGCACCACCCCCGCACGCGGCGATTGGACGCGGATCTCCATCTTCATGGCTTCCACCAGCACCAGCGTCTGGCCTGCCTTCACCGGATCGCCCTCGCGGACGTTCACCGCGCGCACCTGCCCCGGCATGGGCGCGGTCAGGCCGGAGGCGCCCGGATGCGCGCCCCTGCCGCGCCGCCCGCCGCCGGACTTCTTCAGCAGATAGGTCCGCCCGCCGATGGTGACCCAGCGCCGGTCTCCCATCCGCCGAAACATAGGCGGTCACGCGGCGGCCCCCCGCCGAAAGCTCCAGCCGCCCGTTCTCCGCGCGCAGGACCTCCACCTCCAGGCTTTCCCCGCCCGAGGTCAGCAGCCAGCCCCCGCCGCGCGGCGTCAGTTCAAAGGCTGCCCCGCCCAGTTCCATTTTCATAGGCCGCGCGGACCTGCGCTCCCCTTCCAGGGGCTGAACGGGTCGGTCTCACCGGTCCCACCGGCTTGCGAGTGCTGCGCCCGGCAGCGAGATATCAGCGAGGGCGGCCGCGGCCAGCGCTTCCAATGAAGGCGCGGCAGGCTCCCATGCGAAACGCGTCTCGACCCAGCGCGTGTCCACCTCGCCGCGCGCAAAGTCCTCGTGCGCCAGGACGGCCTGCAGGAAATCCAGGTTGGTCGTCACGCCGTGGATGACGAACTCCCGCAGGGCCGCCTGCATGCGCCGGATGGCGGAGGGGCGGTCCTCGGCATGGACGATCAGCTTGGCGAGCAGGGGGTCATAGTAATGCGTGACCTCGCTCCCCGCGCCGAATCCCGAATCCACGCGGACGCCGGGCCCGCGCGGCTCGATGTATTGCAGCAGTTTCCCGGTGGAAGGCAGGAAGCCGTTGGCGGGGTCCTCGGCGTACACGCGGCACTCGATGGCATGCCCGCGCTGGGTGAAGTGCTCCTGCGTGAAGGGGAAGCGCTCGCCCGCCGCGATGCGCATCTGCCACTGCACCAGGTCCAGCCCGGCGGTCAGTTCCGTGATCGGATGCTCCACCTGCAGGCGCGTGTTCATCTCGAGGAAATAGAACTCCAGCGTGCGCGGGTCCACGATGAACTCGACCGTCCCGGCGTTGAAGTAGGCAACGGCGCGGGCGGCCTCCAGCGCGGCGGCGCCCATGCGGGCGCGCAGCTCCGGCGTGAGCAGCGGCGAGGGCGTCTCCTCGATGATCTTCTGGTGCCGCCGCTGGGCCGAGCACTCGCGCTCGAAGAGATGCACAAGATTCCCCTGCCGGTCGCCGAAGACCTGGAACTCCACGTGGTGCGCGCGGGGCAGGTATTTCTCGACCAGCAGCCGCCCGTCCCCGAAAGCATTCTCGGCCTCGCGGCGCGCACCCTCCACCGCCTCGCGCATGGCAGCCTCTGTCCTCGACCACGCGCATGCCCTTGCCGCCGCCCCCTGCCGCAGCCTTCACCAGCACCGGATAGCCGATCTGCGCCGCGGCCTGGCGAAAGTCCTCCGGCAACTCCAACCCCTCGAAGCCGGGGATGGTCGGGACGCCCGCCGCGCGCATGCTGATCTTCGAACCGGCCTTGTCGCCCATCCTGCGGATCGAATCGGCCGAGGGGCCGATGAAGACCAGCCCGGCCTCCTGCACCGCCTGCGCGAAGGAGGCGTTCTCGGAGAGGAACCCGTAGCCGGGATGGACCGCCTGCGCGCCGGTCTCCTTTGCCGCCCGGATGATCTTCTCCATGTTGAGATAGGACTCCGCCGGGGAAGCCTCGCCCAGCAGGACGGCCTCGTCCGCGGCGCGCACGTGCAGCGCGTCCGCGTCGGCGCGCGAATAGACCGCCGCGCTGCGGATGCCCAGCTCGCGGCAGGCCCGCGCGATGCGCACGGCGATCTCGCCGCGGTTGGCGATCAGGACCTTGGAGAAAGGCGGGGTCAGCATGGGTTGGATCAGGGCAGCACCCGCAGGAGTTCCTGCTCCCTTTCCGGGCTGAGACCGGCCCTCCACTTATGGTCGGGCGGCAGGGCCTGCGCCCAGAGCAGGGTATCCCGCACGGTTTCCTCCAGCGGGCGGTACTTCAATCCCGCCGCGCGGGCTTTGGATACATCCAGACGGGCGGCTCCGGCCTCCTTTCCCCGGTCGGGAATCCAGGCGGGCAAGTCGCTCCACGGCGCGACCCCGTGCTGTTCCAGAAATTCCACCGGAGCCCAGCGGAAGGCTGCATCGCTCCCGCTGACCTGCTTGCAGGTCTCCAGCACGGGCCCCATGCCGATCATCTCCCCGGTGGCATGGAACACGCCAGCCATGCCCTGAGCCGCAGCCTCCAGGATGAAGGCGTCCAGGTCGCGCACATCGATGAACTGGGTGGGCGCTTCCGGGCGGTCGGGAGCCAGCACCTCTCCCCCGCGCGCCACGCGCACCGGCCAGTAGGTGAAGCGGTCGGAGGGATCATGCGGGCCGACGACCAGGCCGGGACGCACGATGAGGGCGCGCTCCCCGTAGAGTTCCTGTACGGCCTGCTCGCACAGCACCTTGAGCGGGCCGTAGGACTCCTCCGTGATCGCCTCGATGGTCTCATCCTGGATCTTCGCCAGAAGGCCGGTCTCATCCATGCCGGGCTTGCTGAAATCCGCATAGACGGAGATGGTCGAGATGAAGACATAGCGGCCCACGGAATCCTTCAGGGCGCGGGCGGACATCCCGACCAGGCGCGGGAAATAGCCGCAGGTGTCGATGACGATATCCCACTTGCGCCCGGCCAATTGGCTCAGGTCCCGCGCGCGGTCGCCGTGCACCGTTTCCACCTCGGGGAACAGGCCGGGGTTGGATTTGCCGCGGTTGAACAACGTGAGCGTATCGCCGCGCGCCTGGGATAGGGTCACCAGGTACCGGCCGACGAAGCGGGTGCCGCCGAGGATGAGGGTCTTCATTTCTTCATCCGCGTGAGCATGGATTCCACCGCCTTGGACTCGCCGCCTTCCGGGGAGATGTTGTAGGCGGTCAGGATGAGATGGTCGGGGTCGGGATGCTGCACATCGGTGCGCCAGTTCCAGTCCGGTCCGCCGGTGGGGTCGGGGTAGGAACCGATGACGGAGAAGCCCTTATCCAGCGCCGCGCCCACGCTGAACATGATGGCGGTATTGTTATGGAAGGAATCGATCCAGGAGGCTTCATAGCGATCGAGCAGGGTGTTGAAGCCGAAGGTGAAGATGCCGTGCTGGGGCTCGGAGTCCATCACGCTTTGATACAGCAGGAGGGCAAAACGCCCCTCCAGCACCAGCTGGATGCTCCCCTGGAACGGCGATACCACCGGCTCGCCTTCCGGCTCCAGCCAGGTGCGGGTTGTGCCAACCCAGCCGCCGACCAGCTGCGCCAGCAGGTGATGCGGGGATTCTTGGGAAGTGGGAAAGGACATAAAACCGCCTATGGATAGGATGTCATTGCGAGGAGGGCCACGGTCTCCTGGCCGTCCCCCAAGCTTGTTCCAACCATGGGAGAGGTCGCCCGAGCCCCGACGATCTGGCCTGGCATGGCATGAATTCACATCCTGAACACGCCGAAGCCGTGATCTTCAGCCGGGGCGTTGAGCACCACCGAGAGCGCCAGTCCGAGCACGCTGGCGGGTATCCAGCGGGTCGATCACGCCGTCGTCCCACAGGCGCGCGGTGGAGTGATAGGGGTTGCCTTCGTTCTCGTACTTGTCGAGGATGGGCTGCATGAAGGCCTCGCGCCTCCTCCTGGCTGAGCGCCGCTTTGCCCTCGCGCTGCAAGCTGCTCCTGCTTGATGGTGAGCAGCACGCTGGCGGCCTGCTCCCCGCCCATGACCGAGATGCGCGCGTTGGGCCACATCCACAGGAAGCGCGAGCCGTAGGCGCGCCCGGACATGGCATAGTTGCCCGCGCCGAAGGAGCCGCCGATGACCAGCGTCAGCTTGGGCACGCGCGTGTTCGCCACGGCATGCACCATCTTGGCCCCGTCGCTGGGCGATGCCGCCCGCCTCGGCCTCGCGTCCCACCATGAAGCCGGTGATGTTCTGCAGGAACAGCAGCGGGATGCCGCGCTGGTCGCACAACTCGATGAAGTGCGTCGCCTTGAGCGCCGACTCGCTGAACAGCACGCCGTTGTTGGCCAGGATGCCGACCGGGTAGCCCCACAGCCGCGCAAAGCCGCAGACCAGCGTCGTGCCGTAGCGCGCCTTGAACTCGCGGAACTTGCTCCCGTCCACCAGCCGCGCGATGACCTCGCGCACATCGTAGCCCTCGCGGAAGGTGGAGGGCAGCATGCCGTAGAGTTCCTCCGCCGGGTAGAGCGGCTCCTCGGGGGGAGCGACATCCAGCGCCGAAAGCCAGGTCCTCGCGCGGACGCGCCGGCAGGGTCTCGACGATGCTGCGCAGGATCTCGATGGCGTGATCGTCATCCTCGGCCATGTGGTCGGCCACCCCGCTGAGGCGCGTGTGGACGTCCGCGCCGCCCAGCTCCTCGGCGGTCACGTCCTCGCCGGTGGCCGCCTTGACCAGCGGCGGGCCGCCCAGGAAGATGGTGCCGGTGCCTTTGACGATGACGGCCTCGTCGCTCATGGCGGGAACATAGGCGCCGCCCGCCGTGCAGCTGCCCATCACCGCGGCGATCTGCGGGATCTTTTTGGCGGACATGCGCGCCTGGTTGTAGAAGATGCGCCCGAAGTGCCCCACGTCCGGGAAGACCTCGTCCTGCAGCGGCAAAAAGGCCCCGCCCGAATCGACCAGATACAGGCAGGGCAGGCCGTTCTCCTCGGCGATCTGCTGGGCGCGCAGGTGTTTCTTGACCGTCAGCGGGAAATAGGAGCCGCCCTTGACGGTGGCGTCGTTGGCGATGATGAGCACCTCCCGGCCCGAGACGCGCCCGATGCCGGTGACGATGCCCGCCGCGGGGCCTTCCCCGTCGTAGAGGTCCCAGGCGGCCAGCGGCGACAGTTCGAGGAAGGGGGAGCCGGGGTCGAGCAGCCGCTCGATGCGCTCGCGCACGAACAGTTTGCCCTGCGCCTCGTGGCGCTTGCGGTATTTTTCGCCGCCGCCCTGCGCGATGAGCGTCAAACGCTCCTGCAATTCCGCGGCCAGCGCGCGGTGGTGCTCCGCGTTGGCGCGGAACTCCGCCGAGGCAGGATCGAGATGGGTGGAAAGAATTTCCATGGGTAGAGTCTAGCATAAGAGAATGTCATTGCACAGCATGTCATTGCGAGGGCGCGAACCTGGACCGCCCGGTCCAGGTGAGCAACCGAAGCAATCTCCAGGAAAGATTGCCACGTCGCCCGACGGTCCGCTGCGCGACCGTCTCAGCTCCTCGCAATGACATGGTATTGCAGTCCCTCAGGGTCTTAAACTTGACCCATTCTGTAAAAACCACAGGGTGTTGGCCAGCCAGACGATGCCCATCAGCACGAAGGGCGGGAGGAACGACAGGCCGGAGAGCACCGCGGCCAGCGTGTTCCTGCGGCGGGCGAAGGCGATCCATGCACCGATGACCAGCGCGATGGGCAGGAGGGGATAGGCCCAGACGGCAATGACCACGTTCCAGGCTTCCTGCGTCACGCCCGAATCAAAGGCCATGACGGAGAGGCCGGCGATGAGCAGCCAGATGACGCAGCGATCCAAGCGGTCAATAATTGCGAGACGATCATCCAGATGAGCAGTCCCTTGCGCGAAGGGGCGGGGGCAGTAAGTGACATTCTCCTCTTCCTCCGTTCACGGATAAGTTGGGCGATATTTTAACCGAGGAGCGACCAGATGATTAGAGATTGGATGACCGGAAAACAATGGAACGCGGATTTACACGGATGAGGCGGATTTACGCGGGTCTGCATTTAAAAAAACTATTCCCCCTGCGGCCACGCGGGGCAGGCCCGGGGATGGCGGATGTTCCTTTTGAATTCTTTGCGTCTCTGCGCCTTTGCGTTAAAGAGTTAAGGCGAAGACGCCAGGGCACAAAGCTTTTTGAACCTATCTGCCTGCTTATTCGAGACCTCTCATGGCGCTGAGGCGACAGTCTTATCTACGAGGCAAAACCTCAGGGTCTTAGCGTCGACCTCAGCATTCACAGGACGGACGCAGCTTTTTTGGCCAAGTTCGCCTTTTTGTTTCGTTTTGAACGCTTTTCCTGTCGGAGCAAAGGAAAACCGAATGTTAAGGTGCAGAGCAGATTCTTGTCCTTTGCCAAGAGGTTAAGGATACACACCATATCCTTTCCATTCCATTGGAGAACCGTAATCTTGAAAAGAGGGTATCTTTTTGAAATTCTCCATTCCTGGTTCTATAAAGACCACGTATTAACAACTGTTTCAGACAGAATTTCGATTTTAGGAGTTTCATCGTTTTCCCGTTGCGTTTCTGACAAAAACGCTCTACTAGCATTCCCAAGTCCGGATAAATCAAAAACGTTGAACACATTTCGTATCGACAATCATAATGTCTTGACATATTTAGGGTCACCATAGGATGCAATTATTGTTTGTAGCAATACTGCTGAATCCCCACCTAGTTTAATTGAATCGAACTATTCCGTCCTGAGATCGCTCCTACCTCTCCGCCCTCATTTTTGTTCGGAGTGAAATTCCAGTCTTCGCCTTTGCTTGACCTGTAGCTAATTTTGACATCCAGTGAATTTTCCAAAATTGAAGTAGCTTCTTCTAAAGTTGTGATACCCGGGGTAATGTTTCGCCAGCAAGGCGGCTCGCAAACTAGCTCAGTAAGCCATGAGTTCCACCAACCTGGCGAGGCGGTAGGTGATGGGGCTGGTATGTTTATATTGACACTTTTGCATGAAACAATCCAACTTGCCAATAAACTACACAAAACTAATATTCGTATGATTCTTTTCATGGTTTACCTGCCTGTCGTTTGGCCAAGATCGATTTCCGCATATTTTACGCCGCGCATGAAAGTATTGATCTCATGCGCGGCGTTGCGAATATCCCACAAATAAGAACGGGCCTGGTTATCCTGCGGCATAAATGACCCGGGCTGTCCTCAGGATCTCATTTCTTCGATACGGGTTGCGCAGCCCTTCTTTTTCCACAAGATCCACGGGGCGCTTGAATAATTTCTGAAGCTCGATCTTCATTTGTGCGAGCTCAAAAAGGCCGATATGCGCGCTGGGATCAATGCTCACCAGCACATCGATATCGCTGTTCGGGCGGAAATCCGCGCGCAGAACAGAGCCAAACACCGCAAACTCGTTAATGTTCCAGCGTTTACAGAATTCAGCGATCTTCTTCCTTGGCATGGAAAATTTCTCAACCGGCATGGAGAAAATTATAGCACTCCCAAACACCCTGCCGGGTCGCGAAGCCATGACCTGCCTACCTCGGGCGAGTCGCGGAGGTCGGGGTGCCATGCAAGATTTTTCCAAGACTCGCCCCTGGAAACGAAATTACACGTGACAAAAAATAAACGCGCATGTCGTTGCGAGGAGTGAGATGGCGCACGCAGAGCGCCATCGAGCGACGTGGCAATCCCCTGATGATGAGGAGATTGCTTCAGTCGCTTCGCTCCCTCGCAATGACATCTATCTCGCGTGATAAGATTAATTCGTGGATTTTTCCAAGATCACGGACGATCTGTATATCGGTACCATGCCGTCCTACCTGCACTACGACCAGCTGCGCGCGCTGGGCGTGAAGCTGGTCATCAACATGCGCTACAGCCGCGGGCCGGAGACCGACCGGCATGATTCGCCCATCCAGCTGCTCTGGCTGCGCACCATCGACAGCCCCTTCTTCCCCATGCCCATCGACAAACTGATGCAGGGCGCGCGCGCCGCGCTGGAGACCATCCGGCAGGGCGGAAGCATCTACGTCCACTGCGCCTACGGCCGCCACCGCAGCGTGGTGATGGGAGCCTGCATCCTGCACGCGCAGGGCATGAGCGTGGAGGAGGCGGCGCGGCTGATCAAGGCCCGCCGCCCGGCAGCCGACCCGGATGTCTATTATATGAAGTCGCGCATCCTGAAGTTCGCCCAGCAGTGGAAACTGGAAGGCAGCCCGGCCTGAGCCGCAGTCTTAGCCGGTCTTTAATTTGGCGACGGTGACGCCCGCGCCGCCCTCTTTATCCCCGCCCTCTTCATAAGAAGCCACATTCGGATGGTCGCGCAGCGCCTCGCGCACGGCCTGGCGCAGGCGGCCCGTCCCCTTGCCGTGGATGATGCGCACCCAGGGCAGGCCGGTGAGAAAGGCCTGCTCCAGGTAGCGGTCCAGTTTGTCGAGGGCGTCCTCGGCCAGCTGGCCGCGCAGGTCCAGCTCCATGCCGGGGGAACGGCCCGAGGGCCGCGAGGCTGTCACTGTCGTTCCGGCGCTCTTTGCAGGAGGAGTCTCTTCCATCACGCCCGACCTGCGGCTGAGGTCCGAGATCCTTGCGCGCAGCCGGACGCTGCCGATCTGCACCTCGGCATCCGTCTCGCCCAGGGCGGTGATCACCCCCTCGGCGCGCAGCGTGCCCACAATGACGCGCTCGCCCGGGCGCAGCGGCGGCCGCCCTGCGGCGGCGGAACGGCGCGCGGACTTGCGCTCCACGGGCGACCCGGCCTTCTGCTCGATCTGATCGACCTTCTCCTCGACCTTGCGGATGGCCTCGAGAGGCTGGCGCGCCTGCTTCATCTGCTGCTTGAGCGAATCGATGTTGCGCTTGAGCACAGCCACTTCCAGCTCGCCCTCGGCGCGGGCCTTTTCCAGCACCTCGCGGCGCTCGTCCTCGATCTTCTCCAGCCGTTCTTCCAGCGCGCGCGTCTGCGCCTCGAAGCGGCCGCGCGACTTCTCCAGCTTTTCGCGCTCGCGCGAGGTGCGGTTGCGCTCCTTGCGGATGTCGTCCAGCAGTTTGTCGGCGCGGATGTCGTCGGGGTTGATATCCGCCCGGGCGGCATTGACGATCTCGGGGTCGAGGCCGAGCCGCTGGGCGATGAGCAGCGCGTTGGAGCGTCCCGGCAGGCCGATGGTCAGTTTGAAGGTGGGGCGCAGGGTCGCGATATCGAATTCCAGCGAGGCATTGACCACGCCCTCGGTGGAATGGGCAAAGGTCTTCAGTTCGGGGTAGTGGGTGGCGACCAGGGTGGTGATGCCGCGTTCCAGCAGGTGGGTCAGGATGGAACGGGCGAGGGCCGCGCCCTCCTGCGGATCGGTGCCCGCGCCCAGCTCGTCCAGGATGACCAGCGAGCGCTCGTCGGCCTTCTTGAGGATGCGGATGATGTTGGTGATGTGCCCGCTGAAGGTGCTGAGCGACTGCTCGATGGACTGCTCGTCGCCGATGTCCGCCCAGACCGTGTGGAACAGCGGCAGGGCCGAGCCGCTCGCGGCGGGGATGTGCATCCCGCTCTGCGCCATCAGCACCAGCAGGCCGACGGTCTTGAGGGAGACGGTCTTGCCGCCGGTGTTGGGGCCGGTGATGACCACGGCGCGCGTGCCGGGCGCGGGTTGAAGTCCACCGGCACCACCGTCTCGGGGTCGAGCAGGGGATGGCGGGCGTGCAGCAGGTGGAGGGTCAGCGGGTCGGGCTGGTCAGGGTCGGGAGCCTTGTGTCGCTTTCGCGGCGGCCTTCGGGTCCATCAGGACCGGCTCGCTGGCCTGCAGTTCCTCGGCATACTGGGCTTTGGCGAAGGCCAGGTCGAGGGCGGCAAGGTTCTCGATGCCGTACTTGATCTCGGTGGCAAAGCCGCCGATCTGTGCGGAGAGTTCGGCCAGGATGCGGCGTTCCTCGTCGCGCTCCTGCAGTTCCAGCTCGCGGACGGTGTTGTTCAACTCGACGACCGGCAGCGGCTCGATGAAGAGCGTGGCCCCGGAGGAGGACTGGTCGTGGATCATGGCCTTGATCTGGCCTTTGAACTCGGCGCGCAGGGGGATGACGTAGCGGCCGTCGCGCTGGGTGATGATCTGCTCCTGCAATTTGGAGGCGGAATCGGTCAGGTATTTTTGCAGGCGGGACATCAGGCGGTCGCGCGCCACGCGCACTTCGCGGCGCAGGCGGGCCAGTTTCTCCGAGGCGGAGTCCAGCACCTCGCCGCGCTCGGAGAGCACGCGGCTGATGGCGTCCACGATGCCGTGCGATTCCATCAGGCCGAGGGCGATGGCGGAGAGACGCGGGTACTCGGCGGCCTTCTTCTCGAAGGACTTCTTCAGCTCGCGGCAGGAGATGAAGGTGGACTTGACATCCAGCAACTGCTGCGGGTCGAGCACGCCGCCGCGCGCGGCCAGGTCGGCAGCCGCGGCGGATATCGTGCGCGCCGCCGACACCGATGTCCTGAATGGAGAGCAGCCTGCGCGCCTCGCTGGTCTCGGCGATGCGCGCCAGCGCCAGGTCGAGGGAGGCGGTGGGCTGCAATTCGCGGGCCAGCTGGATGGAGGCGGAGAAATCACAGAAGCCCTGCAAGTGCGCCAGCACCTTGGAGTATTCGAGGACGTTGAGGGTCTTGGAGTCCATAACAGGAGAATTATAAACGGAGAGGGAAGGGATTTGAGATTAGAGATAAGGGAGTAGGGAGAAGCCCGCGCTTTGTCGTTGCGAGGGCAAAGCCCGAAGCAATCTCCCTCATCCCTTCACATCTACCTCCCCTCCTTAATTTTATGCATGCGACATACAGTCATGGCGAGGCGGCATTTCTCCTCCTCCAGTAGGTTGACCGCGGGGAAGGGCCGTCCTACGATGAGAAGACATTCCTATCCGCAATTCTCAACACTGCCAGTCTTTAGAGTTAAGGAGATCTCTTATGAAGGTTCTACTTTTCGTCCTGGCCTTCCTTCTGCTGGCAGCCTGTGCCGCGCCCGCCGCGCCCACGGCAGCCCCTTCTCCAACGCCGCGCCCCTCGTGTTCGCGGACCCGAATTTCGTGTTCCAGGGCGCGGACCCTTCCGTCCCGGTCGTCACCCACAACCCGACCCCGGCGATCAAAAATCTGTATATCAATCCCGGCGCGGTGATCTACCACGAGGGCAAGTTCCACATGTTCTTCAACAGTTTCACGCAGTGGCCCGGACTGGTCAAGGTGGGCTATGCCACCTCGACAGACGGTTTTCACTGGACCGCGGCCGCGGAGGAGCCGGTGCTCACCACCGACCAGATCCCCCTCGGCGCCGGAAAATCGGATGTCTCCTCGGGGGTCGTCCTGGCGGATGGGACCTGGGTGCTGTACTTCCACACGGTCACCGGAGGGGAGATCGGGCGGCTGACCGCCTCCTCGCCTCTCGGCCCGTGGAGCGCGGACCCGGCTCCGGTGCTGACCAAAGGTCCCAGGGGCGCATGGGACCAGTACGGAGTGGCCTGGCCGTGCGTCCTCCAGGACGCCAGCGGCTTCCGCATGTACTACGGCGGGCAGAATGCCAGCGGGAACGCCATCGGCATGGCCACCTCCACCGACGGAATCCATTGGACCAAATACAACGATCCCACGACGACCGGTCCCATGTTTGCCGAGAGCGATCCGGTGCTGGTTGCCGAGGCCGGTTGGGAGGGGAGCAAAGCGGACCGCCCGCGCGTGACGCAATCCCCGGATGGCTGGGTGATGATCTACCAGGCAGGCCTTGTGGAGACCCGCGGCCTGGCGATCAGCAACGACGGGCTCCACTGGGAAAAGTATTCGCGCAATCCCCTGTTCTCCCCGGAGGTGTTCCCCATCCCGAAGGCCAAGACCTGGGACACGGACCTGATCTACCGGGACGGGGCCTATTATTACTTCATGGAGCTTGGCTTCCAGAACACGGATATTTACCTGGCCAGGCACGAAGGCTCGCTGCGGCAATGAGGATCTTTGACACCTTACAGGTCTGGAGACAAGCGAACACGGATTTACACGGATCAGGCGGATTCACGCGGATAGGGTTTTTAAAAGATCATTTCCCATCCGCGAGGATCCGTTTCATCCGCGTTTATCCGCGTTCTATTGTTGGAGAGATAATCGAACGCCTTTGAGACCTGTCAGGTCTGGAGACAAGCGAACACGGATTTTCACGGATCAAGCGGATTCACGCGGATAGGGTTTTTAAAAAATCATTTCCCATCCGCGAGGATCCGTTTCATCCGCGTTTATCCGCGTTCTATTGTTGGAGAGATAATCGAACGCTTTTGAGACCTGTCAGGTCTGGAGACATCTGTCGTGACCTCAACGGCGCAGCAGGGCGCGCATGTCGCTGTCGGCATTGTGCAGGATGGGCAAGCCGTTCTGACGGTTGCGGCCGTCGCGCAGGCGGCTGAGAATGCGCGGCTCCAGGTTTTCCGGGTCCTCGTTCATCGCCACCAGTGTCCAGGCGCGCCCGTCCAGGCCGTCCCTCCAGCGGCGGTCAATGATGTTGCGGATCTGCTCGGCGCGCCAGTCGGAGTCGCGCACCGCCTGCAGCTCGTCAATGGCCAGGAACTGCACCTTCTTGACGCGCTCCAGGCGTTCCACCGCGCTCTCGTCCTCGTCGAAGGCCTGCTGTATCCAGTTGAGCAGGTCATAGGCGGGCAGGTACAGCCCGGACATGTCCTGGTTCGAGGAACTGGTTGAGGGTGGCGGTGAGCGCCATACTTTTTCCGTTGCCGTGCTCCCCCCACAGCGTGAGGAAAAAGGCGCTTTTGTCCAGCAGCTCCCGGCAGCCCGCCACCATCTGCGCGGTGCCGGGGCGGCCCTGCACGAGGATGTCGTCCAGCCGCAGGATCTTTTCCGAGGCGGTCAGCCCGCTGAAATCCTGCGCTTCTTCGCGGCGGCTGGCAAGGCGGCGATCGGCGCAGGCTTCGCAGGGAAAATTGTTCCCCGCCGGCAGCCAGTCCGGCTCACCCGGCAGCACCGGCCTCCAGCCTGAGCCGCCGCAAACGGGACATTTCGTTGATGACTTGTGCGGCACATAGATCCGCGGATTCTTGTTCGGGGCTGAGTTCCTGTTTCGGTCGCGTTCCATGCCGGTTTCTCCTTCGGGTGGTTTTTCCGGTTTGTTTCCAGTTGTTGAGAATGCCGTCCACATAGCTCCAGCGGCGCGCGTTGCTCAGCGCGGCCAACCGTATGGCTTCGGGGATCCAGGCGCGCGGCACCTCCCCGGCCTCCAGCCAGGCGGAAACGGCCGCGCGGATGCTGGGCGTCAGGCGTCCGATCTCGCGGGCATAGGCATGAAAAATTTCAGCCTCCCCCGGCTCGACAACGACCACGACAGGGGTTTCGCTTTTTGCGGCGGGCGGTTGTAGTGGTGGTTCCTCTGGCGGTTGGAGGGACGGATTCAATGACGGTTTGGGTGCATCCCCGTACACCCCCCCGGTGCACTCCCATGCACCCCCCGGGTGTATCCCGGTGCATCCCCCCGGTGCATCCGCATACACCCCGGGGATGCAATTTTCAGCCTCCTTTTCCGAATCCTCCGCCTGCAGGAGGTGCATCCGTTTGCACCCCCTCAAACTCCTGCGCGGGCTTCAATGCCTCCAGCGGGATGACCCAGCAGCGCGTGCCTCCCGGCCTGCGGCCCGCGTCCTGCAGGAGCCCGTCACGCTCCAGCTTGCGCGTGATGAGCTGCACGGCGCGCGGCTTATAGCCGGTCTTGGCGGCAATGCGGCCCACGGAGGGGTGGATGCTGCGGCCGGACTCATCGGCGTGATCGGCATAGGCCAGCAGCACCAGTTTTTCATCGCGCGGCAGTTTCAACTCCCAGACCTGGCTCAGCACTCGCACACTCATACGCACCTCCTTGGATATCCGGAGCAGGCGTGTTTTTTGCACTCCTGCATTTTCCCTTATTGTATGGAACAAATGTTCTGAGCGCAAATTAAAAAGTGTCGCAGGTGTCGCAGGTGTCTCCAATTTCGCGATTCTCTAATCTAAAAGGCCCCGGAAAGGGGCCTGGGGAGGAAATTTCGCGCGGCGGAGGGGTGCGCGGGGTTTACGCGGCCGGGTGCGGGCGGCGCCTTTTTTCCAACACCGAGCGGTACAGTTCCTCGTAAGCTCTGGATCGATCTGGCGAGGCTGTGACGCTGGACGCCTTCCACGGCGCACTGCCCCATCCGGGGCCACAGGTCCCGGCTTTCGAGCATCCTCTTCATCCCGCCGGCGGCAGAGGCGGAATCTCCCGGGCGGAACAGGTAGCCGTTGATGCCGTGCTGGACCAGCTCGGGCAGGGCGCGCGCATCCGCGGCGAGGATGGGCTTTCCGCAGGCCAGGGCCTCCAGGGTGGCGATGCTCTGCAATTCCTCGGGGCTGGGCATGACGAACACATCGGCGCTGTTATACAGCGCGGGCAGGTCGGCGGGCGGCACGTACCCGACAAAAGACACATGCGCGCCCAGCCCCAGGTCGCGGGCCTGCTGGCGCAGGGCCTGTTCCTGCAAGCCATAACCGACCAGCGCCAGCTGGAAGTCCTCCTGGGGGAGCTGGGAAGCGGCCTGCAATAATGTATCCAGGCGTTTCTCGCCATCCATGCGGCCGACATACAGGAAGACCGGCCGGTCGGGGGCGAGGGAATAGGTATGGCGGATCAGGGAACGGTTCACGTCGGGGTTCGGATGGAAGATCTGGAAGTCCACCCCGTTCGAGATGGCAGTGACCGGCACGCGAATCGCCTGCTGCCGGAGGATATTCACGGCGGTTTCCGAGGGAGCCGTGGCGGCATCCAGGCGGTTAAAGACCGCCAGCATCATTTTCCACAGGACGCGGGCGGCCAGGTTTTGCAGCGCGGGCTGATCGCGCAGGAAGGGCAGGATGTTCTGGGGGAGGAAGTGGTTGGTGCCGACCGCCGGAACGCCCCTGCGGCGGGCCTCCCGCAGGATGCTGGCGCACATGAAATAGTGGTCCTGGATATGGACGATGTCGGGCTGGAACATCGCAAAGTACCGCCCGGCCTGGCGCGCCGGGAGCAGCGTCAGCTGCAGGACGGGATGGATGAAAGGCAGGGGGAGGGCGGCGACCCTTTCCACCTGCACGCCGTTGATGCATTCGGAATACGAACGCATACCCTGGGAGGTGGTCACCACCATCACCTGATGGCCCAGCGCCGCCAGGCCTTCCGCCAGGTGGATGGAAAAACTGGCCTGCCCGTTCCCGTACGAATAAGTCTGTGAAGCGATCAGGATGCGCATGCTCTATTCGCCTGTAGTTTCAGCGGCGCGGCGGCGCGCCAGGAACACCAGGATCAGGATCACAAAGAGCGCCGCCCCGGCCAGCGACACCCATTTCAGATCCCGTTCCAGGGTCTGCACATAACGGCCAAAGTAATGCCCGACGATCACGAGGAAACCCGTCCACATACATTCCGCCAGGAACAGGACGCCGAACCAGCGCCGCCAGGGGATCCTGGCCAGGCCCGTGGCGACCAGCGTGGGGATGACGAATCCGAGGGTCAGCTTGGCGGTGAACAGGATCTTGCCGATGTGGTTTTCCATATCGCTTTGCAGGCGGTGGATGCTTTTCTCGCGCAGCCCGAACCAGCGCCCGTAGTGAATGAGCCATTCTTTTTTGCCCAGATAGCCCAGCCGGTACCAGACGACATCGGCGGTCAGGTTCCCGAAGGCGGCCGAGAGGAACACAAGCAAAGGATTCAGATAGCCCGCCGAGGAGGCCGCGGCTCCGGCGAGGGTCACGATGGGGCCTTCGAAGGCCACCAGCGCAAAGATCAAGAGATAAGCCCAGGCGCCGAGCGGCTGGCCTTGAAGGAATGAAAAAAGATAATCCATAAGAGGGCGTTCCAATTCTAATCGGATTCCGCCCTGAATCCGGCTGTCCATCACACTTCCGCGCGTATGCGTGTTTTATTGAAAGACTTATAGAACGCGGATTTACACGAGATGAAACAGATAAACGCGGATGGGAATAATATGTCGATTCCCCTACGTTCCTCGCCTCGCTCGGCAATGACATGTTATCCCGGCCCGCCGTTCCTTCCTCGCAATGACACGTTAATGTGTTATACTCCGCCAGCTTTGAGCAAGCGGCTCAAGGCGAATGCTTCCGGGAAATTGTTTTGATCACTCTGAATGGTGGCCCGACGCAAGATGGTCGGGCTTTTTGTTGGGCGGACGTGCCTGAAAAGGCCGCCCGCGTTGGCAGGAAGATCGGTGGAGTCATCAAAGCATTTCAATAGTCTGGCAGGCCGCACAGGCCGCCGGGTCAATGAAAAGGATTTTGATGACAACCGAATTTAACACCCTCAATCTGCGCCCCGAACTGGTGCAGGCCATTACCGAACTCGGCTACCTCGAGCCGACGCCCATCCAGGCGGGAATGATCCCGCTGATGCTGACGGGCGTGGATGTGATCGGCCAGGCCCAGACGGGCACCGGCAAGACCGCAGCCTTCGCACTCCCCATCCTCCATAATTTTGAACGCAGTCCCCTGCCCCAGGCGCTGGTGCTGGCGCCCACGCGCGAGCTGGCGCTGCAGGTGGCCGAGGCGATGAACGACTATGCCGCGGCACCTGCAGGTGCGCGTGCTGGCCGTCTATGGCGGGCAGCCCTACGCGCCGCAGATCAGCAGCCTGCGCCGCGGCGTGGATGTGATCGTCGGCACCCCGGGGCGCATCATCGACCTGATGGAACGCAAGGTGCTCGACCTGAGCGACGTGCGCACGGTGGTGCTGGATGAGGCCGACGAGATGCTCAACATGGGCTTCATCGAGGACGTGGAAGCCATCCTGGCCGCGACGCCGGACGGACGGCAGACCTCGCTGTTCAGCGCCACCCTGCCGGCGCGCATCCGCAAACTGGCGCAGCGCTTCATGCGCGAGCCGCAGTCGGTCACGGTGAAGCACAGCACGCTGACGGTGGAAGGCACAGAGCAGCGCTATTACCTGGTGAACGAATCGGACAAGGTGCAGGCGGTGACGAACCTGCTGGAAATGGAAGAGCCCACCAGCGTGCTGATCTTCGCCCGCACGCGGGCCGAGACCTCCACGCTGGCGAGCGAACTGACCCGGCGCGGTTTCCCGGCCGAGGCGCTGAACGGCGACCTGGAGCAGAACGCGCGCGAACGCATCCTGGGACGCTTCCGCGAGAACCAGACTCGAGGTGCTGGTGGCCACCGACGTGGCGGCGCGCGGGCTCGACATCGACGACATCTCGCACGTGATCAATTTCCAACTGCCCGACGATCCCGAAGTGTACGTACACCGCATCGGCAGGACGGGACGCGCGGGAAAGACGGGCATCGCCATCTCGCTGTTCACGCCGCGCGAAAAGCGCCGCCTGCGCGAGATCGAAGACTCTCACCCGGCAGAACCTGACGCTGGCGGTACTGCCCACCGCGGAGGATATCCGCAAGCGCCGCGAGCAGAACAGGTGATCGAGCTGATGAAGGTCTGGCTGGGGCGGGGACGCTACCAGCGCGAACGCGAGATGGCGGAGCAACTGGTGGCCGAGGGGCACGATCCGCTGGATGTGGCGGCCGCGGCGCTGAAACTGGCGCGCGCCGAGCGAGAAGCAGCGCCCGGCTGCGACGGTGGCCGAGGTCGTGGAAAGGCCCGCGCTTCCGCAGCGGCAGCCCCGTCCGAGCGGCGGCCCGGCGGCAGGACCGGCTCATTCGCACGAGGCAGGGATGACCCGGCTGAAGATGCGCAAGGGCAAATTACACGGCGTGCGCCCCAACGATGTGGTCGGCACGATCGCCTACCAGGCGGAGATCCCCGGCTCGGCGATCGGCAAGATCCGCATCGAGGACAATTTCACGTTCGTGGATGTGCCCGAGGTGCTGGTCGAGAAGGTGATGACGCACAACGGGAATTACCGCATCGGCAAGCACAAGTTCGCGCTGGAAAGAGCGTAAAGACTACTCTCACCCCTAACCCCTCTCCCGACCCCTCCGCTTTGCTGCGGGGCGCTGGGAGAGGGGATTTTTATTTAATGTCGGTGCTATCTGAGACCTGACAGGTCTGGAGGCAATCCAACACGGATGACGCGGATCGGGCGGATTTCACGTCAGCCTTTTTAATGAAGCTTCTCGATCCACGATGCGCTCCGCATAAATCCTGACCGTCATTATTTCATTCCCTCTTCGTCCGGTGCCGGGTGAGCGAGGCGCGGGCGCTCTTGGCCAGTTCCAGGTAGTCCCGGTGGAGCTGCTCCATCTCCTCATCGTCCATTTCCTCGGTGTCGATGATCTCGTTCTTGGCGGTGTGCAGCGAGCGGATCAGTTCATCCAGTTTGAGCTGCAGCGCTTCGGTGTCGCGGTTCTGGGCGTTCTGGATGAGGAAGACCATCAGGAAGGTGATGATGGTGGTGCCGGTGTTGATGACCAGCTGCCAGGTGTCGCTGAAGTGAAAGATCGGGCCGGTGACAGCCCAGACGAGGATGATGGACACGGCGATGACGAAGGCCAGCGGCCGCCCGGTGGCACGGGCGATGAGACGGGCAGCGTGCGTGAACCAGGTATTGAGGGTTCTCTTTTCGTCTTTTTTGCTGTTTTCTTTTGCCATCAGGATGGTTTCTCCTCTGGCGGGGCGGGTCGCGAAGCATCCGGGTGTTCTTCCCGGGCAAGTACGGGGATCTGCGCCAGTTTCCAATCGCGGTATTTGATCAGGTCGCGTTCCAGGATCAACATTGCGGCGGTGACGATGGCGGCGTCATCGATCTCGCCGATGATGGGCAGGAAGTCGGGCATCAGGTCAAAGGGGTTGAACACGTACAGCAGGACAAAGACCACCGCGGCGATCATGGCATAGGGGACCTGGCGGTAGCGGCCGCTCCAGTAGTCGCGGACGATGCTGAGGAAGAGCCGCCCGTCCTCCACGAAGCGCTGCAGCGGCCCGGGGACGCGGAATTTGGTGGCGATCTCGCCGGATTTGTCGAGCACCTTCTGGAAGTCCTGGGCGGTCACCTTGCGCGCGCCCTTGCGGATGATCTTTTCGTTCCGGGTTTCTTCGGTCATGGGATCGGGTTCCTTTCGACAGGCGGAAAAATTCCTGCATGCTGCCTGATTCTATAACGAAAAAAATTTACCGGAGTTGTGCAGAAAAACAGTCGAATCCCCTTAAGACCTGACAGGTCTTGAGACAATCGAACACGGATTTTCGCGGATCAGGCGGATTCACGCGGATAAGTTATTTATAAACGTTTTCATCCGCGGATATCCGATTTATCCGCGTTCATCCGCGTTCTATCTGAGACCTGACAGGTCTGGAGACAATCGAACACGGATGCTTGCGGAGAGGGGGAGGCAATGGGCACGGGGTATAATGCCGGATATGGACGAAAACTTGAAACCTGCCAAGCAGGAAGAAACCGTTACTTTCAAACTCAGTCACTTTTATTCCATCCTGGTGGTGCTGGCCTTTGCCGTGGGACTGCTGGTCGGATATATGGCCTGGGGGCGCAATTCGGGGATGGCCGCACAGCCAGCAGCGCAGCCCGCTGCCGCGGCAACCCAGGGCGGCCCGGTGGTCGAAGCGCCCGTCACCCAGCAGGCGCAGTACACCCGCTATGACATCCCGACGGAGGGCTTCCCCAGCCTCGGCCCGGCGGACGCGCCGATCACCATCGTGGAGTTCAGCGATTTCGAGTGCCCGTTCTGCCGCCGCTTCCAGCAGGAGACCTACAACGACCTGCTGAACGCCTACCCCGGAAAGATCCGCTTTGTCTATCGCAACCTGCCGCTGACCTCGATCCATCCGGATGCCTTCCCGGCGGCGGTGGCTGCCATGTGCGCCAACGACCAGAACGCCTTCTTCCCCTACCATGACAAGCTGTTCAGCACCGACCAACTGGGGCAGGAGGTCTATGTTCAGTATGCGAAAGACCTGGCGCTGGATGTGACCGCCTTCACGGACTGCCTGGGGAGCGACAAACACAACGCAGCCATTCAGGCGGATGCGGATTTCGCGGTGAAGATGGGAGTCAATTCGACGCCCACCTTCTTCATCAACGGGCTGGCCGTGGTGGGCGCACAGCCGCTGGATGTGTTCAAGCAGGTGATCGACAAGGAACTGGCTGGCGAGATCCCGCAGTAAAGCAGACTCGGACAGGGAGAGAGCATGAAGAAATTTGTCGCAGTGGCCGGGAATATCGGGGTGGGAAAGTCCACGCTGGTGACGATGCTGTGCAAGCACCTGGGATGGGAACCGTTCTTCGAGCCGGTGCTGGAGAACCCGTACCTGGTGGATTTCTACGCGGACATGAAGTCCTGGGCGTTCCATTCGCAGATCTTCTTCCTGACCCACCGGCTGCGGCTGCACTTCCAGCTGGCGCAGCGGGACGGCTCGGTCATCCAGGACCGCAGCCTGTACGAGGACGCGGAGATCTTCGCCCACAACCTCTACCTGCAGGGGCACATCACGCCGCGCGATTACAACACCTACCGCGACCTATACGAAACGGCCTCGCAGTTCCTGCCCTCGCCGGACCTGGTGGTGTACCTGCGCGCTTCGGTGCCCACGCTGCTGAACCGCATCTCGCACCGCGGCCGCGACTATGAGCGCACCATCCCGCCCGAATATCTGGAAAGCCTGAACGGGCTGTACGAGCAGTGGATCGAGAACTTCACACTGTGTCCCATGCTGGCGGTGCCGGCGGACGACCTGGATTACGTGGCGCATCCCGGCCACCTGCGGCTGATCGTGGCCAAGGTGGAGGAGAAATTGACCGGCAAGGACGAGGTGGTCTTCGATGCGGCAGAGGTGGCCCGCGGCGGCGGAAGATTAAGGGATGCTGAGAAGTTGTCCAGTCATCTTTCAGTTATACGACACCATATATGGCGCCCCCCAAGGGCGTGAAATGACCAGTCGGATCGTCGCCAACTGTGGATAAGTGCCATAAAACTGTGGATAACTACCCCCCATTGTGGACAAGTCGTTCAAGTGTTCGAAAAATCATCCTGTCGAAAAATAAAGCCACCCCCCATATATGGGGGGTACTTTTATGAGCGTCCAAGATATGGAAGTCCGATTTTAAGTGTTTTTTTAACAAAATTTTCTCCGCAATTCTTTCCACAGAGGCCGGGGAGAGAGAGCTGCCCCTCCAAGGCCAACAGGTGGGGGCGGCTAAAATCATCCGGACTGCATCTTGGGTGTCTCGCCATTCATCCACACTATCCACAGGCCCTACTAATAATACTAAGTATATACAATACAAATATACTGTTGATGATAGGGAGTCAAGTCCTGTACAATCTCGCATGTAAATCCCCCTCCAAAGCAAATGAGACATTGGGAGCAACACAATGGATATGATCAAAGTCTCAGCCAACTCCCGCACATCCGCAGTAGCCGGGGCAATCGCCGGTGTCATCCGTGAGAACCGGCACGCAGAGGTACAGGCCATCGGTGCAGGCGCGGTCAACCAGGCCATCAAGGCGCTGGTGCTCGCCACCGGATACCTGAGGAACGACGGTATCGACGTGGTCTGTGTCCCCGAATTCGTCGACGTGGAGATCGAAGAGAAGGTGCGCACGGCCATCAAGCTGGTCGTGGATCCGCGCTAACGCAAAGCAAGCCGCTTTTTTAGAAACCCTTTAGAGGTATCCAGCGCAGGGTGGTATATAATCAAGCCAGGTCCGTTTCCGGCCTGGCTTGTACTGTTTTCCGGAGAGGGGACCGCATGTCATGAGGGTATCCGATCGCTGGCTGCGCAGCCTGTTACCGATCGCCCTGCTGACCGGCCTGCTGGCCGGGCTGGCGGGGCCTGCGGCGTTAAGCGGGCGCGCCGCGCCGCAGGCGCAGGCACTCCCGGCTGCCAATGCACCCATAGTCATCAGCGAATTCCGCACGAGGGGGCCGGTGGACCCAGGGGTGCCTACTTCCACAGAAGACAACAGCGAATTTATCGAACTGTATAACCGCACCGGCTCGACGATCGACATCGGCGGCTGGTATATCCGCGCGGTCAACTCTGCCGGCGGGCTCACCATCCCCAGTTTCCAGGCCTTCGATGCGGGGACAACCCTGGCGCCCGGACAGTATTTTCTGATCGCCAACCAGGATGCCCCGGATGCGCTGTGGAATATCAGCGATTGGGATTATGCGGGCGACATCACCAATGACGGCGGGATCGCCCTCTTCAATGCCAGCAACCAGAAGGTGGATGCGGTCGGGATGAGCATGACCGCGTTGGATTACTGGGAGGGGACCCCGCTTGCGCCGATGAGCAGCAGCACGACTCCTCCCCCACCCCCGTTTGTGGCTGACCAAAGCTATGAACGAAAGGCCGGGGGCTGCACGGATGCGGGCGACAATTCCGCCGATTTTACGCTGATCGCCCCGAGCCAGCCGCAGGAAATCGGCACTATTTCTCCTTGCGGCTTTTTGGTGGATACGATCACCACGATCAACTCGGTTTCCTCGGCAACCTCCATGGTGGGTATCCCGTATACGGTGAATTTTACGGTGGCCCCTAACGGGTCCAGTTCCCTGACGCCCTCCGGAAGCGTTGTGGTGGACGATGGAACGGATAGCTGCAACGGAACCTTGACGAACGGGTCCGGCTCCTGCAATCTCACCAGCTCCACGGCCGGAAACAAATCCCTGCGAGCCAGTTATTCGGGGGATGCCAATTTCATTGAAAGCGTATCAGGCACTGTTGCGCACAGTGTGACGCAAGCGATCCTGACGCAAGCCGTACCGCCGCTGGCCATCGTGATCAATGAAGTGGCCTGGGCGGGCACGGCGGCGTTCCCAAGCGATGAATGGATCGAACTGTATAACCCGGGCGCGGCCGCCATCAACCTGACCGGCTGGACCTTGAAGACGCTGGATGGCAATGTGACCATCACCTGGGCCGCCACCAGCTCGATCACCAACGATCCCAATAACCTGACCATTCAGGGCGGCGCGTATTACCTCATCGAGCGCGATGACAATAACACCGTTTTCGATGTCGCCGCGGATAAACTTTACACCAGCACCGCCACGGACAGCCTCAATAACAGCGGCGCCACATTGGAGTTGTTCGACCCGAACGGGACGCGCATCGATACGGCCAACATCGACGGCGGAGGCTGGCCGGCTGGATCTGTGACCAACTTCCGCAGCATGGAACGCTATCGGGTGATCCTGGACAGCGCCGGTTCCTGGGTGACGAACACCGGGGTGGTGCGCAATGGGTTGGATTCCGGCATCCCCTCCGGCTGCACGACCAACTGCAACACGGCCCACCGGCCCATCAATGGCACCCCCAAGCAGAAGAACTGGGCTGCCACCGTCACGCTGACGCCCACCCCGCGTCCGCCCACGCGGGTGCCCACGCGGACGAAGCCGCCGCAGCCGCGGCCGGTGCTCAACGAGTTCCTGCCGCGCGCCGGGTTCGACTGGAACCGGGACGGCAAGGTGGATGTGTTCGATGAGTTCATCGAGGTCGCCAACATCGGCCCGGTGGACTGGAACACCGCCGGCTGGCGGCTGGACACCGGCGACGGACTTGGAGCCGTTCGTGCTGCCCAACCTGACGATCAAGCCGGGGGAACGGGCGCTCTTCTATGGGAACCAGAGCGGCCTGCACCTGACCGATGGCGGGGCGACGGTGCGGCTGTTGAATTCCAGCGGGGTGGTCTATGACGCGCATACCTATACGGTGGTCAAGACGCCCGATAAGAGCTATTGCCGCATCCGCGACCTGAGCGGGGATTGGTACCAGGACTGTTTCCCGACGCCCAACTTCGCCAACTCGCGCGAGGGCCAGCTCCCCTCGGCTCCGCCGGGGACGGGGCTGGAGACGCCATTATGCCGCCTGGCGGATACGCTGCCGGCGGAGTTCCTCCTGGCCGAGTGCCGCGCCTACGGCGAGGATATGTGGAACAGCCGTTACTGGGACCAGGCCGGCCAGCAGGGCCAGCTCCGCGTGCGCCAGAACGGGAGCAAGTGGGAGATCTTCGTGGAGTAATTTGTCATTAGTTCCTCGCGATCCGCGCTTATTGATCTCTTCGTATTTTCTCGCGTTCCTGTTCCCATAGTTTTGTAAATCGTTCAAAGACATCGGAAATGATCTCCAGTTCTTCTTCCGAGTAACTTGAAATCATTTTATCCAGTGCCTTTCTCGTCGATTCGAACCATGAGGCGACTTTTTCAGCGCCCGATTTCGCGGGAACGATCAGAGTTCCCCGGCGGTCATCGGGATTGGGCCGTCGCTCGATCAGACCTGCCTTTTCGAGCCGATCGAGCATGGCGGTTGTCGCACCCGAAGTGAGACCCGTATGCCTGGCAAGTTCGGAAGGTGTGGAAGTGCCTCTGAGGAATAGAAACCTGAGGCATTCCATATCGGTTGCATTGAAGCCCTTCCGTTCGGCCATCGCGTTTCGGAACCGCGTCAAATTGATGCCATATTCCGCCACCGCCGTCAGCGCCCGTTTCTTCAAGTCTTTCTTTGTGGAGTTGGTCATAATAATACCCTTGACATTATCTTGATTTTCAAGTATCGTTATTATATAACTAATTTCGTTTTGACGCAAGTTCAAAACAATTACAGGTTACCAAAGGAGATTCCCATGAGTCCAAAGAAAGATACGAAAAAGTGCCACGAAGAGCGCCGCGAGCGACAAGGGATTATCGGCTGAAGAAATAGCGGCCATGAAGGAGACCCTCAAAGAGAGGAAGGCGTCTGCGAACAAGGAAGAGGCGGAAAAAGCCGTGCTTGAAAAGATAGCCGAGATGAAGGAACCCGATCGTTCCACAGCCAAGCGGCTCCATGAGCTCATCAAGAATAGCGCGCCAGGCCTCTCGCCGAAAACCTGGTATGGGATGCCCGCCTATGCCAACGCGGACGGCAAGATCATTTGCTTTTTTCAAGCTGCGAGTAAGTTTAACGTGAGGTATGCAACGTTCGGTTTCCAACCCGATGCGAAGCTTGACGATGGGAACATGTGGGCAGCCTCCTTCGCTCTGATTAAGTTGACCGCTGCTGAAGAGGCAAAGATCATTGCACTTGTGAAGAAAGCGGTGAGCTAACGTCTTGATGGAGGCAGTCACCCCTCGCCCTCGCTTCCCCTACGCTTCGTTACGGGGTGATACGCTCGGGGTGATTCGCGAAGCGGGCTGCCTTAGTTCCTCGCAATGACAACGAAAACGAAAAAGAGGAGGCCATTGGCCTCCTCTTTTTTCATTGATTTGCTTACATATGCTTGATGATCGCGTCGGCGAACTCGGAGCACTTGACTTCGGTGGCGTTGTCCATCAGGCGGGCGAAGTCGTAGGTGACGATGCCGTCATGGATGGCGCCTTCCATGCCCTTGACGATCAGGTCGGCCACTTCGCCCCAGCCCAGGTAGCGGAACATCATCTCGCCGGAGAGGATCACAGAGCCGGGGTTGACCTTGTCCAGGTCGGCGTATTTCGGGGCGGTGCCGTGCGTGGCCTCGAAGATGGCGTGGCCGGTGACGTAGTTGATGTTGGCGCCCGGGGCGATGCCGATGCCGCCGACCTGCGCGGCCAGCGCGTCGGAGAGGTAATCGCCGTTCAGGTTGAGCGTGGCGATGACGTCATAATCGCGCGGGCGGATGAGGGTGAACTGCAGGCTGACATCGGCGATGGAGTCCTTGATGAGCAGCATGGATTTCCACTTGCCGTTGCCGTGGGTATCCCACAACTTGAGCGCTTCCTCGACCTCGCGTTGGATATCGCCCTGCTGTGCGGGGGACATCATCTCGAAGCCGGGGTCGATCATGCGGGCGTTCTCTTCGATGGTGAGATTCGGGTTCTTCTCGCAGTTGCCGAGGATCCAGGTCTCGCGCTCGGTGACGATCTTGTCGCGGAACTCGCGGCGGGCGACGGCATAGCCCCAGTCCTTGAAGGCGCCCTCGGTGAACTTCATGATGTTGCCCTTGTGGACGAAGTTCACGCTCTTGCGCTTGTTCTGCAAAGCCCAGGCGATGGCGGCGCGCACCAGGCGCTCGGTGCCTTCCACGGAGACCGGCTTGATGCCGATGGCGGAGGTATCGGGGAAGCGCATCTTGGCGTATTCCTTGGGGAAGGTTTCCTTGAAGAGATCCTTGAACTTCTGGTTCTCCTCGGTGCCGTACTGGAACTCGATGCCGGTGTAGATGTCCTCGGTGTTCTCGCGGAAGATGACCATGTCCACGTATTCGGGGTGCTTCACCGGCGAGGGGACGCCGTTGTAGTAGCGCACCGGGCGCTGGCAGACGTACAGGTCGAGGATCTTGCGCAGCGCCACGTTCAGCGAGCGGATGCCGCCGCCGATGGGCGTGGTGAGCGGGCCTTTGATGCCGACCAGGAATTCCTTGAAGGCATCCGTGGTCTCCTCGGGCAGCCAGGACTGGAATTGTTTATAGGCCTTTTCCCCGGCGTAGACTTCCATCCAGTGGATCTTGCGCTTGTTGCCATAGGCCTTGGCTACGGCGGCATCGAAGACGCGCACCGAGGCGCGCCAGATATCGCGGCCGGTCCCGTCGCCCTCGACGAAGGGGAGGATGGGATTGTCGGGGACCTGAAGTTTTCCGTCCCTGATGCTGATCTTCGCCCCGCCGGCGGGGACTTTTACGTTTTGATATGCCATGCTGCTGCTCCTGTGGGGGAAGAATCTCCGTTTTATTTCCTGTCCTGGCGAAATGCTTAAATGTAAAAAAGATTATAACATCCGGCTTTTTGCGTCTTTCAGTGACGATTGTCATGACAATTTCCCCCTTTTGGGATGTTTCCGGCCTTCCGGCTGCCGTGTCGGAAGGGGAAATGTCTCAAGACCTGACAGGTCTCAGGCATCCAGCCCAGGTCCGCAAGTCCTCCCGTAAGACCTGTCAGGTCTCATAGAACATTGTCTCCAGACCTGACAGGTCTCAAATAGAACGCGGATAAACGCGGATGGAACGGATGTGCGCGGATGGGAAATGGTTTAAAAACCTAGCGCAAAAATCCGTGATCGATCGGCTCCAGACCTGTCAGGTCTCCATGCCTTGACACGCGAAAAAATCGTTGTAAAATTGCGCCCAATATGTCACAACATATCCTGCACAAACGATTGCTCAGGCGTCATATGTTCGGGATGATCGCTTTTTCAAGCACCAGAGAGTCGCTTTTAGCGGCTCTCTTTTTTATATGTCATTGCGAGCGAAGCGAAGCAATCTCCTGATTAACGAGGGGGTTGCTTCGGGACGCCGCAGGCGTCCCTCGCAACGACATAATAGGAGGCCCATGCTTAAACTGCCCGGACTGATCGACCCGCATGTGCACCTGCGCGAGCCCGGTGCGCACGCACAAGGAGGACTTCGATTCGGGGACGGCGGCCGCATTGGCGGGAGGCTTTACGATGGTGCTGGCCATGCCGAACACGAAGCCGCCGATCTTCGACGCGGAGACGCTGGAACTGGCGCTCTCGGCGGCCAGGGCCAAGGCCCGCTGCGATTACGGCCAGTACCTCGGCGCGGGGCCGGATAACGCCGAGATCGCAGCTAGCGCTGGCTCCGCGCGCGGCGGCGCTCAAGATGTACCTGGATATGACCTTCGGCCAACTGCGGCTGGATGATATGAGCCTGTGGATGCCGCACTTCGAGAAGTATCCGAAGCAGTACCCCATCGTGGCGCACGCCGAGAGCCGCAGCATGGCGGCGGCCATCCTGATGGCGGCGATCTATGACCGGCCGGTGCATATCGCCCACATCTCGCTGAAGGAGGAGGTGCTGCTGATCCGCGCGGCCAAAGAGAAGGGCATCCGCGTGACCTGCGAGGTCTGCCCGCACCACCTGTTCATGACCGCCGGGGAGCAAGGGGGCGGCAGGCAGGAGGTGCGGCCGCGGCTGGCCTCCGCAGAAGACGTGCAGGCGCTGTGGGAGAACCTGGACGTGATCGACTGCTTTGCCACCGACCACGCGCCGCACACCGCTGAGGAGAAGGACTCCGCGGCTCCCCCTCCCGGCTTCCCCGGCCTCGAGACGGCGCTGCCCCTGCTGCTCACGGCGGTGCAGGCGGGTCGGCTGAGCCTGGACACGCTGGTCGAGAAAATGCACACCAACCCGCGGCGCATCTTCAGCCTGCCGGAGCAGCCGGAGACCTGGATCGAGGTGGACGAGAAGGACGAGTACGAGATCAAGGCGGCGGAGCAGTTCACCCGCTGCGGGTGGACGCCGTTCGAGGGGTGGAAGGTGAAGGGGCGCGTGCGCAGCGTCGTGCTGCGCGGGCAGGAGGCGTTCCGGGATGGAAAGGTGCTGGCGGAGCCGGGCTCCGGGAGGGATGTGAGAGGAGGAACGGGAGCGGGATGAAAGGGTAGAGAGATGCGGATCGAGTTTTTATGGATAGCGCGTGGCTGGACAGCGGCAGTGTTGTGAAGAAACAAGGAGAACAGTCATGAACACAGAGAACATCAATCGTTACCTGCCTTTCGGGGAGAACAAGGAAGGCCACTGGTATGGCAAGGACATCATCTCGGTCAAGCAATTCTCCCGGCAGGACCTGGGGTACGTCTTCGGCGTGGCGCACGAGATGCGCGGCATGGTGGAGCGGGTGGGGACCTTCGATCTGCTGAAGGGCAAGATCCTGGCCAACCTGTTCTACGAGCCTTCGACGCGCACCTCGTCCTCGTTCACCGCGGCGATGGAACGGCTGGGCGGCTCGGTGATCCCGATCAACGAGGTGAAGTACTCGTCGGTCTCCAAGGGCGAGACGCTGGCGGACACGGTGCGCACGCTGGAGTGCTATGCGGATGTGATCGTGCTGCGCCACCCCGAGGTGGGCTCGGCGGCGCTGGCGGCCAAGGCCGCGCGCAAACCGGTCATCAACGCGGGCGACGGCGTGGGCGAGCATCCCACCCAGGCGCTGCTGGACACCTTCACCATCTTCGAGGAGCTGGGCGTGGGCGTGGTGGACGGGCTGACCGTCACCATGCTGGGCGACCTGAAGTACGGCCGCACGGTGCATTCGCTGGCGCGGCTGCTCTCCATGTACGATGTGCGCCTGAACTACGTCTCGCCGGACATCCTGCGGATGCCGAAGGAAGTGATGGAAGAGGTGGAGGCCAAGGGCATCCCGCAGCGCGAGAGCAGCACGCTGGAGGATGTGCTGCCGGAGACGGATGTGCTGTACGTGACGCGCGTCCAGAAGGAGCGCTTCGAGGACCCGGCGGAGTATGACAAGGTGAAGGGCGCCTTTGTGGTCAACCCCGAGGTGATGCGCATTGCCAAGAAGGAGATGATCGTCATGCACCCGCTGCCGCGCGTGACGGAGATCAGCATGGACTTCGATGACGACCCGCGTGCCGCCTACTTCCGGCAGATGGAGTACGGGCTGTACGTGCGCATGGCGCTGCTGGCGATGGTGCTGGGCAAGGCGTAATACAATAGAACGCGGAAGATTGTCATTGCGAGGAACTAAGTGGCGCTTATAAAGCGCCCCGGTGACGTGGCAATCTTATGAAAGATTGCTTCGTCGGTGGCGCCACCCCCTACACTTCGTTTCGGGGCGCCACTCTCCTCGCAATGACATGATCTGGTAGATCCGCGTTCGATTGGAAACCTATGGAAACCTTCTTTACTTTCCTGGAACGACGCGTGGACGACTGCTCCTCGCTGCTGTGTGTGGGACTGGACCCGCATCTGCCCGATCTGAAGGAGCCCAGCGCGGCGGGCGCACGTGAGTTCTGCGTGAACATTATCCGGCAGACGGCTCCCTACGCGGCGGCCTTCAAGCCGAACGCGGCCTTCTTCGAGGCGCTGGGACCGGAGGGCTGGGAGGCGCTGAAGCAGGTCATCCAGGCGGTGAAGGATGCCTCGCCTGCCTCGCGTATCCCGGTGATCCTGGACGCCAAGCGCGGCGACATCGCCTCGACCGCCGAGGCCTACGCGCGCTCCGCCTTTGAGAACCTGGGCGCGGACTGCATCACGCTCTCGCCCTTCCTGGGCAGGGATTCGGTCGAGCCGTTCCTCGGTTATCCCGAAAGAGGCGTCTTCCTGCTGTGCAAGACCTCCAACCCCGGCTCGGGGGATATTCAGGACCTGACGATAGCGGGAGATGGCGGGCAGGAGCCGCTGTACATGCACGTGGCGCGGCTGGCGGAGAGCTGGAATGGGAGGAACAACATCGGGTTGGTAGTGGGGGCCACCTATCCGGAGGTCATGGCGGGGCTGCGCAAGATCGTCCCCCAGATGTGGTTCCTCGCACCGGGGGTGGGCGCGCAGGGCGGGGAGCTGGAAGCCGCCCTCGAGGCCGGGCTGCGCAGGGACGGCAAGGGGATGCTGGTCAATGTGTCGCGCGGCATTGCGAAGGCGCAGAATCCCGCGCGCGCCGCGGCAGACCTGCGGGATCAGATATTAGAGATCAGATACAAGAGGGAAGAGAATAGATAGTAGAGATTAGAGAATAGAGAATGTCATTGCGAGGGCAAAGCCTGAAGCAATGACAGGATGAAGACGGGAGAGATGTATGGAGGAAGATAAGACATTGCTCGCGGATGGGCTGCTGGCGGCGGGCTGCGTCAAGTTCGGCTCGTTCACGCTGAAGTCGGGACTGCAATCGCCGATCTACATCGACCTGCGGCAGATCATCTCCCACCCCAGGCTGCTGGAGCAGGTGGGGGCGGCGTACCTGCCGCTGCTGAAGGAGCTGAAGTTCGACCGCCTCGCCGGGCTGCCCTATGCGGCCATCCCCATCGCCACGGCGGTCTCGCTGCAGGGCGGCTATCCGATGATCTACCCGCGCAAGGAGGTCAAGCAGTACGGCACGAAGGCGGAGATCGAGGGCGAGTATCACCCCGGCGAGACGGCGGTGGTGATCGATGACCTGGCGACCACCGGCGGGAGCAAGTTCGAGGCCATCGAGAAATTGACCGCCGCGGGGCTGAGGGTGACGGACGTGGTCGTGCTGGTGGACCGGCAGTCGGGCGCGCGCGAGGCGCTGCGCGCGGCGGGCTATGCCATGCACGCGGTGCTGACCATCACCGAAATGCTCGACCACTGGGAGCGGACGGGCGGCGTGGAAAAGGATAAAATCACGGAGACGCGGCAGTTCCTGGCGGAGACCGGCGCATGAGCAAAAAGCATCGCTTTACGGCTGTCATCCAGAACGCAGGAGGCGGCGGGGCTTATGTGGAGATTCCTTTTGACGTGGAAAAGGAGTTCGGTTCGAAGCGCCCGAAGGTGAAGGCCGAGATCGAAGGCATCCCCTACCGCGGCACGCTGATGAGGATGGGGTCGGAGCGCCACATGCTGGGGATCCTGAAGAGCATCCGCGAACAGTGCGGCAAGGACTTCGGCGACGAGGTGAAGGTCACGCTGGAGGCGGACACCGAGGCGCGCACGGTCGAGGTGCCGCCGGAACTGGAGGCAGGATTCCGCAAGGAGAAGGCGCTGCGCGAGTTCTTTGAGTCGCTGTCCTTCACGCACCGCCGCGAGATCGTCAATTACCTGCTGGAGGCCAAGAGCGAGGAGACGCGCGCGAAGCGGCTGGAACGCGTGGTCGAGAGGCTGCGGGCGAGGCAGAAGGGAATTTGAGAAGGTTTAAGCAAGATGTTCCGTAAAGTCCTCGCCTTTAGCCTGACGCTTGTTCTGGCGGCTTGCGGAATTCAGCCTGCGCCTCGTTCGACTCCCACGCCATTCACCGGCACACCGCGTTCTGTCCTCATTGATACCGACATGGCTGGCGATGATTGGATGGCAATCCTGTACCTGCTTAACCGTCCGGAGGTAAGCGTCACAGCGATCACCGTATCCGGCACAGGCGAAGCGCACTGCGTGCCGGGAATTAAATCAGCCATTTGATAAGGTTCGAAGTTGTACAAATGTTTAAGCGAATGACTGTACATCGCCTGAAGCGAAGTTCGTCTTCGATGTTTTGACAAAGTACCAGGATATCATCCAGTCCGGCGAGTACTATTTTTGGGATCCGCTCGCGGCCGCGATCCTTGCTGACAACTCGCTAGCAGCTTTCGAAACCCGGAACCAGACTGTCATCGAAGAGGAAAACGATCAAAGCGGCGCACCGACAAGCGAGCGGCGTCCCTGTTCGTGAGGCTATTGGCGTTGAAGCGGATCGCTTCGACAATTGTTCCTGGATACGCTGAATGCTCCTTAGAAAGTTGTTGAGTATTGGGCATCCGTGTGAATTGTCTGATCCATGTCGTCTCGTTCGATTGAGTGAGAATTGAACGTGGATGAACTCGGATAATGCGGATAAGCGCGGATCGGAATAAGGTTTTTTAAAACAGATTATCCGTGAAATCCGCCGATCTGCGAAAATCCGTGTCGAGGTGCTTCGCAAACGCCCTCCTCGCAATGACATTGGGCGATCCAGGCTGTTTGATATAATGAAAGGACAGAAAGGCAAAGTTCATGAAATTTACTGTTGAGTACGAACAGGAAGAAGACGGACGCTGGCTGGCAGATGTGAAAGAGCTTCCGGGTGTCATGGTCTATGGCAAGGATCCGGATGAGGCGACAGCTCATGCCCAAGCCCTGGCTCTTCGTGTCATTGCAGATCGGATCGAGAACGGAGAAAGCATCCCGAGCCTGATGTTCTCTTTTTCAATCGCATGACGGAAGTAACAGGTCTGAAACCGGAAGATCTATAAAGGAAGACGCGCTTGAAGGAGCGCGTTTTGGTTTATTGTATGAGGAGTCTTGGTGGATTGAAGGTTATCTGTCCCACAATAGAACGCGGATCGACACGGATGGTGCGGATGAACGCGGATTGGAAAAGGTTTTTAAAAAAGCAATTCATCCGTGTGAATCCGCTTGATCCGCGAGAATCCGTGTTCTATTGTTCTGACAAGGAGTGATCATGGAAGTGAAGTCTTATCTCCTGCATTTGTATGAATACAACTACTGGGCGAATGCGCGCTACCTGAAGTCGGCGGAAGGTTTGACCGCGGAGCAGTTCACGCGCAAGCAGGGGCACAGCTGGGACAGCGTGCAGGGGGTGCTGGTGCACATGATGAACTCGGAGATCATGTGGCCGCGGCGCTGGAGGGAGGAGGCTCCGCTGGCCTTCCTGAACATTGCCGATTTCCCCACCGCGGCCGCGGTGATCGAACGCTGGGCGGGGGTGGAGCAGGGGATGCGCGAGTTCCTGGCGCAGCAGAGCGAGGAATCGCTCATGTCAAAATTAAGCTATACGAATGCCAGGGGCGAGACCTTTACGCTGCCCCTCTGGCAGATGATGGCGCACGTGCCCAACCACAACACCCATCACCGCGGCGAACTGGCGGCGATGTTCGCACTGATGAACGCCTCGCACCCGGAGGAGGAAGTGGTGCAGTATTTCCTTATCCGCAGCGGGCAGAAGAAGGACTGATCCCCGGCATGTATCGCTCATTTATCCGTCCCCTCCTCTTCCGGCTGGACCCCGAGCAGGCCCACCGGCTGACGCTCTTCCTGCTGCGTCTGATGGGCGCGGTGCAGCCCGTGGAATGGGCCTTCGCGGAGGCCTTCCTGGCCCCCGAGCGGCCTGTGGAGGCATTCGGCCTGAAGTTCAAGAACCCCGTGGGGCTGGCGGCGGGCTATGACAAGGACGGGCTGGCGCTTTTCGGGCTGGACGCGCTGGGCTTCGGGCACATCGAGATCGGCACGGTCACGCCGCTGCCGCAGGACGGCAACCCGATGCCGCGCGTGTTCCGACTGCCGGAGGACGAGGCGGTCATCAACCGGATGGGATTTCCGAGCCGCGGCACGGAATTCATGCAGGTCCGGCTGAACCCCTCCCTGCGCTTCGGGGTCATCGAGCGGTTCCTGGGGATCGCCCGCCCTATCAGGAAGGTGAGACGAAGACCGCTGGAGGCGCGGCTGGGAGTCAACCTGGGGAAGAACAAATCCACGCCGCAGGAGGAGGCGGTGCTGGACTACCTATCGCTGCTGCAAAATTTCGCCGGGCTGGCGGACTACCTGACGATCAACGTGAGTTCGCCCAACACCGAAGGGCTGCGACGATTGCAAGCGCGAGATGAACTGGAAAAACTACTGGGGCACCTGGACGCTCAGCGGCGCATCGAAGCGAAACGCCTGGAGAGGCCGGTGCCGCTGCTGGTGAAACTGGCGCCGGACCTGACCTCGCAGGAACTGGAGGAGGCGCTGGGGGTCATCGTGGAGAAGGGAATGGATGGAGTGATCGTCACCAATACCACGCTGGCGCGCGAGGGGCTGCGCTCGACGCGTGCAGCCGAGGCCGGCGGGTTGAGCGGGACGCCTCTGCGCGCGCGCAGCGAAGAGGTGCTGCGCGAGACGGTGAAGTGCCTCGGCGGCAGGATCCCTGCCGTGAGCGCGGGCGGCATCATGGGGCCGGAGGACGCGAGACGCCGCCTCGATATGGGAGCGGCGCTGGTGCAGGTCTACACGGGGTTGATCTACCGTGGGCCGGGGCTGGTGCAGGAGATCGTGAGAGGACTGGCGGGAAAATAATCTAGTTCGTGTCGTTGCGAGGGGTGCCAAAGGCGCCCCATGCAGCGCACCCGCATCGAAATGCAGGGGTTGGCACCATCTTAGCTCCTCGCAACGACATTTTTTATTAATCCTGCATATACAGGCCGCCGGTGGATTCAAGCCAGTCGGCGATGCGCTCGACGGCCGCGGGGATGTCGCTATCGGAGATGTCCAACTCCAGGGTGGGAAGCAGCGAATCGCGCGCCAGACGGCGCATCAACGCCTGTTCCTCGATGAACACATTCAAATTGTCATACTGCGAGGGATTGCCGGAGACCTTGAGGCGCTCCGCGTGGGCGGCCTCGAATGACTCGGGTGTGCGGGTGAGCAGCACCATGTGAAAGCCCAGCGGCAGAAGGCGCTCCTCGAGCCAGCGGAAATCATAGTCCTTCCCATAAGTTTGGAGTTGAAAGGCGCGCGTGGAGAGGTGGAAGCGGTCCACGATCCAGGAATAATAACGCTGAAGTTCGAACATGCGCGCCCAGGTGGCGTAGGTTTCCATTGCCAGGGCTTCTTCCTCCGGGGCGAAGTTGATCGGCCCGCGGCCCCAGGGGAAGTTGGTGAAGGTGCACCACTCCGCGGAGATGAGCGGCGAGTGGTAGCGGTACTTGCGCGGCCCGACGATGCGGGGATGCTCATTCAATGCGAAGGCGATGTCGGTCTTGAAGGTCAGGCGGGTGCCTTCGAGGATGATCTTGGGTGTGAGCTTGGACATGCGGAGATTATAGCCTTACACGAGGGGACAATCGAACACGGAAGAAAGAGAAAACAATGGAACGCGGATCGACGCGGATGATGCGGATCATCGCGGATGGGGAATTGATTTTTTAATGCTTATCCGTGAAATCCGCTTAATCCGTGTAAATCCGTGTTCTATGTTTCCCCATGAGGGGGCCAAAACTCTAATAAAGTTCTGATGTGAACCTGAAAGGGAGGCGGGGGGTTATTGTGGTATATTCCGCCAATACAGGTAACCCTATGGATGACAGAATCACAATTATCGAAGGTCCACCCCCCGTTTTTGAGCTTTCCAACGACGGCTGGGCGCTGGGTTTGAACGAAGGCCCGCGCGTATCCGTCCCCGCTCTCACCCGCCTGCGCACGTTCAACGGCCCGGCGCTGGTGGAGCGCTGCTATCGCGCCTTTCATAACAAGCAGCCCATCCAGCTCTACTATCGCAACGATATGGGGCTGGAGCAGACAGCCCCCATCCTAGCGGCTCGCAACATCGAGACCTCGGATGGCAACGTGCTGCTGCTGTGGGTGTATCTCGACCAGGAACAGGTCGAATACGAGTTCGACTCGGACGACGACGAAGGGGCGGACGACAACCCCGAAAATTGACCGCAGGCCGGGCCTCTAAGGCCCGGTCTTTTTTTATCCAAGGAGGAGTTTGAGGATGCCGAAAGTCCTGATCGAAACCGAAAACGGGATCGTGACCCTCACCCTGAACCGGCCGGAACGGGCGAACGCCTTTGACGCGGAGATGATCGCGGAATTGCAGAAGGCGCTGCGCGCGGCGGAAAAGGACAGGGCGGTGCGCGTCCTCGTGGTGACCGGGGCGGGACGGGTGTTCGGCGCCGGACAGGACCTGGAGGAGATGCAAGCCAGGGGCGAATTGCTTTCGTATCTGGAGCATTTACGCAAGACCTATAACCCGCTGGTGCTGCTGCTGCGGCAGATCGAAAAGCCGGTGATCGCGGCGGTCAACGGGGCCTGCGCGGGGGCTTCGCTGGGCATCGCGCTGGCCTGCGACCTGCGCCTCGCCGCGGACACGGCCTCTTTCGTGGTGGGCTTCAACGGGATCGGGCTGGCGCCCGATTCGGGGGTGTCGCTGCTGCTGCCGGCGCTGATCGGGCTGGGACGGGCGAGCGAGGCGGCCTTCACCAACGCGCCCATCTCCGCGGAGCAGGCGCTGGCATGGGGGCTGGTGAACCGGGTGGTCCCGGCTTCTGATCTGGCCGCGGAAACCCGCAAGCTGGCGCAGGGACTGGCGGCCGGGCCGGTGGGCGCGTATGGCCTGACCAAACGGGCGTTCAACCGGGCTGTGCTGCCGAACCTGGAGGAAATCCTGGAATACGAGGGGCAGGTGCAGGAGGTGGCGCGCCGCGGGCCGGAGCATGGCGCGGGCGTTGCGGCGTTCCTGGAGAGGCGGAAAGCGGATCATCAAAAACTTGTGAATAAAATCACGAATAAACATCGTATTTAAGCGGATTTTTGTCATATTGACTGATATTTGATTCTGGATTAATCTTGAAGGGAATTGTCAGACAGGATGTAATTTTCTGATGTCCCTTTGTTTTCCATAGGCTGGTGGTAAAGCGGGCCCTCGCATCCGGGGTGCCCGCTTATATTTTTACCTCAAAACCACTCTTTCAGGAGAAAAACATGCCAGAACAGATCAATGCCTTTGAAATGGCGCAGAAGCAATTCGACGGAGTTGCCAAACAGCTCAAACTCGATCCCGGCGTCGCCGAAGTGCTGCGCTGGCCGCATGCGTGAATTTTCCTTCCGCATCCCGGTGCGCATGGACGATGGTTCGCTCAAGGTCTTTCAGGGCTTCCGCGTCCAGCACAACGATGCGCGCGGCCCCAACAAGGGCGGCATCCGCTTCCACCCGAATGAGACCATGGACACCGTGCGCGCGCTGGCCACGTGGATGACCTGGAAATGCGCCGTGGCGGATATTCCGCTGGGCGGCGGCAAGGGCGGCATCATCGTGGACCCGTCCACGCTGTCCGTGCACGAGAAAGAACGACCTGTGCCGCGGCTGGGTGCGCGCCATGTGGAAGAACATCGGCCCGCGCAATGATGTGCCCGCTCCGGATGTTGGTACCACCCCGCAGATGATGGGCTGGATGATGGATGAATATTCCAGGCTCGTCGGGCAGTACACGCCCGGGCGTCTTCACCGGCAAGCCCCTGGGCGGCGGCGGTTCGCTGGGGCGCACCGAAGCCACCGGCTACGGCGTGATCTACACCGTGCGCGAGGCGCTTGAAGCACCTCAAGATGGATTCCGACCAAGTGCGTCGGCGGCCATCCAAGGCTTTGGCAACGTGTCGCAATATGCGGCCATCGGTTTCGTCGAGCATGCTGGGCGGCAAGGTCGCCTGCGTCTCCTGCTACGACCGCCATGACAAGAAGTCTTATACCTACAGCCAAGCAAGGCGGCATTGATCCCGCGCTTCCTGCTCTCCATCGTGGATCAATACGGCACGATCGACAAGGCCAAGGCGCAGGAAGGCGGGTTATATCATCGAAGACGGCGATGCCTGGATCACCAAGGAAGCCGATGTGCTGATCCCCGCGGCGATCGAAGGCCAGGTCAACGGGCGAGACCGTCAAGAAGATGTCCAGCCGAATGTGAAGCTGGTGGCCGAAGGCGCCAACGGCCCCACCACGCCCGAGGCCGACGAAGTGCTTCAAGAAGCCAACAAGCATCTTCGACATCCCCGACTTCCTGTGCAACGCAGGCGGCGTGACCACCTCCTACTTCGAGTGCGTTCAGAACGATATGAACTTCTACTGGACCGAAGGATGAAGTGCTGGAGCGGCTGGACCAGAAGATGACCTCGGCTTTCCAGGCGTGCTCGACATGAGCGAGAAGGAAGACGTCTACATGCGCGATGCCGCGTACATGGTGGCCATCTCGACCGCGTGGTGAAAGCCATGGATCTTGCGCGGCTGGCTGACCGGCGACGTGTAGCCTCCCCTGTTGTTGAAATCGATCGGGCGGGACACAGGTCCCGCCCGATTTTATTTAATGTCGTTGCGAGGAGGAGATGGGCCTCGCGAGTTCCCCGGCGCGTGCCTGAGGAAGCGCTCTCCGAGCAATCTTCTGCCTTTCAAGTTATGGGAGATTGCTTCGTCGAAGGCACACGCCCTCCTCGCAATGACATGCGCGACGTTAGATCACGGTTCGACGGGGTAGCCGGCCTCGACCCAGGCGTGGAAGCCACCGAGGATGGGCTCCACGTTCGTGAAGCCATGACCTTTCAGGATCTGCGCCGCACGGGCGCTGGTCTCTTCATTCGGTCAGGTGCAGTAGGTGATGATCCACTGCGCCGGGTCCAGCTCGGTGAAGCGGGTCTCGAGGTCCGCGGCGGGGATGGAGAGGGCGCCGGGGATATGGCCGGCGGCATAGGCTTCGGCGGAGCGCGCATCGACGAACACCGCGGCGCCGGACTGGTAGGCCGCGTACGTGTCGGCGAGGCTGACGCGGTGGGATCTCGGTTTCGGGGATCTGCTGCTCGCCGATGACGGGCGCGGTGGGGGTGACCTGCGGAGCCTGGGTCGGCGGCACGTAATTACATGCCGCCAGCAGGAGGGCGAGGAGCAGCAGAATCAGGGGTTTGGAAGGCGGATGAGTTGGCTGCATATTTTTGGATGAGATTGCTTCGTCGGGCTTCGCCCTTCTCGCAATGACACTACAGGGCGCAGAAGCGGTCGATGCGCGTGCCGACGATGGCCAGGCTGTCATCCCAGAACTTGCGGGTGCGGATGTCGATGCCGAAACGGGCAGCCAGGTCCGCGGCGGAGGCCTCGCCGGTGGAGGCCAGCAGGTTCTTGTAGTCCTGCACGAACTCCGCGCCGCGCTGCTTGTAGATGGCATACAGGCCGGTGGCGAACAACAGGCCGAAGGCATAGGGATAATTGTAGAAGGACAGCTCGGGCGAGTAGTAGTGCGGCTTCCAGGTCCACATGAACTTTTGCAGGTAGCGCTCGTCGAGGCCTTCGCCGTAGGCGGCCTTCTGGGCGCGCTCCATGATCTCGTTCAGGTCATCGGCGGACAGCTCGGCCTGCGCGCGGCGCTCAAAGACCTCCTTCTCGAAGAGGAAGCGCGAATAAATGTCCACGACCACCTGGCAGGCGCCCTGGATCTGGGATTCGAGGACGGCGAGGGCCTCCTGCGGGTCATCGGTGGTGGCGAGCACGGCCTCGGACACGATGGTCTCGCACATGGTGGAGGCGGTCTCGGCCAGGGTCATGGGAGTGATCTGCTGGAGGACGGTCTTCTCCGCCTGGTAGGCGCACTCATTGTGGAAGGCATGGCCCAGCTCGTGCGCCAGGGTGCCGACGCCGTCGAAGGAGCCGTCGAAGTTGCTGAGGATGCGGCTTTCCCTGGGGCCCTGGACTTCCATGCAGAAGGCGCCGCCGCGCTTGCCATCGCGCTGCTCGGCATCGATCCAGTTCTTCTCGAAGGCGCGGGCGGCAAAGGCGGAGAGGTCCGGCGAGAACCGGCCGAAGTTCTCGAGGATGAAATCACGGGCCTGTTCAAAGGAATAGGTCTTGCCGCTGCTGCCCAGCGGGGCGGAGATGTCCCACCAGGCGAGCTTGTCCTTGCCGAGCTTTTTGGCCTTGGCGTTCAGGTAGGTGCGGAACATGGGGAAGGAGGCCTGCATGGCGGCGAGCATGGCATCCAGGGTCTGGCGGTCGATGCGGGCGGCTTCCAGCGAGGAGTGGAGGGCATCCGGGCGGCCGCGATGCTTGTTGAGCGTGATGGCTTCGCCTTTAACGCCGTTCATACAGGCGGCCAGCGTCTCCTGCACGGAGGCCCAGGCTTTGTTCTCCGCCTCGTACCCGCGGCGGCGGGTGTCTTCGTCGGGATGGGAGCGCAGGTTGATCAGGGCGGGCATGGGCAGTTTCTGGACGGAGCCGTCCAGTTCGAAGTCCACGGAGAGCTGGAAGGTGACGGTGCCCTGCAGTTTGCTGAAGGCGCTGCCGCCGCTGAGGGACATCTCGGAGGCCAGGGCCTCCTCGGGGTCGCTCATCAGGTATTTGCTCTGGTCGGCGGCTTCCTTGAGCATGAAGGCATGCGCGCCAGCGGAGGGGTTGGCCTTGATCACCTTGTCCAGCACCGGGGACAGTTTTCCCATCCAGCCCTTGAACTGGACGTTGATCTGCTGCATGGGCAGGCTGGCCTGCTCGAACTCCGAGAGGGCCTTGAGGGCGACTTTATCGCGCGAGTTGGTGGTGACGAAGGAATGGATGAAGGGCCCGATGGTGGCCGACAGGGTCTGGATGGTGTTGATGCGGTCGATGACCTCGCCGACGATGGGGGCGAGTGTCTTCACGGGCGGTTTTGGCGGTGGTCTTGTTGACGACTTCGACAAAGTAGTCGCCCAGGTCGGCGACCTGGGATTTATAACTGGCGACGGCGGCTTTGAATTCGGGGGATTCGAGGAGGGGATAGACGTTGGTGAGGTCCCAATGGGGAGCGGATATGGTCATTCGGTTCTCCTGAGTTTGAGGTCGAAGGCAAGTATACCGTGAAGATGGAGAAGGTGTCATTGCGAGCCCGACCCCTTGTGTTCATGTCATTGCGAGGAGGGCGAAGCCCGACGAAGCAATCTTTCCCGGGATGAGAGATTTCATGAAAGATCGCCACGTCGGTATCCGGTCGCACGAAGTGACCGGATGCACTCCTCGCAATGACATATTTACGCGGCTTGCCTTTTGCCTTCAATGCCTATAAAATGTCACTAACCCGGAGGAGAGGCATGAAACAAGACCGCTTTTTAACAGGTATCCTGATCGGTATCGGTGTGCTGGTGGTCGTGGCGCTGGCGCTGTTCTTCGCCCGCCAGGGCAAGCAGACTTACATGGCCGGCGATACGCCGGAAGCGGTGGTGTTCAATTACGCGCTCGGCGATCACCGAGAAGGATTATCAGAAAGCCTACGGTTACCTGGCGGACGTGGAGAACAAGCCGTCCTATGAGGCCTTCCGGCAGTCCTTCTTCAACGGGATGGTCAGCCCGAACAACGTGGGCGTGGACGTGGGCGCGGCGCACATCGAGGGGGAAGTGGCCTCCGTGGATGTCACCCTGGTCTATTCCTCCAGTGACCCCTTTTCATCCGGTTATAACAACGCCGAGCGCGCCATGCTGGTGAAACAGGGCGGCGCATGGAAATTGTCCTCGATGCCGTACAACTTCTGGGACTACAACTGGTACCAGCCGACCCCCAAACCTTAAGGAAAACCTCATGAAAACGGTCCGACGCCTGTATTTTTACGCCGTCGCGCTGATCAGCCTGGAGGTCGTGCTCTGGGGGCTGATCGGTTTGCTGCGCACCATCGTGCAGAACCTCTCCATCGGCGCGGGGGATGCGCTGGCGCGCGCCCTGGCGCTGGTGCTGGTGGGCGTGCCGATCTTCCTGATCCACTGGCTGTGGGCGCAGAACGCCGCGGCCCGCGATGCGGAGGAGAAACATGCCAGCCTGCGGGCCGTCTTTTTGTACGCGGCGCTGCTGGGCACGCTCGTGCCGGTGGTCCAGAACCTGCTGGCGCTCATCAACCGGCTGTTCCTGGGCGCTGCGCAGATCGCCCCGGACCGCGCTGCTGCTGGGCGGAGGGCAGACCCCGGGAGACAACCTGATCGCCATCCTGATGAACCTGCTGGTGGCGGCGTATTTCTGGAACGTGCTGCAGAAGGAATGGCGGACGCTGGCCGACCCGGAGAACTACGCCGAGGTGCGCCGGCTGTACCGCTATATCTGGCTGCTGTACAGCCTGCTGATGACGGTGTTCGGCGCGCAGCAGCTGCTCCGCTTCGTTTTTTACGTGCCCACGAATGTGGTGGGGATCATCCAGCAGGCGGTGCTGGTGAACGGGCTGGCGCTGCTGGTGGTGGGAGTGCCCATCTGGCTGTACACCTGGCGGACGTGCCAGAATGCGCTGAGCGACCCGGCGGAACGGGCCTCGGCGCTGCGGCTGGTGGTGCTCTACCTGCTGGCGCTGGGAGGGGTGATCGCGGTGCTGGCCGCGGCGGGAAACCTGCTGTTCCAGGTGCTCGATCAAGTCATGGGGGCAGGCCTGCCGTGGGCGGAGTTCATCAAGAACACCGGCGGGCCGATCTCGCTGGGCGTGCCGCTGGGAGCGGTGTGGGCCTATTACGGCACCTGGCTGAACCGGCACATCGAGGCCAGCGCCGAGGGGGCGCGGCGCGAGGCGCTCAAGCGGCCTTACCAGTACATCCTCTCGCTGATCGGGCTGGCGGCCTCCTTCGTGGGGGTCACGCTGCTGATCCGGGTGCTGATCGACATGGGGCTGGGAAGGCAGTTCGTGGGCGACCAGTTCATGCGCCAGCGGACGGCGGCTGCCATCGCGACGATCCTGGTCGGGCTGCCGCTGTGGCTGCGGACTTGGCTGCCGGCGGAGAGGCAGGCCCGCGCGGAGACGGAAACGGGCGCGCTGGCGCGCGGTTCGGTGGTGCGGCGCGGTTATCTTTACCTGATCCTGTTCGCCTCGGTGATCGGGGGCATGGCCGCGGCGGTGTCGCTGGTGTTCCGGCTGCTCGAGCGCGCTGCTGACAGGTGACAACAGCGGCGATTTCTGGAACGTGGTGCTGAACTCGCTGCAGCTGCTGGCGCTGTTCGCGGTGGTGCTGGTCTATCACCTGGGCGCGCTGCGCAGGGACGGAGCCTCGAAGGCCGAGGCCCCTGCCGCGGAAGCCTACCCGGTGCTGGTGATCGACCCCGGGCGCGGTGATTTCGCCGAGCAGGCCCGCGTGGCGCTGAACCGGCAGGCGGGGCGCGTGCGGGTGGCGGTGATGCCCGAGTTGGGGGATTTCTCCGCGGCGGAAGGGTTCGCGGCGGTGATCCTGCCGGAGAGCGTGGCGCTGCACCCGCCGGAAGGACTGCGCGGATGGCTGCAAGGGTACGCCGGCCGGCGGATCATCATCCCGGACGAGGCAGGCGGTTCGCTGCTGGCCGGGGATGCGCGCGAGGCGGCGCACCTTGCCCGGCGGCTGGCGGACGGGCAGGAGGTCACTTCCGTGCGGGCTGGGCAGCCGGGCTGGATGATCTTTGTCTATATCTGCGCGGCGCTGTTCATCCTGCAACTGCTTTTGGGGCTGCTGGCCTTCGGAATCTCATCGCTGGTGCGTTTTTAGAGCGGATTCCTTAAAATATCGACCTTTTTAACAAATCTTCGCCCTTAAGTTAGTGATATACTTCGCACATTCGCATAATCCATCTCAGAATTTCGAGAATACGAGGGTCAGGCCATGAAAGTAACCGTCCTACAAGAAAACCTTGCCCGCGGTTTGAGCATCGTCTCGCGGGCGGTGTCGCCGCGCAACACGCTGCCTGTGCTTTCGAATATCCTGATCGCTTCGGATGAGGGCAGGCTGCGGCTCTCGGCGACCAACCTGGAGCTGGGCATCACCTGCTGGATCGCGGCGCGGATCGAGCAGGAAGGCTCGACCACCGTCCCGGCGCGCACCTTTGCCGACCTGGTGAGCGCCCTGCCCGTCGAGCAGGTGATGCTGGAACTGAACACCCAGACGCAGACGCTGCACGTCAAGGGCGGCACCTCCACCAACGACATCAAGTGCATCAGCGCCGACGAATTCCCGCCCCTCCCCGTCCCCGACCTGGAAGGCGCGGTGCAGTTGAACGTGGTGGACTTCCAGGAAATGATCCAGCAGGTGGCTTTTGCGGCCTCCACCGACGAGGCGCGCCCGGTGCTGATGGGCGTGCTGGTGAACGTGGACAAGGATAAGATCACGCTGGCGGCCGCGGACGGCTTCCGGCTTTCCGTGCGCAAGGCAACGCTCTCCAGCCCGCTGCCGCAGCCGCTGACGGCCATCATCCCGGCGCGGGCGCTGAACGAGCTGGCGCGGCGTGTCCTCCGACGGCGAAGAGCCGATCTACATGGTGATGCCCAAGGGGCGCGGCCAGGTGCTCTTCCGCGTGAAGGATGTGGAGATCGTCTCGCAGCTGATCGACGGGACGTTCCCGGACTACCAGCAGATCATCCCGCGCGCCTACAAGTCGCGCACGCTGGTCTCGACGGCCTCGCTGCTGAAGGCCTGCAAGCAGGCGGAGATCTTCGCCCGCGAGGGCTCGAACGTGGCGCGGCTGGACATCAAGTCGGCGCAGAGCGACATGCAGCCGAGCGAAGTGGAGATCTCGGCGACCTCGGAGGAGACCGGCAAGAACGAGACCATCGTCGAGGCCACGGTGGACGGCGGCGGAGTGCTGATCGCCTTCAATGTGAAGTTCCTGCGCGAGGCGCTGGAGGTGATCAAGACGCCCAACGTGGCGCTGGAGACCTCGGGGCCGAACGCGCCGGGGTGGTGCGCCCGGTGGGCGACGAGAACTTCCTCCAGGTCATCATGCCGATGCACCTGGGGTAGGAACACGAGACAGAAGGCGAAACGGCGGGCGAAAGCCCGCCGTTTTTTTCCAGCACCCAATTCTGGAAGGGGATCGGAATAGCAGAATCGAAAGGACGGGCATTTGAGCCCGTCCTTTCTTTGTTCGTTGCACCTGCCCAGGAGGAGTTATTGCGGCGGGAGGAGAACGCCGTCAATCACATGGATCACGCCGTTGGAGGCTTCGATGTCGGTGATGATGACCTGGATATCGTCGTTCAGGTAGACCTTGCCATCCTTGACGGTGATGGTGATGTCCTTGCCAAGCGCAGTGGCGGCGCTGGTCAGGGTGACCACGTCCGCGGCCATGACCTTGCCGGGGACCACATGGTAGAGAAGGATGTCGGTCAGCTTCTGCTTGTTCTCAGGCAGGAGCAGGCTGTCGAGGGTACCGGCGGGCAGTTTTGCAAAGGCCTCATCGGTGGGGGCAAAGACCGTGAAGGGGCCTTCCCCGCTCAGGGTCTCGACCAGATCGGCTGCCTTGACGGCCGCGACCAGGGTGGAGAAGCGCCCGTCCGCAACGGCTATGTCAACGATCGTGTTGGAAGCGGCCATCGTGTCGGAAGCGGCTTCTTCGGAGGGCGGCAGGAGCACGGTGTCGATCACGTGGATCACGCCGTTGGAGGTCTCGATATCGGTGATGATCACCTTGGCGTCGTTGATATAAACATTGCCCATATCCACCTTGATGGAGAGATCCTTGCCAAGCAGGGTGGGGGCAGTGGAGAGGCTGGTCACATCCGCGGCCATCACCTTGCCGGAGACCACGTGGTAGAGCAGGATGTCGGACAGCTTCTGTTTGTTCTCGGGCAGAAGCAGGCTGTCGAGCGTGCCGGCGGGCAACTTGGCGAAGGCGTCGTCAGTGGGGGCAAAGACCGTAAAGGGGCCTTCGGCTTTCAGGGCATCCACCAGCCCGGCAGCCTTGACCGCAGCCACAAGAGTGGTGAACCGGCCATCGGCAATGGCAGTGTCAACAATATCCTTGGCCATCGGGGCCTCGGTGGGTCCAGTTATGGGCACAGCCTGGGTAGGAGGTACCTGAGTTGGGGTGGCTTGCGGGGCGCAGGCTCCCAGGGCGAGAGCTGCAACCATGATTGCAGAGAAGAGCAGGGTAAGGCGTTTCACTTTGTTTTCTCCAATTCTAAGTGTGTAAATGATTTGTACATATTTTGTACAGATTATTTCAAGATTATACAGGTTTTGCACAGGTTGTCAATGGTAAAGGGTTATCTCTAATCAATCACTTATCTATGAGCCGATCCCCGCTCATAAGCATTGACTAGCATGGCACTTATCCCTGATGTTTTTCCTGATATGTCCCCTGGAAATGAGGTGTTTGAAACTGCGTCCGGTGGGCGACGAGAACTTCATCCAGGTCATCCTGCCGTTGCATCTTGGGTAAACACGAGAAGATGGCATAACGGCGGGCGAAAGCCCACCGTTCTTATTATTAGTTATCCTTAATCACACTGATATTTAATATTTTTATCATATAAATAATGTATAATATCCATTGAGTAACTCATGAAAGGAGTTTCTTATGTCAGAAAAGATAGGTACAGTCCACAACGAGGAAGAACACGAGTCCGAGGAAGAAGCGAAACGCTCGCGCATCACGGGCCGCGTCGAGAACGATGAGAACCGCGGCACGGACAACGAGGCCACGCACTACCGACCTACAGGCCGGGTCCAGAACGAAAAGGATCATGAGCATGACTCCGACAGCGGGACGGAACGCCCGCCGGAGAAGATCGGGAGGACAAATAACGAATTCAAATAGGAATTCCTGCCGGAAATAGACTTATTGTTGCCAGCCGGAAGTTGCAGCGTTAATGGACGCTGCAACTTTTTTTGTTTAAGGCGCGGTGCCCCTAATCTCAAGGATCAGATTATGAGCCCCATCCTTATCGAACGATTTCCTCATTCGGGGTTATTTTTAAAACGCTGGATACGCTTTTGAATATCAGCAACGATACTCTTGATCTCCTTCAGATCAGACTCGTTCACGTATGGAGCCAGCTTGCCCAGCAATCCGGCGGCATCCGGCTTATAGTAGTGGAGCAGTGTCGCAATATCGTTCTCATAGATACCCACTCTTGCAAAATTTCCCTGCCGGTAGAGGGATGGCAGGGAATACAACTTTAGGAGCAGCAAGCCTTCCACCGTTGCCAAAGGGATGCTGCGATCAAGGAATTTTTGCACCGTTGAATGTTCGTTCTTTACCATTCGGAACAGGGGATTGCGGGTCAGCAGCACATCGATCTGCAAATCATGGAATCTGGCCCGGACAAAATCCTGATCCCGGCTGGAAACCTCAAGCTCGGGGAGTTTTTCCAGCGATTCCAGCGACATCAGCAGGTCCAGGTCCTGGGTGTTGCGCCCTTCGACGTAATAAAGAATGGCAATCCCCCCGACAAGCAAATAGTCAACCTTTCGCCGCTCCAACAGGGCAAAGAAGTCCTGGACAGACTGGATCAGAGAATCTGAATTCATCATGCCACCAGACCAATTCCTGGCATTGAACGCCACGGCATTGCGGATCACATTACCAATTTGAACACTGCTCTGAATGGTCATCATACATCGCCGTTAGTGTAGCATGAAACGCAGCCGGGTGTATTACTGCCTTCGCGCCAAAGCCCGCCGCAGGGTGCGCGCCTTGTTGGGCAGTTTTCCAATGAGAACGTAAATTTACTTTCCGTTATCCCCATCCCGTTTCAAAAAGGACGCCCTGTGCAGGATGACCCAACTGGCGATCACAGCCACAAGACAGATAATGCTGATCACCATGAATGAAGAAGACAGTCCATCGGGAATTGGCTTCGCCCCGCTGCCGAAATAATAGCCGTAAAAGGCGGCGATCGCCAGATATGCTCCAGGCGCATCACCGAAATCGACTTGCAATGCAAATCCAAGAAAGAAGAGCAGGTCGGAGGCCAGGATCACGGCTGCATAAGCCGGTTTCATCTTTGAGATTTTGCGGATCGCCGAGACCTGAAACAAAAGATGGAGCACCGCAAGGATCAACAGCGGGATCCCAAAGAAGATCAGATACCAGCCTGCACCCATTAACCTGACCCAAATGGAGAGGACCAGCGTGATGACCAGGATGAGAAATAATGAAAGTTGGAGCCGGATAGGTTTTGCAGGTGTGTCAACGGTATCCATGATCATTGGCTCCCTGATCGTTTGCGGGTTCAGTGATTCATATTCGCCAAAGGGCTGCTGTCTCTATTAATTCCCTGTGTAAGCTCCACGACCATTATTTTATCAAAACTCGATGAAACCCCTCCCCACCTTCCCCGTCCGAGTACGGACAGGGGATGGGCGATCTGATACACCGTAAACCGCTGGTTGTTGAAGACGACGGGATAGTCCAGTCCGGGGCAGAGGGAGAGGTCGGCGATCTGGGCGTTGGAGCCCTGTTTTTCGGCGAGGACGAAGTAGTCGCCGTGGGCGAGGTCCTCGCAGCGCTGGGTCATGAAGGAGTCGCGGCCGCTGAGCAGGCGCATGGCGCGCGGCTTGAAGAACACGATGACGCTGTCGGGGGCGGTCTGCTTCTGGAGGAAGTCGAACATCTGCGCGCTGACGGGGTCGAAGGGGCCGTTGATCTGGCGGTCACTGCGCAGGTTGGCCAGATCGTAACCTGTTGAGACGCCGAGGGAGAGCAGGAGGAAGGCGGCGCAGGCAAAGAAAGCCGCGCGGCCGGCCCAGCCCTTTGCGCGGGCGGGGAGGCGGTCGAGCAGCAGCCGCAGGCCTTCGCCGGAGAGCAGGATGAGCCAGCGGCAGGAGGGGGAAGATGAAGCGCAGCCCCTGGTTCTCCGGCCAGAGGATGAGCAGGACCAGCGTGGCGGCGATATACGAGAGGATCGCCAGGTTGCGGCGCAGTGCGACCAGCAGGTCATAGAGCAGCAGCGCACCCATGAGCACGAGGAAGAAGACTCCCAGAGGAATGCCCTTGACGAATTCAGCCTGCAAGCGGAAATAGTAGCCGAGATTCGACAGCAACACCTGCCCGTTGAGCATGGACAAGTGGCTGAGGTAGGAGTCCTGCCCGGAGGGAAGCAGGATGAATTGGAGAACGAGCAGGGCGGCAAAGGCCAGCCAGGGGAGGGCGAGCGTGAGCCAGCGGCCGGAGAGGGAGCGGGCGCGCAGGTCCAGCGCCTGCGAGACCAGCAGGGGAATCAGCAGAAGCACCCCGTTCGTGCGCACGCTGGAGGCCAGGAAGATCACGATGCCGGTGAGCAGGGCGCCGCGCGGAGAGGTCCAGGTCCGCGATTCGATGAACAGGACCGCCAGGGTCGAGAGGAAGAGGAAGGGCAGGTCGGAGATGATCTGGTCGTGAGCGAAGAGCAACGCCGGGTTGAAGGCGAAGATGGCGGTCAGCGCAAGCGCCCAGCCCGCGGGCAGGCGTGTCCGCCCCAGCAGGAACAGGGCATAGAGGAAAAAAAGATAAACCAGCGTATTGAGCAGTTTCAGCGGGAGCAGCTTGAGGCCGAAGAGCGCCAGCAGGGGCGCAAGCATGGCGGGATAACCCCAGGGATAGGCGACCGGCCCCGGCGGGTAGGAGGAGTTCTGGATCGTGAAGGTATTGTGCTGGATGAAGTCCTGTGGGGAGCCGTGCAGCAGGCTCTGCGCCTGCAGGATGTAGCCAGCGAAGTCATCTCCCCAGACCTGGCCGTGGGTCAGGCTGGAGATGCTCAGCAGGGCCGAGAGGAGCAGGATGAGGACGAGGAGGTTGAGTTCGAACCGTTTCATGAAGAGGGAGTGCCGCGCGGGCAGCAGGCGGGTTCAGGCCTTCTGCTGGAGGGCGGCCTCGGCTTCGTCGAGATGCTCGTTGCGGTGCAGGCTGCGAATGACCCAGCGCTTGTTGTAGGTGTAGATCTCTTCCAGCAGGGCAGGGTTGAACTCGTCCAGCCGCCGGTCGAGCCTCTCGGCGGTGTCAATGGCGATGCGGGAGGCGGCGCGCGGCGGGATGGCTTCCCAGAGCGGGAGGGAGAGGTCGTTGACGAAGATGTCGATCTCGGGGATGAAGAGCTTGCCGTCGCGCTCGGTCATGTCGAGCACGTACAAGACGCGGCGGTCCCAGAAGGCGAGGTGGGCCATGACGATGGAGACCGTCCAGAACTCCCCCACCGGGTGCTGCATCTGCTCTTCGCTCAGGGAGCGGGCCATCCGGCGGATTCGTTCGGTCGAAGCGTGGTTCAATTCGCGATATGCAGGGTCCATGGATTCTCCTCTGGGAAAAAGGATGAGTAAAGTATACACTGATTGGGATAGGGAAGGCGCTGCCACTGCGCTGCCAGAGGTGAGCATTATCTTTACCAAAGTTTAGGAATAATTCGCCGAATGGTAGGGATCGTTCAATTCAGGGGAAGATTGCCACGTCGCTCGATGGCGTCAAGGCACCACCTCGCTCCTCGCAATGACACCAGATGGCTTGTCATTGCGAGGAGGCCGAGCGAAGCGAGTGCCGACGAAGCAATCTTTACCAAAGTAAATGGTTCACCCAAAGTATTCCGGAAACAGGTCCTTCCATTCGGGATTGAAGTTGTTAATCAGTTCGATCTTCTTTTTTCGCGAGCCGGCCTTGATCTGCTTCTCACGGTAGATGGCAGTCTCGACATTGCACCCGCATTCAAAATAGACCAGCTGGGAAACATGGTAGCGGGAAGTGAACGAGTTCCTCTTTGCCACTACGGTGCTCCAGCACTCTGCGCTGGAGGTCATTGGTCACGCCTGTATAAAGGACTGTGTGATTGACGTTGGTGAGAATATAGACGCAATATTCCTTTTCGGTCATTCTTAGCTCTTGAGCATACCGTTTAATTCAGGGAAAGATTGCTTCGCTTCGCTCGCAATGACATGAATAAAGCAGGGGCCATTCATACCACTTCGTGGCACATTGAATGGCCCCTGCCTGGGTGGTTGTTACGGAGTCGCCGTTGGCGTGGGCGGGGCGATGGGAGTGATGGTGAACGCCTGCGCGGCGGTCTCGGGCATGCCGTTCATGATCCAGCGGATCCACACGTCAATGACGTTGGGCTTGAGGGTGGACTTGAGGGGCATGACATGGATCATGACTTCGCCCTTCTCATCCAGGATCTCGTGCCCCTGGATGATCTGCAGCAGGTAGGAGTTCGGGTCCCCGGCGATGATGTCATTTTCCTTGTTGTCGCCGGTGGTGAGCATCTCCTGGTAGCTGGTCATCAGGAAGTTGTTGTTCTTCTTGCCCGCGCGGTGGCAGGACATGCAGTAGCGCTTGACGATGGGCGCGATGTGGACCTCGTAGGAGGGGACTTCGTTGGCAGCCAGCGCCGGGAAGAGCGGCTTCAGCGCCTCGGCGGGCGGCTCGAAGCGGTCATCCCAGAAGTAGCGCATGAAGGTGACGATGTAGTCGATCTCGCTCTTGGACAGGCCTTCGGCGTTGTAGGCCTTGCCAAAGGGGTTCATGCCCGCATCCGGGCGGCCGTAGTCGATGACCTCGGCGAGGGAGGCGTCATTGAGGGTGTAGAGGACATCGTGCCCGTTGATGGCGCTGATCTCCTTGCCTTCCAGCCCTTCCACGCCTGTCGATCTTGGTGACCTTGCCGTCGTCGCCGTGGCACTCCACGCAGTTGACGGAGTAGAGGTCCTGTCCGGCGAGGATCTGCTCGGCGAGGGTGCTGGCCACCTCGGTCTCCGGCGGCGGCTTTGGCGGGGGCGGTGGCAAGCACCGCGCCGGTGAAGCCGATCATCAGCAGGCCGGCAATGACCGCGGTCCAGGCCATCAGGCGCGGCTGGTTCTTCTTCAGCTGCCAGGCCAGCCCGATCAGCAGCAGGATGGCGATGCCGGGGATGGCCAGTCCCGGCGATGGCCTGGAGCAGGCCGGAAAGTCGGGAGCCGCTCTCGGACACGGTGGGGATATCGGCCATCAGGGTCAGCAGCACGATGTCCAGGACGACCAGCCCCATGACGGTGAGAGGCAGCATGCGGCGGGTGTAATAGCGCGCCGGCGAGCGGTCAATGAAGGGCAGCAGGGTCAGCAGGCCGATGCCGATGGCGGGCACGAGCACGGTGGCGAGCCACTCGATCTTGCCCAGCACGGGGATCTGCCCGTAGAGGGCGAGGAATTTGAAGAGGAAGAGGAAATACCACTCCGGGCGGGGGATGTAGGAGGTGTCGCTGGGGTCGGCCTTGGGGGAATTCTCCACGCCGACGAAGGTGGCCAGCAGGACCAGCAGGACGAAAATGGCCAGGGAAACGATCAGGTCCTTGAAGATGCTGTCGGGCCAGAAGCGCTCGCCGCGCTGCAATTCGCGCTCGATATTTCTCGTTGATCTGTTTTTTGGTCTCGTCGTTCATGGCGGCTCCTAGTCGTCCCGGCGCGGGTAGTGCGACTCGCCGTGCTTGATGATGAGATACAGATGCACGCCGATGAGCCCGGCCAGGACGGCGGGCAGCATCCAGATGTGGGCGGCGAAGAAGCGCTGCAGGGTCAGGGCGCTCAGGTCCGGGCCGCCGCGCAGCGCTTTGAGGATGAAGTCGCCCAGGAAGGGCACACTGCCGGCGATCTGCGTGCCGACCGTGGTGGCCCAGTAGGCCATCTGGTGCCAGGGCAGCAGGTAACCGGTGAAGCCCATGCCGAGCGTGGCGAGGAACAGGCCGATGCCGATCAGCCAGGTCAGCTCGCGCGGATACTTGAAGGAGGCGGTGACGAAGACGCGCAGCATGTGGATGAAGACGACCAGCACCATCAGGGAGGCGCCCCAGTGATGGATGCCGCGGATCAGCCAGCCGAAGGCCACGCCGTTCATGATGTACTGCACCGAGTCATAGGCATGGTCGGGCGAGGGGGTGTAATAGACGGTCAGGAAGATGCCGGTGACGCCCTGCAAGACGAAGAGGAACAGGCTGGCCGAGCCGAGCGTGTTCCACCAGTTGCCGTGCGGCTCGGGGCGGTCGAGCAGGTTCTTGTACATGTCGTTGAGGCCGAAGCGCTCGTCAAGCCAGGCGTACATTTTTTTCCACATGGTTAGCCCGCCTTGAAGAAGATCTCGAGAACGCCGGTCGTCATTGACGCGGAAGTCGGTGTAGCGGTCCAGCGGGCGCGGCGGAGGCCCGCCCAGCACTGCGCCTTCGCGGCTGAACTTGGCATCGTGGCACGGGCAGAGGTAGGCCTGCGCGTCCTCCTTCCAGTTGACGGTGCAGCCCAGATGGGTGCAGCGGCTGTTCAGGATGAGCATATCGGTGGGGTCTTCGGACCGGCGCAGGATGAAGCCGCCGTGATTGGTGGAGGTGCGTTCCCAGCCATTGACCTGGACGCGGGTGAAGGAGAAGGGGAAGGGAGTCCCGATGGGAATGTCCTCCAATTTGCCGACCGGCACCCAGCCTTCCTTGCCGCTGGAGCGAAGAGCCGGGTCGATCAGATAACCGATGGCGGGGATCCCGAGGGCGACGCCGATCACTCCCCCGATGATGGCGGTCGCGGCCTTGATGAAATCCCGTCGACTGACAGCGTCTGACATGACACCTCCAATGTTGTTGTCATGGCGAGCTCTAAGCTTGCCTCGCAATGCCGGGCAATTCGATTAGAATAAGGCCCGTTTGACGAATATTGTGGATTATAAGGGTCAATCCACTCTTTATTAGAGGAAGTAGTGGACTGAAATAACGATGATGATTGTCACCTTTGCGCGCAGCAGGGGAGATGGGATAATGTCATCATCCTGCAAAAATCACTTTCGTGGAGGAACAGATGGGCCTGAAAAGAAACGTCAGCCTGGCGACCGGTCTCAGGTACAAGGGCCAGGGGCCAATGCTGACCTTTGTCCTGCACCGGATCGGCGGAGTGGGCATGGCGGTCTTTGTGACCGTGCACATCCTGGCCTCCTTTGTGGGGGGCGACGTGGGGGGCTTTTTGAACGATATTTACGAGAACTGGGCCTTCCAGATCTTCATCTTCTTCTGCGCGCTGTTCCATGCCATCAACGGGCTGCGGATCACGATCCTGGACCTGTGGCCGAAGTTGATCGAGCACCAGCGCGAAGCCATCTGGCTGGAATGGGCGGTCTTCCTGCCGCTCTTCGGCCTGGCAGTCATCGTCATCATCCGCGCGGCGGCTGGGAGGCCGAGCATGGCAACCAAATCCAGAAACCTTTCCCGATCACCGAGCGCGGGCTGAACCTTCGAAACGCTGATGTGGGTCTTCACGCGCCTCTCGGCGCTGGCGATGTACGCGCTGGTGCTGTTCGCGATCATCGGCGCGCTGGTCATGGGGGCGCGCAACGCACATGAACATGGCGGACCTGATGCGCTGGGGCTTTCATGCCCAACGTGACCCACGTGCAGAGCACGCAACGTGCCCGGACCTGGCGCCCTGGGCCACGCCCTTCTGGCAGCGTGACGGCGAGCCTCATGCTGCTGGTGGCGGTGGCGCACGGCGTGCACGGGCTGGTGGTCATCGCCGACGATTACATCGTCCTCGGCCGGGGGCGGCAGATGGTGCGGATGGCTGAGCATCGTGTTCATGCTCGGCATGATCGTACATCGGCGTATTTATGTGACTCTGGACTTCACTAGGAGGTCGCATGAATACTCATCAATTTGAAGTGGTGGTGGTCGGCGCGGGCGGTGCGGGGCTCATGGCGGGGCTGTACGCCTCGCGCGGCGCGAAGACCGCGGTGATCAGCAAGCTGTATCCCACGCGCTCGCACACCGGCGCGGCTCAGGGCGGCATCAGCGCGGCGCTGGGCAACTATGAGGAAGACCAGCCCGAATGGCACACCTACGACACCGTGAAGGGGTCCGACTACCTGGGCGACCAGGATGCCATCGAGTTCATGTGCCAAGAGGCCATCGAGGCGGTGCTGGAACTGGAGCACATGGGGCTGCCCTTCGACCGGACGCCGGAAGGCACGATCTCCCAGCGGCCCTTCGGCGGGCACACCAACAACGAGACCGGCAAACCCGTCCGGCGCGCGGCGCATGCGGCGGACCGCACCGGCCACATGATCCTGCAGACCCTCTACCAGCAGTGCATCAAGAACAAGGTCACCTTCTTCGACGAGTACCAGGTGCTGGACCTGCTGATCGTGAACGGGAAGACCGCCGGGGTGGTGGCGCTGGAACTGGCGACCGGCGAGACTGCACACCTTCCATGCCAAGGCGGTCATCTTTGCCACCGGCGGACACGGCCGCATCTTTGAGGTGACCTCCAATGCCTACGCCTACACGGGCGACGGGGCGGCGGTCGCTGCTGCGCCGCGGGCATCCCGCTGGAGGACATGGAGTTCTTCCAGTTCCATCCCGACCGGCATCTACAAGCTGGGCATCCTGATCACCGAGGCCGTGCGCGGCGAGGGCGGGGTGCTGATCAACGGCAAGGGCGAGCGCTTCATGCCCAAGTACGCGCCGAACGTCAAGGACCTGGCCTCGCGCGATGTGGTCTCGCGGGCCATCTACACCGAGATCCGCGAGGGGCGCGGCGTCGAGGGCAGAACTTCGTCTACCTGGATGTGCGGCCCGAAGTCGGTCAACCGCTACGCGGCGGTGGACGGGCGCACCAACCCGGATGGCTCGCCCTACACCATCACCGGCGAGCAGGTGCTGCAAGAAGCTGCCGGATATCGTCGACTTCTGCCGGGTCTACCTGGGCGTGGACCCGGTCACCGAGATGATGCCGATCCAGCCCACCGCGCACTACACGATGGGCGGCATCCCCACCAACAAGTACGGCGAGGTGGTGATCGACGACAAGAACACGGTCTTCCCCGGCCTGTACGCGGCGGGCGAGTGCGCCTGCGTTTCGGTGCACGGCGCCAACCGGCTGGGGACGCAATTCGCTGCTCGACCTGGTGGTGTTCGGCAAGCACGCCGGGCTGAAGGCCGCCGAGTACGCCAAGACAGGCGGATTACGAAGCGCTGCCGGAAAACCCGGAAGCGGAGGCGCGTGCCCAGTTGGAGCGCTTCAAGCAGGGCTCCGGCAAGGAGAATGCCTTCGACATCGGCACCGACATGAAGAAGGTCATGTTCGATGACGTGGGCATCTACCGCAACGAGAAAGGCATGACGCGAGGCGCTGACCAGAAGGTGAAGGAGCTGCAGGAAACGTTCAAGGAGGTGCGCGTGACCGATACCGGGCGCATCTTCAACACCGAACTGCTGAACGCCTGGGAGCTGGGCAACATGCTGGAGGTGGCGGAGGTGATCGCCACCTGCGCGCTGAACCGGCAAGGAGTCGCGCGGCGGGCACTCGCGCGAGGATTTCCCGAACCGGGACGACCAGAACTGGTTGAAGCACTCGCTGGCCTGGAAGAAGGACGGCAGGATCGAGATCGATTACAAGCCGGTGGTCATCACCAAGTACCAACCCAAGGAACGCGTTTATTAATCGAGGCAGCCATGCAGGTAACCCTGAAAATATTCCGCTACAACCCGGAAGTGGACAAGAAATTCCACTACGAGACCTACACGCTGGAGGCGGACGAGAACGAGCGCGTGCTGGACCTGCTCGAGATCGTCAAAGGGCTACCATGACGGCACGCTGTCCTTCCGGCGCTCCTGCGCGCACGGCGTGTGCGGCTCGGATGCGCTGCGCATCAACGGGCGCAACCATCTGGCCTGCAAGACGCTGGTGCGCGACGTGGGCGACGAAGATCACCGTGGAACCGCTGCTGGGGCTGAAGGTGATCAAGGACCTGATCGTGGACATGGAGCCGTTCTTCGATAACTATAAGAAGGTGCTGCCCTAGTTCATCAACGACGAGCCTCTGCCGGAGGACGGGCGAGGAGCGCCTGCAATCTCCCGAGCAGCGGGCGCGCTTCGATGAGACCACCAAGTGCATCCTGTGCGCGGCCTGCACCACCTCCTGCCCCTCCTTCTGGGGCAGCGGCGGATTACCTGGGCCCGGCCGCGCTGGTGACCGCGCACCGCTTCATCTTCGACAGCCGGGATGAGGCCGCGCCGGAGCGGCTGCACGTGCTGAGCGAGACGAACGGGCGTGGCGCGCTGCCATACCATCTATAACTGCACGATGGCCTGCCCGCGGGACATCCAGATCACCAAGGCGATCGGGGAGTTGAAGGCCGCCATTGTGACGGGCAAATTGGACTGAGGGTGATTCTGACGAAGATGACGGGCTGCGGCGAAGGCCGCAGCCTGTTTTTTAACTCACCCCCTTCCGGCGTTCGCTTGCTCACGCCACCTCCCCCATCGAAGATGGGGGAGGCTGGGAGGGGGTTGCAGAGGCGGGTCTTCGGAAGACAATGACGGTAATAAGACGTCAACGAGACCCGCCCCTACAAATCTTCTCGCAATGACATGTAAATGTATAATCAACGGGAGGCGAGGTTCCCATGACATTCAAACTCATCTATTATTCCCAGCAGGACCCCCGCTGGAAGGCGGACATCCTGGGTTTCGGCGATCGGAGCGATACGATCGGCTACGTGGGCTGCGCGCTGACGAGCGTGTCCATGCTGCTGAGCGGGCATGGCTTCTCCGAGACTCCCAAAAGCCTGAACCAGAGGCTGAAGAACGTGAAGGGCTTCGTGGGCGCGGGCATCCGCTGGGGCGCGGTGACGCAGCTCTATCCCAAGGTGACGCTGAAGGCCTTCATCCCCTGCATGGACAGCGCCGCGCCGCTGGCGCAGATCGATGCCTCGCTGGCTGCGGGGCAGCCTGCCATCGTCATGGTGGACAGCGCCCCCACTACCGGCGTCCAGACGCACTGGGTGGTGCTCATCGCGAAGAAGGATGACGATTATCTGATGCTCGACCCCTGGCCGTACCAGACCGATGTCACGAAGGAAAACCCGCTGATGGCGCGCTACAGCCAGGGGAAAACGCTCCAGCGCTGCATCAAACACGTGATCCTTTACGATAACTCCGCGGCCTTTGGCGGCATCGCCACGCCCTCCGACCCGGACGGCCCGCCCGTGACCGAACCGGGCGATCCGCCGCGGGCGCGCGTAAAGGCGGATGTGGTCTGGGGGCTCAACATCCGCAGCAGCGCCAGCACCTCCAGCGCCGCCAACGTGCTGGAGACCGTGCCTGCGGGGACCGAACTGGTCATCCTGGAGGCGGGCGGGGAGGCGAAGATCGGCGCGATCAACCAGTGGGTGCGGGTGCGGACGCCGACGCCGAAGGAGGGGTATGCGGCGGCGTGGTATCTGGAGCCGGTAGGGGCGGTTCATGAACCGCCCGTACCGGAACCGCCGACCCGAACCCCCGTACCAACGCCTCCCGCGCCGCTCCCGTTCCAGATGCAAAGGATCGCCTGAAGGTGGTGGTCTCCAGCCGGGTGGGCGCGGCGGGGCTCAAGGTGCGCGCCTTTGAATCCTCCCGGGCGAAGGTGGTCTCCCTCATGGCGGCGGGAGATGTGCTGGCATGCGTTGAGCCGTACGCGCAGGCGCTGGCCAAGGTGGGGGTGGAAGGGAAATGGCTTAAGGTGCGTTATGCGGTGGCGAAATTCGGGTTCGTCCCGGCGGAGATGGTGGAGACGATCGGATAGCGGCAGCGCGCAGCCCGCGAGGAGAAATGCCCCAGCCAATGCCTAACACGACACGGATCGCAAGGGCCGCCCTCGCCGCGTGGGGAGGCCTCTCCGCGCTGATCGCCTTGAGCGTGCTGGGGATGTACGCCTGGAAGGGCCAGGCCGGGCTGGATGTGATCCTGGTGACCGGGCCGCTCTCCAAATTCTGGCTGACCTTCATGGCGCTGATCCTCGCCTGGCTGCTGGGCGGGCTGGCCCTGTGGCTGATCGCGGCGCGGCGCATCCATGCGGGCAACGCGCTGAGCTGGATCGGATTCTTTTTCGTCAGTTTCCTGTACCTCAACCTGCTGCGCGAGAGGCTGGAATACGGCGACCTGGCCTCGTATATCCTGGGCGCGACCAACCTGTATCGCGGCGAGCCGTTCGAACTCGCTGTATATCTACCCGCCGTTCTGGGCCATGCTGCTCAAGCCGCTGGTGCCGTTGGGCGAGCAGGCGTTCCTGTATGTGCTCTGGGCGCTGAACATGCTGTCGCTCATGGCGTTCTACTGGCTGTTCCACCGCGTGCTGGAGCGCTACGGGTTTTCGGCGCGGCTGGCGGCGCTGGCTGTCATCGTGTTCATGAGCGTCAACGTGGCGATGCTGCGCACGATGTTCTACATGCAGGTGAACCTGCACGTGCTGAACCTGATCTTCCTCAGCCTGCTGCTGTACCCGCGCTCGCGGCTGCTCTCGGCGCTGTGCCTGGCGCTGGCCGTGCATCTCAAGGCCTCGCCGCTGGTGCTTGTGCTGGCCTTCCTGCTGGAGCGGGACTGGCGCTGGCTGGCCTGGCTGGCGTTCTTCGGGTTCTTCCTCTTCGGCGTCACGCTGCTCTCGGATGGATGGCAGCCGTATGCCAGTTACCTGCACAACCTGAGCCTGCTGAACGGGCCGCGAGGGATGAACTTCCGCGAGACCTCCTTCAACTCGTTCTTCTGGTCGCTGGCGCAGATGCTGCACCTGGGGGAGGCCCTGCCGCGCGCCGGAATCTACCTCTCGAAGGCGCTGCTGGGGATCGGGACGCTGCTGGTTCTGAGGCGGAACGTGCGCGGGCAGACCTTTGCACAGGGGGAGTACGCGAACCTGCTCAATGCCGTCCCGCCGCTGCTGGTGCTGATGAACATGTACTCCCCGCTGGTGTGGGAGCATCACGGCGTGTTCCTGGGACTGGCGGCGCTGGTTCTATTACGCGCATTAAATACCCCAGCGGAGTGGACGTGGTTCGGCATTTTCTATTTCGTGCAATTCCTGCTCCCGACCTTTGACTTTTTCCCCTGGTCCTACGCGCGCATGCTCACGCCGCTGCTGCTGTTATGGCTGATGTGGCGCGGCGCGGGGCATGCGTCTGGCGGGCCAAATCTTTTCCAAAGGATCGAAAAATGGCTGCAAACACTCCCCTCGCTGCCGGTGCAGGCATGAAATTTCTGGAAAGGGTGGTCCTGGATACCCCCTACCTGTTTCTGAAGAAGATCCCCTATGCATGGATCCCGGTGGTGGCCCTGTGGACCTGGCCGCCGGTCATCTCGGGTCTCTTCCTGGGGATCATCCTGCTCGGGCTGGCGGCGATGGTCTTACAGCAGCGGTTCTGGGAGGCGAAGGTCCTGCGCGAATCCATGAGCGAGGAACCGGCCTACCGCGCCCACCCGCACATGCCGTGGTGGATGCGCCTGCGCAACCTGGCGCTGGTGCTGGCGGGCAGCGCGGTGATCGGTTTCCTGCTCGGCGGCAGGCTGAGCCTCAGCGGGATGCAGTGGTTCCTGCTGGTGGCGGGTTTCATGTTCCTGTATAAGGACGCGCTGCTGTTCGGCGCCTCGGCGGTGTATCTGGTCACGCGGCGCGGCATCGGCGTGCGCTGGGTGCCGGGGCATGTGGACTACCGGCTGTTCTTCCCTTACAACGAGATCAACAGCATCACGCGCGTGCGCGCCGGGGATAAACTGCCGGAGAAGCTGGACGTGCTCAGCCCGGTGCGGGGGCAGAAGGAAGGCGTGCTGCTCATGGCAAAGCGCATGGACGGATTCTCGTCGCAGATAGGTCATGTGCTGCTCACCCCCGATGACCCTGATGAGTTTCTGCAGCAGGTACCCGCCACGCTGATCAGCGGGCATTCGTTCGTGCGTTAAGCGCCTCCACAAAGGCTTCCACCATCTTCTGCAAATTGATCTCCTCCGCCACGATGCGGTAGGACTCTGCGCCCATGCGGCGCAGGCGCGGCAGGTCGCTGAGCGCCTGCTTCAACGCGGCGAGGAGGGCGTCAAAGTCGTCCGGCGGCACCTGCCAGCCGTTGCCCGCGCGCACCAGGTCGTCCTGCGTGCCGTCCCCCTGCGCGACGATGACCGGCAGGGCATTGCTCATGGCCTCCTGCACGGCAAGCCCGCCCGTGCCGGGGAGGACGAACAGATCGGCGGCGGAGAAATAGGGGCGCAGTTCCTCGCCGTGCCGCGCGCCGGTGAACTCGGCGGCGGGATAGATGGCCGAGGCCAGTTTTTCCAGCACGGGGCGTTCGGGGCCATCCCCCACGACCACGAGGCGCGGCTTGATATCCAGCGCTGGCGCAAGCGCGCAGGAGCAGGTCGAGGCGCTTCGCGCGCCTGCAGGCGTCCCACGAAGAGAATGGAAGGCTGTCCCGTTGAAACCGGGCGGTCAGCGGGAGGCGTGGAGGGCGCGGGCGAGACGGAGTTGTGGGCGACGAAGATGCGGTCAGCGGGGAAGCCGAGGGCGGTGTACTCATCCGCGCCGCGCTGGCTGTAGGCGAGGAGGCCGTCGAACTGGCGCAGGAAGGCCAAACGGCGCTGTGCGCGCATCCCTGCCAGCGGGCCGGAGATGGGAGGCGATCCCAGCCCCCAGCCCAGCACGGGGCGCGACCGTGCGTGCATCCAGCGGACGGCGGCGGGAGTGGAGAGATAGCGAGGGTTGGCTTCCACGATCAGGGCGTCGGGGTCGCGGTCTTGCAGCCATTCGAGCAGGCCGCGCTGGTAGAGCAGGTAGAAGGCTCCGTTGAAGAGGTGAACATTCTGCGCGTGGGTGTAATGTGCGATTCGCGGGATGCCCGGCGTGACGCTCTCCTCGGGGCGCGCCTCCCCGGCGAAGACCGATAGTCCCTGCGGGCAGGCCGAGGCCAGCAGGTCGAAGAACGGCACGCGATAGGAGGGCAGGATGCGCTGCTGGAGGGCGAGGCGGCCGGGGTAGGTCTTCATGGCAGGGGAACGCACCTTGTGAACAGCACGGCATCCGCATCGGCGTACCGTTCGCACCAGACGGGATTGGTGCGCATGGCGGCGATCAGGCGCGGCTCGGTGGCCTCGGCGAGCAGGACGAGGTTGATGCCCTCCTCGTCGAGGAGGGCAGGCCATCCGGGGTCGGCGGCTGCCAGCGACTGGAACCGCTGCCAGTGCGCGGCGGGATAGTTGGAGAAGCGGGTATCGATCCAGACGGGACGCCCGGGCAGGGCGTATTCGAGGTAACTGCTGAAGGCGTAATCCGAGAGCATGGGGCCGGGCAGCTCCGGATGAGTGGAGAGCCATTCGGCGGCGCGCACCGGCGTGGTGGCGGAACTCATAGGGAAGCGGCGCGGCAGCCCACCAGCGCTCGCGCAGGCCCGGCAGGAGCAAAAGGCTGAGAAGCAGCAGGAGCAGGCCGATGGAGATGTTCAGGAAGGCAGAACCTTCCGGCCGCGGGCGGTCGAGGAACCTCCTGCCCCAGTCCGCCAGCCACCCGGCGGTGTAAAGCGCCATCAGGAGCAGGAACCAGATGCCGTAACGCGTCCCGGAGAGGGCCATCCAGCCGAAGATCAACATCCAGGACCATTCCAGGCGGGAAAGTTTGCGCGGGGACCAGGCTGCCAGCGGAGCAAGCAGCAGGAGCCAGCCGAAGAAAAGGTTCATTTGCCAGCCGAGGTTGACGGGCGGCGACCATTCTGTGCTGAACGACTGGTTGGAGGGAGAGCGCAGCATATCCAGCGTATCGAAGAGCAGGCCGGGGCCGCGCGGGTTGATGAACATGACCACCGCAGAGGCCAGCGACCAGAGCAGCAGCTTCTTTCGATCCCCTGCGCCGAGCAGCAGCGCGGTGCCGAGAAGAATGAAGAAAAGAACGTAGGAGCCGTGCAGGTTGCACCACAGCAGGCTGATGAACGGCAGAGGCCACAGGCGGTTCTGCTCGCCGCGCAGCCAGCTGTACAGCAGCCACAGGGTGAGCACAAAGAGAGGATAGACGAGAAGTTGGGGACGGATCGACCAGTTGTTGCTGGAGGCCAGCGCGGCAAGGAATGTCACCCCGGCGGCCAGTTGCGGACCGGCTCCCAGCCTGCGCATGAGCCGCCAGAGCAGACCATAGGTGAGGGCCAACAGGACCCCGCGCAATAGAAAGGTGAAGGTCAGACCGCCCAGGCGGTGGATGATCCAGAACGCGACCGCGGCGAGCCAGGCTTGATAATAGATGGGCTGACCGGCGCTGGAGAAGGAGAAGGTGTCCACCGAGGGGACTGACCCGCTGGCGAGGATCGTCTTTCCCAGCGGGAGATACCACCAGTAATCCTGCGGGGTGAGGGGAAGCAGGAAGGCGATGGCCAGCAAGGGGAATAGAAGCAGGCTGAGCCACAGGAAATGATAGCTGCCGGAAGAAACAGCCTTGACGCCCGTCATGCCGAGGTTGGAGGGATGAGGGCGGTCTTCGATGACCCCGCTGTGTTCATCCATTCATGCCTCCAGCAGGACCTTCAGATAGGCATCCACCATGGTATCCAGTCCCAGCAGGGATTCGGCGCGCGCCCGGGCTGCGCGGCGGAAACGATCGTTGTCTTGCAAGATCTCCGCGGCGGCCAGGGCCAGCGCGGGGATATCAGGCGTCTCCAATTTCCAGGGGTCGCCGCCATAAGGGCACAAGGCGTCCGGCATCTCCCGCGACCAGTTCCGGGAGGGAGCCGCTGGCGAACCCGGCCACGGGCAGGCCGCAGGCCAGCGCCTCGATGACCGAATTGGGACAGGGGGGATTGATCTCGGCGGAATACATCAGGTGTGAGGAGCGGGCCAGGAAGGGGACCTCCTCGCGCGGCAGGATGCCGAGGAATTTGACCGGGAGGCGGCTTTCGCGGCCGATGCGCGCCTGCGTGGAGGCGTCCACGCGCCCGGCCACCACGACCTCCATCGGGAAGTCTTTGGCCAGGGCCTCGGCGAGGCGGACGGCGTGGAACAGGCCCAGGTTCAACCCGCCCGCCAGGCTGCCTTCCAGCACCATCATCCGGCAGCGGTCGGCGGGACGCTCCTGCGGGCCTTCGGGCGTGTAGCGGTTCAAGTCCACGGCGTTAAGGATCACCTGCGCGGGCACGCGGGCCGGACCGAACCAATCCTCCCACCAGCCGCGGATGAAGCTGCTCTGGTAGATCACGCGGTCAGCCAGCCGGGAACGGATGAGGGCCAGCACGGCATTGCCATACTCGGCGCGAAGGTGATAGCGGGGGCCGGTCCAGCGCACGCGCTGCACCCAGTTGATCCCGTCCAGCCGCTGGACCACGCGCACCCCCCTGCGGCGGGCCTGCCAAACCGGCAGCAGGTTCCGCGTGCCGGCGATGATGAGCAGCGCATCCGCCGGAGCCGCGGCAGCGTGGGTGACCTGGATGCCGCGGGCCTGCAAGCCGCCCTCGAATTTCAGGCGGAAGGAGGCCATGCCGCCCAGGCTTTCGACGCGGGGCACGATGCAGATCGTGGTCATGAAAAGTATTTTATCGCACGATGGGGGCATTTGAAACTATGGTATCCTTGGCTCATCTCACCTGGGAGCCGCTCATGTACGTTGCGATCGAAGGGGTCATCGGTGTGGGCAAGACCACGCTGGCCCGGATGCTGCAATCCCGCTTTGAAGCCGAACTGCTGCTCGAGATCTTCGAGGAAAACCCCTTCCTGTCCGATTTTTACGCGGACCGGCAGCGCTATGCGTTCCAGACGCAGATCTTCTTTCTGTTGAGCCGCTACCGCCAGCAGAACAACACCGTTCCGAACATCCTGGCGGCGGGGAAAAACCTGCTGGCCGATTACACCTTCACCAAGGATGCGCTCTTTGCGGGCATCAACCTGAAGGGCGACGAACTGGCCATGTACGACAAGGTGCATGAGGCGCTGGGGGAAAAGATCCCGAAACCGGACCTGGTGGTGTACCTGCAGGCAAGCACCGACATGCTGATGCAGCGCATCGCCTTCCGCGACCGGCCGTACGAGCGCCAGATGGAGCGCGGCTATATCGATGAACTGAACCAGGCGTATGACCGCTTCTTCCAGAAATCCTCCCGGCAGATGCCGGTCCTGATCATTCCCACCGACAACCTGAACGTGATCCAGAACACCGAACACGTGGCCTACATCGAGAACCGCATCCGGGAATCCCTGGGGATGCTGCCGTTCCAGCCCAGCCTGCCGCTGGCGGAGGCGTAGGAGGAACCCGCATGCGAGTCACACGCGAAATCGCTGATCCGGATCGCCAAACAGACGGCGGAGGAGAGGGCTGCCAGCGACGGCGGCATCCTTGCCGCCTATGTGACCGGCTCGCTGCTGGGCGAGGCGGACCCCATGCTGGGGGGGGCTGCCGACATCGACATGGTGTTCGTCCATTCCAGCGGCACGCAGCAGGGGCGGGAATTCGTGCGGCTGACGCCGGACTTCCACCTGGACATCACCCACCGCAGCCGGGCCGAATTGAAGATGCCGCGCGAGCTGCGGGGCGATCCCTGGTTCGGGTGGGAGCTGTTCGCCCCCATGCTGGTCTTCGAGCGGGAGAAATTCTTCGATTTCGTGCAGGCCTCGCTGCGCGGCGGGAACGAATTTGAGGGCATCCCGCTGACCCTGCTGCGCAGCCGGACGCTGCTCTCGCACGGGCGGCAGATCTGGATGGACCTGGGCGATGCCGGTGCGAACGCCGGGCCGAAGGAAGTGGGCAAATACCTGAAATCGCTGTTCCACGCCGGGAACGCGGTGGCCGAATTGAGCGGGCCTCCGCTCTATGAGCGCCGGTTCCTGATGGATTTCCCGGCCCGGGCCGCGGCGGCCGACCGGCCGGGCATGGCGGCGGGGATGCTGGGGCTGCTGGGCGCGATGGGCGGCCTGAAAGCCAAACTGATGAGCGACTGGCTGGAGGGCTGGAAGGCCGCGTTCACCGCCGCAAGCGAAACCGGGGGCGTGGATGAGCGCATCCACCCGGCCCGCCTGAACTATTATGAGAAGGCCATCCGCAGCCTGCTCGAAAGCGATGACCCGGGGGTGGCTCTCTGGCCGATGCTGAACACCTGGACGCTGGCGGCGGCGGTTTTGCCGCAGGAATCCACCCGCGCCTGGCGGGAGGCGTGCGAAACGCTGGGATTGGTGGGAGACCGGTTCGCAGAGCGGGTGGAAGGGCTGGACCAGTATTTGGACGGGGTGGAGATCCTTTTGGACGAAGTAGCGGCGGCCAACGGGCTGGAAACCACGGCTTAGCGGCCGGAGAAATGCCCGTAAAGGTCTTTGCAAGGAAGCAGAAACGTCCCGCGCGCGGGGGATAACCTGTGGATAACTTGTGGAGAAGGCGGGATAAAAGGGGAAATTCCCGGACAACTTTCCCGTAAAATTGCCAATAATCGGCAAAATCCTGTGGAAAATGCGTGAATCAAATTGTGGATAAATCCCTGATCCTCAGGCGAGGCAGAAGGCCGAGTGGAAGGGACCGAAATTTCCATCTTTGTAGAAGTGGAATACTATAAAATTTGTCTAGACAACTATTAATGATAGTAGGGGTATAGAGCAAAGGCAAGCACTGCCCCTACTCATGGCAGCCCGAGCGCCGCAAGGGGTGCCTCTACAAACCGGCCAAAAAAAAGAGACCGGCATTTGCCGGTCTCTTTTGTCTTTCGGGAGGAGATCACTGTCCCGGCATAAGGGCGGGTTCGGGCATGGGCTCAGGCCTCGGCTCCGCCTTTGGGAAGCGCGGCCGCAGGTAGAACATGATGGCGAGGCTGAAGAGCGCCATGGCCCCGATCACGCCTTCCAGCGGCAGGATGCCGATCTTCTGGACAAAGTACACAGCGATCCCATCCACCAGGGCGTGCCAGAGAAGCGCCAGCCAGAACCAGAGCGGCTGCTTGCGGGCCAGGGCATACAGGACCATGACCGAGAGCGACAGGTGCAGGCAGATGGCAAAGGCGCGCTCCACCAGTCCCAGAAAGGCCATGGGGCACCGGCGAAGCCCAGTAGGCGGTCACCTGCTGGCGGGCCAGCTCCAACTGTTCAGGCGGGATGGTGGGGATGGTGGCAAGGTCGATCCCGCGATAGGTGGTCATCTGGAGGAATGCCAGGCCGGCGGCAAGACCGAGCAAAGCCGCCTCGATGCCGCCGTGGCCCATGCCCACCACGACGCCTGCCTCCCAGGTGCGCTCCTTTTTGAGGATGAATTTGAACAGAATATAACGGGCGGTTTCCTCGAAAATACCGGCCAGCAGGCCCAGCAGCACGGCGTTGAAGAGCAGCACCCAGCCAGCCGGGATGGCGGGCAGAAGCCCGCGCTGGAAGGCCGCGGTCAGCCCGTAAACCACGGGGATATGCAGGACTTGCGAGGCGATGAAGGTCAAAGCACCGGCCAGCAGCAGTTTCCAGGAGAGGCCGTACTTGCGGGCAAGCCAGATGCCCAGCAGGATGGGCAGAAGGATCATGCCTGCGAAATTGAGGATATAGGCAAGGGACAGCATGGTTACTCCGAAGTCATGCGGGGCATGGAACGCATCCGGCGGACCCGTTCCGTGAGCGGGCGGCGGGCGGCGATGGTCACTTTTCCGCTGCCTTCAGGGGTGTAGACGGCGAAGACCTTCCAGCCTTCCTCGCCCCATTCGTTGAGGGTACCTTCGATGTTCTCATCGCGCGTACCGAAAACGCTGCCGATGGTCTTGACGCGATATTCCCATCTTTCATATTCGTCCGGCATTTGCATCTCCTTTGTTTTTTACACAAAAATGCCTGCTATTTTTAACGCGGGCCGATACAGGGGCAGTTTTCAGGCATGGGTCTCGCGCTGGTAGAGCACGTAGGAATATACCACCAGGAACAGGGTGGTGCCGAGCATCGGGATGAACATCACCCAGAAGGCCGCCATGCCGCCGATGAACGCGCCGATGACCGCCAGCGCGCCGCAGAGCATGAAGAGCACCGAGCCGAGGCGGTGGGTCTGGTCCCAGACCCGGTCGCTGGAGAGCGTCCAGGGGGTGCGGATGCCGATGAAGAAGTTGCGCTTGGCGTTGCGCAGCATCCAGCCGATGAAGATGAACAACACGCCGATGAAGGGCAGCATGGCGGCGCTCATCTTGAAGTTCTGGATGCCCAGCGCCCAGACCAGCGTCAGGGCGTGCACGTAGAGCATGAAGCCGACGATCAGCAGGATGAACAGGTTGAAGACCGGCCGGAATTTGGCGATGTTGGCCTTGAGCGGGTCAATGGAGGGGATGACCAGGAAGAGCAGCAGCATTCCCAGGCTGATCAGAGGCATGAGCAGGACGCCCCAGAGCTTGGACGGTGTAGCCGTCCACCTGGTCGTAGGCGTTCCAGTGGGAGGGCACCTGGTCGGGCAGGCGGTTCCAGAGCAGCGCGCCGGCCAGCAGCGCGGCCAGGATCAGGATGGAGGACGATGATCAGGGTGGTACGGGTGTTCATGGCAAATTCCTTTTATGGAGGTTTCACGTGAAACGCGGCGGGCCGGAAAGGCGGCTTTGTTTCACGTGAAACTTTGGTCTACTGAAGTTATTCCTTCTTTTCGTCCCGGCAGATTATTCTGGGCCAGCGAGACCATGCCGCTCATGCCGCCCAGGTTCATGGTGTCCACGGCGGAGGAGGGGACGATGACCAGCGCGCCTTTTTCCTTGAGGCCCTCGAAGAGCATGTTCATGGCGCGCAGGTGCAGCGCGGTGGGGTTGTTGATGTAGGACTTGCGAGGCCTCCGCGAAGGAGGCGGCGATCTGCTTCTCGGATTCGCCCAGGATGACGCGGGCCTGGCGTTCGCGCTCGGCCTGCGCCTGGCGGGACATGGCATCCTCCAGGTCCTGCGGGATGACGATGTCGCGGATCTCGACCGACTGCACGGTGACGCCCCAGGGCGTGGTGCGCTCGTCGATGATCTGCTGCAGTTCCTCGTCGATGACGCTGCGGCCCACCAGAATGTCGGCCAGCATCATGCGCCCGATGATGTCGCGCAGGGCGGTCTGGGCGGCCCAGTCCATGGCGGCCCGGTAATCCTCCACTTCCAGGGCGGCCTTCTCGGCATCCCAGACGACCCAGAAGAGCACCGCATCCACGTCCACGGGGACGGTGTCCTTGGTCAGGGTTTTCTGCGCCGCGAAAGGCGTGACCATCACACGGTGGTCGATCCAGGACGGGATGTTGTCAATGATCGGGACGATCCAGAACAAGCCCGGGCCCGCGCAGGCCATGGAACTTGCCGAGGCGCAGGACGACGGCCTTTTCCCACTGCGAGGCGACCTTCAGCGCGAACAGGATATAGATGCCGATCAACGATGAGGACGACAACATAGGTGCCGATCCAGTTGTCGGAGACCTTGCCATCCATCAGGATGGAGCCCCAGACGGCGGCGATCATAAAGATGCCGAACAGGAACCCGGCAGCTCGGCGGAATGTGCTGGCTCAGCTTGGCAGCTTGCGCAGGTCTTTCAGGAATTTGGTTCTCATTTCATTCTCCTTCATCGTCTTCAGGTGTCGCGTCTGTTCCAGAGGTGGCTTGCAGACGCGGAACGGATTTCTTCGGGCGAAAAGCCCAGCCGGTGGGCTTCGCGGGCAAAGCGGCGGGCCAGTGCCTGGAGCGACTCGTGCCGCAGTCGTTCGGCCACCTCGGGCGGCGGCTTCCTCCATGATATACGTGCCGCGGCCCTGCTGGGTTGAGATGATGCCGGCCTCGTCCAGCAGGCGATAGGCGCGCGCCACGGTGTTGAAATTGATGCGCAATTCCTGCGCCAGGGCGCGCACCGTGGGAAGCTGGTCGCCGGGTTTCAGGGACCGGTTGGCGATCTGCTGCTTGATCTGGTCGATGATCTGGATGTAGATCGGCAGACCGGAGTGGAGATCGAGCTGGAGGGTTTCGGAAAAGCTTTTGTTCATTAGATTGTATCATTGTATTATTGTACTAATTGTATATCGTTTTCCCCGCTTGTCAAGAGGCAATCCCTGGACCAGTCTTACGTCTGGTTGTCAGGATGAAGGATCACGAAGAAGACCTGTCAGGTCTCCTTTAACCGGGCGTGGTAAAATCCAATCGCAATTCAATACAGGAGTAGAAGAATGGAACAACAAACTGGTACATTTGCTGTTAAAAAAGGCCTGGCCCAAATGCTCAAAGGCGGCGTCATCATGGATGTGGTGAATGCCGAGCATGCCAAGATCGCGGAAGAAGCGGGCGCATGCGCGGTGATGGCGCTGGAGCGCGTCCCTGCGGATATCCGCGCGGATGGCGGCGTGGCGCGCATGTCTGACCCGGATATGATCCTGAAGATCATGGATGCGGTCACCATCCCGGTGATGGCGAAGTGCCGCATCGGACATTTCGTGGAAGCGCAAATCCTGGAAGCGATCGGCGTGGACTACATTGACGAGTCCGAAGTGCTGACCCCCGCCGATGAGAGCAATCACATCTTGAAGCACAACTTCAAAGTGCCGTTCGTTTGCGGATGCCGCAACCTGGGCGAGGCGCTGCGGCGCGTGGGCGAAGGCGCGGCGATGATCCGCACCAAAGGCGAAGCCGGCACCGGCGACGTGGTGGAAGCGGTGCGCCATGCGCGCACGGTGCTGGGCGATATCCGCCGCCTGACCACGATGGCCGACGAAGAACTGATGAGCTATGCCAAGGAGATCGGCGCGCCGTATGAACTGGTCAAGGAGACGAAGGAACTGGGACGCATGCCGGTGGTCAACTTTGCGGCGGGCGGCGTTGCAACCCCGGCCGACGCGGCGCTGATGATGCAGCTCGGCGTGGACGGTGTGTTCGTCGGCTCGGGCATCTTCAAGAGCGGCGACCCGGCCAGGCGCGCGGCGGCCATCGTCAAGGCCGTGACACATTATCAGGATGCGGGCATCCTGGCCGAAGTCAGCAAGAACCTGGGCGAGCCGATGGTCGGACGCAACGTTTCGCAGATGCCCGAAGGCGAGAAGATCGCGGGACAGAGGCTGGTAGAACGGCGTACAGCAGCGATCAGCGCCATTCGCACGACAGCTGATCGTAAACATATGAAAATTGGTGTACTTGCCTTGCAGGGCGATTTTGCAGAACATATCGTCATGCTCAAGCGCCTGGGCGTGGAGACGGTGGAAGTGCGCCTGCCGGAGCATCTTCAGGGGCTGGATGGGCTGATCATCCCGGGCGGCGAATCCACCACCATTGGCAAACTGGCTGTTGCTTATGACTTGATGGAGCCGCTGCAGCGACTTCGGCCAGCGCCATGCCATCTGGGGCACCTGTGCGGGCGCGATCTTTCTTTCGAAGGATGTGCGCCGCAACCAGCCGCTGCTCGGCCTGATGGACATCACAGGTGCAGCGCAACGCCTTTGGCCGCCAGGTGGATTCCTTCGAGGCCGATCTCGATGTGCCGCAGTTGAAACAGGCCAACGGGAACGAATGATGCCTTATCATGCCATCTTCATCCGCGCGCCGATCATCGAGTCGGTGAGCGGGGACGCGACGCGTGCTGGCTGCGCTGGCCGATGGGCGCATCGTGGCGGCGCAGCAGGGCCATTTCCTGGCCACCTCCTTCCACCCCGAACTGACCGGCGACACGCGCTTCCACGAGTATTTCCTGACGCTGGTTGATTAATGTCCATCCGCGCGCTCGACCTGCTTGACCTGCCGACCCTTCACCGTTACCGGAACGAGGTCCTGGGGTTCGATACGGCGCGCTCCCTGACGAAGGGCAGCCCGCTCTCCGGCCTGGGGCTGGTGAGCCATTTGGCAAGCCCCTCGCGCAACAGTTACTCGGCCATCGCGGATGGGGATGGCGGGCGGCTGATGGGCGGCGTGTACCGCATCCACGGCGAATCCTTTGCCAAATTGCTCTATCTGGCGCCCGCCTCCCGGCTGGACCATCGCGAGCTGCCGGCGCTGCTCGAAAACCTGGCCGACGAGGTGGGCAACTGGGGCGCCTTCCACGTGGTGGCGGAAGTGGAGGAAACTGGCGAGGCCTTTCAATCGCTGCGGCATGCCGGTTATTCCGTATACGCCTGGCAGCGCATGTGCGATGTCAGCGAGATCAAGCCGGAGGCCTCGGCGGGCGCCTGGGATCGGGCCGCCCCGGCCGACCTGTCGGGCATCCAGAGCCTGTACCAGCAGATCGTGCCGCCGCTCATCCAACCGGTGGAGCATATGCCGGGGGTCCACGGCGGGTATGTCTGCAACGAGGGCGTCCGCTGTTACGCGAGGTATGTCTCGGGCGCCTACGGCATCGCGCTGAGCCCGCTGATCCACCCCGAGGCGCGGAATGTGGATGCCCGGATCATGGGGCTGATCAACAGCCTGACCAACCGGCGCAACCGGCCGCGTATACATCTGTGTCCGCTCCTACCAGGCGTGGCTGGAAAACGTGCTGACCGACCTGGGGGCCTCGGTGGGCCCGAGGCAGGCGCTGATGGTGAAGCACCTGGCGCACCTGGTGAAGGATGAGCAGGCGGTGCGCGCCAAGCAGCCGGCAGGCGTGAGCGTGCAGCCCTCGCGCGTGAGCCGCATCCAAAAATAAGCCGCCGAATCACCGGCGAATGTCTGGACAATCACAGGAAGTACCAGACCTGCTATAATTGGCCCGCATGAAGGCTGCGGAGAGAAGTATCATTCAAGGATGCAGAATCGTCTTACCATAGACGAGGATGCCTTCATCGTCCATCCCGGTAAAAGGTGGTAAGAATAAAATGGTGAAGCAGCCATTGACAGATAGGAACTAGCAGCAGGCCGGATACAAACCGCCCCGCCCATCGAATGACCCATGACAATCGAAGAGCTTAAGTTCACTCCCATGACACAACTTAAAATTACAGACGACCTGGAAGCCCTGCTTGAGCGTCCTGCCTGACAAATATCCGGCAGGCTGTGGAAAAAGCGAATGACAGCGACAACCTGCTCGAGATCATCCTGGACCTCGGCCGCGTGCCCACGGCGCGCTTCGTGGAACGCGAGATCGTCCTGCAGCAGACGCGAGATCACGCGCGCCGAGATCGACTACGTGGACGAACGCATCGGCGAGTTCGACGCGGACAACCGCGCCGGCATCGAGCGCACGCTGCACCGCATCTCGGCCATCCGCAACCGGCGCGGCGCACGTGGTGGGCCTGACCCTGCGCGTGGGCCGCGCCGTCTACGGCACCGTGGACATCATCCAGGACATCATCGAGATCGGGCAAGTCCGTGCTGATCCTGGGTCGGCCGGGCGTGGGCAAGACCACCCTCCTGCGCGAGGCCGCGCGCATCCTGGCCGAGAGCAAGCGCGTCGTCATCGTGGATACCTCCAACGAGATCGGCGGCGACGGCGATGTGCCGCATCCCGCCGTGGGCAAGGCGCGCCGCATGCAGGTGCGCGAGCCGATGCTCCAGCATGAGGTGATGATCGAGGCGGTGGAGAACCACAACCCCGAAGTGATCGTCATCGACGAGATCGGGCGCGAACTCGAGGCCGCCGCGGCCCGCACCATCGCCGAGCGCGGCGTGCAGCTGATCGGCACGGCGCACGGCCAGACGCTCGACAACCTGCTGCTCAACCCGACGCTGAGCGACCTGGTCGGCGGCATCGAAGCGGTCACGCTGTCGGATGAGGAAGCGCGTCGACGCGGCACCCAGAAGACGGTGCTGGAACGGCGCGCGCCGCCCACCTTCGACGTGCTGATCGAGATCCAAAACCGTGACCGTTTCGCGGTGCACAAGGACATCACGGCATTCGGTGGATGCGCTCCTGCGCGGCTTCCCGCTGCCGCCCGAGATCCGCACGCGCGAGCCGGAGGGCAAGATCCAGATCGAAAAGGCTGCGCCTGCCGCCCGGCGCCCGGCGCGAGGCGACTCCGACGAAACGCCGCGGCGCGTGCACGCGCAGGCTGGAACCGGTCGAGGCTGCTGCCCAAGCCGCTGGCAGCAGCGGCGCGCACCGGCTCGAGCCTCGCTCTCCAGCGGCTGCGCGACGGTCCGCATCTATCCGTACGGCGTGGCGCGCAACCGCCTGATGCAGGCCGCCAAGCGACTGGGCGTGCCGGCCATCGTGGTGCGGGATGTCGGCGAAGCCAACGCGCTGGTGACGCTGCGGTCGTATTACCGCGACCGCCAGCAGACCATGGTGGAGGCCGAGACAGCGCGGCATGCCGATCTATGTGCTGCGCGCCAACACGGTGGGCCAGATGGAGCAGTTCCTGAGCGACCTGTTCAACCTGACCAGCGAAGCGCGCGGCCGCCGGCGGCGAGATGGACAACGTGCGCGAGGAGACCCAGCAGGCCATCGCGGCGGTGCTGAACGGCGAGCGCTGGGTGGACCTGCCGCCGGGGCCATCGCTGGTGCGGCGGCTGCAGCACGAGATGGCGCGCGGCGCCGAGCTGGTCAGTCACTCCTACGGCAAAGAACCGCGCAGGCATGTGAGGATCTTCAGAGAATAGGGATTAAACGCAGAAGGCGGACCGGGAGGTCCGCCTTCTTTTTCTAGGTCGATGCCGTACCTTAGTTGTGTTTGGTTTCGCCGAGCGTGATCTGCAGCTGGATGGTCTTGCCATCGCGGAGGACCGTCAGGTTGACCAGATCACCGGGTTTGTAGGTGTAGAGGGTGTTGATGTAGGAATGGGTTTCGTCCAGGGTCACATCGCCGACCTGGGTGATGATGTCGCCGACCTGCAGGCCAGCCTTGCTCGGCCGGGCTGCCGGCGCTCACCTTGGTGATGTAGACGCCCCACTGGGCGGGCAGGCTGTAGCGGTCGGCGATCGCAGGGCTGATCGGCTGGAAGCTGATGCCCATGTAGGGGCGGGAGAAATAGCCCTTCTGGATGATCTGCTGGGCCACGGCCTGGGCGGTGTTCATGGGGATGGCAAAGCCAAGGCCTTCGGCCACATCGCCGTTGCCGGTGTCGCGGACGATCAGGGTGTTGATGCCGATCACTTCGCCGGCCAGGTTCACGAGCGGGCCGCCCGAGTTGCCGTGGTTGATGGCGGCATCGGTCTGGATCAGGTTTTCCACCTGGTAGCCCTGACCGGTGTCGATGGAGCGCCCGGTGGCGCTGACCACGCCCACCGTCACGGTGTTCTTGAAGTCGCCCAGCGGGGAGCCAATGGCGATCACCGATTCGCCCGGCTGGAGCTTGTCCGAATTGCCCAGGCTGGCTACCGCAGGCACCTTGCCATCGGTCTTCAGGATGGCGATATCGGAATATGGGTCGGTCCCCACGATGGTGACCTTCTGCTCGGAGCCATCCGCCAGGATGATGCTGACGTCTTTGGTGCCTTCGACCACGTGGTTGTTGGTCAGGATATAGCCCTTATCCGAAATAAAGAAGCCGCTGCCGCTGACGGTCTGGTCGCCGCCTTGCCCGAAGAAATTGGACTGTCCGGGGATGGTACCGATCACGGTCACCACCGCAGAACCCACCTTCTGGACGGCCTGGGTGATGCTGGTCTCGATGTCGGTTGAATTCAGAACCAGGGTCTGGCCCGGGTCGGTATTGGACTGGGTGGAGGGACTGAGCAGGGGGAGCTGGCTGTTTTTGCTGCTCACGGAGCGATAGACGGCCACGCCGCCCACGACGGCCCCCGAAAGTGAGGCAATCCCCGCCACTACGGCAACCAATAATACATACAGGATTCGTTTGAGTGTCATTTTTTCTCCTTCATCTATTACAGCCGGGATTTTAATCTTTCAGCATGACAAGAAAATTAAACAAATGCTCAAAATATGAACGTATAATAAGACTTAATAAGGATGAAAATCTACGCGAAAAACATGGAATTTCATTGATGTTCATCACCCTGGAAGGCCCGGAAGGCTCCGGAAAGACCTCACATTTGCCCTATCTGGTGGAATATTTGCGCGAACAGGGCTATACCGTCTTTCCCACGCGGGAACCGGGCGGCACGACCATCGGCGAGCAGATCCGCCAGGTGATCCACGACCTGAAGAACGTGGAAATGCACCCGCGCACCGAGACCCTGCTGTACCAGGCTGCCCGGGCGCAGATCGTGGAGCAGGTGATCCGGCCCCGGCTGCAGGCGGGCGAAGTGGTCATCTCCGACCGCTATTCCGACTCGACCATCGCCTATCAGGGCTACGGGCATCAGCAGGACCTGGAGCAGGTGCGCGCGCTGGTCGGGTATGCCACCGGCGGGCTGATCCCCGACCTGACCGTCCTGCTCGACCTGGATGTGGAGGTCGGGCTGGCGCGCAAGAAGAACGATAGCGATTGGAACCGGCTGGATGCCTATACGGTGGAGTTCCACCGGCGCGTCCGGGCCGGATACCTGGAGCTTGTGGAACAACAACCCGGGCGCTGGGTGAAGCTGGATGCCGGGAAGGAGTGGCAGGCAGTGCAGGAAGAACTTAGAGGTGTGATCTTAGAACGACTGAGGGTGCCATGATCCAATCCCTTGTCCGGAGAGTGAAACAGACCGAACACGGTTTTATTGATATCCAGAAGGCCGCCGAGGAATTCTTTGCCACCAACGACCCTAACACCGTGATGGAAACGGCCCGCAAACTATACAGCTCGAAGGTCACTCAGGCGCGTATGCTGGGAGTCTTTCTGCTGGGCAAATTGGCGGCGCGCTCGAAGGAGAGCCTGGCCTTCCTGCACCTGCGGGTCAGCCAGGACGAGGACTGGCGGGTGCAGGAGATCCTGGCCAAAGCCTTCGACCAGTTCTGCCGGGATGTCGGTTATGACCGGGCGCTGCCGGTCATCCGCGACTGGCTGGCGGATTCGAACCCGAACACCCGGCGGGCCGTCACCGAGGGGCTGCGCATCTGGACGGCCAGGCCGTATTTCGATGAACACCCGCAGATCGCCATCCAACTGTTGAGCCCCATGCGCACCGATACCAGCGAGTATGTACGCAAATCGGTCGGGAACGCGCTGCGGGATATCAGCCGCAAGCACAAGGACCTGGTCAAAGCGGAACTGAAAGGCTGGGACCTCAGCGACCGGCATGTGGCGCAGGTGCACAAGCTGGTGATGCGCACCCGGAAGTAGGTCAGCATGTATCTGATACTGTGGGAGTTTATCGTTCCTGAGGCGACCCGGGCTGAATTTGAGAAGGTCTACGGGCCAGGCGGGGAATGGAGCCGTCTCTTCGGGCGGATGAAGGGGTATCTGGGCACGGATCTCCTTCAGGATGATGAAGCCCCGGAGCGCTTTGTTAGCGTGGACCGCTGGGCCTCCGCGGAAGCGTACAGGCAGTTCCGGCAGGAAAATGCTGCGGAATACAGCGCACTGGACCATCGCTGCGAGGGGCTGACCGAATACGAGACCTTTCTGGGCAGTTTTGAGAGACAGTAGTGCCCGCTGACCTGCATCTTTTTTCCACCCCCGGGAAGAATGACATTCGCGCCATCCTGGACGCCTGCCGGCCCTATCTGGCAGGGAAATCCGCAAGCCGCGTGGCCTATCTGCCGCTGGCCTCGCTGTATGCAGAGCGCTGGCAGGAGCAGACCGAAGAGGCGTTCCGCGGGCTGGCGCGGCTGGACACGGTGAACGCGGAACTGATGACACAGGCGGAAATCGAGGAAAACTTCGCGGGGCGGCCGCGGTCTTTATTCCCGGCGGGAACACTTTCCTGCTGTGTCACCGGCTGCATTTGAGCGGAGTGATGCCCTACCTGAGAAAGAAGGTGCAGGCGGGGCTGCCGGTGGCGGCTTTCAGCGCCGGGACGGTCCTCTGCGGCCCGAACATCCTCACTTCCCGGGACCTCAACACGGTGGGCACGGGCAACTTTGACGGCCTGAACGCCAGCCCGTTCAACTTCATGACCCATTATGCACTGGACGCGGGCGGGCAGAGCGTGCAAGATGACTGGCTGGCCGATTATCATTTCTTCCACGATAACCCGGTTCTGATGCTTTGCGATGGGGCCTATGTGCGGGTGGAAGGCAGAAAGACAACGCTGGTGAGCGGCGAGGCCTGGATATGGAGGCGGGGCGAGGAGAAACAAAAATTGGAGCCCGGTGAACGAGTTGACCCATGAAGGAGGCAGAGATGACCGAAGCGCAGAAACCCCGCACGAAAGAGGAATTGCTCGACCAGATCGAGTCGGAATGGAAGGCGCTGATGGAGACGGTGGCGCACATCCCAGCGGAGAAGATGGAGAGGCCGGACGCGGGCGGCTGGTCGCCCAAGGATAACCTGGCGCACCTGACGGAGTGGATGAAGATCCTGATGAACTATCACATGGACAAGCTGCCCGCGCATGAGGCGGCGGAGCTGCCGCCCGAAGCAACCGCCGGCTGGGACTGGGAGGTGATCAACCCGCTGCTCTTCGAGCGCAACCGGGAGAAGCCGTTGGAACAGGTGTTGAGCGAGATGCATGCGGTGTACACGCGGCTGACCGCCAAACTACGAGGAATGTCATTCGAGGATCTGATGGCTCCGCGCCATCCGGATGCTCCGGAGAAAGGTCCGCTGCTGGATTGGATCCTGGGGGACACCACGGAGCATTTTCAGGAGCACCGTGAGACGATCGAAAGATCTGTGGGCGGCTGAGATAGAACTCTAAGGTATGGCGAGTCTTTGAGAAGCAATCCCATGATCGTTAATGAGGAGATTGCCATGTCGTGTCTCTGCTCCTTCTCGCAGATCGTCCCGGAAAAGGAACGACATTTCATCATATTTTAAGCACTGCCAAATATCTTTATCAGAAAATAACGCTGTGATATACTGTGCTCGTTGTCAACAGGGGTTTGGCTGATCTCTTTTCCAGGTCGTCCGACGCCTGCATTATCTGACCCGCAGAACGGGTCTGCTGCCAGGAGAAACATGGAATCGAAGTTGTACGTTGGAAATCTGCCCTACTCAGCCACCGAAGAGGAACTGAGTCAAATGTTTGGGCAGGCAGGCACGGTGACGTCGGTTGCGATCATCAAAGACCGCGAGACTGGCCGCTCCAAGGGCTTTGCCTTTGTGGAAATGGCTACCGATGCCGATGCGCAGAAGGCCATCAGCATGCTGAATGGCCAGAGCATGGGCGGCCGTGACCTGCGGGTGAGCATCGCGCGCCCCCGTGAAGAGGGCGGCGGACGCTCCTTCGGAAACCGGGGCGGTGGTGGTGGTGGCGGCTATGGCAACCGCGGAGGGGGTGGCGGCTCGAATCGCCGCCGTGACTATTAGAACCAATTGACTGCAACGAACTTCCCGGCCACCGGCCGGGAAGTTTTTTATTGCGGATACTTTTTACAGGTCGTCATCGCCGGCTGCCCCGCTGTCCGGCAGGGAGGATTCGATCTCCTCCGGGCTCTGCCCGGCCTCCAGGCGGTCCACGACATCGTCGAATTCGGAGGGCAGCTCCTCGCCCATCTCACGGCCCATCTTGCGCATCATCTTTCCGAGGGCCCTGGGGTCATCCTCCATGTCTTCCAGGCCGGAGAGACCGTCGGTCATGCTTTCCATGCGGCTTTCCTCGGATTTGAGCATGCGCACGCGCGGCGGCCTGCGCTTCACCTGCGGGCTTTCGCAGTGGGTGCAGCGCACCGGTTTGACCCCGTATTCACTGAAGGTCATGAACACCTCGAAGGGCCGGCGGCAGGCGAGACAAATATATTCATAAGTAGGCATGCGGCTATTTTAACGAAAATCGGGGAGGGAGTCAAAGCCGGTGCCGCGGCGCAGGATCGAGGAGACTGGCAATAGAACGAGGGTTGCATGAAAAAACATCCGCTTGATGAAAGATTGCTTCGTTGCTTGCCAGCTGCCTGACGGCGGGCTGGCTCTGCTTCTCGCAATGACATAACCTGGTTTGGTACAATATCTACATGACTTCAAAAGACGAGTTCGAACTTCCGGACGACAAGCAGCTGATCATCGTCATTTCGGGCCTCTCCGGCGCAGGGAAGGATTCTGTGGTGGAGGCGATGGTGAAGAGGGGTCTTTCGTTCCGCTTCGTGGTGACGGCGACCTCGCGTGAGAAACGGGAGGGCGAAGTCGATGGGCGCGATTATTATTTCATCTCCAAAGAGGAGTTCGAGCGCATGATCGAGGCGGGTGAGCTGCTCGAATATGCCACGGTCTATGAGAAATATAAGGGCGTCCCGCAGAAGGAATTGGAACGGGCGCTTGCCAGCGGCGAGGACGTGGTCCTGCGGCTGGATGTGCAGGGCGCGGCAACCGTGAAGCAAAAAATGAAGGAGGCGCTGCTGATCTTCATCACCGTCGAGAGCGAGGAGGACCTGAGAGAGCGGCTGCGCAAGCGCCACACCGAGACACCCAGGGAACTCGAAAAGCGGATCGAAAAGGCGCGCGAGGAAGTGAAGTGCATCGACACGTTCGACTACGTGGTGGTCAACCGCGAGGATGAACTGGACAAAACGGTGGATATCATCCAGGCGCATCATCCAGGCCGAGCATCACCGCGTGCAGCCTGGCAAGGCGGCCTCTTGAACGATCAACCGGCATCCTTCCCGCCTGAACCCACCCCTGTACCCGCCGCGCCGCAGGGGCGCGTCACGGTCTCGCTGCCTTATTCGGTGCCGGTGGTGACCTACTCGATCCTGGCGCTGACGGTGCTGGTCTTCATCCTGCAGAAGGCGAGCGTGCCCGCTTTTGGCTATGTGGGTCACGGGCTGGATACGCTCGAATTCTACGGGGCCAGGATCAACGAACTGATCCGCCAGGGGCAGATCTGGCGCTTCCTGACGCCGGTGCTGCTGCATGCCAGCGTGCCGCACATCCTGTTCAATATGTACGCGCTGTACTCGCTGGGGGCGGGGATGGAGCGATATTTCGGGCACGGGCGCTTCCTGCTTCTTTACCTGCTGGGCGGGTTCGCGGGAAATGTACTTTCCTTCATTGTCATGCCGGACAGCAGCTTTTCGGTGGGAGCCTCGACCTCCGTCTTTGGGCTGATCGCTGCGGAGGGCGTGTTCCTGTTCCAGAACCGGAATCTACTGGGACGCCAGGCCAACAAGGCCTTGAGCAACATCGCTTTCCTGATCGTCATCAACCTGCTGATCGGGCTGGCGCCGGGGATCGATATATTCGGTCACATCGGCGGGCTGCTGGGCGGGCTGACGTTCGCCTGGTTCGCGGGGCCGCGCTGGGAGGTGGAAGGCATCCAGCCCTACTTGCGGATGGTGGACCGCCGGGAGCCGCGCGACGTGATCCTGGGCGCGGGGCTGGTGGTCATCCTGTTCGGTGCGCTGGCGGTGTGGGGGATGTTCAAGTAACCGGGCTGTTTGTGAATAAGAAAAACGCTGAGATGTGCATCTCAGCGTTTTTTTGTTTTAGTTTTAGTCGGAGCTGCTAGCTGACGTGCGCCAGGCGGGGGTCCAGGGCGTCGCGCAGGCCGTCGCCAAGCAGGTTGAAGGAGAGCACGGTCAGGGCGATGGCCGCGCCGGGGAAGAAGACGAGATGCGGGGCGGTGAACACCTGGTTGCGCTCCTGGCCGAGCATTTGCGCCCCATTCCGGTGTGGGAGGCTGCGCGCCCAGGCCGAGGAAGGAGAGGGCGGCGGCGTCCAGGATGGCGGTGGCGATGCCCAGGGTGCCCTGCACGATCAGCGGGGTGAGAGCGTTGGGCAGGATGCGCTGGAACAGGATCTGCCGGGTGTTGCCGCCCAGGGCGCGCGTGGCGGAGACATAGTCCATCTCGCGGACGGACAGCACCGAGGCGCGCACGACGCGCGCGTAGGCAGGGATGGAGACGATGCCGATGGCGAGCAGGGCGTTGATCAGTCCCGGCCCGAGCACCGTCACGATGGCAATGGCCAGCAGCAGGGAGGGGAAGGCCAGCAGCACATCCATGATGCGCATGATGACGTTGTCGATCCAGCCGCCGAAGTAGCCGCCCAGCGCGCCCAGCACGGTGCCGATCACGATGGCGAAGCTGACCGTCGAAATGCCGACCATCAGGCTGAGGCGCGCCCCGTAGAGCAGGCGGCTGAACTCATCGCGGATGTTGCCGTCGGTGCCGAGGATGTGCTGGGGCTGGTCGGCGGCGCAGCCGAACATGTGGATGCAGGGGGCGGACCGCTTGGGCAGGTCCTGAGGCGGATCGGTATCCAGCATGGACAACCGGGGGTCGTAGGGCGCGATCCACTGGGCGGTGAGAGCAATGAAAATCAGGATGCCGAGGATCACCATGCCCAGAACGGCGGACTTGCGCTTGAACAAGCGCCGCCAGGTGATCTGCCAGAGGCTGACCGACTTCAGCGACAGTGCCTCGGCATCGAGCCGCGCCACTTTCGTATCCAGCCTGCCGGCCTTTTCAGTATTAGCGGTCATGATAAGTCCTATTCCAGGCGGATGCGTGGATCGAGATAAGCGTACGAGATATCCACGATCAGGTTGAGGATGACGAAGAAAATGGCGATGACGACCGTGAATGCCTGCACGATGCCGTAATCGCGGGCGGTGATGGCTTCATACAGGATGCGCCCCACGCCTGAGAGGTTGAAGACGGTTTCAGTGAGCACCGCGCCGCCCAGCAAGCCGCCGAGGGAAAGGCCGATGACGGTCACCAGCGGCAGCAGCGCATTGCGGAAGGCGTGTTTCATGACGACCACATTGCGTTTCAGGCCCTTGGCGCGGGCGGTGCGGATGTAATCCTGGCCGAGCACGTCCAGCATGGCGGAGCGTGCCATGCGGGCGATCAGCGCCATGGGGATGGTGCCCAGTGCGACCGCCGGCAGGATCAGATGCTGGATGGCGTCTTTCAGCAGTGTCCAGTTGGCGGAGAGGATGGCGTTGAAGATATTCATGCGGCTGATGAAGTCCAGCAGCGTGAAACCGAAACTTCTCTGGGTGAGATCGCATGCCCCCAGACCTCCCAGAAGGGGATGGTCAGCAAGCCCGGGGAGAGACGGCCGGAAGGCGGCAGTGCGAAAGGCGTCCCCTTTAACGCCAGGGCAAAGACATACGCCAGCATCAACCCCAGCCAGAAGACCGGCATGGATATTCCGGTATTGGCCCAGAGCATGGTGAAGCACATCCAGCCAGGAGTTATGCCGGACGGCCGAGATGACGCCCAGAGGGATGCCGACGATGAGCGCTGACGATCAGGGCGGCGAAAGCTCAGCTCCACCGTGATGGGCAGCCGTTCCGCCATCAGATCGGTGACCGGCTTGGAGAAGCGGAAGGAGCGGCCAAAGTCGCCATGCACGATCTCGTTGACGTAGATCCCGAACTGGATCGGGATCGGCTTGTCGAGCCCATGACGCTGGATGAATTCATTGCAGACCACGTCGGTCGCTTTTTCGCCCAGCATGGCGCGGCAGGGATCCCCGGGAATGAGCCGCCCGAGTGCGAAGGTGGCGAATAATATCCCGAATAATACCGGAATGCTGAGCAGGAGACGTCGAAGGATGTAAGTGGTCATGTGCATCCTTGTGGATAGAATCCCCCGGCAGGGAAGCTCCCTGCCGGGGGTCTGAAAAGACGAACCCTAGCCGGGGTTACTGGGCCGGGGCGTTCAGGAACGGACCGAAGAGGCCGCTCCAGTAGGAGAAGGCTCCGGTGTTGCCCTTGTGCAGCGGGTTGGCAGCGTCCCACTGGAGGACGAGCGACGTCGACCACGTCATTGGCATCCAGCGAGGAGCCATCGTGGAACTTGACGCCCTGGCGCAGGTGGAACGTCCAGCTCGGTCAGGTCGGCGCTGGCATCGTAGGACTCGGCCAGGCCGGGCTCGACAGCGGTGTCGCCAATCTTGTAGCCGAGCAGCGACTGGAGGACCTGCTCGCAAGCGCGCAGGGACTCGCCATCGGTCTCATCGGCGCAGTAGAGGGAGATGGGCTCGGCGTTCTGCATCCAGACGAAGGTATCCGTGTCCGGGGATGCCCATGACCGCGAAGTTCTCGTTGCCGAGCGGGCTGGAATGAGCACCTGTCCACGGTGGCCTTGAAGGCCACAGCGGAACCGCCGTGCGCCACAGGGATCATCGGGACGTGCTGCTTGATGAGCGTTGTTGGCTGCCTCATAGAAGGGAGCGCGCTCTGCATCGGTGGCCTTGGTGGCACCACCATCCAGGGCAGCGACGATGTCATCGTACTGGGTCACCGAACTGCTTGGAGGAACCGGCACCGAAGTGGTAGCCAACGAAGTTGGTCTGATCAGGATAGTCAGCACCCCAGCCCAGCAGGTGGATGCCATCCAACTGGCCGGAATCAGCGGCATCCAGGAAAGCGCCGGATTCCATGACCTCGATCTTGACGTTGATGTTGAGGTTGTCCTTCAGCTGAGCCTGGATGTCCTGGGCCACAACGTTCGGGTCAGGCAGGTAGCCGCGGACCACATCGCGGTAGTGCAGTTTGATGGTCGCGAAGCCATTGCTGGGGCGAAGCCGGCCTCGGTGAGCAGGGCCTTGGCGGCGTCGGGATCGAAGTCGTACCACTTGTCGCCCGACGCAGGCATTGGGGATGGCGCAGGGGGTGAAGTAGTCCGCAACCTCGGAGCCGGCCGGGTAGAAGTTGTCCACGATGCGCTTGCGATCGATGCCCATGCGCGATGGCCTGGCGCACCTTCTCGTTGAGCGAAGGGCGGGAAGGGTGTTGTTGAAGCCGACGTACATGGTGTTCAAGCGGCGCGCGGGGATCAGTTGAAGGTTGGAGTCAGCTTCCACGGTAGCGAAGTCATCCGGGCCGACGTTGTCGATACCATCCACGGTGCCGGACTGCAGCTCGAGCAGGCGCTGAGCGAACTCGGTGCCCCAGCGGAAGACGAGGGTCTGGCGTTCTTGGCCGGATCACCCCAGTAATCATCGAAGCGGGAGAGTACGAGCTGATTGCCGCGCTCCCAGGATTCGACCTTGTAGGGGCCGGTGCCGATGGGCTTCTCAAGGATGTCGCCGGTCGCGCCAGTGGACTCAAGATATTCCTTGGGCTGGATGGCGAAGGACGAGAAGGCGATCTTTGAGGGGAAGGCAGGATCGGGGACGCACAGGGTGATCTTGACGGTGAACTCATCCACGGCCTTGATCGACTTGAACTCACCGCCGTAATCGCAGTTGGGGGCTTCCATGCGTCATGCCTTCGTAGGCTGGCGCGGTGGTGGCGGTGGCAGCAGGGGGTTCAGTGGCCGGCGGCTGGGTAGCCGGAGCGGTCGCGGGGGCGCCGCAGGCTGCCAGTACGAGGCTGGCAAGGATCACCAGGGAAAATAGAAAAGATATTTGGCGTTTCACAGTTTCTCCTCCGGAGAATTTAGAATTGGTTGGCTCGAACAATATGGGGACTTACAGATTGCCGGAACTCTGCGGGGCGACACCTCCTTTAGAGACGGATACCTGCATGATATGAAAATGCTGTGCTTCCTCCGTCAATCCATGCGCAGGAAACAAGCAATTCCCTGCGCATACGACAGCACAGTCCATAAATTATACAGCAGATTCCGTCAATAGACCGGAAGCGGGAAGCCGAATCCGTTAAGCTGGACGCTGGAGGGATCCTGCGGCCACAGGCCGGGGATATGCGTCCCGCAGCGAGGGCAGGTCCCCTGGCCGGTGATGCGGTAGGCTGTGATGACATAGCCCTGGCGCTGGATGAGACGTTCATTGCACTGGGGGCAGGAGGTGTCTTCGTACTCGCCCACGCGGCCGGGCAGGTTGCCGGCATAGACATAACGCAGTCCGGCCTCCCGTCCGATCTCGGCCGCGCGCACAAGGGTGTCCACGCTCGTCTGGTCGTGGTCGGTCATCTTGTAGTCCTTGTGGAAGGCGGTCACATGCCAGGGGATGTCCTGCGAAACGCCGGCGATGAAGCGCGCCGCATCCCATAATTCCTCATTGGAATCGTTGAAGTCCGGGATGGTCAGCGTGACCACCTCCACCCACAGGCCCATGTCCTGGGCGCGCTGGATGCCGTCCAGGGTGTTTTGCAGGACGCCGCCCAGCTTGCGATAATTCTTGTCCTGCATGCACTTCAGATCCACCTTGTAGGCGTCCAGATAAGGACGGAGGTAATCCATCACCTCGGGCGTGTTGTTGCCATTGGAGACATAGGCGCACTTCAGGCCGGCGGCTTTGGCCTCGCTTGAAGATGGCGGCGGCCCACTCGCTGGTGATGAGCGGCTCGTTGTAGGAGGAGACGACCATGGAAGCACCCGACCGCCGGGCTGCCTGGACCATTCCTTCGGCGTGATCTTGTGGATGTAGTGGACCGATTCATCCGAGGCGGGGTCGCGCATGGCCTGCGAGGTGAGCCAGTTCTGGCAGTACCCGCAATGGAAATCGCATCCGAGCATGCCGAAGGTCAGTGCATTTTCGCCGGGGAACACATGGAAGAAGGGCTTCTTCTCGATGGGGTCGCTCTGCAGCGCGGCCACGTAGCCACAGGGCACCTTCAACTCGCCGCCCTCGTTGAAGCGCACCTGGCAGATGCCGCGCTTGCCTGGATGGATCAGGCAGCGATGCCCGCAGGCGAAGCAGCGCACCGAGCCGTCCGGCAGCTTTTGAACGATCTCCCCATTCACCGTTAAACGATCAATGACGGATGCAACCGTGCTCATGAGATAAACCTTTCTGAAGACCCTCGCCCGTTTCTATGCCATAATGGGCTCATGCTGAGCGTTGTCATTCAGGCCGGGGGGCAGTCTTCCCGGATGGGCGAGGACAAGGCGCTGCGCAGCTTTCTGGGCCGGCCGCTCATTGAGCGCGTGGCCGGGAGGCTGCGATCCGCCGCGGATGAGATGCTGGTGACCACCAATCATCCGGCCGGTTTGCAGTTCCTGGGACTGCCGCTGTTCGCAGATGTCATGCCGGGCCGGGGCGCACTGGGCGGGCTCTTGACGGCGCTGGCTTCGGCGAGGGAACCTCTGGCCGCGGTGGTGGCCTGTGATATGCCTTTCGCTTCCGCGGTGCTGATCGAAAATGCGGCCGGGCTGCTGATCGCGGAAGATGTGGATGTGGTGATCGCGGAGACGGAGGGCGGTTTGGAGCCGCTGCATGCGGTCTACCGCCGCGCCGCGTGCCTGCCAGCCATCGAGGCGGCCATCCACGAGGACCAGTGGAAGGCGGTAGCCTGGCTGCCGCGCGTCCGGGTGCGGGTGCTGACGGCGGAGGAGCTTAAGCGCTGGGACCCGGAAGGGCTGGCCTTCTGGAACGTCAACACTCCCGAGGAGTTCGCCCGGGCCGAGGCGCTGGCTTCAGCGCACGATCAGCACCGGGCAGGGGGCGTGTGAGATCACCTTCTGGCTGGTGCTGCCGAGCAAGGCCCCGGTGAGAAGTCCGAGGCCGCGCGAGCCCATCACGATCAGATCGCTCTGGCGCGTATCGGCAACATTGAGGATCGCTTCGGCGGGGGAGCCTTCGATCAACTCCGTGTGGATATCAATGGGGACCTCGCCCACAGCCTTGACTGCCGCTTCCAGGATGCCATTGGCCTCCTTCAAACGGGCATCAATGGCCTGCTGGAGATTGGGCTCGCCCAGATAGGAGGGAATGGGGTCATAGGCGATCACGATACGGAGCACATCGGCTTTCATCACGCGGACCAGCTCACCTGCCGTCCGGGCCGCGTTGAGAGCGTGATCGGAACCGTCCACGGCAAGCAATATTCTTTCGAACATGGGGCTCCTTTCCGTTCCGTAGGGTACAATCCTGATATTAGTATACTGCTTCCCGGGCTTCTCGAAATACGGGAAAACCAGCCCCCAAAACCTTTGCCTGCCTCCCGGAGGACCCCATGACACTCGATCTGACCGCCATCCGCAAGCAATTTCCATCTCTGGGAAGACAACACCCGGCGGTTTTTTTTGACAACCCGGGCGGGACCCAGATCGCGCGCCCCAGCCTGGACCGCATCAACCGCTACCTGCTCGAATGCAATGCCAATCATGAGGGCATGTTCGAGACGAGCATGAAGTCCGACGAAATCCTGCATGCGGCGCATGAGGCCATGGCAGACTTCCTGAACGCAGCCAGCGCCGACGAGATCATCTTCGGAAATAATATGACGACCCTGACCCTGCACATGTCGCGTTCACTGGCACGGGGGCTGAACGCGGGGGATGAGATCCTGGTAACACGCATGGACCACGATGCGAACATCTCGCCCTGGATGCTGGTCGCCGAGGACCGGGGCTGCAATCTGACCTGGGTGGATTTCGATGTCGAGGACGGCACGCTCAAACTGGATGAGTTCGAGAAGGCGCTGGAGCGCAAGCCGAAGATCGCCGCGTTCGGCTACGCCTCGAACGCGCTGGGGACGATCAACCCGGTGCGGAAGATGGTGAAGATGGCGAAGGAGGCCGGCGCGCTGGTCTATATCGATGCGGTGCAATACGCGCCTCACGGTCCCATCGATGTGCAGGATGTCGGCTGCGATTTCCTGGTGTGCTCCTCTTATAAATTCTTTGGTCCGCACGCGGGCGCGCTGTACGGAAAGGCCGAACTGTTGAAGGACCTGAAAGCTTACAAGGTCCGGCCTGCCTCGGATGAACTGCCCTACAAGTTCGAGACCGGGACGCAAAATCATGAGGGCATCGCCGGGGTGCTGGGGGCGCTGGAATACTTCGAATGGGTGGGAAGGAAATTCGGCGGGGAGCAGGCGGAAGGCCTGGATGGCTTCAGCGGGCGCAGGCTGACCTACAAGCAGGCCATGACCGCCATCCGCGCTTATGAATTCGAGCTGTCCCGTGCACTGATCGAGGCGGTCCAGTCTGTGCCGGGGACGCGCATCTACGGCGTGACGGACCTGAAACGGCTGGAGGAGCGTGTGCCGACGGTCTCCTTCACGCTCGAAGGGCGGCATCCGCGCGATGTTGCGGAAAAATTAGGGCAGGAAGGGTTTTACGTCTGGGACGGGCACTACTATGCCCTGGCGGTCGTGGAAAGACTGGGGCTGCTGGACGCGGGGGGCATGATCCGCGTGGGCGCGGCGCACTACAACACGCTGGACGAGGTGGCTCAGTTCAGGGAGGCGCTGGCGCGGGTCGCGGCGAGTTGATCTTTCCGGTGGATCCGCGGCTTATCCCTCGCTGCGGTGGCGCAGCCAGTCCGCGACGGTGACCAGCGAGACCGTGATCAGGCCGATGACCAGCGCCGCGGCATAGGCTGCGGAATACTGGCGTTCCTCCAGGGCGCGGAAGATATACAGGGTGGTGGTCTCGGTGCGGCCCTGGATGCCGCCGCCGATGACCAGGATGGCGCCGAATTCGCCCAGGGCGCGCGCCAGTGTCAGGGTGGTGCCGTAGATCAATGCGGTGCGCAAGGCGGGCAGGGTGATCCGCCGGAACACGGTCCAGCCGCTGGCGCCGAGGGTGGAGGCGGCCAGTTCCTGGGAGCGGTCCAGTTTGCGGATCACGGGGATCATCTCGCGGATCATGATGGGCAGGGTGACGAACAGCGTTGCCAGCACCATGCCGGGTACGGCAAAGGCGATGCGGATACCGGCCGCGTTGAGGATCGGCCCGAGGAAGCTGTTGCGCCCGAAGAGCAGCAGGAGCATGAAGCCGACCACCACGGGGGAGAGGGCGAAGGGGATATCGATCATCCCGTTCAGCAGGCTGCGGCCCTTGAAGTCATGGCGCACCAGGATCCAGGCCATCAGCGTGCCCATGACCACCTGGATCAGGGCTACGAGGATGCTGATCTCGAGGGTAAGGCGGAAGGAACCCAGAAAGTCCGCGCTGCTGAGGGCCTCCAGCACCGGCTGCAGGCCCTTTTTGAAGGTGCCGGCCAGCAGGGCCCCGATGGGCGCCAGGATGAGGATGCCGATATAGATCCAAACGGCGCCGATCAGGAGGATCCGCCCGCTGCGGGGGGTTTTTATTGCCGGAACCGCATCTGCCGCCATGCTACCTCTCCATACGCTTGAAGACCCAATCGCTGAGCCATATGACGCCGAAAGCCACAGCCATCAGCACAATGGAGACCGCGCTGGCTCCCAGGCGGTTTTCCGATTCCACCTCGCCCAACACATACACCGCGGCGGTCTGGGTATAGAGGGGAATGTTGCCGGCGACGATGACAATGGAGCCGAACTCACCGATGGCGCGGGCGAAGGCCAGCAGCGTACCATTGACCAGCGGGATCAGGACACCCGGAAAGACGATGCGCCAGAAGATGGACCAGCTCCCCGCGCCGAGGGTGGCCGCGGCGTTCTCCTGGGCGCGGTCCGCCTGCATGAGCACGGGCTGAACGGTGCGCACGACCAGCGGCAGGGTGACGAACAGCAGCGCGAGGACGATGCCGGGCGGCGCGAAGATGATCTGCAAGCCCAGCCTTTCTTTAAGGAAAGCCCCCAGAGCCTCCTGCGGACCGTAAAGGATGACCAGCATGACGCCGGTGACCAGCGTGGGGATGGCCAGCGGCAGATCCACGATGGCGTTCAGGAACTTGCGGCCCGGAAAGTCGAAGCGCACCAGTACATAGGCTGTGGCCAGGCCCATGACGGCGTTGATCACGGCCATCAGGGCCGAGGTCCACAGCGATAAACGGATGGCATGGGCCGCGATGGGCAAATTGATCTGCCGCCAGAATTCGGCCCAGCCGCCCCGAAACCCGTCCTGCAGGATGACCAGGATGGGGATGAGGATCATCACCGCGAAGTAGAGGAACCCGACGCCGCGCAGGGCAAGGGTGCCCGTGCGGGGCCTGGCTTCAGAAGCGGGTTTCGGGACAGCGATGTTCATGGAGCGGGGTTTGCTTCCGGTCCCTGGACCTGGATAAGCGCCTGGGTGAAGATGCCGCTGTCGCTGAAGTAATCGGGAGTGGCCTTGCTCCAGCCGCCGAAATAATCAATGTTAAAGAGATCGGATACAGCCGGATACTGGGAGGCCGTGGCTTTGGCCACGTCGGGGTCGATGGAGCGCAGGCCGTATTGCGCGAAGACCTGCTGGACTTCCGGGGTGTAGAGGAAATCCACGAAGGCCTCGGCGGCCTCACGCGTCCCGTGCTTGTCGGCATAGGCATCCACAACGGCGACCGGGTTTTCGATCAGGATGGTGGATTTCGGGATGATCAGGTCGTAGTCCTGGCCTTGCTGCTGCGCGACCAGCACTTCGTTCTCGTAAGTGATGGCCACGTTGCCGATGCCGTTCTCGAAGTTGGTGATGCTTTCGCGCGCGCCCTTGTCCATGACGGTCACGTTCTTGAGGAACTTGAGCACGAACGCCTGGGCTGCCGCCGGGTCATCCGCGGGGACGCCTTCCACCTGGCCGCGCAGCAGGGCGCCGTAGAGGGCCAGCAGGTTCCACATCGCGCCGCCGCTGGTGCGCGGGTTGGGGGTCAGGATCTCCACGCCTTCCCTGGCGAGGTCGCTCCAGTCATGGATGCCGAGGGGGTTGCCCTTGCGGACGGCGAAGGCGACCACCGAGGTGGAGACGATGCCCTTGTTATGCGCGGCTTTCCAGTCGTGGGTGATCAGCCCGGCATCCACGATGCGGGTCACATCCGCTTCCAGAGAGAGGGCCACGATATCGGCCTCAAAGCCTTCAACCACCGCCCGCGATTGCGCGCCGGAGCCGAGATAAGATTCTTCAAAGGTCACGGTCTGGCCGGTCTTTTCCTTCCAGTAAGCCTGGAAGAGCGGGATGATCTTGCCATAAGCCTCGCGCGGGGTGGTGTAGGCGGCCAGGGTTAACTTGATATCCCCGCCCTGCGGCCGTGTTCCCTTCCGTGGAGGGAGTTGCGGCCGGGCCTGCGCAGCCTGCCAGCAGAGCTGCCAGCAGCAGGCAAAGAACCAATGCATTTTTATATTTCGTGATCATGTTTTTTCCTTTCCTGATCCTCGATAAAGTTGGAAGATATCGGTTGGCTCTTAGTTATTGCCCAGGTAATTCGATCGGATGATCAGAAGTGAGCAATTGCCCGCGTTCTTCATGACGCCCTCAACGACGCCGCGCAGGTGAATGTGCCCGTGGCGGACAGAGAGCGGAGCGCCCAACACCACCAGGTCGTAATTGCCCATGCGGATCTCCTCGATGATCTCCTCCTGAGGGTCGCCGATCTTCAAAGTGCATTCGGTGGGGACGCCGAACAATTCGAGGCTCTGTGCCCCGCCCGCCATGAATTGGTCGCGCCTCTGGCGCTCATATTCATCCTCTGCCTCGCCGGACATCACGGAGAACAGGCGGGCCTTTGCGCCCAGATGGCGCAGCAGGCGGCCGGCGAACATCACGTCGTCCTTGCCGGGCTCGCCCATCGAAACGCAGACCAGCGCCTTTTCCATGTGCGTATCGGGCTGCGCGGCCAGCAGCAAATGATGGCTGCCGGAACTGAGGATCTGCTCGGATAACTCCACGCCGTCCATGGGCCGCCAGCCGACCACCACCATGTCCACCGGGTTCTGCTCGATCGTTTTTTCCACGGCGGCAGGCGCGGCCTCGCGCTCCATGCGCACCTCCACAGAGGCCATGCCGCTGCCGATCTGCTTGCGAGCCTCCTGAAGATGTTCGCCCAGATGGGCAGCGTTCTTTCCCACACCCAAAAGCATCAGGCGGGCGTGGGCCATGCGCGCCAGGAACCCGCCCAGGCTGATGGCCGACTGGCTGCGCATATAGCCATCCGTCATCACGAGGAAGTTAAGCCCGGATGGGAGAGGGCATGCAGGCGGCGGATGCCGACCCAGGCCTTGTCCTTCACCGTCAGCGGATAGGCAGCGGCCTGATCGGGGGGACGGCTGGCGTCGATGGTGATGTGACGGCTGCCGAAGGGGACGACCGGCGCGATGGCGCGCACGCCGGGGATGGGAGCCAGTTCGAGGCGGATGCGTTCCATCGGGCCGTTGAACCCCAGGCTGGTCACGGTGCCTTCGCCCAGCGGCGTGCAGTCCAGGTCCGCCAGGTTGGGCGCCAGGGCCAGGTCCTCGGGACGGAAAAGCACCTGGACGCGCCCATCGGTGCTGAAGCGGGCCGCCTGTTCGTTCAATTCATAGACCTGCGGGCCGACGCGGATATGCCCGCTTTCCGTTGCGCCCACCAGGATATTGGCGGTGCCGAGGAAGGAGGCCACAAATTCCGTGCGGGGCTGCTGGTACAGTTCGCGCGGCGTGCCCACCTCCACCAGGCGGCCATAGCTCATGACCCCGATTCGGTCGGCCAGATCAAAGGCTTCCTCCTGGTCATGGGTGACGAGGATGGCCGCCACGCCCAGCTGGCGTTGAATGGCCTTCAGCGAGCGGCGCAGTTCCACGCGGATCTTCGCATCCAGCGCGCCCAGGGGTTCATCCAGCAGCAGCACATCCGGCTCGAGGGCCAGAGCGCGTGCCAGCGCGACGCGCTGCTGCTGGCCGCCGGAGAGCTGGCGCGGCATGCGATGTCCGAGTCCCACCAGCCCGACCAGTTCCAGCAGCTCATCGCGTTTCTGGCGGCGTTTTTTACGGGAGACTTTGCGGATCTGCAGGCCGAACTCGATGTTCTCGGCCACGTTCATGTATTCAAAAAGGGCGTAATTTTGGAATACAAAACCCACCTTGCGTTCCTGCACCGGCAGGTTGGTGACATCCCGGTTGTGCAGCAGCACGCGTCCCTGCGCGGCGGGCACCAGCCCGGCGATGATGTTCAGCACGGTGGTCTTTCCGCTGCCGCTGGAACCCAGCAGCACGAAAAATTCCCCGTCTTTGATCTCCAGGGAAACATCATTAACGACCACCTGCTGTTCGTAGCGTTTGGTCACATGTTCCAGCACGATCGACATTTACACCTCGTCTCGAGAGCCTTAATAGGATAACTGCGAGGTGTGACCAGGCCGGTGACAGGCCTGTGACAATCGTGTGACAATAATTTACTGGATTTCCCCCGTTGAAAAAAGGTCTCAGTCCCTCAGGCCGATGGTATATCCCAGCCCCGGAACGTTCTGGATGTGGCGCGGGCGGGCCGGGTCGCTCTCGATCTTGGCGCGCAGGCGGCGGACCAGCTGGCGCAGCATCTCCGTGCTGGCCCCGCCGGCTCCCCACACATCGCTGATCAGGTCGTCGCTGGTGAGCACCTGCCCGGCATTGAGCAGCAGCGCCTCCAGCAGCCGGGTCTCGAGGGGCGTCAGCCTGCGGATGCCCCCGTCCGCCAGGCGCACCTGTCGCATTTTGGGGTCCAGTTCGAGGCCTTCATGGGCGAGGCGCGCGGGGGGATGGTTCGCCCCGGCGGACTTTGCACGGCGCATCACGGCCTGGACGCGGGCGAGCAGCTGGCGCGGGCTGAAGGGCTTGAGGATGTAATCGTCCGCACCGACTTCCAGGCCGTGAACGATATCCTGCTCCTCGCCGCGCACGGTCAGGAGCAGGATGGGCACCTCGGAGCCGGAGCGGATGTGGCGGCACAGGTCAAAGCCGTCCTTCAGGTCGCGCGTCCCCGGCAGGTTGATATCGAGGATGATCAGATCGGGGCTTTCCTGCTCCAGCAGGCGCAGCGCGCCGGCGGCATCCCCGGCATGCACGGCAGTGAAGCCTTCGCGCCGCAGCGCGAACGAGACCAGGTCGGCCAGGACGCGGTCGTCATCGACCACCAGCGCCTTCACGCCTCGGCCTCCTCCGCCAGCGGGACGGTGAACCAGATGGAAGCCCCGTGTCCGTGGGTATCGCGGATGCCCACCTCGCCCTGCTGCGCCTCCACGATGGCCTTGACCACCGAAAGGCCCAGCCCCGCGCCGTGACGGGCGCGCTCATGGGAGGTGTCGAGATGGGAAAAGCGGCGGAACAACTGTCCCTGCTGGCCTTCGGTGAAGCCGCTGCCCTCGTCGCTGACCTCCACGCAAAGCATCTTCCCCTTGAGCTCATGCCCGATGCGGATGACGCCGTTCTCCGGGCTGTGCTTGACCGCATTGGACAGCAGGTTCACCAGTGCCTGAACAGTTCTGCGGTGATCGGCGAGGAGGCGCTGGGCGGGGTCTGCCGGGGAGGCTTCCAGCGTGAGGGAATACTTTTTCGCCAGGGGCTGGATGATCCCGAGGGCATCGTTCAGGATACCCTCAAAGGGGACCGGGGAGACCGAGACCTTGAACCGGCCGGCCTCGATGCTGGCGGCTTCGATCAGGTTGTCGATCAGGGTTTGCAGATCGATGATGCCGAGGTTCAGGGAGACCAGCAGTTCCTGCATTTCCTCTTTGGAAAGGCTGTGGAGGTGGTCCAGCAGCAGTTCGGAGGAAGCCTCCAGCGCGGCCAGCGGGGTGCGGAACTCGTGGGTGATGTTGGCGAGGAAGTCGCCCAGCAGCCGGTGCAGGTACTCGTCCTGGGAGACATCCCGGATGACCAGGGCGCGGTTGGCATTCTCGGCTTCGGGGGGGACAAAGCGGGCCTTGGAGATGGATAACAGGCGGGGCTGCCCGTTCTTCAGGTGGATGGAGACCCGGCGCTGCTGGCCCGCTTCCGGCAATTGGCTGCTGAAGGCGGTCTCGCCCTCGGCGGGCAGGAAGACCTCATCGATCCTGTGCCCCAGCACATGCGCGGGATCGTCATCGAGCGTGCGGGCCAGTCCCTCGCTGGCAAAGGTGATGCGATCCTGATTGTCCAGGGTCACGATGCCTTCCACGATGGAATTGAGCAATTGCTCATTCCAGGCGGTTCTCGCCTGCAGCTGGCGGAGCGAATGCTGGAGGGCGATGCGGGCATCCTCCAGCGTGTTGGCAAGCTGGTTGATCTCCCACACGGAGGAATGGACCGATACCGGCGAGCCCAGATTGCCCTGGCGAAAACCGGTGGCGGCATCCGCCAGGCGGGCAATGGGCTGGCTGATGCGCTGGGACAGGAGCAGTCCCAGCAGGGAGGAGATCAGGATGATGGCAAGCAAGCCCAGCGCCAGGGTCCACAGGAGGTTGCGCTGCACCGCCTGCTGGCTGTCCACGTTCAGGGCAGGGATGAGCGTGAGGCCGGAGGCGCTGTCAAGGGGGAGGTAACCGGGCAAATACTGGTGACCTCCGAGCGTCAGGAGCGCCTGGCCGGAAGACGGGCTGTTCCCGGCCAATTTCTGCAGATCGGCCAGCTGCGCAGAGGGGACCTGGACCTGCGGGTCGCTGGACTCAATGAGCTGGCCCTGCTGGAACAGGAAGTAGAGCAGACCGGTCTCGCCCTGCAGCCGGGTCAGGATGGAGGCCAGTCCCTTTCCGAGGAGGATGCGATAGGCGGGCTGCGCCGGGGTCTCCATGTCCGCGGAGGTGTACAGGATGTGGTTTTGGGAGGCGGGAAGGGTCAAATAGCCGGAGCGTTCCGCCAGCTGGCAGTATTCCTCCGCGGAGGCGCCTCCATTGACCGCGCGGTCTCCCGAGCAGATCACCAGCAGGTCGAGGTTTGCGCCCTTTTGCAGGGTGGTCATGTATTCTTCGAGGGCGGCAGCATCCTGCGGCGCTTCGAGCAGGCGCAGCAGGGTGGGCCGCTGCGAGATGAGCAGCGCCAGGTTCTCGAGATCGGTCTGTTCATTGGAAATGAGGGCATGCGTGCCAAGCACCGCCTGGTCGAGCAGGAGTCGGCTCTGCGCAGCGGCCTGCCGGTTGATGGTCAGGAGCAGCGGGATTCCCACGGCGAGGGCGATGCCCAGGTAGCCGAGCAGGAAGGAGGCGATCAGCTGGGATCTAAGTCTGCGAAGCGGATGGTCGGGGTAGGAGCGCAAAGAGGCCTCGCCTGAGGGGCAAAAGGAGGATGGCTTCTATTGTACTTGATTGCAGGAGGGGATTTAAATGGCAAGCGACAGGGTGAGGGGGGCACCCTGTCGCTTACCAACCATATATTACTATAATGTCGTGGGGGCTGCAAGGGGAAAAGCATAAGAAAATGGTTAGAAACCATGTCAAAAATGAGAGTTTTGGGCTATACCCCCTCCCTTCCTCCCCCAAATACGACATCTGGCAGTTCCATAATAATGAAAATTCCTTATAGTCGTATTTGGGGGAGGTGGCCCGTCTCGCGGGCCGGAGGGGGTAAAGGATGCGCCTCCAGACCGAGGCAGAGCTTCGATTAAAAGACCGCAGGGTAAACGGCTCTGTGCTCCTACGGGATGTGAAATGGGGGGATTGACTAGGCCTCTCTGCCCATATGCTGCGACGTAGGTTGTACTTAATTTACATCACAGATGTCTTTTTATTCAGGAAATCCATTCTTTATTGAGCAGGTACACCAAAAACTCATGCAATGAAGAACCGCAGAACTTTACCTCATCCAGACTCATACCTATATTCGGAACTTCTACAATAGAGAAAATTGGATCTCTGGTATCCAGTGCATATGACATGCCACCTCCGTCAGATCCAAACAGAATCAAACCCGGGGCAAATTCATTTACTGAAGCCTGCTGGTTTATTTCCACAATCTCCTCTAATGCCCAAATTAACAGATAGGACTTCCCTACAAAGCCACTAACACCATTTGACATCAAGAGGAATTTCTTGTAATCAGCGGGAAATTTCACGCCAATTTTTTGTTCCACACTATCTATGAGATCTTTAGGCGCGCCCGGATTTATTTTCAATTTCTTGAGAAATTTCTCTATAACCATGTTTTGTCCCGCGCTCGGTTCCGGTCTCCTGACCGGGGTAGGTGTCAAATTATAAGATTATCCAAAAGCCTTGCAGGTAATTACCTGAGACTCCAATACAATAACATTGTTTTGATATGGGAATCAAACTCGAATTAATCCAGTCAGCATTATTGATTGTTATTATGACAAATGAATTTACTTCATCGGTGTAAACGTTAATTGGTAATTCATTTTCATTTGCCCGAGTTTTGATCATTGGAAATTGTAACAACTTATTGGTTGATGAAGGCAATCGAGGGTTGAGTAAATTAACGATTGCCCAATGCTCTTTTTGGATATTCAGTTCAAGGCTGGTAAGTATTTTTTTATCGTTAAGCCCCAAGATTAAATGGCCGCCAGTAAAATTCACGTAATACACAATTTTGCTATTCGTAGGATGAGATAATGAGAGGTATCTCAGCCCTCGGATTCGAGTCAACTGACAGAAGCAGGGATTCTGGTTCGGGATTATCGAGCGATTTAATAATAAGTTCTTTTTGCATGCGTATTAGGCACTTATTGTGCCCCGGATAGGAATCGAACCTATATCTAAGCCTTAGGAGTGCTTTGTTCTGTCCGTTGAACTACCAGGGCGCGAAGAGGGATTATATCAAATATTCAAGTTGTGAATTCCGGGCTGGAAATGGATAATCGCCAGAAGGAGATTGCTTCGTCGGTGTCCGGCTCTTGCGAGCTCGGCACACTCCTCGCAACGACATGGGTTTCAGGCGCCGTCATCCTTGGGCGGGGCGGTGGGGCCGTAGTCCAGCACCTGGCGCACCTGGGTGGCGCCTTCCGGCGGGCCGACGATGCCTTTATCCTCCATCTGGTCCACGAGGCGCGCGGAGCGGGTGTAGCCGATGCGCAGGCGGCGCTGCAGCATGGAGACGGAGGCGCGGCCCTCGCGGCGCACGATGTCAATGGCCTCGTTCAACAGCGGATCGCCGTCGGGTTCTTCCATCCCTTCCCAAAGCGGCTTCTGCTTGAGCGGCACGTCATCTGGGAAGGTCCCGGCAGGCATCCCTCCGGCTACGGCATACGGGCTGGCGCTGCCGGCCTGCTCCTTCCAGAAATCCACCAGCTTCTGGATCTCATGGTCGGAGACGAACACGCCCTGCAAGCGCGACCGGCGAGGGCGCATCGGGCGCCTGGTAGAGCATGTCGCCGCGGCCCAGCAGGCGCTCGGCGCCGGGCTGGTCGAGGATGACGCGGCTGTCGATGTTGGAGGCCACGGCAAAGGCGATGCGGGCGGGGAAGTTGGCCTTGATCAGGCCGGTCACCACGTCCACCGAGGGGCGCTGGGTGGCGAGGATCATGTGGATGCCGGTGGCGCGCGCCAGCTGCGCCAGGCGCGTGATGGTGCGTCTCGGTTTCGTCCGGCGCGATCATCATCAGGTCGGCCAGTTCGTCGATGACGATGACCAGGTAGGGCAGCTTCTTGCCGCCCTGCGAGCTGCATGCGGCGCGTTGTAGTCGGCGATGTTGCGCGCGCCGACCTTGGCGAAACTCGTGATAGCGCTTGTCCATCTCGCGCGTCATCCACTGCAGCGCGCCGATCACGCGTTCCATCTCGACCACCACCGGGCCGAGCAGGTGCGGGATGCCGTTGTAGCCGGTCAGCTCGACGCGCTTGGGGTCGACCATGACGATGCGCAGATCGTCCGGGGTGTTGTTGAGCAGGAAGCAGGTCAGGATGGAATTGACGCACACCGATTTGCCGGAGCCGGTGGTGCCGGCGATGAGCAGGTGCGGCATGTTCTCCAGGTTGGCGGTGATGGGATGCCCGGCCACATCCTGCCCGAGGGCGAAGGCGCAGCGGCTTGCGTGTTGCGCTGGAAGGTCTCGCTCTCCAACATGTCGCGCAGGGAGACCAGGGCCATTTCGTCGTTGGGGACTTCGATGCCCACGTAACTGTGGCCGGGCACGGGCGCCTGGATGCGGATGCGCGGCGCGGCCAGTGCCAGCGCCAGGTCGTCGGACAGGGAGGCGATCTTGCTGACGCGGACGCGGGTGCGGCCGGTGCGCGCTTTCCACAAAGAGCGGCTCGACGCCGAACTGGGTGATGGTGGGGCCGCGGCTGATCTCCACCACCTGGGCCGGCGCGCCGAAGGAGGCCAGCGTCTCCTCGATCAGGTGGGCGCGCTGCTGGATGAAATCCTCATTGATGGCGGGCGCGTTGCCGGCATCCAGAATATCCTGGGATTGCGGCAGGCTCCAATGAATGACGGATGCGCCGCTGGTCGTGGTGACCATGGCGGGAACGGGGACGACTGGCATCCCGGAGGCGGCTGCGCGGGCATCCGGCGGCAGGGGAGTATAGCCGTTGGTCTCCACGCTGGAGGGAATCTCAGGCGCAGAAGCCTTGTTCTGGGAAAGGCGGAGTTTTGCCCTTTGCGAAGAGCGGGCCGAGCCAGCGGAAGAGATCCTGGACGGAGATATCCAGCGTCATCGTCAGGGCGATCATCAACCAGGCGAGCATGGCGATGAGTGCGCCCGCGTTCCCCAGCCCGCCCCACAGGAGGCCGAAGAAGATGCTGCCCAGATAACCGCCGCCCCGGCCGGTCCTTGCGACGGCTTCCGCCTCTTCGGGCGCGGAGGCAAAGGAGTGCAGGAGGGTGAGCACCCACAGGAACAACAGCAGGCTGCCGATGGCGCGCTCCAGCGAAAGCGGCGGGATGCGCTCGATCTTGCGGAAGACCAGCCACAGTCCAAAGATCAGCAGGCCGAGCGGGAGCAGATAAACGCCCCAGCCGAATAATTGCGAGAGGAAGAAAATCGCGCCGCCGATGAGCAGGCTGCGGTTGACAGAGATCAGGCCGAGGAGGATGAGCATGCCCGCCGCGGCGAGGACGGTGCCGATCACATCGAGCCGGCGCTCCGGCGAGAGTTTTTCCCAGAACGAAGGGGAAGGGGGCGGCGGGGGCGCCTGGCGGGAGGGCTTGGCGCGCGCGCTTGTTGAACGCGGGGTCACCGTTTTGGACTGCGGCTTGCCGCTTCTTTTGCGGCGAGAGGCGGGTTTGCTGATCGGCATGGGTCACCAGGCGAGCCCAGCTGCGCGAATGTACCTGGCCCGTTGGCCTCGGGTCAATGGACGCGAATCATTATAGCACAAATGGTCTGTTTCCCTTTTAGGGTAAAATAATCTGATTCTCACTAAGGATTGAGCATTGTTTGAAATTCTTTTTCTAGGCACGTCCGCTTCGGCGCCTTCGGCCAAGCGCGGGCTGGCCGGGCAGATCGTCTCGCATAATGAATACCGTTTCCTGATCGATTGCGGGGAAGGCACACAGCGTCAGATCCTGCAGTCGGGAGCGGGCTTCAAGCGCCTCACCCGGGTGCTGCTGACCCACGGCCATCTGGACCATATCCTGGGACTTGGGGGACTGCTCTCCACCTTCCTGCGCTGGGAGGCGATCGAGGAACTGGAGATCTACGGGGGGCGCTCCACCCTGGACCGCGTCCATGACCTGCTGTACGGGGTGGTGCTGCGCGGCAACCAGCCGCCCATGCCCCTGCGCATGAACGAGATCAAAGCCGGAACTTTTTTTGAGGCCGAGGATTTCACCGTGACGGCTGTGCCGGTCTCGCACCGCGGGCCGGACTGCCTGGGTTATGTCTTCGAGGCCAAAGCCCGCCGCCCCTTTCTGGCCGACAAGGCGAACGAATTGGGCGTGCCCTTCGGCCCCGAGCGGCGGGACCTGGTGGAAGGGCATGCAGTGACGCTCCCCGACGGGCGGACCGTCCACCCGGAGGAGGTCCTGGGGCCGCTGCAGAAAGGCTCCAAGCTGGTGGTGATCGGCGACACCGGCAAGACGGACGACCTGCTGGAAGCCTGCCGGGATGCGGATGGGCTGGTGATCGAATCCACCTATCTCGAAGAAGAAGCGGACATGGCCCGGCAGTTCTCGCATCTCACCGCCCGCCAGGGCGCGGAGCTGGCCGCCAAAGCCGGGGTGAAGAAACTGATCCTTACCCATATCTCGCGGCGCTACCGTGAAAAGGATGTGCTTGCCGAAGCGCAGGCTGTTTTCCCCGGAGCGGTGGTGGCGCGCGATTTCGATACTTTTCAATTCAAGCGCGAAGGATAGTCAGAAGAATGGATACGATCCGACAATTTACGCTGGGAGTCCTCACCTCCGGTGGGGATGCGCCCGGCATGAATTCCTGCATCCGCGCGGTCGTCCGCACGGGCATCACTCACAATGCGAAAGTCATCGGCATTTCCAACGGGTTCGAGGGCCTGATCAACGGGGAGTTCCGGGTGCTCGGCCCGCGGGATGTGGGCGGCATCCTGCAGCGTGGCGGGACGGTGCTGCAGACCCGCCGCAGCGAGCGTTTCCGCGATCCGCGCGGACAGCGTGATGCGGTCCGGCATATCAATGAGGCCGGGATCGACGGGCTGGTGGTGATCGGCGGGGACGGCTCGATGAACGCGGCGCACGTGCTGGCCGAACAGGGCATCACCGTGGCCGGCATTCCGGCCAGTATTGACAATGACATCTGGGGGACGAATATGGCCATCGGCGTGGACACGGCCATGAACACGATCATGGACGCAGTGGACAAACTGCGCGATACCGCCTCCTCGCACGGGCGCGCTTTCCTCGTCGAGACGATGGGGCGCGGCTCGGGTTACCTGGCGGTGATGGCGGGCATCGTCTGCGGCGCAGAGATGGTGCTGGTGCCGGAGGTGAGCATCACCCTGCAGGAGGTGGCCGACGCCATCGAAGATGCCTACCGGCGCGGCAAGACCCACGCCATCATCGTCATCGCGGAGGGCGCCAACTTCCGCACGACCGACCTGGCGCGGGCGCTGGATGAGATGGATATCGGGTTCAAGACGCGCGTGACCATCCTGGGTCATATCCAGCGCGGAGGCTCGCCGACCGCCTTTGACCGCCTGCTGGCGGCGCGCCTGGGGGTGAAAGCCGTGGAAGCTGTCATGGATGGAAAAGGCGATGTGATGGCCGGGTTGCAGGGGCGCGGCATCGAGCTGGTGCCGCTGGCGGAAGTGATCTCCAACAAGCAGCCAGTCAACGAAGGGTATTACCAGATGGCGAGGGTGCTGGCCCGCTAGGGCCGCACTGTTCCCCCGGAATTAGATCCAGTTCGGTTCCTCATAGGTGCCGAAGACTTCCTTCATCACGCCGATGATCTCGCCCAGCGTGGCGTAGGCGTGCACGGCTGTCCATCAGGTACGGCATGGTGTTCTCCGTGCCCTGGCAGGCGATGCGCAGGCGGTCGAGGGCCTGTCCCACGCGCCCGTTGTCGCGCGTCCTGCGCAGTTCGGCCAGCCGCTGCCACCTGGCGCTCATAGCCCTGCGGGTCCATCTCCAGGATGGGGATGGTGAGCGGCTTCTTCTCCGCGTAGGCATTCACGCCGACGATCTTGCGCATGCCCGTCGTCGATCTCGCGCTGGTAGCGATAGGCCGCGTCCGAGATCTCGCTCTGGAAGAATCCTTTTTCGATGGCAGGGATCACGCCGCCCAGTTCCTCGATGCGGCGGAAGTAATCGTAGGCCTGCGCTTCGATGCGGTCGGTCTGCGCCTCGACGAAGAAACTGCCGCCCAGCGGATCGATCGTGTTGGTCACGCCCGATCTCCTCGGCGATGATCTGCTGGGTGCGCAGGGCGATCGTCACGGCATGCTCGGAGGGCAGCGCCAGCGCCTCGTCCAGCGAATTGGTGTGCAGGCGATTGCGTGCCGCCGAGCACCGCGGCCAGCGCCTGGATGGCCACGCGCACCACGTTGTTCTCGGGCTGCTGGGCGGTGAGGGAGACGCCTGCGGTCTGCGTGTGGAAGCGCAGCAGCCACGAGCGCGGGTCTCTTGGCCTTGAAGGTCTCGCGCATCTCGCGCGCCCAGATGCGCCGGGCGGCGCGGTACTTGGCGATCTCCTCGAAGAAATCGTTGTGGGCGTTGAAGAAGAAGGACAGGCGCGGGGCGAACTCGTCCACGTCCATGCCGCGCGCGATGCCCCAGCGCACGTATTCCATGCCATCCGCCAGGGTGAAGGCCAGTTCCTGCGCGGCGGTGGAGCCGGCCTCGCGGATGTGATAGCCGCTGATGGAGATGGTGTTCCACTGCGGGACTTTCTGCGCGCCGAACTCCATCGTATCCACCACCAGGCGCATGGATGGCTCGGGCGGGAAGATGAATTCCTTCTGGGCGATGAATTCCTTCAGGATGTCGTTCTGGATGGTGCCGCGCAGCTGGTCGGGGCGCACGCCCTGTTTCTCGGCGGCGGCGATGTACATGGCCCAGATGATGGCCGCCGGCGAGTTGATGGTCATGCTGGTGGAGACCTTGTCCGAGCGGGATGCCGTCCAGCAGGATTTCCATATCCTTCAGCGATGAGACCGCCACGCCGCACTTGCCGAACTCGCCCAGCGCCTCGGGCTGGTCGGTGTCGTAGCCCATCAGCGTGGCCAGGTCGAAGGCGATGGACAGGCCGGTCTGGCCCTGGTCGAGCAGGTATTTGAAGCGGGCGTTCGTCTCCTCGGCGGTGCCGAAGCCGGCGAACATGCGCATGGTCCACAGTTTGCCGCGGTGCAGCGTGGGGTGGACGCCGCGCGTGAAGGGATATTCGCCCGGCAGTCCCAGGTCGCGGGCGTAATCCAGGTCCGGCGACATCCAGCGGGGTGTACAGGTGGTTGATCGGTTCGGAGGAGGTGGTGAGGAATTGGTCCTGGCGTTCCGGCAGGGAAGCCAGCCTCTTGTGCAAGCTGGTTTCCTCCCATTTTTCCAGCGACTCGCGCAGTTCATCCAATTTCTCACGGTCGTACATCGACTCTCTCCTTTGGCGAAGGTGATGGAAATTATAACCGCCTCTGTAAAAGGGAGGCTTGATTCTGGTATACTCGGCTTATCCGAAGGGAACAAATGCCAAGATTTGAAATTGATGTTGATCCAGTGACCATATCACCTCCGATGCGATCGGCCAGCCCGGCCAGCGTGTGTTTTACATCCAGGCCTGGCAGGACCAGCGCACCATCACGGTGATCATCGAGAAAGCGCAGCTCCAGTCCCTGGCCGTGGGCGTGGAGCAGTTCCTGGCGCAGATCATGGCGGAGAACGCCGACCTGGCGGAAGCCTCCGGCGATTACGTCGAAGAGAAAATGCGCATCAACCCGCCGGTCGAGCCGCTCTTCCGCGTGGGTGAGATCGGGCTGGGCTACGAGAAGGACCGCGACCTGGTGGTGCTGTTCGTCAAGGAACTGCTGCTCGAAGACGCCGACCCTGAAATCGGCTGCGGTGGTGCGGTTCTGGGGCACGCGCAGCCAGATCCGCATGATGGCGCGCTGGGGGGCGGAAGTCGTCCAGCGGGGGCGGCCGCTTTGCCCGCAGTGCGGCCAGCCCATGGAACCCGAAGGTCATTTCTGCCCGAAGAAGAACGGGCACAAGCATTAACGACCCGCAGGCGGCCGCAGCGCGTGGCGAACACTTCCTCCCTGGAGCAACTACAATCTGCCCTCCGGTACGGTGAGATCGAACTGAAGGGGCAGTTCATGCTGGGCAGCAACTATACTTTCCTCGTCGATGTGTATCACGGCGGGGAGCAGTATCCGGCGGTGTACAAGCCGCTGGGCGGGGAACAGCCGCTGTGGGACTTTCCCGAAAATACCCTGGCGCTGCGCGAGGTGGCGGCGTACCTGGTCAGCGAGTTCCTGGGTTTCCATTTCGTCCCCTATACCACCCTGCGCACGAGGGGCCGCACGGCGCGGGCTCCATCCAGCAGTACATCCCTTACGATCCCGAATATCACTATTTCAACTTTTCTCCGTGAGGACCGGGAGCGCCTGCGCCCGACGGCATTGTTCGACCTGCTGGTCAACAATGCGGACCGCAAAGGCAGCCATATCCTGATCGAGAACGGCACGCGCAAGCTCTGGCTGATCGATCACGGCATCTGCTTCCATGAGCAGGACAAATTGCGTACGGTGGTCTGGGACTTCGCCGGCCAGCCCATCCCCGAGGATCTGCTGGAGCGGCTCAAGCGGATCCCGGAGATGCGCGGCCTGCTGGAGCCTTACCTGAGCCGCGAGGAGATCGCCGCGCAGCAAGCGCGCGCCAAAACCCTGCTTCGCAAACGGGCTTTTCCGCATCAGCCCACCGACCGGCGGGCCATGCCCTGGCCGCTGATCTGATATGCAATACCGGCTGGTTTTCATCGGTTTTGGGAATGTAGCGCGCTCACTGGCGCGCCTGCTGCTCCGCAAGCGGGGGACTCTGGAGGCGCGTTACGGCATGGAATTCCTGGTCACGGGCATCGCCACCGGCAGGCACGGGTGCGCGGTCAATTCCGGAGGGATCGATCTGGAGGCCGCGCTGGAAGCGGTGGAGAGCGGAGGTTCCCTCGCCGCGCTGTCCGCCGTCCCGGTGACGGATGCCGCGCAGGTGATCGCGCTGGCTCCGGGCGAGGTGATGTTCGAGAACAGCCCGGTGAACCACTCCACCGGCGAGCCTGCGCTCAGCCACGTGCGGGCGGCGCTGGAGCGGGGGATGCATGTCGTCACCGCCAACAAAGGGACGGTCGTCCACGGCTATGGCGAATTGAGCGAACTGGCAGAAGCCCGCGGCAAAAAATTCCTTTTCGAGTCGACCGTGCTGGGCGGCTCGCCGCTGTTCTCGGTGTTCCGCGAGGCGCTCCCGGCCGCGGAGTTGCAGTCCTTCCGCGGCATCATCAACGCCACGACCAACCTGATCCTCTCGCGCATGGAAACCGGGGAGAGTTTCGAAGCGGCGGTCAGGTTTTGCCAGTCCATCGGGCTGGCGGAGACCGACCCCTCGGCGGATGTGGATGGCTGGGACGCCGCCATCAAGGTGGCCGCGCTGGTCACGGTGCTGATGGATGTCCCGCTTCAAGCCGCAGGAGGTGGAGCGGCAGGGCATCCGCGGCATCACCGCCGGGATGGTCGAAGAGGCCGCGCGCCAGGGAAAACGCTGGAAGCTGGTGGCCTCCGCCGAAAGAGACGGGGAATCCATCCGGGCACGCGTGGCGCCGGAATTGCTGCCGGCCTCATCCCCGCTGTACGGCATCGAAGGCTCCTCGACCGGCCTGACCTTTCGGACGGATGTGCTGCCGGACTACTCCATCATCGTCTCGGAGCGCGAGGGGATGCGCGGCGGCCCCGAAGAGACCGCCTACGGGCTGCTGGCCGACTTCATCAATATCCACCGCGCAGAAGCCAACTCATGAGCACGGTGTACCTGGCGCTGGGCAGCAACCTGGGCGACCGCGCCGCCCACCTGCGCGCCGCGCTAAATGCACTGGAGCCGCGGGTGGAAGTGCTGGCCGAGTCGAAGATATATGAAACGCCGCCCTGGGGATTTACGGAGCAGCCGGCCTTCCTTAACATGGCGGTGAAGGCGGAAACGAAACTATCGCCCGGCGCGCTTTTGAAATTTCTAAAGAAACTCGAAGCGCGGCTGGGGCGCGAGGCGACGTTCCGCTATGGGCCGCGGGTGATCGACCTGGACATCCTGTTCTATGACGACCGCGTGGTGGAGGAAGAGGGGCTTGTCATCCCGCACCCGCGCATGCAGGAACGCGCCTTCGTGCTGGTGCCTCTGGCAGATGTGGGCGCAGAAGTCGTGCACCCTGTCCTTGGGCAGACCGTGCGCGAGATGCTGGCGGAGGTGGACGCCGCGTCCATTCGCCCGGTGGACCTGTGAACCCCGGATTCCACTTGTTATATAATCGTATTACAGGAGGCAGCAAATGATGGAAATCAAACCGCTCAACGGGGCGCCGGGGCCTGGCGTCGGCTATACGGTCGTTCGACGCGGCGATGGAGGCATGACCCTGACCTTCACCGACCTGTCCGAGGCCACCCTGGAACACTGGCGGGGTTTCGCATTGGAGCATCTGATGGGATCGGACCGCCGGACGCGCAACCTGTATGACCTGCGCCAGATCAAGGAGATCCCCGAGCGCGCCATCCGCATGGCGATCGAGGCCAACAGCGACCCTTCGGCGCGCAACATCCGCGTGGCGGTGGTGGTCGCCAGCGAGCAGATGGTAACCTCCATCCGCGAGGTGGCCTCCCTGACGCTGCCGGAGACCGCTGCGGCGATCAAGATCTTCAGCGATATCAATGAAGCGGAAGCCTGGCTGGGGCGTCCGCTCGACCAGATCCCCTAGGCTTTGAGAAATCTTCCCGGGAGAATGCGCGCAGGGATGCAACCGACTGCGGCTGGGAAACAACTGCTGGAATGGGGAACCCGCACGCGGATCATGGGAATCCTCAACATCACGCCCGACAGTTTTTCGGGGGATGGCATCCTGAGCACGGAGCGCTATGTGGAGGCAGCGGCCGGACAGGCGCGCGCGTTCCTCTCCGCGGGGGCGGATATCCTCGACATCGGCGGCGAGTCCACGCGCCCGGGTTCCACCCGGCTGGAGGAAGCGGAGGAATTGGAGCGGGTCATCCCGGTGGTCGAGGCGCTGGCGCGGGAGTTTCCCGACGCGCTGCTATCCATTGATACCTACAAGGCAGGTGTGGCGCAGGAAGCCTTTAAAGCGGGCGCGGTCATCCTGAACGATGTCTGGGGACTGCGGGCAGACCCGGAACTGGGAAGAGCCGCCGCGCAGCACGGCGCGGCCGTGGTGCTGATGCACAACCGCAGCGACCCCGGGAACATCCAGATGCGGGGCGGCCTGGGCAATTCCTACCAGGGCGCGCAATATCAAGACCTGATCGAAGATGTCAAGCGCGAATTGATGGAATCGGTGGGGCTGGCCCGGGAAGCCGGCATTCCGGAGGCGCAGATCATCCTGGACCCCGGCATCGGGTTTGGAAAGACGCGCCTGCAGAACATCGAGTTGATCAACCGCCTCGACGAGATCCGCGCGCTGGGGTTCCCGGTGCTGCTGGGTCCCTCGCGCAAGTCGTTCATCGGGTATACACTGGACCTGCCGCCGGACCAGCGCGTGGAAGGGACGGCGGTGGCCGTGACCATCGGCATCCTTCACGGCGCGGATATCATCCGGGTGCATGACGTGGCCCAGATGGTGCGGGTGGCAAAAATGGCGGACGCGTTCACAAGGCAGGCTTGATGCAGCAGAATTATGCCGAGAGCTTTTTACGCAGCGGGATCATCGAGGCCCGCACCGGTTCCAAGTCCATGGCCCGGCGTTACCTGGAGCGCGCCATCTATGCCTCCGAGAACAACCGGCACGATACGATGGCGGAGGCATGGTACTGGATGGCGGAGGTCACCGATGACCCCGCAGAGAAGCGCAAGGCGCTGGAGAATGCCCTCTCCCATGATCTCAACCACGTGCGTGCCCGGCGGGCAATTGCCATCCTCGACGGCAGGATCCGGCCCGAGGAGATCATCGATCCGGACGCGCTGCCGGCTGCGCCGCAGGGGCTGGTGCAGGCGGAGGCCGATCGTTTCATGTGCCCCAAATGCGGCGGGCGGATGAGCTTCTCGCCGGATGGCCGGTCGCTGGTCTGCGAATACTGCGCGCGGCATGAGACGCTGGAGGCCCGCTCCACTGAGGCGGAAGCCCCGGAGGAGGATTTCCTGGCGGCCATGTCCACGGTGCGCGGCCACCGCCAGCCGCTCTCCCAGCAGGTCTTTCACTGCGGCGGCTGCGGAGCCGAGTTCACGCTGCCGCCCACGCTGATCTCTGCGAACTGCCTGTACTGCGGGTCGCCGCATGTGGTGCGGGTGCAGGGCTCGAAGGGCCTGATCGCGCCGGAGGCCGTGCTGCCGCAGGCCTTCGACCAGAAGCATGCCGCTGCCTGTCTGGCCGGGTGGCTGGAAAAACACAAGGCCGGCCCGCTCTCGCGCTGGACGCAGCCGCAGGGCATCTATCTCCCGATCTGGACCTTCGACGTGGGAGGCGGCATCGCCTACACCGGCGAGATCGTGGTCCAGGAGAACACCTACGGAAGGCCGACTGCAAAGGTCATCCAGGTGCAGGACACCTATCCGGTCTTCGTGAACGATCTGCCGGTCCCGGCAACCCGCAAGCTGGCCCAGCCGCTGGGACCGCTGCTGCCCGGCTATGACCTGAAAGCCTTGCGGGCTTATGACCCGCGCTATCTGGCTGACTGGCCCGCTGAGGTCTATGATGTGCCGGTGGGGGATGCCTCACTGGATGCCCGCAGCCAGGCATACCATTACATCAAGCCGATCATGGCCTCCACGCTGAATGATATCCATCTCCTGTCCACCTCCTCCGCGGGGATGCTGGTGGAGTCCTTCAAGCTGGCGCTCATTCCCGTCTGGATCACCCGCGCCCGCGGCCCGGAGCATGATGAGATCGTGCTGATCAACGGGCAGACCGGCGCGATCCCTGGAGGGAACGCCGGGCAGGAAAAGAAGGGCCTCTTCGAGTGGCTTGCTGACGTATTGGAGAGCTGAGCCCGGCTTGAGAAACCCGCTGCACTGAACCCCATGCCATCCACCCTACCCATCCTGCGCGCCCGCCGGGCGCGGCGCCTCACCCGAATGCAAGGCCAGGAATCGCGCCGCCTTGGCACGCTGCTGACCATCGGCATCACGTTCTCGCTGATCCTGGCGGGGCTGATCCTGGCGGCGGCGTTCGCTTATGCGGACCTGACCCGCGACCTGCCCTCGGTGGAGCAATTGCCGCGGCTGCTCACCCCGCCGGATGGCCTGCTGCTCAGCCCGACGCGCGTCTATGACCGCAGCGGGGAGCACCTGCTGCTCACCTTCGGTGTGGATGGGGCACAGCGCGGCTACGCGATGCTGGATGAGTCCAACCCGCAGCATATGGCCCCCGCGCTGCCGCAGGATGTGGTGGCCTTGACCGATCCGGAGTTCTGGAAGCATTCCGGTTACGCCCTCAACGGGTGGCAGGACCCCAGCCTGCATCCCACCATCGCCCAGAAACTGGTTTCCGACCTGCTGCTTTACGATGAAAAGCCCTCCCTGCGCCGCGCCTTCCGCGAGCGCCTGCTGGCCGCGCAAGTCACCGCCCGCTATGGCAGGGCGCAGGTGCTGGAGTGGTATTTGAACTCTGCGGATTTCGGGCGCTACGCGTTCGGCGTGCAGTCCGCGGCCGAGTTGTATTTTGGAAAGCGCGCCAGCGACCTGTCACTGGCAGAATGTGCCTTGCTGGCCGGGGTGCTCCAATCGCCCGGCCAGAATCCGCTCGACGCGCCGGAAGCCTCCATCGAACGGTCGCACGAGGTGATCGCGGACCTGCAGGAGCAGGGCCTGCTGACCGAAGCCGAGGCATCGGATGTTCTGGACACGCCTCTGCACTTCCAGCCCGCGCCGGACGCCGCGCTAACGCCCTCGGAAGCTTTCATCAACCTGGCGCTGGCCCAGGTGCAGACCCGCTTCAGCCGCGAGCGCATCGAACGCGGCGGGCTGACCCTCTATACGACGATGGATTACACCTTGCAGCAGCAGGCGGAGTGCATCACCGCCGTCTATGCGGCGCGCATGCAGGGCGCGGACGACCCGGGGGGCGAATGCGCGGATTCGCGTTTCCTGGCCGCGCTGCCGCCGGGGATGAGCGTGCAGGAGGGCTCGGCGAGCGCGCTGGTGCTCGACCCCTCCCGCGGGCAGGTGCTGGCCGCGGTGGGCGAGACATTGCAGGGAAAGCAGACCGCCCTGCTCGCCGCGCACGATCCCGGCTCGATGACGACTCCCTTCATATATCTCACCGGTTTCACGCGCGGCTTTGGCCCGGCCTCGCTGGTCTGGGATATCCCGGGCGTGGTGGAGGTCCAGAATTTCGATGGGCGCTATCACGGCCCCATGCGCTGGCGCAGCGCGCTGGCCAACGATTACCGCGTTCCCGCAGAGACGGTCCGCCGGCAGATGGGCGCCGAGAACATCGAAAAGATCGCCGCTTCCTTCGGGCTGGGCATGGACCGCCCGCTGCACCTGCTGGAGATGGCCGGGGCCTATGGCGTGTTCGGGACCCAGGGCGTGTATTACGGGCAGGAGTTCGAGGATTCCTTTGGCCCCTCGGCTGTACTGCGCCTGGATGCGGCGGATGGCAGTTCCTGGCTGGACTGGTCCACGCCGCAGGCGCGGCCGGTGATCTCCACCGGGCTGGCATTCCTCATGACCAGCGTCCTCAGCGATGAGCCGGCGCGCTGGCCGAGCCTGGGCAACCCGAATGTGACCGAGATCGGGCGCCCGGAAGGGGTGAAATTGGGGCAGACGGCGGAGGGCGCGGATGCCTGGGCGGCCGGCTATTCCCCGCAGCGCGCCATCTCCGTGTGGGTGGGGACGCGCTCCGGAGCGCAGGTCCCGGCGCGCTTTCCGGCCACCCTGCTCAGCGCGCTGATGCAGTCCGCCAGCCAGAACCTGCCGCGCGATGGGTGGGCGGTGCCCGCGGGCGTGAGCGTTATGGATGTGTGCGACCCCTCCGGCCTGCTCCCGACCGCGGATTGTCCGAACATCGTGAGCGAGGTGTTCGTGCAGGGCAGCGAGCCGACCCAGCCCGACACCCTCTTCCGGTCCTATCAGGTCAACCGGGAGACCGGCCAGCTGGCCACCGTTTTCACGCCGCCGCAGTTCGTCGAGAAACGGGTCTATATGATCGTGCCGGACGAGGCCCGCACCTGGGCCATGAACGCGAGCCTCCCGGTCCCGCCGGAGACCTATGACGCCATCCAGCCGCCCGTGGTCAACCCGCAGGTGAAGATCAGCGCGCCGGCGCTGTTCGCCGATGTGAGCGGGGTGGTACAGATCGCCGGGACTGCCTCCGGGGAGGGATTCGATCATTACCGCATCCAGGTCGGGAAGGGGCTGAACCCGCAGGAGTGGATCCAGGTGGGCGAGGACCATAGCGTGCCCGTGGAGGATGGGATTTTGGGGGATTGGGATACCAGCGGGCTGAACGGGCTGTATGCCGTGCAACTGGTGGTGGTGAGGGCGGACCAGAGGGTGGAGACCGCTGTCATCCAGGTGACCGTAAACAATCCCTGAAGAAACCTGCGCTGGAGGTGCATCCAGATGATGGTTTGTTAAGGGTTTCCTGCCGCGCGGCGGGGAGCCCTTATTTGGGGTTAAAATTCGCCGCATGGCATCCATCTCGGATAAGCTGAAATCGCTGGGCGTGAAGGTCGGGACCTCCGGCCTGCCGCCGGCGAAAGCCGATCACCTGGACGTGGACTCGGTCGTCGAGGGGGCGTTCCGTTCCACGCGTGCCGGGGATGTCTTCGTCGCCAGCCAGGTCCTCCCGGCGGGCCACCTGCACGGCCATTCCCCGATCCGTGTGGAAGGGCTGTGCACCCGGCTGACGGCCTGGGCCTCCGACCCGCGGCTGGAGGCCATGAACACCGAGGCGCTGGCCTTTCTGGATACCGAGACCAGCGGGCTTTCCGGAGGCACGGGGACATATGCCTTCATGGTGGGCGCGGGCCGCTTCGTAGATGGCGAGTTCCAACTGGCCCAATTCTTTTTGCGCGACCCCTCGGAGGAGCGCGCCCTGCTGGAAGGGCTGGCGGATTTCCTGGCGCCTTGCGCGGCGCTGGTCACCTTTAATGGAAAGGCCTTCGACGCGCCCCTGCTGCGCACGCGTTACGCCCTGCACAGCATCCCTTCCCCGATCGGGGACTTCGCGCACCTGGACCTGCTGCCGCTGGCGCGCCGCCTGTGGCGCGACCGCCTTCCGAGCCGGGCACTGAAGTACCTCGAGGAAAGCATCCTGGACGCGCCGCGCACTTCCGAGGAAGTGCCGGGCTATGAGATCCCCTGGCTGTACTTCGATTACCTGCGCACGCGGGACGCCTCGCCGCTGAAGGGTGTCTTCTACCATAACGCCATGGACGTGGTTGCCATGGCCGCGCTGCTGCATCACATGAACGAGATCCTGGCCGACCCCTTCGCGGGCCGGGTGGAGCATGGACTGGACTTCGTGGCGCTGGCGAAGTTATTCGAAGACCTGGGTCACCACGCGGAGGCCGCCCGCCTGTACGAACGCGGGCTCCAGTCGAACCTGGAGGAGGCGGACTTTGGAACGGCGGTGCGGCGGCTCTCCATCCTGCAGAAACGGCGCGGCGACCTGGAGGAGGCCATCCGCTGGTGGGAGCAGGCCGCGCAGCAGGGTCACATTTACGCCTACATCGAGCTGGCCAAGTATTACGAGCATGCGCGCCGGGATGTCATGGAGGCGCTGCGCTGGACCGAAAACGCCCGCCAGCAGGCCATGGACCAGGACATGCCGCCATACATTCGCCTACACTGGCTGGAGGAAATCGAGCACCGCCTGGACCGCCTCAAGCGCAAAGCAGGTTTATAATAGGCCCACTTATCGTTGGGAAGGAGAGGCCCTGTGAATATTTTAGTGTCGACTGCGAACGGAAGCGTCCCGGTGACGGTGCTGCGCCCGGAGGGGCGGCTGGATGGACAGAATTACCGGGAATTGATCGCCAAAGCGGCGGAACTGTACGATGGGGGAGTCAGGAACATCCTGCTGGACCTGAGCGAAGTGACCTATATCAGCAGTGCGGGCATTGTCGCGCTGCATACCATCGCGCTGATGCTGCGCGGCGAACCGCTGCCCAACCTGGAAAACGGATGGTCAACGATCCGCGCTACCGGCCGCGCCACGGAAGCCGGAATGCAGAAGAATCTGAAACTGCTCAACCCACGGCCCGAGGTCACCAGCGTCCTGGAGATGGTCGGGTTTACGGCCTTCCTGGAGGCTTTTCAGGACCAGGAAGCCGCCATCCGGGCCTTCTGACCTGCCCATGAAGGGCCGCAGAGGCCCTCGCCGCCTGTACCCACAGATCATCAAACACAGGAGTGATGCCCGTTGAAACGCAACCTGGGCAATTTTGCCATTGCCGGGCTGGTGGCAGTGAACGTCCTGTTGTGGACCTTTTTCGGTCCCACGGAGGGGGTATCCAAGAACTTTCCGCAGCAGGTGGTCGCCGAGACGCTGTCCTCGAGCGCCATGATCCTCTGGGCGTGCGGGCTGGTGCTCTCGAACAAGCCGCGCCTGCTGGAGCCATACCTTCGGCGGCCTCGACCGCATGTATGTGACCCACAAGAGCATCAACATCCTGGCGCTGCTCCTCATTGTGGTTCATCTCATCATCGTGCCGACCAGCGACAAGCAGGGGCCCGGCGTATGGATCGCCTGGTTCGTCTTCCCGTCCATCCTCATCATGATCCTGCTGACCATCGCGCCGCGCGTGCCCTTGATCAGCAATTTCGCGCGCCTGAGTTATGCCAAGTGGCGGAACCTGCATAAATATATGGGAGTGCTCTTCATCCTGGGGGCCACCCATATGCTGATGGCGGAACCGTTGATCCTGCACGCGCCGGTCGTGTTCACTTACGTGGAGACGCTCATCGCCATGGGCGTGCTGGCCTATCTCTACAAGCAATTCCTGTGGGAAAGGCTGCGCAAGCGCATCCCGTACACGGTCCGGCAGGTGCGGAAGTTGAACGGCACGGTGGCCGAAGTGACCCTGCAGCCGGCCGCCTCGCGGCTGGCGCACCGGGCCGGGCAGTTCACCTATGTCCATTTCGACTCGGACCCGACGCTGCGAGAGCCGCACCCGTTCACCATCAGTTCGGGCCCGCAGGAGGAGGACCTGCGCCTGTCGATCAAATCCAGCGGCGACTGGACCCAGCACCTGCACGACCACCTGCAGGCGGGGGCGAACGCCTACCTGGACGGCCCCTATGGCGAATTTGATTACCGCAAGGGCGGGGAACGCCAGGTCTGGATCGCGGGCGGCATCGGCATCACTCCGTTCATCTCCTGGGTGCGCGACCTGCGCGAAGACCCGCGGCAAAGCATTGACCTCTACTACACCACCACCGTCCCGGAAGAAACCCTGTTCGCCGAGGAGATCCGCGAGGCCGCGGCCGGGTTCGCAAACCTGCGCGTACACATTTCACATTCCACCCGGGACGGGCGGCTGACGGTGGAAAAGATCCTCGCCTCCAGCGGCGATGCGGCCGGCAAGGATTTTTTCCTGTGCGGGCCGCCCGCCATGATCGAGGCTTTCCGCGCCGCGCTGCTGGAGAAGGGGGTCAAAGCCGGGCGCATCCATTATGAAGAGTTTAACTTTCGCTGAAATGCCTGCGGCTTGACAGTTTTTGTTTTAACTTTATAATTGAAAATGATTTTCAATATCGTTTATGAAACAATCCGTCCCCCTCTGGCTTGAACAATTGCAGCGCAGCGGCTACCGCCTGACCGCCGCGCGCCGCGCCGTGGTGCAGACCATGGCCGGCAGCCCGCGCGCCCTGAGCCCGGTGGAAGTCTATGACCTGGCGCGCCGCCGCTACCCTGCCCTGGGCCTGGTCAGCGTGTATCGCACGCTGGAAAAACTGGAGCAGTTGCACCTGATCCAGCGCGTGCACCAGCCGGAGGACTGCCAGGCTTTCATCGCCGCGGGCGAGGGCCACCAGCACCTGCTGCTCTGCCAGGTCTGCGGCCAGGTGACTTTCTTCGAGGGAGACGATCTCAATTCCCTGATCGCCTCCATCTCCCGGCGCACCGGGTACCGCATCAACGAGCACTGGCTCCAGTTGTTCGGGGTGTGCAAGTCCTGCCGCTAGACTCATGCAGCTGGCGACTCCGCACCGCGCTGATCCTGCTCCTCGCTCAGCAGCGCTGCCTGCCAGCCGCAGGCGGCTGCCGCGCCTGCCCACGGGCTGGTTGTCCTCGCCTCCACCTCGGTGCTGGCGGACATTGCACAGAACGTAGCCGGCGATCGGGCTGAGGTCGCCTCGCTGCTGCCGCCGGGCGCGGACCCGCACGAATACCAGGCTGCCCCGTCGGATGTCCAAAGGCTCTCGAAGAGCACGGTATTGATCGTCAACGGGCTGGACTATGAGCGCTTCCTGGCCCCCCTGCTGGAGAACGCGGGAGGCAGCAGGCTTGTCATTACCGCCTCGCAGGGGTTGGAGACCCATGCCGTTCACGGGAGAATTCGGGGCAAACTGCCCCCGACCCGCATATGTGGCTGGATCCCAGCCGCGTCATCGGCTACGTCGGGAACATCCGTGACGGGCTGGCTGCCGCCGACCCGCAGAACGCCGCGGCTTATGCCAGTAACGCAAAAACCTATATTTCCCAACTTCAGGAACTGGATGCCTGGATCAAAGGCCAGGTGCAGACCATCCCGGCGGATCGGCGGCTGCTGGTCACCAATCACGCTTCGATGGGTTATTTCGCCGACCATTACGGTTTCAAACTGGCGGCGCGGATCATCCCCGGCCTGAGCACCGAGGCCGGGACCTCGGCACGCGACCTGGCGGCGGCCATCGACGCGATCAAGGCTGCGGGCGTGCCGGCGATCTTCCTCGGCAAACTGGAGAATCCTGCCCTGGCGAAGCAGATCGCCGCGGAAACCGGCGCGGTCGTGGTGGATGACCTTTATCTCGAGTCGCTCAGCGACGGCCCGCCCGCGGCGACCTATGTGGAGTTGATGAGACATAACGTCGAGCGCATTGTGCAGGCGCTGCGCTGAAATGGATCACGGACCAGAGCATGACACATACCCCTCACCGTCTTGAATTGTTGAATGCCGATATTGGATACGGGGACAAGACCGTCCTGAATGACCTGAGCTTCCAGGTGCCGCACGGCGCGCGCGTGGCGGTGGTGGGACCGAACGGCGCGGGAAAGTCCACGCTGTTCAAGGCGCTGGTGGGCATCCTGCCGCTGCAGCGGGGCCGCATCCTGATCCACGGCAGGGAACTGGGCGACCACAAGGACTGCGTGGCCTATGTGCCTCAGCGGGAGGAAGTGGACTGGCGCTTCCCGGTCACCGTGCAGGATGTGGTGATGATGGGACGCTATGGTCATCAGGGATGGCTGGGCCGCCTCACCGGCGCGGACAGGTCCGTGGTCCGGGACAGCCTCGCGCAGATGGGCATCCTGGATCTGGCGGAGAAATCCATCGGGCAGTTCTCCGGCGGACAGCAGCAGCGCGCCTTCCTGGCGCGGGCGCTGGCGCAGGAGCCGCACATCCTGCTGATGGACGAGCCGTTTACCGGCGTGGACATCACCACGCAGGAGGCGACCCTGGCGCTGCTGGACCACCTGCGCGGGCAGAACGTGACCGTCATGATCTCCACGCATGACCTGAACCTGGCAGCCGCCAATTTCGACCTGGTGCTGCTGCTCAACCGCCGCTTGATCGCCTATGGCCCGCCGCGTGAGGCCCTCTCGCAGGAAAACCTGCGGCGGGCCTTTGGCAACTCGCTGCTGGTGCTGGATAACGGGGGGCTGCTGGTGGATGAGTGCTGCCCGCCCGATGAGCCTCCACAGGGGGCGCGATGAGCTGGCTGCTGGAACCCCTTTCCTACCAGTTCATGCAGCGCGGCCTGATGGCCTCCGTGATGGTGGGGGTGCTGTGCGCGGTAATGGGGACCTATGTGGTGCTGCGCGGCATGGCTTTTCTGGGGGATGCGATGGCGCATGCCATCCTCCCCGGGCTGGCCATCGCCTACATCCTGCACGGGGACCTGCTGGTCGGCGCAATCATCGCGGCGGTGATCGTGGCCCTGGGCATCGGCCTGTTCTCCCGGCAGGGAGCGGTCCGCGAGGACACCGCCATCGGCATCCTCTTCGCGGCCGCGCTGTCGCTCGGCGTGGCGCTGATCAGTTCCATCCAAACCTACGCGGTGGACCTGAGCCATATCCTCTTTGGAGATGTGCTGGGGGTGAGCACCACCGACCTCTGGCTGATCGCCGGGCTGAGCATCGCCATTCTGCTGGTCGTGGCGCTCTTTTACCGGCAGTTCCTGGTCATCTCGTTTGACCCTGTCCTGGCGGCCACACTGCGCCTGCCCGCTGAGTTCCTGCGCAACCTGATGCTGGTGCTGCTGGCGCTGACGGTGGTGGTCTCGCTGCAGACCGTGGGGGTGAGCCTGGCTGCGGCCATGCTGGTCACGCCCGCGGCGACAGCCTACCTGCTCACGCGCCGTCTCTGGCCGATGATGCTGGTCTCGGCCCTGATCGGCGCGTTGTCCTCCGTCGTCGGGCTGTATGTCAGCTATTATCTGAACATCGTGTCCGGTTCGGCCATTGTGCTGACCGCCACCGCGTTGTTCCTGGCAGCCTTCCTGTGGAAGCGCGGCCGCGTGCGCGCATGACGCCGGGGCTTCCGGCTGGAGCAGGGTAAAATGGGGGAATGCGACATCCTCCCCTGCAGCCCTTTTTTCGGGCCATTGTCACCCTGTTATCCTTGATGGCGCTGACCGCCTGCACGGCGCTCAATGCCCGGCCCACACCCACCCCTCCGGCCACCTCCATCGTCCCGCTTTTCAACACCTCCACTCCCGTCCCCTCGCTGACGCTGGCACCCAGCCCGACGCCCACGCCCAGCGTGTCGCTGGTCCGCCCCGCCTACCAGCTGGATACCCGGGTGGACTACGACCGCCACACGGTTCAGGTGGATGAGGTCATCGTGTATGCCAACCACACCGGGCAGGCCCTGGATCGGCTGGTGCTGGCGGTGGTGCCGAACCTGTGGGTGGACTGCTTTACACTCGATTCGCTTGCCATTGCTGACCAGCCCAGCACCGCCTTTGTGCTGGACGGGCAGAGGCTGGAAGTGACGCTGCCCGCGCCGCTGGGCCCGGATCAGAACACCCGGCTGGAATTGAAGTTTTCGCTGGCGCTCCCGTTGGCCGAACAGGAAGACCCCAATGTCTCCCGGCCGCGCATCTTCGGTTATACGCGTTCGCAGATGAACCTGACGAACTGGTATCCCTTCGTGGTGCCCTTCCTCAACGGGGACTGGGTGCTGCATGAGCCCTGGTATTACGGGGAGCATCTGGTCTATGAGGCCGCCGACTTTGATGTGCGGCTGGCCTTCGCCGACCCGTCCACTGCGCCGGTGGTGGCCTCCAGCGGCGCTCCGGAACCGGCGGGGGAATTTACGCGTTATACATTGACCGCCGGGCGGGCTTTTGCCTTCTCGATGAGCCGCGAGTTCAAGGTGGCGACCCAGCAGGCGGGGGACGTGACGGTGACAAGCTATTATTTCCCCTTCAACGAAAATGGCGGGCAGGCGGCGCTGAACACGGTCGTGCAGGCGCTGCAGGTTTATGGCCAGCGGTTCGGGCCGTATCCGCACAAGACCATCTCGGCGGTGATGGGCGATTTCAATGACGGGATGGAATTTTCAGCCTTCTTCTATCTCAGCCGCGATTTCTACAACCTCTATACCAACGCCACGGACGCGGTCAATTACCTGATCTTCGTGGCCGCCCATGAGACCGCCCACCAGTGGTGGTTCGAGCAGGTGGCCAACGACCAGGCGCAGCAGCCCTGGCTGGATGAGGCGCTGTGCACTTACAGCGAGCACATCTTCTATGAGGGCGTGCATCCCGAACTGGTTTCGAGGTGGTGGGCTTACCGGGTGGATTTCTACCAGCCGCAGGGGTTCGTGGATATCCCCATTTATGAGGGCGAGGGCTTCCGGCCCTATACCAACGCGGTCTATTTCCGCGGGGCGCATTTCCTCGACGACCTGCGCCAGCGGCTGGGCGAGGATGTTTTTTTCGCCTTCATTCAGGATTACCTGAACCGCGAAAAGGGCAAGATCGCCACTTCTGCCGATTTCTTCTCGATCCTGCGCGAGCATACCAAAGCGGATTACTCCGACCTCGTGCGCCAGTACTTCCAAAACGTCTATTAACATGCGGCCCACTTCACGCTTCCTCCTCTGCCTCCTTCTGCTAGCATGCCTGTCCGGCTGCAGTCTGCCCTCCGCTGCCATCCCCTCGGCTTCGCAGCCGCTCAACCTGGTGACCGTGGGGCCGAACGCAACCCCCACCTCCACGCCGTTCCAGCCCTCCGCCGCAACGGAAACGCCTCCCGCAACGGAAACCCCGCTGCCGACGGATACTCCCACGCTGACGCTCACGCCGCCGCCACCCAGCCCTCGGACCCGCAGGTCCCGACCGCGCCCGCGCCCGGCTCGAGCCGCACACAGTACATTTTTTATGCCAACTTTGATTATGCCGGTCACACGCTGGGCGCGCAGGAGACCGTACGCTATTTCAATATGACCGGCCAGGCTTTGAACGAGATCGTGATGGCCGTCCCGCCCAACCTGTGGGGAGGCGCGTTCTACCTTAATGCCATCAGCCAGGATGGGACCGCGCTGACCAACTACAGCATCGTGGGCGAGCGCATGAGCATCGTCCTCCCGCAGCCGCTGAACCCCGGCGCGCCCACCACCTTCACGCTGGACTACGGGCTGAACATCCCGGTCAAGCGCTATGACGGCCCCTTTGGATACCTGAGCTACCAGACCAACCTGACCGACTGGTTCCCTTTCATCGTCCCCTTTGACGGCGGCTGGGTGCTGCATGACGCCTGGGCCTTCGGGGAGAACCTCGTCTATGACTCGGCCGACTTTGAATTGAACCTCAAGGTCAGTGACCCGGCGGTGGTCATCGCCGCCAGCGCGCCGGCGGAAGCCAACGGCGAGTGGACGCGCTACCGCCTGTACGGCGCGCGCACGTTCGCGTTGAGCGCCAGCGATTCTTATCTCGTTTCGGAATCGGCGGTGGGGAACACGATCATCCGCACCTACTACTTCAGCGGCTACGAAGGCGCGGGGGAAGGCATGCTGCGCGCCGCCACCTCAGCGGTGGGCCTCTTCAATGCCAAGTTCGCGCAGTACCCGTATGACAGCCTGAGCGTGGTACAGACGGATGTGGCCGACGGGCAGGAATATGACGGCCTGGTTTTCGTGGGCAGCAAGTTCTACGGGGAATACGGCGGCTCGGCCAAAAGCAACCTGATCAGCATCGGGGTGCATGAGATCTCGCACAACTGGTGGTTCGGGTTGGTGGGCAGCGACCAGGCGATGGAGCCGTGGCTGGACGAGGCGCTGGCCATCTACAGCGAGAACACCTTTTATTATTACAACTTTCCGAACTACGGGGATTGGTGGTGGAATTTCCGGGTGAACTACTTCAACCCCTCCGGCTGGGTGGATTCATCCATCTACGAGCACAGCACGTTCCGCTCGTATGTGAACGCAACATATCTCAACGGGGCGAACTTCCTGTATGACCTCAACACCCGCATGGGGGACGATGAGTTCTACCGCTTCCTGCGCGATTACGCATCCCGCTACAGCCATGCGCACGCCACGACCGCAGACTTCTTCGCCACCCTGCGCGCCGATTCGCAGGTGGACTTCTCCGGGCTGATGGCCGCGTATTTCCAGAGGGGCTATTAATTCATGTCGTTGCGAGGAGTGGCGAAGCCGGAGCGAAGAGAAGGGCACGCCACGACGAAGCAATCTCATGATCATTGGGAAGAGATTGCTTCGTCACAAAAAACAGAGCGGACAAGCACCCGCTCTGTTTTTTGTTCTTCGCAATGACATTACCTTTCGTGCTGCATATAGACAATCCCTAGCGCGGCGGCGAGCAGCGCCAGGAGGATGCCATAGACCCACACGCTGACCGTGCGCGCCGGGTCGAACTGGCCCGTTACCAGGTTCACGACCCAGACCAAAAAGTTTCCCCCGAAGAACAACAGAAAGCCCTGCATGCCCAGGCGGATCTCGCTCCAGCGCGAGGCGAGTTTCATCCGGGCAGCCCAAAACAGGATGCCGGCAAAGAAGGCGGAGGCGATGCGGGCATCAAAGGCGGTCAGCGGCCAGGGCCAGTAATTGGTGATGAACTTGGCCGGGTTAATGAACAGCGCGCCGAAGACAGCCGCGGCGACGGTCATGACCACAGTGAGCAGCGTTTGGAGTCCACTGGAGAGCGCAGTGCCTTCGGCCGGAGCCAGGCGGGCCGCCGCGCCGCGCGGCTCAAGAAAGGGGACCACGAGCGGCTCGATGGTATAGGCGAGCATCCAGACGATGGCGGCGATGTTCAAGGGCGTCCAGTTGATCTGGTCCAGGTGCCAGTAAGTGGCGGCGAAGATGATGGTCAGGAAGGCCAGGGTGCCCCAGCTCATCCAGCGGAGGCGCGACCATTCGGGCTGCCGCCACATCAGCCAGCCCTCGAAGGCGCGCAGCGCGAAACACGCACCGATGAACATGGAACTGAGGCGGCCCTCGATGGGCCATGCAAAATGCGCGGACGTGCCGGGCAGGAAGACCAGCCAGATCACGAAACCGGTTGCCAGGAGCATTTGCGTCAAGCCGACAGTGCGGTAGGACTGCGTGGTCATAAGCACCTCCTCATGCGGAACAGACCGTTAATTCGGGCGGCGGAATAACCTGCGGATGATCCAGATGAACAGAAAAGCCACCAGCGCCAGAGCGATCACCACGCCTGCGATCAACGCGGAGAGGTTGGCGGTTGCCTGCTTTGGGCTTCCGGCAGGCTGGGCTTCTACGGTGAGGAAGGCAGTGCGCTCGATGGGCTTGCCATCGGGAGCCTGCCCGGTGATGACCATGTCGATGCCGTACACGCCCGGGCTTTTGGGCGTCCACGCAATGGATGGCTGCATGCCCGCGGGCATATCCACAGTCTCCTCGCCTCCATCCGGGCCGCGCACCAGCACCTGCGCCTGCTGGATCTCCACGGGCTGCCCGCCGAGGGCGAGACTGGCGCTCAAATGGACCGGCTGGCCGAGCTGCGGGATGAGTGTGTCCGAGCCGGCCTGCAGCACCGCGCCGCCCACGAAATAGACCGAGATGGCAAAATCCGCGCCGGAGGCGGGCGTGGAATCGGTGGCGAGGACCGAGACCTTCCAGGGGCCAGGCTTGGGGTTGGAAAAGCCGTAACCCAGGTAGAGCATGGAGGAAGGATCGCTGATGCGGATAAAGCCGTTCTTCACTGGGTCCAGTTCGATCACGTTCCCGCTGGCGCCGCGCACGCTCACCGCGACGGAGCGCGTCGGGTCGTACAAGGCAAAGGAGGCCACGCTGAGATCTGCATCGATGTTGATGGTCAATTCGGTCGTGCCGCCCGCCTCCACGTGCCCGCGGTAGACGCGCGTGAACTGGAGCGGCGAGGCAGCCGCGGCCGGCGGCTCGGGGTCCGGGGCAGGCGGAAAGCTCCCGGGCGGGTTCTGCAGCAGCGGGCGGACGAAATCATCGAAGACCGGCCTGGACACGGTCAGCTCGCTGTGAATGGTCTTGAACTGCGAGGAGGTCAGGGAGATGGCATTGATGCTGCCCAGCGAAACAACCGTATCGTTGGGGACATCGGCGCAGGGGGATTGGTAGGCTTCGAGGATCTCCGTTCCGGCCAGATCGTAGAAGGGGACGCCGCGGCGGTGGGTGATCTGCCGGTTGAAGATGCCCGTCATATAGCTGGAACGGATCTCGAGAGAGGCGGGCAGGTAGAAACCCAACGCGGCGGGCAGCACCGAACAGTCCGAGCCGCCCATCGGGGAACCCAGCATGATCAGCTGCGCCACGTCGCGGCCCTGCATGACGCGGTCGATGTAATAGCGGGAGATCATGCCGCCCATGCTGTGCACCACCAGGTCCACCATCTCCGCGCCGGTCTTTTGTTTGACCCCGGCAATATACTGTCCCAGGATCTCTGCGTTCTGCTGGATGGTATTGGTGCGCCCGGCGGGATCGGTAAGGCTGCCGGTATTGAGCTGCCCCGGGACCTGGCCGTCACCGATGGCAAAAGCCGGGATGCCCAGCGAGGCCAGATAGCCCTGATCGCCCAGGTAGGATTTCCATGTTTCCCACGAGGAGATAAAACCGTGGACGAGCACCACCGGCCGCGGGTCCACCGCGATCTGCGCGGAAGTCCCGACAATGTTCTGCGCGGAGTCCATGGCCTGGACCAAGCGCGTGGGCTGGGCTACATGATCGCTATTCCAATACCAGCCCAGGGCGGGAAGCGGCTCAGTCCGGCAGAGGCTCGCTCCTGAAGGAATCGTGCAGGAGGCTACTTTCCCGGATTCTCCCGGGAACACAAACCTAACCTCCTCCGGCTGCGCCGCGGGTGCGATGAGGTTGATCTCCAGTTGGATGGTGTTTCCATCGATCAGGGAGGAAGTGCTTTTCCCGCTGCGATCGATGATGGTGATGTTGGGTTGTGATGTCTGGGCTGCCGAAAGGGGGACAATGAAACCGGAAATGAGGAGTATTCCGAACCATACCAATAATTTTTTTCCCACGAAACTGCCCTTCTCCAAATATTGGATAGATTATAGCAAAATTGAGAACCCGATTCAATCAGGTTCAAAGAGCGCATTGCCATGGATGATCATTAGACTAATGGGCCATCCCGACTCGCTTCTTTTTCCTTGCATGGATTCAGGCGGGAGGCTAAAATAAGGATTATTATTATTGGTTTTATCGGGTAAAAAGATGATCGGGAAAAAGGTTCTTATCATTGACGATGACGCCCAGCTCCTCCAACTGGCGGGCATGATCTTCAAGAAGGCAGGGGCTCAGACCCTCGCGGCTTCTGACGGGCCCGAGGGCCTCCAGAAAATGATGATCTACCAGCCCGATCTGGTCATCCTGGATGTGGTGATGCCGGGAATGGACGGCTTCGAAGTCTGCCGCAGGATACGGCAGACTTCGGACTCGGCCATCTTAATGTTGACGGCGCTCAACCAGGAATTGGATATGCTGAATGGCCTGGACGCCGGAGCGGACGACTTTTTATCCAAGCCGTTCAATCCCGAAGTCCTGCTGGCGCGGTCGCGGACCATCCTGCGGCGGGGACAGCATTCAAAGCAGCGGGATTCCGTTTTCAGATATAGCGATGGATTCCTGGAGATCGATGTCGAGCGCCGGCAGATCCGCCTGGGCGGGCATCTGGTCAAACTGACCGGAGTGGAATTCCGCCTGTTGACTTACCTGGCCCGCAATGCCGGCAAGGTGCTGACCTTCGACCAGATCCTGACCAATGTTTGGGGGAATGATTACCGCGGCAGCATTGAGCATGTGCATGTTTTTATCTCCCATCTCCGCAAGAAACTGCAGGAGGACACACGCAACCCGCGCTATATCATGACACTGCACGGCATCGGATATATCTTCGAACGGCCGGAGTTCGGATACAAACCCTGAGGTTGGGAATGGCCGGCGGGGGAGAGCGGATGGGCGGAGATTTCCTCGGCTTGTGAAAGATATGTATTTTCCAGAGGCGGGCAATTTGTTAAGAATCTTGTAAGAATCCGTGCAGGTTTGGAAAAGGAAGTTGGGGCAAGATTAATAAAAGATGAAGTGGACCCAAATTATATTCTTCATCTAGTCTGAGTACCATTTCAATTGAATAGATACTTGATGGGGTGTTCCCGCGGTTCCAGCGCGGTTCACCTGCTCCCTCTGATTCGTTGCCTGATTATTGGTCTCTTCTTACAGGTGTGGATGGAGGCAGGGTGCGTTTATTTCGTTTTCTTATCGGTATGCGAAGCTACCGGCGGCCGGCCGTTCTTCTGGCCCTGACGGTTCTGTTCGTCTTCGCGTGCGTTTCCTCTCCTGCGGCCGATCTTCCGATTTTGAATACCGAAACGGGGGACGATGAACCGCGCTTCACCGCCTCCACGGATTTGCTGCTGGTGTCCGCAGCCTCCACGCATCTTCTGGTCTCGAGGCTGGTCAGCACGGCGCCCGGCCGCGAGCATATCAGGAACCGCATTACCCGCCGGCGTTCCTCGCCGCGCGGCGCCAGTCCTCTGCTGCAAGCGGTCTCGATCCTGTTGTTCTTCAGCATCGGGCTGAAAGTCCTGCTCCGGGTATTCAAGAGGCGGAACGGCTCCAGGGATGTTCATGAATATTTAAGAAGCCACATCGGCGAGAAGCGGTTTGGGGATGGAAGCCTCGCGCCGATCCTTGCCCGGTTTTTCCACGGTTTCAGAGTGACAGTGCCATATGCAGCGCTGTCACTTTTTTATTTTTGGATGCCGCGCATTCATTTCCATGCGCGGGTTGCAAGCGCGGCGGTTTTAGCGTGCCGGATTGAAGGAGGTATTCAACCATGATACGTTCGATCATTCGCTCAAGCCTGGGATATCGATTCCTGGTGGTTGTCCTTGCCGGGGTCTTGTTAATCGGCGGGATGACCAGTCTTCGTCAGATGCCGGTGGATATCCTGCCGGAATTTTCTGCACCCTATGTGGAAGTCCAGACCGAGGCATTGGGACTTTCCGCTCAGGAAGTGGAACAGTTGATCACCGTCCCGTTGGAGCAGGACCTGCTGAACGGCGTGCCGTGGCTGCAGACCATCCAGTCCAATTCGGTCCCCGGGCTTTCCTCGATCGTGCTGGTCTTTGAACCGGGTACGGACCTGTATCGGGCAAGGCAGATGGTCTCCGAGCGCATGACCCAGGCATTCGCCCTTCCGCATGTGTCCAAGCCCCCGAACATCATCCAGCCGGTCTCCTCGGCGAGCCGCTTCATGATCGTCGGGCTTTCCTCGAAAAGCCTGTCGCTGATCGAGATGTCGGTGCTGGCCCGCTGGACGATCGTCCCCCGCCTGATGGGCGTCCCGGGTGTGTCCAATGTGGCGATATGGGGCAATCGAGACCGGCAATTGCAGGTCCAGATCGATCCAAACCGGCTGCGGGACCACAATATTTCCCTGCTGCAGGTCCTGGAAACCACCGGCAACGCGCTGTGGGTTTCCTCCTTGAGCTTTGTGGAGGCGTCCACCCCCGGCACCGGAGGCTTTATTGATACGGCCCAGCAGCGTCTGGGGATCCGGCACATCTCGCCCATTGTCACCTCGGATACTCTGGCCGAGGTTCCGATCGAAGATACCGGGGTGCATCTGGGTGACGTGGCCAACGTGGTGGAAGATCATCAACCGCTCATCGGGGATGCTCTGGCCAATGACAATGCGAGCCTGCTGCTGGTCATTCAGAAATTCCCGGGCGCCAATACGCTGAATGTCACTCAGGGCGTTGAATCTGCCCTCGAGGAATTACAGCCCGGCATGACCGGCCTGGAGATGGATTCCTCCATTTTCCGTCCGGCGGATTTCATCCAGGCGGCCGTACAGAACCTCGGCCTGGCCGTGCTCATCGGTCTGCTCCTGATCGCGCTGGTTCTCGCCGCCTATTTCTTCAACTGGCGCAGCCTGCTGATCAGCCTGATCACCGTCCCCCTGTCGCTGCTCGCAGCAGTTTTCGTTCTCTATCTGCGCGGCACCACCTTCAATGCCATGATCTTCGCCGGATTGATGGTTGCCCTGGCGGTCATCATTGATGATGCCATCGTGGATGTGGATCACATCCAGCGGCGGTTGCACCAGCAGCAGCAGGAAGGGGATCCCCGGCCGGTGATGGAGAGGATCGCGCAAGCCTCCCAGGAGCTGCGCAGCCCGCTCCTGTATGCCTTCCTCATCCTTCTATTGGCGGCAGTTCCCGTCTACTTCATCGGTGGGCAGGCAGGCGCCTTCTTCCGGCCGCTGGCGGCCACCTACGCGCTGGCGATCCTGGCCTCCATGCTTGTGGCTCTTACCCTCACCCCCGCCTTATGCCTGACCCTGCTGGCGAATCAAAACAGCGGGCGTCCGGCCTCGCCGCTGGTCATGAAACTGCGCAACGCATACGAGGCACGACTGGCGCGCATGCACCGGGGGGGCTGGCTGGCGATCGCCCTTGTGGCCGTCCTTACCATTGCGGGGCTGGCGGTCCTGCCAACCCTCAAGCAAGCGCTGCTCCCTTCGTTCAAGGAACGGGACCTGATGGTCCACCTGGAAGGCGCGCCGGGCGCTTCGCAGCCGGAGATGAGCCGCATCTCCAGCCGGGTCAGCGCGGAATTGCAGGCCATCCCGGGCGTCCACTCTGTAGCGGTCCAGATCGGCAGGGCCATATTCGGCGATCAGGTGGTCAATGTTAATTCCGCCGATCTGTGGGTCAGCATGGATGCCTCGGCGGATTACGAAAAAACGGCAGCCGCCGTTCAGAAGGTGGTGGCGGGATATCCCGGGCTCAAGCATAGTGTGCAGACCTATCTCAGCGAAAAAAGCAGCCAGGTGATGGCGGCTCCACAGGATTCCATTGTTGTGCGGGTATATGGCGACGCCGAGGCGGCCCTGAGCAGCACAGCGGAGTCTGTGAGCCAATCCATTGCCGGGGTGAAAGGGGTCGTGGATGCCAGGGTCAAGCAGCCAAACCTGCAGCCGACCTTTGAGATCGAAGTCAAGCTGGATGAGGCTCAAAAATACGGACTCAAACCGGGCGATGTGCGCCGCGCCGCGGCCACCATGTTCTCCGGCCTTCAGGTTGGCAGCCTCTTTGAAGAGCAGAAAGTATTCGATGTGGTGGTCTGGAGCACACCCGAGACCCGCCAGAGCCTCAGCAGCCTGCGCGACCTGCCGATCGATACTCCGAGCGGAAAGCATGTCCGCCTCGGGGATGTGGCGGATGTGCGCATTGTCCCGGCTCCCAGTGTGATCCGGCATGAAGCAGTCAAACGGTACCTCGATGTGGTTGTGCAGGTGAAAGGCCGCAGTCTCGGGGCTGTTGCAGCGGATATTACCGAACGGCTGCGCCAGGTTCAGTTCCCTCTGGAATACCGCGCCGCGGTGCTGGGCGGCTACGCTGAACAGCAGGCGATCCTGAGGCGCTTCTTCACCTTTGCACTGGTGGCGCTGCTGGGTATTTTCCTGTTACTGCAGGCAGCCTTCCAGAACTGGCGGCTGGCAGCGGGTCTGATCCTGACCCTGCCGATGGCCGTGAGCGGCGGCCTCCTGGCGGCATTCCTGACCGGCGGCACGCTTTCGCTTGGATCGCTGGTCGGTTTCCTGGCGCTGCTGGGGATGGCAGTGCGGCATGCGGTTACGTTCTTCAGCCGCTGCCTCCAGATGGAACGCCAAGAAGGCCATGGCGTGGACGCCCGATTGATCTCCAGCGGAGCAGGGGAACGGCTGGGGCCCATCCTGGCGGCCAATGTGGCAACCGGGCTGGCGCTTTCCACCGCCCTGTTCTTTGGGAACCTTCCCGGCTTTGAGTTCCTGCGGCCGATGGCGTTGGTGGTCCTGGGCGGCCTGGTGACCATCACCCTGCTGGACCTGTTCGTTCTGCCCGCCTTGTACCTGCGCTTTGGGGCCAGCCGCGAGGCGGAGCTTGGATTTGCTCCCATGCCCCAGGCCGATCTCCCGCCCACCGCGGCCGATTAGCTGCTGCGGAGAAACAACGATATGGGAGAGGCAGCCGTGAGCACAAGCAGGGATCCAAGGGTATCTACAACCGGGTCGGACGTATTGGTAGCGGACGATCTGCGAAAGACCTATGCCCGCCGGCAGGCTCTGCTGGGCTTGACGTTTTCGCTGAAGGCCGGCCGCGTGATGGGATTCCTGGGTCCCAACGGGGCCGGCAAGACCACGGCCATCCGCATCCTGACCACCATCCTGAGGCCGGATTCGGGCTATTTCTTTGTGGAGGGGATCGGCTCCGAATACCCGGAAAAGATCCGCAGCCGGATCGGGGTCCTTCCGGAGAGCCTGGGCTTTCCCAGGCAGATCACCGCCCTGGATTTTCTGATCTATTTCGGCATGCTCTACGGGCTCAAGCCTGCCGATGCCAGGGCAGCGGCTTCCAGGCTGCTGGAGGAAGTGGGGTTAAAGCAAAGAGCGAAATCGCTGGTCGGAACCTACAGCCGGGGGATGCGCCAGAGGCTGGGGATCGCCCGTGCGTTGATCAACGACCCGGCGGTGGTCTTCCTTGACGAGCCGACACTGGGACTGGACCCGCGCGGCCAGCAGGAATTGCTGGAACTGGTGAAGCGGATCGCCCGCGAGCGAAATGCCGGTGTAGTCCTCTGCAGCCACCTGATCTCCGAGATCGAGGGCATCTGCGATGATGTGGTCATCCTGAACCTCGGCCAGGTCGTTGCCAGGGGATCCGTGGCGGAGGTCATCGGCCGTGCCGAGCACAATATCATCCTGCGCAACAGTATCCGGCTGCGCTTCCCCTCGCAGTTCGTGGACAAGGCCCGGCAGCTCCTGAAGGGGATGCCGGTCGTCAAGCAGGTGGCCCCTTTCGGGGAGATGGAGGATTGGCTTCAAGTGGAACTGGATCCTGCGGGCAGCGGGGAAGCCTCCAAGGCCTACCAGGTAAACAATACGATCCTGGGGGATCTCGTGCGGGCCAGGATCCCCATCCTGAATTTCGAGGTGGGAGGCGGCCGCCTGCAGGATGTATTCCTTCACCTGACCGAGGAGGTGATCGAATGAGCCAGATGACCGTGCAGCCATTGAAGAACAAGAAGGCGATGGCAGCGAGCCGGGCGGAAACGTCCAGCCGGGCGCTGCCCGCCTGGTGGGTGGTTTTCACCCGGGAACTCAGCGAGCTGTGGATCTGGGGCAAGGCTCTGACGCTTATTATTTTATACAGCGTTTACCTGGGGATCTCCTCCTATGTGTTCGCAGCCAACAGCGAATTGAGCCTGATCCCTCCGCGGGAAATGATCTACCTGACCATCTCCGGCGCCATCACGGTCGGCCTGTTCATAGCCCTGATCATCGGCGCGGATAGTTTCAGCGGGGAACGCGAACGCTCCACGCTGGAGGCGCTGCTGCTCACTCCGGCTTCACGCAGGCAGATCGTGGTCGGAAAGTTTCTGGCCTCCGCCTCGCCCTGGCCGGTTGCCATGCTGATCGCGGTGCCCTATGTCTTTGTGCTTTCGCAGGGCAATGATATTTTGCCGACCGCTCTGCTATGGGGCGCCATTCTTGGGACGATCCTGGTCCCGGCGTTCACCGGTTTTGGAATGCTGGTCAGCCTGTGGTCGGGTTCCAACCGGACCAGTTTATTCGCAAGCCTGACCGTTTATCTGCTCTTCCTGCTGCCGGTGCAATTTCCCGGGACCGCGCAAGCCGGGACGTTCGGCAAACTGCTCAAGAAACTGGACCCGCTGGAAGGGGCGGACCATTTTCTCGAGAACACCATTGTGAACAACCGGACGGTGCATGAGTTGATGCCATATCTATGGGCATCGATCATTTTTGCGCTTTTGATCTTTGGGATCCTTTTCCTCTTCGCGGCCCCGCGCCTGGAACTGGATGGCGGAATCCCCATCCGTCTCCGGCGGATCAAGAGCCGGGGGCTCACGAGCTTCCTGCTGGCGGCCGTGTTCCTGCTTTCCCTGGGTGCCAGCCCGGCTCTGGCGTCCCGGCAGATCAGGGTGCAGGCGGCGGATATCCAGGTGTCTGTTGATATGACGCAGGCCTCCACGAAGAACGGGGACAAGGTCATCTTTCACACGTCGGTGACCAACCTCGCAGGCCAGGATTCTCCCCGCTCATCGCGGCCATGAACATTATCAATATGAAATCCGAGGGAGATGTCGTGGACCCGGAGGATTGGTCGCCTGAGCGGACCCAGTACCTGGAATCGCTGGGGACAGGGGAGACCGCCAATCAATCCTGGACGCTGAATACGATCCTGGCAGGCAGCTACCTGGTGTATGTGGTGCTCATCCCGGTCCCGGAAAGCGCCGGCTCCGGCATCCAGCCCGTTACCAGTCCGGGCATCCAGGTGGAAGTGGCCTCCTTTACGAGGCTGAACCCTGGCGGCATTCTGCCGTTCGCGGTCGGAATCCCGATCTTCCTGATATTGATATTGGGCGGCCTGATCCAGCTGCGGCGCAGGCGCATGGATTCGGGCGGTTCAGAATGAATGAGCTTATCTATTCTCTATACGATGGAGGTGTGTCATGAAACGCGATCATCGATGGTTGGCTGTTGTACTGTTGATCGTCTGCCTGCAGCTTGCTGCTTGCGGCAAGGCGGAGGAGGCTCAGGTTGCTGAGGATAAACCTGTCACGGTCGAGCATCTCAGCGGCGCGGAGCCCACACGGTTGGTGCTGACCGAAGACGCCGCGCGGCGGATCGACATCCAGACGGCGGAGGTCAGCGAGGAGCAGGCCGGACGCAGCCAGTTGGTCCAGGGCGAGATCATTGCCGCGCAGGATCTGACCTCTCTGGTCATAGCGCCGTCTTCCGGGACCGTCCTTTCCCCGGCAAAAGCCGGGATTGCGGTCACCGGTGCCCAGCCTTCCACGGCCAATGTCCAATTCAGGCTGTCTCCCATTTCCGCGTTGAGCGCAGGGACCGCCGAGGAGTCTGCCATCAGCATGGATGTGCCGGAAGGCAAGGTCCTGCTGCAGACCCTGGTTTCTCCCGGCCAGTTCGTGGAGGCGGGGCAGCCGCTTTTTGAGGTGGCCGACCTCAGCCGGGTCTGGGTGCAGGTGCAGATGACCGAAGCCGAGTTTAACCGTGTGGATGGCAAAGCCGGCGCTCATGTGCTGCTTCTGGAAGGGAACGGCAGCGATGCCGGTCTGGAGGCAGTGCCGGTCACGGAATCGGAAACCGAGGAGGTGGATCAGGCGGACGATGCCAAGGACCCGGAATTTGCGCTTTATTACAGCGTGGAGAACCAGGACCATACATTGTCCCTGGGTCAGCCTGTGCATATCCGGCTGGCGATGTCCGGCAACGGAGGCTCCCACCTGATGATCCCTTACTCGGCGATCATCTATGACACCACCGGCAATACCTGGGTGTACACAGCCTCCGGCGCGCAGACCTTCATGCGGACCCCCGTCAGCGTGGATTACATCGAGGCGGGACAGGCCTTCCTGCAAGCCGGACCGCCGGCCGGGAGCAGGGTGGTGACCTCCGGTGCGGAAGAGCTGTACGGTTCCGAGACGGAGTTTGAGGAAGAATGACCTCGCTAGGAGGACCGCAAATATGATCCGCTCCATTGTTGGATCGAGCTTGAAGTTTCGCTATATCGTGCTGGCGGGCGCCGCAGTGATGATGCTGTTCGGTCTCCTGCAGATCCCCAGCATGCCGGTGGATGCCTTTCCCGAGTTCGCGCCCCCACGCGTGGAGATCCAGACGCCCTGCCTGGGACTTTCGGCGGACGAGGTGGAGTCGCTGGTCACGGTGCCGCTGGAACAGGCCTTTAATGGGTTGGATGGCCTTGACCTGATGCGCAGTAAATCCATACCCGACCTGTCCTCCATCGAGCTGCTGTTCAAGCCGGGTACGGACGAGCTGCATGCCCGCCAGCTGGTGCAGGAACGGGTGGCAACCGTGCTTTCCACGATCCCCACCTGGGCCGCCCCTCCGGTGATCATGCCTCCCGTCTCAACGACCGGCCGGGTTCTGAAGATCGGGGTCTCCTCCCAGCAATATGATCTGATGGAGATGTCCATGATCTCCTACTGGACCATACGGGCCCGCCTGCTGGGCGTGCCCGGTGTGGCCAATGTGGCCATCTGGGGAGAGCGCATCAAGATCCCCCAGGTGCAGGCCGACCCTGAACGGATGCGCAGCTATGATGTATCGCTTGACGAACTGATGGAGGTCACGGCCAACTCCCTGGATGTGGGCATCCTGCAATATTCGGACGGCGCGGTGATCGGCACCGGCGGCTTTATCGATACTCCCAATCAACGCCTGACCATTCAGCCCGTGCTGCCCATCAAATCGGCCGGAGACCTGGCGCAGATCCCCGTGGAAGGTATAAAGAAGCTGGACGGCACGCCCCTGCGCCTGGCCGATGTGGCCAACGTGGTCGAAAGCACCTGGCCGCTGTTTGGAGATGCCGTCATCAACGACGGTCCCGGCCTGATGCTGGTGGTGGAGAAATTCCCCTGGGCCAACACACTGGATGTGACCAAAGGCGTGGAAGCCGCTCTCGATGAACTGCGTCCGGGCCTGACGGGGATCCAGATGGATTCCACCATTTTCCGCCCTGCGGACTTCATCCAGGTGGCGCTCGATAACCTGACGCGGGCGCTGCTGCTTGGATGCCTGCTGGTGATGCTGGTCATCGCCGCTTTCCTCTTTGAATGGCGCACTGCCATGATCAGCCTGGTGGCCATTCCCCTTTCGCTGATGGCCGGGGCCCTGGTGCTCTATCTGGTCGGGGGCACGATCAATACCATGATCCTGGCAGGTTTTGTGATCGCCATCGGGGTCGTCGTGGACGATGCGATCATCGATGTCGAGAACATCGTCCGCCGGCTGCGCCAGGCCCGCAAGGAAGGCAGGTCGCAATCCACTGCCAGTATTGTCCTCGAGGCCTCGCTGGAAGTGCGCCAGGCCATCATCCACGCGACCCTGATCGACGCGGTGGTGCTGATACCGATCTTTTTCATCGGCGGGGTATCCGGCGCATTCTTCAAGCCTCTTGCGATCTCCTATGGGCTGGCGGTGCTGGCCTCCATGTTCGTGGCTCTGACCGTCACCCCTGTGATGTGCCTGCTGCTGCTGGCAAAAGCGCCGATTGAGCACCGCGAGCAGCCTCTGGTGACCCGGCTCCAGCATGCCTATGAAAAGGTGCTGGAACCGATCATCCGGCATCCCCGGCCTGTGTTCATGACCACCGGGATCGTCATGTTGATCGGCCTGTCCATTGTGCCGCTCCTGGGCGAGTCGCTTTTCCCGCACTTCAAGGAGCGCGACTTCCTGATCCACTGGATCACCAAGCCCGGCAGCTCGGTGACGGAGGAGGAGCGGATCGTCACCCACCTCAGCAAGCAACTGCGGGCCATCCCGGGCGTGCGCAACTTTGGATCTCACATCGGCCAGGCCCTGCTGGCGGATGAGATCAACGGCGTCAATTTCGGCGAGAATTGGATCAGCGTTGATCCCTCGGCGGACTATGACGAAACCGTGGCTGCCATCGAAAAAGTGGTGAACAGCTACCCCGGCCTTTTCCACAACGTGGAAACCTACCTCAATGAGAGGATCGACGAGGTGCTTTCGGGTTCCAGCCAGACCTTCGTCATCCGCATCTATGGCTCGGATCTTAAGACCCTGCATTCCAAGGCGGACGAGATCAAGCAGGCCCTTTCAGGCATTGAAGGCATCACGGACCTGAATGTGCAGCTTCAATCCGAGGTGCCTCAGGTTCAGGTGGTGGTGGACCTGGAAGCCGCGCAGAAGTACGGGTTGAAGCCCGGGGATGTGCGCCGGGCCTCCGGCACCCTGCTGGCCGGCGAAGAGGTGGGCGACCTCTTCCGGAATGGCAAGGCCTATGATGTGAACGTATGGAGCACGCCTGCCACGCGTGCCAGCCTGAGCAGCATCCGCGACCTGCCGATCGACACGCCTAACGGCGGCCATGTCCGCATGGGCGATGTTGCCGAGGTGAGCATCAAGCCGGCTCAGAGCGTGATCTACCGCGAGAACGACTCGCGTAGCATCGATGTGGGCGCCGAGGTGAAGGCCAGCGATCTCGGCGCGGTCATGAGCCAGGTCGAGGAACGCCTCAATTCGGTGGACCTGCCGCTGGGCTATCATGCGGTGATCCTGGGGGAGTATGCGGAGCGGCAGGCGGCCACAAACCGTTTGTTCGTTTTTGGCATCGCCGCAGTGCTGGGCGTGTTCCTGATCCTCTGGGAATCCTTCAGGAACCTTCGGTTGGGCGTTCTGGGTTTCCTTACGCTGCCCTCGGCTCTGGTGGGTGGGCTGCTGGCTGCCTACTTTACCGGCGGCGTCATCTCCCTGGGGTCGCTGATCGGTTTCCTCACGGTCTTTGGGATCGCGGCGCGCAATAAGATCATGCTGATCAATCACTATCAGCACCTGGAGCGCGTCGAAGGCGAGACTTTTGGACCCGAGCTTGCCTTGCGCGGCGCACGCGAACGGCTTTCTCCGATCCTGATGACCGCGCTGGCCACCGGGCTGGCGCTGGTGCCCCTGGTGGTGACCGGCGACATCCCCGGTCATGAAATCGAATATCCGATGGCGATCGTGATCCTGGGCGGCCTGGTCACTTCCACGCTTCTCAACCTCTTTGTCGTCCCGTCGCTCTATCTAAGTTTTGGGAAGTCGCGCAGCAGCACCCGCACCCAGGAATGAAAGGAGCTGTGATGCGATCCTTATTATCGGCCATGTTGGCTTTTACGCTGCTGCTGACTGCTGCAGCCTGCGGTCGTGCCGCCCCGGCGGATGCACATGAGGACTTCAACCCGGCGAGCTTTAAGAACCCGACCAACATCGATAACAAGTGGCTGCCTCTCAAGCCGGGCACGCAATTTGTTTATGAAGGCTTTACCAACGATGACAATGGGAATCGTATCTCCCGGCGGCTGGTGTCCACGGTCACGGATCTGACCAAGGTCATCGATGGCGTGCGCTCGGTTGTCGCCTGGGACCGGGATTACAACGCGGACGAGATGGTGGAGGCGGAGCTTGCCTTCTACGCCGAAGATGAAAATGGAACCGTCTGGCGCATGGGGGAGCATCCCGAGGAATATAAAAATGGGAAATTCGCCGACTCTCCCACCTGGATCTCCGGCGTTGATGGCGCAGTTGCAGGCATCGAAATGCCGGGCGATCCTAAAGTGGGCGACCCCAGTTATTCACAGGGTTGGGGACCCGGGGTCGACTTTACAGACCGCGGGCAGGTGACACAAGTCGGGCAGAAGCGCCTGTGTGCCCGCGGGATGCTATCAGGACCTCCTGGTGATCTCCGAGACGAGCAAGGCTGAGCCGGACGCGGTCCAGCTTAAATACTTTGCGCCCGGGGTCGGCAATGTGCTGGTGAACTGGCAGGGCGCCGATAACACCCAGGAAACCCTGGAACTGGTGCAGATCATAGAGTTAAGCCAGGAAGCCCTGGCCGAGGTCCATGCCTCTGCCCTGGCCCTGGAAAAGAGCGCCTATGAGAACAGCAAGGATGTTTATGGTGTAACCCAGCCGGAAGAATAATTTCCAGATTGGGCGAGGGGATGGGGTGCCGGGTGTGCCGAGAGGGATCCCGGCACCTGGCATAACTCCATCCCTCCCTTTTTTATTAAGAATCTTCTAAGAATCCGTGCAGTTTTGCGTAAGGAAACTGGGGCAATATTAAATCAAGATGAAGTGGACCCAAATCATATTCTTCATCTTATGGTTAGAGTCAATTTCAAATTGAATAGGATCCAAATGCGGAAGGTTCGCGTCCCTCCGGACGGCCCATCCGCTTACTGTGTTTTTATTAGTTTTTCTGGATGATATTTACAGGTATTTTGGGAGGCCGTTTGCATCTTCGTCCGCTGTTCATCGGTCTGGGGGTCCAAGGGGAAACCATCACCCGGCTGGTGATGCTGTTTCTCGTGCTCCTGATCGCCATTACGGCGGCCGCCTGCATTGCTGTGGAGGACCCGGACGATCAGGATGACCTGCCGGGCAGCGCCTTCAGCGTGAATATCTTCGCTGCCGACCTCTTTATCTCCATCGCACTTCTTATCCCCCGGCTATTTACCCTGAGCCGGAAGATGCATCAGGCCGAATATCTGGACAGCCACATTGGCGAGAAGCGGTTCGCCGATGACAGGCTGCTTTCCACGCGGTTTGTTTTATTTTTGGTGACGGCGCTCTTTGCAGTGCCGTCATCTTTTATTTTCCGATCCCCCATCCAGGCAAAATCTTAATTTACGGAGGTAGCTGACCATGATGCGCTCGATTGTTGGATCCAGTATGAAATTCCAATTCCTCGTGATCACGATCGCGGTGGCCCTGATGGCCTTTGGCCTGAGCCGGCTGCCGGCGATGCCGGTGGACTCGCTGCCGGAGTTCTCGCCGCCCTACGTGGAGATCCAGACGGAGGCCCTCGGTCTTTCGGCGAAGGAAGTGGAGCAGATGATCACCGTCCCGATGGAGCAGGACCTGCTCGCCGGAGTGGCCTGGCTGGACGTGATCGAGTCCAGATCCGTGCCGGGCCTGTCCTCGGTGGTGATCTATTTTGAACCGGGCACCGACCTGTATCGCGCCCGGCAGATGGTGGCCGAGCGCATCGCGCAGTCGGCTGTCGGCCTGCCGCATGTCTCGAAGCCGCCCACGATGATCCAGCCGCTGTCATCGGCCAGCCGGTTCATGATCGTTGGCCTTTCCTCGAAAGACCTGTCCCTGATCGACCTCTCGGTATTGGCCCGCTGGACCGTTGCCCCTCGCCTGATGGGCGTGCCGGGTGTGGCCCATGTAGCCATTTGGGGCAACCGGGAGCGCCAGCTCCAGGTGCTGATCGATCCTGAAAATTTGCAGGAAAAGGGTGTCACCTTGAATCAGGTGGTCGAGACGACAGGCAATGCGCTGTGGGTCTCGCCGCTGAGCTTCCTGGAAGCCTCCTCGCCCGGCACCGGCGGTTTCATCGATACTCCCAACCAGCGGCTCGGTTTATGGCATGTGCTGCCCATCTCCTCCCCGGAGGACCTTTCGCAGGTGCCGGTGGAGGGCGCCCAGGGCCTGCAATTGAAGGATGTGGCCCAGGTGGTGGAGGACCACCAGCCGCTGATCGGGGATGCGATCATTGAAGACAGCCCCAGCCTGCTGCTGGTCATCGAGAAACTTCCCGAGACCAACACCCTGGAAGTGACGAGCGGCGTGGAGGAAGCCCTGGCGGCTCTCAGGCCCGGTCTTCCCGGCGTGGAGTTCGATTCCTCGCTCTTCCGCCCGGCCACTTTTATTGAACAGGCCATGGACAACCTCAGCCAGACGCTTCTGATTGCGGCGCTGCTGGTGATGCTTCTTCTGGCGGCCTTCCTGTATGGCTGGCGCACCGCGCTCATCAGCCTGGTGACGATAATCGTCTCCCTGTTTGCGGCGCTGCTGGTCCTGTATCTGCGTGGGTCAACGCTGAACGTGATGGTGCTGGCGGGACTGGTGGTGGCGCTGGGCATTGTCATTGATGATGCCGTAGTGGATATCGATCACGTGCTGCGGCATCTGCGCCGCAACCGTGCCGCGGCCAATCCGCTGCCGGCCCGGGAGGTCATCCTGGCGGCCTCCGCAGAGATGCGCGGCTCCATCCTGTTTGCCACCATCATCACCCTGCTGGCCGTGTTCCCGGTGTTCCTGATGGATGGCATGACGGGAGCATTGTTCCGCCCGCTGGCCGTTTCTTACTCGCTGGCGGTGGCGGCCTCCATGGTTGTGGCCCTCACCCTCACCCCGGCGCTCAGCCTGCTGCTTTTGTCTGGCCCGCAGCTGAACATGGGCGCCTCGCCGCTGGTCCCCCGCCTTCAGTACAGATATGAAGGCATGCTGGCCCGGACGGTGGGCAGCCCTGCGGCGGCGAACATTGTGCTGGTGGTGTTGATCGTGGCGGGCCTGGCGGTTGTTCCGTTCCTCAGCCGGGATCCGCTCATGCCGGCTTTCCGTGAGCCCTATGTTCTGGTCCAGGTGGAGGGGGCCCCGGCCACTTCCCGGCTTGAAATGGACCGCATCCTGGGCCGCATGAGCGCCGAACTGCGCTCGCTCCCCGGTGTCCAGAACGTGGGCGCGCATGTGGGCCGTGCAGTGTATGGCGACCAGGTGGTCGGGATCAACTCCGCCGCACTTTGGGTCAAGATCGATCCGGGAGCCGATTACGAAGCGACCGTTGCCGCGGTTCGGGATGTGTCCAGCGGTTATATCGGCCTGAACTCGCGCGTACAGACCTATCTGGAGCAATCGCTGACCTCCCCGGAGGAGATGCGCCCGGCCGGTGACCTTACCCTGCGCGTCTATGGCGAGGATCTGAGGGTGCTGCAGGCAGAAGCGGATAAGCTGGCGCAGTCGCTGAACGGCATCAACGGGGTGAGCCAATCGAGTGTGATCCTCCCGGTGGAGGAACCCACTCTGGAGATCGAAGTGGACCTGGCGGCAGCGCAGAAATACGGCATCAAACCCGGCGAGGTGCGCCGGACGGCGGCCACGGTGCTTTCCGGCATTCTGGTCGGCAGTCTCTTCGAACAGCAGAAGGTGTTCGATGTGATCGTATGGGGCACCCCCGATATCCGCCGCAATGTAAGCGATGTCAGCGAGATCAAGATCCAGACCGCGGATGGCGGGCAGGTCCGCCTGGGCGATGTGGCCAGTGTGAGCATCGTCTCCGCTCCCACGGTGATCCAGCATGCAGCCATCTCCCCCTATTTGGATATCGCCGTCAACGTGAGCGGGGCCAGTGTAAGCGCCGTGGCGAGGGAGGTTCAGGCGGCGGTCCGCGGCTTTGCCTTCCCGCTGGAGTATCACGCCGAGATCCTGGATGATTACAGCGCGTGGCAGGGGACCCAACAGCGCATCCTGATCGCCGGGATCGCCGCATTGCTGGGTATCTTCCTGGTGATGCAGGCCTCCACACGCAGCTGGAGGCCTGGCTTTCTCCACTTTCCTGATCCTGCCGGCGGCCCTGGTGGGCGGATTGCTGGCCGCCTTCCTCAGCGGCGGAGCGATCTCGCTGGCCTCGCTGTTCGGCCTGCTCACGATCCTTGGGATCAGCGCCCGCAACGGAATTTCGCTCATCAATCATTACCAGCATCTCGAGACCGAAGAAGGCCTGTCCTTCGGCCGCGACCTTATCCTGCGCGGCTCCCGCGACCGGATGGCGCCCGTCTTGATGACAGCCCTGGCGACCGGCCTCGCGCTGCTGCCCTTTGTGGTCTTCGGCGCAGCGCCCGGCCTGGAAATGGTTCATCCCATGGCGATCGTGATCCTGGGCGGCCTGATCACTTCCACGCTGGTGAACCTGTTCGCACTGCCGGCCCTTTATATGGGCTATGGCGCCAGCCGCGAGGCGGATCTCGGCCTGCTGCCGATCCCGGTGGCCGATATTCCCACAGGCGCGCAGGATTGATGGGCAGGGGATCATGAAGGACACAGGACATTGGAACATTATTTCATGGAGGATTCAAATGAAAACCATTAATCGTTGGTTCGTTCTGGCGCTGGCGGTGATGTTGGCCAGCCTGCTGCTTGCGGCGTGTGGTTCGAGCGGCGTGCCGGTCACCGGCGGGGAGAAGCCCAAGCCTGCCCAGCTGGAACCTATCGAGGGTTCGGAATTGCAGCTTGTGCGGCTGACTGAAAAGGCCGCGCAGCGGATCGATCTTCAAACGGCTCCCGTTAGTTCCCGCCTGGTCAATGGCTCGAGCCGGGATATCGTGCCCTATGCCGCTGTGATCTATGATACAGAAGGCAATACCTGGGTCTATACGAATCCCGAACCCCTTGTTTTCGTCCGCGCACCCATCGAGGTCGATTACATTGAAGGCGAGGAGGCGATCCTCGCCAAACGCTGGAATTCCAAGGCGCATGTGGTCACGGTCGGAGTTGCCGAGTTGTACGGCACCGAGACCGGGGTCTCCAAGTAGTCATTTTTCAGGAGGTGTACCATGCGCTGGATTGTTCAAACAAGCCTGCATTATCGCTACCTGGTGATTTTTGCAGCACTGGTGATGTTCACCTTTGGGATCGTCCGCCTGCGGGACTCGTCGGTGGATGTGTTCCCGGAGTTCGCGCCCCCCAAGGTGGAGATCCAGACCATTTCGCTGGGGCTCTCGGCAGCGGATGTGGAGGAACTGGTCACCGTGCCTCTCGAACAGGCGCTCAACGGGGTGCCGGGGCTGGATGTGATGCGCTCCCGATCCGTCACCGATCTGTCGGATATCGTGTTGATCTTCAAACCCGGCACCGACCTGATCTTTGCACGGCAGGTGGTGGCCGAGCGCATTGCGGCGGTGTATCCCACCCTGCCCACCTGGGCAGCCCCGCCGGTCATGATCCAACCGCTGTCCTCCACCAGCCGGGCCATGAAGATCGGTATTACCTCGGATCAATATGATCTGATGGACCTTTCGATGATCGCCTACTGGAAGATCCGGGCGCGCCTGCTGGATGTGCCCGGCGTGGCCAATGTGCCCATCTGGGGGGAGCGCATCAAGAGCCCGCAGATGCAGGTGGATCTCGAGCAGCTGCGCGCTCTGAATGTGCCCCTTGAGGAGGTGATGGACGTTACCGCCGATGCATTGGATGTGGGGCTGCTGCAGTTCTCGGAAGGGTCGGTGATCGGCACCGGCGGCTTCATCGATACGCCCAACCAACGGCTTGGCATCCGCTCCGTTCTGCCCATCCTCTCGCCGGAAACCCTTGGCCAGGTGCCGATCGGAGATCGCAAGGCGCCTGACGGTTCCCCCCTGGTGCTGGATGATGTCGGCGATGTGGTCTGGGGCACCTGGCCTCTCTTCGGGGATGCCGTCATCAACGGCGGTCCCGGCCTGATGTTGATCGTGGAGAAGCTTCCCTGGGCCAATACCCTGGATGTCACCCGCGGCGTGGAAGCGGCCTTCGAGGAGATGGCCCCGGGCCTCAAGGGTATCAATGTGGATACCACCATCTTCCGCCCGGCGACCTTTATCGAGAATTCCATCGATAACCTCACCGAATCCCTGCTCATCGGCGGCATCCTGGTCGTGATCATCCTGCTGTTCTTCCTCTATGAGTGGCGGGTGGCCTTGATCAGCGCCACGATCATCCCACTGTCGCTGATGGCCTCCATGCTCGTGTTGAACTGGCGCGGCGTCCCCATTAACGTGATGACCCTGGCCGGCCTTTCCATTGCCATCGGCGCGGTGGTGGATGATGCCATCGTGGATGTGGAGAACATCGTGCGGCGGCTGCGCCGGCTGCGCAAGGAAGGCAGCACTCAGTCCACGGCCAGCATTGTGCTGGAGGCTTCCATTGAGGTGCGCGGCGCCATCGTCTACGCCTCGCTGATCGAGATCTCGGCCCTGCTGCCGGTCTTCTTCCTGGATGGCCTCTCGGGCGCCTTCTTCCGGCCTTTAGCCACCGCCTACGTGGTGGCAGGGCTGGTTTCCCCGTTGATCGCCCTGACGGTCACGCCCGCCATGGTGCTGGTCTTGCTCTCCAATGCGCCCATCGAGCACCGTCAATCGCCGGTCATCCCCTGGCTGCACCGGATATATGACCGGGTCCTGGGGCGAACGCTGCAAACCCCCCGGCTGGCCTATGCCACAGTCAGCTCGATCGTGGTGGCCGGACTGCTCGGTGCTGCCGTTCCTCGGGCAGGAACTGCTGCCCTCCTTTAAGGAACGGGATTTCCTGATGCACTGGATCACCAAACCCGGAACCTCCCACCCCGAAATGTGGCGCATCACTGCCCAGGCCTGCAACGAACTGATGACCATTCCCGGGGTCCGCAATTGCGGCTCCCACATCGGGCAGGCGGTCATGGCCGATGAGCCTTACGGCATTTACTTCACCGAGAACTGGATCAGCGTCGATCCGGCTGTCGATTATGAGCAGACATTGGGCAAGGTCCAGGAAGTGGTGGACGGCTATCCCGGGCTGGTACGCGACGTGCAAACCTACCTGAAGGAAAGGATCCGGGAAGTGCTCACCGGCTCCAGCGATACTGTGGTCATCCGCATCTATGGCCCCGAATTGGAAGAATTGCGCGGCATGGCCGACGAGGTCCGGGCTGCCCTGGAAGGGGTCGATGGCATCGTTGACCTGAAAAAAGAACTGCACATGGATGCCCCTCAGGTGGAAGTCAGAGCGAACCTGGCCGCGGCGGAAAAATACGGCTTGAAACCGGGTGACATCCGCCGGGCCTCCGCCTTCCTGCTGCAAGGCGAGGAGGTCGGCGACATCTACATCGGCGGCAAGACTTATGATGTGAATGTGTGGAGCACCCCGGAGAACCGCAACAGCCTGACCGATATCCGTGAGCTGTTGATCGATACACCCAGCGGGGAGCCAGTGCGCCTGAGCGATGTAGCCGATATCAGTATCGTGCCGGTCCCCAACGTGATCGAACGCGAGGGCCAATCGCGGAAGATCGATGTTTCGGCCAATGTGAGCGGGCGGGACTTGGGCTCGGTTGCCAGTGACGTGGAAGCCGCTCTTGCCACGGTCAAATTCCCCCTGGGCTACCATGCCGAGGTGCTGGGCGAGTTTGCCGAGCGGGAAGCTGCCCAGCGGAGCCTGCTCCTTGCGGGCAGCCTGGCGGTAGTCGCCATTTTCTTCCTGCTCTACACCTCCTTCTCGAACTGGCGCCTGACCATCCTGACCTTCTTCACCCTCCCCTGGGCGCTGGTCGGCGGCATCCTGGCTGCCTATCTGAGCAATGGCGTCATCTCGCTGGGCTCGCTGGTCGGCCTGCTGACGATCCTTGGGATCGCGACCCGCAATGGCATCATGATGATCAGCCACTTCCAGCACCTGGAGGAAGAGGAAGGCGAACCCTTTGGGCCGGGATTGGTCCTGCGCGGGGCCCGGGAGCGGATCGCACCCATCCTGATGACCGCTCTGACCACCGGGCTGGCCCTGGTTCCCCTGGTGATCGCGGGCAATATCCCCGGCCAGGAGATCGAATACCCGATGGCTATTGTCATTCTGGGCGGGTTGGTAACCTCGACCTTGCTGAACTTGCTGGTGCTGCCCACCCTGTATTTGCGCTTTGGTAAGGCCCGTGTAAGCGCCGGCGGCCTCCCCCAGGCTGCATGAATGGGCTGCTGACCTTGCCGTTGAAGTGATACGACGGAAGAAAATGAAGAAGAGCCTGGCATCCTCTGACGCCAGGCTCTTCTCACCCGGGAAGAGCCCTCCGGCATGGTATAATATCCTTATCTTATAAAAGGTCGAGTGAGCTTTAACCGCCGTCAACCCTCTATTTGGGGTGGCGGTTTTTTTGTCACTGACTAAAGGAGTCTGGCATGGATGTTAAACTGTATGTAGGGAATATGTCCTATACGACCACGGAACAAAATCTGCGCGAACTCTTCGCGCAGGCCGGCACGGTCGCCTCGGTCGCATTGATCAAGGAGGCCGGTACCGACCGCTCCAAAGGTTTTGCCTTTGTGGAGATGAGCTCCCAGAGCGAGGCCCAGAAGGCGATCACCATGTTCAACGGGTATACGCTGGGCGACCGCCAGTTGACCGTGAGCATTGCGCGCCCGCGTGAGGAACGCGGCGGCTTCCGTCAAAATCGGGGTGGTAACGACAACCGTCGCCGCTTTTAATGGCAGATCACGATGTTCGAGCTTGGCGATAAGGTTGTTCATCCCCAGTACGGGGTTGGATACGTGGTCGACCTGGAAGACATGGAATTTGTGCCGGGTGTGACGGAACGCTATTACAAGGTTTCCATCCCTGGCGGCAGTACCGTCTGGGTGCCCATGGATCTGTCCAAGTCAGGATTGCGTAAATTGGCGGCGATTGGGGATCTGGACCGCTGCCGCAGGATCCTGAAGTCGCGCCCCTTGCCCCTCTCAGAGGAATCGCGCTTTCGTCAATCTGAACTCTCGGCCCGCCTCAAGAAGGCGACCATCGCGGTTCACTGCGAGGTGGTTCGGGATCTATCTGGTTTTGGCGCGCATAAGCCGATCAGCGGCACGATAGGAAACTTCCTGCAGGTCACGCAAAACGTGCTCTCTCAGGAATGGGCTGCGGTGGAAGGGGTTTCCGTCCAGGAAGCCAACGCCGAGATCAATATTCTGCTTGAAAAAGGTCAGCTGGTGGCGGCCGAACCAAAACAGAGCTGAGCCATTCACGATCATCAAATGCGCTGCCGCGAAGATCGGGCAGCGCATTTTGATTCCGTGGGTTTTTCTCTCAGGGAACGAGGCGCGGAGAAACTACCGGGTGCGCCTCTGCCTCCCTGGATCATTCTGACGACCCCGGGGAGGCGGCTGATCTTCTCCCATGTGCCCAGGGAAGCCCGCTGGGTGAACACATCGTAATCGTTCTTCTCGATCACATCCAGGATTCCGTTATAGAGGACGGAAGCGGCACCGATCGCCATCTGCCCTTCCTGCTCGAGCATTCTCACGCCGGGCCAGGCCTCGGCGTACAACTGCCGCGTCCGGGCGATCTGGAAGCGCATGAACTCACGCCATGGTCCGGTCACTTTTCCTGCGCCGAGATCGAACTCATTCAGGCCGAAGTTCTGCAATTCATCGATGGGTAAATATACGCGCCCGTTTTGAAAATCCTCGCCAACATCCCGCAGGATATTGGTCATCTGGAGCGCCACACCCAGTTTGATCGCATAGGGGATGGCCTCGGCGGACTTGAACCCCACGATGTACATGCTCATCAAACCGACAGTGGAAGCCACACCGTAACAATAGGTGCTCAGATCCTCGAAGTGATCGTAGCGGGTCTGGGAAAGGTCGCGCGCAACGCCATCGATCAACTGGAGCGCATAATGATGCGGGATGTGATAACGCGTGAGCGTGTCGGCCCAGGCAGAGGCCACCGGGTCACCATCCGGGGCAGCCGCGGTCTGGCTGACGGTCCGCCAGTAGTCGAGCCTCGCGGCGCGATCTCCAGCCGAGTCCTCATCCACGATATCATCCACCGTCCGGCAGAAGGCATACAAGGCGCGCACCGCGGCGCGCTTGGCCTCGGGGAGCAGGCTGGAGGCCAGGTAAAAGGAACGGCTGTGACTGGAAGTGATCCTGCCGCATAAACGGTAGGCATTCTGGAGGGCGGCGTCGCCAGCCCAGTATGAAAAGAACGGGGGAGTGGTGGGCGGGGTGACGGGCTGTCCGGCCAGCGCAATCAAGCGGTTTTCCCAATGTGCCTGCATGTCTATCTCCTGTCGGTAAGCGGTTCGATAAGGCTATTTTACCCAGATTCTATATTTTGTCAAGATATTGTTCATGTATTTCTGTAATAACCTTGACAAAATATAGACATTGGTTATAATGACCGCCATGGAGACAAAATGACAAACAAACCCACTGCCATCGTGATAGGGGCCGGGATCGGTGGAATTGCCACCGCTGCCCGCCTGGCCCGCAGCGGTTTTAGCGTAACCGTTCTGGAAAAGAATGAAATGCCCGGAGGCCGCGCCGGCCAGATCATCCGGGATGGACATCGCTTCGATACCGGCCCGACCCTCTTCCTCATGCCCGAGGTGTGGGAGGAAACTTACGCCGCCCTCGGGGAAAAGCTGGAAGACCACCTGGACCTGGTCCGTATCGATCCGACCTACAAGGTTCACTTCGAGGATGGATTTCAACTGGAACTGACCTCCGACCTGGGACGCATGCAATCCCAGCTGGAGCGCGTTGAAAAGACCGGCTTCACAGGGTTTCTGAACTACATTACCGAAGGGAACAAACACTACAAGCTTTCGCTGGAGAAATTTGTGGGCCGCAATTTCTTTAACATCTTTGAATATTTCAGCCCCGCCAACCTGCCCCTGATCTTTCAGCTTAAAGCGCTGGGTAAACACTACGCCAACGTCAGCCGCTTCTTTAAGGACCGGCATCTGCGGGCTGCCTTTACTTTCCAGAACATGTACCTGGGGCTCAGCCCGTATGATGCCCCGGCCACTTATTCCCTGCTCCAATACACGGAACTGGCGGAAGGCGTCTGGTTTCCGATGGGCGGGATGTACCGGGCCATACAATCGCTTGCGGGCATCGCCGAAAAACTGGGCGTGCATTTCCTCTATAACGCCCCCGTAAAGGAGATCCGGGCCGAAGGCGGACAGGTAAAAAGCGTCATCCTGGAAGATGGACGCGAGTATTTTGCCGATATCTTTGTCGGCAACGCTGACCTCCCTTATATCTATAAAGAACTGCTGCCGAAGAACAAGCAAGCTGCCCGGCTGGACAAGAAACTGTATACCAGCTCCACCATCATGTTCTACTGGGGCGTGGACAAGCAGGTTCCGCAGCTTTCACACCATAATATCTTCCTGGGCGGGGATTACGAGTCCTCCTTTGATCAGATCTTCAAGGAACATGAATTGCCGGATTCTCCCAGCTTCTATGTTCATGCTCCGGCGCGCACCGACCCCGCCGCGGCGCCTGAGGGGCAGGACACCTTGTACGTGCTTGTCCCGGTCGGCCATCTGGATGAGAATGGGCCGCAGGATTGGGAAGCTCGCATCGCCCGCGCCCGCCATACCGTTTTTTCACGGCTGGCAAAGGAAAAAGGCATCAGGGACCTGGAGCAGCATATTAAATTTGAGATCGTATACCAGCCGGAAACCTGGAAGCAGCGGTTCAATCTGGCAAAGGGAGCCGCTTTTGGCTTGAGTCACAACTTCTGGCAGGTGGGATACCTTCGTCCTCAGAACCGCCATGCACAATACCGCAACCTGTATTTCTCGGGCGCTTCCACCCATCCTGGCACAGGACTTCCCATCGTTCTGCTCTCTGCCAGGCTGACAACTGAGCGAATCTTGAAAGAAATGGGTACAATACCTGTACAATCCATGTCCAAGGAAGTTTCCACTGTCCAGGTTCCTTAGCTCAGGAGATCTCATGCCTATCAGCCGGGCTCCCGCCTACAATCTAAAGGTTGTCCTTAAGGAAACCGGAATTTCCGCAGATACTCTGCGCGCCTGGGAACGCCGCTATGGACTCCCGAAACCGCAGCGTACGGCTGGCGGGCACCGCCTGTACTCGCAACACGATATCCAGTTGATCAAGTGGTTGATGGCCCGTCAAGGCCAGGGATTCTCCATTTCGCGTGCAGTAGATCTCTGGTTGGAGCGTTCCGCTTCCGGCGAGGACCCACTGGCAGAAGCGCTTCAGGAGGTTCCGCAGATGGAGCAGGTTACAACCGCCGCTGCCAGCCTGGAGGCGCTGCGGTCAGAATGGCTGAATGCCTGCATGGCATATAACGCAGCGGAGGCCGAGCAGGTGCTTAACCAGGCATTTGCCCTTTATCCGGTGGAGACGGTGGTCACTGAACTGCTTCAAGCCGCCCTGCACGAAATTGGAGAAGGGTGGCAACAAGGCCGGACTTCCGTCCAGCAGGAACATTTTGCCTCCGCCCTGGCTGCCCGGCGGCTGGATACTTTGATCTCGGCTGTGCCTGCGCCTACCCGCAAAGAAACCCTCCTGCTGGCTTGCCCGCCGGAGGAGCAGCATCCTTTTCCGCTGCTGCTGCTCTCGCTGCTGCTCAGCCGCCGCGGGTGGAGAGTTGTGTACCTGGGACCGGATGTTCCCCTCTCCAAGCTGGAGGATACGTTGCGGGCCGTCCATCCTGCCCTGGTAGTCATGTCTGCGCAGGGACTGGTGGCGGCAGCCTCCCTCAGGAATGCTGCAGGGCTCGCTGCTGAACTGGGCATTCCGTTTGCCTATGGAGGCCGGATCTTCAACCTGCTTCCCCGGTTGCGGGAGCTGATCCCCGGTTATTGCATGGCGGGAAGCCTGCAGGCAGCGCCGGCGCAGATCGAACTGCTGCTCGAGCACGGTATGGAGATGCCGCCCGCCACTCCCATTCCGGCATCCCCCCTGGCGCAGGCCTACCAATGGAACCAGCCGCATATTGAAGCAGCCGTGCGGGAGCAGCTTCAAGGCTCCCCACTGGGAAGCGAGGACCTGGAAGCAGCGGGGTATTTTTTGGGGAAAATCCTGCTGGCATCGCTGCAATTGGGTCAGCTGGATTATTTGAAAAGTGATCTCGATTGGCTCAGGGGCCTGTCCGTTGGGGAGAAACGCCCTGTAGATGGTCTTCACCAATATCTGGCTGCCTATTCGGCGGCGGTGCGTCAGATCATGGGTTCAACGGGTCAGCCCATTGCGGATTGGCTGGATGCATACATTTCCGAGGCCTTGCAGCCACGTACATAGTCACCCGCGATACAACTGGACCCGGATTTTCGTAATAGATACTCATCAGATCGGAAAATAAATGAAGGACAAGATCGTTGTAGTTACCGGCTCCTCACGCGGCTTTGGCTATGCCATCGCCGAATCCATGCTGGAAGCAGGGGCCTCAGTTGCGATCACGGGTCGCAGCCAGGAGGCCCTCGAGCACGCTCTGGGCGCGCTTCAGCCCAAAGGACGCGTGAAAGGTTTTCTCCTGGACGTGCGCGAGGAGGAGCAGATCTACCGGCTGGTCCAGGCGGTCCTTAAGGAGTTCGGCCGGATCGATATCTGGATCAACAATGCAGGCTATTCCAATGCCGCCGGCCTGATGATGGATATGGATCCGCAGGAGGCCCTGGAAATGTTCCTCTCCAATGATCTGGGTGTGCTGCGCTGCACACAGGCCATCCTGCATTACATGCTGCCGCGCCGGCAGGGCTTGCTGGTCAATATCTATGGGAATGGCAGTTTCCTGCGTCCCGCTTCCCCCACCGGCTTGTATGGTGCAACAAAGGCCTGGCTGACCTCCTTTACCCGGTCACTTGCCCGGGAACTTAAGGGCACGGGAGTGCGGGTGCTGGGTTTCAGCCCGGGTATGCTGCTTACGGATATGCTCACCTCGCCCACTGTGGTGGGCGAGCAGGGCCGGGAGATGTTGAAAAATTTCGGCTTTGTCCTGCGTTTTTTGGGCGGGCCGGCAAAACCCGCCGCGGAGAAGCTGGTCAGGACCATTGACCGCCAGCAAAAGGAATTTTTGGAGGTCAGGCTGTTCAAGCCCTGGACCCCGCTGCTCGGCTTGCTGCGCGTAGGCTTTGAAAATCTAACCGGAAAAGGGGAACGGCCTGAGTTCGAGCTGCATTACCGCGACCCTTACCGCTCCATCTATTTACCCAGGGAATGAAATGAATAAACGCCTCTTCTCAATCATATTTGTAGTCTTTATAGACCTGCTCGGATTCAGCCTGATCCTGCCCCTGCTGCCCTATTATGCGGAAACTTTCAAAGCGAGCCCGTTCGTCACCGGCACTTCTGGTCGCCTCGTATGCGGCGGCACAACTGGTCGGTGCGCCGCTGCTCGGGCGGTTGTCTGACCGGTACGGGCGCCGCCCCATCCTGCTGGCTTCCGTATTTGGCACTTTCCTCGGCTTCCTTTTGCTGGGCTTTGCCACCACCCTGTGGATGTTGTTCGCAGCCCGCGTTCTGGATGGATTGACCGGGGGCAACCTCTCGATTGCCCAGGCTTATATCTCGGATGTGACCGATGAGCAGGACCGCTCGCGGGGGCTGGGACTTATCGGCGCCGCTTTCGGCCTGGGCTTCATCATCGGGCCGGTGGCAGGCGGATTCCTCAGTCAATGGGGATATGCGGTCCCGGCCTTTGCCGCCGCTGTCCTGTCTTTCACCAATCTGATCCTGATCTACGCATGGCTCCCGGAGTCGCTGACCGCGGAGAAACGCCTTGCCATGCCCGAAAGGACTCCCTTCACGTTGGGCGCGCTGCTCAATGCCCTGCGCCGACCGTTCACGGGCTCGCTGCTCATTACGCGTTTTTTCTTTGGCCTGGCCTTCGCCACCTTTCAGACCATCTTTTCCCTGTACGCCCTGACACGTTTCCAACTGACCGCGGCCCAGACCGGCTATATCCTGACATACGTGGGTGTGCTCTCCGTGATCACTCAAGGATTCCTGGTCGGGCGCCTCACCAAACGATTCCGGGATGACATCTTGATCCTCGCCTGCGCCGGCCTGATGGCACTTTCCCTGATCGGCTGGGCGCTGACGCCTTCGGTGATCGGCTTGCTGGTTGTGTTGGCACCGACCGCGCTGGCAGGCGGCATTCTCAACACGCTGCTCTCTTCCACGCTCACAAAAGCCGTCGCGCCTCAGGAGATCGGCGGCATTCTGGGTCTCTCTGCCTCCGTTGAAAGCTCCACGCGAATTCTGGCGCCCGTGATCGGAGGCGCGCTCCTGCAGCAATTGGGCGCCTGGGCGCCCGGCGCGTTCGGCGCGGTCTTGATGTTCGGGCTGCTTCCCTTCCTGGTGGCGAAGATATACAACCATCCGATCGTCTCAGGCGCGAACCTGCCGAGGACCGCCAGCCTGCCTGTATCTGAATAAAAGGATCATTGATAACGATGAGTTCGATCTGGTGGATACGCCGCGATCTTCGCCTGGCCGATAACGCCGCTCTGGCGGAGGCGATGAAGAACGGCGCTGTCATCCCGCTCTTTATCCTGGACCCGTACTTGATGGCTCCGAACGCACCACGCCGGCAAGGATTCCTCTTTGAGGGTTTGCGCTCTCTGGATGCATCCCTGCGGCAGCGCGGCTCCCGCCTTGTGATCCGCAAAGGGGAACCGGCTGAGCAGCTTCGCAAATTGCTCGGCGAGACCGGCGCGGAAAATATCTTTGCGGAGGAGGACTTCACCCCGCATGCCCGCCGGCGCGATGAGATCGTCGCCCGTGATCTCCCCTTGCGCCTGCTCAAAGGGCAAACCGTCCACCATCCGCTGGAGGTCTTGAAGCCGGATGGCAGCCCATACATTGTGTTCACACCGTATTCCAAAAAATGGAAAGCCCGCCTGGGCGGGATCAACCTGCTGCCCGCACCGGAGAGAATCGAAACCCCTGCCGGCATACAGTCCGAACCGCTGCCTGCATCGAGACCGCTGGCCGGCTTTCCGGTTGGCGAGCTGGAAGCCGAGGTCAGGCTTGAGGAGTTCATGCATCGCAAGATTCTTGTTTATCAGACCGACAGGCATCGCCTGGACCTGGATGGCACCTCCTCGCTCTCGCCCTATATCCATTTCGGCATGCTGGGACTGCGCCAGGCAGCGGCGGCTGCCATCCGGTCCGCTTCAGCGGACGCCTGGTTGAATGAACTGATCTGGCGTGAGTTCTACATCCAGATCCTGTATCATTTCCCGCATGTCCGCGGCGGCTCTTTTGATGCATCCCTGTCCAGGGTGGAGTGGCGCGAGAACCTTTCTGATTTTGAAGCCTGGAAACAGGGCCGCACCGGCGTCCCCATTGTGGATGCAGCCATGCGCCAGCTCCGGCGCACAGGCTGGATGCACAACCGCGCGCGCATGATCGCGGCATCCTATCTGGTAAAGGATCTGCTGATCAACTGGCAGTGGGGAGAGCGCTATTTCATGGAGAACCTGATCGATGGCGACATTGCCGCCAATAACGGCGGCTGGCAGTGGGTCGCCGGCACGGGTACGGATGCCGCACCGTACTTCCGGGTATTTAATCCTGTGCTACAAAGCCACCGGTTTGATCCTTCGGGACGGTATATCCGCAGCTGGGTTCCCGAGCTGGCTGAGCTGGGCGATGACGAGATCCATGCTCCCTGGGAGAAAGGGCTGCGCATCCCCGGTTATCCATCCCGCCCCCTCATCGACCATGCAATGGCGGTAGCACGGGTGCGGGAAGCCTATCAATTCTCCAGGCTTGCCTCCGCAGGGGAATCATAAACATGAAGGCACTCGATCCCGAAACCGGCCGGCAGGCGCTTTCTGCTCTCATAAGGGAGCGTTCGCCTCTCGGCGCCATGTCGGTCCTGTATGCCCGCCTGGGCCGGTTGTTCCAGATCCCGCTGCGCTCTTTCCATCCCTTCGTAGTCGGCGGCCCGGAGGCCAACCGAAAGTTGCTGGTCACTGAGCGTGAGAAGGTGCGCTGGCGCAATAACGATCCGGTGACCGACCTGCTCCGGCATGGCGTTCTGGTCACAGATGATTTGGAGCATGAAACCTACCGCGGCTTGATGGAGCCCGAACTGCATCCTTCCGTGCTGCCGCGTTACGTGAAGACGATGCTCGCGCAGACCGACCGCGTGACTGCCGCCTGGCAGGATGGCGGGACGGTGGATATGCTGGTGGAGAGCCGTAAGATCGCCCTGCTGATCATCATGGAAACCCTGTTCGGTGTGGATGTGTGGGAAACCCTGCCGGAAATCTGGACGCCGGTGCTTAAGGCGATCAAGTTCATCTCTCCCGGCCCCTGGATCTTCTGGCGCCGCCTTCCCCGCCCGGGATATAAGAAACATCTGGCGACTCTGGATGCCTGGCTTTACGAGATCATCCGTTTGCGCCGGGAAGGGACTCCCCGGCAAGACCTGCTCCAGCACCTGATCGATGCGGGGCTGGAGGACGGCCGCATCCGCGACCAGATGCTTACCATGCTCATCGCCGGGCATGACACCTCCACGGCGCTGCTGGCCTGGGCATTTTACCTGCTCGGCCGGGATGTCGAAACTTATCAGCGGCTGGTGCATGAACTGGACGCAGCCATTGGATGCGAGCCTCCTGCCTCGCCCTCCGGGTGGCAGCCTGCCCCTGCTGGATTGCGGTCATCAAAGAGACCTTGCGACTCTACCCGCCGATCCATACCGGCAACCGTATGGTTGCGGAGGATATTTCATTCGAAGGCTGCACCATCCCGGCAGGGGAGAGGATGTTCTATTCGATCTACCTGACGCACCGGGACCCGCAGATCTGGCAGGATGCCGACTCGTTCCGGCCGGAACGTTTCGCGGGCGGGCGCAAGACTCCGCCTTTTGCATATGTACCTTTCGGCGGCGGCCCGCGCGCCTGCATCGGCGGCGCCTTTGGTCAGGCGGAGGCCCGCCTGGTCATTGCCCGGCTGCTTCAAACCTGGGACTTTGAACTGCTCCAGCCCCGCGTGCGCGCTCACATGGGAGCGACATTGGAACCCCGACCGGGCGTGCTTATGCGGGTCAGGAAGCGCTGACTTATGACTTACTTCGGATTCCTTCTTCGTTTTCTGATGATCCCCATCCTGTTGCTGGCTGCTCTCGTCTGGGCCGGGAGGAAGCGACTGTCCCTTCGGGGGCTTCCATTCGCCACCGGCGTTCATATGATCCTGGCGCTGCTGTATACGACTCCCTGGGACAATTATCTGGTGGCCACGGGCGTCTGGTATTACAACCCTGCGCTCATTTCCGGCTTCCTGCTTGGATATGTGCCGCTGGAGGAGTACACATTTTTTGTCCTGCAGACCATCCTGGTCGGTCTATGGTGGGGGCTGCTGGCTTCCAGGCTGGCGCCCACAGGCGGGTTTCAGCCTTCCGCGCGGCTGCGCAGGTCAGTGTCTCTTGCGGTTGGCCTGCTGTGGTTAATCTCTGCCATTAGTATTCCTGAGCGGGTGGAAGCCCGGCACCTATCTTTCCATCACACTGTTCTGGGCGCTGCCTCCCATTCTGCTCCAACTGATCTTTGGCGCCGATATCCTCTGGCATTTCCGGAGGCTTCTGGCTGCCGTCATACTCCCGATCGGTGTATATCTTTCCTGGGCGGACTCGCTTGCCATCACCGCCACCACCTGGGCGATCCACCCCGCACAATCGCTGGGGATCTTTCTCGGCCGGCTCCCGCTGGAGGAAGGCATCTTCTTCTTTATCACGGTGATCCTGACAACCTTTGGGATGACGCTGCTGCTGGCCGCTGAGAGCCGCCAGCGGCTTGGGTTCCTCCTTCAAAAGGTTCGCCCGCTCCGCAGCCGGGACACATCAGAAACGGTCTGAGGCTGCGACTCGCGGCAGGCAAAAGGCCCTCGGCGAATCCTCTCTTTGCGCACCGTGATCTTTGTGGTAAAAGTTTTCCATGCAGCGTCCGTTCGTCTTCATCAATATGGCGGTCACCGCCGACGGCAAGACTGATACGGTCGAGCGCCGCGGCGCGTCCATCTCCAGCCGGCGCGATAAGCAGCGCGTGGACGGGCTGCGCGCCGGGGCGGATGCCGTTATGGTGGGCGGGCGAACTCTGTTGGAGGAAGACCCGGCCCTGACGGTCAAATCCGAGGCGTTGAGGGCCGAACGGGCGGCACGGGGACTCTCACCAAACCCGGCAAAGGTGGGCATCGTGACGCGCGCGGCTCCTGGACCCTCAGGGTGATTTCCTCTCTGCCGGCCCGGCCCGGGTTGTAATATTCACCACTTCACGGACGTCAAGAGACCAGGTCGAAATCCTGAAGGTCCGTGGGGCTGAAGTATTCCTGCTGGGCGATTCACAGGTAGATTTAATACAGGCGCTGGAAACCCTTCACCGCATGGGGATCCGCCGGCTGATGGTTGAGGGGGGCGGCACGCTCAATTTTGAGCTTCTCAGGTTGGGACTGGTCGACGAATTGAGCCTCTTTATCGCACCGGTGATCTTTGGCGGCGCATCTGCCCCCACCCCGGCGGCCGGGGAAGGTTTTGCCAGAGATCAGGCCCTGGCGCTGGAACTTGTCGATTTCGATCAGTGGGAGGATGGCGGAGTGCTGCTCCGTTATCGGCCCAAAATGCAAACTCAGAGTCCGGAAAAAAAAGAAGAAAATCCGGACAGCCGGGGTTGAACGTATTAAATATATTAGGAGAGCGAATATGACTACAACGATGCACGATCAATTCCAGGTCCTGCTGGACACCGAGGGCGACCACGAATGCGAAGGCCTGGGCCGGGATAAAGTATGCGTACGGGTGGTGGCTATGGCCGAACTGCCCTCCCGCTTTGGGAATTTTCACATTGTGGCTTTTGAGAACAACCGGGATGGCAAGGACCATGTCGCCATCACCAACGGAGATATCATCGGCGCCGAGGACGTGCCGGTGCGCCTGCATTCGGAATGCCTGACCGGGGACGCGCTGGGTTCGCTGCGCTGCGACTGCCGCGACCAGTTGGAGACGGCCCTCCAGGCCATTGGTCAAATGGAAAGAGGCATGGTGCTCTACCTGCGCCAGGAGGGGCGCGGTATCGGTCTGACCAACAAGATCCGTGCCTACAGTCTTCAAGATGAAGGCCTGGATACGGTGCAGGCCAACCTGGCGCTGGGTTTCCGCGACGACGAGCGCGATTACGCCGTGGCGGCGCATATGCTCATGTCGCTCAAGGTTCAATCCGTGCGCCTGATGACCAATAACCCCAAAAAGATCGATCAGCTCAAGGGATACGGCATCCAGGTCAACGGGCGCATCCCGCACATCATGGAACCGAATCAATTCAACCGCTTCTATCTGGAGACCAAGGCTGCCAAGTCCGGTCACCTGATCGATTTTCAGGGGCATGAGCACCTCTTCGAGCAGAGCGACCGCCCCTTTATCGCCGGCATGAAGGAAGAAGAAGTCGAGGCGATGAATGACTGAGCGTGTCGTGGTCATCACCGGGGCTACAGGCGCGGCGGGGAAGGCGGCTGCCAAAGCCTTTGCGAGCCGCGGGGATGTGGTTGTCCTGTTCGGCCGCGAACAGGAACGCCTGGATGCGCTACGCGAGGAACTGGGCATCGCCGATCCCTGCGTCTTCACGCGTGTCGTGGACCTGACCGACCTGCCTGCGCTGCAGGCTGCCGCGCAGGAAGTGGAGCGCCGTTACGGCGGCGCGCACATTCTCCTCCATCTGGTCGGCGGCTGGACCGGGGGCAAGGACCTGACCGAGACGCTGCCTGCCGAATTCGATAACATGCTCCAGCAGCATGCCTATACCACGTTCAACCTGTTCCAGGCATTCGCTCCCCAGTTGGAGAAAGCGGGCTGGGGCCGCGCGCTGACCATCTCCACCCCTGCGGCCACGCGGCCAATTGGGAAGCGCGGGGCTTATGCCGCCGCCAAGGCCGCCGAAGAAAGCCTGTTCCTCACCCTGGCGGAGGAACTTAAGGATCGGGGCGTGACGGCCAATATCCTGCTGGTCAATTCCATTGACGCTGCCGGTGAGGGCCGCGGCACAAGCCTGAAAGAAATCACTGCCGCTATGTTGTACCTGACCTCGGAGGAGGCAGCCCGAGTCACCGGGGCGCGCGTACCGCTTCTATAAGGATGCGGTTCAAGTCGTCTGTTACAATCCCCGCCAGTCAAGAAGACTGGCGGTTTTATTTTCCATGCCTGCCCTGGCGATCATCCTGCTGCTCATCGGCGCAACGCTGCACACCACCTGGAACCTGGTCATCAAACAGGCAAGAGATAAATATATCGTCACCTGGTGGGTGGTGGTGATCGGCGGCGCAGCCTCCCTCATTGCGCTGCTGTTTGTGGGGCTGCCGCCGCGGAGCCTTTGGGGACTTGCCTTGCTCAGCGTGGGGGTGGAAGCCGTGTATTTCCTGACCCTCTCCTATGCGTACGGCGACAATGATTTCTCGCTTGTGTATCCCATCGCGCGCGGAGCCGCGCCGGCTTTCCTCGCACTATGGGCTTTCCTCCTGCTGGGAGAGCAGCCCACACGCCCCGGCCTGCTTGGATTGGCGATGATCATCGGCGGGCTGATCGTCATCGGAGCCAGCACGCTTGTCGGCCGCGGGACAGGGCCAGTGCACAGAAGGGGTGTTGCCGTCGCACTGGGCATTGCCCTGCTGATCTCCACCTATACCATCATTGACGGCAGCGCGGTGAAGCAGGGTCCCGCCATGCCCTATGCCTTCCTGATCTTTGCGCTCGTGCCCCTGCCGCTGACCCCCTTTGTCCTGCGCCAGTACGGATGGCCGCGGCTCAAGGCAGCCTGGGAAGAAAACCGCCTCAGGCTGACGCTGGCGGGCATCCTGGGCATCGCGGCCTATCTCTTCGCGCTGGCCGCGTACTCCATCGCGCCGCTGAACTATTCGGGTGCCATCCGCGAGGTGAGCGTGGTCATCGGCGCTTTTGCCGGCTGGAAGATATTGGGGGAAAAGCTGGGTCCGCTGCGCATCCTCGGCGCGGTGATCATCTTCGCGGGCATCCTCATCATTGCCCGCCTGGGCTGAGCCGGGCTAGTCGCCGCCCAGAATGTGCGCCATCTCCGCGCTGATCTCGAGCGGCACGCCTTTTGCCTCGTCGCGGACCAGCGTCAGCGCATCGTGCTCGCATTTGCTCGTACACACCCCGCAGCCCATACACTTCTCGTAGTCCACGTGGTTATGGTCGTCCTCCACGTGCAGCGCGTCGAACTGGCAGTAGGGGACGCAGTCGCCGCAGCCCATGCACAGGTCCGTGTCCACGCGGGTTACATAGCCGGAGGAACACAGCATCGGCACCCCGTTGCGCTGCGCCTGCATGGCCCCGCAGCAGCATTCGCAGCAGTTGCAGATGGCATAGAAGCGCTCCAGCATGGCGTCCTTGAAGAAGGCATGGTGCACATGGCCGCGCTCGTCTTCCGCTTTGAGGATGGCAAGCGCCTCCTCGCGGGTGATCCAGCGGGAGCGGTCCGGCTGGTGCTCGCGGACGAAACTGGCAAAAGGCTCGCCAACGATCAGGCACACATCCAGCGGCAGGCAGGGATGCTCGCGCGCCGCTCGGCAGGGGCAATCCAGCGCGACGATGCGCTCGGGGTGGACCATGATCAGGGAGCGGGCGCGTTGATAGGGGATGACCTGCTCCAGGTCGGCGACGTGGATGGGCTCATTGACCAGCACCAATTTTCTGGCGGTTTCCAGCGGCAGGACCTTGCCGTGATAGGTGTCTGCGAAGCCGACCCCTTTGTCCGGTGAGGCATCCTTGCCGCTTTTGGTCGCCAGGCTGTTGAACCAACCGGCGAAGGGAGCGAACCATTTTGCCAGCGGGTGCTCGCCTGTGCCGATGCCGATATACAGATAGGGCCAGCGCGCGTACAAGTATCCGTGGAGCACATCAAAGAACGTATGCCCCGGCACCTTGCGCGCCTCCGCGAGAAAGGCCCGCGTGGAGGGTTTGATAAACCAATCTCTGAGATTTATAGCTGCCTGATCTGCTGATTTTAGTCAATCGTACAAGAATAAGAAGTTCAAGGAAAGCGCCTTTCGTCATGCATAAAAAGGATGAAACTCCCCATATTCCCGCCGGGCGCAGATCTGCGGAGCTGTTCTGAACCTTTCCGCTGAGCACCCCCGACGGAACTGCGGGGTTAATTACAGTAAATTCCATGGAGAGTTTATTTTATGGATGAAAAAAACGATCAGATTCGCCCGCTCACGCGCTGGGTGGCTGCCGCAGTCTTTCCTATTTTATGGCTTGCATTCTTAATCCTTTACTTTCTTCCGGACGCCACAGGTGAACGATTTGCGTGGCTGATCCGTCCCCACATGACCTCCCTTTACATGGGGGCGGGCTACCTGGGCGGTTCCTGGCTTTTCATTCATACTGCCTTTGGAAAACGCTGGCATCGCGTCCAGGCCGGCTTCCCGGCTGTCACGTTCTTCACGTGGGCAATGCTTGCGGCCACTCTCCTGCATTGGGATCGATTTTCGCATGGCAGGCTGGGCTTTACCCTGTGGCTGATCCTTTACATCATCACTCCGGTCCTTGTCCCGGCTTTGTGGTTATCCAATCGGGGAACGGACCCGGGCCGGCCGGAGGAGGATGATCAAATGATCCCAGGCTGGATGAGCCTTATCCTGCGTCTCATTGGTGCTGCCGCACTGGTCTTCGCGTTCCTGGGTCTTGTTTCTCCCTCCATAGCGATCAAAGTCTGGCCATGGACTCTGACACCGCTAACGGCGCGCGTCATGTCCGGTTGGATCGGCCTCCTGGGAGTTGGCTCATTGGTGATCAGCGCAGAAAAACGCTGGAGTGGCTGGCGCGTCCCGATGCAAAGCATATTTATTTGGCATGTACTGGTCCTGGTGGCTGCCGTACTCAACCGGGGGGATTTCACGGCCGGGCTCTTGAATTGGTATACGCTGGCGATCCTGTTCCTGGTTGCCGGGGTCCTGTTTATCCTATTATTCATGGAGAGCCGCAGGCTGAAGAGCAGCAGACGTTCGACACCAGTGCAGCTTTAACCAGCTTCCGCTCCTCCTCCGGTTGACTGCGCTGCTTCCCGATCGTTCAGACCTCTCTGCTGAAGGGCTGCGGCCTTTTATAACAGTCGTTTTTCCATTTCGTTTATTCAGGTGACCGGTGTATCCATCGGTCGGGCTGGCGACACCATGCCATAAGAGGGAAAACCAATTAATGAAGCAAGTCAGCCGAAAATACCTGAATGAAAGGAATACCCATGCCGAAATACAGCAAGAAATCCTCGGAGGAAGTCAAGAAGTCCGTCCATAAACAGAAAGCGGGGACATTAAAGAGCGGCAAGTCCGGCAACAAGGTCAAGAGCCGGAAGCAGGCCATCGCGATCGGACTCTCCAAGGCGCGCAAGGAAGGCGCCAAGGTCCCGAAGAAGTCCTCCAAGAAGAAATAGCAGCCTTACACAGAAAATCAAAAGGACGGCCTGAAGCCGTCCTTTTGATTCGTTCGTAGTAGTTGGGTTATCCCTTCGGGAACCGGCTGACCACCTTCGCAGGAGTCGCCGGGCGATCCATCACGCCGCCCTGATGGATCAAGATCGGCGTGCCCTCCGACTGCGCAGTCCAGCCTACAGATATGCCTGCCCGGTCAGGAAGCGCTCGGCATCCACGGCGCAGGAGGTGACCCAGCCGATGCGTTCGCCGCCGGCGTTCACCACCGGGTCGCCGTTGTGCGCCATGCGCACGCGCGGCTCATCGAAGCGGAAGCGCACCACCACGCCCTTGCGCTCCTTCTCGCGGGCAACGTAGGCTTCGCGCCCGATGAACCAGGGCTTGTACGGCTTGACGTAGGAGCCGAAGCCGCCTTCCGCCACGCCGAGGTCGCGTTGCGCCGAACTTGCCGGAGCCGAGACCCATCTCGTGACCGTAGAGCGGCAGACCGGCTTCGGTGCGCAGCGAGTCGCGCGCGCCCAGCCCGATCGGCTTGACGCCGAAGGGTTCGCCCGCCTTCAGCAGGGCATTCCAGAAATCCACGGCGCGCTCGGGGTGGACGAACAACTCGAAGGCCATCTTCTCGCCGGTGTAGCCGGTGCGCGAAACGATCAGGTCAAAGCCGCCGACCACCCCGTCGCACAACTCGGTGCGCTTGAGCTTCATGATGCGGGCGCGGGTCTCGCTCGTCCACGCCCATGCGCCAGCAGGATGTCGCGGCTCTTCGGGCCTTGCAGGGCGATATCAATGCGCATGTCCTCGCCCGCTTGCGGGTCGCGCAGGTTGCGGATCTCGGCCTCGTAGCCGTAGGTCCGCGCCCACGGGCGGGCGTTGTCGATCTTCACCTTGCCATCGCGGACGGCCTCGAACCAGGTGCGGTCCTTGTCGTCATTCGAGGCGTTGACCACGACCAGGTATTTATCCCAGCCGCGGCGATAGACGAGCGTGTCGTCGATCACATCGGCGTCCGGGGTGAGGAACTGTGAATACAGGCTCTCGCCCGGTCCCAGACCGCCGCAATCGTTGGCGCAGATGGTGTCGAGGAAGGAGGCCGCATCCGGCCGCGCACCTCGTACACGCCCATGTGCGAGACATCGAACAGCCCGGCCGCCTGGCGCGTGGCGAGATGCTCCTCCACCACCGAGGTGTACCAGACGGGCATGTCCCAGCCGGCGAACGGCACCATCTTGGCGCCCAGGCTCTTGTGGGTGTCATGCAGGCGGGTGAAGCTGCGGCTCGCCTTCCGGCGGCTCGATCCAATCGAAGGCGGGCTTGGCCTCTCCCGGAACTCGGGCTGGATGCCGATATACCAGGGCTTGCCGGCTGTCCTTTCAGCGCGGCGGCCTCGGCTGTCACGGCCTTCCTCAGCCCGTTCACCACGAACGGGGCCGGGCATGCGGGCCGGGTCGAAATCCCTGGAGCCGTCCAGGTGGAAGGAGGTGTAGCCATCCGAAAGATCGCGCAGCCATGTCGCCGACCAGCCCGGCTTTTGCCAGCGGGACCTGCAGAACGATAGCGTTCATTGTCCGTACAGGTCAGAGCGCATTTGACAACGCCCTTCGGCGTGGCGATGGTCGTGGACGGCAGTCATGCCCGGCTTAAGGGCAGAGAGATCGAGCGAGGCGGCGTAATCGAGCATCTGGCGGACGCGGAGCCCGGTCAGCTCGAACGCGCCGGAAACCGAGCGGTCATCAATGTAATAGAAATGGGGATAGCCGTGTTCCTTGTACTTGAAATCAATGCCGGCTTTGGCAGCCAGTTTGCGGACCTTCAGTTTGGCATCATTCAACGTTTTGAAATCGATCTTGGCGCGGCGCTGGCGGCCTTTGTGAGGCGTATCCACCGCATGCGGCGCACAGGCCAGCAGCATGTCGGCCATGATGTCGGTCAGCTCGCGCGTAGTCTTTTCGTTGAAGCCGCGCTGGGTGATCCACGGCGTGCCGAGGCGGATGCCGCTGGGGTCCTGCGAATTCTTGTCGCCGGGGATGGTGTTGCGGTTGACCACGATGCCGACCAGGTCGAGGATGCGCGCCGCCTGATCGCCGCTGAGCGAAACGCCATCTCGGGCGATTTGACGGAGGTGACATCCACATTGACCAGGTGTGCTGTCGGTGCCGCCGAACGGGACGCGCAGGCCGCGCTTCTGGAACTGGTCTGCCATGGCGTGGGCGTTCGAGCAGGGTCTGCGCCTGCAGTTTCTTGAACTGGGGCGTGCGGGCAAGTTTGAAGGTGAGCGCCAGCGCGGCGAAGACGTTCACATGCGGGCCGCCCTGCTCGCCGGGGAAGACGGCCTTGTCGAGCTTCTTGGCGATGGCCGCGTCGGTGGTCAGCAGCACCGCGCCGCGCGGGCCGTCGAGGCTCTTGTGCGTGGTGGACATGACCACGTGGGCGATGCCCATCGGCGAGGGCACAACGCCCGCCGCCACCAGGCCGCCGATGTGCGAGATGTCGGCGAGGAAGTACGCGCCGACCTCGTCCGCGATGGCGCGGAACTTCTTCCAGTCCGGCACCCAGGAATAGGAGGAGTAACCGGCGATGATCAGTTTGGGTTTGTGTCTCGAGCGCCATGGCGCGGATCTGGTCGTAGTCCAGGCGTTCCTTCTCGTCCACGGTGTAATGCACCGCATTGAACCACTTGCCGGAGCGGTTGACGGAGGAGCCGTGCGAGAGATGGCCGCCGTGCAGCAGGTTGAGGCCCATGACCGTCTCGCCGAGGTTGATCAGCGCCTGGTAGACGGCATTGTTGGCGGGCGCGCCGGAAAGGGCCTGCACGTTCACATAGATCTGGTCGGCGGTGAAGCCGTTGGCGGCGAAGGCCTCGGCGGCGCGCCGGCGGGCCAGCGCCTCGACCGCATCGGCGTATTCCACGCCCTTGTAGTAGCGCGGGTCGCCGGTGCGGCGGTAGTGCGCCAGCCGCGCAGGATAATCCAGGATTTCCTGCCTCGGTCATCCAGCGGGTGTCCTCGTCGGGATAGCCTTCGGCATAGAGGTTTTGGAAGGAGGAGGCCAGTGCCTCGCGCACGGCCAGGGGAGAGGATGTTTCGGAGGCGATCAGGATCAGTTTGCGAGCCTGCCGCTCGGATTCGAGCTGGGTCAGTTCCTGGACTTCGGGGTCGAGTTCGGCAAGTTTGCCGCGGAATAGATAGTCAGGCATGAGGGTTCTCCATGGGTGGAAGGTGGGCGGGAATAGGTATCCCCACAATCAGATTGTAGGACGGTAGGGGAGATGGGTCAAGTGAAAAAAAGCATAAAGAAGAAGTCAATAGTCCAACCTGCCCCCACATTTCCCCTATAATCTCATAACAGGCCGTTTACACCGCCGCACTATCCTTGGGTTGCTGGCACGGAGCCAGTCATTCACTCAAGGAGGTGAATTTAATGAATAAAAAGTTACTGATCTGGATCGGTAGTTTGCTGGCTGCCCTGATCGTGGTGGGCGCAGTGGGAGCCACGGCGGTCTATGCGGATGACTCCACCCCGCCAGCTCTCCCCGCAGGAGCTCCCGCGGATGGACGCGGCCCCGGGGACAGGCACGGCCTGCCGCAGGCGGAACTGGATGCCGCCGCCAAGGTACTGGGCATGACCAGCGATGAGCTCTCGACGGCCCTGCAGAGCGGCAAGACCCTGGAAGAACTGGCGACGAGCGCCGGGGTGGACATCCAGGCTGTTCAGGACGCGATCAACACCGTCCACCAGACGGAAATGCGCACCAGGATCGAGCAGGCGGTCTCTGATGGTACGATGACACAGGCAAAGGCTGATTGGCTGCTCGAAGGACTCGATAAGGGTTACCTGGATAGGCCGGGCGACGGATTCGGATTTGGCCGCGGCGGGCATGGTCCCGGCGGACCGGACGGCGCGATGGCGCCTGCCTCCACCTCCACGCAGACAACTCCCTCCACACAGACGGCACCCACGACCGCTCCCTAACGAGCACAAATGAAGGATAGCAACAGGAGGTCCATGCACTGAAACTACCTCACCCCCAGATCGCTTTTCATGGTTAGTAGAGGCGGGCCGCAAGGCCCGCCTCTCAATTTTCTGTGTCCTTGCCGACGTGCCTCCGGCGGGCGAGACCCCACCAGAGCGAGCCGCCGAGCGCAAGCAGAACCGCGGCAATCAGGATCGGGCTGGATCCGCGCCCGGGATCCTCCACGGAAGCAGCAGTTTCGGTCGCGGTCGGCAAAGGAGGGGGAGTCAATGAGGGGGCGGAGGTGGGTGTGACCACAGTAGGGCTGGGGGTGGGAGTGGGCGTAGCGGGCGGCGTGACGAGCAGGAGCAGTTTTTGCCCCGGGCGGATCACGGATGCGTTGTTCAGCCCGTTCCAGACCATAAGGCTTGAGAGCGGCACCTCGTACAGGCCCGCGATCCACGAGAGCGTTTCGCCGCTCTGGACGGTGTGATAGTACTTTCCATCGGCTTCCGGGGTGAGCTTTTGGATGGCGCTCAAGGTGGGGCTGGGGGTGATGTTGCCCGGCGAGATGACCAGCTTCTGTCCGATCTGCAGGGGCCAATCGGCCTGCAGGCTGTTCAAGGCGAGGATGCGCTCCACCGGGACCTGATAGGCCTCGGCAATGGTGAATAGCGCCTGGTAGGGCTGCACCTCATGGATGATCCTGCCGTCCGCGTCGGGGGTCTGCAGGGCGAACATGCCCACCGGGGTGGGCGTGGCATAACCTGCCGTGTTCTTGCCGGGGATGAACAGGCTTTGCCCGGTCCGCAGCGGGACGCTGCGCGAAAGGTTGTTCCAGACCTCCAGGTCGTGGATGGTGATCTGGTAGGCGACCGCGATGGACCAGAAGGATTGGCCCGCCTGCACAATGTGGAAGACCTTGCCTTCGGCGTCGGGGGTGGCGATCTTCACCGGGACGATCATCTGCGGCACGTAACCAGACCCACCGCTCCCAGGCGTACCACCCGGCACGGAGGAGGCGCTCCCGCATTCGTGCTCCGAGACATACGCGGCCTGGAGAATATAGTAGATCTTACCGTCGGAAGTTCGGGCTGTCCCCGCGCCTACATGGCAATAGGCTCCGTTGACCGCCGGGCGCATGTGGTCGGGATCGGCCCAGATCGCCATGATCTCGTCAATGCCCATGCCTCCGCTGCTGACAGCGAAATTTTCGGTGGCCCAGACTGTCCCGCCGCCGCCATAACCGGCGGAAACGAGTCGCCCGCGCACATCGCCGATATGCCAGGACATGTTGTTGGCGGCCATGATCGCCGCTGTGGATTGGGCCACGGCATCGATAATCGGGTCTTCGATAAGAGGCGGAAACCCGTAGGAGACCCGCAGGGTGTTCATCGCCAGGATCAGATCATAGGCGCTGGCCTGCGGGAGTGGTTCCGCTCGAACAGCAGGTGGGGGGACGAGGGCACCCATCCCCAGCGCCAGGAGCATACCCCAGGCAAGCAGACGTTGAAAACGCATTCAGTAATTATAGTCTTTCAGATTGGGAGGAAATGAATATCGGGGAAAAGAGCTTCGCGTAATCGAAAAGGTATAAACGATCCTCCCCACCCGCAAGGCTAAGATCAATAGCCCTTTTCGAAATTCACCTGATATTTCAGCGGCTCCCCCCTGCGATACCGGTGATAGTTCTCGATGAACACCTTGACGATATCCTCCGGGAGGCTCGGCGCGGCGGTATGCGAGGTGATGAACAGGTTTGGCGTATCCCAGAAGAAATGATTCGGGGGCAGCGGCTCCTGCCGGAAGACATCCAGCACTGCCCCCGCCAGCTTGCCCGCGGAGAGCGCGGCTGCCAGCGCGGCATCGTCCAGCGCATCGCCGCGCCCCACGCTCACCAGCAGCGCGGTGGGCGGAAGCGCCGCCAACACCGCGGCATCCACCATCCCGCGTGTGTCGGGGGTGTTGGGAACGACACAGACCAGGTAATCCAGCCCCGCCGCGAAGGCGGGCAGGTCGGTATGAAAATATTGGTCGACATCCGGGCAGGTCTCGCTGCTGCGGGTGAAGCCGCGCACGGTCATGCCGAAATGCTTCGCCGTCCCCGCCAGGTGTGCGCCGATGGAGCCGACTCCCAGAAGGCCCAGGGTCTTGCCGCGCAGCGTGCCGGTGATGGCCGGGTCCCATGCGTGTTTGCGCTGGTTTTCCAACCGCTGCAGGATCTTGCGCTCGTGCAGCAGCAGATAGCCGAACACGTACTCGGACATCAGCGGGCCGAAGACGCCGCGCGCGTTGGTCAGAACGTAATCACGTCGCAGCGAGGGGTCCAGCAGAGGTTCGATGCCTGCCCAAGTCGCCTGCGCCCAGCGCAGGGAGAGGAGGCGAGGGAGCAAGTCGCGGATCAGGTTGGTCTCCCCGAAGGCGATCTCACAGACCGCAACCGGTGTGGTGACGATCTCTAAGTCCGGCAGTTCCGCTGCCTCGAGCAATAATCGGTATTGTTTTTCACTCTTGGAGAGCAGTATAAGTCTTGTCATTGTCTGTGAAAAAAAACCTTACGAGGGTATTATCAAGCTTGGCAGACTGCCTTTAACTGGCCGAAGCCACATTGTGCAATCATGAAGCGACATCCGGGAAAACTATTGCTGACCCAGTAGTAATAAACTCAAAGGAATTACAACGATAAGTACGCCAATTGCTGTTGTCATGAGCCCTTTCCAAAAGGAAAATTCATGAACCTCGGCCAGACAATTGACAAGTAAAAACGCACTCCATATTAGCAGCACAAGGCCCAGTAAGCCTATACTAAGGATTGATAGAAAAACAATTGGCGTTATCCAGTCGGTCGAACTGGAAAAATAATCCCTACCGAATAAAATAATCAAAGGGCAAAACAAGATCAGCAACACTACTTCAGGAACCGACGACCAGGCAATTGCGGTGCGGACTTGTATGGCAGATGCTTTACCGCCGAGAATTTTGCCAACCCATCGTAATAGTTCTCCCCCGACGAAGAGATACAATAAACCGAATACAAAGCCAAAAAGGATTGCCAAGCCCAGAATCTCCAAAAGTGACATTGAATCACCTAAAGTTCGCTTGGCCGCCTGGTTAAGGAAACGATAGATGCCTGCAAGTATGCTAAGAAGATAAACAGATTGTGAGGGGTTGTGATCAACAATTAGTCGAATCGTTCTTCGGGGTTTTACCCAAATAGAAAACCAAGGCAGAATGAGGTTGTTCGATGGAGGAAAGTTGTTGTCCATTGTTTTACCGAAATCCATCTGTCAAAACTAGCTCAGGTATGCAATGTCCGTTTTTTGTTCGCAAAGCATTATTTCATGATCTCGAATCCCCTGCACCTAAACATCAAAGCCTCGGTTAGCATCATACCTATTATAAGGATGATTGTCAGCGTGGCGAAAGCCTTTGACGAAAGAACTCCCCGCTCAAAGTAAAGAAGGAATTAAAATCTGTCGGTGTTATTGAAAAGCCTAGCATCCGATGTCAATCCTTTAGTGGGCGCGACGTGACTCCAACCCATGACCGCGAGCACCCGTCGCGACAGCGCCGCGCAGGGGTAAGCGCCTGTGCGAGCCATTATACCGTGCCCTTAGCCCGTTATTATTTCTCTGATTTGTGTTCCACTGCGAGTGGCTGCTGGAAGATAGGGCTATAATCCTTTAGAAATCCAAAACCTTACAAGAGTTTCCGCGTACATGAAGAGAGCAGTGGCTGGATTAGGAGTATTATGAACACAACGACTTCAAAAGATGGCACGAAAATAGCATACGATAAAAAAGGACACGGTCCGGTTGTCATCCTGATCCTCGGAGCTTTGAATTCCAGGAAGTCTGGATCCAAGTTGGCTAAATTACTGGAACCCCATTTCACCGTCATAAGCTATGACCGGCGAGGACGGGGTGATAGCACAGACACGGTGCCGTATTCGCCTCAACGTGAAGTTGAAGATATCGCCGCGCTCATAGATGTGGTTGAAGGCCCCGTTTACCTTTATGGCCATTCTTCGGGTGCGGCTATAGCACTTCATGCTGCAAGCAAACTGCGCGATCAAGTTGGAAAACTGGCCATATACGAAGCACCATATTCTGTAGATGACGACGCACGCAAAGCCGCAAGTGAATACCATGGGAAACTTAAGAAGCTGCTAAAAAATGGGCGTAAGGGTGACGCGGTCGCCTTGTTCATCCGAAATGTAGGCGTGTCTGATAAACAACTTCAGGCCTTGAAGCGCCTGCCGATGTGGCGAGGGCTGGTGGCAATGGCACCGACATTGGCGTATGACAGTGAGGTTATGGGGGAAGGTCATGCTCTGCCTGCGTCCCTCCTGAAACGCATCAGCACTCCAACCCTGGTAATGCACGGTGGCGCGGGGGCTCCGGCTATGCGCGAGGCGGCTCAAGCGATCAGCGAAGCCATTCCCGGCGCGCAACTTCGTACGCTTGCTGGCGAGACACATGGCGTGAGGCCCAAGGTTCTGGCACCGGTATTAATAGATTTCTTTGCATGAACACTTGTGCTTACGCATGGAGCGACCTGGTTATTGATAGCATCGGATGATTGCCACAGGCCTGCGTTGACAGGCACTGCTGTTCTCCAGAAGAAAGAGGCGAGCGGAATATGAAAGAAAGTGCGAATCCCTCCCCCAAAGAGAAGTCTGCATCTCAACAGATAGATGCAATCATCAAGCAAACGGGCGACTGGCGGGGCAAGAAATTGTCACAGCTGCGCGCTTTGATCAAGAAAGCCGACCCTGCCGTGATCGAAGAAGTGAAGTGGAAAAAACCTTCCAACCCAATGGGAGTCCCGGTCTGGTCTCTTGACGGGATCATATGCGTCGCGGATACCCTCAAGAACGCCGTGAGGTTGACATTCCCCAAGGGTGCGCAGATGAAGGATCCGAAGAAGCTTTTCAATACGCGTCTGGACAGCAAAACGGTACGCGCCATCGACTTTCATGAAGATGACACGATAGATGAGGCAGCACTAAAGGCACTCATTCTCCATGCCGTGGTGTTGAACGGGTTAAAAATCAAGAGCGGTAAATAGGTTCAGCTAGCGAATAAAACGTAGATTAACCGTGTAGTCTGGTCCCTTAAAACACAATCCCCTCAATGGGGGTCTCGGTGTAACGACCTTTCAGGTCTGTGGAAAAACCAGTGGGCGCAGAGGGACTCGAACCCGCGACCTTTTCTGTGTAAGAGAAACGCTCTAACCAACTGAGCTATGCGCCCGTAAGGGCATTATACCGCACCGAACGGCCTTACATTAAAATGTGCTACACTTGCGCGAATCACGCCAAATGGGAGTGCAAATGCGTATCGTCCGTTATCAGATCGGGGAAGACGCCCCCCGCTACGGGTGGCTGCTGGAAGATAAGGTGGGGGTCATGGATGGAGATCCGTTCGGCAAATACCGCAGGCGCGAGGCCAAAACTCCATTAACTGACCTGAAACTGGTGACGCCGGCTGTGCCGAGCAAGATCGTTTGCGTGGGGCGCAACTACGTGGAGCACGCCAGGGAGCTGGGGAACGAAGTGCCGAAGGTACCGCTTCTTTTTATGAAACCGCCTTCCTCGATCATCTCGAACGGCGAAACGATCCTCCTGCCACCGCAGTCCAGCCAGGTGGAGCATGAAGGCGAACTGGTGATTGTCATCGGCAAGCGCGGGCGCAATATCACCGCTGAGGAAGCCCGGAAATACATCCTTGGATATACCATCGGCAATGACGTCACTGCCCGCGACCTGCAGAAGAGCGATGGCCAGTGGACGCGCGCCAAGGGGTTTGACACCTTCTGCCCGTTCGGACCCTGGATCGATACAGATTTTGACCCCTCAGACGCGGTTGTCACCTGCCGCGTGAACGGCCAAATGCGGCAGATGGCCTCTACGCGGGACATGATCTTCGGCGTGGGGACCCTGGTGGCTTTCATCTCCTCGGTTATGACCCTGATGCCCGGGGATCTGATCTTCACCGGAACTCCCTCGGGTGTGGGCGAATTGAGGCATGGCGACCGCGTGGATGTCGAGATAGACGGGTTGGGCAGCATCTCCAATCCCGTCCGGGCGGAGAACTGACATGCAGGCCTATGAATTGGCCGAGATTGCTGCCCGGCATGCCGAGGCAGGCAAACTTTACCTCGAGTTCCTGCGACAGCCGGATCTGTCGGTGGGTTTATACGTGCTGCCTGCGGGCGGGACCGACCCGCAGAAACCGCATACGGAGGACGAGGTCTATTACGTGCTCAGCGGGAAGGCGCGGATCCGGGTGGGGGAGGAGGACCGGGAGGTGAGAACCGGCTCGCTGGTGTACGTGGCGAAGAACGTGGAGCACCGTTTCCACTCGATCGAGGAGGAACTGAGGGTGCTGGTGTTCTTTGCCCCGGCGGAATATTCGAACTCCGCCGGGGACTGATCGCTTCAGGATTGTGCCTTTCGGAGCCAGAAATCGGAAGCATAATACACCAGCGCACCCAGGACCAGCAGCCATTTCAGCACGGCAGCGGAAACGGCAGGCGCAGCGGAGGCTCCCAGGTATATGACGACCGCGCCCAGGGCAAGCATGCTGATGACGAACGCATTGCGAGCGGCCTTATCGTTGATCCCCTGCGAGCGCTCATCGCGGCGGAGGGCGGTGACGCCATACTCAGGGTGGACCGAATACCGCCCGATGTGCGGAGCGGCAAGGAACCAGCCGAATGCCAGCAGGGCGGCCAGCAGTCCGACCCACCAGGGCGATCCTGTTATGATCAGGAACACGCCCAGCAGCATGGAGACCAGGGATCGGCTGAGGTAATAGGCTTTCATGATATTTCTCCTTCTTCCTTATCAAGCCAGAACAATTCGCCCACCGGAAGGTCCAGCGCCAGCGCCAGGTGCAGCGCCAGCTTCACGGAGGGAACGAATTTCTCTTTTTCGATGGAAATGATGGTCTGGCGGGTGACCCCCACGCTGTTCGCGAGCGTTTCCTGGGTCAGATCGCGCCGGGTACGGGATTCTTTGAGGCGATTATGGAGGATCATTTCTGTTTCCTTTGTAAAGTACGCTTTACATTATACGGGTATTTTTAGAAAATGTCAAGTATGGCTTACATTAATCTGTCCCGACTGAAGAATGGATGAAATCGTGAAAACTCCTTTTGCGCTGCGAACCACCCCCTTCCATGAGCGCACGTCGTCCCTGTGCCTGCCGCAGAACTGGCGGCGCTGGGCAGGCTATCTTTCCCCCGGCTCCTATGACCTGACCTTGGACCGCGAATACTGGGCCATCCGCAACGCGGCCGCGCTGATCGACGTGACCCCGCTGATGAAATACATCCTCAAGGGCCGGGATGCGCGCCGCCTGTTGAACCGCGTCATCACCCGCGACATGGACAAGCTCAAAGTCGGGCAGGTCTATTACACGCCCTGGTGCGATGAGGACGGCAAGATGATCGACGACGGCACGGTTTCCCGGCTGGGCGAGGATACCTATCGCATGACCTCCGCGGACCCATCCTTGCGCTGGCTGGCGATGAACGCGGTGGGGCTGGAGGTGGACATCACCGAGGTCACGGACAGTGTGGCCGCGCTCAGCCTGCAGGGACCGAACTCGCGGCGTGTGCTCTCGCGCGCCTGCGAGACCAGTGCGGACGGCCTCAAGTTCTTCCGCCTGATGGAGAACCGCATCCACGGGGTGCCGGTCACCATCTCGCGCACCGGCTACACGGGCGACCTCGGCTATGAGATCTGGATGGACGCACAGCAGGCGCTGCCGGTATGGGATGCGCTCATGTCCGCGGGAGCGGACTTCGGCATCGCGCCGGTGGGCATCCTGGCCATGGACATGGCGCGCGTGGAAGCGGGCCTGTTCATGATCGAGGTGGATTACACCTCCTCCAGCCATGCCTGGATCGAGGCGCAAAAATCCTCGCCCTTTGAGCTGGGGCTGGACTGGGCGGTCAGCCTGGACAAGCAGGGTTATTTTGTGGGCCGCCGCGCCCTGGAACGCGAGAAGCGCGAGGGTTCCGCCTGGAAGCTGATGGGCCTGGAAGTGGAGTGGGAGGGGATGGAGCGGCTGTTCGCGGACGTGGGCCTGCCCCCGCAGATCCCCGGCATGGCGATCCGTGCCAGCCTGCCGGTATGGTCCGGCAATGTGCAGGTGGGCTATGCCTCCACCGCCACCTGGTCGCCGCTGCTGAAAAAATACATCGCCCTGGCGCACCTGCAAAAGCCGTATGCCGGAGCCGGGATGAATCTGCGGCTGGAAGTGACGGTCGAGCATCACCGCCAGCATGCGCCGGCACGGGTGGTGACCCTGCCGTTCTATGAGCCGGAGTGGAAAAGGAGCAGCGTCTGACATGGCCTCAGAGCAATGGGATGTGATCATCATCGGCGGCGGGCATAACGGACTGGTGGCCGCGGCTTACCTGGCGCGGGCAGGGAGGAAAGTACTGCTGCTGGAACGACGGCCTGTCCTAGGCGGGGCAGCGGTGACCGAGGAGATCTTCCCCGGCTTCAAGTTCACCGAGTTTTCGTATGTTGTCAGCCTGCTGCGGCCGGAGATCATCCGCGACCTGGAACTTCCCCGGCATGGGCTAAAAATCCTGCCGCTGCCTTCCACGTTCACGCCCACGGAGGACGGCGATTACCTTGGCCTATGGGATGACCACGACCTGACCCGCCGCGAGATCTACCGCCACTCTCCGCGGGATGCCGAGGCCTATGATGAATATTCCCGCCTGATGATGCGCCTGGCCAAGGCGGTCAAGCCATTCCTCAGCCTGGTGCCGCCCGACCCAACCTCGCTGCGCCCGCGTGACCTGATGGGGCTGCTCAAGGTCGGCAAGTTCGCCTCAGGGTTGAGTGAAAAGGAACTGTACGGCCTCGCCAAACTCGCCACACAGTCCTCCGCCGACCTGCTGGAGGAGTGGTTCGAGACGGACGCGCTCAAGGGGACCAAGGCGGCCAGCGGCATCATCGGCACCTACCTGGGGCCGCGCTCGCCGGGGACAGCCTATGTGCTGCTGCATCACTACATGGGCGAGATCGACGGCGCCTTCCGCGCCTGGGGTTTTGCCAAAGGCGGCTCCGGTGGGGTGAGCGGCGCGATCGCCAGCGCGGCGCGTGCCCTCGGCGCGGAACTGCGCGTGGATGCGAGCGTCGAGCGTGTCATCATCAAGAACGGCCGCGCCGCGGGGGTGGCGCTGGAGAACGGCGATGAGCTGTATGCCAGGGCGGTGCTCTCGGCGGCCGACCCGCGCCGCAGTTTCCTGAAATTCCTCGAGCCGGGCATGCCTTCCGGAGGACTTCCTCGAATCCGTCCAGAACTTCCGCATGCGCGGCTCTTCCGGGAAGCTCAACCTGGCCTTGAGCGAATTGCCCAACTTCACGGCGCTTCCTTACTCCCCCGGAGAGGCGCACGCCTCGGTTCTGCACCGGGGCGCGGTCTCCATCAGCCCGAGCATTGATTACATCGAGCGCGCCTACGACGAGGCCAAATACGGCCATTTCTCGACGCGTCCCTACATTGATATGATCTTCCCTTCGGTGATCGACCCCGACATGGCGCCGCCCGGGCAGCACGTGGTCTCCTGCTTCGTGCAGTACGCGCCCTATGATATCGAGGGCGGCTGGGACGATGCCAAAAAGGAAGCCTTTGCCGAAGCCGTGATCTCGACCATCGAGCAATACGCGCCGAACATCCGCCGCGCCATCGTCGGGATGCAGGTGATCACGCCGGTGGACATCGAGGCCATCGCCGGGCATCACCGGCGGCAACATCTTCCACGGCGAACTGTTATTGCACCAGATGTTCTTCCTGCGCCCGGTGCCGCGCTGGGCGGATTTCCGCACGCCCGTGCCCGGATACTATTTCGGCGCGGCAGGCGCGCATCCCGGCGGCGGGGTGATGGGCGCGCCCGGCATGCTGGCGGCGAAGGAAATCTTGAAGGACCTGCGCGCATGAACCAATATGATGTTCTCATCATCGGGGCCGGGCACAACGGGCTGACCGCGGCTGCCTATCTCGCCAAAGCCGGCAGGCGCGTGCTCGTGCTCGAGCGGCGCGAGATCCCCGGCGGCACGCTGGTGTCCGAGGACTTCGACGGGTTTACAGCGGATATGGTGCAGAGCGGATGTCTGCGACCGGCCATCGTCCGGGACCTGAAACTTCCATTACCCGCGCCCATCGAGAGGCCGGTCTTCACCTCGCTGCTGGCCGGATGGGGAGAGGCTGGAACTGGATGCGGACCCGGCCAGGGCAGCCAACTCCATCCGGCGTTTCTCTGAAAAGGATGCGCACCGCTGGCCGGATTTCGTGCGTTTCATGGACCGCGCCGCGGCCTTCCTGGATGAGGCCTACGAAACGATCATCCCGCCTCTGCCGCGGCCGCCCCTCGGCGGTGCGCTGGACCTGGCGGAACTGGCGCTGGACCTGCGGCTGATGGGCCGCCGGGATATGCTGAACATCATCCGCGCCCTGGCCATGCCGGTGGTTGAACTGGCCGAGGAATATTTTGAGTCCGAGCCGCTCCGCGCCGCGGTGGCATCACTGGGCGTGCACGGCGTGACGTTGGGCCCGCTGGCCGCCGGGACCTCCTTCAACCTGATCCATAACTGGCTGAACCGCGGCGGTCTGGCGCATCGCTACACAGGCAGGGCCGGGGAAGTCACCGCGGCTCTCGTCGGAGCCGTCCGGTCTTATGGCGGCGAGATCCGCACCGGGGCTGAGGTGAGTGCGATCCTGGTGGATGCCGGAGCCTGTAAAGGGGTACGCCTGGCGGGCAGCGAGGAGATCGCGGCTGGCAAGGTCATTTCGGCTGTAGATCCGAGACGGACCTTCCTCTCGCTTGTCGGCCCGATGGAACTGCCGCCCGAATTTGTCTGGAAAGTGCAGTCCATCAAAATGCGCGGTTCGGTGGCGAAGATCCATCTGGGTATGCAGGTGCTGCCGCGCGGCATGTCGCCTGGCGTGACATATGCGGTTGCCCCCTCGGTCCAGTATCTGGAGAAAGCCTTCGATGCGGCCAAGTATGGCGGGATCTCAGCACAGCCGTATTTGGAGGTCACTTGCAGCGAAAATGTGATCTCCATCCACTTCCAGTATGCGCCCTATGCGCTGAGGGAGGGGGATTGGGAGACAGGCAGGGCGGCGCTGGAGGATCTGGCGATCGATACTCTTGGGGAGTGGTTTCCTGATCTTAGAGTCCTCCATCCTTGCGCGGAAGTCCCTCACTCCTCTTGATCTGGAGCAAACCTACAGCCTGACCGAGGGCGACCTGAACCACGGGCAGATCATGCTGGAACAATTCTTCTTCATGCGCCCGATCCCCGGTTATGCCGGACACAGAACCCCCATTGACGGCCTCTACCTGGGCGGCTCGGGAGTTCATGGAGGCGGCGGCATCAGCGGAGCGGGCGGCAGGAACGCGGCCGTGGTGCTGCTGCGCGGCCGATGAGCGGAACTGCTTCGATGATAGAATTGCCGGACCTTAAATCTGTTCGAGCTGATCAACGGAGGGTATGAGATGAACAATGATTCGGAAATGAAAACCATCCTTCAGCAGGCGCATACCATCGCCAGTGTTGGGCTCTCATCCAACCCGCATAAGGAAAGTTATGAGGTGGCGCAGTATTTGCTGGATCATGGCTACCGCGTGATCCCGGTCAATCCCACCGCGAGCGAGATCCTGGGCCAGAAGAGCTACGCCTCTCTCGCGGATGTGCCGGAGAAGATCGATGTTGTGCAGGTCTTCCGCAAGCCGGAGGATGTGCCTCCTGTGGTGGAGGCGGCCATTAAGGCGGGGGCGAAGGTGGTCTGGATGCAGGAGGATATCGTGAACGAGGAGGCTGCAGTCACGGCGCGGGCTGCCGGACTGCAGGTCGTCATGGATGCCTGCATGAGGAAGGCGCATCAAAGGCTGATTAAGGGGCAGTGATCCTATAATGAAAAAAAAGGCGCTCTGCAAAGCAGAGCGCCTTTTTCACTTAGAAGACCTGTTTACTGGTAGGGATAGCGCGGAGTGGGCAGTGCCCGCTGCCGGTTCCCGCCGAGCAGGAAGGTGAGGATGGCGCCGGTGGCAAACCCACCCACATGGGCCATATACGCCACGCCGCCCTGCTCCTGTGTGGCTGCCGCGATGGAACTGTAACCGCTGAAGAGCTGCAAGACGATCCAGAAACCGATGACGATCAGGGCGGACATGGGGACGATGGCGCGGCCCATCAGCACGCGCACCTGCTGCCGGGGGAACATAATGAGATAGGCTCCCAGCACCCCGGCGATGGCCCCGGACGCGCCCAGGTTGGGGACGTTCGAATTGAGGCTGAACAGCAGTTGGGCAAAGGTGGCCCCGATGCCGCACAGTATATAGAAGACCAGGAACATGAAGTGTCCGAGCCGGTCCTCCACGTTATCTCCGAATATCCACAGATAGAGCATGTTCCCGAGCAGGTGCACCCATCCGGCATGCATGAACATGGCGGTGAAGATGGTGATGAAATCACCCACCGGGTTGGCAAGGAAGCGCGCCGGCACAAAGGACCAGCGCATGATGAATGGATCCCCGCCGCCCAGTTCGACCAAAAAGAACAGGACATTGGCGGCGATCAGGGCATAAGTGACAATCGGGAACAACCTTCGTCCGCTGTCATCATCTCCAATCGGCATCATGGGATTTTTCTCCTCCAAGTGTATTTATCCGCGATCGCGGGACAAGGGAAGCCTTGTACTGGTTATAACGCCTTTATTCGCCTTCCGTTATAATCCAAAACCTGATGAAAAAGGCGGTTTCCGCTCTGCTGGTACTGATCTTTGCCTCCCTGGGCTGCTCGCTCTCCCGGTCGTTGCCGCCTGCCACACCCGCCATCCCTGCCTCGCCAACCCCCACTTTCACTCCCGTGCCTGTGGAGACCTCCGCGCTTCCACAACCGCACGCGGCAGTGGAAAGAGGCGTCACGTATTGCAGGGCAGGCGATACCGATTTGCTGGCGGATGTCTATTTTGCCCAAAACACCACCGGCCCGGCCCCGCTGCTTTTGTTTCTCCATGCAGGCGGCTGGACCGGCGGCAGCCGCGCCGGCGGCATGGGATTCGAGGTGCAGCCCATTCTGACCGCCGCGGGCTATACCCTGGCCTCCCTGGATTACCGCCTCGCGCCAAAGGACAAAATGCCCGCCATGATCGAGGATGTGAAATGCGCGGTGCGCTCCTTCCGGGCTCACGCCGCGGAATGGGGCATTGACCCCGGCCGCATCGGGGTGATCGGTGCGAGCGCAGGGGCGCATCTCGCCGCGCTGATGGGCACCGCGGATGAATCAGCGGGCTTTGATGTGGGTGAGTACGCCGGTTATTCCAGTCGGGTGCAGGCTGTGGTGGATATGGCCGGTCCGGCCATCCTGACCGACGCGAACACCTCCTACGCGCGGGAATTGGCCGAACAGGTTTTTGGCGTTACGGATTTTTCTGATCCGCGTCTCGCCGCAGCCAGCCCGGTGACCTGGGTTTCGGCGGATGATCCGCCCTTTCTGATCATTCACGGTGACCAGGACAGCACCGTCCCTCTCGAACAGTCCCAGGCGCTCTATAAGGCATTGCTGGCGGCGGGGGTGGAAGCGCGCCTGATCGTGGTCAAGGACGCCGGGCACACCCTGGACGCGCCGGAGCAGTCCCCCAGCCGTGCGGAGCTGGGCGCGGCCATTCTTGAATTCCTTCAAACGAACTTAAAGTGACGCCGATTGCGAGATGGATCTCCTCAGGACCAGCAGGGAGCTTCCCTGCACGAGGAGCGCCGTCAGAACGGCCGCGCTGAATGACCATCCGATCCCGATCCGCTCGATCAATAACCCCAGCGTAAGGAAAAATCCGGCGAAGGCGAACATGCCATATAGCAGCCCGCGCAGCAGGTGGGCGGCGGCATCCGGCCCTTGCTGGCGCTGGGCGAACACGGTAAGGATGGAAATATACAGGGGGAAGGTCGCCAGCAGTCCGGTGAGGCGCGGGCCGATGAAGGGGGCTATGCCGGTCAGCAGCAGGATGACGCTGGTGCCCAGCAGGATGCGCCCCGGTAGGTCCCAACGTCCCGGTTTCTCGGAACTCGGCGCGACATAAGTTTCCCCCGGCATCAGCCGCAGCCCCAGGAAGATGGCTCGCCAGTACAGCGAAGAAAAGCGGCACAAGCGGAAAGGATGCCTTCTCGAGCAGGATGGTGCTGATGGCAAACAACAGCAAACTGCCGGAGAGGGCCGCCAGCCAGTGGAGGCGCCGCGCCAGCCAGGCGTAACTGACGGCATACAGTACCAGCGAGAAGCCTCCGCTCAAGACGCCCAGCCCGGAGCGCGCGGCGAACTCCGCATTGTGGCTGAGCGCCACAAAAAACACCACCGGCCCGGTGGTCAGCGGCATGCCCACCAGCCAGCCGCTGACTGCGGAACCCCAGCGGCGCCCTGCCAGGCTGGCAGAGCCGAGGATGAGGGGAGCAAGGATCAACTTCAAGATCAGTATGTTCATGAATCCACTGTGGTGATGATGGTACGGGCCGCACCGGACTTCGCGAAGCGCGGCGGCCACATCCTCCGCCATGTCATGACGGACCAGAGCGATCATATTGCCGCCGCGCCCGCCCCCGCTCAGCTTTGCGCCGAGGGCGCCGGCGTGCCTGGCTGCCCGCACCAGCGCATCCAGTTCCGGAGAGGAAACGGTCATCTCCTGCAGCAGGGTATGGTTGGCATCCATCAGCGCGCCCAGCGGCTCGACCTTGCCCGCCTGAATGCAATCCCTGGCGCGTTCAACGATTTCCCCGACCTGGTCGAATATCGTTTCCAAGCGGCCGGGTTCCGCTTCCCACAGTTTCCGGACATCGCCGACCGATTCCTTTGTGAGCGCAACGGTGCCGGTATCCCCGATCACCAGGGTGAAGGGCTGCGCAACGTGGAGTGTCTCCAGCCTCTGCCCACGGATGAAATATACGGGGCAGGCGTAGGTGATCACGGTGTTATCGATCCCCGAGGGCGTGCCGTGATGGAGTTTCTCGATCTCGTACGCGAAGGCGTTCACCTGCTCATCGCTCAAGGTCTGTCCAAGGTACACAGCCAATGCCCGTATCAGTGCCACCGAGACGGCCGCCCCCGAGCCAAGCCCTGCTGCCACCGGGATGGTGGAGGTGATCTTGATATCCAGCGAGGGGAAAGGGGAGATCCCAAAACCGAACAGCAGGTTGTGGATCACGGCAGCAATGGGATGATCGGAGGGCAGCGTGTTCACCTCTGAATGCAGGTTCACCTCCGGGGCTTCGATCCAGATGCCCCGGCGAGAGGTGCCGGTGATTTCCACATGAGCCTGCACCTGGGTGACAGGCACTGCCAGCGCGGGGCGTCCGTACACAACGGCATGCTCGCCGAAAAGAATGATCTTGCCGGGCGCGGAGGCTGTTGACATTGGCGGAGGGTGAGGTGTCTAGGAGAAGTAAAAGATGATCACAACTACGACCGCCCAGAGCAGCATGGCGATCTGGAAGGGGCGGTCGGAGAGCAGGATATCCTCCGGCGCGCCGCCTGCCTGCTCCACCTGGATCAGGTAGAGATAGCGGAAGATCATGTACACCACGAAGGGGATGGTCAGCATCATGGTGTGGTTGGCAGGCAGGTTGGGCGCCGAAAAAGTGTACAGGGAATAAGCCACCATAGTCGTGCCTGATACGATCAGGATGTACTGGTCCAGCAGCGGCAGGGTGTAACCGTCCAGCACCTTGCGGTGCGATCCGGCGTCCGTGGTCAACAGGGTGAGCTCGGCGCGGCGTTTGCCGAAGCCCAGGAACAGCGAGAGCAGTGTCATGACCACGTACAGCCAGGGGGAGAAACGCTCCACGTGAATGAGCGTCTCACCTGCGCCCACGCGCAGCACGAATCCGGCGGCAATGATGAGCACATCCACGATGGGGACGTGCTTCAGCCACTTGGAATAGAGCAGGTTGATGATGAGATAGGCGGCCAGCACCCCTGCGAAAGACAATGAAAGCAGGGCACCCAGACCAAGGCTGACAGCAACGAGGACACCGGCCGCGGCCCAGGCGGTCCCCGCGGGCAGCTGGCCGGAAGCGATCGGGCGGTTCTTCTTTTGAGGATGCTGGCGGTCGGCCTCCACATCCGCCAGATCGTTGAGGATATAGACCGCTGAGGAGATCAGGCAGAAAAGCGCAAAACCTGCCAGGGTGCGCAGGAAGGATTGCGGGATGAACAGCTGCTTATCGAAGACGAGCGCGGCAAAGACAAAGATGTTCTTGGTCCATTGCCGCGGCCGCATGGTTTTGCCGAGGGCCCTGAGCATGGCGCTAATTTTACCTTGTTTGCCGGGATATAATTTCCTCATGGCAAAGAAACGCCTTGATCTGCTGCTGGTGGAACGCGGCCTGGCCGAATCGCGCGCCAAAGCCCAGGCATTGATCATGGCCGGGCAGGTGCGGATCGGGGGGCAGGTGGCTTTGAAGCCAGCCGTGGCAGTGGAATCCGCCTCCGAGGTGACGATCGATTCGGGGCCGCGCTTTGTATCGCGGGGCGGGGAAAAGCTCGAAGCCGCCCTGCAGGCTTTTCCCATCCCTGTGCAGGGACGCATCTGCGCGGATGTGGGCGCCTCGACCGGGGGCTTCACCGACTGCCTGCTGCAGCACGGCGCGGCGCGCGTCTATGCCGTGGATGTGGGCAAGGGCATCCTGCACTGGAAACTGCGCAGCGATCCCCGCGTGGTCGTCATGGAGGAGACCAACGCCCGGCACGTGCAATCCCTCCCCGAACCCGTGACACTTGTCACGGCGGATGCGTCTTTTATTTCGTTGAAGATCCTCCTGCCGGTCATCAAGGCCTGGTTTCCCTCGGCGGGTGCGGAAAGCGACCTGCTGGCGCTGATCAAGCCGCAGTTCGAGGCCGGCCGCCGGGATGTCTCGCGCGGCAGCGGGGTGATCCGCGACCCGCTGATCCACCGGCAGGTATTGATGGATGTGCTCAGTTTTGCGCAGAATAACGGCCTGGGCTTGCGCGGCCTTCTGCGCTCGCCGGTGCTCGGTCCCAAAGGCAACACCGAATTCCTGGCCTGGCTTTCCCCGCAGGCTCCGGCAGCGGAACTTGCCGGTTGGATTGACTCTGCAATTCCTCCCGCAAACGGGTAAAATCATCCGTTGGCTGACTCATCCATTGCATTTATTGTTTTGGGTTGGAGAAGAAGTACAAGAATCCATGAAGATCCTGACAGTCCTGACCTATTACCGCCCGCATACCTCCGGGCTGACCATCTATGCCGAACGGCTGGCGCGCGCCTTTGTCAAGCGCGGGCATGAGGTGACGGTGATGACCGCGCAGTATGACCCCTCCCTGCCGCGCGAGGAGGTCATGGATGGGGTGCGCATCCTGCGCATCCCGATCCTGTTTCGCGTCAGCAAGGGGGTCATCGCGCCGACCTTCGGCTGGGTGGCAACCAAACTGGTCGCCGCGCACGATGTGGTGCAGATGCACCTGCCGCAGTTCGATGCGCCCGGCGTGGCGTTTCGCGGCAGGTTGATGGGCAAGCCCGCCGTCCTCACCTATCACTGTGACCTGCATCTGCCCGCAGGGTCTGTTCAACCGGCTGGTAAACCTGGTGGTGCAGTTCCAGAACAATATGGCGGGCATCCTCTCGGACCATATCGTCACCTACACGCGCGACTACGCCGACCATTCCGCTTATCTTTCGCGCTATTCATACAAACTGACGCCCATCCTGCCGCCCGTGGAACTGCCGCCGGCCGCGCCCGGAGCGGTGGAGGCCTTTGCCGCGGAACACCAGACGCGCATTAAGCGTCCCGTGATCGGCATGGTCACGCGTTTTGCGTCCGAGAAGGGTGTGGAAGTTTTGCTGGAAGCCCTGCCGCGCATCTTGCAAAAATATCCGGATGCGCAGGTTTTGTTTGCAGGCCAGTACCAGAATGTGATGGGTGAGCAGGCTTATTTCGACCGGCTCGCGCCGCAGATCCGTGAATATGAAAAAGCCGGAAGATGGAAGTTCCTGGGCAACCTGTCTCCCGTGGAACTGTCGGCCATGTACCCTAATCTCGATGTGCTGACGGTTCCCTCGCTAAACTCCACGGAGGCCTTCGGCCTGGTGCAGATCGAGGCCATGATGAACGGCGTGCCGGTCGTGCCCTCTGCGCTGCCGGGGGTGCGCATGCCGGTGCAGATGCATGGCACGGGGCTCGTATCGGAGATCGGGGATCCTGCCAGCCTGGCCGGACTGCATCCTGGAGGTGCTGGATGCCCCGGAGAAATTCCGCGGCGACATCCAGGCCATCCGCCGGGCTTATGACCCCGATTCGATCGCCGCGGAATACGAGAAATTGTTCGCGGAATTGCAGCGCAAGAAACATCCTCAGGGATGACCTTTGGGAATGCTGGATTGAAAGATTATCTTTACCTTCATATTCGCGACCTGCCTTATTTCCGCGGCTTCCTGCGCGCCATCGAATCGCGCTATTATGAGGACTTCGATCTGCCCTCCCCGATCCTGGACGTGGGCTGCGGGGATGGCAACTTCGCCTCCCTGACCTTCGACCGGAAGATCGACGTGGGGTTGGACCCCTGGCATGGTCCCATCCATGAGGCGAAGCGCTACGATAAGTACCGCCTGCTGGTGGAGGCGGATGGGGGCGCGGCTCCCTTCCCGGACGGATGCTTTGCCAGCGCGTTCTCCAACTCGGTGCTGGAGCACATCCCCCACGCGCCGCAGGTGCTGAAGGAGACCGGGCGGGTGCTGAAGACCGGCGCGCCCTTTTATTTCTGCGTGCCCAACCCGCGTTACCTCAGCGAGCTTTCCCTGCCGCGCCTTTTGGGCCCCGGCTATACCGAATGGTTCCGCAGGATGTCGCGCGTGGAGCACGCGGTGGAGCCGGAGACCTGGCAGGGCTGGCTGGAAGCCGCGGGCTTCCGGCTGGAACGCTGGTGGCATTATTTTTCCCCCGAGGCGATGCGCGTGTTAGAATGGGGCCATTATTTTGGGGCGCCCACCCTTTTGCCGCATGCCCTCTTCAACCGCTGGATCATAGCTCCGGCCCGCTGGAATCTTTTCCTGACGGAGCGGGCCTTGCGGAAATATGTGCAGCGCCCCGAACACCCCCAGGGTACCTTTACGTTCTATGCCGCCAGGAAGATATGACAGCCGCGGTCTTTATCCATGTCATTTGACGAGAAATACTTCTCCACGCACACTTATGCAAACGTTTCGTTTGCAAAATACAGCCAGTACTGGTGGTCGAACCGTTTTTTTGCCACGCTCGCCCGCCGCTACGGGACGAGTGGCGGCCGCCTGCTGGAGATCGGTTCTGGGCTGGGGCATCTGGTGGCTCAACTGGAGGATTTCTTCCACACCTATGGCATGGACCTGAACCACTGGGCCGTAAAAGAATCCGCGCCATTGGTGCGCCGCACCTCCCTGCAGACCGCTTCGGCGCAGGACCTTCCCTTTGCGGACTCTTCCTTTAACGTGGTCATCATCAAGCACATCGTCGAGCATCTGCCCGACCCGGCAAAAGCCATCCGCGAGATCGGCCGTGTGACCGCACCTGGCGGGACGCTCATCCTTGCCACGCCCAACCTGGGCTCGCTGCTTAAACCCCTGAAGGGGAAGCGCTGGATCGGATACCAGGACCCCACGCATATATCGTTAAAGCCGCCGGAGGAGTGGCTCGCTTATATTGAAGAAGCAGGTTTTTCTTTGAAGCGCGTCTTTGCAGACGGGTTCTGGGATGTGCCATACATCCCCGTCGTTCCGAAGCAGCTGCAAAAATTGTTATTCGGGTCGCTGGGAGGCCTGCAGGCCGTTACCGGCCTGATCTTCCTGCCCATGCGCTGGGGCGAGAGCATCCTGGTGATCGCAAGAAAAAACGAGGCGGAATGACGCTCCCTGAACCGCTCCCCGAACCTCAGCCTGAAGAACTGACCGTCCTGGACCTCTTCAAATCAGTTACTCGGGACTGGAACTCATTCTTTGGATTCCTGGGCTCGCTGTTCAACGCCGAGCGGCTGGCCGCGGTGGAGCGGGCTGCCGCGCTGGAGGCGGAACGCGCCGCACATCCTGTGCTGGTTGCCGAGCCGGAGGTGTACACCTTTCCTGCGGCTGTCTCAGCGGCCCTCCCCTGGAAGGTGCTGGGGGGCATCTCCCTGGCGCTCTTCGGCCAGTTGATGCTGGAGCCCCCGGGACGCCGGGTGGAATTGGGACTGGCGTTCTACATCTTCGCTGTCGGGATGGTCGTCTGGTCCTGGCTCTCCGGCGAATGGCGCCTGCCACCGCTGCGTGCGGACCTCTCTGGCAGCGATCCGATGACCCTGCGCCTGATCCCTCTGCTGCTCTCGGCGGGGCTCTCGGTGCTGGCGTTCCTCTCCCTGGGAGATGATCTCTTCACCTGGAGCAACCTGACGCTCTGGCTGCTGGCGATCGCCTGCTTCCTCTGGGCCATGTGGCTGCGCGGGCCGCGCCTCCTGCGCGCGCCGATAAACCCGGAGGCCCGCCGCAAGGCCATGCTCTGGACAGCATTGCTTGTGGCGGTCTTCGGGCTCGCCCTGTTCTTCCGCATGAACCGGGTGAACGCTATCCCCTCCGAACCGTTCAGCGACCACGCTGAGAAGCTCCTGGACGTTTATGAGATCACGCTGGGCAAGACCCTGATCTTTTTCCCGCGCAACACCGGCAGGGAAGGCTTCCAGATGTACTGGACCCTGCTGATCGCAAAGCTGTTCGGCACCGGTTTTTCCTTCCTGAGCCTGAAGCTGGGCACGACCATCCTTGGCGTGCTGACCCTGCCCTATATTTACCTGCTCGGGAAAGGAATTTGGCGGGCCGCGGCTGGGCCTGTTCGCAATGTTCCTGTTCGGGGTCTCCTACTGGATCAATGTCATCGCGCGCATCGGCCTGCGCTTCCCGCTCTATCCTTTGTTCACCGCGCCCGCCTTCTATTATGTGCTGCGCGGCCTGAGGACGCGCAACCGGAATGATTTTCTGCTGGCCGGCGTGTTCCTGGGCGTGGGCCTGCATGGGTACAGCCCGTTCCGCATCGTGCCCATCGCGGTGGTTGCGGCATTTGTTATCTTTGCACTGCATCCGGCTTCCCAACCGGTCCGCAAGCAGAGCCTATGGTGGCTGGCGCTCACGGCCATTACCGCCCTGATCGTCTTCCTGCCTCTGCTGCGTTACGTGGTGGACAACCCCGAGGCTTTCTCTTACCGCGCCCTTTCGCGCATGGGTTCGGTGGAAACCCCACTGCCCGGCTCGCCGGGAAAGATCTTAATATCGAACCTGTGGAACGGCATGCGCATGTTCAACTGGGACGATGGAGAGATCTGGGTCAATTCCGTCCCGCACCGTCCGGCGCTGGATGTGGTGACTGGCGCACTATTCATTGCGGGGGCGGTGCTGCTGCTGCTCCGCTATCTGCGCAGCCGCGACTGGCGCGACCTTTTCCTGCTGGTCTCCATCCCCATCCTGCTGCTGCCCTCCACACTCTCACTCGCCTACCCCGCTGAGAACCCCGCATTGAACCGCGCCAGCGGAGCAGCCATCCCGGTCATCCTGATTGCCGCGCTGGCACTGGATGGGCTGGTGATGGCATTCAGCTCCGGCGGCCGGCGGACGGTCATCGCCTGGGGGCTGGCCGGTGTTCTGCTTGCAATGTCGGCATGGCAGAATTATGACCTGGTCTTCAACCAGTTCAATCAGCAGTTCCGCAGCGGCGCCTGGAACACATCCGAGATGGGACAGGTCATCAGCGATTTTCGCGCCACTTATGGCGAGACGGACACGGTCTGGATCGTGCCCTATCCTTACTGGGTGGACACGCGCCTGCCGGGCATCTGGGCGGGCATCCCGAACAGGGATTTTGCCCTGTTCAAGGAAGAACTTCCGAACTCGGTAAATTTTCCGTTTCCGAAGATGTTCATTTACTGGCCGGAGGATACGGAAGCCGAGAATATCCTTAAGCAGCTTTACCCGCAGGGAACGATACGTCGTTATCCCTCCGCGGTGGATCCGAGCAAGGACTTCATGATCTTTTTTGTCGAGAAATAACCCGGGAGAGATGGGATTGGCTGGCCAAAAACGCGCCTGGATCTATGACCTGCTTTTGATCGTCGTGCTGCTGGGCGCGGCGTGGTTCCGCCTGGTGGGGCTGCACTGGGACGAGGTTCAGCACCTGCACCCCGACGAGCGGTTCCTGACCATGGTAGAGACCGCCCTCCAGCCGGTGCAGTCGCTGGGGGATTATTTCAACACTCCCGCTTCCACCTTGAACCCGCACAACCGCGGCTATGGCTTTTATGTGTATGGCGACCTGCCGCTGTTGATCGTGCGCTATCTGGCGGAGTGGTTGAAACAGACGGGCTATGACCAGGTCAATATCGTGGGCCGGCAGGTCTCGGCCGTGGCCGACCTGGGCGTGATCTTCCTGCTCTATTTGATCGCCTCCCGGCTGTATGGGCGCAAGGTGGGCCTGCTGGCCGCGGCTTTCTCCGCCGTGACCGTCATGCAGATCCAGCAGTCGCATTTCTTCACCACGGATAACCCCGCCAATTTCTTTTCCTTCCTCGCCATCGCCTTTGCCGTGCTGATCGCCGACGACCGCGGCCCCGGAACCCTCCCTCCCCGCGCCCGAAGGGGAGCCGGAGGCTGCGCCTCCCGCCACCACCGTCGGTTCGGTGCTGCGCGACCGGCTGCTCTGGCTGAGCCTGGGCTTCGGCCTGGCCTTCGGCATGGCACTGGCCTCCAAGTTGAACGCCGCGCCCATGGCGCTGCTGCTGCCCGCCGCGTTCGGAGTGCGCCATCTTCAGCTCCGGCAGCAGGGGAAGGCCGGGCTGGGGTTCGAGCGGCTGCTGGTCTACTTCATCGCCGGCGGCCTGCTGGCGGTCCTGGCTTTCCGCATCTTCCAGCCTTACGCGTTCATCGGCATCCGGCTCAATCCGGCCTGGGTGGCCAACATCCGCGACCTGCAGGCGCAATCCAATGGCGATGCGGATGTGCCCTTCGCCTTGCAATGGGCGCGCCGCTCCCACCTGTTCTCCCTGAAGAACATGGTCCTGTGGGGCTTTGGCCTGCCGCTCGGCATCCTTGCCTGGGCGGGCTTCCTGTGGATGGGATGGAGGCTGTTCAAGCGGGACTGGAAACATGCGCTGCTCTGGGGTTGGACGGCGGTCTATTTCATCTGGCAGTCCCTGGCCTTCAACCCGACCATGCGCTACCAACTGCCCATTTATCCGCTGCTGGCGATGATGGCCGCCTGGCTGGTGTTCAACCCGCCCGATCTCAAGCGATTCAAGACGCGGCCCATTGCCCTGGGACTGGGTGTGGTTGTCCTGCTGCTGACGACCGCCTGGGCGTTCGCCTTCACACGCATCTATACCCGCCCGCACAGCCGCGTGGCGGCCACGCGCTGGATCTACCAGAACCTGCCCGGGCCCATCTCTCTCAGCATCCAGACCGCCGATGGGAACTTCAACCAGCAGCTTCCCTTCCCCTACGGCGGGACGATCGATCCGGCCAACCCGTATCTTGCCTCATTCACAGCCAATGTTTCCGGTACGCTGAAACAGGTGACGCTGCCGCACGTGCTGGCAACCGAATCGTTTTCTCAAACGCTGACGCTGGAACTGTTGCCCCTGCCGGAGACTCCGCCGGACCAGGCGCTTGCCACCGCCAGCCTGACTTCCGATTTCGCCCCCGGCGCGGATGCACGCGGGCGTGGATATTCCCTGGAATTGGATCGCCCGGTCACGCTGGTGGAAGGGCAAACCTATTATCTGCGCTTTGAGACGACCGGCCCGCTCACACTGGAGGGGGCCGCTCCCATCAATGAGAGTTCCTGGGACGACGGGCTGCCGCTTCGCCTGGATAACAATGATGGCTTTGGAGGCCTGTATAACGGCTCCCTGAACCTGGAAATGTACTATGACGATAACGTGGACAAGGTCCAGCGTTTCGTAAGCACGCTCTCCCAGGGGGACTATATCTTCATCACCTCCAACCGGCAGTGGGCTTCGGTCACGCGTATCCCGGAGCGTTTCCCGCTCACCACGCGCTATTACCGTCTGCTGCTTGGCTGTCCCGCCGGGAAGGATGTGATCTGGTGCTACAACACAGCCCGTCCCGGCCAGTTCCAGGGGCAGTTGGGCTATGAACTCGTGCAGGTCTTTGACTCCTTCCCCACGTTGGAGATCCCCGGTCTGTTCAAGTGGGAGGTGAATGACCAGTTTGCGGAAGAGGCCTTCACGGTCTATGACCATCCCAAGGTGTTGATCTTCCGCAAGAGCGCGGACTTCGATCCGGAAAAGGTGCAGTCCCTGCTCGGCGCGGTGGACCTCTCCAATGTGGTACATCTGACGCCCCGCCAGGCGGGCAGTTACAAGACCAGCAATAAGGACTTGAATCTGACGCCCGCCCAGCTGGTTGAGCAGCGCGCCGGAGGCACCTGGTCGCAGTTATTCAGTTATGACTGGCTCCAGAACCGCTATCCATATCTCGGCCTGGTGTTCTGGTACGTCTTTATCTTTCTGCTGGGACTCGCCGCCTACCCTCTGGCGCGTCTGGCGCTGCCAGGGCTGGGGGTCGGGGCTTACGGCGTGAGCCGCGTGCTGGGCATGGCGCTGCTGGCCTATCTTTCCTGGCTGGCAGGCTCGGTGGGTCTCACCTATTCGCGCACCACCATTGCCATTGCCGCGGCTTTGATCGTCCTCTTGGGGCTGGGCCTGGGGTGGTTGCGCCGCAAGGAACTGCGCGCGGAGTGGGACTCGGAACGCCGCATGTTCCTCATCATCGAGGTGCTGTTCCTGGCCTTCTTTGTCTTCGACCTGCTGATCCGCCTGGGCAACCCCGACCTGTGGCACCAATACAAGGGCGGTGAGCGCCCAATGGACTTTTCGTATTTCAACGCGGTCCTGAAGAGCACCTCTTTCCCGCCTTATGATCCCTGGTTCGCCGGGGGATACATCAACTACTATTATTACGGGTTCGTTCTGGTAGGTACGCCGGTCAAATTGCTGGGCATCGTGCCATCCATCGCCTACAACATGATCCTGCCCACCCTGTTCGCCATGGTGGGGCTGGGTGCCTTTACGGTCGCTTCACAGCTTGTCAAAACCGGCCGCGAGGAGGCCAAAGGTCCCGCTGCTCAGTATCCCGCTGATCTCCGGGGTGGCCGCAGGATTGCTCACGGTCGTGATGGGAAACCTGGGAACGGTGCGCATGCTCTTCCAGGGATTCCAGCGCATGGCCGCTCCGGGCGGGATCATCGATGATGCCAATGTGGTCCAGCGCTGGCTCTGGGCGTTAAAGGATTCTTCTCGGCCCTCACCGGCGCGCCGCTGCCATTCGGCCCGGGCGATTGGTACTGGTTCCCCAGCCGGGTCATCCCCGCGCCGGGCGACGTGGAACCCATCAATGAGTTCCCCTTCTTTACCTTCCTCTACAGCGACCTGCATGCCCACATGATCGTCCTGCCGCTGGCGCTGTTCGTGCTGGCCTGGGGAGTCTCGTTCATCAAAACACGGGCACGCATGCGGCCTGCGGAGTGGGTGGCCTGTCTCTTCACGGGCGGGTTGATGCTGGGCGCGCTGTATCCGACCAACCTTTCCGATATTTACACCTACCTGCTGATCGCCGTTGCCATTCTGGCCTTCATCCTGTGGTTCCGCGCCGATCTCAGCAGGATCGCCTCTCCTGGGCGGGCTCCCGGAGACATGGAGGAGACTGCTCACCATCGCCGTCGGCGTGGTGGTTCTGGGAGTCCTTTCCGTCGCATTGTATGAGCCCTATCGTTACTGGTATGGTCAGGCTTATGGGGCGGTGGATCCCTGGAAGGGCTCTCATACCCCCATGTGGTCTTACCTGACCCACTGGGGTCTCTTCCTCTTTGTGATCACGGCCTGGCTGGTCTGGGAGACGCGTCAGTGGATGGCGGTCACGCCGGTATCCGCGCTGGCCCGCCTGCGCCCCTGGCTGTTCCTCATCGAAGGAGGCATTGGCGGCCTTACTGCTGGCGGTGATCTATCTCAGCGTGAAGGGCGTGCAGATCGGCTGGCTGGCGCTGCTGCTGACGGTCTGGGCGGGAGTGCTGCTCCTGCGTCCTGACCAGCCGGATGAGAAGCGTCTTGTACTGTTCCTGATCGGGACCGCCCTGCTGATCACGATCGTGGTCGAGGTGGTCGTGGTGCGCGGCGATATCGGCCGGATGAACACGGTATTCAAGTTCTATCTCCAGTCGTGGGTGCTGCTTTCGGTGAGCGCCGCGGCAGCGCTCGGCTGGCTGCTGGGTGATATCGGCCTGTGGCGGCTGCGCTGGCGCCGCGTTTTCCAGACCGGCCTCTACCTGCTGGCCGCGGGCGCGTTCCTGTTCACCATCACCGCCTCCAGCGACAAGATCCGCGACCGCATGGCTCCCCAGGCGCCTCACACGCTCGAACTCGATGACCTATATGGATTACGCCGTCCTCTGGGACGGCGCTGATATGGACCTGAGCCAGGACTACCGCGCTATCCGTTGGTTGCAGGACCATGTGCAGGGATCGCCAGTTATCGTGGAGATGAACGTCCCGGAATATCGCTGGGGTACGCGCTTTACCATCTATACCGGCCTGCCGGGCGTGGTGGGCTGGAATTTCCACCAGCGCCAGCAGCGGGCCCTGCTCTCGCCCAACCTGGTGACCGACCGTGTCGACCAGGTGGTGGCTTTCTATAATACCCAGGACATCGAGACGGCGCGCGCCTTCCTTAAGCAGTACGATGTGCGCTACATCATCGTCGGCCAGATGGAGCGCATTCAGGCTCCGGCCGGAATTTCCAAATTCGAGCAATATAACGATATCTACTGGCATAACGTCTATCACGATAATCAAACCGATATCTATGAGGTAAATCCATGACAATCCTGCACATCACCTCCCGGCCGGAATGGAATTCGGCGGAGAAAAAGGGCCTTTTCGCCTCCTCCAGCTTGATCAGCGAGGGCTTCATCCATTGCTCGACACCTGAACAGGTGGTCCCTGTTGCCAATGCCTTCTACCGCGGGCAGAGCGGCCTGGTCCTCCTGGTGGTGGATGAGACCCTGCTCAAGCCGGAAGTCCGCTGGGAGGCTCCCTCGGGAACTTCCGCCGAGGGCATCTCGTCTGCCGACCTCTTCCCGCACATCTATGGCCCGCTCAATGTGGATGCGGTTGTGAGTGTGCTGGATTTCCCGCCCGACCCGGCCGGGAACTTTAATCTGCCTCCGCTGAACTGAAGTCGCCAACTGACCGGAAATGCGAGCGGGTTGGAAACAACCCGCTCGCTTCGCTTTTCCGGCCGGGAATGGGAATCTTGGGGTAAGATAGCCCTGTATGAGCCTGCAAGTCTGCCTTCCATACTGGATTCATGAGGGATAAGAAACCGGCTGCCCGGCGCTGCTCTGCCCGGCGGTCCTCGGATAAACCATGATCGCCTTTTTCTCCTGGTATGTGATCATCTCCCTGCTCGGCTGGCTGACCCTGCCCCTGGTCTTCCGGCTCTTTACGGCCCTTGCGGACCGGGGCTACACGCTGGCGCGCGCCGCCGGCCTGCTGATATGGGGATATGTGTTCTGGCTCATGGCCTCGCTCGGGTTCGTGCATAATGACCTGCCCGGGCTGGTGCTGGCGCTCATGCTCCTGCTGGGAGCCGCTCTCTGGGCGCTGGTGGGACACCGGCAGGAGTTATTGTCCTGGCTGCGAGCAAACCTGCGCATGGTCATTGTGAGTGAATTGCTGTTCCTGGCCGCCTTTGCGCTGATGGCCTTCATCCGCTCCGCCAACCCGGAGATCTACGGGACCGAGAAGCCGATGGAGCTGGCCTTCATCAATGCCACGCTGCATTCGCCGGATTTCCCGCCGCGCGATCCCTGGCTTTCGGGCTACGCCATTTCCTACTACCACTTCGGTTATATCCTGACCGCCATGCTGGCGCGCCTGAGCGGCATCCCCGGGACCATGGCCTTCAACCTGATGCTGGCCCTGGTCTTCGGGTTGGCTGCCATCGGCAGTTATGGCCTCCTGTATAACCTGCTGGCCCGCTTTACCGATGGGCGCAAACCGGCGGCCTCCCCCGGTTCATACCCGCTGGGGCTCTCTTTCCTGGCGCCTCTTTTTCTGCTGGTTGTCTCCAACGTGGAGGGCTTCCTGGAGGTCCTCCATAAGCTGGGCCTGTTCTGGCGCTTCAACGCCGACGGCACGGCAAGCTCCGCTTTTTGGACCTGGCTGGACATCAAGGACCTGGTCCAGCCGCCGACAGCCCCGTTGGGCCTGATGCCCGACCGCTACCTGTGGTGGTGGCGCGCTTCCCGCGTGGTGCAGGATTATGACCTGGCGCATAATTTTCAGGAGGTCATTGACGAGTTCCCGGCTTTCTCCTTCCTGCTGGGCGACCTGCACCCGCATGTGCTGGCGATCCCCTTTGGGCTGCTGGCGATCGGCTTCGCGCTCAACCTGTACCTGGGCGGGCTGCGCGGTTCGATGCGCTTGCCGGGCCTGCGGCTGTATATCAGCCCGGCAGGTTTCGTGAGCGGGGCGTTTCTGCTGGGCGCGCTGGCCTTCCTCAATATCTGGGACATTCTCATCGCCGCCGGCCTGATGGGATTTGCATACGTGCTGCGGCGCGTGCGCGAGGCTGGATGGGGCTGGAGCCGCCTCGAGGACCTGCTGGTGCTGGTCATCCCGCTGGTGCTGGGCGGCTTCTTTTTCTATCTGCCGTTCTTCCTGGGCTTTTCCTCCCAGTTCGGAGGCTTCCTCCCCAACCTTGCCAACCCGACGCGGGGCGCGCAGCTCTGGGTGATGTTCGGGACGCTGCTGCTTCCGCTGGGCGCGTTCCTCATCCATCTGCTGCGCCGTTCTTCCACAGGCCGCTGGCGGCTCGCGCTTGCGATCGCTGTGGGGTTGCCTCTGGTCCTGTGGATCCTCTCCTGGCTGCTGGCCTGGCTGGTGATGATCATACAACCGGAGTTCGCCGGGCAGTTCCTCACCGCCCAGGGAGCGTCGGGTTTTGGCTCCTACTTTGCTGCCACAGGGGCAAGGCGGCTGAGCGCCATCGCCGGGGTGCTGACCCTGGCGGCGGTTCTTTTCCCCGCCCTGACCCTGCTGCTTACGCATACCAACGAGAGGCCGGTTGATCTTCAAGAAGAGGACGTTCCTTCCTCGGCACTTCCGGAACCCGTGCCTTTTGTCCTCCTGCTCATCACGGTCGGTGCGCTGCTGGTCCTCGCTCCCGAATTCATCTATCTGCGCGACCAGTTCGGCACGCGCATGAATACCATCTTCAAGTTCTATTACCAGGCCTGGATGGTATGGAGCCTGGCGGCAGCCTTCGGGGTGGCCTTCCTTCTGCGAAGCCTGCGCGGGCTGGCGGACTGGCTCTTCAGCGCTTTCCTGCTGGTGGTGCTGGCCGTCTCCCTGACCTACCCCGTGCTGGCCTTCACCACCAAGACCAACGGCTTCAAGCCTCCATATGGTTTCACCCTGGATGATTTCGATCGCATTCAGCGGGAGAACCCGGACGAGGCCGGCGCCATTGAATACCTGAGATCCGCGCCGGATGGGATCGTGGCTGAGGCAGTGGGCGGCAGCTATTCGGCCTATGCCCGCATCTCCACCTACAGCGGCCTCCAGACTGTTCTCGGCTGGCCCTGGCACGAAGTGCAGTGGCGCGGCTCCGTCGAGCCGCAGGGCACGCGCGAAGCGGATATCAATACCCTTTACAGCACCCCCGACTGGTCTACCGCCAGCGCCCTGATCCAGCTCTATCACATCCGCTACGTGGTGGTCGGCGAGTTGGAGCGCCAGGCCTACCATGTCCAGGAGACCAAGTTCCAGACCAACATGCGTATCGTGTACCAGACCGGCACCATATCCATTTACGAGGCTCCGTAAGGGCGCTGCGGCCCCTCCGAGAAAACAGGTAAAATACTGCGCATGGACTCCCTCCGACCGAAACGCGAGCTTTGGCTTTATGGGCTGATCTTTCTGCTGGCCCTGGCTTTGCGGGTGATCCGTCTGGGCGCCTTCCCATTGACCGATGCGGAGGCTGCGCCTGCCTTGCAGGCCCTGCAGATCGTGCAGGGCGCCCGCCCGGTCATCGGCCCCAATTCCACCTATGTGCTGCTGACAGGCCTGTTCTTTTTCTTCACCGAGAGTTCGAATTTTCTGGCCCGCTTCATACCTGCACTGGCGGGGTCTTTCCTCGTCTTCATCCCCTTTCTGTTCCGGCGCCGCCTGAACCCCACGGCCGCCCTGCTCATGGCGCTCTTCCTGGCGGTGGATCCCGGCCTGCTGGCGCTCTCGCGCCAGGCGGGGAGCAGCATCCTGGCCCTCACCTTTCTTTTGTATGCTTGGGCTTTCCTGGAGCGCGGCTCCTGGATTCCGGCGGGAATATTCGCCGCACTGGCAGCCCTGGGCGGCCCGGCTGTGTGGGCCGGACTGCTTGGCCTGGGACTCAGCTGGGCCATCCTTCAAAGCATGGAACGCGGCGCTCCGGCAACCGAGACAAAGGAGGCCGAGCCCGTCCCTGAGCCGCGCCCGCGGCTCCCGGTGGGATGGAAAACCGCGCTGATCTCCTTCCTGGTCACCTTTGTCTTGTTCGGGACGGTCATCTTCCTCGTCCCCGGCGGGATGAACGGAGCCTTGGATGGCCTGATCGCCTACCTGCGCGGCTGGGTGAATCTCTCCGGCGTGCCCGGCAGGTTGATCTTCCTTTCGCTGTTTTTATACCAGCCCCTCATCACCATCCTGGCGCTCATCGCGCTGGTGCGCGGTTGGATCGCTGGCGATAGGCAGGTGATCCGCTTGAGCATCTGGCTCCTCGTGGCGCTTCTGCTGGCGGTCTTTTATCCCGCTCATCAGGTGCATGACCTGGTCTGGGCGCTGGTGCCTCTTGCCGCGCTGGCTGCGCTGGAACTTTCCCGTCACTTCGATATCCTGCTGGAAGAACGCCTGGAAGTGGCAGGCGTCACCTTGCTCACTTTGCTGATCCTGGCATTCGCCTGGTTGGACCTGGCCAGCCTGCCGTGGAATGCGGCGGTTGCGGGCCAGTCGAACCTGCGCTTTTGGCTGCTGTTCGGGGCCCTCTTTCTGCTGGTGGTCAGCCTGCTGTTGGTCGCCGTGGGTTGGTCCGCCCGGACGGCACGCCTGGGGGGCATTTGGGGGATGACCCTTTTCCTGGCGCTCTTCAGCATTTCTGCCGCGCTGGCAGCCGGCAGGCTGCGCGCCGGTTACACCTCCGAGTTGTGGGAACTCGGGGCCTTACCCGGTCCAGGAAGAACTGATCACCTCCAGTGTCTCGAACCTGTCCCAATGGGGCATGGGCCAGAATGACGCCGCCCCGGTGATCTTCTTCCGCTATGATTTCCCGGCCCTGCACTGGGCGCTGCGGGGCCATGAGATTTCCGTGGTGGACGGTCTCGACCCGGCCGCTTCGCCGCCGCTGGTGATTACTCCGTACGTGGATAACCTCGGCCTGGCCGCGCCCTATCGCGGGCAGGACTTCACCTGGAACCAGACACCCAACTGGACTGCGGCCCTGCCCGGCGACTGGCTGAAGTGGATGGTGCAGCGCGAGATGCCCCAGAGTTACGAGACCATCATGCTCTGGGCACGCGAGGACCTCTTCCTGGATGACCCTGCGCGGTTTGCTCCGGGTGGAACGCTCCCATGACGATCCCCTCCACCTGCCCATCCATCATCGCCATTGACGGCCCGGCGGCCTCCGGAAAATCCACCTTAGGGTTGAAACTTGCCCGCCATTTGGGCTATCTGTTCTTTGACACCGGGATCATGTACCGGGCGGTCACCTGGCTGGCCCTGGAACTCGGCCGCGATATGAAGGATGAAGCCGCCATCACGGCGCTGGCGAAGGAAGCCGATATTGACATCCTCCCGCCTTCCCGCGATGACGGCCGCGCCTGCGATGTGACCATCAACGGGCGCGACATCACCTGGGAGGTACGCAGCCAGGGCGTGGATGCGAATGTGTCCATCGTGGCCGCTTATCCCGGCGTCCGCCATGCGCTGCTCGGCCAGCAGCGGCGCGTGGGCCGCAAGGGACACGTGGTCATGGTGGGCCGCGATATCGCCACGGTGGTTTTGCCTGAAGCGGACCTGAAGGTGTACCTGGATGCCACTGCGGAGGAACGCGCCCGCAGGCGTTATGATGAGATCCTGGCGCGCGGCGGTTCCGCGGACTACAAGGAGATCCTGGCGATGGTGCTCGAGCGCGACCGTGTGGATTCCACCCGCTCGGAGGCCCCGCTGCGCATTGCGCAGGATGCGCTTGTCCTCGATTCGGATCAAATGACCGCCGAGCAGGTCTTCGCACAGGTAAAGGAAATGTGCGAGTGACCGGCGAATACAAGCCCCCGGCTTATACTGCCCTTACACGCCCGCTCCTGAAATCCATTGTGGGCGGGCTTTTTCGCCTCCTGGGCCGCACGCGTGTGGTTGGCAAGGAGAACGTTCCCCTGGGCCAGCCCTATATCGTCGCCGTCAATCATGTCTCCATCGTTGATCCGCCGGCGGTGCTGGTCTTCTGGCCTGAAACGCTGGAGACCATCGGCGCGGTGGATGTGTTCGACAAGCCCATCCAGGGCCAGATGCTAAAGATGTACGGGACTCTCCCGGTGCATCGCGGGGAATATGACCGCGCTCTGCTCGACGGGATGCTGGCCATCCTGCGCTCCGGCAGGCCGCTGATGATCGCGCCGGAGGGAGGACGCTCGCATGTGACCTCCATGCGGCGGGCGAAACCGGGACTCGGTTTCATCCTGCAAAGGGCAGCCGTCCCGGTCGTTCCCGTCGGGCTGGTCGGCACCACCGGCGACTTTATCCAGCGCGGCCTGCGCGGCAAGCGGCCGCAGATCGAGATCCGCATCGGCCGGCCCATCCACCTTCCCCAGCCTCCGCAGGACCCGGCTGCACGCCGGGCTGCGCGCCAGCAAACCGCCGACCTGGTCATGTCCTACATCGCGGGCTTGTTGCCGGAGGAATATCGAGGTGCATACTCCGACACCGCAATCACCCCCACCTAAACCGGTCAGTGAACTCTGGCGGCCGGACCTGGTCCGCCTGCCTGAACTGAACGCGCCCCGCCGAGGCTTGCGCGCCTTTCTGCGCGCCTTCTCCCGGCTGCTGGTTTCCCTGTGCATGCGCCTGGAGATCAAGGGGATGGAGAATTTTCCCCTTCGCGGCCCTGCCCTGATAGTGGTCAACCATCTCGGCGATGCCGATACGGTCGTGATGCTTGCAGCCCTGCCTGCCGGTATGGATGTGTTCGCCAAGATCGAGATGTTTCAATTTCCCCTCCTCGGAGGGATCATGCAGGCCTACGGGGTCATCTGGCTGCACCGCGGCCAGCCCGACCGGAAGGCGCTGCGCGCCGCGCTGGAAGGTTTCTCCGCAGGCCGGATGATCGTGATCGCGCCGGAAGGGCGTTACAGCCTGATCAAAGGGTTGGAGGCGGGGACCAACGGGGCTGCCTTCCTGGCGCGCAAAGCGAATGTGTCCATCGTGCCAGTGGCCCTCACCGGCACCGAGAACGGCAGCGTATATGGTCATCTCAAGCGTTTGCGCCGCGCTCCCGCCACGTTGACCGTGGGCATGCCATTCCGTTTAGCGGAGGGTGAGACCCGGGAGGATTCACACAGCCTGGAAGCGGATACGCAGCGCATCATGGAAAGCCTGGCGGGCTTGCTGCCGGAGGAGTATCGCGGAGTGTACGCAACTCCGCAGAGAATCTAAAGGGGCTGCAATCCTCCTGGAGGTTTTATTCCCGGCTATTCGGCTATAATTTCTTAACCCAGCATGACCTTCCTATTTACCTTGCTTTCCGGCCTGCCTTTTCCGGCATTCCCGACCGCCATCGGCTGGGCGGCATGGTTCGTGTTGTTCGCGCTGCTGATCTATGCCCTTTATGTTTGGCGGGGATACAACTCTAAATGGAGGCGGGCCTCCTGGGGGTGGTTCATTGCCCTGCTGGTGCTTGTCCCGTTGACCAGCCTTTACGTGGGCGCGCGCTTGAGCGCCCCCGGCTCCCTGCCGTTTCCCGGTCTTCCCGCCGAAACCCCAGGGTCGGCCATGATGTTTTTCTCCGCGGTCCCATGGACGCTGGCGGGCGCCATCCTGGGGCCGATCCCCGCCGCCCTCCTCGGCGGGCTGGCCGGCCTGCTGCGGGGCATCTGGGATACCCATAACATTTTCACGGCTCTGGAACTGGCCTTCATGGCCGTCCTGTTCTCAGTCTTCACCCGCCAGCGCTATCGCACCCCTCTGTACCAGTTGTTAAGGCAGCCTCTGGCCGCTGCATTGATGCTCATCCCCGGTCGCTTGATCTTCAATATGCTCGCGGCCTTCTTCACTCTTTCCGCTTCGCCCGCGGCCCGGCTGGATTTTGCGCTCAGCAATGCGCCGGGGAACGTGCTGGCCTTCGCCGGGGAGATGCTGGTGGCCGGCCTGATCGCGCAGCTCCTCCTGGATGTCTTCCCCTCGCTGTGGGGCATAAAGACCACCCTGGTTCCGTCCCCGTCAGAGCGCAGCCTGGAGACGCGCTTTATCCTGGGGGCGGGCGCTTTTATTCTTTTAATCCTGCTGACCCTGCTGCTCGGCGAATGGCTGGTGGCGGGCCGGTCCGCGCGCAGGCTGCTGCAGGACCGCATGTCCAGCACTGCACAGGCGGCAGCCCAGAGCGTTCCATTTATCATGGAGACCGGCCAGAACCTGATCTCGCAAATAGCCTCCGACCCGCAGTTGGAAACCCTCAGCGGCGCGGAGTTGTCTGCGTTCCTAGGCCGGGAGATTCAGACCGTCCCTTATTTCGACCAGTTGGCCCTGCTGGAACTCTCCAGCGGGGCGCAGCTCGGCATCTATCCGGCGGATGCGGCAGCGGGTTTCAGTCTCACTGCGGATGAACAGGCCGGTCTGAGCCTGGCCGCGCAGGGAATCCTTATGCAGGTCTATCCCATCCCTCCGGAGGGCGAGGCGGATTCAGCCCGCATCTCCTTCCTGGCGGGCATCCAGCAGGGCGGAACGGTGAGCCGTGTCCTGATCGGGCGCACCTCCCTGGCGACCAATCCGCTAACCCAACCGCTGCTTACCAGCCTGCGCAGCCTGAGCGAGTTGAGCGGGGTGGGGATGCTGCTGGATGAGAATCAGCGCATCCTGGTTCGTTCCTCCCGGCAGGAGGTGATGTCGGTCTATGAGGGGTTGGACCCGGCGCTGGAAGGATTGCAGCAAACGACCGCCGCCGATGGCACGCGCCAGCTGGTTTATCTGGAACCGGTGGCCGGAAGGCCCTGGTCTGTGCTGCTGGCCGTTCCTGCCCGGCAAGCCCAGCAGCTGGCCATCAACATCGCCCTGCCGCTTTCCGTCATGGTCTTTCTGCTCGCGCTGGTTGCGCTGCTTTTCCTGCGCCTTGGGCTGCGGGTGGTGACGCGCTCGCTCAAGAACCTTTCGGTGGAGGCCAACCGCATCGCCGCAGGCCAGCTTGACTCTCCGCTGCAGGTGGAGGGTGTGGATGAGATCGGCCAATTGCGGCGAGCCTTCGAGCAAATGCGCATCAGCCTGCAGGCCCGTCTGGAAGAGCTCAACCACCTGCTCTTTGTCAGCCAGAGTGTGGCCTCCAGCCTGGAAGTGGAGGACGCGCTCCGGCCGGTACTGGAAGCCATTCTTGCCACCGGGGCGAGTTGTGTGCGCGTGGTGCTGAAGACCGGCCTGGTGACGCACGATGACCCGGAGGATGCGCAGCAGTACTTCCAGTTGGGCCCTTCAGCCCACAAGTACTCGCATCTGGACGATCAAATCCTGGGCCTGGCGCAGGTCCGCGATCAGATCGCCATCCCCGGTCTGGCGCTGGCCCGGGATTTCCCTCTCAATTTATCCATGCCCAATCCGGCCGCGCTGCTGGCCGTGCCTTTGCGTTATGAGAACCGCTATTACGGCGCCTTGTGGGCTGCTTATGAGCAGACGCGCTCTTTTTCGGAATCAGATCTCCGCTTCGCGAAGACCCTGGCCGGGCAGGCCGCGCTGGCCATCTCGAACGCCTTCCTCTTTCAGAATGTGGAGTCCAGCCGGCGCCAGTTGGAGGCCATCCTCAACTCCACTCCCGACCCGGTGCTGGTGACCGATTATCACAACCGCCTGCTGCTCTCCAACCGCGCCGCCAACCACGCGCTGGGCCTGGACAGCGAGAATTCTGCAGGCCAGCCCACCGAGCGCATCATCCAGCAGCGGGTTCTCTTTGATCTTCTGCAGGCCTCCACTGTGCAACAGCAGTCGGCGGAGATCGTTTTAAAAGATAATCGCACCTACTTCGCGACGGCTTCCACCGTCAACGTGGAAGGGCGGCCAGTCGGAAGAGTTTGCATCCTTAGGGATATCACCCATTTCAAAGAGCTCGATACGATGAAATCCGAATTCATCGCCACCGTCAGCCATGACCTGCGCTCCCCGCTTACCCTTATGCGCGGCTATGCCACCATGCTGCCGATGGTCGGAGAGTTGAACGACCAGCAGCAGGGTTATGCCCGCAAGATCATCTCCGGCGTGGAGAGCATGACCCAGCTGGTGAACAACTTGCTCGACCTCGGCCGCATCGAGGTCGGTGTAGGTTTGGAGGTCGAGAATGTGGCTGTGCTGGATATCCTTGAAAGGGTGACAGGATCCCTCCAGCCTCAGGCCTCTCAGAAGAACATCGACCTGAGCCTGGAGCTTCCCAGGGATATGCCGCATGCCGTGGAAGCCGACGCCGCGCTGCTGCTCCAGGCGGTCTATAACCTGGTGGAAAACGCCGTCAAATACACACCCCCCGGCGGCCGCGTGACCATCCGCACAACTTCGAGCCCTGAGGCGGTCACCTTTGAGGTCGAGGATACCGGCATCGGCATCCCGGTGGAAGATATGCCGCGTTTGTTTGAAAAGTTTTACCGCGGCTCCCAGCGCGAGGCGCGCGCCCAGCATGGCACCGGGCTTGGTTTGGCCATTGTCCAATCCATTGCCGCTCAACACGGCGGCCGGGTATGGGTGGAGAGCCAGCCGGGGAAGGGCAGCACCTTCTATCTGCAGGTCCCGCTGACGCAGCCAAAGCCTGCCTCCACTCCCGCGGCTACTGATTCTAGACTATAATCCGGCCTCGCCCCCGGAATACGGTGGGCTTATCTTTTGTTGGGAACGGAACGAAAAGGGATTAGATGACAACGGTCATACCTGAAGACCCCCGGTCTTCTGAAAAGATCATGCGCAGGACGACGCGGCATAAGCCGCACCGGTCCTGGACTCACTGGTTGATCGGACGCCCCTTGCAGACCGCCGACGCGCCGCATCAGACCATTGGTAAAGCGGTTGGCCTGGCGGTCTTTGCCGCGGATGCCCTTTCGTCCACGGCCTATGCCACTCAGGAGATCCTGGTCATCCTGGCTGCCGCGGGGACCCTGGCCTTTGGTTATGTATTCCCCATTGCCATCGCCATTGCGATCCTCCTTTTTATCGTCACCACCTCCTACGAGCAGATCATCCATGCCTATCCTAACGGCGGCGGCGCTTATATTGTCGCCAAGGATAACCTCGGCGAAACCGCAGCTCTGATGGCGGCCGCTGCCCTGCTGACGGATTACATCCTGACGGTCTCCGTGTCCATCTCTTCCGGTGTGGCGCAGATCGTTTCGGCCTTCCCCGACCTGTTCCCTTATCGTGTAACGCTGGCAGTGACCTTCGTGATCCTGGTGATGATCATCAACCTGCGCGGGGTGCGCGAGTCGGGCATGGCCTTTGCCATCCCCAACTACATGTTCATCCTGTTCATGTATATCATGCTGGTGCTCGGGCTTGGCCGCCTGCTGACCGGCTCGCTTGGATCGGTGGTGGACCCGCCGGTCCTGGAGATCGAGAAGACTCTGCAGCTGGTCACGCCGTTCCTGATCCTGCATGCTTTTTCCAGCGGTACCGCGGCCTTGACGGGGATCGAGGCCATTTCCAACGGGATCACGGCTTTCAAAGAGCCGCGCAGCAAGAACGCCGGCATCACTCTGATCTGGATGGGCTTCATCCTCTCCACACTGTTTCTCGGCATCTCTTTCCTTACCAAAAGCGTGGGTGCGATCCCCTCGGAGCAGGAGACCGTCATTTCCCAACTCGCCCGCACCATCTTCAACGGCCGGGATTTTTTCTACCTGATCTTGATCGCCGCGACCTCGATCATCCTCGTGCTGGCTGCGAATACCGCCTTCGCCGGTTTTCCGCGCCTGGGTGCCCTGGCTGCGCAGGACGGGTTCCTGCCGCGTCAGCTGGCTTATCGCGGCAGCCGCCTGGTTTACTCCTATGGAATTATCACCCTGGCCATAGTGGCCTCCCTGCTTGTCATCCTCTTTAAAGCCAGCGTTACGCGCCTGATCCCGCTCTATGCCATCGGGGTGTTTCTCTCCTTCACCCTCGCCCAGGTGGGAATGTCCCGCCGCTGGTGGCGTACCCGCGCCCTCAAGCCCGGTGAGGAGGTCCATGAAGCCGGGACCGTCCTGCAATATGAGCCCCGCTGGCAGGTCAAAATGGGCATGAACGCCTTCGGCGCGTTGTGTACCTTTGTGGTTATGCTGGTCTTTTCGCTGACCAAGTTCCGCGATGGCGCTTATATCGTCTTGATCGTCATGCCCCTGCTCATGGGCTTGTTCAAGCTGATCAATAATCACTATCGCAAGATCGCCGGGAAACTTTCCCTCGACCATTATGCCGGGCCCGCGCCGCGCAATACCCGTCATCGCGTCATCATGCCCATCAGCGGCGTCCATCAGGGCACCCTCAAAGCCCTGCACTACGCCCACATGCTTTCGGATGATGTCACGGCCGTCCATGTCTCGATCGATCCCGAGGAGACGGAAAAGGTGCAGAAGAAATGGAGCACCTGGGGCGACGGCACGCGCCTGTATATCGTGGATTCGCCTTATCGTCTATTCATTGAGCCTCTGCTGCAATACATTGATGAGATCCTTGCCCATCGCCAGGCCAACGAGGTCATTACCATTGTGGTGCCGCAGTTCATGGCCAGCAGCGCGGCCCAGCGGGCTCTGCATATGAACACTGCCGAGGTGCTGCGCAAGGAATTGCTTTCCACACCGGGCATCGTGGTCACCGATGTGCCCTATCAGGTCTCGGATTTCAAGGAGCGGTTATGAATTTCATCATCGTCGGCAGCGGGCGGGTGGGAGCCGACCTCGCCTTGCGCCTTTATCGCAGCGGGCATCAGGTGGTTGTGGTGGACCAGAATGAGGCGGCATTCAATCGCATTAACCCGGAGTTCCGCGGCCGCACCGTCCACGGCGAGGCCCTGCGGGAAGATGTGCTCCTGCGGGCAGGCATCAAGGAAGCGCACGGGCTGGCTGCAGTCACGAACTCCGATGCTTTGAACGCTGTCGTAGCCCATGTGGCCCGCACCATCTATAACCTGCCGGTGGTCGTCTGCCGCAATTATGATCCTCACTTGCGCAACATGCTGGAAACCTTCGGTATCCAGTTGATCTCCTCCACTGCCTGGGGCGCCCAGCGGACCGAAGAGGTGTTGACCTCGGTCACCACGCGGGCGGTCTTCTCCGCCGGAAACGGCGAGGTGGAGGTCTATGAGCTGTCCATCCCGCAGGAATGGGATGGGCGCACCTGGAGCGAACTCTGCAGTGGGCTGGATGGCTTGCTGCCTGTGGCGCTTACGCGCGGCGGGTCTGCCTTGCTGCCTACCCCGGATACCCGCATGGAGCACGGCGATCTCGTCAATGTCAGCGCCACGTTCAATGGCATCAAAGCACTGCGCGCCCGCCTGGGCGAGGATACGGAGGCCTGACATGTTCATTTTAATTGCCGGCGGCGGACGCACAGGCATGCAGCTGAGCACCCTCCTGCTTTCCGAAGGCTACAAGGTCCGTCTCATCGAACACCGCCCGGAGCTGCTTGTCCTTCTGCACCAGGAGCTGCCTACCGAAGTGATTTATGAGGGCCAGGCTACTGACCCGGAGGTGCTCGAGGAGGCCGGCATCCGCCAGGCGCATATCCTGGCAGCCTGCACCGCGGACGACGCCACCAACCTGGTGCTGTGCTTCATGGCCCGCCAGCGTTTTGGAGTGCCGCGCACCATTGCGCGCGTCAACAACCCGCGCGATGAATGGCTGTTCAGCGATACCTTCCATGTGGATGTCGCCCTCAATCAGGCCAACGTGCTTTCCAGCCTGATCCGCGAGGAGATGTCGCTGGGTGACATGATGACCCTGCTCAAGATCCGCCGCGGGCGCTACTCTCTGGTGGAGGAAAAGGTCGAGCCGGGGGCGCGCGCCATCGGCGTCCCCATTAAGGACCTGGGCCTTCCGGACGAGTGCATCATCGCGGCCATCATCCGCGACGGCCAGGTGACTCTGCCGCGCGGGGCCACCACGCTGCAGGAATGGGATGAGGTGCTTGCCATTACCAGCCCGGCGGCCGCCAGCGGGCTGGATGAGCTGCTTTCGGCCTCCACCCATCCAGAGCGGGACGAGGAACGCTGAATCCCGTTTGACCGAATCAAGACCCATACGGTATAATACTGCGCCAGTCTTAAACTGCCAGCTCGTTCCGAAGGCCCGCCGTTGCGGGATATCTGCACGGAACTTGCAATCATCTTTCGAGTGAGGAACGTCAAGAATGCCCAAGCGAACCTATCAACCCAAGATTCGCCGTCGCGTGCGCGTGCATGGTTTTCGCGCCCGCATGGCCACGGCCGACGGCCGCGCTGTCCTGAAGCGCCGCCGCCTCAAAGGCCGCTATAAGCTCAGCACGCGCTCCAACGAACACGTCAAGCGCACCCGTTGGTAGACATTCACCGGCGCGTGCAGGCTGGCTCTTCCACCTGAGGCTTGGGTGCAGCGAAAATTCCGCCTGACCCGGTCAGATGACTTCAAGCGGGTGCGGCGGAATGGCAAGTCCTATGCCCACCCGCTTGTTGTGTTGATCGCCCAGGCTTCCGAGCAGCCGCGGCTGCGAGTGGGCGTGGCGGCAGGACAGACAGTGGGAAACGCGGTGCACCGCAATCGGGCCAAGCGCCTGCTTCGGGAAGCCATCCGCCCCCTGCTCCCTGCGCTGCCCTCCGGATGGGAACTGGTGCTCATCGCCCGTCCTGGCATGCTGCAGGCCTCGCTGGAAGACACTCGCCAAGCCCTGAACGGCCTGCTGCTGCGTGCCGGGCTTATCCCTCAGAATGACGCCTGAAATTCATTCGCACGATTACCCCAATGAGCCGCGCTTGCGGGATCTTCCGCGCACGCCCGGTAATCTGGCGCGCATTCCCCTCCTGGCCCTCATCCGCCTTTATCAGCAGACCCTTTCACGCGGTCTGCCTGCCAACACCTGCCGGTTTTATCCATCCTGTTCTCATTACGGCTACCAGGCCATCTACAAGTACGGAGCCCTCAAAGGTTCCGGCATGGCGGTCTGGCGCGTGCTGCGCTGCAACCCGTTCAACCCCGGGGGTTACGACCCCGTTCCCTAGGAGTAATTCCGCTTGAACACAAAAAGAGTCACATTGATCTTGTTGACCCTCATGGCTGCGCTCGTGCTCAGCTCATGCGCGGGCGGAGCTGCAGCACGCGGCTCCTCCTGGCCGGGACTGGCCGCCGATGCCGAAACAGCCTACCTTTCGGATGGCGCCCAGATCTTCGCTGTGCGCCTGAGCGATGGCACCGAGCTTTGGAAATACCCGGCCAAGGCTGATGCCAAGACCTCCTTCTATGCCACTCCGGCCTTGCTGGGTGATGGCCGCTTGGTCATCGGCAGCGCCGGCACTGACCACTGCCTGTATTTGATCGACACCACCAAGGTGGACGCGGCCACGCAGTCCCCGGCAGCCACCTGCATCTTCAGTGCCGCCAAGGACCGCTGGATCGCCGCCCCGCTGGTGGTCGATAACACCGTTTATGCCCCCAACAACGACGGGTACCTGTATGTTGTGGACCTGTCCGCCAGCAAACTCCTCTGGTCGCTGCAGATCGGCGGAGGCGGCCACCTTTGGGCCGCGCCGGTCATCAACGGGGAAACGCTGTATGTCTCCTCGCTGGACCATTTCCTTTATGCCATTGATACCGTGAGTCACAAGGTCCTGAACAAGAAGGACCTGAGCGGCTCCGTGACCAGTGCTCCCGCGATCAGTGCGGATGGCAAGACCCTGTATGTCGGCTCCTTCGCTTCCAAGGTCTTCGCCCTGGATGCCGCCAATCTTAACATCCTGTGGGAGAAGCCCACGCAGGGCTGGGCCTGGGGCACGCCCGCTCTTAACGAGCAATCCGTCTATGTGGCCGACCTGGAAGGGAATCTGAACGCTCTGGATGCCGCCAGTGGCAGCAGCGCCTGGGTGGTAAAGCCGGACGGCCCGATCACGGGCAGCCCGCTGCTGGTCGGCGATAATGTCATCGTCACCACCGAGTCTGGCTCCATTTATGCGTTCAACTCCAAAGGCGAGCATGTCTGGGATGCAGCCATTAAAGGCAAGATCTATACTCCTGCTGTGCAGGGAGGCGACCTGATCCTGGTCGCCCCTCTTTCAACCGGCGCCGAGTTCTTCCTGACCGCATTTAAAGCGGACGGCACTCTGGCGTGGAACTATCCCCGTAAGTGAGGCAGCCATGTGGGAATTTTTCATTTCCCTGTTCGTCAATACCCTCCTGTGGATCTATGATGCCATCGGCCATAACTTTGGCGTGGCCATCATCCTCTTTACCATTCTGATCCGCCTCATCACCTGGCCTTTGAATGCCCAGCAGTTGAAGGGCGCCCAGGCCATGCAGGCACTGCAGAGCGACAAGGAATGGCAGGAAATTCAAAAGAAATACGCCAAGGACCGCGAGAAGCTGGCCCAGGAGCAGATGCGCATTTACAAGGAACGCGGCATCAGCCCCTTTGCCTCCTGTCTGCCCACTCTCATCCAGTTCCCGATCATCATCGGCCTGTATCAGTCCATCATTCGGGCGCTGGCGACCACGCCGCTGGGCCTGCTGCAACTTGGCCGCAGTATCTTCCCCTTCCTGGATATCCAGTCCATCATACCGCTCAACAGCAAGTTCCTGTGGATGGATCTCGGCCGTCCGGAATCGGTGCTGATCCTCGGCTATGCCATCCCCACCCTGGCCATTGTCGTAGCCCTGACCACCTATGTTCAGTCCAAGCTGACCATGCCGGCCACCTCCAACCCGGGTGACCAGACGGCGGCCATGAGCAGTTCCATGGCCATCACCATGCCGCTCATGCTCGGCTGGTTCGCGCTGACCTTTGCCTCCGGCCTGTCGGTCTACTTCATCACCAGCAACCTGCTGGGCATTCTTCAATACGCCATGACCGGCCGCGCCAACTGGAGCGCGCTGCTTCCGGGCAGCAAGAAAAAAGACCTGGCTGCACGCAAGAAATAGAAGGAGAGGCACAATGAACGAGCGAACCACGCTGGAAATAATTGCTCCCACGGTGGAAGAGGCTCTGGCGCAGGGTCTGGCCCAGCTTGGCCTGCCCGCGGACGCTGTTTCTGTGGAAGTACTGGATGCCGGGACCCGGGGGTTGTTCGGCCTCGGAGGGCGCCAGGTGCGCGTCCGTTTGACGGTGCATGGCGCCGGGGACACCCCGGTCGCCGCGGCCGAGGAGCCGAAGACGACGCCTGTGGATCGACCCGCTCCTGCGCCGAAAGCCTCCAAAGCCAAACCGAAGGCAGAGCCTGCCCAGCCGATGAAACCGGCTGCCGCCGCGGCCCCGCTTGAGCTGGAAGGCCATGACCAGCTTCTGGATACCACCGAGGCCATCATTTCGAAGCTGCTGCACCTGATGCAGATGCAGGCCCAGGTCTCCGCTCATTACGCCGAGCAGTCCAGTGAAGACCGCCGTACCATCCACGTGGATATCCGCGGCGAGGACCTGGGAGGGCTCATCGGACGCCATGCCGAAACGCTCAATGCCTTCCAGTATGTGGCCTCGCTCATGGTCGGCAAGGAAGCCGGGCAGTGGGTGCAGCTCATCGTGGACGTGGAGGGCTATCGCAGCCGGCGCGAGAAGCAATTGCAATTGCTCGCCCGCCGCATGGCGGAGCAGGTCGTCAAGACCGGGCGGCGTGCCAGCCTGGAACCCATGCCCTCCAGCGAGCGGCGCGTCGTGCACCTGGAACTGCGCGGTCACCCGGCTGTCACTACAGAAAGCACCGGGGAGGACCCGCACCGCAAGGTGGTCATCATCCCCAAGGACTCGTGAACAAGGAGATCAGCGCTGCGGCACCCGCCGCAGCGCTTTTTTATCCGCCGGTTGCGGACCCCGTTTGATTAAGCCCTTTCATCTCACGTTATAATATACGCATGACCGCCTCCGTCCCCCTGCAGCCGGTGGACTATCTTGTCTTCGGGCATCTTTCCGTGGACTTGACCCCTGCCGGACCGCGGCTGGGCGGGACCGTCTCCTATGCCTCGCTCGCCGCGCATGCGCTCGGGCTGCGCGTGGGGATCGTCACCGCGGCCGGCGACGAGGCCCCCCTGGAGGCTCTGAAGGATATTCCCATCGTCCGCATCCCTTCCCAGTATTCAACGACCTTTGAAAACATCCTCACGCCGCATGGGCGAAAACAGATCCTGCACCATCAGGCGGAACCGCTGACCCTCGAGCACATCCCTGAGGCCTGGCGCTCTGCGCCTATCTTCCATCTGGCTCCTCTGGCGCAGGAATTCCCCCACCATCTGACAGCCGATATCACTGCCTCCCTGATCGGGCTCACCCCGCAGGGGTGGATGCGCGGCTGGGATGCGGAAGGGAATGTCCACCCGGTACCCTTTGAGAACGCGCAGGAGATCCTGCCGCGCATCGGTGCGATGGTCATCAGCCTGGAGGATGTGGGCGGGGATGAGGAACAGGTCGAATTCTTTGCCCACCATACGCGCCTGCTGGCGGTGACGGATGCCGCCGCGGGTTCCATCCTGTACTGGAACGGTGACCGCCGCCGCTTCCGCGCCCCGCAGGTTCCGGAAGTGGATCCCACCGGCGCCGGCGATATATATGCCGCGGCCTTTTTTGCCCGGCTGTACCTCACCCGCGATCCCTGGGAAGCTGCCCGCTTCGCCACCCATTTCGCGGCTTATTCTGTCACCCGTCCGGGATTGGAAGGCATCCCCACGCAGAAAGAGATCCAGGCTTGCATGATGGAGGTCCTGTATTGACCCGCATCTACACCTTTGTGAACCAAAAAGGCGGTGTGGGCAAGACCACCACCACCATCAACCTGGCCGCCTACATGGCCCAGTTGGGCCAGCGCGTCCTGGTCGTGGACCTGGACCCGCAGGCGAATGCCACTTCCTGCCTGGGGGTGGACAAGAGGACGGTCGCCAATGGGACCTATGAGGCGCTGATCGATTTGACCACGCCGGCCTCCAGCATCCTCATGAACGAGCGCCTCAATCTATCGCTCCTGCCCTCCTCCCCGGCGCTGGCCGGCGCGGAGGTGGAATTGGTGGATGAGCTGGCGCGCGAGTCGCGCCTGAAAAAATCCATCGAGGGGCTGGATGGCCGTTATGATTACATCCTGATCGATTGCCCTCCCTCCCTTGGCCTGTTGACCATCAACGGGCTCGTGGCCGCCCGGGAGGGGGTCATCATCCCCGTGCAGTGTGAATACCTGGCGCTCGAAGGGCTCGGGCAATTGACCCAGACCTTGCAGCGGGTCCGCGTGGCGCTCTTTCCGGAGTTGCGCGTGCGCGGCGTGGTGTTGACCATGTTCGACCCGCGCACCCGTCTTTCGGCGGACGTGGTGGCCGAAGTGAACCGTTTCTTCCCCGATCAGGTCTTTAAGAGCGTGGTCCCGCGCAGCATCCGGCTGGCCGAGGCCCCCTCGTACGGATTGCCCATCTCGGTCTATGCCCCCCATTCCCTGGGAGCGCAGGCCTATGAAGCCCTGGCGCGCGAACTCCTGGCAGGCGACGGTTTGCCGGTCCAGACAGCGGTCTAAGGAACCCCATCATGCCCAAACATTCCGGTCTCGGCAAAGGACTTGAGGCGCTCATTCCCACCGGTGAGACATCTGCGCTGCCAGCCAGCGGCATCCTGCAGGTCCCGGTCGAGCGGATCCATCCTAATCCGCGTCAGCCGCGCGTCCACTTTGATGAAACCCTGATCGCCGAACTGGCCGATTCGATCCGCGAGCATGGGGTCATCCAGCCTTTGATCGTAACGCCGGGCGAGGCCGGGAGTTTCATCCTGATCGCCGGGGAGCGCCGCTTGCAGGCCGCGCGCAAAGCCGGTCTGGCGGCCGTCCCGGTCATTGCCCGCCATGCCAGCAGCCTGGAGATGCTGGAACTTGCGCTCATCGAGAATCTTCAGCGTTCCGACTTGAACGTGCTGGAACAGGCGGAGGCCTACCGGCAATTGACCGGAGAATTTGGGCTCTCGCATGAAGCGGTGGCGGTGCATGTGGGCCGCAGCCGTTCCGCCGTGACCAATACGCTGCGCCTGCTGGATGCCTCCGCGGCGGTCAAGCAGGCCCTGGTGGACAACAAGATCACCGAAGGTCACGCCCGCGCCCTGCTCGGCTTGCCCAATACCCGCGCTCAGGAAGGCGCTCTGCGCACCGTCCTGCAGCTTGGTATGAGCGTCCGCCAGACAGAGGGGCTGGTCAAAAGGCTGAGCGGCACGCGTTCCGCCTCGAAAAAGAGGCCCGTCAAGAACGCCGATGCCAGCGATGTGCAGCGCCGGCTGGAAACCAGCCTGGGCACCAAGGTATCGCTGCGGCACGGCAAGCGCGGCGGTACGGTGACGATCTATTACTATTCCGCGGAGGAGCTGGATGCGCTCCTCGGGAAACTGCTCTAAGATGCACCTGCTCCATCACGCCCGGGTCCATACCTTCGATGCCGGACACCCTTCTGCCTCGGCCATCCTGATCGATCATCAGCGTGTGCTGGCCTGCGGGGATCGGGATGCTTTGCGCAGCCTGGCTGGGAACGTCCAGGAGACCGACCTGGGGGGCCGCACGGTGCTGCCCGGCCTTACCGATGCCCATCTTCACCTGCAATACTATTCCCTCGGCCTCCAGAAGGTGGATTGCGAGACCGATACTCTGGCCGAATGTCTCCAGCGCGTGAAGGCCCGCGTGCAGATCACAAAGCCCGGCCAGTGGGTCCTGGGGCACGGCTGGAACCATAACGCCTGGGCCTTACCTGCCGCTGAAGGGTTCCCGGCTGCGGCCGACCTGGATGTCTTCGCGCCGCAGCATCCGGTGTACCTGACCGCCAAATCCCTGCACGCCGCATGGGCGAACAGCGCCGCGTTGAAATTGGCCGGGATCGGTCCCAACACCCCCGACCCCAAAGATGGCAGGATCGTCCGCGATCCCTCCGGCCGGCCTACCGGCATTCTCTTGGAAAGCGCCATGGGGCTGGTGGGAGACCGCCTCCCGGAAATAAGCCTCGAAGAGCTGGTGGAGGCCATGGAAAAGGCCCAGCCCATTCTCTGGAGCATGGGCCTGACCGGCGTGCATGATTTCGACCGTCGAAGCAGCTTCATGGCCCTTCAGGAACTGCGCACCCGCGGGCGGTTGAAACTGCGCGTCAACAAGAACATCCCGGTGGACGATCTGGAGCATGCCAGCGCCCTGGGGCTGCGCACCGGCTTTGGCGATGACATGCTCTGGATCGGTTCGGTCAAGGCCTTTATGGACGGCGCGCTGGGTCCGCACACCGCAGCCATGTTCCAACCCTACGCGGAGGAGCCCGGCAATCGCGGCATTCTCAATATGGACGCCGAGGAACTCTTCGACCTGGGACGCAAAGCGGCCGCGGTGGGGCTGGGCATGACCGTGCATGCCATCGGCGACCGCGCCAACCATGAAGTGCTGAATGCCTATGAACACCTGCGGGTGTATGAGCGCGAGAACGACCTGCCGCATTTGCGCCACCGCATTGAACACGTGCAGGTCCTGCATCCGGATGACGCCGCCCGGCTTGCTTCCCTCGGCGTGATCGCCTCCATGCAGCCCATCCATGCCACCTCGGACATGCCTGTCGCCGACCGCTTCTGGGGGGAGCGCTCGGCGCTGGCTTATGCGTGGCGCACCCAGCTCCAGCATGGCGCCCGGCTGGCATTCGGCTCGGACGCTCCTGTCGAATCCCCCAATCCCTTCCTGGGATTGCATGCCGCGGTGACCCGCCGCCGGCCGGATGGCTCCCCCGGCCCGGAAGGCTGGTACCCGGAACAAAAACTGACCCTCGCAGAAGCGTTGGAAGCCTACACCCTCGGCGCGGCTTATGCCGCCAACGCGGAAGGCCGGCTGGGGAAGCTGGCTCCCGGCTTTTTTGCTGACCTGATCACCCTGGATCAGGACCCCTTCACCTGCGATCCGGATGAACTACTCACCATGCGCCCGGCAGCCACCATGCTGGGCGGAGAGTGGGTCTGGCACAACGAGGCTTCATCATGATGACACAACCGCAGCTTACGCCTGAAATGCTGGTTCCACGGCTGGGAGATTACCTGGTCAGCCGCGGCCATATCTCGGAGACCGACCTGGCCCGCGCCCTCGCCTATCAACAGGAGCAGCTCTCCAGCGGAAAAACCTGCCTGCTGGGACAGGCCCTGCTGGAACTGAATCTGCTCCAACGGACTGTCCTCGACCAGGCCGTCACCGAACAGATCATCCAGCTCCGCTCGGCTTTGCAAGCCTCCAACCGCAACCTGGAACGCCGCGTGGAGGAGCGCACCGCCGAATTGCAGGCGGCTATCGAACGGCTTTCCGAGTTGAACCAGATGAAGGCTAATTTCGTCTCCAATGTTTCGCATGAGCTGCGTACCCCGCTCACGCACATCATCGGCTATCTGGAGTTGATGATCACCGAATCGCTCGGGCCTGTCAGCGAGGAGCAAAAGCATGCCCTCGAGATCAGCCAGCGCGCCGCCGACCGGCTCGAGAACCTGATCGAAGACCTGATCATGTTCTCCATGTCCTCCCGGGGCCAGTTGACGCTTAACCTGCAGGCCGTGGAATTGGACCGGCTGGTCAGTCTGGCCGTCAAGGCGGCCTCGCACAAGGCCGAGGAGCGCAACGTGGCGGTGCATGGCGTCATTGATCCGGACCTGCCGCCCGTACAGGCGGACCCGCAGAAGATCGCCTGGGTGCTCAACCAGCTCCTGGACAACAGCATCAAGTTCACTCCCGCGCACGGGCGCATCGTGGTCAGCCTGCGGCTGGAATCCAGTAACCTGCTCATGCTTTCCGTGACCGACACCGGCATCGGCATCCCGGTGGACCGGCTGCAGGAGATCTTTGAGCCTTTCCACCAACTGGACGCCTCGCCGACCCGCCGCTACGGGGGGACAGGATTGGGCCTCTCCCTGGTGCGGCAGATCGTGGAGGCGCACGGCAGCCTGCTGGATGTGCAGTCCATCGAGGGCCGCGGCACAACCTTCAAATTCCCTCTGCTGGCCATTGCGAAAGCCGGATGATCTGACATGGACGCCGATACCCTCAAATCGCTGCAGAAGCTCTTCCAGAGCGTGGAGACTCAGGGCAACTGGAAGGTTGCGTTGGACACCCTGCTGGGGGCGCTGCGCCATCGCTTCGTCTACGATAATGTATCCGTCTACCTGGCGGATCCTCAATCGCGACTTCCCGAGGTCATCTATGCCCGCGCGGTAGGCCGCGGTAAACATGCCGAGGCCGATGGGACCTGGGGGGAAGGCATCGCCGGGCTGGCCATGAAAAAGGAAGCACCAGTGTTGATCGATCCCGGTGAGGCGCTGCCCGGAGCGGACCGCCTCTCGCAGGCGTATGTGCTGGGCGTCCCCCTGCGCATCGGCGACCGGCTGAGCGGTTCCCTCGTCTTCGTCCGTTTCGGCGGGCCCGAGTACCTGCCGGAGCATGTATCCCTGGCCTCTCTCATCGCTTCCTGGACCGCTTCCCTCCTCGAGCGCAAGGCTTTGCAGGAGGCCCGCACCGAATTGGAATCCGTCCAGCGGCAAATGCGCCTGCAGGACGATTTTGCCTCCACCATATCTCACGAGCTGCGAACTCCCCTCGGTTTCATCAAGGGCTACACCACCAGCCTGCTTCGTGAGGATGCCAACTGGGACCTCCAGACCCAGCGGGAATTCCTGACCATCATCGACGAGGAGGCCGACCGGCTGACGGGATTGATCGAGAATATGCTGGAATCGGCCCGCCTGCAGAGCAAGACCATCCAGTTCAAGTTCCAGCCGCTGCGTCTCGATGCGCTCATCCGGGATGTGACCCTGCGCGTCACCACCCACAAACGTGACCTGCAGGTGAACTTCGATTTTGAGCCGATCCCGGCCATCCAGGGAGACGGCGTGCGGCTCTCGCAGGTCTTCGAGAACCTGTTCGGCAACGCCCTGAAATACGCTCCCGGCTCGCCCATCGACATTTCCCTGCGCAACGAGGACAAAGTTCTCCACGCCGCCTTTCGCGACCACGGCCCCGGCATTTCCGAGGACTTCCTGCCCTTCCTGTTCGAGCGCTTTTACCGGGTTCCGGGTGAGCGCACGGTGACCGGCACCGGGCTGGGGTTGTACATCTGTAAACAGATTATTCTGGCACATCATGGTAAGATTTGGGCTGAATTGATACTGGATGAGGGCACCACTTTCCACATACAATTGCCCGCCGATCCTTCGGCCTGAAATTTTTTCGCGAGGAGAATGGAATGTCGAAGCGTATTTTGATCGTCGACGATGAGCCCCGTTATCTGCGCCTCCTGGAAGCCAACCTGCGGACCGAAGGCTATGAGGTGGTGACCGCCCAGGACGGTTTGCAGGCATTGGAAGTCTTCTCCGCCCAGCCGATCGATCTCGTTCTGCTGGATGTGATGATGCCCCGCCTGGATGGCTTTGCCACCTGCCAGCGCATTCGCGAATTTTCCAACGTGCCGATCATCATCCTCACCGCACGGGGGGAGGAGCAGGACCGCGTGCGCGGCCTGGACCTCGGCGCTGATGATTACATGGTAAAACCCTTCTCCGCTACGGAGCTGCTGGCGCGCGTCCGCGCCGTGCTGCGCCGTACCCAGATCGCCATGGAGCCGGGTCAGGCACGCTTCTTTACTCACGACAACCTGAAGATCGATTTTGCCAAGGCCGAAGTCTGGTCCTCGGAGACTCCGGTCTCCCTCTCGGCCACGGAATACCGCCTGCTGCTCCAGTTCGCTCATAACATCGGCAGGATCCTCACCTCTGAGGAACTGCTCACCAGCGTATGGGGACCTGAATATAAAAGTGACAAGGAGATCCTCTGGGTGAGCATCGCCCGTCTCCGCCAGAAGCTGGAGGAGGATGCGCACAACCCCAAGCACATTGTCACCCGTTCGGGCCTGGGGTATTTGATGCCTCCACTGGAAGCCTGATCCCCCGGACTCCTTCCATGGAAGACAAGACCATCCTCGTCATTGATCCGGACGCCGCCACTCGCGCGTTCCTCGCCAGCCATCTCCGGCAGCTGCATTATTCCGTGCTCCAGGTGGCCTCCGCCAAGGAGGGATTGATCATCGCCTGGCGCGACCGGCCGGACCTGATCCTCATCGACACCCTCGTTCAAGATCTGCCCGCCGCGGAGTTCGCCGCCAAGTTGCGCCAGGACTGGCGCACCGAACATATCCTGCTGGCGGCTTTTACAGCGGATGATTCCCCTGCGCACCGGCAAGCCTGCTTTGCGGCCGGCTTTAACGACTGGATCGTCAAGTCTCCTGAGGCCCTTGGTTCGCTCAATGAAGTCCTCAGCCGGCTCCTGCCCGGCGGACCTGAGCCGGAAGAAATAGAGCCGCTGCCCGCCTCCCCTGATTCCCGCGACGGGCTGAGCATCTTTTTCATCAGTGCCAAAGGGGGCATTGGCACCTCCTCTCTGTGTGCCAACCTAGCAATGAACATGGCCTACAAACTGCCTGAGTCTCGTGTGGCGCTGCTGGACATGGTTCTGCCCATCGGCTCCATTGCCAGTATCGTGGGGTATCAGGGTTCCCGGAATCTTGTTTCCCTGGCAAAAATGGAACCTGAGGAATGGGCTGCAGAGGTATCCTCGGAGGTTCCGGCGGGGACGGGGCCGTGGAAGTTCCACCTTGTGTCTGGCTCGCCTGACCCCGATAGTGCCACCCAATTACGGGTGGAAAAGATCGGCGGTATTCTGGAGCAGCTCAGGGACACTTATGATTATGTTGTTGTGGACCTGGGTCGCTCCCTTTCCAAATTCTCCATCCAGCTCCTCCAGCGGGCTGACCTGATCGTCCTGATCGTCAGCACTGAGCTGAGCAGTGTTACCCTGACCAAAACGCTCCTGGATTTCCTGCGCTCGAAGAACGTAAAGGACCAGACCCTGTTCACGATCTTGAACCGCGCCGTTGGTCTGGAAGGTTTAAGCCGTGCGGATGTGGAAAAGGCTCTGGGAATTGATATCAAGACCACCTTCCCCTACCTCGCCCACTTCACCCTAGCCAATAACCAGCACCAACCCTTCACTTTGAAATACCCCACTGACACCACCGCGGTCATCGCGTTCCAGGAAGTTGCCCTCCGCATTGCGGAGGCTGCGCACCAATCCCGCGAGATTAGAAGGATACGTTGAGCCTGCGCGACCGGGCGTGCAAGGACTTCCGACTCTGCTATAATCATTTCAGACCCTGAACTCATGGTGAGGCGTTATGGATAACCGCAGTCAGATTACCCTTCGTTCCAAAAAACTGGGAGTGCTGATCCGCGATGCCCGGCTGGCCGCCCGGCGGACCTCCAGGGAATGCGCGGATGCCATGGGCATCTCGCGGCCGCTGCTACTGTCCTATGAAGAAGGCCGGCGATCCCCGTCCCTGCCCGAGCTGGAAGTCCTGGTGTACTATCTGCGCATCCCTCTCAGCCATTTCTGGGGCCACCAGGCTATCTCCAGCGACGCTCCGCTGTCCGAGCCCATGGACCTGCCGCGCTTGATGTCCGTGCGCCAGCGCCTGATCGGCGCGCTGCTGCGTCAGCAGCGCAACCAGGCCAACCTGTCGCTCAAGGACCTTTCCGCCCGCTCCGGCGTCCCCAGTCCCCGCCTGAAAGCCTATGAGCTGGGGGAACGGCCCATCCCGCTCCCGGAATTGGAAGTCGTCCTTACCTCGCTGGGCGCGCGCGTGGATGATTTCTTTGATAAGAACGGCCCCGTAGGCCGCTGGCTGGTGAGCCAGGGATTGGTCCAGGGGTTCCTTGAACTGCCGGATGAAATGCGGTCTTTTGTTTCCCAGCCGGTCAATCGGCCTTATCTGGAGCTGGCCATGAAGCTGAGTGAAATGTCGAAGGAACGCCTGCGCTCGGTGGCTGAAGGCCTTCTCGACATCACCCTCTAAATCGAATGACCGCTGAAGCCCCCGCAGAGCTTGCTGAAGATGGCAAGCGCGTCTACCAGCGCGGCCGCTATGACGAATCCGCCCGGCTCTTTCAACTTGCAGCCGAGGCCTACCACCGGCAAAATTCCAGCCTGCTCGCCGCCGAAATGAACAACAACGAAAGTGTGGCCTGGCTGCAGGCCGGGCAGCCCGCGCAAGCACTGGAGGCCGCCCGCGGCACGGATGCGCTCTTCGCCTCCGCTTCCGATCCCAAACGCCAGGCGATGGCGCTGGGGAATCAGGCTGCCGCCCTGGAAGCGCTAGGCCGATCGGACGAGGCCCTGGAGGCTTACTCGCGCTCCGAGGCGCTCTTTGAACAACTGGGCGAGGGGGACATGCTCGCCATGGTCAAGAAATCCATGGCGGCCATACGCCTCAAACACGGCGATGTGCTCCAGTCCGCAATCAAGATGATGGGTTCGGTGGACGCAAAATCCAAACCCACCTTCATGGAGCGGGTCCTCAAATTCCTGATGCGCTTTAAACCATGGTAGCGATCAATCTGCAGGTCCGCAGGGCGGTTCCAGCTGACCAGCAGCAGATCGCCAATCTGATGTACTTTGAGACGCGCGTCCACCGTCATCTGGACTGGCGCGCGCCTCTGGAATGGCTGGGTTCCCCGCATTACTGGATCCTCGAAGATGGCGGCGATGTGATGGCTGCCCTGGCCTGCCCGCAGGACCCGCCGGGCATTGCCTGGATCCGCCTGTTCGCCTGTGCCTCCCCTGTCGAGGAGAACCAGGCATGGTCCGCTCTGTGGGATACCGCCCGTACTGAAATTTCCATGCAGGGAGATGCGCTGGCGGCTGCCATCGCGTTGCAGCCCTGGTTCGAGGATCTCCTGGCGGGGTCCGGTTTTGTCTTTAACCAGAACATCATCATGCTGATCTGGGACGATGCTCCCATCCTCGACCGGCCCCTTCCGGATGGGATAAGACTCCGTCCCATGCAGGCGTGGGACCTGCCGGCCGTGGTGGACGTGGATGCCTCGGCATTCGAGCCGCTGTGGCGCAACTCCCTCGACGCCCTCCATAAGGCATTTGGCCAGGCTTTCCATGCCACTGTGGCCGAGACCTCCTCCGGCCTGATCGGCTACCAGCTCAGCACCGGCAGCCCCCTGGGCGCGCACCTTGCCCGGCTGGCCGTACGCCCGGAGGCGCAGGGTGCAGGGATTGGTTCCGTGCTGGTCAACGACCTGCTCCACACGGTTAAAAAGCGCACCCGTGCCCATGTCACGGTCAATACGCAAAGCGATAACCTGGCTTCCCAGGCGCTCTATCAAAGGTTGGGCTTTCTGCTCACCGGAGAGCAATACCCGGTCTTTATCCATCCACTTTAGGAGGTGCTGGCATGCAGCGTGAAGATGCGGTCATTGTCAATACCATCGTCCGGCAGGCGCTCGTGGCCGCGCAGGAAGTGATGGGCGAGAACGGCTTGAACGCGGTGCTGCGCTCCTGCGGGTTGGAACGCTATATTGGTAATTTCCCTCCGGATAACCTGGAACCGGCCATCCAGACGGCGCAATATGCCCGCTTCAATCAGGCCATCGAGGAGTTCTACGGGCGCGGCGGGCGCGGCATGCTGCGGCGGATCGGCAAGGCCTCCTTCCAGTATGCCCTGCGCGAGCAGGCTGGATTGATGGGCATTGCCGGGGCCGCCCTCAGGCTGCTGCCAGAACGCCAGCGCATCAAGTTCATCCTAAACGGCATGGCGGATGCCCTGCGGAAATCCAACTCGCAGGTCGAGGTCTGGCTGGACGACGGCCAGCCCATTGCCTTCCATGATGCCACCTGTGGGGTCTGTCACGGCCGCAAAAGCGAGACTCCCATCTGCCACCTGTATGCAGGCTCCATCGGGGAAGCGGTCGAATGGGCCACCGGCAAACCCCATCAGATCACTGAAACCCACTGCATGGCGAAAGGCGATGATTATTGCCGCTTCGAGATCGGCGAAGCGCTGGCGCGAGACTGATCCGTTCTGTGTTTCTGCATCGTTGCCTCCCGGCTGATGATCGGGAGGCTCCATCCTGGAGGGGAGGTAGCTCTTGTGATCGCGTTCGAATCTGATTGGCAGTCTGCGGATGGGGTGAACATTCACGGCCTTGGCTGGGAGCCCAACCAGAAGCCCAGGGCGGTGGTCTGTCTGGTCCACGGCCTGGGGGAGCACATCGGCCGCTATGAGCATGTCGCCAAAGCCCTGACCTGGCCCGGCTATGCCATTTTCGGGTTCGATCAGCGCGGTCATGGCCGCTCCGGCGGCCCGCGCGGTCATACCCCTTCATACGAAGCGCTGATGAAGGATATTGATGATCTCCTTGCCCGGGCGCGGCAGCGATACCCGCGCCTGCCCCTGTTCCTGTACGGTCACAGCATGGGCGGGAACGAGGTCATCAACTATGGACTGCGCCGCAAGCCTGACCTGGCGGGGGTCATCGCAACCAGCCCCTATTTACGCCTGGCCTTTCCCGTTCCGCCTGCCCGGGAGAGACTGGCGCGCATTGCCGATCGCATTGTCCCCGGCTTGACCCAGAGGTCCGGGTTGGAGACAGCCGCCCTTTCGCATGATCCCAAAGTCATCGATGCTTATATCCATGACCCCCTCGTGCACGATAAGATCACCCCTCGCCTGTTCACCGGGCTCAGGGATTCCGGGGAGTGGGCTATTGCCCATGCCGGCGAGTTCCCTCTGCCCCTGCTCTTGATGCACGGGAGCGCGGACCGCCTCACTTCCCCCGATGCCAGCCGGGAATTTGCTCATGCCGGCGGCAGCCATATCACCCTCCAGATCTGGGATGGCAGTTACCACGAGCTCCATAATGAGGCCGATCAGGAGGAAGTTTTCAAACTGATGGTCATCTGGATGGATGCCCGCCTGGCTTTATAAGAGCTTTATTAAGGTTTTCTGGACAAATCCACCTGAACGTGGGAAAATTTGCAGCCATGCAATTCCCATTCGGTTTTGCAGGCAGTCTGTCCGCCCTCACGACCCTATGGGGGCCTTTGATCGGAACAACCATTCATTCATTGTCGAGGAGTAGAGTATGTCCAAAGAAGGAATGAGCAAACGCCAGGTGCGCCGGGAACAGCGCCGCCGCGCCGAGCAGCGCTCCCGCCTGGCGGTCATCATCGGGATCGTGCTGGTGGCCGTGGCGGTCGCTGCGTTTTTGATCCTGCCGAACTTCACGCCGGTGGGCGAGATCAAAACGGCAGCCCCTGTCACCCGCCCGCAGGCGGATGGCAATGCAGCCGGCAGCCCTGACGCACCTATCAAGATCGAGGAGTTTTCGGATTTCCAGTGTCCGTATTGTGACCGTTTCACCAAGGACACCGAGGCTCAGATCATGGATACCTATGTAGCCACGGGCAAGGTTTATTTTGTGTATCGCTCCTTCGGCAGCTGGATCGGCGCCGAATCCGGAGATTCCGCCGAAGCCGCCTATTGTGCCGGCGATCAGGGAAAGTTCTGGGAGATGCATGACATCATCTTCGCCAATCAGACCGGCGAGAATGTGGGGAACTTCACTCCCAAACGTCTGTCCGCCTTTGCCCAAACCATCGGTTTGAACACGGGCGACTACCAGTCCTGCTTCAATGGCGGCACCTACAAGAGCCGCGTCAACCAGGACCTTGCGGATGGACAGGCTGCCGGCGTCAAGGCCACCCCGTCCTTCGTCATGACCTACACGGTGAATGGTCAGACCCAGACCGAGCTCATCGAGGGAGCCCTGCCGTTCAGCGACTTCCAGACCAAGATCGATGCCGCCCTCGCGCAGGTCGGCCAGTAACAGCGCCCTATTAACGATCAAAAAAGGACATGCCCGAGGCGTGTCCTTTTTTGATTCTCTCTGATGGAGTGACCCACTCTACATCAGGTTCAACTGGATCAATATCCATACCAGCAGCGGGGCGATCGCCAGCGCAGGCAGGAAGTTGCCCACGCGGATGCGCTTGATCTCCAGCAGGCTGCTCAGCGCCAGCCCGAAAAGGATCACTCCGCCGGTGGCCGTCATCTCCGCCACCATGGGATCGCTCAGGATCGCGCTGAACTGCGCGGCCAGCAGGCTGATGCCGCCCTGGTAGACCAGCACGACGAGACTGGAGAACAACACTCCGACCCCCAGCGTGGAGGCAAAGGCCAGCGAGGCAAAGCCGTCCAGCACCGACTTGACTGCCAGCAGGTTATAGTCGCCGCGCAGCCCGTCGTTGATCGATCCCAGGATGGCCATCGGCCCGATGCAAAAGAGCAGGGAGGAGATCAGGAAGCCGCGCACGAAGTGCGAATTGTGGCGTTCCTCCGCGGGGATGGCCGGATCCGTGGTCCCATTTCCTCCGAAGCGTTGTTCCAGGATCAGACCCAGGTGCTGCAGCCGGTCTTCGATCTTCCACCATTCCCCCAGCAGGATGCCGATTAACAGGCTGCCCAGGACGATCAGCGCATTGCTGGTCTTTAGGAACATCTGCAAGCCCATGGAGGCTGTGAACAGCCCCATGCCCGCCACCACGGTCTGCTTGAGGCGCTCGGGAATGCGCGAACCGAACAGCATCCCCAGCCCGCCTCCCACCAGGATGGCGATGATGTTGATGATCGTGCCCGTCATTCGCCGGTTTCTTTCGCGAAGGAGGTGGGTTTTCCGGCCGACTGATTCTCCAGCAGCTCCAGTGCAAAGCACAAGGAAGACAGGCGGTTCAAATAACGCTGCAAGTGCTCGTTCTTGATCTCACCTGCATCGAACAGTTCCACCACCCGCCTCTCCGCCCGGCGGACGATGGCGCGTGCCAGCGAGAAGGCCGCCTCTCCGGCGGTGTCCCCTGGCACGATGAACTCCCTGGGCGCGGGGACCATGCGGCTCAGGCTGTCGGTTTGTTCCTCCAGCCAGCGGACGCGCCCCTCGTCGATGGCGCGGAATTGTTCCGCGTGCTCTGGCGTGGCTGCCACCTCTGCCATCAGCTTGTAGAGGTCGCGCTGGGCCTGTAGGATCACGGCCTTGCTGGATTCCTCGGCTGCCTGCGCCCGGGCCAGCCCCAGGGCAGCGGAAGCCTCGTCCAGCGCGCCGAGGGCTTCCATGCGCGCATGATATTTGGGGACGCGCCCCTCGCCCAGCATCCCTGTCGTACCGTCATCGCCTTTGGTGGTATAGAAAGTCATGCGGGCGATTATAACCACATTCCTGCCCAGGGTCTCCTGCTGGCGTATAATCCCGCGCTAGGAATGCCCAATGACCGTGTTAATGAAGGAGGAATGAACAGATGCTTCTTAGCGTGCATATGCAGCTCCTTCAGCAGGCGCTTACCGGGAAGGTGAGCCCGCGCGCACTGGGGGACATCATTTCCGCGAACCTGCATCAGGACAGCCTGCGCTATCAGTTTGGCCATGATGAATTTCACTTCGATAACAACGCCATCCCCGGGGGCCGCGCCTATATCGAAAGCCAGCGCGCCCTCATCCAGCCGGCATTGCAGGCGGGGGAGGCTGCGCAGGCCTGGGCTGCCTTTGGCCGCCTCTCACACACTGCCCAGGATTTCTATGCCCATACGAACTATGTGGATTTATGGCTGAAAGCTCATCCTGCGGGCTCTGCCTCCTCTGCCATCGACCCGCTGGACTCGGAGATATTGAATGACTCCCGGCTGCATTCGGGCCGGTTGTATTATCCGCAGGAGGTTTTGTACTTCATCCCTTTCCTGCGCAAGTTCTCGCTTTCCATTCTGCCGCCCGACTCGCATGCCCACATGAACCTGGATTCTGCCGGGCAGGGCAGGGGTTTTGAATATGCCTTCCATGCCGCCCTCAAGCGCACCCAGATGGAATTCGAACTGGTCCGGTCTCTGCTCCCGGCCGATCTTTTTACCGTTTTCACGGACCTGAAGACCTGATTTGCCCGGTATTGCCGCGGTTCCATAGAGGCGAAGGCCGGGCTGGTAAGGGTATAATGACCGTATGGACTTAAAAACTCAACTTAACGACTCGGTCAAGGATGCCATGCGATCCGGCGACGAAGTGCGCAAACGGACCCTGCGCATGGTGCTGGCCGCTGTCAAACAGGCTGAGGTGGACAAGCGCATCACTCTGGACGATATGGCCGTCGTGTCCATTCTCCAGAAGGAGATCAAGAATCGCCGCGAAGCCCTGGAGGAGGCGAATACAGCCAGCCGCGAAGACCTGGCTTCCGACAACCGGGCGGAGATCGCCGTTCTCGAGACCTTTCTCCCCAGGGCCATGCCAGCCGAAGAATTGCGCGCCCTCATTCAGGCTGCCGTTGCGGAGTTGGGCGCGGCCTCCATGACGGACATGGGCAAGGTGATGAAGGTCGTCATGCCGAGGGTAGCCGGGCGGGCTCCCAATGACATGATCAGTGCCATGGTCCGCGAAGTGCTCCAAAAATAACCCGTCTATGCGTGCCCGCCCTGTCCGGGTCGATATCTCTGGCAGCCGCTCCCCGGCGTTCCTCGTGCTGACTGAAAAACGGGCTGGTTTATAAGTATGCAGAACCGTCAACTCGCCCCTACACGCGTGCGTGTCCTTCAATTTACCTTGCTGCTGGCCAGCGGCTTGCTTACCTTTGCGTTGCTGACCTTCCCCCTCAGCCTGCGCTCGACCTCGGTGACAGTGGACGTTGGCGATGTGGCCCCGCGGGACCTGCTCGCGCCGCGGGATGTGGAGTACGTCAGCACGGTGCGCACGGAGGAAGCCCGCCTGGCCTCCGAGAACGCTGTCCAGCCCCTCTTTGCCCCGCCGGACCCGGCCATCGCCCGCCAGCAGATCGAGCGCATGCGCACCGTCTTGCAGTATATTGCCCTCGTCCGGAATGATCCCAATTCCTCTGACGAACAGAAACAGGCTGACCTGACCGCCCTCAGCGATATCCGCCTGGACCCCGATGTGATCCAGCAGATCCTGGCGCTGCCCTCAGCCCGCTGGGATGCCCTCCAGCAGGAAGCGCTCAGCGTACTGGAGCAGGTCATGCGCAGCGCCATCCGTGAGGATAGCCTGGATACCATCCAGCGCGGCATCATCTCGCGCGTCAGTCTTTCCTTCCCGGAGGATCAGGCCGGACTGGTGGCTACCATTGTCCAGGCCTTTGTCGTGCCCAACAGCCTCTACAACGAGGAGCTCACCCAGGCCGCCCGCGACTCTGCACGCGAGGCGGTGGAACCGGTGGTCCAAAGATATAAATCCGGCGAGATGATCGTTCCGGGCGGCGAGATCATTACGCCCTCGGACATGGAAGCCTTGCGCCAGCTCGGGCTGATCACCCCCGGCAGCCGCGTGGAGGACCTGGTGGGTGCCGGCGCGGTAACGCTTGTTTCCATGTTCTTTATCCATATGTATTTTGTCCGCCGCCGCCGGCTGCTCATCATGAACGACCTGCGCAACGTGTCGGTCATTGCCATTGTCTTTCTTCTGTTTTTCGCGGGAGCGCGGCTGGTCATCCCCGAGCGCACCCTGCTCCCCTATTTCTTCCCCCTCTCTTCCGCCGGTCTGCTGATCTCCACCCTCTTCGGCATTGAGACCGGCATTGCCGTGTCCATCGTTCTTTCCTTCCTGGCCGTGTATGGCCTGCCCAATGCCGCCGAGCTGGGACCGTTTTACCTCTTCACCTCGCTGATGGGTCTTCTCCTGCTGGGGCGCGCCCAGCGCTTTTGGGCCTTCCTGCGTGCCGGCATCGCCATCGCCATCTCGGGCGCGGCCATGATCGTTGCCTACAAAATGCCCGCCTACCCGCTCGATACTGTGGGCATTTTCCAGTTGTTCGGGGCGGTGCTGTTCAACGGGCTGGCCTCCGCCAGTGTGGCCCTCAGCCTGCAATACCTTCTGGCGCAGGGATTGGGCCTAACCACCTCGCTCCAATTGCTGGATGTCTCCCGCCCCGATTCCCCGCTCCTGCAGTTCTTCCTGCGCAGCGCGCCCGGCACCTACCAGCACAGTCTTCAGGTGGCCAACCTCGCTGAGCAGGCCGCTGAGCGCATCGGCGCGGACCCGCTGCTTACGCGCGTGGGCGCGCAGTTCCATGATATCGGGAAGGCCCACAACCCTTCCTTCTTTATTGAGAATCAGATCCCCGGAAAGATCGACAAGCATGACGACATGGCACCCGAGGAGGTGGCCGCCACCATCATCCAGCATGTGCTCGATGGGGTGTCCACAGCGCGCAAGTACCGCCTGCCCCACCGCCTGATCGATTTCATGCTGGAGCATCATGGCACCCTCATCACCCGCTACCAGTACAACCAGGCCCTCGAGGCAGCCGGAGGCGATGCTTCTAAAGTGGACATCGAAAAATTCCGCTATCCCGGACCCCGGCCGCGTTCACGCGAGACCGCCTTGCTGATGCTGGCGGATGGGGTGGAGGCCCGTGCCCGTGCGGAAAGTCCCGCCAACGAGGATGAATTGCGCGTATTGGTGCGTAATGTGATCGATTCCGCCATGAAGAACAACCAGCTGGATGACACCTCGCTGACCCTGAATGACCTGAACCTGATCACCGAATCCTTCGTCACCACGCTGCGTGGTCAGTATCACCCGCGCATCCAGTATCCCAAAGCGGATGAGGCGCCCCGCCTGGAGGATACCCGCCCCACGCAGGTAAGATGATCACCCTCGATAATCGCTTTCCCATGCCGCTCGATACCGAACCTCTTGGGCTGGCGGCCCGCCTCACCCTGCAGCAGCAATCCGCTCCAGAGCAGGCCGATCTGACCATCGTGCTCACCGATGACGAGCAACTCCACCAGTTGAACCTGGACTTCCGGGATGTGGATGTCCCCACCGATGTGCTTTCCTTCCCTGCCGGTGAAACCGACCCGGAGACCGGCGCCCCTTATCTGGGCGATGTCATCATCTCCGTGGAGCGCGCTGCGGAGCAGGCGCAGGCGGGGGGACACGCCCTCCAGGCCGAGCTGCAATTGCTCATCGTGCACGGGATCCTGCACCTCCTGGGGCACGATCATGCCGGAGAGGCCGAAAAGCTGCGTATGTGGGCCGCGCAGGCTGCTGTCCTTGCTCAACTGGGATTGTCAGGAATAAAGATCAGTGAATAGCATCAAGGAATTCATCATTTCCCGCTGGCATTCCTTCGGCCACGCCTTCCGGGGCTGGGCCTATGTGATCCGCACCCAGCAGAACGCCTGGATCCATGCCGTCGTTGCCACCGTGGTCTTCACTTTGTCCACCTGGCTGCGGATCCCCGCGCGAGATTGGGCTGTGATCATCCTGGCTGTGGCTATGGTCTTCAGCGCGGAGTTCATCAATACCGCCATTGAAGCGGTGGTGGACCTGGCCAGCCCGCTCCACCATCCCCTAGGAAAGGTCGGCAAGGATGTGGGTGCGGCGGCGGTGCTCATCGCCGCGCTGGCCGCGGCGCTCATCGGCCTGCTCATCCTTGGCCCGCCTCTCTGGGCCCGGCTCTTCGGATAAGGTAGAGGAGTTTACATGCCGCGTTCTTTTCTCTTTGGCACCGTTGGCTCTCCCCTTGAGACGCCCAAAAAACCTGGCGGCTCGGTGGGCTCCATCGAATTCAGTCGATCTATCGGCCTTGGCGCGCTGGAGCTTGGATGGGTGCAGGCCGTCCGCGTGACCGAGGCCACCTGCGCCGCCATCCAGAGCGCGGGCGGGACTCACAAGGTGGCTCTGAGCGTCCACGCCCCCTACTTCATCAACCTGAACGCCACTGCGGAAGAGTGGCCCAAATCCCGCAAGCGCCTCATGGATGCCGCCCACTATGGCTTTCTCGCCGGTGCGACCGACATCATATTTCATCCCGGCTCCTACTTTGGGGGAGATCCGGCGGAGGTGCTGAAGGTAGCCATCCCGCGCTTGAAGGAGTGCGCCAGGGAACTGCGCGTCAACGGGGATGAGGTCACTTTGCGGCCTGAGACGATGGGGAAATCTGCCATGTTGGGTTCCTTCGAAGACACCCTGGCCATGAGCACGGAGGTGGAAGGCGTGCTGCCCTGCCTTGATTTTGCCCACCTGCACGCCCGCCCCGGCGATGGCACGTTTAATACCTATGAGGAATGGGCCGCCTGCCTTACGCGCTACCGCCGCGCGCTGGGCCGCAGCGCCCTCAAACACTTGCATATCCATCTTTCTGGAATCGAGTATGGTCCCAAAGGGGAGAAGAACCATCTGCCTCTGGCCGAGGCGGACCTGGACTTCAAAGCCCTGTTCACAGCACTGAAGGATTTTGGCTGCGCGGGGCGCATCCTTTGCGAAAGCCCCCTCATGGAGCAGGACGCGCTGACGATGAAAGAGACCTGGATCGGGATTAACGGCAGGGAGTAAGAACTCCCCCGGTCCTATGCCTGCGCCGGCGGCTTGTACTCGAACCGGTACCCTTCCAATTCCACATAGGGCTGCCAGCCTTTAAAGCTGATGGCGCGGATCCGCCTGGCGATCTCCGCCTTGTCCATCCCCGGCGTGATCCTGAACAGCTCGTTGAATTGAACTCTCGTGAACGGGGGGCGCGTCCATTTTTCCGCGGAGACCGGCAGTTCCCTGCCCTCCGCCATCATTCCGGCCACCTCGAAGAACAACTGCATCTGGTGCTCGTAGGTCCGCTGGAGCAGGCTTTCCACATCGTCCTCCGGGTACACCGGAAAGCGCTTCACCAGGATGATCGCTCCGGTATCCACCCTGGAGGCCATGTGATGGCACGTCGCCCCGTATTCCCTGGCATCCTCATACAGGGCGAAATTATTGCACCCGATCCCGGGGTACTCCGGAGAGGCTGGGTGGAAATTGACCGCAGCCTTCCGGGCCCGCTTCAGCAGGTCTTCAGGCACCACCCAGCGCGAGAGATACGAGACGATGTAATCTCCCTCCCAGGCGCGGATTTCGGGAGGCAGCGGGTCGCCCCATTTCCCCAGGCAGAAGGTGACGCTGTCAAAAGCGCCCTGGCAAAATTCCAGTGCCCGGGCGCAGTCGGCATCCTCGGCCTTGCCGAGAAAAAGCAGGGAGAATTGGTTCATGGGCCTATTATATTCTTTTCCCCCTTTTGCACCCGCTACCCGCGGCTCTTTAATCGAAAATCTTCGGGGATGATCGAATACATCACCGCGTCATGGCACTTTGGGCCCACCAAAATGCGGTTCCGCAGGATCCCCTCCCGGTGCGCGCCGATCTTCTCTGCCACCCGAATGCTGGCCGTGTTGCCCACGGCCACCACCACTTCCACGCGCACCATTCTCAGCCGCTCGATACCGAAATACGCGGCCAGTCTCGCCGCCCGCCCGGCCATCCCCTGGCCGCGCCGGCTGCTCCTTACCCAGTACCCCAGGTTGCAGAAACGATAAAGTGGATGGATATTGCTGAGACTGCATCCCCCTACAAAACTTCCATCCCCGGCATCCAGGATGGCGAATCCGTAGATTCCCCCCTCTTCCCAGTGCGCTCGAGCGATGGCAATGAAGTCGCTGGCATCCCGTGGGGCATAGCCATCATGCGCCCATGACATCCACGGCTTCAGATCGGCGAGCGATTCACGCACCGCCGTGTACATTTCCGGCGCGTCCGAGAATTGGAACGGCCGCAGTGTAACCTTCCCGTCTGTCTTGCTGGAATAGGGGATCACCCTTCGCCCACCCTGGAATCAAACCCGGCCGGCTTGCGGATCAGGTCGAGATGTACTCCCGCAGGTTGTGCTCCACCGCGTAGGCGGCGGCCTCAGCCCGATTGTTCACGCCCAGCTTCGAGAGGATGCTGGAAACGTAATTCCGCACCGTGCCTTCCCCCAGGAACAATGCTTTGGCGATCTCGCGGTTGGTCTTGCCCTCCGAAACCAGCAGCAGCACGTGCTTCTCCTGCTGGCTCAGGTGCGCAAAGGCCGAGGCTTCCTCTTCCTTGACTGCCCGGCGCACTTCCTGGAAGACACGCTGGGTGACGGCCGGATCGAGCAGCGCCTCGCCGCGGCCGACGGCTTCCAGCGCCTTGACCAGGTCCTCGCTGCCGATCTGCTTGAGAATGTAGCCCGAGGCCCCGGCGCGGATGGCCGAGAACAGCATTTCGTCCTCCGCATAGGAGGTCAGCATGATGACCTTGGTGCCGGGAACTTGTTGACGATCTCCTCGCAGGCTTCGATCCCTGAAGTGCCCGGCAGGCGGATGTCCATCACCACGACATCCGGTTGGAGCAGTGTGACCTGTTCGATAGCTTCACGGGCCGAGCCGGCCTCGCCACGATCTCGAACTGCGGATGGCGCTCCAGCAAAGATTTCAGCCCGAGGCGCACGACCTCGTGGTCATCGACCAAGAACTATTCGTTGTTTTGCCATGGTTGGACAATTTTACCCTATCTTTATCCACAAAGTATAGTCGATGCGGCCTGGCCGCCTCTCGAAAGCAAACTCACCCCGCGCCAATGGCCGGGGTGAGTTTGCGATTTACTGGAAGCGTTGCCGGCAGTCCTGTTCAGCGTTTGTTGGCTTTGACCGTGATGGTCTTGGGCTGGACTTCCTCAGCCTTCGGGCAGCGTGATGGTCAGAATGCCATTCTCGAACTCCGCCCTGGCCTTGTCGGCGGTGACACCGGTCGGAAGCATGACGCTGCGCTCGAAGGAGCCCCAGCGCTGCTCGCGGATGTGGTAGGCCTTGTCGCTTGGTCTCTCTTCGTGCTTCATCTCGCCCTTGATGGTGAGCACCTCGCCGGTGACGTTGATCTGCACGTCCTCGGCCTTGAAGCCCGGGAGGGCGGCCTTGACGACGACCTCGTCGTCGGTCTGGTACATATCCAGCGCCGGGCATGACTGTCGGCCATCCGCTCACGCCCAACGGGCGGGTGAAGGCGTCGTCGAAGAGACGATCCATGGCCTCGCGCAGAGTCATCATTTCACGGGCGGGTTCCCAACGAATTAGGTTGGACATATGCAACCTCCTTACGGATTGGATGTTTGATGCCCTTAATATAAAAAGCCTGCGTTAAGAAAAACGCAGGCTTTCCATAAGAAGAACGTAAAAAATCCGGGCTGTTATTCCTTCTGCCGCTTGTAATCCACGAAGCGATAGCCCACGCCGCGCTCGGTCAGGATGTACTTCGGGTTGGCGGGGTCCTTCTCCAGCTTCTGGCGCAGGTAGTTGATGTACAGGCGCACGTAGTGCGGTTCGTCGCGGTACTCATAGCCCCATACCTTTTGCAGCAATTGGTCGTGAGAGACCACCCAGCCGGCATTCTGCACCAGGTGAAAGAGCAGGCGGTATTCGGTGGGGCGCAGCTTGACCAGCTTGCCCTCCAGCCAGATCTCGCGGCGGTCGAAGTCGATCTTGAGACGGTCATCGATCTCGATCAGTCCGTGCATGGAGCCGCTTGCGCCCTCGGTGCGGCGCAGCACGGCTTTGACCCGGCTGACCAGCTCGCGCGGGCTGAACGGTTTGGTGATGTAATCGTCGGCGCCCAGTTCCAGTCCGCGGACGCGGTCATCCTCCTCGCCCTTGGCGGTCAGCATGATGACCGGCACGTTGCTGATCTCGCGGATCGTTTCCAGCACTTCGAAGCCGTCCAGGTCCGGCATCATCACATCCAGCAGGATCAGGTCCGGGTTGACGTCCCGTAATTTGGCGATGGCCTGTTTGCCATTGAATGCCTCGCTCACCTGAAAGCCGTCATGCTCCAGGTTCATGCGGATGAAGCGCACCATGCGCTCTTCGTCGTCCACGACCAGGATGCGGCGGCGCTCAAAAGTCTCCGGCATCTTTTACTCCCTCACAAAGCCGATGATCTTGTCCTCTTCCTCGCCCTCCAGCACTTCGATCAGGGTCAGCTTGGAGACCGGCCAGATGACTTTGCTGACGTTGGCCTCCAGGTAATGCAGGTCCTTGCCGTCGCGCGTGCGCGGGTTGATGACCACCAGCAGCGTGTCCGTGGGTTTGGGCAGTTCTTCGATCTCTCCGGTGATGGAGTTCTCGCCTGCCACATGCAGAATAATGGTGTAGGCCATGCTGTTCCTTTCAGGAAAGCGCTCAGTTTCTCAACAGGATCTGGATCTTTAGTTTTCCAAAGGTGACCACATCCCCGTGGTGCAGCATCTGTTCGGAGTTCGCCGTCAGGCGCTTTCCGTTCACATAGGTGCCGTTGGAAGAGCCCAGGTCCATAATGGTGATGCGCTCGCCGTTCCGTTTGATCACTGCATGCAGACGGGAGACCCCGCTGGCATAGGCGTGGTACGGGGAGAGATCGATGTCCGGCATGATCGGCTGCCCTTCGCTGACCCTGCCCAGCGTGAACTCGCCGCGTTCGGAAAGCGGCAGCATCTGCCCCGTATCCAGCAGGTGCATCGTTCCCCACGTATCCAGTTTGGCTGCCGGGCGCCGCGCTTCCCGTTCCGCGCCGCGCGGCGGCAAAAGGTCCCCCGGATCAGGTTCGATCCTCTGGGTGACCAGGTCTTCCAGTTGGGCCAGTTGTGATCCGCATTCTTCACAATATACGGACCCCGTGATGTTCTTGTGCCCGCATTTCAGACAAATGATCATGTTTTGATTCCCTTTGTGCTTGAGAGCAAAGCGCGGGTGCTGTATTTGATCTCTTTACCGCCTTCCGCGCTCCACTCATGCATCCTTTCAATATAATCGGCCTCCAGCAGCGCCGTATGGGCCAGACCATGTTCTCCCTGGGAAAGCAGGTTGGTCGCCAGGTCCTTAAGCGCCCGGCTGGCCTGATCGTAACGCCCTGCTTCCGTCTCCTGATGCGCCCGTTCCTGCATCCGGTAAAGTGAAAGCTGGGAGAGGGCGCTCAGGATCTTGGTGGGAGGCGGCTCGTCGGTGGCCTCCGTTTGCACTTCACGCGCCAGCCGCAGGCGGATGGGCGGGACCGGCTGCGGGTGTGCGGCAATGGAGATGCGCAGCAAGCCGTTCAGCAGCGCCACCGAATTGCCCTTCAACGCCGAGGGCTGTACGATAAACTCAAAAAGAATGCTCAGCGGCTCATCCTGCAGCACCGGCCCCAGCTTCATGGCCTCTCCGATGGTGATCGGCCCCGCCTCTGGCTGAATGCGGAATACATTTTTGAGCTCGATCCCCTCGGCTGGGCACCATCTCCAGCAATACCTCATCGGCAAATGTGTTCGCCAGCGATTTGAACTTCTCCACCAGGATGCGCTCGATATCCTTGGGTTTGGAGATATAAGCGCTGCTGCCGCCGGTCCGGCTGGCCAGGGCATCCAGAAAAATATCGTTCCAATCCACGCCGATCCCCATGCCCGTGATGCCTATGTTCTGAACGGCCGCATCCTCTGCCAGCTTCAGGCAGGCTTGCTCATCCCCATAGGTCTGCCCGTCCGTCAACAGGATGATATGGTTGACGCGCCGGCGGTCATAATTCCTTTGCACTTCCCGCAGCCCGGCATCCAGCCCCTGGAAGATCTCGGTGGCTCCCGAGGGCTGCATGTTGTGGATGTTCGACTCCATTTTCCTGCGGTCCCCGAAGGAAGTGGAGGGGATCACCACCTCCGCCCGGTCGCTGAAGGTGACCACGCTCAGGATGTCATTGTCGCGCAGGCCGCGCAGGAGTTGGATGGCGGCCGACTTCACTACATCCATCTTCTCCCCCTGCATGGAGGTCGAACGATCCAGCACCAGCGAAACGTTAAGCGGTGGTGCAGGGATCTCGTCCTCCCGGGCGCGCGGCGAGACCTGCAGCAGGAGGTAGATCATCTGCGGCTCGGTCAGCCAGACCAGATTGGGCCGGCTGAAATACACCTCATACAGCACTTGCGAGGTGGATTCCTCCTGGGGCGGCAGGGTCAGATCATATTGAGCGCGCCGCGCCGGGTTCGAGAGCACCTCGTAGGCCTGCTGCACATCGAGGAACATCTCGGTTTCGCCGGGAGCCTGGTTCTTGTCCGGATGCAGTCTTTGAGCCGCCTCGTGGTAGGCGCGCTGGATCTCCTCCTGGGTTGCGTCCCGCGGGAGACCGAGTGCCTCGTAAAAGTCGGACTGCCTGGATCCCATGTTATCCGATCATCTGCACCATGACCACGCTGATGTTATCCGGTCCGCCGGCGGTGTTGGCGGCTTCCACCAGGTTCTGGCAGGCGCGGTGCAGGTTGGGCGCATCCGCGACCGCTTTATAAATATCCTGCTCGGCGATCACATTCCACAACCCATCGCTGCACAGCATCAGGTAACCTGTTTGTGGGAAGGGAATGGTGAATACATCCGGTTCCAGCACCTCGCCCTGTCCCAGCGCGCGGATCAATACGTTGCGGTGCGGGAAATTGGCGGCTTCGTCCGCGCTCAGGTGCCCCAATTCCTCCAGCCGTTTGACCAGGCTGTGGTCGCGGGTGATCAGGTTTACCCGGCCGTCCGGGTAAATGGAGTAGGCCCGGCTGTCGCCGACATGGGCAATGGTCACCTGGTGTTCCCAGCACCAGCGCCGCCGTAACGGTGGTCCCGCTGCCCGGAGCCTCGCGCTGCACGAAACGATGTGCCTCGCGGATGGCGTTATCCATGATCTCCTGCAGGGGTTCCTGCATGGGCTGGGTGGGCAGGTTGAACAGGTAGGAGTGAAAGGTCCGCATGACGGAGCCCGAGAGGATGCGCGTGGCGGCATTGCTGGCCACTTCCCCGAACTGGTGGCCTCCCATGCCATCCGCCACCACGTACAGGCCGAAGGGAACACTGCCTGAGTTTCCGGCAAGAGTTGTGGTGATCGCCAGAAGGCTGTCCTCGTTGTGCTCGCGCTGCTTTCCCACCGATTGCGCCGGTGGCGGCGATCAGCTGCTGGATCTCATAGCGAGGGTTCTGGTTTTCGATGATGGACTGGATCTGATGGTCCGAGAGCGGAGCCGTAGTGGCTCCATCCAGGACCTCAGCCACCTGCATGGGTTCCTTGTCGATCAGCTTGCTGAAATACTTGCGGAGACGGTCGAAATACTTGCGGAGACGGTCAAACACTGGATCTCCTTCTCGATCACGCGAGCAGCGCGTAAAGCATGTGGTCTGTCGAGCCGATGTAAACAATGTCATCAAAGACCAGCGGTGAACCGGTGATCGGCCCCTTGGTCTCGAATTTCCAGCGCTGGCGGCCGGTGCGGTACTCCAGGCAGTACAGGTTGCCGTCCACTGAGCCGCAATACAGGGAATCTTTGAAGATCACCGGAGAGCTGCTGACCTGGTTCTCGGTGCGGAAGCGCCAGACTTCCTTGGAGGTGTGGATGTCCACGCAGTACATAAAGCCGTCGGCCGCGCCGACGAAGGCGAGGTCCTCGGTCAGGGCGGGGGATGATACCGACCCCTTACCCAGGCGGAAGCGCCACAGCGGCCAGCCGTTCTTCGCGTCCAACGCATAGAGCGTGCCGTCCACGGATGAAAAATAGACCGCCTGTCCGGACACCGCTGGGGAGGCGGTGATGGACCGCTTGGCCTGGAAGCGCCACTTCATGTTGCCGCGAAAATCGATGCTGTAAAAATCGCCGCTTTCGCTGCCCACGTAAACCATTTCGTTGGCGACAAACGGTGTGGAGCGGACTGCCTCGGCGGTCTCGAATTTCCAGGCTGCCCTGCCGGTGTTGATGTTGACGGCATGCAGCCGCCGGTCATCCGAACCGATGAACACATGCCCCTCGGCGATGCGCGGTGAAGAGCGCACCTTGCCGTCCGTGTAATAGGTCCAGAGCATCTTGCCCGAGCGCAGGCTGACCACGTGCAGGCGCTGGTCTTCCGAGCCGAAGTACAGGTTGCCGTCGTAAATCGCCGGACGCGAGACCACGCCTCCATCCGTCGCATACTTCCACTGGAACCCCCCGTCCGCCGCATCGATGGCATACAGATTGTTATCGTAGCAGCCGACATACAGGCAGCCCTGGAAAAGTGTGGGCGTGCCCCGGATCTCGTCCTCGCATTTGAAAAACCACAGCGGCTTGATGCTGTTCGGCTGGGTCGGCAGCGCGGTCGTCATGCGGCTCAGCAGCCCGGTCTTGCGCGCCGCCCCGGTCAGGGCTTCCTTCATTTCATTCGCGCTCGGGAAGCGCTCCGCAGGGTTGTACTGGAGGGCGGTATTGACCACCCCTTCCAGTTCGGGTGAAACCTTGGTGTTGATGCGGCGGATCGGGCGTTCCGCGAAGGAAAAAGGCGGTTCCAGGCGCGGGTCGCGGCGTGTCAGCGCATGGTGCAGGGTGGCGCCCAACGAATAGATGTCCGCCAGCGGAGTAGCCTCGCCCCGGTACTGCTCCGGCGGCGAATATCCCTCTGTCCCGATCATGGTTCCCTTCGATCCCACCTGGAAGGTTTTGGCGATCCCAAAGTCCACCAGGATCACCTCTCCATTATGGTTGATCATCACGTTGGAAGGCTTCATATCCCGGAAGATGATCGGGTCCGGGTTGTGGGCATGCAGGAAGGCCAGCACATCGCACAGGGCGAGGCCCCAGCTCAACACCTGTTCCTCCGGCAGGAAGCCGTTGGTGTCGGCGATGATGGCTTCCAGGTCCTTGCCGTGGATGAATTCCAGCACCAGATAGGAACGGTCGTCCTGGGTGAAATAATCGTAGATGCGTGGGATGCAGGGATGGTTAAGCGTCGCCAGCAGGTTGGCTTCCCGTTCAAAGTTCTGGACGATGGTCTGCCGGACCATGGCGTTGGGCGCCAGGTTGACCATTTCCTTCACAGCCACCAGCTTGACCACATTCGGGAAGTGCAGGTCGCGGGCGCGATAAACGGAACCCATCCCGCCCACGCCGATCACTTCCTGGATTAGATAGCGGTTGACCAGCGTTGTCCCCGAGATCAACTGCCGGCGCGTATTTCGATCGTCTTCGCCCAGTGGCTGGGTGATGTTCTGAGTGTCCAGTCTCTCTCCAATCACTCTTACAGAGTTCCATAGATTATAGTGTCCGTTTATCCCTTTGGCAATTGCAAAGCCGTTCCATTTCATGACAATTCTGTAGGTATGCGGCCTTTATCCTGCCGTGTTCCAACTTTCCCTTGCCCTTTGCCGGTTTATACGGCACAATATCCGCTGTGAAGATCCTCGCCGTAAGCGACCAGGTGGTTGACCGCATCTATGGTCTGATATCCAGCGGCCAGTTCAACGGTGTGGATTTGCTCCTGGGCTGTGGAGACCTCCCCTATACCTACCTTGAGAATATCCTCTCCCTTCTCAATGTGCCGCTTTATTATGTCCCCGGAAATCACGACCCCGAGTACAGCGAGCGCTGGCCGCAGACAAGAGCGGAAGGCGGCGTCAACGTAGATTTGCGCATAGCCTTCTTTCGCGGGCTGCTCATCGGAGGGCTGGGAGGTTCGGTTCAGTACCGCCCGGATGGCACCAACCAGTACACCCAGTCTGATGCCCTCTGGCGGGCCTGTGCGCTGCTCCCCGCCCTCCTCTGGAACCGCCTCCGCCATGGCCGTGCCTTGGATATTCTCATCAGCCACTCGCCGCCCTTTGGCATCCATGACGATGACACCCAGGCCCATCGCGGCCTGCGTGCCCTCAATTTGATCTTGCGCGTGGCGCGTCCCCGCTATCACTTTCACGGCCACACGCATTTCTACCGCCAGAATCTGGCGCCCTCCGTCACCCGCTTCGGCCCAACGGAGATCGTCAATATCTACCCGTACAAAATAATCGAGATCAACCATGACAGATGACCTTACTTCCCGTGTGCGTTCCGACTATTCGCGAGCGCGCTTTAAAGCCTTTCTGAACGGCATCCGTGCCTCCCTCTCCGGCAGGCATAACCGCCTGCTCTCCTATGACGAGATCAAGGAAAAACTGCACCTCGGCGGTCCCATATACCGGGGTATGCACGCCGTCCGTGTGGACCAGATCGTCGGCAGCCTCAACCGCTACCACCAGTTCGACCGCGCCTTCCTGCCCACTCAGGATGACACCTCCGCCCGCTGGCAGTCCGTCAACCGGGCTTTCTATCAGGATGTGAGCCTCCCGCCTGTGGTGCTTTACAAGGTGGGAGAGGTCTATTTTGTTGTGGACGGCCATCACCGCGTCTCCGTGGCCCGCGAGCAGCACCAGGAATTCATCGATGCCGAGGTCCGCGAGACTGCCTCGCGCGTCAACATCACCCCCACCTTGCAGCCGGAGGATCTGGAGATCCTGGGCGACAAGGTGCATTTCCTGGAGCGCTCTGCCCTGGACCACCTGCGCCCCGACTCCAACATCAAGCTCAGCATTCCGGATGGCTTCGAGCGCATGCTGGAGCATATCGCCGTCCACCGCTATTTCATGGGTCTGGACCTTAAACGCGATATCTCCGAGCAGGAAGCGGTGACGCACTGGTATGATACGGTTTATATGCCCATCATCAAGGTGATCCGCAAGAGCAAGATCCTGAAGGAGTTCCCCGGCAAGGCAGAGGGCGACCTCTACCTGTGGGTGCTGGACCACCAGCACTATCTCGCGGAACGCGAAGGCCAGCCTCTACAGCCGCCGGAAGACGCAGCCCGCGGCTTCATTGAGTTCAGGATTGACCTGAAAGATCATTCAAAGGAACCACCCATGTCCAACTCTCATCCCCTGGCGGGTGTCTATGCCGCCTCCGTCACCCCTCTCCACCCGGACGGCACGCTGGACCTGACCTCCGTGCCCATGCTGCTGCAGTTCTTCGCCTCGCGCGGCTGTCACGGTGCGCTGTTCTTCGGCACCACCGGCGAAGGCCCCTCCTTTTCGCCAGCCGAGCGCGAGGTGCTGCTCCACTCTGTGGCGGACGCCCGGCGTTATATGCCCGGATTCCGGCTGCTCGCCGGCACCGGCACTCCCTCGCTCTCCGAGACCATTGAGCTGACCTGGGTTGCCTTCCGGCTGGGCTTTGATGGGGTGGTGGTCCTGCCGCCTTATTACTTCCGCAAGGTCAGCGATGAGGGCTCTGTATGCCTGGTTCAGCGAGTTGATCCGCCAGGCCGTGCCTGCCGGGAAATACGTGCTGGGTTACCATATCCCCGGCCTGACCGGGGTGGGTTTTTCCCTCGACCTGCTGGAGCGCTTGAAGACCGACTTCCCCGACCGGTTCGCCGGCATCAAGGATTCCTCCCACGACGAGTCCTTTGCCCGTGCGCTGGGCAAACGTTTCGGGGATGAATTGCTTGTCTTGAATGGGACTGATTCTTATTTGCAGCTTGCCATGCAGAACGGGGCCCAGGGCTGCATTACCGCCCCCGCCAACCTGATCTCACCCGACCTGCGCCTGGTCTGGGATGCCATGCGTGCCGGGACGGACGCGGCCGGTCTTCAGCACCGTGTGACCGAACAGCGGCATATCCTCGAGCGCGTCACGCCCTTCCCGCCAGTCTTGAAGGCGCTGCTGCATCGCATGCATGAGCTGCCGCGTTGGAGCGTCCGCTTCCCGCTGGAGTCGCTGTCCCCCGATGTGGAAGAAGGACTGGTCAGTGAGATGACTCAACTGGCTTGAACGTGAACGTGCGGCGGTGCTCCGCGCAATAGCCCCTCGCACGGATCGCCTCCCGGTGGATGCGGGTGCCATAGCCCTTGTGCCTTGCCAGCCCGTAACCCGGAAAATCCTTTTCCAGTGCGCAGAGATGCTCGTCCCGCCGCGTCTTGGCGAGCACCGAGGCCGCCGCGATGCTCAGGCATTTCTGATCCCCCTTGACCAGCGCGGTCTGCGGGATGTCCAGTTCGGGGAGTTCCAGCCGGAAATCGGTCAGCAGGAATTGGGGGAACACGTCCATTTTTTCCAGGGCGCGCAGTGCCGCCAGTCGGGTGGCCGCGACGATGCCCATTTCGTCTATCTCCTGCGCCGAAGCGAAACCCACGCCCCAGTAAAGCGCGCATGCCTCGATCACGGGCCGCAGCCTTCCCCTGGCCCGCGCCGTCATCATCTTCGAATCCCGCACCCCCTTGAGTTCCCCCAAAAGATCAGTCGTGTCCTCGGGAAGGATGACCGCCCCCACAGCCACCGGCCCCGCCAGCGCGCCCGCGCCCGGCCTCGTCCAGCCCGGCGACGAAGCGCAAGCCGCTTCGCCACAGCTCCTCCTCCAGCCTCAGGTCAGGAGTGCGGATCATATCTGCCGCGCAATGCGTTCAGGCGGATGCGCAGAATATCAGCGATCATATCGAAGGCATCCCGCACCGCTTTCACCTTGCTATCCGAGTCGTAATACCAGTGGATGGGAATCTCGCGGATCTTCAACCCCCCGTGCCGCGCCAGGAACAACACCTCGATGTCGAATGACCATCCGGGCAGAGTCTGCAGGCGGAACAACCGCTCGGCGGCCTCCGCCCGGAAGCACTTGAACCCGCACTGCGTGTCCTGCAATCCCGGCAGGATCAGCATCCGGATGGCGAGATTGATGGCGCGCCCGCCCCAGTGCCGGTACGCTGGTTCGCCGTAGCGCACGGCTCCCGGCGCTTCACGCGAGGCGATGGCAAGGTCAAACCCGTCCAGGTTGGGAGGCAAAAACTTTTCGATCTCCTCAATGGGCATGGACAGGTCGGCATCGCAGATGAAGCGGTACTCCCCGGCGGCCTCCAGCATCCCCTTCTGCACCGCCAGTCCCTTGCCGCGCCCCTCGAGTTGCACCACGCGCAGCTGCGGATGGCTTTCCGCTGCCTGCTGCGCCAGTTCCAGCGTGCGGTCCTCGCTCCCGTTTTCGACGACGACCACTTCGGATGAATAGGACTGCGCTGCAAGAAAAGCAAAGACCTGCTCCAACGTGCGGGGCAGGCGCTTCTCCTCATTATGAGCCGGGATGATGATGGACAGGAATGGGGTGGTCAAGGCTCGGTCTACGGCTGCAGAACCATGAAGTAATAACCCGCCCCTGCGAGCACGCAGCATTCCACTACCGCCAGCAATGCCAGGCAGCCGAACTGCATCGGCTTCATCCCCAGCACTTTCCTCGAGGCGGTTCGTTTCAATGACTGGGATGGGCTCGTCTCGATCACGCTGCCGGAGGAGCCGGCAGCAGGTGTTGCCGCTTCATCGCCGAAGGCAAAGCTCAGGTCCGAGGGATCGAACGGCGGCGCAGACTGGGCTGCGTCGAAGATGGCCCTGGCACGCGCAGGCGCTGGTGTCTCGGGGGAGATCGACCCACTTTCCGGAGCCGGGGTAGGCACGGGGGTTGGAGCGAACTGCCTGGGCTCCGGTTCGTGCGGGTTCATCATGCGGTCGGCCAGGTCATATACCTGCTCGGACCTCAACACGGGGCGGCCCTGCAGCAGGCTGCTGGCATATTGTTTGATCGCATCGCTCATCACCACGCGTGCCACCGGGCGCATCGATTCGATCTGCAAGCCCGGGTAGGCTGCCATGAGCACCGGCGAGACGGCCGCGGCCAGGTTGATGCCCTGGCGATCCAGATAGATCTGCGTGGCTTTCGCCAGCCGCACCGCCCGGTTCAAAACATTGACCTTCTCCGGGATCGAGCGGCCCTGATCCAGCCGGTTCCACTGATCGCCATTGGCTTCGTAATGTCCCTTCAGGTGGGTCACATAGATGATGGAGATCCCATGCGGCCCGATCAGCGTAATGGGCACGATGATCTCGCTCCCCGGCAGGTTGAAATTGCGGATCAGCACGAAGCCTTTTTCCAGCAGCAGCCCCAGCTGGTCGATCACGACCTTCTGCGCCTGCGTTTCCGCGTACCAGTTCCCGCCGTACTTCAGCGTGCCCTGCACGCGGCCGGAGAATTCGATCTCGCCTAGCTCGTTCTGGAAGGGGGTTTTATCTATGATTTTCATCGCACTTCGCCAATCCGGGGATCAAAATACCGGCACTCCCTCAAGCTCGTCCTTCAACGGGTTCGAGCGGGTCGAGATCCACTCGCTGCCGTCCCTGCCGACTGCCTGAACGGCCGCGCCGGTCTCGAAGGTGCTCGCCAGGAATTCGACCCGGCGTCCGGTCACGAACTTCCTGCCCTTTTTCAGCTTCTCGAGCAGGTCCTTGCGTTGGATGATGGTCCGGTCGGAGTACGTAGGCCCGCGGCGCTCATAAGCTCTCACCGCTGCGATCCGCCCGTCTTGATAATGAACAGCTTCAATGACGCCATCGGGTTTCTTCGAGGCCATAAGCCCTCCAGTGAGTTATTTTAACATAGAAAGCACATGTCATTGCGAGCCCGAGCGAAGCGAGTGGCGATCGCGAAGCACACCTGCACTGCAAAGCACGCAGTGCGGCGCAGTGTCCCGTTGGGAAGCAATCTTTGCCCCCTCGCTCAGCCTGGGTATTTGGGAACCACTCCGCAGCGAAGTGAAGGAGCTGCTGGCCTGCCCCGTTATTTATGACAAATGGCACATGAAATATACAAGGGAATTTGGTATACAGGATGTAGCACTAAGTTCGTGGGAAAATAGCTAAAAGCATGGGAGATGAAGAATGCCAATTAAAACCGAAGCCGTTTTGGACCTCGTTCAGGAGGTGCTACATAAATGCTTTTCAGAACCCTATGGAGAAGACATAATTCGGGACGTAAGTTTTGAAATTGAAAAGAACCTTGATTGGCGCAGGCGGTACGATGAACTTGTAAAAGGATTGGGTCAGGATGAAGTCAACCAAGCGATTGGGCGACACGTCAAGGCTATGACGGGTTACAGTACTTGGCAAGAAGTGCCTATTAAACCGCATATATTGAGGAACTACTCCAAACTTCGCAAATAGGCGAATAGGAATTTAATCTGAGGGATACTGACCCTTGATCGGCCCGGGTCTCCTGACCGGGCCGCATGAGCAACTTCACTAGATCTCCACAATCTCTTTCAGCTCGGCCTAGCTGTTCCAAAAAGAACACCGTCATTTCAAATGACGGTGTTCTTCCTCTCCAGTCGGGGTGCTGGGATTTGAACCCAGGGCCCCTTGCTCCCAAAGCAAGTGCGCTGCCGGATCTGCCCGCTGACTACCCCTGATTTCTCGAGTCAGAACTGCCAGTATAATGCCCGCGGTGCAATGCCAGTGTTATCTCGAGATTGGAGGCGAAGCTGGCGGAGTTCTCCAGTGCCTTTGCCGTGGTTGTCTATATGCAGTCTTTTTAGTCGTCCGAAGAATCGAACCGCCAAATCAGTGCAGACGAATGGTCGCAGCGTTTTACGGTGTAACTGGCATGGCGGGGCAATCTCTAGACTTACATTCAATGTCAGATATTCCGTGGCTTCGATGACAATCTCGATAGTAGAGCTGCTGCTTTGAGGGAAGCTCTCCAACTCACCAGTACTGACCATTTGCCTCCGCTCAGTCTGGTGTCTGCGCTGACCAGCACGTGTAATTCGACCGAAGCGTCGATTGCGGGAAGGCCATTGCCGCTACACCTGCAATGCGCGTCTCAGCTATTTGCAGGACTGTCAATGCGCAGGTGGACTTGTAGATCTCGCGGTTCAGCACCGCAACGACCTGTCGTCTATTGTAGCTCTCGCAATAGCAGCATTCTTCTATGGCGCTGGCAAGTGTAGTGCAAGGCGGTTGCATGCTCCCGGGTTTTCTTACAATATACCGAGCGATACTGAAGAAATCATGAAGCCCTAACCAAAGAATGCGTCAGCAGCACGTACTGATTACGAAAACCGTCGATGCAAGAAGCCAAGAAAGGAACACCATCGTTTGTACTGGTGTTCTTTCCATCCAGTCGGATTGCGGGGGTTTGTCGTAGCATCAGCAGAGATCCCGTCAGGGAAACCCAGTGTCGCGCACTGCGCAAAGATGCGCTGCCGGACCGCGCTAGCACCCCTGAATCGACATGAGTTAATACAACAGACACCCTCATTTGACGCTGTCCCGTTTCCATCAGTCGGGGTGCTGGGATTTGTCGAAGCGATAGCGGATGATCCCCTAAGGGAAACCCGGGGTTCCGGCGCCAAAGCGCCATGCGCTGCCGGACTGCGCTGCACCCCGAATCGCATAAGTCAAACAAAAAGGACACCGTCATTTGATGGTGTCCTTTCCATCCAGTCGGGGTGCTGGGGTTTGTCGTAGCGTAGCGGAGATCCCGTAAGGGAAACCCAGGATTTTGGCGCCGAAGCGCCACGCACTAGCCGGCCCGTGAAAGGGCAAGATCAGCCAGATACCTGCCAATGCCACGCGCCTTGATCTTGCGCTCTTGTCGCATGGCTTCTGAGCGAGTGGGGAAGGCCTCAGTTAAAACTAGCTCCCAAGGGACGCCGGAATGGGTGGAAAGCGACTTGCCTGAATTATGCTCGCGAAGGCGGGTTTCAACACTCTGAGTGGAACCAACGTAATAACGCTGGCGTCGGAGGCTGAAGAGAATGTAGGTGTAAAACAAGTCGGGGTGCCGGGATTTCGAACCCGGGACTTCTTGCTCCCAAAGCAAGCGCGCTAGCCGGACTGCGCTACACCCCGATTGGTGAAGTAGCCTCGTGAGTATAATGCGGGCGGCAAATAACTGCAAGCAGCGGTAGGTCTGTATTTGATTATGTTTGAAAAGGGGATCTAAACCCGGGGCTCTGGCGCCAAGGCGCCATGCGCTGCCGGACTGCGCTACACCCCGATTAACGATGTAACCCCGCGAGTATAATGCGGACGATGAATAACCGTCAAGCAGCCGGGTTGCTGGCTGCCCTCCTCCTGCTCGGCGTCGCGGCCTGTGCGGCCCCCGCAACGCCGCTGCCCACCCCCACCTCGCCTCCCCCCACCGCGACCCTCCCCCCGACTGCCACCTTCACCCCCGCGCCTACCCCGACCGCCACGCCACTGGCCTGCCTGAGCCAACCGGGCCGCCTGGAGCAGGGTGTTCTGGAAACCACCAAACCGCCCCAGCAGTATCAGATCTACCTGCCGCCCTGTTATGACCAGAAGCTTACCGTGCGCTATCCGGTCCTCTACCTTCTGCACGGCCAGACCTACACCGACGATCAGTGGGTGCGCCTGGGCGCGGCCACGATCGCCGATCAATTGATCCTTGCCGGGGAAGCGCCTCCTTTTATCATCGTCTTCCCCGATGACCGCTACTGGAACCTCGTCTCCGGCCCGACCTTCGGCGCGCGCCTTGTGGACGCCCTCATCCCTTACATCGACGCGACCTATCGCACCCTGAGCGACCGCGACCATCGCGCCCTGGGAGGCCTCTCGCGCGGCGGCGGCTGGACGGTTCGCCTGGGACTCACCCATCCCGGACTGTTCGGGATCCTCGGCCTCCACTCCCCGGCCGTCTTCCAGGATGACGGTCCGCATGTCGCCGATTGGATCGAGGCCATTCCTCCCGGCTCCTTCCCCCGCCTCTGGCTGGATGTGGGCGATCAGGACAAGGAATTGGGCGCGGTGCGCCTGCTGGAAAATATCCTGAGCAACCAGGAGGTGGTGCATGAATTCCACCTCTATTCCGGAGACCACAGCGAAACCTACTGGCGCAAGCACGTGGAGGAATACCTGCGCTGGTATGCCTCGGCCTGGACCCAGGAGTGAGTTGTTATAATGCACCGGATGTATGTCATTGCAAGGGAGTCGTCGCGCAGCAAGGCGGCCGAAGCAATCCCCCCTTATTCGTAAGTTATACCGGCCAGACGCGGAGGAAATGAATGAATATCCTTGTTACAGGTGGAGCGGGTTACATCGGTTCGGCGGCCGCGGAGGCTTTGCTGAAGGCGGATCATTCCGTCACAGTTTATGATTCACTTGTGACCGGACACCGCGCGGCCGTGCCGGAGGGCGCGCGCTTCGTGCATGCCAGCCTGGCCGACGAACAAACCCTCACGGATACGCTTGAGGCCGGTGGGTTCGATGCCGTGATGCACTTCGCTGCCTTCATCGAAGCCGGCGAAAGCATGCAGGATCCCGGGCGTTTCTTTAAGAATAACTTTGCCAATTCCGTGGCGCTCATGGATGCGGCTGTCCGCGCAGGCGTCCGCCGTTTTGTCTTCTCCTCCACGGCGGCTGTCTATTGTTCCAGCGAGACGCCCCTCTCGGAAGATTCGCCCCTCGGCCCCACCAATGTGTATGGACAGACCAAGCTCATGACCGAGCAGGTCCTGGAATGGTACCGCCAGATCTACGGCCTGCATTTCGCCGCGCTGCGCTACTTCAATGCCAGCGGGGCGCTGCCCGGCCGCGGCGAGGCTCATCAGCCTGAATCTCACCTCATCCCGCGCGTCTTGCAGATCGCCCTGGGCCGCGCCGAGGCCGCCTTCATCTATGGCACCGATTACCCCACGCCCGATGGCACCTGCATCCGCGATTATGTCCACATTGGCGACCTGGTCACCGCGCACCTGCTCGCACTGGACGCGCTGGAGTCGCGCGACCGGCTCATCTATAACCTGGGCAGCGGGAATGGTTACTCGGTGCGCCAGGTGATCGAGGCCGCCCGCCGGGTGAGCGGGCATCCCATCCCTGTTGTCGAAAAGCCGCGGCGCCCCGGCGATTCAGCCCGGCTGGTGGCCTCCTCGGAGCGCATCCGAAAAGAATTGGGCTGGAAGCCGCAGCACGACGACATCCACGAGATCCTGTCCAGCGCCTGGGAGTGGCATCGTTCCCACCCCGAAGGTTATGCGGAGTGATCCCCTGAAAGAAATCGAGGCTAGGTCATGACATTTATTGTGGTTCTCATTGGATGGGTCTTTTCCCTCTGCCTGCACGAGTTCGCGCATGCCTTTGTGGCTTACCAGGGCGGCGATTATACCGTGCGCGACAAGGGTTATCTCACCTTCAATCCGCTCAAGTACACCCACCCGGTCTATTCCCTGTTGCTGCCCTTGCTCTTCCTCGCCATGGGCGGGATCGGTCTCCCCGGCGGCGCGGTCTATATCGAGCGCTGGCGATTGCGCGGCCCCCGCTGGGAGACGGCGGTCTCGCTGGCCGGTCCCGCCATGAACGGGCTGCTTGCGATTGTGCTTGGCCTGGTCCTGCGCTTCACCTCCCTGGGGACCACCGCCATCGGGCCGGGGCTGGCGTTTCTTGCGCTGCTGCAGGTCTCCGCGCTGGTGCTGAACCTCATCCCCCTGCCGCCGTTCGATGGGTTCGGCGCCCTCGAGCCGCATCTGCCCATGGACTGGCGCGCTCGCATCGCGGGAGTCAGCGGCATGCTTCCCTGGGTGGTCTTCCTCGTGCTCTGGTATGTCCCCTTTGTGAACCGGGGCTTCTGGGGGCTGGTGGGCCTGCTTTCCCGCCTTGCGGGCATCCCTCTGCAAACCGCCATCCTGGGCCTCAGCCAGTTCCAGTTCTGGAACTAGCCCAACTCTTTAGTCTCAGGCAGGGTCTGCTGAGTTGGGGAGTGATCCTTCTGCGAGGGACGGCGCGTTAAACTTCCGAGCAGCACTCCGCCTGCGGTGAAGACCGCCGCGATGCCCAGAACGCAAAGGCCGCCGGTGATAAGGGGCGTGGTCCAATCTGCGCCGGAGGCGGGGAGGTTCAATAATCCTTGCAAAGCTTGGACAACTTGAATATAGAAGTTATCCCGCGCCGGTTTGATCAGGTAGAAAGGATCCTCTGGCTTCCCGATAAACGGGCTCAGCCGCCAGGTCATCTGCGTACCCACAAAGCAGTACAGCAGGATCCACAGAAACAAGATGCGCCGCCCCAGGGTTTGGACCGCCGCCCCGCGCTGCCGTCTCCACCAGCGTCATGCCTTTCCACAGGAAATATACTCCGATGCATGCGCTGATGCCCACGAAAACCACCGCCAGCAGTTGGAAGAATTCGTAATTGGTGGAGGTGAGCACGAAAAACAGCGTCACCGGGGCCAGGCCCAGCAGTAGGAATCCCGAAACGCTGATCCCCGTCAGGACCACGGCCAGCACCTGCATCATTTTCAGAGGCGTCCTCAGCAGGGCCAGGGAAAAGAAGTACAGCGCCGGCAGGCAGAAGGCCATGGTGGATAGGAACAGGATCGGCACTTTAACCGAAGAGGAAAGCGCCTGCAGCGGGCTTTTTGTCAGTCCCACCATGAACCCGTACACCATGAAGGAAAGCAGAGCGATCATTGTCATTTGCCCCGCCTTTTCTTTTACGGCTTCCTCCCTGCGGATGCTCAGAAAAAACTCGTCGGGATTCCGCAGGAAATCCGGCATGACCGAAAGGAAGTTCTTCATTTTTCCTCCACTATAAGATTTTGATTACCGTCTTCCTGTTGCATGGGAATATTCTATTCTGGCAAAATCCTCAGAGGCTTCTGATTGCTCTCTGGAACCATCAAGCTGTCCGGAGGGGGAGCGTCTGATATCTATACAAATCGGACTATTTTTGGTATAAATATAGTGTAAGATTTCACAAGTAGGTTGCATCAGGGATGTGGATCAAGGAGATGAATTTATGATGGTAGATAAGTTTCCCCACGTGGTCATTATCGGTGCAGGTTTTGGCGGCCTCCAGCTGGCCAAGCGCCTCGCCTCCGCCCCGGTACGCGTCACCCTGATCGACCGCCGCAATTATCACCTCTTCCAGCCGCTGCTCTACCAGATCGCCATTGCTGGCCTGGTCCCTTCGCAGATTGCCTACCCCATCCGCACCATTTTCCGGGGTCAGAAGAACCTTTCCTTCCAAATGGGCGAAGTCACTTCCATTGACCTGGAGGCGCGCTACGTCAAGATGAACGGCTCGGTCATCGCCTATGACTGGCTCGTGGTGGCCTCCGGTGGTCAGACCAATTTCTTCGGCCTCGAGTTGGTGAAGGATAACGCCTTCCAGCTCAAGGGCGTGGATGAAGCGGTCGAGACCCGCAACCACCTGCTGGCCATCTTCGAGCGCGCCAGCCACGAGGCCGACGAGGCGCGCCGCCGCGCCATGCTCACCTTTGTGGTGGTGGGAGCAGGCCCTACCGGCGTCGAGACTGCCGGCGCCCTGGCTGAATTGATCCGCCACATCCTGATCAAGGACTACACTGGCATGGACTGGAACGAAGCGCGCGTGCTCCTGCTGGAGGCCGGGAACAGCGTCATGCCCGCTTACCCGCCTGGTCTGCGCCAGGCCACGCACCGCCTGCTGGAGGCCAAGGGCGTGACCATCCGGCTGAATGCCAAAATGCTGGACTACAACGGCGAACAGGTGACTCTCGCCAGTGGCGAGCTCATCCCTGCCGACACATTGATCTGGACCGCGGGCGTCAAGGCCGCCGAGCTGACCTCACGGCTGGGCGTCCTGCTGGGGAGCCAGGGCCGAATTATTACCGAGCCCACGCTGCAGCTGCCCGGGCACCCCGAGGTCTTCGTCATTGGCGATTCCGCCTTCGCCCTCGATGATGCCGGCCAGCCTCTTCCCATGCTGGCCACCGTTGCCCAGCAGCAAGCGGATGCCGCCGCGCGGAACCTCCGCCTTGCTCTGGACGGACAGCCCATGAAGCCCTTCCGCTACAAGGACCCCGGCCTGCTGGCCACCATTGGCCGGAATGCCGCCGTGGCGCGCATCTGGGGTCTTTCCTTCAGCGGCTTTATCGCCTGGGTCATCTGGGTGGGCCTGCACATCTACCGTTTGATCGGCTTCCGCAGCCGCCTGATGGTCTTGCTTAACTGGGCCTGGGATTATGTGTTCTACGAGACCCAGGTGCGGCTCATCACCCGCGAATAGGGTTGTCATTGCGAGGAGTGTTTCCGGTCTCTGAGAGACCGGAAACCGACGTGGCAATCTCCAGATCGTTTGGAGGACACTTTACAACGCCGGGTCTAGGAATGCCTGACAAAACCTGAAGTCCGGGAGTTGGACCTGTCAGGTCTGGGGTAATCGGTTTTGTTGGGGCTTCCAAGGAAAGGGATGGAAAGAATCTCCGGCCACGCCGAGTCCGCTTATGATAGACTCTTTCCATTCTTAGAGGAGCTTGGCGTGAAAGCAAAAAACTGGTTTAACTTTATCCTGCTGGGTGCCATCTGGAGTTCCTCCTTCCTGTGGATCAAGATCGCCGTGCAGGAGGTGGGTCCCATCACGCTGGTCGCCTTCCGCGTCCTGTTCGGCCTTTTGTTCGGCCTGGTCATCATCCTGATCCAGCGCCCGGTCCTTCCGCGCTCCCTCCGCGCCTGGGTCCCCACACTTGTGCTGGGCATTACCAATGTAGCCATTCCCTTCTTCCTGATTTCCTGGGGCGAGCAGTCCATTGATTCCGGTGTGGCCTCCATTCTGGATGCCACCGTGCCCCTCTTCACCATCCTGCTCGCGCATTATATGCTCCGTGACGATAAGATCACCCTCCCGAAGGTCCTTGGACTGGTTTCCGGGTTTGCCGGGGTGGTGGTCTTGATGAGCCGCGATCTGGGCGTCTCGCACAGTTCGGTGCTTGGGCAGCTTGCCGTGGTGGTGGCCTCCATTTTCTATGCAGGCAGCGCGGTGTTTGCCCGCAAGCAGACCGAGGATTTCCCCGATATTGCCCGCAGTGTGGGGCCGCTCATCTCCTCCACTGCCGTCATGTGGCTGGCCGTCCCGCTGGCTGAATCCCCTTTAAAACTTCCCCAACTTCCGATCACCTGGATCGCCCTGCTCTGGCTGGGCATCCTGGGCTCCGGCTTTGCCTTCATCCTGCTCTACCGCCTCATCCATGAGATCGGTCCCACCCGTACCAGCATGGTCACCTACCTCTTCCCGCTGGGCGGCGTCATCCTGGGCGTGCTCTTTCTCAAGGAGCAGATCAGCTGGGAGGTGGTGGTCGGCGCGCTGCTCATCATCGCCGGCATGGCCTTTGTGAACTCGACTCCCCGGGCGCGGGCCGTGGAAGAGGCTGCCGGATGATCGATGTCACACCCGGCAGGCAGGCGCGCACCGGCGCGCTGCGGCTTTCTCTCAGTTCCTTCCTTGCCGGGCATGAATTTATCCTTCCGCTGCTTTCCTTTATCGCCTTCCTGGGGCTCACGCTCCCCGGCATCTCCTGGGGCGCGCCGGCCATCTGGCACCCGGATGAGGTGGTGCTGCGCGCCATCAAGGCGCTCCACGGGGACTGGGCCTATTACGAGGCCAATTTCAACCATCCCTTCCTGCCCCAGAACGCCATGTACCTGCTGGGACGGGTCGTGCTGGCCTTTGGAGGGGAGGATGGGGGAGTGCTGGTCGCCGCGCGCATCCTGTCCGCCGTCCTGCTCGGCCTGACCCTTGTCCTGGCTTATTACACCGCCCGCCGCATGGGGGCCGGGATCTATGTTTCCGGCCTCGCAGCGCTGCTGCTGCTTTCCACCAGCGAGATGGTGCATAACGGGCATTTCGCCCACACCGATGCCTATGTCGCCTTTTTCTCCACGCTCACGGTTTTTTCCCTTGTCCAATACCATGCCTCGGACCACCGCGGCTGGCTGTATGCCTCCTTCCTGGCTGCCGGTCTGGCCCTCTCCAGCAAGTACAACAGCCTGCTGCTCGTCCTGGCTCCGGTTCTGATTTATATTCTCAAGCGCCGGGCGGACCTGCGCAAGCAGCCCCTGGGTTTTGCCGAGCCGCTCTTCATCGGGTTGGTCCTCTGGGTGCTGGGATTCGGGTTGGGCACGCCTAAATTCCTCGGCTGGACCTCCTGGTTCCTCAAGCGCGCCGTCCCGGCCTTTCTATATAACGGTAATTACGGGTATCAGCCGGGGGCTGTGCGCGGCGTGATCGGCCAATATCCGCTCCTGCTTGAAGGCCTGGGGCCTGCCCTTTTCGTCCTCTTTGCTGCGGCCTTCTTCTGGACTCTATACCGGGTCCTGCGGGACTGGCGCGGTAAAAACCGGATCTCTGGGCCTGCGCGCGGTCCTCCTGCTCAGTCTGCTGCTGCTCGACCTCCCGATCCTGCTCTCTTACAACCTCGCTGTCCGCTTCTTCCTCCCCCTGCTTCCTCTGCTTGCCATCCTGGCCTCTCTCTTCCTCGGCGATCTCAGTGACCTTGCCCGGCGCAGCCGCTGGCCTGCCTCTGCCGGTCTGGTCAGGCTGGGCCTGGCGCTGGTCGTTATCCTCTCGCTGGCGCGCACCTTCAGCCTGATGCTGCTCTTCATCCATGACGCGCGTTATGCCGCCGGGAGCTTCCTCGAAACGCTCCCCTCCGGTTCCTCGCTCGAGGAGACCTTCTACCCGCCGTCCATCCCCGCCGGCAGGTTCGACCCTGAGCATAACTATCCCCTCTATTTTCTCAAGAGCGCCGGGGATGTGGTCCCGGCTGGCGGGAAGCTGGCCTTCAATACGGGCGAGGCCGGGCTGGTGGAACGCGGCACCGATTATCTTGCTGACCGACAGCTTCACCGCTGATAGATTTAATAACCCCTATACCTGCCAGACCATGCAGGTGGAATGTGATTTCTTCCGGCAGCTTGCCTCAGGCAGGTCGGAGCATTATCGCTTGCTGGCGGATTTCAATTATTCGCCGCCCTGGTTCCTGCCTCGGGTGCAGGTGGATTTTGTGAACCCCGAAATACGCCTCTATGAAAGAATAAAATGACCGATTTCCGTTCCGGTTTTGTTGCCATCCTTGGTCGCCCGAATGTGGGCAAGTCCACCCTCGTCAATGCCCTGCTGCGGCAGAAGATCGCCGCGGTTTCGCCCAAACCGCAGACCACGCGCCGCCGCCAGTTGGGCATCCTCACCGATGCCGATTCGCAGATCGTCTTTGTGGATACTCCCGGCCTGCATGCCGCCCGGCACAAACTGGGCGAGTTCCTGAATCAAGAAGCCCGCGAATCCCTCGAGCATGTGGACGCGGTCCTGTTCCTGGTGGACGCCTCCGTGGATCCGGAGGAGGAGGACAAGGCCGTGGGTGCCCTGCTCATGGGCCTGCCCCGCCGCATCCCCCGCTTTCTGGTCTTGAACAAGACCGATCTGATCGATGCGGAACGGCTGGCTGCCCGCTCGGCGGAGTATGCGAAGCTGCTGCCCGATGCCCATCTGCATACCGTGTCCGCACGCATCGGCACGCGGCTGGAGGCATTGCACGCCGCGCTGGTGGAGGTCCTGCCGCACCGGCCTGCGGAATATCCCGAGGACCAGGTCACGGATTCCTATGAGCGCGATATCGCTGCCGACCTCATCCGCGAGGCTGCCCTGCTCAAGCTGCGTGACGAGGTGCCTCACGGCATCGCAGTGCGCATTGACGAGTTCACCGAGCGCGAGAACGGCATGGCTTACATTGCCGCCACTCTCTTCGTGGAACGCGAGTCGCAGAAGGGCATCGTCATCGGGGAGGGCGGTAAAATGCTCAAGGCCATTGGCAGCGCGGCCCGCCAGGAGATCGAGAGCATGGGCGGGCGGCCCGTTTATCTCGAACTGCGCGTCAAGGTCCTCAAGGAATGGCGCAAGGATGAGAAAGCCCTCCTGCGCTTCGGATATAAGATCAAGGGCAGGAAAAAGGAACGTAAGTAAACTTCCCCGCTGTGCCGGGGAGATCGCTCGTGTGGATCGCGGAGGTGGGTATGCTGCTGGCTCTGGTTATTATTCTTGGCCTGGCTCTTCTGGAAATTCTGGCTGTGTACAGGGAATCCCGGCCTCTGGAATATTTCGCCAAGCCGGGCGTCATGATCGCCCTGTTCCTCTGGCTGGCATTGTCGGTTGGCCTGTCGGGTCCGCCTCTGTGGTTCGGCCTGGGCCTCGTCTTTTCACTGGTGGGGGATGTGTTCCTGATCCGGCGGGATCGCTTTTTAGTCCCTGCCCTGGTATTCTTCCTGCTCGCCCACCTGTCCTACCTGGTCGGTTTCAATATATTTCTTCCCTCTCTGTCCATCTGGAGCATCTTCCTCGCCATTGTCATTGGCCTGAGCGCAGCGCGCCTGCTGCGCCGCATCCTGACGGGCCTGCATGCCTCGGGACAATCTGCCCTTGCCTTTCCGGTCACAGCCTATGGGCTGGCTCTCACGCTCATGCTCCTTTCGGCGCTGCTCACGCTATCGAACACGACCTGGGGAGGCCTCGCCTCCATTCTGGTTGCGCTGGGCGCGGCTCTTTTCTTCCTGTCCGATAACCTGCTGGCCTGGGATAAGTTCGTCGCGCCCATTTCCCGCGCCCGCTTCAAGAACATTATCGCCTATGAGCTGGCGCAGATCCTCTTGATCGCCGGCGTGGTGCTGCAGTTCACTCGATAATGTCATTGCGAGGCGGCAAAGCAATCTACCGGTTATCTTTCAGAGACCCCGTTATGGTTTGACCCCAAAATCTTTCGCCGCCTCTGTTTCGGCTTCCTTTTCGAGCCGCCCGGCGCGTTCGTTGAAACATTCAGGTTCCTGCATGCAAAAGGCCTGGATCATCTCCCGTGGAAAAAGCTCCCGTATGTTCTCCTCAGACCAGCCTTCGTTCGGAAGCCGGTGAGCCAGCACCTGCACGGCATCCCCGTCTCTTTTTATAGTTAGCGATACCGGCAGGCTCGAGCCCGTCCCCTGGACCAGCGCGCCATCCACGACTCGATATTCCATACATACGGCCCATACATATAGATGCGTTCCGTCCGAGTCCTGTCCCAGCACGTCGAAGGGACAGAATACCTTCCCCCCGAAACCGGATACGCCCACATACATGGAGAGATATTCCTCCACGCCGGCGCGCCCTTCCGCCGAAAGGGTTTCCGGCTTTCCGGCTGGCGTGCATCCTGCCAGCAGGCAGATCAGAAGCATGAATATCGGAATCAGTTTCTTCATAGTCTTGCATGCTGCTTCAGCGGCCGGAAGCCTTCCCCCAGCGCCTCGTGCGCCACGCCGATCACCATGAACGCCTGCGGGTCCATCTCGTGTACGATGGCCTTCAGGCTGGCCACCTCCGCCCGCGTGATCACGCAGTACAGCACCGGCCGCGCCGAGCCGGTATAGGCCCCCGTCCCTTCCAGCACCGTGACCCCGCGCACCAGTTCATCCATCACGCGTTCGGCGATGGCCTCGGCTTCCTGGCTGACGATCATCGCCGTGCGCACCGTCCCCGAGCCCTCCAGCGTGGTCTCCGCTACCAGCCCGCTCACGTACAGCACGATGATGGCGTACAGCGCCTGCTTCCAGCCGAAGACGAACCCCGCCGCCAGGATCACCACCGAATCGACCATCAGGTAGCTCTGCGTCATGGGCGTGCCCCGGTAGAAGTTCAGAATGCGCGCCAGGATGTCCGACCCGCCGCTCGTGGCCCGCGCCCGGTAGACCAGCCCGTAACCCACCCCGGTCACGATGGCCCCGTACAGAGTGTTCAGGAACAGGTCGCCTTCCACGTCCGCCAGCAGCTTCCCCACAGGCCCGCCCGCGCCGAAGAAGGGCACGTGCGGCAGCAGATCGGTGAAGGCCGAATACAGCGCCACTGCCAGCGCCGTGCGCAGTGCGAAACGCGGCCCGCCCAGGAAGCGCCATCCCAGCAGGAACAGCGGCAGGTTGCCGAGGAACACCATCGCCCCGATCGGCCACCCCGTGTAGTGGTTGATCAACTGCGAAATGCCGCTCACGCCTCCGCTGGCCAGGTTCGCCGGGATGAGGAACAGGCGCAGCCCGAGCGCCTGGATCAACGCGCCGGCCACGATCAGCGCATACTCGAGGGCCTGCGGCCAGTATTTCTTCATTCCCCGTCCAGGATTCCCATGCCGGCCAGCTTCTCGATCACGCCCACCACCGCGGAATTATCCAGCTCGCCCATGCCCATATCGATCATCTCCTGGAACAGGCGCGTGTTTTCGGCTGTGCCTGAGACCGGGATGTCATACTCCCGGGCCGTTTCCATGATGATCTTCAGGTCCTTCAACTGCATGTGCGCCTTGAAGCCCGGCGAGCGGTTGCCGGCGAACAGACGCGGCGGCTTGACGTCCAGCGTCCAGCATTGGGCCGCGCCGCCCTTGATGGCCTCCACCACCTTGCGCGGGTCCACCCCCGCCTTCTTCGAGAAGACCAGCAGCTCGCCCATCGCCACCATCTGCGCCGCCACCATGATCTGGTTGGCGGCCTTGGCCACCTGTCCCGCGCCCGGCCCGCCCACGTGCGTCACGGTCTTGCCCATCGCCAGCAATACCGGCATGACCTTCTCCAGCGCTGCCGCCTCGCCGCCCACCATGATGGTCAGCGTGCGCGTTCCGCGCGCCGATATCCCCGCCGGAGACCGGCGCGTCCAGTGCCTGGACGCCTGCCTTTGCCAGTTTCGCCGCGATCGAGCGCGCCGCGCCCGGTTTGATCGTCGAGTTATCCACCAGGATCAGCCCTGCATGGGCGCCCTCGAGGATCCCGTTCGGCCCCAGCACCACCTTTTCCACATCAGGCGTATCCGGCAGGTTGGTGAAGATCACGTCCACCTGCGCGGCGATCTCGGCAGGTGATTCCGCTGTCTGTGCGCCCTCCGCCACCAGTTCATCCATTGCCGCCCGCGAGCGGTTGTGCACGACCAGCGGAAATCCCGCTTTGAGCAGATTGCGGGCAATGGATTTTCCCATCAGCCCCAGGCCGATATAACCGACTTTGAGCATGTTCATGACTCCCTGGAGAAAAGTTGGCGTGATTATATCGCGTAGGGGCGCAGCGTCGCTGCGCCCGATGGGTGGCAGGGATTGAGTTCCTAAAAAAGAACCGCCTCCATTACGGAGGCGGTTCTTTTGCTTGTTGGTTTGCTTACTTGAGCAGATAGCTCATGTTGACGGTGGCGCTGATGGTCAGTTGGCCCGGCTGGATCGGCACGCTGGCGGCCTCGGCAACCGCTGCCCCGCCTCCGCCCTTGCCGTAGTCAAGGAAGGGCGTCGCCACTTCGGAGAAACCGATCGAGTACACCTCTCCGAGGCTGAGACCGGATGCGCTGGCCAGTTCCTGGGCCTGCTTCTGGGCATCCTTCACCGCGTCGGCGCGAGCCTGGGTGAGGGCCTGGGTCTTGTCGGCCACATCGAACTGGATGCTGTTGACCGTATTCACACCGGCGGCGATCACGCTGTCGAGCAGGTCGCCCAGCTTCTTCAGGTCCCGGATGGTCACGTAGACGGTGTTATCCACCATGTACTTGGTCTCCAGGGGAGTGCCGTCAGGGGCGTAGTTCTGGGACGGCCAGATGCTGAAGTTGGTGGTGCGGATGTCCTTCTCCGCGATGCCCAGCTTCTTGAGCGCATCGATCACCTTCTGGGTCTGGGTGTTATTGGCAGCCACAGCCTCAGCCGCGCTGGGGTTCTCGGTGTGCACGCCCAGGTTGATGTAAGCGATATCCGGCGCCAGGTCCACCTTGCCGGTCCCGCTCACGGTAAGAGTGCGCACGGGCGGCTGGGCTGCCGCGTTCACGGTGGTCGGTCCGCAGGCGCTCAGGAGCGTCGCCAATACCACGATTGCAGAAATAAGTACGTACTTGGTTTTCATTCTTGTCTCCTTATTAGTTTTCTCTCAAAAAGACGCTGGCCTTTCCAAAAAGTTCCCGTAATCCAGTGTCATTGCGAGGAGGTTGGAGCGGGTGGGGGACCCTTCCCCACCCGCCCCAACCGACGTGGCAATCTCGTGTGTGGGATTGCCCGGCCATGTCCATCCGCGCAATACCACCATGATCCGATTCTAGTCCTCCTCTCACTCCTCTCGTCCTCTTGCCTTCCTTCCTTGTATTTTATATCATTTGTCGGTACAATCTTGTACAAATGTTCTACCTCCCGAGGCCCTCCCATGCCCGTTGATTTCCAGCAGATCCTGACCCGCGTCCGCGAGATCGGCGCAGGCGCACGCCAGCGCCAGGAATTTCTTAAGCACCGCCGGGAGACCGCCCGGGATCTGCTCTTCAGGCATGCTTCCGATCTGGACTACCTGCGCAAACAGGTCGCTTCGGCAAAGGATTTCGACCCCAATATCCGCTGTGCCCTGCCTTTGGAACATGCCCTGACCTATTCCTGCCCTCCGCCCGTTTCCATTCGGGATGCCACCCTCATCGCCGCGGACGGATCCCAGATCAATCCCGACCGCCATGCCTCCAGTTATTATTGCGTGATCAATGTCGGCGCGGTCGATCATGAAGCTGAACTCCGGCCAGGCCCCCGAGATCCGCCAGGAAAGCCAGCTCTTTTACGGCGATGAGCTGCAGGAGGAAAAACTCACCAGTGAGGGGGCGGTTTCCCTGCGCCGGGACTTGAATGAGCGCATCTTCGTCGAGACACTCACCCGCCAGCCGGACGGCCTCATCATGAACCTCACCGATGGCACCATCGAGATCTGGGGTGCCAAGGATATCGAGGATCCCAACGCCTACAAGCGCTCCGTCGAGGAATATATGAAGATCCTTTCCGAGATGGAACGCCGCGGCATCCCGACCGCCGGCTATGTGGATAAGCCCGCCGCGGACCTGGTGCTGCGTTTGTTGGAGATCGCCCAGGCCCAACGGGAGAACCTGGAGAACATTCGGGATTACCATCCGCTGCGGGGAGTGACGGACCTTTGGCTCTTCGGTTATAAAAACTCGGAATTTCAACTGCTCAAGCCCGGGGAGCGTTCGGCGGTCTTCCTGCTTCAATCCGGCTCTGAAAAATTTTACAAGGACGGTCTTTCGATCTGCTTCTTTTATCTGAACGTGAGCGATGCCGAGAAGTATCCCCAGATCGCGCGCGTCGAGATACCCCGCTGGGTCGCCGGGGATCACGAGCTGCTGGATTCGCTGCATGCCGTTTTGATCCAGCAGTGCCGCATCATGAGCAGCAAGCCCTATCCCTACCTGCTGCACCGCGCCCATGAGACCGCCGTCGTGAAACATGACGACAAGGCCAGCATCGAGCAGTTGTTGGAGCAGGAACTCCGCTATCAGAGCGAGGATGTCGGCGAGATATCCAACAAGGCTTCGGGCAAAGCCCTGCAGGGCAGGACCCGCTATTGATCCGCTGCTGGCGGTCCGCATCCTTTCCGGCGGATTTCTCTCCGCCAGCTGAACGAGGAGATTGTCATGGAACCCATCGAGATCGGACGATTGCTGAGTGCCGGCACCACCGGATTCACCGCCGGCTGCCGCATTTCCCAGATGAGCATGCCCTCCTTCGGCGCCCTGGTGCATGTGCCGCTGGGCGTGGATTACATCGTCTACGGCTTGATCCATGACATCCATATCGATGGCGATGGCCTGGTGCGCCAGTTGATCACCGCCGAGAACGTCAGCGCCGAGGTCATGCACGACAACCGCGAGCGCCGCATCGTTCCGGTGGAGATGTCGGTCCTGTGCGTGGGCTATGAATTGGACGGCGTGCTGTCCCACCTGCTTCCGCCCCGCCCGCCTCTCAGCCTGGACATGATCTGCCTGTGCGACCTGCCCTCCACCGCCCGCTTCACCGGCAAATTCGGCTACCTGCGCCACATCCTGCGTTCCGAGGACCTGCCCGTTGCCGACCTCCTCGCCGCGCACCTCCAGCAGGCCGGCCTGGCCCACGGGAGCGATTGCCAGGCCTGGCGCGAACAGGCCGCCCGCGAGCTGATCATCCTGCTGCGCGATGACTACCCCACCCTGATGCATGTGCTCGACGCCCTGAAAGAGATCGCGCTGTAGGACCCGCCTGTCCATGTCCCGACCCGGCAAGGTCTTCCTCCTCCCGGCGCTCCTCCTGGCTGCCGTTCCCCTGGCGGTCATGGGCTTCGCTTGCCGGATTGACCCGCGCCCTGGGGGACGATTTTTGCTCCTTCTACTTTGCGGACCGCTTCGGCCTGCTGCGCTCCATCTGGTACTGGCGTCTCAACTGGAGCGGCCGCTATTCGGCCTTCGCCGCGGATTGGCTGGTCACCCGCCTGGGAGGCGCGCACGCCCTGCCGGTGCTGCTGCCTCTCCTTCTCGTACTCTGGCTGCTGCTCACCGCCGCGGCGCTGCTTCCGCTCCTCCGCGCGGCCGGCCGCCGAAGCCCGAACCCCCTCAACGCCCTCCTGCTCGCCTCCGCCTTCCTGCTGCTGCTCCTCGCCCTCACCCCGGACCTGCCGCAGTCCTTCTTCTGGTGGAACGGCATGCGCTCCTATGCACTTGCCTCTGATCGTGCTCACCTTCTACGCTCTGCTCTATTTCGGCCTTGCCCGCAGGCTGCGCACTTTCCTGGTGATCGCCGCGGGCTGCGCGGTCTCCTTTCTCCTCTGGTTCCTCAGCGGCGGCCTGAGTGAGACCTTTGCCATCTTCCAGGTCGCGCTGCTGTCGCTGCTGATTCCCCTGGTGCTGCTCTCTCCCCGCGGCCGCTGGCCGCGCGCCTCGCTGCCTCTGCTCCTCTTTGGTTTGGCGGGTGCTGCCCTCTCCCTGTGGGTCATCATTACCGCTCCCGGGAACACCCTGCGCCAGGCGCAGCTTCCCCCTCCCCCTTCTCTTTCCGGCCTGTGGACGATCTCCTGGCGCGGCTACGGCTACTTCCTCGCCAAGGTCCTGGCTTCCCCGGTGCAGATGTCTCTGCTCGCCAGCGCACTCCTGCTCACCCTTTGGGTCGGGAGTTTTTATCCTGTTAAACCCCCCGTCTGGTGGATTCCGGTTCTGCTGGTGGCGGGCCTGGTCCTCTCCTTTGTATGTTTCCCTCCGGCGGTGTACGGCTACTCCGACACCCCGCCGCCGCGCATCGTCATCATCCCGTTCTTCGCGCTGATCGCCTGCCTGCTGGCTTCCGCCTTCATGCTGGGAACGTACCTGCCCCACCCCGTCCGGTGGATCGCCATCCTGCCCGCCCTGCTTTTGCTCGCGGTTGGCTCCTTCGGCGAGACCCGCCTGCTGCTCATCCAGCGTGCGGACTTCCAGTCTTTTGCCCGGGGCTGGGATGCGGACGAGGCATCCATCCTGCAGGCCCGCCTCGCAGGGGCAGGCTCCGTGACGGTCCCCGCCGTGCAGAACTGGGCCGGGGTCAACGTGTTGAACGACAACCCCAGGTTCTGGGTGAACGTCTGTTATTCCCAATATTATGAAATCCCGGTCTTCGGCCGTGTTCCCGGTTCGTAGGAGGTTTTCAAAATGACCGATCCAAAACCCATTGGCTATATCATCGGCGGCGGGCTCAAGGACCTCTTCCACGCCCGCCTGACGATCGACCCGCTCCAGGTGCAGGAGGGCAGCTTCGTCGTGGTGGAGTCCGGCGGCTGGCGCTTCTACGGCCTGGTGACCGACCTCCGCCTGGGCGCCACCGACCCGCGCTTCGCCGACGAGCAGACCAGTACCCGCCTGCCTCCCGCCCTGGCCCGCGCCCTCCACGGCCAGACCCTCTACACCGACATGGAGATCCTCCCCGCGCTGATGCAGGACATCGGCCCCGATGCCTCTCTCGCCCGAATACGCCGCCTGGCGCCAGGCCAACCCCGAGGACCCGCACCCCATGCCGGTCAAGACCGTCCCCGCCCATCATTCCAACGTGGACCTGGCCCGCCCCGAGCACATCGCCGGCATCTTCGGCGACCCCGCGCAGAAGGGCAACTTCATCATCGGCACCACCCGCGAGCAGGGCCATCCCGTCTGCATCGACCTGGAGAAGTTCGTCCAGCGCTCCTCCGGCGTGTTCGGCGCCACCGGCACCGGCAAGTCCTTCCTCACCCGCCTGGTCCTGGCCGGGTTGATCCATTACAACAAGGCCTCCATCCTGGTGCTCGACATGCACAACGAGTACGGCTTCGACGATGTGGCCTCCGACAGCAAGCAGCCGGTCATCGGCCTCAAGACCAAGTTCAAATCCAAGGTGACGCGTCGTCGGCCTCGGCCCCGGCTCCACCATCCGCGGGCAGGCCCCCGATTTCAACCTGGAGGTCGCCATGAGCGACATCTCCACCGCCGACATCGAGATCCTCGGGCGCGCGCTGAACCTCAACGAGACCACGCCCACCACGCTCAACGCCCTGTACGATTCCTTCCACCAGCGACTGGTTCGCCCGCTTCAAGTCCATGAACCGCGACGAGGTGGAGGTCACGGATGACAAGGGCCGCGTGAAAAAGGTTCCCCATCCCGGCAGCGTCGCCGCCTGGGCAGCGGAGAAGGGCGTCAACGTCATGGCCGCCGAGGCCCTGCACGACAAACTGCGCCGCCTCTTCACCAAGCCCTACATCGTCGAAGAGCCCGCCGCGGACAGCGTCCGCGAGATCATCCAGTCCCTCGAAGGCGGGCAGCACGTGGTGCTCTCCTTCGGCGAATACGAGAACGACCTGGACTACCTCCTCGTCTCCAACCTGCTCACGCGCCGCATCCGCTCCGCCTGGGAGCGCCGCACCAACGAGTTCCGCGCCCACGGCCAGCTCGAGCCGCGCCCGCTGGTCATCGTCGTCGAGGAGGCGCACAAGCTGCTCAACCGGGAGATCGCCTCGCAGACCACCTTCGCCGCCATCGCCCGCGAGCTGCGCAAATATTACGTCACCCTGCTCATCGTGGACCAGCGCCCCTCGCAGATCCACGACGAGGTCATGTCCCAGCTGGGCACGCGCATCTCCGGCTGGCTGGGCGACGATGACGACATCCACGCCGTGCTCTCCGGGCTTTCCGGCCGGGACGCCCTGCGCGGCATGCTGGCCCGCCTCCAGCCCAAGGAGGAGGTCCTGCTGCTCGGCTGGGGCGTCCCCATGCCCCTGCCGGTCAAATCCCGCCGCTACGACGAGCAGTTCTGGAAGGAGCTGCTCGGCAAGACCGCGCGGACCGAAGAGCAGAACATGAAAGAGCTGGGGTTCTAGGTTATCCTATGCTTATATAATTCCTTGTGTTGAAAACACTGACACCTTCGTCAACGGGACAAATGAAAAGAGACTTTTACTCAAATTCCATCGCGAATTTCATCCACGCATCAACCGAAGAGATACTCGGAAGATTGGTACAGAGTAATGATTTTGTATTGGAGCAAACGCAACGGGATGCTTGGTCTCAAGAAATTCGAATATTAAAGAAAGTTCTAGCGTCTTACACAGGTTCGGTTTATTTTGAGTATTCAATCCCACGCATGGGTAGGAGAATAGACGTTGTAACGATTATTGGTTCTGTAATATTTGTCATGGAATTTAAAGTAGGTGAAGATGAGTTCAAGGCTTATGCAGAAGATCAGGTCTGGGATTATGCTCTGGACCTCAAGAACTTTCACGAGACTAGTACAGGCCAGTGGATAGCACCCATAGTAATAGCCACCCAGGCAAAAAATACACTAACCACCATCAACGAAACCAGACAATCCGATAAATTGCTATTTCCTATCTTATGTAATGAAGACCTTTTAGAGCCGGTGATCGCTGAAGTTTTGCGTTATGCAGAGGGGGAAAAGATAGATATTTCCCACTGGGAACAAGGACGATATCGCCCAACCCCCACTATTATTGAGGCCGCGATGGCGTTGTACAACGGCCATTCGGTCACTGAAATATCACGTTCAGATGCGGAAGCGATAAACCTCAGTGTTACCTCGGATATCATTTCTGAGATTATTCAGCTCTCCAGAGACAACTCACAGAAATCGATTTGTTTCGTGACTGGAGTGCCAGGCGCAGGAAAGACATTGGTTGGCCTCAATATTGCCACCCTGCATATTGACAAAGAAACAGAGCTTTACAGTGTTTTTCTGTCAGGGAATGGTCCGCTCGTAAAAATCTTCCGCGAGGCTTTGGCACGGGATAAGGTCCGTTTTGAGAAAGAACGCGGAATAAAACTTCGGAAGAATGAAGCCATGAGCGCTGTCAAGTCGTTCATCCAAAACGTCCATAATTTTCGCGATGAATGTCTGATTGACCTCCGCCCTCCTCAAGAACATATCGCCTTGTTCGATGAAGCACAGCGTGCCTGGAATCTAGAACAAACCGCCAGTTTCATGCAACAGAAAAAGAATACTCCAGCTTTTAATCAATCCGAACCGGAATTCTTGATCTCCTGCTTGGATCGTCACCCCGACTGGGCAGTAGTAGTTTGTCTTGTGGGTGGGGGACAGGAAATAAATAAAGGGGAGGCTGGGATTGGTGAATGGATTGAGTCGCTAGACCGTTCATTCCCCAACTGGCATATCTATATATCCTCGCGTCTTACCGATAGCGAATACGATGCAGAAAATATCCTTGCTAGGACCGGGGTCCAACCGAGGATTATTATCAAGGATGAGCTACATCTTGCTGTATCAATGCGCTCCTTCCGCGCCGAACATGTTTCCCTGTTGGTAAAGCAATTACTGGATCTCAAGTCGGAACAGGCCAGTGTTACCTTATCAAAAATACAGGCCAAATACCCGATTGTGATTACTCGCGATCTCCACAAAGCCAAGCAATGGATGCAACAACAGGCACGCGGCTCTGAACGCTATGGCATCGTGGTTTCGTCTCAAGCGGAACGGCTAAAGCCGTATGCCATCGATGTGAAATCACCGATGGACCCGATCCATTGGTTTTTGGACGGTAAGGAGGATGTGCGCTCCTCCTATTATCTCGAAGATGTTGCCACGGAATTTGATATTCAGGGTCTTGAGTTGGATTGGGCCTGTATTACCTGGGACGCTGATTTTCGACTTGGTAGAACCGGCTGGCAACATTGGTCATTTGTTGGCAGCAAATGGAATCGAATTAACAAAAATGAGCGAAAGGTATATCAGAAAAACGCATACCGCGTTCTTTTGACGCGCGCTAGGCAGGGGATGGTGATTGTTGTCCCTTCTGGAAGTGAAGCAGACCCCACTCGAAAAAGTGAATTTTACGATCCGACCTATGAATATCTAAAAACGATCGGGTTTCAGGAAATATAGCCGCCTCTTACTCACCCCTCGCGGCGCGATTCCATCAGCGACTTGAGCGCGCCCTTCCGGGACTCCTTCACCCTCCGGCGTTCTAAGCGAACCCCCACACCGCCACCACCAGGATCGCGCCGAGCAGCGCACAGTCGAACACCGCCAGGATCACCCACATCAGCGTCATCGCCGGGGCTTTCTGCTCCAGGACCGCCTCCTCCGGGTTCTGCGGGTTGTAATACACGCGCACCGCAGCCCCCGCCGGGTAGCGCTCGATCACCTTGCGCGCCCCGGAACCGCCCACCACCGGCCCCGTGGCGATGCGGCTCCCCTGGTACGCCCGCCCGATGAGCTGGTAGGTGTAGCGCACCACAGGATAATCCGTGGAACCGTCCTCGCTGCTGCGCGACTCCAGCCGGGATTCGGTCACCGTCCCCTGCGTGTAAGGCCATTCGCTCACCTGGCGCATCTTCCGCCGCATGAAAAAGATGACCGCCAGGAAGATGGCGTTCAACAGCAGCAGGGCGAAGACCAGCAGCCCCACGATCACGATCAGCTCGACTCGCATGGCAGCTCCTCTGCGCTCCGGCTCAGGGTAATACAACGCCCGCGCGGGCGTTTAATGGTTAAGCGTATTATGGCACGGAAAGGAGCAGAGCATGATCCGCAAATTAAAATCCGGCAAGTACCGGCTGTATTCCGAGAAGGTGGACCCGAAGACGGGCAAGCGCAAGAACCTGGGGACCTTCGACACCCGTGAGCAGGCCAAGAAGCACGAGAAGCAGGTGCAGTTCTTCAAGCGGAAGTGACCCCGGTCTCCGCCGAGTAGAACTCCTTCAGGAAACTGGAAGGATGCCTTGCCAGCAGGCGCGGCTCCGTGAACCCCGCCTGCGGGGCCAGCCCCTGGAAAGCCTCCCAGGAGAGGGGGTAGGGGACCCAGAGATTCCCCCGGTCCACGTTGTACTCGACCACGAGCAGCCTGCCCTCCGGCCTCAGCAGCCCGCGCACGTGCCGCAGGATGCGCAGCTTGTCCCGGAAGAAGTGCAGCGAGTTTGCCATGACGATCCCGTCCAGCGCGGGCAGGTCCAGCCTCCCCGTGAGGTCTGCGGCGTGGACGGTCAGCCCGGCCTCCCCGCCAAAGCGGGCACGGTAGAGGCGGCGCAGCTCCTCCAGCGCCGTGCGGTCCCGGTCCACGGCATGGATCTCCGCCTCGGGTCCGGCCAGCTGGCGCAGCGCCAGGGTGAACGCGCCCGCCCCTGCGCCCAGGTCCGCCCACCTGCCGCCGCGGCCGGGGACCCCGGCCCTGAGCAGATCCACGTGATCGTTGTGGTCCATCGTGGAGAAATGGTATCATATTCAAGGTATTCCCCCGGGCCGCAGGAGAGACTCCCCATGCTGAACAACCGCCAACTGGCCGACACCTTCACGCTGATCGCCAACCTGTTGGAGATCAGAGGCGAGATCATTTACAAGACCCTCGCCTACCGCAAGGCCGCCGAAAGCCTGCTGAGCCTGAGCGGCCAGGCCTCCGACTACTGGAAGGATGGGCGGCTGGAGGATATCCCCGGCGTCGGCAAGGCCATCGCCGAGAAGATCGACGAGCTGCTGCGCACCGGCAAGCTGGAGTTCCTGGAAAAGCTCAAGGAGGAAGTGCCTCCCGGCCTGGCCGAATGGCTGCCCGTGCCCGGCCTGGGCCCCAAGAAGGTCGCCCTGATCTGGAAGTCGCTGGGCATCACCACCCTGGCCGAACTGGAGCAGGCCGCCCGCGCAGGGAAGCTGCATGACCTGCCCGGCATGGGCGCAAGGTCCGAGCAGCAGATCCTGACCGGCATCGAATCCCTCTCCCGCCGCTCGGCGCGCATCCCGCTGGGACGAGCCTAGCCGCTGGCGCAGGAGATCTGCGCGCTGCTGAGGCAGGTGCAGGGCGTGGTGGATGCGCAGCCCGCCGGCAGCCTGCGCCGCATGCGCTCCACCGTCGGCGACCTGGACATCCTGGTCGCGGCGAAGGATTCCGCGGCCGTGATGGAGGCCTTCGTGCACCTGCCGCGCGTGGAGCGCGTCCTCGGGCAGGGCGGCTTCAAGGCCAGCATCGAGTTCAACGACGGGGTGCGCGCCCAGCTGTGGGTGCACCCGCCGGAGCGCTTCGGCACCGCGCTGGTGTACGCCACCGGCTCCAAGGACCACAACGTCCGCCTGCGCGAGCTGGCGCTGGCGAAGGGGCTCTCGCTTTCCGAGCATGGCGTTCGCGCGGGTCAAGGGCGGCGAGGAGATCCTGTGCGCGACCGAGGAGCAGGTGTATGAGACGCTCGGGCCTGCCCTGGATCCCGCCGGAGCTGCGCGAGGACCGCGGCGAGATCCAGGCCGCCAAAGCGAACAAGCTGCCGAAACTGATCGAGCTGAAGGACATCAAGGCCGACCTGCAGACGCACTCGAACTGGAGCGATGGGAAGCTGACCATGCTGGAGATGGCGCAAGCCGCGGCCAAACGCGGCATGAAGGTGATCGCCTTCACCGATCACTCCGTCAGCCTGGGCATCACCAACGGCCTGAGCATGGAACGGCACAAGGAGCAGGCGGCCGAGATCCGGAAGACGCAGAAGAAGCTGGGCGACAAGATCCTGATCCTGCACGCCAGCGAGGTGGAGATCAAGGCCGACGGCTCCCTGGATTACCCGGATGAGTTCCTCGCTTCGCTCGACCTGGTGCTGGCCTCCCTGCACACCAGCCTGACGCCAGCCGCGCGAGAAGGTCACCGGGAGGGTGATCAACGCCATCAACAACCCCAACGTGGATATCATCGGCCATCCCACCGGACGGCTGATCCCCGACCGCGAAGGCGCCGACCTGGATATGGAGGCCGTCTTCCAGGCCGCGGCCCGCACGGGCGTGGCGCTGGAGATCAACGCCCACCCCGCCCGCCTCGACCTGGACGATATCCATGCCCGCCGCGCCAAGGAGATGGGCATCCCGATCAGCATCAACACCGATTCCCACTCCGAGGCCGATTTCGACATGCTGTTCTACGGCGTCGCCATCGCCCGCCGCGCCTGGCTGGAGAAGGGCGACGTGATCAACTGCTGGCCCACGAAGAAACTGCTGGCCTGGCTGAAGAAGCGCGGCTGAGAGGGGATGCGGTGCAAAGCAGAGCCCCCTCCAAGACACAGGAGAGGATCAAAGAGCAGGCGATCTCCGCGCTGGTCGAGGTCCGCCGGGAAATCCTCGCCGCGGCCTCCGGGTTTTCTGAAGGGAACAGCCAACGCGTATTCCTGGGGACCTGGTCGCTGCTGGACCTGCTCGCCCACCTGGCAGGCTGGGATGACGCCAACCGCAAGGCCGTCAGGGAGGTGATGGCTGGCCAGGTCCCCTCCTTCTATGCGTTCCGTGATCCGGATTGGCGGACGTATAATGCCCGGCTGGTCGAAACATACCGCCGGGAGCGATTAAGCGACCAGATCGCGCTGGTCCGGGCCACGCATCTCCGGCTGGTCGAAACCCTGCGGTCGCTTCCCGCCGATGCGATCAACAGGGATTTCGGCGTGCGTTTCCGCGGTTACAAGGTGACCATCCGCAGGCTGGTGGAGGCGGATGTAAAGGATGTAACCGCTCACCTGGCCCAGATCCGGGACTTTGAACGCTCCCTGCACGCATAACCCCGCCGGGGTTGTATAATAAGAGAAATTCACAAGGAGTCTTTATGATCAGCAAAGCAATGCAGGACGCAATCAACGAACAGATCAACAAGGAGCTGTATTCCTCCTATCTTTATCTCTCCATGGTGTCGTACTTCGAAGGGAAGAACCTGCCCGGCTTCGCGCACTGGATGCGCATCCAGGAAGGCGAGGAGCGCGAGCATGCGATGAAATTCTACGATTTCATCCACCAACGCGGCGGGACGGTCTCGCTCAAGGCCATCCAAGCCCCCAAGGCGGACTGGGCTTCGCCGCTGGAGGCCTTTGAAGACGCCGCCGCCCACGAGGCCATGATCAGCGCCTCGATCCATTCCCTCTACGAGCTGGCCCTCAAGGAGAAGGATTACCCCGCCCAGATCATGCTCCAATGGTACATCTCCGAGCAGGTCGAGGAGGAGAAGAACGCGGCCGAGGTCATTGCCGGCCTCAAGATGATCGAGGCCCGTGAGACCGCGGTGCTGCAGCTTGACCATCAACTGAGCAAACGCGGCGGCGATTAATTCAGTTCGCTTTTCAGGACGGAGGCACTCCCCCGTGCCTCCGTCGCGTTTAACGGAGTCTCTACATGGAAATCATCATCCGCCGCGCCGGACCTGACGATAAGCCCGAATGGCTGCGGATGCGCCTGCTGCTGTGGCCCTTTTACTCCGCCGCGGAGCTTGAGCAGGATCTGGATGCCGCCCTGTCCGACCCCGGACAGGCCGTGTTCCTCGCCTGCGCGCCGGATGGACGCCCGGTAGGCTTTGTGGAGGCCGGGACCCGCGACTACGCTGAAGACTGCGCGACCAGCCCGGTCGGGTATGTGGAGGGCTGGTACGTGGAAGAGGACCTGCGCGGCCAGGGCATCGGTAAACGCCTGGTGGAGGCCGCCGAAGACTGGGCGCGCGGGATCGGCTGCCAGGAGATGGGCTCCGACACCTGGCTGGATAACGATGCCAGCATCCAGGCTCATCTCAAAATGGGTTACCGGGAAGTGGAACGACTGGTGCATTTCGCCAAACATTTGTGACCCCCATGAAAAACTTCCTCCTGTATGGTTCCTATGGTTACAGCGGCGGGCTGATCGCGGAGCAGGCCGCGGCGCAGGGACTGGCGCCGATCCTGGCCGGGCGCGATGCGCAGCGGCTGAAGGCTCAGGCTCAGAGGCTGGGGCTGCCCTACCGCTGCTTCCCGCTCAGCGATGCCGGAGCCCTGGATGCCGCCCTCGGCGAGGTGGAGGCCGTCCTGCACTGCGCCGGTCCCTTCGTGCATACCTTCCGGCAGATGGCCGAAGCCTGCCTGCGGACACAGCGGCATTATGTGGATATCAGCGGCGAGATCCCGGGTTTTGAAGCGCTGGCCGGCCTGGATGCGCAGGCGCGGGAGGCCGGGGTGATGCTGCTCCCGGGTGCCGGGTTCGATGTGGTCCCCAGCGATTGCCTGGCGCTTCACATGAAAAACCGCCTTCCCACTGCCAGCGCATCTGCGCCTGTTTATCCGCGGGGTGGGTGCGGGCGTCTCGCGCGGCACCGCCTCCTCCGGCATCGAGAACATGGGCCGCGGCGCCATGCTCCGACGCGAGGGGAAGATCGTGCAGGCTCCGCTGGCCTCCAAAACGCCAGCGGGTGGACTTCGGCCGCGGCCCTGTTTGGACCGCCCTGTTCAACTGGGGCGATGTGAGCACCGCCTGGTACAGCACCGGCATCCCGAACATCGAGGTCTACATGGCCCTGCCGCGGCAGGTGATAGACTTCCTGCATGTGGCCAACCTGCTGATGCCGCTGCTGCGCAGCGCTCCTGTCCGGGCATTCCTGCGGGCCTTGCTGAAACTGACTCCCCCCGGCCCTTCGCCGGAGCGCCGGAGAAATTCCCTGGCCGTCTTCCAGGCCGAGGCCACGGATGCGCAGGGCGGCCGCGCCGTCTCCCGCCTGCAAGTCCCGGAAGGCTATACCCTGACCGCCCTCACCACGGTGGAGATCATGAAGCGCGTCCTCTCCGGCGGCTTCACCCCCGGCTTTCAGACCCCCTCGCGCGTCTACGGCGCGGATTTCATCCTCGGCTTTGAAGGCACCCGGCGTGAGGACATCCTGTGATGCCATGAAACATTTGCCTGCCATGCCCCGTTTTCTCCTTGCATCATCCTTCCTTATCATGCTTTGTGCCTGCAGCCAGGTTACGCCCACTCCTCTCCCCGCCGCAGGCACACCTCTATCTACTCAGGAGGTTCCCATGGTTCTTCGCTTGACCACTTCCGCGTTCGAGCAAGGCGGGACGATCCCCGCCAAATATACCTGCAAGGGCACGAACGTTTCCCCCGACCTGCAATGGGACGAGCCGCCCGCGGGCACCCAATCCTTCGCTCTCATCATGGATGACCCCGACGCTGCGAACGGCTTATGGATCCACTGGGTGCTCTTCAACCTGCCGCCCTCGGCGCGCAGCCTGCCCGAGGGGCTGCCGGCAGGCGAAAAGACAGCGGAGGGAGCCGTCCAGGGTTTCAACAGCAGCCGCCACCACGGTTATGATGGCCCCTGCCCGCCTTCCGGCACGCACCGCTATTTCTTCAAGCTGTATGCGCTGGATACGCGGCTGGACCTCTCCCCTTCGGCGAACGCCTCGGACCTGATCAAGGCTGCCTCCGGGCATATCCTGGCAAACACCGAGCTGATGGGGCTGTTCAGTAAATAATGTCGAATTCCATCGGGGAAATTGCCGGCCTGCTGACCTCGCTCTTCTATGCCATCAATTCCATCTTCATCACGAGAGCCGGTCAGCAGGTTGGAGCCATCGTTGCCAACCGGACCCGCGTCGTCTTTGCGCTCTTCTATCTGGTCCTGCTCAACCTCATCCTGTTCCGCCAGCCGCTGCCCTTCCAGGCCGATCCTGCGCGCTGGTTCTGGCTCTCGCTCTCGGGAGTGATCGGGCTGGCGCTGGGGGACGCCTTCCTGTTCCAATCCTACCTGACCATCGGCCCCCGGCTGGGCAACCTCCTGCTGAGTCTCTCTCCCATCCTGGCCGCGCTGGAAGCCTGGCTGTTCCTCGGGGAAAGGCTGCGCCTCGGGCAGGTGCTGGGCATCCTGCTCGCACTGGGAGGCATCATCTGGGTGGTGCTGGAGCGCGAAAACGGCGGCGGGCCGCTTCCCGACCATATCCTGCGCGGCATTGTGCTGGGTGTCCTTTCCGCGGCTTGCCAGGCCACGGGTTTCGTCTTTTCCAGGCAGGGGCTGTATGGAGATTTCTCTCCCCTGCAGGGCAATGCCATCCGCATGCTGGCCGCGGTGACCGCACTTCTTCTGATCGCCCTCTTCCAGCGGCAGGCGCGCGGTACTCTGGATGCCCTGAAAACTCACCCGGCCGCTTTCCGCCTTCTGATGGTCGCCGCGCTGGTCGGCCCGGTGATCGGCGTCTCGTTCTCGCTTCTGGCGCTGCAGAACGCGCCGGTGGGGGTTGCCAGCATCCTTACCTCGCTCACGCCGGTCTTTATGCTGCCCATCAGCGTGCTGGTGTTCAAGGAACGCCTCAAGCTGCAGGCGGTCGCCGGCACCCTGCTTGCGATGGCGGGCGTGGCCATCCTTTTCCTGGCATGATCTTCCTTTTGGAGAGTGATCCGGTATGAAGCCAACCTATCTTGGAACGTCTTGCGCTCGAGGGCAGCCCTCTCGTCGAGGGCTCACGCATCACCTTTTACTGGCAGGGGGAACATCCCGTGTGCCTGCGGGACGACATCCACGGCTGGGACGATTGCTCCCTGCGCCTCAGAAAGGTCCCGGCCCACATCACGGGTCCTGTCTCGCCCCCGCTGTGGTCTACCTCCTTCTCTCTGCCGCGCGACGCATACATCGAGTATTTTTTCCTTGACCCCGCGACCGGGGAGCGACTCCTTGACCCATTGAATTCACAGACGGTCAGTAACGGCTTTGGCGCGCGCAACAACTTCATTTATATGCCCCGGGGGACGCCCACCCCTCTGATCCAACGGCGATCCGGCATCCCGCATGGGACGGTGACGCGATTCATGCTCCCCGCCGAATTCCTCGCGGAGGACGGCCTGCGCGAGGTCCATCTCTACGCGCCGCCGGTTAAGGAGAAAGTTCCGCTGCTAGCCGTCTATGACGGGACGGATTTCCTGCAGCGCGGAAAACTGGCGAACATCGTGGACAACCTGATCGCTGAAAAGCGCATCCGCCCGCTGGCCATTGCCTTCCTCCAGAATGGAGGGCGGCATCGCAGCGTGGAATATATGTCCTCGGACGCGGTCATCCACTGGCTGGAGAACGCGGTCCTGCCCCTTGCCCGCGAGAAATTGAACCTGCTGAACGTCCGCCGCAGCCCTGGAGCTTTCGGAGTCCTGGGCGCCTCACTCGGCGCGGCGATGGCGCTGCATACTGCACTGCGCATGCCGGAGATCTTTGGCCGTGTGATCTGCCAGTCCGGCTGGTTCGGCGGCGTTGTCGGGCGCGACCGCACCTGGTTCAGCGGCGCTGACTGGCGCGACCTCACCTCTGTGGATCTCCTCCGCTGCGGCCACGTGCGGGACCGGCTTAAATTGTGGCTGGAGGTCGGCCGCCTCGATTCTCTGCTGGCGGAAAACCGCCGCATGCGTCTCCTCCTGAAGCGGTACGGCTACGATCTGACCTACCGCGAGTTCAATGCCGGCCACTCCTATACTGCCTGGCGTGATAACGTCTGGCGCGCGCTGGAGGCATTTTTCCCTGCCTGACCCCGGAGCAAGGAGAGGCCTGCTCCTTTTTGCGCCCTGTAAAATCCTCGTGTATACTTCTCATGCTCAACTACGATGACTTCCTTCCTGCAGCTTGCATTCCTGCTCTCCATCATCCTGATCTCCGCCAAACTGGCGGGCTATCTGAGCGTGCGGATAGGGCAGCCCTCTGTGCTGGGGGAATTGTTGGTCGGCATCCTGCTGGGCCCTTCCCTGATCAACCTGCTGAATTTGCCCTTTATCGATCATGAGATCGCCGGCACCCTCTCCGAACTGGCCGAGCTGGGTGTGCTGCTGCTGATGTTCCTGGCCGGCATGGAACTGCACCTGAACGACCTGGCCCGCAACCTGCGCCCCTCCATCCTGGCGGGCGCGCTGGGTGTGGTTTTACCATTTCTGCTGGGCTGGGGCGTTGGTTCGTTCTTCGGCATGGAATCCTCCGCCTCCCTTTTCCTCGGTCTGACCCTGGGCGCAACCAGCGTCAGCATCTCGGCGCAGACCCTGATGGAGTTGAAGGCATTGCGAAGCCGCGTGGGGCTGGGCCTGCTCGGCGCGGCCGTTTTTGACGATATCCTGGTGATCCTGCTCCTTTCGGTTTTCCTGGCCCTGCATTCCGGAGGCGGGAGCCTGCTGGAGGTCAGCCTCATCGTTGTCAAGATGGTGATCTTCCTGGTCTTCTCCATCGCGTTGGGGGTATGGGCCCTGCCCTGGCTTATGCGCCGGATGGCCCGCCTCCCGGTCAGCCAGGGTGTGGTGACGCTGGCACTCGTGGTCATGCTGGCCTACGGGTTGGCTGCTGAGCTGGTCGGCGGCATGGCTGCGATCACCGGGGCCTTTCTCGCCGGGTTGATGACCGCCCGCAGCTCCGAAAAGGAACGCGTGGAAACCGGCGTGCATGCGCTGGCTTATGCGCTCTTCGTGCCGGTCTTCTTTGTCAATATCGGGCTGGCAGTGAACATCCGGGAACTGCGCGGCGAGGCCTATCTCATGGCGCTGGTGATCATCCTGGTGGCTGTCATCGGCAAATGGGCTGGTTCGGGCCTGGGAGCGCGCCTGGGCGGCCTGACCTATCGCGAAGCGACCCAGCTTGGCGCCGGGATGATCTCGCGAGGCGAGGTCGGTTTGATCGTTGCCAGTGTCGGCATCCGTGAAGGCCTGGTCACCGATGCCGAGTTTTCGGCGATCGTTGCGATGGTGCTTGCAACCACTCTCATGACCCCGCCCATTCTTCGGTGGCTCTTCGCGCAGGCGCACCCGCTCCCTGTGCAGCCGGATGAGGTCATCACGGAGGAGGAGATAACCTGATGTATCTCGTTCTATTCATCCTTCACAACCCGGATTACCTTGAGGACCTGCTTGCGGCCTGGGAGCGGCTGGGCGTTTCCGGTGTGACCGTGTTGTTCAGCACCGGGCTGGGGCGCATTCGCCAGCGCAAGGGGATCCGCGAGGACCTGCCGCTCATGCCCTCGCTCGAGGATTTCTATGAAGCCCCCGAGGACCTCAGCCGTACGCTTTTCACGACGGTTTCGGACCATGCCATGGTGGAGGCCCTGCTGACCGCCACCCGTAATATCGTCGGCAATCTGGATGATCCGGACACCGGGCTGCTGCTGGTCATGCCGGTGGCGGAGGCCTATGGACTCAACAAAGGAAGGAAATCATGAACGCCGAGCCCGTTCGCTTGTTGATCCTCGCCGTCGTGCAGGAACAGGATCAGGATATCGCCATGCGCGCCCTTGAAGCGCTGAAGATACCGGCCGTCTATCTGGCCAGCACTGGCGGCTATCTGGGGCGCCGCAACGCCACCCTGATGGTCGGTCTCCCGGAGGGCCGCGAACAGGATGCCCTCAAGGCTTTGCAGGATACCTGCCGGCAGCGCGTGGAGTATATGACCCTCCCGCTGGAAGGCTCTGCCATCCCGATGCCCGCGCCCGTGGCGGTTACCGTGGGCGGCGCGACAGTTTTCGCCCTCCCCGTGGAACGCTTTGAGGAGATCTAGCCATGAAGATGATGATCATGATCGTCAAGGATCAGGATGCGGATGCCCTTACACAGGAGCTGACCGCCTCCAATTTCCGGGTGACACGCGTTGCCTCCACAGGCGGATTCCTGCGCAGCGGCGTGGTCACCCTGTTGATGGGCCTCGAGGACGGTCAGGTGGACGCTGCCATTGCCCGTCTGCGGGCCAGGCTTTCCCCTTCCTCCTCGGAACCGCGCGCAACCTTATTTGTCGTTCCGGTCGAGCATTTTGAGCAGGTCTAAGACCGCCTTATCCCCCGTCTGAATCGCCATCCTTGATCTCCAGATGAAACTGGTGCAGGATGCGGTGGAACACCGGTCCGATCAGCACCCCCACAGCCACCAGCAGCACCATCCCTGAGAAGAGGGCATAGAAGGAGGCGAAGAGTTTGCCGGCAGTGGTCCGCAGCGGGTTGACCGGGCCCATGCCTCCCAGCAGCATGGAGGCGTTCACCAGCGCATCGAGCCAGGAGAGCCCTTCGAAATAGTGATAACCGAGGATGCCGATGGCCAGCGATACGGCGATGATGCCGATCGAGAGCCCGGCGTAGGTCAGCATCCTGTGGACAAATTGGGAGCGCGTCAGGAGCGGTTCACTTTTATTCTCGAACATGTCAGGCTCCTTCCATCAATTCCCTGTACAGGAACCATTGGCCCTTGTTGTTGTCCGCGTCTTTGGGGGCACGATCAAAATAGATGTCGAAGATGCGGCCCGAATCCACCCGCACGCGGAAGTAGAAGCGGCCCACCCCCAATGAACCCCGGCTGGCGGCGGTCGCCAGGTGGCTCGGGCGCATGTTGCGCGCGGCGCGGCCCCGCCGCGCGAAATCGCTCCATTCCGCCAGCTTTTCCGTGATGCGAAACCTTTGCCCGTCCCATGTGAACCCGTCCGGGCATTCGGGAGACTTCTCGTAAGGCGAAGGCGTTTCGAAGACCGGCTGGATGGGCCGGTCATAGAACTGGATGGGTCTGAAAGAACCGTCTATCGTCATAACTTGTAAGGGTCATCAGATTGCAGGAAGGCCAGCAGCATCCCGCGCCGTTCATGGCCCTCCAGCCAGGCACGCACATCCTTGATGCGCTCATAGTCTTGCGCGCCGAATTTCTCAAGATACAGGCTGTCCATGTGTGCCCGCGTTTCCTCCGTCCGAACCCGTACCTGCCAGGCACGCGTGAAGAACTCATTCACGCTGTCATGCAGGTTGCGCTCCACCAGCGCGCTCCACTCGTGATGATCGAACCAGACGCCGTTGCAAGTGTGGCAGCGGTCAATGAAAAGCGGCTCTCCCGGCAGCACCTTGAAGCGCCCCAGAATGCGGCCGCAGTTCGGGCACAATTTGAGTTCCTGCGTTTCCCAGGAAGGGTCGATTTGCGAGCTGCCGGTTCGCACTGGCAGCGTTTCGCCGTGTGCCTGTCGCCAGGCCAGATAAGCATTGGAATCGATCCATACCCCCTTGCACTGCACGCAGCGGCTGGCAGGCAGATCCTCCACCAGCGTGGTCGCTCCCAGCGTATCCTTTTTACAGACGGGACATTGCATGGCGGCCTCCGTTGTGTGGAATTTTACCCCTTGAATTTCCAATCCCAGAACCAGAATGCCAGACCTTTGTACTCTCCCCAACCTTCAAAGGCCTGCTCCACTTCCTTCGCAGTGACCGGCTGGCCGTCATACCACTCGTGCGAGACCAGTTTCAGCGCCCAACTGTCAATGGGGATAAAGTCGGAGCGGCCCAGGATCAGCAGCAGGTTGGCCGCCGCGTAGGGTCCCACTCCCTTGATCTTCAGGAGTTCCTGACGGAGTTCGAGCGTGGGCAGGCTGCTGGATTTCAGCGCCTCCAGATCCAACGCAGCGGAGGCCACCCGGGCTGCCAGGTCATGAATGGCGGGCGCGCGATAGCCGACGCGCACATTTTCCCTCAAGACATCCGGCCCGGCCGCCGCGATCGCCTCCGGCATGGGGAAAGCCCGCCGGTCGCTGCCATCCTGCGCGGATGCGCCGCACTCGCGGATCAAGTTGAGGTTCATTCGCTTCGTCGCGCTCCAGAGCGTGTTAGTGGTGAGGATCGTCTTGACCACGTCTTCGAACAGGGTGGGGGAGCGGAGCACCCGCCCGTGCGCCAGCCGCCGAGCCTTGGACAGTTTCGGCTCGCCGCGCGCGACGGCATAAAATCGTTTGAAATCCGCATCCAGCCCGAACATCCATGCAGCTTTCTCGGCGGCTTCACGTTTTTCGCTATTGGTGAGGCGGCTTGTCTCCACCTTCAATCCGTCCTCTGCCCCCGAAAAGCGATAAGTGACCACTCTGCCGGAGCGCAGTTGGTCGGTATAGAGCAGCGTGGGTCCGCTTTCATCGTATTCGAAGGGGGCCAGCTGCCTCCACCCGTGAGAATCCAGCACCGAGTTGAAATTGAAGGGTTTGCGCGTGGGAAGGGTGAATTGCATGGTCTCTCTCCTGGGCCTGAATCTTAGCGCAAATGTGCAGATTTGCCCATCTCTCATGCCGTGTTAAAGCATGCGGAACGGCACATCGGTATAATGAACTGATGCTTAAGCTTTATAGAGAGCAATCCAGCCCGCAGGCGGATGCCATTGAAGGGGAACTAAAGGATATCCTGCTCGCATATGACCGTATTGTGATAACCCCGGCGGAGGCACGGCAGAAATTCGGGTCTGTCAACACCCTGCCGGTACTGACGAATAACGAACGCATCGTCAGCGGGCCTGACCTTCCAGGCTACCTTAAAGAATTACGCCAGCTCATGCACGACTGGCAAGCCTTTCAAGGTGATTCCTGTTACGTGGATGACGACGGCCGGCCCTGCTAACCTCTCAGCGCGATCTGCACCCACTCCGGCCTGGCGATCCTCACGTAATCCTCGAGATTCATGAAGATCGAGCGGTCGAGGCGCCCGGCATTGAAGACCACCTCCTCGTTTTCGCGGATGCGCGGATCGGCGAGCAAGATCAGCGCCTCGTTGAATGAGAAAGGAGGGATGGCGCCCAGGGCGCAGCCCGTCAGCGCCTGGGCCTTCTCACGCGGCGCAATCGCTGCGCTGTCTGCCTCGAAGTGCGCGCGGATGCCCTCCAGGTCCACACGGCAGTCGCCGGGTACATTTGCCAGGCAGTAGATGTTCGTCTTGTGCTTCAACCGCACCTGCACCACCAGCGACTTGATGGCCTGTTCCAGCCGGTTGCCGCGTATCTGCGTAATGTGTTCCGTCCGCCCCTCGGACGGGTGCTCGATCACCCGGTAGGCAGCGCCCTCCCGGTCCAGCAGGGCCTTCAATTGCTCATGCACCTCGCTCATATCATTCTCCATCGTCCGCTGCGATCACCTGGATCTCCGTCCAGCCAACCGGCACCGGGCTGAACGTCGTCTCCACGCGGATGAACTGGATGTTCCGCCAAATTCCGATCGGAGGCTTGGCCAGCAGGGGTGAATCGCTCACCTGGCTTTCGAATGTATAAAGCTCCTCAAATCCGCCTGTGAAAGGGCCTTTCCCCAGAACGTGATGCACCGTCACCCCGGGATGGGTCAGCCCGGGCAGCAGGCGGATCTCAGCAATATCATGCGCTGCCCCAAGATCGATCTCAATCCACTGTGTGGGTCCGGCGCCTGAGTTCCAGCGCGTCCGCAGGTTCCCGTCCACAGCGGCAGCACCCCCAAACCCGTAGATTTGATTCGAGACGCGCACATGTTTCTTGAGCGCCAGGTTGACTCCGCTGGGGCTCCAACCTGTCCAGATCGGGTCGGTAGGAATGGGCATGAGCGTGGGCTGTGCCGTGGGGGTGGAGGCTGGGCGGGTCGCGTTCCCGGGAGGCCGCGGAGTGCTGCGGGGAGCGGCAGGACTGCAGCCGGGAATCAGCAGCAGGACCAACAATAGGATGAGGTTTTTCAGTTCTTTCGCTCCCTGCGCTTGCGTTTACCTGGGCACATAGACCGCATAGCCTCGCGGCGGCGCATAGAACTGGCCGCGGCCATCCGTCCCGGTGCCCTGGTTCCCGGGGCGGCTCCTGTCGGTGCTGCTCCACCAGGCTGCCGGTTCGAAGCCGGTATTCCGCCATTCCGTGTCCACCCAGTTTCCGTTCCAGCGATCCCCCCGGTTGTTGAGCACGTAGATCAACCCCGGTTTCCCTTCGAACCCGCTCCTCTGGGCGATATACAGGTCATCATCCAGATACAGCGTTTTCGTCGAACCTGCCGCGTATTTCTCATGCACACCGACCAGAGCGGCGATGCCGTTGGCGGTCCCTGCCAGCGCAAGGTTGAAGTTGTAATAATCCTTCCAGAACACGCACGGGTAACCTTCGTGGGTCAGGATGTAGGAATAAGCCAGCAGCTTGTCATTGATGATCGGCCGGCCCTCGTCGCGCAGATCATGGTTCTCCACGAAGGTGACCGTTGTCTGCGGCTGAATTTTCAGCACGGTGTCCCAGCTTGCCAGGTTGCGCAGGCTGAAACCGTACTGGTCGCAGAGCGCCTTGAGCATCTCGCGCAGCGGAAAATCGAAGGCATCCACGGGATTGGAATTCGAAAAATTCGCCAGGTCCACCCAGCTTTCAATGGCCCTGGCGCTGTCCCAGAACTCGGCCACTCCATAAGGGACCACCGATTGGCCCTCCCGCATATAACGGTATTCCTGGATGGCAGTGATGGTGTTGGCGCCATAGCCTTTGACGAAGTCATAGCGAAAACCGTCAAAGCCGATCTCCTCGATCATCCAGCGCGTAAATGCCAGCAGCTCAGCGTATACATACGGGTTGCGGTGCGAGAGGTCGGGCATGTCGCCAAAAGCCATCTCATCCCAGGATTCATACATACTCGGGTGGAAGCATTCCCAGTTGCGCGGGAACTTCCCGCTTTTGGGGCGAAAGCAGGTCCAGCGCTCCTGTCCGGTGATCGGGTTGATCTCGGTTGTGTCCGCACCGTTGTTGTGATTGAGAACGATATCGGCGATCACGCTCATGCGCTGGCTGTGGGCATCGTTGAGCAGTTTCAGAAGTTCATCCTTGCTGCCAAACCAGGTCGGGATGCCGCCCTTCTGGTCATATTCCCCCAGGTCGTAATAGTCGTAGGGATCGTAACCCATCGAAGGCCCGGCGATATTACCGGCCTTGTGGACCGGAGGCAGCCAGAGCGTCGTGAACCCCGTTCCGGCCAGCTCCGGGATCTTCGTGCGTACATGGTTCCACCACTGGTATTCCTTTCCCTCTTCGCGTGGGCAGTCCCAGTAAAAGGCTTGCATCATTACGCCCATATTTCTCTCCTCGCCAAGATGGCGCAATTGTAACCGCAACCGGATACGCGGCCAGGGTTAGCGGCGGCCGGGCGGGACTGCTTCCAGTTTCAGAACATAATCCATGACCGCTTCACCGCTGCCCACAGGAGGCCCCGCTTCCTCGCCAATGATCCGGAAGCCGCACTTCTCGAGCACGCGCAAGGAAGCGGCATTATGCTGGGCCACATGTGCATAAAGCGGTCGTGTTTTTACCTGTCCCAGGAATTCCTTCAGCGCCGTTGTGGCGATCCCCTTGCCCCAATGTTCCCTGGCGATCCAGTAACCGACCTGCCGCTTGCCTGCCTGCATAAAGCTCATCACGGTGCCAGCCACCTGCCCCTCGAACAGGATCGTGCGGAGGATCACCGACTGGTCAACCTGCAATTTTTGCCAGTGCGCCATGAAGGCTTCCCTTTCCCGGGAGGGGAATGCGGCCATCTGGACAGCCACAGGGTCGCGCTGGTGCTCGTAAAAAATGGGGAGATCGGCAGAAGCCACCTTCCGCAGCAGGATGGCCTCAGGCATGGGTTTCCATCCCGCCGTCCATGTCGAGCGAGCGCCAAAAACCCAGCAGTTCCTTCATCGAATGAACTGTCCGATGCATGGCGTCTTCCCGCATTTCCTGTGAATTGGGGTTGAACCAGACGGCATGCATTCCCAGGCGGTTCGGGATGAGCACGTCCTTCTCATAATGATCCCCCACCATCAAGGTGTCCGAGGCCGGGAGTTCCAGATCGCGAAGTATATGAAGATAGAACGCCTCCCCTTTGGGGAGGCCTGTGTTCTTGAAGCAGTAGATGCGTTCAAAAAAATGGGAAAGGTTCACCCTGGCCAGCGCACCCCGGATCTGCCCCTCGTCCGATATTTCGGCGCTCGTCGCCAGGATGCAGCGGCGCCCGCTCGCCCTCAGATAATCCAATACCCCGTCGATGCCTTCCACCGCCTGCACCGTCTCCCATTCCACCATTGGGACGCTCAGGGCGGGATCATCCTTCATCACCGTATCGCCCCAATCGAAGAGCACTGTGGAATGAAGACGGCCCATCGGGCTGCTAGCCTAGAAATCCACCTTGAGCACGCGCTTTCCTGTAGGCTGAGGACTGCCGCCCGCCGGCTCGATCGTGACCCCCAGCGAGGAGAACATGTTCAGACTCTGCGGAGAGGAGATCACTCCCGATGTATAAGCCTGCCCCTGGTCGGCACGGAAGACTGCCGCGCTGACCCGCACCCCGTCTGGCTGGACGAGCCAGGCTTGATAGGTTTGATCCGTGGGCAGGGGCGGCAGACCCCAACAGATCAGCATGGCCGTATTCTCACCCTTGTTGATCAGGAGTGAGCCTGAGACCTGCGCGCTCTGAAAGGGGACGGACTCTGTACCGGGATAGGCCAGCATGCTCAGGGCGGCCTGGTCGGTCTGTACCTGGTGAAGCAGGTTCGCCTGCTGATTCTGCAAGCCGCGCAGCTGGAGGAAGGAAACCAGGTTAAGACCCAGCAGCACCAGCATGGCAAGCCCCATGGCAACCTGGCCGAAGGACCAGGCGGTCTTCGCCCGGGCGGGCCGGCGGCCTTCGATTTTTTCCCTGAGTTTCTTCCTCAACTCCGGCGAGGGAGCCTGCGGGGGCAGCGCTCCCAGCATCCCCTGGCTGACCCTGCGATAAGCGGTCACTTCCAACCGGCAGGCCTCGCATGTCCGCAAGTGGATCTCCATGGCCGCGGTGTCATCCGGCTCCAACGCGCCCAGCGCGTAAGCCGGAATATTTTCTTTGAATGCGGAATGCTCGATATCCATCTATGTGCTCCGTTGCACCTTTCGTTCTCAACCGGGCATGCTCTTAATTTCCTGATTAAAAATAAGAACGCATGATCGTCTAATAGTTATACGCCGTGCGGAAAGGATTTGGATTTTCCGTTATGGCTGGCATTTAGCCATCCTTCCAGCTTTGCCGTAAATGTTCCATGGCGGAACGCATGCGGGTCTTGACCGTGCCCAACGGCCAGCCCAGCACCTCGGCGATCTCGCTCTGGCTCAAACCCTGATAATAGGCAAGCTCGATGACAGTCCGGTGATCCGCTTCCAGGGCCTGGACGGCGAAATACAGGCTGCGCCAGCGTGATTCCTCAGGGATCGTGGACCGGTCCGGCAGGATCTCCCAGGCTTTGTCCGGGTCGCGCGCGTCGGAAAGAACCGGACGGCGGTTTTCGAGGCGCAGACGGTCCAGAGCCGTCCTGCGGGCAATGGTCAGCAGCCAGAAGATCAGCGATCCGCGTTCGGTCAAATATGACCGGGCGCGGCTCCACAATTTAAGAAATGTATCCTGGGTGGCCTCTTCCGCCAGCATGGGGTCATGCAGGATACGCAGCGACAGGGCATGCACCCTGCTGGCATAGCGGTCATACAGCGTCAGAAAGGCCTGTTCCTCCCCGCGCGCCACGCGCGTGACCAGCTCCAGATCATCCATGCTTCCCATTCCCCCCATTGTACCGAATTTCTACTGTTGGAACGGCTTTATTTACAGACGGGATTTCGAAGCAACATTCATTGCGTTGATCGACAGGCTTGCCGCCTGCCTTTACCGTTGAAATCCTTCATGGATAAATCCGAGGCCTCGCTTTGCGGCGTATTACAGAGTGAATCCTTTTACTCGCCCCTTACAGTTAAAGGAGAAATGAAATGAAGAAGCTTGTGCCTCTCAGCCTCGCGTTAGCCCTGCTGCTGGCGACTGCCTTTTCTGCCGGGCCTGCCTCCGCCAAAACCCCCGCTGGTGATGGAGTTTGATTCCATGATCGGCGTTCCCCGGCCATATACAGGCCCGACGAATGCCATTCGCGGCATTCCCGGAGGCGGATTGCCCTGGGTGATTTCTTTTGGAAAAGGCGAATTGAAAGGAGACGGCAGTCTTGAAATAAAAGTAAAAGGCCTGGTATTGGATCCCAGTGATCCGGCGGTGATCGCCGGCGGCCGCGGCGGGACCAATCCCAGCCCGGTCTTCAAGGTCCTGGTCAGCTGCATGAGCAAGGACGCGGCGGGGAATGCCGTTGTCTCAAATGTCTCCACGGACCCGTTCCCTGCCACCCCCACCGGCAACGCCCAGATCGAAGCCCAACTCAGCCTTCCCTCGCCTTGCATCGCGCCGATCATCTTCGTGACAAGCGGGACCGGCTCCTGGTTCGCTGCTACCGGGTTCTAATTCAAACGTCCGGAAGGTTTTACCCCGCAGGTCGGGAACCAGATCGATCCGCTCTCAGGTTTGACTCCTCTACTGAGACAGGCGTGACGTCGGTTCCTGGCCTGCGGGGGTTTGCAGAATTCCTCGCTTCACTTATCCCTGTTCTCCAGCCAGGTCAATGCTTCGTGCGCGCTGAGACTGCTCAGTGGCGTTGCCGCCACGAATTCCCTCACCCCCTGCTCATCGATGCGCGAATACTGCCGCAGCGCCCAGCCGATGGCCTTATTAATGAAGAATTCTTTCGAGCCCAGGTTCTCGCAGATCAATTCCCTTAATAACTCGAAGTCCGTTTCCCCTTTGTACTTGAGCTGGAACAGCAGCGTCGTGCGCCTCAGCCAAAAGTTATCGGACTTGCGCCATTTGGCCAGGTATTTTCGCTTCATCTTCGGATAACGTTTGAAATGCCAGCCCACTGCGCCGCCTGCCAGTGTGTCCACCGTGTCCCACCAGGATTTTGTGGTCAACGAAGTGTTCAAGGGTTTCGATGAAACCCTCCGGGATCTGCTTTTCCATACGGGAGATCAATCCGACGGCAGTGTACTGGTATTCGCGTTCCGGCAGGGCCCATAGATCGCGTACGATGAGGTCGAGCGCATCCACCGGCGGCAGCCCGTTCTGCGCGTAAAAGCCTTTTAAGACCTCGGCCAGTTTCGGACTCTTGATCCCCAGATATTCGAACTGATCACGCATGTAGCGTTTCATCGCCGGGGCCGCTATCGGGTCCGCGTGCGGGGCGAGGAGCGACTGGATCCTTCTGGTGTAGGAGTGCATCTGGTCCTGCGCTATTTTTGTTGCTCCACTGTAAAGTTCCCGCGCCCAATCAGATGCGAATCTTCGTAGAACTCCACCGTATATTCACCCGGTGTGAAAATGAACAGGTCGCTGTAACTGTAACTGATGGACTTGACTCCGCTCCCCGCGGCCTCAAGATTCCAGCTGCCGACCACCCGCAGCGTGGGGTCCTCCACGCCGTCCCGGTATACCTTCCAAACCTCCTGCGCGCCCTTGGTCATGCCGCTGTAATCGAAGAGCACAAGGATTTCATTCATTCCGTACTCGAAGGAGGTAGCCGTATCGTACTGGACGAAATTGCCCTGATCGTCCAGCTGCTCATGCCCGAAGGTGAAGGCCGTTGCCACGCCGCGCGGGGTCTGAGGCGGGGCTTTGCCGGTGAACTCCAGCGACACCGTTGTATCCTTCAGGAGATAGAACATCTTGTCGGCCAGCGCGCGCAGCTGGATATGATCCGCTGAAATGCTGGTTGCGGTCGGCGCCTGCCCCCATTGGCTGGGTTTCCCGCTCATTTCGTTGAGCAGGCTGTCAATGTCGGCCGCCGAGGCATCCATGTAATACCAGAACGAGGAGGGAGGCTGCGCTCCGGCCTGCTGCGCACCGGTCATTTCATTGATGGCCTGGTCCACTCCCTTTTGATATTCATCCTGGGCCTCGGTGAACTGCCCATTCACCATCAATGCCAGTGCCAGGTTGAAGCGGACAGCCACCAGGCTGGGGTCCTGCTCCAGCACGACCCGGTCCACGCGGATGGCATCCTCATAACGGCCCAGCAGATAATAAGTCCAGCCCAGGTTCCAGCCTGCATTGGTATCCCCGCGTCCGGCTTTCACCGAAGCCTCGTAATCTCTTAAGGCTGTCGGGTAATCCTGCAGGGAGAAATAGGCATTCCCGCGTTCATACAGCGCGTTCGCATATCCCGGTTTGGAGACCAGCGCGGCATCGAACTTTTGGATCGCACCCTGGTAATCGCCGCGCCAGGCCAATCCCACCCCTTCGGAATAAGCGTTTATGGCCTCCTCCGGCAGGCTGGGCAGCGGCTTGAGCATGACGAAGATCGCCCCCACCATAACAATGGTCGCAATGACGATCCCCAGCCCGATGAACACCCGCCGCATCAGGCCGCTGATGGTGGTCGAAAGGCCAAAGAGGGCCAGGCTGACCGCCAGGAGCGTCAGATGCACGATGAATGCCTTGGAACGGTCATCCCAGGCGTCCCCGATATTGTTGTAGGCGGCGAACTTCTCGGATAGCCTGGTGCTGTCCACGATATAGATATCCGCCTGGTATCCGTTGTAGTCCGGCGAATTGCCCGATTGCGAATTGAAGTATTTGGCTGCCAGCATCGGGCTCAGGCCCGCAATGTGGTCGCGCACGCTGCGGTAGCGTTCAGCCGCGGCCGTGTCCCCGGACAGGTCGGAGGCCAGCGCCTGCAGGTCGAGCTCATACCACAGCTGGTACGCCCCTTCCCATTCGTGGCTGACCTTCGTCTCCCCGCTGGTGCGCACCTGCATCGCCTGGATGGCATATTGTGTGGAAGTGCGGTCCGCTTCGCTGCCTTTTCCTGACGTGTAGGTTTGCAGGAATGTAACGACTGCCGCCAGGACGGTCACACTGGCGATCAGGAAGGCGACCAGTTTTTCCGAGCGTTCCCCGGTTGGTTTGTTCTCGCTCATGCCGGCCCCCTAGAGAAGGAGTTCAATGAGGCCGATCCCCGCCAGGCTGGTCGCCAGCAGCAGGGTCCCGGCCACTGCAAACCCGTACTTTACACCGCGTTCGATGATCTGCGCGCAGGTGAACATCCATAACGCGAGGCCCAGGAGGATCAATGTGCTGATCAGAAGGTTGGATTTAAGCCGCATTTGGTCGGACTTATCGAAGTGGAGCGCTGACTTCACATCGCGCTGGCGTTCCGAGTCGGCCATCGTTTCATCCCACTCGCGCTGCAGATCATAGCTGCCGTCGGGACGGAGGTATCGCGAGGGGAAGAACAGGGACTGCAGCCCATAAGCGATCCCCCAGGAATCCGATTTCACCCGTTCCAGGGAGGTCTGGCTGTTATCGTCAGGATTGGCTGCCTTGTCCAGCTCGTCCGCGATCTTGTTCCCCAGTTCGTTGTAGCGCGTATAGCTCAGGAATGCCTGGTAATGCTCGTAGACGGTGATGCTGTTGAGCACCTGCGCCTCTTCGGCATTGATCGCCGCGGCCAGGCCGTTGAAATCCGACGTGCTGGCTTCGCTGGAAGCCACGGCTGCCCGCCAGGCTGCCAGGGCGCTTGCGATCGTCACCAGCGCGATCATGATGGCTGTGAACGTTTTAAAGACCTCGGTTTTCATCATTTCCTCACTAAAGCATATCTGGCTGAACCGGATAATCTGCTTCCAAGGCTTCAAGCTGCGGTTGTGCGCATTATAACGCGTTCAAAAAACATAACCGGGGTTTACCGGCTTGCATTTTTTATGGCCCCTCTTTTTCCATGAAGGTGATTAATCCCTGTCTGGCCCGGCTGCGCACCTGCTTTTGAACCGGTGGCAGCCAGCCTGCGAACGTACCGACCGGTCCCAGCGCCATGGATGCCCAACGCCAGAAGTTGAACGAATCATGATGCTCCATGATCTTCCCGTCCCTGAATTCAAAGGCAGCCTCGATCACGTTGTGAACGGGTCTCCCGCTTGCGGAAAAAGTGTACCAGGCCTCCCAATGAGCCTTCCCGCTGTGTTCATCTGCATACACCTTATCGAAAATGATTCTCAGATCGGTGGCCCGCCCGCACAACATGCGCCACATGGCACCGATCTCGCGGCCGCGCAGCGTCCCAAAGGCCGGGTCTGAAAAGATTGCGGCTTCAGCATAGCAGGAGGCCATCTTTTCCCCCTCGCGCCTCTGAAAGGCCGAATAAAAGTCCGTGATCAACTGTTCGTTAAGGTTCATGGCCGCGTCCTCTCCGGGCGGAACCCATTGATCCGCCCGTCACCAATAAAACCACTCATCCCGATTTGACCGGGCAGACAGTGCCTGCGCTACTCCTCGCCGCTCTCCGGCGCGGAGGGCTGCTCCACGCGCAGCACCTCGCCGTGCACGTTGATGATGACCTTGAACCCCATCATGCCCAGGTAGGCGCGTGCATCCTCCGGGATGCCGGTTTGCAGGATGGCATCGAACTGCTTCTCCATGTTCTTAAGCTGCTGCTCGATGACCGCCCGCGTGAAGATGTCCTCCTGCCCCAGCATTTTGGCGGTTTGCGCAGAGATAAGCCCTTCGTTGCCTTTCATGGCCTCAGCCAGATGACCGAGCACCACGCGGTCCACCTGCTCGGAGGCGATATGGCGCCGAAAGCCGCCATCATTGACCACGTAGAAGGGTTCTCCGCCCACATAGGCCGTCTCCACGGCGTTGCCGAATTCATCGGCCACAAGCCCGGCGAAAAGCGGCTGCGCTGCCATCAACTGCTCTGCTTTCCCTCAATGGCTGCCAGCAGGATGCCTGCCGCGATCGCCAGCCGCGGGTCCAACTGCCGGGAGATGTTTTCCCTCAGGTCCACGTCCAACTCGTAGCGGAAGAGGTTGAACCGCTGCCTCAGGTCTGCGGCGCGCGAAGTTCCGATCGTCAGGTCATAGTTCTGCGGCAGGAGCGAGCCCAGCAGCAGGCGGCGCAGCATCGCCAGGCCCACGCTGTCCTCGAACAACATGCCGATCACCTGTTCCTGCGCGTTCAGCACCTCCCACTCATCCCGAACCAGCGATTTCCATCCCTTGCGGCGCAGCACCCCCACCTTCTGCCCCGAGGCGCTGTCGATCACATCGTAGGCGGCCGAAAAGTCCAGGATCTGGCGCGCCTGTGATCATTAAGACCTCGGTCTGTTTGCTCTCATCGGTGAAGACCCGGATATCCTCGCGCAGCCGGAACATCTTCTGCTCGCTGAACATGACCAGGTTTTCCATTGGATCATAGAAGCGGAACTTGCCGGTCAGCGCAAACACCTGGCGGCGCAGAACGTAGCTGGGAAATTCAAAGATCGGATTCATAGCTCTCCCCGGTTGGATCAGGAACCTGAATTGAGGATGGTTACCCGCGTCCCCTCGCCCGGCAGGTGCAGGTAATCCGTGTCAGGAGGCACCACCGGCCGCGTCCAGCGGTACAGAAATTTGGCGGCCTCGGAAGGCAGGTTCACGCAGCCGTGGCTGCGCGGCCGGCCGTAATCGTTGTGCCAGTAAGTCCCGTGGAAGGCATTGCCCACCCCGGTAAAGAAACTGCACCACGGCACACCCGGCAGGTCGTAAATATTGGCCTCGTCATCGCCTTCATTGGTCATATGGATCGAAGGCCCCTTGTGATAGGTTTGGAACTCGCCCTCGGGCGTGCGGGTCCCTTTCGTCCCGCTCGCGCAGCGTGAGGAAAAGATCATCTTGTCGCCCTCAAAGGCCGTCACCAGCTGCGCGCCCAGGTCTACATGGATGTGTTTCTCGGATTCCGGGACCTCCGGCGAAAGCAGGCTTAATTCCTCGGCGGGCACCAGCCGCATGGCATATGCAGGTGCAAAGAAGGATTTGTGCAGGTGCGAATCAAAGATCTCATACCAGATGCTCTTCTCATCGCGCACGACGATGGTCCGTTTGACCCAGTGTGTGCTGCCATAATAGAGCCGGTAGCCGCGTTTGGCATACAGGGTGGGGTCCAGCCGCGGGTCGCATACCGGCACCGTTATCTCGCCGAGCTGCCCCGAAGGAGGAATATCGAAGACCGGCTTCTGGTAGCGGGTCTCCACCGGCTGAACCCAGCCGGAGTAGGTGTAGCCCTCTTCGATCTGGTACCAGGTCTTGTTATAGGGGTTGCCATCATCGCCCTCGGCCTCACTGGTGATGGCGGTGACCTGATCGCGTCCAAAGAGCCGCAGCTTTTTCGCGTTGAATGACGGCGTTTCATACAGGGGGATGCCGCTGATGGTCATGCGTCCCTGCTGCGGACTTTCCTGCGCGAATCCGGTCTCGAGGTGCAGTTCCGCCAGCAGCGCGCTCAGCGCGCCTGCGCCGGTCAGCTTTAGAAAATCGCGGCGGGAAATGTCGGAGATGGGTCTCATCGCAAGGTATTTTTACCACGAACAGGTGCGGATGGGAAAGACTCCCCCTGTACCCCACTTTTGGCTAGTCGTCGATCAGCAGTTTCGTTCCCGGCGATTTATAGGCATATTCCTCATGGCTGGGCACCACCGGCAGCGTCCAGCGGAAAAGCCATTTGGCTGCCTGCGCGGGCAGGTTGACGCATCCATGGCTGCGCGGGTGGCCGAAATCATTGTGCCAGTAGGTGCCGTGCAGCGAGACGCCGCTTTCTGTAAAATACATGACCCAGGGCACGCCCGGCAGGTCGAAGCCGCTGGCGGCGATATCCCCTGCAGCCATGTGCCGGGTGGGACGCTTGTGATAGGTGTTGAATAAACCTCGCGGCGTGTAATACGTGCCCACTCTCAGCACCGCGCCGGTGGCGACGCGCGTGGTCAGGATGGGCGTGTCGCCCTCATAGGCCACCAGGTATTGATCGTTCAGATGCACCTCGATGCGCTTCTTCTCAGGGTCCACGTCCGGCGAAAGGGGGCTTAGTTCCTCATCTGGCAGCAGGCGCAGGTGCTCCCCCGGCACAAAGTACATCACCTTCCACTTGTCATCCAGGATCTGGTACCAGGTCTTGCCGTCATCCGGGTTTTTAACGACCGAAAGCACCCAGTGGACCGTTTCATAATAAATCCGGAAGCCCACCCTGGCCCCCGGCGCAGGCGCCTCCAACGCGTCGGTGAACGGGACGGTCACCTCGGCGAGTCTTCCTTCTGGCGGCACCCCCGCAGCAGGCCGATTGAGCAGAGTGCGTACCGGCTGGATATTGCCGCTGTACGCGTAACCCTCTGATCCCACCTCATACCAGATGCGGTTATAGGCTTCCACTTCCTCTTCATCAATGGTCACGCTGGTAATGGGGAGGATCAGGTCGCGCCAGTACATCTTGACGCGCTGTGCGTTGAAAGAAGGCTTGTCATACACCCACAGGGTCTTGGAGGTCACGCGCCCCTGCATGCCGGTCGGAAAGGGATCCAGTCCCTGGAGGCGCGAACAGTCCCGGGGTCAGGAGTCCGGACAGTCCGACGCTGCCCAACTTGAGAAAATCACGGCACGTTAAACTCTCCAATTTCCTTTTCATAGGCACCGCCTCATCGCGGCGGGCGAGCCCTGCTCCTAGTAATGCACATTGACCGTGGTGCCGACTGAGGCGAAATAATAGAGCCATTCCGCATCACTGGTGCGCAGGTTGACGCAGCCGTGGCTCATGGGGGTGCCAAAATTGTTGTGCCAGTAGGTCCCGTGCAGCCCATAACCCTTGTAGAAATACATGGTGTAGGGAACATTGGGCAGGTAATACCCCGGCCCGGTCATGGTTGTGGAAAGCAGTTTGATCCAGATCTTGTAGGTACCGGTCACGGTGGGGGTTTGCCATGTGCCGGTCGAGACGATAAAGGAATTCATCAATGTGTTGCCTTCATAGGCATACACAGTCTGTTGGGAGAGGTCTATATCGATCCAGCGTTCCCCGTTGGCGGCCGCGGCAATCGAGGGGATCTCCTCCGGCGAGGCCGCTCCGGGTGCGGCGAATTCAGAGGTCGGCGTATCGGGAACGATGGCAGCCTCGATCACTCCCGTGATGGCGGCGGCCTCGGGCGTGGATGTAGCCTCCGGCGGCAGGGCAGTTTCCGGGGTGGCTGTGGACTTCTGGCAGCGGAGTCTCGCTGGGAGCCTGTGTGGGCGTCGCGGTGAAAACCTCGGTAGAAACTTCGGTCGGGGTAGGGATGTTTGGCGTATACGTAGGCTTGGGCAGATCCGCCTGCGCCCAGGATTGTACATGGGCTGTAGGGACGGTCTCCTTGGGCGAGCCCAGGCTGCGGATGGCGGCCAGCGCCGGGTTGCTGACGGCTGTCCAGGCTGCCACCAGTACCACCAGGCAGCCCAACGCAAAGATCAACACCGGCGCCAGGATCTTGGAGCCTTTTTTACCGGGAGGCTTGCGCTGGCGGTGTTGCCGCCGTCGGGGGATTACTGGCGGATGGCTCCGGCGGCGCTGCCTGCAATCGCTGCATGGCCCACTGCATGCCCCGGCGTGCCCGGGCGCTGTCCGGGTTGGCTTCCAGGGCCCGCTGGATGTAATTCACGCTGGCTTGCGGGCTGGCCACTGCTGCCAGGATCAGCCAGGGATCCTCGGATTGGGGGGCAAGACGGGCGGCTTCCTGTCCCCATTTCAGCGCAGACTTGCGGTCTCCGCGCCGCAGGGCTTCACGCGCCTGCTCAACAGCCTTTCGGGATTCGAGAAAATCATTGTCCATTGGAAATTCCCTCAATCGCAGCGGGGTTCCGGAAGACACGCCCGGGAACCTGTCAGCGCCTTTCTTCTACCATTGGATATCTACCGGCGTCCCGTAGTCCGCCCAGTCATACAATAATTGCAAGTCATACGTTCCGAGCACAACACAACCATAAGAAATGGGCCGGCCCAGGAAGCCCTCCCACAGCACGCCGCCATTGGGGAGGATCGGCAGCGCATGGATGCCGTTTTCCAGCCCGCCGGCCCAGTAGATGCCCAGCCAGTTCGGCATCCAGATGTTCCAGGTTGAGCCGTAGGCATTGGGGATCTTGCTCTGCACCGCGAAGTTCCCCGTGGCGGTGGCGTTGTTCATTCCTGTGGAGGCGATGAAGCTGTACAGCAGCTCGCTGTTCTCATAAGCATATAAATGCTGCTCAGAGATGTCCACCAGAATGTATTTGCTTCCGGAATAGGAAATGGATGGCGGAGCTTCGCCTCCTTGCGCATCCGTCTGCGGGAGATTAGGGACCGAGGAATCTTCGACGATGCTGGCAGAGATGCCCGGGATGGTTTCCGTCGGTGTCTCGGCAGTGGCCTCGAGGGTTACCTCGACAACCGCGGTCGGCGGCAGCGGAGTGGGTGTATTGACCGGCCGGTCTACCTCAGCCCGCGCCCAGAACTGTGGACGCAGGATCGGAGTGGGTGTCATCACCGCTGCGGTCAGCAGCGATGCGAGCGCCGGACTGTTCACAGCCGACCATCCTGCCGCTCCCAGCGCCACAAACCCGAAAATGATCAACAATGGCAGTAATGGAAGGCGCCGGCGGGGCGGTCTCTGCGGGCGTTGTGGGTGGGTCCGGGGGGAAGGCTGGGTGCTGCCGGGTGCCCGCGCCCTGGGATTGCTCCGCAGTTGGTCGAGCACATTTTTGTTCATGGCGCAAAGGTTGGTACCGGCGTGGGGTCCACGTTCTCATTGTTGACGAAGCATTCGATCCCCTTCACAATGCCGTTCGCCACCAGGTCAGTACGGTTGGTCAGGATGCCGCGGTCCAGGTTCAGGAATCCGGTCTCAATGATGGCGGTGATGGTGTTCGGATCGATCTCGGAAAAGGCATGATATTCGCGCATGTCCCCCGTGATGCTGCCGGCATGGAAGTGCATGCCCGTCGAGTGTTGGTAGCGGTCGATCAGGCAGGCTGTCAGGCGTGTCGCCCGGTTCACATCCCGCGTGTCCATGGAAGCCGACACCTTGAAGCCGGTGGCCTCGTCGTTAATGTAATCGCAGGAGTCGTTATGGATGGAGACCAGCGCCACTGCCCGGTAGCCGTTCAGGCGCGTGTCAAACTCGTTGAGCAGGTCCACCTGGAACCCCTGATCCACCAGCTCCTTCTGCACCAGGCTGGCGATCTTCATGTTCACGTCTGCCTCGGTCAGTGTCACCTGTCCAGTGGCATCCCGGCAAACGGCTCCCGAGTCATTTCCCGAGTGACCTGCCACGATCCCGATGCGCAATTGCGGCTGGGGAGTGTTGAGCGCATTCACGCTGACCGCCTGCGGTGTCAACATCAGGCTGAGTTGTTCGGAAAGGTTGGCGGCAAAGATGCTGTCCGGCATCCAGGCGGTGAACAGGATGGCCAGCAGCAGCCCTACTCCGATCGTGACCCCGATGGCATTGACCCCTCGTTTCCTCCGCCGGGGTGCTTTCCTCAGCGGGGAGGGGGATGAAGAAACGGGAGAAGGCATTGCATTATCCATTTCGTATAATAGTACCTGAATCGTCCAAAAAATCAAGAGGCCTGGACTGGTAATTATCTGGTTTATTTCAACACCATATTTTTTGCCCTGCCGGTGTGTTTTTGCGATATTATTATGAAATGTCTGTGGAGAACATTTTGATGACTCTTGATCCTGAACAATTGAGACGCTCCATGCGGGCCTGGAGTTCCGGGGTGACTATTGTGACCGCCATGCACGATGGGGACCGCCACGGCATGACGGTGAGTTCCTTTACTTCAGTCTCTCTCGAGCCTCCGCTGGTCATTATTTCCCTTCATACCGGCAGCCGCACTCACCGCCTGGTGAGCGGCTCCGGCGCGTTTGCAGTCAATATCCTGGGTGCCGGTCAGAGGCAGCTTTCGGAGCGTTTTGCCGGCCGCGGCAGCTGGGATGAGGACCGCTTCGAGGGGGTTGAGACCGAGACTCTCCTGACCGGCGCACCCACCCTCCCGGCCTCGCTCGCCCGCCTGGACTGCCGCGTGCAGCAGGTCATCCCCGTCGGCATGAACACGCTTTTTCTGGCCGAAGTGGTCGCTGCCCGGGGCGATGGCGAGGGCCAACCCCTGGTCTATCACAACCGGCAGTACAGGGAATTTGTCTGAGCCTTGCCTTTCGTGGAAAGGGGTGGCTGCATGGCATCGGAAAAGTTGACCCCGGACGAACAAAAGACGCTGCTCGCACTGGCGCGCCAGGCTCTCGAAGCCGGCGTGGCTGGAAAGCCGGTCAATCCGCCGGACCCTGCCTCGTTGACTCCCGGACTGAGCCGGGATGGAGCCTCGTTTGTTACCCTGACCATCGGTGGCCAGTTGCGCGGCTGCATTGGCGCATTGGAGGCTTACCAGCCGCTGGCCGCCGATGTAGCTGAGCACGCGGTGGCCGCGGCCCTCGAAGACCCGCGTTTCCCGCCTGTCCGGCCAGACGAACTGCCCCGGATCAACATCGAGATCTCGCGCCTGACGACCCCCGAGGCTCTTGAATATAACGGTCCCGAAGATCTGCTCTCCCTGCTTCGTCCGCATATTGATGGTGTGATTGTGCGGGATGGCTTCCGCCGTGCCACCTTCCTTCCCCAGGTCTGGGAGAAGATCCCCGACCCCTCCGAGTTCATGGACAACCTGTGTTACAAGATGGGCGCCGATCCGGGCCTGTGGAGACATAAGCATCTCGCTTTGCAGGTCTATCAAGTTGAGGAATTCCACGAGTAAAGTGAATCTGGGTATAAAATCAAAGTCATGGCCGAAGACAACATGTTCCAGGAGGCGGTTGAAGCACTGCGGCACGGCAATAAAGCCCGCGCCCGGGAACTGTTGACTTTGCTGTTGAAGACCGAACAGTCCAATGCCACCTACTGGGTCTGGTTGAGCGCGGCGGTGGACAACCAGAAGGAACGGCTGTATTGTCTCCAGACTGCCCTCAAGCTGGAGCCCGAGAACGCCTCCGCCAGACGCGGCCTGATCCTGCTGGGCGCGCTGCCTCCGGACGAAACCACCCAGCCTTTTTCGCTCAACCGGCCGCGTGCCTGGGAACAGAAACTCCTTCTCGATCATGAGACCCCCGGTCCCACGGGGGCAGGGCGTTTCAGTTCCAGCCCCCTGGTTCGCCTCGTGGGAATAGCCCTGACTGCTGTGGCGCTGTTTACCCTGATCTTCTTTGCCCTAAGGCTGCGCCCCCAGAGCAGCCGCCAGCTTGCCCCGGTTTTCACCGCGGGTCCCTCGCCTACATTTACAGCGACGCCCACCCTGTTGGGCTCCTCAAGCCTTCCAACCCCCACTTTCATTGGTCCGACCCCGCTATGGGCTTTGCTCAAAGCGACCTATACCCCTACCCCTTTCTATATCAGCACCCAGCGGCAGCCGCAGTCCAGCGACCAGTTCCGTGTGGCTCGGGATGCCTACCGCCGGGGCGATTGGGAAGCTTTCATCCAGAACATGCAGCAGATCGCGCGCCTGGAACCTGAATCCGCGGATGTCTATTACTTCATGGGGGAAGGTTATCGGTTCGAGGGGGACACCAACGCGGCGCTGAATTCTTATAATGAGGCCCTGAAGATCAATAATCAGTTCGGGCCAGCCTATCTCGGCCTGGCGCGCGCCCGCTTGATGCAGGAGCCCAACGCCGCCGTGGATGAGCTTTTCAATCTCGCGATCCAATATGATCCGAGCTTCGGCGAGGTATACCTGGAACGCGCCAATTATTATCTCTTTCACTCCGACCCCGCGTCCGCCCTCACCGACCTCGAGACCGCCCGGGAGATCATGCCTGATTCCCCGCTGGTCTATTACGGCCTCGCCCGGGTTTATCAGGTGCAGGAGGATATCCCCACCGCGCTGGAGAACGCTGAGAAGGCTTACGAGTTGGACATCACCCTGCTGCCGCTATATCTGCTGCGGGGCGAGTTATACCTGCAGCAGGAACGCTATGATGACGCGATTAAGGCTCTCAATACTTATTCCGTCTATGAGACCCGCGATGGGCATGCCCTGGCATTGATCGGGGAGTGCTATTACCGCCTCGGTGATTATGCCTCTGCCATTGAATTCCTCACCAAAGGCCTGCGGCTGGATCCCAAACAGCGGCAGATCTATCAATACCGTGCTTTCTCCTATCTTGAAACCGAAAAACCCGAGGACGCCCTGATCGACTTCGACCGCGCCGTGCCTATTTACCGGCGAGACCTTTGAGATCAAGATCGGCCAGGTGCGCGCCTATTACGCCCTGCAAAAATTCGGCAGCGCCTATCAGCAGGCCGAGGGAGCCTACGCGCTGGCTGAAACCGATCAGGAAAAAGCCCTCGCCCTGTACTGGCGGGCTCTTTCCAATGAAGGCCGCGGGGCCATCTCCGAGGCTGTGAAGGATTGGCGGGCGCTTCTCAAGCTGCCTGCCTCTGCGATGAGCGAGGCCATGCGCACCGAAGCCGACGAGCATCTGCGCACCATCGCGCTCATCACTCCCTCGCCCACGCCAAAACCGGTGACGCCCACAAAGACCCGCACCCCCGTTCCCTCTCGCACGCCCACCCGCACGCCTGTTCCCTGAGCGCTTTTTCCTCTTTATGCCTCAAAGACGCGCCTTCCGGTGCGTCCTTTCTTTTTAGAGTAGAATTCAACGCGATATAATTCCTGCATGCCTATCCTCGATGCTCACACGATAGACTTTTTCAGCCGCAGCCCCGAGCAGACCCGCCGGGTGGGCATGCGGTTGGGACGCTCGTTAAAGACCGGGGATGTTATTTGCCTGCAGGGCGCGCTGGGCTCGGGGAAGACCACCCTCGTCCAGGGACTGGCAAAAGGCTGGGGCTCGCTGGATATGGTTTCCAGCCCGACATTCATCCTTGTCAATCAATACCGCCGGGCGGATGGCGCGCTGCTTTTTCACATGGATGCCTATCGCCTTGAATCCCTTCCCGAGGCGGAGGAATTGGATGTCGACTCCATGCTCATCCAGGGGCCTTTGGTCATCGAGTGGCCGGAACGCATCCGTGGTTTGGTCCCGGAAGGGCGTATATGGGTTGAAATGGAATATCTGGCCGAGGAACACAGGCAGATGCGTTTCAGATCCTTTGGCAGGCGCTGTGACATCCTGCTTGAGGAATTGCGCCAATCCATGTTTGGAGGGGTATGATGCTGCTGGCTATTGACACTTCGACCTCACAAATGGGATTGGCGCTCTATGACGGCGCACAGGTTCTGGCTGAATCGATCTGGACCAGCCCCCAGCACCACACCGTGGAGCTGGCTCCGGCTGTGGCTGCGCTGCTGAAGCGAACGGAACAGATGGTGGGTGTTCTGACCGCGCTGGGCGTGGCCATTGGGCCGGGTTCCTTCACGGCCCTGCGCGTCGGGCTTTCCTTTGCCAAGGGTCTGGCGCTTGCCCGACGCCTGCCGGTCATAGGCATTCCCACCCTGGACGTGGTGGCTGCAGCCCAGCCCCTTGCACAAATGCCGCTTGTGGCGGTTCTGCAAGCCGGGCGCGGAAGGCTGGCTGTGGGCTGGTATGAACCTGGTGGTAACGCCTGGCGATCCACCGGCCCCGCGAAAGTCGAGACCGTGGAATCGCTGGCGCGTGCCATTCACAATCCGACCATTGTGTGCGGTGAACTTAACGCCGAGGAACGCCAGCGCCTTTCCCGCAAGCGCGTTAACATTGTGCTGTCCACCGCAGCCAATTCGGTGAGGCGGCCTGCCATCCTGGCTGAACTGGCCTGGGCGCGCTGGCAGGAAGGCCGCATGGATGATGTAACCTCGCTGGCCCCGATCTATTTGCATAGTTCCGAGCCGATTCCGGCATGAATCTTGCGATCCGGCGGATGCAGGAGGCCGATCTCTCCGCTGTGCATGAGATCGATCGCTCATCGTTTTCCATGCCCTGGCCCGAGCGCGCCTTCCATTTTGAGCTGAACGGGAATCCGTCCGCCCGCTGCTGGGTTGCAGAACTTGACGGCCGGGTTGTGGCCATGCTTGTACTCTGGATGATCGTGGATGAGGCGCATATCGCCACCCTTGCCACGCTTGAGGACTTCCGCCGTCAGGGAATCGGTGAGAAGATGCTTGTCACTGCCCTGGATGTGGCCTCGCAGGAGGGAGTCGTACGAGCCTTCCTGGAAGTGCGCGCTGGTAATCAGGCAGCCCAGGCTATGTATCGCAGCCTTGGCTTTGTGGAAGACGGCCGCCGTAAGCGCTATTACCGGGATAACGGTGAAGATGCGATCTTGATGTCTGTGAACTTGAAGGTGGAAAAACTTGATCGGAGTGGCCATGAAGCCTGAAGAAGTACTTGCCCAGGTGGCAAAGGAAGTTTCAGTTTGCACGCTCTGCGCGCTCCATACCTCCCGCAAAAAATCCGTACCCGGGGAGGGTCCCGCGCATGCCGAGATCATGTTTATCGGCGAAGGCCCGGGGTTTCACGAGAATGAGCAGGGGCGTCCGTTTGTAGGCAACGCCGGTCAGTTCCTCGACCAGCTCCTGGGACAGGCCGGTGTCACCCGCGCGGATGTGTGGATCACCAATGTTGTCAAGTGTCGGCCTCCGAGCAATCGCGATCCTCTTCCCGAGGAATTGAACGCCTGTGATTTCCATCTGCGCCGCCAGATCGAAGCCATCAACCCCAGCATCATCGTTACGCTGGGCCGCTTTTCGATGGGCAAGTTCATGCCGGGGGCGCGCATCAGTTCCGTTCACGGGCAGATGCGCAGGATCGGTGACCGTTACGTTATCGCCATGTTCCACCCAGCCTCCGCACTTCACCAGCCCTCGCTGAAACCTGCCATCATGGCGGACTTTGCCAGGCTCCCCGAATTGATCAAAGAGGCGCGCGCTGGGCTGGGAAGAAATCCTGCCGCTCCTGCCCCGGAGACAGAACCGCCCAAGCCGGACCCGACCCAGTTGAGCCTTTTTTAGACTTGAAGATCCGCCCGATCCTTTCCAAACTCACACCATTCTGACGTGCCTATCGCCAGCAGCAAAGGAAACAATGAATACCAAGGAAACTCTCATCAACAGCCTGCGCGAAAAGAAAGCCAGTGTCGCCATCCTGGGCCTCGGCTATGTGGGACTGCCGCTTGCCGTGGTCTTCGGCGAAGCGGGCTTCCATGTCACCGGTGTGGACCCCGATTCTCGCAAGATCGATGCGCTCAATCGTTGTATATCCTACATCCCCGATGTGCCTACGCCTGCCATCGAGAAACTGATCAAATCGGGGCATCTCACTGCCACCACCGATTTTTCGGTTCTGGCAGGGATGGATGCCGTCAGCATCTGTGTGCCCACCCCTCTGCGCCAGACCGGCGACCCGGATATGTCCTTCATCATTTCTGCCACCGAAGAACTCGCCAAATATATGCACAAGGGCATGGTGGTCGTGCTCGAATCGACCACCTACCCGGGCACGACGCGCGAGGTCCTGCTTCCCCGATCTGGGCGAGGACCAGCACTTGCGTGTTGGCGAGGATTGGTTCCTGGCATTTTCTCCTGAGCGCGTGGACCCGGGCCGTGAGGATTACACCACCCTCAACACTCCCAAGGTGATGGGCGGCATCACCCCGGCGTGCAGCGAGGTGGCCGCCGCCTGGTATGCAAGGCGCCATCAAGACATCCACTCGGTATCCTCCGCCGAAGCAGCCGAGATGGCCAAGCTGCTGGAGAACACCTTCCGCATGATCAACATCGGCCTGGTCAACGAGACTGGCGATCATGTGCGAGCGCCTGGGCGTGGACGTGTGGGAGGTCATCGACGCGGCTGCCATCCAAGCCCTTTGGGTTCATGAAGTTCACGCCCGGCCCCGGCCTGGGCGGTCACTGCATCCCGATCGATCCGCTGTATCTCTCGTGGAAGATGAAGTCCTTCCATTACAATGCCCGCTTCATCGAACTGGCCTCCGAGATCAACACCAACATGCCGCGTTATGTGGTCAGCCGGATCATGGAAGCCATGAACGATCGCGGCAAGCCCCTGAAAGGTTCCAAAGTCCTTGTGCTTGGGCGCGGCTTATAAACCGGATATTGACGATGTGCGCGAATCACCGGCCCTGGATGTGATCGGCCTGCTCAGGCACAAGGGTGCTGTCGTGGAATACCATGATCCCTATATCCCGTCACATTCACCACGAATATGAAGGCTGGAAGATGGACAGCGTGCCAGGATGTGATGGCCTCGGTCCAGCGCCGCTGATGCGGTGGTCATCATCACCAACCACAAGGTCTACGATTACGAGGCGATCATCCAATCTGCCCGCGTTTGTCTTTGACAGCCGCAACGCCACCGGCAAAATGGGCAAGGAAAGTGACAAGGTCGAGAGGCTCTGATGGCGAACTACCTGGTGACAGGCGCGGCAGGCTTCATCGGAGCCCGTACCGTTGAGATGCTGATCGAGCAGGGACACACCGTCACTGGCGTGGACAACGTGAATGATGCCTATGACGTCCGCGCTTAAGGAGTATCGACTTGGACGCTTGAACGCCCTGCCGGGTTTCACCTTTCATAAGCTGGATATCACCGATAAGCAATCCGTCTTTTCCACGCTAACCGGGCAGTATGATGGATTGGTCAACCTGGCAGCCTGGGCGGGCGTGCGCGCCAGCGTGGAGAACCCGTGGATCTACGTCGAGGCCAATGTGCTGGGCACGCTCAACATGCTGGAACTGTGCCGCCAGCATTCGATCCCGAAGTTCATCCTGGCCTCCACCTCCAGCATCTACGGAGCCAACCCTCCCTACCCGACGCCGGAAACCGCCTCCTCCAGCGAGCCCTTGCAGCCGTATGCCGCCAGCAAGAAGGGCGCGGAGGCGCTGGCGCATGCTTACCATCACCTGTACGGCATTGATGTGACCATCTTGCGCTTCTTCACCGTGTATGGTCCTGCCGGCCGCCCGGATCTGGCGCTGTTCCGCTTTACCCAGTGGATCAGTGAGGACCGGCCTGTGCGCGTCAACGGGGATGGGGAACAGTCGCGCGGTTTCACCTACATTGATGACATTGCCTGCGGCATCCTGGCTGCCCTGCGGCCGATGGGCTTCGAGATCATCAATCTCGGCGGCCATGAGGTCATCACGATCAATAACCTGATCCGTCTGGTGGAGGAAGTGGTGGGAAAGAAAGCGGTCGTGCAGTACGGCCCGGCGATCCTGGCCGATATGCGCAGCAACTGGGCGGATGTGTCCAAAGCGCGGGAACTGCTCGACTGGCAGCCCCGGGTGGACCTGCATGAGGGCGTGGGGCGGCTGGTGGACTGGTACAATGCCGAGCGCTCCTGGGCGCAGAACATCCGGACGCCGTGAACTGCGCGGGGTCCCTTCCCTGATAACCGGCGCAGACCCTCTGCCGCCGATCGGATGGAGCCTCTCCCATTGCCTTCCCTGACCGAGAGAATCGACTCCTTGCGCCGGGATGACCTGTTTGGAAGAGTCATCCATAACAGCGCGCACCTGTTCAGCACCAACAGCCTCAGCCTCGCGCTCAGCTTTGTGATGGGAATTCTCTCGGCACGCCTCCTGGGTGTCGCCGGCTTCGGCCTGGTGGGGCTGGTCATGGGCTTCGCCTCCACAATCAACAGCCTGCTCTCGTTCCGCATGGGCGAGGTGGTGGTCCGGTATGGGGGCGAATATCTGGAGCGCGGGGAGCAGCCCAAAGCCGCGGCGCTGATCAAGTCTGCTGGTCTGGCTGAAGCGGTCGTTTCCCTGCTTGCCTTTATCGCTGTACTGCTCGCCTCCGGGCTGGCCGAGGTCTATATCGCCAAGACCCCAGGGACAGCCTGGATGTTTGGTTTTTTCGCCGTGGGCCTGCTGGCGAATTTCAATTCTGAGACCTCCATTGGCATCCTCCAGATCACCGGGCGGATCAAGATGCAGGGGCAGGTCAATCTGATCCAGAGCATCGTCGCAGTGCTGGTACTGGGTGTTGGTTTTTTGGCCGGGGGCGGCATCTTCCTCGTCCTGCTGGCCTACTTGATCGGAAAGCTCATCCTCGGGTTGGGGGTTTTCCTCGCTGCCCAGATGCAAATCCGCCGTGTGCTCGGGCCCGATTGGTGGAAGATCCCCTTGCGCTCCCTGACCTCCTACAGCGAGCCGGTGCGGTTCGCCATCAGCTCCAATGTCAGTGCCACGCTCATCAAGATCTTCCGCGAGAGCGAGTTGCTCTGGGTGGGCTTCTTCCTTAACAAGGAAGCCGCAGGTTATTACAAGGCGGCCTTCACTATTGTCAGCCTGCTGGCCGTGACCGCCGATCCACTCATCTCGACGGTTTATCCCGAGATCAACCGGCTGATCGTTCAAAATGCCTGGCCGCGGCTCAAGGACTTCCTTCGCAAGGTCACCTCTCTATCCCTGGCATATAACCTGCTGCAGGCGCTGGCGTTCATCCTCTTTGGCCGCTGGATCCTCTGGGTGTATGGAAGCCAGTACATTAGCGCCTATCCTGCCCTGCTTGTTCTGCTGGTGGGGCTGGCCTTCAATTACACTCTCTTTTGGAACCGTCCCCTGCTGCTCTCTCTGGGCTTGCCGCAAGTTCCCATCTGGGTAACGCTGATCGTCGGTTTGCTAAAGGTTGGTCTTGCCTTCCTCATCGTCCCCCGCTTCGGCTATGTGGCCGAGGCCGCGCTGCTTTCCTTCTATTACCTGGCCTCCGTGGGATTCATGGCCTGGCGCGGGGTCCGGGAAGTGCGGGCGCGTTCGGCGGAGCCGGCCTCATGAAGATCGCCGCCATCACCAATTCGCGCATCCCCTCTCTCACGGCCAATTCCATTCAGGCGATGAAAGTTACGCAGGCCTTGCTGGACCTGGAGCATGAAGTCCGCATCATTGCGCCGCGGGAGACGGACCCTCCTACTCCGGCGGCCTTGCTGGCACATTACGGCTTGCACCGCGCCCCGGAGATCCAGCAGCTATGCCTCGCACCGGCGGTTTAAACGCTTCGACTTTGTCCTGCTGGCAGCCCTGGCCGCGCGGCGATTCCGTGCTGACCTCATCTATACCTGGCTTCCGCAGTCGGCTGTGCTGGGCTTATGGAGCGGCTCTCCTGTTGTGCTGGAGATGCACGCCGATGTAGCCGGGCGCATGGGCCCCTGGTGGCTGCGCCGTTTCTGGAAAGCTCGCGGCCGCAAGATGATGACCGTCACCACGCAAAGCCTCCGGCGCGCCCTCGAGCGTTCCACCGGGATGAACTTTCCCGATGAACAGGTGCTGGTGGCTCCCAATGGTGTGGACCTGGAGAGGTATGAGAACCTCCCGGAGCCCGAAGAAGCCCGCCGCCAGTTGAACCTGCTTTCCGGGCTGACCGCCGGGTTCACCGGTCACATCTATCCCGGGCGGGGCGCCAGCCTGCTCCTGGAGCTTGCCCGGCAGATGCCCCAGATGAATTTCCTGTGGGTGGGCGGTACGCCGGACCTGGTGGAATTTTGGCGCGGCCGCCTGAACGAGGAGGGCGTCACCAACGTGACCATGACCGGCTTCGTGGAGCATCGCCAGATCCCGCTCTACCAGGCTGCCGCTGACATCCTGCTTATGCCTTACAGCCGATCCATCGAAGCCAGCAGCGGGCAGGAGATCGCCGGGGTGATCAACCCGATGAAAATGTTCGAGTATCTGGCTGCCGGGCGCGCGATCCTATCAGCCGATCTTCCCTCGATCCGCGAAGTGCTGAACGAGAACTATGCCGTCCTGTGCGAGCCGGAAAATGCAGCCGCCTGGCGCGCCGCTCTGGAATCCCTGCTGTTGGATGAAAAACGCAGGCTGGGGCTGGGCAGGCAGGCCCGCAGGCTCGCCGCGCGGTTCTCCTGGACCGCGCGAGAGCAGCGGATCTTGAACCAACTTGAGTTATCCAACCTCCCGCCGGGGTTGCAGAACTGACCTCTGACCCGGCGCTGCCGGCTTCGTGGTAAAAATGAGGCCATGAGACTTTCCCGCCAGTTCATCTGGATCATTTCTCTATCGCTCCTCGTCGGAGCGCTGCTCTCCTATCTGCAGGGCGGGTCCTGGCTTGTGGGCTGGCTCTCATTTTCCCTCCTTCTCTTCCTGTCGTTGCTTCTCCTCGCGCTCTCCGTGCAATGGGCTGGCGCGGGCCGGATCCTCGGCTGGATGGTTGCACTGGCCTTCGTCCTGCGTCTTGGCGGGGGTGTGGTGACCTATCTCTTGCTGCCTGTCGCCGGGTTTAACGAACCCGATGATCAGGCGGGTTTTGTCTTCACCGATTCCCACCGGCGGGATGTCCAGGCATGGGATCTGGCCGTTTCCGAGCATCCCATCCTGGATGCCTTCAACGAAAAGTATGCTTACGACCAGTACGGCGGCTTGCTGGCGTTCAGCGCCATGCTCTATCGCTACCTCTCCCCGGACGCACACCGCCCTCTGCTGTTGGTGATCCTTTCGGCCCTGGCCGCCGCGCTGGGCCTGCCGTTTCTTTGGAAGGCTGCGGGTCAGAAATGGGGCAACAAAGTTGCGCTCGCTGCGGGCTGGATCTATGCCCTCTACCCCGAATCGGTCCTGCTGGGAGGCTCGGCCATGCGCGAGCCTTACCTCATGGGCTTGAGCGCCTTTGCCCTGTGGGGTTTTGTCGATTGGCATGAACTGGGTCACCGCCGCGGCTGGGCCTGGATCGGTCTGGCTCTGGCGGGAATGCTGCTGGTCTCGCCCGCAGTGGCCATCGTCACGCTGCTGATCCTCGGAGGTTGGTTCTACTTTTCCGGTGAGCGCAGGAGCCTGCCCTGGTGGGTGATCGCAGCTGCGGCCGCGGTCTTCATCCTGGGTCTTTTTGTCCTCTCCTCGGCGCTTGATCCGAATGGCAGCATGACTGCAGTCACTCCTTTTGGTGTGGTCAACAACTGGCTGCGCCTGGCGGTGAAATGGGACATGTACCAACTGGAGCGCAGTTCAGGCCGCGTCCAATTGATCTTCGACCAGCTTCCCCAGTGGCTGCGCCTGCCTTTTGTGGTCGGATATGGCATTTTCCAACCTGTCCTCCCGGCCGTGTTCCTGGAGCCCACGACTTTGCTCTGGCGGGTGATCGGCATCCTGCGCGCCGTTGGCTGGTATGCTCTGCTGCCGGTGCTTTGCTTTGCCATCCTGCAAGCCGGGCGATTGGACAAGTCGGAGGACCGCAGGATATGGGTGTGGTTTTCGGTGGTGGTCTGGGGCTGGATATTGCTGGCCGCTTTGCGCGGTGGCGGCGATCAGTGGGATAACCCCCGCTATCGCGCCATCCTGTTCCTCTGGCAGGCCCTTCTGGCGGGCTATGCCTGGGTCCGATGGCGTGAGGGGCGCAGCCCCTGGTTTGGGCGCATCCTTGCCATGGAAGCCGCCTTCCTGCTGGTTTTCGGCCAGTGGTATCTCAGCCGCTACATCAAGTTTGGCGGGCGCCTGTCATTCGGTTGGATGGTTGCTGTGATTCTGGGTGCCTGGGCTGTGATCGCGCTGGTCGGTTGGTGGTGGGACCGCCGGCGAGACCCCCGGTTGTAGGTTATAATTCAGCCGTTGAATTTTGATTAAGGAGATTTCATGCCTACCGCTCTCATAACAGGCATCAATGGTCAGGACGGCTCCTACCTTGCGGAGATTCTGCTCAAGAAGGGCTATCGCGTCGTCGGCCTGGTGCGTCGTTCCAGCACCCAGAATTACGAGCGGATCCAGCACTTGCTGGATGATATCGCCATTGTTCAGGGCGACCTGCATGACCAGGGCTCGCTGCTGGCTCTGCTCGAGGAACACCAGCCCAACGAAGTCTATAATCTTGCCGCCCAGTCTTTCGTGGCGGTCTCCTGGAGTCAGGCGGTACTGACCGGTGAAGTCACCGGGTTGGGGGTTACGCGCCTGCTGGAGGCCATTCGCTTTGTCAATCCGAAGATCCGGTTCTATCAGGCTTCCTCCAGCGAGATGTTCGGCAAGGTGCTGGAGGTTCCGCAGCGGGAGAGCACTCCCTTCTACCCGCGCAGTCCCTACGGGGTTGCCAAGGTCTATGGTCACTGGATGACCATCAACTACCGCGAATCCTTTGGCATGTTTGCCGCCTCCGGCATCCTGTTCAATCATGAAAGCCCGCGCCGCGGGATGGAGTTCGTCACCCGCAAGATCTCCGATGGCGCCGCGCGCATCAAGCTCGGCCTGGCAAAAGACCTGCACCTCGGCAACCTTGAAGCCCGCCGGGACTGGGGGTTTGCCGGCGACTACGTGGAAGCCATGTGGACCATGCTCCAGCTTGAATACCCCGACACGTTCGTGGTCGGCACCGGCGAGACTCATTCTGTCAGGGAATTTTGCGAGATCGCCTTCGGCTGCCTGGATCTTGACTACGGTAAATACGTTGTTCAGGATGAACGCTTCTACCGCCCGGCGGAAGTGGATCTGCTCGTAGCGGATCCGTCCAAGGCGCGCTCAGTGCTGCGCTGGGAGCCCTCGGTCGCCTTCCCGCAATTGGTCGAGATGATGGTCGCCGCGGACATGCAGCGCCTCAGCCAATAAATTATTTCCCATACTTGATGAACGCGCGATCGGCAAACCTGCTGGATGGGGTTCAGCGGACCGCCTGGCTGGCAGGCCTGCTTGCCATCGCTGGCATGCTGGTCTTCCTCTTCCAGGGCGTGACCTATGCGCGTACCAACGCCTCCAGTCTGGACGAGGGAGCTTATCTATATAAGGGTGCTCTCTTCGCTTCCGGCCAGTACCAGCCCTTCGAGCCATTCGGGCCGCAGACCAACAAGGCCCCGCTCTCCTTTCTGATCCCGGGTCTTGCGGAGTTGATCTTCGGAGCGGGTCTGCGTACCGGGCGGGGGCTGGCCGTCGCCTTCGGCCTGGGGACGGTTTTTCTCACCTGGTGGATCGCCCGCCGCCTGAGCGGTGAGTGGATTGCTGCCGTTTCCGTATGGGCTTTTGCCCTCAACCCGGTGCTGATCAAAACCTACAGTGAAGGAGTCACGCAGAGTGAGGTTGCCTTCACCCTTGCCCTGATGCTTGCCCTGTCCCTGGGGGAGGATCGCCCCTCCTGGCAATTGGCCCTGAGCGGCTTTCTGGCCGGGGTGGTGATCATGATCCGGCAGAACATGATCATCGTTCTGCCCCTGCTGGTTCTTTTTATCTGGTGGCAGTACGGGCTGAAAAAGGCCCTTTATGCAGCCTTAAGCGGCGCGGCTGTCCTGGTGTTCTTTCATGTCCTGTACTGGCCCTACATCATGCAGTTATGGACACCCTGGATGCCGGATGCGCTCAAAAGCTGGTTCGCTGATTCCTATTACACCGGCGGCGGGACAGTGGTATGGGATCCCTCCATTGACCTTGCCGGGCGATTCCTGTCCTTCTTTCAGGGCCTGCGCTTTCATTTCGCGTCGTTGGCCGGTTTCCTGTTTGCCCTCATCCTCTGGCCGCGAAAAGGTGCTTTTTCGGAGGCGCGCTTTCGCCAGGCTGTCTTTCTGGCGGCGCTTTTCGCCGGACTGCTGTTCATGCATTCCTGGGCGGCCATCGGCAATGATTATTGCGTCTTTTGCTTCACGCCATACCTGGCCTTCTTCAACATGGTCGGCATTTTGCTGATCGGCTTGATCCTGCCCATGGTTTTGCCCCGCCTGCCCGCATGGCAGGGGGTTCTCGTCTTGCTGGCCATCCCACTGCTCTCAGCCGGGCTGGGATATTCCGCGGTGGAAGACCTGGGCGATCCTCTGCTGGGATTGAACGTCCCTCGCATGCGTGAAGGGCGTATCCTGCCGGGTTCCACAAGCCTGTGGGAACTGCTCTCGAATAAGTTCGGCTGGGAGCGCGTCCTGGCCGAGAGGGTTGTCTCTGCCGCCGCCGGCCTGCTGCTCGCCGCCGTGTTTCTGCTGTTCGTCCTGCTGATCTATACCAGGCTGCGCCGGTCCGGCATCGGTTTTGGCTATCTCCTCGGCGTTTCCTTTCTGGTGGTGGGATTGCTCTTCTCGCCTTTTCTTGCCGGTAGCATGGGCCGCCTGGATTGTCCGGGCATGGATGTGATCCGTGCCAATGAACAGGCTGGCGGTTACCTGGCGCAGCATATCGCCCCCGGAAAGATGGCCTACTGGAATGGTGGACTGTCGGTGGCGCCGCTCTTGTACGCCCCGCAGGTGCGGATCTACCTTCCGCAGATCAACGACGGCTACGCCTTCCTGCATGGCGGAGATGCGCAGGAATTGTTAAAATATGGCCTCTGGAACGATGAACTGAATTCCCGCTGGCAGGCCGAAGCAGACTATATAATAGTGGAGGGCTGGCGCTACGCCGATATGAAGGAAAGCCTGCCCGCCTCGGTCTTCGACGAATTTCCCCGCTCCCCGACACAGACCTCCTGCCTGGAAGGAAGCGGGCTGCGCCTCTTTCAAAGGAAATAAATGGACCTTTCGCTGGTGATCCCGGTCTATAACGAAGAAAAAAACCTGCCCCTGCTCTTTGAGGCCCTGTCGGAGGTGATGTCCCGCATCGGCTGCGAGTGGGAAGCGATCCTGGTTGACGATGGAAGCCGGGACGGCAGCCTGGAGGTCCTGCGCAAATATGCGCACGAGGATGAGGCGCATATTCGCGTTATCTCGTTTCGCCGCAACTTCGGGCAGACGGCTGCCATTGCCGCCGGCCTCGACCATGCTGTGGGGGACACCATCGTCCTGCTGGATGCCGATATGCAGAACGACCCCGCAGATATCCCCATGCTGCTCGCCAAACTGGACGAGGGTTATGATCTGGTCAGCGGCTGGCGCAAGGACCGCAAGGACAATGCCATCACGCGCACCCTGCCCTCCCGGCTGGCCAACGGATTGATTTCCCTGGTTACCGGAGTTCACCTGCACGATTATGGCTGCACGTTGAAGGCCTACCGGCGCGATGCTCTGGAGGGCTTCCACCTGTACGGGGAGATGCACCGCTTCATCCCCGTCTTTGCCCACTCGGTGGGTGCTCGCATCACCGAGATGCCCGTCCACCACCACCCGCGCAAGTTTGGCAGGGCTAATTACGGCCTCGAGCGTACTGTCAAGATCATCCTCGATCTGTTCACTGTCAAATTCCTGCTCAGTTATTCCAACAAGCCCATCTATCTATTCGGCGGGCTGGGCATAACGCTGATCTTTGGCAGCGTGGCCCTGCTGCTCTATTTGTTCATCCGCCGCTTCGTGGAGGCGGTTGCCGTTCTGGGTTCACCTCTCTTTCAGGTGGCATTGATGTTCGCCATCATGGGTACGCAATCCATCCTCATGGGATTGATCGCCGAGTTGCTCGTGCGCACCTATCACGAATCCCAGAGCAAGCCCACCTACACGATCCGCGAGCAGATCCCGGCCAAGAAGAGTAAATGAAGGAACTGCTGGCGCGCAATCGTCAGATGGTGCTGCGGGGACTCGGCACACTGGCCGCCGTGGTGCTGATCGGCATACTCATCCGTGAGGAGGGCTGGGCTGAGGTCCTGGCGGCTTTCAAAAGCCTGCCTCTCTCGCGTGTGCTCATTGCTCTGGCCTTCATCCTGGTTTCCCGTCTGTTCGTCGTCACCCGCTGGTATGTGCTGCTGCGCTCCGGCGGCGTAGGGATATCCTATCCCCGCGCTTTCGCGCTGACCTTCACCGGCCTGTTCTCCTCGAACTTCCTGCCCACCACCATCGGGGGGGATGTTGTCCGGCTGGCGGGAGCCATGCAATTGGGTTATGACCGGGCTGTGTCGCTGGCTTCGATCGCCGCCGACCGTTTGATTGGCATGCTCGGCATGGTATTCGCCCTGCCCTTTGGCCTGCCGCAAGCCCTTTCGGCGATCGGGCAAGGGGCGGCCCAAAGCATTGCCATCCCTGCCTTTGCTCACCGCCTCTGGGATTTTGCCATGCGCACCTTGCGCACCTTTTCTGTCTGGTTAAACCAGCCGCTGGCCCTGCTGACCGCGTTGGCCTGCACCTGGGCGCATATGCTTTGCACGTTCGCGGCGCTTTCCGTTCTGATCGATGGGCTGGGGGGGCATGTAAACTTCTGGTTGATCGGCGGTCTGTGGAGCGTCACATACTTTGTCACGCTGGTTCCGATCTCGATCAACGGCTACGGGGTACAGGAACTCTCGCTCACCTATCTGCTGTCGAGTGTGGGCGGATTGGGAACGACCTTAAGCCTGACGGTTGCCGTGATGATCCGCGTGCTGTATATGCTCGCCAGCCTGCCGGGTGCGGCTTCCATGCCGGGAATCCTTGCTGCCATGGATAAAGGGGATCCAAAGGGGCAGCAATGACAGTCTCCCGCAGGCAGGTAATTCAGTTCCTCCTCGCGATCGGGATGCTCCTGGCGCTCTTTGCCATGCTGCAGACCGAGCAGCGCACCGAGGCGCTCGTTCAGATCCGCTTCCGTTATAAGTGGCTTTTCGTGCTTGCCTTCTTCGCAGCCGCGTTTATTGTGCAGGCGTGGTTGGTCTTTAAACCCGCGCTTCTGACAGGGCTGGCTGAAAAACTCCCGAAACTTCCGCCGCTGCCGCAGAAAATTGCCGGGGCGGTCTTGCTTGCAGGTTCGCTTCTGCTATTCTGGCCCGCAAAATTCGCTCCTCTCGCCAAACTGGACCCCATCCTCGGAGTGACGCTCTTCACCGTCTGGATGCTGATGCTCCTGCAAGCCCTCGGCCTGCTGCTTCTGGGCGGGATATCATTTGAACCGGCTTTGCTGGCGGTCCTCCTGGTGGATGGCCTGATCTTTCAAGCCTGGGCCATCTTCCAGCCAGTGACCGATTACCCCTTTTCGCTGGGATGGTCGGAAGCCAGCCGCTATTTTTACGGCTCGCTGCCCTTCAGCCGGTCGCTGTACGGGGAAAGCCTGCCGCTCTCCTTCCTGCATGGCACGCGCTACCTGATGCTCTCCATCCCCTTCCTCATCAAGGGATTGCCGCTGTGGGCGGACCGCCTCTGGCAGTCGCTGCTCTGGCTGGGGGTCACAGCCATTACTTCCTGGCTGGCAGTGCGGCGTATCTCCCCGCGCGAACGCTGGCTGAAGTGGGCGCTGGGAGCGTGGTTCTTCCTGTTCCTGTTCCAGGGTGTGGTCTATTACCATCTCCAGGTCTGCGTGATCCTCATCCTGCTGGGTGTGTCATCCCGCCGCCCTGGCTGGTCGCTGGCAGCAGTCATCGCCGCCTCCTTCTGGGCGGGGATGAGCCGCCTGAACTGGTTCCCTGTGCCGGCCATGCTGGCCATCGCGCTGTACCTGTTGGAGGAACCCTTCAGCCGCGCTGCGAAATCTCTGGAGTCTATCTGAAACGCCCAGCCTTGTGGTCCGTCGCCGGGGTGCTGGCTGCCTTCCTGGGGCAGGCTTTCTACATTGCCGTCTCCCGCAGCCCGGACCTGTCCGCTTTCGGTTCGAGCTTCACTTCCGATTTGCTCTGGTACAGGCTTCTGCCGAATGATACCTATGCGTTCGGTGTCATCCCGGGCATCCTGCTGGTCTCCCTGCCAGCGGCCGCCCTCCTCTATCACCTGCGCGCACGGGTCGCCTCCCTGCATCCATTGCGGCTGTTCGGCCTGGCGGCCATGCTGTTCGTCCTGTTCGCCGGAGGGCTGGTTGTAAGCACCAAGATCGGTGGAGGCGGAGACTTGCACAACATGGATGCCTATCTGGTGATGCTGGCGCTGATCGTCCTGTATTTTGCGGGAGGGCGGTGGAACCCGAGCCGGGCGCGCCCGCCTTCATCGGCGCGCCTGCCTGGTCGTTCCTGCTCTTCCTTGCGCTCATCCCGGTGGGGATGTCCTTCCTCAAGGTTGCCAAGCCCATCCGCTATGATGCGGTCCAGGCCGCCGCGGACCTCGCCAGCCTGCGCAGCGCCGCGCAGACCTACAGCCGCTCCGGCCCGGTGTTGTTCATGTATGAGCGTCACCTGCTCGCATTTAAGATGATCCCGGATGTTCCTTTGGTGAATGATTATGAAGTGGTCACTTTAATGGAAATGGCCATATCGAACAACCAGCCGTATCTCGACCGGTTTTATCAAGACCTCGCCACGCACCGCTTCGCTGCGGTGGTCATGCGGAAATCCAACCTCGCAGTTAACGCCGGGGACTTTGCGGAGGAGAATAACGCCTGGAATCGGTTGGTGGCTTATCCACTTTCCTGTGAATATGAGCCGGTCCTCACGCTGGAATCCTCCAACATCCAAGTGCTGGTCCCGCGCTCGCAGCGCGAATGTCCGCTGGTGACGGAGACCGGAGCGCAGCCATGACCTCTTCCTGGTCTTGCCAGCCATGAAGGTTTTGCTCATCAACAGCGAGTATCCGCCCATCGGCGGCGGGGCGGGCAATGCCAGCGCCAACCTGGCGCGCTGCCTCAGTTCTTTCGGGCATGAGGTGACTGTCCTCACGTCACGCTATAAAGACCTGCCGGCGCGGGAGGCTCACGGCCCTGTGACGATCCTGCGCGTTCCTGCGCTGCGCCGTTCGATGGACCGGTCGTCGGCGTTGGAGCAGGTTTCCTTTATCCTTGCTGCTTCCCTGCGCGCCTTCCGCCTTGCCGGGCAGATCAAACCGGATGTCACCCTGGCATTCTTCGGTGTCCCATCCGGTGTGGTAGCCTGGCTGCTTAAAAAGCTTTATCGCATTCCCTATATCGTCTCCTTGCGCGGCGGGGATGTCCCCGGTTTTCGTCCTTATGATTTTAAGGTCTATCATCAGCTCATCGGCCCCTTCCTCCACCGCATCTGGCGGGAGGCCTCGGCCGTGGTAGCCAACAGCCGCGGGCTGAGAGATCTGGCCCTCGCCTTTGACTCCGCAGTGCAGATTCCGATCATCCCCAATGGTGTGGACGCCGCCCATTTCGACGCCGGGAGCCGGGACTGGACCTCGCCTGTGCTGCTCTCGGTGGGACGCGTGGTGCATCAAAAAGGGCTGGACCTGGGGCTGCGTGCCCTTGCGGAGCTCAAATCCCTCGACTGGCACTGGTATATCGCCGGTGACGGCCCGCAGACCAAACCACTCCAATCCCTCGCCGCGGACCTCGGCATCTCGGACCGCGTGACCTTCCTCGGCTGGCAGACGCGGGAGCAGCTTGCCGGGTGGTATCATTCCTCCACCCTGTTCCTTTTCCCCTCCCGTCATGAAGGTATGCCCAACGCGGTACTGGAGGCCATGGCAGGCGGCCTGCCGGTTCTTGCCACCCGCATTGCAGGCAATGAAGAACTGGTGGTGGAAGGTGTGACAGGCTTGCTGGTGGAGACGGAAAACGTGGCTGCGCTGCGTGACGCTCTGCGGACGCTCCTGGCGGATCCCACCCAGCGCGAAAAGATGGGCCTGGGCTCCCGCTTCAGGGTCGAAAAGGAATATTCCTGGGAGAACACCGCCCGCGCCTATTCCGATATCTTGGAAAAGCTCTCCTGAGGCGGGCTGTTCTTATTCGAAAGGATTTACTCGTTTATGTGCGGTATTTGCGGTGTTGCCTACCCCGATGAGCGTAAGCCCGAGCACGCGCTGCTTGAAAAAATGAACGCGGCCATTGCCCATCGCGGGCCGGACAGCGACGGCTTCCATGAAGCCCCCGGCATCGGGTTGGCGATGCGCCGCCTTGCCATCATTGATGTGGGCGGCGGGGATCAGCCCATTACCAACGAGGATGGTTCGATCTGGATCATCTTCAACGGCGAATGCTACAACTACCCGCAGATGCGTCAGGAGCTGGAGCGACGCGGCCATCATCTCTCGACCGCTACCGACACCGAGTGCATCGTGCATTTCTATGAGGACGAAGGTGAGGACTGCATCACACGCCTGCGCGGCATGTTCGCCTTCGCCCTGTGGGATTCCCGCAGCCGCCGCCTGCTGTTGGGCCGCGACCGGTTGGGCAAGAAACCGATGTATTACACCGTCCAGGACGGCGTCCTCTATTTTGGTTCCGAATTGAATGCCATTCTGTGCCGCGCTGCCGCACAGGCCGGAAGTGGACCTGGAAGCCCTCGATCTCTACCTGAGCCTTCAATATGTCCCGGATCCCCTGACCATCTATCAGGGCATCTTCAAACTGCCGCCCGCCCACACGCTGATCTGGGAGAACGGCCGGCTCAGCACCCGGCGCTATTGGGATTTTTCCTACCTGCCCAAGTGGACAGCTCCGGAAGGTGAACTGATCGAAGACCTGCGCGCCCGCCTGAAGGAGGCGGTCCACATGCGCCTGCTCAGCGAGCGGCCGCTGGGCGCGCACCTGAGCGGCGGCATTGATTCCAGCATCATTGTGGCGCTCATGTCCGGCCTTGCCAGCGAGCCGGTCAAGACCTTTTCCGCCGGCTTCGAAGAACAGAGCTTCAGCGAGCTGCCTTTTGCACGTACGGTGGCGCAGCGCTATGCCACCGACCATCATGAGTTCACCCTCACCTACGGCGATATCCCCGGCACGCTGGAAAAGATCGCCTGGCACTTTGGCGAACCGTTCGCGGATGCCTCGGCCATCCCTCTTTATCATCTCTCGCGCATGACCCGCGATCATGTAACTGTTGCGCTGAATGGCGACGGCGGCGATGAGGATTTTGCCGGCTACCCGCGCTACAGGCTCGACCGCTGGGCGAATGCGTACACTCGCCTGCCGCGTTTCCTTACCACCGGCCTCGTTCCCTCGGCCCTGCGTCAGCTCCCGGATAAAGGCGACCGCCCTGTTGGCCGGGACTGGATCAACGGGCTTAAGCGGCTCGAGCAGCTGCCCGTTATTGACCCGCGCGCCAGCATCCTGCGCTGGGGATCCTATTTCTCCCCCGCGCGGCGCAAGGCATTATGGCAGCCAGCGATCTGGCAAGGCCTGTGCGCGGAGAATGCCGAGGCGTGGCTGGCCAAATATTTCGATTCTGCCGGAGGCTCTTATCTCGACCGGACCCTCTATACCGACCTGCATACTTACCTTCCCGGCGACCTGCTGGTCAAAGCCGACCGCATGACCATGGCTGCCTCGCTGGAGGGCCGCTCGCCATTTCTCGACCATGAGATCGTGGAATGGTCGGCGCGCCTCCCGAACTCGATGAAGATCCGGGGCCGGGGTGCGAAATACCTGTTGAAAAAAGCATTCACCCGCGAACTGCCCGAGGAAGTAAAGGGGCACGGAAAACAGGGCTTCGGCATCCCGCTCTCCGCCTGGTTCCGCGGCCCCCTGCTCGAGTGGTCGCGCGAGAGGATTCTGGGACAGGGCAGTCCTCTGCACCAATGGTTCGACCGCGGGGCGCTATCCACCATCCTCGAGGAGCATCGCTCCGGGCGGGTGGACCATGGGAAACGCCTGTATGCCCTGGCGATGCTTTCGGTCTGGGCGGTGAAGGGATGAAGGACGAAAAGGAATACACCCCGCAGGTTTATGGCCAGTTGCCGGAGGCGGCTGCACAGAAAGGCATCAGTGCGCGCAAGAAATTCCTCATAAATTTGATTTACGCGTCGTTCCCCCATAACATTACACCCTCCGGGAAACATTATTAGGTACTGCCCGCGGATGCTTTCCCGCGACGCAGCGGGCACCTTCACCGAGATCCTGTCATGGCCGTTCGCAAAGAAACCTCCCGCACGTCGCTGCTCTGGACGCTGCTGAAGATCGCGCTGGCAGTTGTCCTGGCCGCCTTTGTTCTCTCAAAAACTGACCTTGGGGAACTGCTGGCGCTGCGCGGACGCATCCTCCCCGGCTGGCTGGCGCTGGCTTTCCTTTTATACCTTTTGCTGACCGTGGTGAAGTCCCTCCAGTATTACATTCTTATCGGCCGGAGCGTGAGCTATCCACAGGTCCTGCACGTGGTCATCGTTCAGAACGCCGTCTCAAATTTCATCGCCACCAGCGCCGGGATCGCTTCCTACCTTACCCTGTTTCGCATGGAACACGATGTCAAATTGAGCCGCAGCGCGCTGGCTTTCGTTCTCGCGAAGGTAGGTGACTTGATCTCGATCTGGCTGCTGCTCTTCCTTTCCGCCTTCGCGGTGTGGAACCGCATCGCGCCGCTCCACCTTGCAGTAGAGATCATCCTCGCCGCCATCGGGGCAGCCCTGCTGGGATTTTTCCTGCTGGTGATCCTTCGCCAGCGGTTTGCCGCCGTGCTGCGGCGCGCCCTGGAATGGCTCAGGCTGGACCGCATCGGAGATCGTCGTCGCGCGGGCTGGATACGGTGCAGGGGATGGCCGCGCAGAATCAGTCCTTTGTGTTCCGCAGCATTTTCACAGCATTGCTTTTTTCCCTGCCTTATATGGCAGTTACCATGGCATGGGTGTATGCAAGCCAGCGGACATTCTCCCTGGAGATCGGCGTGATGCCGACCATGTTTGCGAACACCCTGCTCCAATTGATCTCCTATCTGCCCATCCAGGTATTCGGCGGGCTGGGTCTCACCGAGACCTCCATGCTCTATTTTTACAGTTACTTCCTGCCGCATCAGGCGGAACTGGCGGCCGCCCTGATCGGCATCCGGCTGCTCTTTTATCTGGAGAATCTGCTGGTACTGTTATACTTGCCGCTGCAATCACTGCGCTCCCGCCGCCCGGCTGGCCGGTCAGGCGGTGGTGAAGCAACCCCTTGAGGCAAACATATGTTTAATTTCGGAGAGAACTGGGCTTCGTTCTCAAAGCAGCTGGATGAGTCGCGCGATGGAAGCGGCCGTGCAGTCGCTCACCTCCCTTTTCGGGGAGGGGGCGCTTCAGGGCCGGTCTTTCCTCGATATTGGTTGCGGGAGCGGCCTGTTCTCTATCGCGGCCTCCCGCCTGGGCGCACCGCACGTCACCGGCATGGACGTGGACCCGATCTCAGTTTCCACCTCCCGCGCCAATGCGGATCGCTGGATGAAGGACCCCTCCCAGGCTTCCTTCTTCCAGGGCTCGGTCCTGGATACTGCATGGATGAAGGAATTGGGCTGTTTCGATATTGTTTATTCCTGGGGAGTGCTGCACCATACCGGGAATATGGCGCTGGCCATCCGGAACGCCGCCGGTCTGGTTGCGCCGGGTGGTTTGTTCATGATCGCCATCTATAACCGGCACTGGTCTTCCGCTGGCTGGCGGGTCATCAAATGGCTCTACAACCATGCCGGAAACCTGGGCCGCAAACTATTGATCTGGGCTTTCACCCCTGTGATTTTCCTCGCCAAGTGGCTGGCAACCGGTAAAAATCCGTTGAAGATGCGGCGCGGCATGGATTTCATGCATAACATCATTGACTGGGTGGGCGGCTATCCGTATGAATATGCCGGTCTGGCTGAAATGCAGGCCATCCTGGAAAAAGAGGGTTTTCAGGTACTGCGCGCCCTTCCTGCCCCGGTGCCGACAGGCTGCAATCAATTCGTCTGCAAACGGGCGGAGTGAAAGCTTTCATGCCAGTGGATGACTCTCTCTCCCGAAAAACCCGTCAACTGGCCGCCATTGGGCTGGCGGCTCTCCTCTGGCTGGTTTATCTCGGGTTGAGTCCTCTATGGATGCAGGAGCCAGCCGACCCTGCATTCTCCACCCCCGTCGGTAAAGCCGCGCTTGTTCTTTTCGGACTGCTGATCCTGTCCAGCCTGGGAACACTGGTGGCGGGTCTGCTGAATCTGGCCCCGCTCCAACGCCTGGCCGGAAGGGCACGCCTCTTTGCATGGCCGTTATCGGTCTTGTTGCTCGGGCTGCTAGCCTGGATCTTTCTCTTCTCTCCCCTGCAGGCACAACTGAATATCGCCTGGGCGCAGCTGCTCATTGCGCTGGGGCTTGCCCGCCTTCTGGCCTGGCTTTTCAACCCTGCGCAGGATCGGCTCTTCGGCTGGGAGGAATTGGCGCTCGCCATCGCTCTCTTCATCTTCCCGCGCGTGGTCCAGGAAGCGCGGATCATCCATCCCACAGCTGTCCTTTGGATTTCTGCCCTGGTGGGCATGGCCGTGCTGGTGGAGATCCTGATCGGCCTCCTTTACGGCCGATCAAGGAATGCTCTTCGCTCACGGCTCCTGGCATTCCGCCTTCGGCTGGGACCCGGGCGGATTTGGCTGGGGGTTCTTGTTTTTTTCATCCCCTTGTTCTACCGATATGCGCTCGGCTCGGGCGGATATATTCTTTATCCCAATATCCGCTTTGCAATGCTGGCGGTGACGCTGGCGCTGGCTGCTTTTCTTCTCTGCACTTCCGTGGAACGGATCATTTCAATTCGCTCAATTGCGGAGGCCTCCGGCTGGCTGGTGCTGGTCTCGGCGCTCACGCAGGCGCTCCTGTTGGTCGTGAACAATCCCTTCTCGCTTTCATGGTCCGAGGGCAACCGCTTTTATGACTATTCGCTGATCTTCGGACAGCATCTTTATGATTATCCCGGTACGATCTTCAATCCCTATAACTCGCCGGGACGTTACAGCCTTTGGGGTGTCATGTTCCTCTGGCAGGGGCTGCCCATCTGGGCACACCGGCTTTGGAATGTTGCCCTGCTTTTCCTGCCCTCGCTGCTGCTGGCCTGGATCCTCACCCGCAAACTAACTACCCCTTGGCGCACTGTCCTCTTCCTGTGGGTCTCCGCATTCTTTATCATCATTGCCCCCCTGCACCCGCCGTTCATGCTGGTTTTGATCATCGTCGCGGCCTTCGCCCTTCATCCCTCGCCGTTCGTGCGCGGCGCCTCGCTCGTGGCCGCCAGCCTGTATGCCAGCCTGAGCCGCTGGACTTGGATCCTTGCCCCCGGCGCCTGGGGTGCGCTCATTGACCTGTTCCTGTATTATCCTAACCGCAAAGGGAACTGGTTCCAGCGGCTTCTTCCCACGATCGGTATGACCCTGCTGGGCGCCGGCCCTGGCTTGCTCGTGCAGGCTGGTTATCTGCGTGAATTTTCCAGCGGTGAAGCCCTCACCTCGAATCAGCCCTTGCTCTGGTACCGACTGTTTCCCAATACCACCCTCGGCCCGGGCATCCTGCTGCTGATGGCATACACTACCGGACCGCTCGTCGCCTTGCTGATCTTTCAAGCAGCTTCCCGCCGGTGGAAGGTCGACCTCTTCCAGTCCCTTGCTCTTTGGGGTGCATTGGCGGGCTTTCTGGCGGCCGGGCTGGTCATTAGCACCAAGATCGGCGGCGGCGGCGACCTGCACAATCTGGACATGTATATCGGCACGCTGATCCTGTGCACCATGCTCAGTTTGCACGCCGGGCCTGCTTCGCGCGCCGGGGCATCCCCCGTAAAAGGCATGGCCTCCCTGCCCACCTGGACTTGGGCGCTCCTCCTGCTCCTGGTCTTCCAGCAGGTGTATCCCTTTACCCCCTTCAACCCGCTGGCTGGATATAACAAATGGCTAGATCTTCCCTCGGGGGGTGAGGCCTCCCAGGTTCTGGAAAGGATTCGGACGGAGGTCAACTCTGCCTCACGCCGCGGCGAGGTTCTGTTCATGGACCAGCGCCAGTTGCTCACCTTTGGATACATCCAGGGTGTGCCCTTTGTTCCCGAATACGAGAAAAAGTACATGATGGATCAGGCAATGGCTGCCAATGCCGCCTATTTTCTTCCCTATTATCGGGATTTGCAAAAGCACCGTTTCACGCTCATAGTTACCGAACCGCTCAAGGTGAACCTGAAGAACGAGGATGAGGGCGTTTTCTCGGAGGAGAATGACGCCTGGGTCGTGTGGGTCTCCGCTCCTACCCTGTGCTTTTATGAGCCCATCATGACCGAAAAGTCTGTGGGCGTGCAGCTTCTCGTCCCGCGCCAGGATGCGAAAGATTGCGGAAAATATCTTCAGCAGGCGGAACCGTGAACCTGACCTACCTCCTTCCGCGTCTCGTCCGCCATTTCCTTCCGGAACGGATTGTCCGCTTTCTGCTTCTGCGCTCTCTCGTCATCCGGCCGGGCCTGGAGACGATCGACCCTCGGGCTGCGGTTCAGCGGTATGTGGACGTGCTCGGGGAGCGCGGGCAATCGCTGCGCGGGAAACGCGTTTTGGTCTTCGGTTATGGTGGACGCTTTGACATCGGCGCGGGCCTTCTCGAGGCAGGAGCCGCCTCCGTGGTTCTGTGTGAGCGATTCGCCCCGCCCGATGACGCGCATAACCGTCTGCTCCTGCCGCGCTATATCGATTATCTTATTGCGCAGGATGGCCGCGTGACTCCCCGCCCCGAGTGCATGACCCTGCTGGAGGGGGATATCCGCGACCCGCAGATCGCCGCCATCCCGCCGGTGGATCTGGTCATCAGCAATTCGGTCTATGAGCATGTGGACGATGTGGAGGGGATCACCCGCGCGCTGGCTGCATTGACCAAACCGGATGGCCTGCAGATCCATTTCGTGGATTTGCGCGACCACTACTTTAAATATCCCTTTGAAATGCTGCGCTATTCGAACCGCGTCTGGTATGGCTGGTTAAATCCCTCCAGCAACCATAACCGCTATCGCCTGTGGGATTATCGCAGTGCATTCGAAGCCTCGTTCGACCAGGTGGAAATTGCCGTGCTGGCGCGCGATGAGGCAGCCTTCCAGAAGGTACTCCCGGGCATCCGTCCTGAATTTCGCAGTGGGGACCTCGCTGAAGACTCAGTGACGCTCATCCGCGTCGTTGCCTCCCGGTCGGCGCCTCTCGCCTCCTGACTTCCCCTTCATTCTGCCCCGGTCTTGACCCGCCCGCGTTTGGGGTTATAATTCAGTCACTGAATTTTGAATTATGGATACCCCAAACGAAGACCTGAGGGAACTTTCCCTGCTCGAAGAAATCGAGTCCAATCCCGATGTCAACCAGTCCACGCTGGCCACCCAGATGGGTGTGGCTGTCGGTACGGTAAACTGGCATTTAAAACGTCTCATCGCCAAGGGCGCGGTCAAGGTTTCGCGGGCCGAGCGCAAGAAACTGCGTTATATCATCACACCCGAGGGCCTCGCCCTGCGCGCCCGCCTGGCGGTCAATTACGTGGAAAGTTCGCTTTCCCTCTACCGCAAAACCCGCCTGCGTGTGAAAGAGCGCATCGCGGAACTGCGCCGGGCCGGCTATGACCGTGTCCGCATCCAGGGCGACGGTGATGTGGCCGATATTTGCCGCCTCACCTGCCTCGAGGCCGGGATCGCGGTCGTCACCGATAAAAAGGCGCCCTGTCTCGTCGTGGAGGGTTTTAAAGTTCATCTGCAAATGGGGGATGCGGCATGAACGATCAGCATATTCTGATCACCGGCGGAGCCGGGTACATCGGTTCGCTGCTGACCTCGGAACTGCTGCGGGCTGACTGCAGCGTGACCGTGGTGGACAGTCTGCTCTTTGGCGGCGAGTCGCTGGCTCCCTTTTTCCATCATCCCAACTTTCACTTTGTCAAAGCCGATGTGACCGAGCCGCGCGCCGTCCGTGAGGCCGTGAAAGGTGAATGGCAGAAGCCTGATGCACTGGTCCATCTGGCGGCCATCGTCGGCTTTCCCGCCTGTCAGGCGGTGGGTCAGCAGGTGGCCTGGAAATACAATGTGGAAGCCGTCAAAACGGTCTTCGATCAGGCGGCAGATCTGGAGGTGGGGCGCTTCGTCTTTGCCTCCACGTACAGCAACTACGGTCTGTCCCCGGATGGCAAGCCGGTCACCGAAGAATCGCCGCTGAATCCGCAATCGCTGTATGCCGAGACGAAGATCGCCGCCGAGGAATATCTGCTCGAACAGAAGAATGCCGCCTGCGCGCCGCTGGTTTTCCGCTTTGCCACGCTTTATGGCATTTCCCCGCGCACCCGCTTTGACCTGATCGTCAACCAGTTTGTGCTGGAAGCCTTCACCCGACGCGAGCTGATCATTTACCAGCGCGGCTACTCGCGGTCGTTCGTCCATGTGCTACGATGTGGTGCGCGGCATCATGCTGGGCCTCGAGGCGGAGACATCCAAGGTGCGCGGACAGGTCTACAACCTGGGCACGGAGCGCGGCAATTACACCAAGGATCAGATCGTTGGACTTGGTGCTCAAGCGCATGCCTGAAACGACAGTGGAATACAAGGACCTGACCTTTGGCGGCGACATGCGCGACATTACCGTCTCGTTCGAGAAGATCCAACGTGAGCTTGGGTTCGAGGCGAAGCTGGATGTGGATGATGGCGTGCGCGAGGTGTTGTTCGCGCTGAAGACCGGGCTGATACGCGATCCCTGGGATGAGAAATATCGCAACGCGCAGTTTATTGTGCAATAACGCGCCGCTTGGCGCAGTGGAATTCCCCAATCTCGGGCATGCTGGCGGAGCTGATAATGAGTACTGATATGCAATCCAAACTGAAACCATCCCTTGCCGAGGCCTCAGCGTTCTGGCAAGGCAAACGAGTGATCGTCACCGGCGGCGCGGGTTTTCTTGGTTCGTTTGTGATCGAAAAACTGAAGCAGCGCGGCGCAGGCGGATATTTTCATTCCGCGCATCGAGGACTACAACCTGGTTCGACCCGAACGATATCCGCCGCCTGTATGCGGACGCCTCTGAAGGATGTGGACCCGCCAGACGTGGTGGTCATCCATCTGGCCGCCAATGTGGGCGGCATCGGCGCCAACCGCGAACATCCCGCCGAATTCTTCTATGACAACCTGATGATGGGTGTGGAGCTGATGCACCAGGCCTGGAAGAATGGCGTCGGCAAGTTCGTTGCCATCGGCACGGTGTGCGCCTATCCCAAGTTCACGCCCGTCCCGTTCAAGGAAGAAGACCTGTGGATCGGGCTATCCCGAAGAGACCAATGCGCCCTACGGCCTGGCCAAGAAGATGATGCTGGTGCAGGCGCAGGCGTATCGCCAGCAGTATGGCTTCAATGCCATCTTCCTGCTGCCGGTGAATCTGTACGGCCCGCGTGATAACTTCAATCTGGCGATCCTCGCATGTCATCCCGGCGCTGATCCGCAAGGCGGTGGAAGCCAAGGAACGCGGCGACAAGGAACTGGTCGTCTGGGGCGATGGCTCCCCGACGCGCGAATTCCTGTACGTGGAAGATGCCGCCGATGGCATCGTCACCGCCGCCGAAAAATACAACGGCGACCAGCCTGTCAACCTCGGCTCCGGGCTATGAGATCTCCATCAAGGACCTGGCGGAGATGATCGTCCGGCATGACAGGCTTCGAAGGGCAAGCTGGTCTGGCAGACCGACAAGCCCAACGGTCAGCCCCGCCGCGGGCTGGATGTGTCCCGCGCCAAGGAACTTTTTGGCTGGAGCGCGCAGGTCCCGTTCGAAGAAGGCATGCGCCGCACGATCGAGTGGTTCAAGCGACAACCGCGAAAAGATCCGCTAGAGCCTGCACGCACTGCCACTATCGAGAATCCATGACCGAAATCATCAAGCACGAACCTACCACCATCTACATCAAGCCCTCCAAGGTTGGCCGCGCTGAACCTGCGCGACCTGTGGATCTACCGCGAACTGGTCTTCTTCATGATCTGGCGCGATATCAAGGTGCGCTACAAGCAGACCTTGCTGGGCGCGGCCTGGGCGTCATCCAGCCGTGCATGACCATGATGGATCTTCAACTTTCTGTTCGACAATGTGGCCAAGGTGCCGACGGACGGCATTCCCTATCCCGATCTTTTCCTTCACCGCGCTGCTGCCGTGGGGCCTGTTCACCACTGCCCTCAACCAGGCCAGCCGTTCGCTGACCTCGCAACCACAACATGATCACGAAGATCTACTTTCCGCGGCTGGTCCTGCCGCTGGCCTCGGTGCTGGGCGGGCTGGTGGACTTTGCCATTGCCTTCGTGATCCTGATCGGCTTGATGATCTATTACCAGGTCACGCCCTGCCTGGAGTGTGCTGTGGACTCTGCCGCTCTTCCTGCTCCTGGCAATGATCACCGCCCTGGGCGTGGCGCTCTGGCTTTCGGCCATCAACGTTCAGTATCGCGATGTGAACTATGTGCTGCCCGTTCCTGACCCAGTTCTGGCTGTTCGTCACACCGGTGGCCTATTCGGCCACAGTCATTTCGGAAAAGTGGCAGACTCGTCTATTCCCTGAACCCGATGGCGGGCGTGGTCAACGGATTCCGCTGGGCGCTGCTCGGCGCCGGCAATGGGCCGGACTGCGGCACTGTGGGTCTCGGTGGGCATTTCCCTGCTTGCTTCTGGTCAGCGGGCTTGTTCTACTTCCGCAACATGGAAAGCACCTTCGCGGACACGATCTAATATGACTACAGCCATCAGCGTAAACAATATCTCGGCAAACGCTATCAAGATCGGCGCGGCGCAGGGCAAATTCCGCTACGGCATGCTCCGCGATGTGCTGGTGGATACCGTCACGGCGCCGGTGCGCTTTGTCCAGGGCGCTGGCGCGCAAGCTCCGACGCCGGCGGCAGTCGAACGGCAACAATTTCATCTGGGCGCTGAAGGATGTCTCCTTCGATGTGGAAGAGGGCAGTGTCCTCGGCATCGTGGGCCGCAACGGCGCGGGCAAGAGCACCCTGCTCAAGGTCCTCTCGCGCGTCACCGAGCCGACCAAGGGCACGGTCACCGTGCGCGGACGGGTCGGTTCGCTGCTGGAAGTGGGCACGGGCTTCCATCCCGAACTGACCGGCCGCGAGAACATCTACATGAACGGCGCCATCCTGGGCATGAAGCGCGCCGAGATCGACAGCGAAATTCGATGAGATCGTGGATTTCTCCGAAGTCGACCAATTCATCGATACACCGGTCAAGCGCTATTCCTCCGGCATGTACCTGCGGCTGGCCTTTGCGGTGGCCGCGCATCTGGAGCCGGAGATCCTGGTGGTGGACGAAGTGCTGGCGGTGGGCGATGCTGAATTCCAGAAGAAATGCCTCGGCAAGATGGGCGACGTGGCCCAGCAGGGGCGCACGGTCCTGTTCGTCAGCCACAACATGTCCGCCATCCTGCGCCTCACGCAGGAAGCCATCGTCCTGAAGAAGGGCCAGCTGATCAAGCGCGCGCCCACGCAGGAAGCCGTGGATTTCTATCTTGCCTCCGGCCAGGCGGAGACGGGCGAGCGCATCTGGGAGCCGGATGAGGTCCCAGCCGCGAGCAGCCCATTCCGGCCGATCAGCTTGACGGATCAAGAACCAGGCGGCAAGGTTGTGGATACTGTCCGTTCCACCGAGCCGGTCACCGTCGAATTCGAATATCAACTTGATCGCGCCGGTCACCGGTCTGCGGGTTGGCATGTATCTCAGCACGATGCGCGGCGAATACGTCTTCACCTCCTTCGATACCGACGATGCCGCAGCAGTACGAGCAGTTCGGCGCCCGCAAGGCGGGCCGTTACGTCAGCCGCTGCATCATGCCCGCCGGATATTTTCAACGAAGGCCGCTACTCGCTCGGCGTGAACGCCAGTTCCTTCGGCGTGCGCCGTTATTTCATGGATGAGAACGCGCTTTCCTTCAACGTGGATATCTCCGGCGCGCCCGGCACGCAGTGGCCCGAGCTGCGCGTGGGTCCTGTGCGCCCGCGCCTGGAGTGGAAGATCGAGAAGGTCGATTAGCGTGCGGCGACCCGCACAATGCCTCCATCATGAACAAAGCCTCGCTGCGTAACTTCCTTGGCAGACTGCCTCTGGCAGCCGAATTGGACTGGTCGCTTCGGCAGAAGAACCGCGCCCGCAGGGATCACTACAACCTTGACCGCTTGCAGAAGTCCCTGCCGGCAGCCGCAGCGGCGACTCTCCCTTTGCGGATCGCGCACCGGCCGGCAAGAAGATCCTCTTCTTTGCCACCCTGCATTACTGGATCGAGCAGTCCGCCTTTATCTCCCTCCTGCTGGCCGGTCTCGGGCACAAGGTCACCCTGATGACGCTGCCCTACTCCGAATGGCACAAGAATCTGGATAACCTCACTCAGCGCCAGCGCTCCTTCCATACCCGCGAGGCGCTGGAGGCTCTTTCGCCGCTGGTCCTGCACCTTTCCATGCTGGATCTTCGGCCCTCAGAGCCGCTGCCAGCCGCGCTGCAGGCCGATGTGGAAGAGATCAGCCTTTGGGACGCGCAGTACACTCTCATGCGCGAAGAAGTGGACCTGAATGAGCCGGGTGACCGCGCCCTCTACGACATGCGCCTTGAGCGGAACACCTTCGCAGCGCGCGCCGCGCTGGAATGGATGCAGGCGAACCGGCCAGAGGTCGTGCTCGTCCCGAATGGCTTGATCCTGGAACTGGGCATCGTCTTCCGCGTGGCGCGCTACCTCGGCATCCGCACGATGACCTTCGAGTTCAACGATCAGCGCGAGCAGATCTGGCTGGCGCAGGACACCTCCATCATGCGCCAGGACACGGATTATCTGGTGGAGGCCCGCTGCGGTCTGCCCATGACCGATGAGATGTATGAGCGCCTGGCGGACCTGGAGAACGCCCGCCGGGGTGCGCGTGTCTGGGGGAAGTCCAGGCGCTTGTGGCAATATGTTTCCTCTCAGGGTGCGGACTCCACCCGCAGCCTGCTGGGACTGGATGCGCGCCCGGTGGTGCTGCTGGCTGCCAATGTGCTGGGCGACAGCCTCACCCTCGGCCGGAATGTCTTTGCGGCCTCGATGAGCGAGTGGATGACCCGCACAGTTCAATATTTCGCCGGGAGGCCGGATGTCCAGTTGGTGATCCGCGTGCATCCCGGGGAGACGCTGGTGCCCAAAGCCCGTTCCATGGGTCAGGTGGCGCGCGAAGCCCTGCCGGAACTGCCGGAGCACATTCACATCATCGGCGCTACGGATAAGATCAATACCTATGACCTGATCGAGATCGCCGATCTGGGCCTGGTCTACACCACCACCGTCGGCGTGGAGACGGCCATGAACGGCCGGCCGGTGATCGCCTGCGGGAACACCCATTACCGCAAGCGCGGCTTCACGATCGATCCCGATACCTGGGAGGAATATTTTGCCGCCCTCGAATCGGTGCTGGCCGATCTCCCGGCCCATCGCCTGACTGAGGAGCAGACCGCCAAAGCCTGGAACTATGGCTATCGTTTCTTCTTCGAATATCCGCGCCCGTTTCCCTGGCGGCTGATGAACTTCTGGGATGACCTTGCTGTCTGGCCGCTGGAACGTGTTCTTGGCGCGGAGGGCATGACCCAGTTCGGCGATACCTTCAATATGCTGGCAGGCGAGCCCTTTACCTGGGACTTCCCCGCCCTGGTCCGCCCGGAGGCCGCCTGATATGGAGAACACCCGGCAGCAGGTGCGGGAATTCTATGATCAGATCGGCTGGTCGCAGGTCGGCGAGGGTCTGTATCAGAACGCGCGTTATGAGGACTTGCGCCCGGTCTCGCGCGAATACATCCACCGCTGCCACCTGCGTGTCAAGCGCTACCTCCCGCCCTCCGGGGACCTGATGCTGGATGCCGGTTCAGGACCGGTCCAGTGGCCTGAATACCTGTCCTACTCCGAGGATTACCGTTTTCGCGTCTGCGCCGACATCTCCATGACCGCCCTGGTCGAGGCCCGCAAACGCCTCGGGCCGAAAGGCCTGGTTGTGGTCGCTGATATCGCCAACCTGCCCTTCGCCCCGGAGGCTTTCGATGGCGTGGTGTCCATGCACACCATCCATCACCTGCCGCTGGACGAACATGCCCGCGCCTACCTGGAATTGAACCGTGTGTTAAAGTCCGGCCGCAGCGCGGTGGTCGTCAACGGCTGGCACAATCCTCTGCTCATGCGCCTGGCCGAGCCTTTCATCGCACTTGGACGCGCTCTCACCGGTCGCTCCGCCAAGCGCCGCAAGAACTGGGCCGCGGAGGATGACCGGGCGGGCACATTCGTGGAAAAGATGACTCCCCGCTGGCTGCGCGGCGAGTTGGAAGGCCGGCTCAAATATGGAATATATCCCTGGCGCAGCCTGAGCCCGCGCTTCATGCGCTGGTTCATCCGCCCGCGGCTGGGGGGCAGGGCGGCCCTGCGCGTGGTCTTCTGGCTGGAAGACCGCTTCCCTCGCTTCTTCGGCGAGAACGGTCAGTATCCGTTGATCGTCATCGAGAAATAGTTGCATAATTAACTCTGGAGATGCCATGGATTGGAAAGATCAAGTCGTGCTTGTGACCGGTGGGACAGGCTCATTCGGCAAAAAGTTCACCCGTATCCTGCTGGATGAGAAACATCCGAAAAAGGTGATCATCTTCAGCCGCGACGAACTGAAACAGCATGAGATGCAGAACATGGGTTATAACGACTCCGCGCCTGCGCTATTTCATCGGCGACGTCCGCGACCGCGAGCGGCTGCGGCGCGCCCTGCATGGCGTGGATATCGTGGTGCATGCCGCCGCGCTCAAGCAGGTTCCGGCCTGCGAGTACAACCCGATGGAGGCCATCAAGACCAATATCATGGGCACCTCCAATGTCGTCGAGGCGGCTCTGGACGCCGGTGTGAAAAAGGTCATGACCATCAGCACCGACAAAGCCGTCAATCCGGCCAACCTCTACGGGGCGACCAAACTGGCTGCCGAGAAGGTCACCATCCAGAGCAATGCCTACGCCGCGGGTACGTCCACCCGCTACTCATGCGTGCGCTACGGTAACGTCGTCGGCTCGCGTGGTTCGGTCGTGCCGGTCTTTCTGAAGCAGCGGCAGAACGGGAAGGTCACCATCACCGATGACCGCATGACCCGCTTCTGGCTTTCGCTGGAGCAGGGCGTGCGATTTGTGATCTCTTGCATCGAGCAGATGCAGGGCGGCGAGGTGTTCGTCCCCAAAATCCCCAGTATGAAGGTGATGGACCTGGCGCACGCCATCGCCCCGGACGCGGAGGTGGAGATCATCGGCATTCGCCAGGGCGAGAAGCTGCACGAGGTGTTGATCTCGGAGGACGAGGCTCGTAATACCGTGGAAATGGAGAACATGTTCGTGGTCCAGCCGGCTGAGGCGGTCTGGTTTGGCTACAACTGGCAGAACAAAGGCAAATTGCTCGAGGATGGCTTTATCTATTCCAGCAACGATAATTCCGAATGGCTGGACCTGGAAGGCATTAAAAAGTTCATCGCACCATTTGAAAAAATGTATCTTGATGGTACGCTTGAGGGCTGAAGCAAACGAGGCAGCATGAAAATCCTGATCACTGGTGCAAGCGGCCTGCTTGGGATCAATCTGGCGCTGGAAGCGGGCGCCCGGCATGAGGTCATCGCGGTGGATCGCCGCAAACTGGCCGGGACTCCCTTCCGTCTCATCAAGGCTGACCTGCTGGCTCCCGAAGCCGTGGAGATGGTGCTGAACGAGGCCGCTCCCGATTGGGTTATCCATTGTGCCGCCATGGCGAACCTGGAGGACTGCGAGGCCTCCCCGGCCCTGGCCCACCGGCTAAACGCAGAACTGCCCGGTGAGATGGCCGCAGCCTGCTGCCGGCGCATGATCCCCCTGGTGCATATATCCACAGATTCCGTCTATGATGGGACCCAGGCAGGCGCCTACACCGAGGAGGATGAGCCTCATCCGATGAGCGTCTATGCCCGCACCAAACTGGAAGGGGAGCAGGCGGTCCTTTCCGCCTATCCGGCCGCCATCGTGGCGCGCGTCAACTTTTACGGATGGTCTCCCAGCGGCAGGCGCAGCCTGGCGGAATTTTTCTACAATAACCTGAGCGCCGGCAAATACATCAGCGGATTTGCGGATGTCACCTTCTGCCCCATGTTCGTCGGTGATCTGGCCGGGATCCTGCTGAAGATGCTGGAGAGGCGGATGCGCGGCCTGTACCATGCCGTAGGTCCGCAGGCCATGAACAAGTATCAGTTTGGGGTGGAGATCGCCCGGAAATTCGGCCTGGATCCAAGTCACATCACCGCCAAATCGGTCCACACCTCCCCGCTGGTTGCACCGCGTTCCCACAATTTATGGCTTTCTTCGCGCAAATTATCCACAGATCTGGGCCTGGTTTTGCCCGACTTTTCCACAGGTTTGAACCGCTTTTATACACAGTTTCAACAGGGTTATCCACAGAAAATACGCAGTTATCAACAGGGTTGAGCCTGCTTTTCCACCCTTTTCCGGCGGTTTGGCAGGGATTTATCCACAGATTACATCGGGAGTTATCCACATTCTGTCCCCGGCCTTCCCTGCTCATAGACGCACCGGCTCGACCCTCGCTTTCGAAACAGGCTGCCGCACTGGAGGAAGGAAGAAACCCATGGAAATCAAATTCGGAAACCAGCACCATCGGCCCCGACCATCCCACCTATTTCATCGCCGACATCGCCGCCAACCACGATGGCGACCTGGAGCGCGCCAAGATGCTCATCCGCCTCGCCAAAGAGGCCGGCGCGGATGCCGCCAAGTTCCAGAACTTCGATGCGCCCAAGATCGTCTCGGACTACGGCTTCAAGCACATGGACTCCCAGGTCTCGCACCAGGCATCCTGGAAGAAGTCTGTCGTTGAGGTCTACCGCGCCGCCTCCATCCCCTTCGAGTGGTCCGAGATCCTGCTGGATGAGTGCCAGGAGGCGGGCATCGATTACTTTCTCCTCCCCCTACGACTTCAAGGCCATTGACTTCCTCGACCAGTATGTGAATGTCTACAAGGCAGGCTCCGGCGAGATTGACTGGATCGAAGCGCTGGAGCGCATGGCCTCCAAGGGCAAGCCGTTCTTCGTCGCCACAGGCGCCTCCACCATCGGCGAGGTGCAGCGTGCCGTGCATGCCATCCTCAAGATCAACAAACAGCTCGTGCTGATGCAGTGCAACACCAATTACACGGCCAGCCCCGATAATTACGACCATCTTCACATCAACGTGCTCAAGACCTATGCCACCATGTTCCCGGACGTGATCCTGGGCCTCTCCGACCATACCCATGCCCTCGCCCCCGTGCTGGGCGCGGTCACCCTGGGCGCGCGCGTCATCGAGCGTCACTTCACGGATTCAGCAATGACCGCGAAGGCCCCGACCACAAGTTCGCCATGAACCCGGAGAACTGGGCGAAGATGGTCGAGGAGACGCGCCTGCTCGAGCGCTCCCTGGGCAGCCCGGACAAATTCATCGCAGAGAACGAGAAGCAGACCGCCGTTGTGCAGCGCCGCTGCCTGCGCGCCGCGCGGGATATCAAAGCCGGCGAGACCTTCACGCGCGAGATGATCGATGTCCTGCGCCCCGCCACGCCCGGCGCCATCAAGCCTGACCAGATCGCCGAGGTCATCGGGACGAAAGCCCTGTGCGATCTCCCGCTGGGCAGGGAATTGCGCTGGACCGACCTGGGAGCCTGAGCCTCGCTGCCCCACATGAAGGTCCTCTACTTTTCCCGTTCTTATACTCCTCATGACCACCGCTTCCTCTCCACCATTTCCGGGGCGGGGCATGAGGTCTTCCACCTGCGGCTGGAATCTGATCCCGCCCAGAAAGAGGACCGCCCCGTGCCGCCCGGCGTGGGGCAGATCCACTGGGCAGGTGAGAGGGGCCGCTTCCGCTGGGCGGATGTCCCCCGGTTGACCCTGGCGCTTAAGCGCATCCTGCGCGACCTGCGGCCGGACCTGATCCATGCCGGCCCGGTGCAGACTTGCGCCTTCCTCGCCGCGCTGACGGGCTTCCGCCCGCTGGTCACCATGTCCTGGGGCTATGACCTGGTCCAGGACGTGCACCGCGGCCGCTGGTGGGAATGGGTCACGCGCTATACGCTGGAACGCTCCACCTATTTCATTTCCGATGCCCGCGTGACGCGCGACAAGGCGGTCGCCTTCGGCATGAACCCGGATAGAACGGTGGTATTTCCCTGGGGTGTGGACCTGGAACGTTTCTTGCCTTCAGCCTCTCCTGCTCGCCGGTCCGATCAATTCCAGTTGTTTTGCAACCGTACCTGGGAGCCTCTCTACGGGGTGGATGTTCTGACCCAGGCTTTTGCCCGCCTCGCTCCCTCCCGGCCTGAGCTTGGCCTGACCTTGCTGGGAAGCGGTTCGCAGGCCGCCTCGCTGCGCCGAACCCTGCTGGGTGCCGGGCTGTTGGAGCGGGTGTATTTCGGCGGTCAGGTCTCCCAGTCTGAATTACCGGGCTGGCTGCGCCAGGCGGACCTTTACATCTCCCCTTCGCACGTGGATGGTTCCTCGGTCTCCTTGATGGAGGCTATGGCCTGCGGGCTTCCGGTCCTCGTCTCGGATATCCCCGGCAACCGGGAATGGGTGACGGAGGGGGAGAACGGCTGGCTCTTCAAGGACGGCGATCCCGAGGACCTGGCGGCGAAGATCGTGCAGGCAATGGAGAATCGCGAGGCCCTTGCGGAAATGGGCCGGCGCTCCCGGAAGATCGCCGAGGCGCGTGCCGATTGGAAGAAGAATGCTGCCATTCTGCTGCAGACTTATGAGAACGCGCTGTCTGTGAACTTGGATGCCCGGAAAGCGGAAACATCTCTGTGAATCATTCTGGAGGATACATGCTCACCTTTGATGATATGGTCGCCGGTCTCCGTTTGCTGGGAGTGCAGGAGGGGGATACCCTGATGGTCCACAGCTCCTATAAATCGCTTGGGCCTGTGGATGGCGGCCCGCAGACCGTGGTGAACGCGCTGGAGGCGGCACTGGGTCCGGATGGGACACTTATTATGCCCACCTTCAACTTCGACTTTAACAAGGGCCAGCCCTGGGATGTGCGCTCGACCCCCTCGCAGATGGGCGTGCTGACCGAGCTGGTGCGCAAGAATCCGCGTTCCCGGCGCGTGTTTCACCCCATTTATTCCTTCGCCATCCTCGGCAAACATGCCGAAATGCTCGGAGGCCTGCGCTACAAGAGCAGCTATGAGCGCGGCTCGGTCTTCGGCAAGCTGCGTGACCTGGATGCAAAGATCATGGTCATCGGCCTTTCCTATACCAACAGTATGACCTTCTTCCACCATATTGAGCAGATGGAAGGTGTGGATTACCGCTTCCTCAAGCAGTTCACTGGACAGGTGACCGATTGGGACGGCGCCACGCGGACTGATACGTTCGAAATGCTTGTGCGTGATACGGACAGGGGCGTTATCACTGAAGTGGACCCCATGGGCGAGTTGATGGAGCAGAAGGGCATCATCAAAGTCGGGAAGATCGGCGAGGCGGCGGTCAAGCTCATGAAGGCCAATGAGGTCTATGCCTTCACGGCCCGCGAGATGCGCCGCGACCCCCATTTGTTATATTATATTAAGAAGACCCCCGAAGCAGGGAGTCATTCCTGAGGCCGGTCATCCAGAACATGAAGGCAATTTCCTCCCTTAAATCCGTCCTTGCTGAGTTCTTCCCTCTGCACCGGACGCTCGCCTCGGATGACCAGGACAAGACTCTGGAGATCATCGGCTCCTATATGCCCGATTCTTCAGGCTATGCCCTCGAATCCTATGTCCCTCTCCAGCCTGTCTGGACCTGGAAGGTGCCGGAGCGGTATGTGGTTCATGAGGCCTATCTCGAGACAGAGAGCGGCGAGCGCATACTGGACTTTGCCGAAAATCCTCTCCATATCGTCTCCTATTCGCTGCCCGTTGACAGCCTCCTGAGCTTTGAGGAATTGCAGCCGCACCTGTATTTCAACGAAAAACGCCCGCAGGCGGTGCCCTGGGTGTTCAAGTACTACGAACGCGATTGGGGCTTCTGCCTTTCGAAGAATGCTTTCGACCGCCTGCCGCGCGGATCAAAAATACCATGCGGTCATCCACGCGGAGTTCGATGCCGACCCGGCGAAAGGCTTTCGCGTCGCCAGCGCCCTGGTCCACCCGGAAGGCGGCCCGAACCCTGAGGCCGGCGAGATGCTCATCCTGGCGCATACCTGCCATCCCATGCAGGCCAATGACGATGGCGCAGGCGTGGTCACGGCCATCGAACTGGCACGCCGCCTGGCGCAAAATCCGCTGCCCGCCGGTTCCATGAGCGTGCGCTTCTGGTTCGGCCCCGAGACCATCGGCACCATCGCCTACCTGGCGCACAACGAAGGATTGATCCCCGGCTTGCGCGGCGGCATCTTCCTCGAGATGACCGGCGACCCGCGGCCGCCATCGCCTGGCATCATACCCGACAGCACGATCACCTGCTGGACCGTGTCACCGATTACGTGATGCGGAGACATTGACCACGAGGAGCGGGAGTTCGCGGCCGCGCCTGCCAACGACGAGCGCGTGGTGAACGGCCCCGGTGTGAACGTCCCGTGCATTTCCCTCAACCGCTGGCCTTATGACGAATACCACACAACCGACGATAATCTTGATATTATGGATGAGGCCATGCTCGTCGAGGCAGCTGATGCCGCCGAGGATATCGTCCGCATGTATGCTTCCAACTACATCCCGAAACGCACCTTCCGCGGGCCGGTTTTCCTCAGCGGACAAGGCCTGTGGGTGGACTGGCGGGAGAACTGGGCCCTCAACCGGGCCATCGAAAAGATCATGATGTGCTTTGAGGGCGATCATTCCGTCTTCGATATTGCCCGGCTGACCGGATCTGCGTTACTGGTTGGTGCGCGACTACGTGGAAAAATTCCGAGCCAAAGGATTGGTGACCGCGCTGCCCATTCCCGTCCGAAGGCGCAAATCGCCTGAGTGGAATGAAAGGAGAAATCCATGGTCTTCACACTGATCGTCGCCCTGTTGCTGGCACTCGTATCCGTGATCTTTGCGCTGCAAAACGCGGTCGTGGTTCAGGTGGCATTCTTCGCCTTTAAAATGAAGCAGCCCTTCGCTGTGTTCATCCTGGCAAGCCTTGCCATAGGCGTCATCATCGGCGTTCTGTTGATGGTGCCCGGCGCCATCAAGAATGCCATCACCATCTCACGCCATCGCAAGCAGATCGACGGATTGCAGAAATCCATCAAGGAGCAGATTCCGCCGGTCGTAAAACCGCAAACGACGCCGCCCTCGATGCCTGCCCCGGCATCTCCCGTATCTACGGTTGGCCCGGTCACATCCACACCGGATGAGGCACCCGAACCGATCGAAGAATGAGGCGTGTCGTAACCATCATCCAGGGGCGCATGGGTTCCTCGCGCCTGCCGGGCAAGATCCTGGCCGATATTTCCGGCCAGCCCATGCTGCAGCGCGTCTTCAGCCGCGCCTCGCGCGCCTCCACGGTGCAGGAGACCCTCTTCGCGACCACTGTGGACCCCTCGGATGACCCTGTCGCTGAATATTGCGATTTCAGCGGGATCCACTTCGTGCGCGGCAGTCTCTATGATGTGCTGGACCGCTACTATCAGGCGGCGCGGGGAGCCGCCGCGGAGGTGATCGTCCGCATTACTGCCGACTGTCCGGTGATCGATCCGGTCCTTGTGGACGATGTGGTCCGCGTGCTGATGGAGGAGGAGCTGGATTTTGCCTGCAACCGGCTTCCGCCACCCTGGCGCCGCACGTATCCCATCGGCCTGGATGTGGAAGCCTGCACCTTTCGCGCGCTGGAACAGGCCTGGGAGCAGGCGCGCGAGCCGCAGGACCGCGAGCACGCCATGCCATATTTCTATGCGGGCCTGGAATTGACCCCGCGCAGCCGCACGCTGGAGACTGGCACCTCGCCGCGCGGCTTCCGTGTGGCGCTGGTCCACAACACTACCGATTTCGGCGACTACCGCTGGACGGTGGATACCGCCGAGGATCTGGAATTCATCCGCCAGGTCTATGCCCGCTTCCAGGGGCGCGATGATTTCACCTGGAAGGAAGTTGCTGGAGCTGGTGCATGCCGAGCCAGGGCTGATGGAGATCAATGCGGGCGTAAAGCACAAGACTTTGAAGGATATTGACGAGCGCGCCAACGGTCAATAATGCCTCTGCTCACCCTCTTCTCCGCTCCCAAGCCGTTTACGGACCCTCATATTGCGACCATCCAGCGTAATGCGATTCGCTCCTGGACTTTGCTCCCGGATACGGATGTCATTCTGCTGGGCGAGGAGACCGGCCTGTCCGAAGCTGCCCTCGAACTGGGAGTACGCCATCTGCCCGGGGTGCAGCGCAACGAACTGGGCACTCCATTGATCTCCTCCATGTTCGACCTGGCGCGCGAGAACAGTGAGAGCCGCTTGTTGTGCATCATCAATGCCGATATGCTGCTCATGCAGGACTTTCTCGAGGCAGCGGGGCAAGCCTTGAAGTTGAAGGAAGAATTTGTCCTGCTCAGCCAGCGTTGGGACCTGGACGTGGCCGCGCCGCTGGATTTTTCCGAAGGCTGGCAGGACCGCCTGCGTTCCAGGGTGCGCGAGCGCGGCCAGCTCCACCGTCCGGCCGGAAGCGATTTTTTTCTGTTCCCGCGCTCTTGTTATCAAGAAGTCCCTTCCTTTGCCATCGGAAGGGCCGGCTGGGATAACTGGATGATCTACGAAGCGCGCCAGAAGCGGTGGCCCGTCATTGACTGCACGCCCTCGGTCATGATCGTGCACCAGAACCATGACTACCGCCATCTCCCCGGCGGGCAGAGCCACTATAACCTGCCCGAGACGGAGGAGAACATCCGCCTGGCCGGCGGAGAGGCCGCGATCCGCTATACGATCCTGGATTCCACGCACCGCCTGACAGGCGACGGTTTGACCCGCCCGCCTCTGTCCTACCTCCACTTCATGCGCGGCGTGGAGTTGTTCCTGCGCCGGGTCTTCTTCTTCCTGCCGGAGAAATTACGCGAGGATGTTGTGCGCCCCAAGCGCTGGAGAAAGCGCATCCAGAAGCTGCTGGGCGGGCGTGGCTCCTGACACCCCTGAAACTGGAAACTATTCATGCGTAAAGGCCAAAACCCTGCCAAGTTTGTGAAGGACGTCCCCCATCCTGAGCGTATTACCGCTGCCCTGCTCAATTACATCCCCTTCCTGAGCGGCTTCTATTCTGAGACTCTGGATGTCCTCAAAGTCTGCCTGGACTCCATGCGCCGGGAGGCCGGGCTGCCGTTCGACCTGATGGTCTTCGATAACGGCTCCTGCCCCGAGGCGCGCGACTTCCTCGTGCAGGAAAAGGAGGCCGGCCGCATACAGTACCTGATCCTCTCGGAGAAGAACATGGGCAAGGGCGGTGCCTGGAATGTCATGCTGGCAGGCGCGCCCGGCGAGATCATCGCCTATGCCGACAGCGATGTGCTCTTCTCCCCGGGCTGGCTCAGGCGCTCTGTGGAGGTCCTGGAGACCTTCCCCAAGGTAGGCATGGTGACCGCCCGCCCGTTCCGCACCCCGCCGGAGTTCTATGAGAGCACCCTTCAGTGGGCACGGAAGAATGCAGCTATCGAGGAGGGCCAGTTCATCCCCTGGGAGACCTTTCTCGAGTTCAACCTGTCCCTGGGGCAGACCGAGGAGGAGAACCGCAAGGTCTATGCCGCGACCCGCGACTGGCGCATTCAGTACAAGAACGTGACTGCCCTGGCCGGGGCTTCCCACTGGCAGTTCACGGCCTATAAGTCCACGCTGCAGCAGTTCCTCCCCTTCGATATGGACAAGCCGATGGGCCAGGTGCGCCAGCTCGACCAGCGCATGAACGATGCGGGCCTGCTGCGCCTGATGGTTTCCGATCCGCTGGCAATGAACATGAGCAACACCCTTGGCTATTTGCGCGGCGAGCTTTCCGAGGTTGCGCCGAAGAAACGCCGCTCAACAGCCCGGCGCTTTCTGGATCTGGTTCCGGTCAAGAAGGCTCTGCTGGCGGTCTATAACCGCATCTTCAACTGGTATTATTCCTGATCCGAAAAAAGGATTTATGCCCAAACGCGTATTCATCTCTGCCGACCATGGCATGGCCATCATTTACTTCCTCCAAAGCGATGTTATTTCGTCCCTGTTGGAAGCGGGCGTGGAGGTAATCGTCCTGACCGATGATGAGACTCGCGAGCGCATCGCCGAGCGTTTTGCCCGCCCCGGATTGATCTTCGAGGGGCTGCGCCTCAAGCAGGCCGCTGCGTATGCTGGAGCGGTCAAGCCGCGTCTGCAGTGGCTCCTGGCCTATCTGCGGCGCGTGGGCGGCTCCTGGCGCATGAACACGGAAGCCATGGACAGCCATATCTGGGAGGTTTGGGTAGAGAATTCCTGGGCGTTCCGCCTGGGAGTATGGCTCCCGGCCGCCCTGTCGATCCTGCTGCTGCGGTCCTCTTCCGCGGCGCGCCGGTTGCTTGTGCGCTGGCAGAACCGTTTCATCCCCGGCCTGTATGCAGACCTATTCGAAAAATATCAGCCCGCACTGGTCGTGGCTTCCACCGCGGGCTGGCGGCTGGACCGCTACCTGCTGCGCGAGGCGGGCCAGCGCGGGGTTCCCACCCTGGCGGCTATTGTCGGCTGGGATAACCCCTCCAGTTATGCCATCCCCGGCGCGCCCATGGATTTTGCCACCTGCTGGTCGGAGCTGCAAAAGCAGGAGCTCGTGCTCGGCTCGGACTGGGACCCGGACACGCGTCCACGTAGGCGGCATCCCCTCCTATGACGGTTATTTCCGCCGCGAATGGCTCCTCCCCCGGGAGGAATATTTCAAGCTGCACGGGTTGGACCCGGCGCGCAAACTCATCTCCTATGCCTGTTCCTTTGTCCACTTTGCGCCGAACTACCCGAATGTGGAGGCGCTGGCCGAACTGGTCTCCTCCGATGCGCTGGCCGAGCCTGCGCAGCTCCTTGTCCGCCTGCATCCCAGCCACTTCCAGGACAAGCCGCGCATCTTTGCCGAGGAGCGCGAGCGCATCTTCGCGTTGGAATCCCGCTACCCGCATGTGCATGTGGTGAAGCCGGTTGCCCTGGGAGGATCCCTGGGCTATTACGGCGGTGAGGACATGGATGAGAAATCCTCCATGATGGCCCATTCGGACGTGCTTGTGACCGTTTATTCCACGATGGTCGTGGAGACTGCCGTCCATGATACGCCCATCGTCGCGGCCGTCATCGATGTTCCCGGCGGCTGGAACAAGCCGGGCAAATATTCGCTGGCCCTCAAAAAGATCGGGAACTGGCCCACCCATCAGCGCTTTCGCGAGGCCAAAGCTGGCCGCGTTGCGGCGGATGCCCACCAGTTATGTGAGGTGCTCAACCTGTATCTCAAGGATCCCTCGCTGGACAAGGCTGAGCGAAGGCGTTTCATTGAGCAGGAGATCACCTTTACGGATGGCTCCTCCGGCAAGCGCACAACGCAATATATCCTCAAACTGCTGGAGGGCTGATGCCTGCCGGGGCATCAAAAAAGCGCCAGCGGCGCTTTTTTGTTTGGTATTAGAGCAGAGGGATGACTAATCCTCCAGGACGAAGGTCACCTTAAGTTGGACGCGATATTCCGCAATGTTTCCGTCATCGTCGATCATGACTTCCTGATTCTCGACCCATGCGGATTTGATATTCTTGAGCGTCTTTGCTGCGCGAGTGACACCTTCACGGACGGCATCATCAAAGCTCTTTGGGGAGGAGGATTTGATCTCGGTCACGCGGGCGACGGACATGGCAGGCTCCTTTCTATATTGGGAAAGAAAACACAATGGTATTATATATCAAGTTCTGGTAGCTGCTCTCATCCATCCAGCCCTTGCGGGACTCGCCACTTTCCTTTACAAATCTGTTATGCCCGACAATGGTACTACCGGCTGGCTTGCAGGACATGTTAGACTTGAAAGCCCCGCAAGCCGGTTACGGACCCTGTATAGATGAAATCCATGTTCCTCTTCTACTTTTCCATCCTGCTTGCCATCGTTTCCAGCGCCCTTTACCACTTCAGCGCCCGAAGCACCCCCTCCAACGTCAATTTCCCCGTTTCGCTGCTGCTCACGTATTCGATTTCCCTGGTTATCACCGCTTTGATGGTCATCTTCCTCCCCGGCTCGCGAGGTTTCCTGGGCGAAGTGCGCCAGCTGAACTGGGCAACCGTTTCCCTGGGTGTAGCCATTGTCGGGATCGAGTTCGGGTTCCTGCTGGTCTATCGCTCCGGCTGGAACCTGGGACTGGCAGCCGTTTTGGTCAATGTGGTTGCCTCACTCATTCTCGTGCCTGTGGCCATCCTCGTTTTCAAGGACAGGTTCAACTGGGTGAATGTGCTCGGGATTCTCGTCTGCCTGGTCGGGCTGCTGATGCTGAACTGGAGACGCTAAGCCCGCCGGCGGGAAGGAGATCTGCAATGAGAAGAAAGATCATTAACCTTGTCCTGGTCTTGCTGTTCATCCCGGTGCTGGCCGGTTTCTTTGCGATCGAAACCAACTACCGCGGCCTCTTCCGCACGCCTACCCCCACCCTGACCTTTACCGCCACGGCGACCACAACCTCCACGCTTACACCCACGATCACCCGTACCCCCTCCCGTACTCCCACGCGCACTCCAACCAAAACCCCGACTGCGACCCTGACCTCCACAGCCACGCCCCGGCCGGTTGCTACCTCCTCCTCCACGACCCAGATTGCCGGCGAACCGAACCCATAAAAAGGCCATCAACATGGACTTCCTCTCCCGCCTCAACTCTGCTGCCCGCATCCTGCTGAAAGGCGAACCTGTCAAGCGCACGCGCGGCGAAATCCCTCCCATCACCGCGGAGGAAGTGGCCGAGATCCAGGCAGTTCTTCCCGCGGCCGAAGTTCTTCATCTTCGGGCATGCCCGTTCCGGCACCACCCTGCTGATGCGCCTGGCGCGCCTGCATCCCGAGGTGCATTGCAATTATCAGGCCCACTTCTTCACCCGCAAGCCTCTGTTGAAATCCCTGGTCAACTCCCCGGAGGTCGAAGACTGGCTTGCACGCAAATCCAACCGCTGGAATCAGGGCCGGGACCTTTCGCCGCTGGTTCTGCGAGCCGCCGCGGACTTCATCCTGGAGCGCGACGCCGCCCGCCTGGGGAAACGCATCGTGGGGGATAAAAGCCCCTCCTCCACCATCCACGGGCAGGCGGTCCGCGATATGCACGCTGTCTATCCCGACGCGAAACTGGTCTATATCGTACGGGATGGCCGCGATGTGCTCGTCTCGGAACGTTTCCGCAATCTCGTGGAGGAATCAAAATTCCTAAAGGATGAGGACAAAGAGATCATTGAAGCCCTCCGCCGAGATCAAATCCCCTTCACGGATGGCCGCAGATCCATTTTCACCGAAGCGGTGGTCCGCCGCATTGCCCGCGGATGGGTGGTGAATCTGCAGGAGACCGAAGAGGAAGGACGCCGCCTCTATGGGGATGCCTGGTTCAGCCTGCGCTATGAAGACCTGCTGAAACAGCCTTTCGAGGAAACCTGCAAGTTGTGGAATTTCCTTGGTGTGCAGGCGGACCCTGCGCTGGAAAAAGTTATCATGGAGGAACTTTCCTCCAACCCTGATGAAGAATGGCAGGCCCGGCGCGGCGAGGACCTGGCTTCCTTTCTACCCAAAGGGCAAGCCGGCAACTGGCGCAGGCTTTTTACCCCCCGCGACCGGGCCGTCTTTAAGGAAGTCGCTGGCGACATGCTCATCCGCTGGGGATATGAACAGGGTCTGGATTGGTAATTCCTGACGCAAACATTGCACCCTGAGAGGAAATATGAAGACAGTCATTGTCGGCCTGGGTTCCATCGGCAGGAGACATTTCCGAAATCTGCTCGCGTTGGGTGAGATGGATATCATTCTCGTCCGCTCGCACCGCTCCACCTTGCCGGACGCGGAACTGGCAGGCTATCCTGTCGAAACAGAGCTGGACGAAGCCATCCAAAAGCACAGGCCGGATGCGGTCATTGTTGCCAACCCTACTTCCATGCACATGGAGGCGGCCATCACCGCCGCCCGGGCAGGCTGCCATATCCTGCTGGAAAAGCCTGTCTCTCATTCGCTGGAGCGTGTGGATGAATTGCAGCGTGTGATGCAGGAGACCGGGAGCCGGGTCCTGGTCGGCTTTCAGTTCCGCTATCATCCCACTCTGCTCCAGGCTCAGGAGTTGATCCGGCAGGGGCGGCTGGGAACGGTCCTCTCGGCGCATGCCCACTGGGGCGAGTATCTACCGAACTGGCATCCCTGGGAGGATTATCGGCAAAGTTATGCGGCCCGCGCAGACCTTGGCGGCGGAGTGATCGTCACGCTTACCCATCCGCTGGATTATCTGCGCTTTCTGCTGGGAGATATTTCCGCACTTTGGTCCTTCAATGGGCACATCTCCCCTTTGGATGTGGATGTTGAGGATGCAGCCGAGATCGGATTGAGGTTTTCCGGCGGCGCGGTGGGCGGTGTGCATCTCAATTATTTCCAGCGCCCGCCTGTCCACCGCCTGGAGATCGTCGGTACCTCCGGCACGTTGAACTGGGATAACTCCGATGGCGTGCTGCGATTCCAGAGCATGCCGGCTGCGTTCGGGACCTGGTCCTCCGAGCCGCCTGCCGCCGGCATGGAAATCTTTTCGCCTCCGCCAGGCTTTGAGCGTAATACGCTCTTTCTCGCCCAGACGCGGCACTTCATGGATGTGGTCGCTGGCGCGCAGCCGGTCTGCACCCTGGATGACGGCGTTCAGGCGATGCGTCTCGCGCTGGCCGCCAAGCAATCCCAGGCAACCGGGCTTGTAGTGGAGTTATAGCTGCAAGGACAGGCTAATTTTTAATGATGACTTTATCCCACAGGATGTTGGGCGAATCTTTCCGCAGATAGACTTTGATCTTGTCCCCGATGACAGCATAAGCATAATCTCCAAGGTAGGGCGCGGCCTCTGCACTGGTCCCCTCCCAGAGCGAGACGATCACATCCGGGCGCAGTTCGCCGAGGCTGTGGGCGTAATCCCATTTCATGTGCCCCGGACGCATGTTTGGGATGTCCGCGATGCTCATCGGGGCCCGTACAGGCTCGTGTGCGATCAAAGGATCAGCCTTGCCCAGCAGATCGATGGCGTAACGGTCTGGCAGCATGTAAGGGATGGTACCCGCACCGATCACCGCCACCGAGGCGCCCGGCCGCGTGGTCTCCTGCAGCGCCAGGGCAATGCGCAGGTTGTTCTCATTTCCCGCCGTATAATCCGGCCTCCGCTGAAAGTTCCAGCGCTCGATGGACTTCCACTGCCCGATCAGAGCGTTGAAGTTCAGCATTGCAAAGACGAACAATACCAGCCATACCATGCGCGTGGCCGGTACCTTCCAGCCAGATGCGCCGAACATGCCGGTTATCCTCTTCCGGATCTCCTCAACGACCACCATCAGGGCCGCGAAGAAAACGGGCATGGACAGGGCGATATAGCGATTTGCGCCACCATGTTCCTCCCAGGCATCTCCGCCCACATACACGCTGTACGCGATCTGCCCGGCGACAAGCCCCAGTAACAGGCAGGTATTCCAATCGCGGCGGAACAGCAGCAGTCCAAAGGGCAGCAGGAACAGCACCCAGTTGGAATAATAGGCGAACTGGATGAAGGCATAGATACCCCGCAAGATGCGCAAGGTGAAAGACCAGCCCTGCACCTTCAGATAATAAGTGTTGGGCAGCCACTCGCCATAATAAAAATGGCGCGCCAGCGTTTGTGCTGCCAGGAAGGTGAGCAGCAGACCCAGCCCCCAGATCAGGTGTTGCCGCCGCTGCTCTTTTTGAGCAAGGAACAAAACCCCCAGAATGACCAAATAGGGGACGGCCATATCGAATCGCACAAGTGTCGAGACTGCCAGCAGGATATAGATCCATGGGCTGAAGCGGTCCGGTTGTTCGAGGATCAGCGCCACGACAGCGGTCAGGATCAGGCAAAGAAGGCTGACCTCCATGCCCAGCAGGCTCCAGGAAAGCAGGGGAGCATAAAAAGCAGTCAAGGCGACTGCCCCCAGCATGGCGAAAAGATCGTCGGTGAAATGCTCAACGATGCGGCGCACGAAATACAGCGTCCCCGCCATGAATAATGCACCGCTCCACTGAATAATGAGGCTTGTCTTTGCCAGAGGGATGGGCAGCCAGTGGATGATGGTCATGAACCCGACCCACAGGGGATTGGTAAAGCCTTCCACCCGCTCGCCTGCATTCCAGACCGCACCCAGGCCATGCGCCAGGTTGTAGGCATAGCGCATGGAGATCATCGCGTCGTCAAACAGAATGTAATACTTGACACCCCCGACGGTAATGCTGCTCAGCTCGATAAAGCGCCAGGCATAATAAAAGAATCCCAGCAGGAGCAGCGTGAAGGATGCGTTGCGCAGCAGTTTTGGGTTCATCCCCGGCGATTATATCCCAGCCCCCAGTACTCAATTCCCATGACTAATGTCCTAAAATTCACCGGCTGAATTTTGAAGTATAATTCCGGCTTGTGTGTATGCCAACCGACCCGGTTGATTTTCGCCGGTTTTTCAAACGAGCCTGCCGGGTTAATTTTTTATCCTAAGGGAGTAAAAGAATGAAAAAAGCCAATCTGATCGCCCCTTACGGGGGCAAACTGGTGAACCTGGTGCTGACCGGAGAGGAACGGGAGAAGGAACTCGCCCGTGCCGCTCATCTGCCCTCCATCAAGATCACCATGCGCAATCTGTGCGACCTGGAGCTTCTCGCAACCGGAGGCTTCTCGCCCCTCACCACATTTATGGGTAAAGCGGATTATGAGCGCGTGCTGCACGAGATGCGCCTGGCTGATGGGACCATGTGGCCGCTCCCCATCACCTTGACGGCGGATCCCAAGGATCTGCCCACTGTGGGCGAGGATATCGTCCTGCGCAATACCAACAATGATGTGATCGCCATCATGACACTGGATGAGGTCTACCACTGGGACCCCGAGACGGAAGCCGCCCGCGCCTACGGTTCCACCGATTCCAAGCACCCCATGGTCTCGGAAATGGCTCAGTGGAACAAGGTTTGCATCTCCGGCCCGCTGAAGGTTCTCAACCTGCCCAAGTACTATGACTTTGTGGAGCTGCGCCGCACGCCTGCCCAGGTGCGCGCCATGCTGGAAGACATGGGCTGCGACAATGTGGTTGCATTCCAGACCCGCAACCCCCTGCACCGCATCCATGAGGAGCTGACCAAGCGCGCCGCCGCGGCCGTTCAGAGGCTCCCTGCTCATCCACCCCGTCGTGGGCATGACCAAGCCGGGTGACGTGGACCATTACACCCGTGTGCGCATCTACAAGGCTCTGGTGGAAAACTACTACGACAAGAACACCACCATGCTCAGCCTGCTCCCGCTGGCCATGCGCATGGCCGGCCCGCAAGGAAGCCCTGCTGCATGCCATCATCCGCCGCAACCACGGCGCCAACCACTTCATCGTCGGGCGCGACCACGCCGGCCCCGGCAAGGACTCCACCGGCAAGCCTTTCTACGGCCCGTATGATGCCCAGGAATTGATGAAGCAGTACGAGCCCGAGATCGGCGTCAAGATGGTCCCCTTCGAGGAACTGGTCTATCTGCCCGACGAGGATCGCTATGTGGAGGGCAAGGATGTCCCCGCCGGCGCCAAGACGCTCAATATCTCCGGCACCCAGGTGCGCGATGATTATCTCGCCAAGGGCAAGCTCCTGCCCGAGTGGTTCACCCGCCCCGAGACCGCTGAGATCCTGCGCCAGATGTACCCGCCGCGCCACAAGCAGGGTTTCTGCATCTGGTTCACCGGCCTGAGCGGTTCCGGCAAGAGCGCCACAACCCAGGTGCTCACCTCCCTGCTGCTCGAACGCGGCCGCGAAGTCGCCATCCTCGACGGCGATGTTGTCCGCACCCACCTCTCCAAGGGCCTGAGCTTCAGCAAGGAAGACCGGGATACCAACATCCTGCGCATCGGCTTCGTAGCCGGCGAGATCGTTCACGCCGGCGGGGCGGTCATTTGCGCCGCCATCAGCCCCTACCGCGCCACCCGCCGCGAAGCCCGCAAGATGGTCGGTGACAATTTCGTAGAGGTATTCATGGACACCCCGGTCGAGGTGTGCGAAGACCGCGATGTGAAGGGTCTGTACGCCCAGGCGCGCCAGGCGCTCGAAGATGGCAAGCCGATGGGCTTCACCGGCGTGGATGACCCCTACGAGCCGCCGATCAATCCGGAGATCACGCTCCAGGGCTTCGGCGCGACCCCGGAAGAAAACGCGCGCAAGATCATTGCCTTCCTGGAAGAGCAGGGTTACTTCGAAAAGCAGATCGCCTGATCGGTCTGAATTGGGGGGACACGGAGAGCGCATGCGGACCCCGCTGCGCTTTTCGTGTCCCCAGGGGTGAACGCCTGCCGGTTTTCCGGTAGAATCCGACATCATCGCATGGACCGCCTTATCTCTTCCCGCCGGGTTCTCTTTGCCGCTGTGCTGCCCCTCCTGGCCGCGAGCGCATTCTTCCTTCTTTTATACAGCACCCCCAAAGGCCTCGGCCTTAACGACGATTCCATTGCCTATATCGCTGGCGCCCGCAGCCTGCTGAGCGGGCAGGGTTACCGCGAGATCTGGCTGGTCAGCGCCGGCTATGTAACGCATTTCCCTCCGGGCTTTCCCGGTACCCTGGCTTTCCTCAGTTTGTTGACCGGTATGGACCCCCTTCGCTCGGCGCGCCTGCTCAATGGCTTGTTGTTCGGTCTCAACACCCTTCTGACGGGCTGGCTGGCCGGGCGTATGACCAGCTCGCGCGTAATGGGGGTCTTTGCCGCAAGTCTGTTCCTGCTTACACCGGCGCTCCTTCGCATCCATTCCAATGCCATGAGTGAGCCTCTTTACATCTTCCTGACCCTGCTCACCTTTCTCGTGCTGGATATTTACTTTAAAAAGGCTTCAGGGCCGCGTTCCTGGCTCTGGCTCCTGGCAGCAGGCTCTCTGACCGGTATGGCCTTCCTGACCCGCTATGCCGGACTGGCTCTCTTGGCGACTGGACTGGTGGCCGTGTTTCTCTTACGCGGCATCTGGCGGGATCGCCTGACTGGCATTGCCCTCCTGATCATCGGTTTTCTACCGTGGATGCTGGGCTGGAGCCTCCGTAACCGGTTGGTGGGCGGCAGTCTGACCAACCGCGCCCTGGGCTGGCACCCCATCACCCTGGAGAATGCCCGTCTGGGAGTGCGCACCTTTTCCAGTTTCCTGATCCCCGTGGACGGCTGGCAGTTGAGCCTATTAACCTTAAAGGGATTATTTGAATTCTTGATCATCGTAATCGCTGCGGCTTTGCTGGTCTGGACGCTATGGGCTGCCTTCAGGCAATTGTTCAAGCGCGGCGCGGGGGAAACCGTGGAAACGATTTCCCTGCTCAATGCCTTGTATGTTTTTGCTTACTTTCTTTCGCTGGTTGCCACCATGGTCTTCTTCGACCCGGCGACCAAGTTCCAGCTCCGCATCCTCAGCCCGGTATTCGTTTCGCTGATCCTCCTGCTGGCTTACGGGCTGGCTCGCATTGCTGAAAGGACTGACCGGCCCAGGCCAGTCCTGCTGGCGGCCGCCCTGATTCTGGTGATCTCCGCGTTCGGCCAGGGCCAAAACCTGGCCGATCTGCACCGTGGGGGTCAGGTCTATGCCAACGAGCGCTGGTTCGATGCGCCCGTGATGGCGGTCCTGCGCCAGCTTCCGCCGGAGGTTGTGATCCACAGCAATCAGCCGGGTGTGGTATATCTCTATGCGGGACGCCCCGGAGCGTTGCTGCCTGATACGCCCGAGGACTTCCAGGCACTACAGGCGGAAGTGCGGGCCGGGCAGGCGGTGATCGCCATCTTCAAGACGACCGGGGTGGACGAAGGGACGCTGGCCTATTATGATTCATTGGGTGAGGGTCTTGCCTCCCAAAAATACAACGGCGACGTGATCTATTCCGCGCCGTAGACCGAGGAGAATGATGAAGATCCAGGAAAAGTTCGATCTGGCGGGGCGTGTTGCGGTGGTCACCGGAGGCGTGGGGCTGCTCGGTGCCGAGTTCTGCCGGACGCTCGCCGAGGCGGGCGCGGCCGTTGCCGTGGTGGACCTGGATGCCGATGCCGCCCGGGGGATCGCCAATGGGCTGGCAGCTGAGGGTTATAAGACCGCACCATTCGGCACCGATATCACCGACCCGAAGGCTGTTAAGGACCTCGCGGATGAGGTGCTGGCCGCCTTTGGCAGGATCGACATCCTGGTGAACTCGGCCGCTCTCGACCCCAAATTCGACCCGCAGGCCGCTTCTAAAGGGATTGCCCCCGGTGCCTTTGAGGACTACCCGCTGGAGCAGTGGCGCGCAGCCCTTGACGTAAACCTGACCGGCATGTTCCTTGTCACCCAGGCGTGCGTCAAGCCCATGCTGGAACAGGGAAAAAAGGGCAGCATCATCAACATCTGCTCCACTTATGGCCTCAATGGGCCGGACCAGCGTATCTACATCAAAGATGGGAAGCGCGTCGCGTTCAAGCCCGTCTATTACACTGTGACCAAGGGCGGGGTGCTCGGGTTCACCAAATACCTGGCAGCCTATTACGCCGGCACGGAGATCCGCGTTAATGCGCTGACCCCTGGCGGCGTTTTCAACAACCACGAGGAATACTTCGTCAAAAACTACTCCGCCAAGACCATCCTCGGGCGCATGGCGAACCGGGATGAAATGAACGGCGCGCTGTTGTTCCTGGCCTCCGAGGCCTCTTCCTACATGACCGGCAATAACGTGGTGGTGGACGGAGGCTGGACGGCGTGGTGACCAGAGGTTCTGGCTGTCATCCCCGCGCGTGGCGGTTCGAAGGGCATCCCGCGTAAGAACATCCGCGATTTCGCTGGCTGGCCGCTGATCGCCTGGAGCATTGCCGCCGCGCAGCAGGCGAAGACCGTCACGCGGGTCCTGCTCAGCACGGATGACGAGGAGATCGCTTCCATTGCCCGGCAGTACGGCGCGGAGACTCCCTTCCTGCGCCCTGCCGAGTTCGCCCGGGACAATTCCACCGACCTGCCTCTTTTTGAGCATGCTCTCGGCTGGCTGGCGGAGCATGAGGGATATCACCCCGAGGTGGTCCTCCAACTTCGGCCGACCTCGCCTATCCGCCCGCGCGGGCTTGTGGACGCCGCGGTTGAAATCCTGCTGGAACATCCGGATGCCGACAGCGTGCGCGGGGTTGTCCCTGCAGGGCAGAACCCTCACAAGATGTGGCGCCTGCTAGGCGAGAACGGCCCGATGAAGAATCTGCTGGATGTGCCGGGCATCGCCGAGCCGTATAATGCCCCCCGCCAGTCCCTTCCGCCCATCTACTGGCAGACCGGTCATGTGGATGCAATCCGCGCGGCCACGATCCTGTAACGGCTCGATGAGCGGGAGCGTGATCTACCCGGTGATGATTGACCCGCGCTTCACGGTGGATATTGACAACCTGTATGACTGGGCTCGATATGAGCACCTTGCGCTCACGGGAGGTCTGGATATGGTCATACCCGGCGGGCATGCCCGCCGGCCCATGCCGGAGAAGATCTGTCTGGTCGTCACGGACTTTGACGGTGTCATCACTGATGGCCGCGTCTGGGTGGACGAGCAGGGCCGCGAGAGCGTGGCGGCCTCCCGTTCCGATTCCATGCCCATCCGCCGGATGCGAGAGCGCGGTGTCGAGGTGATGATCCTCTCCTCCGAGGTGAATCCCGTAGTGGCCGCCCGCGCCAAAAAGATGGGTATTGAAGCCATCCAGGGTGTGGACCTTGTGGATAAGGGGCGCGTCCTGCGGAAGTTCCTCGAAGAACGCGGCATGGACCCTGCGCAGGTGGTCTATTTGGGCAATGATTTCAATGACCTGCCCTGTTTCGAGGTGGCCGGCTGGGCGGTGGCAGTAGCAGATGCCTATCCGGAAGTCCTGCGCGCTGCCGATTATGTTTTGAAGACGCCTGGCGGGCATGGCGCCCTGCGGGAATTGTTGGATCTCATTCAAAGTACACTGTAGCAGTTCATCAAGGAGAAACTGTAAATGGCTCGAAATATGAAACTCGGAAACCGCATGGTCGGCGACGGTTGCCCAACCTATATCATCGCCGAGATCGGCATCAACCACAACGGCGACCTGGACATTGCCAAGCAGATGATCGATGCTGCGGTGCATGCCGGTGCGGACGCGGTCAAGTTCCAGAAGCGCACGCCGGAAGTCAGCACTCCGCCTGATCAGCAGAAGCAGATGCGCGAGACGCCCTGGGGCTACATCACCTATCTGGACTATCGCTATAAGGTGGAGTTCAACGAGCAGCAGTACAGGGAGATCGACCGCTACTGCCGGGAAAAGGGTATCGCCTGGATGGTTTCTGTCTGGGATGAGCCCTCGGTGGATTTCATGGAGAAGTTCGACACCCCCGCTTACAAGATCCCTTCAGCCTCGCTGACTGACTATTCGCTGATCCGTTACGTCCGCAAGCTACCGGCAAGCCGCTTATCCTTTCCACCGGCATGTCCACCATGGAGCAGATCCACAAAGGAGTGGAAGTGGCAGGCGAAGAAAACCTGGCTTTCATGCACTGCACCAGCACCTATCCGTGCGAACCGGACGAATTGAATCTGCGCATGGTGCAGACTCTGCGCGAAGCCTTCCCCCATCTTCCGATTGGCTATTCCGGCCACGAGGTGGGACTTGTTCCCTCGGCGATTGCTGTCGCCTTTGGGGCGTGCATCGTCGAGCGCCATCTCACCCTGGACCGCGCCATGTGGGGCAGCGACCAGGCCGCCTCCGTGGAACCGGGAGGCTTCGAGCGGCTGGTCAAATACATCCGCGTCACCGAGGCGTCCCTGGGCGACGGCGTTAAAAAGGTCTACGAGAGCGAGAAGTCCTCGCGCCAAAAGCTCCGCCGTGTGAACGGCGAGGATTAATGAGATCTTTTATTGGAAGGAAGGCACTGTAACAATGCCTGCGACGAATCCCATCCGGCGTCTTCTGCGTGAGCCTATCAGAAATGTGCAGGCCGTTCTGCGCTGGAAAAGGCTCTCCTTCGATGATGCGCCGCCCATGTTCGGCAATTCCAAGCCCAAGAGCGGCTCCCATCTGCTCGTGCAGATCCTGGGAGGTTTTCCGCGTATCCTGCCCTACCGGTACGTGATCTCCGCGCCGGTCCGCACGATTGCCCGGGAGGGGGGCCGGCGTTCACAGGCTGTGATCCTTTCCGACATGAAGCGGATTCCGCGCGGCGTCATCGGCTGGGGCTATGTGGAAGCGACGCCCGAAAACATGGCCTTCCTCTGCCAGCCCGACCGCGTCAATTACTTCATCTATCGCGACCCGCGCGACATGCTCATCTCGCAGGTCTTCTATGCCACCGATATGCAGGAAGGCCACGGCATGCACGAATATTATGCCTCCCTGTCCGATTTCGGCGCGCGTCTCAAAGTCGCCATCACCGGCATCGACCAGGATGGCATGTACATGGTCAGCGTGAAGGAAAGGTATGAGGGCGTCTTTCGCTGGCTGGAACGATCGGATGTGCTGTGCCTGCGCTTCGAAGACCTGATCAACCAGCGCGAGGCATCGCTGAATCGCATGCTTGATCAGGTGGAAAAAACGGGTTATTCCATCCCAATTCCCCGCGAGCAGCGCGCTGGGCATACTGCTCGAGTCCATCCAGCCGGAGAAGTCACGCACCTTCCGTTCTGGCAAGACCGGCAGCTGGCGCGAATACTTCACCGACGAGCACAAGAAATTGTTCAAAGATGTCGCCGGGGACCTGCTGGTGCGGCTGGGTTACGAACAGGACAACGACTGGTGAGCGAGAACCGGAGACTCCCGGCAGCCCCCATCTCATGTTCAAAGACTTCTTTAAACAGCGCCTCCAACGCGGCCTGACCCGCCGCTGGAACAACCTCCAGATCGCCTCCATGGCGCGGCGCATCCGCGCCGCCTCGCCGGTCCCATCCGGCGCGCCAGTGGTCTTCTTCAAGGCCTCCACCGGGATTGATGACCTTTCCTGGAACAGCGGCTTTCATCTGCTGTCATCCTGGGCGCTGCGCCTGCAGGGAATACCGGTTGTCTATTTTGCCTGTCATTCCGGCATGAGCCATTGCGTGCTCGGTACCCATCGCGAGGATGTGCATCAGCCGCCCCCCTGCAAAACCTGCATCTATCAATCGCAGACCCTTTACACGGGCCTGCCCGCGCTGCCATCCAAATCTTCCTCCTCCTACGTGAACTGGTTCGATCTTTTTCGCGATGCGGAATTGGAGCGGGCGCTGAGCGGCCTCTCGGTTCCGCAGATGATGGGCTTTGCCTGGGAGGCTATGCCGCTCGGAGAATTGTGCCTGCCCGGCCTGCGCTGGATCCTGCGCAGGCATCACCTGGCGGACGACGAGGACACGCGCTATCTGCTGCGCGAGTATATCCTCTCGGCGTGGAACGTCGCGCAAAAATTCGCTGCCTTTCTGGAGGAGACAAGCCCGCGTGCTGTAGTCGTCTTTAATGGGCAGTTCTATCCTGAGGCTGCCGCCCGTTGGGTTGCGCAGCAGCGCGGCCTGCGCGTGATCACGCATGAGGTGGGTTTGCAGCCCGCCACGGCCTTTTTCACCGACGGTGAGGCCACCGCCTACCCCATTTCCATCCCTGCCTCCTTCGAGATGAATGCAGCGCAAGACGAGCGCCTGGATGCCTACCTCGAGCAGCGTTTTCAGGGGCGCTTTTCCATGGCAGGCATCCAGTTCTGGCCTGAGATGAAAGGGCTGGATGCGGCCTTCCTGGAAAAAGCCGCGCGGTTTCAAGCAGATCGTCCCCATCTTCACCAATGTCATCTTCGATACCAGCCAGCCGCATGCCAATACCGTCTTTGAAGACATGTTTGCCTGGCTGGACTCGGCGCTGGAGATCATCCGCCGCCATCCCGATACGCTGTTCGTTATCCGCGCTCACCCTGACGAATTGCGCCTGCGCAAAGCCAGCCGCGAGACGGTAGCCTCCTGGGTGCAGGCTTCCGGCGCGGACCGCGAATCGAACGTGATCTTCGTTGAGCCCACCGAAACCCTCAGCTCTTATGAGCTGATCCAGCGCTCCAAGTTTGTCATGGTCTATAACTCGACCATTGGGCTGGAGGCCTGCCATCATGGGCGCCGCAGTGCTGTGCGCCGGGAAGGCTCGTTTTACCCAGTACCCCACGGTCTTCTTTCCGCAGACCGTGCCTGCCTTCCGGGAAAAAATGGAGGAATTCCTCGCAGCGGATAAGATCGATGTCCCTGCTTCCTTCCGCTGGAACGCGAGGCGCTTCCTGTACTACCAGTTGTTCCGCACCTCGCTCCCGTTCGGGGATTTCCTGAAGCCCTCCATCCGCACCACCCAGACCCGGCTGCGGGCTTTCGACCCAATGGCTCTACTGCCCGCCAATTCCACAGCGGTAAGGGCTATCCTGGACGGCATCCTCTCCAGGGGGGATTTTTTGCTCAAGGATAGCTGAGATATCTTCAGCGCGAAATTAAATACGCATGGCTCCCGTCGGAGCCATGCGTATTTTTTGTTCCTATCAATGTACCGCGGAACGCTTACGGTCCAATGTAGGTCTGCCTGCGGGATTCGAATTCGTCCATGTAGAAAGTGCCGCGTGTGCCCGAATCTATACCTGCCACAGCCCCCAGCCGCACACGGTCGATGCGAAGGGTGTCGTTATCGATACCGGTCATATCAGCCGCCTGCGCCCCATCGATCCACAGTGTCAGCCCGCCGGCATTGGCAGCGGACCGCCAGTCCAGTTCCAGGAAGTGAACGGCATCGCTGATGTTGATCCAGCCGCCGTTGATCCAGCTGCCGGCATCATTGAGCACACGTGCCCGGACCTGGTAGCCGCCCGTACCCTTGCTAAACTCAATGCGGAAGACCGCGGTGGAATTGCCTTTGAAGCCGTTGAAGAGGAAGAAGGCATTTCCGCTGCTCATCTTGATCGTGTTCGGGTCGAAGTAGAAACGAGCCCGATAGCGCGGCTCTGAGGACGGTGTGTCATCGGTCACAAAGAGCGAATTGTTATCGTCGATCACCAGCTTGAGCCCCTGCGTTTCAACGCTTCGGCCGCTGATGTTCGCGTTTTTGCTTACGCTCAGGTCACCTTTGTCGATGCTGCTCGAGGACCAGCTCGTAATGCTGCCGGATTCGAAGCTATCCGAAAATATCAGGTCAGAGCCGCCAGAGCCGGGGGTGACCGTCGGCTGCGGAGTAGAAGGCACCGTGGTGGCTGTGGGGCCGGTCATTGGAGTGGCAGTTGCCCTGGTCACTGCAGTGGCCGTGGGCGGAACGGAACCGGAGGTGACGCAGTTGGCGCTGCCTGAATCTTTATAAGTCTTGCCGGCTACAGGGACGAATTCCCAGTCGTAACTGGCAGCATGCAGCGTTAGCTTGAGCACTCCCCAGGTCCCGGTCTGGTGCGCCTCGCTGTTAGGCTGGATACTAGCCTGAGTGTACATGGAGGCCCCGCCGGTGCCGACCACGAACTCGCGGATGCCTTTGGCATCCGCCTGCCCGTTCGGGTTCTGCGGCGCGAAGCGCTCATAAGTATGGTCGTGGCCGTTCAGGACCACATCCGCTCCATATTGATAGAGGGTGTTCCACAGCGGACGAACGCGTGTGGCGTTGCCGTGCAGGCCGGAACTGTAAAGCGGTTCATGCCAATAGGCAAGCGTGCAGGCGGTCTGGTTGGCGGCGAGGTCAGCCCGCAGCCATTGGTCCTGCGCCGAGCCGGTGCTGAAATCCGTCTCGCTGTTGAGCACGATAACATGCCAGGCGCCCAGATTGTAGGAATAGTAGCCCTTGCAGTTGCTGGTGCAATTGTTATCCAGCGGGGAGGCTGCCTTTCCGAAATACCCAAAATAGCCGGCCGCACCTGTGGTGTGATAGTCATGATTGCCGGGGGCAGGCATGGTGCGCGCCTTGTGGCGGCCCCAGCTTGCGCCATAGCAGTCCGTAAACTGGGCCGCAGTGCCGTCCGGGTACACATTGTCGCCCAGTGTGAACACGGTCCCGCCGATGCTGTCAAGCAGGTTGGCGGTTTCTTCATCGCCTTTGGTCCCGCAGGTGACGATATCGCCTGCTCCCACCAGTACCGGGTCGGATGTCTGCGCGCGGGCCGGGGCCGGCGAGCCGATGGCAGTTGCCACCATTGTCGCAGTGAGAACTGCGAGCACGATGAGTCTATTGGCTTTCATATTGTTCCTTATCTTCTGAATTTTGGGACGCTCTCGCACCGCTGCCATCAGGGCCAGCAGGAGATCGTCCGTTGTCATACTCTCGCCTGTCAATCTGGAGAGAGGGCAGGGAAGCACCCGCGGTATCTCATATCTGTCCGCAAATGTGCCGGATCAGATGCAGTGTTGAGGCCGGGTGGGGCCGCGGGATCCCTGGATCAGGGCATGACTTGCAGGGTATTCGTCAGGATGTTCATTCCAAGCGCTGCATCCCACATGTTCGCATTGGCGAACCTGACGGAATACGCAGGGGTGTTTCGCAGGGAGGCGGCTGCGTCCGGCAGCCAGAGGGCCAGTTGATAGATCCCGGCAGGGACACTGGCAGGCACGTTCACCGTGAGGTCCAGCACCTGCTCCTGGTTGGACTCCCAACGGCGCGGGTCTGTGTTCGTTACGGGCAGCTCATACCGGCCTGCCGCGCCTCTCAGCACAAGGTAGACCGGGCGAGGGTTGTACATGGAAGCGAAGCCCTGGTTGATGAGCCGGAGGCTCGCGTGCAGCGTGCCGCCCGCCCGCACTGCTGTCGGAAGCGTGGCGTCCTCCAGCACCAGCCGGTAGCCCAGCCTGCGCCGGATGGTATCCATGCATCCCCCCGAGGTCCAACCGTTCAGCACCTCAGCCTTGTAGCCGTTGTTCAGGAAGGAAAAATGGAACATTTCCAGTTCCTGCACGGCATTGGTGCAGGCGGAGCGGGGCGGGTTCACACTGCAGGTCTCCCCGCCCACGGGCGCAAAGCGCCCCTGCTGCGCCACATAGCCCTTCCAGCAGGACACCTCATCCTGGCCATTGCAATAGGTGGAGGACTGTTTGGGAAGCTGCGGCGTATTGGAATAATAGGTGCCCGAATCGCTGGTGCCTTCCAGGAAGCAGTCATTGTGGATGCCGATGCGGCTCTGGTCGCTGCCAGTGAAGGCCTGTGCGGGCGTTAGCGGCCCCTGGAAGAAGATCTCATCATACCGGGGATAGCGCAATTGGATCATCCGGTCCTGCGGGAGGGCAGCCAGGAGGGTGTCCACGATGGCCTTGCGGGATTCCAGCGGATGCAGGTACTTGGTGCTGTGCCATTCGCCCCAGTGGCCCACGAAGCCCGCCTGCATCACCGCGATCACGTCCGAATTCTCTTGCAGGATCGGTTTGACCTGGCTGATATGCTGCAGGACCAGGTCGAGGGGCGCATCCGGGTTCGCCAGGTTCGCGTCGCTCGTGGACCCGGGACCCGGGTTGTAGACAAATCGGATGACCAGCTTCAAGCCGCGCGAGCGTGCCGTGGAGAAAACCGTCCGGATGGTGTTCAAAGCGTTCTGGTCCAATACCCTGGTCCGGTAGTTGTCCAGCCGGAAATAGATCCATACCAGCGAATCCGAGGCCTGGAGAACGTTGACCTTGTTCAGGCTCAGCGGCTCATCGGGGAACACCGAGGCTTGTTTCATGAACCCGCGCTCGGGGTTGGCAAAATCTTCGTTGGACGGAACAAATGTGATCTTGACGTCCCCGCTTGCCGGCGGAGTGGGATTTTGCGCGGTGGAGGTGGGCAGCACTGCCGTGGGCGCAATCGTGGTGGGGACCGGCGTGGATGCACTGCTGCCGTCCGTGCCGATATAGGTCTGCCTGCGGGACTCGAAGGTATCCACATAGAAAGTGCCGCGTGTCCCCGCGTCGATCCCGTCCACTGCTCCCACCTGGACGCGATCCACCCGCCGGGTATCGTTATTGAGCCCGGTCAGGTTCGCCTTTTGGGCATCATCCATCCACAGCGTCAGACTTCCATCTTTTTTTCCGGCTGCGCTGGCGGCATACCATTCCAATTCGATGCAGTGGACTGCATCGCTGACCACGGACCAGCTGCTGTTTGACCAGCCGGTGCCGTTGTTGCCGGCCCTGGCCCGCAGCTGGTAATTACCCGAGGAAAGGCGGAATTCAAGCTCCACAACGGAGGTAGTCGTGTCCTGGATGCCCCGGAAGAGAATGAAGGCGTTCCCGCCCGCCATTTTGATTGTGTTCGGGTCGAAGTAGAAGCGCGCCCGGTAATGCGTTTCAGCGTTAGGCGTATCGTCCGTGACAAAGATCGAGTTGTTGTCATTGATCATGGCCTGCATGCCCATGCCTCCGCGCAGGGCGGCTGAGGTACTGGCGGTCAGGTCTCCCCCGTTGACAGTACTGGAGGACCAGGCTGTGAGGCTCCCGGCCTCGAAACCATCTGAAAAGATCAGGTCTGCTGCGGCCGCGGCCGCCGGGCTTTGCCCTCTCTCCAGGGTCGTGATGGGTTTTGCTTGCCGCGAATGTGGAGGCTGCAAGCATGGTGATGACGATCAGGCTTTGGATCAGCTGCACGTTGAATCTCCTTGAACAGAACGCCCAGACGGTGCTGCTGCTGAGAGTCTTCGAGGGTTGCGTTGGCAGGGCTATCCTGAAGCACGTTTATTGTAAGCGCGTACGAGGATGCCTGTTCAGCCAGGTTTCGAACGGAAAATCAACGGAAGTGGTCCCCCAGGTTTGGGAAAAAGAGATGAACCCCCAATCCTGATCGGCGAACAAAAAGGGTGCGCTAAGAGCTAGGATGGTTTCGCGTGGATCAGGTCGTTCAATTTGTGATGCGCTACTTGTAACAATTTACAAAAATCGTCTCAATAGTACTAAAGTCCTATTAGGTGGTTCCTTATCAGGTTGGCAGGGTAAAAATCTTCGCATAACTGAAGACTCTACATTTTTGTGGTTAAATTAAGGCATGACATGGAAGCAACTCGCCCGACCGCTCCTCTTTCAGGTGGAAAAACAACTGCAGCAGATCCGTTTTGCTAAAGTTCCTGCGCCTGCCGGGGGCTGGCCGATATTATTGGGCATCTCCTTCCCAAAAAGCGGCACGCACCTGCTCGACCAGATCCTGCTGGGCTTTTCCCGTGTGGCTCCCTTTTCCCGCAGGCTGCACTCCTTTTTTGCCGGCTATGAAGGGGAATCAGGCCGCAAGCGTTCGCTGGAGGAGACGCTCGCCTGGGTCAATTTGCTTCGCCCGCGGGATGTCGCCTCCGCGCATCTATTTGCCTGGGAGCCGGTAGTTGCCCGTGTGACCACGCCAGCCTTCGTTCCCTACTTTATCTTCCGCGATCCCCGCGATGTGGTTGTTTCCCATGTCTTTTATGTGACCGAAATGGAAGGGCGCCATGTTCATCACCAGTACTACAATTCCCTGCCCGATTTCAACTCCCGGCTGATGACCAGCATCCTCGGCCGCCAGGATACTGATATCGAGTTTCCCGATATTGCTGCCCGCTTCGAACCGTATTTGGGCTGGATGGGCCAACCGGCAGTCCTTTCCATCCATTTTGAGGACCTGGTCCACAATCGTACCGCGGCGCTAGGCCGCATCACAGATCATTTCCTGCAGCGGGTTCCCCTGCCTGCCCCTCGTCCGGCGATTCTTGAAGCTCTTGAATCATCCATCAATCCCCAAAAGTCGCCCACCTTTCGCTCAGGCCGTACCGGAGAATGGAAACAGTATTTCACCCCCGAGCATAAGGAGGCCTTCAAGCGTGTATCAGGGGATCTGCTCGTGCGTCTGGGCTACGAGAAGGACCAGGATTGGTAAAGGTCTCCGGACCGGCTAACGGACTTCCATGAACTGCTCCCTTGTGATCCGCGCCTATAACGAGGAGAAACACCTCCCCCGCCTGTTTCAGGGCATCCGATCCCAGACCGTGCAGGATGTGGACGTCATCCTGGTGGATTCTGGTTCCACTGATTCCACATTATCCATCGCCGAGTCCTACGGCGCAAAGATCGTCCACATCCCGCCTGCCGAGTTCACCTTCGGCCGTTCGCTCAACCTGGGCGTGCAGGCCGCCTCCCGTGATCTGGTCGTGATCGCCAGCGCCCATGTGTATCCTGTGTACCCGGATTGGATCGAGTCGCTCTTAACTCCCTTCCGGGACGGGCAGGTTGCTTTGACCTATGGCAAACAGCGCGGTCCGGCTTCCGCGAAATTCTCAGAGCAGCAGATCTTCCACCAGTGGTACCCGGAGCGCAGCATCCCGCGCCAGCCCAACTCTTTTTGCAATAATGCCAATGCCGCCATCCGGCACAGCCTCTGGAAGGTCAATCCCTATGATGAAATCCTGACCGGCCTGGAGGATCTGGCCTGGGCAAAGTGGGCCATGGAGCAAGGGCATTTCATCGCTTATTCGGCTGAAGCCGAGGTCATTCACGTGCATAATGAGACGCCGCGCGCCGTCTTCAACCGCTATCGCCGTGAGGCCATTGCTTTTAAAAGCATCCATCCGGAAGCTCATTTCAACCTGTACGATTTTTTCCGCCTGACCACCATGAACACCATCAGCGATCTCTGGCATGCAGCGCGCAGCCGCGTTTTGTGGAGGAATCTGGTCTCCATCTTCTGGTTCCGGTTCATGCAGTTCCATGGGACGCGCCTGGGCTATCGTGATTCCGGTTTGCTGACGCCTCAGCTCCGCGAAACTTTCTATTACGCGCGGGGACGGCGTTCCGGTGTTGCTCCACCGAGGGACGTGGAACCCATTGAGTACCGGGAATGATGATATACTGCCTTTTCGTACCGGCCGGTGTGCTCCACATGCAGACCCTTGATCACCCCACCCCTCTTGAACAATTGAACACCCCAAAAAAACAGACGCGGCCTCTGGCGCTCCGGCTTTACTCGCGAAAAAGCCTGCTGCAGCTCTTCCTGGTCTGCGCCTTCCCCTTGCACCTGTGGACGCTGCTCATGGCCTTTCGGGATTTCGGCTGGGTGGCGCTGCGGACCGATGTCTGGGATGCGGTCGGGCTGGTCTCCTACGCGCTGATCATTGCGCTGGTCGAATCCCTGCTGGTATTTATCTTCACGGCCCTGCTGGGTCTCCTGCCCCCCTGGAATTGGCCCGTGGACAAACGGACAGCCCTCATCGGTGCCCTTTTCCTGATCCTGTCCGCATGGTCCATCCTCTCCAAGACTTTCGCCCTCTACGGCAATCCTATCCCTTCCAGTGTTCTTGACTTCATCCAGGCCGCAGGTCATCCTTTGCGCCTCGTCTGGGGTTTTGTATTTATCCTTGTCTTGCTTAGCGTTTCACTCCCTGCGCTCTGGATCGCCCGGTCGCCGCGTGCCCAGGCAGCGATGATCGGCTTCTTTGAACGCCTGATGATCCTTTCCTCTTTCTATCTCCTGCTGGATATGGCTGGGATAGTTATGATCGTGTTGAGGAATATCCCGCCGAGGCATGGCGCCTGATGACCGCCCCCCTGAGCCGCCGGGATTTCATGAAGATGATCGGGATGCTGCCCCCGGGTGCATTCTTCTCACGCTTCCTGGAGGCTCCCGACCATCCCCTGCTGGACCCCTCGGCCAAAAACTTCCTGGTTGTCGTCTTCGACACCTTCTCGGCCCAGCACATCTCCTTCTATGGCTACCCGCGTGAGACCATGCCCAACCTGGCGCGCCTGGCCGGGCGCGCAACGGTGTATCACAACCATCATTCCGGCGGCAACTGGACCACTCCTGGCACGGCCAGCCTGCTCACCGGAACCTATCCCTGGACTCACCGGGCCTTCAACCAGCGTGACCGCATTTCTGGCCTCGGCGTGGACCATAATATCTTCAGCATCTTCGACCGTTATTACCGGCTGGGTTATTCCCACAATACGATCGTGAACCGGTTTCTTTACCAGTTCTATGATGAGCTGGACCTGCTCAAGCCGCAGAAGGACCTCTTCACCGCCAACAATGTTTCCTTTGACAAGCTTTTTCCCTGGGATGGCGATATCGCCCCGCTTAGCTGGGACAGGATCATGTCGCCGGGCGAAAAGGGTTATACCTATTCTCTTTTCTTCGCCCAGCTCTACGAAAAATATCATCAAAAGGCGGTGTCCGGCCTGGTGAAGGAATTCCCGCGCGGCATCCCTCACACCGGCGAGGATAGTTATTTCCGTCTCGAAGACGGGATCGATTGGCTCAAGGACCAGCTCAATCGTATCCCACAGCCCTTCGTCGGCTACTTTCATTATCTGCCGCCTCACCGCCCCTATAACACCCGCCGCGAGTTTATCAATGTCTTTGCCGGTGATGACATCGGCTACTACATGAATAAGCCCCGCCATCCTGTGTTCGACGCGGAGAATATCGACAAGCCCGTTCCTCTCGCCTACCAGAAGACTCAGAGGCAGCAGTATGACGAGTTCATCCTGTATGTGGATGCCGAGTTCGGCCGCCTCATTGATTCGATGCAGAAAGGCGGGCTGCTGGAGAACACCTGGGTTATTTTCACTTCCGACCACGGGGAGATGTTCGAACGCGGCGTCTTCGGGCACAAGACCCCGCTGCTCTATGAACCGGTGACGCGCATTCCCCTGTTGATCCTGGAGCCGGGCCAGCAATCGCGTAGGGACGTATACGAACCCACCAGCGCGGTGGATGTGCTTCCCACTTTGGCAAAGCTCTCCGGCCAGCTGATCTCTGATTGGACGGAAGGGACCGTCCTCCCGCCCTATGCGGATGACCCTGCGCCGGAGCGACCGGTCTTTGCGCTGGAGGCCACCAACAGCAAGGAGAACCGGCCGCTGAGTCCCGCCTCGGTGATGATGATCAAGGGCCGTTACAAGATGATCTGCTATATCGGCTATGAGGAACTGCACGGGGAGGGCCCGCTCTTTGAATTGTATGACCTGGAGAATGACCCTGAGGAAATGGTTAATCTCTACATTGAATCTTCGGCTATCTCCCGCGAACTGCGCGACGAACTGACCGGCAAGGTCCGGGAAGTGGATAAACCGTATCAATAGGATGCCCTGCTGCCAATGGATCATTTTGCGGCCCTAGTCCCCATGCGCCATCACAGCCAGCGGGTTCCCGGCAAGAACTACCGTCCCCTCGCTGGCAGGCCCCTCTATCAGCACATTCTGGATACGCTCCTGGCCGTTCCGGAGATCGGGCAGATCGCTGTGGATACCGATTCGGAACCGATCATGGAAGGCTTGCGGAAGCATTACCCGGAAATCCAGATCATCGAGCGCCCCGCCAGCCTTCGGGCCGACGACATTCCGATGAACGAGATCCTGTTGTATGACACCGGGCTACTGCAGGCGGATTTCTATTTGCAGACCCACAGCACGAATCCGCTGCTGGGCGCAGCCACCATTTCCCGCGCCATCCAGGCCTTCGAGAAGGGCCTGCCTGGGATAGACTCGCTTTTTTCGGTCACACGCTTGCAGACCCGTCTCTACGACAGGGATGGGCAAGCTCTCAACCACAACCCGGCGGAACTTCTCCAGACCCAGGACCTGCCTCCTGTCTATGAGGAGAATTCCTGCATCTATATCTTTGACCGCCAGACGCTGTATGACCGGCGGCATCGCATCGGTGCGCACCCCTATGATGTTCGAGATCCCTGCGGAGGAAGCCTGGGACATTGATGAAGAAATGGACTTTGCCATCAGCGAGTTTTTGCTGAAACGGGATTAGCGGTCCTTGGAATTCTCCATGCTCAGGAAATGGCTGCTCCACCCCTTCCTTCTCGCGCTATACCCCGTGATCGCATTGCTCGCTGCCAATGTATCGCAGGTTGAATTCTCGGATTCGCTGCGGGCACTGGCTGCAGCACTGCTGCTGGCCCTCGGACTGGCGCTGCTCTTCCGCCTCCTGCTGGGGGATTGGCACAGGGCTGCCATTCTTGCCTCCTGCGCGCTGGTTTTGTTCTTCTCCTATGGTCATGTTTTCACGCTGCTGCGCAGCGTTTCCATTGGCCCGCTGCTTCTTGGCCGGACCGCATTCCTTTTGCCCCTCTGGGTTTTGCTCTTTATTTTCCTCGTGATCTGGCTGCTCCGGAAAAGGGATCGTTCCGGGGTCACTTTTTACCTCAACGTGTTCGGGTTGCTGCTGGTTGCGCTGCCTCTGTTTGGCATCCTCAGTTATGCCATCGAGGCGCGCCAGGCTCGTCTTTCCTCCAGGGCCGAACAGCCCGCGACCCTGACCGCCCGTTTTTCTGGAAAGCCCCCGGATGTCTATTACATCATCCTGGACATGCACGCCCGTACGGATGTGCTCAAGGCCTTTTACGGTTACGACAACAGCTGGTTCATAGATGCCCTCCGGCAGAAAGGTTTCTATATTGCCGACCAGAGCACCAGCAATTACAGCTCCACGCTGCAGTCCCTCTCTTCCTCACTGAATATGGAGTACATCAATTACCTCGAGGACCAGTATGGAGCCGATTCGAACAACCGCGAGCCCCTCGGGGAGCTCTTGCGGCAGAACCAGGTCTTCCAACTGTTCCAGCAAGCTGGCTATCAGATCGGCGCTTTCCAGACCGACGATTTCTACACCGAGTTCCGCGACCTGGACCATTATCTCAAACCCAGCCCTTCAGAGGTACGCAAATTCCAGAATCCCTGGTCGCTGAGCCCCTTCGAGGGCTTGCTGGTCCATTCCACTGCACTGCGCATGCTTTTCGATCTGGGGCTTGCCTCAGAGAAGACTGCCCAGAGTAAGACGCTGGAAACCCCCTACGACCTGCACCGGCTGACGGTTCTCTACACCCTGGAGCATCTGCCGGACTTTGCGCGTATGAATGGCAGTTACTTTGTCTTTGCGCACATCGTTTCCCCGCACCCTCCTTATGTGTTCGATCGCGAAGGGGGGAGCCTACCTCACCACAATCCCTACTCGTTATCAGCTCCCGGTCGCCAGGATGGAGGCCCGGAGATCGTCAAGGCTTACGCCGACCAGGTCCACTTTATTGATACACAGGTACTTAAGACCATTGACCGCATCCTGGCGCGCTCGGATACTCCGCCGGTCATCATCCTCCAGGGAGATCACGGCCCAGTGAGCTACTTTGGCGAGGATGAGGTCGGCAAGGGGAACATGTGGGAGCAGCATGCCATTCTGAACGCCTACTATTTCCCGGATGGAAACTACTCCAAATTGTATCCGTCCATCACGCCGGTCAATTCCTTCCGCGCCCTGTTCAATACCTACTTTGAGGGGAGCTATGATCTCCTGCCCGATGAGAACTATTTCCTCCAACATGCCCGTCCCTACGACTTTGTGGATGTCACTAATCGTGTTGCATCCGACCGGCTGAGCCCCTGACAATGATGAAATCCTCCCTTGCTCGTCTTCTGGGGCGATGGTTTTCCGTTCCCTGGTATCCGATCGCATTCGGGGTCTATCCTGTCCTGGCGCTGCTTGCCTTCAACGCCGGACAGGTGGAGCCCACCGCCGGTCTGCGTGCTGTGCTGGTCTCCGTCCTTCTGGGGCTGGTCCTGTTCCTGATCCTGCGCCTGTTCCTGAAACCGCTGCACCGCGCTGCCTTCCTGACCCTGCTCCTCCTGCTGCTGTTCTTCTCCTATGGTCACCTGTACGAACTGCTCAGCGCCAAGTGGCCGAACGGCAACGTGACTCCCTTGCTTCTGGGGGTCTGGGCCATCCTGACAGTCGTCTTTATCTTCTGGGCCACTCGTCCCGCGCTTTCCTTTATCTCTGTGACGCCCGCCTTGAACCTCGTAGTGATCGGACTCATCCTTGTTTCCGGAGTTCAGGCATTAGTTGAATCGCTTCCCACGAACGGTCACCGCGCCGCGGCCGAGCATGCGCCTATCGAGCAGCTGACTCCGCCGCAAGGAAAGCCTCTCCCGGATGTGTATTACTTCATATTGGATTCCTATGGCCGGGCTGACCTGCTAGAGCAGGCTTATGGTTACGACAACTCCGCCTTCCTGGCGGCGCTCAAAGAGCGCGGTTTTTACGTGGCCTCCTGCAGCCAGAGTAATTACGGGCGCACCGAGATCTCGCTGGGCTCTTCGCTCAACATGCTCTACCTGCAGGATCTGGACAGCCTCTTCAACCCCGAGAACATCGGTCGTTCCCGCCTGTGGGATTTGCTCCGGCACAGCGCTGCGCGCTATGACTTCGAGAGCCTGGGCTATAAAACGGTGAACTTCGCCAACGGCTTCGCCTGGATGGAATTGCGCGACGCCGGGGAGTTTATTTCGCCGCCGCCCTTCTCCGCCGGCCTGACCGAGTTTGAGGGGCTTTTCCTGCGCACGACCCTGGCGCGCCCTCTCGAGGATCTGGGCTGGGTGGATCCAGATGCCATTCTGGGGCAAACCTCCCGCGACCGCTTCAACATGGTCTTTAACAGTCTCGACGATCTGGCCCGCGACCCCGCTCCTACCTTTGCCTACATCCACTTGATCTCCCCGCATCCCCCATTTGTCTTCGGGCCGGACGGTTCCCCAACGGATCCTGCAGATTTTTGGAACGAACAGCGTAAGTACCCTTCCAAATTGTATGTCCAGGGCTATGAGAACCAGTTGACCTATCTTAACAGCCGGATGGAAGCCGGGATCGATACCATCCTGCAAAACTCCTCCACCCCGCCGATCATCATCATCCAGGGCGATCACGGCCCCTGGCTCCAGCCGAAGGACAAGCTTTTTCGCATCCTGAACGCCTATTATCTGCCGGGGCACAGTGATAAACTCTATCCAGAGATATCGCCCGTCAACTCCTTCCGGCTGGTCTTTGATGAATATTTCGGCGGCCATTATGATCTCCTCGATGACATCAGTTATTATTCTCCGGTGCCCAATCTTTATGATTTCACCGAAGTCTCCAACCCCTGCGAGCCGTAAATGCCAACTGTCCTGATGACTGCCCCTTACATGATCCCCTTCCTGGAACGCTTCGATCCAGTCTTTTCCCGTTATGGGATCGAGCTGATCGTGCCCGTAGTCCGCGAACGCATGGAGGAGGCCGATCTGCTCAGGCATGCGGGACAGTTCGATGGCGCGGTCTGCGGTGATGACCGCTATACCCGGCGCGTGCTGGAGGCCTGCCTGCCCCGCCTCAAGGTGATCTCCAAGTGGGGCACCGGCATCGATTCCATTGATGCTCAAGCCTGCGAGGCGCTGGGCGTTCGCCTGTACCGCACGCTGAATGCATTTACAGGTCCAGTGGCTGATTCGGTCCTGGGGTACATACTGGCCTTTGCCCGGCGCGGTCCCTGGATGGACGCGGCAATGAAGCTCGGCGAATGGGAGAAGATGCCCGGAACCTCCCTGGGCGAGCAGGTGCTCGGTGTGGTGGGTGTGGGCAACATTGGCCGGGCGGTCACCCGGCGGGCGCGCGCCTTTGGGATGCAGGTCCTTGGCAACGATATTGTGAAGATCGATCCAGGCTTCATCGCCGAGACGGGCATCCAGATGACGGACCTGAATTCCCTCCTTGCCGCGGCGGATTTCGTCTCCGTCAACTGCGACCTGAATCCGACCAGTTTTCATCTCATGAATACCGATGCCTTTGCCCGCATGAAGCCAACCGCCGTACTCATCAATACCGCGCGCGGGCCGATCGTGGATGAGCAGGCGCTTACTACTTCGCTGCAAGCCGGCGGGCTGGCTGGTGCCGCGCTGGACGTCTTCGAGGTGGAGCCGCTTCCGCTGGACAGCCCTCTCCTGAAGATGAGCAATGTGATGCTTGCCCCGCATAACTCCAATTCCAGCCCGGCCGCCTGGGAGCAGGTTCACTGGAACACGATCAAGAACCTTATCGAGGGCCTCGGCTTCGACTATCAGGCCCCATGACCGGAGGGATGGATATGACCGAAAAGAACAAGACCGTGCTTGTAACAGGGGCGGGCGGCGGCATCGGTCGCGCCTGCGTTGCCGAATTTGCCTCCCGTGGTTGGAGTGTCATCGGCGTGGATCGCTCTCCACTGGTCGAACTTCAAGAGGCCGGTGCCTTCCCGAAACAGGCTCTTTTTATTCAGGCGGACATTTCCCACCCTGAAACAGCCGAGCGCATCTTTGAGGAGGCGCGCTCTTTCAGCCCCCGGCTGGATGCGCTGGTGAACAACGCCGCGGTGCAGGTCGCAAAACCACTGGTCGAGACCACGGTCGAGGAGTGGGACGCGGTCATGGCTTCCAACTTGCGTTCTGCATTCCTGTTTGTCAAGCTCGCTCATCCCTTGCTGAAAGCGGCTGGCGGTGGGGCCATCGTCAATGTCTCCTCCGTGCATGCCATCCAGACTTCCGTTAACATTGCCGCTTATGCCGCCTCCAAAGGCGGGCTGCTGGCCTTCACGCGCGCCCTGGCGATTGAGTTCGCGCCGGATAATATCCGGGTTAATGCCGTTCTCCCCGGCGCGGTGGATACACCCATGCTGCGGGCCGGACTAGGCCGCGGCCATGCCGGCCAGGGCGACATGCAGGAACGCCTCGACAACCTCGCTCGAAGGACGGTCAACGGGCGCGTGGGGAAGCCTGCCGAGATCGCCCATGCCATCTATTTCCTGGCGGATGATTCACAGTCCTCCTTCATGACCGGGCAGGCGCTGATAGTGGATGGCGGCGCGACAGCCCGGCTGAGCACCGAGTAGCTGCGCCCTCGCGAAAGCCTCATGAAACAAACTCTAAAATCCGTGATCCCCGCGCCGGCCTGGAACCTCCTGCGCGAAACCTATCAGGTCGTTCGACGCTTCCCTCAGCTGCCCGCCGCTTATCTGCATCCCTGGCGCCGGGAGAGCATCCGCCGCCTCACTGCCCTCAAGGATGTGCACAAAGGACAGCGCGCTTTTATCATCGGCAATGGGCCCAGCCTCAAGAACACGGACCTATCCAAACTGGCGGGCGAGTACAGCTTCGGGATGAACCGCATTTATCTGCTCTTTCCTGACCTTGGATTCACCACCACGTACCTGTGCGTGGTCAATGACCTGGTCATCGAACAGACCGCCGCCGATCTGGCTGCGTTGACTCTGCCCAAATTTCTCTCCTGGCGTTCGCGCAGGTTCTTTCCGCGGGATATGCCCCGCGAGAGCCTTCCGACCTTCCTCTATACCACCTATGAATCCCCTCATTTTTCCAGCCGATGTGCGCGGCCGCGTCTGGGAGAGTGCCACGGTCACCAATGTGGCCCTGCAGCTGGCCTTCCACATGGGCTTTCGGCAGGTCATCCTGATCGGCGTGGATCACAGTTACAGCGCTGCGGGCAAGCCCAATACCACGGTCACCTCGCAGGGGGACGATCCCAATCATTTCTCGGCTGCTTATTTTGGCAAAGGCTTCCGCTGGCAGCTTCCCGACCTGGATACGTCCGAGATCGGCTACACCTACGCTCGCGAGGCCTATCGCAAGGCAGGCCGCGAGGTGCTGGATGCCACTGTCGGCGGCAAACTGACCATCTTCCCCAAGGTGGATTACAACTCCCTCTTCGATCCGGGAAAATGACTCTCGTTTCCATCGTCACCCCCTCCTATCAATCAGGCCCTTTTTCTGGAACGCGCTATCCGTTCCGTCCTGGAGCAGGACCATCCCGAGATCGAATACATCCTCATGGATGGAGGCTCCACGGATGGGAGCGTGGAGATTATCCGCCGTTATGCGGATAGGCTGGCGTTCTGGTCCTCGGAGAAGGACAGCGGTCAGGCGGAAGCCATCAACAAGGGCTTTTTGCACGCTCATGGTGAGATCGTCGCCTGGCTTAACTCTGACGATATGCTTCTTCCTGGTGCAGTCTCCGCGGCAATCCGCCTCTTTGAGCAGAATCCCGAGGTCGGCTTGATCTATGCGGATATGCTGGCAGTGGACGCCGAGGACCGCGTCATCAACCAATTGCATCTATCCACAGGCGAATCTTCAAGACCTGCTCTGCTTTCAGATCATTGGCCAGCCGGCTGTGTTCATGCGCCGCTCCGCGCTGGATGCATCCGGCGGGCTCGATCCTTCCTTCCATCTTCTGCTGGACCATCAACTCTGGATCAAGATTGGCCGCCAGTCTCCGATCCTTCACGTGGCTGAGATCTGGGCTGCGGCGCGCTATCACCCGGCGGCCAAGAACCGCCGTCTCGCCCTGGAATTCGGCGGCGAGGCCTTCCGCCTGCTGGATTGGGCGGAGTCTCAACCGGATCTTTCCGCGGCCCTTGCGCCTATCGCGCGCCGGGCACGCGCCTCGGCGCACCGCCTGAACGCGCGCTACTTGCTGGATGGCGGCCGTCCTGCAGCGGCGCTGGCTGCCTGGACGCGCGCCCTCTTCCTGTACCCCACCGTTGCACTGACCCGCTTGAACATTCCTGCCTCCGCCTTGCTTGACCTGTTTGGGCTGGGTTCCCTTCGAACTCTGCTTCTGGAACGCAGGGGGCGCAAATTGCAGTCGCTTGAGGAGCGGAAAACCCCATAGACCTATAATTCATTGCTATTGGGTTTCTGACCAGGCAGGTGCTTTGGGAGCCCTGAGGCAATCTCCTTCGCGCCAAACCATCTTCGTTTCACGTTACAATACGCCCATCCATGAAGTCCCCTTTCCTCCGTCCCCTGGTGGTGTTATTGCTGTTTGCGCTGGGGCTCTCGATACGCCTCTATGACCTGACCGATCTCCCGCTCGATTTCCATCCCACGCGGCAATTGGTCTCGGCCCTCAAGGCGCGCGGCATGTATGACCAATCCCGCGCCGATCTTCCCGAATGGCAGAGGAAATTCGCCGTCCAGCAGTGGCGCACCAAGGCCGAGATCGAACCGGAGATCATCGAGCGGCTGACTGCATTCACCTGGCGTTTCACTGGCGAGCAGTTGTGGGTCGGGCGTCTTTACTCCACTATTTTCTGGCTTGCCGGGGGAGTGTTCCTCTATCTGCTGGCTCGCAACCTCTCTGCGTTTTCCGGTGCCCTCTTTACACTGGCGGTCTATCTATTCCTTCCCTATGCGGTCATCGCCAGCCGCAGCTTCCAGCCCGACCCGCTCATGGTGATGTTCATCATGGCTTTCTGGTGGGCTGCCGAACGCTGGGGGAGTCAGGCACACGACCGCCGCGCCTTTGGCTGGGCCGCGGCCGCAGGGATTCTCGGCGGGCTTGCCATTCTGGTCAAGTTCTCCGCGGCGTTCTTTGTCATCGGCGGCGGGATCGGTGTGCTGTTGGGGCGCAGGCTCCTTCCCGATGCCCTGCGCCGCCCGGGTCTCTGGTTGATGGCTGCGCTGGGGGCGCTGCCCGGCCTCCTCTATCTGATCTATGGGGTATTCTTTGCCGGATTCCTCGGCCGGCAGTTCGGCGGACGCTTCATTCCCTCGCTTTTGGTCAGTCCCTCCTTTTATCTTAACTGGCTGTCCACACTCGGCCGTGTGGTCGGCGTGCTGCTTCTGGCGCTTTCCCTGATCGGCATTTTCTTGTTCCGCGATCGGCCTGCGCGCGCCTTTCTCCTGGCGTTATGGTCTGCTTACCTGATCTACGGCTTTTACTTCGACTATCACATATGGTCACATGACTATTACAATCTGCCCCTCATTCCGATCGTCGCGCTGTCGCTCGGCCCGCTGGCCGATGCGCTGGCGGCAGTAGTCCTTCCTGCCGTTGCAGGGTCGCGAACGAAGACTGCTGCCATGCTGGGCATCCTCCTCTTTGCCCTGTTCGCTGTCCTCTGGCAAAGCCGGACGATCTTGAAGTCCGTGGACTATCGTCCCGAAGCGGCGCTGTGGGCCGAGGTCGGGACTCTGCTTGGGCAGGATGCACGGGTGGTCGCTCTGACCCAGGATTACGGCTCGCGGCTGGCTTATTGGGGCTGGCTGGATGCGGCTCCCTGGCCTCTCGCCGGGGACATCAACTATCATGGAGATCTTCTGGGAGCCAGCCAGGATTTTGAGACCCGTTTCATGGAACTGACCCGGAAGCGTGATTATTTTCTGGTGACCATGCCGGACGAGCTTGCCCTGCAGCCCTTGCTGGCCGAGCGCCTTGCCGGTTATCCCATCTATGAGCAAGGAAAGGGTTATGTCATCTACAAACTCCGCCAGTGAGCGTCCGATCCTCGTCACCGGCGCGCACCGCAGCGGCACCACCTGGGTTGGAAAGATGCTTGCCGCTGAAGATGGCGTGGCCTACATCAGCGAGCCTCTCAACGTTCTGCATCGGCCCGGAGTGATGCGCGCCCCCATAAATTATTGGTATACCTACATCTGCGCGGACAACGAAGACCAGTATCTGCCCGCCCTCCGGGAAATGCTGGAATTTGATTATCACCTGGGCGCGGAACTTCGCTCCCTGCGCTCCCGCCGCGACCTGCTGCGCATGGTACGCGACTTCCACTCCTTCTTTGTCGGCAACATGCACGGGGAACGGCCATTGCTCAAAGACCCCTTTGCAGTTTTCTCCGCGCCCTGGTGCGCGCAGCGCCTGGACTGCCAGGTGGTCATCACCGTGCGGCATCCCGCTGGCTTTGCCAGCAGCCTCAAATGGCTGGGCTGGGCTTTCGATTTCAGCGATCTCCTCGCCCAGCCTCTGTTGATGCGGGACCATCTGGAGGCCGACCGCGCCGCCATGCAGAACATGGACCCCAACGACATCCTCGCCCAGTCAGCCCTGCTCTGGAAGCTAATCTATCGCACTGTCCATGAATACAGCCAGGCGCATCCGGAATTTCACGTGGTACGCCACGAGGACTTTGCCCTCGACCCCGTCGCCTGTTTTCGCGAACTGTACGGCGCTCTAGGTTTACGCTTTTCCACAGGGGCTGAAAGGAAGATTTTGGAATCAAGCAGCTCCGAGAACCCGAAAGAGCTTGCCAAAAGCCGCCATCACTCCATCAAGCTGGACAGCCGCGCAAGCGTCAAGAGCTGGAAGAAGCGCCTGGCTCCCGAGGAGATCCGCCGCATCCGCGACTTGACCGATGGTGTGTCACAACTCTATTATCCCGAGGAGACCTGGGAGTGAAGCCTGCCGCCCTTCCGCGGGTGTCGATTGTCACACCCTCCTTCAACCAGTCGGCCTATCTGGAGGCCACCATCCAGTCGGTACTCTCGCAGGACTATCCGTACATCGAATATTTGATTGTGGACGGCGGTTCGACGGATGGCAGCGTGGATATTATCCACAAATATGCCGACCGGCTGGCCTGGTGGGTGAGCGAGAAGGACGCGGGCCAGACCGATGCCATCAACAAGGGCTTTACCCGCGCCAAAGGGCAGATCTTCGCCTGGCTTAACTCGGATGATACTTATGAGCCGCAGGCCGTGGGCCGCGCGGTAAAACATCTGCTGGCCGAGCCAGAGGTTGGCATGGTCTACTCGGACTGCAATTACATCAATGAGACCGGACGGGTCATCGGCAAGTTTCCCGCAGCCCAGACCGATCTTCCGCGTCTGCGCGCCGGATATACCCATGTTCCGCAGCAAACCATGTTTTTCCGCGCTTCTCTGTGGAAAGAGGTGGGTCCGCTCGATCCTTCCTTCTTCTTCGCCATGGATTACGATCTGTGGACGCGTATTGCTGCGCGTACTGCCCTCCGTTACTTCCCTGGCGAGACCTGGGCGAACTTCCGCCTGCACACCTCCGGCAAGAGCATAGCATCCGATGACCTCTGCTGGCCGGAGATGCTGAAGGTCCATTATCGGGATGGAGGCTCCTTCTTTGCGCCCATTGTGGCCAAATACTACGTGCGGAAACTGGTGGCCCCTCTCTGGAACTGGCGCCGCCGCCTCATGCTCACCCGCTACCGGGGTTGATCCCATGAACTCATTATTTTCCTCTCCTTCCCTTGATGATCTTATCCGGCTCCTGCGCGCCTGGCGTTTATGGGTGCTGGGAGCGCTGATCGGCGTCCTGCCTGGGAGGCGTCCTTATATCTGCTCATGCCGCCGCCTTACCGGGCGCGCGCCACAGTCAATGTAGACTTCAACCTGGAGCAGGCCTGGCCGCAGGAGACCGATCGCCAGCAGTTCTATTATCTGGAGCGCGAAACGCGCAAGCTGGAGGAGATCGCCTGGTCGGATGCAGTGATGCAGTCGGTCGTCGGCCTCGACGTCGGAGGTTTCGGTCGCAGACCTGCGTAACGGCATATTACAGCTTGCCCAGCCGGCCGAGGGGGGCTGGCACTTCTACGCGCAGGGAAATGATCCCCGGCTGGCGCAAGACCCTGGCCTCGGCCTGGGCGCAAGCCTTCACCGAGGCTGCGCGCGCGAACATCCAATCCCAGCAAGGGTTGAACTCCTTTATCCGATTGGAAGTGACCCAATCGGCAGACTTGCCAGTTCAAAGAAGCCTCTCCGCTCGCCTGGTATTTGCTGGCCGGGATGCTGGCTGCCTGGCTCCTGGGAGCCTTCGCTATTCTGTTCCTCGGGCCGGGAGGGCGAACCCGCCGCGGCAGGGAGGGCGGCCCTCGGATGAAAGCAGCTCGGCTTCCTACGCTGCAACTGGCACGGTTCCTTTGGGCCGCCGCCCTTGTGACCCTGCCGGTCACCAGTTTCCGATGGTTTCCCTTCCTTGGCGAGAGCACCCTCGTCCGGCCGCTCTCGCTCTATCCCGTTGCGCTGCTGGTGCTCCTGTTGGTCATACAGGCGCTGCGCCGCCAGCGTCCAGCACCGGCATCGGGTACGATGCTGCTGCTCTTTCTCTTCGCTGCTGGAGCTCTGGTCGCTACCATCATGGGCATATTCCTGGACCCGATCGCCTTGCGCGGGCAGACCTACCTCGGCCGCGCGCTGCGCGCCGCTGCCACACTGGTGATCGGATTGCTGTTCTTTACCTCCGCCGTTTGGATGAATCGCGACGAGGCCGATGCCCGCTTCACGCTTCGCTGGCTGCTTGTGGGCCTTGGATTAAATCTGGCCTGGAGCGGCCTGCAGGCTGTCACTTTCTACACGCCTTTCCTGCCCAAGCAGATGGTCACTCACTGGCAGCTTGCCTTCTCGATGCGCGAATTGGTGCGAACGAACCGCATTTCCGGCCTGGCCTATGAACCAGCCTGGCTGGCAGGTCAGCTTGCCACGGTCTATCTGCCGGTCCTCTTCGCCTCTGTTATGACCGGCTACCGGCTCACCTCCCGGCGCTGGCTGGAACCGGTCTTATTGGCCCTCTGCGCTCTGCTGCTGCTTGCCACCTACTCCCGCGGCGGGCTGTTCATTGCTGCCATCGCTGCGGTATTGACCTTCCTCCTCCTGGGTAAGGATCTGCTCCGCCGCGCACGGGAATGGTTCTTTGGCGGCTTTCGCCGCGGCTGGTTGGTGCGTTTTTCCCTGGTTGCTGCAGTCCTGCTGGTGCTGGCGGCCGCTTTTCTGTTCCTAGGCCAGAAGAATTATTTCAGCCGCCTGTGGGACCTCTCCGCGGGCAGCTTCACGGAATACCTGGTGAACATCAATGCCGGGGCGCGCTCGGCGTATGCGGAAGGGGCTCTGGCCGCCTTTGAGCATCACCCCGCGCTCGGAGTTGGCCTGGGCGCGAGCGGCTTCTGGATCTATGACAACCTGCCTGAGTGGGCTCTCACCACCGTACCGGAGATCGCCCGCCAGCTGGACCCTGGCAGCCGCCTGTATCCCAACCCCAAAAACCTGTATGTCCGGCTGCTGGCGGAGACCGGGCTGGTCGGGTTGGCATTGTTCTGCATCTTCTTCCTCTCTGTACTTGCAGATTCCCTGGACCTGCTTCGGCGTCCGGGCTTTCTCCGCTTTCTGGCGATTGCCGGCTTTTTTGCATGGCTGGCGATTGCCTTGTATAATGGTACCCAGGATTCCTTCGCCGCTCCCAATATCTGGCTGATTCCAGGCATCCTGGCGGGGCTTGCAAAAAAAGCCCCCGCCAGTCTCCTGTAACCTTTATCCCCGTGCATCCATGCCGGCCTTCGGCGAGGTCATGGATGCTCACTTCATTCTGGAGAATGAATGATCGTGCTGTCTGTCGGAATGCCGCGCGCCGGTTCGGGCTGGCACTATAACCTGGTCCATGATCTTATGAAAACTGCCGGTGCCACGGATGCGCGCGAGATCCGCGAAAAATATCATCTGCAGGATATTCTCACCGAGGTAAATTGCAACATCGGCGTGCTCTCAGCGCGCCGTCTGGCGCGGGTGCTCGTCCCCGCGCTGATGGGACGCACATTCGTGATCAAGGCTCATTCCGGCCCCACCACCGCTTCCGGTCTGCTTCGCCGGCTGGGTTTCCTGCGCATCACTTACATTTACCGCGATCCTCGTGATGCCATGCTCTCTGCTTATGAATATGGCCGGCGTGCCATGGAAAAGGGCCACCCGAACGCATTTTCCCATTTGTCCGATTTTCAAAAAAGTCTGGAATTCACCCGCGCTTATGTTCAAATCTGGGAAAAGTGGATGGTCCAGCCGGGCATGCTGATCTCGCGTTATGAGGACCTCCTGATGGCATACGAGCAGGAAGCCGCGCGCCTGGTTGCTTATCTGAAGCTGGATATACAGAATGCTCAGGTGCGCGCCGTCCTGGAGCAGTATGATCCTGCCGCTGCCGAAGGTCAGCAGGGACTCCATTTTTATAAGGGCAAGATTGGCCGCTTCCGGCAGGCCTATTCTGAAGAGCAGCAAAAGATCCTTTCTCAAACCCTGGCGCCCGCCCTGGCCCACATGGGATATCAGGTCTGAAGCCCTGATTGCAATCCGTTTGTAAAGTCTCACTGTTTCCGTCTCACGCTTTTGGTTTATGATTAGATCATGCGCCGGTTCGATACTCCCTACATAGCCGACTGGTTCGCCATCTCCCTCCGCTGGATCGTCCTGATCGGGTTGGTCGTTTCCCTCGGGCTGGGTCAGATGCTCAACGTTCGCGTCTCCTGGGTGCTGGGGTTGATGGTCGTCTGGAATCTGTTGATGACCACGATGACCAGCTTGAACACCCGTCTCGCTGCTCACCGGCCCATCAATCTTGTCATTGACCTGATCCTGACCGCCGCGTTTTTCTGGGTGCAGAATGGGCTGCAGGGTCCCGCCTGGTGGGTGGGTATCTATTCCATCCTCACGGCCTCCATTTATTATGTGCTTTCGGGTGGGCTGCTGGCCGCGGGGGTCTCGATCCTTTTGCTCCTTACCCAGTATTTCTTCCTCCTGCCCCCGGCAGGGAATTTCCCGCTTACCCAGGTTTCCATCTATCTTCTGCTGGGCCTTCTCTTCGGCCTCCTCGGACGCCAGCTCATGGTCCGCATCCACCAGATGCGCGAGTTCTGGCTGGATTCTGAGGAGAAAAAACGGAACATCCAAACCGAGCGTCTGCGCGCCATTTATGAACTAACCTCCACCCTGGCTGCCACTCTCAGCTACAAGCGCGTGCTCGATTCTGCGCTGGATCTCGGCTATACGGCCCTCAATGCGGATACGCAGGATGCCGGCAGCGATCCGCTGGTCGGCGCCATCCTGCTGTTCAAGGCTGGTGTCCTGCGCGTAGGATCTGCCCGCCGCTTCACCAACTCTGATCTGCGTGTCACTTTTGCAGGGAACGAAGGCATCTTGAAACGGCTTTTCGATGAAGGTGAGCCGCTGCTTTCCAGGGATGTCGGTTACGACCCGGAGCTTGGACGCGTGATCGCACTACGCAACTGCACTGTAGCCTACGGCTTCCCTCTGCGCAGCGGCTTCAATGTTTACGGCGCCATGCTCTTCGCACATCCCGAGCCGGATTACTTCACAGACGACCGCCGCACCCTGCTGGACGTGATTGGCCGCCAGGCCGTCATTGCTATTCAGAATGCCCGCCTGTATCAGGACCTCGTCGAGGAGAAGGAACGCATGGTCGAGGTGCATGAGGAAGCACGCAAGAAATTGGCCCGCGACCTGCACGACGGTCCCACCCAGTCGGTCGCGGCCATGGCCATGCGCATCAATTTGGCCCGCCGCATCCTCACAAAGGACCCTAAAGCTGCCGCGGAAGAACTGGTTCGCATCGAAGATCTTGCGCATCGAACCACCAAGGAGATCCGTCACATGCTCTTCACCCTGCGTCCGCTGATCCTGGAGTCGCAGGGGTTGAGCGCTGCGCTGCAGGCCATGGCGGACAAGATGAAGGAAACCTATGGCCAGGACGTCTCCATTGAGGTTGATGAGTGGGTCTCCTCCCAGATGGAGATGGGCAAGCAGGGTGTAATTTTCTATATCGTGGAAGAGGCCGTCAATAACGCGCGCAAGCATGCCAGTGCTGCCAATATCTGGGTGCGCCTGAAGCAGGTGGAAGACAACATGGCCCTGCTGGAAATCGAAGACAACGGGCTTGGCTTTGATGTGGAAGCCTTGGACCGGGATTACGACCAGCGCGGCAGCCTGGGCATGATCAACCTTAAGGAACGCACGGAACTGGTAAGCGGCCTCCTGAATATCCGCTCCGCCTTCGGCGAAGGCACTACCGTTCAGGTGTACATCCCCTTTACCGAGGAATCAGCCGAGCGACTCCAGCGTTCCCGGAAGAAGTGATATGCCGTCTGCGGCCGGGATCTATTATTTTACTCATGAAGAGCAGAACTTAAAACGCCCGCCCGTCATCCTTATCCACGGGGCGGGCGGCACGCACCTGGATTGGCCTCCGCAGATCCGCCGGCTGGACGGGCAGCCCCTCTTTGCCCTGGACCTGCCCGGCCATGGGAAATCGGAGGGAGTAGGCCGCCAGCAGATCGGCGAGTACGCTGCCGATATCCTGCGCTTCATGGATGCGCTCAAGTTGACTGCCGCGGTGCTGGTGGGGCATTCCATGGGTGCTGCGATCGCCCTGACTCTTGCCATCGAAGAACCCGGCCGGCTCCTCGGCCTGGCGTTGCTGGGCGCAAGCTATCAACTGCGCGTCTCCCCCTCCATCCTGGACGCCGCCTCCCGAACTTCAAGTTCCCGCGCCGCCGTGCACATGGTTACGGAAGCCGCTTACAGCCCGCGTATGGATGCCCGTTTTAAGGAACTGGCCGAGCTGCGCATGGCCCAGACACGACAGCCTGTCTTTTATGGAGATTTCCTGGCCTGTGATTCCTTCAATGTTTTGGAGAGGCTCGGGCGTATCTCCACCCACACGCTGGTCATTGGAGCCATACATGATATTCTGACGCCTCTATGGTGCTCCGCGACCCTGGCAGAGCATATACCCGGTGCGCGCTTGCAGGAGATTCCTTTCGCGGGACACATGGTCATGCTCGAACAGCCCGAAAGGGTTGCCTTTGCCCTGTCTGCTTTCTTTGACTCGCTTCCGGACCTATCCGGCTGACGCATGTCATTGCGAGCCGAAGCAATCTCCCGGATGGTAGGCAGTCTACATTCCCTTCAGCAATTCCATCAAAACCGGCAGGGCAGCCCGCACTGCCCTCCCCCGATGGCTCAGACGATTCTTCTCTTCCCGTTCTAATTCTGCCATCGTCAGGCCCCGCTCTGGAAGCAGGAAGATCGGATCATACCCGAATCCCCCGCTTCCGCGCTCCTCAGGGATGATTTCTCCAGGGCAGAATCCCTCTGCCAGTTCCACCCGGCCCTCCGGCGTGGCAATGGCAATAGTCGCATGGAAGAGTGCTGTCCAGGGGCGGGGAGCATGTTCCGCCCGCAGGTTTTGGAGGAGAAAAGCCCGGCGGTCTGCGTCATTCGCGCCCGGCTTTGACGAATAGCGTGCGGAGTACATCCCCGGCGCGCCTCCAAGTGCGTCCACCTCCAGACCTGAGTCGTCCGCCAGCGAGTGCAGCCCACTTGCCTGCGCAAAGGCCAGCGCCTTCTTGGCCGCGTTCTCCGCGTAATTTCGCCCATCCTCCTCGACCTCAAGTTGCAAGCCAATCTGCTTCGGTGTGATCAGTTCCACACCTGCCTCCATGAGCAATTCGTTCAGTTCCTCCACCTTGCCCGCGTTATTGGTTGCGATCAACAGTTGTCTGTTCATTTTCCCTCCCTCCGCTTGATCTGCTCGATAGCCCAGGCCGCATGCCTCTGCACCATGGGCTCTGGGTCCTCCCGCGCCGCATTCAGTGCAGGCAGCGCGTCCGTCCCGCCTGTGTTTCCCAGTGCCACGGCTGCATTGCGCAGATAACCCCTCCGCTTGGCTCGCTTGACCGGGCTGTCCTTGAACTTCCGGTTGAACTCTTCAGAGGTGAGCAGGACCTCTCGTGTCATGACCGGCAGGGGGATACCCTCTTTTGGTGCGAAGGCCGTGTCGGGCTGCAGCGCGAACCTGTTCCACGGGCAGACTTGCTGGCATATGTCACATCCAAAGACCCAACCGCCCATCTGCGAGCGCAGTTCTTGTGGAATATCATCCTTCAATTCAATGGTCAGGTAGGAGATGCAGCGGCGCGCGTCCAGCGTTCGGTCCGGCAGGATGCAGTCCGTGGGGCAGGCCTCGATGCAGCGCCGGCACGTTCCGCATTGATCGGTGGGGAAGGGCGGGTCTGCTTCCAGTTCCAGCCCCAGCAGGATCTCGGAGAGGAAAAAGGTGGAGCCTGCGCGCGGGTGGATCAGGCAACCATTCTTCCCGATCCAGCCCAGCCCGGCCTGCTGCCCCAGTTCACGTTCGAGCAGGGGACCGGTATCGGTGTACCAACGGTTAGGTACCTCCCGCCCGGCTGCGGTCTCAATGAACTTCACCAGCGCCCTCATTCGCTCGGGTAGAACGAGGTGATAGTCCATACCCCAGGCATAACTTGCCACCCCGTCCGTCTGCGCGGGAGGCGAATATGGGGTTCCCAGCACGAGGATGGATTTGCATTCCTTCAATAGCAGTTGCGGGTCTTTGCGGCGCTCGGCCCCCTCGCCGCTCAGGTAGTGCATTGTGCCCTGATGCCCCTGTTTCAGCCAGTCTTCATAGAGCGCGTAATGCGCCGGCTGGCCGGGTAAAGTAACGCCGGCCAGGGTGAACCCCAGCCGGCGTGCTTCATTCTTGATTCTGACTGTTAGAGATTCGCTCAAAACACTATTTCACAAGGATCTTGACAAACACCGGTTTCCCGAAGGGAACACCCCGGTCATTTGCCATCTGCCAGGCGCTCAGGTATTCCCCGGCCTTGGCAGGCGCCTTGAAGTTGACCGTTACTTCCACTTCCTGGCCGATCTGAACGACTGTCGCCAATGGTTCGGGCTGACCCGACATGCGGTCGGAATACCCGGCATAGATCAGCCCGTAACCCGCCCCCCATACACAAGAGCCATTGTTGCGGATCTTCCAGGTCTTCACGAACTGCTGCCCGGCTGTCATCTGTGAACCGTCTGGGACGTTGATATCCACCGTGGCTGGATCAAAGGTCATGCTGTCGCACAGGATCTGCGTGGCGGTGATCTCCACTGGCACGCCGCTGGCATTGGTCACGACGATCACCTGGGTCCCCGTCGTGGGGCTCGGCAGGGGGGTGGAGGGCGTTGGGGTGAGCGTCTCAGTGGGCAGCGCCTCCAGGGTGGGCGTGGCTGCCAAACCGGTCAGCGTGAACTCGGCGATGACGGTCTGCGCCGCAGAAGTCCGCGCCGCATTCACATCCGGCGTCGGCTCGATGGTCTGCCCCGCCCCGCAGGCGCCGGCCAGCAGCGCCCCCAGGATGAGAACGGACGGTAGGATCGCTTTCCTCATGATAGCCTCCGAATCGTGCACAGGTCTGGACACGTACAGGAAGGTTATTTCTTGACTACGATCGTCACGCAGGCGAGGGTGCCGAAGTAATACCCCTGGTCATCTTTCATTTTCCAGCAGCCAGAATAGGTATTTTCGGCGGTATGCGCGGTCATGTCGATGGAAAAGTTAATGCTCTCACCCGGGTCCACGAAATCGCTCGGCTTCTTCAGTGTGACATCATATCCATCCAACTTGTCGCCCGCCACGAAAACAAAAGCATAGCCGTCGTCCCACTTGCAGGTGCCGGTGTTCTTGAGGGTCCAGGTCTTCGTGAAGTCTGCGCCGGGTTTCATCACTGTGTTATCCGGTATGGTCACGTCCGCGATGAATTGCGAATTGTTGCAGCCCTGCACTGCCAGGGTTCCGACGGGGGTGCCCAGCACCGGTACTGTGTTGATGGCCAGTGTCCCAATACCGGCTGTCGCGAGCGGGGTTTGCCCGGTCAGGGGCGGGAAGGTTGGCAGCAGCGTGAAGGTTGCCAGCGGGGTATTGGTAGGGATGGCGGTGGGCGGCACTGCCATGGCGGTCTGTGTCATTTGATCGGAGAACCCTGCCATAGCGGTCTCCATGGCCTGGGTGTAAATGGCATTTGCATCCACCGTGGGGGCCGGGGTGGCGCCGATATTGCAGGCGGTCAGAGCCGTGGTCGCCACGACGCTGATGGCGAGCCAGGCCAGCTGTTTAAAACGCATGTTCTGGTACCTCCATGAAATTTGTATCATTATATCGCACCTGTTAGGGTGTGGGGGTCAGGGACGCCGTGCTGGTGGCCGTAAATGTGGGCGTTGGCGTAATGGAAGCCGTAGCCGTGGGGGTGGGCGTCAGGGTTGCCGTTGGCGTCACCGAGGCTGTAGCCGTAGGCGGGGGATTCCCGTTGCGCACGATACGCGGCGAAACCCACAAGGCCTCATCATCCCGAGCCGAGCCATTGGCCAGCACCGTCAGGATGAATTTGCCCGTTTTCCCGGCCAGGAAGCTAAGGTCCATATCCACCGTGAAAAATTTTCCCTCATAGGCCTCGTTCCAAGTTCCCAGCGTGGTCACCTGCCCGCCGGATTTGAACTCCAGTTTGAAGATCACATTGCAGAAATCGTCATGGTACGCGCAGCTCACCAGTGACTTGAAATGGTCGCCATTCTGAATTGTCAGCGCGGGATAGGTACCGCTGATCAGCCCGTTCTTGCTGTTCTTCGGAATGGTCAGCAGCGCTGAGCCATCCGCCCGGTCGCCGTTTTCCAGTTTTGGCGAATTCACCGTGGATCACAAAGCCATTGTCGTCACCCTCAATGCCCGGGCAGGGCAGCAGCGTGTTGTTATTCTCCCAGTCGGCCTGGCAGTATTGCGAAACGAAATCATAAGCGGCGAAGGCGGGTCCGCGCACATAGATATCGACCCAGAAGGCCGTATCCGCCTGCGTTCCGATGCCGAACAACGCGTAGGAGGCATTGCGCAATTTCCAGTAGCCGCGGAAATGACCGTCACTCGAAGGCGCGATCATGGTCGCGGAAACGTCAATGCTTTGCCCGGGCTGGACATTGGCTCCCAGGCCCACAGCGGTCGGCCCTCCCATCGAATCCCCGCTGACGAACACCAGCGCATATGCCGGTGTCCATGCGCATGAACCCACGTTCTGCAGCCGCCAGGTCTTTGTGAAGCTGGCGCCGCGCGAGATCACTGAGCCATCGGCGATGGTTACATCCTTGACGAAGGCAGCCGCATCGCAGCGCACCAGGGGTGCGCTGGTGGGCAGAACGAAAGGTGTGGAGGTTGGCAGGGGTTGGATGGGGCTGGCGGTTGGTACGGGCAGGCCCGGGGTCGCGGTCCCGACCAGGAACGTAGATGTCTCTGCCGCCTGGGTAAGATAAGTACCGGCAGTGGAGGTCTGGACTGCTGCAGTGTAAAGCCCGTTCAAAGTCGCCACGGTATCGGGGGTTCCGGCCGGGACGGCGGCATTGCAGGCCATCTGGACGATCATCATTAAAATAAGCGCCAGTGCGGGGATGAGTTTGAATTTCATGGCATTCTCCTTAAAATTCCTTCTTCAATCTCTATAGACGTCCGGGCGCCCAACGGAGTTCCCTGGAAAAGACCTCTGCAGGGCTGTTTTCACTCCCAAATCGTCTGGAAAATGCCGTTTTCTAATAAAAAAGCTCACCCGGCCGGGTGAGCTTTCTGTCCTGTTATTGCCCGCAGGTGTAGTGGAAGGTTGTCTTCCCGTAATCCTGCTCGGTCGGCGAGACTGTGAAGATCTGGACCCAGCGCTCATTCGTGGCGGCGCCCAGGTGCAGGCTCCACTCCATGCTGGTGGTCTGCGAGCCAGCCTCGGTGAATTTCAGAGTCTGTTTGTTCTCTGTGGTGCCGTCACTCTTCCTCCAGTTCACGGTCACATTCACCGGGCCGTTCACGCTGATGGTGGCGGTAATGGTGTAGAACACATTGGCCGGGCAGCCATTGAGCGGATTCCGATCCACGGAGTAGGTAACCGAGGTCACACCGTATTTGATATCCGTGGAGGAGGAGACCACAATATCTGCCCAGAAGGGCGAGTTGGCGCCTACTCCGAATGTGGAACCGCCGGGGGTCTGCAGTTTCCAGGAACTCTTATAGGTCCCGTCTTCCAGCGGTGCAGTGAGCACCAAAGGTACCTCCACCGTATCGCCGGGCAGGGCTTGCTGGGGGAAGTTATACACATATCCGCCGCCCATCAACTCTCCATCCCAGAACACGATCTTGTAGGCGGTGCTCCATGTGCAGGTGCTGTCGTTGCGAATGCGCCAGGACTTGGTGAACTGCTGCCCGGGCTTGATGATGGTCCCATCCGGCATGGTCTCATCGATCAGGCTGGCTTTCATGCAGGCTGCATCCCCGCCGGAGTTGGGCGGAAAGGTGGGGCGTGCCTGTGCTGTGGGGCTGGAGACAGCCGGAGTAATGGTTCCATTCAAGATGACGGGAGTGGCTGTCAGCGCGGAAGTGGGGGTATCCACAGGTTTTTGAGCCTCCACTGTTTGTGCAACCGAGGTTTCGATGGCTGCCTGGGTATCGGCCTGCGAAGGGCCGCAGGCCGCAAGCAGGATGGCCAGGCAGGCTAGGGTTGCAAAGAGGCCATAATTAGCTTTTCGAGGCATTCAAAATCCTTTCTGATCGTATGGCCGGGAAAGGCCAGCGCACATTATACACAGAAACAAAGAAGCGCCCTCAAGGAGGGCGCTTCGTATAGATTAATCAAATGTAATGGCGAGGAGTGCAAAGGCACCCTCGCCATGATTAGACTTACTCTACGGCTGATAGCGTGATCTTCAGCACCACCGAGCCTGCGCTGCATGTCATGGTATCGGCCTGGGAATCCGCATCGCTGGGGCCTTTGGGATGCAGGCGGATCTGGAAGCGTGCCCTGCCCTCGTTGATCCTGCTCTGCACAAAGGTCTTGACGTCGATCGGGCTGGTGGGAATGCTGGTGAGTGCCTGGCTCACTACTGCCGAGCCCGTGATGTCATAATCCGTCTGGTCCAGTGGCAGCGCATATTGCACATCGCCCACCCAAATGCCCGCCAGGCTCCCTGTGAACGGATCCTGTGTCTTGCTGCAGCTGCTCAGATCCAGCGTCGCGCTGGTGATGGTCTTGCCCGCCAGCGAGCCGATATCGAAGCTAAAGAATCCTCTGGCGACGAAATTCCCGGTCGTGTCCCCGGCCTGAATGGCGCTCGTTGGTGCGGTCCCTGCCGCGCCCTCAAAGACCGTCCCGCTCTCGCCCGGGACTGCATTCAGCGTGACCTGCGCTGTATTCGGCGTGACGGTGATCGCCGCCGTTACATTGATCTGGACATAGAAGGAAGCAAATAGCACGCCCGAGGCATTGCGCATTTTCCAAAAGCCCTTATATTCGCCCGCGGCACTGGGCGCGGTCAGGTTTACGGAAATATCCACACTCTGGCCCGGATTAACATTTCCGGCAAGCGCCTGCGTGTTTGGCCCGCCCATCTGGTTGCCGCTGGAGAACACCACCGAGTAGGCGGTGGTCCAGGCGCAGGTTCCCGCATTCAGGAACCGCCAGGTTTTCGTGAATGCCTGCCCCGCCGGAATGCTTCGTCCCATCCGGGATGGTCACGTCGGTAGTGAAGTCGGCGATATCACACGATGACGTGGCTGTGGAGAAGAACTCTTGTCGAGGTAGGCACGAGGGTGGGGATCACCAACGTAGCGACAGTGGGCAGGGCGAATGTGGCCGTTGGGATCGAAGGCACGGCCTGGGTCATCTCCGCCTCCAGGGTTTGCATGGCCGCGGTGCCGGTGGCCTGTTCGCTGGCTGGGATCTTCGAAGGCAGGTTGCACGCCGTGGCGCCCAGGAGCACCAGGATCAATAAATAATTGAAACGAAAACGCTTGTTCGTACTCATCAGAACTCCCTTTCGCTGGTCCGTTTGGGTCGGAACCAAACAATTCTATCGTACACCCTGCCGCCTGAGAAGCAACGAAAAGCGCCCGAGCGGCTTGTCGGGCGCTCTCATCCTGATACGATGCGTCTACGGGCAGGTAAAGGTCGCGCGCCCGAATTGCTGGTGATTTGGCTTGTCGATGTAGATGTCGATCCACTTGCTGCCGGAAGCGGTCGTGCTCCAGCTCTGGCTGACCGATTTCGTACCAGCCGCAGTGAATTCCAGCGGGTCATGCGTAACGGTATCGGTCGCGCCGTCGCTCCGCAGCCACTTGTAAGTGACTGTCCCCGCGCCGTTCACGGTGATGTTGGCAGTAGCGGTAAAGCTCCCGCAGCCTCCGCTGGTCGTAAAGGTCACACTTGTAACGGCGAATTTTCCGGTCTCCACCTTGATCTGCACATAGAACTTGCGAGAAAAGTACACCCGCCGCATCCCTCAATTTATAAGTAGCAGTGTAGGTCCCGTTCGTGGTGGGCGCGTCGAAGTTGATGGAAATGTCCACCGTTTGTCCGGGATTTACATTCGCAGCCAGGGCTCTGTGTCGCCGGGCCGCCCATGGCGTTGCCGCTGGAAAACACCGCCGCATAGGATGGGGTCCAGGAACAGGTCCCGTTGTTCTTGAGCCTCCAGGTCTTCGTGAATGGTTCACCCGGATCGAGAAGAGTTCCATCCGGTATGGTTACATCCGCAACGAATTGGGCTGCATTGCAGCTCGAAGTGGGGCTGACGACCACCACGGTGGGTGGGATGCTGGTGGGCGGCGCCAGAGTGGGCAGGACCACGATGGTACTGGTGGGCAGCACCACCAGCCCGGTCGGTGTGGCAGCGGGTACTTGCTCCGTCAGTCGCGCCGCCACGGTCAGCGCCGCCAGTGTTGAAATCTAGTCCCCGGTGGGCGTGGGCGGTGTATTGGAAGGCAGTGTGCACGCGAACACGAATAGCACGGTCACGAGCAGCATGCTTGCAAGGTGGGCCTTTTTCACGATTTTTCTCCTTAAATTGCCTGGTCGCCTGTAAAAAAAGCGATCCCTGTAAGGACGTTCCTATTATAAATTGAGTTCCCGCCCAAACTGCGGCTCTCATACAGATAAAGAAACAGGAGCCTTTCGGCTCCTGCTTTTTTTACTTTTCGTAGGCTACACCATCGGCTGCCGGCGGGATGGCCCGTCCGACCACGCCGGTCAGCACGATCATGGTCACGATGTACGGAGCCATGCCCAGGAATTCGGAGGGGATGGGAACCCGCAGGATCTGCATTTTGACCTGCAGTGAATCCGCAAAGCCGAAGATCAGCGAGGAGGCAAACGCCCCGATGGGAGTCCATTTGCCGAAGATCATGGCTGCCAGGCCGATGAAGCCCTTGCCCGCGGTCATGACCTCATCGAAGCGGCCAACCGAGCCGATCGTGAAGTAGGCACCGCCGATGCCGGCGATCATGCCGCCCACGATCACGTTGACGTAGCGCATCAGATACACATTGATGCCCAGCGTATCGGCGGCCTTGGGGTGTTCGCCCACGGCACGTGTCCGCAGGCCCCAGGGTGTGTAAAACAACACGAAGTGCATCACCGCCACCAGGATCATCGTCAGGAATACGATCGGCGTATTCTCGAACAGGACCGGCCCCAGCATCGGGATCTTGGACAGCAGCGGGATGGTGATGATCGGGAAGGTGCCAGAGTTGTTGAGCAGGTCGGCGTTCTCCTGCAGGAAACGGGAAGAGATAAAGCTGGTGGCACCCGTCCCGAAGATGTTGATGGCTACGCCGCTGACGATCTGGTCCACCTTGAAGCGGATGACCATGAAGGCATGGAAGGCACCGACCAACCCGCCGGCTGCAGGATGCCGCACAACAGGCCGAACCACAGATTGTGCGTGACGGTGGCCGCAATGACCGCCGCCTGCGCTGCGATCAGCATGATGCCTTCAATGGCGATATTGGTAACCCCGGCGCGCTCGCTGATCACACCGCACAAGGCCGCCAGCGCGATGGGCGTGGCGCGTACCAGCGAACTGCTCAACATGCCCACCAGGCTGAAGGATGTGCCTCGGGCCGCCCAGATCAGGAAGGCGGCCACAAAGCAAAATGCCAGCACTCCCACCAGCAGGCCGGTGGATTTGACCCCTCTGGCAATTTGCAGGCTGCCAAAGAACACCAGCACCAGTGTTAGTATGTAAATGGACGGCTGAACTGGCAGCACCAGATCCGGGATCGTTATGGCCTGTTTCTGCGCCAGGTTCAGCCCGAACTTGGCGATCTGCCCCGACTCAGCGTTGAACCCGAACAGGAACAGCACCAGCAGGCCGGTGAGGATCAGCACCGCCCCCCAGGTGACCCGCGTGCGCAATTGTTTCTCAGGAACAAGGGTTTGTACAGCGGTTGTCATATGCGCCTCTGCCTATTTGCCCCAGCCGCGGGTCAGCACGGTTGTTTCGGTATTGACCCGGATCCGGTAGATCCAGCGGATGATCGCCGGAGCAGCCACAAAGATGATCACCAGGCCCTGGATGATGGAGATGATGTCGATAGGAATGCCGGCAATGGACTGCATGCGGGTGGCTCCGCCGCGCAGCACGCCGAACAGCAGGGCCGCCAGCACCACGCCCATCGGATGGCTTTTCCCCAGCAGGGCAATGGCGATGGCGTCAAAGCCATATCCCGCTGAGAAGCCCTGGCCCACCCAGTGATCCACGCCCAGCACCTGGGTCGCACCTGCCAGCCCTGCCATGCCGCCGGAGATCACCATCACCAGCACAAAGTTCTTGACGATGTTGATGCCCGCATATTGGGCTGCGTCCGGGTTGGCGCCTACCGTGCGGATCTCGAATCCGATGGTGGTCTTGAACAGGAGCCAGTAGACCAAGCCGGCCATCACCAGCGCCAGAACGAATCCCCAGTTGAAGCGCAGCGGATCCGGGAAGAAGCGCGGCAGTTCGCGCGGCATCCTGGATGTTGGGTGTGACCGGGCGGAAACCGGAGGCCTTCATCGGTCCGCTGAGCAGCCAGTCGCTCAGGCGGAAGGCGATCCAGTTCATCATGATCGTGTTGACCACCTCGTGCGCGCCGAACTTCGCTTTCAGGAAACCCGGGATGGCGCCCCACAGCGCGCCCCCCGCCAGGCCCCCCAGCAGTGCCAGCGGCAGGTGGATGAACCAGGGCAGCCCCTTCAGGCTGTAGCCCACGAATGCCGAGCCGAGTGCCCCCATGAAGAACTGTCCCTCCGCGCCGATGTTGAAGAGCCCGCAGCGGAACCCGACAGCCACCGCCAGACCGGTCAAGATATAGGGGGTGGCCGTGACCATGCTCTCCGTGATGGGATAGATGGCCTTTAGCAGCAGCTTGTTGTCGCCGGTGGCAAAGTAGGTCCGGAAGCCTTCCACGATCTGTGCAGGGCTACCCAGCGAGCCGCTGAACAGCGCGCCGTAGGCTTTGGCCACCGCGTTCCACGTGGCTGCCAGTGCAGCCCCCGGCGCGCCGAAGAAATTCCTCCAGGCCTCGATCACTTTTATGTCACTGATGGCGATCACGATCCCGCCAATCACCAGCCCGGTAAAGATGGCCAGCAGGGCCAGGATTATGGTCTGAGTATTGGTGCCGATGCCCCTGGGTTCACTTTTGGCCTTTGGCGAGCTGTCTTGATTCTTCTTCTCGTTCAAGGTGCAACCTCCTAGAAGACCCGCTCGGCGTGTGTCACCGGTTTTTCGGTTGATTTCATTTCGTCTGCTTCCTTCTTCAAACCGGCCATCAACAGCCCCAGCTGTTCCTTGCTGGTTTCGGCCGCTGGACGATCTCCACGATCTGCCCGCGGTACATGACCGCAATGCGATCGGAGAGGGCCATGATCTCGTCCAACTCCGAGGAAACCACCAGCACTGCTGTGCCCTCGTCCCGCTTCTCGATGATGCGGCCGTGGATGTATTCGATCGAACCCACATCCAGGCCGCGCGTCGGCTGCGAAGCGATCAGCAGCTTGATCGGCCGCGAGAACTCGCGTGCCACGATCACCTTCTGCTGATTTCCGCCCGAAAGGTTGGAAGCCGGCACGTAAATGCTGGGCGTGCGGATGTCGAATTGCTTGACCAGTTCCGCACCGTTTTTCTCAATGACCTTGTCCTGCAGGTTCACGCCCTTTGCGAAAGGCGGCAGGTAGTAGGTGCAAAGGATCAGGTTATCCTGCAGCGGGAAGGACAACACCAGGCCGTGCTTCTGCCGGTCCTCGGGGATGTGGGCAACCCCCTGCTCAAGGATCTCGCGCGGCGTTGCGTTGTGGATATTCTTACCCAGCAGCCGGATCGTTCCGCTGACGCTGGGCAGCAGCCCCGTCAGCGCGTACACCAGTTCGGTCTGCCCGTTCCCCTGCACGCCTGCGACCCCCAGCACCTCCCCCGCGTGCAGGTCGAACGAGACCCCATTGACGGTCATGTTCTGGCGCTCATCCCGCACGAACAAATTTTCAACTTCCAGCACAATATCACCAGGCTGGGCGAGCTTCTTCTCCACGACCAGGTTGACCTCGCGCCCTACCATCATTTCCGCCAGTTTCTCTTCATCCACCTCTCCAGGCTTCGCGCTGCCCACCGTGCGGCCGCCGCGCAGCACCGTGATGCGGTCGGCGATCTCCATGACTTCCTTAAGTTTGTGGGTGATGAAGATGATGGACTTGCCCTCTGCCAGCAAGCGTGCGAACGATCTTGAACAGCCCTTCCACTTCCTGCGGCGTGAGCACGGCGGTCGGCTCATCCAGGATCAGGATATCGGCCTGCCGGTACAGCACCTTGATGATCTCCACCCGCTGCTGAATGCCCACAGGCAGATCTTGTACATAGGAATTCGGGTCAACATCCAGGCCGTATTGATCGGAGATCTCGCGGATGCGCTTGGCCACCTTCTCCCGGTCCAGGAAGATGCCGTTGCGGGTGGATTCGTTCCCCAGCATAACGTTCTCGGTGACGGTCATGACCGGCACCAGCATGAAGTGCTGGTGCACCATGCCGATGCCGCGGGAGATGGCATCGTTCGGGCTTTGTATGTCCACGACCTGGTCGTTTACCAGGATCTCCCCCTTATCGGGTTTATACAGCCCGTAGAGAATGTTCATCAGCGTGGTCTTGCCCGCGCCGTTCTCTCCCAACAATGCATGGATCTCGCCCTTCTCAAGTGTAAAGCTGATATTGTCGTTTGCCAGCACACCCGGGAACGACTTGGTAATTCCGCGCAGTTCCAATACAGCCATGGTGCATCTCCTCAAGGCAATAACGGTTAATCCGCTGTGCTGCTGATTGCAAGCCGCCGCAGACGAGGAAACAGGTCTGCTCTCTCCTCATCTGCGGCGGAAATCCTGCAATGCCTTGTAGAAAAATTGGCCGGGGGGTAACTCCCCCCGGCCAATGCTTGTCGAACGCTGATCTTACTGGCTAACCTTTACGGCGCCGCTGATGATGTCAGCCTTGAGCTTTTCGATCTCTGCCTTGAGTTCCGCGGAGACCTGGCTGTCAAAGCCGTGGAACGGGGCGATGTCCACGCCGCCATTGGCGAGCGTGCCAACATACACGCCGCCGCCCTTGAAGGTGCCGTCCATGGCTGCCTTGATGGTGTCATAGACAGCCATGTCCATCTTCTTCTCGACGGAGGTCAGGACGACACTCTCGTACTCGGGAGCGGAAACGACCAGTCGGTGTCCACGCCGATGATCATGCAGTTGCCGTTTTCTTTGCAGTAGGCGGCGGAGCCGAGGCCCACAGGACCGGCCACGGGCATGATGATGTCGGCGCCTTCCTCGACGAAGGACTGGGCGATGGAGCGGCCGTCATCCAGGGATTCGAAGTTGTTGACGAAGGTGCCGTTGTCGGCTGCGGTGTCCCAGCCGAGGACTTCCACGTTCGTGCCCTTGACGGAGTTGTAGTGCTTGACGCCGGCTTCAAAGCCCTTCATGAAGATGGTCACGGTGGGGATGTTCAGGCCACCGAAGGTGGCGACTTTGCCGGTCTTGGTCATGCCAGCCGCGACGTAGCCAGCCAGGAAGGCGGCTTCGTCGGTCTGGAAGGTCAGGCCCTCGACGTTGTCAATGGCCACATCGGAACCGCAGTCCTTGCCGACCACAGCGCCGGGGAAGCAGTCAGGATAGGCATAGTCCACGATGGCGAACTTGGTATCGGGATTGGCCTTGGCAGCGGTGGCGGTGTCAACACCGAGCAGGAAGCCCACGGTGATGATCAGGTTGGTGTTCTCATCCAGGAACTGCTGGATGTTCTTGGCGTAATCGGACTGCTGCTGGGATTCCAGGTATTTGCCTTCCACTTTCAGATCCGCGATGGCCTTCTCGACGCCGGCGTAGGCGGTGGCGTTGAAGGACTTGTCATCGATACCGCCGAGGTCGGTCACCTGGCCGACTTTGAAGACCACAGGGGCTTCGGTCGGAGCCATGGTCGGCGCTTCGGTGGCGGGAGCGGTGGTGGCGGGGGGCTCAGTGGCGGGAGCCTGGGTGGCGGCGGGGGTGCCGCAAGCCGTGAGCACCATGGAGGCGACCAGCAGCATTGCGAAAACAACGTACAGCTTCTTCATGTGATTCTTCTCCTCAAGAAGTGAAACTTGGATAGAGTCGTAACGGTTCTGTTTAGGATGAGGTTGTCGTCCGGTGAAGTTCACCTCCTATATTTTGATTTGATAGTGTTTGATCCGTCCCTATCTAATCAAGTATAAAGCCACTTGAACCATTGTGCAAGTCTGTACGAGCGCATTCGGATTCTGCCAGGGTTGTTAGACAAATCTTGCACTGGCCTTACCCGTCTACCGGGGTTTCACCGCGTGGACAGGCAGCGAGCCATTCTCCAGCGCCATCTTGAGCGCAAGCAGTTCGGCTTGAGCGGAAAGGGGCAGGTTGCGCTCCCCTTCATGGAATGGGCTGAGGCTCATGCTCCCTACCTCTGCCGGGATCTGTCCGTTGGAGGCATACTCTCCCAGTAGTCCTCGTACCAGGTCGGCCGCCTGCGGCACCGCGGAGGCGAGCAGAAAGGCGCGCGCCTCGCGCGTTTCAAAGTACTGATCCTGCTCCGAGCCGATGGCCCAGATACCTGCCTGCGCGGCGCGGCGCAGGGCGCCTTGCCCCACGCGTCCGCCCACGCCGAAAATTACATCCGCGCCCTTATTGAGCATCCCCGTCGCGGTGCGTGCTCCCCAGTCTTCATCTGTAAAGAGCGTGTCCGGGCTGGCATTTTCATGATAACTGACGAGGACGGTAATATCCTTCTTCTCATGCTGCGCGCCCAGGCGAAAGCCCTCGCAATACTGCCACATGGAATCGATGCCGGAAGTCTCGCAGACCGCCCCGACGATATTGCTCTGCGACACAAGTGCCGCCAGCGCCCCGGCTTGAAAGCCTCCCTGCTCCTTGGCAAAGGTCACTACTTGCAGGTTGGGGAGAGGCGCATCCGGGACGGTCTCGTCCAGGCCCAGGAAGTGGGTTTCTGGATACTTCTCCGCCGCAGCCCGCGTGGCCTCCGTCTGCCCCTGTCCCGCGCTGATGACCAGGTCATAGCCATGCTCGGCAAAGTAGGCGAGGTTCTTTATGTAATCCCGCGCGTCCACCGACTCGATCGAATCTGCAGCCTGGATCGTGCCGTCATGCAATGCTGTTTGCACGCCCTCCCAGGTCGATGCATTTAGCCCGTGGTCATCCAGTCTTGCCGTACTGGTCACGAAGCCGACGCAGTAGGTTCCCGGCTGCGTGCAGGCGCGCCGGTCTGTGCCGCAAGCGGAGACTGCCACCAGAAGCAGGAAGACCGCAGCAAGGCGGAGCGCGCCTTTCATCCCGCGGTTTGCGCTTCGCCCTTCTTCACGCCCAGCATCAGGATGAGCGCAACGACCAGGAAGAGCGGGCTGGTGAACATAATGGTGTTGTAACGGCCGCCGGCTCAGCGTAACGATCAGGCCATTGAGATTCGGTCCGACGATGGCCGAGAAGGTGGAGAACAGGTAATACAGCCCGGTGAAGGTGCCGATGCGCGCCAGCGGTGGTCAGGTCCACCACCATGGGCAGCGAGTTGATGTTGATCATCGCCCAGGCGATCCCGGCTCGCCATCAGCAGGATGCTGATGAAGTGCACATTGCCCAGCACGGGGAGCTTTGCCATCATGGCGCCCAGCGCTGCCGGGGAGAGGATGAACAGGCTGGCGATGAGCAAGCCCATGCACGATGCCGACGAGATGGTGATGCGCCGTCCCAAGCGGCTGCCGAGGAAGCCAGCCGGCAGCGCGAAGAGAACAAAGAAGCAGCCCGAGATGTCCTGTCAGCCGGCCTGCATCGCCATCCGACAGGCCTACATATTTGGTGGCGTACAGGGTCAGGAAGGCTTCAATGCCGGTATAGGCCAGAAACCAGAAGAAGATGGCGAACAGGATGCGCATTCCGCTTTTATCTTGATCGTTCATCAGTTCGCGCAGGCTGGCGAACATGTTCGGCTGTTTTTCGCTCTTTTCATATTCGCGTCGGTTCCTTGATGAAGAGAAAGACCAGCAGCGCGGCCACGATGATCAGCCCGGAGCCCATCCAGAATGGGAAGTTGATATTGATCTCATACAGCGTGCTGCCCACCAGCGAGGCGATGATCGTGCCGACCCCGCCCATCAGGTTGATGATGCCATTGGCCTGCGAGCGGAAAGTGGGAAGGGGTGATGTCCGGCATGAGCGCGACGACCGGGGTACGCCAGAAGGCCATGCTGAGCAAGAGCGTGCTGGTGCAGGCTACAAACAGCGGCAGGGCTGCGGCCAGTGGGATCAGCCCGAAAGCCAGCGCGCCGACTGGTGCGCCGATCAGGATGAACGGCATACGGCGTCCAATGGGCGTGCGCAGCCGGTCGGACCAGGCTCCGACCGGCGGCTGGATGAAGATGGCGGCGATATTGTCCAGCGTCATGAAGAAGCCAATGAAGACCGGCGAGCCAGCCCGAACTTGTTCGCCAGGAAAAGCGGGACGAAAGCGTTGTACACCGTCCAGATGACGCTGACGCCGAAGAATCCGAAGCCGAGAAGAAAGATCTTGCCGTAATTGAATTTCATGGATGCATTCTCCCTTGTGTAGCGTGATGGCTAATCGGTCTTGTCTTCCCCGGCTTCATGTGCGCGCAAGTCCTCCAGGGTTTTCAAGTCCTTCGGCGTGAGCGGGGCGGTTTCCAGCAGATCAGGGCGTTTATGCAGCGTGCGCAGCAGGGATTGCCTCCGCCGCCAGGCCTCGATTCGGGCATGATCTCCGGAGAGCAGAACCTCCGGAACCTGCCAGCCGCGGAAATCCGGCGGGCGCGTGTAATGCGGATATTCCAGCAAGCCGCTGGCATGCGAGTCGTCCAGCGCTCCGTCTGGATCGCCGAGGACCTCGGGCAGCAGGCGGGAGACCGCGTCCACTACCAGCAGCGCCGGCAGTTCGCCCCCGGTCAGTACATAATCCCCAATGGAGATCTCATCTGTGATCAGGTGTTCGCGGATGCGCTCATCAAAACCTTCATAGCGCCCGCAGATCAGGGCAAGGCGCGGCTGAGAGGACAATTCCTGGGCAAGCTGCTGGTTGAACTTCCGCCCCTGAGGAGTGAGCAAGATCACAGGACAGGAAGGCGGGGTACCCAGGACGGTCTCCACCGCTTCGAAAACAGGCGCGGCTTTCATTACCATGCCGCCCCCTCCACCGTACGGCGTGTCATCCGTGGTGTGATGGCGGTCATGGGTGTAATCGCGGATATTGTGCAGATCGACCCGGATAAGGCCTCTTTCCAGGGCGCGCTTCAAAATACTGGATTGAAGATAAGGGGGAAAGACTTCCGGCAGGAGAGTGAAAATGTCGAACTGCATGGGGTGATTTTAGCATGAGAAACGCCGTAAGGCGCATTCTTTGTTCGCAACCGAGACCTGCACCTCCAGCCTGCCCTCCTTTCTCGTGATTGGTGATGTTTGTCAGTTGTAATAGCAGCGCTAAAGTGCCAAAATTCTTTTGATTCTATGTAACGCGAATCCCGTCATTTTTGCGGAAGCAAGGAGGAGAGGACAATGAAAAAGGATTTATCGCTTTGGCTCGTATTGATTTTGGTCGTGATCTTTCTCTATGGTTGCGGACCGGTGGCCCAGCCCACCCAGGCAGTCCCGTCGCTGCCCGCTGAAATGCCGACCTCCGCCCCCGCCACCGCGGTCCAGCCAGAAGTAACCCCCTCACCAGAACCTTCCGTAAAACCGGTCGAGATCGCGGCCTTTTGTACTCTCATTGGCAGGGATGCGGTCACTCAAGTACCGCATGGAACTCCCATTATCATTAAATGGGGATGGGATGCCAAAACAGAAGCCCAGCTGAACGATTATTTACAGAATAACATCACGACGATCACCCTGGATGGGAAAAGCATCGAGGGAGTCCAGTCTGGTTTGGAACATAATCAGACAAGTGGGAATCCTGAGTTTGTATGGGCTTCCAATGTGGGGGTGCTGGAACCTGGAAAGCATACTGTGACTTACGATGTGACCTGGAAAAAGATGATCGATGACGGGACGAATACTTATGGCCCCGGAGGCAAGATCGAGACTCTGCACGATGAATGCCAGGTCGTCGTGGACGAATAAGCTAAATCCTCCAACCTCCGGCTTGGATCGCTGAACATGGTGCTTTCGCATAGCTTCTGTTTGTTCCAGCCTGCGAAGCCTTGCCTTTTGTCGCCCCCTGATCGTATTCTTAGAGTATGCTGAGCAGCTTGACGGCGCTTTCCGCCGGATGGTAATATGAAAACATGTATTTAAAAGGAAACAAGTGGAGCGTGACGCGGCGGCGGCGGCGCCCAAACTGGTTCCGCATCATTCTCTTGAGCCTGCTTGTGCTGGGATTTGCGGCGTTTAATCGGCTCGTGGTGTCCAATATGCAGCCGATCGGTGTGCCCACTGCCACCCCAACCCGCCCCCCTGAGAGTTATGTGACCGAGGCTCAGCAGCTTTTTAAGGATGGCAAGCTGTTGCAGTCCATCCAGGCATACCAGCAGGCCATAGCCGCCCGCCCGGACGATTCCAATACCTACGTCGAGCTGGCCAAGGTTCAGGTCTGGAACGGGCAGTACAAGGATGCTCAGGAGAGTGCCGAGAATGCCATCCTGCTCAGCCCGAATAATTCAATGGCCCATGCCGTGCGAGCTTGGGCGCTGGATTTCCAGGGCGATTATTTGAAAGCCGAAGCTGGTGTCAAGGATGCCCTGCAGTTGGACGATAAGAACGGGCTGGCGCATGCCTATAATGTCGAGGTATTAGTGGATTCGTATTTGTCGGGCTCCGGGGCTTTCGACAGTGTGCAGACCGCAATCGAGGAGTCGCAGGTGGCGCTTTCACTCGCGCCGGACACTGTAGAGGCGCACCGCGCCCGCGGCTACATTCTGGAGGCCACCGGCAATTACGAGGAGGCCATCCGCGAGTATCAGGCCGCGGCTGCCATTAACGATAACATCCCCATTCTCCATCTTTCGCTGGGCATCAATTATTCGCAGATGGAGATCTATGATCAGGCCATCGAGGAGTTCACGCGCGCCAACGCTTTGAACCCCGGCGACCCCAACCCGGACCTGTATATCTCGCGTACCTACGCCAAGATCGGCGAATACGCCAAAGCCGTGCAGTACGCCGAGACAGCTGTGAAGGATAACCCCACCGATACGAACCTGCGCGGCAACCTGGGCGTAATGTATTACCATAACCTTCTCTGGCGCGATGCCGTCCGCGAGCTGGGGCTCGTGATCAACGGCGGGACGGCTCCGGAGGGTGAGCCCATCGAAGCGGTTGCGCTCACGCCGGGCAGCGCCCGCCTGGCGGAGTATTATTTCACCTACGCCCTCGCCCTGGCTCGCATTAACCAGTGTGGCGAGGCGCTCAAAGTAGCTCAGACGATCAGCGACCGCGTCCCCGATGACGAGACCTCGATCACCAACGCGGCCGAGGCCGTCAATATCTGCCGCTCCAATTCGCTGGCGACTCCCACCCTGGACTTCCTGGCAGTGACGCCGGAGATGACCGAAACCCCGGAACCCACTTCCACGCCCACATCCACCCCATGAAGGCAATATTCCGCCCTTGCTCACGATCCCAGGAGCGGGGCATAGAAAAAGATTGAGAAGCAGTTTATGAATGTTCCCGGCCGCGCCCCGCTGTTCAAACGGCGCTCCGAATCCAACCTTTACCGGATGTTTTTCTGGGTAGTACTCATCCTGGGGGGGATCTGGCTTATCCGGCAGGTACAGGCAGGGGAGGTCAAGCCCTTGTTCCTGCCTACTGCCACGCCGACGCGCACCACCAACTCATTCATCCTGGAGGGCGAGGCCCAGTTCACCGCGGGCAAATTGGACGCGGCCATCGAAGCTTACCGGCAGGCCGTGCTGCTGGACCCGAACAATGGCGAGGTCTGGGCGAAACTGGCCCGCATTCAAACTTATTCCAGCGCCCTGCTGGTCACGGATGACCAGCGCCGCGCCCGCCTGGCAGAGGCACTCCAATCGGCAGAGCGTGCCGTGGAGGTGGCCCCGGACGATTCGATGTCCTATGCCATTCGTTCCTTCGTCAAGGACTGGAACGCGGATGGGACGCTGATTGAAGATAAAGAGGTTCAGCGTTTCCTTACCGAAGCCGAGCAGGATGCCGTGCGCGCTCTGCAGTTGGATAACACCAACACGCTGGCGCTGGTCTTCTATGCCGAGATCCTGGTGGACCAGCAGAAGTGGTCCTCGGCCCAGCAGAACATCGAGCAGGCCTTCAACCGCGGCGAGGAAATGATGGACCTCTACCGGGTGAACGCCTACGTGCAGGAGTCGCTGGGCAATTACAACCTGGCCATCGAGAACTATGATCAAGCCATTTCCCTGACCCCCAACCTGACCTTCCTCTATCTGCGAGCCGGGGCGAATTACCGCACATTGGGCTTTCGCAGCCCGAATGAGGATACCCAGAAGCAGTTGTGGGAAAAATCCCTGGAGTACTTCGCCAAGGCTGCCGCCATCAACGAGCAGCTCGGTGTGAAGGACCCCGCCCCGTACCTCTCCATCGCCCGCACCTATTCGCAGATGGGTGAGTATTTTTCCGCATCACGCAATGCTCAGAAGGCGCTGGAATTCGAGCCGGATAATCCTGACCTCTACGGCCAGTTGGGGATCGTGTATTTCAAATCGCGCAATTATGAGGGTTCGATCCCCGCGCTGAAGTGTGCCATCCGCGGCTGCGAGCCGGAGGATTCCTGTCAGGCTCGTTTTGGCAGCAGTTGCGCCGATGCCGAGGAGACGGGCTTGAAGATCTCTGGCCTGGCGCTGTCTCCCAATACAGTGGTCTACTATTACACCTATGGCTCGGTGCTGGCAGCTCTCAGCCGCCCGCAGCAGAATTATTGTAGTGAAGCCTTGAGCGTTTTTGATGAGGTCAGGGCCCAGTTCGGAGCTGACCGGGATATCGCCGGCATCATCGCGGCGGGCGAGGCCATTTGTGCGGACGTGGCGCGAGGCAATACGCCATCCAACCTGCCTCCCGATGCCACCGCCGAGCCCACTACCTCCGGGGCTACGCCTGTTGCAACAGCTGAGATCCCTGTCACCTCGACCCCTTATCCATCAGGGCAGCGCGGTCTGATCGTCCCTACGAAATTATCAGAATTTTCTAAGAATCAAAATATCACCCCTTGACTGGGGATTGTGATATACGGTATCATACATTAGCACTCGGGTTACAGGAGTGCTAATTTCTTGCTTATTTCAATAAACAATGTTCAGGAGGACGAAATGGCAAAACTGTCTTTCAAACCGCTCGGCGGCCGTGTGATCGATCGAACCGCATCGAACAGGAAGAAATGACTGCAGGTGGCATTATTCTGCCCGAAACCGCCAAGGAAAAACCCCAGGAAGGCAAGGTCCTGGCGGCTGGTCCCGGTGACCGCGATGAAAAGGGCAAGCGCATCGCCATGGATGTCAAGGTCGGCGACAAGGTGCTGTTCGCCAAGTATTCTGGCACCGAAGTCAAGATGGATGGCAAGAAACTGCTCATCCTGCGCGAGAGCGACCTTCTCGGCATTGTTGAAGGTTAATCTGGAGGAAGTGAATCAATGGCTGCTAAACAACTTGTATTTTCAGAAGAAGCGCGCCGCAAGCTTAAGAACGGCATGAACGTCGTCGCCAATGCGGTTGGCGCCACCCTCGGCCCCAAGGGCCGCAATGTGGCGATCGACCGCAAGTTCGGCTCCCCCACCATCACCCACGACGGCGTTTCCGTTGCCAAGGAAATCGAACTCGAAGATCCGTTTGAGAACATGGGCGCCCAGCTCCTCAAGGAAGCCGCCACCAAGACCAACGACATCGCCGGTGACGGCACCACCACCTCCACCGTGCTGGCTCATGCCATCGTGAACGAAGGCCTCAAGGCCCTCGAGGCCGGCTACAACCCGATGCTCGTCAAGCATGGCATTGAGCTGGCCACCGAAGCCGTCGTGGAAGAGCTGCGCAAGATGTCCGTCAAGATCGACACCAAGGAAGAGATCGCTTCCGTCGCCACCAACTCCGCCGCAGATGCAGAGATCGGCGAACTGATCGCGGACGTGATGGACAAGGTCGGCAAGGACGGCGTCATCACCGTTGAAGAATCCAAGTCCATGCAGTTCGAGACCGAATTCGTCGAAGGTATGCAGTTCGACCGCGGTTATCTCTCGGCCTACTTCATCACCAATACCGAGCAGATGGAAGCCGTCATCTCCGATGCCTACGTCCTGATCAACGAGAAGAAGATCTCCGCCGCGCAGGACATCGTCCCGCTGCTCGAGAAACTCGTCCAGCTCGGCAAGCGCGAACTCGTCATCATCGCCGAAGATATCGACGGTGAAGCTCTGGCCACCCTCGTCCTGAACAAACTGCGCGGCATGTTGAACGTGCTGGCCGTCAAGGCCCCGGGCTTTGGTGATCGCCGCAAGGCCATGCTGCAGGATATTGCCATCCTCACCGGCGGCACCGTCATCTCCGAAGAGACCGGCCGCAAGCTCGAAACCGCCACCCTGCAGGACCTGGGCCGCGCCGAGAAGGTTGTCTCCGACAAAGAGAACACCACCATCATCGGCGGCAAGGGCAAGAAGGCTGACATCGAAGGCCGCATCAAGGAAATCCGCGCCGAGATCGACAAGAGCACCAGCGATTACGACAAGGAAAAACTCCAGGAACGCCTCGCCAAGCTGAGCGGTGGCGTTGCCATCATCCGCGTGGGCGCAGCACCGAGACCGAAATGAAGGAAAAGAAGCACCGCGTCGAAGACGCCCTCTCCGCCGCCCGCGCCGCTGTGGAAGAAGGCATCGTCCCCGGTGGTGAGATCTCCCTCATCAACGCCTCGCGCCAAGCTGGACAAGATGCTGAAGAGCAGCGAAGAGGATGAAGAGATCCGCGTCGGCATCAACATCGTCAAGAAGGCGCTCGAAGCCCCGATCCGCAAGCTGGCCTCCAATGCCGGGCAGGATGGCTCCGTCATCATTGACACCGTCCGCCGCACAGGCCAGGAGAAGAAGAACAAGAACATCGGCTACAACGTGCTCACCGGCGAATACACCGACATGATCGAAGCCGGCGTCATCGACCCGGTCAAGGTTGTGCGCGGCGCGCTGGAGAACGCCGCCTCCATCGCTGCCATGATCCTGACCACCGATGTCCTGATCACCGACATGCCTGAGAAGGATAAGCCGATGGCTCCGCCCATGCCGGAGTATTAGGCCGCATAGATTGACTTCCGCCCCCTCCCCCAAAGAGCGGGGCTTTGTTCATGCCCCGGCATTTTCATTTATAATCTGAGCGATGTTCTTACAACCCCGCCGCGCCTTGTCGCAACTGATCCTCATCCTGGCACTCAGCCTTTCGGCCTGTACCTCCATCTTTCCCCCGTCCAGCACCCCCACTCCCCCCATTCCCACCGATACCCCGGTGCCTCCCACCGCTACCCCGCCTCCGCTGGCGGCCACCATCAACGGCGAATACCTGACGCGGGCGGACTTCGAGGAGGAACTGGCACGCTATCAATCCGCGCAGAAAGGCTCTGGGAAAGACCGTCAGTGACAAGGATGCCCGCCAGTTCGTGCTGGACGACATGATCGCCCAGCTGCTCCTGGCGCAGGCGGCGCGCAAAGATGGGTTTGAGCTGGACGAAGCTGGCCTCCAGTCCCGGCTGGATGCACTTGCAGAGAAGGCTGGCGGCGCCGATGCTCTTGCAAAATGGGAGGCCGATCACGGTTACAGCGCAGATTCTTTCCGCAATTCCCTCAAGCGTGCTGCTGAAGCGGCCTGGATGCGTGACAAAATCATTGCGGAGGTCCCCACAGACGCCGAACAGGCGCACATCCAGCAGATTCTGACCTATAATGAGGCTGATGCCCGCCAGGCGCTGGACAGTTTGAACGGCGGTAAGGATTTTAGTGAACTGGCTTCTGAATATGACCCACTGACCCACGGCGAGCTTGGCTGGGTCCCGCGAGGGTATCTTCTGGATAAGGACCTCGAAACGGCCGCCTTCAGCCTGGAAGTAGGCGGGGTGAGCGAGATCATCGCCACGCCAGCCGGTTTCCACATCATCAAAGTGCTGGCGCGTGAGCAGCATGTGCTTTCACCGGATGCGCTCCTGTCCCTGCAGGAGCAGGCGCTGAAAGACTGGGTGGACCAGCAGCGCAAGCAGAGTGACATCGTCATCGCACCGTGAGGATTGGATTTCATGAGCAAATACGATTACCCTGACCTGGATGCTGAAGCAAAGAAACCGGGCTCCCCGGCGATGCGCCTGGAACTGTGGGATATGCTGTCGATCCTGGTTCTTCTGGTCACCCTGTGCATCGGCGCGTATTTTGTGCTGATCTTCATGAATCCCTTTTCGCAGCTGAACCCTCTCAAACCCATTGACCCCCAGGCACCCCCAACTTCCACGATTACCCCGATCGGGCTTGAGCCAACCTGGACCGCCAGCCCCACCATCGAACCCACCGTCACCGAGACTCCCCGCCCGACCTTTACCCCGCTGCCCTCGCCGACTTTCTTCTCCCTCGTTCCCCCGACCAAAACGCCTGTGCCAACCAATACACCCAAGGCACCTTTCTCCAAATCGGTCACAACCATTGCCAGTACCATCATCCACCCGGAATCTGCCTGCAATTGGCTGGGGGTGGGCGGCACTGTAGTGGATACCAACAACAGCGATGTGATCGGTATTGTTGTGCGCCTGGTCGGCACGCTCAATGGCAAGCGCATAGAAATGACCCAGGTGAGCGGTGTATCGCCTTCTTATGGGAAATCCGGGTTCGAATTCTTCCTGGGGCCGGTGCCGCTGGCTTCTAATGACACCCTCTCGGTCCAGTTGTTTGACCTCGCCAGCCTGCCTCTCTCCGACAACGTCTCCATCGACACCTTCAACGACTGCAGCAAGAACCTCGTGCTAGTACGCTTCAAGAAGAACCGCTGACCCATATCATTGCTAGGAGGGCGAGCCATAGCGATGCCCGACGAAGCAATCTCCATCAAAGTATTGCTTCGCTTCGCTTGCAATGACATCTTAAACAATCCGGGCGAGGCCATTTGGCCTCGCCCGATGCTTTAAGGGATATCCGTCTAATTGACCGCTACGTTCCAGTGAGAATACCGGTCCAGACGGCCGTGCAGGATAAGGTCATACAGCTCGCGCAGCTTGGTGGTGATGGGTCCCATCACTCCGCTTCCAACGGGGCGGTGGTCCACCTCGGTGACCGCTGTGATCTGCGCTGCGGTGCCGGTCATGAACAATTCTTCGCCAATAAAAACCTCGGTGCGGTCAATGGAACGTTCCTGCACCTCCAGGCCCAGTTCCCGCCTTGCCAGCTCGATCACCGAGCGGCGCGTGATGCCTTCCAGGATGTTGTCAGTTACCGGGGGTGTGACCAGAATGCCATTTCGCAGCATGAAGATGTTCATGGCCGAGCCTTCCGAGACGTGCCCATGCTGGTCGAGAACCAGAGCCTCGTCGAAACCCGATTCAACCGCATCCGATTTGATCAAGGCTGAATTGACGTAGGCCCCGGCCACCTTGCCGCGCGCCGGAATTACGTTGTCGTCGATACGCCGCCAGGATGAGAATGTCACGTGCGCGTTGGTGTCGTTCTTGACGTATTTATCGAAGGGCAGTACCAGGATGCTGAATTCATCGCGCAGGTCGTGCAAGCGGACCCCGATGCCCATATCAGCCTTGTAGATGGTGGGGCGGATGTAGATGTCGCGCTGCCAGTTGTCGGTGCGCAGCACGTCCAGGGTGAGCTGGATCAGCGCTTCCTCGTCGTAATTGATCTTCATGCGGAACATGCGGGCGGAGTGGAGCAGGCGGCGGTAGTGGTCGTAGGGACGAAAAACGAAGAGCTTTTTCTGCTCTTCGTTCCAGTAGCCTCGCAGGCCGCCGAATACGGCTGTGCCATACAAGAAGGCGTGGGTCGCAATGCTGACCTTTGCCTCGGAGAATGGAACAATTTTCCCCTCAAAGAACACGTGACTCTCTCCTGCCACGAGGACACCTCCAAGTGTGGATGGGGTTCGCTTGCCCGGAAATTATAACCGATTCGGTCTTGTTCAATTTTAGAGGGAGATGAGTAGGGCAGGTGTACCTTTGCACCCATCATAAACCCTTGACAGCAGTTATAAAACGCGATAAAATCAATTCGATAAATATCGAAATAAATAGATGGAGAACAAAATGAACGAAAATCCCAAAATGCTCGATTTTGTAAAGGCCATGTCGGATGCCGACCGCCTGCGCATCATAGGCGTGCTGGCGCGGACCGGAGTAACCACGGCCGAACTGGCGGCTCAATTGGGCATGCCGCCGAAGGATGCCGTCTGAGCATCTCTCCTTCATGGAGTTGGTAGGAATTGTCCGAAAGATCGGTGACAAATATGAACTTGATCTCGCCGGATTGGAGGCCCTATCGAAAAAGCAGTTCGCCGGGCAAAAGCGGGAATCCTATATTCCCGTACCCGGTCTGGAGGAGACCGCCCGAAAGGTGCTTGTCAACCACCTGAACCCCGATGGGACGATACGGCAGATCCCCTCCCAGGCACGCAAATTGCGTGTGATCCTCGATTACCTCGTCACGGCTTTTACTCCAGGCGTGGATTACACCGAGAAGGAGGTCAACACGATCCTGCGCCGCTTCCACCTGGATACGGCCGGGCTGCGGCGCGACCTCGTGGACACGCGGTCTGCTTGCACGAGAGAGCGATGGTTCGCGTTATTGGAGACCCGCATGAGCGACGAACTGGTCGGCTTCTTCAAAGCCCTGGCGGACCCCAACCGCCTCAAGATCGTGGGCCTGCTGGCGCAAAAGCCTTACAGTGTGGAGGAACTGGCTGCGCTGCTGGAGTTGAAGGCTTCCACGGTCTCCCATCACCTCTCGCAGGCTGGTGAAGGCCGGTCTGGTCAGCGCCCGTGCAGAGAGTTATTACAGCGTCTACCAGCTGGACAGGCAGGCGCTGGAGGAACGCTCGCGGGCCTTGTTCTCCGCGCAGGACCTTTCGGCCGCGGTGGCAGGCGTGGACCTGGATGCCTATGATCAGAAAGTGATCGCCGACTTTACGCACAGGGATGGCAGGCTGAAGTCCATCCCTGCGCAGCGCAAGAAACTGGAAGCGGTGCTGCGTTATGTTGTTGGCGCTTTTAAGATTGGCAGGCATTATTCAGAGAAGCAGGTAAATGAAATCCTTGCCCGCTACCATGAGGATACGGCCACGCTACGGCGCGAATTGGTGGGATATGGGCTGATGAAGCGCGAAGGCGGCGGAGGGGAGTACTGGCGGGAGAAATAATTGTGTCGTTGCGAGGAGGATTAACAGTCTCAGACCCCGCGCGGGCTCAGCGGGATGGTCTGGTCCGCGGCCAGCGGACCCTGGAGCGCATCCGAATCCAGCGTCATCACGCGGCCGTTGGTGAAGAAAGCGAAATCGAAGGTAGTCATTTCCCCGGCTTTTTTACCCGGAATGGGAAGCAGGCGCGCGGTGAGAGGTTTATCCAGCCGGAGGGCCAGTGCGCAGAGGTCGAGCAGGAGAGGGGTGAGCTGTTCGGCGGTTGTATCTCCGGGCAGGGGGACGGTGTCCAGTCCGGTCCCGCAAACGGCGGAGTAGAGCAGCGCGTCCTTGACGGTCAATGTCCCTTCAGCGGCGCGCCGGGCGAGGACCGAATCCTCCAGGATCGGCTGCATCAGGCCGCAGAAACCGGCATGAGGGAAATTCGCTTGTTGGATGGCATCGGTGAGTATTGCGGCAGCGGCCAGCGACCCGTGCAGGCCAACGCGCGGCACCCCCATTCGCTCCACCGCGCCGCCCAGAGAAATGGCATCCTCAGGGAAGGGGGCCAGCGAGAAATCAATGCCGCCAAAGTGAGTGTGCCAGAGGCGTGTGGTCGCGGTCTCTTCCAGGATTTTCCCGTGATGCTCCAGCGCATCGATCAATGCACGGCGGCCCTGCTCCACGGTGCGCGCCCCTTCAAAGGCACGGATGGGTAGATCGGCGGCCTCGGTTGCGATCGCAAAAGACGGCTCCTCACTCTCATGGTAAGCAGCGGGGAAGAAGGGCGCTCCGGCGGGCACGTTCGCCAGCGCGGCAAAGCGCAGGTTTCCAAATCCATTCGGATCCAGGGGCGCGCAGTCCACGATGATCCGCGCGCAGGCGCGAACCGCAGGAATGTCCATGCCCGCGGCCCGTTCCGCCATCATGCCGCCCAGGAAAATGTTTTCTCCTGCCGCAATGGCTTCCGGGATCGGTGCATAACTACCCGGCAGTCCGGGGAGGGCAGGCCCCAGTGAGGCATAACCAATACCCATCTGCGGCAGCAACGCGGCCAGGCCTTCTGCGAGGCGGGGAAGCTCGTTCAGCCGATCCTCGCCAAGCATGCGTGGGAAGGGAACTGTTGCCAACCGCGTGGATTGGACTTCATACCCTGAGGCCTCATACGCCGCTTTGGCTTGCGCCAGAAAATCCGCAGCCTGGCGAAGTACGGCCTCATCGAGGGGATAACCAGGGTTGCAAAAATAAGTGATCGAGCGGATTCGCATGAATTAACCTTCCGACAGGCGGCGTTGGCGGACCACCTCATACATCAGCACAGAGCCGGCTGCGCCTGCGTTCAGCGATTCCGCCTGACCCGGCATGGGGATGGCGATCCGCTTTGAGGCCAGCGCCTGGGCTTCCTCGCTCGCCCCTTCAGCCTCGCCGCCGATGATCAATGCCAGGGGTTGGCGCAGGTCGGCTTCCCAGCAGGTTTCCCCTTTCATGTCAGCCAGGTACACGCCCAGCCCGGCCGCGCTGATCACTTCATGGATCTCTTCCCAGGTCAGGCTGCGGACCGGCAGGTGGAAATGGGCACCCATGGCAGCCCGCACCACCTTGGGCGCGTAGGCGTCCGCGGTGTGCGGCGGGATCAGCACGGCCTGCGCACCGGCGGCGCTGGCTGAACGGATGAGCGTGCCCAGGTTTCCCGGATCACGGATCTGGTCGGGGATCAGCAGGAAATCCAGCCTTTCCGGTATAGGTTGAGAATGGTCGTTCAGAACCGCGAGGACTCCCTGGGAAGTCTCGGTCTCGCTAAGCGATTGCAGCAGGTCGGAGGATACTTCCTCTATATCCACTCCAACGGTTTTGAAACCATCAACCAGTGCCCGGCCCCGCGAGCTCAGGCCATCCGAATAGAGAACAAAGCGCACCGGCCACTCCACCGCCTGCGCTTCCTCCAGCAGGCGCACGCCTTCGGCAACAAAGGCCCCTTCCTCGCGGCGTTCCTTTGGCCGACCCAGCAGCGCGCGCACCAGTTTTAATTTGGGGTTCTGGCTGGAGGTGATCATGTTCCCCACTCCTTCCAGACTTCAGTAAAGGCATCGCGGGTCTCTTCATCGAACAGGAGGATTCGCACCACCTCCAGCCCGGAGGCGTCTGTATGCTCAAAATAATAGCGGATGGCCCGGAAGAACACGCCCGCGGCGCGCGCCTTGGGGAAACCGAAGATGCCGGTGGAGATGGAAGGAAAGGCGATGGAGCGCAGGCTGAGTTCGTCCGCCACTCGCAGCGACCCGCGCACCGCAGCAGCAAGTTTTGCATCTTCGTCCCCGTCTCCCCATACCGGGCCGACCGCGTGGATCACATAACGGGCTGGCAGCCGCCCGGCGCTTGTCCATGCGGGCTTTGCATGTGTGACCGGCCCATGCTCCTCCACCCATTGTTCGCTCTCCTGCTGGATGATATCCCCGCCTCGGCGCAGGATGGCCCAGGCCACCCCGCCCCCGTGCTGCAGCCGGGAATTGGCCGCATTGACGATGGCATCCACCTCTTCCGTGGTGATATCGCCCTCGACCAGTTGGAGCAACTGGCCTGAGGGAAGCGTCCGTTCGGCTAGGACGGTGTTCATGCCGTCATTGTATCCCAATTGGCGGCGTTCACTTCTTTAGCGGGCTGCGCCAGTACAGACCGCCAAAAGGGTTGGATGAAAAAGGGATCTTGCGGGTCATTCCGATAAATTCCCCCTTCCAGAAAAAAAAGGGCGGGGACCGATCCGGTCCCCGCCTGTAGTTCGTGAGCTATTTGGTCTGCGACACAATGCTTGCGAAAGCGTTGGGATCGCGGACGGCGATGTCGGCCAGCATCTTGCGGTTGAGGCCGATGTTCGCCTTCTTCAGGGCGGACACCAGCCGGCTGTAGGTGGTGCCGTTCAGGCGGGCCGCCGCATTGATGCGGGCGATCCACAGCTTGCGGAGATCACGCTTGCGGACGCGCCGGTCGCGGGTGGCGTACCACAGGCTCTTGAGCATGGCCTCGTTGGCGCGCTTGAACAGGAAATGCTTCGCGCCGCGCTGGCCCTTGGTGATCTTCAGAACTTTCTTGTGACGCAGATGCCCTTGCGGGCCTCCTTTTACACGTGCCATTCATTTACCTCCTGCAAACCTCCGGGCGTCGGCGGGTCGCGCCAGTTGCATACACCCGGGAGCCGCAATTCAAAATAACGACTGGAGGAGAGGCAGGCCTCTCCCTATTACATATTGGGGGCCAAACGCTTCACTCGCTTGATGATCTTGCTGCCTTCGACAGGGATCATCTCGCTGAGCTTCAGCTTGGTCCGCTTGGAAGTGCGGCGGCGCAGGTGGCTTTTGCCGCCTTTGGTCCGCACAAGTTTGCCGGAGCCGGTCAGGCGGAACCGCTTGGAGGTCGCCTTATGGGTCTTCAGCTTGGTCTTTCCAGCTTTTGCTTTGCGAGGCACAGCTGCTTTCTCCTTTCAGACAAAATGAACCGCGGGCTCGGACGTTCTCCCGCGGACGATCACCATCTTTGGGACTTGCTCATGGGCAGGGGCTCAGGAGACCCCTGCCTCGGCTTCGGGCTGATCGCCCTTCTCTTTCTTTTTGGCGCTGCCCTTAGCGGGCGCCAGCACCACCAGCATCGTGCGGCCTTCCATCTGCGGGGCCGCCTCGATCACGCTGATATCGGAGAGTTCTTGCGCGATCTCCTTCAGGTCTTCGAGGGCGATCTCGGGATAATCCATCTCGCGGCCGCGGAAGCGTACGGTCACGCGCACCTTGTGCCCCTGGTTCAGCCAGCGGCGGGCATCGTCCACTTTGAAGTCGCGGTGCGCGTCGTTGGTCTTCGGGCGCAGGCGGATTTCCTTGACCTCGATCTTGGTCTGCGACTTGCGGGCCTCGCGTTCCTTCTTGGCCCGTTCGTAGATGAACTTGCCAAAGTCCATTACGCGGCAGACCGGGGGGGTGGCATTCGGCGAGACCTCCACCAGGTCCAGATCGGCGTCGCGGGCGATCTGCAGGGCCTGGCGGATGGGGACGACCCCGACGTTTCCGCCGTCCGGCCCGATCAGACGGACCTCGTTGACGCGAATGCCCTCATTGACTCGAAATTCGTTTGCGCTGATAAGATTCTCCTGTATATCAAAAACGCACGACCAGCCGGCGGCTGGTTTTTAGCGGGTGGATGATACCACGAACAGGCATGAATCGTCAATCAAACCAGTCGACCGTCATTGCGAGGAGGTCGAAGGCCGAGGAGGCAATCTTCATCGAAAAAGCAGGTTGCCACCTCGATGTCCGTCTATTTTGAGGCCGGAACCTTCCTCGCAATGACAATATCTCTGTTCTACAACTCCGCCGCGCGGCGCGGATGCGATCCCTGGCCCGTTCGATGAACTCGGCCAGCGGGATGTTGTTCTCCTGCTGAGCCGTCGCGCACGCGCAGCGATACCTGCTCCGCCTTCATCTCGTTCTCGCCGACCACCAGCATGTACGGCACCTTCATCAACTGCGCCTGAGCGGATCTTGGCGTTCATGCGCTGGGCGCTGATGTCCGCGCTGGCGCGGATGCCCTGCTGCGCGCAACTGCTGCACGATGCTGTGCGGCATACTCGTTCTGGCCGTCCGTGATCGGGATGACCCGCACCTGTTCGGGCGAGAGCCAGACCGGGAAGTTGCCGGCGTAATGCTCGAGCAGGAAGCCGATCATGCGCTCGTGCGTGGAGAGCGGCGCGCGGTGGATGCACAGCGGCACCTCCTCCGCGCCCTCCTTGTTCGTGAACTTCAGGTCGAAGCGCTCCGGCACGGCGAAGTCCACCTGGTTCGTCATCAGCGAGAACTCCTTGCCGATCACGCTCCAGACCTGCACGTCGATCTTGGGGCCGTAGAAGGCGGCCTCGTCCTCGGCTTCCACGTAAGGGACGCCGCCGTTGTCCATGGCGCGGCGCACCATATCTTCCGTCTTGAGCCACAGGCGCTCGTTGTCCACGTACTTCTTGCCCAGCCCGGCTTTGCTGTGCAGGCTCAGGCGCATCACATACTTCTCGATGCCGAACAGCTCGAAGTACTTGCAGATACAGCTTCGACCACGCCCAGGAATTCCTGCTCGAACTGGTCCTCCGTGACGTAGATGTGGGCGTCGTTCATCTGCATCGAGCGCACGCGCATCAGCCCGAACAGCTCGCCGGACTTCTCGTAGCGGTAGCACGTGCCGTATTCCGCCAGCCGGACCGGCAGGTCGCGGTAGGAACGCTGCTTCGAGCCGAAGATCTTGTGGTGCATCGGGCAGTTCATCGGCTTGACGTAGTACTTCACGCCTTCCGATCTCCATGGGCGGATACATGCTCTCGGCGTAGTAGGGCAGATGGCCGGAGCGCAGGAACAGGTCTTCCTTCGTCAGGATGCGGCGTGCTCACGCGCTGGTAGCCGGCCTCCTGCTTCCATTTCCTTGGCCAGCTTCTCCAGCTCCTCGATCATGATCGCCGCCGTTGGGCAGCCAGAGCGGCAGGCCCGGGCCGACCTCATCGTCGAAGATGAAGATCTCCAGTTCCTTGCCCAGCTTGCGGTGGTCGCGCTTCTTGGCTTCCTCCAGCTGGTGCAGGTAGTCCTTCAGCTGCTGGGCGTTCTCCCAGGCCGTGCCGTAGATGCGCTGCAGCATCTTGTTGTTCTCGTCGCCGCGCCAGTAGGCGCCCGCCACGCTCATCAGCTTGACGGCGTCCGGCTTGATCTCGCGTCGTGTTCTCCACGTGCGGCCCGCGGCACAGGTCCACGAAACTGTCCTGCTGGTAGATGGAGATCTCCGGCTTCTCCTTGAGCGGGTTGCCATACTCATCCAGGCCGCCTTTTTCCAGCCCGTCGATCAATTCCAGCTTGTAGGGCTGGTCGGTGAAGATCCTGCGCGCTTCCTCCGCCGAGACGACCGTCTTCTTGAACTCGTGCTTCCCGGCGATGATCTGGCGCATGCGCTTCTCGATCTGCTCCAGGTCCTCGGGCGTCAGGTTGCGCGGCAGATCAAAGTCGTAGTAAAAGCCGTTCTCCACGGGCGGGCCGATGGTGACCTTGCCGTCCGGGAACATCTCCAGCACAGCCTGCGCCATGATGTGCGCGGCCGAGTGGCGGATCTTGTATAACTCCGTATCCTGATAGCGTTCTTGAACTTGTCCAGCCATTTTTACTTCCTTCTCGATGAGGGTTCGGTCTTTAGCGCCTGCTGCGTGCCTGGAGCGGCCCGCAGAGGCGGCTAACGGCCTGCGGGCCGCCGGGGAGTGGGAGTGGTGGTCTCATCTTCGGTCATAACGGCCTCCTAAAAATAAAAGACTCCTCGCCCGGATTCGGGGCGGGAGTTTTGCTCACGCGGTTCCACCCGATTTACCCTTTGCCTGCGCGCGGGGTATCTCTGGGGCCGATAACGGGGCCAGCCGTTCACCATACTGGATCGCTAAAGCCATCGTTCTGGTTCACGCTCGCGGGTGGTTTTGGGCGGTTCTTTCCGGAAGCGGCTCTCAATCTGCGGCCGCTTCTCCCTGTCGGAAGGGGAGACGCTTACTCGTCCCGTTCATCGCGTTTGACTAGATTATCTACCTATTATATTCAGAAGCAGAGACGTGTCAAGCGGCTTCGATTTTACCCTCCCCATTGCTCACCCGCACGATTCTGACCCCCTGCGACCCGAAACGCCGATATTGCGACCCCTCACAAGCCCATTTTGACCCCTCTGCGACACATAGATTCACCCCCGGGTGCTATAGTAAGGGCAGAAAAAGTGGGGTCAAAAATGGGAACAAACCACGCTGCTGCCGGCAGCGTGGTTTGTTTTAAGGGGACGGCCTCCCAGATATGGCTATTTTCTGGAAAACAGTCTATCCGCTTCTTAGTTGTTATTCGCGCCGGCCGCGATCCAATCCAAAATTGTCAGGATTTCCCCTTGGGGCAGGGCCCCGGACGGAGGCATAAACTTTCCATCCGTTCCCAAAAGGAACTGAGCAAGGAGCCCTGTTTTCAAGTCCCCGGCCGTAAGCACCGGCCCGTTATCTCCGGTGGTCATGACCGAATCATAGGAGGACGCGTCCCAGCCTCCCAGCTTTGTGCTGGAGTTGTGGCATCCCTGGCACCTCGCCTGGAAGATCGGCAAGACCTGTCCCGAGAATGTCACCGGACCGGAGGGAGCGCTCGTTGCGGTTGTGGGCTCAGGCGTGGCCGGCAGCGGCGCAGATGCCTCAGGCGCTGGCGCACTGGCCTCTGAGCTGCGCATAAAGGTAATGATGGCGCCGATCTGGTCATCGCTCAATGGTCCGCCATACGTTGAACCGAACGGATTCATGCCGAGATCCGGCTGGCCCTGGGAAATAATGTTCCGCAAAGTGACATCGTCACGGGTGTTGAGGAATTCAGTTGAATTGATTGGCGGAATCATATCGTTTGGGCGCCCTGGATTCGGCCCACCCTGGCCAATCTGACCGTGACAGGAGGCGCAATTGTTCGCAAAAAGCTGTGCTCCCTGTTCCGGGCCTTTTCCCTGGCTGGTAACCAGGGTGTATTGCACAAGTGCATCGAGCTGTTCAGACGTGAGGATATTGCCCCACACCGGCATCGTCACATGAGGACCACCGGTGCTGATGATTTTTCGTGCTGTTTCAATGTTTGGAGCGGTCGGGACTCTCTCACCATGACAGGTGCTGCAATGCTGGCTGAAGAGGGTCTGCCCGGCCGGGGTAAAACTGGGATTGGTCACATAAGCAGCCAAAGTTTCCTGATCGGCCTGGCTCAAGGTCCCCTGCCATGCCGGCATGCTTACATGCTGCCCGCCTTTACTGATCAATTCGCGCAATTGACTTTCCGTCCCCGTAAAGGCGACTCCAAACCCATGGCAGCCGGAGCAATTTATCTCGAAAAGCCGCTGGCCGTCAGGAGCAGCCAGGAAGTTCAACAGGGCAATGCGATCCGCATCCGCCAACGTCTTTTTCCAGTCTGATACAGTCTCGCTTCGGTGAGGCGGATAATTTGGTCCCTCTTCAAAAACGCGTTGAAGCTCTTGAGGGTTTCCGGAGGCCTGCACCATGGTTTTATGGCACGCTCCACAATACTGTGTATAGAGAGCACTCCCCCTTGATGAAGTAATGAAGCCGGCCAGGGCATCAATTTGGTCTGTACTGAGATCACCGCCCCAGGCTGGCATGCCCTCGTGTTTGCCCTGGGAGATCAGTTGGTGCAGATCGGTTCCAGGTGCCACAACAATACTTGGGCCATGGCAGTTGGCACAGTTTTGGGCATACAAGGCCGCGGCCTGGTCCACCGGAGCTGCGATCTGCGGAGGGGGCGCTTCCATTACCGACAGTATTGACAGTGTGACGACTGCCCCCACCACGGCCAATGCGGAAAGACTTGCCAGGGGCCGGTTCAGGAAATGACGTTTTGAGCTTTTATCAATGAAGGGTAAAACAAGCAGCATCAGGATAAAAAGTCCCGGAATTACCATCACTCCCAGGACCTCCAGTTTGCCGGGGAAATATTTCAGCAGCTGAAACAGGAAGAGGAAGTACCATTCCGGGCGAGGGGTGTACGTGGTGTCGTTCGGATCAGCCCGGGCCTCGGTAGGCGCGCCGACAAAATAAGCAAGCGCCACAAGAATAAGGAAAATCAGAAGGGAGACGACGACATCCTTGAAGATGATGTCGGGGAAAAAAGGCACGCCTTTTTCCTTGTCCTTTTTGTAACGTTCAAGGTAAGCCTTCTTCTCTTCTTCGTTCATTGCTCGGTCCTTTCTGGCACGGCCGAGATGCCAATCCGTATGACCAGATAAAGGTGGACCAGGATCAATGCCGCCAGGGTGGCAGGCAGCACCCAGATGTGCGTACCGAAAAAGCGCGCCAGAGAGACCGCGGAGAGATCATTACCCCCGCGTGCGATCCGCAGCATCCAGTCTCCGACCACAGGGGCGACACCCATGATCCGTGTGCCAACCGTTGTTGCCCAGTAGGCTTTCTGATCCCAGGGAAGCAGGTAGCCGGTGAAACCGAATCCAATTACGACCAATAAAAGCAGGACACCGGTGATCCAGGTGGCTTCGCGCGGGAATTTATACGCGCCGTAGAAAAATACCCGCAGCAAATGGAGAACCACGAGCACGATCATGGCGCTTGCACCCCAGTGATGCAAGCCTCGAATAAACCAACCGAATGGCAATTGGGTGGTAATGAAAAGGACGCTATCATAGGCGTGGTCAGGATCAGGCACGTAATAAAGCGTCAGCAGGATACCGGTCACCGCCTGGATCACGGCCACAAACAGAGTGGCGCTCCCAAGAGTGTAGAACCAGTTGACATGCGGTATTTTCCGCAGGAAGATGGCCTCCCATACCTGGCGCCATTCAAAACGCTCGTTCAGCCAGTCGCCCAATTTTGCCAGCATATTAACCTCGCTTGATGTACAGGATTCCGCTTTCGGCTTTGGTTTCGAAACGGTCGAGAGGACGCGGCGGCGGACCGGAGACCACAGTCCCGTCCTTTGCAAAGACACCGTTATGACAGGGACAAAAGAATTTTCCTTCTTCCGCGATCCAGCGCACCCGGCAGCCCAGGTGGGTGCATATATTGGAGATCGCGACAAAATCATTCCCGTTCTCGGTCAAGACATAGGCCGAGATTTCCTCCTGGGTGCTGATCCAGCCGGTCTGGGTATCCACAGTGGTCTTGAAAAGAGTGGGATTATTCAACTCGATCTTGTTGATTGAGCCCAGACGGATCCACGTCTCGGCCGTCTGCTTGAGCGCCGGGCCCACGATATAAGCAATGGCCGGCAGCCCGACCGCGGCTCCGATCAGCCCCCCGATACTTACGATCGCCGCTTTCATAAAGTCACGCCGTGTCATCTTTTTGTTAGAAGATGCGTTCATAAATATCAGCTCCTGTGATTGATGGAGGTATTATTCCGCGAGCGATCTACTCGGCCATTCGGCCGGGGGCCTTTGGCATTGATAAGAATTTCACCTGGGCATATCCTCTGGTTCAGGGAGGCTTGCTTGTCTCTCCAGGGCGAATGCCTCGATCCACGATCTGACAACCAGCAGTTCATTAGTAGATAACCGGTCACCGCGGAGGCGGGCGCATCGTGCGCCCGCCTCCTTTCGGCGAAATGTCATGCAGGCAAATCTTATGGCCTCTTAAGTTTGGAAACGTCGCCGCCCAGGTCTTTGGTGGAGTCATACAGGAACTGCATGACGTACATCGGGTTGTGGGCGAACGCACCCGGATCCTTAATGGAATACTGGTAGTTATAGGCCGCCTCTAGCAAGCGCGGCGTCCAGGATGTGTAGGAAAGGGGCCCATTGTCACCGGTGTCGGGCTTGCCATCCTTGTTCGCATCCGGGTAGAAGTATGGGTAGGCATCGGGGTTGTAAAGGATCGGCGTACCGGCTTTGGTCTCGGCATAATTCTGCATGGCTGCAAAGAGCGCCTGGCGGAATGTGTCGATCTCGGCAAAGATGCCTTCGGTCGTATCGCCGTTGCCGTTCCAGTCGGTAGTATCGGCCGTGTCGCGGATTTTCTCCAGATCCTCTAATCCGGCGACATTGGTATGGCAGGTCTTGCATGTATCAACCTTGACCGTAAGCGCATGGACGTCGTGGCAGTCGGTGCATTTGTTGAGTGGATGCACCGTGTTCTGGCCCGCATAGGTCTGGTTGGCATACTGATACGCGCCCTTGGCCGCATCCCCGAACAGGGTTGCACCGGCAGCCAGGTAGTGGACGTTCTTGAAGCCGATCTTGGGATCAACCGTGTCAACAGGTCTGTCGCCCAGATAATTATTAACCGTTACCGTGGACTCGCGGCCCTGGTGGCACTCGATGCACAGATTGGCATCCAATGGTTTCAAGTTGCCATTTTCATCCTTCTCGGTGCTGAAGGTCAGCGAAACACCGGATGGGAATGGAACATTGACAACCGCCAGGCGGGCCGGGAAGTTGGCTGGGTCATGGCAGGTGGTGCAGGCAAAGCCATTCGAGATCGGCTGGGCTACAATGCCAGTGATCTGGACGCCGGATTTCGTGATCACCTCGGTGCCGTTGTTGGCAATGTAGATCGGCAATCCTGTCGCGCTGTGACACTTGGAGCAGGCTGTGTCAACCAGACCGTTGGCATTTTCATCCCAATGGCGGAATGGCTCGGTGTCACCCGCAAAGTGACCGGGGTCATCGCGGGCCAGCTTGGTCATATCAACCGGCTTGGAAATCTTGCCATTCAGGTCATCAATCGAGTCGTACAACAACTCCACGATGTACTTCGCGTTATGGGCGAAGGCACCCGGATCCTTTGAAGCAACCTGGTAGTTGAAGGCTGCCCTCAATAACCGGGGCGTCCAGTTTTTGTAACCAACAGGATTGCCCTGATCATCCTTGACGGGTTGGCCGCTGGCATCTCCGGTGAGGAAATAAGGATAGTTGTCGGGATCGTAGACGATCGGAGCGCCGGCTACTTCGCTCGCATAAGCCTGGATGGAGCCATACAGGGTATCCTGCAGGCCTTGGAGCTCGTAGTAGATGCCCTCCTTGGTATCGCCATTGCCGTTGTAATCCGCCAGAGATCCGTTCATACGGTTGTTCTTGAGATCTTCAACCGTCTTGACGTTCTGATGGCACTCTGCACACTTATCGACGCGCACCTGGGTGGCATGCTGATCGTGACATGCGATGCAGGTGTCAAATTCGGCTACATGGCGGAACTTCGCATCATAGGTTTTCCCGTCATATTGATACCCGCCTTCAGCTTGCGAGCCATACAGCGTGGCGCCGGCGGCAAAGTAATGGATGTTCAAAAAACCGAAGTTTTTATCGTTTCCATTTGCATCCTTGATCGGCGCGGGAACTTTGTCAGCATCGCTTGCGCTGAAGTCGCCGATCTGCTTGTCAACGCTGACCTTGGACTCACGGCCCTGGTGGCAGGTCATGCAGCGGGCCTCCCCTTCCTCCGAAGTCTGGACTGTCAGACCGGAGGGGAAGGTCACTGAACTGAGGGCCATCGCCGCGGGATTGTGGCAGGTCACGCAATCAAGGGTCCCGGCGGGTGCCGGCACGTCTGCCGCAACTTTGCCGTTCGCAACGAAGTCCTGGAAGCCGGACGAAGTGTGGCATCGGGCGCAAGTAGCTGGAACTACTGCTGGGTCGTCAGCATTCCAGTGAGTAAAAGGTTCATCCGTCGCATTTGCGTGGCCAGAGGACAGGAACGTGTCTTTAAAGGGGACCGTAAGTGCTGGTTCTGAGGGGGTTGGCGTGGTCAGGGGGGTGGTTGTGGCTGTGCTTGTGGCCTGGGTGCCACACGCCACTAAAATGACAGCACCAACCATCACCATACTTAGGGCAGCTAGCATTCTCATTCTTGGCGACATGCCTACATTCTCCTTTTCGAGTGAAATCTCATCCCCAAATCCCGGGATAGAGAGGGCCTGGTCTTGCATCTTTATTATCAGTCATGAATTGCCATAGCAGTTGAACGACACTCTCATTACCTTGCTATTGGCAGGCCTGGACCTCCTTGTCATTCGTACATAAATTGGGAAGACGGCGTTCAAATTTCGGCGTACCAGAACACTCCGCTCAATCTTGATTGTTACCGAGCCGATTGCTCTGTTTAACAGGGTGCAGGCATTGCCGATTGATATCTCAATCCTTGTTGCTTGAGAGCATGGCAATGCCAGGGGTATATTCATCAACCTCGAAAAGAACTTTTGAATGGCTCGCTGCGTGGTCCCCTGACGCTGTAGGTTCGTGCATGGTGATTGCCATGAAAACCTCTTCGTAACATGATAGATGGAAAACGAGCTGACAGTTTGTGAAAAAAAGCACTAATTCAGAGTATTCTTGTCCTATTTGCTTCAAACAAGTGTAGAACTAATGAATACCCGGTTCAATCCTGACAAATGTCATGTAATTTGTGTGACCTTACTTGCATTGTCCTATTTGTACTAGATAACAGCAGACCAGTGAGATGCAGAACTTACCTTGAATGGTGATGGGTATTTTTCATGGGCACTCTTCTGCATGTCGAGAATCAAAAAGCCCCGCTTTGGGGCTTTTGTGGTGGGCGAGACAGGGCTCGAACCTGCGACCTCTGCGATGTCAACGCAGTGCTCTAACCAACTGAGCTACCCGCCCGGGCAGGGCCAAATTATATCATAATGTGTCATGTCATCGCTTCGAGGTGCGCAATAGCATTTCACACCGCTTTCGTCACCAACAGGGTCACATCATCCGCCAGTCCGGATCCGGAGATATGCGAGGTGAGCGAGCCAAGGATCTCATTCACCAGTGTGCGGGCAGGGGCATCTTTGTGCTGCCGCACGACCTCAGCCAGCGCCTGGTCACCGTACTGGCGCTGATCGGGGTCCATCGCCTCGGTAAGACCGTCGGTATACAGCACCAGTATATCGCCTGGATTCAGGATCAAATCCGCAGTGCCGAAGGGATACTCCTCCACCAGCCCGATGGCCGGTCCGGTCCGCCGCAGCCAGAGATCCTCATCCGTGTCAGCGCGGTAAAGGTAGGCGGGGTGCCCGGCGTTGGCATAGCAAAGGCCGTGTGTGCGCGGGTCGAACTTGGCAAAGAAAACCGTGACGAAGGTGGTCAGGTTGATATTATGGATGTAAAGGCGGTTGAGCCGCTGCAGCACCTCGAACGGGGAATTGGCCTCCGGCGTAAGGGTCTGGAATGCGGTCTGCAGGCTGGTCATCAGCATGCCCGCTGAAACGCCGTGCCCGCTGACGTCCGCGATCACCAGCCCGGGCGAGCCGTCCTTGAACTGCACAAAGTCGAAGTAGTCGCCTGTCACGATCTGTGCAGGCCGGCTGAAGGCAGCGATGTCCAGGCCCGGGATGACCGGCGCCTGGCGGGGCAGCAGTGCGCGCTGCAGGTTCTGCGTCAGTTCCAGCTCGCTTTCCAGCGCGCGGCGCTCCGCATCTGAGTAGTGGTCCAGGCAGACGCAGGCGGTGTAATCCATTTGCAGCAGATCCTCATCCACCATGCCGTGGCAGACCTCGCAGATGCCCAGTGTCCCTGTATGGATGTGATCGAGCGCCGTCTCGATGGTCTCCAACTGTTGCTCTACGTCCGCCTTGGCGGCTGTGCCCAGTCGGACGCGTTTTTCTGCCTCCGGCGCTTGTTCCAGCCACTCGCTCAGGTTGGCCTGCTTCTCCTGCAGGGCAGCGCGAAGTTCCTCATATAAATTGTCTTCCATTTCCACTGCTCCTTACTTTGCACCAATACCGCTAGAAAATGTGTTCTAATTATACCACTTAAGTCTATACGAGGAGGAAACTCTCCCCGTTAATGCACCTCCATCAACGGTTTTTAGACTCCCCCTCCACCGCAAGTCTTACAGAACAGAAGGCCTGCGGTATAATCGCCTCGCCATGCCCCGCCGTAAAGCGCCTGAAGACCTCTCTGTCGAAGAACTGCGCCGGTTGCTGGTGGATAAGCGCCGCGGCACGCGCAAGGAACGGTTGGATCACTTCCGCCGGACTGGCCGCGTGGTGGACGTGGCCCCACAGTGGCCGCCGGAGGCCTCGACCACACCCGTCACCGTCGAGACCCTGCCGGAAGGTGAAGGTGCCGCTCCCCAGGCGCCCCGCCGCCGCTGGATGGATCGCGTGCTGCTTGTCGTGGAGGTGCTGGCCGTGCTCGGCCTGGTCGGCATCCTGCTGAGCGGGCTGGGCTTGCTGCGTGACCTCAACCGCGAGGTGGCTGCTGCCCTCAACCCTGCCACTCCCACGCCCACTCCGCTGGTCATGGCGGTGGTGCTGCCTTCCGGGCATACGCCGCCGGACGCCAACGGCAACACTCGTCCCAACGAGGCGGAGATCCCGGAGCATCTGCGGCCGATGGTCCAGTCGCTGGCGAACATTCCCATCCCGCCGCCCAGTCTCCAGCAGGCCGTGCGCATCCAGATCCCGGCGCTGAAGGTGGATGCCCCGGTGGTACAGGGAGATGGCTGGGAGCAGCTCAAGAAAGGCGTGGCGCAGCACATCGGGTCTTCGGATCCCGGCCAGGAGGGGAACGTCATCCTCTCGGCGCATAATGACGTGTACGGCGAGCTGTTCCGCTACCTGGACCGGCTGCAGCCGGGCGACCAGGTGATCCTCTACACCCAGCAAAAGCAGTACACCTATGTGGTGGACCGCACCTTGATCGTCAAACCCACCCAGGTGGAGGTCATGGCCGCCACAGCCGACCCCTCAGTCACGTTGATCTCATGCTATCCCTATCTGGTGGATTCGGATCGCATCGTTGTCTTTGCAAAACTTTCGAACTAGGAGTTACAGATGGCTAAGAAAAACAAGCGCAGTGCAGGAATGCGGGGAAGAATGGGAGCTACTCCGTCTTCGGCCCCCGAGTTCAACCCCGATTACAGCCATGTTAAAAGCGACCTGGCCCGCATCGGTATCCTCGCAGGCTCGTTCTTCGCGATCCTGATCATTTTGTCCTTTTTCCTGCGCTAAGGTTCAGGGGCAGCCGCAGCCCCCCGGATGCTGGATGGATGAGTTTCAGGATATCCTCCTGACCACATTGACCTATGGGGGGGATGCACTGGGCCGCCTGCCGGATGGACAGGCGGTTTTTGTGCCGTTCGGCTTGCCCGGTGAGCGCGTCCGCGTCCGCCTGCAAAACCGCGGCAGCAGACCGCTGCGCGCCGCCCTGGTAGAGCTGCTGGAGCCGTCCTCAGAGCGGGTTGAACCGCGCTGCGTCCATTTTGGAGCCTGCGGTGGCTGTCATTACCAGCACATGAGCCATGCCGCGCAGCAATCAGCCCGCCGCGAGATACTGCGCGACCAGTTCCGCCGCATTGGCCGGATCGAATCCCCGCCCGTGCAGGAGACCGTTGCCTCCCCGGAACCCTGGAATTACCGCAATCACATCCAGTTCCACCTGGCCGCCGACGGGCATCTGGGTTACGTGCCGCATCCTGCCGGTCCTGCCGCAGGCGCGGCTGTCTTGCCCATCACCGAGTGTCATCTGCCGGAAACGCCGCTGAATGAACTCTGGCCGCAGTTGGAGTTCGAGCCCGGCACCGGCATCCAGCGGGTATCGCTGCGCGGCAGGCGACGAGGTAATGATGGTCATGGAATCCGATGCTCCCGAGCCGCCGGAGTTGGAATTGGAGGCGGGCATCTCCGTGGTGCATTTGTACGAGGAAAACCCGCTGGTACTGGCAGGCCGGGGGGCTGTGGAAATGCGCGTGCTGGGCCGCCTCTTTCAGGTTTCAGCTGGATCGTTCTTCCAAGTCAATACTCTCATGGCGGAGAAGATGGTGGAGCACGTGCTGGCGTGCCTGCCTGATACCACCGGCACGATCCTTGACCTGTACTCCGGCGTCGGGCTGTTCAGCGCCTTCCTTGCCCCACGCTGCGCGCTGGCTGATCGCTGTGGAAAGTTCCGCTGCAGCCTGCGAAGATTTTTCCGTCAATTTGGACGAATTTGAGAACGTTGAACTGTACGAAGGGCGGGCGGAGCATGTGCTGCCGGGCCTGCGAGGTCCGGTGGACGCCGCCATTGCCGACCCCCCGCGCGCTGGTCTGGAACGCCGGGCGCTGGATGCCCTGCTGGCCCTTGCGCCGAAAAGGCTAATCTATATCTCCTGCGACCCATCCACCCTTGCGCGCGATGCGGCGCGCCTGCTCGCCGGCGGTTATCAACTGGTGGAAGCGACGCCCTTCGATTTGTTCCCACAGACCTACCACATCGAGAGCATCAGCGTCTTCGACCGCGCCTGACTCTCCGCCAACACTTGGCCAGGCCTGACAGGTCTGATGTGTATCTCCCCCCACCGTATCTCATGCGTGGACAAAGATTCCGAGGCGCAAAGCCTCTGCGGAGACCTGTCAGGTCTGTTACTCCCTGGTTTTATGATGGGTTCTAACTCTCCGCTAGCACGATGATCTTATCCCGCGCGGAGAAGGTCACCGGGTCGGCCTTGCGCGGGTTGGTATGCACCCCATAGGCTTTTCCGGCGTCCGTCGATTCGCTCATCAGGCGATAGCCGATGGCTGTCTCGCCGCGCGAGCGTGCCGCCTCCAGCACCGTGTAGAAATTGACCGGCTCGCCAGTGACCACATAATCCCCGGCTGGCTTAAGGTAGATTTCGGAGCCTTCCGGGTCGAAGAGATCGGTGAATACATCGAACAATTCGCGGTTCTCCGATAACTGCGCGGTCATCAGGCTGACCAGGTGTTCGCTGACGACGAAGTCATCCACGTGTGCGGCCTCGGCCAGTTGGCGGTTGCGCAGGTCGAGCATCTCGCTGACGATGGAGAATGGCGTGCTGTCCTTTTCAGCGATGTCCCGCAGGTGCAGCAGGGTGACAAGTGTTTTGGCGTCCGCTTCCTGCGGTTCCAGCTGACTGTATGCCAGCACGATAACATGGTCATAGTCCGGCGCGGCCAGCTTCTCCAGAAGCAGCCGGTCGGTCGTATCACCTTCTTCCACAATGACTTTCTGGTTGTCCAGCCTGCCAGCTTGCTGGCGGATCTGCTTGTCCAGATTGTAGAGATCGGAGACGACGGTGATCTGTGAACCGGCGGGGACATAGTTATCCAGCTCACGCACGATGGTCGCGCCGCAGCGGTTCCATCCCAGGATTAACCCTTTCTCCGGGCGCGGCTCGCGCGGCATTTGAGACGTCCGGATGGCCTGATGTTGGATGGGCAGGTCTGCAGGGGAGGTCAGATGCATCCGGTCATCATCCTCGGCCAGCGCAAAGACCTGGTCGCCGGGTTCGATGAGCGTGTCCATGGGCGGGTTCATACGGATCGCGCCGTTCGCGTTGCGCAGCCCCATAATGGTAGCGTCGCTGCTGCACAGCAGCGCCTCGGCGTAGGTTTTGCCTGTCAGGAGCGCGGCATCTGCGAAATAGATCTCATCGCCGCTGAAGTTCATTAGTTCGGTATAGATCACGGAAAGGCCGGACTGTCGTGAGGTCTGAGCCACCACCCGAGCGATCAGATCATTGACCAGGATGGGCAGGATATGGTCGCGTCCGCCCAGCATACGCACGACTTCCATATTCTTCGAGTCGCGGAGCTGTGTGACGATGTGATACGGGTCTTCGCGGCGATTCGGATTGTTGGTCAGCGCCAGCACTGCCTTGATCACATAAGCATCCGGGTCCGTGCCTTCGGGAAGGATGATGATGGATCGCGCTGTGTGCGGGCTGGCCAATTCCAGGTCGGTCAGGTCGATGGGGCTGCCTGAGCGGCAGATGATGTGCGTGTTCCGGGAGTCCGGGATGCGCTCCCGGATGGCGTCCTCCATCTTGACCTTGTCCTCATCTGCCAGGACCACGATGACCGCGCCGCGCTTGCGGTTCTCATTTGCCAGCACCAGTTCCTCGATGACGGTGAAGATCTGCGGCGACCAGCCCAGAATGACCGTATGGCCCTCCTCAATGACCAGTGAGCGTCCTTTGCGCATGGCGTCGATCTTCTCCTGCAGCGAGTTATTGATGATGCCGATCAAGGCACTGACGACAAATACACCGCCCAGGGTGACCACCAGCATCATGAACAGGAAAAAGGCCGATCCGGCATCCCCGCCCATGGTACCGGAATCAAGCGTACGCAGTAAGCCCATCCAGGCGATGTCCCAGAAGGTCAGCCCTTCGGGCGCGCTGCCAGTGAGGCGCACCAGAGCCGCCACTGCCAGGATGATCAGGGTGGAAATCAGGAACAACCCCGCGATCAGGGCGGGCGTGCCATGGGCCATGAAATTGTCAAACCGGTATTGGAATCTTTGCCTGAAGCCGTGTTTGCGCATGCTGGATCTCCCGGTGGATTGGCTGGCTGAATTATAGGAGTTTTCGAGAACGGCTGCATGACAAATCCGTGACTGCTCCGATGTAAGGAATTCGTAACCTATGCGAGGTAACATCGGGGATGTCCGGCGGGTCTATTCCGCAGTTATAATTTCATCCGTGTCATTGCGAGACTCGAAGGGGCGAACTAATCTCCTCCACTATGAGGAGAGTGCCCTTCTTTCGCACCTCGCTCGTTATCTACTCTCTGCTCTCAACCCGGAGTTTTATCATGTTCAATTTTGAAGGCCCCGACCGTCGCAAGGAAGAAGAACGTATCCGCCAGGAGGGCCGCTTGCCCCCGGGCCAGTCGCTGACCTTTAAGTTTCCCGTGCTGCATTACGGCCCCGTCCCCGCTTTCAACCCTGCCAGTTGGGACCTGCGCATGTGGGGTGAAGTGGAGGAGGAGAAGCGCTGGAGCTGGGACGAGTTCAATCGCCTCCCGCGGACCAGCATCCGCATGGACATCCACTGCGTTACCCGCTGGAGCAAGTTCGACACTGTTTGGGAAGGTGTCTCTGTCAAGTCGCTGGTGGACAACGGTTTGCTGAAGATCAAGCCATCAGCAACCTACGTGATGCAGCATGCCGAGTACGGCTTCACGGTGAACCTGCCGCTGGAAGTGGTGCTGCAGGAAAATTTTCTGCTGGCAACCCATCTCAACGGCGAGCCGATCTCACCGGAACATGGCTATCCCTTGCGCGGCGCGGTCGGCTTCATCCCCGGCGAGAAGGAACTCGAAACGCCCTACTTCTGGAAGGGCGCCAAGTGGCTGCGCTCACTGGAGTTCATGACCCGCGACCGGCGCGGCTTCTGGGAGCAGGCCGGCTATCACAACCGCGCCGATGTCTGGCGCGAGGAACGCTTCGGTTAAATAGCAGGCGGGCGCTTCAGCAAGCGCCCGCCTGTTTTTTACATTTCTCGCTTACGGTCGTTTCTCAAGTGTCACGGGAACATCCACCTTGTCGCTGCCGCGCAGGACGGTCAATGTGACCGTATCGCCGGGCGACTTGTTCCCGATCAGATAGGCCAGCAGTTCATCGAAGCGGCGGATGGGCTGCCCATCCACGGCTACGATCAAATCTCCGCCAGCCAGCAGGTTGGGGATGTTGGTGCTTTCAGTTCCGGCCTTGATGCCGGCCTTGTCTGCAGGCCCACCGGGAACCACTGTGGTCACGTAAGCGCCCGTGTAGGACTTCAGATTGAGTGCCTGGATGATCGGCAGGCTCATGTCATCCATGGAGCTGACGCCCAAATAGGGATAATCATATTTTCCATTGGCGATCAGCACGGGCACGACGCGCTTGACCACATTGACCGAAATGGCGAAGCCGATGCCGGAATTGACCGGCTCACCGCTGTCGGTGAAGTTGGTGGTGCGGATGGCGCGGTTGACCCCGATCACCTTGCCGGTCAGGTCGAAGAGCGGCCCGCCGGAATTCCCCGGATTAATGGCTGCGTCGGTCTGTAAAATATCTCCGGCGGTGAAGAATGTCCCATCTGGAGTGGAATGTGCCGAATCGAGCGTGCGCCCCAGGGCGGAGATGATGCCAACCGTCATGGTCCCGCTCAGCCCGAACGGATTGCCGATGGCGACCACGGTCTGCCCCACCTGCAAGTTGGATGAATCGCCCATTGGCACCGGGTGCAGCTCTTCGGCGGGGGCATCCACCTTAACGACCGCCAGGTCGGAATCCAGGTCTGTGCCCACCACATCGCCATAGGCCTTGTAGCCAGACATCAGGTCCACCTCAACCTGTGTGGCACCCTCGACCACATGGTAGTTGGTCACAATGTACCCGTTGCTGTCATAGACAAAGCCAGAGCCCAGGCTGCCGCCCTGGCTGGTCGTCACCTGGATGGCGACGATCCCCGGGCTGACCTGCTGGTACAGGCTGGTCAGGATATCCTGCTGTGCGGCAGGATTTCCGTTTACAGGCTCATTCCCGCTGGCTGGCGCGGGCAGTTGCAGGGTGGCGACGGCGGGAAGTGTGGGGATGGTGGGTGACACTGCCAGCCCGGTGGCCTGGCATGCGAGTGCTGTTAATACCAGTATGGATAATGATCCAAATACCCTTAATCGTTTCATTTCTCTCCTGATTGGAAAAATGCCTAAAACTTGATCGTGGAGGCTTCTTCCAGTAATTCTCTCTGCTTCGGGGACAGATACTTCGGGACCTTGACCTTGAGATGCACAAAAAGATCCCCTTTGGCAGTTGGGTTCTTCAATTGCGGCATGCCGCGCCCTGCAATGCGGAAGGTCTGATCCGGCTGGGTCCCCGGCGGGATACTGAGCTTGACCTTACCGGCCATGGTCTGCACCTCCGCTTCTCCGCCCAGAATGGCAGTGAACACATCCACCGCGGCGGTGGTGTGCAGGTCGTTATTGCGGCGTTCAAAGGATTCATCCTCGCCCACATCCACAACCAGATACAGATCCAGCCCCTGCGGACCGGCTCCCTGAACGCGTACCTTTGAGCCTGTACGCACCCCCGGCGGGATGCGCACCCGCACCCGGCGGTTCTCGGTTGTCAACTGACGTGTCGTGCCTTCGTACGCCTCCTTCAGACTGATCTCCACCGGTTGTTCATAGGCCGGCATCTGGGAGGCACGCCCGCCCCCGCGGGCTGGATCCCCGCCAAAGATGCTGCGGAAGAACTCAGAGAAGAGATCATTGACCTCCCCGTAATCGACGCGCGTTCCCCCGCCTGCGCTGCCTCCTGGCTGGCCGCCGAACCACTGGCTCCAGTCGAAGTCATTGGGCGTACCCCCGCGCTGCTGCCAGTTGGAATATGCGCTGCCGACCTGGTCGTATCGGGCGCGTTTCTCGGAATCGCTGAGCACCTGATACGCTTCGTTGATTTCCTTGAAGCGCTCCTCAGAGGTCTTATCCCCTGGGTTGCGGTCAGGATGGTACTTCATCGCCAGTTTACGATAGGCTTTGCGGATCTCGTCCGCGCTGGCTTTCCGTCCCACGCCCAGGGTCTGATAATAGTCCTTGTATTCCATATGCTGTCATTGATAGCACCGCCCGGAGACTGCGTCAAGCACCATGGGTGCGGTCTAATACAACTCTAACCTCTCCATTATGTCATTGCTCCGTCAGTGCCCGGTATCTCAGATAACGGATAACCTCCTCACGATGACATGTATTTCGTCATATACTTAAACGAAAAACCTTCAGGATCAATTATGAAATCTATTTGCGTCTTTTGCGGTTCCTCGGATGCCGTCCACAGCGACTATCTTCTAGCCGCGCGTGGGTTGGGGGAGATGCTTGCCCGCCGCGGCTTGCGGCTGGTTTTCGGCGGGGGCAGGACCGGCCTGATGGGCGCCGTAGCAGATGGCGCCCTGGAGGCAGGCGGCGAGGTGGTCGGTGTGATCATCCCCGGTATGAATACCCCCGCCCTTGCCCATCCCGCCCTCACGCGCATGGATGTGGCCGATGGGATGCACGCCCGCAAGGCACGCATGCACGAACTCGCCGACGGCTATATCGGCCTGCCCGGCGGGTTCGGCACCTTCGATGAACTGTTCGAAACGATCACTTGGGGGCAGATCGGCGCGCATGCCCGGCCCGTGGGGCTGCTTAACGTCCGCAATTATTTTGACCACCTGCTGGCGGCCATTGATCACGCAGTGCAGGAGGGCTTTATCCTCCCCGAGCATCGCAGTACGCTCTATTGTGAGCCGGACCCCGCCGCGCTGCTGCGACGCATGGAAGCCCATGTCCACCCGCATGATGCCGTCCGCCGCTGGCTGCGGGAGGAATAACCTGTTACAATGTCATTGCGAGCCCAGTAGGGGCTCGCAATGACATCCGTTTAGTGCATGATCTTCGCCAGCGGCCCATCCGGGTTGATGATGCTGCTTAACGCTGCGTAGGGAATGGTTACGATCTGCGGCCCGGCCGCGTAGGCAGCAACCTGATATTCATCGAATGTGATCATCAGCCCATCCGGAGTGATGTTCCAGTTGCGGTAGTTCTCCTCCGTCGGTTCAGCGCCTGCCTGGAAGGCATCGAAGGCGATATCCCGCGTTGCAAGTTCTGTCTTGCAGTAGTCCGCGATGACCTGTAAATAGCTCGCATCCGACTGGAACAATTGGAACAGCTGGACCTCAACCCCCTTCTCCAGATCGAAGTTCAGCGCCTGCGAATAATGATAGGGGTGTGCCGCGCCGTCGCCGTAACCCATCCCGTTGAACTTGAGGCTCAGGATGTCCCCCGGCGGGGAAAGAACCTCGTACTTAACGTCAATGAAACTGCCCGAGGTGATCGGTGTCGTTGGCTGGTATTTCAGCGAGGCCTTGAACTCGTTCACATCATGTTCCACGATTGCCCCGGCGGTGGCGTTGAACGCATCCACGCGCTGGTCGTTCACCCCGGTCAGGACAGGCGTGTCGGAGGTGATTGTATAGTTTGGCGACTGCCCGCTCTCCTCAAAGTGCTGGGATGTGAGCGACACGGATTGATAAAGCGGCGGAGGCGTCGGTGTATCGCTGGGCGGGGGCGTCGCCGTGTCCGGCACCAATGTGGGGGTATCACTGGGCACAATGGTCGGCGTGTTGGTCGGCCCTGTAATGGGCGTCGCCGGTGTCGTCAGCGAACACGCCAGGGCGGGGAGCAGGCTCGCCAGGATCAAGATTCTAAGTCCGGTTTGTTTCAAGGGAATCTCCTCTCTTCCATTGCTAAAGTCTCTAACACTAGAATACTAAGTGCATTCCTGTAGTATCGCCAGTGCGGCGGATTTGCCTCCATAACCGTTCTCTCCACCCGGGCCGACACAGGACGGGCAGCCATCGGCGCACTCGCACTGCTCGACCAATTCGCGGGCGCGCAGCATCAGTTCATCGTGCAGTTCGTACAGGCGCTGGCTGAAACCGATCCCGGCGGGGACCAGATCATACAGCACCACGGAAGGATTGGAGAAGGCCGCCGAAGGCACCGGTTCGATGTGTGTCCCGAGGTCCCCGCTGTCGCACATCAAGAAAAGCGGCGCCAGATTGCCCAGCACATATGCCACTCCAGCCAGCCCGCTGTGCACACGCACATTCTGCTCCACCTTGCGATGGCAGGAATGGCACAGCGTGGTCAGGTTGTCCGGGCGGTTGGCTTCTTCAGGCGTGGGGAATGCGCGGAATGGGATCTTGTGATGCACATCGTGCTGCCGCCCATTCTCGGGCGCACCGCACACCTGACAGGTGTAATGGTCCCGGGCGCGGATGAGATCGCGTAGGCGTGCCCAACCCGGCCCGTAATCGTTGGGATCATTGGTCCAGGCTCCGGCCGTGCGCAGCCGCTCAATGGCTGCCTCCGCCAATGTCAGCCAATAACCGGTGGTCTGTAATTCGGAGGGCGGCAGGTCCAACGGCTCCTCGCCGAGGTTCTCGTGGGTATACCAGCGCCGTTTGCGGAACCCGGTCACCTGCGTGGTGACTTTCAATTCGCCCCATTTCTTCTCTCCTCCGGCCACCGTTGACGCACTCGCCTCGTTGAGCACCTCCACGGTTGTGCCCTGCAAAGGCTCGGTGTAATAATCCGTGACCGCGGGGCGCAGTCGCGCGATGTGCTGCTCCAGGTCGAGCAACTCTACGAAATAGGACTGCGCCTCGTGAAGATACACCGCGCCCGGGTGGACCATCCAGGTCGCGCTCTCCCCATCCACTGTGCCCACGGTCATCGGCCGTCCGTCCTCGCTCAGAGCCTGCAGGACCACGCCCTGCGGCGAGGCCGAGCGCAGCGAGATGTCCGCGGCTGGATATTGGTCGGCCATCCAGTAATACTTGTCGTTGGAGAGATGCGCCTCGCGGTTCTCCACCAGGAAGTTTAGGAATTCCTCCACCTCGCGGCCGCTCAGCCTTCCAAAGCCCTCGCCTTTCTGGAAGGGCAGTTCGAACATGGCGCAGCGCAGATGTTCCAGCAGGATCAGCAGATGATCGGGATTGACCAGTGCCTGTTCCGGCGAACGGCCGAAGAAATACTCGGGGTGATGCGCCAGGAATTGGTCGATGGGATTGGCTGAAGCCACCAATATGGTCGCCGCGGGCAGCAGACCGCGCCCGGCCCGGCCCGCCTGCTGCCAGGCCGAGGAGATGCTGCCCGGATACCCGACCAGCACAGCGGCTCCCAGTCCGCCGATATCGATCCCCAGTTCGAGAGCATTGGTTGCCACCACCGCCTTGACCGAGCCGTCCCGCAAGCCCTTCTCGATCTCGCGGCGTTGCGAGGGGAGATAGCCGGAGCGGTAGCCTCGAACCGAAGCAGCCGTAAGGATGGAACCGCGCCTGCTAGCCGGTGCCTGGTTTAGATCCTCTCCATGCAAATAGGTGAGGATGATTTCGACGCTGCGGCGGGAGCGGCCAAAGACCACGCTCTGCACATCCTGTGCCAGCAGGTCTTCGGTCAGGCGTACCGCCTCCAGCAGCACGCTCTTGCGCAGCCCGAGGCTTTCATCCACAAGGGGCGGGTTGTAGATCAGGAAGTGCCGCGGCCCGCGTGCCGAACCATCCTCCTCGATTCGCTGGACGGGTGCTTCAATGAGCCGCTCCGCCAGTTCGCCCGGGTTTCCGATGGTCGCCGAGGCCAGGATGAACTGCGGATGCGCTCCATAAAATCGGGCGATACGCTGCAGGCGGCGCAGCACATTGGCCACGTGCGAGCCGAACACACCCCGGTACGTATGAGCCTCGTCCACAACGATGTACCGGAGACGCGAGAAAAACTCCAGCCAGTTGGTATGGTGCGGCAGGATGCCCGTATGCAGCATATCCGGGTTGGTCAGCACAATGCGCGCGTTCTTGCGGATGGAGGGGCGGTCTTTTTGAGGGGTGTCGCCGTCGTAAATGGCCGGTGCAGCGTTCCACTCCGGTGGAAGAAATCCCTTCAGCCCATTCAACTGGTCCTGGCTGAGCGCCTTGGTGGGGAAGAGGTAGAGAGCGCGCCCCTGGGGGTCATCCAGCAGGGAGGCGAAAACCGGCAGGTTAAAGGCCAATGTCTTCCCACTGGCGGTCCCTGTAGCCAGGATCAGGTTCTCCCCGGCCTGCGCACGCGACCAGGCCTCGGCTTGATGGATATAAAGTTCATGGATACCGGAGGCCACCAGTGCCTGCCGCAGCGGACCAGGCAGGTCCCCCGGCAGCGGAACAGTGCGCGCGGGACGCGCCTCGAGAGTCCGCCAGGCTGCCAGGTTGGGGGCGATTTGAGGGTCGTTCTTCCAGGAAAGAAGTAGTTCGTTAAGCGGCATTAGGCGAAATCAGGATTTGGTCCATGAAGACATGGCCGAAAAGGGCTGTGGTTAGTACTTGATGCTAAGGATATCGAGGTTAAGCCCGGAGACAGATAAATTCAAGGGTTCCGATTGGATGTCACAGCCCGGCGGGAGCGTCTGGTAAGCCGTTTGAGTTACGAGGATATCTCCTGCGCCTGCCAGGTCTTCACCCAGTTTGCTGGCACGGTTGACCGGCAGGCCGAAAAAATCGTTCTCGCCGATCAGCAGCACCTCGCCGTGGTCGATCCCAATACCCACGCGGATCTCGAACGGGTCGGCCGTGCGTGTGTTCAACACCTGCAGGGCACGGTGGATGTCAATGGCAGCCCGGATGGCGGGCAGCACTCCCTCGAACAGCGCGAAGCAGTTATCCGCTTCGAACTTGACCACCCGGCCTCCTGCGGCCTCGATCAACGGGCGGGCTGTATTTTGCATTTGCCGGATAAGAGCCAGGTTGTAAACGATTCCGTACTTCTCGGTGAGAGTTGAAAACCGGGAAAGGTCCATCACCAGCACTGTTCCAGTGATGCCGAATTCCTTCCACAACCCGGCTTCCGCGGTCTTTCGCCGGGTTTCCTCACCGGCTTCAAGATATTCCACCAATAAAATTTCAAAGCGTCCTTCCATAAGCAGCCTCCCAAAATTCTAATGCAACCTGCGGAAGGCGACCGCGCCCACCCCCAGCGGTACCCAGAATGTGATGGCGCGATAGACCAGTGTGATGATGACTGACTGGCTCCAGACCACGCGCAGTGAGGTCAAGGCCAGGGCCATAATGCCCTCCACCACCCCGATCCCTGAGGGAGTGGGAGAAACGATCAGGAAGAGGTATCCTACAGAAAAACCCCCTACGATGGTGCCGGCTGTAAAAGGGACTTCAAATGCCAGAAACGAGCAGGCTAGCACGCCCATGAGCAATACCTTGCCGAGCAGTCCGAAGAGAACGGGCTCAAGGAGGCTGGAAGGTTTTTGGGTCAGGCCGGAAAGCCCTTCGCCGATCTCTTCAGCGAAAAGGTGAGCGCGTTCCTCGCTCAGGTAATCACGGTGCAGCAGGGGACGGGCGATGCGGTTTACGAAGGCGGCCATGCGTGCCAGCAGGCTGCCCATTTTGTCGGCGGAGCGGTAACCCAGATACAAGAAGAGGGCGATCACACAGGCGATCGCCAGCAGGAAAAGCGCCGCAGTGATCTCTCCCGCACCCAGGTTGTTGTGGCGGAAGAGAACGAACATGCCCAGCGCCAGGATGATAAGGAAGGCGGCCTGATCGAAGAGCAGGAAGAGCGGACCTGCCACCGTAGCCTTGCCGGCGGGCTGGCCTCGGCGCCGGGCCTCGGCCGCGAACAGGGCGATCCCCCCGAAACCGGCCATGGGCGTGACCGTGTTGACAAACGTCACCGCAGCGGCGATGAGCGTCAGGTTGCGGGTGGTGTCTTCCATACCCAGCAGTTTAAAGACCGAGCGGTACATGCGGCCTACCACGAGGAACCATGCCCCTTCAATGATCAGTGCCAGCAGCACAAACCAGAAATTGGCCTGCTGCAGGGTCTGGACAATGGTCTGCAATTCGCCAAAACTGAGAATGACCAGTGCCACTCCCAGGAAGAGGACCAGGATCAGGATAAATTTCCGCATGTGCGGGTGATTATACACACAAAGACACCTTCTCCCTCCACCCTCCCGATAAATAAAAAACTGCCGGCAGTGGGAATCTACCGGCAGTCGTGGGAAAAGCAAGGGACCTAATTGCGGCGGCGGCCCATGCCGCCGATCAGCATCACGTAATAGAGCAGTTGCAGCAGGGCGGTGAGTGCCCCGGCCACATAGGTGAGGGCCGCGGCGTTCAGCACGCTGTTCACGCCGTGCTGCTCATCCTCCCCGGCAATGATTCCGGTCTCGGCCAGCAGCCGCTTGGCACGCGACGAAGCGTTCAGCTCCACCGGCAGTGTTGCCAGGGCGAACACTGCGCCGCCCGAAAAGACCGCCACTCCCACCCAGGCCAGGTTAGTCAATTGCAGTAGCATCCCGGCCAGAATGAGGATCCAGCCCAGGTTGGTGCCGATGTTGACCATGGGCACCAGCGCGGCGCGAAAGCGCAGCGGGAAATAACCATCGGCATCCTGCATGGCATGCCCCAGTTCATGCGCCGCCACCGCCACCGAGGCCACCGAAGGGACGTTGGCGACGTTTTGCGAGAGAAAGAGCGTTTTGTTGCGCGGGTCATAATGGTCGGACAGGTTTCCGCTCGTTCCGGCCACCTGCACTCCTGCCAGCCCGCCGTTATTGATCAGGCGCTGGGCTGCCTGCGCGCCGGTCAGCCCGCTGCGGGCACGGACCTGGCTCCATTTGTTGAAGGTCGAATTGACATACCAGGACGCCAGCGCCATCAGCAAAAAGGCGGGCGCCATGAAGCACAAATAAGCGGGATTGAAGTACATGAATCCTCATTCCTTACGGTGTGGGTGTCGGCACCAATTCGTGGAAGGGAGTGGGTACGATGCCGGGAGTGGCGGTGGGCGCCGAGGTGGGGATGGGCTGCCCCTTCAGCATTGCCAGCAGAGTCTCCACTGCGGCATCCAGCTGCGGGTCGCGGCCGGCTTTGTAATCTTCCGCTGTGATGGGCACATACACGTCCGGCGTCAGGCCCTTGTCATTGATGGTGCGGCCCTTGGGGGTGAGCCACTTGGCGATGGTAACGCGCACCGCACCCTGGTCCCCTTCCAGCGGAATCCAGTTCTGCACCGAGCCCTTCCCATAAGATGTAACGCCGACCAATTTAGCGCGTTCCACGTCCTGCAGCGCCCCTGCCACGATTTCCGAGGCGGAGGCCGATCCTTCGTTGATGAGCACGACCATGGGGATCTTGTTGTCCGTTGCCAGACCGCCCGGGATGACATTATAGGTGTTCTTCTGCCCGTCTCCATACTGCTCATTCAGGACAACGCCGTCGCCCATGAATTGTGAGGCGACCTCCACGGCTGTCTGCAGGTAACCTCCGCCATTGAAGCGCAGATCGAGAACGATGCCTTTCGGGTTCCGAGACATCAAGTCCTTCAGGGCAGCCTTTAGTTCCGCTGTGGTCTGGTCGCCGAAGGTGGTAACTTGGATGTAGGCTATGCCGTTATCCAGCATCTTGCCTGTGGCGCTCTTGATGGTGATCTTATCGCGCTTGACATCCACTTCCAGAGGCTGTGCCTCGCCCGAACGCAGGATGGTCAGGTGGACTGTACTTCCGGCCGGTCCCAGAACATGCTGGCGCGCTACTTCCGGGTCCACGCCGGTCATGTCCTGCCCATCGATCTTGATGATCTGGTCGCCGGGTTTCAGCCCGGCAGCTTCCGCCGGCGAGCCCGGAATGGGGCTAGTGATGGTCAGAAAATCGCCTCCGGTATCCACATACGCGCCGATTCCCTCGTACGCGCCGGAGAGTTCCTGATTGGCCTGCGTATAGGTGGTCGGGTCCATGTAGCTGGAGTGTTTGTCCCCCAGCGATTCCATCATGCCGCGGATGGCGCCCTCCATCAGTTTCACATCATCCACCGGCTGGTTCACATATTGCTCATGAATGACGGTCCAAACCTGCCAGAACGGCGCGAACAGCGTCTTCAGGTCCGAGGGTGTGGCATCCTGCTGCTGCGTGGACGGCGTGGGTGCCGCCGCAGGATCGCTCCCCGCCAGCGAATGCGCGCGCACCACCGGCAGCATATTCCCGACCGTCAGGCCACCTGCAAAGGCGCCAACCCCCACCAGGATTACAACCAACGCGATGAAGATCGTCTTTAAAGCTTTATTCACAGTGTCCTCCAGCATAAATGCACTACTTTGAGTGGATTTTATCATGGAGGGATTAATATGGGATGAATTGCATGTATGCATTATATATAAACGGTACCTTTGCCCCCTTTGTTGCGGTTATTTTTCCTTTTTTTCATCCTCGGAGAGCTCCTCCATGCGGTGGCGCAGCTCATCATAATGCCGGTTGCTCTTTTCCATGGGTTTGGTTAGTGTATCGGTGATGGAACGGATCCAGCGGTTGTCCCCTCTTGTCAGGCCGCGCACAATGCCGAACATGACGAAATTGACCACCAGGATGATGCCAATGGTGAGCAGCAGGACGATGAGAGCGTTTTTGTCCATCTGATCCTCTTTCCTCTTTCAGGCATCGAGCAGTGCTGGCAGGCTGCTCCAATCCCTGAAGCAGGCGTCTGCCTCGGGATGCGGCTCGTCGGTGCCATAGAGCAATCCATACAGCCCAAGCTTGCGCGCTGCACTTGTGGTGCGCGGTAGGTCGTCGATCATCACGCAGCGTGAGGGATCGTTTTCACCCGCTGCGCGCATGGCCACCTGAAAAGCCTCGGGCATGGGCTTGCACCAGGGCGCGGCGGCGTTCACATCCACGATGGTTTCAAACAGGTCATCGAGGTCGAGTGCGGCCAACACGCGCCGCGTGTGGGCCGTATCTGCATTGGTGAATATCACATTGTGGGTTTTCAGCGAGGCAATCGCCTGGCGCTGCACGGGGTCGGCGGTCAAATAATCCTGCAGAGGCACAGCATGCACATACGCTAAAAAATCCTCCACATCGATTTCGTGGTTGGCTTGCAGGCCGCGCAAGGTGGTGCCGTATTCCAAAAAATACTTCTCGCGGATGCGCGGGATGTCCTGCTCGCGAAAGCCCATCTGCACGCGCATGTAATCGCTCATGCGTGCCTTCAGCACGGGCCACAATCCGGTATCGGCGGGATAAAGAGTGTCATCCAGGTCGAAAAAGACGGTGGAAAATCGCATGCGCCGATTATATCCGTAACAACCCCCTACCCATCTGTGCAAAGATAGGGAGGGTCGCGAATTATCCCGCTGTTCTCAAGGGGCTGGGGAGTGTGGCATAACAAGCCCTCAATCGATTCTGCGCAGAACCCTTCTCTATCATATAATATCCTCATGCCCATTCGTCTGCTCTCCTCGGAGGTCGCCTCGCAGATCGCCGCCGGTGAGGTGATCGAAAGGCCGGCCTCCGTTGTCAAGGAACTGCTTGAGAACGCACTGGATGCTGGGGCGCGCAGCATTGCGGTCTCGGTGGCGGATGCAGGCCGCACCTTGCTCGAATTGGCAGATGATGGCAGCGGCATTCCCGCGGGGGAATTAGAACTGGCCGTCTCCCGCCATGCGACCTCCAAACTGGCTAATTCTGAAGATTTGTTTCATATTTCCACGCTGGGGTTCCGCGGCGAGGCGCTGGCCTCCATCGGCTCGGTCTCTCGTATGACGGTCACCTCCCGTGCGGCTGGCTACGACCTGGGCGCGCGGCTCAAGGTGGAAAGTGGCGTCAGCGGCAGAGTTGAAAAGATCGGCGCTCCCATCGGGACGATTGTGCGCGTGGAAGATCTCTTCTTCAACGTCCCGGCCCGATTGAAATTTCTAAAATCGGATAATACCGAGCGCCGCGCCATGGATAACCTCGTGACACGCTACGCGCTGGCCTATCCACAGGTCCGCATAAAGTTAAACGAGGGCGGCAGCCTCTCCCTTCAGACTGCCGGGGATGGGGACCGGCGCGCCATCCTCGCCAGTCTTTACGGTGTGGAGACCGCCCGGCAGATGCTCGAGGTGCTCGCCGAAGAGGATGACCTGCGCCTGTCCGGGTTCATCAGTCCTACCTCCGTAACGCGCTCCAACCGCCGGGATATCACCTTTTTCGTCAACGGCCGCTGGGTGCAGGAGACAGCCTTGAACACTGCCCTGCTGCAGGCTTACCACACTCTTCTTATGGTTGGACGCTATCCGCTGGCGGCTTTGTTCCTCGAGATAGGCCCGGAGGAGGTGGATGTGAACGTCCACCCGGCCAAGGCGGAGGTGCGCTTCAAGAACCAGGACCGGGTTTTCAGTTTCGTGCAGCGCAGCGTCCGGCGGGCGCTGCTGGCCTATACGCCCGTGCCATCCATCGCCACCGGCACGCTCTGGGGCGGCGCCTCACGCCCTGCCACTCCTCGTGAGCCCGGCCTCGACTGGACCATGGCTGCCGAGGAGAAAACTGTCACCCCGGCGGAAGCCGCAGGCAGTCTGGAACCGGCCGATCAACTTCACTCTTCCATCTCTGAGATGCCTCTCATGCGCCTGATTGGCCAGATCGGCGCGACCTATATAGTGGCCGAAGGGCCGGATGGGCTGTATCTGATCGACCAGCATGCCGCCCACGAGCGGGTGCTGTTCGAGAAACTGATGGCGCAATATCGCAATAAGAATGTTCCCTCGCAGGCGCTGCTCTCCCCTGTGGTGGTGCATTTGCCTCCCGCTCAGGCCCGCCTGCTGGAGGGGCAGTTGGATGTGTTGGGCGGCTTCGGCTTCCAGATGGAGCCCTTCGGGACGAATGCCTTCCAGGTGCGCGCCATGCCGACCCTGTTCCGAAGCAGCGATCCCGCGCAGGCGGTAATGGTGCTCGTTGAGGACTTTGAGGAGGATGAGACGCCATTGCAGGCCGAAGTGGAAGCGCGGCTGGCCGGGCGGGTTTGCAAACGATTGGCGGTCAAAGCCGGCCAGGTGCTGGCTCCCGAGGAACAGCGTGCTTTGCTCTCCGACCTGGAATCCTGCGAGTCGCCGCGTACCTGCCCGCATGGCAGGCCGACCATGATCCATCTCTCCGTGGATATGCTCGAACGTCAGTTTGGGAGAAGAGGGGCGCGATAAGGTGCATGGATAAACTAGCGGGGTATTTGCACGAGAAAGAGATTCTCATATGGCTCCGGCGCACGCATTCGCTCGCCGCGCTGGTGGATGAGACCGGGCGCGTCGTGGAGGAGAACCCGGCCTTTGAAAGGCTGCGGGCTGAGCAACCCGGCCTGGATTCCATCACTGACCTGGCTGCTCCTGAGAACCGTGACTCGCTGAACAATCTGCTGCGCATGACTGCCACACGCGGCGAATCCTTCCAGGGCGTGCTGCGTCTCTTCGTTAAACTTGGGAGACCGGGGGGAGGACTACGACTGCCTGTTCCTCCCACTGCCGGAGGGGAAACTGATCTTCCTCGCCGACCTGGTCTATTACGACCCGGCACTGGCCGAGCGCTGCCGCAGCCTGAGCGGGCAGGTAGCCCAGATGAGCATGGATAACGCCCAGCTGCAGCGGAAACTGGTGAACAAGCAGATCGAGATCGACGCGGTGATCGCCCAGGCGCACGAGGTGGCGCACACCGACGAACTGACCTATCTCTCCAACCGCCGCCAGATCATTGGCGATCTGCAGCGCGAGGTGATGCACGCCGAGCGCTACGGAACCCCGCTCTCCATCTCCATGCTGGATATTGACCACTTCAAACAGGTGAACGATACCTACGGCCACGCTGTCGGGGACCAGATCCTGCGCAATGTCGCCAGCCTGCTGCGCGACCACATCCGCGAGCCGGATATCGTCGGGCGCTACGGCGGGGAGGAGTTCCTGGTCATCCTGCCCAATTCCCCCTTGCCGGCCGCCATCGGGCAGGCAGAACGGCTGTGCAAATTGATGGAGGCCGCGCCCATCAGCGCGCTGGGCAACTCCTATCCGATCACCATCAGCGCCGGGGCCGCAGAACTGCAGATCGGCCATGAGGATTGGCAGAAGTTCCTCAGCCGCGCCGACGGAGCCATGTACCAGGCGAAGGCCCTCGGCCGCAACCGTTGGTCCGCCGCCACATAAACGATGTCATTCCCTTCGGGACGATGTGCGAGAGGACCCGAAGCAATCTCCGCCTTTCAGAGAACTGATTGCCAGCATGATGCACCCCCTTGATACCTAATGATCTGATTTTTCTAATTATCTAGCTTCCGCTCACGTGATCGGCTTCGTCCTCGAGCGCAGCGGCAAACCGAACGTGAACAGCGTCCCCACCCCCACCTTGCTCTTCACCTCCATGTGCCCGCCGTGGCCTTGCACGATCTGCCTGGAGATGGAAAGCCCCAGTCCGGTCCCTGCGGCCACGTTCTCATGCTCACGCACCCGGTAGAACTTCTCGAAGATGTGCGGCAGGGCCGGTTCGGGAATGCCGATGCCCGTATCCTGCACGCTGATGACCATCTCCTCTTCCTGGTTCTCGGCGCGCAGGATGATCGAGCCGTGCGGCCGGTTGTATTTGATGGCGTTGCTGATCAGATTGAGCAGTACCTGCTTGATCTTGTTTCGGTCTGCTTCCAGGAGGGGCAACCCCTCCAGCGCCTCCACCTGGACGCGCACATGCTCCTCATCCGCCTTGGAGGCCATCACATCCTTGCACTCATACAGCAGGTCGGGGACGCTGAAGGTCGTCTTGCGGAATTGCACCCGCCCCGATTCGAGGCGCGCCAGGTCGAGGAAGGAGGAGGCCAGCGCATTGAGCCGCAGCGTCTCGCTGTGGATGTTGTTCACGATCTGGTCGCGCTGCTCCTGCGACATCTCCGGGCGCAGCAGCAGGTAGGTGGCTGTGCTGAGCGAGGCCAGCGGCGTGCGCAGTTCGTGGACGAACTCCGAGATCAGGTCGGATTGCTGGAAAAGGCGCGCGTTCTCGATGGCCACCGCCGCCTGCGCGCCAAGCACAGATAGCATGGACTCGTCTGTACGGCTGAACTTCCCGCCATGCTTGTTGAGCGCCTCCAGCACACCGACCACCTTGTTCTTGGTGATCAGCGGCACCGCCAGGATCGATTCGGTGGCGAAGCCCAGCGTCTGCTCGATCTCGCCGAAGAAGCGCGCATCCTTGTGGACGTTGGCGATGCGCAGCGGCTCCCGGTGCGTCACGACCCAGCCGGCAATGCTTTTTTCCATGGGCACCACCAGCCCGCGGCGGGTGGGCTCATCAATGTTGGTTGCCACCTGGAAGTAGAGCCGCCGGGCGGGCTCCTCATACAGCAGGATGGAGGCGGCTTCCGCGCCGCTGACCTCGGCGGCCGCATGTACGATGCGCGCCAGCAGCATGTCCAGGTCCAGCGTCGAGGCCAGGTCCCGGGAGATGTCGATCAGCCGCCGGTATCCATCCAGTCGTTCGGTCTTGATCTCAGCCATGCAGTACCCTTTCTGCAATGGCGGGCAGCGTCACGGCCACATCTTCCAAAAAGGCCAGGTCGGCTCGAACGTTTAGATAAGTGGGGGAGTTATTGATAATGATCAAATGAGCACCACGATCCAGGGCTTGCATGGGAAGTCCGGCCACCGGCAGCACTTCCAGGGAGGAGCCGGCAACCACCATCAGGTCGCAATGACGGGCCTCGCGCAGCGCCTCCTGCCAGGGCTTGTAGGGCAATTGCTCCCCGAACAGGATGACATCCGGTTTGAGCAGCGCGCCGCAATTCGGGCAGCAGGGAATGGAACCCGTCTCTGAGAATTGTAGTATATAAGGCGTCGATTCAACCTGTTGAAAACATTGCGAACAGGTAAGAGTCCTCAAGCTTCCGTGCATTTCGATGACCCGCCGCGAGCCGGCCTTCTGGTGCAGCACATCGATGTTCTGCGTGATGACTGCCTGGATGCGCCCGGCTTTTTCCAGTTCCGCTACCGCGTAGTGAGCGGGGTTGGGCTGAGCCTGGAATATGCGATAAGCCAGCGGGCGAAACCATTGGAAGAATTTCTCCGGGGCGGTGCGGAAGGTGGTAAGCGAGGCCACTTCGAGCGGCTCGTCGCGCGCCCACAGCCCCGTGCCTTCCGAGCGGAAATCGGGGATTCCTGAGGGTGTGGATAATCCGGCTCCAGTCAGAATGACCGCATGCCTGGCGGTTTGCAGCAGCTCAGCCGCAAAATCAATGGCGGCCAGCGTCTGACTGGAGAAGGTCATCGCGCCTTCTCGCGCTCCAGCACCTGATCGGCAAGCTTGAAAAATTGCTGGGAGGTGGAGTTTTCCGGCTGGCAGATCACGGCCGGAGTTTGCATCCGGGAGGCTTGCAGGAACAATTCCGGGGCGGGCGTGATGGTGACCGCGATCGGGTGGTCCAGCAATTCCTGCACCTTGGCCCAGGGCATTTGTGCCTCATTGCGGAAGCGGTTGTTGAGCACCGCGCTGATACGCTGGCGCTCGATACCCATGTTCTTCATCTGGTCGAGCATCAAGCGCGCCTGGTGAATGGAATTGGGCAGACCTTCAATGACCATAACCTGTTCGTTGCAAAGCGGAAGTGTTCCCAGCACAAAAGGCGGCAGGCTGATGCCCATGTCCAGAACGATGAATTGGGCCAGCGTTGAGAGACGTGTCAATAGCATCTCGTAGTTCTGCACGCGGGTATTCAGCTGGATATCACGTGGGTTTTCAGAAGCCGCCAGGAATTTCAACCCGGAGGGATGTGGAAGCAGAGCAGCCTGTACCTTCTCGCGGGTCACCTCCACCGGCGCGCCTGAAAGGATCTCATTCAGGAGCTTCCCATCTTTTAAACCCAGATCGATTGCCAGGGTCCCTTGCCCCGGCACCAATTCTGCCAGGATCACGTCCGCATGCGTGCGGGAGAAGAGCGCCGCCGCCAGATTGGAAGCCACCGAGGAGACCCCCAACCCACCCCGCGCCGATAGCACGCCGATGATATAGCCGTGCTGTTCGTGGGATTGGGTGTCGATCTCCTCCTCGTCCTTCATCGAGCGGGCCAGCAGCGCGCGCACATGCGCCTGCAACTCGGAAGGGTGCGTAGGCTTGGTCAGGTAATCATCTGCGCCGGCTTCAAAGCCCACCACCTTGTCATCCAACTGGGTCTTGGCGGTGAACATCAAGATGGGAACCGTCGCAGTAGTCGGGTTGCGGCGCAGGCGGCGGGTGACTTCGTACCCGTCCAGCCCAGGCATCATCAGGTCCAGGAGGATCAGGTCGGGCTTTTCCTGAAGGGCTTTTTCGAGACCCTGCTCGCCGTTGCTGGCCGCGCTGATCTCATAGCCCTGACGCTGGAGCATCAGGCCCACCAGCCGCAGGGTATCGAGGTCGTCATCTACGATCAGGATCTTTTCTGCCATCACTGCCTCATTGTTTGTTTGTGTAGTCTAGCATAAAGCGAACCTCAGGGCAAGTTCTCCACCCATCTTTCGGTGGAAGAGGTCTTCGATAACATTAGGTTTCCGGCACTCGCCCAAAGGGGGGAGGAAATCTGTCATTGCGAGGAGGGCACAACCCGACATGGTAATTTCTCTACGCGTGGATGGGTCGAGTAAAGATTGCTGCATGACGCTGTAAGTGCCGCTCGGAATGACATGACTGCCTCACTCCCTCCCCGACTCGCGCTGTACGATCCCGCGCTGCCATGCATAGACTGCCACCTGCGTGCGGTCCGCCAGATGCAGTTTGCTCAGGATGTTGCTGACGTGCCCCTTGACCGTGTTCTCGCTGATGACCAGACTCTCGGCGATCTGGCTGTTGGTCAGGCCGTTGGCGATCAGTTTCAGCACATCCAGCTCGCGCTCGGTCAATTCGGTGAACAGAGCGGGGGGCTCCCCATCCTCCCCGCGCAGGTTTTGCAGCACGCGTGCCGCCACGCGCGGGTGCAGCGTCACCTCCCCGCGCACGGCCCGCCGCAGCACATCCACCAGTTTGTCCATCTTCATGTCCTTGAGGATGTAGGAGGTGGCCCCGGCCTTCAGCGCCGGGAAGATGTGCGCGTCCTCATGGTAGGAGGTCAGCACCACCACCTGCGTGCGCGGGCTGATCTGCTTGATGCGCCGCGTGGCCTCCACCCCGTCCATGCCCGGCATGATCAGGTCCAGCAGGACGATGTCGGGGATCAACTCGGTGACCATGCTGATGGCCTCCTCCCCGGAAACGGCCTCTCCCACCACCTGAAATTCCGGCAGAGTCTCCAGATAGGACCTCACCCCGTTCCGGACCACTTCGTGGTCGTCCACGATCAGAATGCTCATTGCGCTTGCCATGTTGTTGCCTCTTGGTGACTTCATTTTAACTGTCCTGATTGAATTGGTCGGATCATGCCAGAGCGCGAGCCTCCACTTTCTTCAAAGGTGCCTGCACCTGGATGCGCGTCCCCAGCCCCGGCGCGCTCAGTTACCTGCAGGCTGCCGCGGATGCTGTCCGCACGCTCCCGGATGGAGCGCAGGCCCATGCCGCGTATCCGATCGTTGACCTCGAAGCCTACGCCGTTGTCGGCGATCATCACTTCGATGGCGTCGCTCTTATAGACCAGCCAGATGCCCACGCCGGTGGCATGACTGTGCCGCGCCACGTTTGCTAAGGCCTCCTGTACGATGCGGTAAATGGCCTGCTCCGTTCCCAGGTCCAGCGGCCGCTCGTTGCGGATGGTTAGCGTGGCGGTGATGTCGTTGCGGTTCTCCCATTCGAAGACATACTCGCGCAGCGTGGTCGGCAGCCCCTTCTCCTGCAATGCGATGGGATAGATCTCCTGGATCAGGAAGGTCAGGTCCTGGATCACCTCGTACACCAGGTTCTCCGCCTCGCTCAGGTGTGGTTCCACGCCATCCAGCCCGCTGCTCAGGATACCGTTGGCTGTTCCAAGCTGCGCCAGGGCTGCAAAGGCCTTCTGTTTGGCGCTGTCGTGCAGATCCCGCGCCAGCCTGTTGCGCTCCTCCATGACCGCCAGGTCGCGCGTCTGCTCGAACAGTTGCATGTTGGCAATGGAAAGGGAGGCGCGCTGCACCAGCGCGGTGAACAGGCGCACGATATCATCATTGATGGCGTCCGGCTGGGTAAAGCTCACGTTGAACACGCCAACGATATGATTATCCACCTGGATAGGCAGGTGAACAAAGGAACGGATACCCTCCCGGGTGAGGGCCTCGCGCAGGTTCGGACGCAGCGCCTCCAGGTCCGGCTCCAGGGTCACCACGGGTTCCTTGGTGCGCAGCACCTCGGCCACCGGTTTTTCTGTGCGGGTGAACTGGAACACCGCCAGCGTCTCGGGACTGAATCCCTGGCTGAGACGCGGCACGAGGTGGGTTTCCTCCTCATCCCAGGCCAGTACCATGCTGCGGTCGGCCTTCATGATATCCACAGCCACGTTTACCAGAGTCTGGAAGACCTGGTTCAAGCTGACAGTGCGCAGGATCTTCTCGTCTGCCTCGTAGAGGGCTTCCATCTCCAGGTTGCGTTTTTCCAGCGCCTGCGTGCGCGAGCGAACCTGGCCCGCCAACTGCCGGTTGCGGCTCTGGATGGACTGCAGCCGCAGCGCGTAACCAGCCAGCACCAGCACGCTCAGCGCCAGGATTACCAGCAATCTGAACCAGTTCGTCTGCCAGAAGGGTGGGATCACGGTGACCTGCACGCGCAGCGGCTCGGCGGCCCATTTCCCGTCGCTGTTCGTCCCGTTGAGCAGCAGCGTGTATGTGCCGCCGGGGAGATTTGTATAACGTCCGCTGCGCCGGGTACCGATGTAGTTCCAGCCGCTGTCGAAACCCTCCAGCATGTAGGCATACTGGTTGTGCGAGGGCTGCCCGTAGGCCAGCGCGGCGAATTCGAACTCGAATTCATTGGCGGGCCAGGCCAGCGTGATATCGTGCGTAAATTCCGGCTGCTGCCCGTTCTCCAGCGGTTTGCCCTCCTTCATCACGGAGGTGAGGACCACGTTCGGTGAATAATCGCTGCTGGTGATCTTGAGCGGATCGAAGGCATTGACCCCGTTCACGCCTCCGAAGTACATATCGCCAAAGGGGCTGAGGGCAGCGGCTGACATGTTAAATTCATTGCTCTGCAGTCCGTCGCTCACTCCAAAGCTGCGGATCTCGCCGGTGCGCGGGTTGTAGCGCGCCAGCCCGTTGTTGGTGCTCAGCCACAGGCTACCCGCATCGTCCTCCAGAATGCCCGAGATGACATTGTTCGGCAGGCCGTCCTTCTCCCGCAAGTGCGTGAAGGTGTTCGTATCCGGGTCGTAACGGTCCAGCCCGCTGCCGCCGGTCCCGATCCACAGGTTCTGGCGGCGATCCTGGTGGATGCTCAGGATCGTATTGTTGCTCAGGCTGGCTGGATTTCCCGGGTCGTTGAAGTAACTGACGAACCCTTCACCATTCTGGTTCAGTCGGTGCAATCCGCCGCCGAAGGTGCCCACCCACAGGCGGCCGGCATCATCCTCTCCCATCGCCACCACCTGGTTGGCCGAGGTGGATGGGTTTGGGGTGTAATGGATAAAGGTCCCGGAATCCGGCTCGAATTGGTCGAGGCCGCGGCTGGTACCCACCCACAGCCTGCCTTCATGGTCCTCGTAAAGGGCAAGAATGGGCAGGTCCGAGACGCTCATTTCATCCTTGGAAGAGGGTCGGAAATGCTCGAACTTGCCTGTGGTCGGGTTAAGCCGGTCCAGTGCCCGGTCAGTGCCCACCCAGATTTCCCCGCTGGCATCGCCCAGGATCGAATACACCTCGTCGCTGCTCAGGCTGTCCGGGTCATTCGGGTCATAGCGATAATGCTCGAAGCGCCCGGAGACAGAGAAGAGCTGGTTCAAGCCCTCCCCGCGTGTGCCGATCCAAACCAGTCCCTTCGGGTCTGCGTAGATGGACGAGACCAGGTCGCCGCTCAAGCTTTTGGGGTCATCCGGGTTATTGCGATAATAGGTGAACTGGTCCTGCTGGCGGTTGTATTTGTTCAGGCCTCCGCCGAAGGTGCCCACCCACAACACGCCCGTGTCGTCCTCGTAGATGGTCAGGATGGAATTGGTGCTCAGGCTGTTCAGGTTGGAGGGCTGGTGGCGGTAGTGGATGAAGTAATCGTAGCGCGCATTGAAGTAATCCAGGCCTTCATTGGTCCCCGCCCACAGCCCACCTTTGTGGTCCCGGTAGAGGCTGGAGATGGAGTTGTTGATCAGGCTGTGGGCCACGGCTCCATCGTGCTGGTAGCGTTTGAAGCGGCGCGTATAGTGGTCGAGGCGGTTCAGGCCGTTATCCGTTGCCACCCACAAATCCCCGCTATCGTCCCCCTGGATGGCCGTGATGTGATTACTGCTCAGTGTGCCGATATTGCCCGGGTCGGATTTATAAACCTCGAAACTGGCAGTGTTCAGATCAAAGCGTGTCAGACCGTCGCCGCTGCCCACCCATAGGACACCGGAGGCATCCTCATACAGTGTAGTGATGAAGTTATTTGTCAACCCGCTCGCAGTCGTATAGTGTTTGAAATCGTTGCTCAGCGGGTCGTAGCGATCCAGCCCGCTGCTGGTGCCGGCCCACAGGGTTTGATGGCTGTCGATCAAGATCGCCTGCACCTGATTGGAACTGAGGCTGGCGGAGTCGAAGGAGTCATGCCGGTAATTGGTGAAGGTTCCTTCGCGCGGGTCGAAACGGCTCAATCCCCCCTGACGTGTCGCCACCCACACATAGCCCTGAGCATCTTCAAGGATCTGGGTGATCCAGCGGTCGCTGATCGAGCCGGGTTTGTCCTCATTTGGGCGGTAAACGGTGAATGCATAGCCATCATAACGGTTCAGCCCATCCTGAGTGCCGAACCACAGGAATCCCTGCGAGTCCTGCAAGATGGTATTGACCGAGGATTGCGACAGTCCCTGATCCAGCCCGATGCGCTCGAAGCGGATAGAGGGATTGAACTTGTTAATGATGCGGTTCGGGCCGGGAGTCGGGCTTGGCTGCGGGCGCGGCGTTACGGTGGGCGTGGAAGCGGGGGGCAGGGCCCCCGGCGTGCATCCCCCCAGCCCCAGGATAACGAGCAGTAAGACGATGGAACGCAGCCTGTTCATGCTTGTTGTCCTATTATATTCCCTGCCAGCCTGAGCAGCCGATTGCTAAGGGAATTGTAAGATTTAAGGCCTTCTTTGGTGTCATTGCGAGGGGCGCGAACCAGGAGGCGGCTTTTTGCAAAATGAGCAGGCTGTGTCCTTCCTCTACAGTCCCCCTTCCTTCGTTAGAGTTAGGTAAATCTTCCCTCCCCCCGCTCTGGCCCTGCCTGCCTGCATGTTATAATGCGCTTATAGGGACGAACTCCCTCCTTTGGGGATGACAGGCTTCGACGGGAGAGGCTGGTCCCGGAATGCGAGCCGAGAGCGCGCCGAACTCGATAACTCAGCGCAAACCTTAAGTGCCAACCGCACTTCCTATGCTGCTATGCCCCTCGCTGCATAAGCGACGGCTCTGACAGTACAGTCTCCTCGTTGAGGCTGCGTCCGCCGGCCCCGTTCTCCACCCGGTGACGGATCGGGCGACACAAGGATGGAGTGCTGCACATGACTCTGCTAAATGTGCCTAAGACCAGCAGATGGCTGCAGGGTAACTTGCCCGCCGGGATCCCCGCAGTGACACAAATCGGCAGGCTACGCTCGTAGAGTTCCGAGGGTCGATTCTTTCGGACGCGGGTTCAATTCCCGCCATCTCCACTCACTCGATTGACCAGCAGGTACCTGCTGGTCAATCCCTTAATATGAAAAAAATCCTCCTGTCTATCCTTGCCCTCCTCCTTGCCGCCTGCCAGGCAGAGCCTCCAACCGCGCCTCCCACTGCGGCACCCAATATCACCGCCGCCGCGTCTACATCCACCCTATCCCCAACTGCCGAACCTACCACCACTTTTACCCCAGCTCCGCCCACGTCCCTCCCGCGGGCATTCACCGAGGAGTTCGATGGCTCCCTGCCCGCCTGGTCACTGCTGCAGAGCAACGGCGACACCATCCCGCAGGCGCAGATTCAGGACGGTGCGCTGGTTATCAGCCTGCAACAGTCGAACCAGTGGGGCTATGTCCTGCTGGGCGCGGAGGATTACACCGATGCCCGCTTGGATGCCCTTGTCCAGAGCCGTGGGACCGCCCCAGAGGCCATCGGGTTGATCTGCCGTTACAGTGAGGCCAATGGCTGGTACGAGTTCAATATTTCCAGCGACGGCACCTACAGCGTCCTCTTTGGTCAGTGGCTGCAGCAGGGCATCGCTACCTATACTCCCATTGCCTCGGCCGCCTCCGAATACGTTAAGCCCGGGGCTGAACAAAACGAGGTCGGCCTGGACTGCCAGGAGGACATCCTCTGGCTGTATCTCAACGGCAAATTGTTCCGCAAGCTGGATGTCTCCCGCTTTGGGCTGAGGCAGGGCCGGCTGGGGCTGGCTGTTTCTTCCTTTGAGAACCTGCCGGTAATTGCCGCGTTCGACCGGCTGACGGTCAGCGAGCCTTAATTACAATTTCGTTTTGATTCTTCCTTCTTATCATCCATCCTCTTATAATATATTCAGTCGTTCCAGAACATTGCGGGGAGGGTACCATGCAGCACAAATCTGGATTCCGGGGGATTTTCGTTCTCTTTCTTGCCGCGCTTTTGTCCATCCTGGCCTGTTCCATCAGCGCCAGCCCTGCGCCAACCGCGCCGGCCTTTGATCCCACCAAGTTCGCACTTGAATTTCAGCTGACCTCGGTCTCTATGCAGATGACCCAGCAGGCAATGATCCAGCAGGCCATCCCGACGCAGGCGCCGCCGGTCCAGCCAACACAGCCCCCGCCGCCTACACTTCCTCCTGTGGTTCAGGTGGCTGAAACACTCGCTCCTACCGAGATCCTGCCAACTCCCACCGAGGATGTCGAATCCCAGATCAAGAACGCCAAGGTCTTGATCTATGAGAACACCGACGAGCGGGGCATTGGCATGTGGATCCAGGAAGCCGTGACCGGCATGGGTATAAAGTTCACCCAGACCGGTTCCTACAGCGGCCACTTTATGGAATATCTCAACTCTGGCACCAAGTGGGACCTTGTCATCGTCGGTGCCGAGGACAAGGATAAGATCTCCGGCGAGTTCTGGGATGTGATCAACACGCGCCTGACGCGTGACAAGGTTGCCCTGATTGCCGAGGTCTGGTATCTCGACCGGGAGGCTAATGGCCGCATCGCCAAGATCCTGAGCGGCTGCGGCATCCGCTATCAAAAGGATTATCAATTGGCCGATTCCATCTACTGGTGGGAGTCCGACCACGAGGTCTTCAACGTGCCCAACGTTGTGCTGCCGTTGCTGCACTACGACCGGTTCTGGGCCAACCAGACCGGTGACCAGATTCGTCTCGGAGGTGGGGGAACCGCCACCCTCCTTGCAGGCCTCTCCGCGCGTCCTTCCAGCCAGGAGGCCGTGCTGGCTACCTGCTATGATGGCCGCGTCATCATCCAGACCTTCTCCGACCACGATTACGATGAGGCGGATGTCATCCCGCTCTGGCAAAACTATATCCATTGGACGCTTAAGAACCATTTTCTGGCCGTTCCCTAGCCTCCTAAACATTTCAGTAGGAACCCTGCAAACTGCCTGTTTGCAGGGTTTTTTATTGCTCGCTTTAAAATAAACGCCTGGTTGTGGAGGCAGGTGGAAGTCACTTATCTCATTTCTATGCGCCGTTAATGAGATTCTTGCATCACAGGAGTATCCTGATAGCGTCATACTTGAATATAAGGAGTATCCTATGGGCAAGATCATTGGTATCGACCTTGGAACCACCAACTCGGTCGTCTCCGTCATGGAAGGCGGACAGCCGACCGTTATCTCGACCGCTGAGGGCAGCCGCTTGCTGCCGTCCGTGGTAGCCTTCAATAAGAACGGCGAACGCCTCGTCGGGCAGACTGCCAAGCGCCAGGCCGTGGTGAACCCTGAGAACACCATTTACTCGATCAAGCGATTTATCGGACGCCGCTTTGAGGAGACCGAACAGGAACGCGCCATGGTCCCCTACGAGGTCGTGCGCGGCGATGCAGATGATGTCAAGGTGAAGATCCCCGTCACCGGCCGCGAATACAGCCCGCAGGAAATTTCGGCGATGATCCTCTCCAAACTGAAGACGGACGCCGAAGCCTACCTCGGCCAGGCTGTCACCCAGGCGGTCATCACCGTGCCGGCCTATTTCAACGACAGCCAGCGCCAGGCCACCAAGGACGCCGGCCGCATCGCCGGGCTGGAGGTCATGCGCATCATCAACGAGCCGACCGCCTCTGCGCTTGGCTTACGGCCTCGACAAGAAGAAGGATGAGACGATCCTGGTCTTCGACCTGGGCGGCGGCACCTTCGATGTGTCCGTGCTGGAAGTCGGCGAAGGCGTCATCGAGGTCAAATCCACCAACGGTGACACGCACCTGGGCGGCGATGACTGGGATCAGCGCATCGTCAACTGGGCTGCGGACGAGTTCCGCAAGGAACAGGGCATTGACCTGCGCGCGGACCGCCCGGCGCTACAGCGCCTGCGCGAGGCTGCGGAAAAGGCCAAGATCGAGCTCTCCAGCGTGATGGAGACCGAGATCAACCTGCCCTACATCACCGCGGATGCCTCCGGCCCGAAGCACTTGCAGTTGAAACTCACGCGTTCGAAGTTCGAGCAGATGACCGAAGACCTGCTGGCCCGCTGCCGCATGCCTTTCGAGGCCGCACTCAAGGATGCCGGCATGACTGCCGCCAACCTGAACGAAGTCGTCCTCGTCGGCGGTTCCTCCCGCATGCCCATGGTCCAGGACCTGGTCCGCAGGCTGACCAATGGCAAGGAGCCCAACAAGGGCGTCAATCCGGATGAGGTCGTCTCGATCGGCGCAGCCATTCAGGGCGGCGTGCTCGGCGGCGAGGTCAAGGACATTCTGCTGCTCGACGTGACCCCGCTCTCGCTGGGCGTGGAAACCCTGGGCAGTGTCATGACCGTCATGATCGAACGCAACACCACCATCCCGGTCAAGAAGACCGAGACCTATTCGACTGCCGCGGATAACCAGACCGCTGTGGACATCCACATCCTGCAAGGCGAGCGCCCGCTGGCGAATGACAACATGTCGCTGGGCCGCTTCCGGCTGGATGGCATTCCGCCGGCCCCGCGCGGCATCCCGATGGTCGAAGTGACCTTCGACATCGATGCCAACGGCATCCTGCACGTCACCGCCAAGGATAAGGCCAGCGGCAAGGAACAGACCGTGACCGTCACTGCTTCGACCAACCTGAACAAGAGCGATATTGACCGCATGGTCCAGGAATCCCGCCAGCATGAGGCCGAGGATAAGAAGCGCCGCGAGATCATTGACGCCCGCAACACGGCCGATACCCTGGTGTACCAGACCGAGAAGGCCCTCCGCGACCTGGGCGAGCAAGGTCTCCAGCACGCGACGCCCAGAACATCCAGGGCAAGATCGACGAATTGAAGTCGGCTGCCCAGAGCGAGGACCTGAACCGCATCAAGAACGCCTCCGAGCAGGTGGAGCAGGCCTTCCATGCGCTGAGCCAGCAGCTCTACGCACAGGGCCAGCAGCAGCCTCAGCCTGAAGGCCAGGCAGAGGGTGGACCCTCCAACCCCGGCCGCAATGATGACGGCGACGTCATCGAAGGCGAAGTCAAGGATATGTAAGTTACCGCAAACAAAGAGCGGAGGCCATAATTGGCCTCCGCTTTTTTATTTCCTTGCCATGTCATTGCGCGGGGTGGCGCCACGACGTGACAATCTTTATTGCTGTGTATTCGTTGGGGCAGGCTTTTGGGGAGCACGGCTCCGCCTGCCCTGACGCAGCCGGTACCGGAGCCTTCCGCTTTTCCGGGAACAACTTGTCCGCGATGCTCGCCAGAATTCGATATACCAGCAGAAACACCAGGCTTCCGGCGTTCAGCCAGTAGAACTTTTGCACCCAGTCCGCGCCCGAATCGGTCCCGCTGAATATCCCATGCGCCAGCCCGACGATGTACATCAGGAAGCTGATGTAGTGGACAAACCTCCAGGTTTTCTGCCCGATGCCTTTGCGCACGTAAAAACTCAAGGTGACGATCACCCACAGGTAAAAGCCGAGCTGCCCCAGCCCCACCCACAGCGGCCGGTATGCTGTCGTAGCGAAGGGCATCAAAAGCTGGACGAAGGTGAAGCCGATGTAGCGGTCGCCCAGCAGGACGAGCGCATGGAATATGGCGAAGGCCAGCCCCAGCAGGTTCACATATTCGTGGATGGCAAAGGCCGCCGGCGCACCCGGCCACAGTCGCGCCATCTTATTGGTGATGGCCAGCCCGAGCGCCATGGAGATCCATAACAGGCTGAGCGAGGCAAAAGCCGATGCCCTCGCCAGGTACCAGTAGGCGCGCGGCGCCTCGCCGGAAAGAGAATAGGCCATGCCGGGCACCCAGCGCGGCAGGACCACCACTGCCAGCAGCAGGCCGAAGATCATGGCCAGCAGCAGGGAGAGGAAGGTTTGAAAACTGATCGAGGATTCTTCGGGATTGAACTCGTTGGAGTTGGCGGCCATCGGTTGCCTCGATTATAGATAAGCCTGCATGGATTTGGTCGCCAGCACTTCGCCGTTTTCCATGACGAACAGGCCGGCCAATCGGGGCTGGTTCTGCAGCCAGAGGATCCCTTCCTGTGCTGCCCAGGATCATCACCGTTTTCGCGGCGGCCTCGGCCATCATCACCGTGGGCGCGATCACGGTCACGGTCATCAGGTCCGTCTCGGCCGATAGGCCGGATGCGCGGGTCGATGATGTGATGGAAGTATGCGGCCGTCCCGCATCCAGCGGCGGCGGTCCTTGCCGGAAGTGGCTACCCCGCAATCCTCCAGGTACAGGCGGGTCACCTCCTGTCCGGGATGCAGCGGGTCGTCCACGGCGACCTCCCAGGGCTCCGGTCCGGGCAGGCTGTCGCTGATGGCGATATCGCCGCCTGAATCCACCAGCGCCGGCCCGATGGCCTCCAGCCGCAGCATGGCCTGATGTGCGGCCCAGCCCTTGGCTACCCCGCCGAAGTCCAACTGCGTTCCCTCCGGGATACAAAGCGTCCGTTCGTCCGGGTCTGCCTGTATGGCTGAAAGCGGCGGGACAGCGGAGGCTTTTGCGCTGGCCTGCCGGTCGGGGAGCAGCTCTTCAAAGGTGCGGTCATACCCAGCCTGGATGAGCGCCTGCGCCGTGGTCGGCGTGATCAGCCCGCCGCTGTACTGCTCAGCCCACAGAGCGGCCTGATAGACCTCCCAGAGCGTTTCGCTGACGTGCACCGGCTGGTTCGGGCGGCGGTTGAGTTGGGAAAGCTCGCTGTCGTTGCGGAAGCGGCTGAGCACCTGCTCCCACTCCTCGAACCAGGCAGGCACCTGATCTAGCATGTCTGCCGGTTCGTTGTTTTCATTATCCACGATTACCTGCATCTCGCAGCCCATGGCATGAAAGGATTTGTGGTTGGGCATCTCAGGAGGTCCGTGTTCTTACGGGAGGGGTGATTCCGCCGCCTCCACCACCGCCGCCGCTGCTCCGCCCCGTCCGGCGAGCGCTGGGCTGCTGCTGCACCACCTGAAGCTCAGGCGCTACGCCTCCGAGCAGGATCTTGATCGGCGGGAGGGCGGTGGGTGTTCCGGCCACGGTGGGAAGTTCCGTGGCCGGAGGCGGAGTGGGAGGCTGCTGGTTGGCGCTCTCCTTCGCGTGCGCCAGGTCCGGCTCGGCGAAGATGTTCCATAATCCCAGCGTGAGGGTCATTGCCATGGCAGCCAGGACGAGTTGCACATCGTTCCAGCCGCGGGCTCCGGGTTTATTTGCCATCGCTGCTCCCCGGTCTAGTGGTCTTCGTGTTCGCCGCCGCCGTCATCGCCGTGGTCATCGCCGCCGGGTTGCGGGTTGCTCGGGGCAGAGGAGCCGTCGTGATCTTCATGGCTGCGGAAGTTCCATGTGGGCGGCGCGCTGACTACCGTGGGCACGATCTTGGAGATCGAAAGGATCTGCCCGTCCGGGCTCACATACACCAGGTCACCGGAAGTAAACGTGACCAGGTATACACTGGCGCCGTTGAAGTCGGCGGTTTCCACGCTGTACAGGTCGGTGCGGTTCATCACCTGTGCCGCCAGGGCTGCCGCCTGATCCGGCGTAAAGGCCGGGGCTGCGGCGGGAGCGAGCTGTTCGCTTACGTTTTGCACTGCCGGTGCATCCGTCGGCTGGACAGCCTGAGTGGTGGTTTTCACGGTCTTTTGATAGGCTGAGACTGCACCCACCATCACGGCCAGCATGAAGGTGGATAAGACTGCTGATAGGAACAGGGTGCCTTTTCGCATGAGTTTTCCTCCGGGAAACTTCGGGTTACCAACAAGGTCGCCGCGGCAAGGTGGAAGTTACGCCCAAATATGAGAAAAAAGTGAGAATTTATAGCCTTTTTACCCCCCGAGAACCCGTCCGGACGATTCGATATATAATCCTCGCCATGCAAAAGGCAAGAAGACTGATGTGGCAGATCCCTCTGGGCCTGCTCTTGGTGATCCTTATCTATAACGTGCCCCCCGTTCATGACCGGCTGGGCTGGCGCGTGGATAATGTGCGCGCCCAGGTCAAATATTTCTTCAACCCTCCGGACCAGGCTGTGTTCCGCCCTGAGCAGCAGGTGAACTTCGATTCCATCCTGGCAACCACGCGTGCCGAATATTCCCTTACCCTCACGCCCCCGGCTCCCGCGGCCACCGGCACGCAGCAATCAGGCCCCACCGCCAAACCCACCATTCCCCCCACGCCTCTCCCTGCGCTGGTGGACCTGAAAGGCTTTAAGTACGAGGACCAGCACGGCCGCTGGAATTACTGCGGCCCCTCGAATTTCTCGATGGCGCTCAACTTCTGGGGCTGGACCGGCAACCGTGATGTCGTCGGCAAGGCGGTCATGCCCGGCAACAACGTGGACAGCAAGGGCATCCCGCGCGGCCTGGATAAGAACGTTATGCCCTATGAGTTCCAGGATTTCATCAGTTCCAGCGTCCCCGGCATGACCTCGGTCATGCGCTACGGAGGGGACATTGACACAGTCCGCCGCTTCCTCGCCGCCGGGTTCCCGGTGGTCGCCGAGAAGGGCTACTATGAGCGCGATTATGCCGGCAAGGTCGGCTGGATGGGGCATTACCAGTTCATCACCGGTTACGACGATGGGCGCCAGGAGTTGATCGTCCAGGACACCTACAACGACGGCCCGAACTTCCACATCTCCTATGATAAGTTCATCGAGGGCTGGCGTTCCTTTAACTACCTTTTCGTGGTGGTCTATCCTGCCACCAACGAGCGCGATGTCATGTCGCTGCTCGGGCCGCTCTCGGATGAGTACGCCGCTGCCAGCCACGCCATGCAGGTGGCCGAGGCGGAGACCGGGAGCCTGACAGGCATTGACCGCTTCTTTGCCTGGTTCAACCTGGGTACCAGTCACGTGGCGCGGCAGGAGTACGTGGACGCCGCGGCGGCTTTTGATAACGCATTCCAGTTGTATGCCGGGTTGGGCGGTACAGACTCCACCCGCCCCTATCGCATGATGTGGTACCAGACCGGCCCCTACTGGGCCTATTACTACTCCTCCCGATATGCAGACGTGATCAACCTGGCGGACACCACGCTCAAGGACACCATCGCCTCGCCTGACCTCGAAGAGTTGCTCCTCTGGCGCGGCCGCGCCTACTACATGGCCGGGAAAACTCAAGACGCGCTGGATGACTATCGCGCCGCCCTCAGGATCCATCCCAACTGGGACCCCGCCATGCAAGCTCTCAAGGATCTGGGCTACCAGCAGTAGCATGTTATTGCAAGGGGCGAGTGCACGAAGAAATCTTCCATCCGTCATCTTTCCCGGGGAAGGTTGCTCGCAAAAACATCGATATATTTCGTGTCGTTCTCCTATTTCAAGTGTTTCCTCACCCGTATTCCTTATCCTGTCTTTATCAGTAGAGAGTCTATGATGCGACCCTATCTCCCCCGAACATCGAAGGATTGACCTGGCAGTCTGTCACGCCGGATGACCTGGACGCGCTGTCTGCCCTTGCAATGGAATGCCATGCGGCCGACGGCGGCCTGTCTTTCCTGAGCCTGCCTGAAAACCTCCGGGAGCGCTGCTTCTCTGATGGCCCGGGAGCGGCCCTCGGCGCGTTCGACTTCGGACGGCGGCCTGGCGGCTTTTGAGACGGTCCGCTGTGACGCAGGCAGCCGGAAAGCCGCTCGCCGTCCTCACCGGTCATGTGCGGCCGGACCTGCACGGGCGCGGTCTCGGGGATTATCTGGTTCACTGGGGCGCGCAGACAGCCAAAGAACTCTCCCCAGCCGGGAACGACTGGATTCTGCGCATCGCCACCGAAGCGCTCACCGAACCAGCGCGGCGGCTCTACCTCGCCCATGGTTTTGGTATGCAACTTCGAGGAACTGGTCATGCGCCGCGATCTCACCGCACTCGCTGCCCGATCAGCCTTTCCCGGAAGACCTGACCCTCGCGACCTGGACGCCGGATATCGCCGGACAGTTCTTCGAAGCCTATCACGCCGCCTTCCGTGAGCGGCCCGGATTTCCCGGCTACACTGCCGGGGAGTGGATCACCGGTTACATGGAGAACGAGAACTTGCGCCCTGATTGGTCCCTGCTGGCATGCGCCGGGGGTGTTCCCGTCGGGTTCGTTTTAGCCAGCTCAGAAGGCATAACGGTTGGTACTGTGACTAATGACGGCTATATCATCCAGGTGGGAGTGGTTCCATCGCAGCGCAGGCGCAGGCTGGCCTCAGCCTTGCTGGTCGAGTCCATGCGGCGCATGCAAGCCGAGGGATTGACCATGGCCCAGCTCTGCGTTCACGTCAACAACCCCGGAGCGATCAAGGCCTACGAGAGTATTGGCTTCATAGAGTCAGGCCGCCGGGCCAGGTTTGAGCGGACAGAACCCTCCTTATGATATATTAGGCAGGCGATGAAAATCCTCCACTTTGCTGACGCTCATATCGACATGGCCAACTACGGCCGGCATGACCCCGTCACCGGCCTGCCCCTGCGCGTCCTCGACTTCCTCAAGTCCCTGGATACCATCGTGGACACGGCTATCAACGAACAGGTGGACCTGGTCCTCTTCGCGGGCGACGCTTATAAGGACCGCGCCCCGGCGCCCACCTTTCAGCGCGAGTGGGGCAGGCGTATCATGCGCCTCTCCCAGGCGAAGATTCCCACCCTCCTGCTGGTGGGCAACCACGACCTTTCCCCCGCCGCGGGCCGCGCCCATGCCATTCAGGAATTCTCCACCTTGCAAGTACCCTATGTGCGCGTGCTCGACCACCCCGAATTCCTCTGTTCCGCGGACCTGTGGGATCTGCCCGTGCAGGTGATCGCCATGCCGTGGATCTCGCGCTCCGGGATGATGGCCGCCCTCGAATCGAGCGCGCAAGCCCCTGAAGAGATCTTCTCCGACCTGGAAGCGCGTATCTCTGATATCGTCGAGTCCATGCTCACTCGCATCGACCCCAATCTCCCCACCATCCTGACCGCGCATGCCTCCGTCGAGGGCGCCACCTACGGCGGCGAGCGCATGGTCATGCTCGGCGCGGACCTGGTGCTGCCCACCTCGCTGGTCAAGGACACGCGGCTGGATTACGTGGCGCTGGGGCATATCCACAAGCCGCAAAACTTGAATGAGGGCAGCCATCCGCCGGTGATCTATCCCGGTTCCATCGAGCGCGTGGATTTTGGGGAAGCCGAGGATGACAAGTACTTCATCGTCGCCGATATCGGGCGCGGCTCGACTTCCGTGGAATGGAGGCAGCTGGACGGGGTGCGCCCCTTCCTCCAGCGGCGCGTGGAACTGACCTCCGCTGAGAACATCAATGATTTCCTCCGCTCCGTCCTTCCCTCCGAAGAGGAACTGGACGGGGCCATTGTGCGCCTGATCGTGGATTACCCGCGCGAGTGGGACACGCTCATTGACGAGCCTGCCCTGCGCAAGCATGCCGAGAAGGCCTTCGAGTTCCACCTGGTCAAGCGCCCGCAGATCGAGGCGCGTGTGCGCATCCCCGATGGGCAGGCGGTCAGCAGCCTCAGCCCGCTGGACCTGCTCGACCAGTACTGGCGCTCCGCCAAGGTGGACAAAGCCGAGGACCTGTCCGCCCTGGAGACCCTGGCGCAGGAGATCATCTCGGAAGGCGATGGTGAGCAAGACCTGGGATAGTAAAGGGTGTGATGCTGCATTGAGAACGGTGAGGGAAAAACCTTCTTTGTATTCAACCTTCTCAAGAGATTGATATTGCTAATCCCGAAGAATTTTCTGTTAGACTTGATAATTAACCCACTAGATTGTATAATTTTTAATAAGCTAGACTTTATGTCAATTTGAGAAGATCGCATGGGATGTTAAACACAATAACCGATAGGAGGTAGACCTGTATTATGATACGGTGAAATTCCTCTCCTCCTAACGGGTTAATATCATAAGTTCAAGAAAGTCATATAACCACTTGGGTCTTAGGAATGTATGGAGATGCAGGATGGCTACGATAATTTGCTCCCTGAAAATGACGGCTTATTCAGTCGGGAATCGAGAGTTTGGGCGAAGGATAAGACTAACTTATCTCCAAAGAATACATTGATGCATTTGAGAAATCAACTGCGAGGAAAGCCCTGGACGGAGACGAATTCATATCGATCATTTTGTTCCAGGGCACCGATTGGGAAATGCTGTTGACAAAGAATCGGAAAAGAGTAGGAAGAGCCACCATTTATTATGGTACTATGTTGAGGTCAAATGATGATTGAGGAAGTATTGGCCGAAGCCATCTAACGAAAAGCATCGAAAGAATGCGCCACTTTACCGCCTCTTGTTTGCAAGCAATCAAATAGGCATTGGAGTTGATTTTTGGAGAGCTGTGACAGCGACGGGCGCGGATGGTCAAATGCAATTGTGGAAATAGAACAGATATGCTATTATAGTAGTGGATTTATTGGTATGTTCGCTAAGGAGAAAGAATGGCTGAACATTCGGGAATTGAGTGGACAGAGTCCACTTGGAATCCTTTGACCGGATGTACAAAAATCAGCCCCGGCTGTAAGCATTGCTATGCGGAGCGAATGGCGAAACGCTTACAGGCTATGGGGCAGCCGAACTATCTCAATGGTTTTAAATTCACCATGCATGAGAATGCGCTTGAAAAGCCGCTCGAATGGAAAACCCCGCAAGTAATCTTTGTCAATTCCATGAGCGATCTCTTCCACAAAGACGTTCCCTTTGAATTTATTGAAAGAGTCTTTGATGTAATGAAGCGCGCTCATTGGCATCAGTTCCAGGTACTCACGAAGCGTGCAGAAAGAGTTGAAGAACTCAGTCCTTGTCTGGAATGGACCGACAACATCTGGATGGGTGTAAGTGTTGAAACTGAAAAATATAAATACAGAATTGATCACTTGCGACGCACAGGCGCAAAAATCAAATTCCTTTCGCTTGAACCCTTGATCGGTCCTCTCGGGAAATTGAACCTTAGAAAAATCAATTGGGTTATTGTAGGCGGTGAGTCTGGTCCGGGCGCGAGACCACTTGAACAGGAATGGGTCACTGATATCAGAGACCAGTGTTTAAAGGTGAGGGTTCCGTTTTTCTTCAAGCAATGGGGTGGAGTTCAGAAAAAAAGAGCAGGTCGAGTTCTCGAAGGCCGCACATGGGATGAAATGCCAAGGAACTTGGGTTTACTGAAAGCATAACAGCGAATCTTCGCTCTAACTGCCTGCGCAGACGCATTCAGAAGCGTTCGCGCAGGCAGTTTTTATTTTTGAAACGGGCATGGCCCATGATGGCTTTGGTCAATCACCCCCTGTGGTTTCGATCCGCTATTTCACGATAAGCTTGGCGACCATGCCCTTTTCGATATGGGCGGGCAGGCCGCAGATGATCTCATACGTGCCAGGGTCGGTGGGCGCAGTGAAGGTGGCGCTCTTGGTGGTGCCCGCCTCGATCTGGTCCAGTTCCCAGTAGATATTCCCCTCATCCTTGTCGCCGAACGGCGGAGTGACCGAGGTGCCGGCTTTCATGATGGCGAACTCGTGCTCGACGGCACCTTTGTTGATGGCCTTCAGTGTCACCTGGGCGCCCGCCGGAACGGTGAACGTGTCGGGGGTGTAGGCAAAATCGGTGATGGTTACATTGATGGTTGCGCCGCCTCCGCCGCAAGCTGTGAGCAATAATGCCAGGCTCAATACCAGGACGAGAAATTTCGGCAATTTATTCATTTTTCTCCTTTGGTTTGGTGATCCATATAACAATAATCACTTGCAACCCGGATAAAAACTACTAAATATCACCTTTTTTATCTGTTATATGTAATCCTTATTCTCATCCCGGCAAATGAGTAGAAGATGAACGGCCGCGCCTCTTCACGGGGCAGACACGTCGCCCGCGCAGCCCCGTGACCGACTCTCGGCATGCATCTTTGCCTGTATTCCCATGCTCTTTCTGCATTTGGCCGCGTTTCGACTCTTCTCCCTCATCTAATGTAAACTCGTTCCATTCCACTCTTCGAGGCCCGCATGACCCCAAAAAGCTCACGCTACCGCTGGTTCGTGGTCGTCATTTTCTTCTTCTTCATGCTCCTGCATCAAACCGATAAATTGATGATCGGCTCGCTGCAGGTCCCCATCAGCGAGACCTTTAATATCAATAATCAGCAGTGGGGGCTGATCAATTCCGGCGCCCTGATCGTTGCCACCATTCTCTATCCCATCTGGGGCTACCTGTACGACCGTTATGCCCGTGCCAAACTGCTTTCGCTGGCCTCGTTCATCTGGGGCGCCACCACCTGGTTGAATGCCATCGTGCGCAGCTTTGGCGGGTTCCTGGTTACGCGCGCCTCCACTGGCATCGATGACTCATCCTACCCCGGCCTCTATACCCTGATCGCGGACTATTTCGGGCCCAACCTGCGCGGCAAGATCTACGGCATCCTGCAGCTTGCCCAGCCGCTCGGCTACCTGGTCGGCATGATCCTGGCGCTCATCGTCGCGCCCATGATCGGCGGCTGGCGCTCGGTCTTTTATATCACCGGCTCGCTGGGGCTTGTCGTCGCCGTCCTGATCTACTTCGGCGTCAAGGAGATGCCGCGCGGCAAGGCCGAGCCGGAGTTCGAGGGCATGACCGAGATGGCGACTTTCCACTTCTCCTGGAAGGAAGCCCGCGAGATCTTCAAGAAGCGCACCATGTGGTTCGTCTTTTTGCAGGGCTTCGCCGGGGTCTTTCCCTGGAACGTCATCACCTACTTCTTCTTTGCTTATCTGATCAAGGAACGCGGATACGATAATAACAGCGTTCTCTTCACCATGGCGCCGATCATCCTGATCCTGGCGGCGGGTTACTTTGTGGGCGGCGCCCTCGGGCGATGTCTTCTTCAAGCGCACGCGCAAGGGCCGCATCCTGGTCTCCAGCGTGGGTGTTCTGCTCGGCGCGCTCTTCCTCGCGCTGGCCATCCTGACGCCCACCGAAGCCCGCACCCAGTTCTTCATCTTTATGTGCCTGACGGCGATCTTCATGCCGCTCTCCTCGGCCAACGTGATCGCCACGGTGTACGATGTGACCGTGCCCGAGGTGCGCTCCACCGCCCAGGCCGTCGAGTATTTTGTGGAAAATGCTGGCGCGGCCTTCGCCCCCATCATCACCGGTGTGATCGCCGATGCGCTGAACCTGCAGACCGCCATCCTGGTGATCTGCTCGGTGGCCTGGGGCCTGTGCTTCGTCTTTTACCTGGGCGCCCTCTTCACCATTGACCACGACATCCATGTGCTGCGCTCGCAGATGGCTGAGCGCGCCGAATCGATGTAACGAACGGCAGATTTCATGCTGAGGAGTAGGCCGGTTTCGCTTTGCGAACCGTCTTGCTCCTCAGCATCTCATATTTCGTGTTCCCACTTCGTGTCTTTTGGTGTTGTGAAACTGGGGACAAATAACATATAGCCTAAATGACCTGCCTCAGCGTAAAATGAACCAAATCCGATCGCTGGAGAGCCTGATGGTCAGAATCGTCGCCGACACTACCTGTGGATTGCCGCAAGAACTGCTCCAGGAGCTGGGTATCCCCCTGATTCCCCAGGTGGTGGTATTCGGCGAAGATTCCTACCACGACAATGAGCTGGACACCCCCACTTTCCTGCGCAAATTGAAGGAATCCTCCACTTTGCCCAAGACCTCAGCACCCGAGCCGGCTCTCTATGATCCCATCTTCTCCATGGCCGCCGAGCGGGGGGAGTCGGTGGTAGTGGTCGCTCCCACCAGCAAGGCCAGTGGTACGGTCCGCTCAGCGCAGACCGCTGCCCAGAACTACCCGGATGCCGATATTCACGTCGTGGATACGATGACCGTCTCCTGCAACCTCGGTTCGATGGTGCTTCTTGCGCATGAAATGGCTGCCGCCGGCCGTTCCGCGGATGAGATTGTAAATAAGCTCAACTCCATGAACTCGCGTGGCCGCATCTTCTTCCTGGTGGACACGCTGGAATACCTTGCCAAAGGTGGGCGCATCGGGGGAGCCAAAAGGTTATTGGCTGAATTGCTGGAGATCAAGCCCATCTTGCAGGTCAAGGACGGGCAGGTGGAACCCTTCGAGCAGCAGCGCACCAAGAAGCGTGCCATCGCGCGCCTGGTGGAAATCGCCGTGGAGCAATGCCGCGGCGCGGAGCGGCCATTTCTCAGCGTCCTGCAAGTGGAGGCGGAGGAGGAAGCCCGACTGATGGTGGAACAACTCCAGGCCGGGCTGCCATTTCGCGAGATTCCCATCTACCAGCTCCCCCCGGCCATCGTGGTGCACTCCGGCCCGCGCGCGCTGGGGCTGGGCTTCTTCGTCTGATGGTATAATCGTCCGGCAAATTAGGAAATTTTTCACGCAATTGCTTCAAGGAGATCGGCATGTCTGGTCATTCCAAATGGAAAACCATCAAGCGCAAGAAGGGTGCAGCCGACGCGAAGCGCGGCGCCATTTTCACACGCGTTTCCCGCGAGCTGGTCATGGCCGCCCGCGACGGGGGCAGCGACCCCGATTCGAATTTCCGCCTTCGGTTGGCTATGGATAATGCGCGCAGCGTCAACATGCCCAAGGACAATATTGAGCGCGCCATCCGCCGCGGCGCCGGGGAAGACAAAGACGCGGCCGTCTTTGAGGAATTGACTCTGGAAGGCTACGGCCCGCACGGCTCTGCCCTGCTGGTCTCCTGCGTGACCGACAACCGCAACCGCACCGTCGCCGACCTGCGGCATGCCTTCAGTAAATCCGGCGGCAACATGGCCGAGGCCGGCGCGGTGGGCTGGCAGTTCGACCGCAAGTGCTATTTCGCCTTCCCCGCCAGCGCCATGTCCTTTGAGCAGGCCTTTGAGTTGGGCGTCGTTGCCGGCGCGGATGATGTGGTCGATGGCGGAGATGAGGTCGAGATATTTGGCCCCGTGGAGTCCTTCAAAATCATCGCTGATTCCCTGCACCAGGCCCATGTCCAGCCCAGCGAAGCCGGCCTGCGCATGATCCCCAAGCAGGAGATCGATCTGGACGTCGAGGACACACTCTCGGTGCTCAAGATGATCGATGTCATCGAGGAATTGGACGACGTGCAGGATGTCTATCACAACGTACGGGTCTCGGATGAAGCCCTGGCCGCCCTCGAAGCCGTCTGATGATTGCAGTGACAGCGGAGAAATCCGCTGTCGTCATTTAACATGACCCTCGCACTGGGTATAGACCCTGGAACAGCCATTACCGGCTTTGGCCTCGTCCGCCTGGAAGAGGACGGGAGCCTGGCGATGGTGGAGTTTGGCGTCATCACCACACCCAAGGAAGCCTCCGGGCCTGCCCGCCTGGAAATGCTCTATCGGGAGTTATCCGCGCTGCTGGACCGCCATCACCCTGATTCCGCCGCTGTAGAAAAATTGTTCTTCCAGCGCAACGTGACCACTGCCATCGCCGTGGGCCAGGCGCGCGGCGTCATCTTGCTGGCCTTACAGCAAAGGGGGCTGGAGGCCTTCGAATATACTCCCAATGAGGTCAAGCAAGCGGTGGCGGGCTACGGCTCCGCCGAGAAGCGCCAGGTGCAGGAGATGGTGCGCGCGCTGCTCGGGCTGCCCTCCATCCCCAAACCCGATGATGCCGCCGACGCATTAGCCATCGCCATCACCCATCTCAACACCAAAAGGTACGAATAATGTCTTTGCGAGCGAAGCGAAGCAATCTGCTAGTCGGGAGTGAGATCGCCATGTCGGCCATTGGCTTCCTCGCAAAACCGCACCTGTGGTGTGGGCAGATGTGACATATGCGTATTTCTGTGGTTAAATATCCCTCATGATAGCAACCCTGCGCGGCGAGATCACCCAGATCGAAGATAACGCCCTCATCCTGGAAGTAGGCGGGGTGGGGCTGCGCGTCTTTGCCCCCGCACCCCTGCGCGGCCACCTCAAGGTCGGCGAGATTGCCTTCCTCTATACTCACCTCGTGGTCCGCGAGGATGCCCTGACCCTCTACGGATTCGAGACTCAGGCGGACCGCGACCTGTTCAACCTGCTGCTCGGCGTGGATGGCGTAGGGCCCAAGGTGGCGCTCTCTGTCCTCTCCACCATGACGCTGGATGCCGTCCAGCGCGCGGTTTTCGCCGATGAGGCCGACCTGTTGAGCCGTGTGCCCGGCGTGGGCAAGAAGACCGCCCAGAAGATGGCGCTGCACCTGAAGGACAAACTCAAGCCCGGCGATGTGCTCGCAGGCGTGGCGGCCATGGCCGATTACGACAGCGAGGTCCTGGCGGCTCTGACCTCCCTGGGTTACTCGGTGGTCGAGGCCCAGTCTGCCATCCAGTCCATCCCGCGCGACGCACCGAAGGATGTGGAGTCGCGCTTGCGGCTCGCGCTGGGATATTTCCAGTAAGACTGATAGTCTTTGCGAGGAGTGGCACCATCCCCTCCACTTCGTTTCGGGGACGCTTCGCGGGTGCGGCGACGTGGCAATCTTTCCATTGTGAAAGATTGCCACGTCACTTAATGGCGCCATATTCTCTCCTCGCCCGTCGTCCCCCGCGTAGCGTTCCGAACGAATTGAGGAACGAAGGGGAATGGCACTTCGTTAACCCCTGACCACCTTACAACGACATTACTGATCTGCTAACTGGATGTAAGGGGGAAGCGCCGACTCCCGGCCTATAATCCCTGTTGTGGAGAGGTCATCAGCCGCATAAGGGAGAAACCATGGCTAATCTTATGACCGCAGGCATCCGCAAGATCGTTCAGTTCGGGCTGATGTTCGTCCTGTTTGCCGGCCTGGCCCCCTGCAGGAATGCGCGGGCCGCCACGGTGAGCGGCACGCCCTGACAGGCAGAGTCCTGGAAGTGCGTGGAATACGTCGAGAGAGTATTCGAACTCTCCGGCGCTGCAGGCATGGCTAAGACATGGGATCTTGCCTGGCAGTCCGGAAGTTCTCAAGCTCACCATGCCGCGCCAGTGGGAGATCATCCTTATGCAGCCAGGCTTTCGCACCCAGACCAGCTCCGGGAAGGCCGCCATCATCAGGAAAGCGGGCAACAAGGGGAAGACCTGGAAGTCGATGATGTGCGGGGGAAACCAGCCCGGCAACAAATGGGCGGCGTAGAACGGCGGAAACGTCACGTTCTGAACGATCGAATGCTAGAAGCAGAAACTTCATTGCGATGCACCTCTCCAGTCCCTAGTCCACCTCCCCCATCCGTCCGGGTGGGGGAGGTGCCTAATGGATATCAGGGAAAAACCGCCCTTGACGGGGCGTTTTTGTTATGTCATAATTATGAATATATGAGCAAGTATTCATACAATTCCACTCCGAAACCTTCGGATTTTGCCCACCTCGCCGACCTGTTCGGCGCGCTGAGCGACCCCAACCGCCTGCGCATCATCTCCACCCTGCTCGGCGGCGAATGCAGCGTCGGGGAAATCGCTACACGGGTGGACTTGTCCGAATCAGCGGTCTCGCATCAGCTGGCTGGTCTGCGGCAGATGCGACTGGTGCGTGCCCGCAAAGAAGGCCGCCAGGTTTTTTACGCACTGGATGACGACCATATTGCCCGTCTGTACCAGTTGGGTTTGGAGCACACCCTGGATGGCTGAACGCATGACGCACGGAACACCGCACTCACATTTGGGGGAGATCGTCGGAAAGACCACCACCCGCCTGGCCCTCTCGCTGGTCCTGACCCTGATCTTCGTGGTAGTGGAAGCCGCGGCGGGCTTTTTCTCCAACAGCCTTGTGCTGCTCACCGATGCGGCGCACAACCTGACCGACGTGCTGGCGCTGGGCATCAGTTGGTTCGCCATGCACCTGACCGCGCAGCCCGCCAACTCGCGCCAGACCTACGGCTGGCACCGCGCCGGCATCCTTGCTGCGCTGGTCAATTCGACTACACTGGTGTTGATCTCGCTGGGCATCTTCTACGAGGCATGGCGCCGCCTGATGTCTCCGCCCGAGGTGCAGGCAGGCATCCTGGTGGGCGTGGGTGCGGTGGCCCTCGTGGTCAATCTGGTCACGGCGCTGCTGGTGCGCAAGGGCAGCGAGCATGACCTGAACCTGCGCGCGGCTTTCGTTCATCTGATGGGCGACGTGCTCTCCACGCTGGGCGCGGTGGCCGCGGGCGTGGTCATCTTCTTCACCGGCTGGAACTTGCTTGACCCGCTGGTAAGCGTTCTGATCGGCCTGATGATTCTGTGGAGCGCATGGGGTATCCTGCGCGAGACCGTGGACATCCTGCTGGAGGCCACGCCGCGCGATGTGGACATGAATTCACTCGTGCGCGAGATCGTTCAGATCCCCGGCGTGCTGGGGGTGCATGACCTGCACGTGTGGAGCATCAGCCGCGGCCTGCGCACGATGTCTGCGCACATCCTGACTGAGGATGTTCCGCTCAGTTCCGGTTCCAATATCCAGGCGCAGGTGAGCGAGGTGCTGGCACGGCGCTTTAACATTGCTCATGCGACCTTGCAGTTGGAATGCGTGGGCTGCGATCCCGATTTGCTGTACTGCGACATCGAGGCGAATCACACGAACTAGCGGGGCAAAGGGAGATTGCTCACCCATACTGGACCGCACGCCCGATTTACTTAGAAAATCAGGTGCAAATGTCATGGAGGCCGCGGAGCGTTCTCCGGCACGAAGTGGAGGAGATAGCGCCAACTCCCCAGAATGACATTAATTTTTTATCCCCCCGTCTTGTCGGCGAAGTGCTTGGAGGCGTCCCGGCTGATCCTCCTTGCGTTGGTTCACTGGCTAAAAAACATTCGTCTTGGACGGACTCCTTTATTTCCTGTTTGCTTCTCGCGCGATTATTCTCTATAATCTAGATAAACTTTATAAAAAGAGGAAAATCGATGGTATCCAAATCTCAAATACTCGAATTGATTCAATTGGGCCATGCAGAAATCCTCCATTTTGCTTCCATTGTCCCGGTGGAAGATCGGACCGTACCTGGGGAGCCCGACCAGTGGGGAGCAAAGGATATCCTGGCGCATATTGGCGAGTGGCAATTGCAGAATGCGGCGAAGATGGCCGGCACCCGGCGCATAGACCCGGATGTGTCGGGGGCGCAAGGCAAAGAAGACGATGAAAACGCGCTCATCTTTCAAAACTACCGTGCGGCTGCGTGGGACGAGGTGATTTCCTTGCTGGAAAGCGCTCATACCCGATTGTTGGACCTGACCCGATCTATCAGCGAGGAAGACCTGAACCAATCGGATCGTTTTCCAAGATGGATGGAAGGCCGGCCGTTGTGGCGGGGAATCGTCAGTGACGTATATCAGCATGTCATGGCGCATTTGAATCCGGAATTAATACGACTGGGAGCGCTCGATCACGTGCGAAACTGGCAAGAGCAGCAGATGAATATACTGCCGGAATTGGACGCATCCGATGAGTGGCAGGGAACCTGTCTGTATAACAATGCCTGTACATGGGCATTACTCGGGGAACCGCAAAAGGCATTGGATCTGCTTGAGAAAGCACTGAGGCTCCGGCCGGAGCTGGCCGATTGGTCGAAGCAGGATTCCGACCTCGCTTCCTTGCACAGCACGCCTGAATTTGAAGCGCTGCTGGGGCAGGCCTGGGAAAAATAACACAGACCCGGGCCAGCCTTAAGAGCCGCCGTTCCAAGGGATGCATGCCGCGAAAACCGGCCGGTCCTGTCTTTACTTCCGCAGCTTGTCGGCATGTGTTGCTCGGTATTTAGCGGTCATCCTCCTGGCCGACAACCTGGATGAAGGGCTCTTCGTTTCTTTTTCAGAGGGGACTGGGTCGTTCATGCCTGCCTCCCGGGGTAGACTAATTTCAGTCTAGTGGGAGGAAAGACGAAGTCAAGTGACAAGTGTCAGGAGGAGGTTTGGTTCCGGGCTGTATCTTACGCGCCCGTATCCTCCCTGCCATCTCCTTCCTCCGGGTGTTTGCTGAGATACACATCCACGAACCAGCAGTTCGAATCCACCTTTAATCCCTGCTGGTGTGCATAGGCGAGTCCCGCGTGTACCAGGCGGCCGCCCATGCCATGTCCCTCCATTTCCTCGGGGACGCGGGTATGTGTGAACAGGATGGTATCGCCGTGCAAGCGGTATTGCAGTACTGCCACCTGCCGGTCGATCTGGATTTCAAAGCGGCTGGCCTCCGGGTTGTGGATGACCTCGCCGTCATAGGGGTTATGGATTGGCATGCTGCGGGCTTTTTTCCTTTTCCCGCGCAAACAGCGCGATAAATTCCATGATGAACTTGAGCGCCGCAAAGACGGTCGCCTCGGAGGGGTCGAGGCCCGGAGCTACCTCCACAACATCCAGCCCGGCAAGCGGGAGTCCCTGCATGCTCTGGATTAACGTCATCACCTCGCGTGAGGTCAGCCCTCCCGCCTCGGGAATGCCAGTTCCGGGTGCGGCAGCCGGGTCCAGGCAGTCAATGTCCAGCGAGATATGCACCGCCTCGCAGCGCGAGAGCACGCGGCGTACATCCTCGGCCACCGAGCGGATACCCAGCTCGTCAACATCTGCGGCACTGAAGACATGCATGCGCCCATTCTCGATCAGATCCAATTCCTGTTCCTCCCAGGAGCGCAGCCCCACCAGGCACACATCCCGCGGGTCGATGCCGGCTTCCAGCGCGCGCCGCAGCACGCAGGCATGCGAGAGGCGCGAGCCGTTGAACTCATCGCACAGGTCGGGATGGGCGTCCAACCAGAGTAGCCCCAGCCGCCGGCCCGCGAAGCGCTTGCGCTGGCCTTCCAGCACGGGGATGGAGATCGAATGGTCCCCGCCCAGCACGATGGGTACATTGGAAAGAGTTTCCACCTTCTTCCGGACGGTCTCAAAATCCCAGGCAGGATCATTGACCTGGATATCGCCCAGGTCGGCGATGCGCTGCCCGCGCAACCGGGTGCGGTCCTCGCCAAAGGGCGTCAGGTGACCAGACCAGAAGCGCATGCGCTGCGGTCCCAGCGCGGCGCCCCTGCGCGCACTGGCCAGCCCGTCGTACGGGACGCCCAAGATCGAAAAATCAGCATTCTGTGGATCGCCTTCGGAGGCAAGGTCCGCCCAGAGTCCGTGGGTGGCGGCCGGGTCGCTCATGCTCGCTCCTTTTCAACGGACGCGCAGCCCGAATCGGTTGCGCGCTTAATCATTTACCGGGTAAAAGCATAATCCTGCGGTTCCGGGGCCGGTATGGACCGCCAGCGCGGGGGAGAGTTCGGCGAAGAATGACTCCACCACATCCACCTGGTCCTCGACCAGTTCCTTGATCTTTTCCACTTCGCGCTGCGCGCCGGCGTGCATGTACGCCACGCGAGCCCTGCCTTTGCCCACCGCCTCGCACACCATCAGCGCCATCTGGCGATAGGCCTGACCGCGGCTGTGGGCGCGTCCCACCGGCACGATAATGCCGTCCTCCATGCCGATCAACGGCTTGATGTTGAGCAGGCTGCCCGCCATCTCAGCGGCCTTGCCGATGCGCCCCCCCATGTACAGGTACTTCAGTGTGTCGGCAGTCTGAATCATGCGTGTGATGGGGATCATCTGCTTAACGCGGTAGGTGATGGATGCCAGGCTTGCGCCGGAAAGCGCAGCGCGTGCCGCCTCGATCACCATCCAGCCCTGGCACAAAGCCGCTGTGCGGGTATCGATCACTTCGATGTGCAGATCTGGCTGCTTTTCGTTCATCATGGCCTGCGCAGCCACGGCAGCCTGGTATGCTCCGCTGACCGCGGAGCTCATATGAATACTGACGATTTCCTTCGCCCCCTGTTCTGCCAGGTGTTCATAGGCCTCAAAATAATCCCCCGGGCCGGGGCTGGCCGTCTTGGGCAGGGATCGGGCGGTCATCAGCCACTGGAGGAATTCCTCGCGCTGGATGGTCACCAGGTCGCGCAGCACCTCCTGCCCCCGGTGGATGTAGTAGGCTACGGTTCGGATGTCCAGCTTTTGCATTATTTCATCAGGAAGGCTGGCGCAGGAATCCGTCAGGACCGCAACATTAGCCATGATCCGCTCCTTTTGTCCAACTCTATTGTACACAAAATCGCCCTGCTTGCGCCACGTGTCACAAATAAGGTGAGGTCATTGCGAGCGGCGCGGAAAACGCCACGTGGCAATCTCCCTCGGCAGTGAAGGCAAGTGAAAGATTGCCGCGGTAGTGGATCCCCCTCAATCCCCTTTACCCTTCCAGGGCGCTTCGCGAAGGGAGAGGGAAGATCGCCACGTCCCTTGCGCCAAGCGCGCCTTCCAATAATATTCGGGTTTTTTGCTGTTTTTCGTTTATTTTGTGCATTTTTTGATCCCGTATGGGCCACCCCCCAGAATTTATCATTGACCCGGATTTTGTTTGCTCTTACAATACTATGGATGGCAATATGCGAATTATCAGGCATTTTTGCGGGTTTTTTCCGCCCCGATCACGACCCTCCGGCCGTCAACTTCCTTCACGCGCCTGTTAATCCCTTTAACCCTGACTGATCTTCCGGAGGAACCCATTCATGCCCGCACCTTTTATTTCCAAACGAGCCCCCATCTACGCCGACGTTCCCGATGAAAAGTGGAACGATTGGCGCTGGCAGCTAAGCCACCGCCTGAACACCGTGGAGGAGATCGAAAAAGTCCTCCCCCTGACCGACTCGGAGCGCAAGGCGCTTCAGACCCAGGGGCTTGTTCCGCGTGGATATCACCCCCTACTTCATTTCGCTGATCGATCCGGACGACCCGGATGACCCCATCCGCAAGCAGGTCATCCCGCGCGCCGAGGAAATGCAGAGCCTTCACCGCCATGATGGAGGATTCGCTGGCCGAAGATCGCCACTCGCCGGTGCCCGGGCTGGTCCACCGCTATCCTGACCGCGTGCTCATGCTGGTCACCACGCAGTGCGCCTCATACTGCCGCTACTGCACGCGCTCGCGCATCGTGGGCGACCCCGGACAGACCTTCAACCGCCAGGAATTCGAGATGCAGATCGATTATCTCAAGCGCACCCCGCAGGTGCGCGACGTGCTGCTCTCCGGCGGCGATCCGCTGGTGCTGGCGCCCAAGGTGCTGGAGGAATTGCTCAGCCGACTGCGCGAAATCCCGCACATCGAGATCATCCGCATCGGCTCGCGCGTGCCGGTCTTCATGCCCATGCGCGTCACACAGGAACTGTGCGACATGCTGGCGAAGTACCACCCGCTGTGGCTGAACATCCATGTCAACCACTCGAACGAGATCAGCCTGGAACTGGAACAGGCCTGCGACCGTCTAACACGGGCCGGCATCCCGCTGGGCAACCAGTCCGTGCTGCTGGCCGGCGTGAACGACAACGTCCACATCCAGCGCAAACTGGTGCAGGATCTCGTCCGCATCCGCGTGCGCCCCTACTACCTCTACCAGTGCGACCTGGTGGAGGGCGCAGGGCACTTCCGCACGCCGGTGGCCAAGGGCATCGAGATCATGGAAGGCTTGCGCGGGCACACCTCCGGCTATGCCGTCCCGCAGTACATTGTGGATGCGCCTGGCGGCGGCGGCAAGATCCCGGTCATGCCGAATTACCTGCTGAGCATGTCCGACCACAAGGTCATCCTGCGCAACTACGAAGGCTATGTCACCACCTATGAAGAGCCGACCGATTACCTGCCCTCGCGACGCCGCCAAGTTCAAAGGCGAGAAGCGCGTCGGAGCCCGGCCAGTCTGGTGTCCTCGGCCTGCTGGATGGCGAGCAGATGTTCATCAAGCCCGAAGGCTTCGATGAGATCCACGACCGCCATGGCATTCAGCATCGCCTGAAGGATGAAAAGAAATGGAAGCCGCTGGGGATCGGCTCCGGCGAAAACGAACCGAACGAGAAATAAGCATTGAGGAGAATCTTATGACCTTCAAGACCCGTGGAACCCTATCGCTCGTGCTGGCAATGATCTTCCTTCTCTCGGCCTGTGCCCCCGCGCCTGCCCCTGCCACGCCCGACCAGGCCCAGATCCAGGCGCAGGTGGAAGAAGCTGTAGCCGCCACCGTGGCAGCCGGGCAAACCGCCACTGCCGCAGTCGAGGCGCTGGCAAGCCCGACCCTCGTCCTGCCCCTGCCCACCGACACGCCAGCCCTTCCGACCGCTACTGCCTTTGTGATCCCTACCTCTACCCCCTTTAGCACTTCCGGTGGAGGGGGGGGCGGTGGAAGCACCACCAAGCCCGCCTACGCCTGTGATGTGATCCGCCAGAGGCCGTTCGACAATACATCCTATCACCCGGGTGATGATTTCGATGTTAAATGGACCATCATCAATACTGGCACCGCCACCTGGCCTGCCGGCACCGATTTCAAGTATTTCAGCGGCCCTCACATGGTTTCACAGACCTTCCTCGAACTTCCCGAAATGAAGCCGAATGCCCAGTATTCGGTGGTCTGGGATGGCACTGCCCCTGATGCAAAGGGTTTCCAGGTGATGACCTGGATCGTGCAGGGAGGCTTCTGCTATCCTTATGTGGCCATCATTGTAGAGTGAGTCTCGCTTTGTTGGGGGATGGAGGGAGGCTCTGATAGGAGGAAAAATGAATCGCAGACAGGTCACTCGATGGATGATCGCCACGGCTTTGTTCGTCTTTGCCTGTTCGCCGGTCCTTTCTCCGCAGGTGATCTCGACGCTGGATCCAGCCTCCCTGAACACGGCCATTGCGGGCACCGCAGCTGCCGCGGCGGCCGGCACGGCTATTTCAGCCCCCGGCCTCCAGCCGGTCGTCACCTCCCCGCCTTCTGGTGAGGTTCTCGATCCGCTGCAAGTGAATACGGTCATCGCGCAAACGGCTGCGGCTGCAGGAACTCAGACGGCAGCACTGATCCCTCCTTCGCTGACTCCCAGCGTGACGCCGCTGCCGAGCCAGACCCCGTCAATTACACCCACGGCCTCGCCGACCTTTATCTTTAAAGTGCCGACCTGGACGAAGACCTCGAGGCCCATCGCCACCAAGACCGCCAAGGGCGGGGGAGGCGGAGGTGGAGGCGGCGGGCGCACCCCGCACCGCAAGCCGGTCTATTCCTGCGGAGTGGTGAATCTTTATTCCAACCCGGGCTTGATATTGGCTCCCAATGAACCCTTCCAGGTGGTCTGGCGGGTGACCAACACCGGGGATGACTGGCCGGCGAAGAGCGCGGATCTGGTCTTTATCTCCGGCAGTTCCATGTTTTCCCAACTGCGCTACGACATCCCTGAGCGGGTGAACACCGGGGATACGATCAATTTGCCGATTGTCAGCATGCTCGCGCCTCCGGTCAGCGGGGGCTTCTCGGCCCTGTGGAAGATCCAGATCGGCAATCACGTTTTCTGCGATATGCCGCTGGCAGTGTCGGTGCCATAACAGGCAGCCTTGAGAATCACATCGTCCGGCGAATGTTCGCCGGACGATGTTTTTTTTCAGGAAGCCGGAGGGAGCGGTTCGTTGTTGATCGGGGGGATCGGGGCGGCTGTTGGTTTCTTGCGCAGGGTGACCACGCCGATGACCACTGGGATGAGGATGAGCAGCAGCGAGGCGCACAGCATCAGGGCGCCATAGCTGGCGGGCAGCGTACCGGAACTGGTGACGCCGTTGAACTCGGTGTTATAGGGCATGACACCCGCCGCGGTGGCGGCTCCAAAGATGCACAGGAAAAGCCCTGGGCAGCCGCATAAGACCGCGCTGGCAATGGTGGCGATGAGGCCGGTATTGCGGTTGTTCATGATTCTCATTCTCCTTTGAATTGTCGGTTGCCTAAGTATAGTACAGGAAGGCGCGGCTGATGATGGAAGTTGTATTCCCCCTTCCGCTTCAGGGAAGGGGGCTGGGGGTTAGGTCCAGTCTCAGCTCCTCAGCTTCGCACCGACTTCCTGTTCCAGCCGGCGGACGATCTTGTTGCGGATGGCGGCAGCCTCGGAATCGGTGAGGGTCTTGTCCTCAGCCTGGTAGGTCAGGTTGTAGGCCAGGGACTTCTTTCCCGGCCCGATCTGATCCCCGCGAAACAGGTCGAAGAGGCGCACCGCCCGCAGGCTCTTGCCGCCCGTCTGTCGGATGAGGGCCTCCACACGCGCCGCCTCCACGCTCTCATCCACGATGACAGCGATATCCTCATAGACCGGCGGGAATTCGTATACAGGCACGATTCCATAGACCGGGGGTTCAGCGCGCAGTGCCTCCACATCGAACTCGGCGACCAGGACAGGCGCGTTCCCCAGTTCATATTTCTCGCGGACCAGCGGGTGCAGCTCGCCAAAGGCGCCCACCCGCTGCCCGTTCACCTGCACCTCGGCGGCCTTGCCCGGATGCAGCCAGGAGACCGACCCGGCCTCGGTATAAGTCACATTCCGGCAGCGCAGCCCGGTCAGCAGCAGCTCGATGCGCCCCTTCAAATCATAGAAATCCAAATCCTGCGAAGCCTTCACATCCCAGGCAGCAGGGGTGCGCCGGCCGGTCATCAAGATGGCAAGCCGCGCAGGTTCCTCAGGCAGTCCCGCGGGGTCTTCCGCGCGCGGCAGGAATACCGGCCCCATCTCGAACAACGCCAGCGAATCGACGGCGCGGTTCTTCTCTGCGCTCTCCAGCACGGAGGCGGCCAGGCTGCGCCTCAGCACGTTGCGCTCCGGGGTGACCGGGTTGACCACGCGCACATAATCCTTGCGCGGATCTGGCTTCTGCGGGTCAAACAGGTAGAGTCGACCTTCGCGTTCCGGCGAGGTCAGGCGATAGTTGACCACCTCCTGCAAGCCCAGATCGGCCAGCAGGTCGCGTGCGTGCTGCTCCCACTCGAAGGAGGGGTTGCCCCGCTGCGGAGGCAGCGGATCGGCCATGCGCGTCTCGGGGATGCGGTCGTAGCCATAGATGCGCGCGATCTCCTCCAACACGTCTGCCTGGCCGATAATTCCCTCACCGATGTCGAGACGCGTAGGCGGCGTTTTGGCGCGCACCGCGCCGTTCTCGACCGTGCATTTGAAATCGAGACGCCTGAGCAGCGAGACGATTTCCTCTGCGACTTAACTCGATGCCCAGCAGCCGCGTAACATCCGCGGAGGTGATGGTCACGAATGGGTCCTTCGGTGGGAGCGGGTATTCATCCACCAGCCCGGGCGCAATGTGCCCACCGGCCCAGGAAGCCATCAATTGCAAGCCTCGCCGCACTCCCGTCTCGGCCAGCGCAGGATGCACTCCGCGCGAGAAGCGGAAGGAGGCCTCGGAGGGAAGGTTGTGTTCCTTGGCAGTGCGGCGGATGTTGATGAAGTTCCAGGCTGCCCCCTCGAGCAGGATGTTGACCGTGCTCTGCCCGCGCATGCTGATCTTGCCATGTGCCTCGCCCACTTCCGGCCCCTGCGCGTCCAGTACTTCGCGTCGAGCCGTCATAGACTTCGCTCTCCTGCGCCGCCCATGACCCCTGCCAGGGAGAGCGGCCCTTTGGCATCGCAGACCAGCACGTTCATGGCGCTGAGCTTGCGTTCCACGCCATCCAGCGTGGTCAGTTTCTCGCCCGTCGTGCGCGGTGCGGGTGATGATGTGAACATTCTTGCCGCCCGCCCGCGCGTGCCAGCACATCATAATCGAAGGCGTGCAGCGGCTCGCCGAGTTCGAGCATGGCGTAGTTGGTGGCATCCACGATGTTGTTGATCGGGCGCATGCCCGCCAGCTGCAGTCGGCGCTGCACCTCGTAGGGGCTGGGCTTGATCTCCACGTCGCGGATCAGCCCCAGCACGAAGCGCGGGTTGAGTTCGGGGTTGGTGATCTCGATGGAGACCAATCCCTCGATCGGCTTGCCTGCGGTCTTTAACGCCAGGTCGGGCTTCTTCAGCGCGCGCCCGTGGAGGCGGCCAATTCGCGCGCCAGGCCGATCACGTTGGCGTTGCGACGCCATGTTGGGCTGGATGTTGATATCGAGAACGGCGTCGCCCATGTAGTCGACCAGCGGCATGCCGATGGGGGCGTCGTCATCCAGCAGGATGATGCCCTCATGCTCCTCGCTGATGCCCAGTTCCTTCTCCGAGCAGACCATCGAAGAGGAGTCGACGCCGCGGATCTTGGTGCGCTTGAGCGTGGTCAACTGCTGGCCCTCGGCGTGACCGTCATAGAGGGTCGCGCCTTCCTTGGCATAGGCCACCTTGATCGGTCTGGGAAGCTTCCCCTTGCCCTTGAGGTGGAAGAGGTTGGGCGCGCCGGTCAGCACGACGTGCTGCCTGCGTGCCCATCGAACAGATCCAGCAGGGTCAGCCGGTCCGCATTGGGGTGCGGTTTCACCTCGCGGATCTCGGCAACGATCATTTTCTCAGGGTCCCAGGCGATGCCGGTGGTCTTGAAGTCGTGCCGCTCGCCGTGGCTGTAGTCGGGCATGGGCAGACCGACGTAGAGGATCTCCTCCACTTCCAGCCCGGCCAGAGTGAAGCGGCGGGCGATCTCTTCGACGGTCAGCCCGTTGATGTCAATGAAATCTTTAAGCCAGGAAATGGGTAGTTTCATGGTTCGGCCTCTTCCTAGAACTGCTCGAGGAAACGCATATCGTTTCCCCAGAAATAGCGAATGTCATCGATCTTGTAGCGCAGCATCAACTGGCGCTCCGGGCCCATGCCGCAGGCAAAGCCGGTGTAGCGGCGCCGGGTCGTAGCCGCCGTTCTGCAGCACGACCGGATGCACCATGCCGCAGCCCAGGATCTCCAGCCAGCCGGAATTCTTGCAGACCGGGCAGCCCTTGCCGCCGCACACGAAGCATTCCACGTCCATCTCGGCGGAGGGTTCGGTGAAGGGGAAGTAGGAGGCGCGGAAGCGCGTGCGCACTTGCTGGCCGAACATGCGCCGGGCGAAATCGGCAAGGGTGCCTTTCAGGTCGGCGAAGGTGATGTTCTCGCCGACCGCCAGTCCCTCCACCTGGTTGAACTGCATCTCGGAGCGCGGCGTGATCTGCTCGTAGCGGAAGCACATGCCCGGCAGCGCGATGCGGATGGGCGGCGGGTTGGATGGGTCGAGTGGCGGCATATTCGCGCATGGCGCGGATCTGTCCGGGCGATGTGTGCGTGCGCAGGACCAACTGGTTCTCGCCTTCCAGTCCGCGGCCCGTTTCCCCGCCCGAGGTGACGTAGAACGAATCCTGCATCTCGCGCGCCGGATGATGCGGCGGGAAGTTCAGCAGTTGGAAGTTCATCTCGTCGGTCTCCATCTCGCGGGGGTGTAGACCTGGAAGCCCATCTCGGCCAGGATGTCCAGCACGCGGCGCATCTGCTGGGTGGCGGGATGCAGACGGCCAACGAACGGGGCGCGTCCGGGCAGGGTCACATCCAGTTGTTCCTCCTCCAGCGACTTCGCCAGAGCCTGCTCCTTGATGATCTGCGCCCTTTCGGCCAGGGCGGCCTCCAGCGCCACCTTGACCCGGTTGGCTGCCTGCCCGACAGCAGGGCGTTCCTCCTTGGAGAGTTTCCCCAGCTCAGCAAAGACCATCATCAGCGGCGACGAACGTCCCACATGCGCCACTCGCCAGGCCTCCAGGCTGGCCTTCGTCCTTCACAGCCTCCAGACTTTGCAATGCCGCCTGCTCGATTTCGTTTAGTTTTGCTTGCATGCGTCCTCCAAAAATTATCGCGATCCAGGATAAGTCCAAAGAATTGGCCCTCCTCTCCTTGCGTTGCATCAAGTCCCGCAGGGGTCCCCGGCGTTCTTCCGCTGTCGGTAGAGGGGCCGAATTACTCCTGAAAACAAAAACCTCCCGTCCGACATGGGACGGGAGGGAGTTCCCGCGGTACCACCCACATTAGTCATCGAAATGACTCGCTCTGCGCCGACAAGCATCGGCCCTCCGGGTAACGCTGGAACTGCGGTTCGGACTACACAGCGCGGGTTGTGTCCGCGCCTTCCCCCGAACGGCTCGAGAGGGAACTTCGGTCGGGTCGCGTCGAGTGCAGTTTCAGCCGTGCCTGCACCTCTCTGGCGGCGTTTGCCGGTCTACTTTCCTCTGTCATTGCCTTTGAATTGGCTCGCCTGTTAGCCCTTATTATCTGCAAAAACGGGTGGCTGTCAAGTAGTGTGTGTCATTGCGAGGAGTGTTTCCAGTCTCAGAGAGACTGAAAACCGACGTGGCAATCTCCTCATAAAAGGGAGGATTGCCACGTCGTGGCGCTGTCCTCGCTTCGCTCGGGATGCTTCGCAGCGCCACTCCTCGCAATGACCAGAGGCTACCACGACACCCGGCTGCCGCCCATCTGCTTGGATTTATACAGCGCCAGGTCGGCCTTCTCGAGGATGGCGTCCAGGGTGCGGCTCTTCGGGTTGTAGGAATGCACGCCAATGCTGACGCGCGGAGCCACGGTTTTTCCCTGGCTCTCGAACGACAGGCTGGAGACCTTTTCGCTGATGCGCTGGAGGCATTCTCTTGCTGCATCGCTGGAGGTCCTTGGGAAGAGGAAGATGAACTCATCCCCGCCGTAGCGGGCGAAAATATCCGATTTGCGGATGGTATCCCGGCAGATATGGCTGACCTCGCGCAGCGCCTGGTCGCCTGCCAGATGGCCGAAGCGGTCGTTGATCAATTTGAAGTTGTCGAAGTCCATGATGGCGATGGACAATTCGCCTTCATCATGTTCGCAGCGTTCCAGCTCATAAAGCGCCAGGTCCATAAAATAGCGCCGGTTGAAAGCCCCGGTCAATTCATCGGTTGTGGAGAGCACCTTTAGCCGCCGCTCCGCCTCGTCCAGCTGGGCCAGCATCTCGAAGCCGCGGTAGGATAGCAGCGGGACGACGATGGCCGGCGCGAGGAAGGATAGGATGGCTGCATCTCGCGATGCAGGTTTGCCTGCGACCATGCTGATCACCCCCAGGATGATCACCGAGAGGAGGATGGCGACCGTGGTTACCGCCAGAGTGACAAGGGTCGCGCCAAACCGGCGAAGCCATTCTCTGAGCAGGGATCTTGAGGGCGGTTGTTCCATTCGTGTGATTTTACATGACTTTCAAGATTACAAACCTACAAAAGTGCATAACACGAAATGCACGAAATAGACGAACGACTCAAAAAAACAACCTGATGTCATTTCCTGGTATTCCGAACGAAGCGAGGAACGAAGAGGAATGACGTATGGCCTGGTTGGTATAATCCCTCTCATGAATGGGAAATTCCGCGAGAGCCTCTTATATCTGCTCCTGACTCTGACCTTCCTGATTCCCCGCCTGCCCGCCCTGGGTTCCTTTGCCACGCTGGATGAGCCTGCCTGGCTGACTATGGGCGCGAACTTCTATTACGCGCTGGGGCAGCGCGAATTTCAAAAGACGGTATATGAATACCAGCCGGCGGTCACTACCATGTGGGTGGTCACCGCCGGGATGCTCGCCACCTATCCGGAATATCGCGGTCTGGGCCAGGGTTATATGGACTATGAGAAGGAGTCGCTGGACACCTTCATGACCGCGCATGGGATGGACCCCCTGGCCCTCCTGCGGAACTCCCGCCTGATCCAGGTCCTTATCATCACTTTCCTGCTGCTGGTGAGCTTTGCGCTGCTGCGGCGGCTGGTAGGCCTGCCGTTGGCGCTGGCTTCCATCCTGCTGGCCTCCTTTGAGCCGTTCTACCTCGGCCAGTCGCGCCTGCTGAACCATGAGGCAATGTTGGTCTGCTTCATCGCCATCTCGTTCTTCGCGCTGGCTGTTTATTTGTTTAAAGACCGCAAAATGCTCTATTTGCTGATCTCCGGGGTTAGCGCAGGCTTTGCCCAACTGACCAAGTCCTCAGGCATTGCCCTGCTCGCGCCGGTGGGCCTGATGCTGCTTATCCATCTCTATCAAAATCGAAACACACTGCGCGCCTCCCTGTGGAATGTGGTTAAGACCTTCGGCCTGTGGCTGGTTGCACTCGCCCTGACCTATGTGATTTTCTGGCCGGGGATGTGGGTGGCGCCGCGGAAGATGCTGTATGAAGTGTATGCCAACGCCTTCAGTTTTGCCTTCCGTGGCGCGCGTCTGATCGCCCTGGAGGAGACAGCCCCCGCGCCTGCGCACCTGGATTCCGGGCTGGCAGGCATCGCGCAGCAGCTCTACACCATCCTCTGGCGCACTCCCGTAACCACATGGATGGGCGTCATATTGGCAGCTGGTCCTGATGCTCACGCGCGCCCGCAATCTCGTTCCCCCGCTGACGCGCATGCTCGGCTGGTTGGCAGGGGTCACCGGGTTGGCATTCATATTGTTGTTCGGTGTGGCCCAGGGACGCAATTCCCCGCATTATGTTCTCACCAGTTACTTCATGTTCAGCCTGCTGGCGGCGTTGGCCTGGTATATGGTTTTCCTCTGGCTGGGGGAGCGCTTAAAACAACCCCGCGCGGTATTGATTGGCATGACCGCACTGCTGCTGGTGCAGGTCGGCAGCGCGCTTGGCCTGGTATCCCTATTATTACAGTTATCAGAACCCGCTTCTGGCGCGGCTGCGGCCGGTCTCTGAGCCGCCATTTGCCTATGGGGAAGGCCTCAATCTGGCGGGCCGGGCGCTGGGCGAATTGCCCGGGGCGCAGGACGCGGTCGCGCTGTCATATTATGGGCGCGGCTGCTTCTCCTATTTCTTCCCCGGCACGACGACGCGCTTCAAGCCCTATTACGCCGAGCCGGGGCATGAAGGGGAACTGAAAGAGGCGCTCGAAAAGGCGGATTACCTCGTGCTGTATCCCGCTGTGCAGGCCTCCTTGGACAAGTACGCGCACATCTTTGCCGCGCTGGAGGGCGTGAAGCCGGTCATTGAGATCTCCATGAATGGCTACCGTTATGTGGATATCTATCGGGTGGAATTCGTTCACACCGGATGTGTATCAGAAACTCTATAGAGATGTCCAGCCATAAACTGCCCCTGTGGCTCTGCCTGCTGGTCCTGCTGGCACTGGTCATCCCCTCGCATGTCATCGGCATTGACCGGTTCTCCGATATTGATGAGCCGTTCTGGGTCACCAACGGTTCCAATTTTTACTACGCCCTCACCCACCGGGATTTCGCCAACACAGTTTATGAATATCACCCAGGCGTGACGACCACTTGGGTGGTCGCAGCGGGGATGCTGACGGTCTTCCCGGAGTATCGGGGCTTTGGACAGGGGTATTTTGACCCGTATAAGTGGAAGTTCGAGGAGTTCCTGCGCGCCCATGGGCAGGACCCCCTCGATCTCGTGCCGCGCCAGCCGCCTTTTCCAATCCGCCGTGCTGGTCTTCATGGCGGTGCTTATCTTCCTGCTCCTTCAACTGCTCATAGACCGTGCTCTGGCACTGGCAGCGGTGATCCTGGCTTTTGACGCGCCGTTTTATCTGGGGCACTCGCGCCTGCTAAACAATGAGGGCATGCTGGCGGTTTTCGTCACTGCCTCGGTGCTGGCTATGTTTGTCTATCTCCGCGCGAGGCGCAGGGTCGGCTTCGTACTGCTCTCTGGCGCGGCCTTTGGTTTGGCGCAGTTGACGAAATCCCCGTCCATCCTTGTGCTGGGCGTGGTGGGACTGATGCTCCTCGTGGATCTGTTCGTGGGAGGGAGGCCTGCAGGAGCCAAAAGCTGCTGGGCGCGCTCAAGACGCTGGCGCTCTGGTTGGGAAGTGCGGCCGCGGTCTATGTGCTGCTCTGGCCCGGCATGTGGGTCGCGCCGGGAAAGATGCTCTACGAGGTGTACGGCAACGCCTTTAGTTATGCCTTCCAGGGCGCGCGGCTGGATGTGACCCAGGAACTACAGCCTGCCGCCTTCAGCCTGAACACCGCACTCAACGGGGAGTTCATTTATCTCGTCCGGCTGGCGGTGCGGACAACACCGTTCACCTGGCTGGGAGCGCTGCTGGCTGTCTTCGCTCTTTTCTCGCCTCACTTCGAGAAGCCCCTCAAGTCCCTCATTGCCTGGCTGGCGCTGACCGCCGTGCTGTTCATCCTGCTGTTTGGCCTCGCACAGGGGCGCGACTCGCCGCACTACATCCTGACTACCTTCTTCTGCCTCGACCTCATCGCCGGGCTGGGCTGGGGCTTTGGCCTGCTGTGGCTTGCCGCGCGTTGGACGGCCTTTTCGCGGGAAGGCGTGCGTCTCGCCGCGCTTGCGGTCATCGTACTGGCGCAGATCGCTTCCGGTCTGCCTTATTTTCCTTACTATTACACCTATCCCAACCCACTGCTGGCTTCCACGCCCGCTAACACCGCACCTGGCTATGGGGAGGGGTTGAACCTCGCCGCGAACTTCCTCGCGCAGAAGCAGGACGCACAGGGCTTGCGCACCTTCGTCTATAACGGGATGGGGACATTCTCGTATTTCTTCCCCGGCCCCGTGGAGATCATCAAGAGGCAGTACTTCCTCGTTAACGGCATGCCCGAGGTGATCCAGGGGATGCGCTGGTCACAATATGTTGTGGTCTATATCGCCGGAATGAAAGACCTGCCGGAATGTGCGCACTTCCTTGCTGTGATGGACGGTGTAAAACCGGAGCAGGTGTTCTTTGTGGATGGGCGCGAGTACGTGCGCATTTACCGCACGCAGGACATCCCCGAGAGCGTATTCACCGTGCTGGCGAAGTAGGGGAAGGTTTTAACGCAGAACACGAAACACACGCAATGACAAAACTCAGGGCGCGCTCTCGGAGGGAGGTGGCGAGGCCGCAGGGTTCGGCGTGGGCGTGGGGAGTTCGCCGGGGATGGCGGCCTCATCGCCGTGCCAGGGCAGGAAGGCCGCGAACGACTTCATGCTGAAATTGCTCTGCACCTCCCAACGCTGGAGGAAGAACAGATTGCCCTTGCCCTGCTCGCCTGTGTAGCCCAGTCCCATCCCGGCGATGTACTTCGCAAAGTGGACATAATTGATGACTCCGCTGCTGGCCCTGCCGAACGGGTAGGCAAAGGTTTTCACCGGCACACCCAGAAGTTTTTCCAGCATGGTCTTGGACTCGACCACCTCGGCGCGCTGGCGCTTCGGGTTCAACACCAGGTCAATGTGGTTCAGGCTGTGGCTGCCGATCTCCCAGCCCGCTTTGGTCATCTCCTTGATCTGTGCCACGGAGATGTAATCGGGCTGGCCCACGTAATTTGCGACGAGGTAAAAGACACCCGTAAAGCCGTACTTCTGCATGATGGGGAAGGCGTTCTCATAGACGTCCACATCCCCGTCATCGAAGGTGATCAGGATCGGGCGTGGGGGCAGTTCAGCTCCCTGTGTGATGGCTTTGACCAGCATGTCGGTGCTGATGGTCGTGTATTCCCAGTCGTGCAGCAATTTCATCTGCTGCTCGAACTTCTCGGGCGGAACACGGTAGCGGCTGTAATAATCCGTGTTCTGGACGTGGTGGTAGAGCAGGATGGGGATATTCACGATCCCCGGCCCCTGCGCGACGCGTGTGGTGGTGGCGGTGGGGGAGGGGCTGGGCGTCAGGGTGAGCGTAGGCGTGAGGCTCGCGGTGGCCGTCAGCGTGGGCGGGGGCGTCGCGGTCCCGGTGGGCGTGGCGGTCGGCGCGGGGGCAGGCGCGCTGCACGCAGACAACACGAGACAGACCCCCAGCATAAGAACAGAAAGATCTTTTCATTCTAGTGGTTGAGATCCCAGATAATGCGCAGGCCGTCCAGCGTGAGCCAGGGGGCGACATGCTGGATGACATCCGTCTCCTTGGCGACGATGGTGACCAGACCGCCTGTGGCGATGACCTTCATGTCCGGGCCCAGTTCGGCGCGGAAGCGCGTGACCATCCCCTCGACCATGCTGACATAGCCGAACAGCAGCCCGGCTTGCATGGCATGCACGGTGTTGCGGCCGATGACGGAAGGCGGGCGCTGCAGGTCAATGTTGGGCAGCTTGGCGGCGCGGAGCGAAAGCGCCTCGGCGGCCAGGTAGATGCCAGCCGTGATGGCGCCGCCCAGGTATTCCCCGCTTTTGGTCAGCGCGTTGAACGTGGTGGCCGTGCCGAAGTCAATGATGCAGGCCGGGCCGCCATAATGGTGCATGACCGCCACCGCGTCGCAGACGCGGTCCGCGCCCACGGCCTTGGGGTCCTCGTAGCGGATCTTGATGCCGGTTTTGACGCCGGTATCCACGATGAGAGGCTCCTGCTTGAGATATTCCCGGCAGGCCTCCACCACGCGCATGGTCAGCGCCGGGACCACGGAGGCCAGCGAGATGCCCTTCAGGTCTTCGACCGCGCAGCCCGCGTTCGCCAGCAGGCCGAGAAATTGCAGGCCGTATTCATCGGGCATGCGCGTGTGGTCAGTGGCCAGCCGCCAGTGGCGGCCGAGGGTTTCGCCTTCGTACAGGCCCAGGGTCAGGTTGGTGTTGCCGACGTCAATGGTGAGCAGCATGATTCAGCCTCGATATGAGATCACGAAAGAAACGAAAATAATGTATATCGTTGCGAGCAACGTTGTAAGTGCCATGTAATTCACACTTCGTGCATCCTTTGATGGACAGTGCCATGGAGCGCACGTGAATATTTCGGCTCTCCTCCCATCTCCTGGAGGGGTTCGAAAATGCCACGACACTCGCCACTCCGCACAGCGGACTGTCTCAACTCCTCGCAACGACATTTTCTTACTTAAATATCTCCTCCGGCTCACGAACCAGCAGCAAATAGACGAACAGTCCCGCGGGATAGATCTGCAGCAAGAGCCGGCCCAGCGAGGTCCGCAGGTGCCATTCCAGATCATGCGGGCTGAGCAGGAAAACCGCGCAATAGCCGAGGAATTGCAGGACGATTATAGCCCCGATGGTGAAAATGGACTGCCGCGAGCCGGTTCGGGGCGCGAAGCGGACGATCAGGGCATAGATTGCCAGCACCGCCAGCAAGCTGACCGGCCAGTCCCCGAACTGGAGTGCCATCCGTCCCAGCGCCTTCAGGAGTATCCAGTATCGACCGGGGTCGGCGAGTTGTGACAAGCGCTGTTTCCGGCCCCCAGCAGGTCGCCGGGAGGAGCGATCCCCTTGAAATAGAGGATTACCGCCAGCGGGAGCGCCAGCCCGGCCGCGAACAGAAAGAGCGATCGTCTCATATCCTTGTAACGGGTCAGCGACAGCCCCAGAACCGCGGCCAGGATGAACAGCAGCCCCTCGTTCTTCGTCCAGCCGGCCAGCCCGGCCATCAGGCCCGAGAGGACCATCGGCGAGCCCTGCCCCCTGGTCAGAGCGAGATACATCAACACCAGCGAGGACAGCATGAAGAACAGGATGGGAACATCCGCGAGCAGACCGGAGGCGCTCAAGGTAAGGAAGGGGGTGGCGCATAAAAGCAGAACGCCCAGCGCTGCCTGCGCGGGAGCTGCGCGTGAGGCGGAGCGAGGCAAAAAGCACCCCGGCGCTGCCGAGCAGGAAGACCGAGGCTTGCACGATCGGCATCCGCGTGGTCTCACTGCCCACCGCCTTCCACCCCCAGGTGATATTAAGCGGCACGAGCAGCGGATAATCAGCGTGGTTTTCCCAGTACAACTCGGGCGAGAGCGTGTCTTGCCAGTGTTCGGTGTCCCGGTAAATGAAGCGCGCCGGCGCGGTTCCAGATGGACCAGGCGTCAAAAGCGCCCTGCGGCAGTGCCGCGGCGAGGTTCGCGAAGGTCAAGGTCATCAAGAACGCCGCCAGCGCCGCGGAAGCAATCAAGCTCCCTTGCAGGCGCGTGAGATGCGGTAGATGCGGAAGATTCCAGTGCCCGCGCTCGCGCAGCAAGGCCGCGACCGACAAGGCTGATAAAGGCCGCCAGGGTCACGGGGAAAAGGTTCACTTTTCCCGGCGCGATCAGCAGGCTGAGGAAATAGAGGATCGAGCTGAGTCCGAGCCCCAGCCCCGCGCCCAGCGAGGCCTTGAGCAGCAGCGCGGCTGGGTCCCGCTCCGGCCACATCAGGTGGATGAGCAGGCCGCCTGAAAGCATGGCTGGCAGGAAGACCAGGAAACTTTGGATGGTCATTGGTTTCCCAGCCGGTGAAGGAGGTACACATTGTGCCCCAGGTCGCTGATCTCGAACTCCGGATGGGCCGCTCGAAATGCAGCCATAAGTTTAGGGCCCAGCACCGCCACGTTCCATTCGGCAGTCCGCGCCGCGTTTGCAGGATTAACGGGGCAAGCGCGTATTGCGCCAGCAGATATTCGGCATGCTGGTCGAGCTCCTCGTATCCGGCGCCCGGCATATCCCACTCGCCGAAATAACCGATCACCCCGCGCTGAAAGGGCAGCGCGGTCTTGACCGGCTCCAGCCGTTTCTCAAAGGATGCGATGGCCTCACCGCCGTTCTCCTGGTTCCGGCTGGCCTGCCAGTAGCGCAGCACGGAAAAGAGCCCCGCCAGCACCAGCAGGATCAGCGCCCCTTTTTGCACCCGCGCTTGCACTGTTCTCCATCCCTTTGATACTGTCTATTTGACCGCTTCGATGATCTCAGCGACCATATCATAGCGGCTGAATTGCGGCATGATGTAGACGCCGCCCGCCCAGGGCTTGATGTCCTCGATCAATTCGACGGCCAATTCCACGCCTACCTGCGAGCCGTTCTCCCCGGCTTCCTCCACCTTGCGCCGCGCTCCTCGGGGATAAAGATTCCCGGGACCTCGTGATGCAGGAAATTGGCATGCCTCACGCTGACCAGCGGCAGGATGCCGACCAGCACCGGCTGCTTCAGCGGGCCGTGTTTGGCCTCGTAGGCCTCCAGCAGTTTTGGCCCGTCTTCAGCGGCATAGATCGGCTGGGTCAGGAAGAAATCCGCTCCGGCCTTTACCTTGCGGTGCAGGTTCTTGATCTCGTTCTCCGGGTCGGGCGGACACAGGTTGAGCGCCGCGCCGACGAAGAAGTTGGTGGGCTGCCCGATGGTGGTGCCGGAATGGTCCACGCCCATGTTGAATCCCTGCTTGATGAGTTTGATCAGACCGGATGGGACGAGGTCGTAGTTGTCCATCGCCTCGGGATAATCGCCGATGGCGGTCGGGTCGCCCATGACGACGAACACATTGCGGATGCCGAGGGCGTGCGCGGCCAGCAGGTCGCCCTGCACGCGCAGCAGGTTGCGGCCGCGTGTGGGGAAGTGCAGCGTGGTTTCGACGTTCACCTTGCGCTGGACCACGTCGCAGACGGCCCAGGCCGACATGCGCATGCGCGCCATGGGCTGTCGGCCACGTTGATCACGTCCGCGCCGGCTTCCTGCAGCAGCGATGCGCCGGCAATCAGTTTGTGTGTGGAGAGGCCGCGCGGCGGATCCATCTCCACGGAGATGGCGAATTGTCCCTCGCCCAGTTTTTGCGCCAATTGCGTGGGAGGCTGGGCGGGCTCTGCTGTTTCTTCCTCGTCCGGCAGAATGCTCACGCTCAACGCGGGCGCAGCGGGGTGCTGTTTCAGCGAATTGCTCATGGCGGCGATGTGCTGGGGGGTCGTCCCGCAGCAGCCGCCGATCACCTGCGCGCCTGCCTCGCGGAAGGAGAGGGCGTAATCGCCAAAGTAATCCGGGTCCGCCGGATACATGATGCGCCCGCCAACCTGCTCAGGCCAGCCAGCGTTGGGCTTGACCCAGAAACGCTTGTCCGGCGCGGCGCTGCGCATCTGCTTGAGGATGCGCAGCAGTTGGGCGGGTCCGCCGGAGCAATTCACCCCGATCACATCCGCGCCGGCTTCGTCCAGTTTCCGTGCCACCTTGCTTGGATCATCGCCCAGCAGGGTGCGGTCATCGCGTGTGAAGGTGACCGAGGCCACCACCGGCAGGGATGCGGTTTCGCGGGCGGCCTGGATGGCCTCCCGGATCTCGTACAGGTCGCTCATGGTCTCGATGACGATCAGGTCCGCACCCGCTTCGCATAGCGCGGCGATCTGCTCGGCGAAAGCCGCCCGCGCGGCTTCCGGCTGGACGCGCCCGAAGGGAGCGATGCGCACGCCCAGCGGGCCGACATCGCCGGCGACCAGCACGTCCCGGAAGGAGGCGGCTACCACGCGCCGGGCCAATTCCACCCCGGCTTTGTTGATCTCGGCGATTTCTCCCTGCAGGCCGTGCTGCTCCAGTTTGAAGCGATTGGCCCCGAAGGTGTTGGTGATGATGAGTTGCGCGCCGGCCTCGATATATTCGCGGTGGACTTCGGCCACTGCCGCAGGATTGCTGAGATTCAGCTCGTCGAAGCATTTGTCAAAACCAACGCCGCGTGCATGCAGCATCGTGCCCATGGCGCCGTCCGCCAGCAGAACATCATTTTCGATCAGATCAAGGAACTTGCCTGTCATTGTGCCTCAATACCCTTCATGGTTGTTTGATCACGGTCAGCACCCCGCCGTCGCGTTCGATTCGGTAAACGACCGCCGCCCCGGGGTAGGACTTCAGGTCGAGGTCGTAACGCGTGGTCGAGACTGTGTATGCATAATGGCTGGCCTGCGCGGCCTCATAGCTGGAATACAGCTTGAGATCGGGGCGGAAATACATGCCCGCCAGGTGAGAAGGCCCGTCCACCCAGATGGAGGCGTTGGCGGGCGCATGCTCGTTCAGCCAGCCTGCGGCCTCGCGGTAGGAGGTGCCCCAGTAATCCAGTTCGAACTTGCGGAAGGCGCCCCCCTCGCCGCCGATGAACCGATTGTAGTAAATATACTCATAGGGATGTAATTGCAGGCCTGCTATCAATCCTGGCGCAAGGCAGACCAAAATGACCGCCGCCTTCCACACCGGCCTGCTTATCTTTTCGAAGAGAACCCCTGCCATCAGGAAGACCGGAGGCAGGATGAAAAAGACCTGCCGAAAATTGTCATAGAGCGGCGCGCGCGTAGAAATGAATCCCGCAACAGGCAGAAGAAACCACAGCGCCGTCAGCATCACCAACTCCAAGTCCGCGGCCTTCTTTCGCAGCACTCCCCTGAGAGCCAGCGCCAGACCAGCCGCGAAAAGGAGCCATACCGGCTCGGTCATCTGGATGCCAAGCAGGATGGGGAGATAAGAGCGGGGGATGCCGGTCGAGTCATACAGCACGCCGTTGAATAACACCTGTCCCTTCCAGGGATACTTCGCCATCACGACGATGCTCTCCCAGAAGTGGCCGAGCGGGTCCGGCCACAAATAAGGCCAGGTGGCGTACATGAAGACAGCCGCGATGCCTGCATAGATTGCCAGCATGGGCAGCGCCTTGCGCCCGTGCTTGCGGAACGCGTGCAGCGCGACGAGCAGCCCCGCCAGCGGCCCCAGGACGCGCACGCATGTGGTCAGTCCCAGCAGCGCACCCGGAAGGACCAGCGGCCAAAGGGTCTTAAGGAAGCCGGGGACCAACCGCTGGTAGAGCAAGGCCAGCCCCGCGCCGGTAAGCAGCAGAAGGACCGCGCGCAAGCGGATGAACAGCACGAAATACTTCTGGATATAGATCTCAGGAGCGACGCGCGTGATGTCCGAGGCAACCCAGCTCAGCAGGTTAGCGTGGCCTGCAGCCGCGGAGCGGACAAGCGCCTCCAGCCAGGCGTGGAAGAGTGGCGTGCCGGCGATAAGAATGATAACAGCCACGAGCCATAACCCAGTCAGCGTGGCCAGCCTCCGAGGGGGTGATGCGAGGGGCTCGATGCGGTCGAAAGCCCTCAAACCGGTATCGAGTGCCAGCAGGAACAGGCACAGGAAAGGGATATCTTTGGGGCTGATAAATGCATGCCCCCATAGGACCGGCTGTGTGACCAGCAGGGCGGTCGCGCCAAGCGCCGCACCCGCACTCAGCCAGCGCCGGCCGATCCGGTAAAAAGCCGCCGCGCCTGCCAGAAAGGTGAAGAAGTAAAGCAGATGCCGCAAGTCGGATTCAGTCCAGGGGATGACTCTTTCCAGCCCGCGCGCCGCCAGCGCCACGGCCATGACATACGCAGGACCATAATTGTCATAGGTATTTCCCGTCAGTTGAATGGTCCCCTGCGCAGGCCACGTGACGTAGGCCTTGAGGGCCTCATCGGCGTATTTGTAGAACTTCAACTCATCCCAGGACTCGCCGTATTGACGCGTGATGAGGACAGCCAGGACGGCCAGCGCGATCAGAAGAAAAGGCAGGATGCGGTCTGTGCTGAAGGCGGCTCGCGCCTTCCCGCGCAGATTATCCTCCGGCCTGGCAGCCGAACGCGTCACAGCCACGCTTCACCTCATCAATTGTTCCACGCGGCTTTCGCCGACCGAGTAATAGCGCGCCTGGCTGTGATGAACAATGATCGCCGCGGTGGACTGCTCGGGGATCAACTGGTAAGCCGGCGAGAGGGACATGCCCAGTTCGCTCACTATCGGCGGGCAGCAGTTCAAAGACCTTGCGATGATCCTCCAATTCCGGGATGGCAGGATAGCCCCATGAGTAGCGCTTGCCCTGCTCTTCAGCGATGCCCAGTTCGCGGCGGATGTGCTGGTGCAGGTACTCGGCGGTTGCCTCCGCGGTCTGGACGGCCAGCCCGTGCGTGAAGTATGCCTCGGAGTAATCGCCCGCGGCCTGCAAGCGGTCGAAGCGCTCGGTGGCTTCCTGGCCTACCGTCACCACCTGGAAGGCGACCACATCCATCTTGCTCAGATCCGACCGGGGCGAAATAATCCGACAGTGCAAGATGATCGTCATAGGGCTGGCGCGGGAAAGTGAAGCGGGTGAGCACTTCGGGCGAGGCGGTATTGATCGTCTCCGGGTGGTAGATGATCAGATCATCGCCATCGGCCTGGCAGGGGAACAAGCCGTACACAGCCTGCGGTTTGAGCCAGCCTTCGCGGAGAGCCTCGCGGCTCATCTTTTCCAGGCGCGCGTCGAACTCCTCCTGCAATTTCTCCCATTCCGGGCCGTGGGTGTTCTTGGCGCCCCACGAGAGACGGTACAATTCGTTGAGGTTGAGATGCTTGAAGCACCATTTCCAGCGGCATTTCCTTGACGAGCCGCTGTCCCCAGTTCAGTGGGAGTTGGATTGGCTCAGGCTGCACTGAGGAACGTTCCTCGCTTTTGCGGTGTTCGGGCACCTGCGAGGCGCGTCCCATCTCCAGGTCCGCTTCCTTGCGGATGCGGGCCGAGCAGTTCAGCGCGCTTTTCCGGCACGATGAGCTGGTCCATCGTCTCCAGGCCTTCGAAGGCGTCCTTGCAATAGAAGACGCCCGGCTCGTGCGCATCGCCATCCTCGGTGAACAGGATGCGCCGCCCGAAGCGACGGTTGATGGCCGCGCCGCCCACCAGGACGGGGATGTTCAGTTTGCGGCGGTGCAGTTCGTTGACGATCAGCGGCATCTGCTTGGAGGTGGAGACCAGCAGCGCCGAGAGGCCGATGGCGGTGGCGTTGCACCTCGACGGCCTTCGTGATGATCGTCTCGGCCGGGACCTGCTTGCCCAGGTCGATCACGTTGTAGCCGTTGTTGGCGAGGATGGTCTTGACCAGGTTCTTGCCGATGTCATGCACATCGCCGTAGACGGTGGCAAGGACGACCGTGCCCTTGGTGACGCCTTCCTTCTTTTCGAGATAGTTCTCCAGGTGGGCGACGGTCTTCTTCATCACCTCGGCGGACTGCAGCACGAAGGGCAGGATCAATTCGCCCGCGCCGAATTTGTCGCCGACTTCCTTCATGGCGGGGAGCAGGACGGTGTTGAGGGTGTGGACGGCGGTTTCGTGGCGGGAGGGGAATTCGCCACGGTTCGATGATCTCATCGATATCCGCCTCGACGCCTTCCTTGTGGCGGTGGAGGATGCGCCAGTGCAGGCGCTGCTCGGGGGTCATGTCTCGCGGTCGGGTCGATGGACGCATCCTGTTCGGATTGCGGCGAGACCTTCTCGATAGTATTCGATGTAGCGCTGCAACGCGTCCGGCCGGCGGTTGAAGATCAGGTCCTCGGCCAGTTCCTTTTCCTCCGCGGTGATGTCCGCATAGGCGGTGACGTGCGCCGGATTGACGATCGCCATATCCAGCCCGGCCTGCACGCAGTGATAGAGCATGACCGAGTTCAGCACGGGCCGGGCATGCGGCGCGAGGCCGAACGACAGGTTGCTCACGCCCAGCGAGGCCATCACGCCGGGCAGGTTCTGCTTGATCAGCCGGATGCCTTCGATGGTCTCGATGGCGGAGTTGGCAAACTCTTCGTCGCCGGTGGCGAGGGTGAAGGTCAGTGTATCGAAGACCAGATCCTCGGGCCGCAGTCCGTGGTCGTTGACGGCGATGTCGTAGATGCGCTTGGCGACTTCCAGTTTCTTCTCGCGGGTCTTGGCCATGCCGTTTTCGTCAATGGTCAGGACGATGACCGCGGCATTGTGTTCCTTCGCCAGCGTGAAGATCTTGTCGGCTTTGGCGCGCCCGGATTCCAGATGCGTGGAGTTGATCAGACAGCGGCCAGGCGCGGTCTTGAGCGCGATCTCGAGCACATCCAGTTCGGTGGTGTCGATCACCAGCGGAACATCCACGCCCATCTCGAGTTTCTTGACCACCTTGCGCATCAGTTCGACTTCGTCGGGGCGTTCGGTGACGGCGCAGGAAATGTCCAGGGCGTGCGCGCCGAACTCCACCTGCTCGCGGGCGATCTCCAGAATGGAGTCGTAATCCTCTTCGAGCAGCAGCCGCTTGAACTTGCGCGAGCCCTGCGCGTTGCAGCGTTCGCCGAGCAGGGTGGGAGGCGGGTCCTGGCGCATGGCAATGGCCGACATGGCGGAGGCCAGCCTGGCTTCGGAGTCGCGCCGGCCGCGCGGGGTGCGCATGCCCGTTCAGTTTTTCCACCAGCAGTTTCAAGTGTTCCGGCGTGGTCCCGCAGCAGCCGCCCACGACGGAGATGTTGTGCTTTGTCGACGAACTCATAGAGGTCGTTGGCGAACGGCTCGGGCTCCAGCGGATAGACCGCCTGCCCGTCCACGTTGAGCGGCAGCCCGGCGTTGGGGATGCAGGAAACCGGCAGGCGGGAGTTCTCGCCGAGGATGCGGATCGGCTCGCGCATGTGCTCGGGGCCGGTGGAGCAGTTCAGGCCGATGACGTCGATGCCCATGCCTTCGAGGATGGTGAGCGCGGCGTTCATGTCCGTGCCGAGCAGCATGCGCCCGGTGGTATCCAGCGTGACCTGCGCCTGGATCGGCAGGTAGGCGCCGGTCTCGTCGAAGGCTTTGTGGATGCCGGTGATGGCGGCTTTGACTTCGAGGATGTCCTGCGAGGTCTCGATGAGCAGCAGGTCCACGCCGCCCTGGATCAGACCGACGGCCTGCTCGCGGAAGACATCGGCCAGTTCGTCGAAGGTGACGTTGGAGAGTTCGGGGTCATTGGCGGAGGGCAGTTTGCCCGATGGGCCGATGGAACCGGCGACAAAGCGAGGTTGGCCCGTATTTTTCGCGTATTCATCGGCAAGGCGGCGCGCCAGGCTTGCCGCGGCTGCGGTTGATCTCGATCACCCGATCTGCCAGCCGGTATTCCGTCATCGTGATGCGGTTGGAGCGGAAGGTGTCCGTCTCGATCACATCCACGCCGACCTCGAGGAAGGAGCGATGGACCTTCTCCACGGCCTCGGGATACGAGATGACGAGGTAGTCGTTGCAGCCGTTGTATTGCTCGCCGCCGAAATGTTCGGCAGTCAGGTGTTGGGCCTGCAGGCTGGTGCCCATGGCGCCGTCGAAGACGAGGACTTTCTTTTCGAGGGCGTCCAGATATTTTCGATTGGTATAAGTTCGCTCCATGATGCTCCTTTGTTGTACCTTGTAAAATGAACCCTCGCGCAGTTCAGGATTATTTGACTCCCGTGTGGATGGCCGGGTTGCCCTCGTTCCACAATACCTTCTGGGTAATACCGGCGATCTTCCAGCCGGAAGGATCCTTCCGCAGCCGGAAAACGTAGATGCAGTGTGTGGTGAATTGCGTTTCACCCGCTTTGCGCCAGATGATCATCGAAGCGCGGCATGTAGCCTGCATCGCATCCGCGTACTGCACCTCATAGTTGCCGCTCAAATGATGGGTGGTCAGGTTCTTCAGCGATTCCTTCCGGGAGGCTACGTAGGCCTCGCAGGAGACCGTCTCCGGTGGAGTGCCGCGCAGATCGGAATAATCCGTATAGACCATGTCCGCCAGGCAGTCCTTGAGGACCTCCCAATCCTGCGAATCAAAACTGTTCGCAAAGCGGCCGATCAAGTTGTGGATCTGTTGGTTATCCTGAGTGGTCATCCTTCACCTGTATGGATCTCCAGGGCATGATCGAAGAAGCCGATCACACGCTCCATGTAGCCGTCCGGGTCCGCGGCCAGCGCGCCGCCGTGGATGGGAGCGCCTGTTGTCCATAGGTCCCGGGGCTCACCGGCGGCCGCATGGAACAAACTGCTGAAATATATATCATTTTCACCGCTGGCGATGAATAGGATCGGGCGGGGGGCGATCTTCCCGATCACTTCCAGCACGCTCCGGTCCCGGCCTCCGATCATCCAGTGATACAGCGCGTAGTGCAGCCAGTTGGACGGCAGGTTGATCCAGCGCCGCAGGCTGCGCGGCGCACCGCCGTGATCCTTCAGGTCCGAGGGGCCGAGGTCCTCCAGAACGAGGGCGCGGATCGTATCCGACCTCAAGGCCCCGCGCAGGACTGCCTGCGCTCCGAGCGACAGCCCGTAGGCTCCGATCTTCGCGCCGTTCACATCCACCCGCTTCAACAGGGTTTCCACTGCGCAGGCCAGGTCGTCGCCTTCCTTCCATCCATAGGTGGAGGTGTCGCCCTGGCTCCTGCCGTGGGCACGCAGGTCCATCAGCAGGATTCCGTAACCTTCGCGCATCAGGAGTCGCGCCAGCAGCGCCAGGTTCTCTCCGGAGGTGCCCAGCCCGTGTGCCAGCAGGATCGTGCCCTGGTTGCGGCTGGCAGCAAAGCGGGCATACATGCTCAGCCCATCACGGCTCTGGTAGCGGATCTCTTTCAGGTCATCCAGGTCCGGCTGGAGCAGGGTGAGATGCTTGCCCGGGTGAGCGAAGGCGAAAGCCTTGCGCACCGTCTGGTGGATCATCCACAACGCCGCAGTCGCCCAGCCACCAGACTGGATGGCGCAGAGCCTGCGCGGCCGCCGCGATCATCAAGAACAGCGTCGCATAATAGACGGACAGATTGCGGTAATATCGCCAGCTTCGCATCTTGTAGCCTGATACCAGAGGGGGAGTACCAGAAGGAAAATCGCCTCTCACAATGAGAGGCGACCAGCATACGCGTGTCTACTCTCATCTTTCAGACATGCAGTCTGACGGACTTGGCACCGTCGTGAGCGGTTGCCGAGGCTTCACAGGGCCGTTCCCTCAGCCTCTCTGGATGAGCACAGAATATGAAAATGTCGCTGGAGTTTATCACATGCGACGCGGGGTTTGTCAATTTTAGGCCGCTTGTCATTGCGAGCCTGTGGAAAACGATATGCCGCACATGAGCAGAGATTGCCTCGATGGTTCCTGCCTCTCCAGGGCTGGTAACACTCCTCGCAATGACATGAAAGATTATGATAGACTAACGATTAAGGAATTCCTTAATCGTTATGCCGAAAATCGATGCCCTGGAAGACCTGGATCAGCTCCGCTTGTTGGCCGACCCGCGCCGCATGCGCATCCTGCGCCTGCTGATGTCCGCTCCGGCCACGCTCACGCAGCTCGCCCGCACCCTCCGGCAGTCGCCCGCCTGGGTTCGCCATCACCTGCTCGCCCTCGAGAGGGCCGGTCTTGTGGAACTGGCGGAGGTGCGCACCACCGGCCGCGTCACCGAGAAGTTCTATCGTGCCCATTCCAGCGTGTTCCTGCTGCAAAAACTGGTCCTGCCGCGCGGTAAAAAGCACTTGGTTCTCTTCTCCGGCAGCGATGAACCCGCCCTGCCGCTGATCGCCGCCCACCTGCAAAAACATCTCAACCTGCTGGCCCTCCCCGTCGGCTCGCTGGACGGGTTGATTCACCTGCGGCAGGGACTGTGCCATTTTTCAGGCTCTCATCTTCTGGATGAAAGCGGCGAATATAACCTGCCCTTCATTCGCCGCCTGTTCCCCGACCGGGAGGTGAAAGTGGTCACTTTGGCTGGGCGCACCCAGGGCTGGATGCTGGCTCCCGGCAACCCCAAAGGCATCCGTGGCGTGCAAGATCTCGCACGCAGGGATATCCGCTTCGCCAACCGTAACCCCGGCTCCGGCACGCGCCTGTGGGTGGACCGGGAGATTCACCGGCTTGGGCTTGGCCCCGCGCAGATCAACGGCTATGGACGCGCCTTCGCCACGCATGCCGAGACGGCCGCGCGCATCCGCGCAGGGGAGGCCGACCTGGGTCTCGGCCTGCAGGCGGCGGCACAGGCGCAGGGGCTGGATTTCATCCCGCTCTTTGAGGAACGCTATGACCTCGTCTTTCCCTCTGCATCCGAGGAAAACCTGATCCCCATTTTGGAATATGTCGAGACCGGGGAGTTTCGCGCCTCCCTGGCTTCCCTGACCGGTTACAACACGGCTCATACCGGTGAGCAAATCCAACTCTAGGAGAATGGCATGAAACGCCTGGCCCTGTTCATCAGCCTGTGTATCATCCTTACCATGCTCGCGGCCGGATGCGCGCCTGCCAATAAAGGGACGCTCATCCTTGCCACCACCACCAGCACGCAGGACTCCGGCCTGCTGGACGTGCTTGTCCCGCTCTTTGAAAAGCAGTCCGGCTACACCGTGCAGACCGTGGCGGTGGGCACCGGCGAGGCGCTCAAGATGGGCGAAGAAGGCAACGCCGATGTGCTGCTCGTCCATGCGCCCTCCTCGGAAGTGACTTATATGGATGGCGGCAATGGCAAGGACCGCATGCTGGTCATGCATAATGATTTCATCTTCGTCGGGCCTGAAGCCGATCCCGCCGGGATTAAGGGACTCGCACCTGCAGATGCCCTGAAAGCCATCTACAATTCCGCTGCTCCCTTTGTGACCCGCGCAGATGACTCCGGTACTTATAAGAAGGAAGTAGCCCTCTGGAAGACCGCTGGCGTGGAACCCAAAGGAGCGCCCTGGTATATCGAAACCGGGCAGGGGATGGGCGCCTCGCTGACGGTGGCTTCCGAGAAGAGCGCCTACATCCTGACCGACCGTGCCACCTATCTGGCGAACCAGGCCAATCTTCAACTCGCCTTGCTGGTGGAGGGCGATAATTCCCTGCTGAACGTCTACCACGTCATCACGGTGAACCCGGACAAATGGCCCAAGATCAACTACCAGGGCGCGCTGGCCTTCGCAAAGTTCATGACCTCCGCCGACTACCCAGTCCGTCATCGCCAGCTTCGGCGTTGACAAGTTCGGCCAGCCGCTCTTCTATCCCGATGCTGATAAGACGGATGCGGATCTTGGCCTTTAGGCCTCCTGGTCACGCCGCATGGCTGAAGTCTTCCCGATCACCCTCCTCTCGCTGGAGGTCTCCGCCCTTGCCACACTGATCAGCCTGCTGATCGGCCTGCCGCTGGGGAGCGTGCTCTCGCTGGCGCGCTTCCCCGGCCGGGCTTTTCTGCTCAGCCTGATCAACACCGGCATGGCCCTGCCGCCGGTGGTGGTCGGCCTGTTCGTTTCCATGATCCTCTGGCGCTCCGGGCCGTTGGGCGACCTGCGGCTGATCTATACGCCTGTCGCCATCATCATCGCCCAGACCATCATCGCCGCCCCGGTGGTCACCGGGCTGACGGCCGCCGCCTTGCAGCAACTCGACCCGCGCCTGCGCCTGCAGCTCTACGGGTTGGGCGCCTCGCGCGTCGCAGATGGTCCTCGCTTTATGGCGTGAAGCCCGCCTGCCTCTGCTGGCCGCGCTGATGGCGGGCTTTGGCTCGGTCATCTCCGAAGTGGGCGCTTCCATGATGGTGGGCGGAAACATCAAGGGACAGACGCGCGTGCTGACCACCGCCATCGTGCTGGAGACAGGCAAGGGCGAATTCGAGAATGCCATCGCGCTGAGCGTCTTTCTGCTGGCGATCACTTTCCTGGTGAACTGGGCGCTGACCTCGATCCAGCAGAGGGGCAGGGCATGAATCCCCTGTTGGAGGTGCGCGGCCTGCTCGTCCAGCGCGAGGGCCGGACCGTGCTGGAGGTGGATGAATTAATTGTTCTACGGGGGGAAGTGCTGGCTGTGGTTGGGCCGAATGGCGCGGGAAAAAGCACGCTCTTCCTGGCGCTGGCACGGCTGCTCAAACTCCAGCGCGGGGCAATGACCTTTCGATGGGCGGCCTGTCCACGAACTGGCCCCGCTGGAGTACCGCCGCAGGATCGCTCTCGTGTTGCAGGAACCGCTGCTGATGGACCGGTCTGTGCAGGAAAATGTTTCGCTCGGATTGATTTTTCGCGGCCTTCCCCAGAAGGTGGCGCGCGCGGCAGGTGCAGCCCTGGCTCGAGCGTTTAGGTCTCGCCCATCTGGCTTCACGCCCGGCCCGGCAGTTATCCGGGGGCGAAGCCCAGCGTGTGAGCCTGGCACGCGCCTTTGTGCTGGAGCCGGATCTGCTCCTGCTGGATGAGCCGTTCACCTCCCTGGATTCGCCCACTCGCACACGCCTGCTGGATGACCTGAAGACCGTGCTGGCGGAGACCTCCACCACGAGCATCTTCATCACCCACGATCTGCAGGAGGCATTGAAGCTCGCCAGCCGCCTGGCCGTGATCCTGGACGGCAGGCTGTGCCAGGCGGGAGAGCCGCGCCAGGTGTTCGAGTCACCCGTCAGCCCGGAAGTAGCCGCCTTCCTGGGCTGTCCAAATCCCATTTAACGGCATACCCCGCGATCACTCGCGGGGCAGCCTTTGACCAACTCAGAGGGAGGAGAGAGTTTTAAGGAGGGCAATCAATCGTAGGAGAGTTTGCCCGCTCTTATTCAGGGTGATAATCTGGATTGGTGCCGCACAGAGCGCATGCCGGCTTGTCCGCCATGTTGCAGGCCAGTGCATTGGAACAGCGATGGGCCAGCACACGGGGAGGCTGATCGGGCAGGTTCTCGGCCGGGAGGACCACTTCGGTCTCCAGGGCGATCTCGTGCCCTGCATGCTCACAGTAGCGGATTTTCTCGATTTGCCACGTTCGGAGCGCCATTTGCACCTCCAGAGTGCCCTCAGTTTACGATATGTCAGACAAGCTTGCTAGTGACAGGCGTCATTTTGTCACGTGACAAACCGCGCATTTTGGATTGAATATCCCGTAATTGTCTTAAAAATTTTGTAAGGTGGCTGGTGTCATTGCGAGGAGTGTTTCCGGTCTCAGGGAGGCCGGAAACCGACGTGGCAATCTTCTAGATTATGAGGAAATTGCTACGTCGCTCTATGGCGCCTTCTCAGTTCCCCGCATATCGCCCCTCGCGGGACATATCCCACCTGCACTGCAAAGCATGCAGTGCAGCGCAGTGTACCGTCAGGGATTCCGAACAAGGTGAGAAATGAAGAGGAATGACATTATTTTCTTTCCAGCCGGTACACGCCCCCGCTCAGGTCGGCAGCATACAGTTCGCCCGCCTCGTCTTCGCCGAAGCTGCTGATGCGCGAGTCCGAGTGGAACAGGACCTGCGACTGCCAGTCCCCCTCGCCATGGATCAGCCCCCAGATCAGCCCGCTGCAATAATCGCCATAGAGATACACTCCCTGCCACTCTGGCAGTGAAGACCCCCGGTACACATAGCCGCCAGTGACCGAGCAGCTTCCTGTATCGGCATGGTTATAGGTCGCCACAGGCGGGGTCAGGCCCGCGGTATCGCCCCCGCCGTATGGTTTATCACCCTCCATGATATTCCAGCCGAAATTCGTCCCTCCGGGGGTGCCGGCGGGTAGAAAGTCGATCTCCTCCCAGGTGTTCTGGCCCACATCACCGATGTAGAGGTCATGCGTCAGTCGGTCGAAGGAGCAACCTCCACGGATTCCGCAGCCCGTAGGCCCAGACCTCGTTGCCAAAGGGGTTATCGGGCGGGACGGCATAAGGGTCACCGGAATCCACGTCCAGGCGCAGGATCTTGCCCAGCAGCACGTCCGTTCTCTGCGCGTTGCCGAAGGGATCGCCCTGCGAGCCGCCATCCCCCAGCCCAGCATAGAGATACCCATCCGGCCCGAAAGCCAGCACGCCGCCGTTGTGGTTGGCGAAGGGCTGGTCTAGTTCCAGGATATGCTTTTCCGAGGCGGGGTCAGCCGCGTTGGGATCATTCGAAACATGGAAGCGCGCCAGAACCGTATTCCCGTTTTTATCCGTGTAATTGACGAAGAACAGACCGTTTTCTTTGTAGTTGGGATGGAAAGCCAGCCCCAGCAATCCCTGCTCGTTGCCCCCGCTGCCCACTTCCGCGATGATATCCAGGAAGGGCGTTGGCAGCAGGGAGCCGTCCTGGAAGATCCGAATGCGGCCAGCCTGCTCAACGATGAACAACCGCCCCGAGCCGTCACCGGCATTCTGGATGTCCACCGGTCGGCTGAGGTCGCCACCGGCGACCTGCTTCCATAAGAATTGATCCGCAGCCGGGAAGGACGCGGCAGGGGTTGCCGTAGCGGCCTCTGTGGGCGGGAGTGGAGAGTTGGAGACAGTGGGCGGCGGGGGAGGCTGTCGGAGGCGGGCTTGTGAGTGTCGCCGTTGGCGCGGGGGTGGAACTGCAGCCTGCCAGAAGCAGCACCATTAAAAGGAGCAGGTTGCGGTGCATGCTTTACTTATCGTTGTCGGTGATGTCCACGGCCTGGCCGTCCACCACATCCTCATCTTTCGGCGCGGAAATGTTGCTGGTCAGCATCTTCATATGTTCCTGCACCACATCGGGAGGGCAGAACTCAATGAACATATAGGCGCCCAGAGAGACGATCGCCATGTCATCCAGCGCGCTTACCCCCGGGATTCCCATCACCAGGTCCACAGGGGAGATCAGGTATACCAGTGACGCGATGGGCAGAAGTTTTAAGAACGGGCTGACCCGCCTGTCGCCCATCAGCCGGACGATGAGCTTTAACCGCATGACCAGGTCGCGCAGGGCGCCGCCGCTGGTGGGCACGCTCAGGTTCCTTTGTTTGTTATCTCGCATATTGTCTCCTGTCTCAATCAATATGTTCATTATATCCCCGGGGCAACTTTTTCCAACCTGGTGCATCAAACACTTAATTCACATTAAGGAGCCTTTGCATGGAAATGTTGATCGACTTCCCGGGCGGTTCGCGGGTGGACGCCCATTTTGGACCCTTCACTGTAGCCACTGACCAGCCCCCGGCGCTCCAGTGCGCCCACGCCTTTTGCCTTGTTCCTGGCCTCCATCGGCACCTGCGCCGGAATCTACGTGCTGGGGTTCTGCCAGCAGCGCGGCTTGCCAACCGAGGGCCTGCGCCTGGTGCAGCGCATCCACAGCAACCCTCTGGATGGGATGGTCAAGAACATCGAGCTGGAGATCCAGGTCCCGCCCGGCTTTCCGGCGAAGTATTACGATGCCCTGATCAAATCGGCGGAATTGTGCGCTGTCAAGAAGCACCTGGAGAACCCGCCCCATTTTGAGATAACCACGCGGGAAGTAGCCGGGGCCGTTGAAGTAAAAGGTTTGTCATTCGGACGCAAGCAGGCCGGTATCGAAGAAACCGGCCTGCTAATGTGGCAATCTCACCCTGAACAGGAGATTGCCGCGTCGCTCAGCTCCTCGTCATGACTTCATGAATCGCTTGCTAATCCGCGGCCGCGAGCTTACAATGGCGGCCATATCCCCATGCCTTATCTGATCGACGGTCACAACCTGATCCCCAAGCTGGGCCTGCGGCTGGATGCACTCGACGATGAACTGGCGCTCATCGAGCGCCTAAATGAGTTCTGCCGCCTCTCCCGCCGCGGGCAGGTGGAGGTCTATTTTGACAACGCTCCTCCGGGCTCCATCCTGACGCGCCGGTATGGCCAGGTGACTGCTCATTTTGTTCGCCGGCCGGTCATCGCCGACCAGGCCATACGCAGCCGGCTGGACCGCCTGGGTCACTCCGCCCGCAACTGGACGGTGGTCACCTCCGATCGGGAACTGCAGGGCGGATCGCGTTCCCGGGGTGCGAAGGTGGTCTCCTCCGAGGAGTTCGCCCGCACTGTAATCGAAACGCTGCGTGCGGGTCTGGAGTCAAGTCTCTCCCGGCGAGAAGCACATGAGCGAGCGCGAGGTGGAAGAGTGGATGAAGCTGTTCAAAGATAAAGATCATAAATTCGGACAATTCTAATCTTATTTTAACAAATTTGTAATCAAGGCATTGTATAGTAACTTCATCGACACCTGCCCTCCCTTTACTGGTAATTAGGTGTCAACCCCGCCGCCTGGTCCAGCATGCCCCCCCCATGTTGGCAGGCGGCGGTTCTTTTTGAGGCCTCAGGCATGCCGCGCATGCCTGATTTGCTTATATAATTCGTAATACACATCATGGAAACCGCATACTGCTTCGTCCCTTCCCCGGCCCACGAATACCCCGATCATCCCGAGCGCCCGGCCCGATTCGACCTGCTGGCCGCCCGCCTGGATGAGTTTGATGCCCGCAGGCTGGATATTGCTCCCGCCTCGCCGGAGCAGGTGGCGTTGGTGCATGACCGGCAGTATGTGGCTGCCATCGAGCATGTCTGCCGCGAGCAAGCCCCGGCCATCATTGACTACGCTCCCACGTTCGTCACCCCCACATCCTATGCGGATGCCCTTCTGGCGGTGGGTGGAACACTGGCTTGCACGCAGGCAGTGCTGAATGGGGAGGCGCGCAACGCCTTTGCCATGATTCGCCCGCCCGGCCACCATGCCGAACCGGGGCGCGCCATGGGTTTCTGTATCTTCAACAACATCGCCATCGCCGCGCGACATGCTCTTTCGTCCGGGCTGGACCGGGTGATGATCGTGGACTACGATGCCCATCACGGTAACGGCACGCAGGCAGCGTTCCTTGAGGAGCCGCGCGTGGCATTTCTCTCCACCCACCAGTGGGGCATTTATCCCGGCACGGGCCGTGTCACTGATGCTCCGGATGCCCTCAAGCGCATCATCGACCTTCCCCTGCCCGCTTATACTGGAGATGCCGGTTTCGCCCGCATCGAGACGGCCGTCATCCGCCCCGCGATGGCTGCCTTCCGGCCGCAAATGCTGCTGGTCTCGGCGGGCTTTGATGCCCACTGGAATGATCCCATCACCAGCCTCGGGCTTTCAATCCCGGGCTTTTACCGGCTTTCCAAAGGTCTCGTGGACCTGGCAGCGGAGTTTTGCCAGGGCAAGGCTGTCTTCGTGCTGGAGGGAGGCTATGATCCCCAGACTGTCTCGGACGGCGGCGAAGCGGTCTTCCTGGCCCTGACCGGGGCGAAACAAGGCCCGACCTCCATGGATGCCTCCCCGCATCCGGAGCCGGATATCGAGCCGCTGCTTGCGGAAGTGCGCCAGTGGCATGGGTTCAGATAATTGAGGTCATTGCGAGGACGCTGGTGTTCTTCCGACCGATGAAGCCATCCCATCTCCCATGTACCACCGGACGAAAGCCGGATATTATGTGAGCGGTCCCTACGCAGAGACTCTCAATTGATTTATCATTTGCTCCCGAGGAGAAGTCATGACCCCCAGGAACACCATTGGTTTTGTCCGGCTGGAATGGACCTGTCCGAATTGCAACAGCCGCAATCCGGGTCCTGTAAAGACCTGCCAGAACTGCGGCGCGCCTCAGCCTGAAAACGTCAAGTTCGAGCGTGCTGCCGAGGAACGGCTTGTCGAGGATGAAAAGGAGATCCAAGCCGCAGCCGCAGGTGCTGATATCTACTGCGCGTTTTGCGGTACGCGCAACCCGGCGACCGCGAAAGTCTGTTCCCAATGCGGCGCGGATCTGACGGAGGGCAAAGCGCGCCAATCCGGGAGCGAGATGGAGGCCGCCAAGCCTGTTGCCACTGTCATCTGCACCAACTGCGGGACAGAGAACCCCGCCACTGAGACCATGTGCGTGAAGTGCGGCTCGCCGCTGCCAAGCGCATCCGCCGCGGCCGCGCCAGTGAGTTTCGGAGCACCGATGGGAGGCCCCGCTCCGGCTGCACCCCCGCGGCCGCCGCGCCTGCCCGCAAGCCCAACTGGCTGATGCTCGGCGGCATCGGTGCGGCCTTGCTGATCTGCTGCATCGCCGCGCTTTTTATCTTCGTCTTCCCCTCCTCCTCCGTAAAAGGGACCGTCACGGACGTACACTGGCAGACTTCTGTGCCACTGCAGGAAGCGCAAGAGGTCCGTCACAGCGAGGAGGCGGGCAGCCCTCCGGGGGGCGCATATGATGTCTCCTGCCACACCGAGTCCCACCAGGTCTGCGAGCAGAAGACCATTGACCAGGGTAACGGCTACGGGCAGGTCGTGGAGGAATGTCACGATGAAAGCACGGACTACTGCTCCTACACTGTGACGGAATGGCAGACCATCCAGACCTATACCCAGGAGGGCAGCGACCTGTCCCCGGTCTATGCCTCGCCGGATGTCAGCACGGGCCAGCGCGCCGGCTCATCCTCGGAAGATCTGACCGTCCTCTTTGACACGTCCAAAGGACAAATTACTTACTCCCCCGGCAGCGTGACGGAATTTCAGCAGTTCCAGCCAGGTAGCACCTGGACGTTGAAGATGAACGCTGTCGGCAGCGTGATCGGCGTGGAGCCATAATAAATTAAATGTCATTGCGAGGAGCTGAGACGGTTCCCAAAACGTACCGTCGAGTGACGAAGCAATCTTCGCGCAAGTAGAAGGAGATCTGCTTTGCGGTCAGGCTTTCCCCTCGGCTCGCAATGACATGATGCGGGCAGCCATTTGGCTGCCCGCTCTTTATTTATCCCAGTTCCCCCACGGCCTTTTCGACCTCTTCCAATATTTCGCCGGATTTAACCAGCGCCTTCATCTTATTGTGGTCGTTATACAGGGGCCGGTCCACTTCCAGATGCTCCACGTGCCGGCGGATCACCTCGCGGGCTGCTTGCGTCCCCTTGCCGGGTGTGAACTGCCGGAAGTCCAGCGCCTGCGCGGCCGCCATGAACTCGATGCCCAGCACGCCGAAGGCGTTGTCCAGGATCTGCCCGTTCTTGATGGCCGTGTTCATGCCCATCGAGACGAAGTCCTCCTGGTCCGCCGCGGCGGGGATGGACATGATGCTGGCGGGCGCGCTCAGGATTCGCTGCTCCACGATCAGATGGTCCACTGTGTACTGGCTGAGCATCAGCCCGGAATAAAAGCCCGGTTCGTGCGCCAGAAAGTCCGGCAGCCCTTGCGAGAGGGCCGGATTGGTCAGGCGGTTGAGCCTGCGCTCGGACATCACGCATACCATCGTGATGGCCGCGCCAGCCATGTCCATGGGCAGCGCCACCGGCGACCCCTGGAAGTTTGCCCCGGTAAGTGTCAGTTTCAGTTCAGGGACGAAGATGGGGTTGTCCCCCACGCCGTTCAACTCGATCTCCACCTGCGAGCGGGCGTAGGCGATGGCGTCCCGCGCCGCACCGATAACCTGCGGCGTGGAGCGCATGGAGTAGGCGTCCTGCACCTTGGTCTTCATCGCGCCGGTGGTCAGGTCCGAGCCTTCGACGAGCCTTGGCGATGTTTGTCGCCGAGGTGATGGCGCCCTTGAATCCCCGCAGTTCGTGCAGTTTGGTGTTATAGGGCTTCATATTGCCGAGCAGCGCCTCGATGGACATGGCCGCGGCGATCTCGGCCTGTTTCAGCCAGCGCTCCATATCATGGATGTGCAGCGCCGACATGGCCGTAAGCAGGTTCGAGCCGTTGATCGCGGCGAGGCCATCGCGCGCTTGCAAGCCCGGCGGCACGATCCCCGCGCGGCGCATGGCCTCCGCGCCCGGCAGCCGTTCGCCCTCAAAGAAAGCCTCGCCCTCGCCCATCAGCAGCAGCGCCATCTGTGCCATGGGGGCCAGGTCGCCGCTGGCGCCCACTGAGCCTTTCTGGCAGACCACCGGCGTGAGCCCGCGGTTGAGCATTTCGACCAGCGTCAGCGTGATCTCCGGGCGGCAGCCGGAGTTTCCGTGGGCGTGGACGTTGACGCGCCCGGCCATCGCTGCGCGCACATATTCGATCGGTGCGGGCTCCCCGATCCCGGCAGCGTGGTTGTAGATCAGGTATTTCTGAAATTCCTTGACCTGTTCATCGGTGAGTACTTTCTCCGAAAATTCCCCGATGCCCGTGTTTGTGCCGTACATGATCTCATGGGCGGCCAATTTTTCTTCGAGCATGGCACGACAGGTTTTGATCCGTTCGAGCGCGGCAGGAGCCAGTTCCACTTTCTCTCCGTGGCGGGCGATGGCGGTGATTTTTTCAATGGTCAGTGATGAGCCGTCGAGAACGATCGTCATGGGCATTCTCCCAAATGGAATGCGGGAATTGTACTCTAATCGAACAAACCCCCGTTTTAGAAAATACCTCCCTCTTCGAGGATGATCGTTTAAGAGGATAATTTACGAGTTCATCTCTCTAAAGATGGTGAAGCAAAGCCAAATGTTTTTGTCATACGCAAATTCCTATCAATTACTTCATCCTTTGTTGGTACGATTTATTATTTTCCTTATGGCCTCGGAGTAGGTGTTCCTATAAAAAGCATTTCATTTGTTGTGATGTCAATCTGGAAAACCTCCATTATCCGCATACCATCGGGTGAAGTTTTAGAAAATTGAAGTTTTACATTATCTGTCCAGCCGTCGAACCATAAAGTAGTGAGTAAGTACTCTCTAATTATCCTTTGTTCCAAAGTAAAAGGGTTCAACAGAATGGTTTGAACCCCATAATCTTTGGTTTCTGTCTGAAATACAAGCTTTTTGCCATCAGGTGACCATTGAATATCACCTACTCTTTCATAATTCATTGAACCAGATAACACATAAGCTGCCGTCTCTAATCTGTTGATAAATTTCGAATATAAATAATGCTAGGATTGTCCTGAGAGCGTGTATAAGCTATTTGGGTCCCATCTGGTGAAATTTTGAATGACATGAATCCGTTCCCTGGTAAAAGATAATTAATATCACCTGTTTTTACATCAATTTTTTGTAGATCATAACCCGTCCACCAAAAGGCCCTGTCACCACCATCCGGGGACCAGACATAATAGAAATACAATTGTGAACCATCATTTGACCATCGAAGAATAGTTAACAAAGGACGCGGGTAACTGATTGGCGGTTCACCTTTATATGGGATTTGCCATAAAATATTGCCTTCTTTGCTCCGAATTTCGATTGTCTGTATTCCCGAAGAATATTCAGATTGAAAGTAGGCATTCGCGACTAATTCCCCATTGGGAGAAACCAGTGATTCAAAAGCATTGGGAATAAGTGTTGAAAATGGTGTTTGGCTTAAGGGTGGGGCGATTGTTGTGGAAGGCTTTGGAACAGAAGCATTAGTTGATGTCGGCAAAATTTCGTTGTTAGGGGTAATAGAATTTGTTATCGTTGGCGGCAAGATTGTATTCGATGAACAAGATGCTAGAGTAATAATCAGCAGTAATGACACTAAATGATGATTATTCAAAACAATCTCCTGTCTGCCAACTGGTGCTAATACACAGGTTGCTATCTCGCATCCTGTAGGTTGCTCTGTCCGCTAGATGCCTAATCCATTCAGGGCACTAGCTGGCCATGGATTGAAATTCTTTTTCAAATATAGCATAGAGAATAAGATCTGTTGAATCTGTTCCGGTATTCCCCTTCGTTTATGAGATAGCCACCTCCTCCACTTTATTGCGCGGGCGCCACTCCTCGCATTGACATGATCGCGATGTTTGCAAGGACAGGATGGCGTGGAAGGTTTTCGAGGAACTGACCCTATATTTTTGATTCCAATCTTTCCTTCAGCCCCTGCAGCGATCTCTTTGCCGAAGGGATGCGCACGGGGAAGAGCACAACGTAGAAGATCAGCCACTGCAAGTGGTTCTGCTGCAGCTCCATCGTGCGCGTCACGCGTGTGCCTCCCTGCACCGGCTCTAAGCGGAAGATATGGCGGAACTTCGAGGTGGAGTCCTGTCCCTCGAAAGCAAACAGACGCGAAGGCTCTAGCCGCGTGATCAGCAGATCGGTTGTGAAGGTGATACCGTGCGAATGCGCGGTGGAGTGATAGCGGCTGCCCACCTGTGCCGGCCCGCTGAAATCAGGCTCGATCCGCACTGGGTTGTCGGACCATTCGCTGTGCTTCGCCAGGTCGGCGGTGTACTGGAAGACGGTTTCCGGCGAGGCCTGGATAATGACACTGACGCGAAGAGATGCAGTAGGCATGAGGGACTCCGTGATGATAGCTGATTTTACACCTCTCAACTGGAGCCCTCATCCCATCCCTGATCACTTCGAGAGAGGGGTGAACCCGGCTTTCGAGTAAAATCACTCCGTTATGCGGTCACTTCTGCGTTATCTTCTTTTATTCTTCTTGCTCTTGCTCGCCACTACTTTTACCTTCCCTGCCCTGTTCCGCGGCCCATATCCTCATCCCCCCGGCCCAACCTTTGACACCAATGCCAGCCGTCTGTATCTGCATGAGATCGAGCAGCAGAAGCCCGAGGTCATCCTGCTGGGCGATTCGCTGCTTACCAAGGGCGTGGAGAAGTCCTCTTTTCAGGCGCGCCTTGGTCTTTCAACCTACAAGCTTGACATCCCCGGATCCTCCTCGGCTCTCTGGTATCTCGTTGTCAAGACTAATATCGTCCCGGCCGAGCCTGCCCCCCGGTTGCTTGTGGTCCTGTTCAGGGATACCATGCTCACGGCCCCTGCCTTCCGCACCACCGGCCCGTACTTTGGCCTGATCGATAAATTCGCCAAACCCACCGATACCCTGCTGTTGGAGAAGGCCTACCTGCCCCAATTGACTTCGCTGCAGTCCGCCTTGGAACGTTACCTGCCGCTCTATACCTATCGCGCCGAGATCCGCGAATCCGTCGATGCAGGCCTGCGGCATCATTTGCCTTCCCTTTTCGCCTGCGACCGCGGCTGCGCTGATAACGCCATGACCGGCACGCTGGGGGATGTCCAGCCCGACCTGTTCAATCGTTCCATTCGACAGGCCGAGCAGGGCCTATATACCCCGGAGCAATTGGATTTCAACGCCCGTGTGGACGAGTCCTTCCTGCCGGAGATTATCCGCCTGGCGCGCAGGCGCGGCATTCAACTGGTCTTCGTTCGCATGCCCACAGATATCTTCCCGAACCCCGCTGCGCAGCCGCCCGCGCTGGGCTTGTACATGACGGACCTTTCGGATTACCTGGCACTCGATTCCATCCCGCTGCTTGACCTCTCCGAGGTCCCTGGCATCGGGCCTGCGCAGTTCGCCGACCCGCACCATCTGACCCCCGAGGGCAAGGCCATCTTCACGCCGGCGCTGGCCGAAGCGCTTAAAAATTATTTCAACCAGTAGAGGTATTCATGCAGGAAGAATATATCCCTCGCTCTGTCATGAGTATTCATGCCCACCCTGATGATCAGGAGTTCAGTGTCGCTGGGACCCTGGCGAAATGGGCCGCGGCAGGCTGTGCGGTCGTCTCAGTGGTCATCACCAGCGGCGACGCCGGTTCCAATGATCCTGCGCACGGCCCGGAATACAAGCCTGCCCTGGCCAGGCTGCGCGAGGCAGAGCAGTTGGCCGCCAATGCGCTGCTGGGCATTAGCGAGACGGTCTTTCTGCATTACCCGGACGGAGAGTTGCAGGCTACCATTCCGTTGCGCCGCGAGCTCACGCGCTTGATCCGCCGCTTCCAGCCCGAGGTCGTCGTGACTGGGAACATGGAGGCGGCTTTCTATGGAAACGACTACATCAACCATCCCGACCACCGTGCCGCGGCCGAAGCCGCCGTATATGCCGTCTTCCCTTCTGCCGGGACGCGCCTGATCTTCCCTGAATTGCTGGCGGAAGGTCATCAGCCGCACAATGTGAAGCGTCTCTATATTCATGGGACCGATGTGGTGGACACCTGGGTGGACATCACCGCGCAGATGGAAATCAAGATCGCCGCGCTGCGCAAACATGCCAGCCAGATGGAAGACGACCCGGAGAAGATGATCCGCGAGTGGGCTGCCGAGTTCGGGCCGCGCGAAGGGAATGGAATACGCTGAGGCCTTCCGGGTGATGCTGCTGGTAAATGAGGAGACCGCTTGAGCTTTACCAGCCTGGACTTCCTGCTCTTCTTCCCGCTGGTCTTCAGCCTCTACTGGCTGGTGCGCGGCAGCCGCTGGCAGAACCTGCTGCTGCTGGCCGCGAGTTATCTGTTCTACGGCTGGCTGCATCCCTGGGTTGCCGTGCTGCTGGGCGACTTCCACGCTGGCCGACTATGGCCTCTCTCGCCGCATGCTCTCCGGCACCGGAAACAAGCGTCTGCTGCTTTCGCTAAGCCTGCTGTTGAACCTGGGCGTGCTGGCCTTCTTCAAGTATTTCAACTTCTTCTCCGCGCCGCTCGCCGAAAGGCTGGCCTCTTTGGGCTGGCACGCTGATCCCCTCCTGCTGGGGCTGGCCCTTCCCGCAGGATTGTCCTTCTACACGCTGAAGAAACTAAGCTACATGATCGACCTCTCGCGCCGCACAGTTCAGCCGGCGCGAGGGCTTGCTGGATTTTGCACTGTATGTTTCCTTCTTCCCGCAGATCACAGCAGGTCCCATTGACCGGCCTCAGATGCTCCTGCCGCAGATCGAAGCGCCGCGCCTGTGGAAGCCGGAATTGCTCTACAATGCCTGGCCGCTCATCGTCTTTGGCTTCTTCAAGAAGATCGTCGTGGCCGACAGCCTCAAGGTCATTGTGGACCAGGTCTTCAGCCTCAACCAGCCGGGCGGACTGCTGCTGATCGCCGGGTCGCTGGCCTTTACGGTTCAGATCCTGGCCGACTTCTCCGCCTACACTGACCTGGCGCGCGGCTTTGCGCTGCTGCTTGGCTTTGAGACCTCCGAGAATTTCCGCCAGCCCTACCTTTCCCTGACCCCCACGGAATTCTGGAACCGCTGGCATATCACGCTTTCCACCTGGCTGCGGGACTACGTCTTCTTCCCGACCCGCCGGGCACTCATGCGCAGCCGCCTGCGCCTTCCGGACTGGCTGCTCCAGTCCATCCCGCCGCTGGTCACCATGTTTGTCAGCGGCCTGTGGCACGGCGCGGGCTGGACGTTTGTTGTCTGGGGTCTGTATTACGGCGTGCTCATCTCGCTTTATCAGATCGCGGGCATCCGCGGCAATTGGAGCCCCGCCTCCTGGTGGGGCAGAGGTCTGGCCTGGCTGGTGATGTTCTCGCTGATCGTCTTTGGCTGGTCGATCTTCCGCGCCCCCTCGCTCTCCTGGCTCGGTCATGCGCTGTTCGGCTCGCCTTTCATCAAGGCCCCGGAGGAAATGATCACAGCGCTCATCGTACTTTCCATGGCTTTCTTCTACGCGCTTCCCTTGTGGATCAAGGGAGCTGTGGACCGTTTCGCGCGTGATGGCTGGCTGCAGGCGGCTTACTTCGCCCTCGCGAGCGTCGCCGTCCTCATCTACCTCGGTTCCGGCTCACCGGATTTCATCTATTTCCAGTTCTAAGCGTCATGTCATTGCGATGGGTAAGCCACGTCCCGAGGGACTGACCGACGTGGCAATCTCCTAAGATTGCCATCTCATGCAGATTGTCTATTCCTCGCATATCGTCCCTTTAGGGGATGGCAAGAGTACCTCCCTAGAAGACCAGCAGCCCGGTCAGCACCGCCGCCAGCGTGAGGGTAATATTGTCTATATCCTTGAACGGCAGCGACTCCACGGCCGCTCCTACCAGTGCGATTACGGTGATCGGCAGCAGGTATGCGCTGAACGGCCCTGGGAAGATGCCCGCGGCCACATAGACGAGCAGCACCAGCGCGCTCATCAGCCAGCCCCCGATGAACACGCTGGCTGTCCCGGCGGCGGATTTCTCCCGGCTCCAGGGCAGTTTGGGCGAGGCCACCCTGCGTCCTACGATATCCGCCAGCCCATCGCCGCCGCACATCATCATCAGCGCGGTCATGCCAGTGGGCGAATCCTTCCAGAACAGCACTGTGAGCAGGACGAAAGCGATGCCATAGTAAAGCGGCCCGCGCAGGATCTCGCGTGGGTCGCCGGTGCGTGACATGGCCTGGACCGCGGCGTCATCTTTTAGGATTCCCAGTCCCACCAGCGCGAACTGCGCCACGATCATCAAGGGTACCAGCGCGGCCAGCCAGCGCGCCTCAGGTTTGTCCGCGTAGAGTAACCAGCACAGCACGAAGATCGGCCCGGTGCCGATGTGGATCAGTTTGCGGCTCATGCGCGACTCGATCCAGCCGCGCTGGGCAAAGAAATCCATCAGGCGCAGGAAGCCGATGGCGATGCCGAAGGTGATCAGGGTGGCGAGATAGGGATTCATCTATTCTCCGGCCTTTATTTTAGATGTCATTGCGAGCGAAACAAAGCAATCTCAGAATCAAGGTGAGATTGCTTCCCGAAGGCTCGCAACGACATGATGTCAGGATTTGGAAGCCCGCACGAGGGCACGCACCTCGGCGGCTGTGCGGCATTGGAGGGCCTGCGCGGCGAGTGCGCGTGCCGCGGCCATGTTCAGCGCGCGGATGCCCGCTTTGACACGCGGGATGCCGGGGGAATTCAGGCTCAATTCGTCCACGCCCAGACCCACCAGAATGGCGGTGGCCTCGGGATCGCCCCCCAGCTCGCCGCAGATGCCGGTCCACTTCCCGGCTTGATGCGCGGCCTCGGCCACCTGGCCGATCAGCCGCAGGACCGCCGGATGCAGACCGTCTGCCAGGTGCGAGAGGGCAGGGTTGCCGCGTTCGGCCGCCAGCGTGTACTGGGTCAGGTCGTTGGTGCCGATGCTGAAGAAATCCACTTCCTTCGCCAGCAGGGGGCTGAGCAGCGCTGCAGAGGGGATCTCGACCATGATGCCCACGTCCACGGGCCAGGCATGCGCTATGCCCTCCGCCGCCAGGTCGTCGTGCGCTTTCTCCACGGCCAGGTGCGCCTGTGCGGACCTCCTCGGCATCGGCGACCATGGGGAACATGATCCGGCAGGGGAAGCCCTCGGCGGCGCGCAGGATGGCGCGCAACTGGGTCTGGAACAGGTCGGGTCGGGCCAGTGAGAGCCTCAGGGCGCGTACGCCCAGGAAGGGGTTGGGCTCCTCGGGGAGATGGATGTAGGGCAGTTCCTTGTCGCCGCCCACGTCCAGCGTGCGCACCACGACGGGCCGCTGCCCCATGACCTCGTCGATGGCGCGCAGCGCGGCCATCTGCTCCTCCTCGGTCGGAGGCGTCTCGCGGGTGAGGAACAGGAACTCGGTGCGCAGCAGGCCGATGCCTTCCGCGCCGTTCTCGACGGCGGCTCGTGCATCTGCAAGGCTGCCCACGTTGGCAGCCACTTCCACCCGGTGGCCGTCGTCAGTCTCCGCCGGGGCACGGCTGGTGAGCGCCAGTTCCCGCGCGCGCGGCCAGCCAGGCCTCGCGGCGCTGTGACAGTTCCTCGCGCACGTTGTCGGGTGGGTCCACCCACAGCATGCCGTTCGTGCCATCCACCGCCAGCAGGTCTCCGGGCCGTACATGCTCCATCTGCGCGCGGGCGCCGGCGATGGCAGGAATGCCCAGAGCGCGCGCCAGGATGGCGCTGTGGGAGGTCGGGCCGCCGCCCGCCGTGATGATAGCCAGGACGCGCTGCAGGTCCATCTGTGAGGTCTCGCTGGGTGTCAGGTCCTCGGCATACAGGATTACCGGCGTCTCGGGGAGGTTCACACTGGCGGACTTGCCTGCCAGCGCCAGCAATACCTGGTCGCGGACATCCTCCACGTCCACGGCGCGCTCCTGCAGGTAGCTGTCCTCCAGTGCGCGGAAGGCCTGGGCGTCCGCGCTCAGGACTGCGTTCCAGGCAAAGGCCGCATTCTGATGCCCGTTCTGGATGCGCTCGCGGACCTGCGATAGCAGTTCGGGGTCCTGTAGGATCAGTCCATGGGCATCGAAGATGGCAGCCTCGTTCTCGCTGATCGTCCCGCCCAGCCGGCGTTTGCGCTGGCTAATGGCGAGGCGCGTCTTTTCGATGGCCTGCTCCAGCCGTGTCCATTCCGCGGCGGGGTCTTGCGCGCTTTCCTGCGGGATGGGCGGGATGGCCGCCTGATAGCGGAAGAACGGCCCGATGGCGATTCCCTCGGAGACAGGGATGATGTGCCCTTTGTCACCCTCAGCCGGAGCGGCGAGGGGAGGGCGGTTTTTCCGGGGCGGTTCCGGCCGGGGCCTCACCAAAATTCTCTGCTGCCATCGCCCGCAGAGCCTCCAGCGCTTCGGCTGCCTGCGCGCCGCTGGCCTCGATGCGGATCTGGTGGTTCTCCACCGCGCCGAGCGTGGCAATGGCGTTCAGGCTGCGCGCCGAGACCGGGCCTTTCCCGTTGGTCAGGTCTGTGACTGAAACCTCCGCCTTGAAACTGGCGGCCTTTTGCACGAATTTCGCTGCCGGGCGTGCGTGCAGCCCATGCAGGTTGGTGAGGGTCAGCGTGATGGATTCCAAGCCTTGCATGTTAAGGGCTGGCGCGGCTGCCTGGACTTCGCTCTCCGTTTCATCAAGCTGCTCGCGCTTGGGGGTCAGGGCTGAGCTGGCCTCTCGGTAAACCATCTCCAGGTCGCTGTTCAAGCCAGCCTGGACTGCCGCGGCAATGCATCCTTCCACCAGAGGCGCGCCGCACAGCCGGATTCTTTGCCTGCATTTCAGGCGGCAGCAGTTCCAGCGCCATCTTGGCGCTCAGCACCGCGCTCCCCAGGTCCATTAAAACCACGACGCCATCCTCCGAATACACGGATTGGATGGCGTCCATGATCTCGACCGCGTCGGTGCCGAATTCCTGGCGCATTTCCCCGATACCGGCGGCTGATGCGAGGGGAATTTCGGTTGTCGTTACCTGCCGGACAAGACCGGTCAGTCCGTCGGCGAGGGCCTTGCTGTGCGAAACGATGACCAGACCGACCACGGCTCGCCTCCCGGCGCTAAGGGGTTTGGGAGGCGATGGTCAATGCCAGCCAGATGCCGTAGACCGACGCGGCCACACCGATCACCACATGGAACCAGTTGGCAAAGGTCAACAAGCCGCGCGGGGGATTCAGGTCCAGCAGGATGCCGTGCAGGCCGAGCAGGCTGTGCGTCACGACCGTGATCACGAAGATGATCTCGATGATCGGGATGATCGGGTTCTGGAAGTAGCGTATCACATCGGCGTAGGTCTGGATGCCGGAGGCCGCGCTGCCGAGCATATGGTTCACGGTGAGGTGCAGGATCAGGATCAGCACGAGAAGGGGGCCGGTTGCGATCTTGATCAGCCAGAGCCAGGTGGCTTCCCCGGAGCGGGGGCCGGAAGCGGGCATGGAAGGATTCGATTGTGACATGGCTACCCCAGGAACATGCGCGCGATGAAGAACAGGAGCGTGAACAGGCCGATGGCCGTGAACACGTAGAAGAGCTGCACCTGGCGGGTCACCCCGATCCCAAAGGTGGTCAGGATGATGCGGATGCCGTTCAGGCCGTGCAGGATGGCTGCCGCCACCACCAGCAATTCGCCGATCTTGATCAGCGGGGTTTCGGCCAGCTGCGACGAACTTGTCATAGCCGCCAGGGCCCTGGGTCAGCAGGCGCAGGATATACAGATGCAGGAACAGATAGAAGGTCAGGCCGATGGCGGTGACGCGGTTGAGGACAAAAGCCCAGCGGCCGGCCTGACCGCCCGAGCGGGTTGAACCAGGACCAGAATCTTCCGGCAGAGGGTTGGTTGCGGGTATTTTCCATGACATGCCTCTCCCGTTAGGCATTTGCCGAACAGTTTGCGCAACTTCAGGCCGACGACCTGGGTGCGCAGGTCCATGATCCGGCGGGCCGGATCGACGAAGGAGGGGCAGACAGCGGTGCATTCGAACGCGCTGTGGCAGCGCCAGACGCCGTCATCGGCAGTCCACCAGGCCGAGCAGTTCCGGCTTGCGCTGGAGGCCGTTATCCTGCGCCGCGGCCAGCGGCGCGGGCCCCAGGTATTCGGGCGTGGTCGCCGTGATCGGGCAGGCGCTGATGCACAGGCCGCATTCGATGCAGTCGCTCAGGCGGATATACAGCGCATCGTCCGGGTCCCATTTGGAGGGCGGCTTCTCGATCTCCGCCTCGGTCACCGGCAGGACGGCGCGCGCCCCGACCGCTTCCATCTTGCGGTAGAAGGAGCCCATGTCCACGGCCAGGTCGCTGACCACCGGGAAGTTGCGCAGGGGTTCCACCTTCAGGACGCCCCGTTGCTGGTGACATCCCGGATGAGCGTGATGCAGGTGAGTTTTTCGACGCCGTTGACGCGCATGCCGCATGCGCCGCAGGTGGAGTGATGGCAGGCGTGGCGGAAGCAGATGGTCCGGTCGTGGAAGGCCCAGGCGCGCTCGACCGCATCCAGCACGTACTCGTCCGGGTCGACCTCCATCTTGAAGTCGTCGAAGTGCGGGGCTTCGTGTTCCTTTCGGCGGGATACGCGCAGGGTGATGTTCCATTTTTCAGCCATGGCGCTTCTCCTAGTTTGGATTGGTGTAGTACTGCCGGTAAGAGAGAAGCGGGGTCTCTTTGGTGACGCACGGCGTCGTGATCCCCAGCTTGGCGCAGACCACGTCGGCGGTCTTTTCGGCCATGGCGCGCAGGGTGGTGGCCTTGCCGCCGGTGATCGTGACCAGGCCGTCCACGTTGTGCGTCTCCTTGTGGTCATAGCATTTGAACGTGCGGGCGATGCTGCGTCCCGAGCCTCCGCCCACCAGCGGGCGCGTGGCCATGTAGATGCCGCGCGGTTTGGCGGAGCGGATGCCGGGGATCAGCTCGCTGCCGCGCTCGAGCATCAGCTTGATCTGATCCTCCGTGGTCGGGATGTAGTCCACGTTCTCCGCATCGAAGGATGTGGTGCCGACCACCACCATGCGCCGCTGGGGCAGGACGATATCGCCGTCGGCGGGGACGTTCAGCCGGTTGATGGCCCGCTGGACGAAGCGCTGGTCGTAGGCCACCATGATCCCGGGCGTTGGCTTGACGGGCACATCCACCCCGGCCATGTCGGTGATCTGCCCGGCCCATGCGCCGGTGGCGTTCACGACCACGTCCGCCTGCATTTCCTCAGGCTTGTTGGAGGCCCGGTTCAGCACCTTGACGCCGGTGACATTCCCCTGGCCGTCGATCAGCATGCCCTCCACCTGGGTATAGGTGCGGAATTTCGCGCCGTTGTGTTTGGCGGTGCCGGCAAAGGCCAGCGCCAGCCGCAGCGGGTCGAAGGTCCCATCCGGGATGAGGAAGGCCCTCAGCACCTTCGGATTGATGTTTGGCTCCAGCTTGAGCGCCTGTTCCGGTTTGAGCTCCTCGAGCGGGATATGGCACTCCTCGCAGCTCTCGATGAACTGTTCCGCGTACGCCAGGTCGCCTTCCTCGATGGCGATGAACAGGCCGCCATTGGGCTCGATCACCTGCGGGACGATCTTGCGCAGGATGGTGTTCTCGTCAATGCACTCGACGGCGGATTCCTTGTCTTTGACGGCATAGCGCCCGCCGCTGTGCAGCAATCCATGGGTCCGGCCGGAGGTGCCGTGGCACAGATCTCCGCGTTCGACGACCGTTACATTACAGCCGCGCAGCGCCAGATCGTGTGCTGTGGCACATCCCGTAAACCCTGCTCCGATGATGATGACATTTGGTTTGCTCATAGCCTCTCCACAGGCTTCGGCCTCAGTCACTCCTGCATTTCGGGCAATCAGTCACTTCGCTTACAACTCCATCCTCTTCCCCTGACCATTGCTCTGCAGGCCCTTCTATAAAACCTGCCGCCCCGCACAGGCAAGCATACCAGCCCATGCCCGCCTCCCGATATGGGATGCGTTCCGCCTCCAGGTTTGCCGCCTCCACGTCCATGCGCCAGCGCGCGTTGGTGATGATCCGCTTTGCGCCTGCGGCGCGGCATTTCTCGGCATACAGGCGGAAGTGGGTGCAGTGGCGCATCATCAGCACGCCCACGCTGATCCCGGAAGGGAACGTCCAGGGTCCGCGCATCGCGCGCAGATCGGGATCAGGTTCCCTGGCAGGCGGATCGCTCCGCTCCAAGCCCGCCGCGCAGGACCGCAAGGGACCTCTCGACCGCGTAAACCTTGCGGGTCACTGCGGCCATCTGCCGCGAGAGCCGCAGGTCCCCGGCGCCGATATCCAGCACCACATCTCCGGGCCGGAGCAGGTCCAGGACCGCCTGGTAGGTGGCCTGGTCGTAGGGAGCGAACATGCGCCTCCCAGTCCGCTGGCCGGCAGGACGGATTCCATTTTCAAGGTTCCTGCTGTCTCTTTTTGAGACAGGCTTCCTATTTTCTTCTGAACAACTTGTTCAACCAAATATTACCGAAAAAGATCACCCAGATCAAAGCGCCGAAAAGCAGGCCCCAGAGGATCCCTTCCAGCCAGCCCTTTGAGGGGATCACCTGCGAGGCGGTCAGGACAGCCATCACGATGCTGGCAACGGCCACGACCCTGATGCCGGTGCGCATGGAGATCCACGGCTGGGCCATGGCTGCCTGCAGCTCTTTTCATTTCTTTCTTTCTTCTTCTTTTCTTTGGATTTCTCCGACAAGGGATGCTCCTGGTCGGTCGGCAGGGATAAAAATGAGGGGGCGGGCGAGCGGCTTGCACTCTTGCCCACCCCCTCGTGGCAGGTCAGGAAAGTTTAGTCAACCCAATCGAACGTGCGGGTGACGGCTTTCTTCCAGCCCTTGTAGAGTTTCTCGCGCTCGCCAGCATCCATCTTTGGCTCCCATTCCTTGTCCTTGCCCCAGTTGGCGCGCAGGTCTTCCACCTTGGCCCAGAAGCCGACGGCCAGGCCGGCGGCATAGGCCGCGCCCAGGGCGGTGGTCTCGGCAACGGTCGGGCGGATGACCGGCACGCCCAGGATGTCGGCCTGGAACTGCATCAGCAGCTTCGTTGTAGACCATGCCGCCGTCCACCTTGAGGGCGGTCAGGGTCACGCCGGAGTCCTTGTTCATGGCATCCAGCACTTCGCGGGTCTGGTAGGCGGTGGCCTCCAGGGCGGCGCGGGCGATGTGGCCCTTGTTGACGTAGCGGGTCAGGCCGACGATGGCGCCGCGGGCATCGCTCTTCCAGTAGGGAGCGAACAGGCCGGAGAAGGCCGGCACGAAGTAGATGCCGCCGTTGTCGTCCACGGTCTTGGCCAGGGCTTCGATGTCCGGCGAATTGGCGATCAGGCCCAGGTTGTCGCGCAGCCACTGCACCAGGGCGCCGGTGATGGCGATGGAGCCTTCCAGGGCAGTAGACGGCCGGCTCGTTGCCGATCTTGTAGCCCAGGGTGGTCAGCAGGCCGTTCTTGGACTGCACGGGCTTGGTGCCGGTGTTGAGCAGCATGAAGCAGCCGGTGCCGTAGGTGTTCTTGGCTTCGCCGGCGCTGAAGCAGGTCTGGCCGAAGAGGGCCGCCTGCTGGTCGCCCAGGTCGCCGGCCACGGGGATGCCGGCGAGCGTCGCCGACGGCCTTGCCGTAGACGGCGGAGGAGGCCTTGATCGGTGGGCAGCATGGCGCGCGGGATGCCCATGATCTTGAGCATGTCCGGATCCCAGTCCAGGGTCTCCAGGTTCATCAGCATGGTGCGGGAGGCGTTGGTCACATCGGTGACGTGCACGCCGCCGTTCGGGCCGCCGGTCAGGTTCCAGATGACCCAGGTGTCGATGTTGCCGAAGAGCACTTCGCCCTTCTCGGCCTTGGCGCGCACGCCGGGGACGTTGTCGAGGATCCACTTGATCTTGGGGCCGGAGAAATAGGTGGCCAGGGGCAGGCCGACCTTGGTGCGGAAGCGATCCTGGCCGCCGTCCTTGGCCAGTTCATTGCAGATCTGGTCGGTGCGGGTGTCCTGCCAGACGATGGCGTTGTAGACGGGCTTGCCGGTGGCCTTGTCCCAGACGACGGTGGTCTCGCGCTGGTTGGTGACGCCGACGGCGGCGATATCCTTGGGATCCACCTTGCTCATCTTGCCAGGGCGCCCTTGATCACTTCCTGGGTGCGCTCCCAGATCTCCATCGGGTTGTGCTCGACCCAGCCTGGCTTGGGGTAGATCTGCTCGTGTTCCTTCTGGTCGACGCCGACCACCTTGCCCGCGTGATCGAAGATCATGAAGCGGGTGCTGGTAGTGCCCTGATCAATTGCTGCTGAATATTTAGCCATTTTCTTTCTCCTTGTCAATCAATTGGGCTTTGAATGCGGACCTCCGTAATGCCGTCCGCATGGGATGACGTGGGTGCGCTTACGCGTTGATGTTCTTCCAGGTGTCGGCGGCGGCCTTGAGGATCAGGTGGAGGAGGTGGCGCCGGGGTCCTGATGACCTGCGCTGCGTTCACCCAGGTAACTGGCGCGGCCTTTGCGCGCCACCAGCGGAATGGTTGCCTCCATGCCTTTCTGGGCGGCTTCTGCGGAAAGCTCCAGGGCCCGGTTGATCGGCTGGTTGTCGGCGACGGCCTGCTTGAGAGCGGTTACGGCCGGGGTGAGCGCATCGACCATGGTCTTATCGCCCAGCTCGGCTTTGCCGCGCATGATCACGCCGTTGAGGGCGGCTTCGAGGGCCTCGGTCCAATCCGCCAGGTTCAGTTCCATCTTTCCGGCGGTCTTCATGCCCGCCTGCAGGAAGAACGTGCCATACAGAGGGCCGCCGGCCCCGCCAACGGTGGAGATCAAGGTCATGCCGACAGTCTTGAAAATGGTGCCGATGTCCTTGTCGCTGATCTCGGGCATTTTGTTCATGACCGCCTTGAAACCGCGGTCCATGTTGGCGCCGTGATCGGCATCGCCGATGGCAGCATCCAGCTCCGTCAGATAGGTGCTGTTCTCGGCGATCACACTGACGACAGGCTTTATCCAGTTCACGGCATCATCGCGAGTAATCGACATATTCCAGGCTCCGTTGGCAGCCGCCAGGGCGAATGGGATGATCGCCCTGGCGGCAGTTCATAGTGAAACGTATCATACTCCCCAGCGCAGGCCGGGGGTCTTGACCGGCGCATCCCACAGCTTCAGCATGTCTGTCATCCATCTTCAAGCAGAGTGATGGAGGTGCCGGCCATTTCGAGGCTGGTGATGTAGGGGCCGATCAGGTTGCGCACAACTTTGAGACCGTGTTTGGTGGCGATCTCGTGGGCCTTGCGATAGACGATGTAGAGCTCAACCAGAGGCGTGCCGCCCATGCCATTGACGAACATCAGGACTTCATCGCCCTGCTTTGTAGGGGATGTCGCTGATGATGGGTTCCATGAGCATTTCGACGATCTCGTCGGCTGGCTTCAACGGCATGCGCACGCGGCCCGGCTCGCCGTGGATGCCGATGCCGATTTCCATCTGGTCTTCCGGCAGATCGAAGGTAGGTTTGCCCACATGCGGCACGGTGCAGGAGGTCAGCGCCATGCCCATGGTGCGGCCCCAGTCCTTGGCCTTGCGGCAGACATCGGCCACGTCCTTGAGCGAGCGTTTCTGCTCGGCCGCGGCGCCGCAAAGTTTTTCGGCCAGGACGGTGACGCCCACGCCGCGCCGGCCGGCCGTATACAGGCTGTCTTTGACGGCCACATCGTCGTCGATGACCACGCCTCGACCTCGATCCCTTCGGCGCGCGCCAGGTCGGCCGCCATTTCGAAGTTCATGATATCGCCGGTGTAGTTCTTGACGATGTGCAGCACGCCCGCGCCGCCGTTGACGGCCTTGGTGGCTTCCAGCATTTGGTCCGGGGTGGGAGAGGTAAAGACCGCGCCAGGGCAGGCGGCATCGAGCATGCCCATGCCGACAAAACCGCCGTGCATTGGTTCATGACCTGAGCCGCCGCCGGAAATGACGCCCACCTTGCCCTTGAATGGGAGCGTCCGCCCGGACCATGTAATTCGGGTTGTAGTGAACTTTCACCAGATCTGGATGAGCCAGGGCAATGCCCTTCCAGCTCTTCACGGACAACGTCTTCGGGTTTGTTGATTAATTTTTTCATGGAGCACCTTTCCTGCAGGTCGTCCGAAGACCTGCCAGTGAGCCAGGATGGTTATCTTCTTGGCCAGGTTGGCGGTCACGAACCAGTCATACATGTAGGTGCCGATGACACCGCCGATGACCGGGACGATGATGCGGGATCAGCCAGTAGCCGCCGCCCAACAGGCCCTGCGTGCCGACCAGCGTGCCGAAGAGGCGCGGGCCGAAGTCACGGGCAGGATTGATGGCATAGCCGGAGGGGCCGCCCAGGCTCAGACCAACCGCCAGGACGGTGCCGCCGACCAGGAAGGGTCCCATGTTGTGCATCAGGCCGGTGTTCTTGGAGTCGCCGCTGGCCAGGATGCCCCACAGCAGGACCGCGGTGCCGAAGATCTCTGTGAAGATGGCGCGTCAGGAAGCTGTAGGGGCCCATATTCTCGATGCCCATCGCTCCCGAGAAGGCGCTCCCAAAGATCGAGCCGGGACCGGTGCCCACACATTGGGCATACCTGCCATCACAAGGCCGTCACGGTAGACCAGGTAGACACCCAGAGCGCCGAGGAAAGCACCCACCATCTGAGCCAGAATGTACGGGAGCACGCTGCCCCAGGAGAAGCCGCGTTTCATGGCCAGGGCGATGGTGACCGCCGGGTTCAGGTGAGCGCCTGAAACGCCGGCGGAGACATACACAGCCACGATCACTGCGAATGCCCAGCCGATGGTGATGGTGTTCCAGTTATAGGCCGGCGCAGCAAGACGGGGCGCCAGGCCGACGTTCGCCACCACACCGTCACCCAGCAGGATGAGGATGAATGTGCCGAATACTTCACCAAGCAATGGTCCGAACATAATTGATCTCCTTTTGGTTTGAAACGATTCTTATGGGCTGAGATGGGAGAACCTATTACGCTGATTGCGGGCTGCCGGTGCCTCCTTTCCGATCATAAGCCGCAAAAATCCATCCACGATGGAAAAATAAAACCGCTGATAGACTATATGTCTTCAGCGGTCAGGATATGCAGGCATGGACCCGATACCAGACAGATTGCGGCAGTAGGTTGGAGATGAAATGCCAGGATGCCTGCACGAATATTACTCCAGGGGGATTTGTGAAATTCCTATTTATTCATTTTATAAGTATTTCATTAAAAGTCAAATAAATACCCTTTAAGTGTTTCAAGCTGAAACACTTTTTAAGAGGAGTTGTTCCAATATGAAACGCGGTGATAGGCAATTGCAAGGTATCCCCCTCTTGTACCAGCCCAATTTCTGGTTTCTAAACCCTCTGCCGGTATTCCTCGGGATCAATACCGTAGGATTTCAGTTTCCGCCACAGGGTGGTGCGGCTGACTCCCAGAGCCTGCGCCATCCGCGAGACGTTCCCCTGCTGGATCTGGGCTGTCAGCAGGATGGTCTCGCGTTCCATCTCCAATAGCGAGCTGACCTGCAGGAAGGGCTTGACATTCTGCAGGGCCGCCTCCATGCGGCGGATGCTGTCGGGGATCTGCGAAGGGCGGATGATCCCCGTCTCATTCACCTGGGTGGCGGCGCGCCCCAGCACCGCCTCCATCTCGCGGATATTGCCCGGCCAGGAGTATTTCTTGAACACCTCCATGACCTCCGGGTCCAGGGAGACACGGTAGCCCAGCTGCCTGGAGAAGCGGGCCAGGATGCGCTCGGCCACCTTGGGGATGTCGCGCGGCCGTTCCCGCAGCGGCGGGAGCGGGATGGTAAAGATGCTCAGGCGGTAGTACAGGTCTGGCCGGAAGGAGCCCTGGGCCATCAGCTTTTCCATGTTCGCCACCGTGGAGGCGATTACGCGTGTTTTCACTTCCACCGAGCGGCGGCTGCCCAGGCGCTGGACCACCCCCAGTTCGAGCGCATTGAGCAGCACGACCTGGGCCTCAAGGGGCAGGGCATCCACATCCTGGAAGTAGAGCGTCCCCCCTTCGGCTAATTCGAACTTGCTGGGCTGCCCGCCGGCACGCTTCTCATCCACGCCTTCCTCATAGCCCAGCAATTCCCGTATGGCGAGTTCGTTCGGAATGGAGGCGCAGGAGAAGATGATGAACGGGCCGTCAGGATGAGGGCTGGCATTGTGCAGGGCGCTGGCCAGCGCGTTCTTGCCGGTGCCGCCCTCGCCGCGGATCAATACGCTGGCCTGCCCTCCGGCCATCGACTCCACCAGGCCGCGCACCTTCTGCATCTGCGGGGAGTCGCCGGGGATATCATCCAGCGTGAGGGCGGCGTTGGCGCCCACCTGGTACTGCACCAGCTTGCGCACCTTCTTTTCCGGCCGCAGGGTCACGATGATCCATTGCAATTCGCCCGGCCGCTTGAACACGAAATCGAGGCTGAGCAGGCAGTTGACCGTCCGCCCGCCCATGTTGATGCTGGCTTCGCTATCTACCAGAGGCTTGCGCCGCAGGACAGCCCGGTTGATAAAGGACGGGATGGGGAACAATGTCTCGGCGGATTTCCCGGCCATGAATTTCAGCGGGATACCCAGGATCTCCCCGGCGGCCTGGTTGGCATGGATGAGCACGTTATCCGCGCTCCAGACCATGATGCCGTCCGAGATGGTCGAAATGACCGCATCCAGTTCAGCCAGTTGGCTGTTCTGCTCGATCAGCAGCTGGTCGGACTGCCGCTGGCTTTCGATGGCGCGGGCAGCTGCCACGATCATCCCCAGCGAATGGTTGTGGTAGCGGTCCACCGGCATCAGGATACCGATCACGCCGAGCAGGCGGCCGCTGATATCGAAGATCGGCGCAGACGCGCCGGTGGTTTTGTGGAACTGGCTGACAAAATGCTCCCAGCCCGCCACCTGCACGGGCATGCGCTCGGCAAGCGCCAGCCCGATCGAGGAGGTGCCGATCTGCTCCTCCGCCAGAATGCTCCCGATCCCCGCTCCCCAGCCTTCCATGATGCGGATGATCTCTTCATCCCCCACCCAGTCCAGCACACACCCGATGGGGTTGGTCAGCAGGATGATGGTGCCGGAGGCCTGGATGCACTGGTATACATCCTCCATCATCGGCCGGGCGATGGCGATCAGGTCAAAACTCGCCGTCTGGGAGGCCAGCAGGTACTCCGCGCCCATGCGGGTAAATTCGAGGGGAGTGTTGGGATTGACCCGGCCCCAGCAGCGCTTCCACGAGGCGGCGATGACCGGCGGGACAATGGGATCCAGCTGCCTGTTGGACGTGAATTTCTTCCACGCCTCCAGCATGGCCTGCTGGTATTTCTTGGGACGGCGGAAGTCGATGGACTGTAATAATCTGGTCGGGAGCATCGGGTTCGATCAGGGGTTGGAATCGCTCAGGGCGGCCACCAGTTCGCGGCAGAAATCGGGGATGTCGGCCACGATGCGGCCCCAGACCTGATTCCCTTCGCGGAAGGCCGGCTCGTCCACCCAGGTGCCGCCAGCGTTGACCAGGTCATCCTTGATGCCCAGCGATCCGGTGACCCTGCGCCCGTCCACGATCTTCGCCGAGATGGCCACCAGCCCGCCGTGGCAGATGATGCCGACGACCTTGCCGCTTTCGTTGATCGCATGCACAAGGTCGGTGACCTCGGCATGGCGGCGCAGTTTATCCGGTGCCCAGCCGCCCGGGACGATCAGGGCGAACAACTCGTCCGCCTTCAATTCCTTGATGGTGGTCTCGGGTTTGATCTCCAGCCCGTTCTTGCCGTGGACGGGCTTCATGTCCAGCCCGGCGGCCATCACCTGCGCGCCTTCTTCCTGGAGACGCATCATGGGCACGTAAAATTCCAGGTCTTCCACGCCTTCAGCGAGCAGGATGGCGATCTTCTTGCCTTCAAGTTTGGTCATATTCACCTTCCAGAGGTTAAGTGTAGTGGAATCGGGGGATTAAATCAATCCATTCTCTCGGACGAAAATTCCCCTTTCCCTCCCGGCTCAATTGGCTATACTTATTTAGACGTCTCCGGGCGAAAGCCGCACCAAAGCAAGTCCATCTGCCTGTTACCTTTTCCGTCATCACGGCAACAAACTAAACATGCCCAAAAAGTTTCTGACCCTGTTCCTGGCTTCCATGCTGCTTGCTTCCTGCGTTTCCATTTCAGGAGGTTTGGATGCGCCGGTGCAGGAACAGGATTTCGTCACTGCCACATTGGCGCCCACCCAAACGGAAACGGTTCCCGCTGTTTCAACTGTACCGCCAACGATGATCGCTCCAACCCTGACAGCGACCGTTCCACCGAATTGCACCATCGCCGCGGTCCTCCTGCGGGATGTGACTATTCCCGATTATGCGCAGGTCGAAGCAAGCGGAAAATTTACCAAGACGTGGGAATTCCAGAATATTGGTACCTGCCCCTGGATCAACTTCACTGTGAAATTTTTATCGGGGGATGAGATCCATGCCCCTCTCACTATTCCCATGCCCGCGGCAGTGCCAAAGGAGAAGGTGCTGCTTTCCATGGAGTTTACCGCTCCGGCGGCCAATGGCTCGTACTCAGGTTACTTCACGCTGTTGGACCCTCAGGGCAGGACCGTTCCGATTGGTGCAGAAACTTCCTTCTGGCTGAAATTCAGGGTCGGCGCTGTTGCTTCCATCCCGGTCAACCCGGGAGCTGCTCCCGTGCAACCGGGGGATTGCATCCGTAGTCCCAATGCGGGTTATGTGAATGAAATCCTATCCCTGATCAACGCGGCACGAGGGAATGCCGGTCTGCCAGCACTGGCCTTTAATGCAGAAATGGCCGCCTTTGCCCAGAGTCATTCCGAAGACATGGCCTATAACAACTTCCTGAGTCACGACGGGTCGGATGGCAGCTTCGGCGAGCGGATGGCCGCTTATAACCAGACTCACTCAGGCTATGGGATATTCGGGGAGATCCTCGCCATTGGCACGCCGCAGGAGGCGATGAGCCAATGGGGGAGGGACGAACACTGGAATTTCATCATGGCTGAGAATACCCAGATTGGCGCCGGATATGCCTATAGTTCCTGCAGCGATTACGGCGGGTATTTCACGGTGGATTTTGGTTATTGAGGATCGGGGAATTCCAATACCCTCCCCTGAATGGAAACCTTCGACCAAGCGGATTCAGGCTCAACTCCAGTTGGGCTACAGTTTTACCCTTTCGAATATTTGTGTATCTATATCTGATAAAACCGGGTAGAATGATTATATATATTAAACGCGAAGGGGGTCAAAAAGAACGCTGCCAAACTGTTGCATGTTCCCTATACAAAACGCTAGGAGTTAGTATGTATTATGTCGAACAAGAATCCTCCCACACCCTCGGACATCCCAACCACATCCCCGCCGAGAATTACCGCGCGGGCTTTGCGGATGGGTATAACGGACGGCCGCCTACCATTCCCCAGGGCAAGGCGGCAGCGGTAGCGTACATTGAAGGCTTCAACCAGGGACAGGCAGCCCAGCCCGCGAAGTGATGAAATTATCCATGCTCCGGGATGCTGAACCAGTAAGAAACTCCCTCTGCCCGCCTGCGGGCGGCTCGCTGGTTGAGGGTTTCCAACCCCGACCAGGCGAGACCGAAGGTCTCCAATCTGATCCCCGGTCAGGAGACCGGGGCTGTCAACAGCAGCTTGTCTTCTGTGGGCCCGGAAGGACTTGTGCCCCATCAGGGGTATTTGAACCTTCGACCAAGCGATTATGGGCTTGTGTGAATTTGGCTATACTTTCTTCCATATTGCAGCAGAGTTATCTTGAAGAAAAATGTCTTTGCTTATACGTTCGCCAACCTTGGTGACGAGATTTGGATGTTTAAGCAAACGGCTGGCGATTTGACCATGAACAATCTGAAATGGCCTGTCATCTTTTACATACTCGACCAAGGCTTCTACATAAAGTCTTTGGTGCTCTTGGGCTAACCTTAGGATGAAATTATGAGTATCAAAAGTTTCAGGCATTAATTTCACAATTCCGGCATACTTTTCTTCCAGTTTTTCAAACGCATCTTTAGACATGTGGTCTCCTATTCCAAAATTGCATTTCAGAACGACAATATTGGGGTAATGCCTATTAATTTTGATCTGGTGTTAGAATAAGGTACTACTCGGAAAACATTAATAAGTGGGCCCGGCAGGATTCGAACCTGCGACCAAGCGATTATGAGTCGCCTGCGCTAACCACTGCGCCACGGGCCCGTCTTTGCAGTAATCAAGTGCCAGGCATCCAAGTTCACCTGGCACCGTAGAGCGGGAGACGGGATTCGAACCCGCGAATATCAGCTTGGAAGGCTGACGCCTTACCACTTGGCGACTCCCGCGTGCCACTCGATTTTACTTTGCGGCACGCCTTCAGGTCAAGCACCTTGACCCTCCCTTGATTATGCATTAGAATACCGTCCGCTTGAATTTGCCCTCGTAGCTCAGTGGATTAGAGCGCTTGCTTGCGGAGCAATAGGTCGCGTGTTCGAGTCGCGCCGAGGGCGCCATGCCGCCATCCCTTATTCAATGGGATGGCGGTTTCATTTTCACAGCTTGCGCAGCCAGAGGCTTGCCCCGCTGGCGCCTCCCAGATTCTCGGTCAATCCCCAAATATCAAAATCCTTCAGCCGCTCCCGCAGGCTTTCCTGGTCCTTGATGGACAGGTAATAATTCGGCAGAATGATTTCGATCCCCGGGTTGTCCAGTAGGTAAGCCAGCAGCAAATACTGCTCGTTCCAGAATATGGAGAGATCATCATACCAGCGCCTGGGATATTCATAAGGAAGAAAAATATCGTGCACATGGATGAAGACACCCGGCGCCAGGGAAGGCAGCACATTAAAGATGAGGTGGTTGACATCCGAGCCGATCTTTGCTGTATGAGTGGTATCAATGAACAGGAAATCGCCGGCTTGCAGTTCTGCAAATATGCCAGGCGGGACCTCCTGCAGGGTGATGCGGCTCAATTGGGCTAATTCATTCTCCCGGGCGATCAACTGCTGCGTCGGGTATGGCTCAACGCAGTGGATGGCCGTCCTGGTGTGCCTGGCTGCGGACAAGGCGATCTCCGTTGAGAAACCGGAGCCGATTTCGAGGAATCTTTTTGGCTCATACTCGCGCATCATCCCGTAGAGGACAATCGCATCCAGCGGGGGATACATGCCATTGTTCCAGTAAAAACCATCCGCAGCCTGGCGCGGCAGCGACTGGAGATCACCCGCCCAACGCAGGACTTTCGCAAAGACAGCCTCCATATCCGCTTTTTGGAGCCGGTTAAAGGCTGCCGAATAGGGAATACCCGCCCACCAATCCTCATCGAACTTCCTTGTGTCTGGCAGCGCCCCATAATAATGATTCCGCACAAGATGAAAACCATTTTCCTGGAACAAACGATAGGTGTTCGGTTTTACCCATGCATCGTTGATGGTTCCTGCTCGAGCCAGCCATTCGGCAAGAATGGGGATATATCTTGAGAGATTTTCAGCGTCATTGGAACTTAGCAGCCAGCGCAGCAGTTTTTTTTGCATGCTTGATCTTCCATAAACGGAGATTTACGATCAGCAGCCTCGTCTTCCATCTGAGACCGCCGCAAAAGTATAATGCCTTTTGCAGTTCCGGCTCAACATGCCTGAACAGTCTTGACGCAGTTGCAGGCGGCGGTATACTTCCCAAACCAAAACCTTGGCAGAGACCTTTACCTCCCCTGGAATCCCACCCGGTGAGGCAAGATTCCGGCCTGGGGGTGGAAATTTCCAACTGCAACGAAGAGCGGGTTTCCCCGCTCTTTTCCCTGCCAAAAGGTGAAAATGAAGGAAAAGTTCAACATCCTCCTGACCAATGATGACGGCATCCGCTCGCCGGGCCTCTGGGCCGCGGCCGGTGTTCTTTCGCAGATCGGCTTTGTCACCGTGGTCGCGCCCGCGTGAGCAGTCCTCCGGCATGGGTCGCAGCCTGCCCAACACCTCCGACGGCATCATTCACGGAACAGCGTGTGCAGGTCAACGCCCAGGAATGGACCGTATATGCCGTAGGCGGGAGCCCCGCCCAGGCCGTCCTGCATGGGGTCCTGGAGGTCATGCCGGAGAAGCCTGACCTCGTGGTCTCAGGCATCAACTATGGGGAGAACCTGGGCCTGGGGATCACCGTCTCTGGCACGGTAGGGGCGGCGATGGAAGCCGCCGGGTTGGGCTACCCTGCCCTGGCCATGTCGCTGCAGGCCGATGCACGCTATCATCTGAGTTATTCCGAAGAGGTGGATTTTTCGGCGGCGGCGCACTTCACGGCCTATTTTGCCCGCATGCTCTTGGAAAGAGGCCCCTTTCCGGGGGTGGACTTGCTCAAGGTGGACGTTCCCTCTAATGCGACCGCCGAAACTCCCTGGCAGGTAACGCGCCTGGCGCGGCAGGGATATTATCAGCCCCTCAAGCCGGAACGCCCCTCCTGGGATGTGCCCGGCATCGTCGGTTATCGGGAGGCTGGAAACTTGGATGAAGGCTCCGGCGATTCGGATGTGTTCGTGATGCGCCGCAAGCAATGGGTCTCCGTGACCCCCATCACCTTGGACATGACTTCCCGGGTGGACCTCGCCGACTTCGATCATCTGCTCCGCTGAAAAAAAACGGGCCGTGCGGCCCGTTTTTGAATCATATGTGGGGGGAGAATTTGTTGATCAATTTGTCCTTGCTCTGGTAGCCGGTCAGTCTTTCGACCAGTTTCCCCTCCTTGAACAACAGCAGGGTGGGAATGCCCAGCACGTTGTATTGCATCAGGATGTTGGGACTCTGATCGGCATCCAGTTTAACCACCTTCACCCGGCCCTGCCACTCCTCCGCCAGCTGCTTGATCAGCGGATCCAGCATCTTGCATGGCTGGCACCAGACCGCCGAAAAATCCACCAGCACCGGGCCGGAGGAATTCAATACTTCGTCTTGAAAATCGGTTTCGTTCACAGATTGCATGTCTTCCATTGGACCTCCATCTGCACTACGGACGAAGTGAGGCGCGGGGAACTTACGTTGACGTTCACTAATCGGCATGATAGAATGCAATCCGCCTCGCCGGGCAAGCGGGCGCGTAGCTCAATGGCAGAGCAGTGGCCTTTTAAGCCATTGGTTGAGAGTTCGAATCTCTCCGCGCTCACTCAAAATCCTCCACCGGAGGATTTTTGTTTCCCCTCAGTCGCGGTCTAATCTACAGGCGGTTGTTCCATCATCTGCGAAAAGGCGGTGATCACCTTGGGGTCAAAGTGCCGCCCCGATTCCTTCTGGATATAGTTCACCGCGTCTTTGTGTGACCAGGCCCGCCGGTAGGGACGGTCGGAGGTCAGCGCGTCATAGACGTCCACGGCGGCAAACAGGCGTGCTGAGCGCGGGATCTGTTCCTCACGCAGCCCGCGCGGGTAGCCGCTGCCATCCCATTTTTCATGGTGGAATTGCGGGATCTCCATGGCGGGGGCCAGGTACGGGATGGGCTTGAGCAATTCCACGGCGATGGAGGTGTGCTGGCGCATGATCTCCCATTCAGGAGGGTCGAGTGGGCCGGGCTTGAACAGAATATGGTCGGGGATGGCCATTTTTCCAATGTCATGCAATGCAGCCCCGCGGCGGATGTGGACGATCTCCTCTTGCGTCATGCCCAGCAGCGCGGCCAGCTGGCAGACCATCTTGGTGACGCGCTTGGTGTGCCCCTGCGTTTCCCGGTCGCGTAGTTCCAGTGCTCGCGACCAGCCCTCGATGGTGGCGTCATAGGCGGTGGTCAGGTCGGAATTGGTTTGCTCAAAGTCGCGGAACAGCACCGCGCTGTCAATGGCAATGGCCGCCTGACCGGCGAGCATATTCATGAAATCCAGCCAGTCCGGCTGTGGGTTCAGCGAGCTGCGGTGGAAGATCTCCAGCACGCCCAGCATCTGCATCTTGGCGATCAGCGGGACGGCGAAATAATCGATGAACCCCTCCTGCGCAAAATAGGGGGAGCGCAGAAAATCGGTGTCGCGGGTGGTGAGGTTGGGCACGCGCACGACCTGCCGGGTCGAGGCTGCCTGGCCTGCGTAACCCATCCCTTCCCCGAGGGAGGTGTGCTGCAATGCCTCGGTGCGGAAACCGTCGCCGGTGGCAAATTCCAGAGTGTTCGTCCTGCGGTTCACCAGCAGGATGCAGGCGGCGTCCACCGCCAGTTGGGTGCGTACCTGCTGGACCAGGATGGAGAGGGTGAGATCCAGGTCCGGGCTGGTAGTGATGGCCATGTCAATGGCCCGCAGCGCCGACATGCGGTCCAGTTGCTGGCGCAGGCCCAGTTCGCTTTGTTTGCGGACGGTGATATCCCGGATAAAACTGACCACGTGCCCGCGCCCCAGGAGAAGCAGCCGCGACTCGAACCAGAGACGTTTCCCCATCGCTGTCATGGGAAAATCCATCGTAATGGTCTGGCTGGGTCGCAGATACTTAAGCGCCTCCTCGAACCGCGAGGCGCTTTGAGAGGATAGCAGCTCCTGGATCTTGTGTCCCATGAAGTTGCCGGGAAGCTGGAACATCATCTTCGCGTCCCCGGCTTTATAGTCCAGGATGGTGCCGTCCTTGGAGAGTACGATCACCAGGTCCGGGAAGACCTGGAAGATCGCCTGTAGTTCCTGGTCGGCGTCAGGTAGGGTCTGCAAATGGTACTCCCTCCATAATTATGAACATGGACATGGAACATAGACCGTGCTTTTTCGATGTCCCCTGGCCCGCCCCGGTTGGGCGGACCACCCATGCTCAGCACAATCAAGCAGACGAAATTAGAAAATCTAAGCCCAGGATCCGTTCTGAAGAGCCTGGTTGACCTGCTGCGCCAGTTCAGGCAGCGAAGTGGCCCGGATGGAAAGGATGAGGTCCTTTTCTTCCTGGCTCAAGGGATTGACCTGGCCGGGGTAACCGTTCCGCAGTGCCGCGCGGGGCTCGCGCAGCAGAGCTTCCCGGAACTGCCGGTTAACGACTGCAGCAGCAAATAAGCGGGGTAGTCCGTTCATTTGATCCTTATTTCTGGTGATCTGCGTTTGAGGCGGTGCAAAGATGTCGGGTGATATCATGAGGTTGCGATTCCTTTAATTCAGCGAGTCCCACCACATCCGTCCATGGGAGCGCGGCGGGTGCCGCCACATCCGTCCATGGGTGCACGGCGGGTGCCGCCGCAGCCGTCCATGGGTGCACGGCGGGTGCCGCCGCAGCCGTCCATGGGTGCACGGCGGGTACCACCACAGCCATCCATCGGTGCACGGCGAGTGCCGCCGCAGCCGTCCATAGGTGCGCGCTCATCTACATGGGACTGGGACTGGATGTTTTTCATGGGACACAATCTCCTTTGAATGGCTATGTTGAACACATAGTAATAGAACCCTGGGTACAAAACAGGGTACAAAAACGGGCCAATTTTCGCCCGGTCGAGCTTAGTTTGTGAGTTCGTGGTACAGACGCTCGGTTTCCGGGGAAGGCGAAAGCCCGAGCGTTTTTAGGGCAGCTCTACAGGTCTGATACTGATGGTGTACGGCCGGCCGGTCCATGAGAGCCGAATGGATCTTCATTAAGGACCGGTGGACTTCCTCCCGGTAGGGATCGATCAGCAGAATCTGCTGCGCCGTTGCCAGCGCATCATGCAATCGCCGGTTCGAGAACTGAAGGTGCGACAGGTCGTCGAGCGCCGAAAGCTGGATCTGCTCCAGTCGTTCGCGTTCGCCCAACGCCCACGGCATGTCCACATCCGCAAGGTAGGGACCCTTCACCAGTTCGATCGCTTTCTGGTAGTTCTCGATCTGCTCATCGATCTCCCGGGTGGCACGTGCCCGTGCCAGGAAGGTTTCGAAGGCCTCTACATCGTACTCATAATCCAACCCAATGTTAAACCTGTAATATTCGTTGTCAAAGATAACAATATCACGTCGTGTCGCCCGGCGCAACCTAAAAATGTAGGCTTTAAAGCGCTGCTTCAGGATTTGGGGTTCGTCTTCCTCCGGCCAAAGGGCTGCCGCCACCTGCTCCTTGGTGACCGCCACGCCCTTGCTCAGGAAGTAAAAGAACAGATCCCGCACCGATTGGGTGCTCCATTCGGAGGAACTGACGATCTTTCCGTTCACCTGGACTTCGGCGCGCCCGAACGCCCGGATGATCAGGCTGGCGGAAGGCATTTCGATGGACTGCGCCAGCCGTCGGATGGAGCGCCGGATGCCCGGCAGCTTGTTCTGCAGGCGCAAGGCGCGTTCCAGGATATGATGCAATTTCCCGCCGGTCAGCGGGTCGGCCCGCAGCGGTTTGAGCCAGGGGGAAGCCTGGGCGATCATGACCAGGATGGCATGGTTCGGGTTCTTGCCCGGGCTGACCACTTCCAGGATCTCTGCGCGCGCCGGGCTTGCTTTCCCCGCTTCGTTCAATGCCGCCGCCAGCCAGATACGGCTCCAGGAAGTCTCGATCTCTCTTCCGTCCTGGACAAAGCACTGTTTGGATTGCTCGAAACTGGCCACCGCCTTCTCTGGCTGCCGGGCCAGCAGGTGGATGCGGCCTTCGATCAGTGCCCTCAACCCGCGCTCATACAGGGATGGGTTGGCCTGCAAACGCGTGTGCCCTTTTTGCAGGATGGTGCGGGCCAGCCCAATGTCCTGCTGAAGAACGGCAAGTTGGGCGCGCGTCAGGATAAGATAGGTGTCGATGAACCCACCCGGCCACTGGTCAGCGAGGGGCTGTGCCCTCTCATACGCCTGCCGCGCTGCTTCGAAATCCTCCACCTCCGCATACACATCCCCCAGACTGACCAGGATCAAGGCTTCCGCCCTTGCATTGCCGCCCTTGCGAGCCAGGACGAGTGCCTGGTCCAGCGCCTCCACCGCGCGCTCGTATTCGCCCATCTGGTGGTTTAGCGTCCCGATGTTGTTCAGGACTTCGGCCTGGGAAGCCAGGTTGTTTTCCTTGCCCCAGATCTTCAGCGCTTTTTGGAAGGCGGCGTCGGCAGCCTCCATGTCGCCGGTCGCTGCATGGACCATGCCGGTTTCGACCAGCAGGACAGTGATGCTTCCTGATTCCTTCAGCGCGCTGAAAAGGGACAGCGAATGTTGAAGGAAGCCGATCGCCTCCCCGGAATGGCCCAGACGGTACAGGCACAATCCCTTGATGCGCAGCGCCTCTGCATAGGCAGCCTGAAGCTTTGGCTCGGATTCGGTCAGCTTCAAGACCTCCTCAGCATGGTCCAGCGCGACTTCATATTTCCCCATCTGGCGATGGGCGCTGGCCCGGCGCGTGAGAGCCAGCGCCAGGCCCTCGATATCCTTTTGCTCCCGGTAGGCGGCTTCCGCCTTGTTCAGCAAGTTGATGGCCTCGCGGTAGTTCCCCCTCGTGATTGCCATCGAACCTCGCAGCGAGATCAACCCCGGCCGTTTGGTGGCCAGGCTTGGCGGCAGCGCATTCATCCAGCCCTCCAGCGTGGTGAACGCGTGCTGGAGCATGGAGGTCCCGGAGTGCTCAATGAGTTCTGCAAGCCGTTCCGCGTTTTCCAGCTGCCGGCAGGTGAAATAGGCTTTTTCCCAATCGAAGTTGCTTTCGTAGAACCGGGTCAGCCTTTCCAGGATGGGCTGGACATCTTCGGGGCATTCCGCCTTCATTCGGGCCTGCAGGTACTCGCGGAACAGCGGGTGGTAGCGGATCCAACCCCCGTCCGTGCCGACCTGCAAGGCGAACAGGTTCTTCTCCACCAGCGAGTTGATCATCGCCGCCCAGTTCTGTTTTCGGCTGTGGAATGGCCGCAGGACCGCCGCGCACATTTCGGCGTTGAATTCCTCAGGCAGGGATGTGCGTAGCATGAACTCGCGCAGTGCTTTGGGCTGGCGGTCCAGAACCTGCCTGCCCAGGTACGTGAATGTGCCGGCGCGCGGGATCCATGACTTCCTCCGTCTGGTCCGAGAGGATGATGCCCGTGATCCACCCGCCGCTCTGTTCGTAAACCTCCTGCGCGGTTTGCTCGGTGATCTCGCGGCCCTGGTTTTGGTGGAAGAGTGCCTGGATCTCCTGCGGCTGAAAGGCAAGGTCGATCTGTCCCAGGCCTTCGGTCTGCTCGCGGGCGATCATGAGCATCAGGTCGGGCAGCTCCGGAAGGGTACGGGTTGCCAGGATGACATGGCAGTTATCGTCTACCAACTGCAGGAAGCGGTTTAGGATGAAGGAGATCTGGGGCAGCCCGTCCAGCAGGTGGTAATCGTCGAGGATGAAGATGAAATCCTCCTCCACCTGGTTGTACAGTTCATTGGTCAGGGTGACCATCAGCTCCTCGGCATCTTCTTCAATGGAGCGGAGGTTGTTGAGCAGCGGCTGTAGAGGGGCCTGCAGTCCGCGGAAGCGCGTGCTCAGCGAAGCCACCAGATAGGAAATGAACCGCTGAGGATCGCGGTCCACGGGGTCGAGCGATAGCCAGCAAACGGGCAGGGAGGTGCTGTGGACCAGGTCCACCAGCAGCGATGTCTTGCCGTAACCGGCCGGCGCAGAGATGAGGATTAGTTTTCGGTCCAGCGACGCGGTAATTTCCCTCAAAAGACGTCCGCGCGACAGAAGCTCGGGCCGGCGATGGGGCGGATTGATCTTGGTCTGGCTGATAGGTACTTTAATGGGCATACCAATTCACCCATTATTTTATAGGATATTTGGTTGGACGCACTTGCGAGTTTCAGGAATTTATAAAATAGGGTGCAGAGCAGCCATTAAATCTGCATGGATAAGAGGTGTGGTGCAAACCACGGATTGCGGTGGGGAGATAAAGTCTGCATGCCCGTCAATGTTGGTGACCCGTGCTCCTGCTTCGCGGGCGATCAACCCCGCCGCGGCCACATCCCACGGCTTGAGGGCCAGCTCCCAGAATCCATCGAAGCGTCCTGCTGCCACATAGCAGGCATCCAGGGCTGCCGAGCCAAAGCGGCGCACCCCCTGGCTCATCTTTCCCAGGCGCACAAAGTTATCGAAATTATCCTGGGGCGTGTTCCACGCATCATAGGGAAAGCCGGTCACCAGCAGGCTGTGCTGCAAATCGCTTGCGGTGGAAGGTTTGATGCTTCGCCCGTTAAGCTGCGCTCCCCTGCCCAGCTCCGCAGAGAACATCTCGTCCCGCATCGGCTCATAGACCACACCCATGCTGACCTTTCCGTTCAGGGCATACGCCAGGGAGACGCAAAAGATCGGGATATGATGGGCATAGTTCACCGTCCCATCCAGCGGGTCGATATACCATAAGGCCTGGCCGTTGCCCTGGATCTCCCCGCTCTCCTCGGTGAGGATATGGCTGTCGGGGTACATTTCCTGGATCTGGCCGAGCAGGTAAGCCTCGGACTGGTGATCTACCTCGGTCACCAGGTCGATCACCCCCTTGTAGTTCACCTGATGCTCGCGGTCATAACCGGCGCGCAGGATCTCGCCGGCTGCCCGGGCCATGCCTTCCAGGTCCTTGAGGGTGGGTTGCATCGGTCAGCTTTGCAATCGGTCGAGTGTGCGGTAGATTTCTTCGAGTTCTGCCTGGATCTCATCGCGGTCACGCGTGGATTGCTCCAGCAGCGACCGGTATGCCTCCTGCTGGTCCGCCGGCAGTGTGGGCAGCAGGGCCTCAGCGCGGGCGATCTGGCGCCGTTTGTGCCACAGTTTGTTTTCCAGGCGGGCGCGGTATCCGAGATAGAAATCCTGCTGGGCCAGCGCAGGCGGGATGGGGTTTGGGCCTTCTGCCAGGATCTCAGCCACGGTGAGCAGGAAATCATCCGTATCGATCGGTTTCTCGATAAAGCGGGAAGCCCCCAGGCTCAGCCCGAATGCTTTGTCCTCCGGCGTTACATAGGTGGCGGTCAGGAAGATCACCGGGATGGTGCCCATATTATCAATGGCGCGCAGCTGGTGCACGAATGCATAGCCGTCCATTTTTGGCATCAGGATGTCTGTGACGATCAGGGCAGGCTGCTCCTGTTTGATCTTTTCAAGCGCCTCCTGCCCATCGCGGGCAGTGATCACTTTGTAACCCCTGAACCGCAGGGTGATTTCCAGCAGGTCCAGGATATTGGGAACATCTTCTACCACAAGGATGGGACCAAACGTTTCGCTCATATCGTCATTTTACTCCAAAGAATGCTCCGGTCAATTGCCCTGCCATACGCGTTTTCCCAGCGCCGTCAGGATCAGGTCCATCGCCAGGTGCGCCGTCTGGTTTTGGACATCCAGGATCGGGTTGACCTCCACCATGTCCATGCCGATAAGTCTCCCGCTCTCGGCGGTCATCTCGCAGATCAGATGCGCTTCGCGTTGGGTCAAGCCTGCGGCCACCGGCGTCCCCACGCCCGGGGCATGCCGCGGGTCCAGCGAGTCCATGTCGAACGAAACATAGATTCCCTCGGTGTCTCTGGAAACGCGCTCGATGGCCTTCTCCATGACGGTCACCAGCCCGTCCCGGTCGATCTGCTCCATACTCTGAACCATGACGCCGGCCTCTTTCAGGTTGGCTTTCTCACCGGGGTCCAGGTCGCGTGCGCCGATCACCGCCACCCGGCGCGGGTCCACGACCGGGCAGGCTTCCTCCCATAACTGTACCAGCCGCGCCTCTCCCATCCCGCACAAAGCCGCCAGCGGCATGCCGTGGATGTTTCCGGAGGGCGTGGTTTCGGGGGTGTTGAAGTCTGCATGCGCATCCACCCACAGCAGTCCCACCTTCCGCAGGCGCGCCGCGCCGCGCACGGAGCCGACCGCCAGGCTGTGGTCGCCTCCCAGGACCAGCGGGAAGTGCCCGGCGCGCAGGCTGGTGGAAACGGCGCCGGATACCCGCCTTCCCATGGGAACAATGCAGTCCAGGTATTTAAGTCTGGTGTCCGAAATGGTGCACATTTCGGCAATGGGCACCTCGATGTTGCCCTCATCCTGTACGCTGTAGCCAAGCCTTTCGAGGCTGTCCTGGAGATGGGCGTAACGTATTGCGCTGGGTCCCATGTCCACCCCGCGCCGGTCTGCGCCCAGATCAATGGGGACACCGATAATGTCGATTTGCATGTTCTCTCCTCCTTTGATAAAGTGGATTTCCCGAATTCTAAATAAACGATCTGCCCGGGTCTTTTTAGGCGGTGCGATAATATCCCACGTCCACCGAGTGGACGCGCCCGCGCTTGATCACCTGCTTGACGAGATTGGTCCCGTAGCGGTAGCCCAGCTGGCGGTAGTCCTGCACGGAAAGGATCAGCATGTCGGCCATTTTCCCGGCTTCGATGGAGCCGATCGTGTCCGCCCTGCGGATGGCATGCGCGGCGTTGATGGTGGAGGCGGCGATCGCCTCGGCCGGGGTCAGTTTCATGGCCCGGCAGGCGAGGGCGATGACGAATTGCATGGACTCGTTGGTTGTAGTGCCGGGGTTGCAGTCGGTCGCCAGCGCCAGGATACCGCCCGCCTCGATGATCTTGCGCGCCGGGGTGTAATCGCATTCGGCCAGCCCGAACGGCGTGCAGGGCAGCGAGACAGCCACGGTATCCGAGCTGCCCAGCGCGGCAATATCCGCATCCGAGGTCTTCACCAGGTGGTCCGCCGAGGCAGCTCCCAGTTCCACTGCCATGGATGCGCCCCCGAGGTTATCGAATTCATCTGCGTGGACTTTGAGCGGGAATCCCAGCGATTGGGCTTTGGTGAGGATGCGGCGGCTGTTTGCCAGGTCGAATGCGCCCGTCTCACAGAAGACATCCACAAAAGGCATGGGCAGGTTCGGCGCGTGCGTCCCCCACCATTCCTTAAGCATCGGCAGCATCGTGTCGCAGACAAGGTCGGTATAACCCTGCGGATTGTCTTTGAATTCCGGCGCGATGGCATGCGCGCCCAGGAAGGTGATGGCCAGGTCCAGCGGGCCTTCATCATCCAGGGCCAGCAGCGCTTTCAGCAGGCGCAATTCCGTGGCGGTCTGCAGGCCGTAACCGGTCTTGGCCTCGGCGGTGGTGGTCCCATGTGCGAACATACGCAGCAGGCGCGGGCGAGTTTGCGCGATCAGCGTTTCGATCGAGGCAGTGCGCGTGGCGCGCACCGTCGAGATGATGCCGCCCCCGGCTGCCAGAATATCCAGATATTTTGCCCCGCCCATCTTCATCTCGAACTCGTTGGCGCGGTCGCCCGCCCATATCACGTGGGTATGCGGGTCTACGAACCCGGGCATAAGAACGCCCCCGGCAGCATCGAAAGCCGGTTCGTTCGGATGCGCGGCTTGCAGCTCCGCGGTGGTGCCTACCTCCGCGATCTTCTCATCGCGGATCAGGACCGCCCCGTTCTCGATGATGCCCAGAGAACCCAGGGTCTTCCCCCGCTGAGGCCCGCCGGCCAGAGTCAGGAGTTGGGATGCCGAATGGATAAGCATGATTGGGTTTGCGCCAAAGGCCCTTAGCCCCTGGCTGCCTCCTCGTAAATATCGAATAGCAAGGCGTTCTTCCCGCTCTTCTTGATCCGGTACATGGCCTCATCCACCCGATGGATCACCTCGTCCACGCTGGCAGGGCAGGAGAGGAAGGCGATCACGCCCAGGCTCATCGTCGGATTGCCTTGCAGCCTGCCCAGTTCCTCGGTGATCAGGCCGTGCAGGCGTCTCACCAGGATCTCAACCTCTTCTCCTGTTTCGGGCAGGAGGATAACAAATTCGTCACCACCCAGGCGCGCCAGTACATCCACCTTGCGGATATTACCCCGGATGATCTCGCACATCTTGATGAGGACCGCATCTCCGGCCCTGTGACCATAAGAATCATTGATCTCTTTAAAGTTGTCCATGTCCAGGTAGCCGAGTGCAAAGGGATGGCTGTAACGCTGCGCGCGCTCCAGTTCCTCCTCCATGATCTCATAAAAGGCGCGGGAATTAACCGCCTCCGTCAAATAATCTGTGCGCGCCAGCCGCGACTCGATCTCCAGGTGGGAATGCAGCCGCGCCAGCAGTATGCTGACCAGCAGAAAGATGGCAAGGCGGACGCCCATGTTCCAGAACAATACAAAATAGCTGGAATACGAGCCGGTCAGGAGACTGGCTCCCGCCCAGATGGCCCCGCAAAAGAAAGCCAGCCACAATCCCGCTTTCTCCCCTTGGATCCAGGTGACCAGTGCGATCGGAATCAAATAGAAGAAGGATAGCGAGATCTCAAAGCCGGTCAGGTAGTCTATCCAACCCATCGCCAGGGTAAGCAGGATGCCGGCTGCGGCCACACGCTCCTTTGGCTGCCGTTCCAGCCACCCCCAAAAAGCCGAGAGGCGGTCTTCTTTGCTCATCCAGGTTATTTTACAACCTTCCCTGTAAATTTATAATTGGAAGTACCAATGAAGGATGGTCTACCCCATCTTCCTGGCGAGGAATGATTCCAGATTTCCGGGGCTCGGTGGCATGCGATATTGGAAGATCAGGTTGGCTGCGTCGAAGTCCGCTGGCTCCCAGTCGGGAAAATCGAAGGAGATGGTCACCACCCGCGCCCCCGGCTTCAACTGCGCAGCCAGCATGGCCTCCAGCCTCTTTGCATAATTCGAGGTGAGATAAGCGAAGACCACGTCCGCATCCCTCACATCGGCTTTGAAGAAATTTCCCCATCGCACCCCCACGCGGGATTGGACTCCCTGGATCAGGCTGGCCGCCCACGCCTGGATGCACTGGATCGGCCCCGCCTCGATGCCCACTGCCTGCGCGCCGAACTCGCGCGCGGCGATGAGCAGAACCCTCCCACTCCCTGAACCGAGGTCATAAAGCACCTCGCCGGGTTGCAGCCCTGCTAATTGAAGCGCGCGGCGGATCCGCTCCGGGCGCGTGGGCGTGGGCGGCAGTCCGTAGGCGAGGGGGATCAGATATGTCACCAGGATGATGACGATCCACAAAGCGGCGAAAATGTTGATCAGGTTAAGGAGCATGCGTTGTCTCCTCATCCGCGGCGCAGTCATACAACGCCATATTGCCGGGGATGTTCTGTATTTCCGCCAGCTGGCAGTGCGCCTCCAGCCAGAGGAGTCGTTCGGAAGTGACGGGGTCTTCTTGATAATTCAGGAAGAAGCGGACTTCCCCGCGAGCCATCATGCCTCCCAGTTCATCCAGCGTCAGGATGGGGTCAGCGCCGGTGAAGCCTCCGGCAGCCATTACAGGCTGCTTCGTCAGCAGTTGGAGCGGGGCCGCGACTACGGCGTTCTCGGTGCCGGCGATAAACCGCTCGCCGCCGCGTTCTTGCATAAGGAAGTCAGCCAGTGGTTGGTAGTCCTCCATCACCCGGCCCGCTCCGCCCCAGCCGAGCAGGTCCGGGCCTGCAAACGGCAGGATGACATCCCCGCCCTTCCACATCGGCGTGGTGGACCATACCGCCGGAACCAGCAGGATTGCCACGAGGGAAATGGTCACCATGGCGCCGCCTCCCGGCCGGGCGCGGAGCGCGATCAGCACCAAAACCGCGCCCACACCCAGCAGGATCACAGGCCAGGTGAGAAATCCCATCCCCTGATCATTGCGTAGGATAATCAACGCGATGAGGGCGGTCATCCCGACCGCGATGGGCAGCAGCCATCCGCTTCGGTGTCCGGAGAGCATGGCATCCTTCCAGGTGACCAGCCCCGCCGCGGAGAGCGCCGCGACCGGTGGCGCCAGCAGGTCCAAATAATAGCGGTGGATCAATCCTCCAAAACTGAAGAAGAACAGCATCGTGAACAGCCATCCCCCCCAGAGGATGAAGAACACTGCCTTGGAGCCCAGAGGCTGCTTCCAACCCGTCTGCATCGCGCCGGTCACCAGCGCCAGTAGGGCCAGCGGCAGAAGCCAGCTCACTTGTGCCGCCATCTGGCGGTTGAATAGCCGGAACGGTCCGGGGTCTCCCACCTCCGCAAAGCCGCCATCCGGCCAGGCCTGAGCAGGTTCCGCTGCAGATGGCGCGCTTGGGGGTTGCACTGCGGGCATGGCAGCGCTCCCGCTGTCCTTCTCATGGATCCCCAGCCATCCGGCGATGGGTCCCAGCCGGCGCACACCGTTATGGACGACTGCCAGTTCCAACTCGTGGTTGGTAACCGTGGAGCCGACATAGGGGCGTTGGGAGGGGGGCGTCAGGTCCACCGCTAGCGGCCAGGCAAAGGACAGTCCGAGCATGATCAGGGCTGCGGCGCTCAACTGTGCCAGCCGCCTTCCCAGCGGCAGCGGCGAGGGGAGGAACAGGAAAAAGACCGGTGCCACCAGGAACGCCTGCATCATTTTGATGTTGAAACCGATACCTACCAACGCCGCGCTGATCGCCAGCCAGCGGAATTTCCCTGTTTCGGCGGCCTTGCTTGCAAACAAGGCCGCGGCCAGCAGTACGAGCAGCAATTGGCCGTCCGGTGTGTTGCTCCGGTGGGTTGCCACGCTGATGGGGGTCAGGGCCAGGATGAGCGCGGCAGCCAGCCCTGCCTGCGTGCCAAATATCCGCTTCACGAGAACATACAGCACCACTACCGCGGCAGCTCCTGCCAGCGCCTGTGGCAGGATCAAAACCCAGCCGTGAAATCCCAGTAATTTGACGCTGATCGCCTGGATCCAGAACCCCAATGGCGGCTTGTCCACACTGACGAAGCCAGCTGGATCGAAGGAGGCAAAAAAGAAATTATGCCACCCGGTCAGCATGCTCTGGACCGTGGCGGCATAATACAGATTGCTAAACCCATCCAAACCCACGCGAAACAGGCGCAGGAAGAGTGCCAGGAGGAAGATCAGGGCCAGTGCGAGGCGGCTGCGTTGCATTGCGTTACCCTGCCTGAATGGGATCCGGCCTTACTGCGAACGGACTGTTTCGGATTTCTGCCCGGGTTTATGGCCCGCAGGCTCCAGCCCGCGCATCCACAGGGCCAGGAAAAAAGCTGCCGCCGCGGTCAACAGGTTCAATGCGAGAAAGAATCCGATGATGACAAAATTGCCTGAGTTAAAGATGGGGGAAGGCGGCGGGTGCATGATATTGGAGGCTGTGGAAAAAACCACCCTCAGCACTACAATGAAGGCGATGTTCGCCGCCGAGGTGAGCCAGTCCGTGTTCAATATCCACAACCCGGCTTGCAGGAGCAGGCCTACGATGGCAAAGGTCATTGCCAGCCGGAAACGCGGCTCGGAGAGGAACAGGCCGTTCCAGTTGGACTCCATCGCCCATAGCGAGAGCGGCAGGTAGGTGATCCAGAAGAATATGCCGGTCCGGCCCAGCGCAGCTGACCAGCGGTGGAACCCGCTGCTCCGGGTAAGCAGGCCTCCCAACCCGGCGAGCGCAGCCGCCAGGAAGGCAAGCTCAGCGGTCAATACCCAGGCTCCGTGCAGGTACACCACACGTACATTGGCGCCGAGCGATTGCTCCTGCGGCCCCATCAGTGCCATCAGCAGGATGGCCAGCACCATGAGTCCGAACCAACCCAGCGGGTATCTGATTTTGGACATGGGCGGATTGTACCCCAAGTATCACGGGGTGCAATTTGCCACCAGGCTCGCCTCCCCGGAAATATCGTTGGGCGCGTTGATATGCAGCCTGCCCCAGTAATCGTTGGGGCTGCGGATGATGATTGGCTGCTGGAAGACCTTCGTATCCGCCTGATCAAAGATGATGGCCTGCGCCTCCGTGACCTCTCCGGTGCTTAACTCCCAGCGCCAGTTCACCAGGGCCGGGCCGTTCACGGTCACCTCGGCGATGAACAGGGCGTACTGGGGAAAATTCTCGCAGGTGGTTGTCACGCGTTGCGGCTCCACACGTACATCCACCTTTTTGACCGTTGCATAAGGCGGGTTCACGACGGGCAGTGTCGCGCTGATCACCTTCCACGTCCACAGGGACGGTGGAGAGCCAGCAGAACCCCCCGGGGTTCAACGGGTCGTGGATGTACAGCCATCCCCCCGTGTTGTCCTTGCCGTCTACCCGCGCCACCTGCCCGGCTTGCAGGGTGCTGATCACTTCGTAGATCTTGCCTGGTCCAAAACGGCAGTTCACCGGCAGCTCGCGGGCATTGACATACACAGGCTCGGGTTTGGGTGTCCTGGTGGGTTCTGGGGAAACAGGCGCGAGGCTAGTCTCCACCGCGGTGGGGCTGGAAGTCGGCAGGGTTATAGAAGGCGGCGTCTCTTGTACGGCTGCCTTGCATCCAGCCATGATGCCGGCGAACATCAGGCTGGCTATCCAGACACGCGGTCTCATTTTCTCTCCTCTTCCCGATCCAATGTTAAGGATGGCGTTTTAAAGGGACCTTGTGCTTCACCTGTTATTGTATAACAATCGGGCTGAGGTTTGGGGGCCAGGTTCCACCGGTGATTTCCCCTTTCCCCGCTTACAGATTCCACACAATTAATTTACACAGGCTTTATATTGGCGTGCTATCATTCCTGCGTTTACAAGGAGTTCCTATGAAAACTGTCTGGAAATGGCTTCTGGGTATTTTGGTTGTAGTACTTGTCGTGGGCGCGTTCTTCGCGGCCGGTTTTTTCATGCGCACCCATATGCTGGTCGGAAACGCTGCCGTTGCTCCATTCCATCAGGGCTTGAATAGCGGACCGATGATGCGCGGCGGTGACGATTTCGGTTTTCGCGCTGGTCCCATGATGCGCGGCGGCCGCGGCTTCGGCGGCCTGTTCTTCCTGGGCGGCCTTGGCTGGCTTGCCCGCCTGGCCTTCTTTGGGCTTCTGCTCTACGGCGCCTACTGGCTTGGCCGGCGTAATGCTCGCGTGGTCGTGGATCCCCGCGCTCCTGCCCCGGCAGTTCCCGCCCCTGAGCCTCCCTCGGATCCTACCCCGCCCGCAGTTGGTTAAGGTTCCACACTTCATGCAACAGGCCGCCCATTGGGCGGCCTGTCTTTTTTACTTGACGCTGACCTTGAAGGTCTCGGTTCTCTCCGGTTCGACGGGGTCATTCGAAGGGGGATAATACCCCAGCGTGATCTGCGTATCCCCGGTCCCCACCGCCTTGAATACCCAGGTATCCGCGCCTCCCGAGCCGATCGTTTGTGGTGTATCGGCTTTGTAATCCCGGCTCACGAACTCGACCACGTTCTTATCCAGGTCCCCGACGATCTCCCAGTGGTAACCTGTAGTAGGGTTGGCGGCGATTACCACCTTGAACTCCTTGCCAGGGCTGGTTTCGATCGTTATCTGCGGGTTGCTTGGCTTGGTGGAACGGCTGCACGCGCCCAACAGCAGTGCCACGATTGTCAGTAGGAAAATTTTCTTCACGGCTTTCTCCTTCCTCAGAGGTCAGTTGATTCTAACCCATTCGCGAGTCTGGTCTATAATCCATGCTCTCTGGTAGAATCCATAGAACATGTTTTCGATTAATGGTAGAAAAGGAGCATCTTATGGGTAAGAAAGTGATGGTTTTCGCAGGCACGGCCAAGGGCGGTTTTATTTTCAGCAGCGATGAGGCCAGGCGCGACTGGCAGGTGAGCGACATTCAATTTAAAAGTTGGAAGGTCATGCATATGCAGTTGGACCCGCGCGACCGGCGCCTCCACGCTGCCGTGAGCCACGCGGTCTACGGCCCGACCACGCACTACTCGGACGACATGGGCCAAACCTGGACCCAGGCGCGCCAGGTTCCTGCCCTGACGCGCGCCTCGAAGTCCGGCCGGCCTCCTGGGACTCCTGCCGAAGCGGAAACCTCCGCGGAAGGCGGCGACCTCCAGGCAAGGCCTGAGAAAATGATCAAAGTCTGGAACATCAAGCCCGGACGCCTCTCAGAGCCGGATGTCCTGTATGCTGGCGCCGAGCCCGCCTCCCTGTTCGTCTCCCATGACCGCGGTGAGACCTGGACACTGAACGAACCCCTCTTCGATCACCCTCACCGCGGCACCTGGTTCCCCGGCAATGGCGGCCTCTGCCTGCATACCATCCTGCTCGATCCCGATGACCCGAATCGCATGTATATCGCGGTCTCGACCGGTGGCTGCTATCGCACGGATGACGGCGGGCAGACCTGGACCCCGCGCAACCGCAACGTCCGCGCCGATTTCCGCCCTGATAAATATCCGGAATACGGGCAGTGCGTCCACAAGATTGCCATGCATCCCTCCAACCCGCAGGTGCTCTACCAACAGAATCACTGTGGTGTCTATCGCAGCGACAACATGGGCGAGGATTGGATCGATATCGGCGAGGGGCGCCTGCCTTCCCGCTTTGGCTTCCCCATCGCCGTCCATCCCATTGACCCGCGCATCGTCTATGTCGCGCTGGAGGAGAGCGATGAATATCGAATGAGCGTGGATGGCAAGTTCGCGGTTTGGCGCAGCCTGGATTCAGGGGATTCATGGCAGCGCATGACGCGTGGCCTCCCCGATCAGGCGCATCTCGTCGTTCTGCGCGAAGCGATGGCTACCGACACCTTCGGCGATGCTGGTATCTATGTGGGCACGAACACCGGTCAATTGTTTTACAGCCGCGATTCAGGAGAGAACTGGGAACTGATGGCCGATTTCCTGCCCCCCATCCAGTCTGTGGAAGCGGCCGTCATCGAAGATTAAGTAGAAGTCCCTGCTTTCATGGCTTTACCTGGGTATGGGTTTTAAGCCATTGATCCAACCCGGTGAGGCAGCCGTACTGGAAGAGCACATCATCCTCCAGTGCCTTCCCATTCTCGTACAGCACCCCTGCCGGGTATTCCGGCCGGATGGAATATGCCAGCCTGGGACCCTCTCCCGCGGGAGCGTTCATTCCTGTGATGCTCAGGTTGTAGGCTTTCCCGGCAGAATCCCATACAGGGTCAAATGAGATCGGGTACCAGGCATCCTCTGGCAGTTCGTTGATCTTGACCGTCTTCTCGAACAGGTCGCTATTTTGCTGCTCATCATGCAGGCGGATGAGCATGCCTCCGTTTGGGTCTGTGCCCCGTGAATTTACCCGCACCTGCACGGCTGTAAGTCCGTTGCATGTTGGCGTGAATTCCTGGACCAGCGAGGAGCCTGCGGAGAGAGGCGGGGATGAGCGCGTAAGTGGCAGGAAATTCTTATAGACCGGTTGGAAGCACAACCCCCGATTATAGATTGTGGTCCCGCAATTGACGTGATAGGAAAGCACCAGCCCGAAACCGTATAGAGCCAGTGCCCCGACGGCAAAGGTAAGTACCAGCGGTTTCCCGGCTCTGAATCTCCGCAGCGCGGGCAGATCATAAAGAGCCAGGAAAAGGAGCGGAAAGATGGGGATCAAATAGCGTCCCTGCACCCCATAAACAAATTCCTCCGCCACGGCTGTGAATGTCAGATATAGCGCGACCATGGTGAACAAATAAGCCGCGGCAAAGAACAGCACGAGTATGATCCGTACCCGGCGCTCCGGTGCCTGTGCTTCTGTGCGTACCAGCAGCGCCAGGCCCAGGCCTATGGCAAAGAGAACATAGGTGAGGACCGGGACATTTCCATATCCATATCCATAGACACCCACCCACTGCCTTAAATGCCGGGGCCATTGTGCCCAGAGGTCGCCCAGGATCGTTCGGATGAAAACCAGGGGATGGGAGAGGATATAGCGAAGCTGTTCCGAGGCATTGACCTCGCCGGAGGCGGCCAACCCCGCGTTCGGGCTGATTGCATTCCAGCCCAGCACGATGACCGCGAACAGCACGACCGCGGCCGCCATCCACAGCAGATACAGGCTTCGTTTTGTAAAACGGGATGGGGGGATCAACAGGAACGGCAGCACCGCCAGCGGAAAGAGGTTGGGTTTAGCCGTGAACAGAAGCGCGGTCAACAGCACCAGTTCCCCCCACTCCTTCCAGCCCGGCCTTTCCCTCATCTGGATCGCCAGGCATCCGGCGATAAATAGCAATCCGATGCCATTGGAAATGCTGTCCGCGCTGATCGTTGCCGCCTGATAGACCGCCATTGGCGCCGCGGCCAGCACCATCAGGATCCACTTGCCGAAGGGGAGCCAGCGGACAGCCAGCCAGGCCAGGAATGTGTAAGCCAGCAGCCCCGCCAGGCGTGTGGCGTAATAGACCCATAACGCCGGCAGTTCTGCCCTGCGCCCTAGATAGCGCATGACCACTGCCTGCGGGAAGAGCAGCACCGGGGAATAGTTGGATCGCGAATTGAGCGGTCCATAATGGTAGCCCCGGTCATACAGCCCCTCGGAGCCGTATTTTGTCCAGTAGTCAAAGCCCACCGATTCGATCAACGGCTGCTTTCGATAGGAAAGTTCGAAATAGATCTCCGGAAATTTTGCCTGCCGGGCCGGGATCTCCCGGGTGATGATCTGCAGATCGGAAAGCTGCCAGACCCGGTAGAGATGCTGGTCCTCATCATAGCCCGCGCCAAGTGGGGTCATCACGGCCATGAAAGTGCCCGCGATCAGCAGCACCACGACCGTGATAATTTCCACCCCTGCTGGCTTAAGTCGTCTTCCGGGCTTCGATCCGTCTTTCATGTTCTGGCGGGCTCCTGTCGATGGATTACTTATTATAATTGGCCGTTGTGCCTTTCCTCTCAAACGGCCTCTCATCAAGGCGGACAGGTTATTGATCTTGGAATTCCCTCCACTGAACACCCATCCCAGGATTTCGATCATTACCCCCTCGCTCGATCAAGGCCGCTTCATTGAGGCCGCGATCCGATCCGTTCTTTCCCAGAATTACCCCGATCTTGAATATCTCATCCTGGATGGCGGTTCGACCGACGATACCCTGCAAGTATTGGAGCGTTATACCGGCTCGTCAGGTCTTCACTGGTTCAGCGAGCCCGACCGCGGCCAGACCGATGCCATCAACAAAGGCCTGCGCCGGGCGACTGGCTCGATCGTCGCTTATCTGAATGCGGATGACCTGCTTTTGCCAGGCTCCCTGGCAGAAGGTGGCCGCGGCTTTTGAGCGGTCACCGCGGGCGGCCTGGGTTACCGGAAAGTGTTCCATTATTGATGAAGAGAACCGGGAGATCCGCAGGCCGATCACGGCCTATAAGAACTTATTGCTCCGCTTCCGCAGCCTCTCCCTGCTGCTCATGACCAATTACATATCCCAGCCGGCGACCTTCTGGCGCCGCGAGGTTCTCCAGTCTGCCGGATTCCTGGATGAATCCCTGCGTTATGTCATGGACTATGAGTATTTCCTCCGCCTCTTTTCCAGGTGGCCGCCCCTCTTTATCCCGGAGTATCTGGCCGCATTCAAGATCCACGCGGCTTCCAAGACGACCAGCACCGGTCATAAATCTGACTATATTGATGAGGAGCGGCGGATCATCCAGCGCCATGCGCGCTCCCGCGCCCAGCTCTATCTTCATAACGCCCATCGCGGGCTGATGACGCTGGTATATTCGCTGATGAACCGCGCGGGCTAATCCCTGTGGTTTTTGGTGCGGGCCAGATGCAGCCGGATGGAAGACAATTGGCTGGCCAGCAATCCCAGGAAGAAGAAAAGCGCTCCCAGCACGATCGCCAGCATCGAGCCGACACTGACGCCCCTTCCAAGCAAAGCGATGGGGATTCCCCAGATCAGGCCTGCTGCAATGCACACCAGTGAGAGTGGCAGGAAGATCCTCAAGGGATTGACCAGCATCACCAGGTTCAGGATTTCGATCACGGTCTGCAATGCAGTATGCGTACTGATCGAGCTGGAACCGGCCAAACGCTCCTTGGCCTGAATGGGAAATTCAAGGACCAAATGCTTTTGATGCAGGAATAGCAGGGTGATCACATCGCTGAAGGCCATCGTATCCGGGCACAGATCCAGGTATTGCTGCACGATCTCGGTCCGGTACAACTTGAACCCCGAGTTCAGGTCGCGGATATGTAACGGTACCATCATCCGCGTAAAACTCCGGATAAGCCATTTCCCCAGTTCGCGATACGCATCCTTGCGCTGCGGATGGTCACGGGCACCGATGACCATGTCGGCATCCTGCGCCAGGGCGAATTGAAGGATACCACGGATATCGGACAGGCTGTGCTGCCCGTCTCCATCCATCGTGAGCACATAAGCGGTCTGCGCGGATTCAATTCCCGTCTTCAGCGCCCCGCCGTATCCCTTGTTCACCTTATGTTGGATCACCTTAACGTTCGGGCCGGTTTGCAGCCCCGACAGGATCTGCCCCGATTCGTCCATGGAACCGTCATTGACCAGTACGACCTGCCAGTTCTCCCGCGCGGCCTCCTGAAGCAATTCGGGCAGGATCCGCGGCAGGGACTCGGCCTCGTTATACACGGGGATGACGATGGTCAGATCCGTATCAGGCATGTTCCCTCCCTTCGAGCCTATCTCTTCAGCGTCCGGTATTTCACGCGGTGGGGGGTCAGGTCTTTGCCGAACTTCTCGCGCATCAGGGTTTCGTAGTCCGACCAGTTGCCCAGGTACATCTTCGCCTGGCTGTCGCCTTCAAAAGCAATGATGTGCGTGCAGATGCGGTCCAGGAACCAGCGGTCATGGCTCACCACGATGGCGGTGCCGGCGAACTCCTCCAGGGCTTCCTCCAGCGCCCGCAGCGTGTTCACGTCCAGGTCGTTGGTCGGCTCATCCAGCAGCAGCACGTTGGCGCCTTCCGTGAGTGTCTTGGCCAGATGCACCCGGTTGCGTTCCCCGCCCGATAGCACGCCCACCTTCTTCTGCTGGTCCGTCCCCGTAAAGTTGAACGAGGAACAATAGCCGCGGGCGTTCACCTTGCGCTTCCCCAGTTCGAGGAAATCCGCTCCGCCGGAGATCTCCTCATAGACGGTCTTCTCGGGGTCCAGGCTGCGGCGCTGGTCCACGTAGGCCAGCTTCACCGTCTCGCCGGTCTTGATGGAGCCGCTGTCGGGAGTCTCCTCGCCGGTGATCATCTTCAGCAGGGTTGTCTTGCCGGCGCCGTTGGGGCCGATCACGCCCACGATCGAGCCGGGCGGGACGACCGCAGAAAAATCCTCCAGGATCAGCCGGTCATCGAAGGATTTGCTGGCATCCTTCAACTCGAAGACCACGTCCCCCAGCCGCGGGCCGGGCGGGATGTAGATCTCCAGTTCCTCGCGTCTCTGCTCGTTCTCCTGGCTGAGCAGCTTTTCGTAGGCGGTCACGCGTGCCTGCCCTTTGGCCTGCCGCGCCTTCGGCGACATCTGGATCCACTCCAGTTCGCGCTCCAGCGTCTTCTGCCGCTTGCTCTCGCTCTTCTCCTCCAGCTGCAGGCGCTCCTTCTTCTGCGCCAGCCACGAGGAGTAATTCCCCTTCCAGGGGATGCCGTAGCCGCGGTCCAGTTCCAGGATCCAGCCGGCCACGTTATCCAGGAAGTAACGGTCATGCGTGACCGCGATCACCGTCCCCTTGTATTCGCGCAGGTGATGTTCCAGCCAGGCCACCGACTCGGCGTCGAGGTGGTTGGTGGGCTCGTCCAGCAGCAGGATGTCCGGCTCGGTCAGCAGCAGGCGCGTGAGCGCCACGCGGCGGCGTTCGCCGCCCGAGAGCACGCGGATCGGGTGCCTCGGCCGGAGGGCAGCGCAGCGCCTCCATCGCCACCTCCAGGTGGCTGTCCAGGTTCCAGGCATCGTGCTTGTCCAACTGCTCCTGCAGTTTGGCCTGCTCCGCCACCAGCGCCTCGAAGTCCGCGTCCGCCTCGCCGAACTTGGCGTTCACTTCGTCGTATCGCTTGAGCAGGTCCACGACCGGCTGGACCGCCTCGCGCACCACCTCGATCACCGTTTTGGATTCGTCCAGCACGGGCTCCTGCTCCAGCAGCCCCACGCTGTAGCCCTTGGACATGGCGATCTCGCCGATGTAATCCTTATCCACGCCCGCCATGATGCGCAGCAGCGTGGACTTGCCCGCGCCGTTCAGCCCCAGCACGCCGATCTTTGCGCCGTAATAGAAGCCCAGCGAGATATCGCGCAGGACCTGCTTGTTGGGCGGCACGATCCGCCCGACCCGGCTCATGGAATAGATGACTTGTGTATCGGATGGCATGCTGGGATTGTATCAGAGAGGCTCATGTCGAAGCAATCTCAGGATGATGGAACCTCCTCGCTCCGGCCGGTGTATAGGGATTAACTTAGCCAGCCTCTTACTGTAAGGAGATCAAAAATGAAAAGAACCCTGCGCCTGCCCGCCCTTGCCCTGACGCTGCTCCTCCTCGCTATCCCGACCCTGGCGGTACTTGCCAAGGAGATCAGCTCGCTGACCGTTTCCGGACCCGGCATCCAGGGGGAGATCACGCTGGACGGCAAGGACGACATGCTCGGCCTGATGGACGCCGGGCTGATCGACAACACTGGCGCCATGGCCGCGCCCAAACAGACCCTCGGAACCCCCTATACCATCACCGTCAACCTGAATCTGGACGGCAAGATCGTCCCCTTCATCCGCATCGACTATTACCCCATGCAGGCAGGGCAAGCCGGGTACGTCCATACCACCGGGCGCTTGGACGGGAGCTCGCTGCGCAAAGCCGATGAGTGGAGCGTGATGCCCCTCAAGGCCGATAACCTCTTGCGCAGCCTGCTGCGCACGCGCGGGATCGAGCTTCAGGCGGCTGTCCAGGCACCTGCCGCCGAGAAGGTCACTGCTCCGGAAGTGGCTCCACCGGCAGTTGCTCCTGCGGTTGTTGCCCCGGCCGCGGCCGCCCCGAAGACCTCATCGTTGCCCATCCAGCCTCTTTACTTCGCCCTGCTCGCGGTGCTGATCGTGCTGGCTGGCGCGGGAGTGCTCCTGCGCCGAAAGGCGCTCAGCAGATAAGTTCCTGAGAATGAACCTGACCCGCGCCGGATGCGCGGGTCAGAGTTTTCTATTAAGTGAAGTAGTTTCTGAGTGGCCTGGCGGTCATGCCGGTCGAAGCACCGTTCGCTCTGAGGAGCGGAGTGAGCCTGGGATGCATGCTATGTCAAGAAAACCTCAATGAATCTTGCCGACTGCGACCCCTGAGACGAGAAGGCCAAATCCGATCAGGATTGCGCTGGCGATCCACATCCGCATGGCGATCAACCCTGCGCCGGTGATCAGCATTCCTATCCCGATCGACCAATCGACGCGCCGCAAGATATCATCCGCTTCTCCTTCCGTCTTTCCCCCTGCTACCAGCGTCCACTTCAGCAGTGTGCCTCCATCCACGATGGAGACGGGTGTCAGGCTCATCACGAGGAGCAGCCCGTGCCCCAACGCGGACCAGCCTGCCAGCTCCCGGATAATGGAGTTCCCCGCTGTTACTCCAAAGATCGCCAGACTCAATAACAATCCCAGTAAGTTGAAGATTGGCCCCCCCAGCGCGCGTATCCGATGAACGTTGGGGGAAACCTTGTCATCCGGGTATAGAGTGCGCGCCATGTCCGTCGATATCAGGATTTCTTTCATCGGCGCTCCCGCAAAGCGGGCACTGAAAATATGGGCGAGAGGGTGGCCGTATTCGGCGGTCAACAGCAGAATGGCCGATGAAAGTCCGATGAGCAATCCGCTTAAGAGGCTGCGTTCCGGATGCCAATAGAATCCCAGCCAGGTAAGGCATCCCCAAAGAACCGGGATAAGGAGCAGCATCTTAACATTTATTTTGATCGGAGTATCGAAAACCTTAAGCGAAATCATTCTTCTTCCTTTCCGGTTCGTTCAACTATTAATAGACTGCCTGAACGCTGCAATTATGACGTTAACCAGCCAATCATCGGCTCTGCTCCAGGATGGCTTACCGATGAGCAAATGGCACCGGTTTTATCAGGCGATCGCGATCTCCACTGATTTGAGCCAGACCTCCACCCGCCCTCCATACTGGATGCCGGGGATGGCCTTTGCAATGATCTCCAGCAGGGAGGGGTTCTGGAAATTGCGCAGTTTCGTTTCCGGGTGGGGGTAGTACACCCATCCATCGTACTCCCGACCTTCAAAGACGACGCGGCAGCGCGAGAAGGAAAAGTCCTCCGGGGGATGCAGGTCCGTCCATTCCACCCCTCGAAAGGTGTACTCCGGTCTGAGCATTCGGAACTGCCGCGGGCGGATATCCACATTGAGCGTCCCGTTGAAATACCCGTCCAGGTCCAGCCCGCGCTGCTTGAAGATCGGCCTCTGCCGGTCCAGCGCCCCGTAGGGATAGTCCGCGGAAGGGCCGGATGCCACGCGGTATCCCTGCACAACGGTCCCTTCGACCCTGATCCAATCGCTCATGGCCCGATTGTACCTGCATCATTTGCCGCCTCGTGAGATGTAATCCGCCACAAGGATGAATCACACTTACCCTGTTCTGGCCTCTGTGCTAAATTTGGCCTGCAATTCAACCCGATTTGGAGATTCTATGTTTCAGACTTTCGACCAGGCGCAGCATTTCATCACCGAAAAGGGCATCCAGATCATTGACCTGAAGTTCTGCGATCTGTGGGGCCGCTGGCATCACCTCACCATCCCGGTCAGCCAGTTCCAGCCCTCTCTGATGGACGAGGGCATCGGCTTCGATGGCTCCTCGGTGGGCCTTAAATCTGTCAAGGCCGGGGATATGGTGCTGGTCCCCGATCTGGCGGCCGCCTTCGAGGACCCCTTCTGGGAGACGCCCACGCTCAGCTTTATCTGCCGCACGCTGGAAGCCGACACGCACGAGATCTTCGCCAACGACCCGCGCAACATCGCCATCCGTGCCGAGGAATACCTGCGTACCACCGGCATTGCGGATGCCAGCCGCTGGGGGCCGGAGTTCGAGTTCTATGTGTTCGACAGCGTGAGCTACGAGAACGGCGTCAACCGCGCCGGTTACACCCTGCAGAGCAACGAAGCCGACTGGAACAGCCACGAGGTGGGTCACGGGCATTACATCCCCCTGCACGGCGGCTACCATGCCATCCCGCCCCGCGACCAGCTTTACAAACTGCGCACGCGCATGGTCCAGCATCTGGAACGGATGGGCGTCCCGGTGAAGTACCATCACCACGAGGTGGGCGGCCCGGGCCAGTGCGAGATCGAAACGCCGATGATGAGCCTGCTGCAGGCTGGCGATGCCACCATGATCATCAAGTACGTCACCAAGATGACCGCCCATGAGAACGGGCAGACGGTCACCTTCATGCCCAAGCCGCTCTTCGGGGAGGCCGGCAGCGGGATGCACTTCCACCAGCACCTGTTCAAGGGTGGCGTGAACGCCTTTTACGACCCGCAGGGCTATGGCTGCCTCAGCCAGGAGGCGCTCTACTATATCGGCGGGCTGCTCACCCATGGAGCCGCCCTCCTCGCCATCACCAACCCCTCCACGAATTCCTACCGCCGCCTCGTGCCCGGCTTTGAGGCCCCGGTGAACGCCTTCTTCTCGCTGGGCAACCGCAGCGCGGCTGTGCGCATCCCCAAGTACGCCACGCAGCCTGATACCGCCCGTCTGGAGTTCCGCCCTCCGGATGCTGCCGGCAACATCTACCTGATGCTGGCCGCGCAATTGATGGCCGGTCTGGACGGCATCCGCAACCGGATCGACCCGACCGCGGCGGGCTTCGGCCCCATCGATGCCAACATCTTCAGCTGGAACGAGGAGCAGCGTGCCCATATCCAGGCCCTGCCGTCCTCGCTCAACACGGCCCTCTCCGCGCTGGAAGCCGACCATGACTTCCTGACCCAGGGCTCGGTCTTCAGCGAGGAGATGCTGGCCCAGTGGATCGACTACAAGCGCCAGTCTGAATACTTCGCCGTGCGCAACCGCCCGCACCCGTATGAGATGAGCCTGTATTTTGATGTGTAAAGAAAATCAGCCCTCCCCTAAATCCGTCAGGATTTGGGGGAGGTGCCCCGAACATAGTGAGGGGCGGAGGGGGTGCGAATACGCGGAGACCCGGGCCGAACCGAGTGATTCTCGTTGATCCTGTCGAGGATTTCGTCCAGAAAGAGATAAAGTGAAAAAGATGATTTTGCTGATTTTTCTTTTTGTCGTTGCCTGCGGGAAATCAACCGACAAAATGTCCATTCTTGATAGATCAAATTGTAAATTGCCTTGCTGGAATGGTGTTGTCGCAGGCCAAACATTTGACGATATTGAAAGTTACGAAAATGTCGTTTCAATTGATAGCTTAGATTATACGTTCCTATCTCCTAAAGGGTCATGGGTAATAATACCCAGCGGGGAGATTTTTTCAGTACTTTGCGGGAAAAAGGAAATCATTAATACGGTAACAAGAATTTTGCCTGAAATAATGGAAGGGGTGATTTTTTATTGTTCCATCAAGACTTAAGAAAAAATCCCTAACAATGATTGAGCTCGGTGACTGAGCGTTTTTTATTGTTCCATCAAGAACTTAAAGAAAAGCATCCTCTAACACGATGTGAGCTGGGTAGAGGCATTAATTCATAATGTATATAGCGAAAACACAGCTAACATTTTACTAGAGCAATATTTCGATGAATAAGGTATCTCTGTTTGGCCTGGGTCTCCTGACCGGGCCGAACGTGGCAATCGAGCGCAATCATGGAGTAAGTGAAGATGGGTTCGAGTGAATTTAAGTTGATTTATTTCAATGCAAACAAAGGCGAGAAGTCAATATTTAGCGCCCAAGAATTGCGCAGCTCCTTGAATGAATTGCGCAAAAACAATTCCACGCCAGAAAGCATTAATATCATTTCACCCAATGGCGATATACTTACAATCGCTATCGGTGCTGAATTCGGCTTCGTTTTCCAATGAAACTCTCTCGTTCGCGTTCGCAGTTTGAAAACGCCTCCAAAAGTTCGCCTTATCTTATGGCCGTTGAAAGGCAATTGGCACCGACAGAGAATTATCATAATGTTGATGCAGGAGGCACTCTTACTCCCATTCCCGAGCATGCTTGCCTACCCACGGAAAAGGTGATTGACATTGTTATGTATTATTTCAATCATTTGACAATCCCTAACTACATTGAATGGGAAGAGGTTTGAAACTTACTGCCAAGACAAAAGACGAACCTGGCTGCTGATCTTTGCGCGGCATACCGGCGTAAGCCCTGGCGTTTGCCCAAGGTCGTCAGGAGTCGATCCCGACCAGAGGGGATTGGAGGCCTCCCGCGCTCCATCGTTATTTATCTTGGACATACCCTTAAAAGCGTCGGGCGGACCCTCTATGGTCCGCCCAACTCTCTCCTACCAGTAAATTACCTGTAAACTACAACGCTGTGACTGGTCAAAGATCACAGGCTGTATTCATTCCTTCCCCCAATTACTCGTATAATATCAGTCTTTTTAGTCCAATTCAACCCTACCCGAGTACTATCCCCACCCTGTTGCTTCCTGTCATCTTATTGTCGTGGGTCGAATCGGGTGGCGGTCGGGGTGATCGATCCAATGGAGATAAAGAGCGTTCTTGTCGGCGTGGGTGTGGAGGTAGGCGGAGTCCCGGTGATGGTGGGTGTGGAAGTGAATGGGGTCCCCGTGATGGTTGCGGTCGGAGGTGTCACGGTGCCGGTGACGGTGGGTGTCCGGGTGATGGTTGCTGTTCCTGTGAGTGTCGCCGTGCGCGTGTCTGCCGGGGCAGGCGGTAGGAAGGGCGTGGTTGTCTCGGCTGCAGTGGGGGAGGAGATTGCCGCCAGGGTTGCCAGGTTCATCGTGGTGGGCAGCGCAAAGGCGGTCACTCGCAATCCCCCCTCTGCCAGCAGTTCATCCCCATCCTGCGAATAGATCCGGAGATTGATATCCGCTCCCAGAGGAGTTCGCGGACCGCTGCAAAAGACGCTGGACAGAGTCTCTTCCACCCTCTGGCATTCGTACCTCGTGCTGCTGCCTCCGCTGGACACCATCGCATAAAAATCCGGGTAATCCTGCTCAGGCAGTTCGAAGTTGATGACCATCTGGTTGGTCTGGTCTACCGCAAAGGAGACCACGCACAATCCGCCGAGACCGTCGTCGCACCGTGTGATCTGCCCCACAGACCTTGCCGTGTTTTGCCGCCTCCCTCGCAGGTAGTCCGCCGCTCCCGCCAGGATGACCGCGCAGATCAGCACGACCAGCAGCCCGCCTGCCCCCAGGAGGAGAAAAAGCCTTTGCCTCTCCATGCCCTACTTTAACATCGGCATCTTGAGCCCGTGGCGTTTGGCAGCTTCGATGGCGATGTCATAGCCGGCATCCGCATGCCGGACCACGCCCATGCCCGGGTCGGTGGTCAGCACCCGTTCCAACCGCCGGGCTGCTTCTGGCGTCCCATCCGCCACGATGACCTGCCCGGCGTGCTGGCTGTAGCCGATGCCCACGCCGCCGCCGTGATGGAAGGAGACCCATGTTGCCCCGCCCACCGCGTTGATCAGCGCGTTCAGGATGGCCCAATCCGAGATCGCATCCGAGCCGTCCTGCATCGCCTCGGTCTCGCGGTTCGGGCTCGCCACTGACCCCGCGTCCAGGTGGTCCCGGCCGATCACGATGGGTGCCTTGACTTTTCCGCTTGCTACCAGCTCATTGAAGGTCAGCCCCGCCTTGGCCCTTTCGCCGTACCCCAGCCAGCAGATGCGCGCCGGCAGCCCCTGGAAGGGGACCTTCTCGCGCGCCATCTTCAGCCAGCGGTGCAGGTGCTCGTCCTGCGGGAACAATTCCATGATGGTTCGGTCGGTCGTGTAGATATCCTCCGGGTCGCCGGAAAGCGCCACCCAGCGGAAGGGCCCTTTGCCCTCGCAGAACAGCGGGCGGATATAAGCAGGGACGAAGCCGGGGAACTCGAAGGCATCGCTTACCCCGTAATTGAAGGCCTGCTGGCGCAGGTTGTTGCCGTAATCGAAGACCTCCGCGCCGGCGCGCTGGAAGGCCAGCATCGCCTGCACGTGCCGCGCCATCGATTCCATCGCCATGTGCTTGTAGGTCTCCGGGTCGGTCTTGCGCAGTTCGTCCGCAGCAGCCACGCTCAATCCCGAAGGCACGTACATCAACGCCTCGTGCGCCGAGGTCTGGTCTGTGACCACATCCGGGATGACGCCGCGCGCAGCCAGTTCACTGTACACATCCGCGGCGTTCCCGATCAAGCCGATGGAGCGGGGCCTTTGCGCCGCCTTGGCCTCCTCCACCAGCGTCATGGCCTCTTCCAGGTTATCCACCACCATGTCCACATACCCGATGGCGCGCCGCCGCTCGGCGCGTTCTGGGTCCACCTCCACGATCAGCCCCACGCCCTCGTTCATCGTAATGGCCAGCGGCTGGGCCCCGCCCATCCCGCCCAGCCCGGCGGTCAGCGCGAACTTCCCCTTGAGCGATCCCCAGCCTTTGAGCTTTGCCAGCGCGCCGAAGGTCTCATAGGTTCCCTGCAGGATGCCCTGCGTGCCGATGTAGATCCACGAGCCGGCTGTCATCTGCCCGTACATGATCAGGCCCTTTTTGGCCAGTTCATCGAAGTGCTCCCAGGTTGCCCAGTGCGGCACCAGGTTGGAGTTGGCGATCAACACCTTTGGCGCGTCGCGGTGAGTCTTGAAGACCACCACCGGCTTGCCCGACTGCACCAGCAGGGTCTCATCCTCCTCGAGGTCCTTCAGCGACCGCAGGATGGCATCGAAGGCTTCCCACGAGCGCGCCGCCTGCCCGCGCCCCCCGTATACGACCAGGTCCTGTGGGCGCTCTGCCACTTCCGGGTCCAGGTTGTTCTGGATCATGCGGTAGGCGGCTTCGGTCAGCCAGGATTTGCAGGTTAGTTCGGTGCCTCTGGGCGCGCGCACAATTCTTGGTTCCGACATGCCGGGTCTCCTTGATGGATGTGAACTTCTGCTTTGCGATGACATGATTATAAACTTATCCTATGAACAAAAAACTCCTCCAGGTGGAGGAGTCTTTTTTAGGCCGTTTCCGCGGGGCTAGTTGACAGACATCTTGCTCTGTTCGAGCATCTGCGCGAAGGTGGTGGCCTTCAGCCGGGTGACGAGGTCGTTCTGGGCCTCGCACCAGACGGGGCGCAGCGGGCACTCTTCATCGAACTTGCAGGTATCGGTTTCGCCCACGCACTCATTGAGCATGATCGGGCCGTCAATGGCCTCGATTACTTCCAGGAGGGTGATCTCTCCAGGCTCACGCGCCAGTGTCACACCGCCGCGCGCGCCGCGCGAGGTATGCAGCAGGCCGGCGATGGAGAGCTGGGAAATGATCTTCGCCAGGAATGAGGGGGGAATGTGCTGTTGTTGTGCGACCTGGCTGGTCGCAGCGCGTTCCGTCTGGCCCAGGCGGGCCAGGTAAAGGACGGCACGAACAGCATAATCGGCTTGGCGTGTGATCTGCATGGGACCTCTTTGAAAATTGCTAATCTAGACCTACTATCCCGATTTTATTGTGCAAAGGGGGACAATACAAGTGATGGAGGTCATAGACCAAATGTGACCTTTTACTCCAATTTAGGTACATTCGGAATCGTGCGATGGGGCATGGTACCCAACGGATTTCCATTTTCCCCACGAAAAAACCTGCCCGTGAGACTTACGGGCAGGTCAGTTGGGTCCGATAAAAGAAAGACGGTCAATCGGTGATGGTCAGGTTCCCGGCGCCCATGGTAACCGTGAAGTTGAGGGTGGGGCCGCTGCCTTCTTGCGTGTAGGTATTATCGTTCTTGCTCCAACCGGAGCTTGTCGTCACGTTATTGAGCCCGCCTTCCACGTTCACCACCGCATGCACGCCGTTCGGAATGCGCAGCGTCAGGTTGCTCAGCCCGCAATCCAGGTTGATGATTCGCGTCCCGCTTGCAGCGTCCCGCTGAAGTCCAGTTCATAGTCGCCTGCCCCGGCTTTGAAGATCAGCGAGCTGAAGTTCGCATTGCCCAGGCCCTTTAGGGTGACGCTTCGAAGCGCCGGTATCGTATCGCAGTTCCGACATCTCAGCGGCATTCGGCGCATCGAAGGACACTACTGTTTGCGCGGCCCCGTCCTGAATGGTCAGTTTTTGCAGCGCCAGCCCGCCGAGGTTGATCGTGCCCTGATAGGCGCCCGCTTCAATGCTTAGTTCCATTGGAGAGCTGCCGAGCTTCAGATCCCAGACGTTCTTGATATTGCCGGTGGGAACGTAGTTCTTGAAATCGAAATTGTTGTTCTTGACCTCGACCCCGGAAGCACTCTCCGTCACCACCGGTTTGAAGGCCTCCACGTTATAAGTCGCAGTGCCCTGAACCAGCTTGCCTTCCGCCCCGGGGTTCAGCTTGAGCTCGCCCGCTCCGAAACTGAGCTTCAACTGCGCCGGCTGGGAAGCCGGGACCGCGGCTTCGATGTTCATGGTCTGTTCCGGGCCTGGGGTCATGGCCTGGGGCAGGTTGATATTGAACCCGCAGGCCAGGCTGGCCAGTGCGAGCACGAGCAAAACGGAAATAATTCGCATTTTCATGATCGATTCTCCTTCCTCTAAGGCTTACGAATCAGAACGGTGATGGTTGCAGAAATTTTTCCTCCCTCTTCTGCGTGTGATGCATTGCTGCCCCCAGTTTACCGCTTAAACCGTCTTGCGTCCTTTCGGAACTTCCGCGCCTTTCATCGCCGCGTTCAAGGCCTGGTCCAGCGAGCGCACCTCTACCACCTCGATCCCCGTGGGATAGGCCTCTCCTTTGTGGACCGCTTTTGGGACGATGGCGGACTTGAAGCCGAGTTTCTGCGCCTCGCGCAGCCGCGCCACCATTTGCCCTGGCATGCGCAATTCTCCAGCCAGCCCGATTTCACCGATTAAGACGGCCTCTGCCCGGATCGGCACATCCCGCCACGAGGAGGCGATGGCCGCAGCCACCGCCAGGTCCGCTGCCGGCTCCTCGATCTGGATGCCGCCCACCACGTTAACGAAGATATCCTGCTCCGCCAGCTTAAGGCCCACGCGCCGGGTGAGCACCGCAGCGATGAGCAGCAGCCGGTTGAAGTCCACGCCGTTGGGCGTGCGCCGCGCGTTCCCGAACTGCGTGGGCGAGGTCAGCCCCTGGATCTCCACGAGGATGGGGCGCGTGCCTTCCATCGTCACCGCGATGGCCGAGCCCGCCGCGTTCACCATGCGCTCCGCCAGGAATGCCTCGGACGGGTTGGTCACCTCGATCATGCCGCCCTCGCGCATCTCGAACACCCCCACCTCCGCGGTCGCGCCGAAGCGGTTCTTCACCGAGCGCAGCAGGCGGTAGGCCTGGAAGCGGTCGCCTTCCAGGTACAGCACGGTGTCCACGATGTGCTCCAGCACGCGCGGCCCGGCGATGGCGCCTTCCTTGGTCACGTGGCCGATCATGAAGACCGTCACCCCGCTGGATTTGGCCAGTTCCCGCAGTTGCGAGGCGCACTCGCGCACCTGCGACACCGATCCCGCGCTGGAGTCCAGTTCCGAGAGGTACGTCGTCTGGATCGAGTCCACAATGAGCATGTCAGGCCGCGTCTCGCGCACGTGGTTCAGGATGACCTCCAGGTTGGTCTCGGTGACCAGCAGCAGTTGTTCGGGTAGAGGCCCGGACCTCAGCCTTGAGGCGCGCATCTTGATCTGCCGCTCGGACTCCTCGCCGGACACATACAACACTCGTTGCCGAGAGCCCATCTCCATCGCCATCTGCAGCAGCAGCGTGGACTTGCCGATGCCGGGATCGCCGCCCACCAGCACGATCGAGCCGGGCACGATGCCCCCGCCCAGCACCCGCGCAAACTCCCCGATGGGGAGGTGGATGCGGTCCTCGGCATCGCCGCTCACCTCCCCGATGGGCCGCGGCTGGGAGCGCCCGGTCAGCCCGCGCGCTGCGCTCTGCTTGGGGGTTGGCTCGTCGTGGATGATCTCCTCCAGCATACTGTTGAACGCGCCGCACTGCGGGCATTTTCCCATGTAAGAGGCGGACACGCGCCCGCATTCCTGGCAGACATATCGTGTATGAGTCTTGGGCATTGGTACCTCTGAATCTTTCCCCAGTATATCAGAATTTATGTTCTAGGGTTTCTCCGCAGGAAAGGATTGACTTTCGGAGAAATTGACCTATAATATCATTGTATGATATATCAATGAATGATATATAGGAGTCAATTGAAAACAGCGAATGCCAGGCACTCACTTTCCGAGCAGACCTATTTCATCCTCCTCAGCCTGCAAGCCGCGCCTAAGCACGGATATGCCATTTCGAAGGAGGTGCGCCTGCTCAGTGGTGGCCGCCTCAGCCTGAGCGTAAGCACGCTTTACACCACCCTCAAGCGTCTGCTCGACGATGGCTGGATTCAACTGGCTGGTGAGGACGCCCCGGCCTCCCGCCCGCGCAAAACCTATCGCCTCACCGGCCTGGGCGGGGATGTGCTGCGCGGGGAGATCGGGCGTTTGGAGACATTGATCTCGGCAGCCAGAAGCCGGAAGGCATCCGGTGCCCGATGAAACCCCTGCTGCTATCCGTCTTTGACCGGCTCCTGCGCCTGTTCCCCTCCCGTTTTCGGGATCGCTTCGGCGAGGAAATGAGTCTGGATTTTTCGGATCACCTGGAAGAAGCCAATAAAAAAGGGATAGTTGCCCTGCTTATCCTTCTATTACAGGAAGCACGCGACCTTCCGGGCAATCTCGTGCGCGCGCACCTGGAGGAGAGTGGCATGCTTCGAATCCTTCGATCTCAACCCGTGACCAACGGCCTGCGCGGGGCCGCGCTGTTCGGAGCGGCCTTCGCTCTCGCGGGGATGCTAAGCACATGGGCATTGCAGACCATGCTGGCCCCCGAATCGTTCATCCCCCGCCTGCAGGTCTTATATTTTGATGCCTTCCACACCGAGCACGGCATGGAGTTGATTGCCATGATCCCCTCCTGGTTCAGTTCGTCTGGTCAGCGGGCTGGCGGTGGGGGCGATGCTGGCATTTCTGTTCGGAAAACGCTCAAAGACCTCCGCTACATGCTGGCGGGTATGCTGGGATGGTTCCTTCATGATGCAGCCCATCAGATGTTTGTCATGCCGGCAGACCTGTATTTCTTTCTTGGCTCCCTGCATTCCACATACCTGACCTATGCGTTGTATGTCCTTTCGGGAGCATTCCTGGGGCTGATCTTTGTGGCGGCAGAGAGCGAAAGGCTCGCAAACCCTGCGCTGGCTGGCAGTTGGCTCGGTCGCCTATCCATTGATCGCTTACGTGTATATGCGCGTGCTGCTCCAACTGTCCATTATTGAGTCCCCCTGGCTGTTCATTGCCATGATGATCCTGGTGATCCTTTACCTCGCCAGCATATTCATCATTGCCATCAAAAGCGATCTGGGAAAGAAGGCGCCTTGGACGATCGTTGCGGGTGCGGCGGCGATCATCCTTTCACAGTTTCTGGCCGGACAGGTCATCCGCCTGTTCTTTGCCTCCCTGACCGCGCAGATCTATGCCATCCATGAATTCTCTTTGGGGATGCTGTTCAAATTCGCAGCCCTGGATGCGGTGTATGGCATCCTGTTCGGTCTGCTGCTTGGTTTGGTCCTGGGAATCCAGAAAAGGGTGCTTCCCCCTCAACCCGCGGCGTAATTACATCACCGCATACACCTGTTCCAGCATTTGCACGAACTCCGCGCTCGGCCGTTCGCGCAGGATATCCTTGCGCGTCTCACGCGTCAACGTTTGCAGCAGCAGGTACTGCACCGCATACTTGCGGAACAGCCGCTGCCCGTCCGCCTCGCCATAAAAACGCACGCTCTTTTCGAGGTGACGGTGGATCGTCTCGCGCACCATCTCCGGCGGCACCTGTTCGCGGTCCAGCCCGGCGAAGATCCACGGGTTGGCGATCGCCGCGCGCCCGACCATCACCGCGTCGCAGCCGGTGTGCTGCCGCATGCGCGCGATATCCGCCACGACCTTCACATCCCCGCTGCCGATCACCGGGATCTTTACTGCGGCTTTGACCTCAGCGATGGCATCCCAGTCCGCGTTACCGCTGTAACTCTGCTCCTTCGTCCGCCCGTGGATGGCGATCAGCGAGCCGCCGTTCTCCTCCACGATCCGCGCGATCAGCCGGTAATTCTTGTTCTCCTCCCAGCCCAGCCGGATCTTGCCTGTGACGGGAACGCGCAGGTGCGGAGGTCAATTTGCGGAAGGTGCGCGCGATCTTGAGCGGCGTGCGCATCATGCCCACGCCCGCGCCGCGGTCGGAGATGCTCTTGGCCGGGCAGCCCATGTTCACATCGATGATGTCCGGCTTCCATTCCTGCACGCGCAGCGCCGCTTCCAGGATCGTATCCGGGTCGTCCCCGTAGATCTGAAAGGTGACCGGGCGCTCGCCCTCCTCGTAATGCAGCTTGGCCTGTGGCTGCTTCGAGCGGCTCAAGATCTTCTCCACCTTGACGAACTCGGTATAGCTCATCGCCGAGCCCAGCTCGCGGCACAGCGACCGGAACGGCCAGTCGGAATATCCGTCCATCGGCGCGAGCAGCGCATCCCCGTAAATGGGGACCTCGCGGATGAGGAAGTTGGGAGCCTTCATTTCCATAATAGGAAGAAAAGTATAACAAAAATCCCATGTCATTGCGAGGCGCATTTTCACAGCGGAGAATTCTCCGCTGTGAAAATGCAACGAAGCAATCTCCACAAAAGATTGCTTCGTCGGTTTCCAGTTGCAAAGAAACCGGAAACACTTCTCACAACGAGATGATGGCTTACGCCACCTGCTTCTTCAACCGGTCAAAATAATGCTTGCGAAACTTTGCCACCTTCGGCTGGATGACCACCCGGCAATAGGGCTGGTTCGCATTGTTGGCATAGTATTCCTGGTGATAAGCCTCCGCCATGTAGAACTTGTCGAAGGGCTTCACCTCGGTCACGATCGGATCGTCCCACACATCCGCCTCGCGCAGCTCGCCGATGACCTGCTCCGCCGTCTTCTTCTGCTCCTCGCTGTGATAGAAGATCGCCGAGCGGTACTGCGTGCCGGTATCCGCGCCCTGCCGGTTGAGCGTGGTGGGGTCATGGATGGTAAAGAACACGCGCAGCAGGTCGGCATACGACAGCACTTGCGGGTCGAACGTCACCTGCACCACCTCGGCGTGCCCGGTCATGCCGGTGCAGACCGCCGTGTAGGAGGGGTTCTCCACGTGCCCGCCGGAGTAGCCCGATTCGACCGAGACCACTCCCTTCAACTCGTCAAAGACTGCCTCCAGGCACCAGAAACAGCCTCCAGCCAGGGTTGCCTTCTCAAGATCGTTCATTGTCGTTTCTCCTTCTCTAAGTTTGGTTGCACTACCTGGACGACGCGTTCCGCGCTGAAATAATCCATTAACAAACTCTTACAAAAACGGGGGCAGGTCATCATGACCTGCCCCCGCGGGGATCTCGTTATAGCGATGTACCAGTTAGACTGCCGGCGCGGCGCTTCGGCCTTTTCGTCGCTGCGCTCCAGGATGATCTCGCCGTCCACGCCCACGTCCACGAGGATGGAGGCGCCGTCCACGAACTCGCCCGAGAGCAGCCGGTCGGAGAGCGGATCTTCCACCTTCTGCTGGATCACACGGCGCAGGGGGCGCGCGCCGAAATCGGGGTCGTAGCCCTGGTCGGCCAGCGCAGCCAGCGCTTCAGGGGTGGCGGTCAGCGTCGAGGTTGTGTTCCTTCAGGCGCTCGCGCCACCTTGTTCAGTTCCAGCGAGACGATCTTCTGAATATCTTCCTTGTTCAGCGAGCGGAAGATGACTGACGGTATCCAGGCGGTTGATGAACTCGGGCCGGAAGGCGCGCTTGAGCGAATTCGTTCAGCTTCTTGCGCATCTCGTCGTAGGAGAGCTTCTCCTCGAGCGCCTCATCGCGCTTCAACTGGAAGCCCAGCGCGGTCTGCTTCTTGATCATGTCCGCGCCGATGTTGGAGGTCATCACGATGATGGCGTTGCGGAAGTCCACCTTGCGGCCCTTGGCGTCGCGACAGGTGGCCCTCTTCCATGATCTGCAGCAGCATGTTGTGCACTTCGGGATGCGCCTTCTCGACCTCGTCAAAGACGACGATCGAGTAGGGTCGGCGGCGCAGGGCCTCGGTCAGCTGGCCGGCATCCTCGTAGCCGACGTATCCGGGAGGCGCGCCGACCAGACGGCAGGCCGTGTGGCGTTCCATGAACTCGGACATATCCAGCTGAATGGCGGCGTCTTCGCTGCCGAACATGAACTTGGCCAGGGCCTTGGTCAGCTCGGTCTTGCCGACGCCGGTGGGGCCGAGGAACATGAATGAGCCGATCGGGCGGCGCGGGTCTTTCAGGCCGGCGCGCGCGCGGCGCACGGCGCGGGAGATGGCGATGATCGCATCATCCTGGCCGATGATGGACTTGCGCAGTTCATCTTCCATCTTGAGCAGGCGCTGGGATTCCGCCTCCGCCAGCTGCATCAGCGGGACGCCCGTCCACATGGAGACCACCTCGGCGATATCCTCCGCCGAGACCACGGGGCTGTTGGCGCGGTCCCAGCCGGAGCGCAGGCGCTCGATCTGTTCTCCGCAGGTCCAGTCTCGCGCTCCTCGCCACTCGCGTGATCTCCTCGGCGTTGCCTTCCTCCTGCGCCAGGGCGCGGTTCTGGCGCGCCTGGCGCAGTTGGCCAGAACAGATCCTTGGCCTGCTTGGCGGCCGGGGATTTATACATGCGCACGCGGGAGGACGATTCGTCGATCAGGTCGATGGCCTTGTCGGGCAGGAAGCGTTCGGTCACATAGCGCGAGGAGAGATGCGTGGCCGCTTCCAGGGCCTCATCCGAGATCACCAGGTGATGATGCTCCTCGTAGGCGCTGCGGATGCCCTTCAGGATCTCGATGGTCTCCTCTTCAGATCGGCTCATCCACCTGCAACGGGCTGGAAGCGCCGTTCGAGGGCCGCATCCGATTCGATGTGCTTGCGATATTCATCCAGCGTGGTCGCGCCGATGACCTGCAGCTCGCCGCGCGAAAGCGCCGGCTTGAGGATGTTGGCCGCGTCCACGGAGGAGCCGGCGGCGCCCGCGCCCACCAGCATGTGGACTTCGTCAATGAACAGGATCGCGCCGGATTGCTTCAGCTCGTCGATGACCCGCTTGAGGCGTTCCTCGAACTGGCCGCGATACATGGTGCCGGCCACCAGCGAGCCCACATCCAGTTGCAGCACGCGCTTGTTCATCAGCGGCGCGGGGACGTCGCCTTCGACGATGCGCTGGGCCAGGCCTTCCACGATGGCGGTCTTGCCGACGCCCGGCTCGCCGATCAGTGCCGGGTTGTTCTTGGTGCGGCGCGCCAGGATCTGGATGACGCGCTCGATCTCCATCTGGCGGCCGATGACCGGGTCGAGTTTCTTCTCCTCAGCCTTGGTCGTCAGGTCGGTGGCCAGTTGGTCCACGAGCGGAGTCTTGGGCCCGGCGGCCGCAGCGCCGCGCGTGCCTCGTGCCCGGCGGCAGGCCGGCGCCGGGGAGGAGGCGGATTCGTTCAGCACGCGGCGCGTCTGGCGGCGGATCTGGTCCGCCGTGACGCCCAGTCGGCGCAGGACTTCCATCGCCGTGCCTTCCACGCGCACCAGCCCGAGCAGGATGTGCTCGGTGCCGATGTAGTGATGGCCGAGGCGGCGGGCCTCGTCCACGGCATATTCCAGGACTTGTTGGGTATCCGGAGCCAGCTCGATCTTGTCGGGATTGAAGCGGGTTTCGGTCGCGGCGACGCGCTCGATGATTTCGCGCACGCGGTCGGATGTCATACCCAACTCGCGCAATACCCGCCCGGCCACGCCGCCTTCTTCATCCATTAGACCAAGCAGAAGATGCTCGGTGCCAATATTGCTCTGGTGGGCGCGTTCGGCCTCCTGATGAGCCAGGCTCAGCACCCGTCTTGCTCGCTGTGTAAAGCGTTCCATGCCAGCCATAATGTGTTTCTCCTCGACTCGCCGAATAAGACAAGTCTGGGCGCATTTTACCAAAAATAGCAGCGACTCCGCGTAGGAAAAAGGTTAGAGTTTCCTTACGCTGTCTATTTTAACGATTGATGCGCCTCGCTTGTTCCAATTCAGCGGTTATCACCATCGCCGCGAATCACGCCTCGTTCCAAACGTCCATACAATTTTGTAATGTTATATTCGGCCACCTCCTCCAGGGAAAGCTCCAATTCGGTGCATATTTGCGCCAAATACCATAATACGTCGCCTAATTCGGCCTTGAGGGCGCCGCGTGTCTCTTCAGTGATTTCCCCGCCTTTATCGCGGAACACCTTTTTGATCTTTCCGGCTACTTCGCCTGCCTCATTGACTAGTCCCAATGTGGGATAGATCACAGCATGCCCGATAGCCGGATATCCTGCTGTTTTTCGTGATTTTTCCTGATACTCTCGGAGATCCATCCTGCCTCCTGAACTCATCGAACGAACAAGCGCAGCCTGTTCCCTGCCTTGCTGTGCAACGAACCCCGCGCACCGGGGTTACTTATCTTGAAGATCCCGCTCTTCGGAATTGTACCGTTTTCGGCGGGTTCAGGCAGTGCCGGGAGATACTTTTAAGCCGGTACGTTTGCCCGGTTAGGTTGTTAGTGATAAAGTCGGCGTCCACATTTTTCACCATTTTCCAGAGGAGAATTGATATGAATTTGAAAACCCCCACCAACATGATTTTCTACATCACTGCCGCGCTTGCTGTGCTGGCTCTGATCCTGTCCTTCGTCGGTGGTTTTGGTACGATCGCTTTTTGGGGCATCGTGGTAGCCTTTGTGCTCCTGGCCCTCGGCGTGACGGTTCCGGGTCTCTAAAGACCGGACTGCTCCGGATCTCTCTTCGGGTTTTGGCCCATTCGATCCCGAAGAGTTGCCCCGAGTATTTTGCAACATTCTTGAGGAGAATTGAAATGAAATTAAACCCCCCCACTACCATGATCTTCTGGGCTGCCGTCGTGGTGGCGCTCATCGGCTTGCTGGCCCAGTTCGGCGTCATCGCTGCCCTGGCCCCCTTCGCCTTCTACATCGTCCTCATCGGCTATTTGATTTTAGCCGTGAGCCTGCTCATGAAGGGCGCCTGACCCTTTTCTTTTCGGACGCCGAGAAAAGCTCCTCGCAGGTCACTGCGAGGAGCTTTTTTTATTTGTTCCAGGTCCCGGTCAGCTTTTTCCACCATTCATCCTTCACCCCCGGGACGAATGGCGTGTACAGCGCCAGCCGGTCAGCGATGCCCGCATAACGTTTCTCCAGTTCCTCTCCCAGCCGCGCATCCTCCGTCACCAGGCACAATTCATGCAGCATCTCGTCCGTGATGAGCATCGGCATCTCTGCCCATTCGCCACGCGCCGCATGTGCGGATAACTTTTCCGCGGTGCCCTCCCAGCCGTGAAACTCCATGACCGAACGGTAGGATGGCGTGGAAGCATAGAAAGCGAGCTGCATGCGCGCGAAGTTCTCATCCTCCGGCGTCGTCGCGGCGAAGGCGGTCACCGTCACGGCCACATCCTTCCGGCTCCGCCCGGCTTTTTGCGCCCCCTCCTCTATGGCCGGCAGCATGACCTCGCGCAGGTAGCGCGCCGAGTGGAAGGGATGAACATGGAACCCCTCGCACAGTTCTCCCGCCAGCCGCGCCAGCCCGCGGTTCACCCCCGCGATGTAAATGGGGATCAGTGGCTCGCCGGAAGCCGGTTGGTAAGGAAGCGGTCCGGGGTTGAAGAACGGCGTCATCAAGGTGAGCTTGTAGTACTCCCCCCGGTAGTTGAGCTTCGTCCCGTTCTGCCAGCAGTCCCAGAAGGCGCGCAGGACCTGTATTTGCTCTCTCAGCTTGCCGGTCACCGACTCCGGCCACGGCATCCCAAATCGCCGCTCGATGTGCGCCTTCACCTGCGTCCCCAGTCCCAGGATGAACCGACCTTCTGAGTGAGCAGCGATATCCCACGCGGCATAAGCCAGGTTGGCTGGCGAGCGCGCGAACGAGACCGCGATGGCCGTGCCCATCTTCAGCCGCCGGGTGTGCTCGGCGATCAGCGGCATCGGCAGAAATGGGTCGTGCTGCGTCTCCGAGGTCCACAGCGCGTCGAAGCCTGTTTCCTCAGCCGCTTCTGCGATAGGAGCGATTTCCTTCAAAGATACAGGTGCCAGTGCAGCATCGAATTTCATCCTCTCCTCCTCTCCACAATCCTCCAGCCTGACATTATCTCCCCTCTAATCCTCTAATCTTCTATTTCCTATTCCCTGCTCTCTACTCGCTCAACAAATACGCCAGGATCCATCTCCCCGTTGCCACCAGCGAGTCAATGTGTGTGCGCTCATAATTGTGCGAGGCGTCGATGCCCGGTCCGATCAGCGCCACGGCCACATCGCCGCCCGCCCTCCAGAACGCCTCCCCATCTGACCCATAGAAAGGATAGATATCCGTTTTGTAGGGGATGCCCTGCAGGTCCGCGATGGTGCGCAACTTGTTGGACAGTCCGTGATGGTACGGTCCGCCGGAATCCTTCAGGCAGATGGTGGCGTGGAACTCGTCCGAGGCCTGTCCCGGCCCGACTGCGGCCATATCCACGGTGATTAATTCCTGCACTTCCGCCGGGATGCCCGCCGCCGCGCCGTGCCCCACCTCCTCATAGTTGCTGAAGTGGAACACAACCTTGCGCGCAGGGCTTTGGCCTGCATCCTTCAGCGCGCGGAGGATTGCCACCAGTACCGCCACGCAGGCTTTGTCGTCCAGGTGCCGCGAGCGGATGAAACCGTTCGTCACCTCCACGCGCGGGTCGAAAGCCACAAAGTCTCCCACCCGGATGCCCAATGCCTCGTATCCTCCGCGGAGCGGGTGATCGCATCCAGGCGGATCTCCATGTGTTCCTCGTCGCGCTTCATCTCCACGGCCTGGGCGCCGAAGACATGCGCCGAGGCGGCCTCGGACAGCAGCGAGCCGCGCACCTTTTCGCCTTCCGAGGCGAACACCCAGCAGCCTTCCGTCTCCACCGCGTTGAGCAGCAGCCCGCCGACGCGGGTGATCTGCAGCCGTCCATTGGGCTTGATGGCCCTCACCATCGCGCCCAGCGTGTCCACGTGCGCCGTAAGCGCCGCGGGCGGCAGATCGCTCTCCACTTCCCACGTGGCGGTCAGCGCGCCTTTACGCGTCCGTTTCAATGCAAGTTGCGTGAACTGTGTCAGTTCCTCTTCCACCAGTTCGATCGCCGGTTCGGCGCGGCCCGTGGGGGAGGGGGTGTTTAGCAGCCGCACGAGAAAATCGGTCAGATATTCTGCATTGATCTCGGGGAGTAACATGTCTAACCCGCCTTTCAGTTTTCCGGCGTCAGGCCTTCGAACTTGTAAATGATCTCGCGCCACTGCGCCGGTATCAGGATGCTCTTCTGCGCGGTGTAATCGAAACCCACCATGATGACCGTCCCTTTGGCGAGAACCTTGCCCGTTTCGCCATTCACCACGGCTTGCTCAATGGTCATGGACTTACCGCCGATCCGCGCCGTTCGCACGCCCGTCTGGATCGGATCGCCCCATTGCACGGGGGCGTGGTAGCTGATGTGAATGTCCGCCACGATCAGGCCGATCTCCATGAAGGAGCGGTCTTTGTGGAACAGGCCCAGTTGCAGCAGATAGTGCACGCGCGCCTGCTCGAAATAGGTGAGGAACTTTGCATTGTTCAGATGTCCTTGCGGGTCCAGATCCCCATAGCGCACTTCGGTCGGATGAAGGAATTTAAAATCGCTCATGCCGCGATTATACCTGCCGCCCGTCGCTTATCCGCAGCCTCCCGTGAGGTATGATTGACCCCGGAGAAACGATCTTGTTCTGGAGGTTGTGATATGGAGATCGACGAAGCTCTGCTTGCTGGCGCGAGGAATGCGGTCCGGGTCTGCATGAATATCGGCGCCTCGGATCGGGTTTTCATCCTTACTGATGACGAAACCTTGCTTGTCGCGGATGCCCTGGCCCGGGAGGCCCGGGACACTGGCGCGGAAGTGAGCCTGGCGCGTATCGAGGAATTCGGTCCGCGGCCCATGACCGCCCTGCCGGAGGGTTTGATCGAAAAGGTTTCTTCCTTCTCGCCCACGGTCACCTTCTTTGCAGGCTCCTCCAAACCGGGCGAGCTCCCCATGCGAGGCGGTTTCGTCGGCTTTGTCATGCAGCGTTTCAACGTGCGTCATGCGCACATGCCGGTCATTACCCCGCGTCTGATGCGCGAGGGTATGCTGGCGGACTATCAGCAGGTTCACGACCTGACCATGCGTGTGTTTGATCGGGTGAAGGACTTGCACGTGATCCGGGTCACGTCTGCAGACGGGACAGACCTGCTGGTCCGTTTTCGCCAGGGCCTGAAATGGACACCCTGTCACGGCCTTTATCATGAGCAGGGCAGCGGAGGCAATCTCCCCGAGGGAGAGGTGTTCACAAGCCCTGCAATGGTGGAAGGCGTGTTCGTCACCCGTGTCCTTGGTGATTATTTCTCGGGAAAGTACGGGCTGCTCTCTGCTCCGGTTCGCATTAAGATCACTGACGGTCGTGTCGAACAGGTGAGCAGCCCATTGCAGGAGATTGCCGCGGAATTGGAAAGTTACCTCGACTCCGCAGAGAATGGCCGCCGCGTGGGTGAATTTGCCATTGGCACCAATCGCGCGGTGAAGTCGCTTTGCGGGTCCATGCTTCAGGACGAGAAGATCCCCGGTGTGCACATCGCCTTCGGCGATCCCCTCGGTCACAGTACCGGCGCGGACTGGACCTCCGCTGTTCACGTGGATGTGGTCAATCCCGGCTGTTCGATTGAGGTGGATGGGGAATTGCTCATGCAGGACGGTCGCTTCCTCCTGCCTTCCTGAAGGGGACGTAAAACCCGGTATTTGAATCCCTCGCCCTCGCGAAGCACCCCTCTTGTGTCATTGCGAGGAGATGAGACGATTCCGAAGGAATTGTCGAGCGACGTGGCAATCTTCCCTCCCCCCAACCCATCCCTACGCTGCGCCCCTACTATCCTCCTACCGTTTGCGCGTCCTGCCGGTCGATACGATCTCTTAGTGAATTCCCAATGCGCCTGAAACGCGGCTTGCAATTTCAGCTGCGATCGGCGGGACCTCGGGCAGACCTTTTCCGGCGATCTTGGCGGCCTGCTGTAGCCCGCCGAGGATGATCTTGATCCGCTCTGTATTCACGTTTTCCTTCGCAAGCCCCTCAACCAGTTCCCCGGTCATTGCCGCCACTGCCTGCGCTGCCTCCGCGTTCTCCCCGCTGGCTTTCTGCAACGCCATGTTCAATTGTTCGATCAGCCGCCCCAATTCCTCTTTGTCCGCTCCGTCCAGACCGGAAACTTTCCCAACGTTAAAGGATACATTGGTCAGCGTGCTCCCCAGGTTCACGTTGCTGTTCTGGATGTTCGAGACGTTGTAGGTATCGCCCATGTGGACCGTTACATTCCCGGTCGGTTCCTTGACATCCTCCGGCCAGATGCGCCCGCTTTTCAGGCGCATGAACAGCACCGGCATCCAGAAATCGTCCTCCCCCTTCACCGCCCCGCGCGCCACCGAAACAGCCCGGTCGAGGCACCCGTCCCGGCGCAGTTCCTTGAAGAAGACCGGCATGAACTTCTCCACCGTCCCCATCGAGACGCTGCCCTGCATGGCGATGACTGCCGGCACACCGGCCTCTGCCAGCCGCGGTCCCAGTGCCTGCATCGCCGCGCCCGTCCCTTTGCCCGCGCTCTCGCACGAAACCAGCACGATCAGGCGCGGCTTGGCCTGCATCTCGCCTAAGGAGGCGGCCAGTTCCTTCCCGGAGACGCGCTGCACCTTGCCGTCTTCCCCTTCCAGTACGAGCCAGGGCTGTTCCTTTGCGAAAATGCCATGCGCCACCAGATAAAGAATATCGTACCCATCCCGCAATCCTTCGAGGATCGCTTCCAGAGTGCAGAATTGCTTTCCGTCCGCCAGCAAGGGCTTGACTGGCAGGTCCGCCAGGCCTGCCCGCGCCCGCTCCAGCTCCTCGTCCGCCGCCAGCGGTGCGAGGCCGTATTCGCTCAGGTCGGAAGGGTTGGCGATCGCCGCCAGCGCCTTGAGTTCTCCCTTGGGCCGCAAAACAACCGGACCCAGATCGCGGCTGGGGATGTAACGCGAGAACAGGATATCCTCGCCGGTGAGCAGGGTCGCATCCGTATCCGCGGGGTCGCGTAGTGTTTCCCAGAAAAGGGTGTGGAGTTCCGGCGCATCCGGCGCGATCAGCAGCCGTCAGGCGCAGCGGGGACGCTGACCGTCTGCGCCGCGGCGCGCGCCCGTTCAAATCCCTCTCGCAGTCGCGCGATCCGCGAACAGGTTCGCGGTCAGCAGCCGCCCGTATTCGGCAGGATCCGCGGCCGCCGCGCGCAGAGCCTCCAGACCGAACGCGGCCGACCCCTCACCGACGAGGCTGTCCGCATCGCTGCCCGGCTGGCTCAGGCGCATCGAGACCGCATACGCGTTCTCCGTCCCGCGGCGCAAGCTCAATTCCAGATCGGCATATTCGGTCAAGGGCTGCTCCAGTGGAAGGAGGATATAAATTCAGGTTTCAGTGTACAGAATTATAGGGGGAGAGTCAATCGGTTGGCTTCACTGCCTGTTTCTAGCTGGTAAAATCCCCATCCGGTCCGGTCTCGTTCTTTTCCCGCTTGACCTTTCATGAATGCAGTATATGTCCTCCCAAAGGCCAGTCCATATATGGCCCTGGCTCCGGAATCTATTCTCTAATCCCTATTCTCCTTGGTTTTCACCGCACCTCGAGTTTTACCGTCACCTCGTCCCCTTCGCTCAATATTTTCCGCCTTTCGGACCCTGTCTTTGAGGGGCACAATGTAGCGGCCGTCCTTGGGCCACAGGGAAGTCTCCCACTCGGTCTTGCCGATGCGAACCCGCACCGGGATCATCCCCCAGCCATAGGTCACGATATTTGATATGGCTTTCAGGTCGCGGGACTGCTCCTCCGGGACGGTAACGAAGAAAAAGGGGGAGGGGCCGCGCCAGGTCCAAACCTTACCGTTAAATTCAATGTCCATTGGCAAAGTATATCAAAGGCTCCGGATCGAGTCCCTCCTGCCTCCCCAAATTCGACGTCGAAAGATGTCGCTGAAGCAGTGCTTGGGTTGATTTGCGGATCGAATATTCCGTGGCGAAGTGGCCGAAGGTCGGGAGGGGTTCTTTCCTTGACTTTCGAATAAATGTTCTATATACTTGCCGTGGAGCCAATCTGTTCCATCTCTACCCCTTACTCTCTCCTCTCTCCTACTCCGCCCATGAATTGTTTTTCAAAATACGCGAAAAACTACACAAAATTCCCTGCGAGGACAAGGTCCCCGAAACGAAGTGGGGATTTGTTTTGGAAAATCCGCCTGCCAGATAAATCTGACAGGGCAGAATTGAATTAACACCCTTCTCTCCTCCGAAAGGCCGCCTGACCGCCCATGCCTCCCCTGATCCGCGCCTCTGAGATCGGCTCCTACCTCTACTGCCGCCGTGCCTGGTGGTATCGGAAGCAGGGCTTGGTGCCGGAAAACCAGGCTGAGCTTTCCGCCGGGACCAGCCTGCACCGCCGCCACGGGCGCAAGGTCCTCGCCTCCATCCTGCTGCGTAACCTGGCGCTGCTGCTCGTGCTCGTCGCCCTTGTCCTGCTGGTTGCCTGGGCCACCGCACAGATCGGTGGATGACCATGCTCTACGCTGCCATCCTTCTTATCCTCCTGGCCTTGCTCTTCTTCTGGCAGTCCACGCGCCAGCGCAAGGCAGCCGGTCTGCCCGGCGGCCGCGTGATCTACACCGACACGGGCGGCTGGGGAAAGGTGGAACGCCCGCTTTATGATGGCACGCTGGGTCTCACCGGCAAGCCCGATTACCTCATCCAGCAGAACGGCCGCATCATCCCGGTGGAGGTCAAAAGCGGCCGCGCGCCCGAAGCGCCGTATGATTCGCACATCTACCAGTTGGCGGCCTACTGCCTGCTGGTGGAAAAAACCTATGGCAAGCGCCCTCCCTATGGCATCGTCCATTACAACGACCGGGATTTCGCCGTGGATTTCACTCCCGAACTGGAGGCCTCGCTGCTCGACCTGCTGGCAGACATGCGCCGCGATGAGACCCGCTCGGATGTGGACCGCTCCCACGAGCAGGCCGCCCGCTGCGCCCGCTGCGGATTCCGCAAACAGTGCGACCGCTCGCTTGCCTGAAACCACACATGTCGTTGCGAGCGCAGCGAGGCGACCCCCTGCTGGATAGGGATTACGCACACGACACTGGTCATGCAGCAGTTCCGCAATACAGATGGCGATATAATTACCCCCATTATGGCCGCCCCATTTATCCCGCAGCGCCCGGTCGTCACCTCCTATCCCAAACTGCCGGAGGCTTTCCGCGAGGCTCAAGCCATCGCGGAATTCCTCAAAGGCAAGGGGTTGGAAGCTCCCTGCGGCTCGCTTTATGACGAGACCTTGCGCAGGCAGGTCCGCAAGAATGAATTCGACCTGCTCATCGCGGTGGGCGGCGACGGTACCATGCTGCGCGCCGGGCATCTCTGCGCTCCCAACGGTGTGCCCATCCTCGGCATCAACTATGGGCGGCTGGGCTTCCTCATCCAGGTGGAACGCGGCGACTGGCCGGAGATGCTCGCCCGTTTGCTGGCTGGCGAGGCCTGGATCGAGAATCGCATGATGCTGCAGGTGGAACTGATCCGTTCCGGCGAACAGGCCGGTGCCTGGCATGCGTTGAATGAATGCGTGGTCAGCCGCGGCCAGTACCTCCGCCCTGTTCGGCTTTCTGCCTCCGCCGACGGGCATTTGCTCACCACCTATGTGGCCGACGGCCTCATCGCCTCCACCGCCACCGGTTCCACCGCCTATGCCCTCGCCGCGGGCGGCCCCATCCTCCCGCCCGAACTGCGCAACATCCTCATCGTCCCCATCGCCCCGCACCTCTCTGTCGATAGGGCAGTCGTGCTGGCCGAAGGCTCCTCGGTGGACATCACAATTCAGGGCGAGAACGCCGTGCTCAGCGTGGACGGCCAGATTCCGGTCGGCCTGATCGAGGATGACCACGTGGTGGTGCATGCCGCCGAATACACGGCCCGCTTCGTCCGCTTCGGGGACGCCGGGTATTTCTATCGCAACCTGACCGCGCACATGAACCAGAATTCCACCTTGGGAATGTCCCGATGACCGAAGAGACTCTCTACTGCTACATCCACCCCACGCGCGAGACCACGCTGCGCTGCAACAATTGTGATCGGCCCATCTGCGCAACCTGTGCCATCCGCACGCCCACCGGCTATCGCTGCCCTGAGTGCGTCAAGAGCCAGCAGAAGATCTTCGATACTTCACAGTGGTCCGACTACGTTTTCGGATTCCTGACCGCTGCAGTGCTTTCGCTCATCGCCAGCCTCCTGGTCACGCTCATCGGTTCGTTCGGCATCTTCATGCTGCTCATCATCAGTTTTGGAGCCTCGACGGTCGGCGTGATCATCGCCGAAGCCGTCCGCTTTGTCACCCGCAAGCATCGCTCGCGTTCCCTCTTCATGACTGTCGTCGCCGGGATGATCGTGGGCGCGCTGCCGGTCCTCGCCTTTCAGCTTTTTGGCCTGGACATCTGGCGGCTGATCGCCCAGGCGCTCTATCTCATTGTGGCGACACCGGTCATGTACTCGCGCCTCTCCGGGATTCAATTCCGTAGATAATCATGCTGACCGAACTCCGCATCCATAACTTTGCGATCATTGACAGCCTGGACCTGCGCTTTGGTCCCGGGCTGACCATCCTGACCGGCGAGACGGGCGCCGGAAAATCCATCATCCTCGACGCGGTGGTCATGCTCATCGGCGGCAAGGCCGATACCACGCTGATCCGCACCGACGCGGAGGCCGCCTTTGTGGAGGGCGTCTTCCAGCTCAAGGGTCCGGAAAAGGAAGCCGTCAACGACATCCTGAAGCGCGAGGAGCTGCTCGATGATCCCAATTTCGTCACGCTGACCCGCGAGGTCCGCCGCGAGGGACGCTCCGTGGCGCGTCTCAACGGGCGCACCGTCAATGTCTCGCTGCTCAAGGAATTGGGTGCCGCGCTGGTGGATATCCACGGGCAATCCGAGCATCTATCGCTGCTCGACCCGCGCGCCCACCTCGGTCTGCTCGATCGCTATGCGGATGTGGCCCGGCCGCTTTCCGAATACCGCCAGAGCTATCACGCCTTGCTGAACCTGCGCCGCGAGCTGAACGAATTGCGCGCCGCCCAGGCCGACGCCGATCGCCGTACCGAGATGCTCACCTATGCCGCCGAGGAGATCGAGGCCGCCCGCCTGAAGCCCGGCGAGGACGAGGAGCTGCGCAAGGAACGCGACCGTCTCGCCAACGCCGAGGCGCTCGCCGAGTACGCGCGTCAGGCGCTCACTGCGCTGGATGAAGGCTCGCCTGAATCCTCCGCCGCCAGCGACTTGATCGGTCAGGCCTCCCATGCCCTCGCGGGGCTTGCCAAACTTGACACCGCTCAGGATGAGATCTCCAGCCAGGCGGCCATGCTCGAAGATTCGCTCTCAGACCTGGTGCGCGCATTGCGCGATTACCTCGAAGAGATCGAGTTCAACCCGCGCCGCCTCGAGGAAGTCGATGAGCGCCTGGATCTGATTCACCGCCTCTCCCGCAAGTACGGCGGCAGCATCCCCGCCGTCATCGCTTATGGGGAAGACTCCCGCAAGCAATTGGAGACCATCACCGGTGCCGCTGACCGCATCGCTCAGCTTGAGGCCGATGAGGCGAGCCTGCTTCAGAAGATCGCCTCGCAGGGTGGAGCGCTTTCGGAGAAGCGCAAGTCTGCCGCTGTTCAGATGGGCAAGGGTATCGAACTTGAACTGGACGACCTCAAGATGGCCGCTGCCCGCTTCGGCGTGGACTTCCAGATGAAGCCCGACCCGAACGGCGCGCCTCTTGCCGACGGCTCGCGCGTCGCCTTCGACCAGAACGGCCTCGATCGCGTCGAATTCCTGATCGCCCCCAACCCCGGCGAGGGGCTGAAGCCGCTGGCGCGGATCGCCTCCGGCGGCGAGACCTCCCGCCTGATGCTGGCGCTCAAGAACGTGCTGGTGCGCGCCGACGAGGTCCCCAGCCTGATCTTCGACGAGATCGATCAGGGCATCGGCGGCCGTGTCGGCATGGTGGTCGGGCAGAAGTTGTGGAACTTGGGCCGCAGCCATCAGGTGTTTTGCGTGACCCACCTGCCGCAGCTGGCGGTCTTCGGCGACCAGCATTACCAGGTGCTCCAAGCTGGTGGACAAGGGCCGCACGCTGACGCGCGTCGAAAAACTGGATGGCGAGCCGCGCATTGTCGAACTCTCGCAGATGCTCGGCGAGGTGGGGGAGGGCACCATGCGCTCAGCGCATGAGCTCCTCCAGGTCGCCCGCCAGATGATCAAGACCGTCAAAGTCTAAGGAATGTCGTTGCGAGGAGTATTTCGTCACTCGTGCTGTAAATCGACGAAGCAATCTCCCGATCATGAGATTGCTCGCACGTACGGGCCACGACCCTCAGGAATACTACCGCGGTAGTCACTTTTTCAGGTGATTATTATCCATTATCTGTAAAATCTACGTAAATCTACATTGACGCTGACCCGGCGCTTTGGTACATTCGCCGGGTATTTTGCTGTTATTTATCAAAATAAGGGTTCCCATGCGCTTAAAACGTATTCAGCTCGGGTTAGTCCATGTTGCCGTCGCCATGACCCTGGTGCCCATCAATAGCACCTTGAACCGCGTCATGATCAAGGAACTGGCGCTCTCAGCCGCCCTGGTCGCTGCGCTGGCTTCTCTCCCCTACCTGTTCTCCCCGATCCAGGTAGCCATTGGCTCCTGGTCTGACCGCCATCCCATTCTGGGTTTCCGCCGCACGCCTTATATCCTCGCCGGGTTGATCCTGTGCGCGGCTGGTGTGGCGGTTTCTCCGCAGGTGGCGTTTCTGCTCCATGAGAACCTGCCGCTGGGTATTCTCGTCGGGCTGCTTGCCTTCGGAGCCTGGGGCATGGGCTACAACCTGTCCAGCGTTTCCTATCTCTCCCTTGCCTCGGAATTATCCGGCGAGAAGGGCCGCGGCCGCACGGTCGCGGTCATGTGGTTCATGATGATTGTCGGTATCATCTTCACCGCCATCGGGTTGAGCCGCATGGTGGACCCCTACACTCCACAGGCCCTCATCCGCGCCTTTGGGATCATCGCCTTGGCGGCCCTCAGTTTGGGGCTGATCGGCCTGATCCGCCTGGAGCCGCGCTCCATCTCCTCGAGCGCCGGCGCTCATTCCGAGGCTTATTCCCTTAAGCAGATGGCCGGAGTCATCACTCGAAATCCCGTCGGCAGGAGTTTCTTTGTTTATCTGTTCCTGCTGCTGGCTGCCATCCTGGGTCAGGACATCCTCCTCGAGCCTTTTGCTGCCGAGGCATTCGGCATGACGGTCACTCAGACCACACGCATCACCTCCCTGTGGGGGACCTTCGTTCTTATCGCCATCATCCTTGCCGGCTGGCTGGAGGGGCGCGCTCCGCGGCGGCTGGTTGTCCAATCGGGTAACCTCGGCGCCCTGGGCGGCTTCTTGATCATCCTGTTGAGCGGCCTGCTTGGCAGCCTGCAGGTCTTTTACCTCGGCGTAATTCTGCTCGGCATTGGGACGGGCATCGCAACGGTCTCGAACCTCTCGCTGATGTTCGACCTCACCGTCCCCGGCGAAGTGGGGTTGTATATGGGAGCCTGGGGCGTTTCCAATGCCCTCTCCCGGCTGGCGGGATCGGTGCTCGGCGGCGCCGTGCGGGATGCCGTTGGCCAAATTTCAGGTTCTTCCTCGGCCGGTTACCTGGCTGTATTTGGGATCGAGGCCCTGATGCTGTTTGCCGCTGTGCTGATGCTGGCGCGCATCGATGCCTCGGCCTTCCACAGGCAGGCCTCCGCACCTTCCTACCCTGAGAAAGTGGCGCTTGCCGCGGAATGATGGCTGGACGAGTAGCCGGGTGCGTCGAAAAGGATTGAATGATGACAGATGATTGGCTTTCGCTAAAAGGGGCCTCCACGATCCTGGGAGTGCATCCCAGCACAGTGCGCGCTTGGTCCGACAAGGGTCTGCTGCCGGTCCACCGCACGCAGGGCGGCCACCGCCGCTACAAACGCAGCGAGATGGAGCTGTGGGCCGAGCATGCTCGCGCCCCGCAGGACATCGCTCCGGAGACGATGCTGCAGTCCGCGGTGCGCAACGTCCGCATGCGCATCGCCGATGGCAGCCTGGAGGCCCAGAACTGGTATCAAAAACTGGATGAGGAGGCGCGCACGCAATACCGCCAGAGCGCGCAGATGCTGTTCCAGGGGTTGATGGCTTACCTTGCCTCGGATGGCGAGAATGTGGAGTTCCAGGCCCATGCCATCGGTTACTCCTATGCTGCCCGCGCCCGCCGCAACAACCTGAGCTATGTGGACGCCGCCCAGGCTTTTCTCTTCTTTCGCAATGTGCTGATCGAATCGGTTGTCAAAGTGTATCGTGAGGCGCATGTCTCCTCCGGCCGTTCCTGGGAGGATATGCTTCACCGCATGCATACCTTCACGGACGGGATCCTGATCAGCCTGCTTGGCACCTACGAAACCATCGCCAAACGCAATGAGTGACCCCTCTCGCCGTTATCCATCCGGCTGGGAGAAATTCATCCCGGCTGCCCTGGTCGTCATCGGCCTCGTCTTGCTTGTCCTGCTCGGCATCGCCTTTGTGATCGCGCTTCAGGCGGTCCACCTGGGCTGATGCCATTCCAGGCTCCGTTCCTCGAAGCCGCAAACCATTCTCACGGAGTAACCATGAACACGATCATTCCCCTGTTCTCCAGCCTCGTCAGCCTGGCCTTTGCCTTCTTCGTCCTGAAGCGCTACATGGAGCGGCGCGGCAACCACCTGCTGCTCTGGGGTATTGGCACCCTCTTCTACGGCATCGGCGGTTTTTGCGAGTTCTTTTTCGGCGTCTTTGGCTGGAATGATCTCGTCTTCCGCCTTTGGTACCTGTTCGGAGCCATCCTGGTAGCAGCCTGGCTGGGACAGGGAACTGTCTATCTGCTGGCGCGGCCGCGCTGGGCGCATGCCTTCATGGTCCTTCTGGTGATCGCCTCGTTATTCGCGGCCTTCAAGGTCTTCACCGCCCAGCTGGACCCGTCCCTGATGATCGGCGCGGGTCATACCGGGAGCGAACTGAGCGGGCGTGCCATCGCCTCCCCGGGCGTGCGCGTGCTGACACCTTTCTTCAATATCTACGGGACGCTGACGCTCGTGGGCGGCGCGGCCTGGTCGGCGTTCATTTTCTGGCGCAAACGCGTGCTCCTGCACCGGACGATCGGCAACATCCTGATCGCTGTCGGCGCAATGCTGCCGGCCTTCGGTGGCCTCTTCAGCCGTCTGCAGATCCCCGGTGCACTCTACCTGGGTGAGTTCCTGGGCGTTATCCTGCTCTTTCTTGGCTTCCTGCGTGCCACTACGCCAATGAGTGTTTCCCAACCCGCAGCAGTCCCCGCAGATTAGAATTTTTCTCCGAATCCTGCCTTGAAATCATGAGAATACCGCCGGTTGCTTTGCCTCCCGGCGGTATAATCGATTTATGATACTTGACCTTCCCCCTGTTTTGGCGACCCGCCGGAACCATGCCCTCGAGCATGCCACTTTGCATGTGCTTGAATCAAAATTTCCCGACCGTCACCTGGCCGGACATTCCAACCCCACCGGTTTCTTTATCTTCGCCAACGTTTCCACTGAGGATCTGAAATCGGCCATCACCCAGGCGCTCAGCCGCCTGCAGGCCGGGGAGCGGAACCTGGCCATCCATGCCGGCTGCGGCACGAACATGGCGACCTCCATGCTGATGTCCTCGCTCCTGGCCTTTGTGCCCATCAGCGGGCGCAAGTCCACCCTGGCGCGCATGTTGCTGATCCCGGTGGGCGTGGTCTTTGCCCTGTTCGGCTATGCCTTGAGTCAGCCGGTCGGGCCGTGGTTGCAGGCCAACGTAACCACCGAGGCAGATATGGGTGACCTGCGAGTGGCGGATGTGGTCCCCGTGCGCAAGGGCGTGCATCGCGTCCTCACTCAGTAACCATCCCTGAGATCAACATGCCGGATATCACCCTTCTCTATGGCAACGATGAATATGCCATCGCCCGCCAATTGAAGGAATTTGAATCCGGGTTTACCGACCCGACCAGCGCGGAGATGAATACCGCGCGTCTGGATGCACGCTCGGTCAGCGAGAATGACCTGAACAACGCGCTGAACGCCATGCCCTTCCTGGCGCCCCGCCGGGTGGTCATTCTCTCGCGCCCTTCGGCGCGCTATACCAAGCCTCCCGAGCGCAAAAAGTTCGAGGACCTGTTGAGTTCCGCCCCGGATTCCACCCGCATCGTGATCACCGAAGTCCAGGATCTGAAGCCGAAGGATTTTGAGAACAATTGGCTGGTGAAATGGGCGCTGAAGAATGGCCTTCAGGCCCGGCCCTGCATGCTGCCCCAGCCGCGGGAGATGCCTGGTTGGATCATGAGCGAGGCCAAACGGCAGGGCGGTGCATTGGAACCCGCCGCAGCCGCCAGGCTTGCCGAGATGACTGGCAGCGATCCCCGCCAGGCTGGCATGGAGATTTCCAAATTGCTGGCCTACGCCAACTGGTCGCGACCGGTCACCTCTGGGGACGTGGAGGCTGTAAGCCTCGGTTCAGCCGGGCCGGATATCTTTTCGATGGTGGATGCAATGGCCGCCTCTAAAACCGCGCTGGCGCTGAAAAGCCTGCATCACCTGCTGGAAGAGCAGGATGCCTTTGCTCTCTGGGGCATGGTGATCCGCCAGTTCCGGCTGCTGCTGCTTGCCCGCGAAGTGATCGACGCGCACGGCATGGTCCCGGATGTTCAGGAGGCGTTGAAGGTGCATCCCTTCGTCGCTGAGAAGATCTACGGCCAGGCGAAGCACTTCACGCTGCCTGCGTTGGAAACCATCTACCGCCGCCTGTTGGTCATGGATGAAGCCGCCAAGACGGGACAGATGCCGCTGGAAGTGGCTCTGGACCTGCTGGTGGGCGAGATGGCGCCCGGTTAATCCGCACGCCGCGTATTTTCCCCTCCGTTCAATTTATTCTGATCAGGAAGCCGGCCCACGTGCCGGTTCTTGCATGCCATCCCTGAGGCGCAGTTGATGCAGGAAGTAGATGCCCATGGCGAACAGGCCGATGGCATTGATCTGGTGCAGCATCGCGAGGAGCATATTCACTTGCGAAAGGACGGTCAGGATGCCGAGGATGATCTGCAAGACGACAAAGCCGCTCAGCAGGGTCAGCCCGTTGACGAATTCGCGCGAGTAACCGCGCCGCTTCGTCTCGCGATAGACCAGCGGAACAACGATCAATCCGAGCCAGGCCCACCAGCGATGGATGAACATGATGGTATGCGGCGTATCGAGCACGCTCGTTGCGGAGGTGATTAGGTTCGCCGGGACCAGCCTTCCGAACATCAACGGCCAGGTGTTGGAGACCAGCCCGGCCTTAAGCCCGGCGGTGAAGCCGCCATAAGCGATCTGGATGAGTAGGACAATGAAAGCCGCCAGTCCCAGCTTGGATGCGGTGGACCACTTCGACTTGACGGGGAACCCGTAGCGATGACCGAAAGCTGTCCACAGGCTAAGTCCCATCAGCGAGAGGGCGAGGAAGAGATGCGTGGTCAGCAGGTAATGGCTGACCGAAGGACGCTCCTCCAGCCCGCTTGCGACCATGTACCAGCCCGCAAAGGCCTGCGTGATGAACAGCATCCCCATGGCGAAATAGATGCCGAATTCCTTCCAGGGGATGCGCTTCTTAAAGAGGAAGTAGAAGACCGGGAAGGCATAGACGAGCCCGGCGCTGCGTGCCAGCAGGCGGTGGAACCACTCGATAAAGAAGATGAGCTGGTATTGCTGGAGCGTCATCTTGTTGTTGACCAGGATGTATTCGGGGGTTTGCTGGTACTTGATGAATTCCTGCTGCCAGGCTGCCTCGCTGAGCGGCGGGACCGCCCCGCTGACCGGGTTCCATTCGACGATCGAAAGCCCCGAACGGGTGAGCCGGGTAAAGCCTCCCCATAACACCAGGAATGCCACTACCAGGGCAAACACAAAGAGCCAGTTCATCACGGCCCGGTCTCTCGTCTTCAGCATGTTCTCCATCCTCCATGAATCGCCCCGGATTATAGCACCGCAAGAAAAAATCCCCGCATTAAGCGGGGATTATCGAACGGAGATTTGAGGGATGTTAGATTGCTTCGCACTCAGTCTGTTCGGGCTTGCAATGACATACCAGAGTTACGCAGCGCCAGAGCGTAGTTGTTCCAGCAGCCGCCGGTAGTTCTCGATGCCTGGCGGGTTCATGCGGATGATCTGCTGCACGACCTCAGAGGCTTCGCTTTTCTTGCCAGCGGTCAGCAGGGATTCGCCCAGCCCGTCCAGCAGCGAGATAGCGTCCTCAGTGCGGCCGGCGCGCTGGAGTTCCGTGGCCAGGGTGCGAATGAGGACTGGTTGGTCCTCGTGGTCCTCCACCAAACTCACCAGGAAGTTGACGATCTTGTCGTTCTGCCCATTGCTCTGCAGATAACTGATGAAGCCTTCCATCTCGGCGATGGCCTGCTCCTGCTGGCCCATGCGCAGGCTCAGGTCCACCAGGTTGCGGCGCACGCCTTCATCGTCCGGGCGCAGGGTGCGGATCTGCTCAAAGACGCGCACAGCCTGTTTCCAGTCCAGCCGCTGCATGTCAATATCGGCCATGCGCTGCAGGATCTGGACGTTCCAGGAACGATCGGCGTTATATTGCTGGCCGACGCGCAGGGCGGTAGTGTAGGTCTTGCGCGCCATGTCCAAATCGGCCAATCGGCCGTAGATACCGGCTAGATCGAGATACTCCTTCATGGCATCATCCAGCTGCCCGCGCGAGACCAGTTGTTCGATCAGGCGGCTGCGCGCGGAGAGGTCCATAGGCGCAAGTTTGATCACGCGGCGGAGGAGCTTGGTGGCCTGGACGGCTTCCCCGCGCACGCTGTATGCATGCGCGACCACATCGAACTTGGCAAGTGCCTCCTCGGTGCGGCCCTCCTGGATGAGCAGCTCGCCCATCAGGGAGTGCAGGGGCAGGTAAGTCGGAGCCTGGTGGATGGCATCATAGGCTTCCGCCATGGCGGTGCGCAGGTAGCCCGAGCGGGCATACTGGTGGATGCGGTTGATCGAATCCAGCACCTCGCTGGACTGGGCCTGCAGCAGCACGTCCGCCAGCGGCAGGATGCTGCCGCCCTCCTGTTTGGGCATCTCCTGGCGCGCCTTGGCGACCTGCTCGCGCCAGTCGGGGCGCATCAGGAAGGTATTCACGTTATCGCAGATCCGCTTGCTGGCAGCCTCGTCGCCCTGGGTGCTGTGCGCCTCGATAATGGGCTCATATAACTGGCGAATCTCGTCGGCTTGCTCTGGAGGCACGGCCATGGAATCTGCCAGGCGCAGCGCCTCCAGATACTCCAGGGAGGCTTCCATCGTCTCTCCCTTCTTGGAGAGGAGCTGCCCCTGGAGCAGGCGGGTGGCCAGGTTAAAGTCGTTGTGCTTGACAGAGTGCTGCAGGTGCCTCTGCGCGCTCTCATAACGTTCCATGCGGGTGCGCAGCAATCCCAGCAGGAAATACAAGGCAGGGTGGTTGCAGCCGGCGTCCAGGGCACGGTCCAGTTCCTCGGCAGCCTGCCCATCGTTGTTACGGGTCAACGCGTCGATGGCCTGGCCGAGGTGCAGCACCACCTTGGTCTGTTCGGCATGCTCCATGGCAAGCTGGCCGGTACCGCGCACGATGGCTGCCAGCCCGCGGCGCTGCTGGGATGCCGGGCTTTCATCCGAGTAATCGAAAAGGATCTGGGCAAGCTGGGTCAGGGCCTTTTGCCTGGCCTCCGCGAGAGGGTCCAGGCCCGATGCGTTTTGTTTCGGCTCCTGCAGTTGTTTGACCTGCATCATGCGCATGGGGCCGGTGCCGCCTTTGATGCGTATGGGTTTGGGCAGCAGTTGGCCGGTGCGCAACAGGTTCTGCGCCTGGTGCGCCTCGGGGCTGGCCGGCAGGATCTGAAGCGCCCGGCTCACCAACTGCTGGGTCTTCTCCGCCTCGCCCACGCGCTGAAGCAGGCTCGCCACGGCAAGATATTCCGTCACTGCCTGCTGTGTATGTCCCAATTTTTCATGCACGAGCGCCAGTCGTGAGTGTGCCGGGGCATGCTCAGGGTTGAGCGTGGTCACCCGCGCCCAGTTCTCGAGCGCCTTGTCCACCTCCCGCTGGTTGAGGTAGAGATCGGCGGCGCGCATGGCCGATTCGATGGCGGTCTTCAAATCCCCCAACCGCTCGGACAACTGGGCTACTTTTTCGAGCGGGACGGGGTCATCCGGCGAGATCTTCGCCACTCGCTGATAGATTTGCAAGGCTTCGTCATAAAGGGCAAGCTGGTAGAGCGCCAGCCCCAGGCTGTTGAGCGCCTTGGGGTGGTCAGGAAATTCCTGCAGGGCCTCGCGGTAAGCAGCAGCAGCCTTTTCCCATTCCTGGTCCCAGGCCGCCGAGTGGCCCTCGTTCATGCTTTTCTGAAAAAATTCTTCGTTTCCAGGCATGGCTCTATTCTAAACCGTTTTGCCCCGGTTCTCAGGCTTCTTCGGTACTGGGTGGCGATGTGCGTTTATTCAAGCACGGTCATTTCCCCCCAATTCGCGCCCCAACGCGCTTCGGTGGAGAGGGGAATGCTCAGGGGATAGGCGTTCGCCATGGTTTCCTGAACGTTTCGCGCGGTCTCCTCAAGTTCCTGGCGCGGGACCTCCAGCACCAGTTCATCGTGCACCTGCAGCAGCATCATGCCGTGCAGGCCGGCAGCCTCCAGCGCGGGCGGGATTTTCAGCATGGCGATCTTCATGATGTCCGCGGCTGTGCCCTGTACGGGCGCGTTGATGGCCTCGCGCTCCTCGCGGTTTCGCAGCTGGGGGTTCGTGCCGCTCTTCAATGCGGGGAAGTACCGGCGGCGGCCGAGCAGCGTTTCCACATAGCCATCCTTCGCAGCCTGTTTGCGGATGCCGTCCAGATATTTTTTGACGCCGGGGAACTGCTGGAAGTAAGCCTTCACAAAATCCTCGGCTTCTGCCAGGGTCAGATCGGTGGTGCGCGTCAGGCCGAAAGCCGACATGCCGTAGATCAGGCCGAAGTTGATGGCCTTGGCGTGGCGGCGCATCTCTTTGGTCACTTTTCCGAGCGGCACGCCGTAGATGGCTGCCGCGGTGGTGGCATGGATGTCCTGCCCGGCGCGGAAGGCTGCCAGCATGGCCTCGTCCTCCGCCATGTGCGCCACGATGCGCAGTTCGATCTGCGAGTAATCCACCGAGAGCAGCACGTTGCCGGGCGCGGCGATGAAGCCCTTGCGGACGCGGCGTCCCTCCTCCGTGCGGATCGGGATGTTTTGCAGGTTGGGATTGGAGGAGGACAAGCGTCCGGTCACCGCGCCGGTCTGGCTGTAGGAGGTGTGCACGCGCCCGGTCTGCGGATCCACCGCAGCCGGCAGCGCATCCACATAGGTGGACTTTAATTTGGAAAGCTCGCGATGCTCCAGCACCAAGTCCACGACCGGATGTTTGCCGCGCAGCATTTCCAGCACATCTGCCGAGGTGGAGAAATGCCCGCTGGCGGTCTTGTTGCCGCGGTCTGGCGGCTCCAGGCCCAGACGGTTGAAGAGCACATCCGAAAGCTGCTGGGTCGAATTGATGTTGAACGGCTTGCCCACCGAATCGAAGACCTGCTTTTCGATCTCGCCAGCCGCCCTTGCAAGTCCTCGGCAAGTTCGGCAAAGAAGGGCAGGTCGAGCAGCACGCCGGTCATTTCCATCTCGGCCAGGACGGGCATCAGCGGCATCTCGATATCATTCAGCAGCTGCAAGGCAGTTGCACGCGTTCCACGTCTGCGCGCAGGATGGGCAGCAGCCGCAGGGTGGTCTCGGCATCGGCCGCGGCATAAGCCGCCGCGGCTTCGATCGGCACATCTGCCATGCTGATCTGCTTGCTTGCCCGTGCCGATCAGCGCCTCGATATGCGTCATCTCCTCGCCCAGCCGCACTCCGGAAAGGTTTTTCAATCCCAGATTGCGCGAGGACGGGTCCACCAGGAACTCGGCGATCATCGTATCGAAGGTGATGGGCGAAACCTGAACGCCGTAGCGTTGCCAACACGATGTAATCATACTTGGCGTTGTGGGCCATCTTGGCGATGCTTCGGGTTGGTGAGCGGTCCCTGAAGCGCTTCCATCACCTGCTTCGACCGGCAAGTTTTGTCCTGATCGATGCCCGACTGGGATGTAAAATCCCTTCCCCTCCTTGCATGGCCAGCGAAATGCCAACCAACTCGGCGCTCATCTCCTCGGTGGAGGTGGTCTCCGTGTCGAAGGCGATCATCTCGGCGTTGTTCATCTCATCCACCAGCGCCGCCAATTTCTCCGCGCTGTCCACGATCTGGACATCGATGCGGCTCTGGATCGGCGCGGTGATGACCACCTGCGTCTCGGTCACGAACAGGGACATCTGTTCCCCTTGCTTGTAAAGAACGGAGGATTGCATGGAGGGCTCGCTGGAGGATGGGGCGGTATAGCGAGCCTCCGCCGATCCGTTCCAGTGTCTTGAGCAGCGTGCGAAATTCCAGGGCTCTGGAAAAATGCCGCAACACGTGAGGGCTCGAAATCGTCCGCGCGTGCCTTTTCCAGGTCCAGTTCGATTGGCAGGTCAGTGCGGATCTGCGCCAGGTCGCGGCTCATGTAGGCAGAATCCCGACCCTGTTCCAGTTTGCCCCGCCAGCGATTTTCCACCTCATCGAGATGGGCGTACAGGTTGTCCAGGGTCCCGAACTTCGCCAACAGGGAAGAAGCGGTCTTCTCGCCCACTCCCGGCACGCCGGGGATGTTATCGGAGGTGTCGCCGACCAGGGCCTTGTAATCCACCACCTGCTCGGGGCGCACAGCGAACTTGCTGCCCAGCACGTCCTCGGCGGTGATGTAGTTCTTATCGTCGCCCGCCAGATAGACCACGGTGCGCTCGTTGACCAGCTGCAGCAGGTCGCGGTCGCCGGTGACGATCTTTGACGCCCAGCCCGTTCTCCGCGGCAATGCGGGCTGCCGAGCCCAGCACATCATCGGCTTCAAAGCCTTCCATTTCCAGCCGGGGGATGTTGAATGCATCCACCATCTCGCGGATGCGCTCGATCTGCGGGCGCAGATCCTCAGGCATTTTTGCGCGTGTTCCCTTGTAGGCGGGATAGATTTCGTCGCGGAAGGTCTTGCCGGTATCGAAGGCCACCGCCAGGTATTCGGGCTTTTCCTGCTCCAGGATGCGCAGTAGTTCGCGGGCGAATCCGTAGATCCCGGCTGTCGGTTCGCCTGTGGAGGTCTGCCAGCGGGCGCTGGAGCTTCCGGCAGTGAGAGCAAAATACATGCGGTAGGCCAGTGCATGGCCGTCGATCAGGTAAAGGGTTGGAGGCATGGGATCAGGCTCTGGGAATCGGGTATCGGTTTTTCATGGCGGTTCAAGATCGCTTTTTCATAAAATAAAAGCGCAGAGGACGCGTGGGTCAACCACAGGCGGTCTCTGCGCTGGTCCCCTGCGCGGGTCACACCGGTTTCATCGCCCGCGCGGGCGCAGAATGCCCTGCCGTTCGCGGGCTTGCTTGATATAATCCCGCACCAATTGGGGTGGGTGCGGCTGAGTTCCGCCCATGATCAGGTAACCCGGCGCCCAGAAATCCCCGGAGGGGTTTTCCTGGCTCAGGCGGGGGATCTCGCTGAAGATCTTCTCGGAGGTCTGCTGGCGCACCACCCGCATCAATGTTCCGGGTGAGGTATTGGGTTGGACGTTTACCACCCATTGCAGATACTCGGGGCGCACAGCCAGATATTCCAACCGCCATCCGAAGGCCACGCAGATGGTGGGAAGCCATTCCGCAATTCGATCGGCCAGGTCGCCGGTGAGGTAATGGGCGGCGAAGCGCGGCACCAGAAGGCAGGCATAAGTGAGGTGATATAACCCGGCACTGATCGGTTCCAGGGTGATGCGGCGCTCCGCCTCGGTAGTGGGACTGAGACGCGTTTCGGCCATTTCCTCAGGTCGGGGTTTGCGGATGGGCGTCTCGGGGCGATTTTTGGATTTGGACGCCGCGGTAACATCCAGGTTGCCAGCCTTGCCGGACATGAGCAGGTCGCTCAATGGAATCGACGGCGAGGCTTCGCGGTTGAAGGCGCGCACATCTGACAGGGGTTTGGAGACGCGTGTCTCGTCCAGGTTGACTTCCAATTCCCTGGGCGGCAGGGATATATCCATTTCCTTCGGGACGGCGGGGGTGTCCAGCCGCGGGTCAGGAGAAGGAATGTCGATAAGAATTTCGCTGATCGGGGGGATATCCAGCGGCTGTTCGGCGTCCATTTCTTCCAGGGGATCAGAGTCGAAATCCTCGATCTCGAGCCGTTCAGCCGTGGGGCTGGCGTTTTCCGTGCTCATCGCCGTGACCAGATCGTTTGCCTGCATGCGGATGGTGCTGAAGGGGGTCTCAGCATCGAAGACCAGGGCCAGGACAGCATCCGAAGCGAGGCGTGTTGCATACAGCATGTGTTCGGCGCGCGTGCTCTCCAGGCGGATGAAGCGCAGCAGGTCACTGCCCTTCTGAACATCCCAGTTGCGCCCCACGGTCTGAGCCAGTTCACGGGCGGCATTCTGAGAAAGCCCGCCTGCATAAGCCCAGAGTTCGTTCTTGCGCGTAATGAGCGCCGCCTGGGCCGAGCTTTCCAGCGTCAAGCGCGTCAGGTGCTGCGCGGCTTTGGCCACATCCTGCAGCCAGACAACGGTTTCCATTTTGTTCTCCCCTTCCTCTTCCAGCCTCTCACCCAGTGCATGAAACAGTTCGTCCCGGTGGAACGCCTTCTGCAGGCGGGTCCATGGATGGAGGCTATCCAGTTTCGGTGTCACCTGTTCCGGGCAAAGCACTACCAGTTTGATATTTGGGTTGACGGTTCGCAGAGCCAGGCCGATCTCCCGTACCCAGTTCTCTCCCAAATCCAGATCAATGAACGCAAGGTCGCAGGCTGCTTCGTCCGCCTTCACAACTGCGGCGGCCTTGTTGTTCACACCATGGATTAGGTAACGCCCCGCTTCCTCCAGGCTTCGACGGATCGCATCTACAACGGAGGGGGCGGGTGTCACGACGAGTACGTTTATAGCCATTTTGTTCTGAAGTTTATCACGGTCAGGGATGCGAAGCAAGACGGAAGAAATGGGTTATCTTCCGGTTATAAATAACCATTTGTGAGAAATCTTTAAGGTCCTTTAACATTAATGTCCATACAACTTGATTTTTGACCCTGATTATGCTATCAATACATACAGTTGTTAAATAATAGCCAACCCACACAGGGACGGCTGCGAAAAGGGAAATCCATGCACCGCGAGCGCGTTTCTGAAAATGTCTACTGGTTCCAGAGCGAGATTTATGCCCAGGTTACGGCTGGTGTGATCGCCGGCCCGCAATGGGCGGTTGTGGTTGATACTCTGGCTCTGCCGGATGAGACCAATGCTATGCGCGAGTTCATCGAGCATGAATTGGGTGTGCCGGTGCGCTATGTGATCAACACGCACTATCACGCTGACCATGCCTGGGGAAACTGCTTCTTTCCTGGCGCCACGGTGGTGGCTCATGCGCTGTGCCGCGAGCTGCTGGAGACGCGCGGTATCCCCTCCCTGGAAGCAGCGCGCAAACAAAACGTTGCCCTGCGGCAGGTCAAGATCATCTTGCCGCATATCACCTTTGATTCTGGTGAGCTTACTCTGCGTGTCGGCAAGAAGAACCTGATCATCATGCCTGCAATGGGCCACAGCAAAGATGGCATCAGCGTGCTCGTGGAGGAAGACCGTGTTCTCTTTGCGGGGGACGCCTTCATGCCTCTACCTTATGTAGTGGATGGTAACCTGGATGAGATCACCGCCTCGATCAAGAAAATCGGCCGCATGGGTCTGGAGAACATCGTACAGGGACATGGAGACATCATCCTGCGTGGGGAAATTGAAGCCGCGGTCAAGGAAAACCTGGCCTATCTCTCCGCCATTCGCAAAGCTGCCCGTACGGCTGCGCGTCGACGCTCTCCAGAGGAATATCTGGAAACCTTCAAGATCGAGGATTACGGCAAGAGCCGGGTCTATCTGGGGGGCCTGGCAGAGGGACTGCACAAGCGCAACCTGCGGGTTCTTGTGCAGCAAATGAAAGAAGAGTCTGCAGACGAATAAAAAAGGTCCCCATCCAGTCTGGATGGGGACCTTTTGGTTTACGACTTCGCTCAGTCCATTTCCCTCACCGCCTCAGCCGCGGATTCCTTTTCCTTCTTTGCCCTCATCCGCCCATGCAGGCTGATGCTCACGACTCGCTCCCTGCCCTCCACCAGTTTCCGGAGGTTCGGTCTCAGGGCCCAGATGAGCAGGACCTGGGCTACCAATCCGTAGATAACGTTTGCCCAGGGCATTCCCCGCACCGCGGCGACGGCAAAGACAATGGTGGCGAATAGCGCCACGCTCAGGGTGGTGATCGAGGCGTAACCCAGCGTGAAGAAGACAACCGCACCTAACGGCAGCACGATCAGGGCGGAAGGCGCCCAGAGGCCAAGCGCGCCTCCCAGGGACGGCGCCCCTCCGGCGCCGCCGCGCAGTCGAATGAGGCGACCGTCCTTATCCCTATCGGGCAGGAAGATGGAGTAATTGTGTCCGATGATCGAGGCAATGGGTGCCAGTATGTGCAGGAGGGTGTCCTGTGGGGCAACGGCTCTGGCGATCCAGACCGCCGCGGCACCTTTGAGAATATCCATCAAAGCGGTCAACAAGCCAGCCCATAACCCGGCAGCGCGCAATGCATTCGTGCCTCCCGTGCGGCCGCTCTCCACAGTGCGGATATCCTTCCCTGTTTTCAACTTGACGATCAGGAGTCCGAAGGGGATCGAACCCAGGATATAGGACAGCAGCACCAAAAAGATGTCAAGGAGGATTTGCATGGCAAGTATTTCTCCAGTTGATTCCAATGGGAGTAACACGGACCTGGCGGGAGGGTTCCTCCCTCAACGAATGAATGCGGCCGCGCCCCAGCTCACCATCAGGATAATTGCCGGTTCGAGTGCCGCTCCTCGCAGGGGAACGCCACTGGTGACGTTGGCCGAGAAGCTGGTCAGCGCATACAGCAAGCCGGTGAGCGCCAGCGCAAACTGCACGGGCAGCAGCGGCCAGTAGTGCAACCCCGCGGCGAGCTGAGTGCAAACGATGCCAATTCCTGCTGCCCAGGGATAGTCCCAGGGATCCGTTCCATCCAGGTGGAGAATACGCAATGCGGTCAGCCCGGCGGCCAGAAAAATGACCGGCACGAGGATCACCAGACGCGTACCAGCCAATCGCAGCGCGGCTGTAAGGATCAGGAACAGGGCATAGGAAAGGGCGGTCAGCCCGGCTCGCGCGGCCGCGTAACTGGGGGCGGCTGGGTCCACAACAATATATTCAGCGATGAAGACCAACATCATGATGGCTGCGGTCACACCGAAACCGATCCACCAGGCGGCGTTCGTGTTTATCACTGTAAGTGTGATGCCGGTGACCAGGGTGGTCAGGGTGGGGAGCAGCCAGTGCTGGCGGGTGGAGGCCTTGGTCATGGATGGGTGGCCGCGGATGATCCAGTTCATCCCGCTGGCGGTAAGCCCGGCAGCCAGGATGGTGATGGCGGTTCCGATGGTCAGAGGGATGGCAAAATAGAAACCCGGGAGTTGCAAGGTGATGGTGAATTCGGGCGCAGGAAGCACGCGGGTCACCGCGAATGCCAGTAAAACGCTGGCTGTAACCATTCCAAGGCGATCAGCATCCGGCGACAAGCGCACGCTTCCTTGCATTCCCGCATTGTACTCCAATCCCGGCCAATCCCGACCACATTAGAACAGATTTGCGATAAGCGGGCCGTTATGGTAAAATTAATCGGTTATGGAAGCTCCCAGATCATCCGAAACCTTTCCCCCGCCTCCTGGCGTGGTTCCGTCGCTTAAAGCCGGTTTTGATGCCATTGCCGTGCATATTACGGCCATCCTGCTGCCTCTGGTGCTGGATATTCTGCTCTGGCTTGGGCCGCGTCTGGGAGTCAAGGAATATTACCAGGCCGTCCTGCCCCGGTTGGTAGAGGATTGGAAAACTCTGGGGTTTTCCGCCGCCCAGATCCAGGTGGCCGTGGATAGTTATAAAACCCAGGTGTCGAATCTGGATGCGCTCAATCTGCTGGCTTTGCTGCGTACCTTTCCCATTGGGATCTCCAGCCTGCTAAGCGGTTCTCCGCCCCAATTGACCCCGTGGGGCCAGCCGAATACCGTGCAGGTCGGTCCACTGGGGAATATTTTTGGCCTGGTTCTGCTGCTGACCCTCGTCGGCTGGCTGGGCGGCGCTCTTTATTTTCGCTGGGTGGCCTCGCTGGTGGTCCCGCAGGATTTCAGCATCGAACCCCGGGCGATCTGGCGGTCTGTGGCCTTCTCCTTCCTGGCCACGGTGGTGCTCATTATTATCGGCGTGCCGGTCTTTGTCATCATCTATCTGTTGAATTTGGTCAGCCCGCTGCTGGGGCAGGGAGTCTCTGTTATTCCTGGGCTTCATCTCTCTCTGGCTGATCGTCCCCCTCTTTTTTGCGGGGCACGGTATCTTCATGCGCCGCCAGACAGTCTTTGCATCCATCCTGAGCGGAATCCGCATGGCACGCTTCAGCCTGCCGAACAGCAGCCTGTTTGTCCTTAGTGTAATCCTGACCAGCATCGGGCTCAACTATTTGTGGAGCATCCCCAAGCCCAACTCCTGGATGCTGCTCGTGGGCTTGATTGGTCACGCCTTTATCACCACGGCGTTGCTGGCAGCCAGTTTTATTTATTACCGGGATACAACCTCCTGGTTGCAGGCTATTTTTGACCGCCTGCGGGCAGGAGCGGCCTCCACCGAGGCCCAATAACTGTCAGGTATCATATTTAAGTAAGCAGGACTGAAATATCGGGTCCATCAATAGGGTCTGAGGAAATCAGGCAAGTCCTTTCGGAGGTTTTTGTGGTTCAAGCCAACGTTAAATACGAAGCTGAAAATATCCAGGTACTGGAAGGCTTGGAAGCGGTCCGCCGCCGCCCCGGCATGTATGTGGGTGGCACGGATATTAAGGCGCTCCACCAACTGGTCTATGAAGTGGTGGACAACTCAGTGGACGAAGCCCTGGCCGGTGCCTGCTCGCGCATTGACATCACCATCCATGCCGACTCGAGTGTCACTGTGCAGGACGATGGCCGCGGTATCCCGGTGGGTATGCACCCGCAGATGAAAAAATCGGCGTTGGAAGTGGTAATGACCACACTGCATGCCGGTGGTAAGTTTGGCGGCGGCGGCTACAAGGTTTCCGGCGGTCTGCATGGCGTCGGTGTAAGCGCCGTCAACGCCCTGTCCGAATATACCGAGGTGGAGGTCCGCAGGGATGGCGGAATCCATTTTCAACGCTATGAGCGCGGCAAGCCCAAGGAGCCCGTCAAGGTGATTGGCAAGGCCAAGCCCTCAGAGCACGGCACTCGCACCACCTTCAAATTTGACACGCAGATCTTCAAAGAAGATAACATTGACTATCGCTTCGACACGCTCGCCCAGCGCTTCCGCGAGATGGCCTTTGTCACGCGCGGTGTGACCATCCACTTTGTGGATGAGCGCAACGACCACCAGATCACCTTCTACTTCGAAGGCGGGATCACCTCCTTCGTGCGTTACCTGAACCGCAACCGCGAAAATCTGCACCCGGTGGTGCACATGGAAAAGGAGATCGAGGGGGTGCAGGTGGAGGCGGCCGTCCAGTATACAGATGCCTATACCGAATCCGTTTATTCCTTCGCCAACACCATCAACACGGTGGACGGCGGCACGCACCTCACCGGCCTGCGTTCCTCGCTTACGCGCGTCATCAACGACTATGCTCGCAAGAACGGGCTGCTGAAGGATGCCGATCCCAACTTCGCGGGCGATGACACCCGTGAAGGCCTGACGGCTATTGTCTCCATCAAGCACCCCGACCCGCAATTTGAGTCGCAAACGAAAGTCAAGTTGATGAACCCCGAGGTCCAGACCTATGTGACCCAGGTGATGGGTGAGGCATTTAGTACATTCCTGGACGAGAATCCCCAGGCCGCCAAGGCCATCATCGCCAAGTGCCTCACCTCGGCACGAGCCCGCGATGCCGCTCGCAAAGCGCGCGACCTCGTTATCCGCAAGTCGGCGCTGGAGTCGCTCACTCTGCCAGGCAAACTGGCCGACTGCTCGGAGCGCGACTCTACCAAGACCGAGCTCTATATTGTGGAAGGTGATTCGGCTGGCGGTTCGGCCAAACAGGGCCGCGACCGGCACTTCCAGGCCATCCTGCCGCTGCGTGGCAAGATCTTAAACACGGAACGCGCCCGGCTGGACAAGATCCTCGGCAATAACGAGGTCAAGGCCCTCATCTCGGCTTTGGGCACAGGTATTGGCGACAACTTCGGGCTGGAAGGTTTGCGTTATGGCCGCGTCATCATCATGACCGATGCTGATGTGGACGGCAGCCATATCCGCACACTTCTGCTGACCTTCTTCTTCCGCTACATGCCAGATTTGATCGATAAGGGCCATCTCTTCATCGCCCAGCCTCCACTCTACCGTGTGGCGCACAAAAATCAGGTGCGTTATGCCTATTCGGACAATGAGAAGGACAAGATTCTCAAAGAGGCGGGAGAGAAGGCAACATTGCAGCGCTATAAAGGTCTGGGCGAAATGAATCCCGAGCAGCTATGGGAAACCACAATGAACCCCGAGAACCGCACGCTGCTGCTCGTGACGGTGGACGACGCGGCCGAGGCCGACCGCACCTTTGATATGCTTATGGGCGACGCGGTGGATCCCCGCAAGCGCTTCATCCAGACGCACGCACGCACTGTTCGCAATCTGGACATCTAGGTTTTCCTTGGAAAGCAATAGCCGCCCCGGAGGTCATCTCCCGGGCGGCTTCTTTTTTACGGATAAGAACCGGGCTTATCCTTGCTGCGTATATGAGAGGATGGACATCCTCCCCTTCCATCTATCCCCAATACGAGGAGAACGCCATGCCTGCCATTCTCACAGCAGCCTGCCTCTGGCTGCATTCCCTTGCCACCGTCATTTTCATCGGACATTATGTGCTGCTGGCACTGGTCTATCTGCCTGCCCTTTCAAAAACCAATCTCAACCCGGAAGGCGCCGCGGCTTTCGGGGAGATTGCTAAACGCAGCCGGCCCTGGTTGTATGCCGCCCTGGTGATTTTCTTCCTTACCGGGTACCTGCTAATGCTGGCCGATCCGGGGTATCTCGGCATCGGTAAGTTCAGCAACGCCTGGAGTATCCTGATGCTCATCAAGCATCTGGTGATCGTCGGGATGATCGCGGCCGGTTTCTGGTTTAATGCCATCCTGAAGGTGGGTTCGATGCTCGCCGCGAACCCGGCTTCCGCTCACGTGCTTGCCCGGCAGCGTTCCTTTGTGAATGGCATGGCCCTCGCCGGGGTGCTCGTCCTGCTGCTGACGGCCCTGGCCCAGATCAAATAACCACGTTTTTTCCTGCCGGCACTGGAATAATGTTACCCCAGGCCCTGTAAAAGGGACTTGTCCACTTTAATATGAAAGTACCATATTATTGAAGGGACGCTAGAGTACAATCCTCCTGACCGACTCCAATCCCCGGTCTCCTACCTATGCAGCGGACCTCCCTCCTCCTCTCTCGCTTTCTCCAGATCGCCGTCTTTGCTTACCAGATGGCGGCCGTGGCGGCCTTCATCGCCGCTGTACTGCTTGCTCGCTCTTGGCTGAGCACCCCCTTCCTGGGCGCTTTTTACGAGCACACAATGGTCTTCAATGAGGTCGGCCCGACAGAATCCACGGAAGCGTGGGATCTGTTCTCTCAAGTCAAATTGGGCGACCAGCTCATCGCGGTTAACGGAGTGCCGGTGCGCAGCAGCGGGGACGTTCAAAAAGTGCTCAAAGGCCAGATCCCAGGCACGATCCCCTCCAGCCAGGGGTTTGTGGCAGGTGAGACCATTCCGGTGACCATCCGCACGAAGGAGGGACAGGAGAAGACACTGGATGTCACCCTGCACAACTTCCCCGCGGCCGACATCACCGCGCACTTATTGATCCCGATTACACTCGGCTTTGTCTTCCTGCTGATCGGCCTGTGGATCTTCGGAAACCGCCGCTGGGAAATCCCGGGAAGAGCCTTTACCCTGTTTGCCTCCTCCCTGACCATTGTGACGGCTGGTCTATTCGACCTCTATACTTCGCATGTCCTGACCTATCTCTGGACCTTTGCCTGCGCCATGGCGGGCGCGGCATTGATTGAACTGGGCCTTTCGTTCCCGCAGGAAGCGCGCCCGGTGATCGAGCGTCCCTTCCTGCGCTGGTCGGGCATGCTCCCCGCCCTGCTGCTCACCATCTACGCGTTCACCACGCTGTTCAACTTTGCCCAGCCGACCGCCTACATCATGGCCTGGCGGATGATCTATCTTTTTCTGGCTGCCTCGGCTTTGTTCTACCTGGCGATGAACATTTTTTACGGAAGCCGGGCGCAGTCGCCGGTGGTCAAGGCCCAGGCGCGCATGATCCTGGGGGGCAGCGCCATCGCGTTCGCGCCCATTATCGTCTGGCTGGCGGGGACACCCTTCCAGATGATGAGCTTCTCGCCTTTCTTCTTCCTACCGCTGGTCATCTTCCCGGCAACGGTGGGGTACACCATTCTGCGCTTCCGCTTCCCCCGCCTCGATGACTGGGTGCGCCAGGGCGCAGTGTACGCGGCATTGACCGCGCTGGTGCTGTTTGGGTATGCATTGGTTGTAGCGGGCATGGGGCTGATCTTTACCTCCTCCGTGCGTCCCAACAATCTTTGGGTAGGGCTTTTCCTTTTCATCCTGGCGCTGGTGCTCGAACCGCTGCGCACGCGGATCCAGGAGTTCATGGATACCACGTTCTTTCGGGGCCAGCGCGCGTATGCCGAGCGCATCCGCTCCTTCAGTCATGAGTTGACCACTGCATTGGACCTGAAGACGATCGGGGGCATCCTTCGTGAACAGATCGCCTCGACGCTAACCCCGGAGCAAGTGCATATCTTTATCTATGACCCGGTCAACGATCAGTACACGGCGCTGCCGGGCAGCGACGGCCGGCCGACCAGTGACATCCGATTCTGGTCGAACAGTCCTCTGGCCATCTATTTTTCACGGGAGCATCTGCCACTCTATTTGGATGGCAGCAGTCTTCCTGCTTCCCTCGAAAGCGAAAAGTCCCGTCTGGCGCTGCTTGGGGCGCGGCTTTTCCTGGCGCTGCCCGGCGATGAAGCCCCCACAGGGTGGCTGGCGCTCGGCTCCCGCCGGTCCGGTCAACCCTATACACCCAGAGACCTTGCTTTCCTTGAGAACCTCAGCGATCAGGCCTCGGTATCCATCAAGCGCGTTCAGACTGTTGCCGATCTCGAGCGCCGCGTCCAGGAGATGAATGCATTAACGCGCGTTTCCAAGGGCGTGAACATTACCCTGACCTTCGATGATGTGCTGGAATTGATCTACGCACAGACCTCGCAGATCATCCCAACCTCGCATTTCCACATCACGCTTAACGACCGTGCCAACGACATTTTCTATTATGCTTTTTGCCTGGAGAATGGCGATCGCATTCCGGCACATGAAAACCGTCCCTTCCCGTCCGACCATGGCCTGGAGGCGGAGGTCATACGGCAAGGGAAGCCCATCCTGACGCAGGAGTATGTGCGCGAATGTCATAGTCGCGGCCTCACTCCCAACTTCGAAAATGTTTATGCCTGGATGGGCGTGCCGCTGAATGCAGGCGCTGAGACCATCGGAACGCTCAGTGTGGGCACGCGCGATGCCGCGGCGACCTATACTCAGAGCCAGCTGAACCTACTGCAATCCATTGCTGACCAGACCGCCGGTGCCATTGTCAAGTCCCGCCTGCTGCAAGAGACGCAGCAGCGCGCCCACCAGCTTTCCAAGCTTAACGAGATCACCCGCAACCTGACCAGCACTTTGGCGCTCGACCCGCTGCTCCAGACCATGTTGGAACGCTCAGTCGAGATGTTGAACTGCGAGGCGGGCAGCCTTTTCCTGGTCGATGAACAGAGCGACGACCTCATTTATAAGGTCACGTTTGGGCCTCTGGCATCAAACCTGGTTGGCCAGCGCGTTCCGGCGGGTGCCGGGATTGTTGGCAAATCCTTCCAGACGCGCGCTCCGGTCATTGAGAACCATGCCGAACGCTCGCCCATCCACTTCAGCGCCACAGACCAGCAAACCGGGTTTATCAGCCGTACGCTTTTGGCGGTGCCCCTGCAGGTGAAGGACCGGGTGCTGGGCGTCGTTGAGGTCATCAACCGCAAAGATGGCCTGCCCTTTGTCGACGAGGATACGGACCTGCTGACCGCCTTTGCGGGGCAAGCGGCAGTTGCCATCGAGAATGCCCGTCTGTATACGCTCACCGATCAAGAGCTTGCCGCGCGCGTGGAGGAACTTTCGGTCATGCAGCGCATCGACCGCGAGTTGAACGCCAGCCTGGAGATGGACCGCGCCATGAGCCTCACCCTGGATTGGGCCATGCGCCAGTCTCGCGCGGAAGCGGGCCTGATCGGCGTTCTCGAGGAAGGTCAACTGCGCATCATGGCCGAGCAGGGCTATGACCAGCAAAGCGCGGTACCAAAAGAGAAGGTCATCCAGATGGAACTGCCGGCCTTCCAGAACGCAGTGGAAACCGGCCAGCCCCAAAGGGTGGACTTGACCAAGACCGGGGGTGGGGGGCTGCTTTCCGGCGCGCATATCCAGGTTATCATCCCCATTCGCCGCGAAGCGGGGGTGATCGGACTGCTGCTGCTGGAGACCACCAGCGACACACAGGAGGACGTTGCCTTCCTGACGCGCTTGAGCGACCATGCGGCTATTGCCATTTCGAATGCCCAGCTTTACAGCGAAGTCCAGCGGGCCAACCTGGCCAAGAGCGATTTCGTTTCCTTCGTAGCCCACGAATTGAAAAACCCCATGACCTCCATCAAGGGGTACACCGAATTGCTGTCCGGTGGGGCAGTCGGCCAGGTGAACGAGATGCAGGCCAACTTCCTGCGCACCATCCATTCCAATGTGGAGCGCATGTCCACGCTGGTCTCCGACTTGAATGATAATTCCAAGATCGAAGCTGGCCGATTGCGCCTTGATTACCGTGCCCTTGACCTGGCCGAACTGGTGGATGAAGTTTCGCGCTCCACCCGCCGGCAATTGGAAGATAAGAAGCAATCCTTCCAGATGCTCTTGCCTGCCGGCTTGCCGCCGGTCTGGGCTGACCGCACGCGGGTGGCGCAGGTTCTTGTGAATCTTGTGAGCAATGCCAACAAATATACCCAGGAGAGTGGTACCGTCACCCTGGGCGCCGAAGCGGTGCAAAACACCTGGGATCCGGCTGGCGCCGCGCGCGTGGTGCATCTCTGGGTGCAGGATAACGGCATCGGCATCAGCGATGAAGACCAGGCAAGGATTTTCCAGAAGTTCTTCCGCTCCGAAGATTCAAAAGCTCGCGAAGCCCCTGGCACCGGTCTCGGGCTGAACATTACCCGCAGTCTGATTGAAATGCAGGGCGGCCGCATTTGGTTCGAAAGTGAGTTCCGCAAGGGCACCACTTTCCACTTCACCATCCCTGTGGCCGAAGGATAAAAGAACATGACACTGCTGGCTTCCGTTGGACAGGCTCAGGCACTGGATGGCCGCGAGGCCGGATTGCAGGCCACCCACCAGGCTTTAAATCACCTGGGCGCGGGCATTGCCGCCCCCGGCCTTGCCATAATCATTTCCTCCCATCAATACCAGCCTCGCGATGTAGCCAGCGGCGTTTCCAGCCTGTTGGGCGAGACCCCTCTGATCGGCTTCAGTGCGCCTGCCGGCCTGACTTCCCACGGCCTGCACCCTCACTCGGTGATCGTAGCCCTGCTGGGCGGCGATTTCCAGGCGGATGCGCACTGGCTCCCCGGCTATGCCCAGTCCGCGCGCGAAACAGCTAACCATCTGATGAAACTTGCCGAGGCGCGCAGCGCTCCCCAGGCAGGGCTGTTCTTTGCTGACGGGTTCAACGGCGATGCGGAACAGTTGTGCAACGCGCTGGGTTCCGGTCCAATTCCGTGGGTAGGGGGGCTTTCCAGCGGCGACCTGCATACAGGCAGCACTTATCAAATGGCCGGCATCCAGACCGGGACTGGCGCATTGGCGGCCGCTTTCCTGCGCGGCAGCTTGCGCGTGGGCATGGGTTCTGACCACGGCTGGGACCCGGTTGGCAGCCAATTTCGGGTCACGCGATCGCGCGGTTTCTGGCTGCGCACCTTGGATGGACGTCCCGCCTCAGAGACCTACGCCCACCTCTTCGGCTACCCGGCTCGGGATTGGGCCTTCCCACCTCTCAGCCACCTGGCGCGCCTGTACCCCCTCGGGGTGGAGCAGGGGGATAACATGATCGTCCGCGCGCCCATCCGCGTGGAAGCGGACGGCAGTTTCCGCATGAACGGCGCAGTGCGGGATGGGATCGATGCCTACATGCTGGTTGGCAGCCGCGCGGCCTGCGAGAAAGCCGCGCATCAGGCCGCGGGACAGGCATTGATGGAATTGGGGGATGTAAAGCCGGTCTTCGCCCTCATCCTGGTCGATATTGCCTGGCAGATGCTGTTGAAGGCCAACCCCGGCGTCGAGGTGGCTGCGGTACAGGATATCCTTGGCCCCAATGTGCAGATTGCCGGGGGGTATACCTTGGGGCAGATCATCCCTCATAAGGATGCCGCCCCCAGCTTCCTGAATCAGCATATTCTGGTGATCGTATTCGGCGAAGCCTGAAACACTCTTGTTCTTGATCAATGGATGAAGCCCGGCTTGTCCAAGGCCGGGCTTCATGCAAGGAGAAGAGAAAATGATTGCGGATCCTGAAGGTCTGGAACTTCAGGATCATTTGATTTAAGCCGGCAGCTGCACCTTCGGAAGGTTCTGCATCGCGCGGGTCACGGCCTCGGCGGGATACTCATAATCCTCCAGCTTACCGCTCAGGTAGGCTTCATAGGCTCCCATATCGAAGTTCCCATGTCCTGAAAGATTGAACAGGATCACGCGCTTCTCCCCCTTGGCCTTGGCATCCAGCGCCTCGTCGATCGCAGCGCGGATGGCGTGTGCCGATTCCGGCGCGGGCACAATGCCTTCGGTACGGGCAAACTGTATGGCTGCTTCGAAGGTGGGCCGCTGTTTCACTGCCACTGCTTCGACCAGACCGGCATCATAAAGGCTGCACAGGCTGGGGGCCATCCCGTGATAACGCAGGCCTCCGGCGTGAATGGCAGGCGGCACAAAATCGTGACCTAGGGTATGCATCTTAACCACTGGCGCCATCTTGGCGGTATCACCATAGTCAAAAGCATACACGCCCCTGGTGAGAGAGGGTGTGGCTGTTGGCTCGACCGCCAGCAGGCGGGTGCGCTGTCCATTCTTCAGGTTTTCGCGCAAGAATGGATAGGCAATACCGGAAAAATTGGAGCCGCCGCCCACACAGCCGATCACCACATCGGGATACTCGCCCGCCATATCCATTTGCTTGAGGGATTCTTCGCCGATCACCGTCTGGTGCATCAGCACATGGTTGAGCACCGATCCCAGGCTGTACTTCTTGGCACCGCCCGAAGTGGCAGCCACCTCTACCGCCTCTGAGATGGCGATCCCCAGGGAGCCGGGGCTGTCGGGGGTTTCCGCGAGGACGCTGCGCCCATAATTCGTGCGGTCGGTGGGGCTGGCAAAAACCTGCGCGCCATAAGTCTCCATCAGCACCCGCCTATAGGGTTTCTGCTGGTAGGAGACCTTCACCATGTAGACCTCCAGCTCCAACCCGAACATCTGGCAGGCCAGCGCTAGGGCAGAGCCCCATTGGCCGGCGCCAGTCTCGGTAGTAAGAGCGCGTGTGCCGGCTGCCTTGTTGTAATAGGCCTGGGGGATGGCCGTGTTGGGCTTGTGGCTGCCGGCAGGGGAGGCACCCTCATATTTGTAATAGATATGGGCTGGCGTCCCCAGCGCCTTTTCAAGGCGACGCGCCCGCAGCAGTGGAGTTGGCCGGTAAAGTTTGTAGATCTCACGAACCTCTTCGGGAATCTCGATATAACGTTCGGTGGAGATCTCCTGGAGTATCAGTTCCATTGGAAAAAGCACGGAGAGGAAATCCGGCGTCACAGGTTCAAGCGTGCCGGGATGCAGCACCGGGTTGGGCGCCACAGGGCTGTCGGCGTTGATGTTGTACCAAAACTTCGGCAGGTCGTTCTCACTCAGGTTAAAGCGGACTTGGTCAGACATTTTGATCTCCTTGATCGGATGTTCTTTGGGTGGATTGAATGGTCGTCAAAAGGACGCTTCAGGGACGACTTGCCTTCAAGGCGGGTGATAGAGTAGGGTGTACATCCTGTCTCCTTCAGCAAAACGCGCCATTAGCCGGGCGGCCGCGAACTTTTTCATCCAGAGCGCGGTCGTGCAGCAGTCCCATTTTTTCGTAAACCTCTTCCAGCGTGACGCTGGCGATCCTGCGGGCGCGTTCCGTCCCGCCATAGAGGACTTCCATTAATTGTTCTGGATGAGCCAGGATGGCCGCCCGACGCTCTCGCAAGGGTGCAAGGTAGGTATTGAGGACTTTCGCCAGGATACGCTTGACCTCCACATCGCCCACACGTCCGGCGCGATAGCGGGTTTTAAGATCCTCCACATCCGCCGGGACTGGGTGGAACACATTCAGCAGCGCGAAGACCGGGTTGCCCTCCACGTGCCCGGGATCGGTGGGATGCAAGCGGGTCGGGTCGGTGTACATGTCCATCACCTTGCGGGTGGTGTCCTCCGGGGTGTCGCCAAGCAGGATAGCGTTACCATAGGAGGAGTGCATGGTCCGGTTGTCGGTTCCGGGAAGCCGTGGCGCCTCTGAGAGCAAGGCCTCAGGCTCAGGAAAGGTTTGCCCGAATGATTGGTTAAAGCGCCGGGCAGTTTCGCGTGCCAGCTCGATATGCGGGAGCTGATCCTCACCGACCGGGACAACCTGCGCTTTGTAGAGCAGGATGTCAGCGGTCTGCAACACGGGATAAGTGAGCAGGCCGCTGGAAGGCTGGAGGTTCAACTCGCGCGTCTGATCTTTATAGGTGGGCACGCGCTCCAGGCGCGCTACGCTGGTCAGCATCCCGAACAGCAGCGCCAGCTGGGCATGCTCCGGCAGGACTGATTGGAGCACGATTGTCGAGCGGGCGGGATCAATGCCCGCGGCGAGCCAGTCCGCCAGCATGCTGCGGATATTGTCTTGCAAGTGTTCCGGCCGGTAATTGGTGGTCAGCACGTGCAAGTCAGCCACCAGGAAGAAGCACTCATGGGTATCCTGCAATTGCCTCCAGGTTTCGAGAGTGCCGACCAAATGCCCGATGTGGCGCGGGCCGGTGGGGCGGTGGCCGGTGAGGATTCGTTTTTTTGCTTCGCTCACTTTGTTTCCTTCCTAGGGGATGAAGAGGCCAGGGCGCTGGTCCTGATCGGAGGGCTCGTTCAATACCTGCCCGGCAGGAAGTGAGGCATCTTCGATCACGCCATCGAGCCGCTCCTGGATCTCAACCGGTTCAAGTTTCATTTCTTTTGTCGTTTTCATGCTGCGCTCCTCATAAACAAAAACAGCGTTCATCCCGCTTGGGACGAACGCTGCTGCATCCGTGGTACCACCCAACTTAGGCTGGTTTCCCCGCTAAGGGGTAATAAAAAAATCCCGTTGTGATGCAACGGGAGCCAGCCTCACTTTATCAGATACGGCCGAACATCGGCTTATATCCTTGCCCTGTAACGGGGGCGGCCGTCTTCGGTTACAGGGGCTTGCGCCCGTTCGCCTCGCAGCTCGGATGTCCATTCGGTGCTGTCGTTTCGGGCAGGACTTTCACCGCTTTCCGCCTGCTCTCTGAACCGTCGTTCGGCACGTACTCGTCATCGTCAACGCTTTTTGGTTTTCGCTGATTATATACAAAGCACTATAATTGTCAATAGTTGCGAGGAGGTGACCCCCATGGCTCTCAGGAAGCTCATTCCCGTTTTGATCGGCATACTCCTGCTTTCAGCCTGCAGTCTGCCCCAGTCCAACCCTGCACTCCTTCCCACCCCGACCATTTTCTTTCTGCCCACCTTTCCGCCTGCTTCCCCGACGCTGCCTGTTCCCACGGCGGCGCTGCCGACCTTTGCCTTTATAACTGTAACACCAGCAAGCGGAGTGGTTCCCACTTTGTCTTTTCCTGCAACCTCGGGCGGCGTGACTCCGGTCCCCTCCGCAACTTTCTGCGCCGATTCGGCTGCGAGTGCGATCATCAGCAGCCTGCAAACTGCCATCCAGACCTCGGACGGCAAGCTGTTGGCTTCGCTGGTCAGCCCCGTACACGGGATGGAGGTTCGCCGTTATCGCGATGGCCGGACGGTTGCCTATGACCAGACGCACGCAAAATTCCTGTTTGCATCCACTTATCAGGTGAAGTGGGGGAATGCTCCCGGCAGCGGCCTGCCCACCGTGGGCTCATTTCACGAGGTCATAATCCCGGCCTGGCAGAAGGTGCTGACCACCAGCTTCACTCTGGCCTGCAACCAATTGCAGGTAGGCGGTACTACTTATACTGCCGAATGGCCCTACCCGGGCGTCAATTACTACTCCCTTTACTATCCGGGAACCGCTGCCAACGGAAACATGGACTGGCAGACACTGGTGATCGGCATGGAGAACGTGAACGGGCGTTATTACATTTACCCCGTCATCCAGTTCGAATGGGAGATCTGAGCGGGAGATTAGTATTCTGGCACAGCCTGCCATCTCCTGAATTTCACACGTAAGGATTTGCTCGGGCGAGCCTTCCAGATTCCTGTTATTATTGCAAATACTTGCAATAAGGAGTCTGGAATGAGCTGCGCCTCAGAATTCATCCCCCGCTTCCGCCAGGGTCGGTTTCCGCATGACGCCACAGCGCATGGCCATTTTGCATGTACTTCGGCATGCTGGCGGTCACCTCTCGCCCACCCAGATCTACCGGCTTTCCCTCAAGGAATTCCCCGGTCTAACCGAACCCACCATATACCGCACTTTGGAGTTCCTCGTGCGGAACGGGTTTGCGCTATCCACCCACACCCCAAACGGAAAGATCGTCTATGAACTGGCCGGACACCGGCATCATCACCTGGTTTGCCGGCGGTGCGGCGGCACGCTGGAAGTGTCCAATTCGCTTCCTGCACGCCTCTATCATCAGTTGGAGGCTTCCACCGGTTACCAATTGGACTCGAACCATCTAACCCTGTTCGGATTGTGCCCGCAGTGCCAGTCCGTGGAAAGGAACTGATCCATGCTGTTTTCTCCCGTCCCCATGCATCTCCCGGACGGCTTTCTGAGCCTTGGCATTTCGATCCTGTGCTGGATCGTAACTATTATCCTGGTCGGGATCGCCATATCCCGCACACAGCGTTCGCTGGGGGAGCGCCAGGTGCCGCTGATGGGCATTATGGCTGCCTTCATCTTCGCCGCGCAGATGATCAACTTTCCGGTGGCGGGAGGGACGTCCGGGCATCTTCTGGGCGGCACGCTGGCTGCCATCATGCTGGGCCCCTGGGCGGGGATGCTGGTCATGACCGCGGTGATCGCAGTTCAGGGATTGCTCTTCCAGGATGGCGGGCTGCTGGTGATGGGTGCAAATACCCTGAACATGGGCCTTCTCACCGTGATTGTGGGCTATGGGTTGTATCGCGCTATGCTTGGCCGGGACCGCCGCCTCCAACTGGTCACTATCGGGGTGGCTGCCTGGCTTTCGGTGATGACCGGCGCGCTGGCGACCTCGCTGGAACTATGGCTGAGCGGCACCTCCCGGCTGGAGTTGGTCGTTCCGGCAATGCTGGGAGTGCATGCGCTCATCGGCCTGGGGGAGGCGTTGATCACGGTCGCGGCAGTGGCCTTCATCTTGCGCACCCGTCCGGACCTGCTATCTTCCGGCTCTGCTTCCGCCTCCGGGGGCCGCTTCTGGATCCCTGCTGGTATTCTGGTGGCGCTTGCCGTGGTGGTTTTATCGCCGATGGCCTCCATCCATCCGGACGGGCTGAACCGCGTGGCGGCTGATCTTGGGTTCATCCACACGGCACAGTCGGAGAGCGGGCCTTTTGCAGGCTATACCTTCCCTCTGCTGGCCTCAGTACCGCTTTCGAAGATCGCCGCCGGAGGGTTGGGGGTGCTCGTCGTGCTGGCGGTCGGTTTCGTGATCGGACGCATCCTGAGCCGCCAGGCATCTGAATCCGGTTAGCTGAGGAAAGCCTATGCATGCGGATGCCTTTGATCGTTATCACGAAGCTGGCAGCTTTCTGCACCGTCTGGATCCGAGGGTCAAGGTTGTAGTTACGCTGGCCTTTATCCTCTCCAATGTGCTCTTACCGGACGGAGCCTGGTTGGCCTTTGCTCTTGCGTGGATATATATTCTGGCGCTGAATCTGCTCTCCGGATTGGGGGTGGGGTTCACCTTCCGACGGTCCTTCGTGGCTTTGCCTTTTGCCCTGGCGGCCGCGACCGCCATCTTTTCCATCCCCGGTACGCCGCTGGCGGAATGGCATCTCGGCTCGCTGAAGCTCATCCCGACCGATGCCGGGTTGCTGCGGTTCATCAGCATTGTGATCCGCTCCTGGCTTTCGCTGCAGGCTGCCATCCTGCTTGTAGCCGTCACCCGCTTTCCGGATCTGATCCATGCCTTCGAGCATTTGCGCGTCCCCTCCATCCTGACGACCATTGTCGCTTTCCTATATCGCTATCTGTTCGTGCTGACCGATGAGGTCATGCGACTTGCTGCGCGCCCGGCAGGCCCGTTCGGCGGCCGAGGCCGGACGCCGTCCCGGCAGGAGCGTGCTCTGGCGCGGGCATGTAGCCGGCAACATGGCCGGACAGCTTTTCCTGCGCAGCTACGAGCGCAGTGACCGCATTTATAACGCCATGCTGGCGCGCGGCTATGATGGTCATCTGCTCACGCTCAATGCGCACACCCTGCGCGCCCGCGATTGGTTGTGGGCCGGCGGCGTACTTGCCCTGCTACTGCTCACGCAGTGGATTGGGAGGTTATGATGCCTGTTGACCACCATTCACGCGCGTTGGCTTATCCGGAAATAAAAGGGGACGTCCTCCAGGTTCAGGCCCTCAGTTTTGCATATCCCGACGGGCACAAGGCGCTGGAAAACATCTCCTTGCAGCTTCGCCAGGGCGACAAGGTCGCGCTGGTCGGTCCGAACGGGGCCGGAAAGAGCACGCTGATGCTGCATCTCAACGGTATCCTCAGTGGACAGGGCAAGGTTGTGGTCGCGGATATGCCGGTGGAAGGCGGAAATCTGCCGCTCATCCGCGGCATGGTTGGCATGGTGTTCCAGAACCCGGACGACCAGCTATTTTCACCAACGGTATTTGAAGATGTAGCCTTCGGGCCATTGCACATGGGTCTGGCCGAAGCGGAGGTGCGCCAGCGCGTGGAGTAGGCGCTGGAAGCGGTGCAAATGAGCGCATACCGCGACCGTCTGTCGCATCATTTGAGCGTAGGGGAAAAGAAGCGTATCGCTATCGCAACGGTGTTGTCCATGAACCCCGGGATCCTGGTGCTGGATGAACCCACCGCTGGATTGGACCCGCGTGCCCGCCGCAAACTTATTCACCTTCTCGGTGAGCTGCCCATCACCATGCTCGTCTCCACGCATGACATGGCCATGGTCCGGGAATTGTTTCCCCGCACCGTCGTAATGGACGAAGGCTGCATCGTGGCTGATGGGCTAACGCGGGATCTGCTTGCGGATGAGGAGTTCCTCCAGGCGCATGGCTTGGAGATGCCCTGATCAAGTAAGACGGCCGCTCATCTGAGCGGCCGTCCTTTTCCATTACCTTTTAGAGTCCTGCCTCTTTTTTCAGCATGGCGGCCTTGTCCGTGCGTTCCCAGGGGAACTCGATGTCATCCCGGCCGAAGTGGCCATAGTTCGCCGTCTGCCGGTAAATGGGTTTGCGCAAGCCCAGGTCGCGGAGGATGGCACCGGGGCGCAGATCGAAGTGTTCGTTGATCAACTCCACGATCTTCTCATCTGGAATCTTTGCCGTGCCAAAGGTCTCCACGTTGATTGAGAGCGGGTGGGCCACACCGATGGCATAGGCCACCTGCACCTCAACGCGATCCGCCAGGCCGGCCGCCACGATGTTCTTGGCCGCGTAACGGGCCGCGTAGGCCGCCGAGCGGTCCACCTTTGTCGGGTCCTTGCCGCTGAAGGCTCCGCCGCCGTGACGTCCCATGCCGCCGTAGGAGTCCACGATGATCTTGCGCCCGGTCAATCCGGCATCCCCCAGCGGGCCACCGACCACGAAGCGCCCGGTCGGGTTGACGTAGATCTTCAGGTCGCTGGTCCACCATGTCGGTCGGCAGCACGGGGGTGATAACGTGGTCAATGATCGCCTGGCGAATCTCCTCCTGCGAGATATCGGGCGAGTGCTGAGTGGAGATGAGGACCGTATCAATGCGCTTCGGTTTGCCATAAGCGTATTCAACAGTCACCTGGCTCTTGCCATCAGGGCGCAGCCAGGGGAGCAGGCCGCTCTTGCGTGCCTCGCTCAGGCAGCGGGTCAGTTTGTGCGCCAGGAAAATGGGCATGGGCAGCAGCGTGGGGGTCTCATTGCAGGCAAAACCGAACATCATTCCCTGATCGCCTGCTCCAATGGCTTCGATTTCGGTCTCGGTCATTTCACCGGCTTTGGCTTCCAGCGCCTTATCCACGCCCAGGGCGATATCGGGGGATTGTTTTGCAATGGCCACCAGCACGCCGCAGGTATTGCCGTCAAAGCCTTTTTCGCTGGAGTCGTAGCCGATCTCCCTGATCACCTTGCGGACCAGATCATCGTAGTTGAACAAGGCGCTGGTGGTGATCTCACCCAGCAGCATCACGTAGCCGGTCTTGGTCGCCGTTTCGAGGGCGACGCGCGAGCGGGGGTCCTGTTCCAGGCACGCATCCAGGATCGCATCCGATATCTGGTCGCAGATCTTATCGGGGTGTCCTTCGGTGACTGATTCCGAAGTGAACAACAGCCGAGGCGAGGACATGAAAGTATTGCTCATTGAGGTTGGGTCTCCTTGAGAAAAGAAATTGCCCCTTCAGACGAACGAAAGGGCAATTTACGCGTAAGGCATGTGCCCTCTCATCTACCAGAACATCCGCCTGCCGGAATTGGCACCGTGATCGACTTACGCCGACCGGTTGTCGAGGCATCATAGGGCCGGTCCCTCCGCCTCTCTGGATAAGAGCGCCTTTATGGGGCTGTTTAATTGTTTTGCGAGTTTACCATAACGACGGAATCCCGTCAATTAAAAACAGGTAGTTTTATAAAGTGTAGTGAGTTATTTTTCGCTATTCGTCCAGGGCGCAGCGAAAGCCGATCTTCACCGAACTATTCCCTTGAAGCTCAATGCTGCCATAGGCCGCCGCCGGGTTGGGTCCTTTTTCATGTCCGCGGTTGGATAAGCGCAGGCTGATGAATTCATCTTGAAAGGATCCGCCGCGGATGACGCGTTCATATTTCCCGAATGTCTCCGCGGGACCAGGTCGGGTCCGCGGTCGGCGCAGTGAGGTAGTAATCGACATCGTAGTAATCCGAGACCCATTCCCAGACATTGCCTGCCATGTCCAGCGCTCCGAACGGACTGGCACCGGCCGGATAGGAACCCACGCGGGTGGTGTCCCGCACGAGGCTGTTGAAATTGGCATAACGCGCGCTCGGTGGCTCGTCACCCCACGGATAAGTGCGCATATCGTCGCCGCGCGCAGCGCGCTCCCATTCTGCCTCGGTGGGCAGGCGGCGTCCGGCCCAGGCACAGTAAGCTTGCGCATCCCCCCAGGTGATCTGGATCACCGGGTAATCCTGGAACTCTGAGTTGCCGAAGTAGAGAGGTCTTTTGGCAGAGGAAGGCTTTTGCGGAGGTCGGCAGGTACCTGCCTGCACGCACAGCCCGTACATACCGTTGGTTATTTCGGTCTGATCCATCCAGAAAGCTTTCAGGGTTACATCGTGATAGGGCAATTCATCGTTGTCCGCGTACACATCCATGCCGCCCATGTGCAGTGTACCCGCCGGGACGAAAACCTGGGTCATCCCGTCTGCAGATGTTACCCGAGTGACGTATTGTGTGGTGGTGGGCGTGATCGGCGGCATGGGGAAGGTAGCCGTTGGTATGACCAGGCGCAAGGGAGTAGGAATCGCGAGAGGACTGTCTGTCACGGAGGGCTTCGTTTCCGGAATAGTATTGGTGATCCCCGTAGGCGGGAGAGTAGCCTGAGGTGACGTGCAGGCAGAAAGGAGCAGGAGCAGGGTCAGAAAGGTTTTTTTCACTTATTGCCCGTTCATGAACTTGATGGCATATTCCGCGTCCCCATAGCCCGGGTGGATGGAGAGTGCCTTATCCCATGCGGCGCGCGCACCTTTGAAATCATCCTTGCGGTAAAGCGCCCACCCGTACCAGAGCCAGGTCTCCTCTGACATTTCGGTTACGCCCCGGGCATACTCGGTCAGCACCAGCAGATCATCGATCCGGTTGGACTGGAAGTAGGCGATGAATGGTCCGAACTGGTAGCGAAACATTCGCAAGGGCAGTGCAAATTGGCGTGACTGGTCATAAGAGGTGGCAGCCTCATTATAGCGTTCAAAATATACCTGGTTGCTGCCCAGGTTGAACCAGGCATAGGCGTCCTTCGGGTCCGCCTGGATGGCCGCCTGCGCCATGTCCAGCGCATGCTGGCGGTTGGCGTCCGGGTCCCAGTCCACGCCCAGGATGGACTTGACCTCGGCTTCCTCCTGCGGCACATAGAAGAAGAGGTAGAGATAATTGAAAGGTTTCCATTCCTCTTCCAATTGCGTGTATGGCACACTGCGGTCCGCCCCGTGGTAGGAATCCTGGACGGTGAATGCCTGCGCCGCGTCATCATAGCCTGTCAACAGCAGGTAATGGGCAGCCCACAGATCATCGTTCGGGCCGAGAGCATCATTGGGGTCCAGCGCGGTTGTGCCTTCCACGATCACCGGGTACATTGCTGCCAGGAGCCTTTTCAACAATTCGATGTTTCCGCCCACCCGGTATTCGATGTTTAGCCAGCCGGCATTATTGCGAACGTAATAGACCAGTTCTTCCGGGTTGACATTGCGGTCTTGCAGGACAGGTTTGATCTGTGCGGCGATATCCGCCTGAGTACCCTGCCAGCCGTACATATGCAGGGCCATGGAGAGCGTGGCCGGCCCGCAGTTATTGGGAGTTTGCTGCTCCCAGGCTGGGCTGGGCAGTGATACCTGCGCTGGCAGTGGCGGAAGTGTGGGAGTGGCCGCTTCGGCGATCTTAACGGGAGGTGTAGCCGAGGGAAGAGGGCGCGTCGGGGTCACAGGGCCTGGAGTGACCGGCAGCGCCGTGGGCACCGGCCCCGGAGGGTTCACCACATTCTTGACGTAAAGATCCATTTTTTCCAGGCGCCAATCCACGGCCAGTTTTATGTAAGGAACCTGGTAGATCAAAAACGCCAGCAAGGCCAGGCCTGCCAGCGCGCCCAGCATGATACGAATCCGTTTAGACATGCAGGCGAGTCTACCATGCCCTTATGGACGGGAATTAATGCCTGATGAGCGTGCTGTTGAGCCTATTCGTTACGGAATTGAAGACAGTAGTGGTGAAAGGTGTTGCTTACCCAGGCCGACCCCAGCCCATAGGGTGCCAGTCGCTGGTTGTCCTGCATCCATATCCGTTCGTCCTTAAGTGTATATACCCTGCCCAACTCGCGCCCGACATCCCAGGCCAGCGGATAAACCTGCCCCCCTTTTTTTACATTCTTGACAATGACAGTCAGGTAAGCTTTAGGAGCCAAAAGAGGCTTGAGACCTGCATAAATCGCGATCAGGGATTCGAGGAAGCGCTCATATTCGCGGATATTGCCAAGGTCGGCCGGGTGGTCCGAATAAACCACATCCATATCCTCGGTAGTACGCCGTTTTTTCTGGGTTTCACCGCCCCGCGCGTGGAGCATGTCCCAGTAAGGTGGCGAAGTCAGAACGTAATGGATGACCGGAATTTGAAGAGTGCCAGCCTGTGCAGCATCCGCGTTGAAGAGCTTGGATTGCATGGTTTCGATCCCTTCGCCCAGCCGGGCGCGCTCTTCCTCGATGATCTGCACAGCGATATCCGCATAACGCGGGTTCAGTTCAATGCCATAGGAGTTTCGTCCCGCCCGCAGCGCGGCTACCAATGTGGAACCGGTGCCCGCCATGGGATCGAGGACATTCTGCCCCTTCTTGGTAAAGAACTCGATGAATTCCTGTGCCATTGTCTCCGGGAACTTCGCCGGATGAACCAGCACCCCTTTCTTGCGCGGTGGCGGGTTATGGATGAACCATGATTTCTGGAACTTGAGCCAGGACTTGGGATCGAGATCGTTCAGTTTGTTTGGCATGGCTGCGGGTCTTTGATTTACGCGGCTACCCGGAGGGTGTTAGGGTGATCGCAGGCGGCGCATATTCCACCGATTGGACCACCAAGTCGAGGAAGTTGACTGTTACCGGGGTGTCGCCAGCCGAGCGGGCAAAGACCCCGATGGTCCCGTTGCGGTAATTGGAATTGCGGATTGTGAACTGATAACGTCCATTTAGGAACAGGCGCATTTCGTTCCCCACTGCCCAGATACCGATGCGGACTTCACCGGGCGAGCCGCGTGGCGCGTCCCCGCTCGGAATGGCCTCTTGCAGCACCTGGCGCGTGCCAACGCTGATGCGGTCGGCGCGCACAGTCCCGGTGCAGGAAAGCCCAAAGCGATAGTAGGCCACAGCACTGGCCCGAACTAGCACGCCGTAGTCATCCGCGCCTCGGCACAGACTGGGCCGGGCAGTGATCTCTGCATAAAAATCGGTCAGGTTCAATTTATGGCGCAGGCTGATCATGTAAACCTGTGATTGCACGGCAAGGGTCAGGCGGTTGCGATCTATGCTGGCGCTGCCCTTGTCCGAGACGGCGGTATCCCACAATTCCTCATCCGAGAAGGAATCGCTGAGCGTAGTTTGTCCAATACCGGGACGCATCTCTGGTGTTGCGGTATGCGTGGCATAAGGTGCTGGAGAGGCAGTTGGCGTCATCGGGAACCAGTCTATGGTGGGCGTAGGAGTAATCTCCATAGGAATGCTCACCGGTGCGTCCTCGCTGGGCAGTGCAGTCGCAGCGGGGAGTTCCAGCACGGAACAGGCCTCTAGCAAGGCGCACAAGATCAGGACGGGAGGCAAAAGGCGTTTAAAAATCATGCTTATTTAGTGACAAATTTCGTAGGGGTTTTAAACCCGACTTATTGTACAATACGCGGGCTACACATTCTACTGCGTTTCGCGCCGCCTCCGGGACCAATGCCTTCCATGGACCGTGCAGCAGACTTCTGGATCAAGGAGTATTCATGGCCGAGAAACTCGTGCTGGTGACCGGAGCTAGTGGTGAGATCGGGCAGGCGCTGGTGCAAAGCCTGGCAGAGCGCGGAGGCTTTCGCATTATTACCTCCGATCTTGCGCCCCTGCCGGATTCGATCAACTCTATGGCGGCGGAGCACGTACAGGGGGACCTGGTTTACAAGGTCAAGACATTTTACGACTACGATTTCGATGTGATCTTCCATCTGGCGGCCTCGCTATCTTCCAAAGCTGAAGTAGCCACCGAGGAAGCCCATCGCATCAATGTGGAAGGCACCATGCAGCTCCTGATGCTGGCGGCCTATCGTTCCGAGAAATATCACAAGGAAGTCAAGTTTCTATTCCCATCCTCCATCGCCGCCTTCGGTATGCCGGACCTTGAGACGAAAAGGCGCGTTGGCTGTGTTACCGAGGACGAGTGGAACATGCCGCATACCATGTACGGGTGCAACAAGCTTTATTGCGAGAAGTTGGGCATGTACTACAGCCGTTACTTTGGGCAGAAACACCTGGATGAGAACCCGCCGAACATGCTTGACTTCCGCGCCATTCGCTTCCCGGGGCTGATCTCCGCCTTTACGCTGCCCAGCGGTGGAACCAGTGATTATGGCCCGGAAATGCTGCATGCTGCTGCCCAGAATCGGGACTATGCCTGCTTTGTCCGCGAGGATACGAAGATCTCTTTCATGGCGATGCCGGATGCGATCAAATCTCTGATCATGCTGATGGATACGCCGCGGCAAAATCTCTCCCATACTGTCTACAACATTGCTGCCTTTGCGCTGACAGCCGGACAGTTCCGCGAACGTGCCCTGCGAGCCTTCCCTGGCCCGCGTATCACTTTTGAGCCCAACCCGCGCCGCCAGGGCATTGTTGATTCATGGCCCGAGGATTTGAATGATTTGCTGGCTCGCAAGGAATGGGGCTGGCAGCCTGACTACAGCGTGGATGCCTTCTTCGATGATTATTTCCTTCCCCAGATCCGTAAACGCTATGGCTTGAAGTGATCTGGAACGAGCAGGGCTGCCCTTGAAGGCAGCCCTTTTTGGTTCTTTTGCAAGTGCCGGGGTTTAATCCCAGGCCCGGCAGACGAAATTGACTAACTGCTCCAGGCCGCGGGCGACAGGCGCAGTGTGTATGAATTCCCTCGCACTGTGCGCCCCGCCACCAGTTGTTACTCCCAGGACCACCGCCGGGATGCCCCGGCTGAGCGGGATGTTGGCATCCGTGGAGCCGGCGGTTAGATTGCCTTCGATCCCCTGCTCGCGCAGACATTGCAAAGCCAATTTCACCCAGCGGTGATCGGCCGGGATCTCTCCCGAAGGGCGCTGGCTGGTGATACGCGCCTCCACCTGTACATCGGAACGATGTGCGGCCGCGATCAAACGATCGGCTTCGGCTGTCAGGCGTGCCAGCCCATGAGGGTCCTCTGAACGAAGATCCAGATCAAACCAGGCCTCCGCGGCCACGGTATTGACAGTTGTCCCGCCGGCAATCACGCCCACATTGAGCGTGGTACGCGGCTGCACCGGGACGGGCAGGGATGTCAACTGTGTGACCAGACGCGCCAGTTCATGCACCGCGGATGGTTGGCCATAATCGGACCAGGAATGTCCGCCGGCTGTGCGTGCTGTGACGTGATAGCGGCGCACTCCGATGGCCCGGTGATAGATGTGCCCCAGCGCCAGCCCTTCCACGATCAGATAACCGGAGACCCCGGATCCAAAGCGGTCCACAACCCTGCGCATTCCGCGCAAGTCACCCAGCCCCTCCTCACCGACATCCGCGCAAAGCCAGAGATCGCCGGCTGGCTGGAAGTTCTTTTCCTTCAACTTCCAGACTAATCCGAAGAGGGCTGCCACCCCCAGTGAATTATCGCCCAGCCCCGGCCCATGAATGCTGCCGCTGTCGCGCTTTACCGTCAGGTCCGTGCCCAGCGGGAAAACGGTATCCAAATGCGCCACGGCTGCCAGTGGGAGCCCGCGGCCAGTGCCGGGGAGGCGCCCGTATACATTCCCCAGGTCATCCTGCCACACATCTAAAAGGCCTTCTTCCTTGAAACGCGCCTGGATGAAACCAGCGCGTTCCAACTCGGAAAAGGTTGGGGCGGGGATTTGCTGGATCTGGATGGCCAGCTCGATAAGTTTCTCGTGCATGGGCTAGACCTCCCGGATCATGTCGCTCAAGGCCTGGTAACGCGCCTCGGCCAAGCCGGGCAGGACTTCCAGCGGATACAACGCCCCCGCGCCTTCCATTTTTAACGAAGCGGAGACACTGCCGCGCAGGGCAGCTTCCAGGGGGTCGAAGCTCTTCTGATAACCGGCCAGGCAGCCTCCCCCGAAAGCATCCCCGGCCCCGGTTGGGTCCACCTTGCGCGCATCATAGGCAGGGATCTCCCAGCGGCGTTTGGCCCCACCATCATAGACCAGGTGGCCGTGCGCGCCACGCTTGACGATGATGATCTCGCATCCATAGGTGCTGATATCCTCGGCCATCTCCCACAAGTCATGCGTCTCACCCCAGAACAGAGCCCGCAGTTCCCCCTCAGAGGGAAGGAAGAGGGTGATGCCTTGCAACAGAAGGCGCAGATCGCGCATCAATCTGGGAGTCATGGTGTCGCGGGCAGGATCAAGACTGATGGTCGCCACTGTCCCGCCGCGGAAAGCAGCTGCGAGCTGGCTCTGGGTGGTAAAGTCCAGCGGGCAGATATGCACAGCACGCGCGTCCAAATATTCCCTGGGGAGGTCTGCCGAGGTCGGCGTCAGCGGGTCCGGCTGGGCTGGTTTCTTTTTATTTTCAGATCGGGGCTGATAACCCAGCAGCGCTTTGGGGAAGGTCATCTCCCGCCGTGCGAAATGCGAGACCGGGCTGGTCTCACTTCCATGCTCAAAATCCGTGTAGGCTGCGAAGTAGCGCATATCCAGGCTGCCAGGAAGGATGCGGATGCCGCGCGTATCGAATCCGTGCTTCTCCAGGTCTTTCAGCCAGATCCGAGGCAGGTCCTCGCTCACGCGCGATAATAGGCCGATTCCTGGTTCCCAGATCGCGAGCCCGGCTGCTGCGTACAACACATTCCCTCCCGGCGCATCGAGCAGAGGGGGGCCGGAGGCGGGCAGGATGTATTCGCGTTGGAAGCGGCCGGCAACTACGAAAGAAGGGACCATCTACTTTTATCTGTGACTATTAACTAGGGGATGAAAAAAAGCGTTCGGTGGAGGATTGCTGACGATCCACCGGCAAAAGAAAACTTATTGTGCTGCCTTTGTCCTCGGTGCTCTCCGCCCAGATACGTCCGCCGTGTATTTCGACCATCGCCCGGGCAACGGAAAGTCCCAGGCCCATGCCTCCATGGCGGCGGGTTAAATGGGATTCCACCTGGAAGAAACGATCGAAGATATGCGGCAGGTCAGAGGCCGGGATGCCGACGCCGTCATCCACTACGGAAAACCGGACATGCCCCGGCACGCTCTCAGCGCGAACAAGAACATGCCCGTTCTCATCGGTGTAGGTGAGGGCATTTTTGACAAGATTGCTCAAGGCAATGGCGACCTTGCCGCTATCGGCCTCCACCAGTAATTCATCGTCGGGTAAGTCGGTCTTCAACTCGATGGCCTTCTCGCGCGCGAAGGGCTCAAAACTGAGTGCTACCTCCTCCACGATGGACCTGACGGAGACCTTATGGCGTCGGACGCGCGCAGTCCCGGTCTGGTAGTTGTCCACACTGGACAGCTCCTCGATGATTTCCTTGAGCCGAGTGGCGTTTCGAATAATGGCTTCCACTTGCTCGGAGTATTTCTCATCCAGCATCTCGCGCAGGAAGGTGGCATGCCCCAGGATCAGCCCGAGAGGGGTGCGCAGCTCATGCGAACTAATGCCAATGAAATCGCTCTTCAAGCGGTCGAGACGCGTCATTTCCTCAAGCGAGTTCCGGATCTGCCGCTCAAGCATGAGGGTGTTCAGCGCGCTTGCAGCGAGCGCTGCCACTGTCTCCATGAGCAGGAGGTCCTCGCCAGTGTATGGGCTCGCTTTATTCAATACCTCAAAGACCCCCAGCACCCGTTCGTTAAATTTGACCGGCACGACCAGCATCGATCGGGCTGCCATTCCACCCAATTCATCCGCTGGCTGGAAATGCCTCTTATCCCGGTTGGCATCCGCGATAATGATGGGCGAAGCGGTCCGCACCGCCATGCCCTCCAGGCTGGCCTCTACGGGGATATGAAAAGCGGAGTTAGCAGGAAGAGAGATGGATGTCGCAGTAAAGCTTAGTTGCCCTGTCTCCTGGTCATTCTCCAGGAGCGAGGCGCTTGCAGAGCCGGTCAGCTCGACAGCCGCAGTGATCAGCAATTGGAAATAGGCATCACCTTCCGATGCGGCGGGCAGGCTGCGGGTCAATTCCGCAAGCCGTTCCAGTTTATTAGCCGGGATTTGGGGTATCAACACGATTCCATTACTCGCGGTAAGATTATACATCACGCCCCCTTCTGACCGGGTGTGAGCCTTATCAGGCATTCCTATTCCAAGGAGTTTATTCATATGGCAAAGAAGAAAGTGCGGGTTGCTCTCATCGGGGTAGGCAACTGCGCCTCGTCGCTCGTGCAGGGGGTCCAGTTCTATAAGGATGCGGCAGACGATGCGGTCATTCCGGGCATCATGCACGCCCGCCTGGGCGGGTATCACATCAGTGATATTGAGTTCACCATGGGCATCGACGTGAACATCACCAAGGTGGGCAAGGACCTGTGCGAAGCCATCTTCGCCGAGCCCAACAACACTTATAAATTTTGCGATGTGCCGAAGCTGAACGCGCCGGTTGTGCGCGGCATGACTCATGATGGCCTGGGAAAATATCTCTCCGAGGTGATCGTGAAGGCGCCCGGCCCTACTGCCGATATCGTCAAGACTGCTCAGGGATACCAAGACCGACGTGGTCGTGAACTTCCTGCCTGTCGGCTCCGAGATGGCGACCAAGTGGTACGTGGAGCAGGCCATCGAAGCCGGGTGTGCCTTTGTCAACGGCATCCCGGTGTTCATTGCTTCCTCTGAATACTGGGGCAAGCGCTTCCGGGACGCGGGGCTGCCCATATCTAGGCGATGATATCAAATCCCAGGTCGGCGCGACCATTGTCCATCGTGTGCTGACCTCCCTCTTCGTGGACCGCGGCGTGCGTATTGACCGCACCTATCAACTAAACTTCGGCGGCAACACCGACTTCCTCAACATGCTGGAGCGCGAGCGTCTGGAGAGCAAGAAGATCTCCAAGACCAACGCCGTGACCAGCATGATCCCCTACAACCTGGGCGCTGATAACGTCCACGTCGGCCCCTCGGACCATGTGCCGTGGCTCACCGACCGCAAGTGGTGTTACATCCGCATGGAAGGCACCACCTTTGGCGATGTGCCGCTGAACGTGGAGGTCAAGCTGGAAGTATGGGACAGCCCCAATTCAGCAGGCGTCATGATCGATGCCATCCGCTGTGCCAAAGTGGCGCTGGACCGCAAGCTCTCCGGTCCCATCGTTGGACCTTCCTCCTATTTCTTCAAGACACCGCCCAAACAGTTCCGCGATGACGTCTGCCGCCAGAAGGTGGAAGCCTACATCAAGGGCGAGAGCAACGAATAGAGCCCATTATGGGATCGCAGAAGCCCGGGTTTCAGCCTCCGGGCTTTTTCGATTAGAATCGCGCCTATGATTTCCAAGGCTTTTCGCTTTTTCTGCCTCCTGCCTGTTCTTTTCTCCTTGCTCTTGACCGCCTGCCAGCCGGCAGACGTCACCACGCCCGACATGAGCGACGCGCTGACCCACGCCTATGGCACGGCGGTGGCACAGCTTGCCACACCCACCCCCACCGGAACTCCCGTGCCCTCACCGACCGCTGTCCGCACGCCTCCCGCTTTACCGGCGGCTTTTCAGACCTCACTGCTGGACCCGCGGGTCACGCCGCGCACCTATATCCAGGATGCCTGCCAGGCGCTTAAAGCAAAATGGGACCCAAACAACGCCGCGCCAGGCACGGTGGTGATGACGATCATGTTCCACTCCATCAGCAAGGACGCGGCCGTCAACGCCAACCAGATCAGCGCTGCTGACCAGAAAAAGCTGATGAACGACCTGCATGATCTGGGATTCCAGGCCATCAACATGACGCAGATGGCGGATTTCATGGAGCGAAATGCCAGGATACCGCCGCGCTCCGTCCTGCTGATCGTGGATGACCGTCATTTTCCTGAATATTTCAACGACCACTTCCGACCGTTCTTTGAGCAGTGGGGCTGGCCAGTGGTCAACGCCTACATTGCCAAGGACGAGCGTCCCGACCTGTGGGCAGCCAACGCCGGTCTTTCCGCAGAGGGCTGGGTGGATTACCAATCGCATGGTGTGATCCATAACATCAACATCACTGGCGCTTCGGATGATGCTTTCATGTTGGGCGAGCTGCAAGGGGCCATCACCAACATTCAGAAGTACATGAACAAGACACCCATCGCCTACATCTGGCCGGGCGGGAGCTTTACCCCACGCGCAGCCCAACTGGCGCGGCAGGTGGGTTATCACCTCGGCTTCACCGTTAACCCGCGTGGCCCGGTCATGTTCAACTGGGTTCCGCTGGCCGACAGCCCAACCTCCGCTTATGATATTGCTGAAGGGCCGGTGAACGATCCGCTCATGGTGCTGCCGCGCTACTGGGATACCGATGCGCGGGCTCATCTGGACTCCGTGGCCAACCTCGGTGAGCAGGCCGCGGCCTATGCCCAGCAGAATAAGGCCGTGGAGCTGGAATACTACGATATCGTTTGCATGCCTCAATACGGAGCCATCCCTTAGAAGCCCTATCAAACCAATAGCTGGCCATGTTTTTCGAGGCAATCCAAAGGGTGAATTAGGTTTTGTTAGACATTCTTAGGATGTCGGAGACTTAAAAAAAATAGGGAGCGCAACTTGCGCTCCCTGGATGGTCTGTCACTCTACTTTTTTCCAAGCCTCTTGAACAGACTGCCGCGCCCCAACTTGCTGGAGGGCCGGTTCATCTGCCAGGCATACCAGCCGAGCCCCGCGCCACCCACGAGCAAGCAGGCCGCCGAGAATGCCAAGCACCACGGAGGTTGAGTTGCCCTGGTCGCCGGATTCGCCGCCATCCTGCACGGTCTGCTGGTTAGACTGCGAGCCGAAGTCGATCATATAACGCCCGCCAGCTTTGACATCCACTTTGCTGGTCAATTCGGTCGTCGGGTTGTAATTCTCAGGCGGAGCCACGCTGACGTTGTAATTGCCTTCGGGCACATCGGTGAAGCAGATTCCCTGGTAGGCCGTGGGATCGGGATTGATCACGGTCTCCTGCGAGGCCGAGTAGGCGCCGTTGATCTCGGTCACGCTGATGGCGCCTCCCGCCACGGCGGGTTCGATCTCCTCGCGCAGAGCATTCCCGTTCTGGTCATCATAAAGAAGCACGCAGATATCCGTGGTTCCAGTCAGCGGGGTGGGAGTGATGGTAGGCGGAAGCGGCGTGGGGGATGGCCCCGGCGTGGGACTGGCCGCAGGACCCACCAGCCCGATCAGCAGCGGCTGGCCTTCGATCAAATTTGTACAGTCCCCGTTGATATTTTTGTTCAGTTCCCGCAGTTGCAGGTCGCTGATGTTATTGAGCAATGCCACGCGGATACAGGTATCACCGGGCTGAACGATGTAGAGGATGCGGCCATCCGCGCCCGCGGTGGGGGTGGCATACTGAACCTGGCCGTGAGGGGCTGCGTTCGCAGGCAGCCAGAGTCCCATGACGAGCAGCGAGGCCAGTACAAGAAGCACGAATATGCGCTTTGGATTCATCGCCGCGATTATATCATTGGCAGGCAGGGGTTATTTCAGACCGTGAACTTCGTAGACTTGGATAGGCTGAGCTTTGCCCTTGACAACCAGAGGAGCATAGGGGCTGGTCTGCACCTGGCGCCGGACCCGCTCATACGCACTCTGGCTGATGAGTATCTGGTTGTGAGAGGCGTTCTCCTGGATGCGCCGGGCGGTATTAACTCCGTCGCTGATGGCAGTGTATTCCAGACGCTTCTCCGTACCGATCCAGCCCAGCAGCGCCTCGCCATAATGGATACCCACGCCAAACGACATGCGGTCAGCCTCAGGCAGCTCGCGGTGCAAGGCTTCCACGGAATCGCGCAGCGCCAGCGCCGCCCGCACCGCGCGCAGTGTGTGGTCGGGTTGTGGCAAAGGCGCGTTGAACCAGGCCATGATCGCGTCACCCATAAACTTGTCCACGGTTCCCTCTTCGCCGAGGACAGCTTCGGCTGCGGCGGCAAGATACCGGTTGAGCACCGCGACCAGTTCTGCCGGCGCGCGCAGTTCCGAGTAACTGGAGAAGCCGCGGATATCTGCGAACAGGATGGTGATGTCCGCCAGTTGGCCGCCCATCTCGAGGCTGTTGGGATCGATCTGGTCCAGTACAGCCGGGGAGACCATGCGCTCAAGCAGGCGCCGCTGGGCTTCCAGCCGCTTTCGCTCCGTCAGGTCATCCAGCACGATAGCGACACCCTGTGTGCGCTGATCGGCATCCTTGAGCGGCGAGAGGTTCAGCCGCCAGTTGACCTCTCCGCGGTCTGGAATGTGGTGGTTGAACTCCAAACCTACGATGGGCTGATCCGTTTTCTTGATCTGCTCCAGGCTGGAGCGGATCTCTGGCTCGAGCGCGGGCAGAACCTCCGCAAGCTCATGCCCGATCAACTCCGCACCAGACCGACCAAGCATGGCCTCAGCGGAGCGGTTGCAGAGCGTGATCTGGCTGCGGATATCAGCAGTGATAACCCCGCTGGCGATGGAGGCAAAGATATTGTCCATCAATCCCTTCAATTCGGTCACCTCGATGAGGGATTGGCGCAGGGAAAAGAACAAGCGGGCATTGTCCAGCGCCACAGCGGCCTGGTTGGCAAAGGCGGTCAGCAGATCGCGCTCTGCCTCAGCAAAGATCCCGCTGCGCACTCGATTATCGGCATAGATGACCCCGATCAGATCGTTCCGGGCTTTGAGCGGTACGCATAGGATGGAGCGCAGGTTGAAGTGGATGATGCTTTCCTGCGCCATAAGGCGCTGATCATCCTGGGCATTGGTGGTCAACAGCGGCTGGCCTGTTTCGATCACTTCCTGCACAACGGTACGGCTGATGATCAATTCAGAATCCTGAAGAGTCTGCCGGTCCCAGTTGCGTGCCATGCGCGTGACCATCACACCCTGTTCATCGCGCAGCATGAGAAATCCGCGCTCGGCATGAGTCAGATGGATAATGTTGTCCATCACGATACGCAGGACCTCGTCCAGTTCGAGGGACGAGTTCACGATCTGCCCGATCCCTGCGAGGGCGGTCAGATTGCTGTGTTCCTTCTCGATTTCCTTTAACTGATTGCCGAGATGAGAGAGGGTATTCTCCAGGTTGGCCAACTGCGCAAGCACATCCCGTTCAGGCCGGTATTTCCCCTGGTCCAGCTGCCTGCGGATGGCTGCAACACGCGCACCCAGGGCCAGCACCTGGGTATGTACATTGCCTGGCAGGGTCTGGTCGCCCTCCATGCCCTATCCATACCGATCGAATCGGTGGTTGAAGCGTTCCCAGGCCTCCCGGATGCGGGCCTTTAGAGTTTGGCCGATCAATTTCCACGCTGCCTGCCGGGCGCGTACTGGATTCCCTGGGACAGGGGTATAGAGTGAGGCCTGGTGCTCGTGGAGCAGGGTATCAATCAGGGAAGCCGCGGAAGGCAGAATATTTTGGAGCGCCTGTGCGCGTTCGACAGGCGTGATGTGCATGGGTTGAGGGTAGCCCAGCGAGCTCAGGCTGAAGTTCACCGCGTGGAAGGATCGCTCGATCGAACTGATATGAGTCCATTGCTCCCAACGCCTGACCCAGCGCGGAATAGGAACGCCGCTGCGGGCATAGTTGTTGGAGAGATATGTGGGCAGCATCTCCACCAGGCCAAAGCGTTGGTTGGCAGCGATCAGCACCCCAAGCAGCACCAATCCGATGCCCGCAAGCAGGCCCATATTGGGAGCGGTCTGAACATCTGATGGACCGGGTGTTATACCTTCTTCAAGCCGGTCGTCGCGGTTGGGAGGGCTCTGTCCATTGAGCAGGCCGCCATCTGGGCCGGTCAAGCCGCCAATCGGAGTCGGTGCCGCCAGGGGTGTGCTCGGGCGCACCAATGGGTCCTGGTTACCGGTCGGCTCGAACTCCACCCAGCCGATGTTCGGGAAGTACACTTCGGGCCAGGCATGGGCATCCTGCTTGAGTACCGTATATTGACCGGTCACGGGGTCCTGAGTCCCCTGGGCGAACCCTACCGCCATGCGTGCTGGGATGCCGATGGAACGCAGCATAAGCACTTCGGCGCTGGCGTAGTACATGCAGAAGCCTTTTTTATAATCGTTGAGCACCCATAGCACCGGGTCCACGCCTTTCGGTGCGGCAGCCATGTCGGTGGTGTATTGAATCTCTTTGCGCAGATAGAGGGTGATTGCTTGCGCCTTGTCGTAAGGGGTGGTCTGCCCATCTGTGACTTGCGCGGCAAGGGGCGCCAACTTCTCCAGGATAGGGTTGGGAGCCCCGATCTGCAGGTAGCGCTGTTTGACCCAGCCGGGGTAATCCGTGCCGGCAGCCTGTAGTTCTTCGATGGATGGGCTGCTGATCCAGGAGCGAACCTGGTAGCTGTCGCCGCCTGTCAGAGCGGGATCTGCCAGCCATGAGGAGAGATCCTGACCGCGGCCCGGGGTAATCATTGCATAAAAGCGGCTGGAACGGTTTACCCAGAATGGGTCGGAGGGGGCGTAGATGAGTCCCTGTCGTGCCAGGCGCAGAGTGAAGGTAAAGCGAGCCTCTTCATGTGCTCCCTCGGTGATGGGCAAAGCCAGCTCATCAGCACGGGGGTCAAAGTCGCTCGATTCCAATGCAGAGTTGAGCCACTGCCCGCCGCTATAGGTATCATAAACGCGCCCGCGCCAGTAAAAACGCGGTGGTTCATTTTCGAGCTGGGTATTGACTTTCACCGTGAAGACCGGGGTATCGCCCACCGCCGCGTTGCGGCCGAGGGCGAGGCGGTCGCTGTAAAAATCGCCCTGCCCGCCGGTCGCGTAGGGCGAATCCAGCGATGTGACGGCATTGTTTAGCCGCTCACGAATGGGCCTTGCCAACCGCTCCCAGCCATTCGCCGCTTCCTTTAGACTTTGGATGGAAGTCGGCATGGACCAGGCCAGAAAAACGATCACACCTGTCACCACCATCAGGCTGCGCGCCAGATCCTGGATCGATTCGGCGGTCACGAAAACGCGTTGGTCGTTCCAGGACAGACGATTTTGTCGCAGGTACGCGCGTCCCACGAAAAGCAATGCCAGGAAAATGTAAATGCCCAGCGCCCAGATGCGCACAGTCACATGGCTGTCATACAGTTGGACGATCAGCGTTGCCACTCCGGCTGGCAGGATGGCTCCGAGGATATTGTTGTGGCGGGCAAGTGCGTAGCCCGCTGTCAGCCCAATGATCCAGAACCCCAGGGAGACCAGGGCCACAAAAAAGAGGCTGTCCTCCACCGGCTTGCGGGAGAGGAATTCGATCAGCGAGAACCAGAGCCTGCCGCCAACCGCTGCCAGGCGTTCGGAGAATTCAGCTTCAGCATCCACCGCAGGCAGCATCTGCAATGGAAGAATGACCAGCGAATACAGCCAGGCAAGCCAGCGTACCGTTCGCGGCCGGAACCGGCTGTAGCCCAGGGCAAGTCCCAGGGCTATGGCCAGGGCGCTCAGGGATTGAGTAAAGTACAGGTAGGAGGTCCACCTCGTGATGACCAGGCGGGAGGCCGCCACCAGCACCATCAGGAAGAGCAGGATGGCGGAGGTCCAATCCCAGGACTGGCGGGGTGGAACGGAGGCTTTTTCCATCCGCTGAGTTTACATTGAACCACTCCGCCCGTCAATTGTGGAGGAAACCAGTGGTATTTAGGTACCTTTCATGATTGTCATGCAATTGAAACCAGCGGGGGACTGCCCCGGGAGGGCCTGCCTGATATAATGCTGCATAACTTGCGCAAGGCAGACACGGAAGGGAGTTGGAGCGGGGGCGTGGAGGCCTGCGTCCTGGGGGCTGGGATATAAAACAGGCATTTTAGGGTTTTTGGCGGCGATTTCACCGGATTTCTGAGATCAAGGATGACACTCGAACGCGGCGCACTCCTTCATAAACGATATCGCATTGTGGAGATCCTGGGCCAGGGGGGTATGGGATCCGTTTACCGCGCCGTGGATGAGAACCTTGGCGTGGATGTGGCGGTCAAGGAAAACCTGTTCACCACGGATGAATACGCGCGCCAGTTCCGCCTGGAGGCGGTGATCCTGGCCAATCTACGGCATCCCAACCTGCCGCGCGTTTCGGACCACTTTGTTGTAGGGGATCAGGGCCAATATCTGGTCATGGATTTCATTGAGGGGGAGGATCTGCGCCAGCGTATGGAGCGCGCCGGCAATATCAGCGAAGATGAGGCGGTGCAGATTGGTGCGGCCATCTGTGACGCGCTCATGTATCTGCACACGCGCAAGCCTTCCATCCTGCACCGCGACCTCAAGCCGGGAAATGTGAAGATTGCCCCTGATGGGCACATTTACCTGGTGGATTTTGGCCTGGCCAAAGTAGTGCACGGGAGCCAGATCACCACCACCGGCGCACGGGCGATGACGCCGGGATACTCACCCCCCGAGCAATACGGAACGGCGCGCACAGACCTGCGCACGGATATCTACTCGCTGGGCGCCACCCTGTACGCGGCCTTGAGCGGCATTATCCCCGAGGATGGCCTGGCGCGTGCCATGGACAATGCCGAACTGACTCCGCTGCGCCGTCGCAACGGCCGTGTCTCACGGCGTCTTTCCTCAGCGATCGAAAAGGCAATGGCGGTTGATCCAGCTGACCGCTATCAGAACGCCGAGGAATTCAAGAAGGCCTTGCTCGGCGCCAAATCCGTCACGGAACAATTGACCGGACGCTACACCATCGAGCCGCCTCCGCCGGAGGTGATCCCGCCCCGGACCAACGGGAACGAAATGACCGATTTGGAACCTCCGGCTCCGGTCAAAAAGCCAACCCAGGCTCCTCGCAGTCCCACGCCTGTTGAGGAAAAACCCTTCATCCCCCCCGGGAAGAGGCTCATCGAAAAACGCAAACGACGGGTGAGGGGTTGGATGCTCTTTCTGCTGCTGCTGGCGGTCGGTTTGCTTTCAGTCTTGTATATCAACCCGTGGTTGATCCCGGCCGAAGCACGCGGCATACTGCCCTTCCTTTCAATGACAGCCACCGCCACTCCCACACAAACCCCTGTTCCCACCGCGACGGTCACAGTGGCGCCAACGGCGACCGCCACGCACCCTTCGCCGACCTCAACCCAGAAGCCCACCAGCACCGCCACACCGACTCCTTCTGGGACGGAGATCATCCTTCCCGCGCAGGTCACGCAAGGGCCTGCCGTCTCGCCGACTGCCACGGTCACTCCTCGTGGAGGCGGCTACGGTCAAATCGCGTTTGCTTCCGACCGCTCCGGTCTGCCGCAGATCTATTTGAGCGACTTAAGTGGACAAAATATTGAAACCATCACTGACATGCCAGATGGCGCCTGCCAGCCCTCCTGGTCTCCGGATGGAAATCGCCTTGTTTTCGTATCGCCCTGCGCTGGTCCGGATCCCATTAGCCAGAATCCTCCCCGCAACACCAGCCTGTATCTCATCCAGGCGGATGGGTCACAGTTAACGCCTCTGACCAACGCCCCTGGTGGGGACTTTGAGCCTGCCTGGTCACCGGACGGAAGCCGGATCGCGTTCACATCTTTCCGGGATGGCAGCATGCAGATCTACAGCCTGAACCTCGCAGATCAAAGCGTGACGCGTCTGACCAACCTGGGCTCTGGCATCGAGGCACGCCAGGCTGCATGGTCGCCTGACTCGGCACAGATCGTATTTACTGTGCGCAGGGTTGGCATCTTTCAGGTATGGTTGATGAGCGCCAGTGGGGCGGATGCCAGGCAGCTCATCCGCAGTGGGCAGGAATACTGGGATTATTACCCTACCTGGTCAAAGGACGGAAGCGCAGTGATCTTCTCGCAGCAGCGGGCCGGCGCGCCGACGAACACCTCCTGGCAGATGAATGCGCCGTTCAGTTCAGCGGGGGCTTTGGCAGGCAGCCGTTTGAACCTGGGAAGATTGCCGGTCAAGCATGTAGTTATCTCTCCGGACGGCTTCTGGATGGCTTTTCAGGGAGAAGAGGATAGCGGCAACACCGACATCTTCTTCCTGACCGTGACAGGCGCCCAGCGGACGCGCCTGACCAGCGATACCGGGAGGGATTTTGACCCCGCCTGGCGTCCCATCCTTTCTAGCGGGTCTCCCCCGATTACTTCCTCCAGCCCTCCTCCTTAGCAATATCCGGATTTGTGCAGACAGGTGGAATACAGCCCTGCCAATTGAAATCAAACCGTCATGCAGCTTTTTCACAGGTAAAGTACAATACAGGGTGAGGGGTCTCCTTTGCGCGAGGATTGCCAGAGGAGAATATGTCTTGCTGGAAATTTCACGGCCTCTGCCCGGCAGATTCCGACCGGAACCCATCCACAAGGAACTAAGGCTAAAATAGACCGGTCATAAAATGGCTTCGAGAATGTCACTGGATATTGGCACCCTGCTCCACAGGCGTTATCGCATTGTAGAGAACCTTGCCCAGGGGGGCATGGGTTCCGTCTACAGTGCCACTGACGAGACCCTGGGGATCGTGGTGGCAGTTAAAGAAAACCTGTTCACCACGGAGGAGGCCGCGCGCCAGTTTCGCTTGGAAGCGACCATCCTGGCCAACATGCGCCATCCCAACCTGCCCAGGGTAACCGATCACTTCAACGTGGAGGGACAGGGCCAGTATCTGGTGATGGACTTCATCGAAGGCGAGGATCTGCGCGAGCGCATGGAGCGCGTGGGAGCCATCCCGGAAGATGATGTGATCATGATCGGGGCGGCCATCTGCGATGCCCTCACTTATTTGCATTCGCGCATGCCTCCCATCCTGCACCGCGATATCAAACCGGGGAATGTCAAGATCGCGCCCAACGGCCATATTGTCCTGCTGGATTTCGGGCTGGCCAAGGTCGTTCAAGGCGACCAGGCCACCACCGTGGGCGCGTGGGCCATGACGCCCGGCTACTCACCTCCCGAGCAATATGGAACCGCCCGCACCGACCCGCGCTCCGATATTTATTCCCTGGGCGCGACTCTGTATGCCGCGGCTTCTGGCGTAATCCCGGAGGATGGGCTGGCGCGTGCCATGGAAAACGCCGAGCTGGAACCATTGCGCAAACGCAACCCCGGCACATCCCGCCGGTTTGCCCTGGTCATCGAGAAGGCCATGGCAGTGGACCCGCTGGACCGCTTCCAGACCGCTGAGGATTTCAAGCGCGCCCTGCTGGCTTCAAAATCCAAGACCCAGCAGCCGGTCGGAAGTTATATGATCGCCCCACCGCCTTCTTCTGGCTCCGACGGTCACGAGCTGGTGCTGGCTCAGGCGGTCAAAGGCAATGGGAACCTGGTCACCAACTCCCAGAAGGATGTTCCCTTCCTGACGCCTCGCAAACGACAAAGCTTGCGGGCCAGCCGCATACGCCGGCTCATGATCGTGGGCCTGTTGGCCGTGCTGTTCTTTGGTTTTGTTGGCGTCACCCTGCTGGCTCCGGACCTTCTCCCGCAGAGCTTCCAGCGTTTCCTGGGCGCCAGCCTGAGCACCCGGGTGGTCTCGACGCCTGTATTTACCATAACACCCCTCGGCGCAGAGATGACCCCTTCGGATGCCGAGGTGGTCATTCTTCCGACACAGACCGAGGCGGTCCCTCAGCCGACCCCCGGTAAAGGTGGAGTTCCAACTCCTCCCGGTTCGGAAGATCTGCAGGTCGCTTTTGCCTCCGCTCGCTCTGGCCTGCCGCAGATTTACGTGACAACCCTGCATGGCGATATAACGCAATTGACCGATATGAAGGAAGGCGCCTGCCAGCCTGCGTGGTCCCCGGATGGCAGCCAGGTGGCCTTTATTTCCCCCTGCAAACTTCGCCAGGATACCTATAAGGGTTCCTCACTTTATCTGATCCAGGCGGATGGTACCGGGCTTCAGCCATTGAACTCGGTACCGGGCGGCGATTTTGAACCTGCCTGGTCACCAGATGGCAGATATATTGCCTTTACCTCGGTCCGCACCGGTCATATGCAGATCTATTCTTATGACCTGCGTTCCGGGATCACCCAACGCCTGATCCGCACACCGCTTGGACGGGATGCACGCCAGCCTGCCTGGTCTCCCAACGGGCAGACAATTGCATTCGCGGAACGGCGCAGCGGGAACATCTTTGAGATTTGGACGATGACCAATCTGGGGAGAGATCAGGAACCCTTGGTGCGCGGCGGCGACCAGGTTTCCGATTCTCGACCCACCTGGTCCCCGGATGGAAAACTGATACTGTTCCATCGCTCCCCCGCCGACAAGTTCGGGTTCCCGAAACTGCTCATGCTGCCCATGGAAGGCAACAAAGCGGATGGGGAGGTGGTGAGCCTCAGCATGAATGTGCTTTCCATCAATAATGTTGATTATTCCCCGGACGGTTTCTGGCTGGTTTTTGAATACAGCGGGGATACCGGCTCGGATGTCTACTACATGACCGTGACCGGCGCGGAGAAGACTGCCTTGGCCTCTGATCCGGCGGATGATTTCGACCCCGCCTGGCGGCCCAGGGTCAAACCCTGAAATACACGATAAAAAAGGCTCATCCTTCAAAGGGTGGGCCTTTTTTGATTCCCGCCTTTTTCTAACGCTTCTCTTATTGACGCTCATTTTTTGGCATGTTATGATTGTTGGCATCTCATTAGCACTCTCGAATTGAGAGTGCTAATATTAAGCAGCCAATGAACGAACTTAGCGAACGCCAGAAATCCCTGCTCATGCTGGTCATCCGTGACTACATCGAGACCGCGCAACCGGTGGGTTCCAAACGTCTGGTGGAGCGCTACCGCATTGAGCTTTCGTCTGCCACCGTACGGAACGAGATGTCGGCGCTGACGGAAATGGGGTATCTGCGCCAGCCGCACACCTCCGCGGGGCGCGTACCTACCGAGGATGGTTACCGGGTTTTCGTTGCCCAGATGGTGAACCAGGCGGAATTGCCCCAATCCATTCAGCAGACCATAGCGCATCAGTTCCATCAATCCCGGCCGGATATTGACCAGTGGATGACCCTGGCGGCCTCGGTGCTGGCCCACCAATCGCAAGGGGTTTCCGTAGTGACGGCTCCCCACCCGGAACAGGCTCGCTTCAAACATATCGAATTGATCTCCACACAGGGCCGGCAGGTCCTGATGGTGCTGGTTCTGACCGGCGGGGAGGTGAGCCAGCAGATTCTCACCCTTGCCGAGCCTGTCGCACAAGACCGCTTGAGCCAGGCAGCGGCCCGGCTGAACCCGGCCCTGAATGCGCGAACCCTGGAGGAATTGAGGGCGCTCCCGGCGCGGGCGGATGCTCTGGAACAGGATATCCTCACCCTGATCATTGCGGACATGCGCCGCGCAGGGGAAGTCGGTTCCGGGCAGATCTATACCGATGGGCAGACCAACCTGCTGGCCGAACCTGAATTTGCGGAATCGGATGACGCCCGCCGCGCCCTGCGCCTTTTCGAGGAGCGCTCCACGCTGCAAGGCTTGTTGGCGCGCGCTTCCATAAACAGCGCGGTTGGCGGTTTACAGGTGTTGATCGGAGGCGAGGGGGAATGGGAGGAGTTGAATAAATGTTCGATGGTTCTGGCGCGCTACGGAGTGCCAGGTATGGCCACCGGCACTCTGGGAGTGCTGGGACCCATGCGTATGTCCTATGCGCGCACCATCCCCACGGTACGCTTTGTGGCAGGATTATTGAGTAATTTGGTTAATGACACGATCGCAGGCGAAGAATAGATTGGACGCCTGTTAACCCTTGTGTTGGAAAGAGACTATGAACGATAAAAAAGAAAGATCCACACCTGACGAGCTCGAAGAAAATGGTATGGAGGAAGTCGAAGGTCTCCGCGAGAACGGAGCCGGTCAGGCCAAATTGGAAACCCTGAAACAGGAACTGCGAGGCTGCACGGACGCAGGCTGCCGAAAACCTGGATGGTTGGCAGAGATCCCAGGCTGAGTTCGTCAATTACCGGAATCGCCTGCAGCGGGATCAGGAGATGCAGCGCGCCAGCATGAAGGGCGATATCCTGCGGAGGGTTCTGCCGGTGCTGGATGACCTGGAACGGGCGTTGTCGAACCGCCGCGCCGGGGATGCCTGGGCGGAGGGGCTGGAATTGATTGTTCGGAAATTCCAGTCCATCCTGGAGGCTGAGGGCCTGGTCAGGATTCCTGCCGAAGGGCAGCCGTTCGATCCAACTTTCCACGAGGCGGTTTCGCATGAGCCGAATAGCGAGGTGGAGAGTGGCCATGTGATCGCGGTGGTGGAGAATGGTTACATGCTGGGTGAAAGAGTGATCCGTCCTGCGCGGGTACGAGTGGCGCAGTAGCAGTAACTGAAGGACCGGCGCTGAAAAGGGCTGGAATCGAAAAGACACAGGAGAACGCATGGCAAAAATCATCGGTATTGACCTCGGCACGACCAATTCAGTATCGGCTGTGATGAGCGGCGGCGAGCCGACTGTCATCCCCTCCGCTGAAGGGGAACGGCTGGTGCCCTCGGTTGTGGCGGTCAATAAGAATCATGAGCGCCTGGTGGGACGCGTGGCGCGCAATCAGGCCATCACCAATCCTCAGAACACGGTGTTTTCGATCAAACGCTTTATGGGCCGCAAGGCGGATGACCCTGAAGTCGAACGGACCCGCAAGCGCGTTCCCTACACGGTATCAGGCGCAGCCAACGGCGATGTGCGTGTTACGCTGGATGAGCGCGAATATAGCGCTCCTGAGATTTCGGCCATGATCCTGGCCAAGATCAAGGCGGATGCTGAGGCATATCTGGGTGAGCCCATCACCCAGGCTGTCATCACGGTGCCAGCCTATTTCAATGATGCCCAGCGCAATGCCACCAAGGATGCCGGAAAGATCGCCGGTTTGGAAGTTCTGCGCATCATCAATGAGCCGACCGCTTCTTCCCTGGCTTACGGGCTGGATAAGAAGAAGAATGAGATCATCGCTGTCTATGACCTGGGAGGCGGAACATTCGACATCTCGATCCTGGATGTGGGGGACGGAGTCTTCCAGGTGCGCGCCACCAGCGGTGATACTTTCCTGGGCGGCGATGATTTCGATCTGCGCATCATGGATCATCTCATCGACCAGTTCAAGAAGGATAATGGGATCGACCTGCACAACGACCGTCAGGCCCTCCAGCGTTTGAAGGAGGCCGCGGAGAAGGCCAAGATCGAGCTTTCCACCGTCATGCAGACCGAGATCAACCTGCCTTACCTGACCGCGGATGCCAGCGGGCCAAAGCATCTGGTGATGACGCTGACGCGTGCAAAGCTTGAGCAGCTCACCGGCGACCTGATGGACCGCACTATAACGCCTCTGAAACAAGCGCTGGCCGATGCCAACCTGACCGCCGGGCAGATCAATGAGGTGGTCATGGTAGGCGGGATGACCCGCATGCCGGCCATTCAGGAGAAGGTGCGCCAGTTCTTTGGAAAAGAGCCTCACAAAGGTGTCAATCCTGATGAGGTGGTTGCCATCGGTGCAGCTATCCAGGCCGGGGTGTTGGGCGGCGAGGTCAAGGATATTCTCCTGCTGGATGTAACGCCGCTGACATTGTCCATCGAAACGATGGGAGCGGTGGCTACCCCGCAGATCGAGCGCAACACTACCATCCCGACCCGCCGCAGTCAGGTCTTCTCGACCGCCTCGGATAACCAGACACAGGTGGAGATCCATGTGCTGCAGGGCGAGCGCCCGATGGCGATAGATAACAAGTCCCTGGGAAAATTCATCCTGGATGGTATTCCCCCGGCGCCGCGCGGTATGCCCCAGATCGAGGTGACCTTTGATATCGATGCCAACGGCATTCTCAAGGTGACAGCCAAGGATAAGGCCACTGGCCGCACCCAGCACATCACCATCACGGCCTCCTCTGGTCTGAGTGACAGCGAAGTCGAGAGAATGCGCCAGGATGCCGAGGCGCATGCCGACGATGATCGAAAGCGCAAGGAATTGATCGAAGTCCGCAACAATGCTGACAATACAGCCTATACTGCTGAGAAGGCGCTGCGGGAGTTTGGGGAGAAGGTGTCCGCTGAGGTACGCAGCGACATCGAGGCCAAGACTGCGACGGTCCGGCAGTCAGTGCAGGGTGAAGATGTCGAGAGCATCAAGTCTGCAACGGAAGCCCTGAGTCAGGCCATCCAGAAGATTGGTGCGAGCGTCTACGAGGCTCCCGCAGGATCCGGGCCAGGCAGCAATGAAACCAGGAGCGGAAACGGCTCTGGCCCCTCTTCGAGTGAAAACGAAGGGGACGTGATCGATGGCGAGGTAAAGGAATAAAGGCCGGCCATCCGAGTTCCTGCAGGAATGGAAGCACTTAATGTCGAACCGTGATTTTTATGAAGTTCTGGGTGTGGGACGCAATGCCTCGGATGACGAGATCAAATCGGCCTTCCGCAAGCTGGCGCGCCAATACCACCCCGATGTGAACAAGGAATCCGACGCCGAGGAAAAGTTCAAGGAGATCAACGAAGCCTATGGGGTGCTCTCGGATGCCGAGAAGCGCGCCCGTTACGACCGTTTCGGCCGCGAGGGTCTGGGCAATATGGGCGGAGGTTTCCATGACTACAGCGCGGACTTTGGTGACCTGTTCGAGGAATTCTTTGGCCAGTTTGGTTTTTCCACCGGTGGGCGGCGTTCCCGGCGTGCGCCGCGCCGTGGTCGGGATCTGCAGATGCAGATCTTGCTTACCTTTGAGGAAGCCATCTTCGGCGTGGAGAAGGAAATCCAGTTCGAGCGCGAGGAGACTTGCTCCACATGTAACGGGACGGGTGCCGAGCCTGGTACGACCCCGGTGCGCTGTACAACCTGCAATGGTCAGGGTGAGGTGCGGCAGATCCGCCAGACCCTGCTCGGACAGATGGTGCAGACAGCCGTCTGCCCGACCTGCAACGGGCGTGGTGAGATTATTTCCACTCCCTGCCATACCTGCCGTGGCAGCGGTCTGGAGCGCAAGCAGATCCAGAAAAAGGTGACCATTCCGGCTGGTGTGGATAATGGCACGCAGATCCGTCTGGCAGGAGAAGGCGGCCCTGGAACCTATGGCGGACCCAACGGAAGCCTGTTCCTGTTGCTGGATGTGCAGCCGCACAAGTTCTTCCGCCGGCGCGAGAACGATATCGTCTTGAACTTGGATATTAATATTGCTCAGGCTGCGCTGGGCGCGGATATTGAAGTGCCCACCCTGGAAGGGGATGAAAAATTGAAGATCCCTTCCGGTACGCAGCCCGGAAAGGTCTTCCATATCCGGGGCAAAGGCGTGCCGCACTTGCGGCGCAGCGGGCGCGGCGATCAGCTTGTCATTATCAACGTGGCAGTGCCGACCCGGTTGACCAAGGAGCAGCGCGAGCTATTGGAAAAACTGGCTGAATCGCTTGGAACCGCGGTCAAGCCGCAGGAAAAGGGCTTTCTGGACTGGTTAAACGAGGCCCTGGGCGGGTGAGCTTCAAATCCTTGAATAAGGTTTTCCTGCGTGTGGGCGCGTGGATGGGCTGGCCTTTCTGGCATGCAGCATAATCCTGCACTAAACCCGTTCTTGAAATTCCTGTTGCGAATATGGCGCGTTCTGCCAGACTGGGTGCATGTTCTCGGCACTCTGCTTGTACGGCCGCGTTACCGGGTGGGGGTGGTGGCTGTGGTCTTCGATGATCAGGGGCGCATCCTTCTGTTCAAACATACCTACCGCCGCTTTGATTGGGGCCTGCCCGCGGGCGGGCTTGAGCCCGGCGAAGCCCCTGAGCAGGCTGTGATCCGCGAGTTCCGGGAGGAAACCGGCATCCCAATCGAAGTGAAGCGCATGTTAATGGCAGTCAGTGCCAGGCAGGGGCGCCACATCTCACTTGTTTACCTCTGCCGGATCTCTGGCGGGGAATTTCGTGAAAGCCTGGAGATCTCTGCGATGAAATACTTTGAACCCGCACATCTTCCGGCTATGTTGTTCTCAGAAAAGGAAATGATCCGAATGGTCCTTGGCCAGCTGCAGCGGGAGAGCCAAAATGAATTGGCTTGAGGTATCCCTGACTGTGGAAGCCGAATTGGCTGAGCCCGTCGCGGAGGTCCTGGCGCGCTTCGCTCCCAACGGGGTCACCACCGAGCAGGGGGTGAAGTTCCTGGATGAGGAGGATGAAGGCACTGCCTCCGGTCCCATCATTGTGCGCGCCTACCTTGAAATGAACGACAGGATTGAAGAAACCCGGCAGAAACTGGAGCAGTCACTTCATTATCTGAGCATGATCAGACCTCTGCCGGCCCCGCTCTATCAACACATCGCCGATCAGAATTGGATGGAAGCTTGGAAGAAGAATTACCATCCGATTCCGGTGGGGAACAGGCTGGTCATCGTGCCGGCGTGGCTCGAACCGCCTGACCCGCTACGAATTCCCATTCGTATTGATCCGGGAATGGCCTTTGGGACAGGGACACACCCGACCACACAGCTGTGCCTGGAATTGCTTGAGGTAGCCGTTGAAAAGTCTGTGCCAGAACGTGTCCTGGACATCGGCTGCGGGTCGGGAATCCTATCCATCGCCGCGCTCAAGTTGGGCGCGGGTCTGGCGTTGGGGGTGGACATTGATCCCCAATCGGTAAAGAATTCCCGGGAGAATGCGGAGTTAAACGGCATCGGTGAGGAACTGCTGCTTGGTCAAGGCTCGGTGGCAGAAGTCGCGGAAGGGCAGTTCCCGATCAAAACTGCGCCGTTGGTTTTGATGAACATCCTGGCGCCCATCATCATCCGGCTGTTCGATGCAGGCTTGGCCGACCTGTGCGAGCCGGGGGGAGCATTGATCCTCAGCGGCATCCTGGCAGATCAGGAAGAGCGCGTGGAGAAGGCGGCTGCTGAGCGCGGCCTGCGGGTGAGCGAGCGCCGCCAGATGGCGGATTGGGTGGCGATGATGGTGCGCAAGGATTAGGAAAAATTGCGCCGCAGGGAAGGAAAAAGATCATCAGTTTTTCCCTGAGCGTGCCCGCAATGACATTTGAGATTATTTGTGCTATCATCGAACCAGCATGGATCGCCGGAAATTGGCTTATTATCTGCTGCTCAATGTCTTCGTCTCGGCCTGCGTGACAGGCTCGATCCTGTTCTGGTATGACCGTAATTACCGTGCCTCGCTGGCTCCCGCCGCAGCCCCGGGTATTTCCAGCGGGGGCGAAGTCCTCGCAGCGCAAACGCTCAACCCGCAGACCGATGTCCCGGTTAAGATCGAGAGCATCGTTGGAGCTGGAACGCTGACCGCCGAGACAGCCGTCATCCATTATTCCGGTGATGGGCAATTGGAGCTGGCAGGCTGGCAGTTGAAGGACGAAGACAGCAATACCTTCACATTTCCAAAAATAACGCTCTACCCGAACGGTTCCGTGCAGGTGCACACTGCTGCCGACACGGATACAGTCATCGACCTGTACTGGGGTCTCCCGGAGGCGGTATGGGGATCGGGGGAAAATGCTCGCCTGTTCGATGCCCAGGGAAACCTTCGTGCTGTTTATCGGGTTCCCTGAGCGCCTGAACGCCGGTTTGTTTCTCTTTTTTTTCGTTGAACGGAGTGCAGGGATCGCATTCAAATGACCCAGGCTCTTTATCGCAAATATCGGCCCCAGGGATGGGCGGCAGTCATCGGGCAGGACCATGTGGTCCGGACCTTGCAGAACGCGATTAAAGCGGATCGTGTGGTGCACGCCTACCTCTTTGCTGGACCGCGCGGCACCGGCAAGACCACCGTCGCCCGGCTGCTGGCCAAGGCTGTGAATTGCCTGGAGCCGGACCGCGCCGGACGCCCGTGCAACCATTGTGAACCCTGCATGGCGGCCAATGAAAACCGGTTAATGGACATGATCGAGATCGATGCCGCTTCCAATACCGGCGTGGAGGATGTGCGCGACCTGCGCGATAAGATCAACTTTTCACCGACGCAGGGACAATACAAGATCTACATTATCGATGAAGTACACATGCTCTCGACGGCGGCCTTCAACGCGCTGCTCAAGACGCTGGAGGAACCCCCTCCGCATGCCATCTTCATTCTGGCGACCACTGAACTGCATAAAATTCCGGCCACCGTACTTTCCCGCTGCCAGCGCCATGAGTTCCGGCGCGTGCCGGTGATCGAGATCGTCAACAACCTGAAACAGATTGCAGCCGGCGAGAATATCCACGCCGATGACGATGCCCTGACGTTGATCGCACGCCAGTCCGCAGGAGGGATGCGGGATGCGCAGTCCTTGCTGGACCAACTGGCCTCCACAGGCGAACGGATAACGCTGCCGCTAACGCAAACTGTGCTGGGGACTGCTACCAGCCAGACTGTGCTGGAGGTCATTGAGTTGATCATCACCGCCGACCCTAAGACTGGCTTGGAAGGTCTGCACGCTGCACTGGACGGAGGGCGCGGAAGCGCGCTCCCTGGCGCGGCAGATCGTTGACTATCTGCGCGGTCTGATGCTGATCCAGATGGGCGATGGCGGTCAAGTAGAAGCCACCCTTGAAGTGAAGAAGCAAATGGAGGTCCATGCCCAAGCATTGACCCCTGCTGAGGTCTTGCGCCTGACCAGGTTGTTCAACGCGGCGGCCATGGATCAACGCAGTGGATGGCAGCCTTCGCTTGGCCTGGAACTTGCCCTGGCGGAAGCCATGGAAGCGCCATCCGCGCCGGTTGCAGATGCACCCTCCGCCAGACCGCAGGCAGTTGGCAAGCCTGCCCAGGCAAAAGCTGCTCCTTCGCAAAAACAAAAGCAGGAAGAGCAACCCCGAAAACAGGAAACTACGCAGGGCTCCGTGAAGAAGGTCGGTGAAAAACCGGCCATTAGCGCGAATGAGATCATCGCGGCGTGGAAGGAAATCCAGCATTCCCTGCCCAAGGAGCACGCCAACCTGAAGGGTCTGCTCAATTCGGTCAAGACCATTGAGGTGCAGGGGAAGAACCTGATCCTGGGATTCGCCAGCGATGTGCTGGTGTCGAAGATGGACAAACCCGAGCAGATGGATGCCGCACAGAAGGCCATTGCGGAGAAATTCGGTGTGCAGATGACCATTCACTGTGTGGTGACGAACGCCAAAGGCAGGGTCCCCTCGGATGTTCCGCAGGATGGCATGGTGGCAGCCGCCATCCGTCACGGCGGCGAGATCGTGGATCATGATAGGTAAACCCATAAGGAGCAGTCATGGCGAAAGGATTTAACAAAGGACCCGCTGCAGGCGGGCAGGGGGGCATGATGGCGCAGCTTCAGCGCATGCAGCAGCAGCTTGCCGAAGCGCAGGCCAAACTGGCGGAGGAGACCGTCACAGCCAGCGCGGGCGGTGGGGCCATCAAAGTGACGATGACCGGCGACCAGAAATGCCGGGAAGTGGTCATTGACCCTGAACTGCTCAAGGATGCCGATGCCGAAATGCTGCAGGATCTGGTACTTTCTGCGGTCAATATGGCGCTGGACCAATCCCGCGAGCTGGCCTCGCAGAGGCTGGGGCCGCTTGCCGGTGGGCTTCCGTTTTGAGAAAACAGATAAAAAGAGAGTAGAGGCTGCAGATCGAGCTCTGCAGACTTTGCATAAAGATGTTGTTACCTGAATCTATTCAATCCTTGATCAACTCCCTGGAACGGCTGCCGGGCATCGGGCCGAAGTCGGCCTCGCGTCTGGCATTCTTCCTGCTGCGCGCGCCGGAGGATGTGGCGCAGGACCTTGCGACCGCTCTGACCAACCTGAAGTCCAATACGGCATTATGTCCGGAGTGCTTCAACATCATGGAGGCCGGGCGAACCCGCTGTGAGATCTGCGAATCGATGAGCCGGAATGGCAGCCTGATCTGCGTGGTGGAGGAGGCGCTGGATGTGGTCGCGCTGGAGCGCACAGGCGGCTTCGATGGCAAGTACCATGTCCTGCAGGGTGTGCTCTCGCCCATCGATGGCATCGGTCCGGATGATCTGAAGATCGGGCAGTTGGCCGAGCGCGTCCGCGCGGGCGGAGTGGCCGAAGTGATCGTCGCTACCAACCCCAGCATGGAAGGCGACGCGACCGCGCTGTATTTGCGCCGCGTGCTCGAGCCGTTGGGGGTGAAGGTTACAAGGCTGGCGCGCGGGCTTCCGGTGGGGGGCGACCTTGAATATGCCGACCAGAACACTCTCCTGCGAGCCCTCTCCGGTAGGCAGGAGATGAGCTAGGGGGAATGAACTCCAACCCAGAAAGCCGGGTTGTTTCTTAATAATCTGAACCTGTGAAGATCACGCTGCTCACCTATGGCTCCCGCGGTGATGTCCAGCCTTTTATGGCGCTGGCGCTCGTATTATTGCAGCGCGGCCATACAGTCCGGCTGGCCGCCCCGCACCGTTTCGCGGAATTTGCCGCTGAGCAGAATATCCCGTTCGTCCCCCTGGCAGGCAATCCGGAGGAGATCAGCCGCCGGATCAATGATGCAGGTGCCAATGTGCCTCGAATGATCAAGGGGATGAGCGACTATATCTTCTCCATTGCCGGAGAGGTGGCTCGTTCTGCTTTCGCGGCTTGTGAGAATGCGGATCTGATCATCCATTCCTTCCTGTTCACCACGGGGGGACATTCCCTTGCCCGGCAAATGGGTATCCCAGATATCTCCGCTCAACTCTTTCCGGTGTTCCTGCCGACCAGCGAGTTCCCCAATGTAGCAGCCTCCCGCGTGCCCCCCGGCTTGCTCAGCGAGTTTACACATTGGGCGGCGAACCAGATCTTCTGGTTTGGTGGGAACAGCGGCTACGCCCGCCTGCGGCGGCAGTCCACCGTAGTCTTTCCCCTGAGGTTGTACTGGCCCTTCCGGGAAACCCGTGACCGGCCGCAAACACCATTCCTCGGCGCGTGGAGTCCGGCGGTCTTGCCGTTTCCGCATGATTGGTCGGCACGGAAGGCGTATATCACCGGATACTGGTTCCTCGATTCCGATGCATACCAGCCGTCGGCAGAGCTGGTTAAGTTCCTGGCGGCGGGAGAAAAACCCGTGTGCGTTACATTTGGAAGCATGATCCATGCGCATGCCGGCCAGATCGGACGCGAGGTGCTGGCGGCCATCTCGAGCACAGGACAGCGCGCTGTGGTGTTAACCGGCTGGGGGGAGTGGAATATGGAAACAAAAGAAAACTCGTTTTTCATGCAGGCTGCACCGCATGAATGGCTGTTTCCGCGTTGCAAACTGGTGATCCATCATGGCGGGGCAGGGACGACCGCAGCGGTGGCCCGGGCAGGCTTGCCAAGCATTGCGATCCCCTTTGCTGCCGATCAACTTTTCTGGGCAAGGCGACTGCATGCGCTGGGTGTCACGCCATCCCCGCTGCAGGTGAAAGATCTCTCTGCCGGTCGGCTCGAGGCCGCCATACAGGAGGCGCTGAGCGAAGGGATGCTCGAAAGATCCCGGCTGCTGGGTGAGCAGGTGAGTGGCGAGGATGGAACGGAGCGCGGCGCAGTTCTAATTGAGAAATATGTGGAAAATTTTAAGGTCCGCTGACCCTCCAAGGGACGAAACTGTAGTAGAATGAGCCCTCGCTTAAGGGCTGATAGACAGCAGCCGACCTTTCCCGGAAAACGAATGGAAATTTTAAGGTTGGATTGTCGGACAAAGACCAATTTACCCTTGACAGAACTCAAGAAAAGCATATAATCATCATTCGCCAGTACATTCAAACAAGATCTCGTCCCCACAGACAGATCAATGACAACTGAGTAGACCGTCTCAAGTCAGAGACACAAGCCACATGGGTTTTGCAGTCTGACGAGCCGATGCGGAAGGAAGCATCGGTGTTTTCGTCTGTAGTAAAGCCTTGACAGGCGGTTACGGAGCGGAGTAGAATACCGTCCGCTCAATTGGCAAGCACCTTAACAACTGAAGAGTGATAGGAAGCAACAAACTCTGTCAATCCAGTAAATTCCGTAACTTTACACTCGCAAGAGTGAAAATTTTTTGCGGAGAGTTTGATCCTGGCTCAGGATGAACGCTGGCGGCGTGCCTAATACATGCAAGTCGAACGAGGTGCTTTTGTAGCAATACGAGAGTATCCTAGTGGCGAACGGGTGAGTAACGCGTTGGTGACCTACCCCAAAGTGTGGGATAACAGTCCGAAAGGATTGCTAATACCGCATGTGGTCATCGGATTTAGAAACCGATGACTAAAGGAGCAATTCGCTTTGGGAGGGACCTGCGTCCCATCAGCTAGTTGGTGAGGTAACGGCCCACCAAGGCTACGACGGGTAGGGGACCTGAGAGGGTGACCCCCCACAATGGAACTGAAACACGGTCCATACACCTACGGGTGGCAGCAGTAGGGAATATTGCACAATGGGCGAAAGCCTGATGCAGCAACGCCGCGTGTGCGATGAAGGCCTTCGGGTCGTAAAGCACTTTTCTGGGAGATGAGAAAGGACAGTATCTCAGGAATAAGTCTCGGCTAACTACGTGCCAGCAGCCGCGGTAAAACGTAGGAGGCAAGCGTTATCCGGATTCACTGGGCGTAAAGCGCGTGCAGGCGGTTCGGTAAGTTGGGCGTGAAATCTCCTGGCTTAACTAGGAGAGGTCGTTCAATACTACCGGACTAGAGAGCGGTAGAGGAAGATGGAATTCCCGGTGTAGTGGTGAAATGCGTAGATATCGGGAGGAACACCAGTGGCGAAGGCGATCTTCTGGACTGTTTCTGACGCTCAGACGCGAAAGCTAGGGTAGTAAACGGGATTAGAGACCCCGGTAATCCTAGCCGTAAACGATGTGAACTTGGCGTCGGTGGCTTAAACACCATCGGTGCCGAAGCTAACGCGATAAGTTCACCGCCTGGGGACTACGATCGCAAGATTAAAACTCAAAGGAATTGACGGGGGCCCGCACAAGCAGCGGAGCGTGTGGTTTAATTCGATGCTACACGAAGAACCTTACCTGGGCTTGACATGCAAGTGGTAGTGATCCGAAAGGTGACCGACCCGCAAGGGAGCTTGCACAGGTGTTGCATGGCTGTCGTCAGCTCGTGTCGTGAGATGTTCGGTTAAGTCCGCTAACGAGCGCAACCCTCGCTGTATGTTACATGTGTCACGCGGGACCGCCGGTATCAAGCCGGAGGAAGGTGGGGATGACGTCAAGTCAGCATGGCCTTTATGTCCGGGGCTACACACACGCTACAATGGTCGGTACAATGGGTTGCTAAGCCGCGAGGTGGAGCCAATCCCCCAAAGCCGGCCTCAGTTCAGATTGCAGGCTGCAACTCGCCTGCGTGAAGTCGGAGTTGCTAGTAAACGCGCGTCAGCTATAGTGCGTTGAATACGTTCTCGGGCCTTGTACACACCGCCCGTCACGTCATGGGAGCTGGTAACACCTGAAGCCGGTAGCCTAACCGCAAGGAGGGCGCCGTCGAAGGTGGTGCTGGTGACTGGGACGAAGTCGTAACAAGGTAGGTGTACCGGAAGGTGCGCCTGGATCACCTCCTTTCTAGAGTATCGCGAGCAGGGTCCTCACGACAGACCTGTGCTCTCAGTTGCAAGATGCCCCTCACGGTGATGGGGCGCTGGATCGATCAGAGAGTAAGTTTCCTATCACTTCTCAGTTGTTGAGGTGCAGACCCTGGGCTTGTAGCTCAGTTGGTTAGAGCACTGTGCTGATAACGCTGGGGTCACAGGTTCGAATCCTGTCAAGCCCACTAACCCAGGCAAGTCCTGGGGATGTAGCTCAGCGGGAGAGCAGCGCCTTTGCAAGGCGAAGGTCACGGGTTCAAATCCCGTCATCTCCACTGAGTTTGTGTGAGTAACGATTGGAGATAAGAGAAAATTTGTTGAACGGTACGAAGGCTTGAGATAAAGATAACAATGCACCGCGTATAGGGTCGTTAGTGCGACCCGGCGGTGTGTGCCGGGTCGTTTTGTCTCGAAAAACTAGAATAGGTTGAAGGGTGACCGATGCCCTTGAGCAAGATCGAGAGCATCGTTCACCGGTCAACGGTGAATCAGCACCTTAAAAACTGAATAGCAATTTGATGTAGGCCGATAAAGTAATTTATCGAAAGAAAAGTATCAATTTCTCCGCATCACGTGGAGAAGCTACTAAGAGCTTACGGTGAATGCCTTGGCGCCAAGTGCCGATGAAGGACGTGGGACACTGCGATAAGCCTCGGGAAGCCGTGTACAGGCGTTGATCCGAGGATTTCCGAATGGGGAAACCCACTACAGCGAACCTGCAGTATCCTCTTACTGAACACATAGGTTTGAGGAAGGGCACCCGGGGAACTGAAACATCTAAGTACCCGGAGGAAAAGAGATCATTTCCCTAGTAGTGGCGAGCGAACGGGGAACAGCCCAAACCGCCTCTGCTTGCAGAGACGGGGTTGTAGGGTCTGGCACATGGGAGTTACAAAACAATCAGTTAGCGGAAAGGTGTGGGAAAGCCTGCCAAAGAGGGTAATAGCCCCGTATGCGAAAACTGATTGTCTTCCGCCGGATACCTGAGTACTGCCGGGCACGCTAATCCGGTAGGAATCTGGGGAGTCCACTCTCCAAGGCTAAATACACTTGGCGACCGATAGTGAACAAGTACCGTGAGGGAAAGGTGAAAAGTCCCCCTGTTAGGGGAGTGAAATAGAACCTGAAACCGTAAGCTTACAAGCAGTTGGAGGGCTAACAGCGGGTCGGTGCTCCCTGGAAAGCAGGTGACGTTCGCCGCTATGCCTGACAGCGTGCCTCTTGGAGAATGAGCCTGCGAGTTAATCTCAGTGGCAAGGTTAAGGGAGTGACACCCGAAGCCGTAGCGAAAGCGAGTCTGAATAGGGCGTATAGTCGCTGGGATTAGGCCCGAAACCGGGTGAGCTACCCATGGGCAGGGTGAAGCGAGTCTAAACGCTCGTGGAGGCCCGAACCTACTAATGTTGCAAAATTAGGGGATGACCTGTGGGTAGAGGTGATATGCCAAACGAACTCGGAGATAGCTGGTTCTCCCCGAAATAGCTTTAGGGCTAGCGTCATGCGTTTAGTACTGGAGGTACAGCACTGAATGGGCTAAGGGGCTTACAGCTTACTGAACCCAATCAAACTCGGAATGCCAGTACTCCATAGCATGGCAGTCGGACTCCGGGAGATGAGTTTCGGGGTCGAAAGGGAAACAGCCCAGATCATCGGCTAAGGTCCTCAAATCTATGCTAAGTGGGAAACGAGGTGAGGTTACTGGAACAACCAGGAGGTTGGCTTAGAAGCAGCCACCCTTTAAAAAGTGCGTAACAGCTTACTGGTCTAGTGACCTTGCGCGGAAAACTTAACGGGGCTAAGCATAGTACCGAAGCCATGGGTCTCAGCGCAAGCTGGGGCAGTAGGGGAGCGTTCCGTCAGCGGTGAAGGTCGATCGTAAGGGCGACTGGAGCGGACGGAAGTGAGAATGCAGGCATGAGTAGCGTACAAACACGTGAGAACCGTGTTCGCCGTAAATCTAAGGTTTCCGACGCCAGGTCATTCCGCGTCGGGTTAGTCGGGTCCTTAGCCGAGGCCGAGAGGCGTAGGTGATGGACATCCGGTCAACATTCCGGAACCGCTCAGAAGGAGTGATGGGGGGACGCAACGAGGTAGGCCAGCCTCGTTATTGGATGTGGAGGTGCGATCCATCTAGGCGTTGAGACTGGTAGGTAAATCCGCCGGTTGAGCTGAGGTGAGAGCGAGCCGTAAGGCATAAGTGGTTGAGCCTTGTTGCCGAGAAAAGCCTCTAAACGTTGATTTCTGAGCGCCCGTACCGCAAACCGACACTGGTAGATGGGTAGAGTATACCAAGGCGAACGGGAGAACCCTCGTTAAGGAATTAGGCAACATGACCCCGTAACTTCGGGAGAAGGGGTGCCTTCTAGGGTGTCAAGCCCTGGAGGGCCGCAGTGAAATGGCTCTGGTGACTGGTTAACAAAACCACAGGTCTCTGCTAAGCCGTAAGGCGATGTATAGGGGCTGACGCGTGCCCAGTGCCGGAAGGTTAAAGGGAGAGGTTAGCGCAAGCGAAGCTTTGAACTGAAGCCCCGGTGAACGGCGGCCGTAACTATAACGGTCCTAAGGTAGCGAAATTCCTTGTCGGGTAAGTTCCGACCCGCACGAACCGCGTAACGATCAGAGCACTGTCTCGACGAGGGACCCGGTGAAATTGAAATGGCTGTGAAGATGCGGCCTACCCGCAGCAGGACAAAAAGACCCCGTGGAGCTTTACTGCAACTTGGCATTGTGTTTGGGTATGATCTGTGTAGCATAGGTGGGAGGCTTTGAAGCTGGGGCGCTAGCCTCGGTGGAGCCATCAGTGAAATACCACCCTGATTATACTTAGACCCTAACCCCACACCGTCATCCGGGCGGGGGACCGTGCCAGGTGGGCAGTTTGACTGGGGCGGTCGCCTCCTAAAAGGTAACGGAGGCGCCCAAAGGTTCCCTCAGGTGGAATGGAAACCTACCATAGAGTGTAAAGGCATAAGGGAGCTTGACTGCAAGACCAACGCGTCGAGCAGAGACGAAAGTCGGGCTTAGTGATCCCACGATACCGCGTGGAAGGGTCGTGGCTTACCGGATAAAAGCTACCCCGGGGATAACAGGCTGGTGAAGTCCAAGAGTTCACATCGACGACTTCGCTCGGCACCTCGATGTCGGCTCATCGCATCCTGGGGCTGGACAAGGTCCCAAGGGTCGGGCTGTTCGCCCGTTAAAGCGGTACGCGAGCTGGGTTCAGACCGTCGTGAGACAGGTCGGTCTCTATCCGCTGTGGGCGCAAGGGATTTGAAGGGAGCTGCTCCTAGTACGAGAGGACCGGAGTGGACAGACCTCTGGTGTGCCAGTTGTCGCGCCAACGGCATTGCTGGGTAGCTATGTCTGGCAGAGATAACCGCTGAAAGCATCTAAGTGGGAAACTCGCCCTAAGATTAGATCCCTGTATTCCCGTTAAGGGAGTAAGACCGCAGGTAGACTACCTGCTATATAGGCAGCAAGTGTAAGCACAGTAATGTGTTAAGCTAAGCTGTACTAATGGTCGAGGGCTTAATTCCGTGGTGCGGAGAACTTGATACTTTTCCATTCTACTACATTCAATATGCTATTCAGTACAACCTTGTGAAAATGTCCCTTGGTGATTTGAGCGGCGTGGGTACACCCGGTCCCATCCCGAACCCGGAAGTTAAGCACGTCAGCGCCGATGGTACTTGGAGGGCGACCTCCTGGGAGAGTAGGTCATTGCCAAGGGGCTTTTCTTTTAACATAGCCGTCTGTTGTATAGTATAATCATGCCAGTTGACTTTGGCTGAGGGCCAGCTCGCCTCAAGATCACAAATCGAGGAGTGTGAAGCGCTTATTGATCGCAGGATCATTGGGTCGTTTCTTCCTGTTCTGTGTTCCCTCGGCTGAGTCTGTCATGACGGCCGAGTTTTCTTTGCCGGACCCCTGTTCAGGAAGGAGGTGAATTCTGTGGCTATCTGTCAATTTACGCAGTGGTGAGTCCCAGGACTCCCTGCTCAAGCGCTTTCGCAAGAAGGTCGTCAAGAGCGGTGTTCTGAGCACCGTCCGCCGCAAACGCTGGTTCGTCTCCAAGAGCGAACAGCGCCGCATGGAAAAGAAGAAGGCGATCCGCCGCATCAAGCGGCGCCAGTTCACAGGATAATGAGTAAGACGGACCCGGTCCGTGTCAGGAGTTTGCATGACGAAAGACGAAGGCAGTAAGAAGATAAGATCAGAATGGAAGGCACTGTGGTCGAGGCCCTGCCCGGAACCCAATTCCGGGTGCGGCTGGAAAACGGTCACGAAGTGCTGGCCTACCTGTCGGGCAAGATGCGCAAGTATTACATCCGCATCCTGCTGGGTGACCGTGTCTCGGTGGAAATGTCGCCCTATGATCTGACGCGTGGGCGCATCACCTTCCGTCAGCGCAAGAACGCCCCGGCTCCGGTCGAAACCACCTAATAAAACCTCCTGCATTCATGCAAAATGAAAAGACCTCCGCGATCGCGGAGGTCTTTTTGATTCATGGGTTCTGCGCTCTAGGGCAGGTCCCTGTAAGAGGACAGCACCTTCATGTAGTTGGCCCGTTCAAAGGCCGCCGGTTCGGCCACGTTGGCCTGGCTCATGCTGCCCTGCATCTGCTGGATGGATTCGTATTCATGTGTCTGCATCCAGGCCTGCAGTATCGGCCAGCAGGGTTTCAATGTGCCTGGGCCCGTTGTGGAGCAGCGTCGGAGGCCAGCATGGCGACATTCGCGCCTGCCATCATGCTCTTGAGCACATCCTCGTGCCGTATGCACGCCGCTGGTCAAGGCCAGGTCCGCCTGGATCTTGCCATGCAGGATGGAGATCCAGCGCAGAGGCAGCCGCAGCTCGGTGGAGGTGCTCAGGTCCAGGCTGTGGTACGATCGCCAGCTCATCCAGATCGAAATCGGGCTGGTAGAAGCGGTTGAAGAGCACCAGCCCATTGGCGCCGGCCTCCGCCAGACGCCCGGCGAAATTCGGGCAGGGCGGTGATAGAAGGGACTGAGCTTGACCGCCAGAGGGATGGTGATGCTGGCGCTTGACCTGCTGCCACCAGCTCGACCTGGGCTGCTTCCAACTCCTCGGCTCTTCAGGTCGGGATCGGTCGGGATGTAGTACAGGTTCAGTTCCAGGGCGTCCGCGCCGGCATCCTGGATCTGGCGGGCATAGCGGATCCAGCCGCCGTCTGGAGACGCCGTTCAGGCTGCCGATGACCGGGATGCTCAGCGCCTTCTTCAACGCTGAGACCTGGTCGAGATATTTCTCCGGCACCAGGCTGTACGTGCCGCTGTCGGGCAGATAGGACAGCGCCTCGGCGAAGGCGTCCGTGCTGCGGGTCAGGAAATGATCCAGCTCCAGGCTTTCGTGGATGATCTGCTCCTCGAAGAGCGAGTACATCACGACGGCGGCCGATGCCCGCTTCCTCGAGCTGCTTGCGCGCTTTCGACCTGCTTGGAGAGCGGGGAGGCCGAGGCAACGAGGGGGTTCTTTAGAGACAGGCCGAGATAAGTCGTAGAAAGATCCGTCATGGGTTCTCCTATAGTTTCAAAGTATGCCGGAAATGAGAAAGGGACTGGAGTTATTACTCCAGTCCCTGAGTATTTAACCGGATTTTCCGTTCCCATCCTGGTTGCCGTCGTAGTGCATGGCAGCCATCTGCTGGTACAGTGTCCAGCGGGCTTTGGCATCCTGCTGGGCTTCCTTCATCAGCTTCTCGGCGCGGGCCTCATCCATCTGGGTGAGCATCTTATAGCGGGTCTCGTTGTAGGCGTACTGCGAGACCGGGATGCTGGGTTCCTTGGATTCGATCAGCAGCGGATTCTTGCCCTTCGCTCGGCAAGGCGTGGATCGTAGCGGTACATCGGCCAGTGCGCCGGACTGAACCGCCAGTTTCTGCTGTTCGAGGCCGTGGGCCATGTCGTAGCCGTGCGGCAATGCAGTGACTGTAGGCGATGATGAGCGATGGGCCATCGTAGGATTCGGCTTCAAGGAACGCTCGCAGGGTCTGCTGGTCGTTGGCGCCCATGGCCACGCGGGCCACATAAACATAGCCATAGGACATGGCGATCAGGCCCAGGTCCTTCTTGGGCAGGCCCTTGCCGCCCATGGCGAATTTGGCCACCGCCGCACGCGGCGTGGACTTTGCTGGCCTGTCCGCCGGTGTTGGAATACACCTCGGTATCGAGCACCAGGATGTTGACGTTGCGGCCGCTGGCCAGCACGTGGTCCAGACCGCCGTAGCCGATATCATAGGCCCAGCCGTCGCCGCCGATGATCCAGACGGATTTCTTGACCAGGCTGTCGGCCAGGCTGACCAGATCCTTGGCGCGGCTGTCGCTGGTCTTGGCCAGCCTGTTCCTTGAGCTCAGCCACGCGTTCGCGTTGGGCTTCGATGCCCGGCTTCATTGGATTGGTCGGCGTTCAGGATAGCCTGGACCAGATTCTGTGCCCAGTTCCTTCTCGAGGCTTCGCCAGCAGTTCGCGGGCGTACTCGGTTCTGCTTATCGAGCGTCAGCCGCATGCCCAGGCCGAACTCGGCATTGTCCTCGAAGAGTGAGTTGGACCAGGCCGGGCCGCGTCCCTGGGCGTTCTACTGCCCACGGCGTGGTCGGCAGGTTGCCGCCGTAGATGGAGGAGCAGCCGGTTGCATTGGCGATGATGCTGCGGTCGCCGAACAGCTGCGAGACCAGCTTGACGTAGGGAGTCTCACCGCAGCCGGAGCAGGCGCCGCTGAACTCGAACAACGGGCGCAGCAGCTGCGAATTCTTGATCGTGGAGGGATTGATCAGCTTGCGGTCCAGGTCCGGGATGCTCATGAAGTAAGTCCCAGTTCGTCGCTTCCTGTTCGCGCAGAGGCGGTTGGGGGGCCATGTTGAGAGCCTTGCGGCCCACCTGCGTCTTGTCCTTGGCCGGGCAGACTTCCACGCACAAGGTGCAGCCGGTGCAGTCCTCGGGGGCAACCTGCACGGTGTAGGCCATGCCCGGGAGAATTCCTTGAACTTGGAGGGCATGTGCTTGAAGGTCTGCCGGCGCTTCAGCCAGCAGGGCCTTGTCGATACACCTTGTGGCGGATGACTGCGTGCGGGCAAACCATGATGCATTTGCCGCACTGGATGCACAGGTCGGATTCCCAGACCGGGATGTCCAGTGCGAGGTTGCGCTTTTCCCATTGCGTGGTGCCGGTGCGGGAAGGTGCCGTCCACCGGGAACGCCGATACCGGGATGTTATCGCCGTCGAAGGCGATGATCGGCCCAAGCACATTCGCGGACGAATTCCGGTGCTTCGGCCGGGACCGGCCGCCGGCGGGTCATCTGTGGAAGTGATCTTTGCCGGAACCTTGACCTCGTACAGATTGTCGATGGTGCTGTCCACCGCCTCGAAGTTCTTCTGCACCACGGCTTCGCCGCGCTTGCCATAGGTCTTCTCGATGGCGTGCTTGATCTCGGCAATGGCCTGCTTCGCGCGGCAGGATGCCGCTGATGGCGAAGAATGCGGTCTGCATGATGGTGTTCATGCGTCCGCCCATGCCGGTCTTTTCGGCTACTTCATAGCCGTTGATCACATAGAACTTCAGCTTCTTTTCCATGATGTCTGTCTGTACTTCGCGCGGCAGATTGTCCCAGATCTCCTCGGGCCCATACAGGCTGTTGAGCAGGAAGACGCCGCCCGGGCTTGGCATACTTGAGCATATCCACCCGCTCGAGGAAGGTGAACTGGTGGCAGGCCACGAAATTGGCCTGGTTGGCGCTCGATCAGGTACGGCGCATGGATGGGCTTGGGGCCAAAGCGCAGGTGCGAAGTGGTCACCGTGCCGGACTTCTTCGAGTCGTAGATAGAAGTAGCCCTGGGCATAGTTGTCGGTCTCTTCGCCGATGATCTTGATCGAGTTCTTGTTGGCGCCCACCGTGCCATCCGAGCCGAGGCCGAAGAACACGCAGCGGACCGTCTCCTCGGGTTCGATGGAGAAGGAGGTGTCCACGTCCAGGCTGGTGTGCGAGACATCGTCGTTGATGCCGACCGTGAAGTGGTTCTTCGGCTCGGGCTTGCTCAGCTCGTCCAGCACGGCCTTGACCATGCGCGGGCGTGAATTCCTTGGAGGACAGGCCATAGCGTCCGCCGATCACTTTGATGTCGCTGCGGCCGCCTTCGGCCAGCGCATTGACGATATCCAGATAGAGCGGCTCGCCGGAGGCGCCGGGTTCCTTGGTGCGATCGAGCACAGCAATGGATCTTGACGCTCTTGGGCAGGGCCTTGAGGAAATGTTCGATGGAGAAGGGGCGATACAGGCGGACGCGGACAGCGCCGACCTTCTCGCCTTTGGCGACCAGGTAATTCACGGTCTCTTCGGCGGTCTCGCCGCCGAGCCCATGATGATGACGACGCGTTCGGCTTCGGGATGGCCGAAATAATCGAACAGATTGTACTGGCGGCCGGTGACCTTGGCGAACTTGTCCATCGCCTCCTGCACGATGGCCGGGGTGGCTGCGTAGTACGGATTGACCGCTCTCGCGCATCTGGAAGTACACATCCGGGTTCTGCGCAGAGCCGCGCAGAACGGGATGCTCGGGGGAGAGGGCGCGGGCGCGGTGAGCGCGGATCAGATCCTCGTCGATCAGCGCGCGCAGTTCATCATCGGTCAGCTGGATGATCTTGGTCACTTCATGCGAGGTGCGGAAGCCGTCGAAGAAGTGCAGGAAGGGCACGCGCGCCTTCAGGGTGGCCATCTGTGCGATGGCGGCGAAGTCATGCGCCTCCTGGACCGACCCGGAGGAGAGCAGAGCCCAACCTGTCTGGCGGCACAGCCATCACATCCTGGTGGTCGCCGTAAGATGGAGAGCGCGTGCGCGGCGATGGCGCGTGCCGCCACATGGAAGACCGTGCTGGTGAGTTCGCCCGCGATCTTGTACATGTTGGGGATCATCAGCAGCAGGCCCTGCGAGGCGGTGAAGGTGGTGGTCAGCGCGCCAGTCTGCAGTGCGCCGTGCACAGCGCCTGCCGCGCCGCCTTCGGACTGCATCTCGATCACTGCCGGGACCGTGCCCCAGAGATTCTTTTTGCCTTTGGCAGACCATTCATCGGCGAATTCGCCCATGGTCGAGGAAGGGGTGATCGGGTAGATGGCGATCACCTCACTAAGCCGGTGGGCGACGGAAGCTGGTGGCTTCATTGCCGTCAATGGTGATAATGGGACGTTTCATGATGCTCCTTTGAAAACAGGCCGGACAGCCCGTAAAATTTGCCAGCTGTGAATAATATCACAAATTATGGCCGGAGTGTCTCCTGTGCTAGTTTATCCCCCCACGGAGCGTTTCGTTAGTTATAAAATGCCTGAATCTTGGTGCGAGTTGTCACATTTTGGATAAAAATGGTGGAAATTCCCGCCTCGGGGGAAATGTTGTTCAGGAGAGATATTTTTCCAGGTATGGTCTGGCCAGGAAGAGTGCCGCCAGAGATTTGGCATCCGGCATCTGACCGTTCCCGGCCATCTCAAGCGCCTTGCGGGCGGGGATCTTCTCGACCTCCAGGAATTCATCCGCGTCGGCCTGCAACGGTGCGGGATAGAGATCGGTTGCAAGGAAGACAGCCATAAACTCGGTGGAATAACCGGGTGCCAGGTAGAAATCCCCGATCCGCGAGGAGGGAACTGGCCGCCATGCCGGTTTCCTCGCGAATCTCGCGCGCTGCGCACTCTGCATATGGCTCATCCCCATCCCGTGTGCCGGCTGGCAGCTCGAGCAGATCCTGAGCGGCTGCGTGGCGGTATTGCCGGACGAAGAGCAGATTGCCTTCGTGATCCACGGGCAGGATGACGACCGAGCCGCCGTGTTCCACAATGTCAAGTTTGGTTTCCTGACCATCCGGTGTTCGCAGGTGATCCCGGCGAATCGTGAATGCACGCCCCTTGAATAGAGGTTCCGATCCAAGTAGTTCAAAATGCATGGGAAAACTCCTCGCAAAAAAAGCCCAGGCATTCACCTGGGCTTTTTGCAATCATTCGAGCCTTACGGGATGTTGATGGTTGTACCGGCTGTCAGTTTGGAGGCTACCGAGATATTGTTATAAGCGGCAAGGGCATTGGGGTCCACATCGCCGTATTTGCAGGCGACGGAATACAGTGTATCCCCGCTGACGGCGGTATAGGTGGCCGGATGCGCCTTCAAAGCCCGGTCAGAGGGGAACACGCTGCTGCCCTGTGGGATGGTCAGCAATTGTCCAGGCAGGAGCATATTGCTCTGCGCAGTGGTCAGGCCGCTCAGGCGGAGCAACTCATCGGGGTTTACGTTGAACCGGCGGGCAATGCAGTAAGGCCATTCACCCTGCTGTAAAGTGTAAGTGGCGGGCTTGGGGCCTGCAGTCGGAACGGTGCCTACGGCGATCGGTGTGGTGATAACAGTGGAAGCCACAATAGGCGTGGTGGCAGTGGCGACCACGTTGCTTGTGGGGACGGCCGAAGTGCCGGTGGTATACGTGCTTATTGCGGTGAGATCAATGCTTAAAGTCGAGACAACCTGAGGGGTGGTCGGCGTACCACCTCCTGCAGCGGCCGTCTGCGCAGCAGCGGTTCCCTGGGCAAATTCCTCGATCATTTCCATCGGGTTCGCGCCCGTCAGCGGCGTAACGAACAGTCCCGTGGGAGTGATCAGCGTTGCTGTAGCGAGTGGGGCATTGGATACGGATTGTTGGCATGCCGAAAGGATTATCGCTGCAAGCAGGAGGATTGCGGCCAGTTTGGGACCGCGGTGATGAATATTCATGGGTTCTCCTCATCCTGTTTCATGAAAGATTTCAATTCGCGATGGTAGCACATGATGTTTAACGCGTCAAGCCGCGTTACTGTTAGGGTCAACGGGGGCAGCCCAGCTCTGCCAGCAGCCCTTCCGCCGCAGAAGCCCGTTCTGGTACTCCGGCTCCCACCCGTGTCCATACACTGCAGAGGCCCTTCTTTGCCCGGGGCAGTTCCCGGAGTACGAGGCGCGAGCGGTCCATTGCCCTATTGACATCCCCCATCCGTGCCTGGGCCTCGATGAAGGGAAGCCATTCCAACGCATCTTCCGGCTGATAGCCCTGCAAGGCTGCCTCGCTCTCCAGTTCCATGATCTTCTGCCATTCGCCTTTCTGGCGGGCAAGCTCGGCCTGCTCATAATAGTAGCACCAGGAGGGTGAGGGCTCGGGAATGAAGGGTGGGACTGGTAGCTGAAGTGTTGGGGAAGCAGTCAGGATCCGCGCCGGGTCTGAGAGGGGGATGGCACTTGTCAGGAAGGAAGATTCCTTTTCATAGGTCTCTTCATCGCCAAGCGCCGGGTCCAGCACGCGCAGGCAGCCATTTTCGGGGACCAGGACAACCAGCGCCGCATCGGTTGAGCCGTGAAAGGTCACCGTGCGGAAGGGGAGATTGACCTCCTGATGGGGATTAAGGGCTGGTATGGCTCCGCCGCCCAGCCGCGCCTCGGTGTAAAGCAGGGCGTATGGCAGGTCCCCACCGGTGAATCCGGGCGCATAGATCCAGTTCAGCGGGGCGGTGAATGAAAGGTCGGTCTCGAGGGGCAGTCCGGGAATCACTCCGGTCAGGATGAGAGTATCCGGCTTGAGCGCAGGGATACGCCAGACGAATTGCCAGTAGATCTCCTGCTGGCGCGTCCAGTCTCGCCGGAAAATGTTGGCATTGAAGAACTGCTGCCCCACACCCAGCGCGACCAGCAGGCTGACCGCGATCCAGCGGAACCGTCCGCCAGGTGGAATCCACTCGATCAACCCGGCTGCAAGCAGGCTGGCTCCCAGCGCCATCGAAATGGTAAAGCGGTCGAAAACGGATTGCAGTGTGAGAGGAAGGCCGGCTGCCAGGGATGGCAGCCGCCCGAGGAGAATCCCTAGAATTCCTGCCAGTATTGCAAACGTTCCCAGTGAACCTCGATCCATCTTTGGCTCGAGGCGCGGAAGGAGAAGATAGAGGAGGGTAAAAGTGATGGCGATCAAGCCGATGGTCAAAAGGGAAGTCGGCGATGGCAGGGAACCTCCGGCCAGCGCCAGAATCTGTCCCCAGGCGATAACCCCGGTTTTCAAGACTGCTTCCGCAAGACTTACAGCCCATCCCAATATGTTGAAATTCTGGCTGGAAGCCAGCCCATAAGAGATATATGCCTCCGAGCGATAAAGGGAAGCGAGCCACAAGCCATCCGCCAGCCATAGCAGCAGATACGGAAGCCAGAACAGCAGAGCGCGCCGCATACGTTCCAGCCCTCTCAACTCCTCCAACATGGACCAGATGAACAGCAGGCGCAGAGGTTCCAACCCGAAAAAATATTCGGTGGGGAAGAGCCCCCAGAATTGCAGCAGCAGCGCGGCGGCCGTAAGCCAGAGACTTCGCCTGCGCAGGGCGTGCGCGCTGACCCCGAAAGAAAGCAGGAGGCAGATAAAAGGTATCAGTTCCTGGTTGACGTGCGTGAGCGCCGCCCAGTGCTGGGAATAGCCGGGGTAGATGAGAAGAAAGAGAGCAGTGGTCAGTGCGAATCGGGGATGATCCGGCCAGATGGACTTGAACGCCCACCATCCCGAGAGCCCGATGCCAAAGCGGATGAGCAGGGCAAATATTTGCCAGTATAGAGGGACAGGCGGAATGAGGCTGGTGGTCAGAAAGAAGATTGGTCCCAGTAGGGGGCGAAAACCCCGGAAGGAACCGATGAACTGGGCGGGACCGAGAAAGCGGGCAGCCCAGGCAAACCCCCAGTCATCCCAGTGAAAGCCGGTTGTACCGGTGAGCAGCCCGTAGCCAAGGATGGTCAGCGCGGCAAAAAGGAGGGGGATTGATTTTCCCGATCGCAGGATACGATCCATTTAAAAGATTATAAACGCAATGAGGATTGGGGCAATTCATTAATGCCCTACTTGCGAATTGCCCCTACTTCCCGGCGCCGACTGAATAAATGTTGATTGGCTGGTGCTTGCCTTTGAAAAGGACCTGCCCAAGGGCCTCCGTCTGAACCCCCTCCGGCAGACCTTCGAATGTATATTGATCGATCAGGATGGGACGCGCTGCCACTTTGGTATGATCCTCGATGCGCGCCGCTAGGTTTACGGTATCACCCACGCAGGTGTAGAAAGCGCGCTGCTGGGTTCCGGTATAACCTGCGATCATCTTTCCGGTAGCGATGCCAATGCCAATGCTGATCCGTCCCTTCCCCATGGTATCCCGGTCCAAATTGAATAATTCCAGGTTTTCCATCATGGTCAGCGCAGCCCGCACCGCTCGCGCGCGATGGTCTTCGTGAAAGATGGGCGCACCGAAGACAGCCATAATGCCATCTCCGACCATTTGGTTCAGGGTACCGCCATTGGAGGAGATGGCATCGAACATAAGGGTGAAATAATCGTTCAGCAGTTCGATGGTATCCGCCGGGTCTTGACTCTCCGCCAGTGTGGTAAAGGAACGGATATCGGCGAACATTGCGGTGGCAGTGACATGCTTGCCGCCCAGCGTGAAACCCTTCTGCAGGAGTTCCTCAGCCACCTCTGGGGTGGCAAAGGTTCGGAAGAGCCGGCGTTGCTGGTCACGCAGCCGCTTCTTCTCCAGGCTCGCATTGACCCGGGCACGCAGCAGGATCGGGTTGAGCGGCTTGGTCAAATAATCCTCCGCACCCATCTCGATGCATCTGACCACCCGGTCCAACTCATCCGAGGCCGAGGTCATGATCACCGGCAGCTCTCGCAGGCTGGGATCTTGCAGCAAGGCTTCCAGGACCTCAAAGCCGTTCATCTCAGGCATTTCGATATCCAGAAGTACCAGGTCATAAGGTTCGGCACGCAGCATCTCCATGGCCAGGCGGCCGTTCTCGGCGCTGTTCACCGTATGGCCGTCCTGCTCCAGTCCATGTGCCAGCAGCAGTCGATTCACACGGTTATCATCCACCACCAGGAGGCGGCCGGGCTGGCGGTCATTGCCCATTGGCCAATCCTCTCAGCTCTTCCGCCACAGATTGATACAGAGTTTCCATCTCCTTCAGCCGGTTGCCTGCCGCATCCAATTGATTCTCCCTGCCCAGGCGCTCCAATTCGCGTGCCAGGTCGGATAATCCGCCAGCGCCGAATGTGGCGGCATTGGATTTGACCGAATGGGCGGCGCGCCTGAAATCCTCAGGCTTTCCGGCTGCCAGGGCTGCTTTCATGGCGACGAATAGGGCCGGCGTATCCTCCAGAAATGTGTCCACCAGCTGATGCACGAAGTCGGCGTCCGTCATTCTCCGCAGGTCTTCAAAAACGGTGAGGTCGATCTGTGAGTTCATACCGGCTCCTTATGGAATGGATCAGGCCTTCTTGCTTTTACCCGTTCTTGAAGTTCTCTTTGCGGGCGCTTCCATCGGCCGGGTGTTGTTCAAGACCTTTACCAGTTCATCAATGCGGATAGGCTTGGAGATGTAATCATCCATGCCTGCTGCCAGGCACATCTCCCGGTCCCCTTGCAGAGCGTTGGCGGTCATGGCAGCGATGCGAGGCTGGGACAGCCTTTTGATCTTTCGGATCAGACGCGTGGCCTCCAGCCCGTCCATCTCCGGCATTTGCACATCCATGAGCACCAGGTCATAGGTCTGGCGCTTCACAGATTCTACGGCTTCCATTCCGTTGGAGGCGACGTCCGCGCGGTAACCCATCTGTTCCAGGATTCGCAGGGCAAGTTTCTGGTTCACTGCGTTGTCCTCCGCCAGGAGGATGCGCAGCGGCTGGCGCTCAGCCATAGTTATATCCAGCGTGGGAATTTTTCCAGATTCCTGGGCAGTGCGATGCGGGCTGAAAACGCCTGCCAGGGCATCCAACAGGCTGGAGGGTTTCAACGGCTTGGCAAGATAGGCAGCAAAGCCGAGTCCGTCCGCATCCCCTTCGCGCCTCCCCAGGGAAGTGAGCAGGATGATGGGAAGGTTCTTACCATTCTTCAACTTGCGCAGCTCACGGGTCAGCATCAAGCCGTCCATATCCGGCATCTGCAGGTCCAGGATGGCCAGGTCGAAGATTTCGCCGGCCTTCAGCCATTTCAATGCTTCGCGCGGGGATTCGGTCGGGAAGGCGTGCATGCCCCACTTTTCGGTCTGGAGGGCGAGAATGCGGCGGTTCGTAGCATTGTCATCCACTACCAGGACGCGCTTTCCTGCCAGCGCGGTCTGAAGGCCGGCCGATTCGCGTTTGCTCCTGCGAGGTTCCACCTTGGCGGCGGAGGCCCGGATGGAAAAATTGAATATGGAGCCTTTTCCCGTTCCTTCCGAAATAGCCTCCATCGAACCGCCCATCATCTCGGCCAGGCGTTTGCTGATGGCCAGGCCCAGCCCTGTGCCGCCATATCTCCGGGTGGTGGAAGAGTCCGCCTGGCTGAATGACTCGAACAACCGGTGCATGCGGTTGCGTGGAATACCGATGCCGGTATCCCGAACCGAGAAGGAAAGCGTACCGGGTGCTGCGCCGGAGGACACGGTCAATACCACCTCGCCCTTATCGGTGAATTTCACCGCGTTGCCCAACAGGTTGAGCAGGATTTGGCGCAGACGGGTCACGTCTCCGGTCACGCCTGCGGGGACCTCCTCCTCGAAGATATAGGCCAGGTCGAGGTTCTTTTCCACCGCCCATCCGGCTACCAGGTCCAGCGCGGATTCGACGCATTCGCGCAAGTCGAAGGGCTGCTGCTCCAATTCCATACGGCCGGCTTCGATCTTGCTGAAGTCTAGAATGTCATTAATGATGGCCAGCAGGGCATCTCCAGAATTGCGGATGGTCTCGGCATACTCGCGTTGCTCCGGGCTGAGCTCGGTATCCATGAGCAGGCCGCTCATGCCAATGACCGCGTTCATGGGGGTGCGGATCTCATGGCTCATGGTGGCCAGGAAAGAACTTTTGGCTTCGTTGGCGTCAATGGCATCCTGGCGCGCCCGCTGCAGCTCGGTGATATCGTGATACAGTGCATAGATGCCTTGCTTTTCCCCCTGAACGATAATAGGGACGCCGGAAAGCTCCACGTCCACAAGGCTGCCGTCCTTGCGCGTGCGCTTGCAGATCGCTTGAAACGAGTCGCTGGCGGCATCCAGGCCCATCCGGGAAAAATCTTCGGCCTGTGCATGCATCTCTTCGTCCTGTGCCACCAGGTCATCCACGTTCCGCCCGATCGCCTCTTCTGGCGTATATCCGAATAATTCCACGGCAGCAGGGTTCCAGGAAGTGACGTTTGCGTTGTTGTCAATGGTTACCACTGCGACCGGGTTGTTCTGAAAGAGCGCTTCGAAATATTCCTTGCGGCGCGTGACCTCTTCGAAGAGACGTACGTTTTCGATGGCGATGACGGCCTGGCTTGCAAATGTCTGCAGGAGGGCGATCTGTTTCTCCGTAAAGGGTTCCGGATCATTCTTGCCAACGCCGATAGATCCGATCGCCTCGCCTTCGCGCAGCATGGGGACGAACAGGATGCATTGCATGTTAGTAACAACTGATAACGCCTGGGTCAACTCAGGGATATCAGGGTTATTTTGAATATCGGGAAGATGGATCACAGCACGGTTCCAGGACCGTCCGTGAGGAGAGACTGGTATCTCTCGCAAGGGGCCTGGGATACGAACGCTGGATAGTCGCAAGGCTTCCTGCCCATAGTTGCTCCTTGCCACCTCATCGATCATCGTCCCGTCTGTAAGATAGACCCCGCTGAACACACCGTTGCAGAGCTCCACCGCATGGCGGGCGATCTCATCCAGGACCGGTTGCACATTCGTGGGGGATTCTGCCATCACCCGCAGTACATCACTGGTGGCAGTCTGCTGCTCAAGCGATTCGGTTACTTCGAGGTTGCGCGTGCGGATCTCATCGAAGAGGCGCGCATTCTGCAGCGCCACGCCGACGTTGGCGGCAATGGTGCCCAGGAGACTCTGGTCGTTCTCGGTGAAGACATTTTCCCGCTCGGTGTTCTGCACGCTGACCACACCGATGGCCTTGCTGCCGGCGAAGATAGGCATTCCCAGGTAGGAGCGGGCCTGCTTCCCGACTGTGGTGGCGCCCAGGTTGGCGCGCTGACGGTCCAGCTCCTGGTTGATCAACAAAGGCTTTCCTGACTCAATGATCTTGCTCGTCAGCCCCTGGCCGTATTGCATGGGGTCGAGCTTCTCGCCGAAAATATAGGGGAAATTGATGAGATTGGTCTTCTCATCCAGCAGGGCAACATAGGCAATGTCGGCATTGAACGCAGCGCGGATCTGCTCGCCGATCAGGTCGATCAGAGCTTGCAGGTTCAGTTCGCCTGCCAGTGCGGTGCTGACCGCGTTGACCGTCGCCAGGTCCGCCACGCGTTGCTGGGTTTCATCAAAGAGGCGCGCATTCTCAAGGGCAATGCTCATACTGTTAGCCAGTGTTTGCAGCAGCCGGACATCGCTTTCATCATAGGCGTTCTGCTGGTAGCTTTGGACGCTGACAACGCCTTTAATCTCGCTGCCCAGCATGATGGGAACACCCAGAAAAGTTTCATTCAGGTCGCGCAGGTTATCGGGCGAAGGGATATTGATTGCTCCATACTTTGCCTGCTCGAGGCTGGTGCCCAGCAGCAGCGGCTGGCGCGAGCGGATGACTGGCGTGTACAGGCCGCGCCCCATCGGGAAGGGTGGGAAGGTGAAATGATGGCCCTTTTCCACATAATATTGCGAGATGGTCACCTCTTCTTCGGGGATATAAGTGGCGATATAGGTGGTGTCGGCCTTGAAGATCTCCCGCACTTTGTCCCCGACCAGATGGTAGATCGCCTGCATGTCAAGCTTGGAGGCCAGCCCCTCCTGCACGCTGTTGATGATGGCCAGCTCGGCATTGCGCTCTTCGGTTTCCTGGAGCAGGCGCTGCGTCTCATTGAAAAGACGCGCATTTTCCAGCGCCACGCTCATCGAATTCGCCAGGGTCTCGACCAGGCGAACCTCCGATTCGCGAAAGGCGTGCTCACGACTGGAATTCATCAGGCCAATAGTCGTGAGTGAAATCTTCTGCTGCTTGCCGGCTTTTAATGGCACAAACATTACAGAAAGAGGAGTCGCTCCGATCACATTTTGGCTGTGGCCGAAATTCTTGATCCGCTCCAAGACCCCTTCGTCCCACACAATAGTTTTCCCTTCCCTAAGATCGGGAAATATGGATTTCTCCAGGGGCGAAAAGGTGTGTTCTGAAAGCGGGAACCTCTCGCCCTTCTCCTGTGTGTACAAAAAACGGCGGGTCCCAGACTCCTCATCCCAGCTTTCGATCGTGACAGTCTCGGAGCCCGTGACCTCAACGATCCTGTCACCTACCAGGTCGTAGATTGCCTGCATATTCAGCTTGGAAGCCAGCCCCTCCTGGACGCTGTTGATAATGGCCAGTTCGGCGGCGCGCTGCTCGGTTTCCTTAAGCAGCCGCTGGGTTTCATCGAAGAGGCGGGCGTTCTCAAGAGCGATGCTCATGGAGTTGGCAAGCGTCTCGACCAGGCGCACATCCGCTTCAGAGAAGGCATGCTCGTGCGTGGCGTCTTGCAAGCCAATAGTGATGACCTGGTCCGGCCTTGCCTTGACCGATCTCAATGGCACGGTCAAAACCGACAGAGGCATTTCCCCGATGACTGCCTGGCTGTGGCCGAGCGCCTGGATGCGTTCCTTCATCCCTTCATTCCAGAGGATGGTCCTTCCGGCTTGAAGCTCGGTGAAGGAATGACTTTCCAGAGGGGTAAAGGCGTGTTCCCGGACGAAGAGCCGATCACCTTTTTCCTGTGTGTAAGGAAAGCGACGGACCCCGGCTTTGCCATCCCATTGATTGATATTCACGATCTGCGCGCCGGTGATCTCGACGAGCCTATCACCTATCAATTCATAGATCGCCTGGATATCCAGCCGGGAGGCGAGCCCTTCCTGCACGCTGTTGATGATGGCTAGCTCTGCGTTGCGCTCCTCGGTCTCCTGGAGCAGGCGTTGGGTCTCATTGAAAAGCCGCGCATTCTCCAGGGCCACACTCATGCTGTTGGCAAGTGTCTGCAGCAGGCGTACATCCGCGTCCGAAAAGGCATGCGTCCGATCCATGTTCTGCAGGCTGATGGCACCAAAGACATTGTTATTGGCAGTCAATGGCACAAACACACCCGATTTCATCAAGTCCACAGTGCCCGGTGTTAATACCAATCCCAGTTCATCGGCGATCTGTTCGGTAAATTCCTGAATAACGACCGGTTCATTGTTCGCGATCATCTGCTCTGTCAGCCTGTTAAAGGGAAGGGTTGTCTCCGAATGGTATTGCTTCCCCTTTTCAAAATTATAAGGAATGATGCGGGTGCGGCTGGCATGGTCATAAATGGTGATCAACACTGATTGCGCGTCGAAGACATCCCGCACCTTGTCACCGACCAATTCGTAGATCGACTGCATGTCCATCCTGGCGACCAGCCCCGCCTGCACGCTGTTGATGATGGTCAGCTCGGCAGCGCGCTGCTCGGTCTCTTTCAGCAATCGCGCAGTCTCGTTGAACAAACGCGCATTCTCAATGGCGATGGCGGCCTGGTCTGCAAAGGTGGCAAGGAGGGCGATCTGTTTTTCGGTGAACGGCCGCACCTCATTCCGCCGGACGACGATCGCACCGATCGCATTCCCTTCGCGCAATAAGGGTGTCGCGATCGCGGTGCGATGTCCCAGGCGCCTTTGGAGACTTACGCTTTCCGGGTATTCAGATTCCGACAGCTTTTCCATATCTTCGATGTGGATGGTTTTCCTCTCGAGTACGGCGCGCCCCGTGATCAATCCCGGTGTAAGGGGCAGTGCCTCGCCATCCTGCAGGGCAGGCAATGGGCCGTAATGGGTTACCTGACGCAGCATGCTGCTGTCCACTTTGTAAATTTGAACATCGTTCGCCTCGCACAGCCGGGCTGCATTCTTTGCGACCGTTTCCAGAACGGGCTGAATATCGGTTGGCGAATCGGCGATGACGCGCAGGATCTCGCTGGTGGCGGTCTGCCGCTCGAGCGCCTCGGAGATCTCAGCATTACGATTTTGTACTTCGTCAAAGAGACGGGCGTTTTGCAGCGCAGCGCTCATGGAATTTGCCAGCGTCTGAAGCAGCTGAAGGTCTCCTTGATCGAAGGCGTGCTTCTGATAACTCTGTACGGAGACGCCGCCGATGGCCCGCCCATCCAGCAGGATCGGAACGCCAAGGAAGGACTCATTGCGATCCTCCTCACCATCCCGTGCGATGCGGACTGAACCGAGGGCAATTCCTTCTTCTGCTGTGTCCAGCAGAAGAGGCTCTCGTGTATCGATTATGAGGGCCGTCAGACTTGGCCGGTTGAGGGGGCCATCCGGAAGGTCGATCAACGCGCCGCGATCCCGATAATAGACATGGGAGCGGGTGTCGTCCTTTTCGTTGTACAAACCCACACTGACGGAGTCTGCCTCGAAGATTTCCCCGACCTTATCGCCGATGAGGTTCACAATGGATCGAAGCTCGAGTTTCCTTGCCAGTCCCTCCTGAACATTGTTGATGATGGTCAGTTCGGCCTCGCGCTGGCGGGTCTCTTCGATGGCCCGGGCACGGGCCAGGGCGGTGGAGATATGCTGGGCGACAAAGTTGAGGACCTCCTTGTCCTGCAAGCTGTATTTGATCTCCGGCTTGTAACTTTGAACCAGCAGGACTCCCACAGTGCGGCCTTCGTTGGTGAGAGGGATGGCAATCCCGTCGCTGGAGCTCCCAATATCTTTAAACTCGCCGCGATCCTTCGCAGTCTGTGCGCTGCCATCCACATCAGCCAGAGTCTGCCCGTGGCGCAGAACCCAGCCGGTGACCCCTTGATGATCTTCCAGACGGATTGGTTTCCGCGGTTCGATATCCACAGTATCCACATAATACGGCCATGTGATGAGATCATTCTGTTCATCATAAATAGCAATGAACAGGTTTTCGGCGTACATTAATTCGGCGATGATATTGTGCAGCGCTGCATAGAATTGCTGCATGTCGCCCAACGAGCCGGCTGCATCGGCGATCTGGTAGAGAGCGTTCTGCAGCCGCCTGCTTTTCTCGGAGGCCTCCAGCAGGCGCTGGGTCTCGTCCAAGAGGCGGGCATTCTCAAGAGCGATGCTCGTGGAATTGGCCAGGGTCCCCAGCAGGCGCAGATCCTCTTCCGAAAACGCATTCTCCTGTTCCAGACTTTCCACGGCAATAATGCCTGTCAATTCGCCGTCCTTGTGAAGAGGGGCAAAGATGCCGGAGAGTGTGGGCTTTGTGCCGGGGACCGTGATCGCACCGATCTTTGCAAATTCTTCGGGGTTATTGAACCGGCTGAGGGAGGGGGCCTCGATCATCCTCCTCAGGATGGGTCCGGGCGTGAAGGGCGCCGGATGAACGCGCTCTCCGTTCTCAATAATGTAGTGGGCATTTACAAGGTCTGCCTGCCGGTCATAGGTGCCGATCCCGAGCGACTGGCTCTGGAAAATCGCGTGGAGCTTTTCCCCTACCAGCTTGTAGATGGAATCCATATCCAGCCTGGATGACAATCCCTCCTGAACACTGCTGAGAATGCCCAGCTCGGCTTCTCGCTGGGCCAGTGCCTGTCTCAACTCCTCAAAGTTGCTTTCCGCCGGGATGCGCGCCAAATCAGACATACTTACACTCCTCCGTCAGTTGACGGAGTCAGTGTACTAATATGGCAACCCCGTGTCAATAGACAATTGTGATGAGATTAGGTGAATTAGGCTTCCCCCTAATTGATCTATCCGGCGAGCGCTCGAACATTCTCCGGCGGAGTGTTCAGCTGCAGATCACACCCCGGCCACACTGCATCCATGCCCAGACCGATGGCTCGACGGACAGCCTCGGCGACTTGTTCCGGGTTTCCCTGTGCCAATACCCCCAGCGGATTTATATTTCCAAACAACAGGGAATGCGGGAGGGCCATTCGCAAGGTGCGTAAATTATTGCTCTGGTCGATGGAGAGAGCTTCGGCATTGGTACCATCCAGCAGTGGGGCGATCCTTTCCAGGTTTCCACAGACTGCCAGGACGCTCGGAACGGGCAGGTTCGCAAGAAGGTTCTTTAAGGAAGGCAGCACAAAATATTCAAAGCGCCTTGCGCCCAGCACATCCGGGGAGCCGCCCATCTCGTGAACGGTCAGGAAATCGGCGCCGCTTTCGTGATAAGCCTGGCCGACCTGCGAGATAAAGGAAGCCGCCTGGAGTAGGAATACCAGCACCATCTCAGGCTCTCGCTTCATCCATTGAAAGAGGACACTGTTCTCGATAAGCATGGAGAGTACCGTGAAAGGCCCGGCCAGCACGCCACCGATGACCGCCTCGCTGCCAATGTCGCTGCGAAGTTGGGTAATGGCGCGGCACACAGTATCCACCCGGCCCAGCGCCCGGACATCCCCGGCAGGGATTTGAAGCGCTTTCAAATAAGTCGTCACCCTGCTCTTATGAGAGGGCTGACGATGTGTGGAAATTCGAGGGAGGCAGGTGCGTGGAATTCCACATCAGCGCCCAGCGCCTCGGCCTCCACGCATAGGTCGAAAGGGACCGCTGCTGAGGGCAGGCCGGTCAGGTGGAAGGTGGCCGCCGCGGCGCGCGCCATGCTGTCCGCGCGCCTGTGGATTTCGGGAGAAGTTAGTCTTTCGACTTCCAACCCTGCCTTCAAGATATGGCTTAATCCGCTGAACGCAGGAGGGGAGGCAGGACGGCCCTTACCCAGGAGCTTCATGATCTCGTCGCGGGCTGGCATGGGAAAGGGTTCCGTAATAAGGCGGGCTGCCTAATTGTGAATAGCTCTGGCGATGGCGGCAAGATGTTCGGGAGTGGAACCGCAGCACCCACCCACGATACGCGCTCCCTTGGCTATATATCTCTTCGCATAGTCAGACATTTGTTCAGGCGTCACATCGTAGATGGCTGCGTTCGTTTCCAAATCCATGCGTGGCTGTCCCGCATTGGGTTTCACCCACAAGGGGAGCCCGGGTGTGTTGAGTGCATACTCCTGCACGATCTTTTCCATGTTCTCCAGCGTAGTACCGCAATTCGCGCCTATGGCAACCACCCCCTTGGCCGGAAAGGTTTGAATGACCTGCGTGGGCTTGACCCCCATCATGGTACGTACTCCGCGATCATAAGAGAAGGAAACCACCACCGGCAGATCTGTGACCGACTGAGCGCCTTCCAAAGCAGCGCTGGCTTCCTCCAGGGCGAACATGGTCTCGATCAACAGGAAGTCCACGCCGCCTTCAGCCAGTGCCTTCGCCTGTTCAGCATAGGTCTTGCGCGCTTCTTCCGAAGTGAGCGGGCCATAGGGTTCCATAAGCAGCCCGGTGGGACCCATTGAGCCGGCCACTAATGTGCCGCTGCGCAAGGAGGCTGCGCGGCGGGCAAGCTCTGCGGCGCACCGGTTGACTTCGTCCACGCGGTCCGCATAAGGGGAATCCTTCATGCGCAGCCGGGTTGCGCCGAAGGTGCAAGTCAGGAGGATGTCCGAGCCCGCTTCCAAAAAAGCGCTGGAAAGCTGTAAGAGCAGCTCCGGGTTATCGAAAACCAGGTCTTCCGGAGGTACGCCAGGCTTAAGGCCCATTTTCTGCAGGTTGGTCCCGGTAGCTCCATCCGCCACCAGGATATCCCCATTGTTCAGGCGTTCCAGAAATCTGTTCATTCCGACTCCCTGTTCTGTGATGAATTGCGTCTCAGTCTTCGTCCTCTTCACGAGGGCCATACACCCTTTTCACGGCGGCCTCGACCTCGAAATCGGAATGCGACTCACAGGCCACTAGAGGCCGGTTTGGGTACTTTACCGGCCTCCCGCCAGGGCTCATCACCTTGAGGTCCACGAATTTACCTGAGGAATCATAAACCACGTAAAGCTCATAGGGTTTGCCGCAAACGATGCAGCCATGGATCTCACCCCGGGTATGCTTTTCAGACATACTTGCCTCCGGATGGAAAATGGACGGCGAACCGTTCCTTTTGCCGCTTAAAGTCTATCATACCAACCCGTCTTCTGAACCTCAGGAGAAAAGGAAAACCAACCCCCAAGATATATTCCTTGCACCCCTTCCAACGATTAGACCAGGTTTTCCCGGATTGCCAGGACTGCTGCCTGCACGCGGGAGGTCACGCCAAGTTTGCGAAAGATCGTATCGAGATGTTTCTCGATCGTCTTTTCACTGATGCCCAGGCTGACGCCGATCTCGCCGTTGGTCTTGCCCTCGACTACGCGCTTCAACACATCCATTTCCCGGGGGGTTAGCTCACTGTTGCCTTCCTTCTCCTTTTGCAGGATCTGGCTGAGCTTGGCAGCCACCTTCCGGCTTACCCATCCGGTCTCGCCCCGGGCTACACCGCGAATCGCCTCGATGATCTGCTCCGGAACCTCGTCTTTAAGCAGGTAACCCGAGGCGCCGTTGGAAAGCAATTGCGAAATAAACTCACGATCATCGTAGGAACTGAGCCCGAGGACACGCAGGTTGATTTTGGCATCGTTGATCTGCTTGATCACATCCACCCCGCTCATGTCGCTCAACTCCATATCCAGCAGCACAACGTCGGGCTTCAAGTCTTTGATTTTTTGGAGAGCTTCCCCTCCACTGTAGGCTTCGCCGACCACATTGATGCCCATGTTCCCTTCCAGCAGCCCATGGATTCCCTTGCATACGATTGGATGGTCATCTACGATCAAGACATTGATGTTTGGCATATCTTCGCTCTTTTAAGATGGAAGTGCGGTGGATTGATTGGAACCGGCTTGCCATGGGATCACGGCCCTTACCAGTGTGAATTTTCCGAGTTCGGATTGCACGGTAAAAATGCCGGAAAGTGCATGCACACGCTCGGCTGCGCCAGCCAGGCCGTAATGGCCTTCTCGCACCAGGCCGATCCAGCTGGAAGGCACAACAAACCCGCGGCCGTTATCCTTCACCTCAACGATGGCCTCCTCGGCATCCAGGGTAAATCGAATCTGTACTTCAGAGGCATCGGCATGACGGGCGACATTGGCCAGCGATTGCTGGACGATGCGGAACAAGGCCAGGCGCGTCTCTTCCGGCAGGATCTGCCCGTCCTGGGCGAGGGAAAGCTGGAGCCTGATGTCAGGGTGTTTCTCCTGGAAATCCTCAGCGTTGGAGCGGATGGCTTTTTCCAACCCGAAGCTCGAAATGGTGGGGGGGCGGAGTGCCTTGGCGGTGGCACGTAGATTGCCCAGCACATTCTTTATATCTGTGTTCAGACTTTCCAACTCGCTTCCCTCCCCAAGGTTGTTTTTTGTGCGCAGTTCTTCAATTCGGTAGATTGCGTTGTATAGGTCCTGCATCGGCCCATCATGCAGTTCCTGAGCCAGCCGCAGTCGCTCGAGTTCCATTCCGGTTTGCAGGCGGCTGTTCATTTCCGCCATGACCGATTGGAGACGTTTCTGCTCGTTGATGTTTTCAACGATGCCGACGATAAAGGCCAGGCTGTTATCCTCGCTGCTCCTCTTGACCCCCGTGAAGGTGGTCTTTACCCAGAGGGGCGACCCATCCTTCTGGAGGGCGCGGTGTTCAAAGCGGAAATCCGGCAGGCCGCTGATCTTAAGATCATGGAAGAGCCGGATCGCCCGCGAGGTATCCTCGGCGTGGATGAAATCATAAAAATGCCGGCCCAGCATTTCCTTCTCCGTGTAGCCGAGCATTTCCTGGAAGGAGCGGTTGGTCCCCAGGATGTTGCCGCCCAGATCAAGCAGCTTGATCCCCAGCGTGGTGGATTCGAAGATGGAGCGAAAGCGTTCCTCGCTGACATTCAGGGCGCGTTCCACCGACAGGCGCTCTGCAACCTGGTTTCGCAATGATTCCACCAGGAAACCGTTCTCCAGAGCCAGAGCAGTGCGGTAGGCAATATCCAGCAGGAAGGACTGATCTCCCTGCGTGTAAGGTTTCCTGTCGCGGTGGCGCCCCAGGCCGATGAGCCCGACAATGCCGCCGCGCCCGATCATCGGGACAGTCAGGCTGCTGCTGATCCCCACCTGTTTGACGAATTCCTTGAACTCGGGCAGGGTGACAGCGGCCATTTCCTCAGGGGGAATAAATGGCCGGAGGAGAGGCTTTCCGCTTCGGATAACTTCTCCAGAACTTCCCTGATCGACCGGAAATTCCGTGCCCACAGCATTGAGGACCTTCCGGAAAAGATTGCGCGAGATGGCGCTGGAGTCATAAAACGCGGAGATCGACATCTTCTGCCCATCCGGGCTGAGCAGGGAAAGGGAAGCGAGATCACCGATGACTTCGGCGAGCAGGATGGTCACCGCCTGCGTGATGCGTTTGGCATCATTGCCGCTCTCGGAAATAATATGAGAGAGCCGGTAAAGTGTCTCCGTCCGTTGGATATAAGTTTCGCGTGAAAGTTCCATCAGCTTGCGGGTGGTGATATCCTGCAGCAGAAAGGAGGTCCCGTCGATATGCCCCTTGGAGTTCAAAATGGGCTTGGCAGAGATGGAAACCCAGCGGTTTTTTTCATCTGCATCCCTCTTAATCAGGACTTCCAGGTTTTTTTCCGTTTCCCCGTTTTGTGCATTGAGAGCGATGAATTGTTCTGCGGAGAAGGGGGTTAGGCCTTCGTCAAGGCAGAAGCCAAAATGGCCGGGCCAGTCGGCAAATTCTATGCTCGGAGTTGGTTCGCCAAGCATCGAGATGGCGGCGCGGTTCATGTGCTCGATATGACCTTCCCGATCGGTAATGATCATGGCCTCGGGATGGTCATCGAAAATGTTTTCGAATTGTCTGGCTTGCTTTTTATGCAGCTTGGAATTCTTGCCGGTTACAGCATCCGGCTGGTTCTTTTTATCTGAAAGGAATGGAAAGTTTTTGACCGATTTCTCTTCCATGGCGCCGGCTCCATCAGTTAATCTATCCCGTCGGCGGTTAGCAGACCTCCGTCCCACGGGGGCAGGACAAGAGATGAAGAGGTTGGGATTGAGTGAGAATGCCGCGGCTGGCTGGGATAATAACATAAAACAAGATAAGAATAATCGTATTTCAAAAACTACTTATCAAGTATTAATCAAATCGCGGGGATATACGAATTGCATCAAATAGTCTGGCAATTTCACTACGTATAGGTCTCGCCATGCTTGCGGCATCCGGCCCTTTTCCTGACAGGCATATGACAAATGCCTGTCCTTGGTTGCTGATATGGAAATCCCGCCTTTCCAGTAAAAGCGGGATTTACGCAGCGATCTGGTAGGGAAACCCCTGAGAATTCTTAGGTAAAGACCTGATTGAGCGTATTGCACAGTGGTCATATAGTTGTGCAAGGTTACTCTCCGAGTAATGCTCTGAAAAAAACATCTGACCCGACCCACAATCCAAGACCGGATGCATTTTGTAAAAGAAAAGTCAGGCCGGTCCCCGCCCAAGGGTTTTGATGCATCCAGGAAACCGGTTTCCCTGGGCCCAAGACGACCCCGCTGAAACCCACACTTCCCAGCCAAGCCAACTGAACTGATTAAAGATATGGAGGTTTGCCGCAATGCCTGAAGTTGATGCAGTTTTACAAGTCCGGTGGAGATCCAATCCCATCAAGGCAGAGGAACAACAAGATCTGCTGAAGCTAGCCCAGAGTGGCGATGGGGATGCTTTTGCCAGACTCTACGATGACTGCGTGGAGCGTATTTATCGTTACATTTACTTTCGAGTGACGGACGAAGAGGTCGCGGAGGACCTGACCTCCCAGGTATTTTTCAAGGCCTGGGAAAACCTGGATCGCTGCAAGTCCACCGGGGCTCCCTTTATCGCCTGGTTGTACACTATCGCGCGCAATACGGTCATTGATCACTACCGCACGCGCAAGAATACCGTGGCACTTGAAGAAGCCTATTCTCTGGCAAGCGACGACCCCTCCCCCGACCAGCAGGTCGAGCTTCAGTTTGAAACTGAAGCCTTGCGCGAAGCTCTGAAAGAGCTGACCGAGGACCAGCAGCAGGTGGTGGTGCTCAAGTTCATTGCCGGTCTTTCTACTGATGAGATTGCCGAGCAGCTTGGGAAGCGGGCTGGCGCGGTCCGTGCCCTGCAAATGCGCGCCCTCCAGGCTTTGGCAGGTATCCTGGAGGAGGATAAATCTCTATGACCGAGCTGGGCCGGTTTCCACTGCGTTTATCACAAGCCGGCCCAATGAAGATTTGCCGTAGCCATTCTGGATTTGTTTTACTTGCCGGGCGTATTTACTTTCATCCGGTAAGCTGGAATGATGATAAGTTGATCCTTACTGTGTTTTGATCAGAAGTGAGTAATGATGAGCCTGCGAAGGTTGTTGTTCTTTGGATGGCTGGGGTTCATACTCGCTGCCAGCCTGGCCTGCGCAGGAAGTCTGGTGATCCCCGGCACTTCGGCGAGGGAATTGCGCGGGACTCAGTGGCAGTTGAACTCTTATGGGCCTCAGGGATCGGAGGCCGCGGTTCCGGAGGGAATGCGCATCACTATGGCATTTACGGGGGAGGATAAGATCGGAGGCACCGATGGGTGCAATACTTTCTCGGGAAACTGGAAAGCCCGGTTCGGGATGCTGACCTTCCGTAATCTGACCAGCAGCATGTCTGTCTGCACGGATCAAACCTTGCTCCATCAGGAGATGGAATATCTGCAGGCTTTATCCAAAACTGACCGCTATGAATTCCGCGGGAACCAGCTTACCATCTGGTATGGCAACGGCCGGAATACCCTTATCTTTACCAGGAGCCAGCCTCCAGGGCTGGTGGGAGCAAGGCTTGGCAAAGGATAGAACCGGGGAACTCAAAGCCCTCGAAAAGGCCGTGGAAGGGATTAGTGGTTCGCCCCTGCACGATTATCGCAAGGAAAACGGATACCGGGTCGTATTTGGAGAAGGAGATCCCCAGGCACAGGTCATGTTCATCGGAGAGGCTCCGGGCCGTCAGGAAGCCTTGGCTGGCAGGCCCTTTGTTGGCGCTGCCGGCAAGGTATTGGATAGCCTCCTTAAATCCGTGGGCCTCGATCGCGGGAAAGTTTATATCACCAATGTTCTCAAAGACCGGCCACCTGACAACCGCGATCCACGCCGGGAGGAAATCGCCCTGTATATCCCCTTCCTCCGCCGGCAGATTGAGATCATCCAGCCCAGGGTTATTGTGACCCTCGGGCGTTTTGCCATGGAATTCATTTTCGAAGAGTTCGACATGCCGCAGCAAGGGGGCAGCATCAGCGAGTTGCACGGCCAGTCGCTGGAAGCGAAGGCTGCGTATGGTTCGATCATTGTTCTGCCCCTTTTCCATCCGGCTGTCACCTTTTATCGCCGCGAGCAAAAGGAGGTCCTGAAAAAGGACTTTCTCGCTTTGCGGGAGGCGCTGGATCGTTCCTGAACGTCTTCCCAGATGATTTACCAACCGGGTGTCGAAAGGTCTACGGCTACAGGCAAAGCTTCCCGCGCCCACTCGCTTAATTTGCGCCCTCTGCGCCATCCCTGATATTTTGTGGCCAGCCCCTCGCGGACGAAAAGCTCCTCCTCCCCTTGAATATTATCAAGGCGGGCCGTCCCGGAAAAGACTCGACTGCCGATTCTCACATGGACAATGGGCTGTCTACGGATATTCTTCACCCAATCGGAATCTTCCCCGCCTCCCGAAAGAAAATAGATTGAACGCCCCCGCGCGGTGAACCATATTTCGATCTCGTGTGGATTGCCTGTCCTCCTGCCTTGTGTGGTTAAATAACAATATTCCTCGCGAGCCAGTCCGGCAAGAATATCCGCAAGATTTGCCCCTCCACTTATGGTGCTCATGGATGGAAGAATGAATGGGGCATTCTCATTCCCGTCCCGGCTCGTGTGGCGAGACCGGTTGGCGGGTGAAGAAACGCTTTTTGCCCCAGCGGTAGAACAGGATGCTGGCGGTCAGGGTCAGGCTGCCAAGCAGGTAGGCTCCCAGCACATCGCTGGCCCAGTGCTCTCCCAGGTAGATCCGCGATACCCCCACCAGCAGGATGGGGATCGTCAGCAGGATGAGAGCCAGATTCCGTTTTACAGAGGACTTTAAGAGGGTAAAAACCAGAAACCAGAGAAAACCCAGAAAGGTAACATAATACATTACATGCCCGCTGGGGAAACTGTAACTGTTCAGGGTGGCGTAGACCTGCACTAGGTCCACTGTGGGACGCGCCCGCGCAAAGGTTAGTTTCACCAATTCGTTGACCGCGCTGCTGATCACCGCGGCAGCCAGTGCAGCCATCGCCTCCCAATGCCATCCCAGGATGTAGATCAATACAACGATTGCAGCGGTAAGCAAGAGGACCTGTGGAGGGAAGCCCGGCCAGCTGACGATACTCATCAGGGTCGCCCAGGCGGGGGAATGAACGGATTGGAATGCGCGTGTGATCTGGATATCCACCGGCAGCAGGGGAGTGGTTTTGATCAAAATGGTCAGCATGACGAGCGCCCCGAGGGCGCCCGCCAGCGCGACCTCGAAAAGGCGTGTACGGGCGCGCCGCTTCGGTGCTGGGACGGCCTCAGCCCGCGCCGCTTTGTGTACCGTTTTGCTGGCTTTCTCCACAGGAGAGCCGGTTGGTGCGTTTGATTGCTTAATGTTGGTTGGTGGCATGGAACCTCTTCAATTCTCTATGCTATACATGACGATGAAGAAGCGTATCTGGTATGACCTGCCAACCGTTTTCCTTTGCCTTTCATCGGGATCAGGGAAGTCTGAGATTGACGGGAATGATCCAATTCCCAACCTCACCATCCTCGGCAGTCACGGTAATTACAAGGTTATAGTCCCCTTCAACGACCGGATCTCCTCCTGACCTCCAACGAAATTGGCCATTCTCATAGGCCCAGGGATTGCAATCCGGTTCGCCTCCACCGAAGATGCAATAGCCTGCATTGCGCTCCGTGCTCCGATAAAAATTCTGGCTGTCATCGCTGGAATTAACCGCGAAATTCACTGAGCTGATCCCGCGCCCATCCTTGCCAGCCTTGAAGACTTCGCTTGGATCATCCGAGCGGAAAACATACATGCGGATGAAGTAATCATTGTTGTAGTCCAGGGAAAAACGGAAGGAGCTGATATTATTGCCCTCTACTGCGCCGGTGCCCACCCGGGGGGCAGCCGGCTTGGGCGGCGGAGCCACAGCCACCTCCGGCAGTTTGGTCAGATCCAGATTGCAGGATACGAACTGATCCCCGGCGCTCATCCAGCCGATCTTGTTCAGGCTGGTTACGTTACCCTGCACCCAGGTTCCACCCGGTACCCCGACCGGGTTAAACCTGTCGGGGTGAATTCAGTTCCAGCGGTCAGCTGGATGATTGGAGGGTTATAGGCAGTGCCAGGACCAGTCCGCAGGTTGAGATTCTGCAAAACTATACAGGAAGGTGCTGTGGTCGCTGTCGGCTGGATCGGGCTCGCGGTCCCGGTTGGGATGGCAGGCAGCGTGGACACGACCTCGCTCGAAGCGGGCACTGTCGCGGTGATGACAAAGGGGGTCTGAGTGGGTTGGGAACCGAGAGATGTCCCGAAGCAAGCCAGGAGGAACAGGGCAGTAAGGCCTGTGATGAGAGCACGACTGCGCAGGGATGCGCGGGGATGCGGGTGGGCAGGCAGGTTGGCATTCATCATGGGACTCCATTTAATTTCTCGATCGACGCCTCGGTCTCCTGCCGTTGTGGGCGACAGTTGGCCTCGATGATATCGGATTTAATCACCCGGTCATCCGTTGTGGTGCCGAGTTGGATGCAGGCGTCGTACTGCTCGATTGCCTTCTGATATTCTACAAGTGCACGGCTATTATCGTTGGCAAGGTAGGCGAAGTACCCGCTGTTCTGATAAGCTCCTCCGAGGAACTCGTAATTTTGTGCCAGATACCGCTGCAGTCCTGGTGATTGAAAGGCCGGGAGCGTGTCGGTTAGCATCCCGATCCCCTGAGCGAAATCCTGTCCTGCGGCTTCGGTCTGGCCGTAGTCCAGCCGCGCAATACCGCGTGTCAGCCGCGAATCGCCCAGTCCGAGACGGGCGATATCTTTTACCGGGACGCCATAATTCACATCCTGAGCCGCCTCCTGTAGTACACCCCCGTAAGCCTCGTCTGCCTGGTCCAGGAGGGTCATCATCTGCTGGAAGCTCTTATCTGTGAATTCCGAGAAGGTCGCTTCCTTTAATAACCTTTTGGCCTGCTTGATGTAGAGGCTTCCCAGGCCGATTTGTGCCCGTGGGTTCAGCGAGTCCAGTTGAAGTGACTTCTCCAGTGCTTGCCGGGCCTGTTCTTCGAAAGCGGCATCCGCGAACTGCAGGACCGGCTCGCGTTCCAGGGAGAAGAGATATTCGCGGCCGATGAAGAACTGTACCAGGCTGGACTCCGGGGCGATCTGGGCAGCCTTCAGATAGATCTCCAGCGCCTCCAATGTATGCCCTAGTTGGCTCTCGGATTGGCCCAGTGCCAGGTTTGCCAGCAGGTTCGCCTGGCGGGTGACCTCCGCTTGAACGGAGGCCTCATCGAGACTGGATTCCACCGGGATGGGAGTGTTCAGATCGAAGACGCCATTGACCTGGTTCAACGCGTCCGAGAGATTGGGTGACAGATACATGCCCATCCTGAGCGCAGGAGTTCCCTGGCTTCGGTCAACGATTCCAAAGATGAGCATGTCGGCATTCAGCCTTTCTGCCAGCGTGGAGGCCTCCTGTGCACTGCCGGCAACTCCGATGTACACGCCGCGCTGCTTGAGCGCGGCATTGTCGTTCCAGATGAGCAGTCCCGGATTCTGCTGGAGGGAATCCTGCAGCGCGGCGGCGATGCTCTGGCTGGTCCTCAACCCGCTGCCATCCGCGATGGGAAGCACCTTCCCATCCGGTCCCAGCTCGCCGAACTCGGCGATGGCTATGTTGTACAGGCCGTTCATCTGCGGAGGCGGCTTGGGACGCAGGAAGAGGAATCCGAGGACAGCCACCAGGATGACCAGCCCGGCGGTCACGCCTCCGAAAATGCGTTGTGTCCGGCGCAGTCGCAGCAGGCGCACTTCCTTTTCCTGCTCCTCGCGCGCGTTCGCCTGGCTTGCCTCCAGGAAGGCGATCTCCTGCAAGCTGAGCGATTCGGAGTTCTCCGGCTTGTCGCTCCATTCCTGGATGGCGGCCAATCGCCGACCTCGATAGAGAAGCCCGGGGTCTCTGCCGTCTTTCTCCCAATCCTCGGCGGCCTCGGTCAACTGGCGGTGCAGGATCAGCCCCTGCCTGTCCTCGCTCAGCCATTGGCGCAAGGTCGGCCATTCGCGGATCAGGGATTCGTGGGCGACCTCGACAACCCTGGTTTCCCCCGGCTCAATGGTGCCGGTCGTAACCAGCCGCGCGTCTGCCAGGATATTGATGACCGCCTGGATGGTCGCCTCATCGGTCGAACGGGTGATAAGTTCGCTGAAAGGGGCTCGGCGGCGCGTGTCCTGCGCATCCTCGGTCAATTCGGCCAGATGTAGGAAGATCAGGCGGGCAATGGGCTGCTGCTGAGCGGTCAGGCGCTGGTGGAACACGGCCTCGGCGGTCTCGCGGATGGCTCCATCCACGCCGCCCGCCTCGGTATAGCCGGAGAGGGTCAGAGTGCGGCCGCGGCGCCGTTTCCATGTCTCCAGCAGGGCATGCGAGAGCAACGGTAGTGCGCCCGGCTCATATCCCACATCCCGCAGGATTACTTTGACCAGCCCCTCCTGGATTTTCCACCCGCCCTGGTTGAGCGGTGCCACGATCGCATCCACCAGTTCGGCGCGGCTCATGGCTCCAATGAATTCTTGATGCTGAGAGATCAGGTCTCGAAGGGCATCGTGCTGGGCCACCTGTGCATAAAAATCGGCCCGCAGGCACACGAGCATGCTGACCGGTTGCGGATCATCCTCCGCGGATATGGCCGCGATTGCCTTAATGAATGCCTGGAGTTCCTCCGGGCTGCGCGTCTGGGTGAACAACTCCTCGAGCTGGTCCACAAAGATCAGCAGATGCGGACTGCCTTCTCTGGCGAGCAGGCTCCGAACCGCCAGTGCCAGTGACTGGGGATCACGCGCCAGCGCATCCCGCATTTCGCTGATCCGGGCGGGGAGGGCATCTGTCTCAACGAGCGCGGCGGCCAGCGCGTCGAGCGGATGGCCTCCGGGGGTGAAAATTCGATAAGCCCAGTGAGGACTGTCGGAGGGGGGCAGCGACCCATCGGAGAGCCGTCCGCCGGACTTGAGCGCGGGGATCACACCGGCTCGCACCAGCGAAGACTTTCCGCTCCCCGAGGCGCCGATCACCGCGAGGAAACGTGCCCGGTCCAGCCGGCCGATCACGCGCGCGGTGAGCTGCTCGCGGCCGAAGAATCGCCCCGCCGCGCTCTCATCGAAAAATTGCAATCCTTGATACGGGGGATCTCCCGGTTCGGGAGGCAATTTCTCAAGGTCGCCGATCTGTTCATCTTTGACGACCGATTTGATAATGATCGTGGAATTGACAATGTTGCCGGAAACGTGAATAACATCCCCGCTGCCGGAAGCAGTGGTCTCGTCCTCGGGTACCTCCTCCAACAACTGGTTCGTCCGCCATCGGAATGAGTATTGGAGATCAGGCGAAACCGTGAAGACGCATCACTGCCGTGACGATCTGCCCGGCGATGCTCACCACAGCCGGAGCCGTGCCTGCCAGTGATTCGGCAGCTTTCTTCAGCCCCTCGCCGCTGATCTGCAAGAGTACCTTGTTGGGCTTTTCAGCCTTTGCGTTTTCCACCATCGCTTGTGCCGAGGCAGCCACCGCCTCCGCCTGATCTTTATGCTCGGCCGGGATAGCTTCCAGCGCAGATTGGAGCTGGCCGATCAATGTCTGGAGTTGGTTCCGGTCGGCCGCATCGCCGCCGTGCAGCGCGCTGATGCTTTGCTGGACATTAGTCAGCGTGGATTTAATGTTCAGATTGGAGTTCTGAATATTGCCGCTGATCGTGATCCTATCGCCCATACTATTCTCCTGAGGAAAGAACTGCACCGCAGCGCAGGCAAAGGGCTTGAACGGGAATTGGAAACAAGATGGGACATATTATAGATTATTCAGACCGTTATAGTAAGACATTCATTTGTACGGGGATTCCTCCCTTTTTGCGTTCTTCATCCTGTGCTATCAGTCGAAATCGAAGAAAAAATTCGGATATACTCTGTCCCGATTCACTATTGTTACAGAATATCCGTATGCACTTTTTGGAGGCGAGGATGAAAGAACTTCTGGAAGATGCGGCTGCCCGTTCGATCCGCTACCTGGACGGATTGAATACCCGTGGCGTTGCCCCGGACCCTGCGGCGGTCATGGCCCTAAGCCAATTGGATGAGACCCTGCCGGAAAAAGCAGGTAACGCCCTCGAAACTCTGCGTCTGATGGATGAATTGGGTTCTCCGGCCACCACGGCGATGGCCGGCAGGCGTTATTTTGGATTCGTCATCGGTGGCAGTCTTCCAGTGACCCTGGCGGCCAACTGGATGGCAGGCGCCTGGGACCAGAATAGCGCCTATTACACGATGACTCCCTCGGGAGCGACTCTGGAAAAGGTCAGCCTGAAGTGGTTGATTGACCTCCTGGGGCTGCCATCCGGGAGCGGCGGGGCATTCGTCACGGGTGCCACGGTCGCGAACTTCTGCGCGCTGGCTGCCGCGCGCCACGCCGTGCTTACCCGCGCTGGCTGGGATGTGGAAGGAGAGGGCCTCTTTGGCGCACCTCCCATTACTGTGGTGGTGGGAGCCGAGGTGCATGCCTCGGTCATCAAGGCGCTCGGGATGCTGGGACTGGGCCGCAGGCGGTTGGTCCGTGTTCCTGTGGATGGTCAGGGGCGCATGCGGGCGGACATGCTGCCGGAGATACACGGCCCGGTGATCGTGGCTGTGCAGGCGGGGAACGTGAACACTGGCGCTTTCGACCCATTTGAGGAGATCATTGCCCGCGCGCGTGATGCCGGGGCCTGGGTTCATGTGGATGGTGCCTTTGGTTTGTGGGCGAAGGCTGTGCCTTCGCTGGTCGGTCTAACTTCCGGTCTGGAAGAGGCAAACTCGTGGGCAACCGACGCGCACAAGTACCTGAACGTGCCATATGACTGCGGGCTGGCATTCGTGCGTGAGCCGGACGCACTTCGCGCCGCTATGGCGATCTCCGCCGATTATCTGCCCGGCGAGACGCCCCAGCGCAACCCGGCTGATTATGCCCCGGAGTTATCCAGACGCGCGCGCGGCGTGGAGGTCTGGGCAGCGCTGCGCACCCTGGGCAGGCAGGGACTGATCGAGATGATCGAGCGCACCTGCCGGCATGCCCGCCGCTTTGCCGAAGGCTTGTCTGCCGCTGGATATGAAGTTCTGAACGATGTAGTTCTGAACCAGGTGCTGGTGTCTTTCGGCTCCCCGGAGGCGACAACCCGTGTGATCGCCGAAATCCAGAAGGACGGGACCTGCTGGTGCGGCGGAACGGTCTGGCAGGGCCGCACAGCCATGCGCATCAGTGTCTCTTCCTGGGCGACCACCGGGGAAGATGTTGAGCGCAGCCTGGACGCGATGGTACGGATCGCAAAGCTATACGCTTGAGTGCTCATCCCTGGCTGGGATTATTTTGAGGGTTGTCTGCCGGGGAGGAGCGGCTTATCCAGCGGCCGGCTGCGCTTCCAGGAAGCGAGAATGAAAGCCAGGAATCCGCCACTGAGCAGCCAGAAGGCGGTCCGGGCCAAATACTCATTGCCATGCGGTGCGCTGGAAAAACATTCCAGATGGCTGGGAAGTAGGAAATCCCCTTTTCGGCCAGCAGCAGCCGCCCCTGCAAATCCCGGTAAAATATGAAGACAACCAACGGATAATGCAATCAGCCCGTGCGACCTGATTAGCATTTGTCCTCATCGGAGCGTCGCTGTCATGATCAAGCTGGATGGGAATCAGTTCAAGGATGAGGCGGGACGAACACTCCTGTTGCGCGGGGTCAATCTGGGCGGGAGCAGCAAAGTCCCCCGCCGGCCGGATGGGTCCACCTGGAACTTGGAAGGCTTTTATGACCACCGGAATGTATCCTTTGTCGGGCGCCCCTTCCCGCTGGAAGAGGCCGATGAACATTTCAGCCGGCTGCGCGATTGGGGTTTCAGTTTTATCCGCTTCCTGGTTACCTGGGAGGCAGTCGAACACGACGGGCCGGGAATCTATGACCGTGAATATCTGGAATATTTAAGAGCTGTTTTGCAGAAGGCTGCGGAGTATGAGCTACAGGTTTTCATCGACCCACACCAGGATGTATGGAGTCGTTTTTCCGGGGGCGACGGCGCGCCCGGATGGACTCTGGAGGCCGTGGGCTTTGACTTGACCAGGCTGCATGCCAGCGGGGCTGCCATCCTGCATCAGGAATATGGCGATCCGTTCCCCCGCATGATCTGGCCGACCAATTACAACAAGCTGGCAGCCGCCACGATGTTCACGCTGTTTTTCGGGGGCAACGATTTTGCGCCGCACTGCTTGATCGAGGGAATACCGGTTCAGGAATATCTGCAAAGCCATTACCTCCAGGCAGTCCGGCAGGTGGCGATAGCCCTGGAGGGATTGCCGAATGTGGTCGGCTACGATACCTTGAACGAACCATCCAATGGTTACATTGGCGAAGCCGACCTGAACCGGCCAGCCTCCGCGGCAGTGCTGCTGCGGGGCGATACTCCGACCATCTTTCAGAGCATGTTGATGGGCTCCGGATATCCGCAAAGTGTGGAGGTTTATGACCTCGGCGTGACGGGATTTCGAAAAAAAGGTGACAGGCTTGCAAACCCGGATGGTGTCCGCGCCTGGCTGCCCGGGCGGGAGGATATCTGGAAAATGGAAGGAGTATGGGGGTTGGATACCTCCGGACAACCGGTCCTCTTCCGGCCGGACTACTTCCACGAAGTAAATGGTCGGCAAGTGGATTTTCACGCGGATTACTTCGTTCCCTTTGCCAACCGTTTCTCGCGTGAGATTCGCGCGGTTGACCCGAACGCGATCATCTTTGTTGAAGGTGTGCCCTCGCAGGGGGAGCTTGCCTGGAGCGTCACCGACGCGCCGGGCATCGTGCATGCGGCGCACTGGTACGATGACTTGACCCTTGTCAAGAAGCATTACACATCCTGGATGGGTGTGGACGCCGAACGCAAAAAAGTGATCTTTGGCAAGGGCCGGGTGCGCAAAAGCTTCCGCGAGCAGATCGCTCGACTTGTACAGCAGTCTGATACGCGCCTTCAGCATGCGCCGCTGCTGGTAGGCGAGGTGGGCATCCCCTTCGATATGCAAGGTGGCAGGGCCTATCGCAGCGGGGATTTCTCCATGCAAGTGCACACGTTGGACGCGACCATGCGTGCCCTGGAGGAGAATTTTGTCAGCTTCACCCTCTGGAACTACACGGCCGATAACACCAATACCCGCGGCGATCAGTGGAACGGCGAGGATCTGTCTCTGTTCTCGCGTGATCAGGCCAGTGGCAGCGGTTTGAGCGAGGATGGCGGCCGCGCATTGGACGCTGCGCTGCGGCCTTATCCAGCCAAAATAGCTGGCAAGCCATTGCGCATGAAATTCGATATCCGAAAACGAATTTTCGAATTCAGTTTTCAGCATGATTCGCAGGTGCGATCACCTACACAGATTTTCATTCCCCGGCATCAATATCCGCGGGGCTGTATCGTGGAAGTTTCGGATGGCAGCTTTGTCATGGAGTCTGATTGCCGGAAACTCACCTACCATCACTCGTTAGGACAGGAAATGCACTCCTTGCGCATCCGGCCGAAGTGAGTCAGAGAAAGATGTATAACAGCAAAGGGCATGGATGATCGGTTACTCATCTGAAAGCCGGATAAAAACTTACTGGCATCCACAAGGGACTCCAATACCTTTACCACGACTTGCTTCTTCGAGAATAAATGCACAATAGATTTATAATATTTTCCGAACGGGAGCGTTTGGATTAAGGAAAAGGATCGACTTTCGATCTAGGCGATCGGTTAGAAGGAGAACAGCATGTCTCAACACGATAACATTGAAGTAAAACGCCGCAGAAAGGGATCCGGCCCAACCGGTCGTGCCGAAGCGCCTCAAGGCCTCGGCGGGTCAGGGCAGTCGGGCGGAGGGGGGATGTCGCCTCTGGGGGGGTTCCCAGGTCCATCGGGTGGAATGCCCTCTCGGGGTGTGCAGATCGGCGGCTGCGGCTCGATTGTTCTGCTCATCGTAATGGCAGCCTTTTATCTGTTATCGGGGGGACAGATCGACTTGGGCGGTTCAGGCGCTGACCAGACTGTTCCTCAGGACAATAACAGCAACCCCTTTCCCGTTCCCCAGGACTCCAACCCTCCGGTTTCCAACTTTACGCCTCCTGTTCCCGCCGCCAGTTCTGGAAATACCTGGACGGTCATGCTCTATCAGGATGCCGATGATGAGATCCTGGAAAAGGATATCTTCGTGGATTTCAACGAGGCCGAGCGGGTCGGCTCCAGTGACAATGTGCGCATCGTTTCCCAGATCGACCGTTTTGCAGGGGCTTATCAGGGTGACGGGGACTGGACCGGTGCACGTCGCTATTATTTGACCCAGGATAATGACCTGACGCACATCAATTCCCAATTGGCGCAGGACCTGGGCGAAGTGGATATGTCAGACGGGAACTCACTGGTGGATTTTGTCCAGTGGGCAGCCTCCAATTTCCCTGCCGATCATTATGTGCTCATCCTCTCCGATCATGGGATGGGCTGGCCGGGCGGATGGAGCGATCCCGCACCGGGCGGCAATGATAACAACAATGCGCCGCTCGCCTCCAGGCTCGGCGAGAATATTTATCTGGATGAGCTGGACAAGGCGCTTCAAGCCAGCCGCCAGGCGGCTGGAATCGATAAGTTCGATATCGTCGGGATGGACGCCTGTCTCATGGCGCAGTTGGAAGTGATGGCCGCCCTGCAGCCGCATGCGCATTACGCAGTGGCTTCCGAGGAGACCGAGCCCTCCCTGGGTTGGGCGTATGCCTCCTTCCTGGGCGACCTGGTGAGCAATCCGGATATGGACGCTGCCCAGTTGAGCAAGCTGATCGTCCAAAGCTATATCCAGGATGACCAGCGCATTACAGACCCTGCTGCCCGTGCAGATTTCCTTTCACAGGGATCGCCCATGGGTGGGATCTTCGGCTATAACCCCGCTTCCGCAGACCAGGTGGTGGCGCAGCTTGAACAGGGCGTGACCATCTCGGCCATGAACCTGGATACGCTGCCGGCCCTGATGGACAGTATGAATTCATTCGCCTACTCGCTGCAGAACGAAGACCAGCAGCTGGTGGCGGAGGCCCGTAGCTACACCCAGTCCTACACCAGCATCTTCGGTCGCCAGGTGCCTCCGGCTTATATTGACCTGGGACATTTTGCGCTGCTGCTGGAGAATAACACCTCCAATTCGGGCGTCAAAGCCGCAGCCGGTCAGCTTGTTTCCAGCCTTCAGAATACCGTGATTGCGGAACGACATGGGAACGGCAAGAAAGGTTCCACTGGGCTGGCCATCTACTTCCCGAACTCCACGTTGTACTCCTCCCCGTTGGCGGGCCCCCAGTCCTACAACCTCATTGCCAGCCGCTTTGCCAATGCCTCACTGTGGGATGATTTCCTGGGCTTTCATTACATGGATCGCAGTTTCCAGACCCAAACGCGCGAGCCTTACATTCCTCCCGCTGGATTTTCGGTTCGGGCACCCGGGCAGGGGAACATATCGGTTTCGGAGATTACCAAATCCAGCGACACCGCCGCGCCAAACCAGCCCGTCCATTTGAGCGTGGATATCCGCGGCGAGAATGTGGGTTACGTGTATCTCTTCGTCGGGTACTTGGATTCGGCAACCAACTCGCTGGCTATCCTGGATACCGATTATCTTGAAAGCCCTGATACCCGCCAGGTCAACGGGGTCTTCTACCCTGTATGGAGCAACGACTTTACCATGTCCTTCGACTGGGATCCGATCATCTTTGCCATCAATGACGGGCAGCAGACGAAACCTGCGCTGTTCATGCCGGAATCATATGGCGCAACTTCGGAAGATGCGGTCTACACCGTCGAGGGCATTTACAACTTTACCGATGGCGGCGGCTCATTGAACGCCCGCCTGTATTTCCAGAACGGGAATTTGGTGCAGGTCCTCGGCTTTCGCGGCAGTGAGGACGCTGGAGCGCCGCGCGAGATTACACCGCAATCCGGCGATACCTTCACCCTGCGGGATAAGTGGCTGGTGACCTCCTCGGGTACGACACAGCCGGTCTACGTCGAAGGCACCACCTTCACTTTTGGAAACCGGCCCTTTACATGGGAGCAGTTGTACGCTGCTGCAGGGGATTACGTGGTCGGCTTCATTATTGAAGACCTGGATGGCAATCAGTTCCCCGTGTACACGCAGATCAACGTGCAGTAACCGGTTATTCCTGTATTTTCTGACCTACATCAAATGGGCGGACCTCTGTAGAGGGTCCGCCCATTGATTTATGATCCAGGATAGTCAAGGATTGACTGTCTACGCGGTGGATCAGATGATCTTTGACCGCAGCGCCCAGCGGCGAAGGCTGCGGCTCAGCCCTCTCCTTAGAGGTCTCAGGGAAAAAGATCGGTTCTGCTCCATGCGTATGCGTTCCTTCTCATACCAATCGAGGTAGGCTTCCCCTTCGTGCTCGTGGAGGAGAAGGCTCATGGAATTCATGCGTCGGAAGGCGCGCTCGGCATGGTCCCGCTGCGCGGCGCGGTGGTTGTTCCAGAAGGAGAACAATTCATATTCCAGAGGTTTGCCGTGTTGGAAGTTAAATCGAACGCCAAGCGAATCCCTTCTGCGGGCGGTCAGGTAGCTGCTTTCCGTATCAATTACGCTTTTTTCCTTGGAGGAGAAGAACGTGCCCAATCCGTAGAACACTGGGCAGGATTCCATAAATTCCATGCCGCGCACGGAATGAGGATACTGGCCTATCACTGCATCCGCGCCAAAACCAGCCAGTTGCCGGGCGATATCGCGTTGCTCGGGATGTGGATGGGGAAAGCTCTCGTCATTCCAGTGCATGACCACCAGAACCCAATCTGAGGTGCGTTTGACGTTTCGGACGATCTCTCCGGCATTCATCAGACCTGGCCAGAGGTTGGCCCCGGCCGCCTCAATATTGGCCGGCCCCTTGGCGAAGACCCAATTAAGGATGGTGAGGCCCCCCTCAGCGGTTTCCCAGAGTAACGGGCGTGAGGCCTCCTCGTGAGCCATGCCGGCTCCCAGAGTTTTAAACCCGCTCCGGCGCAGGGATTCGAGGGTAGTGGCCAGTCCTTCCCCACAGACATCCAGGTTTTGACCGTTGGCCAGCAGCCGCGATCCCCGGTGACCACTTCTGAAGCAGCCCGGCCAGATCAGGCCGGTCGCCATCGGCGATCTCCCAGCTCAGCAAGAGCCGTGAACCCGGCCCGGAATTGAAATCTCCTGGGAATGCCCAGGCTGGTGGCAGGTTTTGATCGCCTGTCATCCTGACATCCCCCACACATAGCAGTTGCATGAAACCTCCCTCGATCCTTCGGCAATACACCATCCCGCAGGAACCGGTGCCGCGCGAGAATATCTTGAGCGTTAACCTGGCAATGTCCCGGGGTATAAATTATCCGGACTGGCTTCCCCAATTTCTGATAAGTGAAAATCTTAAGATCATAAGCTCCCCTTTTCCTTCTCGCTCCTGCCCCCGGAAATCCCCGTTGCTAAAGCGATATTAATTATATCCTCTTTACATGGCTTTTTCAAGATTACTTTTGGTTCCAACCGGTTAGAGATGCCAGGGAATTTCAGGAAGACGAAAAATCCTTTTTTGGTACTTTTGTCCAATTCAGGAAAGGGGAAGAAAAACGTATAATTATTCATATTTAACAGTAGAAAATGAATCCTGTCCAAAATAATCTCCGCTTTTACCTGGTTGAAAACTTTAGCCGTTTTGAACGCTGGCGATGGTTTTTGATTCTGCTGGTGGGGTTGGGGCTCTTTGCAGCAGAGATCTATGAATTTATTGAATTATCCTTCCTGAACCAACCCTTCCATGTTATGGAAGTGTTCTTGTATGCCGTTCTCCTTCTGGGGATGGGGTTGTTCGTAGAGTTATTTGTCCGTCTGAATCGGATCCACAAGAAGATGGTCAATATTCTGGAATACAAGCACAAGCTCAGCCTGGAGTTGAGCCTGATCAACGATTGGCATTCGTTGACCGCGCGCCTGGCGGAATTGCCCGGTAAGTTCGCCCCTGTGGAAGAATCCTCCCTGTTGACCATGAACCCGATCGGCCGCGAACTGGAGACCCTGGCTTACTGGCGGGACCCCTCTCTTGAGCCTGGAACCGAAGCCGGCGATCTGGGTCGTCTATGCAGGAGCTGCTCGTTTTTAATCTCAACCAAAGGCCCCGTTATTCATAAATGCGAAAACCTTCCGGATTCGCCTGGCTCGCAGGTCTATGCGTTGCGGATCATGGATGATCGTTCTCCACTGACCATGCTCAGGTTTAGATTGAAACCAGGTGCCAACCTGAGTGCCGATGAAGAAAAGAGCTTTATCCGTATCTCGGATGAGCTTGCCGTGGCGTTGCACGGCGGCCGCGATCACCAGCAAATCTCGGAACTGAAGTCTGCTGAGGTCGCTATGGCGGAAAGACGTCTTGTTTCTGCATATGTGCATGACCGCGTGGGACAGAATCTGGGCTATCTGCATTTAAAGCTGGACCAGCTGGCGGAAAATGCTGCCTCCGGTTCCCTGACCGAAGCCGAAGCGGAACTGAAACAATTGCGGGACGTGGCCAATGACTCCTATGAGATCGTGCGTGACATTTTGAAAAACCTGCAGACCGACACCATTCCCAATCTGAATAACCTGCTCCAGGAACATGCCCGCAGGATCGCCCGCAATGGGAATTTTTCGATGGAATTCAAATGCACAGGGGAGCCGGTAATCCTTTCACCGGAAAACCAGCACGCGGTCTTCTTTGCTTTTCGAGAAATATTGACCAATGTAGAAAAACATTCACGCGCCACCAATGTTCAGATCCTTGTGACCTGGCACGGCGGCATTCTGGATATATCCGTGGCGGATAATGGGAGGGGTTTCGATCCCGCTTCCGTCCGGAAGGACGAACATTTCGGCTTGGATATTCTTCAGGAACGCATCAATGCGTTAAAGGGGAAAATGATGATCTATTCCTCCGCGGATTCTGGTACGGTCGTCTCAATATCGGTGCCTACATAGTTTTAAGGGACAAGGGATCACAATGGAAAATCGGGGAATGACAGTTCGAAAACTTTTGATCGTCGACGATCACCTCCTGTTTCGCGAGGGACTGGCAAGTCTCTTCCAATCCACCTCTGATTACCAGGTGGTGGGTTTGGCCGGGTGCGTACAGGAGGCATTCGAGTTGGCCTGCCTGCATCGGCCTGATATCGTGTTGATGGATTTTTCACTGCCGGATGGAACAGGCCTGGATGCCACCGAAGCCATCCTGGCCGAGTTGCCCAAATGCAAGATCATTTTTCTCACCGTGTATGAAACCGACGAGAATATCGCTACTGCCCTGTACCTTGGCGCGAAGGGATATATGCTGAAAAATGTCTCCAGTTCGGCTCTGTTGTCAGGCTTGCGGGCACTGGACCGGGACGAGATGGCCATGTCGCGCAAGATGATGAGCAAGGCGCTGGAATTTTCCCACTCTGCCCACTATGACCCGCGCAAGGGCCTGGCCGAGAAGTTGAGCCCCCGGGAAGTGGACATCCTTTTGGCGCTCGAAGAAGAGGCCTCCAATTCGGAGATTGCCAGCAGCCTCTATCTTTCACAGAATACGGTCAAACACCATATCCGGACAATTTTGGATAAGCTGGGGGTGGCGAACCGGCACGAGGCGGGCATGCTTGCCCGCCAGTTGGGCATCCGCAAGCAGAAATCCCCTGCGGATATTTAGTACGATCAGGATGATGGGGTTAACACCCCGGGGTTAACCCTTTATTAAGAAGAGCCAAGAGGAATTGGCTCTTTTTTTATCCCATTTTAAGCAAACGGGTAATCGACAAAAACCTTCCCAGGCAATATATTTCAAATAAGGCCTAATTTATCCATATGGTAATTGCTGGATCCATTTGTGTGCTCGTGTTGAGGTCGGATGCGGTTCTGAAGCGCGCAGTGGCAGGCTCGATGATGCGGGAGATGAAGTTGGATGTGGTGGTCAGTGATGCGGAGGATCTTGAAACGCTGGACTTGGACATTGCAAAAACAAACCCCGATGCATTGCTGTTGAATGACTCTCTGGATCTCGCTTCCGGGGATCAGTTGATATCACTGCTGAATAACCATTCCCGGTTGAAGATCGTACTCGTGCGGATGGCCAGCAACCGGATCCATATTTTTGGGCAGGAGGAAGTGCTTATTACTGGTTTCGATGATCTGCTTGCCAACCTTGATCGGTAATTTATTTTTTTAGCAGGTTAAGAGGAGTGCATATGAGAAGCAATTCTGTCCGTTTCCTTCGAAAAGCCGGCTATCGCCTGATGCTGGCGATCACCACTCTCACCATGCTGGTGGGAAGCCAGGCGCCATTTGTCACGGTGGTTCAAGCCTCTCCGCTACCGGTGCGGGCTGCAGCGACCGAAGCTGCTCCGACCAACCACCTGACCCTCAGCGTGGTCAGCGCCACCGACAGCGCGCCCATCACTCAGTTCAAATATCTGATCAATATTGATAATACTGGGACCACGACCCAGCGCAGCCCGGCAGATGGGTGCAGCCCTGGCAGTCCAGGGTACCCGGCCTCCTGCAAATGGGTTTCGGTGGCCGGAGCAGCCTCCAACAGCCCGGTCTTCACCCAGGGCGACGAGAGCGATTTCGGGAGCGGGATCGACCTGCCTCCTGGTCGCTATTTAATTTCCATCCTGGCCGACGGCTATAAGATCGATGGCGCTCACTTCACCATGCCGCGCAGTGGAGCGGTCACAGTGAAAATGCAGCCATATGATCTGCCGGATGCCACCATTCAGGCCGAGGTCTTTGAAGATGTGGCTCCCACCAACAGCGCCCCGGACGTTCCTGCCGAGCGCGGCCTGGCTGGTTTTGTAGGTCACATCAAGGATTACATCGATGAAGTGACCACCGATGTATACGGCGATCCCCTGTGTGGTAACAGCCACTGCGTCAGCAAATGCTACGTGGTGGATGGCGGCGTCGATATTGGCACGGTTGCCCCGTTGGATTCCCAGGGCCGCTGCCCGATTGGCTTCGACCCCGCCGACGATCCATTGCTCAGCTCCCCCATTACCCAGACCCTGGAGGGTGATCCCATCCCGATTGGGGCAGTGGTCGAGGGCAAGGTGATCATCCCCAATGTTGGTCCCAACCGCTATGCCCTCTCTGTCGTTCCCCCGAACGGCTCCAACTGGGTTCAGACCACCACCCTGGAAGGCAACCATGACTGGGATGCCTGGGTGATGGAAGGCGCGACGGGCCTGGATACCGAATTTGTGGTGGCGGGTGAACCCTTCCCGGCCATCTTCTTTGGTTATGTAAAACCTGCCGATACCATGTCGCCGGGCAGGCGGTGAGATCAAGGGCCTGGCAGTGGCGGTGAGCGCCTATGTCCCGCCGGTCGGTGGGATCACAGGCGAACTGGGTCTGAACGGTGCCAAGCCCAAGGACTCCAACCCGATTCACAGCCTCTATGTCTCGCTGTCCGACCTCAACAATAGCGACCAGACCGTATTTGTCGGTCATTACACCTGCGATGAAGCCAACGGATGCCCTTCCATACCTTTCGACATCCAAAACGTGCCGGATGGCGATTACGTAATCGGCCTGTGGGATGAACCTCAGGACTACATCTTCCAGGAGCAGAACGTTTCGGTCCAGAATGGGGAACTGGTGGATATGGGGTCCGTTTCCATGCTGGGCTGGTGGACAACCATCGAGGGCCATGTCTTCAACGATCTCAATGAGAACGGCCGGATGGACCCCGGCGAGCCGGGCATTCCCAATTTCTTCATCTCGATGAGGACGCGTGAGAATTCCCTCATGGACCGCGGCACGACCGGCGTGACCACGGATGCCAACGGTTATTACTGGATGGAAAGTGCCTACCCGATGACGCAGTGGCTGGTGGAAGAAGCCTATGCGGATGGTTTCCAGACGACCGGCGTAACCTATCAAGCGGATAACCAGCCGGAGGAGACCACGGTTCTCGGCCAGGGGGTGGACGTCAATGTCCATCCGGTGATCGGCCTGGGAGGCCGCCTGGACTGGGGCGTGAAGGCTTATGCCCCGGGAACGAACGGCGGCATTGTGGGCACTGTCAGTTATGACACGACCCGCAACGAACTGGATCCCTCCTATGCCGCCATTGAAGACTGGCAGCCGAGCATCCCCGATCTGATGGTTGATCTTTATGCACCGGTGGACTGTCCGAACGACGGCGTCACACCTTGCGATGTGAACGGCTTTTATCAGCTGGATCCGGATGGCTCTTATACCCGAGGCCAGCTCCTGAACCAGTACACCACTGAAACCTGGGAGCGGCCCTCGGGATGTGTTGCGCGCAATGTGAACGGGGACCCGCTCGTTCATGGCGTGGATGAAAACGCCCTGCCGCTTGGCCCCGATGATCCCTGTCTGGAAGCTCCCATGATGGGCCTGCAGTTTGGCCCAATGAGCGATGGGTCCAACTTCGGCGCTTCCGTGGACGGCAACTATGGCTTCGGCGATGGCTGCTTCGGTCCCGGCGGATTTGACCCCAATACGGGCGCATGCGCAGACAGCACGGATCCCACTCCCCTGCCCTCCAATATGGATTTCCTCGTCCGCGTGGAGATCCCCACGGAAGGCGATGTGTATGGCGCTGCGGCTGTCCATCCGAGTGAGCCGATGTACCAGGTTACCAGGGAAGAGGACATCAACATCGCCAACGGCGACTCCTTCGTCCCCCAGGTTCCGCCTCCTGCCTGTGCAGGGGCGCTGCATACGGTGGACCTCGCCAACGATCCCAATGTAGGCGTCGACAATTACGCAGCCATTGCGGGACAGGGTTATGACGTCAACGGAGTGGCGGAGGGTGTTACCGTGCCCGCCTCCACGCCTGTGGACAATCCCACTTTTGTGGACATTGGCGGCACCGTGTATGAGGGCCAGCCGCACCCGCTGTGCGATATGAAAATTGTCCACGTAAGCGATCGCAAATCCATCGCCCCGGGATTCAACCTGTTCACCCCGGTGCCGCTCCCCGGCCGTTTCTGGGGCCTCATCGTGGATGACTTGAATTTCTCGAGCAATCCGCAGTCGCTTTCCTTCGGCGAGAAATTGGGCGTCCCGTTTGCCCCGGTCGGCATCTACGATTACACCAACCGGCTCATTACCACTGTTGAGTCCGATTACAACGGCCTGTTCGATGTGCTGCTGCCCTCCACCAACCGCATCAGCTGCCCCACGCCTTCCGGGGTGTGCGCCAACCTGTACCGGTTCGTTGGCAACGACCCCGGCGTGCCGGGCGGTTGGAACGCGAACTACTCGCCGCAATACCGCACCATCTCGGCAGAGTTCGAAGCCTTCCCTGGATTGACGATCCCCGCCGACCTTGCTCCTGTGCAGGTGGCAGTGGGCGTTCAGATCCCTGGAATGCAGACTCTCACGCCTATCTCCTGCACCCTGGACCCCGTCCAGCCGCAATTGCTCGCGGTGAGCAAACCCTATGCCAATGTCACCAGCGGAGGCGACACCTTCACTATTGATGGCTTTGGCTTCGGCGGTACAACAGGTCAGGTTCTGCTTGGCACAACCGCCCTCCCCACCACAGGCTGGACGGATGGGCATATCAATGTGACCGTCCCCGCAGGGACCGTTGCAGGCCAGTACCAACTAAGCGTCAAGGCTTCCAACGGAATGCGCACGGTCAATGGCCTGAGCTTCAACGTGTTCTCCGGCTCCCCGATCTCCGTATCTCCGTTCCCGGTCAATGCCGTTCTGGATACTTTCACGGATCCCATCGGCAATGCTCTTGGTCCCAGCTGGGCTTCCAATGGAAGCGGGATTTTTGTGGTCAACAGCGCCGGGACAGACAATGATTACCTGCGCGTCCGCAACAATGCGGCCGGCATCAGCAACCTCTGGTGGACTGCAGGATCGGCTTTTGGCACGAGCCAGGAGGCCTTCTTCACCTTTGTCCGGCCTTCCACTCAGCCGACCTCCAATGAGCAGGGCCTCCTCCTGAAATATTCAGGCGGGTCCAACCCGAATGCCAGCGCCGCTCGCTGGATCGAGGTAACTGTCGATAACAATAACAGCACCGATCCAGAAGGCGGCAGTGTGCGTATCCGCACGAAATTGTCCTCCAGCCTGATCACGGAACAATTGAACATCACCGGTCCTCAGGCGGTCTTTGGCCCTGGCGATCAACTCGGCGCCCGCGCCTTGAGCAACGGAACGATCATCGTTTACAAGAACGCTGGTGAGATCGGCCGCGTGACGGTGGGGGCTACTTCCGGCATGACAGGCCGGATCGGCGCCCGCTTTGAAGGCACCGGGACCTCGGCAACCGTGGAGGCCCGCATCGATAACTTCGGCGGCGGAAATGTTTCGCTGACCGCCAACTCCGGCAGTATGCCTTCCCTGTTCGAGGTCGGCCCCGGCCATCCTTACAGCACCATCCAGAGCGCCATTGATGCTGCGGCTGCCCAGAACCCCTACAAGGACTCGCTAGTCGTTGTGTATCCGGGTGCCGCCTCCGGCAACCCGCGCTATAACGGCCGCGGTGCCTATCTCGAAAACCTGATCATGTACGCTCCCGTCAAACTGCAGGGCGTCGGCCCGGGCGGTGTGCGCCCCGATAACACCATCGTCCAGGGCTCGATCATTGACGGCTCGGCTTTCGGCGGAGATACCCAGCTGGCTACCAACTGGCTCGGTAAGATCAGCAGCCTGACCTGGGATGGCAACCAGGATATCAGCGACGGTCAGGTGATCTATGTGCTGGCCTCCGATACCGGCTCCTCGAGTACAGGCCGGGCTGGTTCCTATGGCTCGACCTTCAAAGCCTCCATTGACGGCTTCGATATCCGCGGCGGCGACCAGATGGGCCTGCCGGGAAACCTGAATGCCATCTTTGGCGGGTTCCCCGGACCGCTCCAGGCGCGCACAGGTCGAGACCCAGGGTGGTGCCATCTTCGTCAATTCGTATGCCCGCAACCTGCAGATCACCAACAATGTGATCGAAAGCAACGGCGGCTCCTATGGCGCCATCCGTGTTGGCACTCCCAACCTGCCCGATGCTAGCAGAACGATAACCTGCGCATCGCCAATAACCGCATCATTGCCAACGGTGGCACGAACCTGGCTGGCGCCATCGGTCTCTTCAACGGTGCTGAGGACTACGAGGTGGCCGCCAACGATATTTGCGGCAACTTCTCGGCGGAATACGGCGGCGGTATCAGCCACTTCGGCTTGAGCCCGAACGGCAAGATCCATGATAACCGCATCTACTTCAACCGCTCCTACGATGAAGGCGCCGGCATCATGATTGCCGGCGAACTGCCGGCCAGCCCGACGGCCAATTACGGTACGCCGAACGGCCCGCAGGGCTCCGGTCCGGTGGACATCTACAACAACCTGATCCAGGCCAACCTGGCTGACGATGACGGCGGCGGGATCCGCTTCCTGATGGCGGGCAACTTCCCGATGAACGTCTACAACAACATGATCGTCAACAACGTCTCCACGCACGAAGGCGGCGGGGTTGCGCTGGACGATGCGCCCAAAGTGCGCTTCTTCAACAACACGGTCATGAAGAACATCACCACCGCCACGGCCATCACCAGCAACGGCTCACCTGCCCCCGCCGGTCTTTCCACCGGGGAGAACAGCGTCCAACTTCAAAATACCCTGCCCGGCGGCTCGCCCGTCTTCAGCAACCCGCTGCTCTTCAATAATATCTTCTGGGACAACCGGGCTGGCAGCCGCGGCGTCAATACGGTCATCGGCATCGGCGATGTGGGCACCAACAACTGGGACATGGGCGTCTATCCGTCCGGCCCGTATCAACTCTCGCCCACCAACTCAATTATGCAGACTACACTGGGGACCGTCTTCAGCGGGACCAACAGCGGCTGCTGATCCGTCGGTGATGGCCGTGCACAATGTGACCCTTACCTTCACCTCCTGGCGCACCAATGTGAACTTCATCGGCGCCATCATGGTGACCGCAGACCTGAACCCGAGTCAGATGGGCAATTACCACCTCAACAACGGCTCGCCGGCAATGAACCTGGGCTCGGCTTCCAAGGTCGTGCCCTCCTACCAGCAGGCGCCCGGCGACTCTGAACGCTCCCGCCTTTGACATCGACAACCAGGGGCGCCCGGCGCTCGGCGGCTTTGACAGCGGCGCCGATGAATATCCCGGGCCGACCGCCGACCTCTCAATCACCAAGACCGACGGTCTGACAACCGTCACCCCGGGCAGCGCCGTAACCTACACCATCCTGGTCGCGAATGCCGGTCCCAACGCCGTCACCGCTGCGCCTGTTACTGATACTTTCCCGGCTGTGGTTACCGTGGGCAGTTGGACTTGTGCTGCCACCGCCGGTTCAAGCTGCACGACAGGCGGCTCCGGGGTCAATCGCACCGGCACGGTCACCTTGCTCAACGGCGGCAGCGCGACCTTTACTGCCAATACCACCCTCTCAATTAGTGCAACCGGTAGTCTGGCCAATACTGCCAGCGTTGCGGTTCCTGCCGGTTTCACCGAACCGAATCCCGGCAACAACAGCGCCACCGATACCGATACCATCACCCCGGCGCTGCCATCCCTGCCGCTGCTTGATAATTTCAACCGGGCGAATGCGACCACGCTTAATAACGGCAGCAATTGGAGCCAGACCCTCGTTGGCAGCCCCAGTGCAAGCGGCATCCGGGTCAACCAGAACCAGGCCTATTGCATTTCGGGGGGATTGCTCTGCACCAGTGCGCTGGGTGCCTGGGCCATGTGGAACAATCCCGCAGGCGGCTTTGGCGCCGCGCAGGGAGCGGCCTTCACCTTTATAGGGTCGCCCTCTAACACTACGGCGCTGTTCATGAAGGCCAGTGGCGGCTCGGCCAACACACCGCAAAGTTATATCCGGGTCCGCTATCTGACCAGCAGCGGCGGCCAGGTGTCTGTCCAGACGACCACGAACGGCCTGACCTTTAGCACGCTGGGCACCTTCTCGGTGGCCATCGCAGCAGGGGACCGGCTGACGGCGCGGGCGAACACAGATGGTTCAGTGGACGTTTGGAGAACCACGGCAGCGAACGTCACGACCTACATCGGACACTCTTCCCCGTCCGCCTTCACAGGCGGAGGCCGGATCGGCATCTACATGCCGAACAACAGCCGCATCGATGACTTCAACGGCGGGACATTGCCCTAAACGATCAGTGAACGGCTGGAGGCGGGTCAATGACCCGCCTCCAGCCTCACCTGAAAAGGAGATGCCATGATCAAGCGACTTTCTCGAAGAGACTTTCTCAAGCTGGGCGGCGGCGCGGCGGCCATTGTGACCGGAACAGCCGTTCTGCCTCAGTTCCTTCGCAAAACCCTGCTGCCTGAAAGTACGGTCAGCGCCGCAGGAGATTTCGACCTGTTCTTTGCCGGGACGGACGGCTGGTTCTATCTGCCCAGTGGTCCGGTACTCAACACTGCCTTTCATCCGGACACCCTTGCAGAACCCCCCTTCACCACCTATATCTTTGGGTTCCGCAATGTGACCCAGCTCGACGATACCCAGCGCCAGAACCAGAAGATGAAGGCCCAGCACAATGCCCCCTTCTTCTGGCTGGACCAGTTCGACCCGGGCAATCCCAAAGATTTCAAAATGCAGCTCACCAACCTGGGCCTGCAGATGCGCCCGGACCTGACCGATGCCCACACGCTGCACTGGCACGGGTTCCGCAATGTCATCCCCTTCTTCGATGGGGAGCCGACCGGCTCGGTCTCGGTTCCGGTAGGCGAGTACTTCACCTATGTCTACAGGCCCCGTGACCCCGGCACCTATATGTACCACTGCCACGTCGAGGATATCGAGCATGTGACCATGGGCATGACCGGCATCGTCTTCGTGCGCCCGCTCCAGAACGGGAACACTTCGTACTACCCGAGTGGTAAATATGCCTACAACGATGGGGATGGTTCCACCGGCTATGACCGCGAGTTCGCCATGTTCCTGAGCGAGATATGGCTGAAGGGGCACTGGAACGATGCCCACATCCAGGAATCGCAGTGGTACGACTTCAAGGCGGACTTCAGCCTCCTGAATGGACGTGTCTATCCGGACACGCTGGCGCCCAATTCGCCCATTGATCTGGCGGCTTCCACCAACGTGCTGACCATTCAGACCGACTCCAACGGCGACCTGATGACCAATGCCGGCCTGGAACGTTTGCAGTACCAGCCGCACTCCGCGCTGATCACCTGTAACGCCGGCGAGCGGGTACTCTTGCGCTTCGCCAACCTGGGCTTCCGCGAGGCGTCCATGACCCTGGCGGGCATCGATATGCAGGTGGTTGGCCGCGATGCGACGCCCATGAAAGGCCGGGACGGCACGGATACCAGTTACGCGCACCGATACCCTGCTGATGGGCGCAGGCGAGAGCTATGACGCCATCTTCACCGCCCCGCCTTATCAGGGGCCGGGACCCTTTGACACCTACGTGCTTTACAACCGCCGCTACACCCAGGATGACGACAACGAGGTCTACGGCACACAGGGCCAGCGCACCGAAGTTCGTGTTTATCCAGCCGGCGGTCCCGGGGCACTTGGGCCGCAGCAGTACCTCAACCAGCATCCCGACGACTTGGTCGCCTAGCCCCGGACCAGGCAAAAAGGAGTATCAAAATGCTTACTTCCAAATCAATCCGGATGCGGCTGGCATTGGTCCTGCTGATGGTCACGCTGACATTCAGTTCGATGGCCAGTGTTAAGCCTGTCTCGGCTGCCAACCCGCCGGCGGTGGGTGTGGTCTGCACTCAGGGGCCAACCTTCTCGCTTCAGGCAATGTCCGGCTATATCCAGATGCCGGATATGAACACCATGTATATGTGGAGTTATGCACAGGCCGGAGGCACCTTCCAGCATCCCGGGCCGATCCTGTGCGTGAACGAAGGGGATACGGTCACCATCACCCTGACGAACAATCTGCCCAATTACCTGGGCGCCACACGGACCTCGCTGATCTTCCCCGGCCAGGAAAATGTTCTGGCTGATGGCAATCTCGCCCAGCCGGACCTGGCGAATAACTCCCTGATCGAACAGTATCGGGCAGGGCGGGAGTATCAGCTATAGTTTCATCGCCACCAAGCCTGGCACTTTCATCTACGAAAGCGGTACGGATCCCAAGATGCAGGTGGCCTTGGGCCTCTTTGGGGCATTGATCGTCCGGCCGGCCATGGGAGCCAATTTCGTCTACAACCGGGCGGACAGCCAGTTCACCCCGGAAGAGGATTTCATGGCGCTGCTCTCCGAGGTGGATCCTTACCAGCACCAGGCTGTGGAATTGAACAAGGCGTTCAATATGAACAACTACCGGGCGCGCTATTGGATGATCAATGGCCGCGGCTTCCCGGATAGCATCGCCGATAACTTTGCCTCCTGGCTGCCCAATCAGCCTTATGGGGCGCTGGCCCGCATCCATCCCTTCGGATGCCGGGCCACCCTTACCCGGGCGTCGAGCGCTTCATCAATGTCGGCACCGAGGATTTCCCCTTCCATCCGCATGCCAACAACGGCCTGATGATCGGCCGGGATGGCAATCCGCTGGAGGGTCCGGGCGGGCAGGACCTCTCTTATGGAAAAGTTCTCCTTCAACATTGGCCCCGGCCAGACCTGGGATTCGATCTTCAAGTGGTATGACGCTGAAGATTACAGCCAGTCCAATCCCGTCCCGGTGACATTGCCTGATCTGGTCAACCTCAAGCTGGGTATGTTCTACAGCGGCAGCCCCTATCTCGGTCAGATGGAGACCCTGCCTCCCGGCGTCAGCACGCTGAACCAGTGCGGCGAGTATTACATCATCTCGCACAACCATGCCCTCTTCCAGTTGGATGCATTCGGCCAGACCATGTCCGGCCCGATCACCTACCTGCGGGTCGATCCGCCTCAGCCGAACAACTGCCCGTAAGGGTCAGGCAAGGAGAATATCATGCAAACAATTATGCGTTTTACGCTAAGGATGACTGCAGTGCTCCTGCTGGTGGCGGGCCTTTTTGGGGCGGGATTTGCCCCGGTTAAACCGGCCGCGGCAGCCTGCGCTCCCACGGTCAGTTTCAACCTGTATGCCAAAACAGGCACTGCCAACTTGTATGGCGCCACCAGCGTGACCGTCTGGGGCTATGCCCTCAATTCGGGCGATCCGGCCAGTGTACCGGGTCCCGTGCTTTCGGTCACTGAGGGCGCCTGCGTGGGGGTGACTCTTCACAATACCCTCGCTGAATCCACGGCGCTGCTCTTCCAAGGTCAGAGCTTGATCCCGGATACCGTCGGCGCCGCTGCTCTCAGCGGGACTGCTTCATATTCCTTCGTCGCCGATACTCCTGGCACCTACCTTTATGAGGCGGTCTGATCCCCGGTGCGCAGCACCAGGTGGCCATGGGCCTCTATGGCACCCTCATCGTGCGCCCCCTCCAGAATGGGAATACCTCGTATTACCCGAGCGGCACATATGCATATGGTGATGGGAACGGTTCCACGGGTTATGATGACGAGGCAGTTGTGGTGCTCAGCGAGTATGATACTGCGCTGGCTGCCAATCCGGCGACCTTCGACATGCGCAAGTATGCGCCCAAATATTTCCTGATCAACGGCAAGGCTTATCCCGGCACATCGCCCATCACGGTCACGGCTGGGAAACGGGCTCTGCTGCGCTATGTCAATGCCGGCCTGCAAAGCCATGCCATGAGCCTGCTGGGTTTCTCGCAGACGGTCCTGGCTGCGGATGGCGGTCTCTTGACATTCCCTCACAAGATGGCCTCCGAGACCATTGCTCCAGGGCAGACGCTGGATACGCTCATCGCTCCGTTATTTTCCACGCCGGAGTCTAGCAAATTCGCCCTGTATGATGCAAATATGCTGCTGCGCAACAATGCCGGCACGGGAACCAACGCAGGCCTGGGCGGCATGCTGGCTTTTATTACTGTCACAGGCGGTTCACCTACGGTCGGCTCGGATATCGTTGGGCCGCTGCTCTCCTTGCTTTCGCTCAGTCCGAATCCCAGTACCGGTGCGGGACCGGTCACGCTCTCCTTCACGGCCAATGACTCCACCACCGGTGGCAGCAATATCAATCAATGGGAATACTCGATCGATGGTGGTGCTGCCACCAATATTCCCATTGGCTCTCCGGCAGTGGTTGTAAGCTCCAGCACCATCCTCCCCGCCCTGAGCAATGGGACGCATCTCATTTCCGTCCGCGCCCGGGATGTCTGGGGCAACTGGAGCATGACTGGCAACATCAACCTGATCCTGGATAACGTCGGCCCGGCCACCAGCAATGTGATTCTCAACCCCAACCCGAGCAGCGGTTCGGTCAATGTGTTCCTGTCCTTCACGGTGGATGACGGCTCCTCCGGCGGCAGCAACATATCAGCAGCCGAATACTGGATCGATTCCGGTATCCATGTTTCCGTCCCGGTCGGCACTCCCGCGCCGCTCAAGACCTTGACGGCAGCCATCTCCTCCGGCCTCAGCGCGGGCACGCATGTTGTGCACGTCCGCGGCCAGGATGCTCTGGGCACTTGGGGTGCTGAGGCAACTGCCAACCTGATCATTGACACGGTCGGGCCGCTGGTCACCTCGGTCAGCGCAACCTACAACCCCAACAACGGCGCCAAGCCGCTGAATACCTCTGTTCAGGCCGTGCGTGTAACCGCCAGCTTCAGCGATGTGTCCACAGGCGGCTCCAAACTCGCCGGCGCGGAAGGCTTCATAGATGCTCCCGGCGCGACCGGCAGCGGGTTCGCTTTTGTGGCCAGCGACGGCAATTTCAACAGCACGGCGGAGAGCGGCTTCGCAGATATCCCGCTGGTGGTGATCAATACGCTCAGCACCGGCTCGCATCCGTTCTGCATCCATGCGAAGGACGCAGCCGGGAACTGGGGCGCCATGAACTGCACCTACCTGCTTGTCATTGACAAGACGCCGCCTGCCGTTCTCAGCATTACCCGGGTGGATGCCAGCCCTGTTGCCTCCCCCGCCACGGTTCATTACCTGGTTACCTTCTCGGAAGCGGTCACCGGCGTTTCGGCCTCCAACTTTGCCCTCGTACGCACCGGCCTCTCGGCCAGCGCTGCCATCACCTCTGTGAGTGGCGGGGGCGCGGCCTGGACTGTGACGGCCAGCAGCGGGCCCGGCGGCGGGACTCTGGGTCTAAATCTGACCTCCGCGACCGGCATTTCGGATATCGCCGGGAACGCTTTGCCCTCTACAGGCCTGCCGTTTGTAGGCCAGGTCTATACGATCACAATAACCACCGGTCAGCTGTATTTCTCTACGACAGACACGACAGTTGCCGTTCCCGGCGTGGGTGGTACAGCCGACGACGCCGACATCTATTTCCATAACGGAACCGGCACTTTCAGCCGGGTGATCGATGCCAATGGCACGGGCAGCCTCGGCTTGCCCTCAGGTGCCAATGTCGACGGCTTCGACCGGGTGGATGCCACCCACTTCTATATGTCCTTCACCGGCGCGGTTGCCGTACCCGGTCTTGGCACTGTTCAAGATGAAGATGTTGTCTTCTACAATGCCGGGACCTGGTCACTGTTCTTTGATGGCAGCGTCAATGGCGTTGGCGGCACAGACCTGGATGCCATCAGTATAGTCGGCGGCACGTTGTACTTCTCCACCGATAACACCACCATCCCGCCCGGCGCAGGAGGCACGGGAGATGACGCCGACATCTATCGCTGGAACCTTGGCTCCTCCTATACTCGTGTGGTGGATGCCAGCGGAGCCGGCAGCCTTGGCCTGCCTACAGGTGCAAACGTAGACGGATTCGTATGGGTCGATGCCTCTCACTTCTACATGTCCTTTGCAGGAACCACCACTACAGTACCGGTGCTGGGAACCGTGGAGGACGAGGATGTGGTCTATTACAACGCCGGCACCTGGTCCACGTACTTTGATGGCACGGGCGTAGGTCTGACGAACAACTCCCAGGATGTGGATGCCTTCGACCTGCCATAGTTCGAACCTGTCGTCTGGAGGTCTGCGACCTTTCCCAAGCGGCCTCCAGACCCTTTTGAATTTTTCCGCTGCGGAGAGGCCTGCCTTGATTGGGGGCCTCCCGCAGCGCAGGAGTTATATGGATGCAGGCCTCAATCCTTGAAACCCCTTCGATCTTGCGCAGTCGGGCCTTCTGGCTTGCCCTGGCGGCACTGGCGCTGCTGCTTGTTTCTATTCTTTCGATAGTAAAGCCTTTTCATGCTCCCTCGACGCCTCCCGTTGCCCTCCTCTCTCAAGCAGACCTGGAGGGGCGATACGGCTTGCGTGTCACGCTCATCGCGGTCACCGCAGCAGGCGGGATGGTGGATGTTCGCCTGAAAATGGTGGACGCGGCAAAGGTCCAGGCTCTTCTTCAGGATAGGGCCAATTTCCCGGCGCTGCGGGTGGGGGAGCGTGGCGTGACCCTTAACGCCTCCGCGGATGTGAGATCCGGGGAGATCAACTTTGAGAACAATGCTGATCTGTTCCTCTTGTTCCCCAATTCCGGCAATGCGGTCAAGCCGGGAACACAGGTATACCTGATGTTTGGCAATATCGCGGTGGAACCGATCAAGGTCAGGGAGTAATCGATGCGCTACGATGATTTCTGGAGGGGTATCTTTAACCAGCCTGGTGGTCTTTATGCTGCTGGTGTTCAGCGGCTGTTCCGTCTTCCAGCCTGCCTTCAAGGGCGAGATGGTCAAGCCGGCCGCGGCCGCGCCCGATTTCAGCCTCCCGGATCACAATGGCAGCGCATTCCAGTTGAGCAGCCGGCAGGGGAAGGTTGTGCTCTTGTTCTTCGGTTTTACGAATTGCGTGGATGAATGTCCCCTGGCAATGGCGCACATGAAACTGGCACGCGAAATGCTCGGGGATGCGGCTGGAGATGTCCAGGTGGTAATGGTCAGCACCGACCCGGTGCGCGATACCCCCGCGGCCTTGCAGAGCTTTCTTGGAAAATTCGACCCGTCCTTCATTGGGATTCCGGGCGGGCTAGAGGAACTGCAAAAGATCTGGAATGATTACGGGGTTGTCGTGTTGGACGGCGGCGAAACCCATTCCAGCTTGATCTATGTGATCGACAAAGCCGGAAAGCTCCGGCTCACTCTGGAGGGCGACACCTCGCCCGAAGACATGGCCTCCGATCTCAAGATTCTGCTGGCGGAGTGATACCACCCATGAAGATCATGCACTCCGGATTTCTTCGCTGGCTGGCAATCGTCCTGGTCCTCGTGATCGGGCTGCTGCATATCATGACGGCTCAGGCCGAATATGAGGAAGCCGCCTACATGGGGTATCTGTTCGCGGCCAATTTCTTCGGATCGCTTCTGGCCGCGTATGCGATCCACCGCCGCCAACCCTGGGGATGGGCTCTGGGATTGTTCCTCGCGGCCGGTTCCATCGCGGGTTACATTTGGAGCCGGACACTGGGTATGCCGGGCATGAACGTGGAGGAATGGTTTGCTCCTTTCGGAGTCGTTTCCCTCTCGGTGGAAGGTGCTTTCATCCTGCTGGTGCTGTTTCGCCCCTGGAACAGTGAGGTGATTCCTGCCACCCCGTCAGGGAGCCGCCTCAGGAGCTTGATTTCCTCCTGCTCTGGCGCTGGTTCTGGTTCTTTCCAGCGGTTTCCTGACTCGACAATGGGATCTCACTGTGACGCGCGCTTACGGCCATCACGTCGGCTCGCTTGCCAAGGTATGCAGCACTCCGCCAACCACCTTGGACGAGCTGGAAAACGAGTACGGCATCCAGGTCTCGTTGGTGGCTATTTCGCTGATGAACAGTATTGTGGATGTGCGCCTGAAGGTGGTGGATCCGGTCAAGGCGCATGCCATCCTTCAAAATCAGGCAGCCCTTCTGGTCGGTCAGCAGGCCTTGATCCTGGCGCCGCATATGCATTCGCACGATGCCGGCAGGCTGAAGGCAGGTAAGATCTTTGTGATCTTCTTTCCAACCGAACAAAAGATTCAAACAGGCTCCGAAGTGAGTCTCATATTCGGCCCAGTCCGCGTGGCGCCTGTGGTTGTGAAATAATGGTGGGGAGGGTTTGGAATGAGAAAAGCGGTTTCATCCTTACTGGTAACGGCTTTACTGATCCTGGGTTTCATCCCGCTTGAGACTGCGCGCGCCATTACGGCCTCGGGCTTTCAGGTGCTGCCTGCCCGGCTGGAAAAGATCGATCCGGTTCTGAACGCCCGCCTGGCCTCTCTCCAGCAGGGCGAGATGATCACGGTCATTGTTCAATTGCGCCAGCGGACGAATTTTCCCAATGTAAGTAATCTGCGGCGCGCGCAGCGCCTTTCCCGGATCATCACTGCATTAAGAGGCACTGCCGACACAACGCAGATTCCGCTCAAGGCTTTTCTGAGGGAACGCAAGCGCCTGGGGACGGTTCGCGACTTTACTTCCTTTTGGATCTTCAACGGCTTTTCCGTCACAGGCACCGCAGAGGCCATCCAGCAGTTGGCGGCGCAGCCGTCTATTCTTTCCGTTACTCCAGATAGCCTCGATATAGTGCCGATCTCTTCCGGCTCCTATGACTTCACCAATCCGGGAACCAACCTTTCCCTGGTCTCAGCCCCTTCTCTGTGGTCAATGGGTTATACCGGCCAGGGAAGAGTGGTCGCCTCGCTGGATAGCGGCGTGGATGCCGCCCATCCGGACCTTGCAGCCCGTTGGCGAGGCGGCGGCGACAGTTGGTTCGACCCATACGGCCAGCACCCGGCCTATCCGGTGGACCTCAGCGGTCATGGCACTTGGACGATGGGTGTGATGGTCGGGGGAGATCTGAGCGGCACTTCCGTGGGCATCGCACAGGGAGCGCAATGGATCGCGGCGCGCATTTTCGATGATGCCGGCGACTCCACGGCTACTGCCATCCATCAGGCCTTTCAATGGGTTCTGGATCCGGATGGCAATCCCTCCACGCCCGATTCCCCCGATGTGGTCAACAACTCCTGGGGATTTTCCACTCCTGGCTGCAATTTGGAGTTCGAGCTCGACTTGCAATCCCTGAGGGCCGCCGGCATTCTGCCGGTCTTTGCGGCCGGCAACAGCGGTCCCTTCGCGGGCACCAGCCTCAGCCCCGCAAACAATCCTTCCGCTTTTGCGGTGGGCGCCATCAACAACAGCAGCCTCATCTATGGATACAGCAGCCGCGGGCCCACAACCTGCGGTGGCTCAACCGGAGTTTTTCCCGAAATTGTTGCGCCCGGCGTGAACATCTTTACGACCGACCCCGGCGGGTTCTATACGACCGCCACCGGCACATCATTGGCTTCGCCTCATGTGGCAGGAGGGCTGGCCCTGCTGCTCTCTGCATTTCCCGATCTGACCGCATCGCAGCAGGAAAGCGCCCTCATCGCTTCGGCAGTGGACCTGGGGGCATCCGGACCGGATGATATTTATGGGAACGGACGCCTGAACCTGCTCGGAGCATATCAGGCCTTGAATGCCTCTCCGACGGAAACCCCGACTTCCTCGCCAACTTTCACTCCCACCATAGGCTTGTTTGAAACTCCCACCCCCACCGTAACGGATACGCCGGTACCCACATTTACCGAAACGGCCTTGCCCACAGCAACAGCTGCTTCTTCGCCCACTCCTGCGTACACCTTCACGCAGATGCCTGCCACGCAGCCTGCGCTCACTTCCACGCCCACCAATCTTCCTACATTCACACGCACTCCCACACTGACCCGCACTCCCAAGGCAACCAGGACTCCGAAGCCGACCAAAACCACAACACCCACCCGCACCGCTTCGCCGACCCGTACACCTACCTCCACAAGCCTGCCGCCCACGCTGGCAGCCAGCCCAACCCCCACTTCGACTGGCGGCCAGGCGGGCAGCCTGTTCATGGATGGTTTTGAATCCGGGAGTATTGCTGCCTGGACCTCGAACAATGGGTTCGGTGGCATGAGCGCAAGCCCTGCCGCGGCCATACTGGGCGCGCAGGGATTGCAGGTTGTCCTGGCTGGGAATACACCCGGTTATGTGGAGGATGGCTCACCGAATGGCGAGACCCTCTATCATGCCCGTTTCTATTTCAATCCCAACAGCACGGAAACCGGCGGCGCAGCCACCAGCATCCTGACTGGATTGACCAGCAGTGGGAAAACGATCTTCAGGGTTCAGTACCGCAAGAACGGCACCAGTTATCAATTGCGTGCCGGTGCCATGCTCCTCAGTGGGAGCCAGGCCTTTACCACTTGGTACACTGTCACGAACGCGGCCCACGCTGTAGAGATCGCATGGCAGGCGGATACAGCCGCTTCCTTTGGCCTGTATATTGATGGCGTGCTCAGGCAAACCCTGACCGGCATCGATACCAGCACCTATCTGCTCGATAAGGTCAGGATGGGGCCTTCTGTTGGCCTGACGACCTCAGTGATCGGGACAGAGTTCTTTGATGCGTTTGCCTCCACGCGCTTGGGTTATATTGGCCCGTAAGAAGATTATGTTTATTTGCGCCAGGAGAGGGATGCCTGGTTAAGCGCGTCCATATCTTCGCCTGAGAGCGTAAAAGTAAGCGCGCCTGCGTTTTCCTCCGCTTGACGGCTGTTCTTTGCACCCGGGATCGGCAGGACAAGCGGATTCTCGATCAGCCAGCGCACGGCAACCTGTGCGGGGGTTTTATGATATCGGCTGCCGATCTCGTGCAGCAGGTTTATAAGAGGCTGGACCGCTTCGATATTCTGTCCGCGAAAATCCGGCATGAATTGGCGCAGCCCACCCGCCCGCGTACGGGAGGAATATTTGCCCGTCAGCATACCCATTCCCATGGGGGAATAGGCGATCAGCGTAATCCCCAGTTCACGGCAGGCTTCCAGAACGCCATCCACTTCCGGCTGGCGATGCACCAGCGAATACATCACCTGGTTGGATGCCAGCGGAATGCCGCGCTTACCCAGCTCGGAATGGGCCAGCCGCATCTGCTCCGCGCTGTAATTGCTCACTCCCACGGCGCGCACCTTGCTTGCCTCTACTGCGTCTGCCAACATGCTCATCACCCGGGGGATATCCATGCGGCGGGAGGGAAAGTGGTGTTGGTACAGGTCGATGTGCTCGCGGCCCAGGCGGTCCAGACTGCCCTGGAGCCACCTCGGAAAATCCTCCGCTCTGGCGAACGGGGAAGGTGGGAACTTGGTTGCGATCAACACATCTTTGCCGCGCGTCACCTCTCCAACCCGTTGTTCCGAAGCACCGTTGGAATACATGGCCGCGGTATCGATCAAATTGACGCCGCTGGACAGGCTGGCTTCCAGTGCCCGTTCCTCCTCGGTTGCGTTCTCTGAGGGTCCGTAAGCCATTTGAGCCGGAGTCCAGCGGGATAAACCCCTTGGCTGGCCCCAGACCATGGCTCCCAGGCCCATACGAGGTACCTGCACACCCGTTCTTCCCAGAGTACTGTTTGTGTTCATACTGCACCTTTCTGCAATTATTGGAACTAACGAACCACACGGATGTTGAACATGCCTGTGCCCAGCGCGCCCCACAACCGCAGCCATAGGGGCAGATACATCTCAGGACCGCGCGCGCTGGAAATATCCCCCAGATCGATGATGTCCTTCCACCCCAGACTGCGCAGCAATTCCTTCACCGCCTCTTTCGCTCCGGCGTCGTTCCCGCTGACGAAAAGGCTGTGCTCGCCCTCCGCCACCAGATCCGGTCTGGCCATAAGGGCCGCGGTTACCGTGTTGAGGGTCTTGACCACCTTCACGCGTGGGAACGCGCGTTGGATCTGCTCTCCCAGCGAATCCGTATTGGAGATGGTCAGGGAGGGGGGCATGCCCCGGGAGAAATCCAGCGGATTGGCGATATCCATGAGGATCTTCCCATCCATATTCTCCGCGCCCGCCGAGTTGAGTGCCTCCAAAGAGCCGCTGCCATTGGTGGCGTTTACGATGATCTCCGCCTGAGAGGCTGCCTCTGCAAAGGGTTCCAATCCAATCTTGGGATTTTGCTCCAGCCAGCCGCTGAAGGGGGAGTTGTTTCCCCCTTCTCCCATCTTGCGGGAGCGGGTGACAGCCGGGTCTCGCGTTCCCATAACGACCGTATGACCCAGCTCAACGAATCTGGCTGCCAGGGCCCGGCCAACCATTCCAGTTCCGAATACGCCGATCTTCATGGATTTGTTGCTCCAACAGGTTGTCTAAAATCGTGAAATGTGCTACGATACAGGTCTGTATCATCTGCCCAATCATACGATACAGAACTGTATCATGTCAAGAGGCAAAATTATGACCCGCACTCCATCTCCCAAAGAACAACTGCTGGAAACTGCCGCAAAGCTGTTTTTCCAGAACGGTTATCGCGCCATCGGTGTGGATACGATCAGCACCGAATCCGGCATTGGGAAAATGACGCTTTACCGGCATTTTGAATCCAAGGATGACCTGATTGCGGCCTATCTGCAGGGCAGCGACGAAAAATTCTGGGAGGAGTTTGAAAAGGTAACCGCGCAGTTCTCCTCACCACGCGAGAAACTGCAGGCCTTCTTTAACTCGCTGGCCGTGTATGTGACCCATCCGGAGTGCCATGGTTGTCCCTTCCTGAATGTGGCCACCGAATATCCGGATGTACGGCATCCCGGTCATCAGGTGGCTCTCCGGCACAAGCAGTCCGTGCTCAGGCGTTTCCGCGATCTGGCTGCCGAAGCGGGCGCGCCCCATCCGGAGACACTGGCCAATCAATTGTTCCTGCTGATGGATGGGGCTTATATGGCGGCACGCATGTTCGGGCCTGAGAATCCCGGGGCAGATGTCGGCCCGGCAGCCGCCCTGTTGATCGAAGCGCATCTTCGCCAGAACCCCGGTTTGCATTCACCCCCCTGATCGTTTTCGGGGACTATATCCGGCTCAAAGCAGCCTTTCCGGGACGCACAGCGGCTTGCATGGATCCAGCACCGTCCGCATCGCCCGGTCCAGCAGCGTGAAATATCTCTTTGTGTCCAGCCTGGCGGGGTCCAGTGCCTCGCCTGTCTCCCAGGCCTGCACCCCGGCGCCGCTGCGTGTGAACAGGAACTCCACAGATTGCCCCGGCGCGATCTGCCGGCCCATGGCCTGCAGTTGCAGCGCGGCGCGCGCCGCGGGCGGCAGGGACCGGTATCCATCCAGCGCCTGGCTTAATTTTTGCCTGACGATCAATTCGTCCGGCGGGACGCGGCCGGCTTTCAATCCCCGTTTGGCGCGTTCCACCAGCGCCAGCACTTCCGGCACCTGTCGGACGAAGCCCTCCGGCGCGGCAGCCGCGGCAAGGATCTCCAGCGCCGCCAGTTGAACCTTTCTCACCCACTTGGTCGTGTCCCTTCGGCGCAGCTCAATGCCGCGGTATTTGAGGCTCCCATCCTGGAACGCGCCAAAATACTGGTTGGGCACCGGCACACGCGCGTCCCTCTTGGAGGCTGAAAAGGCGACCCACTTGAAGACGCCCTCCAGCGCGATGGGGATGCCGGTCTTCTCTTCGATGGCGGCCATCAGTGGGGTGAAATCCGCCGCGTTTTGAAAACCATCCTGCTGGACGAACAGGCAGTCCACGTACATGTGCAGGACGGTGAAGCCCCTCTCCTCGGCGACCTCCTTGGCCTGCAGCATCAACTCGCGGCTCACAGCGGTCACAGCTTCATGCAATTCGATCTTTCCAAAGCGGGCGTTCTTATATCCCAGGTACCCAAAGCACACCACCAACAGCCACTTGAGCGCTGCGGCGCGCGCCTTGAGCACCTCGGCGCGGCAGTCGCGCGGATCGAGGCCGTTCAATGTCTTTTTCAGCCTCAGCCGTTTTTCCAAAAGCGGCTGCAGCGTCCTGGGTACCAGCCCCTCCGGCGCGCCCTCCTTTCCCACGGTCTCCGGCGAGATATTGTGCCTGACCATGATGGCCGGGTACATGGAGGAGAAGTCGATCTGCGCCACGTTGCCGTGCAGCCCGATGCTGGGCTGGTAGATCAGCCCGCCGTGGTCGGCGCGGATCAACCCCCAGAGCGTCTTGGTCCCCTCCACCTGCTGCTTTTGGAGGGGGACCATCACGCCGCTGCGCAGCGCGGTCAGCATCTGCATGGCCGTGATCCCCGCCCCCGGCGATTTGCGTGCCATCTCCTGCACGCCCAGGCCCGTGACGCGCGCCTGCTCCATGGCCCCTTCCAGGCCATACTCCCCGAATGACATGGCGTTCCTGCGGTCCACGTGCCAGCGGCCCCAGAGATGCGCCTGCGCGCCGCGATAGACCACCTGGCCGTAGGCGAAGTAACTGTCCGCGCGGCGTGTCAGCACCTGGCGGCTTTCATCGCGGTTCGGGTTCAGCTCGATCCCGGTTTCCTCCGACCATTTCTTCAACTGCGGGAAAAGCCAGGTGTCGCCGTAGTCGGTCAGGATCAGGTCGGGGTCGAGGCGCTTCAAGTCGGCTTTCAATCCGATCATGAAAACCCGCAGCGCGTCGAGTTGCAGGTTGTATGCCGCGCGCCCGTACTGGACTCGGACGCTCCGGGGCTTGCGGATGGCAGGGTTGCAGTCCGGTGTGAGGGTCAGGATGCGCAGAGGCATGGGTGCCGGGTCGATCTCCCAGGGCGAATCCAGCGGTTCAATGGATTCGACGTGTCCCGCCTCTGCAGCGACGCGGCAGCGTCCCAGCAGGTGCGCCTCCGTCCGCGCGATGAACCGCAGGCTGAGGGGGATGTCGGCGTCATAGTAATCCAGGGACGGCAACTTTTGCTGGAGTTCCGCGAACAATTTCTGCATGTCTGCCGGATTGGATGTGGTCACCGCCAGTACGTCCCGTTCGCCGAGGAAGAGATCGCGGCGGGTCGTGCGCTCCAGCCTTGCCTCCTTGTCCTTCATCAGCATCCATGCCTGCCGCAGCAGGTGAAAATCTCCCGCCGCATAGAAGGTGGCCGCAAAGTCCATGTGCAGGCGCAGGCGCCTGCCGTCATCCGCCAGGAGCCACAGGGTGACCCCGCCGGCCTCGTCCGCGTACACATCCAGCAGCCAGCCGGAGGCCTCATCCATGTTTCTTTTTCAGCTCGTCGAGCTCCTGCTGGAGCACAGCGATATCCTTGGCCTGTTCCAGCAGCATGGCCAGCAGCGCCGCCTCGAACGGCAGAAGCAATTCCGCCTGACTGATGGCGGCAATGTGCCGGCGTGCGGAGGCAAAGAGGCCGTCGAAGACATACTGGTCGCTCCGGCGCAGGGTCCGCCGGAAAGCCGAGAGCATGCCCTCGGTCTCATTCAACTGCTGGGTGATGGTGATAACGGTTCGCCCCATAGGCTCCTCTAAAACAATTCGGGTTGGAAGGGTTGTGAGAGGGGGATTTCGCGGGTCAGAACTTCATCGGCTTTTTGACAGACCTGCTCGAGTAAAAAGGCGCGCTCCGCCGCCAGCGGCGGCGCGAGGGTCACCACCACCGGCCCCGAGACCCGCAGGCGCTGGATCTGCCCCAGGCAGGAATCCAGCAGCCGGCGCGCCTCGCCCGGCCGTACGTGATCATCATAGAACGTGTTCAGGAGGTCGAGGATCACGCACGGCCCCTGCAGGGGAGGAATGGACCCCAGCAGTGCTGTCATTTCATAGCAGGTGAAGGCGCGCCGGCTGAACAGGCGGTTGGCGGCCGCGGAGATATCCACCGTTTTGCGGCGCAGCAGCGCGGCAACCTGGTACGGACGGTAACGGTTGCCGCCGTCCAGTATCGTGACCGCGCCGCGCAGGCCCAGTTCGGCGATCAGGGTCATGCTTTCAGCGGGCGCCGCCTGGGGAGCATACACAACGATGATTCTGCCGGTCTTGAGCGCGGGGAGGAGTTCCATGCCCTGAGATTAATGGCTTTCCCTGTAAAACAAAAGCCCCCGCCGGGGTGGAAGGCGGGGGTGAACATGGGGGTTAAATAGGGGTACTAGATTTGGGGATGGGAGAGCGGGCCGGCCTATCTGTGGTCCTCCCAGGCGCTGAAATCCCACTGGGAAAGCAGCATGCGCATATCATTGCGCTTGTTCACCTTGAACTTGCGAAAGGCCGACTCCAGGCGGTCCTTGACCGTTTCCGGGGAGATGTGCAGCCTTGCCCCGATCTCGCGGTTGGTATACCCCAGGCAGGCCAGCGCGGTCACATCCTTCTCGCGTTGGGAGAGCGACTCCCACAGGTTCCAGAGTCTCTCGTTGGCTGTGTATTGGGTCAGGCCGGCGGCCAGGATATCAGGGATCAGTTCGTCTTCAGGGCGGCCTTCGTCGGAAGCAAGAGTGGAAAGGCTGACTTGCAGGCTTTCACTCGCATTAAAGTGATAAGTTCGAGGACCGGGCGTTGGACGCAGGCCTATCAGGAAGAGCAAGCGATCCCAGATAGACATACACAGGCATTATAGTAGAACATGCGTTCTTTGGTCAAGAATCAATTTGCCGCGCAGCCTCCCGCCAGTCCGGTGCACGCTTTGTTGGGCTGCTTTTTGGAATTCGAGTTTATCGTTTCTTGGAACCATCCCATTCCTGTCCCCAGATCAGGATTTTCCTTAAGCGCGCTCATTCATGAACATGGTGAAGTCGAAGTCGCCCGGCGACTGGCCATAGTTGGTCAGCAGTGCGGCGGCCTCGCTGCGGTGCTGCGTGGCATGGATGATGACATCCAGCAGGATGTGCCACACGATACGCTCGCGCATCGCACCGGGGATGACATAGTGGATCGTGCTGTTCAGCGTTTCCTCGGTCAATGTGTCGAGATAAGCCCGCATCTCCCGCTGTTCTATCATCCAGCGCTCTCGCAGCAAGGTGAGCGTCGGAAATGCGTCTTCGTGAAGCTCGGTCGCGTCATAAGCCGCCTCGTCTGCCAGGGGTTCCTGGTAAAACCCCTGGAGGGTGATCCGCTGCTGCCAGATGTTGTCCAGTATGTGGACCATCGTGGTGCGCAGCCCTCCGCGCCCGTAGGAGGCTGGGGCGGCGTATTGCTCCGGACTCACCCTGGTGCAGGCCGCCAGAATGCGCGCATCCGCCCAGTCATTGTAATCATTCAGCAGCTTGATTTCATCGATTTTCATCGTAGTATCTCCGTTAAGAGCATAAGGAAGCCTGGACACGAGATCGGGCAAAGGAATGATCTCGATGAGCCGGTCAACAATCGAATACGAACCAACAGATTTCGTTGCGCAACTTCTGGTCATCCAGCACCAGATCGCGAATCGCATCCGGTAACTGCTCACGCTGCCATTGGCACTCCAAACGACCTGCCATATCCTGCTCTCCCTTAACGACCGCTGACCGTACAGCCTTGATCGCATAAGCGGCTGCGCCTAACTCATGTGCCGCAACATGCGCCACCACCCCAGCCTGCCCGGCTGCATATGCCGCCTCTCTTGCGGCTCCACGCAATTCTCTGGCGGCTGCCATGGCGTGACCGGCAGCGATTCGGCTTTGCGTCATCTTGATCTCACCTCGCGCCCAGGCGCGCGCCAATTCGATAGCTCGACGCGGCCGGTCGTCATCGGGTTGTATTTCCTCAAAGAAGTGCAGCACATGCTGTGCACAATCAGCCGCCCAGATCGCAAGCAGCTGATGATCGGCGTCTTGGAGAGTACCGCCGCGGCGCACAGTGATAAACCTCGGGTCTCGCTTCTTTGGTAATATCATTTGTCAGCTCCTGCGCGTTCCTTCTGCCCAACGATGTGCGTTACCCGTCGCGATAGCACCCTGGTGAGGGCCGGTGGGCGGGAGGAGACAACGCCATTTTACCGGAACCGGCTTGAAGATCGTTGCGCAGGCCGTCTAGCCTTCCTTGAAGGGATTCTTGTGTACGCGGTATGTTTTGGGGATCTGGTCACCGCCATCCCATACCACACGCCGGTATTCATCGGGATCGGTATTGCGCTCCGAGTTGACCAGCAGCACCCGGCTGTTTTCGTCCAATCCCAGGGCTTCCCGGATGGATTGATAGCGTTCCAGCTCCATGATGAACATTAAGGCGCCCAGCGATACTGCGCCGGATTCACCGGCAATAATATAGGGGTCGCCCTGCAAGGGAACTCCGCCCACCCGCATGCCTTTGGCAGCCACGTAATCGGGGCACTTGATGAATGCATCCGCGCAGTCATACAACACTTCCCAGGCGATCGGGTTGGGATCGCCGCACGCCAGGCCCGCCATGATGGTATCCAGGTCGCCGCCGACAGAGTGAGGCTTGCCATCCCCGATTTCCATCGAGTGGAACAGGCACGCGGCCCGGTCCGGTTCCACCACCACCATCTTCGGGCGCGCTGGAGAAAATAAACTTGCATAAAAACCAAAGGCGGAAGCCGCCAGCGAGCCTACACCCGCCTGCATGAAAATGTGGGTTGGATAAAACTCACCCATGGCTGCAAGCTGCTGCTGTACTTCAGAATAGAGAGTGGTATATCCCTGCATGACCCAGACCGGGATTTCATCATACCCTTCCCAGGATGTATCGGAAATGACCTGCCAGCCATTGATCTTCGCGTCTTCATTTGCCTGGCGCACGGCATCGTCGTACGTGCCGTCAATTATTTTAACCCTGGCGCCATTCCGGGCGATCGCATTGATGCGCGCTTCAGAGGTATGTTTATGTACGTAGATGACGGATTTGAACCCCAGCTGGGTGGCTGCCCAGGCCACACCTCGGCCATGATTCCCATCCGTAGCCGCGATAAATGTAATATCACCTATTATTTTGCGAACTTCTGGATTTCTCAGATCCTCAAAACCGAATTCTTCGAGATCCCCGATCATTTTCCGAATGGTCTGATAGATGGCATACGATCCGCCTAAAACTTTAAAGGATCCCAGGTTCAGGCGGTCAGCCTCGTCTTTGACCCATAGTTTGCCGATACCCAGTAATCCTGCCAGCCGGTTCAGGCTTTTCAGCGGGGTGACGTGGTAGGGAGGGATCTGGGAATGAAAATGTCGGGTCTTTTCGGCAATTCCGGCTGGAAAATATTTTTCCACTGCCGGACTGTGGCTGATGGTTGCCGCGCGAGGATTCGCGATAAAAGTAACTGGTTCAGGAGTTTTCATGCTTATCACCAAAAAGTATATTTCTCCAAAATAGGGAGATAACTACATTATCGCTGTTGTCTGACATATAAACAAGTGGCCTATGGCATACTTCGTTCGTGAGTTTGCTCATTCCAATAAAAAAGCGCCCTCCAAGGGAGGGCGCCTGTCACGATCTACTGTATTAGTGCTGCATTACCGGTCGAAATTTATACCCGTATACGATCAGTCCCCGCTCATCGCCATCGTTGCGCATTTTGCGCGTAACCATCTCTACCGGCATTCCGATCTCAACCGGCTTTTCGTCCAGGTCGGTAAGCTGCGCGGTAATGATCGGCCCTTCCTCCAGCTTGACTAACGCCACGGTGTAAGGAGCATTGGCATCAAACCCGGTTGGGGCCTCGTAAATTGTCGTGTAGGAGAACACCTCTCCTTTACCGCTGAAGGCGTACTTGGTTTTCGCCTCGTCGCCGCAGTTCGGGCAGACATCCCGGGGAGGAAAGATCTTATGATCGCAATGCGGGCAAACCTCGCCAACCAACCCGTACCGCTGCTGTTTAAGACGCCAGTGTCGTGGAATTTCCATTCATTGCTCCTTTGAAGACTACAACGATAATTCTATCCGGGCGCTCTATCAGGAACTATCAGGCTTCTAACTTTCCTCTTTGAAAGGTGAGGAAATCCCTTTCCGCCTGAAAAACCTGTTCCCAGGTCCGTCTGTGAGGAGCTTTTGTCTGGATAAGTGATCTGCTGGGCAGCCTTGTCTAGTCAAGCCTTGATAGTGTTGTTGCCTCGATTTGCCTGGCGTCTAACTCGCCCTTTTCAATATATGACTCACCGCGGTGGAGCCCGGCCCGCCTATCGATTGGATCAGGCCGTAACGGGCATCCGCCACCTGATTTGCTCCCGCCTGCCCGCGCAGTTGGAGCGCCGCCTCGACAGCCTGATAGACGCCCGCCGCCCCACCCGGGAACCCGCGTGCCTTCATGCCACCCATGGTCGCACAGGGAATGCGTCCCTGGATGCCGATCTCTCCGTCTGCCGCCAATTTCCAGCCTTTCCCTTTGACCGCAAAACCGACTGCTTCCAGCGCGAGCGCAGCGTAAATGCTGAACGCATCGTGATATTCGAAGAAGTCGATCTGGTTCAGCGTCAATCCGACCTGCTTCATAGCCCGGCCCGCGGAGAGTTGCGCTGTTTCGAAGTACAGCGGGTCTTTGCGGTCGTGCAGCGCCAGCGTATCCGAGGCCGCCCCTGATCCTGCGATAAGGACCTGCGGGTGCGGCCAGTGATCGGGCAGCAGTTCCGGTCGGGTCAGGATGACCGCAGCCGCGCCGTCTGCGTTCGGCGCAATGTCGAACAGGTTCAGCGGGTCATTGACCATCTCGGCCTTGGCATACGTGTCTGGCTTGATGGCCTTCCGGAACATGGCGCACGGATTGGTCGCGCCGTTGACATGTGCCGTCAGTGCGAACCCCGCCAGACCGTCCGCGGGCATTTCATATTCATGCATATAACGCCGCATCAGCATGGCAGCCTGAGCGGTGGGCGTCAGCCCCTGCATAGCTTCATAATCAGAGTCGGTGGCGCTGGCCGAGGCCTCATCCACCTCCGCTCCGACCTTGTCGGTGAACTTTTCCACCCCTACCACAAGAGCCACATCCACCATGCCGCTGGCAACCGCCAGAGTCCCCTGCCGGAGTGCCGCGCCCCCGGAGGCTCCCGCGGCCTCGATGGACACAGCCTCGATCCCGGTCAACCCGGCATAATCAGCAACCAGTGCTCCCAGGTGTGCCTGCCGAGAGAGGTTGGCGGCGAGCATGTTGCCCACAAAAAGTGCTTGCGGGCGCAGGCCTCCCGAATCCTTGATGGCGTTGGCAATCGCCGCGTAAGCCAGGTCGCGCAAGCCGGTTTCCCAGTGCTCGCCGACCTCGGTCTGTCCGATCCCTGCAATGACTACATCTGTCATTTCTGATCCCCTGTTGCGATCATTTCATCGCCAGTTTGCCGCGGTAACGCACGTACGTGGCATAGTCGATTTCCGTCCGGCGGGAGATATATTCCTGCGTCTTGATCGCCAATCCCTGCCGTTCGGTGATCTTGTCCGTGACGGTGATGTCGAATGCATCCGAGCCGGCCCCCGAACCGAACGAAACCATCAGGATGCGCTCACCCGGCTGGGCGATGTCAAGAATGGCCGTTAGTCCGATAATGGCCGCTCCCGCATAGGTATTCCCGATCACCGGGACCAGCAGCCCCGGGGCGATCTGCTCCGCCGAAAAACCGAGCTGCCCCGCCACGCGCTGCGGGAACTTGGTGTTCGGCTGGTGGAAGACCGCCCACTTGTAATCCTTGGCGGTGGTCCCGCTGGCTTCCATCATGTGCGTGGCAGCCTCGGTGATGTGCTTGAAGTAGGCCGGCTCGCCGGTGAAACGCATGCCATGCTCGGGATATCTCTGGTATTCCCTGCGCCAGAAATCGGGCGTATCCGTCACGTAGGAATAGGAGGCGTTGATCACTGCCAGGGATTCCTCCGCCGGGCCGAGGATATATGCACCGCCGCCTGCGCCTGCCGTGTATTCCAGCGCATCCCCCGGTTTGCCCTGCGCCGTATCCATGCCGATTGCCAGGGCGTATCTGCCCATGCCGGAGCCGACCAGACCCATCGCTGCCACCATCGCTTCCGTTCCGGCCTTGCAGGCGAATTCCCAGTCTGCCGCCTGCGTGTTGGGCACCGCGCCGATGGCCTCCGCCACCAGCGTGGAGGTGGGTTTCACCGCATAAGGATGCGATTCCGAGCCGACCCATACCGCGCGCAGGTCCGTTGGGTCGATCTGCGCGCGCTTCATGGCATTGCGCGCCGCCTCGATCGACATGGTGATCACATCCTCGTCGAGTCCGGGCACGGCCTTCTCTTTAATCGGCAGGCCGCCCTTGCCGCCGGTCCAGACGCGCGCCACTTCCTTGGCCGGGAGCCGGTAGCGGGGCACATATGCGCCGTAGCCGATGATGCCCACCGGCTTGGCGGGTTTGAGTAGAGTGGGGGAGTGAGTGTGAGGGGTTGTCATTGGGTTCATCCTGGATCATTTCCAGCATTTTTCATTATGCCGGGCTTATTCCTATCCTGTTCGTTTGTCCGCCGGTCTCATGATCTGGCTGCATCCCAGAAAGCGGATTCCAGACCAGCCTGTCTGAAGATCTCCGCGGCCTGCTCCGGGGTTCTCCCATGATAATCCACGGAGAGCCGGTCTTGATACCACAGTTTGGAAAGCTCCCAGATCTGCCTTGGGGTGAGAATTTCGCCGCGGGCTGTTCTTTTTCGGTCGCACCATTGCCATGCAAGCTCCTCCGACCGGAAGAGCAGCATGGTCGCTCAGGTGAAGGCAATATCATCATACCAGCGTGCGAATGGCAGCGGGAAGTGGATTCTCACCTCCTCAGGCTTCACTTCCCCGCCGCGCACCTCCAAACGTATGGGCTCTCTGCTCTCCGCGCAAACTGCATCGATGATGGCGTCGCTCTGCAGCATGGCGGGGATGCCCAGCATATCCCAGGCGCAGTTGGCAAAGTAGCTCTTTCCGTTCGTATGCACCTGAAAGTCTGTAGGTACCCCTGAAAATGGGTTTGCCATGCGTATCTCGCGCCTATCCGTATCCAGCAGCAGGGCATGCCGGTCATGCAGTGCCTGATACAGGCGGCCCGTCTCTTCTATATTAATATCAAAATGCCGGGCGGTCGTCTCGCTGGACGGAGGGCGCGTGGTCTCAACGAATTGTTCGTAGATGAAAGCCCGCACTTCCCAGAGGAGATCCCCTTTTTCAGTGAGCGAATCCATCTATGTTTTCATCCCTTTGAGGATTTCTTCGGCCCGGTCGATCCTGATCGTTTTCTCAGCCACCATCTGCGCCGCCACCTGTTCGATTGCCTCGCCGGACGCCCCTGCCGCGATGGCCACCTGCCGCGCGTGCAGCGACATGTGCCCGCGCTGGATGCCCTCCGTGGCGAGTGCCCGCAGCGCGGCCAGGTTCTGTGCCAGTCCCACAGACACGATGATCTCCGCCAGTTCCGCCGCGGTCTTAACACCCATGAGCTTCAGGGCGGCCTTCGCCGCAGGGTGGACCTTGGTGGCCCCGCCCACGATTCCCACTGCCATCGGCATTTCCAGCGTTCCCACCAGGTTCCCATCCACGTCCTTTTCCCAGGTGGAAAGGGATGTGTACCGTCCGGAGCGTGCCGCATAGGCATGCGCTCCCGCTTCGATGGCCCGCCAGTCGTTGCCGGTGGCGATCACTACCGCGTCCACGCCGTTCATGATGCCCTTGTTATGGGTCGCCGCGCGGTATGGGTCTGCGGCGGCAAAGGCATAGGCCGCGATGATCCCATCTCGCACCGCCTCGCCTGTGAAGCTGTCAAAGGCCAATTCCTTCACCGGGATCGTGCACGAAGCGCGGGCGATCCGCCTGTCGGCCAGGTTGGAGAGGATGCGCAAATGCACCTTTCCGCCGGTGATCTGCTCCAGCCTGCGGCGCCAGCCGTTCACAGGCCGTGTTGACCGCGTTCGCACCCATCGCATCCCGCACATCATAGATGAGGTGAACCACGAGGAACCTGCCGATGGGGGAGTTCTCGATAACCCTGACCTCCAGGTCCCTGGCTCCGCCCCCGAATTTCTTCAATACCGGATCCGTTTCATCCGCTTCGGCCAGCAGATCCGTCCGGTGTTCCAATATCTTTGCTCCGGCCGCCTGAGGGTCCTCAATGTCGATCACCTGCATCTGGCCGATCATCAGCGGCTCGCCCGCTTCAGCCCGGAATCCTCCTCCGGCGCGTGCCAGTTTGGCCATAAAGGAAGCCCCGGCCACTACGGAGGGCTCCTCGATGGCCATGGGGACCAGCACATCCCGCCCGTTCACCATGAAATTAAGCCCGAGCCCCAGCGGGAGGCTGTGCAGGCCGATCACATTCTCGACCATCGGGTCGGCTGTTTCCGGGGTGAGACCCCCGTTCACCCACGCCGAGAGGTCCTCAGGACTTAAATTGGCCGATTCGGCAGCAATCGTGCGCCGTTCTTCGAGTGAAAGCTTGTAAAATCCCGGAATTCTTGAATTTGTCATGGATTTCCCTGGTTCATTCCATTTTATGGGGCAGGTCTGCCAAAACCTATCAAGCCTGCCAATCTTGGTTATAATACTCTCCATGAGGTGTCTTTTTCCATGCTCCTGACGCGTGAACAGCTTCAGGAACGTCTGATAGCCTTGCATCAAGCCAGCTTGGAGCTGGTTAAGGACGTTTCTCTGGAGACGCTGCTCACGCGCATCGCCTCCGTGGCCTGTGAGCAGGCCGGAGCCCGCTATGCAGCCGTGGGGGTACTGAACGATGACGGCACCCTCAAAGGCTTTATCACGGTGGGCATGACCGCCGAAGAAGTCAAGCGCATGGCGCACCCGCCCGTTGGCCGCGGGCTGATCGGCGAACTAATGAACTCCGATCACCCTCTGCGGGTCCCTGTGATCCAGAAACATCCGCGTTCCGTGGGTTTTCCCCCTCATCATCCGCACATGGTCTCCTTCCTGGGGGTACCCATCCGGGCCGGCGACCGCCAGCTTGGGCAGATCTACCTCACCGACAAGGTGGATGCGCCTGAATTCACCGCGGATGATGAGAAGATCATTCAGATGCTGGCAGCCTATGCTGCCGCGGCCATCCAGAACGCCCGATTATATGAAGAGATGCGCGAGCACGATGCGGCCGTTACCCGCCGCAACGAGGACCTGGCGCTCATTAATGATATTGCCTCCACGCTGACTGCCTCGCTTCAACTGGATGAAATCCTGAACAAGACCCTGGCCCTGGTAATGAATTATATGAAGGTGGATGCCGGTGAGATCTTCCTCCTGGAGGAGGATAAGCAGACGCTACGCATGGTCCTGCACCGCGGCCAGTCCCCCGAGGCCTTCTGGAACAGGAACCTTTTCCGAATGGGGGAAGGCTATGTAGGGCGGGCTGCGGAAAAGGGCATCCCTCTGGTCAGTTCGGACCTGCAATCCGATTCGGCCTTCATGCGCGATGAAGTGGTCAAGGCTGGTTTCCGCCAACTGGTTTGCATCCCCCTGCGCTCCGGCGAAAGTGTTATGGGCGTCCTCAATGCATTCAGCCAGAATCCTCGCCAGTATGAGGAACGCAGCCTGCTGCTTCTGACCGCCGTCTGCAATTGGGCTGGCCTGGCGATCGAGAACGCCCGCTTGCATGCCCATGCCCGGCGTCTGGCAGTGCTGGAGGAACGTGATCGCATCGGCATGGACCTGCATGACGGCATTATCCAGTCCATCTATGGGGTGGGTCTTGCTCTCGAAGGCGTCTATCACAGCGTCGAGGAGGACCCGCGGGACGCCAAGCTGCGTATCCAGCATGCCATCGATGGTTTGAACCAGGCCATCCGCGATATCCGGGCATATATCCTTGATCTTCGCCCCCGCCAGCTCGGCAACGATGGGCTGCTGGCAGGCATCCGCCGCCTGGTCACGGAATACCGGGCGAATACCTTCTCCGAGGTTGAGTTTGTCGCTCCCCGCTCGGACCTGAAAGAGCTGCCGCACTCGCATTCTCTGGCCCTCTTCCATATCTGTCAGGAGGCTTTGGCGAACGCGGCCAAACATTCGGCCGCCAAGAAGGTGAATATTTCCCTGTGGGTCACCAGTGACCGGGTGCTCCTGGAGATCCGCGATGATGGGCGCGGCTTTCCTATCGAAAAGATGACCACCACCATCGGACATGGTCTTTCCAACATGCAAACACGCGCTCGCGCGGTGGGCGGGGAAGTGGATATCATCTCCGCTCCCGGCGAGGGAACGACCATTCTGGCATGGGTTCCGCGCGTCCTCAGGGCCTGAAATGGCGCAGGGCGCGTCTTTTTCAAATTTAAGTCGCTGGATTCAGAGGCTCGCCTCCACAAAAGATCTTTTCGGATGCGGTCTCATTTTTTAAGCCAGATATATGTTTTTGGAGAAGAATTGCCCTCATATACCCATATGTGGGGGGTGGCAGCCACAGCCGCCTTGCCTTTGGCTGAAACGAATGTTCTGGAAATTGACCTGCATCTGACCTTCTATGGCGCGCTTCTTTAACGTTCGTAAACGTTAATAAAGCGAGTATTTTTATACAATCGTAGGCTAGACGTGTTGTTTGGAAGGCATTATTTCTGCTAGAATGTGGTCACGCTGAAATCCGGATGCGGGCCCTAAAAGAAGCGCATCCAACCCCGTAACCCGATATCAATTCAACAGCAGGGGCATTCCTTTCACAAGCCGCAGGAAAATGGCGGGTTGGCTTCATCTTTGCCCCATCCGACCCAAGGGAGCGATCTATGAACGCAGAAATGGCATGGCAGTCGGTGCTCGGCCAACTCCAGATGGAAATGCCGCGGGCATCTTTTGATACCTGGGTGCGGGACACTCGCCCTTTATCCTATGAGCGTGGCATCCTGACCATCGGTGTTCGCAATGCTTATGCCCGCGACTGGCTCGAGAGCCGGCTTAGCAGCACTGTCAGCCGCCTGTTGATCGGCATCCTCAACTCCAATGTGGCCGTGGACTTTATCGTTTCGCAATCCAATGAAAGCGCCTCCGCTGCCTCCTCGTCCGAGCCTGAAACCGACTCGTTCGAGACCAATGCCGGGGAACCCCCTGCTCGCAATGCCACGCTGAACACGCGTTATACCTTTGAATCCTTCGTTGTAGGCTCCGGCAACCGGCTTGCCCACGCGGCCTGCCAGGCCGTGGCTGAAAAGCCCGCCCGTGCCTATAACCCGCTCTTCCTCTACGGCGGTGTGGGTCTGGGGAAGACCCATCTTCTGCATGCCATCGGGAATGCCTGCCATGCCCGCGGGCTGAACGTGTTGTATGTGTCGTCGGAGGAATTCACCAACGACATGATCAACGCCATCCGTACGCACACCACGCAGGCTTTTCGTGAAAAATATCGCTCCGCGGATGTTCTGCTGGTCGACGACATTCAGTTCATTGCCGGCAAGGAAGGTACTCAGGAAGAATTCTTCCACACCTTCAACACCCTGCACGGTCAGGACAAGCAGATCATTGTTTCCTCCGACCGGCCTCCCAAATCGCTGGTGACACTCGAAGAACGCCTGCGTTCACGGTTTGAGTGGGGGCTTACCGCCGATATCCAGGCCCCCGACCTCGAGACCCGCCTCGCCATCCTGCGCTCCAAGGCTGAGCGAACCGGCCGTGTCATCTCCGATGACATTCTCGATACCATCGCCCGCCGCGTCCAGTCGAACATCCGCGAGCTGGAAGGCGCCCTCAACCGCATCATTGCCTTTGCCGACCTGAGCGGTTCCTCCCTCACCCCCGCCCTTGTGGATGTGGCTCTTGCAGATCTCCTCCCCCAGCGCGGGGATATTGCCCCCGAGCGCATCATCGAGCTGGTGGCCAAAGAATGGCAGGTATCCGTCGAAGCCCTGTTCGGCCGCGATCGCTCGCAGAAGATCGCCCAGCCCCGTCAGGTCGCAATGTACCTGATGCGCAAGCGTACCGACTGCTCTCTCCCGCAGATCGGCGAGATCCTGGGCGGGCGCGACCACTCCACCGTCATGTATGCCATTGAAAAGATCTCCAATGAGATCGAAACCCGTTCGGACCTGCGGCGGCGTGTAGGCAACGTCGAGCAGCAGTTATATAACGGTTCTCTACCCTCTCAATAAGCGCTTGGCCAGCCTCCGGAATTCCGGAGGCTGTTTTTATTTCCCCGCCAAATATCTATGATATAATCCGTCCGCCTTCCCAACGGAGGGTAATTCTGCCCGGGCGGGCAACATACGCCCAACTTCACACGCCTGCGGACTTTCCAGCGCGTGCTGCGGACCCAACGGACGCAGTTGCTGGAAGGGAGGATGCAGGCGGAGGCCAAACGCTAGGAGGTTTCCCCATGGCCATTATTTCCATGAAGGCCCTGCTTGAGAGCGGTGTCCATTTCGGTCACCGCACCAACAAGTGGGACCCCCGTATGAAGCCGTATATCTTCACGGAGCGCAACGGCATTCATATCATCGACCTGCAGCAGACCGTCAAACTGCTCAACCAGGCCTACAACGTTGTCCGCGACACCGTCGCCGCAGGCGGCACTGTCCTCTTTGTCGGCACCAAGCGCCAGGCGCAGGAGACTATTGTCGAAGAGGCAGCCCGCTGCGGCATGCCCTACGTGACCGAGCGCTGGCTGGGCGGTATGCTGACCAACTGGTCCACCATGTACGCACGCATCCAGGAGCTGGAACGCCTCGAGCAGCTGCGCGACAGCGGTGAGATCAACCGCCTGACCAAGAAGGAAGGCCTGCTCATCCAGCGCGAGATCGACCGCCTGCTCACCCGTCTTTCCGGCGTTCGCAAGATGAAGCGTCTGCCCGATCTGCTCTTCATCGTGGATGTCGGCCGCGAGGATGCCGCGGTGCACGAGGCCAACCTGCTGAACATCCCGATCGTGGCCCTGGTGGACACCAACTGCAATCCTCAGGGCATTGACTATGTGATCCCCTCCAACGATGATGCCATTCGCGCCATCAAACTGCTGGTCGCCAAGGTCGCGGATGCCGTGCTGGAAGGCAAGGCCATGCGCAAGGATGACGAGGCGATGGCGGAAGAGTCCGCCGAAGCCGGGGCTTCTGAGGCCATGTCTCACGCTTCCCGCCGCCCGGCCCGCGAGTCCACCGCAGAGCAGGATGAGGAAGTGGGCGAAGATGTGCTGCTGGGTGAGTCCACTCTGGCCAAGCTGAACGTTACCCGCAAGCCCGCCGAGGCCGAAGCCGCCCCTGCTGAAACCGCTCCTGTCGAGGTTCCCCAGGCCGAGGCTCCCAAAGCCGATGTTGCAGCCGAGACCCTGGAAGCCAAAGCGGAAAAATCCGAGCCCGCCGAACAATCCACCGAAACCACCCCTGAAACCCCTCAGGAATAGCGCTGTCGAGCGAGGAAATCAGACAATGGAAATCACTACCGAAATGATCAAGAAGCTGCGGGCGGCCACCAACGCGCCCATGCTGGACTGCCGCAAGGCCCTGCAGGAATCCGATGGCGACTTTCAAGAAGGCTGTGGATTGGCTGCGCGAAAAGGGCATGGCCACCGCCGCCAAGCGTGCCGACCGCGTCGCCTCCAATGGCATCGTCGAGCTGTACTCGCATGGTGGCGGGCGCGTGGGTGTGATGGTCGAAGTCAACTGCGAGACCGACTTCGTGGCCCGCTCCGAGCAGTTCCGCACCCTGGCGCACGAGATCGCTCTGCAGATCGCAGCCTCCGCCCCGAAATATGTGAAGGCCGAGGACATCCCGGCTGCCGAGCTGGAGCACGAAGCCGAAATCGCCCGCGCGCGCGCCAAAGAGGAAGGCAAGGCTGAGAACGTCTGGGACCAGATCGTAGAGGGCCGCCTTGAAAAATACAAGGATGAAGTCGCCTTGCTGCGCCAGACCTACATCCGCGATGAGACCATCACCGTCGAGAAGCTGATCCTGCAGAACGTGGCCGCCATCGGCGAAAATGTCGTGGTCCGCCGCTTCCAGCGGTGGGAGCTGGGTGAGAGCCTGGCTGATCTAATTAGAAGGCCAACCTTCGGGTTGGCCTTTTTTTATGATACAGTACGGGCATGATCGTGCTGATCACATTAGTTTAAGGAGAGATGAATGGGAAATCCGAAGTACAAGCGGATTCTGCTTAAACTCAGCGGGGAGGCTCTCAGCGGTCCCGCCGGCTTTGGCATCGATGTCAATGAGGCCGAATCTATCGCCAGCCGCATCAAGGAGGTCCACGAAATGGGCGTGGAGGTGGGCGTGGTGATCGGCGCCGGCAATCTCTGGCGCGGCAAACAGGGCCTGGACCGCGGCATGGACCGCGCCACCGCCGACTACATGGGCATGCTCGGCACGGTGATGAACGCCCTGGTCGCTGATGGACGCCCTGGAGCGCATGGGCGTGATGACCCGCGTCATGTCAGCTATCGAGATGCGCGCCGTTGCCGAGCCCTACATCCGGCGGCGGGCCATCCGCCATCTGGAAAAGGGACGTGTGGTCATCTTCGGCGCCGGCACCGGCAATCCCTTATTTCTCCACCGACACCGCCGCAGCCCTGCGCGCCATGGAGATTGGATGCGGATGTGCTCATCAAGGCCACCAAGGTGGATGGCATCTACGATTCCGACCCCAAAAAGAACCCCCAGGCCAGCAAATTTGAGGAAATGACCTATATCGAAGTCCTCAATCGCCGCCTGAACCGTGATGGACAGCACTGCCGTCACTCTGTGCATGGAGAACAACCTCCCCATCCTGGTGCTGAATCTCTGGGACAAGAATGCCCTCGCTGCTGCCTTGCGCGGCGAGCATGTGGGCACCCTGGTCCACCAGGTCACAGCCTGAGAGTCTCTCAATTTCATCCCAAAAGCTCTCCTTTTAATGCCCCCCATAGCATAAATTACTATTTTAGGGTATCCTTACAGAATGAAAATCAAGGAGGACGAGGTGATTAAAGACATCCTCAAAGATGCCGAATCCCGTATGCAGGGTGCGATCCATTCCCTTAGTGATGACCTGGCTGCCATCCGCACCGGGCGCGCCAACCCTTCCCTGGTGGAAAAACTGCTGGTGGAATATTATGGCGCCCCCACCCCCCTCATGCAGCTGGCCTCCATCAGCGTCCCTGAGCCGCGCTCATTGATGATCAAACCCTTCGATCCAAGCACGATGAAGAACATCGAGAGGGCCATCCTGGCCTCCGAACTGGGCTTGAATCCCAATAATGACGGCAAGGTCATCCACCTGAACCTGCCGCCTCTCACCGAAGAGCGCCGGCGCGACCTGGTGAAGCATGTCCATTCCCGTCTGGAAGAAGCCCGCGTGGCCATCCGCAATATCCGCCGCGATATCCATAACGACCTGCGCGACTTTGAGAAGGAAAAGCTCATCTCCGAAGATGATCTCAAGCGCGGCGAAGATGATCTCCAGAAACTGACCGATCGCTATGTTGAAGACGTCAATAAACACGGCCAGACCAAGGAAAAAGAGATCATGGAAGTGTAGGAACGATCTGTTCCTGTTTGCCCCCTTCTCCATGAACAGATTCGCCCCTGAACATTCCTGCTGAGCGCCTTCCCAGGCATGTTGCCATCATTATGGATGGCAACGGCCGCTGGGCGCTCTCGCGCGGCCTGCCGCGTGTGGCCGGTCACAAGGCAGGCACTGAGAACCTGCGCCGCATCATTCGCGCCTCGGTGGAGTTTGGCATCAAATATCTGACCATCTATGCTTTTTCCACCGAGAACTGGGGCCGCCCGGCGGAGGAAGTTCAGGGGTTGATGGGCATTCTTCAGGATGTGATCGACCGTGAATTGAACGAGCTGCACAAGGAGGGCGTCCAGCTCCGCCACATCGGCCGGCTCGAGCGCCTTGACCCCGGCCTGCAGGCCAAGGTCCTCAAGGCGATTGATCTCACCCACGAACAATGACCGCCTGATCCTGAACATCGCCTTGAATTATGGCGGCCGGGATGAGATTGTCTGCGCCATCCAGAAGATCATGAAGGACGGTGTGCCGCCGGAACAGGTGACCGACGAGTTGGTCAGCAAGTATATGTTCACGGCTGGCGTGCCCGATCCGGACCTGGTCATCCGCACCTCGGGCGAACTGCGCATTAGCAATTTCCTGATCTGGCAGGCGGCTTATTCGGAATGGTACATCACCCCCACCTACTGGCCGGATTTTGATAAGGCTGAATACCGGCGCGCGCTGGAATCCTTTGCCACGCGCGATCGCCGCTATGGAAAGGTATCCTCGGAGGAACTCCAGGGGTCCAATGCATAAGCGGGCGCTCACCGCCCTTGGGCTGGCCCTGATCGGGTTGCCAGCCGTTATTATTGGCGGGCCCATCTTCTTTATCGTCATAAGCGTTTTTCTGGTCGGCGCCGCGCTGGAGTACGTGGAAATGTTCCGCTCCGTCGGCATCTGCGCCAATGAAGTTCTGACTGTGGGGGGAGTTTTCCTGTTATTGGGTTTAAGGGCTTTCCTGCCTGAATTTGCCCTGCCAGCACTGGCAGCCGCTGTCCTGGCTGCCATGGCAGTCCACCTGATCGATTTTGAGCGCGGCCGTGACAAGGCCGCGCTTGATTTTGGCATTACCGTGGGCGGCCTGGCCTATCTCGGCTGGCTGGGAGCTTATTTGATCGATCTTCGCTATTTGCCCAATGGTGCCTGGTATTTCATGCTGGTCATGCCGGTGGTCTGGATGGCGGACGTGGGCGCTTATGCGCTGGGCGCTGCTTATGGCCGCCACAAAATGACCCCCCGTCTCAGCCCCAAGAAAAGCTGGGAGGGTTACTGGGCTGGCGTATTCACCGGTGTCATCACCGGTGCATTCTTTGTCTTCGCCTTCAAAACTTTTGGTTCCTTCCCGACCATCATGACCCCCTGGCTTGGCGGCCTGCTGGGACTCCTACTCGCCGCCGTCACTCCTCTTGGCGACCTGGGCGAAAGCATGTTCAAGCGCCAGGCCCATATGAAGGACTCCAGCGAGGTCTTTCCCGGCCATGGTGGTTTCTTTGACCGCATTGATACCTGGATCTGGGCTGGTGCCATTGGCTTTTTCTTTATTCAATGGTTTGTCCTTTAGTGCCTCTGATGCACTTGCAATGACTCGATTGCGTTTCTTGACTATCTGTTCAAACCCTGGGAAGGAGGAAAAAGATGAATTCCATGGATGTGACCGCTCCAACTCGTAATCTCGCCCTGGACCTGGCGCGCGTAACCGAAGCCGCCGCCCTCTCTGCCGGGCGCTGGATGGGCCGCGGGCAAAAAGAGGCCGCGGACCTGGCCGCTGTGGAGGCTATGCGCCTGGTGCTCAGCACCGTCCCGATCGACGGGCTGATCATCATCGGCGAAGGCGAAAAGGACAAGGCGCCGATGCTCTACAACGGCGAAAAAGTGGGCAATGGCACGGGCCCGCAGCTGGATGTGGCCGTGGACCCCATTGACGGCACCCGCCCGCTGGCCTTCGGCCGCACTAACTCCATCGCCACCATGGCCCTCGCTCCGCGCGGTACCATGTTCGACCCGGGCCCGTTTGTCTACATGAACAAGATCGCCGTCGGGCCCCTCGCCAAGGGACATATCGATATTGAGGCTCCCATTACGGAGAACCTCAAGGCTATTGCAAAAGCCAAAGACAAGGATGTGGAGGACCTCACCACCGTCATCCTCGATCGCCCGCGCCACGAAGCCTTGATCGCTGAAATTCGCAAGGCCGGCGCCCGTATCCGCCTTATCCCCGATGGCGACGTCGCCGGTGCGCTGATGACCGCCTGGCCCAACAGCGGCGTAGATGTGCTCTTTGGCATCGGCGGCACACCGGAAGGAGTGCTGGCGGCCTGTGCTTTGCGCGCCATGGGCGGCGAGATCCAGGGCAAGCTTTATGCCCGCGATGAGGACGAACTGAGGCGGGGCAACGAAGCCGGGTATGACTTCGAGAAGATCCTCACCATGAGCGACCTGGTCTCCTCCGAGGATGTGTTCTTTGCCGCCACCGGCATCACCGATGGGGAGCTGCTGAAGGGCGTCCGCTACTTCGGCGAAGGCGCCTTCACCGACTCGCTCGTCGTCCGCGGCCTCACCGGCACCGTCCGTCAGATCACGGCCACCCACCGCATGGACAAGCTCCATCACCTCAGCGCCATCAAATACTAACCCGAGGCGATTTTTACAGGGGCGATTCTCTGAATTGCCCCTGTCGGTGCTTGACACAACATTGGCTTATACGTATAATCTCGTTCGCTTTCCTGGCTAGCTCAATCGGCAGAGCGAGCGGCTGTTAACCGCTAGGTTCGAGGTTCAAGTCCTCGGCCAGGAGCCAAAACCCTCGGCACTTCGCCGGGGGTTTTTTTAAGCCTCCTCACCTGTTCGACGAGGATCCCCACAATCCTCCGCGCTATCATCACATCCCTTGTAGCGGCGCAGCTCCGCTGCGTCTTTACCGTGCCCCGCCATTCTCTGACCCATGGTTTCCTCCTACACTGTTTGAGGTTCACGCGTGCCTGCGCCCAGGCGCAGGCAATTCCTCGGCCAGGGGCCTTACGCCCCCTACCAACGCACCAATTGAATCCGTCCGCCACGCCTGTTACAATGACCTTGACCAACTCTTTGCCAAAGGAGAAATATATGAAGAAAAATCAAATGGTTGGCGCGGCCGTCTCCGCACTGCTGCTCCTCGCCTTTCTGAATACAAGTGTCCTCGCCGGCAAGCCCGGCCCCGGCACCAGCACAGGACTAGGCCGGGTCTTCTTTCCCAATCCCGTGGCTTACCTCCAGGACCAGACTCTCACCGACCAGAAGGACGCGGATTATCCCGCCCTCCAGCCGGCTTATAAGGTCGTCACACTCACCAACCTGGACGGAAGCGGCTATCTCGTCGGCGATTGGGCCAATGTCCGCGGAGAGACCGGCACCCCGGCCTACTCGCCCACCAATGAATTCCTCTACAACCGTCACGATGACCGCTTCGAGCAGGTCATGGCCTATTACTGGGTGACCGAGGCGCAGAAATACATTCAGAGCCTTGGCTTTGGCGTGATCTACCCTCCCATCAACAAAGAATCCCAGGACATCCGCATCAATCAGTACGGTATCGACAACTCCTATTCTTGGGATAAGCATGACGTCCTGCGCTTTGGTAAGGGTGGCGTGGATGACGCCGAGGACGCCGAGGTCATCCTGCACGAGTACGGCCATGCCATCCAGGACTCGCAGATGACCCCCTTCGGCTTTGGTGGTTCTGTGGAAGCTGGCTCGATCGGTGAGGGTTTCGGCGATTACTGGGCCGTAACCGTTTCGAACGTGATTGCGCCCACCCTCGACCCAGCCTGCGTGGCCGACTGGGACTCCGTCTCCTACACCAGCACGGTCCCGCACTGCCTGCGCCGGGTGGATACGAACCTGCATTATCCCGCCGACCTGAATGGCAGGGTGCACCACGATGGCATGATCTGGTCACGCGCCCTGTGGGACATCCGCGGAGCGCTTGGGCACGTGAAGGCTGATACCATCATCCTGATGGCGCAGTTCAATTTCGCCCCCGATACCAGCATGCCGGCTGCTGCCCAGGCAACCGTGAATGCCGCCCAGACCCTCTATGGAGCCGCTGAGGCGAACGCGGTGCTGGCCGCCTTCCAGGCTCGCGGCATCTTACCTTAACTGCTTCGAGGTTCCCCTGAATTGAACATCCCTGCCTTCTATGGAAGAAGGCAGGGATGTTTCGGCATTAAAGGCCGCAAAATTCCGATATACTAGGGCAAGGAAAAGGAATCAAACCATGGAAATTTATAAACCCGTCATCCGCTGGTGGTCGCTTGTGAATCCCCGTATCCTGGCGCATTTTTCTGAAAGCGTCACCGTCCAATCCGACCGTTTCGTTTTCAAAAAAGGAATCATGGATAAAAGCGAGGTGGTGATCCCCTTCTCCCGTATCACCAACTACGCCGACCAGCAGTCCTTTTTTGATCGGATGTTTGGGATCAGCAACTTCAAGATCGAGACGGCCGGTTCGTCTATTACTCCTGAGCTGACCTTGACCGGCTACCCTTATAAACTGCGTGAGGTGCTGGCCCGCGCCCTGAGCCGCTGAGTCTCCTGTATTTCTTCGGCGAACTGTTCGCCTTGAATAGCGAACAGTTCTTTATCGTTCGTGTTAAAGATGCATGCTCAGGGTTTTTCGAACACGACAGCGGTCTCGTCCTCGTGGATGTTTTTCCATCCCCATTCTTCCAGGGCCGATGCAAGCGGCTCCTCCGGCGGCACGATCGCCCAATCCACCTCGTACTTCAATAGGATGTTTTTCCAACCGGGCTCGGCGCTGATAACTGTCTCATACTCGCGCGTCAAACCTTCTCCGTAAAAATCGGTCTGCCCGTCTATAAAAACCTTCTGCTCCGGCCAGCTGCGATAGAGCAGGTAGCCTCCCCATGTAAAGTAATTAAAACAGTTTCCCTCGGGTGGATGGCCCTCCAGCCAGTTCACGGCCTCCACCGGGAAAACTTGCGGGTCAAAGGTGTTTCCATGCCGGGAAAGGTCGAGTTTGACATGCTGCGAGAACAGCAGCAGGGCCGCAATGACTCCCAGCACCGGCCAGAAGACTCCCCCCAATTGATTCTCGATGTGTTTGAGTCCCCTCTCAAGTCTCACCAGCGCGGGCCGTTTGGCGGCTGCCTTCTGCATCAATTCCCCGTAGATCGGCGCACACAGGATGGCGAAGAGAGGGATGTTGCGGGCACTGTATAGTCCCATGATCGCCCACAGGGTGAGCATGAGGGCATGACGCAGGCGCAGCGGTCTCCCCAGCGACAATGCCAGCAATCCTAATGCCAGCAGCAGCAGGAAGGGCCAGGTTACCGGATGGTGGAAGTCCGGTGGGAGGTATTCCACCGTGTGACTCACCAGGTACTGGTTCCCGATATAACCCAGGCTGGTCGCCCAAAGCCTCCAGCCGGCAGGGTTGGCAAGCGTGGCCAGCAGGGAGACAACCGCGATCCCGGCGAGGCGTTTCCCTTCGTCCTCTGAGGCCCGTCTCCTTGCAAAATCGAGGACCCACTCGGCGAAATGGATTCCCAGGACCACGAACCCGGCAATGAAAGCACCGTGAGTATTCGCCCACAGGGCCATCACCATCGGAAAGAACCACAGGCCGCGCGTCTCACCCTCGCGGTATCTCTCCAGCCGGTAGGACCATATCGCCAGCAGCAGGAAGGTGAAAACATGGGGCGCGCCAGCCAGTGCAGGCTGGAGGCAGCCGCGGCCATCAGTACCGCCAGCAAGCCCACCAGGCGGGACGCTCCACGCCGTACGGTCTCACGGTAGGCCAGCAGGAAGGTGCTGGCAATGACCACCGCGGTCAATAGAACATCGCCGTCCAATCCGAGAACCTGATAAGCCAGTGCAAAAAGAACCTCGGCAAGCCATTCATGTGGTACCAGTGCTGCCCCGGCCATGGTATGGGAAAAAATATCCCGCACGGGAATGCTGCCGCTTTCGAGGATGTAGCGGCCGATTGTGAGGTGCCTGCCCAGGTCGCCGTCTTCGTGAAACAGGCGCGGCCCATACAGGATCACCACAGCCAGAAGGCTGAGGAACAGGACATCCTGAAATCGAGGAAAGAGATACTTTTGGAGAAGCCTGATTTTTTCCACCACACCGGCATTATAAGACCCGCCTCATGGATAAAATATTGCAGAGACAGAATAAAAAAACACCACAGGCAAGGGCGCCTGTGGTGTCATCTGTTCATGTAGAGGTTATTCGGAGGAGTTGCTGCCGGTGTCCGGCTTGCTTGGCGTCTCGCTTTTGGCCTCTGTCTTCTTGTTTTCGTCCTTTTTGTTGGGGCGTGATTGGCTTCCCGAGGCAGAGCGGTGGTCGGTCGCATAGAATCCGGAACCTTTAAACACGATTCCCACCGGCGCGATCACCTTCTTCAAGGCTTTTTTACGGCACTCCGGGCAGAACTTCAGCGGCTCATCTTGATAAAACTGGTGGCGCTCGAATTGCACGCCGCAGTTTTCACAGCGATAGGTATAAATGGGCATTCCAACGTTCTCCTTCTCGAATCTTGCAGCGTAGAGGATTATAGCGCGCCGCTTGGTCAAAGGCAAGCCTGGGGGACCACATGTTATAATTTTCTAACAACATTGTGATGTTTCTGAGCCCGCCAGCTTTTTCCCGCGGGAGCAGCCCTTGAAGGGAGAAAATGATGTTGACCATCGAGATCGTTTACTGCGCGGTCTGACACTATGCCGGCCGGGCCGTCGGCCTGGCAGAGGAATTGCTCAAGGAATTCGAGCATGTCATCGACAGGGTCACGCTTGTTCCCTCTGAAGGCGGGCGATTTGAAGTGACGGTCAACGGCGAGCTTTTGTATTCCAAGCTGCAAACCAAACGTCATGCCGAGCCGGGAGAGGTGCTGGGGCTGGTGCGCAGGATGGTCGAAGCTTAGGGAATCCTGTAATTGGAGGCAGGTTTGATGTCCAAAAAAGGACGTGTTTTCTCGGGTGCTCGTCCCACGGGCCGCCAGCATCTGGGCAATTATCTGGGTGCCATCCAGAACTATGTGGCTTTGCAGGATGATTACGAGTGCATTTACTGCATCGTGGATATCCACGCGCTTACTACGGTCGAAACAACTGCCGACCTGAAGCCCAACACCATGGAGATGGCGCTCGATTGGCTGGCCGCCGGCATCCGCCCCGAAGACTCCATCGTCTTTATTCAGTCGCATGTCCCGCAGGTGATGGAACTGCATACCCTGCTTTCCATGGTGACACCGCTGGGCAAGTTGACGGACCTGCCTACCTTCAAGGAAAAGATCCGCCAGAATCCTGAGAATGTCAATTACGGCCTGCTCGGCTATCCGGTCTTGATGACCGCCGACATTGTGCTCTACAAGGCCGATGTAGTGCCGGTGGGCATTGACCAGGCTCCCCATGTGGAGTTTGCCCGTGAAACCGTCCGCTCCTTCAATTATCGTTATAAGACCGGTGTCCTGATAGAGCCGCAGGCCAAACACACGGAAGTGCTCAAGGTGCTTGGCCTCGATGGCCGGGAAAAGATGAGCAAAAGCCTGAACAATCACATCGAGCTGGCTGCCACACCCAGGGAGACCGAGCAGCGCGTCATGCAGATGGTGACCGATCCCGCCCGCATCAAACGTACCGATCCCGGCAACCCCGATATCTGTAATGTGTATAGCATGCACAAGATCTTCTCCTCGCCGGAAGAGATCGCCATGGTCCACCGCGATTGCCAGACGGCTGCGCTGGGTTGCGTGGACTGCAAGAAACTGTACGCCCGCAACCTCAATCGTCATCTGGAACCGTTCCGCGCCCGCCGCGCCGAGCTGGCCGCCCGGCCCGGTTATGTGGACGAGGTTCTGGAGGATGGCGCTGCGCGTGCCCGTGCCATCGCCGAGCAGACCATGGCTGAGGTCCGGCAAGCCATACCCCTGCCTTGAGCCTCACTTATTCATGCGCGCGTTGATCCAGCGGGTATCCAAAGCCAGTGTCAGCGTGGAAGGCCGCACCGTCTCAGAGATCGGTGGCGGCCTTCTGATTCTGCTCGGCATTGGTCACAGCGATGGGGAGGAACAGGCAGCAATCCTGAGCGCAAAGATCGCCAACCTGCGCATCTTTGAAGACGAGGCCGGGAAGACCAATCTTTCGGTGCTGGATGTGGGCGGCGCGGCCATCGTGGTCTCGCAGTTCACGCTTTACGCGGATACCCGCAAGGGACGCCGGCCATCCTTCACCGACGCTGCTCTGCCCTCGCATGCCGGGCCGCTGGTGGATCGATTTGTCGAGTTGCTGCGCGCGCAGGGTGTCCCCACCCAGACCGGGCAGTTCGGCGCGCATATGCTGGTGGAGATTCATAATGATGGGCCGGTCACCATTTGGCTGGAAACCTGATCTTCGCTGCATTCAAGCCTCCGAGCGTTTGCAATTCCTTCCAAATTCGTTGGGTAAAAAACCTTGACTTATCACAGGTTTCCGGTAGAATACCTACCTGCAAGATGCAAGTGGTTTTTCGTTGGATGGAAAGACGACGGCTCAAGCGAGCCGCTTTTTTTTAACCACCGATGAAAGGCATTGCGTCTCGAACATTTCTTTTTTGCTCTAAGGAGGCAAAATGTCTGAACGTGTCATCGGTACGGTTAAGTGGTTCAACGGCAGCAAGGGCTACGGTTTCCTCGCTCGCGAAGGTGGTCCGGACGTGTTCGTCCACTTCTCCGCCATCGAAGGCGAAGGCTTCCGCAACCTGAACGAAGGCCAGAAGGTGGAATTCACCATCGAGCAGGGTCCCAAGGGCCCGCAGGCCGCCAACGTTCGTGTTGTCTAAACCCCAACCGTAGTTGACAAAACAGGACCTCGTCATTAGACGAGGTCCTTGTATTTTGGCAGCCACAGGCTGGCATCCACTTGTACGGCGATGGCTCCCGCCTCGAGCATGGCTCTGGCCTGTGACTTATCCCAGATGCCTCCCGCCCCGATGATTGTCAATCCGGCTTTAGCCGCGCTATGCACAAGTTCCAGGCTTTGCGGGAACAAGCCGGGTCCATACAGCCTGCCGGTAGTGAGTCCCTTGCCATCCTGCGAAGGCAGCGCGCCGCGTGGTGTTGCCAGGCTTATCGCCGATGCTCCCATTTCCATCAGGCGCGCTCCTGTCCTCAGCAGCTGGGCAGCCGGCAGGGCAGTGATGATAGGCAGCTCCCCCCGGCACATCTCCACAGCAAGGTACAGGATGTCATCAGCCAGCAGGGGCGCGAATCCCAGCTCGACCGCCATTACGTTTTCGATCTCTTCCAATACCCGTACCATCCTGCCGGCTTCCTCCGGACGGTCTGCCATCAGGTGTACGATGATCGGCAGATCAGAGCGCTGCCATGCATACCGATGGTGCTCGATGACTGCTTGCAGCCCGGGGTTGGGAAGCCCGGTGTGCAGCAGGAATCCGCCCGGATAATCAAGCCGGACGGGCTGCGCGGCGGGCAGGCGTGGCCTGAATGAGATAGGGTTGGTGATGAACGCGCCCAGTCTTTCCCAATTTATGGGCGCGCGAGGATCAGGGGCAAATCCCAGGGTCCCGGCTGCATTCATGAGCGGCTGGCGGAAAATCAGATCACCTTTCATCTATTGGAATTGTAAGCCGGTTTGCTGGATTCCTTCCAGCGTATAATCCCCTTGTGCCGCAATCCTGAACCGGTGGAGGAATGCCATGCAATTTCGCGGGACATATGATTGGACCGATTTTCGGCATGCGCAATTATTGCATGCGCAAAAATCACTGGGCGCGCGGTTGCTCTATTATGCAACCTATCCTATTGTTGGCCTGGTTCTGGTATGGGGGTTTTGGTGGAATATTTTGGGACAATTCCCCTTTAACTTAATGCTGGTTCTTCTGGTTTTGATCGTTTTCATGGATCTTTACTCATTCTTTTTCCTCCCCCGCAAATTTAAGCGTATCTTTCAACAGACCAAGGAATTGAATCTGCCTATGGAATTTGAGATCACAGAAGAAGGCCTGACCATAACCAATATGCTTGGCAGCCTGCTTCGGCCCTGGAAGAACTTCCTCAAATGGAAGGAAGATAAGGCGATGCTGATGCTGTACTTGTCGGATGTATCGTTTGTCATGCTTCCCAAACGGTTCTTCACAGATACGCAGCAGATCGAGGGTATCAAGCGCTATCTCGATCAAAATCAAATTCCCACTGCCCGGGACCGGAATTTGTGGAAATCCTCGCTTGTCATTCTGCTTCTCACGATCCTCGTGACATGGGCCATCTTCGCTTTTATGTCAGGCAGAGGAAGTTAAATCTTCCCTCCGAAGTCAATATTAAGAAAGAAAAGCCCCTCTCCCGATTTCAGGAGAGGGGCTTTATTTTAGGCTGTCTTTATTGATTCGATAGCTGCCAGCATCTCTTCGTTGGTCGCATACCTGAACTCCTCCAGCCCGCGTTTCTGGGCTTCCGAGAACTCCACGGCCTCCAGCCTCTTTACGTCCTCCTTGGTGATCACCTGCTTGTTGAGACGGTCGAACTCGTTCTCGTACCGCTTGCAGGCTCGCGCCAGACGGCTGTTTGGATGCCAGGTATTGCAGGACGGATTTGGCTGCGTTAATGCCATCCTTGCGGGCATAACCCACCAGCCCGTGGCTGGCTTGCCGTGACCATCCGCCTACGAACACCCTGTCCACGCCGGTCTCATATGAGACTCCCTCCACCGGATATTTGGGCTCCCGGCTCTTCACGAACTCATTCCATTCAACCGGCAGCCCCATGGACTCATCCACCTTGTCGCCGATGGCGAAGATGACGGTATCTACCTCGAGGTTCCGTTTTTTGCCCGTGCCCCGTGCTTTGGTCTCTCCATCCTTGAGCACCAGGATGTTATCCTCGATCTCAATGCTGGTCAGGTGGTTCTGGGCATCGCCTTTCATCTGGACTGGGGAAGCCAGGAACTCAAAGCGGAAGCGCGTTTCAGAAACCTTTGGTTCTGCTTTGGGAAGCGCTTCCAGGATGACGTTCCGCGCGTGAACGGGGTCCTGGCCTACGGCCTGCATGATCGGTGTCACCCGTTCGATCTCTGCATCCAGGGCAGGCACATCCAGGTTGGCGATGATGTGTTCCATTTCCTTTTTGTCGAACTTCACCTCCACCGGACCGCGCCGCACAATGGCGATCACCTCATCCACCTTTTCAAGGCGGATCAGAAAATGAGAGATGTCCACCATGACATTGCCAGCGCCCACCACGGCACAACGCTTCCCGAACAGGAAGGTTTTCTGTGCAAAAGGCGGCAGCTTGTTATAGAAATAGACAACATCCTTGGCGTGATATACGCCCTTCAGGTGTTCCCCCGGCAATCCCAGCCACTTGGTGCCCTGGGCCCCGGCGGTGATGAGGATCGCGTCGAAACCCAACCCGCGCAGCTCATCCAGCGTCAGGTCGCCATGGTTTCCTACGGTAACATTCCCAAAATAATCGATATTGGGGTTATCCATCACCTGGCGGAACTGCTTGCGCAGCCCCTCCTTCATGATGTGCTTGGTGGGAAAAATTCCATATTCTGCCAGGCCCCCCGGTTTTACATCCCGGTTGAAGAGCGCTACATGCGCCCCCTGGTTCGCAAATTCCCTGGCGCCGAACAGCCCCGAGGGGCCGGCGCCTACAACGGCTATCAAGTATTGATCATTCACTCTGCCTCCATCGCCTCAGTTCCTGCAATGCTGGCTGATTATAGTCAAATTGCAGTCTGCCTTCAAGCGGACCGTCGGGGGATCCGCCGATCCGCAGATCTACGGTCAACCATCGTAACTCAGAGATAACTATGTTAAGATTATGCAATTCGGGGCTCCTGCTCCATTTCCGCCGCCATGATCTTTTGACCGCCCGGCTTTCAAGCTGCCTGTCATCATTCCCGGTGAAGCAGGGATTTCCATCGTTCTCATTGATTATATCCGAGGAGGCTCCATGACCCGCGATTCCCAGCAAGATCCACGCCGCCGCATGCGGACCATTCTTTCTGACGGGGAATTGGAGAAGACGGCCGAGCACAATCCCTCTCCTCTCTCCCGCCTGCCAAAAGCGCGCCCGGTTGTGACTCCCACCCCTCCGCCGGCCGCCCCGCCGCCGGTTGTACCCGTTGTTGCTGAGCCGCGCCGCACTGCGTTTCATTTCGGCCCGGCCTTTTGGACGGTTACCGGTATCCTGTCCCTTTTGGTGAATGGGATCCTGATCGCGCTGCTCATTTTTATGTACACCTCTTCGGCCTCTCTCCAAATGAATGCCGTCAACATGGGCGGTAATGTCCTGGCCGGTCTTTATACCAATTTTGAGAAGATGGACCGCGCCTCCATCACTTCCACTATCCCGGTGGATGGCTCGATTCCGCTCAGCCTGACCGTTCCCATCCAGCAGACCACCCGGATCACCCTCGCCTCGGATGCAGTGATACAGAACGCTCGTGTTCGCATTACTTCCTCGGCTCTAAACATTGACGCTCCCGCCCAGGTAACCCTGCCGGCGGGGACCAGCCTGGATGTTGCCTTGTCATTTAACGTGCCGGTCCAGGATAACGTTCCGGTTCACCTGGATGTCCCCGTGAATATTCCTCTTTCCCAGACCCAATTGCATGAGCCGTTTACCGGCCTCCAGGATGTACTTCGGCCCCTTTATTGCGCCATCCAGCCTCGCGCCCTGAATCTGGACGGTCAGCCGGTCTGCCCATGACCCGTTTTCAATGGATGCCCTCCCCGCATAGGAGTCTAATTCCTTGAGCTCCTCAGCAGCTCCCTTCACCCAGGTAACCTTCTCCAACGGCCTTCAGGTCTTTCTAAAGGAGATCCACACGGCTCCGCTGGTTTCCTCCTGGCTGTGGTATCGCGTGGGTTCCCGTGACGAGACACCCGGCTTGACCGGCATTTCCCACTGGACCGAGCACATGCAGTTCAAGGGGACGCCGCGCTTCCCGTCCACCGTGCTCGATCGGGCCATCTCGCGCGAGGGCGGGAACTGGAATGCCATGACCTTCCTGGATTGGACCAGTTACTTTGAGACCATGCCGGCCAATAAGATAGACCTGGTCCTGGATTTGGAAGCCGACCGCATGGTCAACAGTCTCTTCGATGAGAAGGAAGTGGCCTCCGAGCGGACTGTGGTGATATCGGAGCGCGAAGGTAACGAAAATGAGCCCATCTTCCGCCTGGGGGAGGCGATCCAGCGCGCAGCATTCCATGTGCATCCCTATCAGCATGAAGTCATCGGCGAGAGCGCAGGACTTAGACAGCATTTCACGCGAGAACCTCTACGCCCATTACCGCAGGTTTTATATTCCCAACAACGCAGTGCTCGCTGTAGCGGGCGATTTCAAAACGAATGCCATGCTGGCCCGAATTCGAGAGTTGTTCGAGTCGATACCGGCCGGAGCCACCCCGCTGCGCTTTACGCAGCCCGAGCCGCCCCTGGAATCTGAGATCCAGCTGTCTATCGAGGGCCCCGGTGAGACCACATACTTGCAGGTTGCTTATCGGTTCCCGCCGGCCTCCCATCCTGACTTCTTCCCCCTGGGTGTCATGGACAGCCTGCTGGCTGGACCGAGCAGCCTGAACATGTTCGGCGGAGGCCTTTCCAGCAAGACCTCCCGCCTCTACCGCGCTCTGGTTGATAAGGAGATCGTCGTCGGCGTTTCCGGTGGGGCCAGCACCACGATTGACCCCTTCCTTTATTACTTCACGCTGACCGTCCATCCGCAGCGCAAGCCTGAGGAAGCCCTGGCTGCCCTGGATGCGGAGCTTGACCGTCTCCGATCGGAACTGGTTTTAGAGGAGGAAGTTCACCGCGCGGTCAAGCAAGTCCGGGCTCTCTTTTCCTATGGCAGCGAGAGCATCACCAACCAGGCGTTCTGGATGGGCTACACCGAGATGTTCGCCAGTCATGCCTGGTTCCTTGATTTTCTGAGGGTATTGGAACAGGTTACCCCTGCGGATGTACAGCGCGTGGCCCGCCAGTACCTGCAGCCGGGTAATCGCGTGGTAGCCACCTACCTCCCCGATTGGAAAGCCCGTCTGATGCCAACCCGATCCCGCAAACTCGCTTCACTCTCTGCCCGGCGCGGATGATATCCACCGTGAAGTGCTTCCCAACGGCATCACAGTTCTATCACGCGCCAATTTCAATTCTGCCTCTGTTTCAGTAAGCGGTTTTTTTCATGCCGGGAGCCTGGTGGAAACGGATGATAAGCTCGGCCTTGCGGACTTTGCGATCTCGGCTTTGATGCGCGGAACGCAAAAGCATTCCTTCGATGAGATCTTCAACCAGCTTGAATCGGCTGGCGCGAGTTTTGGTTATGATTCGGGAACCCACACCACCAGTTTTGGCGGGCGATCCCTGGTCGAAGATCTCCCGCTTCTGCTCGAACTCTTCTCGGAGACCCTCCGCACTCCCACCTTCCCAGAAGCGGAGGTTGAAAAACTGCGCACACTTTTGCTGACCAGCCTGGCGATCCGCGCACAGGACACCTCTGATATGGCAGACTTGCTCTTCGATCAGCTCCTTTTCAATGGGCACCCTTACTCCCGCCCGGCGGATGGCTGGCCGGAGACTATCCAAAACATCTCGCGCAAGGATCTGGTCGAATTTCAGGAAGCGTACATCGGTCCGCGCGGATTGGTGATCGTCATCGTGGGCGGGATCGATCCTCCCCGCGCGGTGGAGGCAGTCGAACGTGTTCTTGGTAACTGGCAGGCGAATGGCCAGAAGCCCATTCCTGAGCTGCCTCCGGTGCTTCCACTGGAGGAAAGTGTCAGACGGCACCATTCGATTCCCGGCAAGTCCCAATCTGATCTGGTCATTGGGACGTTCGGCCCTCGGCGCACAGACCCCGAATTTTTCGCAGCTTCGCTTGGCAACTCTGTTCTGGGTCAGTTCGGCATGATGGGCCGCGTTGGTGATGCGGTGCGTGAAAAAGCTGGCCTGGCTTATTACGCCTATTCGGGGATGAGCGTGGGCATTGGCCCGGGAACCTGGTCAGTGAGCGCTGGGGTCAACCCTGCCAACTTGGGAAAGGCCACTGACCTGATCGTCAAGGAATTGGCCCGCTTCACCCGACGTGGGGTTACCGTAGGAGAACTTTCGGACAGCAAGGCAAATTTCATCGGCCGGCTGCCTCTCTCGTTGGAATCCAATGGCGGCGTTGCCAGCGCCTTGCTGAATATCCAGCGCTATAACCTTGACCTCGACTATTATCGGCTGTATTCCTCCCGAATCCGCAAGGTGACCCGCGAGGAAGTTCTGGAAACAGCACGAAAATTTATTGATCCCACCCGACTCGTTTATGCGGGGGCGGGACCTTGATCGAGGAAATGGTATGAAACTTGCCAGCGGTGTGGATTTGATCGAGGTCCGGCGTGTGAGAGATGTGATTGCACGGCACGGTGACCGGTTCCTGGAGCGGGTATTCACGCCCGCAGAATTGGATGCCTGCGCCGGACGAGCTGAATCGCTCGCCGCACGTTTTGCAGCCAAGGAGGCAGCCGCCAAGGCACTCGGCCGCGGCATTGGGGATGTGGGTTGGTTGGAGATCGAGGTGATCGGTAATGCCAGACACGCCCCTCGGCTAAAGCTCCATGGCGCCGCCGCCCGGATTGCCCGCCGTCAGAAATTATCGGCCTGGTCGGTCAGCCTCACTCATACCCGCGAATATGCGCTGGCCTTTGTGATTGCCCAGAAGGCTGAGCCTGACTAAATCAAAATCCTCCCGTGGGCCAGTACCACGGGAGGATTTCTTGAATTGATGCGAGCCGGACCCGTGGCCCGCTAATTCTCTTCTTCCACGCCGATCCATAAATGTCCGGGCAGCACCGGCCGGTAGGGGCGCACGGTGATCTGCCGGCCGCTCTCCTCGATCGTTTCCACGGTCCGGTCGCCCATCATGCTGGGATTCACCAAGCAGATGTTCGGGCGCCGCCCGAACTTGCGGCTGTAATAGTCAGAGGCCTTTTTGATCTTTGAGGCCAGGGCTGTCTTGGGGTCGTTATCGAACCACATTAAACCGGTATGCATTTAAGCCTCCTGTCCGTCCGTGGGAATCCAGAATTTCAGCCAGTCATTCCCTTCGCGCAGCATGAACTCGCTGCCCCCGTTAAGGTTTTCCAGTCGGGGTTTCGCGCCGCCCGCCAGATCATTCAGATCCCGCGGGTCTCCGATTTTGCCAAATAATCGGGTGTGAAAGAACGAAGTCCAGGGATGCACATCCGGCACCCGTCTTGGGATTGATCGTAACGATCGGCCATACTCGCCGGGCAGGTCCGCGCAGCAGCAGCCAGCGCAGGTCCTGGCGAGCCCGCTCCTCGATATTCATCATTACACTCAGGTCGTCTATGAATAGCAGCACCGACTGCCTCTCGCCTCGATTGGAATGTGCCCATTCAGTGAGCGAGTGCAAAAACTCCATTGCCCGCTGGTCCTCTGACATGGAATACTTCCACCAGGTTGTGTGAACCTTCCATCCCCTTCCATTCCTCAGGGTTTGAAGTGATCACGCCATACTGCACATCCTCCGGACGGTGGATGATGTCGGTCGAAGCCGCGATCACGCGCAACAGGGCGCTTTTGCCGCTGCCCTGATCGCCGGCGACCAGCATGGGTCCTGGAACAGAGTCTGCCATATTCAGCAAAACTGGCAGCCCGTCATTGGCGACACCCAGGAACAGCGAATGGGGGGGAAGGGGAAGGAATTCCTCCAGCGTCCGGCTCAGTCGGGAGGTAGCCCGGGCTGCCGATTTGCGCGCCGTGCGGAGTTCTGGGGCCAGCTCGGCCAGTACTTCCAGCATTAGTTCATGTCGGTTCATTTCGCTCATGGCATTTGCCCTTTACTGAGCCTTCTCAGGCAGTGGGCCGGAATTTTGCTCTAGGCCCGGCTTCCGGCAGGATTCCGGTAAAACTAGAAAATTTGTTCTAGTTAGTCATAATATACAATAGAACATATGTTTGTGTCAAGAGGCTGTTGAAAACTCATTCCGGGAGACTTGGATCGACAGGAAAGTCTTATTTCTATTAAATGTAGAGCCCAAGGCTTGACGCTCCATTCAATCACTGATAAACTTTTGCTCCGTGCTCCTGCATTCCCGGGAGCAATTTAATTGTCTCCTCCTTGCGGGCGATTGTGTGCTTTGGTATAATCGGCCTGCTTAATCGCTCGCCGACGTAGCTCAATCGGCAGAGCACCCGCCTTGTAAGCGGGCGGTTACGAGTTCGATTCTCGTCGTCGGCTCCAGTCAGAATGTTAGTCGGTTCGCCGTTCACCAGATGAACGACGAAGCGACCAGCAGACTGAAGAAACGCTGGATAATTTAACCCGGGCGGTTACCCAAGTGGCCAAAGGGGACTGACTGTAAATCAGTTGTCAGAAGACTTCGGAGGTTCGAATCCTTCACCGCCCACTACCGGAAAGTTCCGGGCAGCACGTCAAGCCCTCATAGCTCAGTCGGTAGAGCACGTTCTTGGTAAGAACGAGGTCATGGGTTCAAATCCCATTGTGGGCTCAGTTGCTGACTAAATGCAATTTGTCAGAAAAAGGAGAAGGGATCATGGCGAAGCAGAAATTTGATCGGAACAAGCCGCATCTGAACGTGGGGACGATGGGGCACATCGACCACGGGAAGACGACGCTGACGGCGGCGATCACGAAAGTGGCGCAGATGCTGGGGCAGGCGGAGTTCAAGGCCTACGACCAGATCGACAATGCGCCGGAAGAAAAAGCGCGCGGGATCACGATCAACATTGCGCACGTGGAATACCAGACGGACAAGCGGCACTATGCGCACGTGGACATGCCGGGGCACCGCGACTACATCAAGAACATGATCACGGGTGCGGCGCAGGTGGACGGGGCGATCCTGGTGGTGGCGGCGCCGGACGGGCCGATGCCGCAGACGCGCGAGCATGTGCTGCTGGCGCGGCAGGTGGAAGTGCCGTCGATCGTGGTGTTCCTGAACAAGGTGGACATGATGGACGATCCGGAACTGCTGGAGCTGGTGGAGCTGGAACTGCGCGAACTGCTGACGAAGCCAGGGCTTTCCCGGGGACACGACGCCGATCGTGCGGGGCTCGGCCAAGCAGGCGTTGGAAAGCACCTCGACGGACCCGAATGCGCCGGAATATGCCTCGATCCACGAGATTGCTGCGGGTGATCGATGAGTACATTCCGGAGCCGAAGCGTGACACGGACAAGCCGTTCATGATGTCGGTGGAAGACGTGTTCTCGATCAAGGGACGCGGGACGGTGGTGACGGGACGTATCGACCGCGGGATCGTGCAAGTGGGGGATCCGGTGGAGATCATCGGGTTGCGCGAGACGACGCCGACTCGGTGGTGACGGGCGTGGAAATGTTCCACAAGCAGCTGGATGAAGGCATGGCGGGGGACAATGTGGGTCTGCTGCTGCGCGGCATCGAGCGGGAAGATGTGGAGCGCGGGCAGGTGATGGCCAAGCCGGGGTCGATCACGCCGCACAAGAAGTTCCTGGCGGAAGTGTACGTGCTGAAGAAGGAAGAAGGTGGGCGGCACAAGGCGTTCTTCAGCGGGTATCGGCCGCAGTTCTACATCCGCACGATGGATGTGACGGGCGACATCACCCTGCCGGAAGGTGTGGAGATGGTGATGCCGGGCGACAACGTGAACCTGACGGTGGAGTTGATCGTGCCGGTGGCGCTGGAGCAGGGTTCGAAGTTCGCCATCCGTGAAGGCGGCCTGACCGTCGGCGCGGGTGTCGTCACCAAGATCATTGAGTAAATTAGAAAGTTGGTAAGTAAGAATGGCTTCCAAGAAGAAAGATGTTCGCCCGGTCATTACGCTGCAGTGCAATGACTGCAAGGAACGAAATTACACGACCGAAAAGAATCGCCGCAACGATCCGAATCGGCTCGAGTTCAACAAGTACTGCCCGCGTTGCCGGAAGCATACCTTGCATCGCGAAACGAAGTAAATGGCTGGCGGGCGCGGCGACCTCCCACCCGGGATGCCGCCGCCCCGTCAGGTTCACCTAGGCCAGTAGCTCAATTGGTAGAGCACTCGTCTCCAAAACGAGCGGTTGTGGGTTCAAGTCCTGCCTGGCCTGCAGATTACGGCAACGCCGCCGAACGGGCGGCGTTTTGCCGTAAAATATGTAAGAGGAGTAGTGCCTTGGCTGAGAAAGTAAAAAAAGGCAAATCCCAGAATGCCATCCAGTCGTTCTTTCGCGAGACGACCGGTGAGCTGCGCAAAGTTTCCTGGCCTACCTGGCCGGAAGCCCGCCGCCTTACCATCCTTGTCCTGATCGTCATGGTCGTGGTGGGGATGTACCTGTTTTTCGTGGATCGTTCTGCCGAGTGGCTGCTTAACCAGATGCTCGGCGTGTAAATGAGGTTTTGATGGAAGCGCAGGATCCGGAAGAAGAGTTCGAACAGGAGCCGGTGGAAGAAGAACCGCCGAGGAACAGCAGCCCGCTGCTCCCGCGGAGGATGCTCCATTGTCGGACCCCGAACCAGAGTCGGGGCCCGAGCTTCGATTCCCTCACCGCTGCAACTCGCAGGATGTTTCCTCCCCGATGCTGAGCCGGATTCCGAGCCAGACCGGAGCCCGAAATTCCGCTGCGCTCCGGCTGCTCCGGCCAAACGGGCTGCCCGTTCCGCCTCCAGACCCAGGCCCGAGCCGGAATCGTCTCCGAGATTCCCGTTCCCGTGGAAGGGCCGGCCTGGTATGTGATCCACTGTTATTCGGGTTATGAGAACAAGGTGCGCCACAACCTCGAGCAGCGCATCGAGACCATGGGCATGAAAGATAAGATCTTCGATGTGGTCATCCCGACCCAGGAAGAGATCGAAGTCAAGGACGGCAAGCGCCGCACTGTGGAGCGCCATATCTTCCCCGGTTATGTGCTGGTGAACATGGTGCTTTCCGAAGAGTCCTGGTATGTGGTCCGCAATACGCCTGGTGTGACCGGCTTTGTGGGCATGGGCAATCAGCCCACACCTCTGCGCCCTGAAGAAGTTGCCCAGATCGTCAAGCGCATGGAAGCCGAAGCGCCCACGGTCAAGGTCACATTCAAGGTCGGTGAGCGCGTCCGTATCGTGGATGGCCCGTTCAACGATTTCCGCGGCGTGGTTGCCGAGATCGATATGGAGCGCACCAAGGTGCGCGTGATGGTGTCCTTCTTCGGGCGCGAAACGCCCGTGGAATTGGACTTCCTGCAAGTGGAAAAAGCATAATCAGATGACAGTAGCAGGCTGCCCGCGCTTACGCGGGACGGCCTGATGCGGTGGGAGGGCGTTCCCTCAATCGCCCGCTAAAACCACGAAGGAGAAAAAATGGCAAAGAAACTGAAAGCAATCGTTCGTCTCCAGCTTGAGGCTGGCAAAGCCAATCCGGCGCCCCCGGTTGGCCCTGCGCTGGCGGGTCATGGTATCAACATCATGGCCTTCTGCAAGGAATACAATGCCCGCACGTCCAACCGCCCGGGCGAGGTGCTTCCTGCGGAGATCACCATCTATACCGATGGTTCGTTCACGTTCGTGCTGAAGACCTCGCCGGCTGCAGTGCTGCTGCGCAAGGCAGCCAAGGTCGAGAAGGGTTCCGGCGTGCCGAACAAGGATAAGGTCGGCAAGGTGACGCGCGCCCAGGTGACGGAGATCGCCGAGCTGAAGATGAAAGATCTGAACGCGATCGATATCGAAGGCGCGATGAAGCAGGTCGAAGGCACAGCCCGCTCGATGGGCATTACGGTAACCGACTAATATTGTGGGAGGGAGCGGCTTGCGCGCTCCCGCTTGCACCACGGAGGAAAACATGGCAAAACACGGAAAGAAATATATGGCCGCTGCGGCCAAAGTCGATATCGACAAGCTGTATTCCTCGCGCGAGGCGTTGCGCTTGCGAAGGAAACCACCATCACCAAGTTCGATGCAACAGTGGAAGTTCACATGCGCACTGCGCTTGATCCGCGTCAGGCGGACCAGCAGGTGCGCGATGTGGTTGTGCTGCCGCACGGCCTGGGCAAGACGGTGCGTGTGCTGGTCTTTGCCCAGGGTGAAGGCGCCGCCGCGGCCCGCGCTGCCGGCGCCGACCTGGTTGCCGATGATGATGAAACCTTGAAGAAGATCGAAGGCGGCATGCTCGATTTCGATGTGGCCATCGCCACCCCGGATGCAATGGGCAAGGTTGGTCGTCTGGGCCGTGTGCTCGGTCCGCGCGGTCTGATGCCGAACCCGAAGGCCGGCACAGTTGTCGCCGCCCAGGATATGGAGCGCGCCATCAAGGAAGCCAAGGCTGGTCGTGTGGAATTCCGCCTGGACAAGACCGCCAATATCCACGTCTCGATCGGCAAGGCTTCTTTCGATGCCGATAAACTTTACGAGAATTTTGCCGCGCTGATGGATGCCATCCGCAAGGCCCGCCCGTCCGGCGCCAAGGGTGCCTACATCAAGCGCATCACGGTCACCACGACGATGGGCCCTGGGATCAAAGTCGATCCGAGTGAAGCTGTCGCTTTGGAAGGAACCGAGTAAAATAAGGTCCGCATAACCTGATCGCCACTTCGCCGATGAAGGCGGGTGTCCCCGAGTAAGGGACTTAATTTCCTGCTCAGGTGGAGACTGATTGCAAATCCCCGGTCCGCACTGCGCGGCCCGGCGTTCCCTCCGGAACAGCAAAAGTCTTTGCCTGCGAAGTGGCAAAGACTTTTTCATGAAAGGAGGTGAATACCTTTGGCAATTTCAAAAGAGCGTAAAGAAGAAGTGCTCGACACAGTACCAGGACTGGTTGAAGCGCAGTCAGGCGGTCATTCTCGTGGAATATACCGGCGCCAACATGAAGGTCATGGATGCAACTCCGCGCGAAGATCCGTGAATCTGGCGGCGAGTTCCACGTCGTGAAGAACACTCTGGCCCGCCGCGCCTTTGCCAGACAGCGGCATGGAACTGCCCGCCGACATCCTCGTCAAAAGCACAGCTGTCTCGTTTGCGTTCACGGACCCGGCTTCAACCGCCAAGGCTCTGGCCGATGCGACGAAAGGCAATGAGTTCGTCAAGGTCAAAGGCGGTTTCATGGCCGGGCAGAAGCTCAGCGCCGCCCAGGTGAAATCCCTGGCCGACATGCCCCCGCTGCCCGTCATGCGTGCCCAGTTGCTCGGCATGCTGCAGGCACCGGCTGGCAAACTGGTGCGCACGATTGCCGAACCCGCTCGTGGTCTGGCGGCTGTGGTCAAGGCCTTCTCGAGAAGGCCCCGGCTGCGGCGTAACATTTCACGGGTGGGCGCAGCTCATCCGGCGACTACGGTCGTTCCAAACAAAAAAATAATATCAACCAGGAGTACTTGAAATGGCTGAAAAGCTCGAAAAAATCGTTGAAGAACTTTCCACCCTTTCCGTCCTCGAGGCGGCTGAACTGGTGAAGGCGCTCGAAGAGAAGTGGGGCGTCTCTGCCGCTGCCCCGGTGGCAATGGCTGCCGCTGGCTGGGCGCCGCGGCTGCCGCTGAACCCGTCGAAGAGAAGACCGAATTCGATGTGGTCATCAAAGATCCTGGTCCCAAGAAGATCGACGTCATCAAGGTCATCCGCCAGCTGACCAGCCTCGGACTGGGCGAAGCCAAGACCCTGGCCGAAACCGCCGGTGGCAAGGTCCTCACCGCTGTTGGCAAGGATGCCGCCAACGATGCCAAGAAGAAGCTGGAAGAAGCCGGCGCGGTCATCGAACTCGCCTAGGCTTTCAGAATGACAAAAAGGACGGCCCGAATGAACTGCACCCCATAAAGTAGACAAAAAAAGAAAGCGCTCGAGTGAGCTAAAGGAACTGGCACCGTTGTTCGAACGGTGTCAGTTTCGTTTTCAATTGTATCCGTTCGTAGATGTAGAAATGGATGTAATCGTCGATCACCTCTTGCGCCTGTTGGAAAGATTGCAAGGGAACCCGGTAAATGGCTTCTTCCTTGAGATGTCCAAAGAAGCTTTCCATGGCCGCATTGTCCAGGCAGTTGCCAGGACGGGACATGGAAGCCGAGATGAGCTGCTCCTGGGTCAACAAGAAATACTCATGCGAACGATATTGGTTTCCATGGTCGCTGTGGAGCGCCAAGCCATGGGCGATCTGCTGAGTGTGGAAGGCTTGTTGCAGGGTAGCTGTGACCAGTTCCACAGAGTTGTTCGGGCTGGTCTGGTAGGAGACGATATAGCCATCATAGAGGTCTTTGATCACCGAGAGATACAAGACACCCTGGCGGGTGTGAATATAGGTGACGTCGGTGACCCATTTCTGGTTGGGACGGGAAGCCGAGAAGTTACGCTGGAGAAGATCCGGGTAGGAGTGCAGCCGGGGCAGTTGTTCCAGACGCTTGTATACCTTGCGTTTGCGCGCCACGGAACGCAGCCCCATTTTACGCATCAAGCGGTACACTGTCTTATGGTTGAGAGCCACATCACTCTGGCGACGCAACGCTTCGGTCACACGTCTATAGCCATAGACCCTGCGGCTCTGCTCATAGACCCTGGCAACCTGGCTCATCTTGTCCCGGTCCGGATCTGGGCGCTCCATACGCCCGAGCCATGCATAGTATCCAGAACGGGACACTCCCAGAAATGCACTCATCGCCTGCACCGGATACTCTTCCCGATAGTGATACATCACCCGGTACCGGACTTCGGCTGGGAAAGCTTGCGTAACTCCTCGTGGAATTTTTTTAGCAGCGCATTCTCCATCTCCAGACGAGCAATATAGGCCGCCTGGTCTGCTTTTTTGCGGGGCCGACCCTTGACTTTGTGCAACCCTAATGCCCCCTCGCGACGATAGGCTCGGACCCAGGCCTCGATCCGCTCTGCTTTGCGGATCCCCAGCCGCTCGGCAATCGCCTCGTATGTCATCCCCTGTTCCAGAAACAGTCGCACTGCTTCTTCTTTTACTTCCGCACGATAATGTACGCTCCCTTTTCGTCCTGACATAAAAAGTACCTCCTGTTCGATTCTCTCACAGGAGGCACTTTCTTTTTCTGTCCGTTTTCAGGGGGTCAGTTCAAACAGGGCCGTCTTTTTCTTAACATTTCAGGTCTGGTAGGCTCCCGGCCCCGTGGCGGAGATGACCTGGCCGTCGTTCCATTCCGGGTCCTCCTCCAGCAGGCGCGGAATTTGAGATAGCTTTCGTGCTGCGCCGGGGAATCGGCATTGGCCGTATAGCTGGCCTCATCCTTGAAAAAAGCCACCAGAAAGCAGACTTGTGGTTCCGTGGTGCTTTCGAATAAATAATCCGCGATCCAGCCGGGGATGTCGGCGGCGTGATCCTCTGCCATGGCCCGCTGTAGGGCCTCTTTCATTTCAGGTTTTACGCGCACTCGTGCGATCGTCCCATACATAAAAGCCTCCTCTTTCGTAACAGTAATCTCCATATTTTAGCCTCACCACTCGCTCTTGTGGGGAAGGGGAGGGAGATTTGACAGACCGGATTTTCGTATAACCGGGAAGGAAAGCCCATCTTTTTGTCAAAAAACTTCATGGTTTCGATTAATTTTTGCCTGTCCTCTCCTTAGAATCCTTGCACCTCTGCAAATAGTACCCTTTTCCCATATTTTCCTATTGACTTGTCCCCGCGCACTCCCTATACTGTGCACAGTCTGGTCTGACCACCATACCACATATCCCATGATAAAAATCCAACCCCTCGATCACCAATCCCTGTCCGAGAGCGCCGCTGGCAAACTGGCCGCCTCCATTTTGGACGGAAGCCTGAAGCCCGGCTCACAACTCCCCCCCGAGCGTGAACTGATGAACCAGTTCGGGATCAGCCGTTCCACCCTGCGCGAGGCTCTCAAGTCGCTTGAAGAGTACAAGCTGATTGAGTCGCGCCGCGGTGTGGGCTGGTTTGTGCGCACCATCAGTGAAGCCAACATTGCCCATGCCAAGGAACTGGCTCGCAATACCCAGCCTGTGCCCGCGGGGCTGAAGGCCATCAACGAGCCTGGCACCGGCCCCATCCGCGTCCCCATCGCACATGAAAAGCCCATCCATATCCCCAACCTCCACAAAGACCGGCTGGGCACCTTCGAGTTCATCTCCTGGTGGGAGAAGGAGAAGGTTCAGGATGCCAAGGTCATGGTGGTCGGCGCCGGCGCGCTGGGCAACGAGGTCATCAAGAACCTCGCCCTGATGGGGGTCGGCCATCTGTTCATCGTGGACTTCGACAAGATCGAGGCGGCCAACCTCAGCCGTTCCGTCCTCTTCCGCGAAACGGATAACAACCGCAGCAAGGCCGAGGTGGCGGCTGCCCGCGCCAAAGCCGTCAACCCGCAAGTGCACGTCCAGTACATGAACGGTGATGTCACCACCCAGCTTGGGCTCGGGATCATCCGCCGCATGGATGTCGTTGTCGGCTGCCTGGATAACCGCGAGGCCCGCCTGGCGGTCAACCGCTTCTGCTACTGGGTCAACAAGCCCTGGGTGGACGGCGCGATCCAGGAACTGCTCGGGCTTGATGCGCGTCTTTGTGCCGGGGCAGGGCGCCTGCTACGAATGCACGCTGACCGAACAGGCCTTGCGCGATCTCTCCCTGCGCTATTCCTGCCCGCTGCTTGCCCGCCAGAACATCCTGCTGGGAAAGGTCCCCACCACGCCCACCATCGCCTCCATCATCGGCGGCATGCAGTCCCAGGACGCGCTCAAGCTGATCCACAAGATGCCTGTGGAAGCCGGCAAAGTCACCCATTTCAACGGCCTGGTCAACGAGATGCACACCACTGCCTACGTGGCCCGCGAGGACTGCGAAAGCCACTGGACCTACGGCGATATCACCGAGCTGCCTGCCCGCGCCGAGCGAACCACTCTGGCGGACCTGCTGCGCATCGCCCGCGCCGACCTCGGACCGGATGCGATGATCGAGCTGGACCAGGAATTGATCATCTCGCTTGAATGCCCGAACTGCCACACCATCGAACAGGTGCTCCGACCGCTCAGCGAGGTGAGTTTCGAGGCAGGCCACTGCCCGACCTGCGGTCATCCTGCGCGAGACCACCCTCACCCACGTGATCACCGGCGAGGAGAACTTTCTCCACCGCACGCTGGCCAGCGTGGGCGTGCCGCCCCTGCACATCGTTCGGGCTCAGAACGGCGTGGAGTATCGCTTCTATGAGCTGACCGGCGACCTTCCGGAGGCGCTGCACTTCAGCCACTTTGAGCGTACGAAGATCAGCGTGGAACCCGCCACACAAAGCCGCATTCGCCTCAAGGATGAGATCAAACTGAAGGACGCCCCCGACAACCGTGCCCAGGGCCGCGTCAAACTGCGTGGATAAAAATGGCCGCCCCCTCTGCAATGATGACCCGGTTCTACTCCACTTCGCCCTCCGAGCGCTCCGGCCTCCTGCGCAAGATCGTGTTGATCTTCCTGCTCGTGACCGCGCTGGCGCTGGGTCTGGTCATCCTCTTCCGTGAAAAGCCCGGCTATCCCTACTGGATGCAGAATGCTCTGGCAACTTCCTCCATTGCTGTGGGTTCCGCCTTTGCTTCCCGGATTGTCCTCAGAAAAAGAGGCGGCCTTCTGCGACTTCTGGCAGCCCTTGCAGCCCTGGTGGTCGGCTTGTATGTGCTCGGCGCAGCCTCCCATTGGAAATTCGGCATCGGCCCCTTCTACTTCTGGCCGCGGGCATGGGATTGGGATGCGATCGCCCAGGCAGGCCTTGGGATGTACCTGGTCTTTCTTGTACTTTCCGCCTGGGGCCGCAAGCCTGCCCAGATCCGTGAGCTGGCCCCCTGGCAGGTGGAACCGGTGCTCCGCGACCTCTCCCCGGCAGTGGTGGAAGTGCCAGCTCCAAGTCGCCGATCCCGCAAGGCTCCCGCGCAGGAGCTGGATCTGGGGATTGCTCCCCACGCCATGCGTCAAGTGATCCATCCGCGCAGCGCCATCGAACCGGTTGAACCTGCTGTCCGTCTGCGCCACACGCGCCGCCGCCCCCGCAGCGGCATCCGTACCCTCACTGCCGCCGACCTCCCCATTCGGCCCAAGGCGCGCCGCGGGCGGGGCCGCCGACCTCGTGTCCAGTTTGCTGTGGTCGAGGAACATCGCTGTCCTTACTGCCTTGATCCCGTCGGCCGTGCTGACCCTCGCGGCGTGGTGGAATGCGATGTCTGCCATGCTCTGCATCACAAAGACTGTTGGGACATCACCGGCATTTGCCAGGTCCCGCACCTAAACTCCTGATGGAGGAAATCATGCCTGATCTCAATGTTTCGATCGTAATGCCCAGTGGTGGCGTCCGTCCTGCCGAAGTCCCCGATGATGTGCCGGTCCAGGACCTGCTGGCCGAGTTTGCCTCCCTCCTGCAGCTGCCGACCACCGGCCCGGATGGCCGCCCCATGGCCTACCGCCTGGACAGTAAAGCCCTTGGCCGCGAGCTGAAAAATGAAGAGACGCTGGCCGAAGCCGGCATCCCCAATGATGACCGCCTCATGCTGACCGCCGATATCACTGCCGGCGCCGGCAACATGGCCGTGGGTGACAGCCCCCGTATGCGCCGCCTGCGCGGCGACTACGAACTGATGCAGGAACTGGCCGCCCGCAGCGATCTGATCACCTTCAAGGCCATCTCCGCAAGGCCCAACCTGCCGCCCGAGCGCTACATCGTCACCTTCAAGTGCAGGAGCATCATTGACGTGGACCGCCAGGGCAACCCGAAATACGGTGATCACCACCAGGTGGAGATCTATCTTCACAATCAGTACCCGCAGCGCTGGCCTGGCATGAAGTGGCTCACACCCATCTGGCACCCCAACATCAACCACCTCAACGGGACGGTGTGCATTGACGCCGCCTGGTGGACCGCCAGTCGCTCCCTCGACCGTCTGGTTATCATGCTGGGCGAAATGCTCCAGTGGAAGAACTTCCATGATGATCCCACCAAGCCCCCCTTCCCCTGGGATGCTGAGGCCGCCCGCTGGAGCCGGGAATATCGCAAGACCCATCCGAATGCCTTTCCCCTCGACCAGCGCGAGTTGCTGCGGCCGGAGCGCGTCAAGCTGCAGACAGAAAATGAGGAAGTTCCGGCCTCCACTCCCGCCCCTGCCCGCCCGCGCCCCAAAATCAGCTTTGCCTCCCCGGAACCGGCGGAGCCCAAAGCCAAACCCAAACTGAATATTGCCCCGCAGGAATCAGGCAACGGCAGCAAGCCTAAGATCAACATTGGCCCGGAGGCCTCCTCCGCGCCCAAACCCGCCGGAAAACCTGCGCTTGGCCTCCAGCTGCCCACCTCTGACAGGCCCAAGCTGAAGATCCGCTTGAAATAGCTTACCTCCCTGGTTGTGCACAAACCAGTTTTGCAAGTGTCGTTTCCATCCAACTTAAGAAAAAGGAGAAACCCATGTCCGACATCCCCGTCACGATCGTTCTTCCTTCCGGCGGCAGCCGCAATGCCGAGGTCCCCGATGATGTGGCAGTCAAGGAATTGATCCCTGAGTTGACCACCTCGCTCGAACTGCCCACCACCGGACCGGACGGCCGCTCCATGGCCTACCGCCTCGACAGCAAGGCCCTCGGGCGCGAACTGAAAGAGGAGGAAACCCTGTACCAGGCCGGTATTCCTCAGAACGACCGCCTCATGATGACCGCCGACGTCACTGCCGGTTGAACCATCACATCGTTCCCTCCCTCACCCTGCCCTTTCCCGGGCAGGGCTGAGGGGCCAGGGAGCCCCTATGCCCCTCAAACTGAACCTCAAGCTTGCCCCTGTGGATATCATGGAGCCGATCACCACCCCTCTTCCCGATAAGAAAGCGCGCCGTTGGAACTCGCCCTACGACACCTCCGGCCTGCACCCCCTGGTCTCGGTGTTCATGACGCAGGCCGCCTACAGCCGCATCTGCGTGCATTCCGTCAGTGACATGGACAATGAGGTCGGCGGGATCATGGTCGGCGAGTGGTGCACAGATGAAAAGGGGTGGCAGTTCATCGTGGTGGAGCACGCCATCCCCGCCCGTCATACCCGCCAGGGGAGCGTGTATCTCACCTTCACGCAGGACAGCCTGGTCGAGATCCATGACGAGATCGACCTGCATCATAAAGGCAAGAAGATCGTCGGTTGGTATCACACCCACCCGCGCATGGGCATTTTTCTCTCCCATTATGATACCTGGCTGCACAAGAATTTCTTCCCCGAACCCTGGCAGGTGGCACTCGTGGTCGAGCCGCACTCCTCCAACGGCGGATTCTTCATCCGCCAGAACAATGGCGCCCTCGACCCCACCCGCTATTTCGGCTTTCACGAGCTGGACGGCAGCTTCGGCCGCAGCATGGTCTACTGGTCCAACCTTAACCTCATCCAAGAGGAAGGAGAAAAATCAAATGAGTAGAAGAATGCGAACGTATTTCTATGCCGTTCTTGGCGGGATCGGCGGACTGATCGGTTGGCAGGTCAGCGACATGCTCGGCCTGTCCTTCTCCTCCAACCTGTATATCAGCGAGGCATTGGTCGGCGCTCTGATCGGCTTGAGCATAGGCTTCTTTATCGGCGTCACCGAGGGCTTGCTCACCCGCAACCCCGTCCAGGCCGTCAAAGCCGGGCTTTTTAGCGGACTGCTGGGCCTGCTTGCCGGCGCGATCGGCCTGCCGCTCAGTGAATTTCTCTTCCAGATCGTAGGCGCCGGGATACTCGGCCGCGCGCTGGGCTGGGGCATCTTCGGAACCCTGATCGGCCTGGCGGAAGGCATTGTCGGCAAGAGCCAGGTATGGAAGGGCATGCTCGGCGGGCTGCTGGGCGGCACGGTGGGCGGTCTGCTGCTCGAATCCGCCAGCCGCTGGCTGAGCGATCCCCTCACCATCAAGGCCTCCGGGCTGATCCTGCTGGGTGCTTCGGTCGGAGCCTTCATTTCGCTGGTGGCAGTCCTGCTTTCCCGCGCCTGGCTGGAGGTCACCTCCGGCAAGCTGAAAGGCACCGAGTTCATCCTGGATAAGTTCATGCATGCCGGCGGCCCGGCCATTGCCATCGGCTCCTCGCCCCTTAAGTCTGAGATCGTCCTGCCCGATCCCGATATTGCCCCTCAGCACGCCATGCTGACCGGCGACGGCATGGCCTTCTCGCTCAAGGATATGAGCCTCTCGGGCACCTACATCAACAGCCGGCGCATCGAGCGCACCCAGCTTGCCAACGGGCAGAAGATCCGCATGGGCAACACCGAGATGGTTTATCACGAAAAGAGGTAACCGTGCCTAAGACACTCCGCTTCCTCCTGGCCCTCGGGCTGCTGGCGCTCGCCCTCTTCCCGCTTTCCAGCGCCTTTGCCCAGGACCCGAATGCCCCCATTGTCCGCATCACACAGGTGGACAACTCGAAATTCCCTCAGGTGACCGTGTACGTCTCCGTCACCAACGCCGCCGGTGAGCCGGTGGCCGTGGACCCTGCCACAATCCAGATCCAGGAGAACGGCCAGATGATGCAGGCCACCTCGGTCAGCGGTCAGGGGGACATCGGCCCGCTCACCACGCTGCTGGTCATGGATATCTCCGGCAGCATGGAGAAAGGCGATAAGATCACCGCGGCCAAGACTGCCGCCAAGGCCTACATCGACCAGATGCGCTCTGGCGATCAGGCCGGGCTCATCAGCTTCAACACCGCCGTGAACCTTGTTCAGCCGGTCACCTCGGACAAGAACGTCCTGGCTTCCGCGGTCGATTCCCTTCAGCCGGCGGGCAACACGGCCATGTTCGACGCGCTGATCCAGGGCGTGGATGTGCTCAAGAACATCAGCGGCCGCAAGGGCATCATCCTGCTCAGCGATGGCATTGACAACCGCAGCCAGTCCAGCGTGGACGATGTGATCAATACCATCGGCCCCGCCGGTCTATCCATCTCCACCATCGGCCTGGGCGATCCCACCCAGTCCACCAACAATTTCGGTCTGGATGAGCCTGCCCTCAAATCCCTGGCCGAGCGCGCTGGCGGCTTCTACGGCTTCGCCACCGCGCCTCAGGACTTGCTTGCGCTCTACCAGCAGCGCGGCGCAGCTCTCCAGAATGAGATGAGCTTCAGCTACGCCTCTCCCGCCACCCTGCGGGATGGCGTCAACCGCAACGTTCAGGTCTCCTTCGGGGGCGACCCGGCGCTGACCACCGCCGGCGGCTACAACCCCGGCGGTGTGCTGCCCGAAGTGGCAAGCCGTTCCTGGCCCCTCTTCGCGGTCATCCTGATCGGCCTGATCCTGCTGCTGGGACTGCCCTTCCTGATCAGCCGCGGCGCGCACCTCTTCAGCGGTCTGGGAGCCAGGAAGAGCACCGCCCCGGCCCATTCTGCCAGCGGCAGCGGCAAACCCCGCATGAGCGCTACGCCTCCGCGTGCCAGCGCTGCCAAGGGCCGTGTGCGGCTTAAATAATCAGATCGTTCCTGGCCTGCCTCCAGGAAGTTCTTCCCCGCAAAAGGGGCTGTCCCTTAAGGACAGCCCCTTTTGTTTTGGCAGATGGAAAATTCCTCCCTTTTCGGTCTTGACACAGAACAGGCGTTCGAGTATTATAGTAGCACAAATGAGCGATAAATGGCTCAGGAGGCTGCTATGATGGTCCGAAAAAGCAAAGGTTTGGGTGTCCGCCACCAGAAAATCCTGGAATTTCTTCAGGATTACCAGCGTGAGAACCGCTACCCGCCTTCGATCCGGGAGATCGGTGAGAAGACCGGTATCACTTCCACCTCGGTCGTGAATTATTATCTCGACCAGTTGGAAAAGAGCGGTTACATTCACCGCGACCGCAAGATCTCGCGCGGCGTGCGTCTGTCCACCCCGATGGCGTCAGTGGACACCGTCCGCGTGCCGATCCTCGGCCCCATTGCGGCAGGTCTGCCGCTGCTGGTCCTGGAAACCGGCGTGGATTACATGAACGAGAAGGAGTACCGCGCGGTGGATATCGCCCGCAGCCTGCTCCCCAGCCGCGAAAAAGGCACCGAGCTGTACGCGCTGGAGGTTCAGGGGAACTCCATGATCGATGCCATGATCAACGATGGCGACATCGTGGTCATGCGCAAGGCACAGGATGCCCGCAATGGCGAGATGGTGGCTGTGCGTGTCGAGGATGACGAGTACACGCTGAAGTACTTCTTCAAGGAGAAGGATGGCTACCGGCTTCAGCCTGCGAACCCCACCATGAAACCGATATACGTCTCCCGCAACAAGCAGCTGGAGATCAACGGCAAGGTCGTCATGGTCATCCGCCGGATGAGCACACTGGCAGCCTAGCCTCTCTCGGCACGAAATCAAGACAACCAAAAACAGCTTCAACCTGTCCTCTTAGGGCGCAGGTTGAAGCTGTTCTGTTGTAGGGGGAATACTATACCCAGGTTCTTCGGCGCATCCAGATGTACATTCCCGTGGGCAGCAGGAGCAGGATACCCAGCGTTACGCGGAATGCCTCCGCCCCTGTCCAGCCCACCAGCTTTGCCACCGGCTCGAAGAAGTTCATCCCGAAGAAACCTGAGATGAAGGTGATTGGCATGAACAAGCGTTGTGATGATGGTCAGCGTCTTCATGACCTCGTTCATCCGGTTGTTGACCACCGATAAATAGGTGTCCAGCACGCTGCCGGCCAGGTCGCGCAGGCTTTCGTTCAGATCGTGGATGCGCACCAGGTGGTCATAGATGTCGCGAAAGAAGATGCGGTCACGCGGGTCGATCACTTTATAGTCATCCCGGGCCAGCTTGTTGAGCACATCCCGCTGGGGCAGGGTGATGCGCCGCATGGTCAGCAGCAGGCGCTTGAGCTTGAACAGCCGTTCCAGCGTGGAGGGGTAGGGCCGCCCGAAGACCTGGTCCTCGATCTCGTCCAGCGCTTCATCGATCTTCTCTACTACGGGCATGTAATGGGTCACCAGGTTGTCGGCGATCAGGTAGAGCAGGTGGTCGGCGCCTTCCTGCGTATGGCGCGAGTCCTTCAGGCACGAATCCCAGACCTCATCCACAAAATCAACCTGTTCGTCATGCAGCGTCACGATGTAATTTCGCCCGACGAAGATATCCAGTTCATCCACCCCCGTCTCCCAATCCCGGTTGTTCTTCATGGTCATGTAGTTCAGCACAAGGTAAAGATAATCGTCCCAATCATCCACCTTGGGGGAATGGGTTTCCTGCAGCGCGTCATCAATGGCAAGGGGGTGGAAACCGAAGTTCTTGAGTAGGGGTTCCGCCACCTCGGCTGGCTCTCCAGAGAAGTCCACCCATAGTAGTCCCTCGCGATTCTTGATCAATGCCTGGAAATCCTCGGTGGGGAGGTTGGTGAAGAGCTCTTTCCCCGGAGTATGGAAAAGGGAACGAATCATCTGATTGCCACCTTGTGATTATTGCTCTCGTCCTGGATAATCCTTGAGATTATTGAACCGGATATTGAAAATATCAATTTAACCTTGACAATTTCAAGAATATGGCTATAATCAATTTTAGAAAACAACTTTAGATCTGAATAATCGTCTAATTCACAGATTTTATGCTTGATTCTACAAAATATACCATCATTTTTGCCAACCGAGGTGAAGCATGTACCCTGCCTTGAACCGCTGCCCTGTCTGCAAATCCGAACTTACGGTCACTCGCCTGCATTGTTCCAATTGTGATACGGTTGTCGAAGGCCGCTTTACCACCGGCAGTTTTGGCAACCTGTCCCCCGAGCAGATCGAATTTATCATCACCTTTGTGCGCTGCGAGGGCAAGATCAACCGCATGGAGCAGGAGATCGGGTTGTCCTACCCGACCATTCGCAACCGGTTGCATGAGGTGATCCGTGCTCTGGGCTTTGAGCCCGGCCGGGAGGAATCCCCCGAGATCACCGAAGAGCGCCGCCGTACCATCCTGGATGACCTGGATTCCGGAAAGATCTCCACGGAAGCCGCCATGCGCATGTTGCGCGGCGAGGAGGAAGCATGACCAAGCGAACCGTTTCAGCGGGCCGCACTCCTCGCATCACGATCGAAGCTGTGGGCGGCGATCTGAGCCTCGTCGGCTGGGAGGGGGAGGATCTGCTGATCAAGTCGGATGAAGAAGCCCGCTTCAGCCAGGACGGCGACCGTGTGGTGCTGGGGACTAAAGAAGATTTAGCCCTGCGCGTCCCGCGCGGCGCTTCCCTCGACATTCAGACCGTGGGCGGAGATATTGCCTTGCGTGGTATTAATGGCGATATCCAGATCGGGACCATCGGCGGGGATGCATCCTTCAAGGATGTCAATAATATCGCCATCGGTTCTGTCAATGCCGACCTCAGCCTGCGCGGCGCGCGCGGCAGCGTATCGGTCGGCAGTATTGGCAGCGATGCGTCTGTCCGGGAAGTCCAGGGTGATATTTCCCTGGATTCGGTGGGAGATGATCTGGTCTTGCGGGATGTGCGCGGCAACTTGAAGGTCAACGTGGCCGAAGATGTGGTCATCTCGTTTGCACCGCGGCCCGGCAACAATTATGCGGTGGATGCGGGCGATGATGTGATGCTCGTCCTGCCCTCCGAGGCGGATGCCCGCCTGGCGCTCGATGGCGACGAGGTGTTTGTGGATTGGCCTGGTGTCCCTTCCGAGGAAGAATCTACATCCCGGATCGTCACTCTCGGCAATGGAAGCGCCAACATCGTGATTCACGCCGGAGGCGATGTGCGGGTCAGCAGCCAGGAAAAGGCGCAGCAGTCGCCGGATGAGTTCGGCAACTTTGCCGGTATGATGATCGACTGGTCGGACTTTGGCGCCCAGTTGGGAGAGCGGATCTCGCGCCACGTGCAGGACGCCACGAACCGCGCTGCCCGCCAGGCAGACCGGGCCGCCCGTAAAGCCGAAGCCAAGGTTCGCGGAGCCCAGGGCCGCGGCCGGGTCAATATGGGCCGCTGGGATTGGAACATCAATTCCAGCTCCATCGTACCGCCCGCTCCCAGGGAACCCGTCTCGGAAGAGGAGCGCATGGCCATCCTCAAGATGCTCGCCGAAAAGAAGATCACCGCGGCTCAGGCCGACGAGCTGCTGGCAGCCCTGGAAGGAGGCGGCTGATGTCTGCTGAAGAACGCAAACAGATCCTCCAGATGGTGGAGGAGGGAAAGATCACGGCGGAACAAGCCCTGACCCTGATCAAGGAGCTGGAGCAGGATGCCTCGGAGGAAGCTTCTGTGGAAGTCCTCCCCCATCAGGCTTTGCAGGCAGCGATGAGCCAGCATCCTCGCCGGAACTCGACCGCACCGCTGCACAGGCGCGCGGTCTCTGGCAGATCCCACTCTGGATCGGCATGGCCGTCACCGTCCTGGCTGCCTTCGGCATATATTCGGTTATGTCCCGCTCCGGCTATAATTTTTGGTTTTATTGTTTATGGTTGCCCTTCCTGCTGGGCGTGGCGCTGATGGCGGTTGCCGCCTGGAGTCGCACCGCCCGCTGGCTCTTCGTCAACGTGGACCGATCACAAAGCGCGGATGGCCCCCGGCAAATCTTCCTGGGCTTCCCGCTCCCGCTCAACCTGGCGTCCTGGTTTCTGCGTACCTTTGGGAGATACATCCAGGGCTTCCAGCACGCGGATATGGATCAGGTCGTTCAGGCGATCTCGATGGCGAATTCGATGGAAGAACCGCTGGTCGTGAACGTGGACGACAGCGAAGACGGCTCACGCGTGCAGGTGTTCATCGGTTAGGAGGCAAAATGACAAGCGTTGAAGAAAGAATGAAGATCTTGAAGATGATCGAGGAGGGAAAGATCACCGCCGAAGAGGGCGCCAAACTGCTGGCCGCGCTGCGTGATGCCCGCCGTGGTTCCGGGGTTCCCACCCCGCCTCGTCCGCCAGGCACCCCCGGAGGGGCCCGCTGGCTCCGCATCCGCGTCACGGATACGACTACTGGTCGTTCCAAGGCCTCGGTCCAGATCCCGTTGGCGCTGGTGGATGCCGGCATTAAGATCGGTGCGCATTTCGCCCCCGAAGTCGAGGGCGTGGACATGACCAATGTTATGCAAGCCGTCCGCTCAGGCGTCACTGGCAAGATCATCGATGTGACCGACGAGGAAGACGGGGAGCATGTCGAGATTTACGTGGAGTGATAGTCGTCAGGCCATCAGCCTGTTCGAACTATGCAGGAAGCCGCGAGGTGTGTAGGAGCACCTCGCGGCTTCTCAATATTTCGGGTTTTGGTTAAAGAAGGTCTTCCATTAGTTCCATGGGGACCACTGCCGCCCCCACGATTCCCGGCCCGGTATGCACGCCCAGCACCGGCGAGATGCGCAGGATCTCCCGGTTGGCAACATTGAGCCGGCTGTTCAAGTTCGCCATAAGCTCCTCCGCCTTATCGGCAAAGCGCCCGTGCAGGACCGTCACCCACACCGGTTTGCTGGCGAACATATCATGCAGATGGTCCGAGATCGAAGCAATGGCTTTCGGCATGGTGCGGACGCTGGTCACAGTGCTGTATTTCCCGTCAGTGTGTTCCACGCGGATGATCGGTTTGAGGTGCAGCAGCGCGCCCGCCAGTGCCTTCACCCGTCCAATGCGCCCGCCGCGCGCCAGGTATTCCAGGGTTTCCAGGGTATAGACGATCTCCGTCGCCTCGCGGATTTTCATCAGGCGCTCCTGGATGGACTGCATCGTCCAGCCGGCCTTGGAGGCGAGAGCGGCTGCCATCACCTGGAAGCGTTCTGCTCCCGAGAGTGTAAGGGTGTCCCAGAAGCTCACATTGGCCACCGGGTTTGCCTCTCGCGCGCCATCCCGGGCGGCATTGATCGTGCCGCTCAGGCCGGAGGAAATATGGATGGAAAGGATATCCTTATCCGTATGCGCCACCTTGCGGTACAGGTCGGCGAAGAGACCTCCGGAGGGCTGCGCCGTGGAGGGGATGACCGGACGCATGGCTTCCAGCCGGTCATAGAACTCGTCCGGAGTGATATTCTCCGAACTCACTTCTCCCTCGGGGAACTGGATGAACAAAGGGGCCTGGGTGATACCCAGTTTATCCAGCTCCTCCGCCGGGATATCCGCTGCACAATCGGTAACGATCTTCATATCTCGCTCCTTTAACCTTTTTTCTATTGACCTTCAGGATGAATGAACCTGCCAGCTTCCAGGAACCAGTGCACGGCATCTGCAATGCTCTCCTGGAGATGGCGGGGGTGGTAGCCCAGCTCACGCGTGGCCTTTGCATGGCTGATATGGGAATTGCTTTGCAGTACTTCCAGAGCATAAGGGGTGAAGCGCGGTGTGGCCCCTGCCAGGCGGTAATAAGCAGGTGTAAAACATGCAGCCAATCTTGCCAGGTCGAAAGGGATCTTCATCTGGAAGAAATGCCGGCCGGTGATCTCGCGCACGGTTTCGAGCAGGTAGCGCACGCTGATGCGCTGACCGGAGAGGATGTAACTTTCGCCCCGCCTGCCATCCCGGGCGGCAGCAATCAGACCATCGGCCACATCGCGGACATCCACAAAATCATAGGCGCCGTCCACATACAGGGTCGGCTTCCTCTCTGCCGCGGTGCGGATCACCGCGCCCATCATCGAGCCGCGGAAGTCATAGGGCCCGATCACGCCGGTGGGGCAGGTGATGACCGCGTCCAGCCCGCATTCTGAGGCATGCTGCACCTCCAGCGTGGCTTCCGCCTTGGAACGGTCGTAAGCCCCGTAGGGATTCTCAACATCATAGGGGACCGACTCGTCAATGACGCCATCCGGCACCCTGCGCAGGGCATGGATCGAGCTGGTGAACACGAGGCGCTTGACACAGGCCCGCCGCGCGGCTTCCAGCAAATTGCGCGTCCCCTCCACGTTGACCTTGCGGACAATCGGGTTCTCCCCCGGCAGGATCGAGATCACTCCCGCCAGGTGGAAGACGCCGCGGATGCCCTGGAAGGGCTGCCAGAGCGAGTCGAGGTTCAGGACATCGCCTTCGACGGCCTCCACATCCAATCCTTCGAGCGGAGCCCGGCTCTCGCCCGGCAGGATCAAAGCCCGCACTTTTTCCCCGCGCCTCAGCAGTTCACGCACCAGCACATTTCCGATATGTCCGGTTGCGCCGGTTACCAGCCACATACGATCCCTCCCTGGTCATCGTTTTTCCCTGTCCTTTTTGAGCAGGTTGTCCAGCATCAAGTTGGTGATCTCGCGGGCGGACTGTTCCCATTTGGCGCCTTCGGGGTCGAGGAGACTTTGAAGCAGCAGGCCCATCGCCATGGAGACGATCATGCGGGAGGTCAACGCCGGGTCGATGTTGACGAAGGAGCCTTCCTCCTGGCCTCGCTGGATCAATTCGGTGAATGCCTGGTGGTAGCGCCGGTAGGGGGCAATGCTGGCCTTCCAGATCTCCTCATCGCGGCTGGCCTGAAGCCAGAATTCCAGGAACATCGGCAGGTTATCGCCCGCGCTCTCAAAGATATAGGGAAAGGCCTCTGCCATGGCGAGGAAGGTGGCGGGTGCCGGCTGGTCTTTGGCGGCTTCAATGGCATTGTCGATCGTCTTCAGCCAGCCATCCAGGAGCGCCAGGAACAAAGCCTGTTTGGTCTCAAAGTGATGATAAAAAGCGCCCTTGCTTACCCCCGCCTCTTTGCAAATATCATCCACGCTGGCTGTTTTATAGCCTCGGTTGGAGAACAGCCGGATGGCTGCATCCATGATCTTGCCCCGGGTTTCCTCGCTGCGATGCTGCATGATGCCTCTTTCAGTAATAAAACCGACCAGTCGGTTTGTTTTTACCCCCCTTCGATTGCACTGTCAAGAATCTAAAGCGCCGGTCCCTCATATTTTAAGGTGACCGGCGCTCGAACCATTTCGAAAGGTGAAATGGATGGCCTCAGACTGGTTTATATGCACTGATCTTTGCGCTGAAAACCGCCTGATACAGCTCTTCCCGGTTGAGGACTTGCAAATCCTCCGCCCGCATGTCATTAATCACCGGGTCAATATCTTCCCGGTCAAAGAAGACCGGCGTGACCGAAATATCCGTAAATCCCACGGCTTCCATCATGGCAATATACTCGCCAGCTTCCACCGCGCCGGCCACGCAGCCCGCCCATGCGCTCAGGCTGTTCCTGATTGCCTCGGGCAGAGGACCGCTGGTGACAATATCCGAGACCGCCAGTTTCCCGCCGGGTTTGAGCACACGGAACACCTCGGCAAATACCCGGCTCTTCTCCGGCGCGAGGTTGATCACGCAGTTCGAGATCACCACATCCACCGTGTTCGAATCGACCGGCAGGTCTTCGATGAAGCCCTGTCGAAATTCCACATTGGGAATGTTCAAACGGGCGGCGCTGGCTGTGGCGCGCTCGATCATTTCGGGGGTCATGTCCACGCCGATCACGCGGCCCGTCTCGCCGACCTTGCGGGCGGCGAAGAAACAATCCAGGCCCGCGCCAGAGCCCAGGTCGAGGACGGTTTGACCGGGCTGGAGGGATGCCAGGGTGATCGGATCTCCGCATCCATAGCTGACGGCTGTCTCCCCTTCCGGGAGCGTGGTGAGCAGCTCAACGGGGTACAGAGAGCTGTCGCTTGAACAGCAGGAGGCATCCGAACCGCAGCAGGAAGCCTGGTTCTTGATCCGTTCTGCATAGTGCTCCCGTACTGCATCATGGATGGGGGTGGGTGTCTGGGTCATTGGTGCTCCTTGTTGCTGAGAATACTACAGTATCTTCAAAATTCCGGATCGAAAAATCCTGACAATGATTTCTATCTGCCCGGCGCGCCGGGCAGATCATCCGATCAGCAGCAGCCTCCGCCGCCGCAGCATCCGCCCTCGTCATCACAACATACCGCAAATGTGAACATGGCCTTTACCTCCTTTCAAATAGACGCATGTCTATCTAAATTGCCAAAGAAACGGGATGCACCTGCCGGCAGGCGCATCCCGATCAGGCCTTGATGGTTTTCAGAACATTCTCCGCCGCGACGGTCTCTGGTGCGAATTTGACCATCAGCTGGCCGCAGCAGAAGGCAACCCGTTCCTGGTTGAGTGAATAGAAGGTTTGTTTGCCTTCCTCGCGAACCGAGACCAGCCCTGCCTCGCGCAGGATCGCCAGATGGTGAGATACCGTGGGTTGGGATACCTCGAGCTGCTCGACGATCTCGTTGACCGAGATCGAGCTGCAGCAGCAAATGTTCATGATCTTCTGGCGGGTCTCATCGGAGATAGCTTTGGCAAAGAGAACGGGATCGAATTTCATATTGATAACCTTCTATATGATATTATATCGAAGTTTATCTATTTGTCAAGAGGGCAAACGAGTTGAACAAAGCGTCATGATCGGCAGGCCTGCCGGTCAGTGATCCTAATCCACGGTCAGGGTCTTGGACAAATTCCTCGGGAAATCAGGATCGAAGCCGCGCAGCACGCTCATGTGATAGGACAGCATCTGCAGCGGGATCACGCCCAGCAGCGCGCTGATCTGCGGATCGGAGGTGGGCAGCGCCACCACCTCCCTGGCGTTGTCGCGCAGGCGCGGGTCGTCCTCTGCAATGACGATCGTATGTGCGCCGCGCACCTTGACCTCATTGATCCCGCTGATGATGAGCGGCACATCCCGCGGCCCGGCGACAAAGAGGATGGGAAACCCGCTGCTCACCGCCGAAAGCGGTCCGTGCTTGAACTCGGTGGAAAGCATCCCTTCACAATGCGCATAAGTGATCTCTTTTAATTTCAACGCACCTTCCAGCGCGATGGGATAGGTTGCCCCGTAGCCGAGACAGTACAGATCGTCCCACCCGTTGATGTCTCTGGCGATGGCCTCGATCTGTGCGCCGATCTTCTCCATCGTCTGTTCCATTAACTCAGGGATGCGTTCCAGGGGTTTTGTATCCCGTCCTGCCATGCGGTAGGCAAGATACAGGAAGGTGATCACCTGGTTGGTAAAGGTCTTCGTGGCCGGCACGCTGATCTCGTACCCGCAGCACAGCGGCAGGCAGAACGAAGTGGCCTTGGTCAGCGTGGAGCCGATCACGTTGGCCAGACCATAACATGCCATGCCGTGCTTCTCGGCGGCTTCCAGCGCGTTCAGCACATCCTTGGTCTCGCCCGACTGGCTGACGAAAATCCCCACATCTTCATGTCCCACCGCGGGCGCATACTGCGCGATGAACTGCGGCGCCAGCACCGGGATGGCGGGCACGCCCGCCAGCTGCGCGAAGTAGACCGAGCCGACCATCGCCGCGTGATAACTCGTGCCGCAGGCGATGAAGTACAACCTGCGCGCCTTCTTCATCTTGTCCACCAGGGTCTGCACATCCGGGCTGCCATCCAGCAGGTGCAGCAGTTCACGCGCCACCTGCGGCTGTTCGTGGATCTCCTTCAGCATGAAATGCGGATACCCGCCTTTCTGAACCGCATCCATGGATTCGGTGATCAATTCCGGTTCGCGTTCGATCAGCCGTCCATCTTTCACAGAGCGCACTTCCACGCGGTCTGCCCACAGCGTGACGATCTCCCCGTCCTGCGGGCGGATGACGCTGCGCGTCAGCGGCAGGATCGAAGGCAGGTCGGACGAGACACAGGTGAAGCCCTCGCCGATCCCGACCACCATGCCGGAGCCTTTCTTGAAGGCATACAGTTTGTCGTCATTGCTGCGCCCGATCACGAAGGCATAATCGCCTTGCAGGTCGCCATACGCCAGCCGGATGGCATCGATGAACTCATAGCCGCGATTGATATAGCGCTCCACCGCGTGCACGCAGGTCTCGCCGTCGTTCTGCGAGCGGACGGTCATCCCCTCGGCCATGAACTGCTTGCGCAGTTCCACATTGTTGACCACATTGCCGTTATGCGCGCCGACCATATCCCCATCTGAATCGATGTGAGGCTGTGAGTTGACCTGCGAAGGCTCCCCGAAGGTGGCCCAGCGCAGCTGGGTAATGCCGCGCGAGCCGCGCATTTCCTGAATGTTGTAGCGGGCCGCCACCGTGTCCACTTTGCCGGTATCCTTGCGCAGGTCGATCCTGCCGTCGCTCAGGGTGGCAGCGCCCACCGAGTCATAGCCGCGATAGGTAAGCCGCTGGGCGGCCTCGATCAACGTAGGCCCCAGTTGTTGTTCTTTATCGGTAACAATTCCAAAGATTCCACACATGCAGAGAGTCTCCTTTTTGGGTGCATGCCGGATTATATTCCATGCGGGCGGCAGGCATCGAGGACATTGTTCCTCAAGTAAGAGGTACCTTCGTCCAAGTCTTCCATATCTTGCAGGGATCCAGCGCAGCGCCGCTTCCCTGCCGGGTATTTTGCCTCATTAAAAGTAACGGGAGCTTTGTCATGCCTGTACCTGGAGCTTCGAAACATATCCTTGAAACCCTCTCGGCGTGGGAGGGCCTCTCCATCAGCCCTCACCGGTTCGGCGGTTGGGAATTCAGGCTCGGGAGGCGGGAGATCGGCCACATCCACGGCGATTCGCTGCTGGATATCCCCTTCCCCAAAAAGATCCGCGACGAGATCGTCAGCGCGGGCGAGGCTCAACCTCACCACATCCTGCCTGAGACCGGCTGGGTGAGTTTTTACCTTCGTGAACCAGCCGATGTTGACCGGGCACTCGGACTTCTCAAGCGTTCCTACGAGATTGCTTTGAAACAAAAAGCCCGGTAAGAAGGGATATTGAGCGTATTGATACGCAAAAGCCGATCCATTATTTACCCGGCATCCCAGGGCGCGGTCCCGCTCCCGCTCCCGCCTCCCAGTGAGCCGAGGATGGGCCCTGCCAGCTCCGGCAGGACCTCGGCTGCCGCGGCCAGCAGGCCGAAACACCCGGCGATCATCATGTCTCCGAAGGGCGCCGCAAAGTACGGCCGCAGAGTGGGCGGAGAAGAAGTCTGGGCGAACATGGAGCGCCGCGGCCCGGTCACAACAATGTCCATTTCTTTGTTTCCAAATTCGAAGGGCGAACTGCTGTAAATAAGCGCCCCGTGCCCCATATCGTTGAATACATCTTCATGCTTCAAGGTCCCGTCGGCCAGCGCACGCAGGAGCTTTTCCAGCTTGGGCAGGTTGATCTCCCCGGTATGGTGCTCGAAAACGCCTTCAATGCCTCTCTCGCCGAGGCGAAAGGCCAGCGTATGGAAATTGCCCACATTGACGATGATTTTCTCCGGCAATGAGGCTGCCCGCGGGTCCAGCCCTGCGCCCAGCACCGCGGCCGGGGCGGTATCCATCACCACCAGCGGGCAGTCCAATTCCTTAGCCGAGGATGCCACGGCTTGCAGGCGCGTCATGATGGCCGGGACCTCCTCCGCGCGGTAGGCGAACGCGGCAAGCGAGTTCTGCGAAGACGGATACGGCTGTCCAGGTAGTCGAAATCGGAACTGCCGGTCAGACACCCCCGGCGGGGCGTTGCCGTGATCGAAAACCGCAGCCGCCACTGCATCCAGGTCTTCCAGGCTGACGCCAAACGAATTGAATACACTGCGGATGGCCGGCAGGTCCAGGTCACGGAACGGGATGCGTTCCACCGAATTGGGCAGCCGCGCAGCCTCCTCCTCGGAAACCACCCGGATGCCATCGGCCTCCACCTTCGCCAGATCATCGTTGAGCGTGGTGGCTGCCTCCGGGGTGGCATAGACCGGCAGCCCTGCCCGCGCGTGTGCTTCCGCAGCCCAGGCGGAAGGGCCTCCGCCCATCTGCCGGCCGGTCAGCAGGACAGCCCTCCCAGCGCGGGTGGCTTCCTTGATCCGCGTGTGGACCATCATGGTGGGGGAGGGCAGCACGAGTTTGAAACCGTTTTCCAGGTCGAGCCGCGAGTCATACAGGAAGATATCCTGTGTCCCAGTGCCGATATCAACCGCCAGTATTTTCATGGAACCCATTTTAAGTCATTTCAGGCCGGAATTCTCCAGCCTGCGCTCCTGCTCCATATGGTGTCAAAAGTAATGAATTCAAGGATGGAAATCAGTTCTCATTGGCGTGGATTACGTGTATCCTGATAGCATAACAACTTTGACAGGAGGGCAACATGAAAGCAACACAGGTCCATCGCATAACGTGGGCTGTAACGATTTTGGCGCTTGCAGCCATTGCCTGCAATGCGGCCGTTCCGGCGTCACCCACAGCCACATCGGTGCCGCCAACGGATACGCCAACCGCCATTCCCCCAACGAACACTCCCAAACCGACCTCCACTCCCCGGCCGACCGCCACTCCGAACCTGGCTGCCACACAGCAGTATGAGTCCTGGCAGGCGGAATTGCAGCCATTTGTCGAAAGCGGTTATCTCGATGATACCGCCGGGAGTTTCAAGAGCTATGACGATTTCACCGAGGATTGGGCGCAGATCGGTTGGTATAAATGGTGGAAGTTCGGAAGGGTGGAAAGCGATTTTGTGTTTGGCGCGCACATGGAGTGGTCCTCCGCCAGCAGCACGCCGGACATCTCCGGCTGCGGCCTGGTTTTCGGCGCGCAGGCCAATGAAGATCATTACGCGGTGGTGTTGGACAAAGGCCGCATCCTGTTCATGATGGGGCGAGGCTCACACATCTATCAGGTTGGCAAGACCAGCGGCTCTGGTCGTGTCAACTTCGGCAACCCGGCCGAAGCGGATTTTCAGGTGCTGGTCCAGGGCCAAAAAGCCTATGTGTCGGTGGATGAGGAAGTCACCACCTACACCCTCTCCATGGATCAAAGCCCTTATGGCGAGGTGGGATTTACTGTCCTTTCAGGGACAAACCGGGATTACGGCACGCGCTGCAAGATGACCAACGTCCATCTCTGGACGCCGGACGATTGATGCCTCTATGAATCAAAGACAGGCCCAACCGGGCCTGTCTTTGATTCATGCTCAAGAATGGCTGGTCAGTCCAGCTTCTCGTAATCCTCCGGCAGCCAGCAGCACAGCACCAGCTCGCGGGCGGCCTTGACCTCGTCCATGCGGCCAAAGGGAGTGTTGTGCGGCGCCTCGTGGAGCAGCTCCGGCTCGGTGCGGGCTTCCTCCGCGATCTTGATCAGCGCGTCGGCGAAGCGCGTCCAGGTCGTTCTTGTTCTCGGTCTCGGTCGGCTCGATCATCAGCGCCTCGTGGACGATGAGCGGGAAGTAGTTGGTCGGCGGGTGGAAGTTGTAATCCATCAGGCGCTTGGCGATATCCAGGGCGCGGACATCGGAGCCTGCGAAACTGGCCTTCGGCCACGAACTCGTGCATGCAGATGCGGTCGAACGGCACGTGATAGGTGTTGCGCAGGCGGGCCAGCAGGTAGTTGGCGTTCAGCACCGCGTACTGTGAAATGTCCTTCAGGCCGTCCGGGCCGTGCATGGCGATGTAGGTGAAGGCGCGCACCAGTCCGCCGCCGAAGTGCCCGTGGAAGGCCTTCATGCGCCCGATGGACTTCTGGCGGGTTTGACGAAGCCGAAGAGCGGCGGGGTTTCGTCGTCGCCTTCTTCCACGATCGCCGACCAGCGGCGCGGGCAGGAAATCTGCCAGGTGGGCGGCCACGCCCACCGGACCGGAGCCGGGTCCGCCGCCGCCGTGCGGGACGGCGAAGGTCTTGTGCAGGTTGAAGTGCATCAGGTCGAAGCCCAGGTCGCCGGGCGGACGATGCCCAGCAGGGCGTTCAGGTTGGCGCCGTCGCCGTACATCAGGCCGCCGCAGTCGTGGACGAGTCTGGATGATCTCTTCGATGTGCTCATCGAACAGGCCGAGCGTGTTGGGGTTGGTCAGCATCATGCCGACCACGGTATCGTCGCAGGCGGCCTTGAGCGCCTCCAGGTCCACGTTGCCGCGCGCGTCGGAGGGGATCTGCACGATCTGCAGCCCGATCATGCCCGCCGAAGCCGGGTTGGTGCCGTGCGCCGAATCGGGGATGAGCATCTTGATGCGTTTGGCGTCGCCGCGGGACTTGTGATAGGCGCGCATGATCAGCACGCCGGTGAATTCGCCGTGCGCGCCGGCGGCCGGCTGCAGCGTGACCGCGGCGAAGCCGCTGATCTCCTTCAGCCATTCCTGCAGCTCGATACATCAGGGCCAGGTTGCCCTGCACGGTTTCGATGGGCTGCAGCGGATGGGTGTACAGGAAGCCGGGCAGGCGGCAGGTATCTTCGTTGATCTTCGGGTTGTACTTCATCGTGCACGAACCGAGCGGATAGAAGCCGTCATCCACGCTGTAGTTGAAGCGTGCTGAGGTGCATGTAGTGGCGCACCACATCCACTTCGGCCAGTTCGGGCAGGGGCAGGTCCGCGCGCAGCAGGCCTGCGGGCAGGGCGGTCTGGGGCACATCCGGTTCGGGGAAGGTCACGCCCACGCGTCCCGGGGAGGAAAGGTCGAAGATGGTCGGTTCGACGATTTTAGCCGCCACCTTGTCGGGTGCCTCAGTCATGGCTCACCTCCGAAAGAACTTCCACGAGCGTGTCGATCTCTTCCTTGCGAGTTCATCTCGGTGACGGCCACCAGCATGTGGTCCTTGAGAGCGGGATAATCCTGGCCCAGGTCGTAGCCGCCGAGGATGCCGTGTTCGAGCAGATGGGCGTTGACCTCCGCGACGGGCCGGGCCACGCACAGGGCGAACTCGTGGAAGAAGGGCTCGCTGAAGCACAGGCCCATGCCGTCGATCTTGCTCAGTTGCTGCGGCGGCATAGTGCGCCTTCTGGTAGCATAGCTCGGCCACCTGGTGCATGCCGGTCTTGCCCAGCACGCGACATATAGACCGCCGAGGCCAGCGCCAGCAGTCCCTGGTTGGTGCAGATGTTGGAGGTGGCGCGCTCGCGCTTGATGTGCTGTTCGCGCGCGGTCAGGGTCAGCACGTAGGCGCGCTGGCCGCGCGATGTCGACGGTCTCGCCGACCAGGCGTCCGGCCATTTTGTGGACGTAGTGCCTTGCGGGTGGTGAAGAAGCCCAGGCTGGGCCGCCGATACCACATCGGGATGCCCAGCGGCTGGCCTTCGCCGACGACGATGTCCGCGCCCATGGCGCCGGGGGTCTTGAGCAGCGCCAGGGCGGTCGGGTTGGCGACCACGCAGACCAGCGCGCCCTTGGCGTGCGCGGCCTCGATCAGTTGGGTGTAATCGTAGATGCGCCCGAAGAAATCGGGATACTGGACGATGACCAGCATGGTGTTGTCGTCGATCAGTCCGGCCAGATCCGCCGGATTGGAGTCGAGGTCGGCAGTCGGGTCGTCGCCGGCGGTCTCCAGCTCCATGCCCTGGGTGTAGGTGCGGATCACCGCGCGGTACTGCGGATGGACGGTCGGAGAGATGACCACCTTGCGGCGTTTGCCGCGGAATTGTGCCCAGGCCATGTTGACCGCTTCGGCGGTGGCGGTGGCGCCATCGTAGTGCGAGGCGTTGGAGACCTCCATGCCGGTCAGGGTGGCGATCAGGGACTGGTATTCGAAGATGCCTTGCAGTGTGCCCTGCGAGATCTCGGGCTGGTAGGGAGTGTAGGCGGTATAGAACTCGCCGCGTCGCAGCATATGGTCGACCACGGAGGGGATGTAATGGTTGTACATGCCCGCGCCGAGGAAGGAGATCAGGTCGCCGCGTACATTCTCGTTCGCGGCAGCGATATTCGCCAGTTCTGCGGCGGCTTCCATTTCGGTCAGCGCAGGGGGAAGGTCGAGTGTGGGGAAGCGATGCTTGGCCGGGACGGAGTCGAACAAATCATCCAGCGACTTCACGCCGATGGTCTCGAGCATCGCATCCCGTTCCTTGGGAGAGATCGGGATATAGGTCATGGTACCTCTTGTTTCTGATGGAGGCGGGAACGCAGGTTAGTGCGTGCGCTCCTCGCAATATTTCTCATAGGCGGCCGCGTCCATCGGATCCGCAGCCTGGCCGCCTTCCACTTTGACCATCCAGCCATCGCCGAACGGATCGCTGTTGAGGGTATCGGGTTTGTCGGAAAGGGCGCTGTTGACCTGCGGTCACCTTGCCGCTGGCGGCAGCGTAGATCTCCGCCGAGGCCTTCACGGATTCGACCGAGGCGATGGCCTTGCCGGCTTCGATCTCGTCGCCGGGTTCGACCAGCAGCTCGACGAAGACGATATCCGAAAGCTGGCCCTGGGCGTAATCGGTCAGGCCCATGGCGCCGCTGGCGGGGTCGAACCATTCATCGGATTTTGTGTACTTCAGATTGGCGGGAATGTTCATGAACGGGTCTCCTGTGGAGCAAGATGGATGATCGGTTTGCCTGCGTCAAGCTGTCCGGGATTCAGCCGATTAACGCACAGAGGCGCACGATATAGTCGTGCGCCTCTGTAATGGTACCTGAGAGATTCGCCCGCTGGTATTCGCGGGCTTGCACCGTCGGTGTCCTTGCGGACTTTCCAGAGGAAGTCAGTGCAGGGTCCTTTTGCCTGAGAGATTCGTCTGGGATTGCCTGACCAGATTTGCACCTTCGGCGTCCCGCTTCAGGCGGGATCTCTTCCCTGCAGCTGTTCGATTATCAATTCCATTTTATGAGTCTGGCAGGGAGGAGTCAAGAGGACAAATTTCCTCTATTTTCTACGCCACCTTGCGCGGGCGGCGCGGGTTTTCCGGGTCCTCTGGTTCTGCGGGGGTTTCGGGCCCGGCGGGCGTCTCTGGAACAGCCTGCATGGGGGCGGCTTCCGGCTCGGCGAGGATGGGCGCCGCCTGCTCAGCGGATCCCTGCGGGCCGTTGATCTCGTCAAAATAAGCCTTGACCATCAGGTCGTTGTAGAAGACCAGCGCCAGAATGCCCACGATCATCGAGAAGGCATTTCCGGCCAGGATGCAGGCGATCTCAAAGGCGGCGATGTACGGCGAGGGTCTTACCGGCTGAACGGGGTTGGCCAGCAATTTCGCGGCGAAGAGAACCTCGAACACGCCCAGGATGGTCGGCAGCACGGTGAACGGGGTGCAGATCACTCCTACGATCGTCGCCATAACGACCAGGGAGGCGATCAATCCCCAGAAAATGTTGACTATGCCGCTAAGGAGCGTCATGACGGCAATGGCCGTCACGAGATTGGGTTTTTGCGTGGTTGAATAGGTGGTCATTCGTTACTCCTGAATTTTTATCTGCAGGATATAACGAATAACAGCGCAGGGGGTTGCAAAAGCCTTCCCGCTTTCGAGCGGGAAGGCTCTATTTTTTCAGACAGCCGCCGGAGGATTCTCTATGGTAGTGATGGGATAAGTATGTTCGGCGGCCAGCCTGCCGAACTGCCCGACCAGATGGGCGTGAATGCTCGTGTAATAAACGCCTGACCCCAGGGAGAGGATCAACCCGGCGATCCATCCAATGCACGGGACCCAGCCTACCAGCGCTGTCGCAAGAGAGACCACCATTCCGACCACCAGCCCGGCGACGATGCTGACACCCCAAAGGGTCAGGAAGGGACCGGAGTTCTTGCTGATCAGGTCCAGGATGCGGCGGAATTGAAAGCAGGAGGCGAAGGTCCCTTCGCGTGCGTACATCAGCAGGATGGCTGGATAGATGATCGAGAGCGCCAGCCCGTACAGGATCACCACGCACAACAAGGTGAAAAAGACAACGCTTCCCAATCCGGCCATCACCCGTGAAATGTCTTCCAGGTTTTGGTTCCCTGAGAGGATCCCTGCGAAAACCAGGAAGGCGGTCGGGATACCTATCAGCAGCAGCATGGGCAGAGCGTAGATCAAGCCGGCTGCGGCCAGGATCAGGCCGTCGATGAACTTTTTCCCCAGGTCATCCCAGGTTGGCAGCGGCCTGGCTGCGCCATCCAGCACATTGCGAATGATCCCCACCATGTAACCTGACCAGGCGAAGTTGAGCACCGGGATCATGGTGATGATGGCCCCCAGTCCCAGTTTGTTGATCCATTCTGTGTCCTCGAATGGATAGGAAAATGATTTTTGAATATCCATACCTGCCTCTCCATAATGCAGGGAACTTTCTTCCCCGGCCTGACAAGAAAAGAGAGCCTGATGATTCAGGCTCTCTTGAATTCATCTACTGGCTTACTGAACCCAACCCTGATTCCTGATGAAGTTGGTGATGACCGGAATATCGAACTTCTTTCCCTGATAGGCCAGGTAGGCGGGGTAGAGAAGGGCAAGCCAAACCAGCGGGAGACAGATGGCCCCGAAACCGATCGTAACGACGGATACGACCATTCCCAAAATCCAGATGACAAGATTCAGGGCAAGTGATTGAACAGCGTGGAACTTGATAAAAGGACGGTTCTTCTTGTCTTCCATCAGAAGAACGATGATGGCAACGATGAAAATCGGGTAGCCGATGGCAGCCCACAGCTTATCGTCACTGGTTACGTCAGGTGACATGGGTGTTTCATTCATTGATTCCTCCGGGTAAATATCTGAGATGGGTTTCGAGTATTTTACAATTAATCTCCCTAAAAAGCAACTTGAAGGGTGTTACGCTGGTACTGCCCGCTTTAGCCCCGGCCTGATGGTACCCACGGGTATTTCACGAATCTGGTGAGAGGAAGTACAATCCACCTGCATGTCCGTCAGAATTGTATTCATGGGGTCCCCGGATTTCGCGCTGCCCAGCCTGCGCGCGCTGGCATCCTCCTGTGAGGTCGTGGGTGTCGTAACCCAGCCGGACCGTGCCGCCGGGAGAGGGCGCGAGCTGAAACCGCCTCCGGTCAAGCTGCTGGCGCTGGAGCTGGGGCTGCCCGTCCTGCAGCCGGAAAAACTGCGCCTGCCTCAGGCCATGCAGGACCTGCGCGCGCTGAGCCCCGGATTGATCGTGGTCGCGGCTTTCGGGCAGATATTGAAGCCGGAAGTATTGGACCTTCCCGCGCACGGATGCCTCAATGTGCATGCCTCCTTGCTGCCGCGCTGGCGCGGTGCTGCTCCCATCCAGGCCGCCCTCCTCAACGGAGACACCCGCACCGGTGTCACCATCATGAAGATGGACGCCGGGCTGGATACCGGCCCCATTCTTGCCCAACGCGAGCTTGCCATCCTTCCGGATGAGACCGCCGGCGGGCTGTATGACCGGCTCTCCCGGCTGGGCGCGGACTTGCTGATGGATACTCTGCCTGCTTATCTGGAAGGCCGCCTGTCCCCGCGAGCCCAGCCGGAGCAGGGCGTCACCTACGCCCCCATGCTCAAGAAGGAGGCAGGCCTGCTGGACTTCCAGCAGCCCGCGGAATCGCTGGCGCGGCGGGTGCGCGCCTTCAACCCCTGGCCGGGGGCCTTTTTCCCCTGGGGCGGGGGCACTTTGAAGGTTCTGCACGCCCATGCAGCGGCGGGTACCGCACCTCCAGGCCAGAGCCTGCTGGCGGATTCCCTCCCTGCCGTCGGAACCGCGCAGGGACTGCTGGTGTTGGATGAGGTCCAGCCGGCCGGACGCAAACCAATGAGCGGGAAAGCCTTCCTCGCAGGAGCCCGCTCATGGAGCCGTCAGTAGTATCGGTTTTATCCTGCCAGGGTTCTATTCATCACATCATGTAAGAGGAGAAGGAATAATGTCTGCTTTCAATACCAAGGCTTTTGTTGTGGAACTGATCGGCACCTTCGTGCTGGTCTTCGTAGGCGCTACGGCTGCCATCGTGGGCGCCGGCTCTGGCAGTCTTCTGGCCAGTGCGCTGGCGTTCGGTTCGGTGCTGGCCGTGCTGGTTCTGATGTATGGCCGCATCTCCGGCGCGCATGTCAATCCGGCTGTGACCTTTGCCATGGCGCTTAACGGGACGCTGAAATGGGGACAGGCGGCTTTCTACTGGCTGGCTCAATTCCTCGGTGCACTGCTGGCTGGTTTCCTGCTGAACTGGGTGCTCACCGCGCTGAATGCCAGCATCCGCGGCGCGGCGACCATTGGCGTGCTCACCGACCTCGGCTCGGCCACCGCACAAACCCATAGCATCGCCCTGCTGATGGAGGCCATTTTGACCTTCCTGCTCGTCAGCGCCTACTTGCGCGCTCAGAAGGATGGCTATCAGACTCCGGTCGGTGCATGGGCCATTGGCGCCACACTGGCATTCGCCATCCTGGCTGGCGGTGCGTTCACGGGCAGTTCACTGAACCCCGCCCGCACCTTTGGCATCACTCTGCCCCTGGCGATCGGCTCAAAGGATTTCACTACGCTCGCCAGCCCCTTCACCTATGTTGTGTACTTCTTCGGGCCTTTGATCGGTGCCACCCTGGCTGTCCTGCTCAACAATTACCTGGAAGGCACCATGGACGAGGAACCTGCCGAAATGGAGCCCCTCGCCGCGGATGAATCGCCGAAGATCAGCGGCGAGTAGCCGCCTCTTTCCCTCCGGCATTGCCGCGGTCCCCGGGGACAGCGGGTGATCCAACTCGTTAACGAAAACACTTCGGCGCCACACGGACAGCGTATCTGCGGCCTCAACCGGAGGAGCTAACCATGCCAATTGGATTCAATCAAGCCACTCTCGCCGGCAAGGAATACGAGTACATCGCCCAGGCCATTAAAAATGCTCATATTTCCGGAGATGGGCCATTTACCAAGAAATGTAATGCCCTGCTTGAAAGCGAGCTGGGTGTTCCAAAGGCGCTGCTGACCACCTCCTGTACGCATGCGCTTGAGATGGCTGCCATCCTCCTGAGGATCAAGCCCGGGGATGATGTCATCGTCCCATCCTTCACCTTTGTTTCCACGGTCAACGCGTTCGTGCTGCGCGGTGCCAGGCCGATCTTCATCGATGTGCGACCCGACACCCTCAACCTGGATGAAGCCAGGCTGGAGGCTGCCTTCACTCCACAAACCAAGGCCGTCGTTCCTGTGCATTATGCCGGGGTGGGCTGTGAGATGGATGCCATTTTGGAAATTGCCGGCCGCCACGGCGCGGCAGTGGTTGAAGATAATGCGCATGGCCTGTTTGGAAAATACAAGGGGAAATACCTTGGAACATTTGGGGTGCTGGCTGCTCAGAGTTTCCATGAGACCAAGAACCTTACCAGCGGTGAAGGAGGGGCCCTGCTGATCAATGATCCGGCTCTCCTGGAACGGGCCGAGATCATCCGTGAGAAAGGCACCAATCGTTCGCGTTTCTTCCGCGGCCAGGTCGATAAATATACCTGGGTGGATATTGGTTCCTCCTATCTCCCTTCCGACATCCTCGCCGCCTTCCTGTATGCCCAGTTTGAACATCGGGCACAGATCCAGGAAAAACGCAAGCAGGTCTGGGATTTTTATTGTGAGAATCTTCAGGACTGGGCTGATCAAAAAGGCGTTCGTCTACCCGTGATTCCTGCATCATACCGAACAGGCCTATCATATGTTTTATCTTCTCCTGCCGGATCTGGATTCGCGGCAGCGCTTTATTGGTTATCTGCGTGAGAAGGAGATCCAATCGGTTTTCCATTATTTACCGCTCCATCTTTCGGATATGGGCCGGCAGTATGGCGGCAATCCTGGCGATTGTCCGGTCACCGAACGCGTCAGCGACCAGTTGGTTCGCCTGCCCTTTCACAACAGCCTGACCAACTCCGATCTGGAACAGATCGTGGATGCCATCATCTCGTTCGAGCCGTAAATCCTCCCAGGGAATGAGTACCGGATAGGCGCACCGTTTCCCCTTTGATTCCAGGCAGTCCCCGTTATCGGCGGGGACTGCTTCTTTTTTCCGGCTGCCCGCTCACCGGCCCGGAGGCGGTTACGGATGCTATAATGGCCTTCAACAAATACCAGTTTTGCCCGAGCGCAGGGTTGCAGGGCTCCATTCCCTTCCTCGGCCGGACCGGGTAAGTGATCGAGGCAAAGTGCTTGAGAATAGAAAACCTACGGTGGATATCATCATCCCGCTTTTTAATGAGGCGGCAGGGGTTGGCCGCGTGCATGCCAGCATTTGCAGTGTCGTGGACAGCCTTCCCTATGATTTCCGCTTCCTGTATGTGGATGACGGCTCCACCGATGGCACCCCGGATTCCCTGGCTGCATTAAGCAAAACCGATGGACGCGTGTCACCTCTGCTCCTGAGCCGCAATTTCGGCCACCAGGCGGCTCTGAGTGCGGGCATCCAGAGTGCTTCCGCTGATATGCTCGTCACCATGGATGGCGACGGACAGCACCCTCCGGAGATGATTCCCCGCATGCTCGACCTGCTATCCCAGGGATACGATGTTGTCCAGACCCAGCGCATGGATCAGGCCGGTCCTGCATCCTTCAAGAAGTGGACTGCAGATGCGTTCTACCGCCTGATCAATCTGATCAGCGGAACGCAGATGCTGCCCGGGGCCGCGGATTTCCGGGCCCTCTCCCGCCAGGCCGCGGAGGCGCTCAAGTCCATGCCGGAGTACCACCGCTTTCTGCGGGGCATGGTGGCGTGGATCGGTTATCCGACCGTCATCCTCCCCTACCAGCCGGGCGAGCGGATCATCGGCCAATCCAAGTATTCCTTCGGAAAGATGTTCCGCCTGGCCATGGATGCCATCTTCTCCTTCTCGCTGGTCCCGCTTTACATCGGGTTGAGCGCAGGCGGTCTGCTCCTGTGCATGGCGCTGGCGGAAATGGTGTATGTGCTTTCCTTCTGGATCACAGGCCGCACTTCCAACCTGGCTCCCGGCTGGAGCTCGTTGATGTTCATCATCCTCATCGTCGGCGGCATGCTGATGGTCCTGCTTGGCTTCATTGGCATCTATATCGGTTATATCTTCCAGGAAGTGAAGAGGCGGCCGGTCTACCTCATCAAAGGAGAAAGGCGAATTGAATAAGCCTCGTCCTCGTTTTGTGTTCACCTTTTTGCGCCACGGCGAATCGGTGGGGAACGCCGAGTCCCGCCGCCAGGGGCAAAAGGATTATCCTCTCAACGACACCGGGCGCGCCCAGTCGCGTGCCCTGGCGGAGCGCTGGAAGAAGGAAAAGGTAACCTTCGACAGGATTTTTGCCAGCCCACTGGCGCGGGCGCGCGAGACGGCGGAGATCATCTCCGAAGCGGTCAATGCTCCGATCGAGTTCGACCCGATCTGGATGGAACGCTCCGCCGGTGATCTGCAGGGCCTCACCGTGTATGAAATGCGCCAGTATCCCCGGCCGGACTTTCATCAACCCCTACGAGGATGTCGGCGGGAGTGGCGAGGGCGACTGGGAGTTGTTTCTGCGGGGCGGGCAGGCATTGCACAGCTTGCTGCGCCAGCCTCTGGGCGTCTATCTGATCGTTTCACACGGAGGGCTGCTGAACCAGATCCTGCATGCGGCTGTGGGAATTACTCCGCATGCCAATGCTGGCGGTCCCCGCTTCCGCTTTGAGAACACTGCCTTTGCCCGCCTCATCTATTTCCCGAGCCTGCATCGCTGGGAGTTTGATGCGCTGAATGATCATGCTCACTGGAGCGCGGGGCTTTCCTCGCTGGATTGATCATGCAGCTTGCTGGCGTACCAACGCTTAAGATACTGGCTTTTGGCGCGGGAGCCATCGGCACCTACATTGGCGGCAGCCTCGCTCTGGCAGGTCACCAGGTGGTCTTCATCGAGCAGCCTGCGGTTGTGGAAGAATTGCGCGAGCGCGGCTTGCGGCTTGACCTTAGCATTGATAAGCGCCGGGAAACGCGCGACGCCTTTGTGGTGCCGCCGCCTTCTTTCCGTATCTATCCCTCCCTGGAGGAGGCCCTGCTGTACGGGCCATTCGATGTAGGCCTGTTCGCACTGAAGTCCTTTGATACCGCTGCACTGCTGGAGACGCTGAAACCCCAGGCTGAAAAGGTGCCGCCTCTCCTCTGCCTGTCCAATGGTGTGGACAATGAACCGGCCATTTCTGCAGCGCTCGGCTCCGGCAAAGTGATCGCCGGGACAGTAACGAGCGCGGTCGGCCGGCGCGGCCCGGGTGACATCGTGCTGGAAAAATTACGCGGCATCGGGGTGGCTGCCGGGCATCCTCTCTCCGAAAGGCTGGTCGCCGCTCTGGACGGTGCTTATCTCAATTGCCGCTTGTTCCAGGATGCCGCATCCATGAAGTGGTCCAAGATGTTGACCAACCTGCTGGCCAATCCCACCTCAGCCATCCTGGATATGACCGCTGCCCAGGTCTACTCCGACAGGCGCTTGTACGCGTTGGAGATCGCCATGCTGCGGGAATGCCTGGTCGTGATGGAAGCCCAGGGACTGAAAGTGGTCGACCTGCCGGGGACGCCGGTCAGGGCGCTTGCCTTTGCCACGCGGCTTCCGCTCTGGCTTTCAAAGCCCTTGCTGGCAAGGGCAGCCGGGGCCGGCCGCGGCGGGAAAATGCCCTCCTTCCATATAGACTTGCATTCGGGACGCGGCCGGAGCGAAGTGGAATATCTGCATGGCGCGGTAGCGCGGGCTGGTAGGAACCTTGGCATTCCCACGCCGGTTAATGAAGCTTTGACACGCACCCTCATTGCTCTTACGGCTCGGGAGCTTCCAATGGAGGAGTTCGCCGGGCAGCCGGAAAAGCTGCTCGCCAGGATGCCATGATGTCATTTCGCCGCGAGCGGATGTTCCTGTGGATCATCCTCCTCATTCCTCTGCTTTCCGCCTGCCAGTCCCCCTGCGAGCGCCCGCTTGCGCCCGGATATATGCGCCACATCCCTGAAGCCGGCGCGGCCTTTTTTCGATTTGATTATCCCTCTGACTGGAAAATGACGGATGCGCTCACGTTGGAAAAGTCCGCAGCCTCCAATGAAAGCCGGTCGGTTCTGGTGCAGTTCTATTCCGGCGGCATTGAGAAATACCCGCATATTTATCAGGATGGGAAGATCCTCATGGGTCAGGATTGGGGAAGTCCCTTCCCCGGTCGCAGCATGAAGATCAGCACACGTAACTTCGACCAGGATGGGCGCCCGGGCCTGACGGTTTCATTTGATTTTGACACTCCCCAGACCCTCATGGATGGCAGCAGCCCGGTGATAGCCTGGGGATACATGCAATTTACCTTCCTGGTCATCAACGATACCGTGTACGATATTCGCTTTTACGCATCTGACCAGGGGGAGGAGAAGCGTATCCGCAAGGAGTTCGATAAATTGATCGAGAGTATTTGTGTTCCCAACACCACCGGGGGGTCAGATGGCTGAGACACCCGAAATGGCTTTTCGTTTCCAACCTTCCCGGCAGGATGTGGAGATCCACTTGCCGGACAAGCGCGTCCTCACGGGCCCGCGCAGGGCAAGCGTGGGGCAGTTTCTCCATGCCATTGAAAATTCCTTCGAAGCCCCCATCGTGGCTGCCATTATCAACGGCGAGCTTCGGGAACTGACCTATCCCATCGAAATGGATGCGCGTGTCACGCCCATTGATATCGGCAACCCCGACGGTGCGCGCATCTACCGCCGCTCGCTCACTTTCCTGCTGGAGATGGTCTTTTCCGAGCTTTTCCCCAAGGCCAAATTGACCATTGACCACTCGGTCTCGTTCGGCGGCTATTATGGCCAGGTGAGCCAGCATGCTCCGCTCTCCAAAGCGGAACTGCAATCCATCAAGACGCGCATGCAGGAGCTGGTTGCTGCCGATATCCCCTTTGAGCGTAAGGAAGTCCCTCTGGCGGATGCCATCAAGTATTTCAAGTCACAGGGCTATGATGACAAGGTACACCTGATGGCTTATCGCAAGAAGGATTACCTTACCCTGTACCGCTTCCGGGATCGGATGGACTACCATCACGGCTACATGGTCCCCTCCACTGGCTACCTCCGTTGGTTCGACCTTTATCCCACGGGCGGGGGCTTCACCCTGCGTTTTCCGCGGCACAACAATCCCACCGAGTTAGTGCCTGTCCCGGAATATCCAAAGTTGTTGAAGGCCTTCCGCCAGTATGGCGACTGGCTGACCCGTCTGGGGATCGACAATGTGGGCTCGCTTAATGACGCCTTGCTGGCCGGCCGCGGCAACGAGATCATCCTCGTCTCCGAGGCTTTCCACGAGCAGCATCTGAGCGATATTGCCCGCCAGATCGCCGCGCGCCGCGACCGCTTTCACATTGTATTGATCGCCGGGCCCTCCTCCTCCGGAAAGACCACCTTCTCCCGCCGCCTCTCCGTCCAACTGCTGGCGCTGGGCATCTCCCCGTTCCCCCTCGAGCTGGATAATTACTTCGTGGACCGGGATGAAACCCCCTTCGGCCCGGATGGGAAACGTGACTTTGAGGCCATTGAGGCCTTGAACATTGAGCTGCTGGCGGAAAACCTGCAAAGCCTGATCCAGGGGAAAAAGGTGCAGCTCCCGCGCTACAACTTCAAGTCTGGCCGCCGCGAGCCCGGCGATGTCATCCAGCTCCGCCGCGGACAGATGCTCATCCTGGAGGGCATCCACGGGATGAACCCCAAATTGATCCCGGATGCTCTGCAGGGCGACGCCTACCGGATCTATGTCTCGGCGCTGACCCAGCTCAACCTGGACCGGCACAACCGCGTATCCACCACCGATACCCGGCTGATCCGCCGCATTGTGCGGGATGCCCGCGAGCGCGGCTATACCGCCTCGCAGACCATCAGCCGCTGGGAGGATGTGCGCGAAGGCGAAAAGAAACACATCTTTCCTTACCAGGAAAACTCGGATGTCATCTTCAATTCCGCCCTTGCCTACGAGATGGCCGCTCTGAAACCGATGGCGGAGCCGCTGCTGCGCCAGGTGCAGTTCGGCACCCAGGAATATATCGAGGCCAAGCGCCTGTTGGCGTTCCTGGAGTGGTTCCTGCCTCTGGAAGTGGATATGATCCCCGAGACATCCATCGTGCGTGAGTTCCTGGGCGGTTCCATCCTGAAGGACTTCAGGATTTGGAAGGAAAGCCGCCGGTAAGGCGGCAGAAATTATTTCACAAGGCTGCCAGCAGCCCCAGCACTGCCCCCAGCGCGCCGCAGGCGAAATTCACCCAGTCATTGTTCAGCCAGGCCAGGCCTCTCACCTGGCGCGTCTGCGTGCCGCAGGTATGCAGGGGATGCCGTTCCGTTTCTTTTGCGCAGGTCGGGCAGTAATAGATTGCCTGGAATGTTGCGCCCAGCAGCGAATCAAACAGCGAGCCTGCCAGTCCAGCCGCAAGAATGATCATCACCTGCAGCGGCGTAAGCCTTCCGACCGGTGAGAACAGGGCCGCCAGCGCCGTGATGAGCCCGGAGCCGAGCAGGGCCGCGACCGTCCCCCAGACCGAGACGCCCCCCGATGTCCCTTTCTCCACCTGCCGGGATGGATGCGTGATCATGCGCGGCGCACCCGGGTTCAGAACCCCAAGCTCTGTCGCCCAGGTATCGGCGTTCACCGCCGCCAGTGCCGCGGCGAACCCAAGCCACGGCCAGACCGCGGCAGGGAACAGGCCGTGTAAGGCGGCAAAGAGGGCGGCCGCTCCTCCGTTTCCGAACACCTGCCCGGCGTCGCGTTCGTGCCCTTTTGAGTACTTTTCATCCAGGCTGGCTTTTTGTTTCCGGAACAGACGGCTGAGAATGGAAGAGGTGATAAAGAAGGCCAGCAGCAGTATGGCCCACTGCCATCCCCCGATCCCGAAGATCACCGTCCCCACGACCGCCGCGGCAGACCGCGCCGCTGCGGCTCAGGGATTTTGCCAGGCGCGCTGCCCCGGCCACTCCGGCTGCAAGGACCAGGCCGATCAATAATTGTGATCGAAGCATCCACGGATTACACCGGCGTCGAGATGATGAACAGAACCGCGATCAGGAATGCCAGGCTGGAGACCGCCCCGGAGATCCAAACCACGTAGGCCATCGGGCGCTGCATCTCCCAGCGGTAGAAGGAGAGCCCGGCCAGCCACCCGGCTACGCTCAGGAAAGTGTTGGCCAGAGGCAGCAGGATCAACTGCGTCGCGGGAACGGATTCTACGATTCCCTGTCCGGCGTTCACCCCCAGTGTCACCCGCCCCAGCGTGGGGATCAGTGTGCTCACCCAGACCAGCAAGCCGACATTCAGGAAGAGCGTAAGCAGCCACATGAAGCGTGCCAGGCGGCTGTCCCAGGCGCGCGCCACCACGAATGTGGGATAAACCGAATGAGCCTCCGCTGGGCTCAAGCTGCCTAATTCCACGGAGCGGGCAAAGTTGTGCACGAACCCGCGCGCGTCCGCCGGGGAGATCACGAACACGCGGCGGGCGGTAGCCACGAGCAGCAGGTTGCTGCGCGAAGAGGCGATGAACTCCACCAGCCCCAGGTCTGCATGCCGCCGCAGGCCCAATGTTGCGCCGGGCAGGGAGAGAAAGGGGAAGTGCAGGGGATGGGTCAGGTCGGATGCCGGCCGCACCCATTCGATATCCGAAAGGGGAATTTCCTCCACGCGCAGGCCCCAGTGAATGTTCAGGCTGTCACGACCCAGTTGGTAATCTGCACGCGCCAGGGAATACAGCCGGTAAAAAAAATACGGGATGGGGATGAAGGTCAGCAGGGCAGCGATCAGATAAGTGACCAGCACCGGTCCCACCGGGCTGCGGGCAACATTGATAAAACACACAGCGCTGACCAGCGCAAGGATGGTCAGGATGATGCCGTGCAGGATCGCGCCGCTGCGCTTGGGAGGGGGGAAGGAATTGGAGGCCATACAGTTACTCCGGTATTGACCCGCCCGGTTCGGGAGAGCGTATCCTCAGGATCGGACTTCCGCCATAACGTCACGGAGCGCTGCGCAAACTGTATCCACCTGCTCCTCGGTCATCACACCGCTGAACGGCACGGCCAGGCCTCTTCGGCCCAGGTCTTCGGTGACCGGGAAATCCCCTGGCCGCCATCCAAAGCGCTCCACCATATAGGGCTGCAGGTGGATGGGCAGGAAGTAGGGGCGCACCGGGATGCCGCGCGCATCCAGTTTCCGGGCGATCACGTCGCGGTCCAGCTTGGCATCGAAGCGGATCACATACACAAACCAGGACATGCGGGTGGTGGACGGTCCTACGTAAGGCACCTCCACGCCCGGGATCTCCGCCAGGCGGGCTTCGTACCAGGCTGCCACCTGTTCCCGCTTGGCAAGCATTTCGTCCAGCCTGCGCATCTGGGATTCGCCCAGCGCCGCCGACAGCTCATCAATGCGATAGTTATAGCCGAGGTGCGTATGCGAGAGCCAGGTGTCGCCGGGGGCGCGGCCCTGGTTGCGCAGCGCGCGCATGAAGTCCGCCGCCTCGTCATCATCGGTGATGATCAGCCCGCCTTCTCCGGTGGTGATCTGCTTGTTGGGATAGAAGGCGAACACCCCGTAGTCGCCGAGCATACCCGCCGGTTTACCGTGATAGGACGCGCCCAGCGCCTCGCACGAATCCTCGATCACCTTCAACCCGTGCTGCCCCGCCGCAGACTGGATGGCATCCATCTCCGCCGGCTGGCCAAACACATCCACCGGCAGGATGGCCTTCAGGCTTCCTCCGTTCGCCCCTTTGCGCGGCAGATATCTTTCGATGTTCGCGGCCGCATCCGCCACAAGGCGGGGATCGATATTGCCGGTTTGCGGGTCCACATCCACGAAGACCGGCACGGCGTTCTCGAACAATAACACATTGGAGGAGGACACGAACGAGAAGGGCGTGGTGATCACGAGGTCGCCCGGTCCAATGCCTGCGGCGCGCACGCACAGGTGCAGCCCTGCCGTGCCGGAGCTGACTGCAATGGCGTGTTTTGCACCGGTAAGCTCGCGGAAACATCTGTTCAAAGGCCGGGGTATGTTTGCCCATGCTCAGGATGGGGGTATTCAGCACATCGGCCACCGCCTGCCGGTCGGCGTCGGTAAGGTCCGGGGAGGACATGGGGACTTGAAGTTGGGACATGCAGGCTAGTATAACGCCTCTTTCCTGACCCCCGAAAGAGATCGTTCTATCTGACGACTAAAGCGGGTCTTTCAGGCTGCCGGCAAGACCTTTCCTCTCCACCAGCCTGCCCTGCGAACCCGTTCGTTCCTTGACTTCCACCTTGCCCTCCTTCAAGGCCCTTTCCCCGACCGTCACGCGCAGCGGGCAGCCGATCAAGTCCGCGTCGTTGAATTTCACCCCGGCACGCTCCTCGCGGTCATCGAACAGCACCGCAATACCGGAGGCTTCCAATTCTTCATAGACCTTCTCCGCCTCAAGCCGGGTGTCCATTTCCTTTCCGGGCACGTGCATCAGGTAAACATCGAAAGGTGCTGCTCCCGCCGGCAGGCTGAGCCCCTTATCGTCATGGTTCGCTTCGGCCAGAGCCAGAAGCGCGGCGCGCCCGTCCAGCTTGCCATGCTCCGCCAGCAGGTCGGCATTCAGCACCTCGAGCGGCGTATTGCAGATGGAACACGGCGAGCCCGGGCCTGCCAGGGCGAGATCGGCCACCAGCCCGGCGGTGTAATCTCTGCCGCAATTTGTGTGGATCAAGTGGTAACCGGCTTCATTGGCCCCCGCGGCCAGGTTGGACGAGACCGTCACCAGGTCGTCCACGGCGATCAGTCCTTCCTTCAAGCCCACCGGTGAGGCATAACCGGGCACTGCGCCCGCATCCTGGATCTCCTGCGCGGTCGCCAGCCGAACCTCTCCCACATGCCTTCGCAGCTTGGCCTCGCTCAGGGTCATATCCCCGCGCACGACAACAAAGACAAAGCGGCCATCTGACAACCGCGTGTACATCAATGCCTTGGCCGTCTTTTCCTTCGGGATCTTCAGAAACGCCGCAAGCGATTCGATGGTCGGGCAATCCGGGGTTGCGACCTTCTCCATTGGGAGCGGCTCCTCCGGCGGCATCCCGAACTTGCGGAACTCTGCCAGTTCCGCACGCGCCGTCATTCCACAGGAGGGGCAGTGGAGAAGTTCGATCGTGCCGCTGGAGACCGGGAAAAAGGTTTCCTCCGTGCTGCTCAGTAACGGCAGAGAAAGCCCCTCCAGCCCCAGACTCTGGATTCGCTCGACCGCTCTCTGCCCAAGCGGGAGCAGGTCCCCTTCCCGCGTCAGATAAGCCGCGCGGACCAGCATGGCAGCGCCGGTGGTGCGGGCATTGTTTGGCGCCTCCCGCTGGGTCTGGATCGCCAGTTCGCGGTATCTCATGCGCTATAACAGCAGGGGCGGCACAGCGCCGTCCCTACTCTTCCTTCTTCTTCCTTCGGGATATTTTCGTGGTACCCCCGGTGCTGCCGCCGTTGGGGGCGGGCTCCGGAGTGGGCGGAGGCGCCTGCACAGGCGGAAGGATGAGCGGGGTCTGTGCCACGGATTCTGCCTGTGCCGCCTCGGAGGGGGTCGTCTCGGGCGCGGGGCCCAGATCCAGGTCCACCGTCTCTTCCATGCGGATCTGGCCTCGCAGGAAGGCGCCCTCTTCCGTCACGAAAGCGGTGGTCACCACATCGCCCCAAACGCGCCCGCTGGAGCGGATCTCCAGTTTTTGGGTGGTGATGTTCCCGCGCACCGCCCCGGCCACGATGACCGTGTTGGCGCGCACGTTCTGGCAGGTGACCCGGCCCGTTTCGCCCACCACCAAAATGCCGCGCAGCGCGATCTCCCCTTCAAAAGCGCCCTCGATGCGCACACCTCCGCTGCCGTTGATGGAGCCGTGCCATACGATCCCGGACCCCAGGACGGAGGTGATGCGCTCCACGGCCTGGATGACAGGCTGGGCGGCGGGAGCAGGCGGGTTATTTCGCTTGAACATAACGGGTTAATTCTACCGCATAACCCCCCGCCCGAAAAAAGAGAGAACCGGGTCCACCGGTTCTCTCTTTCTTTCCTGTTATTCCTCTTTCCCCTGCATCTGCACCCCGATGGTATTGAATCCCGAATCGACGTACAGGACTTCTCCGGTCACGCGTCTGGAAAGATCGGAAGCCAGGAACACCGCCGCATTGCCCACGTCCTCGATGGTCACATTCTCGCGCATGGGCGACATATCCGCGAAATGCTTGTACATGTCCCGGAAGCCGCCCACGCCGGCGGCCGCCAGCGTGCGGATCGGCCCGGCTGAGATGGCATTCACGCGGATCTTCTGCGGCCCCAGGTCGTAGGCCAGATAACGTGTGGACGATTCGAGCGCCGCCTTGGCCACCCCCATCACGTTGTAATGCGGGGCCACCTTTACCGAGCCGTAATAGGTCAGGCACATTACGGATGCTCCCGGGTTCAGCAGGGGCAGGAAGGCATCCGTCAGCGCCACGAAGGAGAATACGCTGATGTCCATGGCATTGCGAAAGCCCTCCCGGCTGGTCTGGTGATAGGGCCGGCTCAGTTCCTCGCGCCCCGCAAAGGCGATGGAATGTACCAGGACATCGATCTTCCCAAAATGCGCGGCGGCTTTTTCCGCTGCCGCGCGGATGTCTTCGTCCCGGCTGACATCGCATTCCTCCACCCATTTGCAGTCCACCTGCGCGGCCAGCGGCCGGACACGCCGCTCCAGCGCCTCCCCCGCGTAACTGATCCCCAGGTTCGCGCCTTCGCGTTTGAAGGCCTGTGTAATGCCCCAGGCGATCGAGCGCTCATTCGCCAGTCCAAAGATCAGTGCATTTTTTCCTTCCAATAAACCCATAATTCCTCCGTTCAGCGATGGATGTGTGCTAAGGATCGATTTTCCAGCCTTTGACCAGGAATCTCCACGGCTTCGAGAACCATGGCTCCGGCGTAGTATTTAAACCCACCCGGGGGCCAATCGTCACGCGCGAATCCGGGACCGCTGCGCCCGGCTCGATCCACAACCCTTCGCCGCGTTTGGTCAGGTCGATGCCGTTCAGGTCCCCGCTGATCCCCATTGCCTGGCAGAGCTTTCCAGGGCCGAACGTATCCCTGCCTCCGCGCCGTTGCATCATGACCTCGATCCCCTCCACAGGCTGGATCGCCCGGATCAGGACCGCGCAGGGTTTTTCCTCCGGCTCGGTGACAATATTCAGCATCCAGTGATTGCCATAGGTGAAATAGACATAGGCATGACCCGGCGGCCCGTACATCACCGCGGTGCGGGGCGTGCGGCCATGGCGCGCATGGCAGGCCAGGTCCTCCTCCCCGATATACGCCTCGGTCTCCGTGATCCAGCCGGACAGCCGGATGCCATCTTGAACGCGCACCAGCCGGGCTCCCAGCAGTTCCCGGGCGGCTGTGAGCGTTGGCCGGTTATAGAATTCACGTGGCAAAGGGCGGAGGGTTGTCACTCGGTCCGAGTTCCGTACCGGTCTGGGATTCTCAGCGGAACCGGTTGTCTCGCTGGAGGGTCAGCCTCAAGCCCTCTTCGAGATGCATGGACGGCTGGAAGCGGAGCTTTTCGCGGGCCAGTTTCAAGTCGGCGCGCATCCTGGATACTCCCCCGGAAGACTGCGCGTGAGTGACCACATTCGCCTTGCTGCCCGTCACGCTCAGCACGGCCTTCACCAGGTCCATGATCGAACATTCCTCGCCTGACCCCACATTGATCACCAGCCCGTCCAGCCTGGGGGCGGTGGCCGCCGCGACCATGGCCGAGATAACGTCATCCACAAACACATAGTCACGCGTCTGCGTTCCATCGCCGTGCGCCACGAGTGTTCCCCCGTGCAGGGCTTGCCGCAGATAATGCGGCACCACCGGCGGGTGGGAGGGCGGCAGGTGCTGCCCCGGCCCGTAGGCATTGAAGATGCGCAGGCTGACCGTCTCGATGCCCCACAGCGAGCCGATCGTGCGGACATAATACTCTGCGGCCAGCTTCGAGACAGCGTAGGGGGAGCGCGGGTTCGGGATCATATCCTCCTGCAGCGGCTGCTGCGGGATGTCTCCGTAGACCGCGCCCGAGGAAGCCAGAACAACCCGCTTGACCCCTACATCCCGGATGGCTTCCATGAGGGCGACCGTCCCGCCTACATTGACCGCGTTGTAATCGCGCGGATATAAGACCGATTCGGGGACCGAGACGCGCGCCGCCAGATGGTAGACCACGTCCACTTCCTGCAGCAAGGTCCACAGGCGCGGGCGGTCGTTTACATCCCCGCGGGTGAAATGCACATCCGGCGAGAGCGTGCCCGGATCGCCTGTGGAGAGGTCATCCAGCCCGCGCACCTGATGGCCTTCGCGCGCCAGCAGGTTGGCCAGCGAGGAGCCGAGGAACCCGGCCGCGCCGGTAATGAGAAAGTTCATGGCGGGGATTATATCAGCCGGAGCCGGGCTGGAGACTGGTACTCACGGGGGTGGTGACTTAATCCCACATTTTGAGCCCGCAGGGTATACTTATTCGGATATTAATAGTCGGTTTACTGATGAAAAGGCGGCCATGATGGGCGGTTCTTTCCCCCGTATTTCCAGGTTTCAGCACAATATTCGGAAGATAATCCAACGGGGGCGGAGCCGTCTTTTCAGGCCTGCGGCGGTTGTCCTGTGCCTGAGTCTTGGGCTCTCCCTGATCTGGGTGCCCGCCGGGTCGGCACAGGCTCCTGGACCCCGCATCTGGCAGGTGAGGGTGATGGAGAGCGATGAGACAGGAGTCTCCAACCCGGTAGGCCTGGCCTTTTCCAAAAAGGCCAACGCTTTCCAGGTTCTGGAAGGCGGCCAGGCTTCTGCCGCCGACTTGATCGGTTTCAACACGATTGCCGGCCGCGGCCAGACGCGGCGCATCACGGCGGCCATCAAGAACCCCATCAATATGGCCTTTGACAACAAAGCCGGCCGTCTGCTGATGCTGCCGGGCGCCTCGGGTCAGGTATTGGAGGTTCGGCAGGCTTCGGATGGAAACCCGAACCCGGCGATCCTCTCCCGGCGGAACATTCCAGGTTTGACCTTCAAGGACCCCCAGGGCATGGCCGTGGATGATTCCAGCGGGGCATTATTCATCCTGGATGCAAGCGGCCCGCGCCTGCTGAAAGTGGGCCTGGATACCAACTCTGTTTCGACCATCAACCTTGCTTCCACCGGCATCCTCTCCCCACGCGGCATTGCTTTCGATCCCTCGTCAGGGCATTTGCATGTTCTCTCGCCCTCCACCGGAAAACTCTATGAATTGACCGGGAGCGGGGCGTTGGTCGCCACGCGTGACCTTTCGACGCTCAATGTGCAGAACGCGGAGGGCATGACCTTCGCTCCCAGCAGCGATCAGACGGATGACCCGGCGCAGATGAATCTGTTCCTGGCAAGCGCTGCGACCACGCAGAGCACCGGGCAGATCGTCGAGCTGACCCTGGTGGCGCCGGCCACCCTGCCTGCCGGCACGACACTGCTTCCCGCCTCGCTGGTCCGAACCTTCCTGACCAACAATTGGACCAACCCTGCGCCCGATCCTTCCGGCATGGATTACTGGCCGGCTGCTGGCAAACTGGTGATCACCGATTCCGAGGTGGAAGAGTATGTGGGCAACAACCCGCCTGCCTACTGGCACGGCTTCAATATTTTCATCTCGACCCTGGGCGGCAGCCTCACCGGCAACTGCACAGCTTATACACAAAACCCGAACAAGGTTTTATGGAATGACTTCACCGGCGAGCCGGCCGGGTTTGCCATTAACCCGGATAATGGGCATTTCTTTTTCTCCAGTGACGGTTCCAACAGCAAAGTCTATGATCTGGGCTTTGGCCCGGACGGCCAGTATTGCACCTCGGATGATACGGTTACCCGGGTCCTGGCCTCCAACACATGGGGTACCGCGGATTCTGAAGATGTCGCTTATGGCAACAACACACTGTTCATCTCGGATGGCACCAACGCCGAGGTGTACTCCATTCCATTGGGCGCGAACGGTGTGCTGGGCGGCGGCGATGACGGCCCGGTCACGCACTGGGACACTGCTTCGCTGGGTTTTCATGATCTGGAAGGGATCACATTCAATCCGGATTCAGGCACGCTTTTCATCGTCAGTACTCAGGGAAGCGAGAACTACCTGGGCGAAACATCCCTGACCGGGACGCTGCTGCGGGCCTATGACCTGTCCTTCATGGGGACCCAGGGCAACATCCGTTCGGATGTAGCTTGGGCGCCCTCCAGCCAGAACCCGAACGTCAAGAGCATCTACATTGCCAGCCGCGGCGTGGATAACAACAGCAACCGCCTGGAAAATGACGGCAAGATCTGGGAGATCAACATTGGTTCGGGCGGGCCCACGGCGACACCTTCGAACACGCCCACCCTGACGAACACCCCGACGCTCACATTCACCCCCACGATCACGGACACGCCTACCACCACGCCCACTCCGACGATCACGGATACGCCGACGACCACGCCAACACCCACGATCACAAATACGCCCACCGACACACCTACCCCCACCAATACCTCCACGGTGCCGGACACGATTTTCGCGGATGGCTTTGAATCCGGGAACCTCTCGGCCTGGAGTTCCAGTACGACCGATAACGGGGATCTGAGCGTGAGCCCTGCCGCAGCCCTTGTGGGTAGCCAGGGCCTGCAGGCGGTGCTTAACGATAATAATATGATCTTTGTGACCGATGATCGTCCAACCGCCGAGCCGCACTATCGCGCCCGTTTCTATTTCGACCCCAACTCCATTACGATGGCCAGCGGGAATGTTCATAATATCCTGCTGGGCTATTCAGGCGGGACCTCGTTCACCGGAGTAGTGAAGGTGGTGTTCCGTTCTTTCAACGGCGCCTACCAACTGCGCGGCGGACTTTTGACCAACGGTTCAGCCTGGGTGCTCACACCCTGGTTCACGATCAGCGATGCCCCGCATCCGATCGAGATCGACTGGCTGGCTGCCACTTCCCCCGGTGCGAACAATGGCTCCCTGACGATGTGGATCGACGGGGCGCAGGTGTCCAGCCTGACAGGTGTGGCCAATGACGCCTGGAAGGTGGACCGCGTCCGCCTGGGCGCAGTCTCTGCCGTGGACACGGGGACCCGCGGTACGTATTACTTTGACGCTTTCGAATCAAGGCGGCAGACCTATATCGGTCCGTAATATCCCGCTGCGACTGGAAAGGCTAAAATTGCGACCCCGCGCGAAGCCATAAAGACCCCATTGCGACACACAAATGGCCAGCCGGGTGCTATAGTAAAGGCAGAAAAAGTGGGGTTATAAATGGGAACAACTCACGCTGCTGCCGGCGGCGTGAGTTGTTTTAACCGTCAAAATGGGGGAATCATGGGAGTAATAACCGGATCAACGCATCGGTCAGCCACTTTTTGTACTGTCCCTCGTCCCAGCCCCGATTAACGGTCAGGAGCGTAAAGACTTCGCCGCTCGAGACTGCCCAGACAGTCTCTGCGGCGGCCTCCGCGGTGAGGCCCGGGCGTAATGGGCCGTTCTTTATCAAGGTGCGCACAAAGACGGACATTCCCTGGATGCGCGCCTCCAACATCCTCTTGAGCAGCTCGGCGATCTCTGGTTCCGTCCTGGCGGCGCTGCGGATCAACTCGAACAGGGGGGCCATGCGTCCCATGATCTCGTACATATCCTCGGCGAACAATTCGATCTGCCGCGACTGATCGGTCTCCTGGTCGATGGCCCGCGGACGCGGCCGCTCCAGCAGGGGAATGGGTGGGTCGATGCCTACCAGCGACACCTCCACCAATCGGGAGAGAATGGCGCGCTTGTTCCCAAAGGTGGCATAGATCGTCTCGGGGGCGACCCTGGCCCGGTCGGCTATGGCCTCGATGGTGGCGCCTGTGTAGCCGCGGCTGAGAAACAGCTCGCGGGCAGCTTCCACGATCTGACGCCGGGTCTCGAGCGCTCCTTCCTTTCGTCGGCTGGAATTATAGGTGCGTTTTTTTGCCATTGCCTCTTGACAAACCTTATCCGATTTGATATATTAGATACAGCAAAGATGTATCCAATAATGTTATGCTTTATTAAATTCAGTTTACTGGTTTTTTCCAAAAATGTCAACTGAAAAAAACCACTGGGCTGATCCAGGTAGATGAAAAGAGGTATTTAATGGAAGCCAAACTTGACCACGCTCCAGTCGTTGTAAATCCGTTCGTAATCTATATCGCTGTCGGGCTCAGCGCACTGCTGCTCCAGAAGGTGATCCCGTTGCCCTTCCTCCCCGAAACCCCGGCGCGTTTGCTGGGCCTGGGTGTGATGATAGCCAACATGGCGATCGGTCTGCCCGCGGTGAGGAAAATGCTGATCGCGCGGACCTCTCTCAACCCGGCGCACCCCACGACCGCTTTGGTGGAATCCGGCCCCTATCGCTTCACCCGCAACCCCATGTACATCGGCCTGACCCTGCTCTATACGGGCCTGGTCATCTTTTTTCAACTTCCCTGGGGACTGGTCCTCGTACCCGCTGTGATCTGGCTGATCACCAACCTGGTGATCAAGCCGGAGGAGAAGTATCTGGAAGCCAGGTTTGGCAAGCAATATATGGAATACAAAGACCGTGTCAGGCGCTGGCTCTGATTTGCTTTCCCCATCCATCCGGTTCACATATCTATCAGGAGGTTCAAATGTCCGCAGAACAGAACATTGCCACCCTGCGCCGTGTGATCGAGGAGGGTTTCAGTAAAGGGAACCTGGATGCGCTCGATGACTGCTTCATGCCCGGCTATCGTGAACACCAGTTCGATCTGGCGAAACATCCGGATGTTGAGGGATTGAAGAATGCCATCCGTTTCCTGCGCGGCTCATTCCCCGACTTTGTCCTGACGATTGATGACCTGATCGCAGAGGGGGACCGGGTATGGGTGCGCATGACCGGGCGCGGCACGCATCATGGCCCGCTTATGGGGATGCCTTCCACTGGGAAATCCTTTGCCATCACCGTCTTCGATGAATGCCGTTTTGAGAATGGCAGGATCGTCGAGCACTGGGGCGTTCCCGATCGGTTCCACCAATTGCTGCAATTGGGCTTGTTGCCCAGAGGAGAGAAGCAGGCAGGTTAGCTCCGGCTTGCCGCCGCTTCAGCCTTCCGGGACATGAAGTCGGACCGGCAGCTTCCGCGTGCCAGATCTGGCGGTGCGGGCTGCCGATCCATATCTCCTGGGGATAGATGATGGCATTGGTGCCCGGAAGATGCTCCATGGCCAGGCCGGTGTTTAAATTGATGCCCACCTGCTGGTAGGCTTTATAAATCAACTGGCTGCAATAAAAGACGTCTTCCCGTTCCGGGTCGAGAAAGTTCAGGTTATAGGGTTTCCCGATCTGGGCCAGGGCATATTCCGCCACGCGCATGCGCATGCGGGTTTCCTCTTCCTCGGCCAGTTCCAACCCCTCCAGCGGAGCAGCCAGACCGTACAGCGTATCGAAGAGATGCCCGCGCTGGCGTGCCATGACCTCGCTGTCCCATTCCGGCCCGGGGATTTCAAAACTGATGACGCCTCGCGATCCGGCCTCCACGCACCGCCCACCGGGGCCGGTGTAGAGCGCCACATGGTCCACGTCCCCCGGGACCAGACGCCCGACCAGACGCCAGAACTCGCCGGGCAGGATGTCGGGCTTGCCGTTCATGGTGCAGATCACATCGCCGGTCTGCAGGGTATGGTCATGGAGTTGATAGGTGTGCAGCATGAGATTGTAAATATTATACGGAGTTTTCAGGGGATTGGTGCAATCTCAATAATAAACACGGGGCGGCAGGATGCCGCCCCGTGCTGTATGCGATGAGCGCCTTTACCTCTTCCGGCGGGGAGCCAGCCCGTGCCGGAGCGAACGGGTCGGCGTGGGGGCGGGGCGCGGCGGGCGTTTTAGCTCATGGCGCATTGGCCCGCTCCTCGGCGGTGCCGGGACAGTGTAGTCGAACCCTTCCAGCGTCTCGCGCGGCAGCGGACTGCCCATGATGCGCTCCAGCGTGCGGATGAGGTCCTCATCCTCCGGTGTGACCAGGGTGAAGGCGTCGCCGGTCTTCTCGGCACGGCCGGTGCGGCCGATGCGGTGGATATAGGCGTCGGCGGTGTCCGGCATGTCATAGTTGATCACATGCGAGATGTTTTCCACATCCAGGCCGCGCGCGGCGATATCGGTGGCCACCATGATCTGGTAGCGTCCGCTCTTGAACCCGGCGAGGGCTGCCTGGCGCTGGCCCTGCGTGCGGTCCGAATGCAGGCTGGTCACGTGGTACCCTTCCTGCTTCACCTGGCGTTCCACCTTTTGTGCCCGGTGGCGGGTGCGGGTGAAGATCAACACCGACTCGGTTTTGGTGCGCTTGAGGATCTCGAGCAGCAGGGCAGACTTGAGGTGCTGCGCTACCGGATAGATGGCATGAGTAACAGTACGCGCCGGGCGGCTTAGTCCCACCGAGATGCGCTGCGGCGCGGTCAGCGCCTGGCCGGCCAGCTGCTCCACTTCCATGGGGAAGGTGGCCGAGAAGAGCATGGTCTGGCGCTGTGAAGGCACGGCCTTGAGGATGCGCTTGACGTCCGGAAGGAAGCCCATGTCGAACATGCGGTCGCCTTCGTCCAGCACCAGCACCTGGACGGCGTTCATTTTTGCGTGACCCTGAGCGATCAGGTCGAGCAGGCGGCCCGGGCAGGCCACCAGGATGTCCACTCCCTCTTTGAGGGCTTTGATCTGCGGCGCGGCGCTCACCCCGCCGTAGACCGTCGCGCTGCGCAGCTTCGTGCCGGTGGCCAGCGTGCGGATCACTTCGTGGATCTGTTCGGCCAGCTCGCGCGTAGGGCGTGACGATCAGCGCCCGCGGCGGCCCATGCGGGCCGTCGAGCAGTTTGTTGAGGATGGGCAGCACGAAGGCCGCGGTCTTGCCGGTGCCGGTCTGCGCCGTGCCGATGATGTCTCGGCCGCGCAGCGCAGCGGGCAGGGCTGCCTCCTGGATGGGTGTGGGGGTTTCATAGCCTGCTCGTTTGATCCCGGCTTGCAGGCGGTTGTCCAGTTGGAATTGTTCGAACTTCACGATAAACCTTTATAGATGTAGGCACTCTATTAGATTGGATTTGCAACCTGCGCTAAGGCAGATATTTGCAGGAGATCGCTTCGCCCCATGGGAGCTGGCAATAACATGACTACGCCAGGAATTATAGCATCTCCTGAAGGAAATTACGGATGGAGGCCGCAGTGGAGGCCCATTCCGGCTGCTTCTGGAATCTGCGGCAGGCAGCCAGGCCCATGCGTGCGAGAAGGTCCCGGTCTGTACACAGGAGATTCAGGCGGGCGGCAAGCGTGTGCGCATCGCCGGGAGGCACAATAAATCCGTCCACGCCCTCGGTGATGACCTCGGGAGCCGCGCCCAGCGAGGTGCCGATGGCGGGCAGGCCGAAGCCCATTCCCTCCAGATAGACGATGCCGAAGCCCTCCAGGGAGGAAGGCACCGCCAGCACATGCGCGGTTTTCATCAGCCGGCTGAGAGACTCGTCCGGGAGCGATCCGTGGAAGGTCACGGCCAGCCCCGCGGCTCGCTCCTTCTGACGGAGCGCATAGACGGGCTCGGCTTCCAGCGACCCCACCACATCCAGCGTAACCGACAAGGGAAGCTCCATCAGGCTCGTGATCAAGGTGTGCAATCCCTTGCGATGGATCACGTTCCCCAGAAACAGGATGCGCAGATCCGGGGTTCGGGCGCGGTCGAGGATCTCCTGCTCGGTGACCTGCAAGCCGAAGCGGTCGGTGGGGGGAAATGCAACCAGGGAGGGCTTTGTGCCGCGGAGCAGTTCTTCCACATCCCGCCGGGTGGCCTGCGAGTTGTAGATGAACCCATCCACGCTGCGGAGATATCTCTTCTCGACCAGGCGGTAGAAGGAATTTTGCCAGGCTGGACGCTCTTCGGAAGAACGCAGGTGATGAACCAGGCTGATGACCGGGCAGGGATGCGGCCGCGCGTTCGCGCCGAGCAGGGAGGGATGGTTCAGCTCATCTTGAATGAGCAGATCCAGACCGGCAGGCAGGCGGAAGGTCAGGTTGTCGAGCAGGTGCGAGGGGTAATTCCGCCAGGGCAGGCTCAAAATTTCTACTGTGTCCCCCTGCGCGCGGAGGAATTCCACCAGCCGGCGGTCATAGAGATAGCCGCCGCTGATCGTATCGAGGCTTCCATAGATCAGAAGACCCAGATTCATCTGCAGCCGGGTCTATGCCTGCCGTTCGATGCGATAGGAGGCCCAGGCGCTGGCATTCTCCCAGAGCATGACCTTTACTGCGACGAGGTTCCCGGCCTGGATGCTCTGATTGAGCGCGGTGGCAAGGATGCGCGCGAAGTGCTCCAGCGAGGGGTTCAGGCCTTCGAACGCAGGTTGGTCGTTGAGCATCTGTTCCTTGTAAGCTGCGATCGTTTCGTCCAGATGCTGTTCCACATCCACGATGTCCACCAGGTAGCCGTGCTGATCGAGTTCGCGGCCTTCCAGTTGAAGCTCAAGAATGTAATGGTGAGAGTTGGGGAAGTTCTCCGGTCCCCAGTCGCCGCCGATCAGAAAATGTCGGGCAATAAATTCACGCCGAACCGAGAGTGTGTACATGGCTTCTCCTTTTCAAACCGATGAGATGACGACTTTTCGAATCACCAGCCTGTCATCTTCACACGTGACAGGCATGGCAAAGTTAAAGCGGTCGAGGCTTGTGCAATACATGAGATCCGTTTCAGGGAATTCGGGCTGGGAGGGATCCAATAATATTTGGGCATCATGGGATCGACGGACGCGGTCGAGAAAAGGTCCGGGGTCGGGAGATTGGCCGCTCAGGCGGGCTTTCAAATAATCGGCGCAGGCCAGATCTTCCTCTCCGCCGTCGTATAACTGACCGGTGATAACGAAGGTGATATCCCTGGGTGCGCAGGCTCGGATATAGTGGATGGTGGCCTCTGCAACGACAAAGCTGGCCGCCATCAGCGTGTCCGCCCGGGTGCTGCGGACGATCCCTTGCGTGCCCGCGCTGGTGCGCTGGACGATCGTTCGCCCAGAAAGATCGAGTTTCATCAGCTGGGTTGGCGAATTGCCCGAATCGAACCCGGCATGCGGCAGCCCTTTGATCTCCCCGAAGGCAAGCGCCTCAGGGTGACTCCGTTTATATTCGAGCGCCTGCTCAACGGTGCCGACTGGCAGGATGCGTTCCGCACCCCGCGAGAACGCCACAGCGGCGGAGGTAAAAGCGCGGATGACATCAATGACAACAACAAGGCCGGCGCTGTTCGAACAGGTCTCGAGGGTGGCATACTGAAAGTTCATAAAATGGATTGTTGGGAATCCTCTGGGATGCATCAGGAATAATAATGGTGTGGGTCAGTACTGGAAGACGACCTGCAAGGGCCTCCGCGGGGGTTTCGTCCAGCAGGCGGAATGCCTCAGAGGCCTGGTCGATGCTGTAACGATGGGTGATCCACTTCTCGGGATGGATGCGCCGCAAAGCATCCCAGGCAACCTCGAAATCGGCGGGCCTTATCCCAGCGGGCGGAGAGTCCCGGGGCGATGGTGCTGACCTGGGAGGAGATGAGCCGGATGCGCGAGCGGTGGAAGGTCCCGCCCAGGTTGATCGAAGCAGGTTTTTCCCCGTACCATGAGCCCACGATGATGCGCCCGGCAAAGCCGGTGAGCGCAATGGCATCCTCCAGCGCGGCGGGGTGGCCGCTCAATTCCAGCGTGAGATCGGCGCCATCCCGCAGCAGCCCGCCGCATTGCCGGCGAAAATCCGCGGAGGCGGGGTCGAGGCTGTGCGGGGCGGGCGAAGCCTGGCGGCGCAAGGGGATGGGGTCTGCGCTGATGAGAGTCTGAAGCGGGAACTCCTGTAGGAGCGAGACTGCCAGCAGCCCGACAATTCCCTGCCCAAGCACAAGGACCCGCTCTCCCAGCAGCGGCGCGGCATCCTGCACCAAATTTACAGCGGTCTCCATATTGGGGAGGAAGCAGGCCGTCTCCGGGGTCTGGTCCGGCGGCAGGAGGAAAAGCAATTCAAGAGGCGCGAGGAAATGGGTGCTGTGCGGCTGGAAGGAAAAAACCAGGCGGTCACGAAGCGCGGGGTCGAGGCCGGAGCCGGTTTCAAGGATACGGCCGATGCAGGCATAGCCGCACGGCCAGGGGTACTTCACCCCGCTGCTGAAGCGGTCGTGCAGATCTTCCAGGTTCTTGGGGAATTCGCCGCGATAGATGAGCAGCTCGGTGCCCGCGCTGATGGCAGAGCAAACGCTCTGGACGAGCGCCTCGTTCTCCCCCGGGGGAGGCAGGCTCTCATCCAGAACCTCCACCCGGCGGGGACCCGTGACGGTCACTGTGCGGCGGTTCATTCCCTCCATTTTACTGTAGAGTGCGGCTTTAGAAGAGGAATGCGCCTCAACTCCGCGGCCGGTCGAGCCACAGGCAGACCAGCAGCAGGACCTCGGCGGCCTTGGCGTAATAACCGGTGGCGCTGAAGGTTCCGGCCACGAAGTGCTTGTCACCCAGGAAGACCCACAGGATGATGGTCAGGAGGGTGTAACCCGCCAGCGCCCACCAGGCGAGCTTATGCCTCTGCTGGAGGAATGGGATGGGCAGGAAGTAAGCAGCCAGCAGCGCAAGATAACCGAAGCCGTTCAGGAAGATGGGATCAAACCCTATATCCGAGAAGAGCGAAAGATGCAGGAAGGCCGTGGCAAGGGTGAAGAGAATGATGCCATAATGCTTGGCGGTGAGTTTCATGCGGACTCCTTGGAACATGGATACGGAGGATTGTTTGGGATTGGATGTGTCGAGTTTCATTTCTGTTACCTCTGAAGGATACGGGCAGCAAATAATAGGCCTGCCCCGCTGTTGAGCAGGTCGCGCAGGCGCATGATCACCGTCACGCTGATGGCCAGCGCGGCGGGATAGCCGAATGAACCCAGGCTGATGACCTGGCTGGCCTCCAGAGCGCCCAACCCGCCGGGCAGGGGCATGAGGAAGGCCAGCAGAGAGGCGGTCAGTGCCGAGAGCCCCTGCCAGAAGCCGGGATAGCCTTGCAGGAAGTGCAGGATAAGCAGATATTCAGCAGCCATGGCCGTCCAGCAGACGAGCGAGGCGCCTAATGCCCCGAGCAGGTACCCGGGGTGCCTGCGGGTAAAGGCCGCGCCCAGCCGTTCCGAAACGAGCGTTGTCCGGAACCACTTCTGCGTATGAAAGCGCCGGACAAACCTGTTGAGCAGGAAGCTGATGGGGAGTTTTCCGCGGGCAAGCAGGATCAAATGCAGGAGCGGCCAGAGCAGGACGATGGCCAGCAGAGCCCACGTCCACACCGGCAAATGGTTTCCGGCGAACATTCCATTGCGCAGGAACGCGAACAGGCCGAGACCAATGAACAGGAAGTTCCCGAGAAATTCGAGCAGCTTGTCAATGGTCACCGTGGATACGGCCCGGGCCAGGCTCTGCCCGTGCTCGCGGCGCAGGAAAAGAACCTGCAATGCCTCCCCGCCGACCTGCGGCCCCGGCGTAAAGTAGCTTACGCCGAATACTGCCAGACGGCAGGCGAGGAATGGGAGGAAGGGCAGGCGGGGCTTTTCAGCACGCGCCACCAGCCACCAGCGCAGGGTCATGCTGCCAATGACCACGGCATTGATGAGCAGCAGGCTCCCGATCTGCCAGAGTTGAAGACGGCTGAGCGTTTCCCAGACGGAGGCCAGCGGCAGCCCGCGCAGGGCAAAGACCAAAAGCACAGCCGCAGCGGCGTATAAACCCGCGCGCCGCAAATTCCTCAGGCTGCCTGCGGGCTGCATCGGGGTGACGAAGATCTCAGAGGGCTGATTCACCGCGGCCCTCCGGAGGGTTCTGGATCAGGGTTTTCATCTCGGCGAGGACCGCCCGGTGGATGGCCTGGCTGTCCCTGCGGTCAAAATCGCCGGGGCGAATGGGGCGTCCGATCTGTACGTGAACGGTCACGGGGCGGATGCCAAATACCACCATGCCCAGCAGTTGCAGCGCGGCGGTAAGCTTTTCCTTCTCCTCGCGCGTCCGCTTGAAGAGCAGCAAGGGATGGCGGGCCGCAGCTTTCCAGACCACGCCTCGCACCAGCACGGGGACCACTGTTGTTTCCGGCGCCATGCGCACGAAAACGCCTGCGCTATCGGTCCAGGTCTCAAGGGAGGCCAGCGCCCGGTCAGAGATGGCGGGGTCCGGTTCGATTTGACCGGCAGGAAAGGTCAGGATCGCTCCGCAGTCTTTTAGGTGGGCGCTGACCTTGCGGACCAGGCCCATGCGCGCCGCGGGTTCGTCCAGCACGTAATAGAGCTGCCGCGCCATGTTGGGCATTGCCATAAGGAAGGGACGCTGGAGGGCAATGACGCGCAGATCGGGGCGGTCGATAGCCGAGAAGAGCGAGACCGTATCGGTCATCCCGGGATGATTGGAGAGGAGCAGCACGGGGCCGGAGGGCAGCCGTTCGCGCCCGTGGACGCGCACATCCTTTACATAAAGCCGCTGGAGCAGCCGGGAGGCCTGGGTCAGTCCACCGCCGCCGATGTTGCTGTCAAACTCTACCATCTGGCGGGCGAAGGTGCGCGCAGGTTTATAGAACACCCTGCGCAGCAGGTCCGAAGCGCCCGACTTTAATCTCAAGCCGAGCGACGTGACCAGATCGTCGAGGTTGATCGAGGTAAAGGTGTCAAGCTGGTTGAGGTTGGAGGGCATCATGTTCATGGTAAAAGTGAACCGCTAAGAAAATGTCTAATGTGCAAGGGTTCCGCCCATTAGAAGAGCAGGACTTATAAGAGTATACGCTCTCCAGGTTCGTATTGGATTTACAGGTTTGCGTGGAAGCGGTTAGAGCGTGTTTAATTGGTCGATCTCTGCGGGGGAGAGCTGGATCTCCGCGGCGGCCAGGTTCTCGGCCTGGTGTGCAGGCTGAAGCGACATGGGGATGGCGACGACGCGCGGCCGGGAGAGCAGCCATGCGAGGGCGATCTGGTAGGAAGTCGCCTGGTGTGCATCCGCGATCCTCTGAAGCGAGGGGCCGCTGCGCAGGCGCCCGCTCTCGATGGGGCTGTAGGCGGTGAGCAGGATATCATTTTGCTGGCAGTAATCCAGCAGGCCGTTTTTGATGTAGGCGCGGTCGTGGAGGCTGCATGGAACCTGGTCGGTCAGGATGGGGGTCTCGGAGAGCTTGCGGGATTGTGCCAGCAGGCGCGTACCGAAATTGCTTACCCCCACATGCCGCACCCGGCCTTCCCTTACAAGCTGGTTCAGCGCGCGGAAGGTCTCCCGCAGAGGGATCATCTGGTTGGGCCAATGGATCAGGTACAGATCCAGGGTTTCGAGTTTCAGGCGGCGCAGGCTGCCTTCGCAGGATTTGAGCACATCCTCATAACGCAAATGGTTGGGCCAGACCTTGGAGGTGATGAAGAGCCGCTCGCGGGGAATGCCAGATTCCCCCATGGCCTGCCCGAGTAGTTCTTCCGTATGACCGTCCGCATATTTCTCGGCTGTGTCGAAAAAGGTATAACCAAGCTCAAGCGCCGAGCGCAGGGCTTTCAGGGAGCGCTCGTCCTGAGCAGGGTTGGGGGAGGATTCGCCCCCGATCTTCCATGTCCCAAATCCAATGCCGGGCAGTGCGGTCTGGCGGACCGTTTCGATTTTCATGCGCATCCATCCTGTCTGATCAGCGGTGGGAAGGTTTCTATTCCTGCTCGAGCGAAAAGTGCAGCGGGTACGATTCGAGTCCCGCGGCGAAATGCGCGCGGCCGATGCGTTTCTCGGCTTCCTGGCGGGGAAGTGTCTGCACGTATGCCAGACCCTTGAAATGGGCACTGAGCATGATGTCCATGGCGCGCGGAGACTCGACCATGAAGATCGTCTGCAGGATCTGGACTACAAAATCCATGGGCGTCACATCGTCGTTATGGATCAGGACCCGATAGAGCGGCTCCAGTTCCACTTCCGGGACGCGGTCTGTTCTGGGCCGGGAGGTGGTCACCATGCAGGCAATTCTACACAATAAAAATCCCGTCTCATAGGGGACGGGATGGGGGTTTCAGGAGGAGCCGGTTGGCCCCTGCAGGAGCTGGCGCCTGACCCAGATCCCGCCCCAGTTCGGCCCGGCTGAATTGATGAACTCATCGTAGGAATATTGCTGGCGCCGGTTGGGGAAGGGGTTGTAAAGCTCCACCCAGCCGCCATTGACCCCGCAGGGCTCGATCTTGTCCAGTACCACCCAGTGTCCCACGCCCTGCCCGCGTAATTTTCCGGTATATCCGTCAATGTTGACGGCCGCGATCAGGTAAAAGTCCCGCAGCATCCTCTGGATGCGCCCCGGTGAGATGCGGAAGCCGATCACGGAATCGGTGAGACCGGCCTGGAACCGCGGCAGGGGGAAACCATACCCATATACCTTGAGCATGCTTTCCAGGGCATCCGTCCCCGTCGGGTTATCGTTGGTTCCGCGCACCGCCCATTTGTAATAACCCGGCGATACGGTCTCCCATTTGGAAAGGAAGGTGTCAATATCATCCCCACCGATGAAGGCTGCGCACAGCTCGCCGCACATGTTGTACTTCACGCGGCCGTCCAGCAGCAGATACTGCGCGGCATCATTCGGCTCCGGGGTGGGATGCAGGATGGGCACCTCCTCCGGATACTTTTCCAGGTAATCTTCGAGGAACCCGTCCAGAAGCCAGGCGGTCCGGCTGCGATAGGTGACTTGCGACCAGATGACCTCCTGCCCGTTGACATGCCCGGTCTCCTGGTTGCCGGTCAGTTCAAGAACCGCGCCGGGAGGGACATCCAGGATCCTCCTGCCGTCGGGGTCCTCGCGCAGCGGGGCCAGTCCGATACACCATTTTTTCGATGCCATCCATGCTCCGGAGTGGATTTGCAAGCAGTGTGAACACAGCCGCCGCAGCGGCTTGAGATGACTCTACACCGGGTGGCAACGGCTATCAATGGAATTTTATGGGTTGTCGCGAAGGTCAAAAATGCCCCCCCGCCGCCCGGTGTGGTTTCAATCCGCGAGCGAGAGAATGTAATCCAGGTCCAGCTGGCCCTTTGCGCCCCAGCCTCTTTTTCCCTCAGGGATCTCCGGGCGGAATTTTTCGTAGAGCGAATAGGCTTCCATCTCCAGCTTCTTGGGCGGATAAGCCTTCGCCAATTTTTCCATGGCAGTGCGCGCCTCCTCGAGGCGGTCACCGAATTTTTGCTCAAGATACCGCTGGACGCTTTCAGGGTGGATCGCCTCGCCCTTGATCGAGGCGCGCAGCCCTTTGGCGGTCTTCACAGCCGGGATGCCGCGGCCCATCAGTTCGATGAAGCGGGTCGGCTCCTCATGCGCCGGTTTCTTTTGTTTTTCTTTTTCGTCTTCCGCGCGCTCTTCATAGATGCCCAACCGGCGGCCCTTGGATTGGGCGTTCAGTCCGGCAACCGCCTTCGCCAGCGTGAGGGCTTCATCGCTGTCATAGCCAAGCCGTTCGGCCACGACTGCCGCCCAGAGGGTTGAGCACCGGTGCGCGGTTGATCTGGATCTTTTCTCTTGGCATACTTACCTCTCAGCAAACGTGGTGGATCAATCGGCCGCGGAAGGCTCTGGCCGACCAGAAATCTTTTCCTCAGATTCAATGATAGCATAGGCGATTTCAGAATCGGGTTTGCGCGAGAGGTGCCGCGCACCAAAGAGCACGATCAGAGAGATCGCCAGCACACACCACAAGCCAATCGAAAGATTAAACATTCTAATATCGCTGCCCTGGAAGGTTGATGCAGCATCATAAGCAGCGTGGAACAAGGCTGCCATCAGTAGACTGCCGCGGGTGTTGTTGTAGAGCCAGGTAGCGACAACACTCATGGCGATGGTTTGAAGGATGAAAATGGGCAACCCAATGCTTTGAACGTAATGGCCCTTCACGAATACAAATGGGAGATGCCAGAACCCTTGAATTCCGCCCACCATGAGGCTGGATATCAAAGCGCTATATTTGGCCTGCAGTCGCGGAAGCACGGACGCGCGCCAGCAGAGTTCCTCAAAGTTACCGATCAAATATCTCAATACCATAATGACGAAGGGTCCAACGATCTCGGACGGGAGCAGGGCAGGTGTGGGGAACACCAGTCTTTGTCCCAAGTTCAACGAATTGATCCCGGCTGCGGCGAGCAGAACAGCTGCCGGTATGAGCAGCGCCGCTAAGACCCACTGAAGCCCGACTCGCCACTTCAGATAGCCTCGAAACAAGTCATATCGGCCTTTGAGGCCTCCCACGGCTCCGGCTGTGATCACTGCGGCCCAAAGACAGCCGGCCACACCCAGGAATACATAGACCAGGACGGAAGGATTGGCGGCATGACTCGGCGTGGCCTGGGCGGCTATTCCAGGATCGCGGATTAAGGGGATGAGGCCGATCCAAGTCAACAAATATGCGAGGCCGGTTACCGTGAGAATGGGGTGCTGCCTTATCCAGGCGATTGTCGGAGAATCGGATTGTACAGACTGTGGCCGGAATACAAGACGTAGCAAATCTGTGAGTGGATTACTTCTCTTGCCAGCAAACATTAGGAACCTCCAGTAAAAAACCATTTATTAGATGAATAAGGAACAGTGATTTACACGTGTTCAATTACCCGGAACGACCAACCCTGTGTCGTGATGGAACCGGACGTACAAACGCGATCTGTTTTTTTTACCGGAACAATATTGCCAGGGCAGGCTGCTCAAATGATTGAGGAGATTTTTAACAGGAGACGCGAATAGTTAAGAGGTTTCTGATAACGCCACCTGCTTCACGAGGTTCGCGCGTCTGATTGGGAGAGGATATCAAATATGGACAGGGTTGGCTGAGCGTCGGCCGAGTGGAAGATCGCCACGCCTCTGGGTGTTTCACCGGAGGCGCGCATGAGGTCCAGGGCAGCCTGGCTGGACCAGAGGGTGATGATGCGCCAGAGGGATTCTTCAGATTTACTTCGGACGAGGAAGGTTTGAATGATACCGGGATCGAGAGTTTGTACTTCAGAATAAAACTGTGACTGCAGCTTTTCCCAGTTTTGGGGTTCGACGCGGGCTTCCAGAATAGTCATAACCACAGGCAGGTTCCTCCTTACCATTAAAATCGGTTTCATAATATTCAATTCTGGTTAAACCAAGATGAAATTCGCAAACGCTTCCGGCATGACTTGGAAAAAATGGAGATTTAAATAATAAGGGCGGACCCAACTGGTCCGCCCTGGATTTCGTGTGTCAGGCGGGTACTGCGGAAGCCGCCAGGAAGCCTCGCTTGAGCGCCTCGTAGTTCTTGGGCAGCAGGTGCTGGTGCCGGGCAGGCAGGTGCGCCGCCAGCGCCTTCTCCACATCCTTCAGGGAGATCTCCGGCAAGGCGGTCAGCAGGGCGCCGACCGCGACCATGTTGGTCAGCTTTTTGTCGCCGATCTCCTCGGCGATCTCGTTGCAGGGGACGAAGATGGCGTGGATATCCGTGCGGTTCGCGGCGCGGTCCACCATGGATTGGTTGACGATCAACGTGCCGCCCGGGGGCCAGCAGTTCCTCGTATTTGTCGAAGGAAGGCAGGTTCAGGGCGATGGCCAGCGGCGGATGCTTGACCAGCGGCGAGCCGATCTCGTCGTCCGCGATGACGACGGTGCAGTTGGCCGTGCCGCCGCGCATTTCGGGGCCGTAGGAGGGGATCCAGGTGACTTCCTTGCCCGGCGTCCATGGCCGCGTAGGCCAGCACCTGCCCGGCGAACAGCACGCCCTGTCCGCCAAAACCTGCGATGATGATTTCTTTTTGCATGGGTACCTCCCTAAACCTTGATCTGCTGCAACGGCCTCGGTGACCTTGTAATCGCCCAGCGGATAGTAGGCCACCATCTGCTCTTCCACGAACTTCAGCGACTTCACCGGGCGTCATGCCCCAGTTGGTGGGGCAGGTGGAAAGCAGCTCGACCATCGAGAAGCCCAGTCCGCGCACCTGCGTCTCGAATGCCATGCGGATGGCTTTCTTCGCCAGGCGGATGTTCTTCGGGTCGTGCAGGGAGCGGCGCACCACATAGCCGGCGCCGTCCAGCGTGGAGAGCATCTCGGCCATGCGGATGGGATAGCCCTGCGTCTCCACATCGCGGCCGTTGGGTGAGGAGGTGGTCTTCATGCCGGGCAGGGTGGTCGGCGCCATCTGTCCGCCGGTCATGCCGTAGTTGGCATTGTTGATGAAGATCACGGTGATGTTCTCGCCGCGCGCCGCGGCATGGACGATCTCGCCCATGCCGATGGAAGCCAGGTCGCCGTCGCCCTGATAGGTGAAGACGATGCGGTCGGGCAGCACACGCTTGATGCCGGTCGCCATGGCGGGCGCGCGGCCGTGCGGCGCCTCGACAAAATCGGTGTCGAAATAGTTGTAGGCAGAACACCGCGCAGCCCACCGGCGCGACGCCGATGGTCTGTCCGAGGACGCCCATTTCTTCCAGCACTTCGGCGACCAGGCGGTGAGCCACGCCGTGCGTGCAGCCCGGGCAGTAATGGGTGGGTGTATCGGTAAAACCTTCGGGTCGGTCGTAGACCAGATTTTCTGGAGCAGCGATTGTCATCGATCACCTCTATTTCGTCAGCCGTAGCCATGCGCTCAGCCAGGACATCGCGCGGGTTGGCATCCACCGTCAGATCGGCGGCGATGCATGCGTTCGATCTCGGTCAGGATCTCGTCCGGGAAGGGAACCATGCCGCCCAGGCCGCCCATAGAACTCGACCGGGACGCGTCCGCGCAACTGCCAGGCGCACATCCTCCAGCATCTGCCCCGTGTTCATCTCGACGACCAGGAAGCGCTCGCGCCTGTCCGGCAAGCTCGTCGATGACCTGCGTAGGGGAACGGGCTGACGGTGATCGGGCGCAGCAAGCCGACCTTGATGCCCTTGGCGCGCGCCGCGCGCACTGCGGAAAGTGCCACGCGTCCCGCGGTGCCAAAGCCGACGATCGACGATCTCGGCGTCGTCCAGGAAATATTCCTTGTAACGGACTTCGTTGGCTTCGACTTCCTTCCAGCGGTTCAGCAGGCGCAGGTTGGTGATCTCTTCCGCCGGCGGATCAAGGTAAATGGAAGTCAGGTATGCGGCGTTCGCGGTTCCCATCGCGCCGTTGGTGGCCCAATCCCAATCACGCTGCGTTCGATCGGTTTCATCTCCGGCATCTGGGCGGGTTCCATCATCTGGCCCATGGAGCCGTCCAGGATCATCATGCGGATCATGCGATATTTTTCCGCCAGGTCAAAGGACAGACCCATCAGGTCGATGGCTTCCTGCACCGAGGCGGGGGCCAGCACGATGTTGTGGATAATCGCCATGTCCGCCGCCGTGGACAGCCTGGTTGTAATCGCCCTGCGAGGGGGCGATGTTGCCCAGACCCGGGCCGCCGCGCATCACGTTGACCAGCACGCCGGGATCTCGGTGCCGGCGATGTAGGAAAGCCCTTCCATCATCAGGCTGACGCCCGGGCTGGAAGAGGTGGACATGACGCGCACGCCGGCGCAGGCCGCGCCATAGACCATGTTGATGGCGCCCAGTTCGCTCTCGGCCTGCACGAAGGCGCGGCCCAGTTCGGGCATGCGCCGGGAAAGATATTCCAGGATTTCCGTCTGCGGCGTGATCGGATAACCGAAATAGGCCTCCAACCCGGCGCGGACGGCGGCTTCGGCGATGGCTTCGTTGCCTTTCCACAGTTCTCTTGGCATTGTTTTCTCCGTATGTTCACGCGCTTGATCGCACGGCGTCATGACGCTGCAGGCGCAGCCTTGGTGATTTCGCGATAGACGTAATGGCTGCATCCGGGCAGACCAGCGCACAGATAGCACACCCCGTGCAGCCGTCCTTGAACGTGTGCGCGGGGTGGTAGCCCTTGGGTGTCAGACGGGACATGTCCAGTTCCATCACCTCCTGTGGACAGGCGCTGATGCACAGCTCGCATCCTTTACAGTATTGATCGCTGACCTCGATCCAACCTTTTGCAGGCATTGATTCTCCTTATTTGAGAAGTTGGACAGTTTTAGGCCAATATAGCCTCACCCTGATTATGACCCCTTGCCCGGGGATGTGCCAGTGGAAAGTGTCACACGTCGGACGCCGAAGGTCATTGGTTTATTAGATGAAAGAGAAGGGATGGTCGAATGAGCGGTGCGGATGCCAGCGCGGGCCGGGTGGTAGAATCGCATGCGCGACGATAGATCTTTTCCCTGGAGGGTTTCCATGCCGGTTCCTGTGATCATAGATGCCATTCGCACGCCCGTCGGTGCACTGGGAGGCGCGCTTGCCGCGGTCCGGCCTGATGACCTGGCGGCGCTCGTGATCCGCTGTATTTTGGAGCGCAATTCCTTTGATCCTTCCCTGGTGGAAGAGGTCTATTTCGGCTGCGCCAACCAGGCCGGGGAAGACAACCGCAATGTGGCCCGCATGGCGGCGCTGCTCGCGGGTCTGCCGGTGGAGGTGGGCGGCGTGACCATCAACCGCCTGTGCGCCTCCGGGCTGAACGCTGTCAACCAGGCCGCGCGGGCCATCCGCGCCGGGGAGGGGGATGTCTTCATCGCCGGCGGCGTGGAATCCATGAGCCGCGCGCCTTATTCCCTGCCCAAGGCCGAGTCAGGCTTTTCGTTCGGCAATCTGACAGCCTGGGATACGGCGCTGGGCTGGCGCTATCCAAACCCGAAAATGAAGGAAATGTACGGCACCGACTCGATGGGCGAGACCGCCGAGAACATCGCCGCCGAACGGCCGCACCTGACGCGCCAGATGCAGGATGAGTTCGCGCTCGCCTCGCACCAGCGCGCCATCGCCGCCATCGATTCGGGACGCTTCGCACAGGAGATCGCGCCGGTTCCGGTGCCGCAGAAGAAGGGCGAGCCGCTGATGGTCACGACCGATGAACGGCCGCGCCGCGATACGACGCTGGAATCGCTGGCCCGGCTCAAGCCGGCTTTCAGGAAGGAAGGCGGAACTGTTACGGCCGGAAATTCGTCAGGATTAAATGATGGCGCGGCCGCGCTGCTGGTGATGAGCGAGGAGAAGGCCGCCGAACTGGGTCTCAAGCCGCTGGCGCGCGTTCTGGCTTCCGCCGCGGCAGGCGTTCCCCCGCGCGTCATGGGCGTTGGGCCGGTCCCGGCGTACGCGAAAGGCTCTGGGGCGCGCCGGGTTGCAGATGAAGGATATCGGCCTCGTGGAGTTGAACGAAGCCTTCGCGGTGCAGTCCCTGGCCGTGATCGAGGACCTGGAGATGGACCCGGACATCGTGAACGTCAACGGCGGCGCCATCGCCATCGGACACCCGCTGGGCTGCTCGGGGGCGAGGCTGGTGACCACGCTGGTGCACGAGATGCGCCTGCGCGGGAATGTGAAATATGGCCTGGCGACGCTGTGCGTGGGCGTGGGTCAGGGGGAGGCCGCCGTCCTTGAATTTGTCGGTTAGCGCAGCCTCGCCGGGCTGATGGTTTGGAGGTATGGAGAAGAGTATGCGGAAATTGTTCATTAGCGCCTCTTGCGCTGCTATTGGCGGCGGTTGCCTGCACGTTACCGGTCCGTGGCCTTCCCACAGCCGCGCCCGATGTGCAAGGCCTGGCAGCCACGCCGCTCCCGCCGATCAGCGGACCGCTGGTCGCGAAACCGCAGCTCACCTCCTTCCACATGTTGAACGAAACGGACGGCTGGGGGATCACGGAAGGCGCGGTGTTGCGCACCGAGGACGGCGGTTCAGCCTGGCATAATGTGACCCCGCCGGGACTCACCTCGGTGGGCTTTAATGCCGCAGGCGATTATCTGGACGCGGGGCATGCTTATCTTCTCGTCGCGGATGCCTCCGACCCGCTGCATGCCGGCATGCTCTACAAAACTCAGGACGGTGGAGCAAGCTGGTCTTCCAATCCTGTCCCCTTCGGAAGCGGAGTTCTGCGCTTCCTCGATGTGCAGAACGGATGGGTGATGGCCGGCCTCGGGCGTGGCCGCGGGCTCAAATCCCATCGCCATCTTCCAGACCCGTGATGGGGGCGCTCACTGGGATCAGGCCTTTGCCAATGATCCCGGCGCACAGGCTGCCGCCGGGGATATTCCCTTCGGTGGGCTGAAGAACGTCTTTTATGCGCTGGATATGCAAACGGCCCTCGTCGGCGGGGTGATCTATTCGGACCGGACTTCCTATCTCTATCGTACCGAGGATGGCGGGCATCACTGGAAACAGGTGAGCCTGCCCGCCGCCGGATTCCGAGACCGGCAATGTGGAGCGTCAATGCCATCCAGTTTCCCACCGCGGCGGATGGATATCTGACCTTGCAAGTCTCCGGGCAGGCGACTGCGGCAGGTGATCTATACAAGCCATGATGCCGGGAAAACCTGGACGATGGTCTCCATGCCCTCCTCCAGCGCTCGTGTGGTGGATTTCTTCTCGGCGGCCGCTGGAATTGTGTTCGATGGCACGCAGTTCTATTTCACTCCCGATGCAGGTCAGAGTTGGACTGCCACCCAGCCGGATGTGGTCTTTGGCGAAAGTTTCATGAGCATGGATTTCGTCAACGCCCAGACGGGCTGGGTGACCGCCTCGGACCCGACCACCTTTGCGATCAGCCTCTATAAGACTACCGACGGGGGCCGGACCTGGAATCCCCAATGAAACGCCTGCTGCCCGCGTTCCTGCTGGTGTTCATCGTATCGGCGTGCGCGCTTGCGGGTACGCCCACCGCCACCGTTACCCCTGAAGTGGTTATCACTCAAACTTCATCTCCTGTGCCGCCAACACCTGCGCACACGCCCGCTCCGGTCATGACCGGCCTGGCCATGTTCGAGACCGGCGGCTGGGGCTGGAACGGGGAAACCGGCGCCCTCTACCGCAGCGTGGACTCCGGGCAGACCTGGCAGCCGGTGGACCTGCCATCCGGCGAAACCTTCAATTTTCAAAACAGCGCCTTCCTCGACCTGGATACTGCCTGGCTCGCAGGCATGAATCAGACCAATAGCGGTCAGCGCCTCCTGCAAACGGCTGATGGCGGCGCTTCCTGGACCGAGATTGCCCCCGAAGGACTGGATAGCCTGGCGGGAAATTTTAGCTATCATTTCGTCAGTCCCCGTGAGGGCTGGGCGGAGGCCGCGGACGGCGGCGCGGGGAATTTATATATCCAGGTCTTTAAGACTGTTAACGGCGGGGCAAGTTACAAGGTGGTGCCTATCGTTCAGCCGGGAGCAGGGGGAGGGCTTGCCCGAGGGCACGGTCCACCTGTGCAATATCTGCGCGGACAGCTTCCATTACGATCCCATGCAGGTGATGATCGTTTACGGCGATATGGGCTCACTGGAGCCGCGCGGCGCTGTGCAGGCGGAGATCAGCTTTGATGACGGAAAAACCTGGAAAGCGCTGGAGTTGCCCCTCCCGGAAAAATACCCGGACGCGATTGCAGCCCCGCTCGACCCGGCTTTCGTGAACGAGAAAGACGCCTTTCTCCCGGTCATGCTAATGCAGTTCAACCCGGATGGTTCGATCAAATACCGGGTGCTGCTCATCTATGCCAGCCATGATGGCGGCATGACCTGGGAGATGGCTCCCGCTGTGGTGGATGATATTCAGCCATACCCGTTCGTGCAGTTCATCAGCGCGCAGGATTTTGTTGTGCAGTGCGCGGAGGCCATGTGCATGACCCAGGACGGGTCAAAGACCTGGCTATCCTATCCGCTTGACGCTTCTATTGCGCCGAACGATTCGCGCTCCATCACAGAGATCGATTTTGTCGATGCGCAGACGGGCTGGATGGTCGTCAGTGACTTCAAGGATGGAGTAACAACTTATCACATCTATAAAACCGAGGATGGTGCCCGTACATGGACGCTTCAATGAAACTGCGCTGCTTTTCCCTCCTGCTGGTCTTCGCGCTGCTGGCGGGATGCGCCATCGCACCCACTCCCACCGCGGTCGCATCCATCCCGCCGCTGACCGTGGATGAGGTGAACAATGCGCAGGTGGCGCTCACCACTCTGACCGGGGATGTTGCCATCCCTTATCAGTTGAAGGATGGCGTTTATCAGAAAGGCACCGACCCGGCAGGCGCCAGCTATGCCGTGATCAAACTGCTCGATCAGAAGGTGTTCGGCGACTTGAACGGGGACGGCGCGGGGGACGCCGCCGTGCTGGTCGCGGAGAACTACGGCGGCACCGGCGTGTTCGTCTCGCTGGTCGCTTTCGTCAACCAGGACGGCGCGCCTGTGCAGGCTGCCGTCATGCCGGTGGATGACCGGCCCATCATCACCTCACTGGATATGAAAGATGGCGAGATCGGCCTCGAAGCGACCATTCATGCCACACAGGACCCCATGTGCTGCCCGTCCCTGGTCACGCGCAGGCATGTTCGTCTGAACGGTTCGCAGCTTGTGATGGTGGACTTTTCCACGCAGACCGTCACCGGCCAGTGGCGGGAGATCACCATTACCAGCCCCGCAGAGGTGCAGGCCGGTCCCAAAGAAGCAGAACTTACCGGCACGGTGACGATTGCCCCGTTCGAGAACAACCTTTCCTATCACATTGTGGATGCCGCCGGGAATGAGCTGGCCGCCGGTCCGGTGCCGGTGACTGCCATGGACATGGGCGCGCCGGGGACGTTCAAGGTGCAGGTGCCGCTCGACCATATCCCGCCCGGCACCACCGCATGGATCCAGATCCGCGATGTGAGCGCGGCCGATGGCTCCCTGCTGGCAATGGATTCAGTCCAGGTCCGCTGACCCGCTAATCTTTCTTGCCGCGCAGATAGACCGACCAGTACATGGCGGCCACCAGCAGCCCGCCCCCCAGGATGTTGCCGATGGTCACCGGCAGCAGGTTGGCTCCCAGGAAGCTGCCCCAGGTGAGGCCTTCCAGCCCGCTGACCTTGGCTCCGAGTCCCGAAACGAAGCCGGGGTCGAAGTCCTTGACGAACAGAGCATAGGGGATGAAGTACATGTTGGCCACGCTGTGCTCGAAGCCCGCGGCCACGAACGCCGTGATGGGGAACAGGATGGCGGCGATCTTGTCCCATGTGCTGCGCGCGCTGTAGGACAGCCACACCGCCAGGCAGACCAGCCCATTGCACAGGATGCCCAGCGCCACCGCTTGCAGGAAGCCATAATTGACCTTGGTCACCGCGGTGTTCAGGGCCGCCGCTCCGACCGCCCCCTTGCCGAACAAATACTGTTTTGCCAGGAACATGAGCAGCGCCGTCCCGATGGAGCCGGCGAAGTTGCCGGCATAAACGATGGCCCAGTTGCGCAGCAGCCGGGCGGTGGACACCTTCCGGCTGGCCCAGGCCATGACGATCAGGTTATTGCCGGTGAACAGTTCCGCGCCGCCCACCACGACCAGGATCAAGCCCAGGCAGAAGGCCAGCCCCGCCAGCAAGCGTGTCACCCCGAAAGGCAGCGCGAAGGTCGAGGCGGTCCCGTCTGCGGCCGTGATCGCACCGGCACCTGCCGCGACTGTGGTGGAAAAAATGGCTCCCAGGGCAATAAAAGCCCCGGCCAGCACGGCCAGGGTAAATGTTTGCACCAGTGGCATTTCGGATTTGCGGACGCCGATGGTTTCGGCGCGGGACGCCATCTCGGCTGGAAGCAGGGCATCGATGTGGATCTCGGACATGGGCTTCTCCCTTTGCGGTGAAATTCACAAGCAGGGCTATTATAACCACTCCCGGCCTGCGCCCTCTCCCAGCGGGAGAAGGGTTGGGGGTGAGTTCCGTATGGCTGATAATTTGCGACCACGCAGCACCGCTACCCCTTTCATGAGTATTGCAGCCGCCCTGGCGCCCGGCCCGTAGCGGCGATTCACCCTGGCACCGCCCGCCAAGGCAGGTGTGAATCGCCGCTACTCAGGAAACTCTAAATTGAATCGCGTTCCCCTCGGGCTATAATGATTTACATCTTAACGGAGGAGACGGATATGCCTTATTTTGTGCGTGAATGGATGAGCAGCCCCGTAGTGGTGGTAGACCGGGATTCGACCGTTTCATATGCAATGACATTGATGCGCCGCCGTAATATTCACAGCGTGCTGGTGACGGGAAAAGATCACACCTACGGGATCGTGACCACCACCGATGTGCGCGATAAGATCGTTGCCGAGGACCGCAACCCGGCCAATACCAGTATCGGTTCGATCATGTCGGGGCCGCTGGTGCTGGCCAAACCGGATTGGACGCTGATCGAGTGCTCGCGCGTCATGCAGGAGCATCATATCCATCACCTGCCCGTGCAGGATGACAGCGGCGCGCTGGTCGGGCTGATCTCGGCCACGGATATCTTCCGGGCGGTGGAGGAGACCGGCTGGCAAACGGGGGAGGAGTTTGGAATATAAGGGAACCCGTCTTCGTTCCCGCTCTGGATTACCTGAGCCATTTCCATGGGAAGGTGGCAGCCTTCCATCGAAAAAACCTGATCCACTGAATAGAGGGGATCATTCCCGTTTGGCTGCCCGCCGCGCGGCGGGTCTGCCTCCTTCCAAATTCATGTACAATTGGGTTATGGCCAAACAACGTTACTATGTCGTTTGGAAAGGCCGCGAGACTGGCATCTTCCCCACCTGGGGACAAGCCGAAGCGCAGGTCAAGGGATTCGTGGGGGCGCAGTACAAGGCTTTTGATTCCCGCCCGGAAGCGGAAGCCGCTTTTCAGGGGGAGTATGAAGCCTATAAGGGAAAGCCTTCCTCCTCCGGCAAATGGAGAACTGCCAGCGAACTGCCCATCCGCCCGAGCCTCTGCGTGGACGCCGCGGCTTCCGGTTCGCCGGGGCCGGTGGAATACCGCGGCGTGGACCTGGAGACAGGCAGGGAATTATTCTGTGCCGGGCCTTACAAGCGCGGCACGAACAATGTGGGGGAGTTCCTGGCGATTGTGCATGCTTTGAGCTGGCTGGACAAACATGGGAAGCAGATGCCGGTCTATTCCGACTCAGAGAGCGCCATTGCCTGGGTGAACACCGGGGTGGCGAAGACCAAACTGGAGCATGATTCACAGAATGCCGTCCTGTTCGCATTGATCCGCAGCGCGGAGAACTGGCTGGCCGAGAATGAACTGCGTGAGGATTCGGTTTTGAAATGGGATACTGTCATGTGGGGGGAAAACCCTGCAGATTTCGGCAGGAAGTGAACCGGAAAGTTATGAGGCTCATCGCGTTGCTCGAGGAAAGCAAGGAGATATGAACACAGCCCTGTTGATCATCGATATTCAAAAGGAATATTTCCCCGGAGGCCGCCGCGAATTGGTGGAACCGTTCAAGGCTGCGGAAAAGGCTTATATGCTGCTGCAGTGCTTCCGTGAGCACGGCGGCCAGCATGTCCACATTCAGCACGTGGCCACCCGGCCGGATGCCACCTCGTTCATCTCCGGGGACCGCGGCACCGATATCCATGATGCCGTGGCGCATTTTGAAGGCGAGCCGCTGGTCCAGAAGCATTTTCCCAATTCCTTCCGCGAGACGAACCTGCTCGAATTGTTGAAAAGCTGGGGGACCGAGCGGGTAGTCATCTGCGGGATGATGTCCCACATGTGCGTGGATGCGACCGCGCGCGCCGCCGGCGACCTGGGCTTCCAGGTTCTGGTCGCCGAGGACGCCTGCGCGACCATGGACCTGAAATTCGGAGAGACGGTCATCCCTGCGGATCACGTGCATAAGGCCTTCATGGCGGCCTTGAAATCCTATGGGCAGGTGATGTCGGCGGAACAGGTGATCGCACACCTGGCAGCCGAGCAAGCCGCGGCGCAGGCGCAATGACCGCGCTGGACCCCGAACGCCAGGAGAAGGCCAGGGCTTACGCGCGCATCGGCCGCCGCTTGTGGCTGGTGGATACCCTCTTCGGCGCGGCCTACGCGCTGGCCTGGCTGTTCTTTGGATGGTCGGCGCGCCTGCGCGAGTGGCTGTCTTCCTTCTCAACCAATCCATGGCTTCTCGTGGCTGCTTTCGCCGCGGTCTTCATGGGCATCTACGTGCTGGTCAGTCTCCCGCTGGGCTACTACACGGGCTTTGTTCTTCCCCACCGCTTCGATCAGTCCAACCAGAATCTCAAGGATTGGGTCATTGACCAGTTGAAGGGCATGGCCATCGGCGCACCGTTGGGATTGCTGTTGTTGGAGCTTCTCTATCTTGCCCTGCGTCTCACCGGTCCTGCATGGTGGCTCTGGGCAGCCGGGGGCATGCTGTTGTTCAGCGTGCTGCTTTCCAACCTGGCCCCGGTGCTGATCATGCCCCTGTTCAACAAGTTCGTCCCGCTGGGCGAGGAGCATGCCGATCTGGCGGAACGGCTGATGAAGCTTGCCGCCCGCGCCGGTACAAAGGTGCGCGGCGTGTTCAAGTTCGATATGTCCCGCCGTACGAAAGCTGCCAATGCCGCGCTGACCGGCATCGGCAATACGCGGCGGATCGTGCTGGGCGATACGCTGATCAATGAGTTCACCCCCGATGAGATCGAGACCGTGCTGGCGCATGAGCTGGGCCATCAGGTGAACCGCGACATCCCGCTCATGATCGCCTTCGGGACGCTCAGCACCACCTTCGGCTTATACCTGGCATCGCTGGCGCTGGGCTGGGCGATCCGCTTGTTTGGCTTTCAGGGCACGGCGGATATCGCCGCCCTCCCTGCGCTGGGGATCATCCTGGGCGTGTACGGCCTGCTCACGATGCCGCTCGATAATGCCTTCTCGCGCTGGCGTGAGGGACTGGCAGATGATTATGCCCTGAAGTCCACCGGGAAGAACGAGGCCTTCATGTCCGCCTTCACCCGGCTGGCCAATCAGAATCTGGGAGAGGTGGACCCGGAGCGCTGGGTGGTCTGGATGTTCCACTCGCACCCGCCGCTGGGCGAGCGGATCGAGAAGGCGCGTGCCTGGAGCGGACACGCGCAAACCTGAACGCTCCGGTTAATTAAAAAAATAATGGGCAGGCTGCAGCCTGCCCATTGTGGTTAATGATTCCAGTATTTTCTTCGGACGAGGATGGGGGTGATGACGATCAGGACGATCAGGATGCTGGTCAGCGTGATCCAGTCGGTGGAGCCCACCTCGGAGACTGGCGGCGGGGTGGGGGTGGCCGCCGCGGCAAAGGCTCCGGCAGTGAGTCCCGCTGCGCTGCTTGCCGGCTGCCCGGCCAGCACTGCGCCGGTAATGGCGAACAACAGGCCGATCCCGATCAGAGCGATGGGGCGCAGGATGAGAAATAACCTCTTCATGTCTCTTCCGCGCAAGTATAACATGTCAAGTATTATGCCTATTCGTGTCCCTTATATGTACTTTCATCCTTTTTTCGATTATAATGCCGGAGCTTTGGGTGGGCATCATCTTTGAGGAGAGAGAGATGGGAAGCGGTGGAGTTGCCTTATCACTTTGCCTCGTCCTGGATCGTTTCGGGACGAGGGCCGCGTTAGAACAAGAAAAATTATCGGATTTTGCCCTCAGCCTCGGGGCGAGTTTATTAACCAGGTGCAGGCGGTCAGCGGGGGGAGCCTTATGAGGACCTGCTTGCTAAGGGGCACGCTCATCCATATCATCCCATCCACGGCAGCTCATCTTCGCGGCCGCGCGATGCGTTTAACCCCCGGTTCGTTAAAACCTTCAATCCATGCCATTGGAATGATCAGCCCAGGTTCCCCCCTGGCGCTGTATTAATTTAAGTGTTTTTTCAGGAGCATCCATGATCAATCGTGTATTATCCTGGGTAAGGGATCCGCTGGGAAGGATTGGGATTTTGATCGGGTTCCTGGTCTTGTTCAGTGTCGCCGGGTATGGTCTCTACCGGACCCAGTTGGCGCCCGCTCAGCCCATCCAATTCCCGCATAACCTGCACGTGGGCCTGGGGGTGCAATGTTTATATTGCCACCCCGGCTCGCTGCGCGGCCCGGTATCGGGTCTGCCCACGGAAACCAAGTGCTGGGGCTGCCACCAGCAGCTGGCAAAATATGCCGATCCCAATGTGCAGTGGCCCCCGGAATTGGCCAAGCTCAGGAAGTATGTGGAAAGCGGTCAGCCCATCCCGTGGGTGCCGGTGGCGCAGGTGCCGGACTTTGTGCATTTCAACCACCGCCCGCATATTGCTGCCGGGTTGAACTGCGAGAACTGTCACGGAGAAATATCCAAGGGGACCGTGGCGCAGAACCCGCAGGTCATGAATATGGGTTGGTGCCTGAATTGTCACCGGGCGCGGACGGTGGATGACGCGGTCAAGCGCGCCAAATTAACGGATTGCGGCACGTGCCATTATTAAAGCGGAGGAAGGTACTCATATGAGTGATAAATTATCCCGGCGCGATTTCCTCAAGGTTGTGACTGCCGGAGCAGCCACCTCGGCGATCCTGACCGGCTGCGGGCCGGCCTCGCGTTACGTGACCCGCGAGCCGTACACCAAAATGCCGGAATACAACTACAACGGGCAGAGCACCTTTTATGCCACCACCTGTCGGGAATGTGCCGCGGGCTGCGGGCTGGTGATCCGCACCGTGCAGGGGCGCGCCATCAAAGCCGAGGGCAACCCGAACCATCCGGTCAATCTGGGCAAGACTTGCGTGCGCGGACAGGCTACCCTGCATGGCCTCTACAACCCCGACCGCGTCACGGACCCGGTGAAGACGCATGCAAGAGGCTCGCGCAAATTTGACAAACTGGAATGGGAGGCGGCCATCGGGGTGGTCACCGATGCCCTCAAGAATAACAAGGGCTCCGAAATCGCCTTCCTGATGGGTCCCACCCCGGACCATTTGTTTGACCTGGTCACAGATCTGGCCAAGGCCATCGGAGCGCCGGCTCCTGTCCGCTTTGGCGGGCAAAGCATGTTCGAAGGCTGGGCCACGCTCACCCGGGCGGCCCAGGATGTTTTCGGCCAGGAGGCCCTGCCTTTCTTCGACATCGGCGGCGCAGACCTGGTGCTTTCCTTCGGCGCACCCTTCCTGGGCCCCTGGTTCTCCCAGGTGGCCTACACCCGGGCCTTCACCCGCATGCGCAAGGGCACGGACACTGGACACCGCGGGACCTTCGTGCATTTTGAGCCGCGCCTCTCCCAGACTGCCGCCCGGGCGGACCAATGGATCCCCCTCAAGCCCGGCACGGAGGGGATGGTCGCGCTGGCGCTCGGGCGCATCGCAGCGGAAACGCGCGGCGGGACCATGCCGCAGGTCTTCAGCGATGTGGACGTGGATGCGGTCGCCAGGGCCTCCGATATCACCCCGGAGAAACTGAAGGAATTGGGGGAAATGCTGGCGAACGCCAAGGCCGCCATCGCCATCCCCGGGGGCGTCGCGCTGGGGATGTCCAACGGGCTGGAGACCGCCAGGTCCGTGCTGGCGCTGAACGCCTTCATCGGCAATCTTGGGAAAACCGGAGGCGTGTCCCTCACTCCGCTGGCACCCGGCCAGGCTGCCTATCAGCGCCCGGCGAGCGTGAAGGAAATGAACGATTTCCTGGATAAATTAAAAGGCGGAGCCTTTAAAGTATTGTTTGTCCACGGGACCAATCCACTCTTTGACCTGCCAAAAGCGCTGGGTTTTGCTGAGGCGTTGAAGCGGGTGCCTCTGGTGATCTCCTTCGCCACCTTCCCCGATGAGACCGCCATGCAGGCGGATTACATCTTCCCGGACCATCATGGGCTGGAATCCTGGGGCTACCAGCGGGTGGCCACCGGCTCGGCGCAGCCGGCGCTCTCCGGGGCGCAGCCGGTGGTGGTGCCCTTCACGAACACCCAGGCTACCGCGGATGTACTGCTGGCCGCCGCGGCAGCCGCAGGAGGCCCTGCAGCCCAGGCGCTTGCCTTCAAGGATGAAGTTGAGTACATCCAGAAGAAACTGGAAGCTCTGGTGAGCGAAGATGACGGTTATTTCAGCGCTCCCGAGATCAACACCTTCATGGCCTCCTTCCAGCAGTACGGCGGCTGGTGGAAGAACTCAGCCAGTCTTTCCACGCCCTCCGGCGCGGATTCGCAGAACCTGAGCCTGAAGGCCGAGGAAGCGCAGTTCCTCGGTGAAGGCGAGTTTTTCCTGGCTCCCTTCCTCTCACCGACGTTGGGCGATAACGGCGCCAACAAGCCCTGGCTGCAAGAGCTGGCCGACCCCAATACGACCGTGATGTGGAACACCTGGGTGGAGATCAACCCTGAGACCGCCAAGGAGCTGGGCGTGGACAACGGCGACGTGGTGCTGGTCACCTCGGCAGCCGGAGCCCTCGAGGCCAGTGTTTACAAGTACCCGGCCATCCGCCCGGATACGATCGCCATCCCCTTCGGGCAGGGACATACCGCCTACGGCCGCTTTGCGGAAGGACGCGGGGTCAATCCTGCCGATCTGCTGGCGGTTAACTTCAATGAAGCCGGCGATCTGGCGCTGGCCGGGATGAAGGTCAAGGTCGAAAAGACCGGAAAGACTGCGCCGCTCTCACGCCTGGAAGGTGCTCTGGGCGTTTATGGTTTCGACGCGAAATAGGAGAAGGATCATGGCGACAGATGTGAATTTACCTGTATTTTCGAACAACTCGGAAGAGGAGCTGGGCGGCCTGTGGGGCATGGTGATCGATCAGGACATGTGCACGGGTTGCCAGGCCTGTGTGGCTGCCTGCGCGATGGAAAACAACATCCCGTTTGTGGGGGAAGAGGATGCAGCCTATGGGCGCTCGATGCAATGGATCCGCACGGAGCGGCTTCTGGGAAGGGGAGTTCCCTGAGGTCAAGATGACCCCCTACCAGCCGATGATGTGCCAGCAGTGCCACAATGCGCCTTGCGAACCGGTCTGTCCGGTGTTTGCCTCGGTGCACAGCCCCTCCGAGGATCTCAACCTCCAGGTCTACAACCGCTGCGTGGGCACCCGCTATTGCGCCAACAACTGCCCCTACCAGGTGCGCATGTTCAACTGGCGCGATTACACCGATGAGCGCCTCCATCCCGAACTGGGAACGCTCAAGAACCAGTACAACCCCAGTGTCACCGTACGGCGCCGCGGCGTGATGGAGAAATGCACCTTCTGCATCCAGCGCATCCACGGCGCCGAGGACAAGGCCAAAGCCGAGGGGCGCGAGATCGTGGACGGCGAATTCACCACCGCCTGCGCGCAGGCCTGCCCGGCGAGTGCCATCGTCTTTGGGCGCATCGATGACCCCGAGACCCAGGTCAGCCAGGCAGCGCGACGCGGCTCGCAGCTACCAGCACCTCGAGGAACTGGGCACGCTTCCGCGGGTCACCTATCTGAAGGGAGACGCATAATCATGGCGACTTCGGCCAGACCCTATGAAGGGGCCAAGCCTCGTCCGCATGCCGAGGAGCACGAGGAAGATCCTCGCGAACACCTGATGTTCGATCCCCGCCCGCGCGGCGAGATGAACAACATGGTGCTGGAGTCGATGCACACCGCCACCTGGAAGTTCTGGGTGTTGGCGGGCGTGCTGACGGTGCTGGTCCTCACCTGCTTCGCTTATGCCTGGTATTACCTGATCGCAAATGGCCTGGGGGTGGCCGGCGTGAACCGCCCGGCCTACTGGGGCATCTTCCTGGTGAACACCGTGTTCTGGATCGGCATCAGCCATGCGGGCACGTTCATCTCGGCCATCCTGCGGGTCATGAAGATGGAATCCCGCCGCCCGTTCACGCGCGCCGCCGAGCTGATGACAACCTTCGGGCTGGTACAGGCCGGAGCCAGCATCTTCATGCACATGGGCCGCGTCTGGCTGGCTTACTGGCTGTTCCCGTTCCCCAATGAGCGCGGCCTGTGGCCGGATTTCCACTCCCCGCTGATGTGGGACTTCCTGGCCATCAACACCTACCTGCTGTGCAGCACCATGTACCTGTTCCTGCCGCTGATCCCCGACCTGGCGATGGCGCGCGACCGTACCACCGGCTGGCGCAAGATCTTCTACAAGATCCTGTCGCTGGGCTTCCGCGGCACGGAAGGCGAGTGGACGCAACCTGCACGACCGCCATGAACATCTTCGCCTTTGCCATCATCCCGGTGATGTTCTCGGTGCATACCATCGTTTCCTGGGACTTCGCCATGGCGCAGCGGCCGGGCTGGTCCTCGACCGTGTTCGGGCCGTACTTCGTCATCGGCGCGCTGCATTCGGGCATGGCAGCCGTGGCGATCGTGCTGTTCATGATCCGCTCCACCATGAAGAACATGAAGTATTTCCTGCGCACGGAACACTTCGATACCATCGGCAAGTTGATGCTGATCGTCTCGATGGCGTGGGCCTATTTCTACTTCAATGATTACCTGGTCCCGTGGTATGGCGGCGACAAGTGGGAGAAGATCTTGCAGGAATTTGCCGAAAAAGGACCGGTGGCCTATCTCTGGTATATCATGCTGATCTGCAACATTGCCGTCCCCTGGCTGCTGCTCTGGAACAAGAAATGGCGCAGCACGCCCTGGCTGCTGGCCAGCGTCGGGTCTGCTGATCAATGTCGGCATGTGGCTGGAACGCTATATCATCATCCCGGTGGGCCTGACGATCAATCGCATGCCCTTCACCTGGCGCCTTTATTTCCCGAGAGTGGAGATCTTCCTGACCATTGGCACATTCTCCTTGTTCTTCCTGCTATACATGCTGGCTTCGCGGTTGATCCCGCTGATCCCGGTCTGGGAGGTGCAGGAAGGGCAGGAAGGTCATTTGTTGCGCAAGGTCGGCAAGGCTCAGCTCCCGACCGTAAGCGAGATCGAGTAAGGAGCAGGCAAAATGGCTGAAAGCGTGAACTACCTGGCCGTTTTTGAGGACATGGAGCCGGCGGCGAATGGCATCGAGCGCCTGCATGAAATGGGCGTCCACGATGACGAGATCAATGTCATCTCCGGCATCCCGATCAAGTCCACAATTCTGGGCCGGCCCCGGGCGTGGACCAATGTGTCCCGCATCGCCATGGTCGGCGCGATGATGGGCGCCGGCTTCGGGCTATTCCTGCTCTATGGCACGGCCTATATGTATCCCCTGCATGTGGGTGGGCAGCCGGTCTTCCCCGTGCCGATGGGATGGATCGTGACCTTCGAGATGACCATGCTCGGCCTGATGTTGTCCGCCTTCATCGGTATGTTCGTGGACAGCGGCTTTCCCTCTTACACCCCCAAGCACTACATCCCTGAGATCAGTCACGGCAAGATCGCCGTCCTGTTCCACTGCCCGGAAGGGGAAGAAAAGAAGTTTGTGGATGCCATGACCAGCCTTGGCGCTGAGTCTGTTCAACCGGCGGAGGCCCGTCACTTATGAGCACCAGTCTGGGAACTATCTTAAGACGATTTGCCATTCTCGGGGCGGTTGCCATCGTTGGGCTGGGCGTGCTGATGCTGTTTTCCTACGATGTGATCAAGCTCGACTGGATCAGCTTCATGGAGATCCAGCCCTCCTTCAAGCCCATGGAGAAACCGCTGCCCGTGCCGGAGCGTTCCATCCCGATCGAAGGCCCCATCTCGGTGCCCAATATGGGCGCGCCGGAAAATCCGGTGACCCCCGATGATGTCTCGGTGAGCCGCGGGCGCGAGCTGTTCATGATCAACTGCCAGATGTGCCATGGGCCGAACGGGGAGGGCAACGGGCCGATCGCGGCCGCCATCGTCAACAAGCCGGCCAACCTGACCAGCGATGTGACCCAATCCAAGAGCGACGGGGCCTTGTTCCTCACCATCACCAACGGGGTGCAGGGACGCATGCCTCCCATGAACGAGAATTTCTTTGTGCGCGACCGGTGGGACTTGGTCAACTATATCCGCACCTTGAAGCCGACAACGCAGCCTACACCGCAGACCACGCCACAGCCCACTGTTCAGCCAACGCCGACGCCGTAGGGGAGGAGTCTTCTGATGGATGATGATGTCCGCAAGATCATTTATACAGTCATCGGTTTGTTCATTCTGACGATCGTTGGCTACGTTAGCTTCATCTATGTTTCGGGATGTGGCTTCACCCTCAACTGTCCCAAGGGACAGCCTTTTGTGGCACACACACCCATTCCCAGCCTGATCCCCGCCACGATGCCTGTCGCCGAGCGCAACCGCGGAGGCACAGCCTTCAACAAGTGTCAGGTCGCCGCGGTGGACCTGATCGGCGCATGGGTCACGGCGGGCTATCCCGAAAATGACAAGTTTCCCTTCACGGATGTCAATGGACAGCCATGCGAGGGCACCTTCGCAAAGGATGTGCATCCCCTGTTCACCGAGTCCAACCTCTGGTACCCCGGCGCGCAGGCCTGCGCCTCCTGCCATCAGCCGGACCTCAAGGTGGCCTTGATGAACATGGACCTGAGCAGTTACGCCGGCATCCTGGCCGGTTCGCACCGTCCCAATGGCGAGCCAAAGGGGAACGATATCCTCGGCGGCGGGAACTGGGATCAGGCTTTGCTGCACCAGATGCTCTACGCTCCCAACGGGCAGACCCTGATCGGCCGCCCGGCCATGCCGCTGGGCCGGCCGGCGGATGTGCCCGCCAACGGCCCGCTGGTCTTTGCCGGCGCGCCCGCTGCCGGGGCAGCCGACGCCACGCCCGCCGGCACACTGCCGCCGAATGCGCCGACGCCTACTGCAACCGGCACGCCCTAGCCGCAAGACACAACAAAAAAGCCCCTCGTTTGAGGGGCTTTTATTTGGCGGAGAGGGCGGGATTTGAACCCGCGAACCTTTGTGGGTTACACGCTTTCCAAGCGTGCGCGCTAAGCCGGACTACGCGACCTCTCCACATCAAGCGGGCGAATTATACCAGAGGATTATTGGAGAAGTGAATTAAAGAATGGTTAGCCTATCCGGTGCAGGCTCATGTAACCGGCAGCGTGATCACGATCTTGAGCCCCTCGCCCGGCTGGCCCTCGGCGCGGATCTGGCCGCCTTGCGTCTGGACGATGGATTTGGCGATGGCGAGCCCAAGCCCCGAGCCGCCATCCGCCCGGTGGCGGGAGGCGTCCACGCGATACAGGCGGTCAAAAATGCGCTCAAGGTCCTCAGGCTCCAACCCCTGCCCCGTGTCCTTCACTGAGATTTCCACCCCCGATTCCACTTGCCGGGCTGCAAGCGTGATAGTGCCCCCGGCAGGCGTGTGCCGTAGCGCATTATCCAGGATGTTGGTAAGCACCTGCGTCATGCGCCCGGGATCGAGCTGCAGTTCGGGCAAAGGTCCGCTGACCTGCACATCCAGGGGGATCTGCTTTTTCTGGGATGAAACCGCATAAAGCGCAGCGACTTCCTGAAGGAGCCGTTCCGGAGCCACCGGCTGCAGGCTGATGGCGAGTTCCCCTGCGTCCGCCAGCGACAGGATGCGCAGATCGTCGATCAGATGCTCCAGCCGCCCGGCCTCCTCGCGGATAACCTCGAAGTTCTCCGGCGAGGGAGCCAGCACGCCGTCATGCACCGCTTCGGCGTGCCCGAGGATCAGGCTGAGGGGGGTGCGCAGTTCATGAGCGATATCGGCAGTCATCTGCCGCCGCAGATTGACCGAGCGGGTCAATTCGGAGCTCATTCGGTTGAAAGCCTGGGCCAGTTCTCCCATCTCATCCTGGGAGCGCACCGGCACCTTCTGGGCCAGGTCGCCCTCCGAAATGGCATGCGCGGCGTGCGTCAATTCCCGGATGGGCCGCGTGAGCCCTCTCGAAATGAGGATACCCAGAAGCAGTGCCAGCAGGGAGGCCCCGATGGCGCTGTACCAGAACAGCCGGTTGATGCGGGTGATGAATTCAGCTTCGCGTGGTGTGTTGGGCAGGGGCGCGCGTCCCAAGATGAGCGTGCCCACCTGGCTGCCGTTGACTTCGATGGGCTGCCCCGCTTTCAATTCCGACTGCGGGATGAGTTCGTTCGGCTGATAGCCTGCCCCTTGCACGACTGCCCTGGAATTGAGGTCGGCGATGGTAAAGGGAGGGTGCGGGAAGGAGCTATCCGGGGGGATACCGGGACCCTCGTTCTGGAAAAGAGTGGTGTCCACGCCCTGCCAGGATCCGGTTCGGGCATAGTATTCCTGCAATGAGGAAAGCAGGTCTTGACCCCGGCGGTCAACGATGAAGCGGTCGAACTCATTGCGTGTGTTCCAGCGCGCCAGCAGCACAATGGATAGGATGCTGACCAGTCCGATGACCACGAAGGCCGCAATGAGCTTAAAGGATAAGGAGCGCATGGATCATTCCCGTGCGAAACGATAACCCACGCCGTAGACCGTGTCGATGAAGCGCGGGGAACGCGGGTCGTCTTCGATCTTGCCGCGCAGGTTTTTGATGTGCGTGTCGATGGTGCGCTCATAGCCTTCATAGCGCACCCCCTGAATGATGTCCAGCAGGTCCAGCCGCGAAAACACCCGCCCGGGACTGGACATGAGGCCGGCCAGCAGGTCGAACTCGGAAGGGGTCAGGTCCACCGAGCGCCCGTTCACATCCAGCCTGCGGGTTTCGCGGTCGAGAGTAAGACCGGCGGCGCGCAGGATCTGCCCATTCGGCTCGGTATGCCCGGAGCGGCGCAATACCGCCCGCACCCGGGCGGTCAGCTCGCGGGGGCGGAAAGGTTTCGTGACATAATCGTCTGCTCCCAGTTCCAGCCCGATCACCTTTTCGTCATCCTCCACGCGTGCCGTGAGCAGGATGATGGGGGTGTCATGCTCAGCGCGGTGCTCGCGCATGAATTCATAACCGTCCATCTCCGGCATCATCACATCCAGGATGATCAGATCGGGTTTCTCGCGCTGGGCCACGTTCAGAGCCTCGCGCCCGTTACCCGCCGTGACAACATGGTAACCCTCCCGCGTGAGATAGCTTTCCACCAGGGATACCAGCCTGTTTTCGTCGTCCACAACCATGATGGTCTTTGTTGTCATCTTGCCTTCTGTCATGAGTATACCAATTTCTGAAAGCGGGCTGTGCCCTGCATTTTGATCCGCGCTCAGGAGGCTGCTCGATCCTTCAGGAGTTTGATTAAAGCGTCGAGCAGCGCGGTGGGGATGCGGTCGAAGCCGCGGCGCTGGGATGCGATTCTGACCACCGGCTGTCTGGGTGCCTGACCTGGGGATGTTTTCGCCGGGTATTCCACCTCCCGGCTGGAAACCGCCCTCGGGCCTGCCGCCCGGAAAGCCCTGCGTGAATCCGGAGCCGTTGTTTGAGGGGGTCCTCGTTCCGCTGCCCTGGGGAACGCTTGCAAGGATGCCTTTTTCCTGCATCACTGTGAAAACATCCTTCTGGGTGAGTTTCATATCCTGGATGGCCTTCATCTGGTCACTGGTCATGCCCTCCTGGATCTGCTGGACGAGACCATCGATCTCGGCCTGGGCTGCAGTTTCACTCTGGCTGAGCGTGCTGTAGACCTCCCACAGAGGCAGCAGATCCGCAGCCTGCTTGGCATTGACTGCCTGGTCGGTGCCTTCCAGCTTAAAGATCCCAATGGCCACCTGTGTGAGGGGCGGCAGCGTCCTGGCGGCGGGGTCATTGCTGTTTTGAGCGGGGGTGCTGGTCTTGGCTGCGCCGCAAGCGCTCAGCAGCAGGGCCAGCAGGATCAGGGGAAAAACAAGTTTCTTCATTTTGGTTCCTTTAAAGTTGGAGAGGCCGGGTGGGCCGGAAGCAGGCGCCTCCGGCCTTGGGACCTAAGGTTTATTCGTATCGCAGCGCCTCGATCGGATCGAGCTGGCGGCCTGGTTGGCCGGGTAATACCCGAAGAACGCGCCCACCAGCGCCGCGGAACCGAAGGCCAGCAGGATGGAATGCAACTGGACGACCGTGCGCATGTCCGCTCAGCGCGCCGAAGAGATACGCGCCGCCGACGCCGACCAGCATGCCGATCAGCCCGCCGATCACGCTGAGCAGCAGCGCCTCCGTCAGGAACTGCAGCCGGATATCCGCTGGCGTGGCGCCCACCGCCTGGCGGATGCCGATCTCGCGCGTCCGCTCGGTGACGCTGACCAGCATGATGTTCATGATGCCGATGCCGCCCACGATCAGCGAGACGCCTGCCACCCAGGCCAGCAGCGAGCGGAACGCTGAGGTGGTCGATTCCTGGGTGCTGATGATGTCCTGCTGGGTCGTGATGGTGAAGTCCGCGGTGTCCAGCGTGACGTTGTGCCGCTTGACCAGCAGCAGTTCGATCTGCTGGATGACCGTCATCCAGGTTGGCCGTCGGGTCCACTTCCACGTAGATCATGCGGATGCGGTCGCCCATGAAGCGGGCGAACGATCTGAAGGGTGAACTTCTGGAAGACCACGCTGATGGGCAGGTAGACGCGCGAGTCGAAATCGGTGTTGCCGACCAGGCCCTTCTCCTTGAAGACGCCGATGACGCGTCAGCTTGGTGTTCCCGACGGTGATGTATCTGCCCGATGGGGTTGGCGTCGCCGAACAGTTCCTGCCGCGAGGTTGGAGCCCAGCACCGCCACCTTGGCTCTTGCGTTCGATCTCTGTATCGTTGAAGTAGCGTCCCTCGGCCATGCTCCATGTCGCGCACGGAGGGGAAACCGGTGGTGGTGCCCAGTAACTCGATATCCTCCAGCGTGACATCCCCCGCCTTGACCGTTTCCGATGGAGTTCTGTTCCACGACCACGGCCGTCACGCCGCTGACGCTTGTCCTGGATGGCGGGCGCGTCGTCGTAGACCAGTCCGCCCGTGCGGCGCCTGGCCCGGTCCGCCGCGGGTGAAGGCCGCCCTGCACGAAGATCAGGTTCGAGCCCAGGCTGGTGATCTGCTCCTGGATGGTGGCCTCGGTCCCGGCGCTGATGGCGACCATGATGATGACCGCCGCCACGCCGATGATGATGCCCAGCATCGTCAGGAACGAGCGGACCTTGTTCTTGAGGATCGCTTCCCAGGCGATGCGCATGGCTTCAGATGGTTTCATGCTGCACCTCCTGCCGGCGTGCGATGTTTCCCGTTATGGACCACTGTCGTCCACCCGGCCGTCCATCAGGTGGATCGTGCGCTGGGTGTGCGCGGCGATCTTCGGGTCGTGCGTCACCATGACGATGGTCGTGCCCTGCTCGTGCAGGTTGTGCAGGAGGTCCATGATCTCCTCGCCCGAGTGGCTGTCGAGGTTGCCGGTCGGCTCGTCCGCGATGACCACCACCGGATCGTTGATCAGCGCGCGGGCGATGGCCACGCGCTGCTGCTGCCCGCCGGAGAGCTCGTGCGGCTGGTGGTCGATGCGGTCGCCAAGTCCGACCATTTCCAGCATGAGCCGGGCTTTTTCGTCGCCCTCTTCCGCAGACTCTGGTGCCGTCGTGGTTGTACAGCAGCGGCAGGGTCACATTGCGCAGCGCGCTGGTGCGCGCCAGCAGGTTGTAGGCCTGGAAGATGAATCCCAGTTTCCGGTTGCGGATGGCCGCCAGTTCCACCTTGTCGAGGTGGCTGACGTCCTCCCCGTCCAGGATGTACTGGCCGGTGGTGGGCTGGGAAAGGCAGCCCAGGATGTGCATGAGCGTGCTCTTGCCCGAGCCGGAAGGCCCCATGATGGCCACGAACTCCCCGGCCTGGATCTGGAGGCTGACGCCGTCGAGGGCTGCCACGCGTCACATCTCCCATGCCGTAGACCTTGGTCAGATCGATGGTTTCGATGATTGTTGTGGCGGGCTCATTTTGTCTCCGTGATGCCCGTCGTGACCACATCGCCCACGTTCAGGCCGGAGGTGATCTGCGCATAGAGGGAGTCCTGCAGCCCCACCTGCACCACACGTAATTTCGGCGTGCCGTTCTCCATCACGAACACGGTGTACTGGTCCCCAGCCTTGTGAAGCGCCTCGACCGGCACTAGGATGGCCTGGTTGGCCCGCCCGCCGATGACATCCACTGAAGCGGTGGTGCCCAGCGGCAGGTTGAAGGTCGCCGGATCGATCCCGGTCAGCTTGACCACGGCATGAACCGCCGAAGAGCCGTTGCTGGTGTAGAGTCCCGGGTCTACCTGCGTGACCTCGCCGGAGAAGGTCTTGTCCGGCAGGATGTCGAAGGTCACTTCAACGGGATAGCCGACCTTCACATTGTCCCAATCCGATTCATCCAGGTACAGGTCCAGGTGCGGCTGGGTCAGGTCGGCCACGGTGATCGCGGTCGTGCCGCTAGAGGCAGTATCGCCCACGCCCGTGTCAATGGACATAATCGTGCCGGAGATCGGCGCGGTTAGTTTCGTTCCGTCCAGGGTATCCTGCGCGGTCTGGACGGCTTCCCTGGCCTGTTCTAGTTCGGTCAGGCTCGACCCGGTAGCGTCCTGGGGTACCACACCACCGGTCAGAGCGTCATACAGGTACTGCGCCTCCTGCTGGGAGGCCTGTGCCGAGGCCAGGTCCGCGCGGGCAGTCAGGATTTCTGCATCGCTGGGCGCGGAGACGGACTTCTTGCCGGTGGAGCGGTCAAAGACCGTGAAGTGGTTCGGCACATAAGTGGACTGGTAGCTGAGCCAGGCGCCGGTCACCTTGTCCTGCATGTAGGCGAGGGTGTCCTTGGTTTTCTTGAGGGCTTCCTGCAGGGCGGTGTCCGTCGGAGCCTTATCCGCCGCGGCCTGAGCTTCGTTCACAGCGGTCTGCGCCTTGGCCGCTTCGTTTTCCCAGTACACAACATTCGGGCTAATGACATATTGCAGGTGGTTGTACGCGCTGTCGACCTCGGTCTTGGCGCTTGCCAGGGCTGTGAGGGCCGAAGCGACGGCGGTGGGGGAGGTCAGTTCGCGCAAGGTTCGTTGTGCCTGTGTCAGCGCCAGTTGGGCGGAGGTGCTGTCCACTTCCGCCAGCACGTCCCCGGCTTTCACCGTGGCACCAACCTCATAGTTGATCTTGGTGACCTCGCCGCTGGTCTTGAAGGCCAGGTCGGTCTGACTGGCTGAGATGAGAGTCCCTGTGCCGCTGGCATACAGGACAAGATCGCCCTGCCGGGCAACCGCGGTCTGCAAGGTGGAACCGGTGGTGGTTGTCTGGGCGGGCAGGTAGACCAGCCGGTAATAAGCAGAACTGGCTGCCGCGGCCAGCACGAGCAGCAGGGGGATTCCCAGCCGGACCAGCCTGGGAAGGCGTTTTATTCTTTTAATAAAGGCGGATTCCCCGAGGCGCGACAGGAATGACGGGGTCTTTATTCTTGAGCCGCTGGACGAAACACTGGATTTGAGGGTCATTGGACTTCCTTTGTCAGTGAATGGTTATTTTTCATTGGGAGTATAGATTCCAGGTGTAACGGTAGGGTCATGGAATTGTGAAGGAATTGTGGGGATGACAATTAACGCCTCCTCCAGCGGCCTTGAAAGAACGTGCGATATAATCCTTTTCAGGCCATTTAAAGACGATGGCGAGAGAAAATAGGTGAATTTATGCCTTCCACTGCATTGACCTTATCGCCTGAAGAACTGGAAAAATACCGCCCCTTGGAGGCGATCCGACGCCGAAAAGCAAAGACGAGTATGGAGGTAACCAGGCGCCGGCGGTCTGCATTCGCGGCTGCACGGAAAGCCGCATGGCTGCTGCGGGATGAATTTGGTGTGAAAGAGGTCATTCTGTTCGGATCTTTGGCCCGGCGCAACGGGTTCACCCTTTTTTCAGATATTGATCTTGCTGTGCGAGGAATTTCCCCGGAGCGGTTCTTTGAGGCCGTTGGCATGGTTACCGGCCTGAGCCGCGGAATTTAAGATCGATCTGGTGGACCTCGAGACATGTTCACCAGCCATGGTTGAGAGCATTCGAGAAAACGGAAAATCCCTATGAAAGGGGAGGAACTTCGCGTACTTTCATACCGCATCCGCCAGGAATTGGATGAAATCCAGCATCGTCTGGCACGCTTAAAGGAAGGATGGGAACGTGCGACACGTTCGGGCGATGAATATTATCTTGACGGGGTGGCGCTAAACCTGCACGGCTTTTACTCGGGAGTGGAACGGATTTTTACGCAAATTGCAGAAACCATTGATGGCAGGATGCCTCGAGGGGAGAACTGGCATCAGGTTCTGTTGCACCAGATGATGGATGAAGTGACGCGTGTGCGACCGGCAGTGATTTCAACGGAGACAGGCAAAAGATTGAACGAATATCGCGGTTTTCGCCATATCGTCCGGAACGTCTATGCCTTTAAACTTGATGCTGCCAAAATGGAGAAGCTGGTTGTATCTGCGCAGGATGTCTTTCGCCAGCTCAATGCTGAAATAACCGCCTTTATTGCTTTTCTTGAGCGCGGCTGAGTGGTGCAGAGTGTGATTTTGCGAAGTTCCGCAGGAACAAAAAATAACCTGAGGAAACCCTTGCTCATGGAATCGGTGATGAGAAATGCCCACATCGGTTGATTGCGAAAGTCCGATGTCAGATACTTTGCTGACCTTTATCCGAAGAGGGGACAATTCGTTTCTCTTCTGACCCTATTCCTGGGAGTCGGATTGCTGATCCTGATGATCGTGTTGCTCTTGCAAAGTCAAGGTTTTCGCTGAATAAAACAAGACCCCGCTTCATGCGGGGTCTTTGATCTTATTTCTTCCCGTTCGTTGGCGGCAGTTCGCGCGGCTCCAGCATCCCCCAGCGGCCCTGCGGCCAGGTACAGGATATCGAGGATCAGGTCCTTGTACTCAATGCCCTCTGCGGCGGCCTGCAGGCACAGGTCGCTGTAATTGGGGGTCAGCCCGGGCAGGGTGTTGATCTCGATCAGGCGCGGGTTGCCTTCGTCGTCCAGACGAATGTCGGTGCGCGAGACGTCCAGCGTCCCCAGCACGTTGTGGGCGCGCCAGGCAAAATACTTCAGCTTCTTTTCCAGGTCGGGTTCGAGTTCCGCCGGGCAAAAGTAATCGGGCGCGCCTTCCTCGCCCACGCTCTTGGATTTGGCCGCCTGGCCGTACACGTTGGGCGTCACCGAGCGGGTGATGTCCAATTCGAGCACGGGGAAGCGATGGAAGCCGTCTTTGTCATACCATTCCGGGTGACGCGAATACAGTTTTGCATCCGCCCGGCCCAGAATGCCGACCGTGAACTCGCGTCCCGAGAGGAAGGTCTCGACCAGCGCGGGCTGCTGGTAGGTGTTGATGATGTACTGCAGCCGCTCGCGCAGTTCCTTCTCGCTGTTGACGATGGCGTTGGCGTCCACACCCATGCCCGTGCCTTCGCGCGCCGGCTTGACAAAGAGCGGGAATTTCAGTTCCGGCCGCAGGGGATCGTCCGGGCTGGTGAACTCCTGGAATGGAGCCACCGGCAAGCGTCGGTCCCGCCAGATGCGTTTGGTCAGGGTCTTGTCGAGCGAGATGCCGTTGGTGAGCACCCGCGAGCCGGTGTAGGGGATGCCCAGCATCTCCAGCAGGGCCGGCACCTGTGCTTCGCGTGCGTCGCCGCCCAGTCCCTCGGCGATGTTGAAGCAGATGTCGGGCTGTTCATCTTGCAGAGCGCAGGGCAGGCTGCGGTCGGCAGGCAGGAATAAGGTGTGAGTGGCCGTCGCTTTCGAGCGCGCGCCGGATGTGGTCGATCGTCTCGATATGGTCGAAGTCGGCGAAAGCATCCGGGGGCACGCCTTCCGGCTTGGCCTGGGTATCGTCCTTGATGTTGGCGAGAACGGCGATCTTCCAATAACGCTTCTGACGGCGACTGGGAGGCTGGTCGCCCCCCGAAGAAAGAGGATCGGTCATCGTGATCTCCTCGGTTTTTTTATGATGAAAAGCGTGCGTAGTATAGTACAAACTGTAGAGATGACAAGGGTTTTGAGGCAAGTGGCTGAAATTTGATTCGTCCAACGCATCATTTTGAGCCGGGGACATTTGTAACTGGACAAGCCTAGTCCTTTCAGGTATCATTGCCCCGCTTGTACCCCTTCTCACGAGGTGGGATGCAGGCGGAAAAGGGAAAAGGTGCCCCGGATAAGATGCTTATCCGGGTTCTTATACGTAGAGCAAAGTATATTCACTGCTTGACCGCAGTACATCTCAAAATCCGGCGTGGAGGCAACATGACGGACCTGATCAAACAAATCACCGGTGATCTGCAAAAACAGATCGAAGGTTTCGAACCCGAGATTTCAGTCAGCGACATCGGTACGGTCGTGGAGGCCGGGGATGGGATTGCCCGTGTCCACGGGCTTGCCAATGTAAAGTCCCAGGAACTGGTGCAGTTCTCCAATGGGGTGATGGGGATCGCCTTCAACCTTGAAAAGGACAGTGTTGGTGTGATCATCATGGGCGATTACGCCGAGATCGCCGAAGGCATGACCGTGCGCGGCACTGGGGCGCATTGCTTCCGTGCCGGTGGGGGATGCCCTGATCGGGCGCGTGGTCAATGCGCTGGGTGAGCCGATCGACGGCAAGGGTCCCATCGCCACCACCGGTTTCCGCCCGATCGAGCGCATTGCTCCCGGCGTGGTCCAGCGCCAGGATGTGGATACCCCGGTCCAGACCGGCATCAAATCCATTGACGCGATGATCCCGGTGGGCCGCGGCCAGCGTGAACTGATCATCGGCGACCGCCAGACCGGCAAGACCGCCATTGCCATCGATACGATCATCAATCAAAAAGGCAAGGATCTGATCTGCATCTACGTGGCCATCGGCCAGAAGAAAGCCGCGGTCGCGCGCACGGTTGGCATCCTGGAGCGCAACGGCGCGATGGAACATACCATCATCGTGGTTGCGGCTGCGGACGAGTCGGCTGCCCTTGCAATACATTGCCCCGTATGCCGGCTGCGCCATGGGCGAAGAGTTCATGGAGACCGGGCGCGATGCGCTGATCATCTATGACGACCTTTCCAAGCATGCCTGGGCCTACCGCCAGGTCTCCCTGCTCCTGCGCCGCCCGCCCGGACGTGAAGCCTATCCCGGCGATGTGTTCTACCTGCACTCGCGCTTGCTGGAGCGCGCCGCCCGCCTGGCGAACGAAGTATGTGATCGTCAGGAAGGACTTCGAAGGAGACATCGCCGCGGAGAAGGATGCTGTGGATGGCAAGTGTTACACCGGCCCGATCTCCAAAGACGAGGCCGAAGAAGCCCACAAGAACATGACGGACGCTGAGAACCACAAGGTTGTCAAAGTCCAGGGCACCGGCGGCTCGCTGACCGCCCTGCCGATCATTGAAACCCTGCTGGGCGATGTGTCCGCCTATATCCCCACCAACGTGATTTCCATTACCGATGGTCAGATCTATCTTGAGTCGAACCTGTTCAATGCCGGCATTCGCCCGGCTGTGAACGTGGGCATCTCGGTCTCGCGCGTGGGCGGCGACGCCCAGACCAAGGCCATGAAACAGGTGGCTGGCCGCCTGCGCCTGGACATGGCTGCGTACCGGGAGCTGGCCGCCTTCGCCCTGATGGCTTCCGATCTGGACAAGGCCACCCAGCAGCAGCTCGGCCGCGGCCAGCGCATGCAGGAGATCCTCAAGCAGCCGCAGTATTCGCCCGCTGTCCCTGGCCGAGCAGGTGATCGTCATCTTTGCCGGCACCAACGGTTTTGCTGACCAGGTCCCCGTCGACAAAATGGCGCAGTGGCAGACGCGACCTGCTCGCGTTACATGGAGACCTCCTATCCCGAGATCGGCAGGGATATCACCGAAAAGAAAATGATCACAGATGACAACCGTGAGCAATTGATGAAGGCGCTGGACGCCTTCCGCAGCGGCTGGCAGGCGGCGTAACCCATGGCCTCCGCACGTGAGATGCGGCTGCGCATCAAAAGTGTCAAGAATATCTCCCAGGTCACGCGTGCCCTGGAGGCGGTGAGCGCCGCCAAGGTGCGCAAAGCCATCCTGGCGGTGACCGCCACCCGTGCCTATGCCACCAAGGCCTGGCAGGTGCTGACGCATGTCGCAGCCCAGCCCGGCCGCGAGAGCCTGCACCCGCTCCTGACGCAGCGGGCCAAACCGAAGAATGCACTCGCCATTGTCCTCACCGGTGACCGCGGGCTGGCGGGCGCCTACAACACGAATGTCATTCGTTTCACCTGCCCAGCAGTTTGACGGTTATCCGATCCCGGTCAAGTACATTGCCGTCGGCCGCAAAGGCCGCGACCTGCTGCTGCGGCGGCGCAAGGACCTGATCGCTGAATTCAGCAACCTGCCCGCCGCGCCTGCTTTTGCGGATGTTTCCGCCATTGGCCGCCTGGCCGTGGATGAATTTCATGAAAGGTGAGGTGGATGAGGTCTATCTGGTCTACACCGACTTCATCAACATGGCCCGGCAGGTCGCCGACGATGAAGAAACTGCTGCCGCTGGAAGTCTGCAGCGGAGACGGGCTGGTGATGGATGTCGAATCAAGCCAGTGGTCCGGCGGCTGCGTATGAATACGAACCGGACCAGCGCGAGATCCTGGACCAGATCATCCCGCGCTTCACGGCGCTGCAGGTCTATCAGGCTGTGCTGGAATCCCAGGCCAGCGAACATGCCGCCCGCATGGTGGCCATGCACAACGCCACCGACAATGCCAAGGAACTGGTCGGCGCGTTGCAACTGGCATACAACAAGATGCGCCAGCAGGCGATCACGAACGATATTCTGGATATTGTGGGCGGCGCGGAAGCGCAGGCCAAGTAAACATCTGGAGGTTATGAATCATGGCAAATACAACGGGCCGTGTAGTGCAAATTCTGGGTGGTGTGGTGGATGTGGAATTCCCGGAGGGTGCGATCCCGGACTTGTTCGAAGCGATTGAAGTCGAACGCCCCGGACAGGAGCCGCTGATCCTTGAAGTGCAAAAGCACCTGGGCAATAACTGGGTCCGCACCGTGTCCATGGATTCCACCGATGGCTTGCAGCGCGGCTATGCCTGCGCGTGCCACCGGCGCGCCGATCATGGTCCCGGTGGGCCCGGCCACGCTGGGCCGCATCTTCAACGTGCTCGGCAAGCCCGTGGATGAGAAAGGACCCGTCGAGGCCGACTCTGCGCTATCCCATTCACCGCCCGGCGCCTTCCTTCTGCAGAACAGTCCACGCGCGTGGAAGTCTTCGAGACCGGCGTCAAGGTCATTGACCTGATCGCCCCCTTCACCAAGGGCGGCAAGACCGGCATCTTCGGCGGCGCAGGCACGGGCAAGACCGTCATCATCATGGAACTGATCCGCTCGGTCGCCACCGAGCATGAAGGCAACTCGGTGTTTGCCGGTGTGGGCGAGCGCACCCGCGAAGGCACACAGCTCTATCGCGAAATGCTCGAATCGGGCGTGATGAAAGATACCGTCATGGTGTACGGCCAGATGAACGAGCCCTCCGGCGTGCGCCTGCGTGTGGCCCTCTCTGCGCTTTCCATGGCGGAATACTTCCGCGACCAGGGCCGGGATGTGCTGCTCTTCGTCGATAACATCTTCCGCTTCTCCATGTCTGGCTCCGAAGTCTCCGCGCTGCTCGGGCGTATGCCCTCGGCGGTGGGCTACCAGCCGACCCTGGCCACCGAAATGGGCGAGCTGCAGGAACGCATCACCTCCACCCGCACCGGTTCGATCACCTCCATGCAGGCCGTCTACGTGCCGGCGGATGACTACTCCGACCCCGCGCCTGTGGCCACCTTTACACATCTGGACGCGACCATTGCCCTCGAGCGTTCCATCGTGGAAAAGGGCATTTACCCGGCGGTGGATCCGCTGGCTTCCACCTCCCGCATCCTTGATCCCAACATCGTGGGCGAGGAGCACTACCGCACCGCGCGCGAAGTCCAGCGCGTGCTGCAGCGCTACAAGGACCTGCAGGACATCATCGCCATTCTCGGCATTGACGAGCTGAGCGAAGATGACAAACTGATCGTGGCGCGCGCCCGCAAGATCGAGCGCTTCTTCTCCCAGCCGTTCTTTGTCGCCGAGCGCTTCACCGGCATCCCCGGGCGCTACGTGCCCCTGCAAGGAGACCGTGCGCGGCTTCCGCGAGATCCTGGACGGCAAGTGCGATGACCTGCCTGAGCAGGCCTTCATGATGGCTGGTACAATCGAAGATGTCCGCGAGAAGGCCGACAAGCTGCAGAGGCTAATACGTCGGCCGTCGGGTCAAGTACAAACGGAACAGCATGCCCATTCGCTGTGAAATCGTCTCTCAAGATCGGACCGTGTTTTCAGGGGACGTGGATATCGTCGTCCTGCCGGGCGAGGCCGGGGAGATGGGTGTGCTGCCTCACCATGCGCCTGTGCTCACCACGCTCAAGTATGGAGTGGTCAAGGTCCGGCGCGCCGGCAAAGAGGATATCTTTGCCGTTGCGGGCGGCGTGGCCGAAGTCCAGCCCGATATTGTGACCGTCCTGGCGGATGCGGCCGAGAATGTCGAAGAGATCGATGTGGCGCGCGCCGAAGCAGCCCGACGGCGCGCGCGAGGAAGCGCTCGCCAAAGGTGTGCCGCCGACAAAGTGATGCCTACCTGGCGATGGAAGCCGCCCTGCGCCGCTCCAACCTGCGCCTTGATGTGGTCCGCCGCTATCGCAAGGGCGCGGGGTCGTTCTCTCCCGGAAGGGTAGGAACATGTGGCCATGTTTTCAAAAGACCTGGGCATTGACCTGGGTACCATGTTCACCCGCCTGGCGGATGGCAGCCAAGGTGGTGCTGGAAGAGCCGACCATTGTTGCCATTGACAGTGGAAGAACAGAAGATGGTGGCGGTGGGTCAGGAAGCGCGCGACATGGTGGGCCGCGTCCCCGAGAGCATCGAGGTCGTCCGCCCGCTGAAGAATGGCGTCATCGCCGACTATGAAATCACCGAAACGCTGCTCTCCTACCTGCTCCAGCGGGTGAGCGGTTCCATGCGCATCTTCCGCCCGCGGGTGATGATCTCCGTGCCTTACGGCGTGACCAGCGTGGAACGGCGCGCCGTCTATGAGGCGGTGCTGGAAGCCGGCAGCCGCGAGGCTTACCTCATCCAGCAGCCCCTGGCCGCCGCGCTGGGCATTGACCTGCCGATCAATTCGCCCTCCGGGAACATGGTCATCTGCCTGGGCGGCGGCTGCACCGAGGCCGCGGTGATGGCGATGTACGGCATCGTCGCCGCCGAAACCCTGCGCACGGGTGGGCATGGAATCTGGATGAAGCCATCGTCAGTTATGTGCGCCGCAAGTACGGTGTGATCATCGGCCAGGTCACTGCCGAGCAGCTCAAACTCCGCATCGGCGCGGCGGTCCCCCAGGATACCGAGAACAGCATGGAAGTGCAGGGACAGGATCAGGTGACCGGCCTGCCGCGTCCGGTCACCCTGACCACCGGCGAGATCGTCGAAGCCTTGCAGGACCCCCTCAAGCAGATCGTCGAAACCGGCCGCAGGGTGTTGGAACGCACTCCGCCTGAACTGGTGGCCGACATCATCGACCGCGGCGTGGCTCTTTGCGGCGGCGGCGCGCTCCTGCGCGGCGTGGACAAACTGCTGACCAAATCCCTGGGCATCCCGGCCTATCTGGTGGATAACCCCATGACCTGCGTGGTGGAAGGCGCCATGAAGGGCTTTGGCATGCTGAACATGCTCAAGCGCAACCTGCCGGCGGTGGGTTAAGCAGGATCGGAAAGAATCTCAACGGGCGGCCATCGGCCGCCCGTTTTGTTATTTTTTGCTCCATGATCCGATCTGCGGCAAAGCCTCTATTCTTTAATCATACTGATGAAAGCCTCCACCACCTGCGGGTCGAAGTGTATTCCGGCCTGCTCGCGGATATATTTCAACGCCTCGGCGATGGTGCTTCCCCGCCGGTACCACCGGTCGGAAGTCAGCGCGTCAAAAACATCCACCACCGCAAAGATGCGTGCAGCCAGCGGGATCTCCGTGCCTTTCAGGCCGCGCGGATATCCGCTGCCATCCCATTTTTCGTGGTGATAAAAAGGGATATCCAGCGCGGGCTGCAAGTATTCGATCTGCTGGAGCAGTTGATAGGCCAGCACCGGGTGCTGTTTCATGATCGTCTGCTCTGCTTCGGAAAGGGTATCCGGGTTATACAGGATGTAGTCCGGGATGCCCATTTTCCCGATGTCATGGAGCAGGGAGCCGCGGCGGATTTGTTCCAGCGAGGCCGCGGGAAGGTTCATCTGTGTGGCCAGCCGGACGGTCAGCTCGGTCACGCGTCGCGTGTGGCCTTCGGTGTTCGCGTCGCGCATTTCCAGCGCCCGCGCCCAGCCCTCCAGAGTGGCGTCATAGGCATGCACCAGCTCCTCGTTGGCGCGCTGCACGGATTGGAACAAGCGCGCATTCGCCACGGCCAGCGCGATCTGGAAGGACAGCGTGCGCGCCAGCTCCAGCTCATGCTCGTTGAAGGATCTCACTTTTCCCACCGTTCCCACGATCAGGACGCCGGTAGGCTGTTCTTTCAGGAACAGGGGAATGTACAAGATGGAGCACAGGCCGCGCGCCTCCACCACTGTTTTTTCTGCCGGGGATAAGGACGCAGTCGCCGCATCCGGAAGATACACCGGCCGGGCCGTCTCCACCGCCTCCCGGATGTGCGCATGGTCGTTCAGGTCCGCCTTGCGCAATTCGTCTGGGAACTCCGCCGGCAGGGGCGGGGTGGTGGCTCCCAGGAAAAGGGTTTCGCCGTCCAAAAGATAGATGGCGCCCGTATCGAGGGCCAGCACCTCCACCGCGCTCTCAATGGCCTTCTGCAGCACCTGTCCCAGATCGAGAGAATCCGCCAGGGTGCTGCTCACCTCCAAAAGCGTGGAAAGTTCCTGAGGGGGCAGCTTATTCGTGTAGGTGTTTCTGGCACCGTTTTTCGATATCGCCCTTCGTTTCTTCATCTCAGACCCATTCTATGTTCTGAGCAGATGAAAGTCAATGTGCAAGGTTCCTAAAAGCAGGGGCTGGCCTCCCCTGCGGGTATTAATAAAAAAACGGCCATCCTTACTCAAAGAGAAAGGATGGCCGTAAGCTGAAATATCAAAGGTAGAAGGTCATGCGCTGCAGGTGGATGGCAGGGTCAATGTGCTGGACCCTCACGCCATCCGGCACGACCAGGTGGATGGGGGCGTAGTTCAGGATGCATTTGACCCCCGCCTGCACCAGTTTTTCGGTCACCTCCTGGGCGGAGGCGGCAGGCACGGTGACCATGGCCATCCGGATGCCCGCGGAGCGAATTTTCTCGATCATGCCCGACGAGTCTTCCACAATGTACTCGTCGATTTTCTCGCCGATCTTCTCGGGATCGTTATCGAAGATCATCACAATATTGAATCCCCGGTTGGCAAATCCCTGGTAGTTTGCCAGCGCGTGACCCATGTCGCCTGCACCCACCAGCGCCACATCCCAGATGCGGTCCACCTTCAGGATGGAGCGCAGTTTGTCCATCAGGAAGGGGATGGAATATCCCGTCCCCTGTTTGCCAAATTCGCCGAATTGGGAGATATCCTTGCGGATCTGGGCGGCGGAAATGCCTACATTGTCGCCCAGTTCCTGGGAGGAAGTGGTTTTCATGCCCTTTTCGGACATGCGCTGGAGCGCTCGCAGGTAGACTGGAAGCCGTCCAACTATGATATCGGGTATTTTTTCTGCATTCATGATTCCCTCGCCGGAGTGGAGTTCTGTACTAATCTACCATAAAAAATAGAATTGTACAATTCTCCACAAGTACCGTACAAATGTAATGTTATTCGCCGAGGGAGGGCGAAAAATTCAGGGCTTGAGCCTGTCGCAGTAGCTCAACTGGTCGTACACGGTCAGGCAGTCCACCCACTGGTCTGCCAAAGCGCACCAGCACATGGATATTCCCAAGCTCCTGGTCGTATTCGCCGACCACAAAATGCCGCGGCTGGTCCAGCAGATCGGTGATCTTGCGCAGCGCGCTGAGATGCATGGTGCGCGCAAGTTTGGGGTCCACTTCCTGTCCCCGGTGATCCAGCGCGAACTGGATGGTTGCATTGGTGAGCGCAATGGGTTTCCGGAAGGGCTCGTTGTTCAGGTTGTCCACGATGAACCCGCAAATACCCATCAGCGCGATGCACACGATGGTGGGCCACAGCCACCCCAGCAGGTTGGTGGAAAAGGCTGCCGATTCCCCCATGGGCAGTTCCAGCAGGCCTGCGACCAGGACAAAGATCGCCACCCATGCGAAGGCAACTCCCACGCGCACGAACATCGCTTCAAAGATGACGGGTGTGAAACTGCCGGGCACGTTGTTGGAGACGACCAGCCATTTGGGTGCGAACTGGAAAGGCAGCGCCACGCTGAGCCAGGCGAAGTACAGGGCTGCCACCAGCCACACCACTGCGGAAAACCAGCCCCGCTCCACCCGCATCGTCAGCCAGCCGGCGAGAGCACCCGACCGGCAGGCAGGCGATGACCCCCATGATGAGCTTGACCCAGGGGCCGATGGCATGCGCCTGGTTAAGCATGACTGCATCCATCCCCCAGTTCCAGACGGCGAATGCCAGTGCCAGGCTGGCGCCGAAGAACACGCCGTACATGCGCCGGCCGCGGATGACTTCCGGGCGCGCATCGAAGGTTTTGTTGGTGATCAGAGGTCGTATCATTTTTTACCGCACTGTTTCGATGGTGAGGGTGAAACGGGTGCTTTCCAGCCCCGCGGCAGCTTGCTGCGGCCTGCACGTGCACCAGGTAAGCCGTCCCTGGCGTCAGCGCTGCCAGCTTTTCCTCTCCGCATCCCAGTTCCGGAAGACCGGGCAGCTCGGCAGCCCCGGCTGTCCAAAATCCGGCGGAGATCGCTGCTGCTTCCCAGGCAGGTCAGCCGGAGGGACACGGTTGCAAGATAAGGCGTGAACTTGACCCAGTCCTCGGCATCGCCTTCCGGTGCAGACACCTCGCTGCTGAACTGCAGGCTGCCCGCACCGGAAGGGGAGAAGCTGACATTCACGGAGGGGTTGGCCGCCGAATCGTTGTCCTGTGGGGCGGCCAGCACAGTGGGCGTGGGCGAGGGAAGGGCTGCCGCCGGTGTGCCTGTGCCGACCACCTCCCCCTGTCCGCCGATGATGGGCAGGGCCTCCGCCTGGCTGCTCTGGATAAATCCCGCAGCGATCCATCCCGATCCTTGCGGCCCTGCGCTGAACGCGATCTGCAGCCAGGTGCCATCGGGATTCTTGCCCGTCAGCGTGACCGAGTCCTGTGCATTGAGCGTTCCCAGCGAGTCGAAGCTCGTCCCCGGCCCGCTGCGCACGTTGACCTGCTGGGTCACCGTGCCGGAGTACCCGCTGCCTGCTCCCGGCGCGCCGGAAAGCGGCGGGATCTGCGCCGGATCGGGCACCTGGATGTACTCCGCTCGCACCCAGCCTTTGCCATCCGGAGCGGCCGGGTACAGCAACTGGTACCAGTTCCCTCCCGCATCCTTGGCGATCACCTGGACCTTGCTGAAGGCGTCCAGCATTCCCAGCGTGGCGCTGCCTGTCGAGGGTTCGCTGCGCACATTGACCTGTGTGGTGGTCGTGCCCTCCACCGGCGGCAGGGTGGGGACGGGGGTCGGCGGCGCAGGCGTTTGGGTGGGCGGCGCGGTGGGAGCTGGGCAGGCAGGGTAGCCGTCAGGAATGGCGCTGTGGGGCTGGGAGCCGGGGTCTGCACGACACCGCATGCTCCGGAGATCAGGAGCAGCAGGGGCGCCAGCCATGCTAAGGATCTGGAATGCACGTCCAAATTGTAATCTATTGCACAAAACCGGCAACACACCGCGGAGGGGTTTGGGCTTGGCCCATCGAATCATAAAACCGCCTTGCGGCGGTTTTAAAAACAAACGGCCTTTGCGCTACCCCCGGCCTGTTGGCGCCCCTGCGCAGACTCGAACTGCGCTCTTCGGCTCCGGAGGCCGACACTCTGTCCACTGAGCTACAGGGGCGGGCGCACGAATTGTATCATAGTCTAACGGGCGCCGTCAAGAGTTCCGGACGGCTGACCGCCCTGATAAAAGCGGCTCTTAGCGGACCTGCGGAGCCAAACTTGCCAGTTCGCTGCGCAGCGAGGCGATGATCTGCGCGTTCCCCAATTCGTTCCCGAGGCGGGAGTATTGCTCCTTCTTGTGGGCCAGCTCTCCGCACACCTGGTAGAACCGCGAGGCGGCGCGCCCGCTCAGCCCGGCGGTGGTCATCGTCCACGGCGACAGCGCTTTGGCATACTGGGCCGGCGAGATCAGGCCGGTGGTCACCTCCTCGCGGAGCTGCATCTTCACCAGGTTGCGCTCGCGGGCGATCATGTAGATGATGAAGCCCAGCATCACCAGCCACATGAACCAGTCCACCACGGTACCAACCGCCAGCCCTCCCAGGTCGCCGATCACACCGCCGATTAACCCGCCGAAAGTGTTATGGAAGGCATGCAGGCTCACCGCCACAATGTAGCCGATGACCGGCGCAATAAATTTAACCAGCGGGTTGCGGGCCATGCGCGAGGTGGCGAAACCGATGCCGGTGAAGGAGGTGTAGAAGGGATGCTGCCAGCCGACCAGGATCACCCGGATGAAGACCAGCAGCCACAGACGCGCCCCAGCCGCCTTCCTGGTAACCGCGCGAGTAGATGTAGAAACTGTTCTCGGTGGCCGCAAAGCCCAGCGCGGCCATGGCGGCATAGATGATGCCGTCCAGCGTGGAATCGAATTCCTTGCGGAACAGCACGAACACGATGCCGACCGCCAGGCCTTTCAGGAACTCCTCCACGATGGGCGCAATGATGGAAGTCGTGGCAAAATCCGTGACCCCCTCATTGCCGGTGGCGTAGAAAATTCCGATACCCAGGGCGGTATTGACGATAAATGCGCCGCCCGCGGCGATGATCACTCCCCAAAAAAAGGCTGCTCCCAGGAGCAGCTTTGGTTCCTTCTCATAGCGGTCCAGCCAGTAAACAAAGGCTGCGGCTACGAACATGGGCACAAAACCAAAAAAAATGGAAACAAGCAGCGGCATGCCGGTTCTCCTCTTTTGATGTGATGAAATTATTGTACAGGCTAATTTTTAAAAATCAAGCGGGTCCTTTCGATGCGCGTAGCGTCGGGCGGGATGCCCAGCACTTCGAGCACCTCCTCCGGCCGGCCGGTGGCCGAAGGGCGGGCGCTGAGGCGCATGTGCAGCATGATCTGCTCACCTTCACTCTCAGCCAGGCTGAGTTCTTCGATCAGCGGGCGCATATCGTAGGTTTTGCCGCGCCGTTCGCGCGGCAGGGATTCGGCTGCCATAACGCCCCTCCACAGCCTCCGCCAGGGCAGCCCTGTTGGCGGGCTCTTTCAGGACCGCTTCATACTCCGCGGCCTCCACCAGTGTCTGGAGGGCGGGCAGCTTCTCATCCACGCTCTCCACCTGCAGGATCTGCAAGCCGGAAGGCACTGCCTCCTGGATGCGCTCCTGCAAGCCCTCCAGCGGGATCTCCTCGTTCAGGCGCATATCCAGCACCTCGCAGCGCGAAGAAAATCCCAGCGGGAGCGCGGCCGCCAGGTTGAGCTTGGGCTGCGGATGAAACCCCTGGCTGTAAGCCAGGGGCAGGTCGGCCCGCCGGGCCGTGCGTTCCCAGATGTGATGCAGGTCCAGGTGGCCGATGTAGCGCAGCGCGCCCTGCTTGGCAAAGGTGATGCGCAGGCGCATTTAGAACTGCCTGAGCGGGCGCTTGAAGCGCTTGCGAATGTCCGCGCCGTGGTCGCGGTACTGCTCGATGGTCACCTGGCGGATGCGGCGCATCAATCCCCGCGGTTCAGCGTGTCCTCCGGGATCAGGCGCACCGCGGCCAGCAGCGCCTCGAAGGCATGCAGTTCATCCGCCACCATTTCGTTCATCGCCACGTTGCGGTATTTGCGAAACACCCATTCATCCGCCTGGGCCTCGCTCATCAGGGGAGAAGCAAAATCGGGATAGCCGAACTCCTCCTGGAAGGCATCCAGATCGGACTGCGTATTGCAGACGATCTCCGTCTCGCCGCGTGCGATCTCACCCAGCCGGTCAGCCAGGTGCTGCTCGCGGCACATGATGTGGGCCATGATGTCCTTGACCGACCACAGGCCCGAGACGCCGCTAATGCCCACGCGCGGCAGGCCCACGTGGTTGATCAGCGGCTCCCAGTCGTCGCGCGCATGCAGCAATTGAACGATCAGTTGGGTCTTTGTACATCAGTTCCCCGATCACCGGCAGCTCGGCCTCGATCTTGCGGGCCGGGGATTTCACGTCCGGGCATTTCCAGACCTCGCCGGGATTCTCGCGGCGCATGTCGGCAAAGGTGGGCAGGATGCCGCAGGCGAAGCAGTTCAGCCGGCAGTCCACGCGGATCTCGCCTTCCAGCGACATGCGGAAATCCTGGAACAGGAAGTTCTTGCGCACCGCGGCGGTGATGTGATCCCAGGGGAAGACTTCATCGGTGCGGCGCTGGCGATGGGTGTAGAAGGCGGGGTCCAGCCCGTGCTCGGCGAAGGCCGCCTGCCAGATCTCGAGGCTTGCGGCCCTCCTCCCAGGCGTCGAACTTGGCGCCGTTCTTCCAGGCGGTATAAATCACCTCGGCCATGCGCCGGTCGCCGCGCGAGAGCCAGGCTTCCAGCAGCGTATCGTCCGGGTTGGTCCAGCTCAGCTTGATATTCTTGTCCTTCAGCAGCTCGCGCTTGAGCAGGGACTGCTTTTCCAGGATGCTGCTCGCGCGTCATCCACCGAAACCCACTGGAAGGGTGTCTGCGATTTGGGCACGAAGGTGCTGACGCCGACATTCAGCTTTGCCTTCCATGCCGATCACCTTGCGCCCTTCGGCCAGAACGCGCTTGCACAGATCCGCGATGGCCTGCACATCCTCCAGCGTCTCGCTGGGATGGCCGATCATGAAGTACAGCTTGATGGTGGTCCAGCCGCGGCGATAGATCTCGCGCGTCGTGTTGATAATGTCTTCATCGGGGATGAACTTGTTGATGATGCGGCGCATGCGTTCGGTGGCGGCTTCGGGCGCCAGCGTGAACCCGCCGGTGCGGCGCTGGCGCAGTTTGTCCATCAGGTCGATGGAAACCGATTCGATGCGCAGCGATGGCAGCGAGACGTTCAGACTGGCGCCCTTCGAATTTCTCGCTGATGGCGGTCACCAGTTCCAGGATGTTGGTGTAGTCCGAGGAGGAGAGCGAGAGCAGCGCCAGTTCCTCGAAGCCGGTGGAGCGGACGGCCTCATCCGCCGCGGCCACCACTTCCTCCACGCTGCGCTCGCGCACCGGACGCGTGATCATGCCCGCGTGGCAGAAGCGGCAGCCGCGCGTGCAGCCGCGCATGATCTCCACCGAGACGCGGTTGTGGACGATGCTGATATTGGGCACGATGAACTTCGTGGGCGGGGGAGGCAGCTTGGCCACGATGCGCTTGACCACCGGGTTGGCCAGGCCTTCCGGTCAGCGGCTCGGTGCGGGCGACCGTGCCATCCTCCAGGTAATGCGTTGCATAGAACTGCGGGACGTACACGCCGGTGCAGCCGCGCCAGGGCTTCGCAGCACGTGTCCTCGCGCCCGGCATTGCGCCTTGCAGGACATCGATGATCTCGTGGATGACTTCCTCGCCCTCGCCGATGACAAAGGCATCGATGAAGGCGTGCATCGGCTCGGGGTTCATGGTGGAGTGTCCGCCGGCGATGATGATCGGGTGCCGCTCGTCGCGCTCCGCCGACCGCACCGGGATGCCCGCCAGGTCGAGCACGTTGAGCGTGTTGGTGTAGAGCGTCTCGTAGGGCAGGGAAAAGCCGATCAGGTCGAAGTCGGCCAGCGGGTGTTTCGATCTCGAGCGAATACAGCGGGATCTCGTGTTCGCGCATCAGCGCTTCCATGTCCAGCCAGGGCGCGTAGGCGCGCTCGGCCAGGGCATCCTCCCGCTGGTTGACCTGGTCGTACAGGATCTTCAGCCCGACGTTCGAGACGCCGATATCGTAAATATCCGGGAAGATGAACGCCACCCTGGTTTTGACCTGCTCCCAATCCTTGACCGTAATATTCAGTTCGCCGCCCACATAGCGGCCGGGTTTTTCCACCTTTAAAAGGATGCGGTCGAGGCTGGTCTCGATCTGTTCAGGGGATAACATGGGCGAAATTATAACTGAGGTTGTCCAATTTTGAGCCGGAGGCGGATTTTCTTTGCCTGCTCTCATTTGCCGTTGCGGGACATAGCCTGCCTACTTGGCGGTATCCCCCACTGGTGCGATAATTGGAGCATATCGGTGCCGAGGAGATGCGCATGGCGGACAAGCCCAAACTGAACGTGGAAGACATCCTCAAGGCAGAGTTCGAGTACATCGCCCATACTGCCTTCCAGGCCAACGAAGACCGGGCGCGGGTGAGTTCCTTTTACTTCGTTTCGGTGGGTTCCGTGGTGGCGGCCATCCTCGAGCGCGCAGTTCGCTGCAGACAGCCTGAAGAGCGTCGCCATTCCCTTCGCTTTCCTGTTCCTGGTCATGACCGGATTGGGCGGGCTCACCATGGCGCAGCTGGCGCGCCTGCGGGCCGCCTGGCATGAATCCGCCCAGGCGATGAACCAGGTGAAGGATTTTTACCTGAAACATAACCCGGAGATCGAACCGGCTTTTAAGTGGCGGGAAGTCACCCTCCCGCCTACGGACAAACCCTACAGCATTGCCAACCTGATCGCCGTGGAGGTGGGGCTGCTCAGCGCGCTGACCAGCGCGACCGCCGTCTATTTCGTCCTGCTTGCCATCGGCGGGATGCTCTGGTGGAGCTGGGGGATGGTGGCCCTGGCCTTCCTGCTCGGCTATGTCCTGCTGTGGAGATTCTACAAATTCCTGCTGGTGGATGATCGCTAATATGAAAACACAAAGCGTACTTTCCGGTTTGCTGCGCATGCTGGTGACGGGGACGGCACTTGCCCTCGTCCTCGGCGTGCTGGTGGCGCTGTTCGGTTTTGTGAGCGGTTGGAGGACCGCCGTCCGCTTCAGCAACGGCATGTTCGTGATGGGCTCGGCAGTGGTCATTTTCGGCTTGCTGTCCGTGTGGGGCGGCTTCACGGCGCGCGGCAGTTTTGCCATCACCTATGCCCAGTCCGTCAGCGATATGTCCATCCTGGAACGCGGCAAGCTCTGGATGCTGGACTCCCTGCGAGGCTATAACGTGGTGGTCGTGGCCACCGTCTGCGGAGTTCTTGCTGATCGGGCTCTCCGTGTTGGTCTATACCCTGTTCAGCTAGGAGGCTGCCCAGCATGCCCCGCGATTATCAGGACCAGGCAGGCACAGCCTTCCAGCGCCGGCCCGAGAACGCGCGCAGCGAGGAGTGGATCCGCGCCTTCCTGCGCACCGCCCAGGTGGCGCATATCGCCTCCGCCAGGGACAGCCAGCCTTTCCTCAACCCGACGTCCTTCTGGTTCGATGAACCCAACCATCAGATCATCTTCCACTCGAACATTGCCGGGCGCGTGCGCTCCAACCTGGAGGCGAACCCGAGGGTCTGCATGGAGACCAGCGAGTTGGGGAAATTCCTGCCCTCCAATGTGGCGCTGGAATTCTCCCTGCAATTCCGGAGCGTGATCGTGTTTGGCCGGGCGCGCATCCTCGAGGAGCCGGAGGAGATGCGCCGCGCCCTCTACGGGCTGCTCGGCAAATACTTTCCCTGCCATGCATCCCGGCCGCGAGTTCCGCGAGATCACCGACAAGGAACTGCGCGCCACTTCCGTGTACGCCATTCAGATCGAGGCATGGAGCGGCAAGGAGAACTGGCAGGAACAGGCCGAGCAGTCGGACGAGTGGCCCAGCCTGGAGGCGCAAGGGATCATTAAACCCGGGCAGTAACGGATACTGCCCGGCGCGATTAGTTGGAGGTACCGCATGTCAGAAGAAAAGGTTCATACCGAGGAATTCAAGGTCGATGGCGAGCGGCTCGTCGGCAAGATCAAGGACCTGATCCATCAGGGCAATATCCGCCGGATCATCATCAAGGATAAGGATGGCAAAACGCTTTTTGAGCTCCCCATGACGCTTGGCGTGGTGGGGGCACTGATCGCTCCGCAGCTTGCCGCCCTCGGCGCCATCGCCGCCCTGCTGACCGAAGCCACGCTGGTGGTCGAAAAGAACGAAGACCCCGGACCGGCCTAGTCTTCCACCATTTGCAGGAAAGCCTCGACCACCGCGGGATCGAAATGGATCCCGCTCTGCTCGCGGATGTATTCCTTGCAGCGTTCCTTCGGCCATGCGCTGCGATACGGGCGGTCATGCAGCAGCGCATCCCACACATCCACCACGGCGAAGATCCGCGCCGGCAGGGGGATCTGCGTGCTGCGCAGCCCCTTGGGATAGCCGCTGCCATCCCATTTCTCGTGATGGAAGTAGGGGATGTCCAGCGCCGGGCGCAGGTAGGTGATGGGGTAGATAAGGTCATAAGCGTACTGCGGATGCTTGCGCATCTCAGCCGTTTCCTCCTCGTTCAGAGGTCCCGGTTTCCTCAGGATGCCATCGGACACGCCCATTTTGCCGATATCGTGAAGCAGCACACCGCGGCGGATATGGACGAGGTCCGCGGAGGAGATGCCCAGCTCGCGGGCCAGTTGGGTGGTCAGATCGGTTACCCGGCGGCTGTGGCCTTCGGTTTCCTTGTCGCGTAATTCCAGGGCGCGTGCCCAGCCTTCCAGGGTGATGTCGTAGGCGCGGGTCAGCTCCTGGTTGGATTCTTGCAGGTCTTCCAGCAGGCGGGCCTTATCAATGGCAATGGCCGCCTGCCCGGAGAGAGCTTCCAGGAAAGCCCAGCCAGTCCGCGTCCACTTGCAGCGGCGTTCGCTGGAAGCACTCCAGCACGCCGACCAATTGCTCCTTTGCCACCAATGGAACGCCGATATAGGAAACGAAGCCCTCATCGATGACCAGCAGATAACCTTTGATCTGCTCGGAATATTCCGCCAGGTTCGGGATCTGGAGGACCTGCCGCTCGCGCGCCACGCGCGGCCCCAGGCTGCCTCCCAGCCGCCGGTGGAAACTCTCCATGTCGGCGGTGCGGAAGCCGCGCGAGGCGGAAGGCACCAGCCGGCGCGTGGGGCGGTCCAGCAGCAGGATGTCTGCGGCATGGACCTTGAGATGCCCGACCACCTGGTCCAGCAGGATGTTGAGCGTCAGCCTCAGGTCCAGGCTGGCGCTGATGGCCTGATCAATGGTGCGCAGGGAGGCCAGCTGGTCGGCGCGGTGCTGGGTCTGCTCGTTCAGCCGCATGCGGTGCAGCGCATTGCCGACCATCTCGCCGATGGCCGATAGCAGGCTGACCTCATCCTCCGAGAAGGGTGGCTGTGCGTCCCGCCCATAATGTCCCGATGGGTTGGTGCTGGGCCATCACCGGAACGCAGGCGACCACCTTCAGCTCCCCGAAAAGTTCCGGGCGCACGGCCAGTCCGTCCGCCACCGCGTCCGTGGTCACATACGGCCGGCCGCTGTCGAGGACCCGCCCGCTGATGCCGGAACCGGGTTCGCTGCGGATGCCGGTCACGGCGGCCCATTCTCCGTGGGCCAGCTCGTTGACGATCTCTCCGTTGAGCGGGTTGACCATCTCGAGGGATGCGCCTCTGGCGCCCAGGATCTCGATGATCTTGTCCAGGATGATCGGCAGCGCCTGGTCCAGGGTCTGCGCCGAACGCAGGGCGGTGGACACGGTATGCACTGCCTGGATCTCCGCCAGGCGTCTCCGTGTCCTCTCGAACAGGCGCGCATTTTCGATCGCCAGCCCTGCCGAGGTGGCCATCGTCTGCAGCAGGTGCAGGTCGCCGTCGTCGAAGGCGTTCTCCTTGCGCGGTGTATCGATGGCGATCACCCCGATGGGGCGGTCCTTGACGATCAGCGGCGCAGTGACCGCGCTTCCCATATTGAACATTTCCAGGGCTTCGCCGTTGAATTTTGCTTCCGGGTCGTTGTAGATATCCCGGATAATGATGGCGCGGCGTTCGCGGAACGCCTGGGAACAGTACCCCAACCCCTGCGGGAAAACCAGCTGGCGGATGCGCGGGTCGGTATAGCCCCAGACCGCGCGGACGTGCAGGTTCTGGTCATCGTCCGCCAGGAGAATGGAGCCCCGCTCCGCAGCGGGAATGGAATGGATCGCCGCCTGCAGGATCTCCTCCAGCAGCGGCTCCAGTTCCAGCGTGTGGCTGAGCGAGGTGCTGACCTGCACCATGCCTTCCATTTCCCGCAGGCGTTTCTGTGTCTCCTCGAACAGGCGCGCATTCTCGATCGCCATTGCCACCTGCTGGCCCAGGCTGTTCAGGAAATCCAGTTCCGTGATTTTTAAAGTTCAGGTTGATTCCCGTACGCCAGACCGCGATCAGGCCGATCAGGCTGCCCTTGTTCAGAATGGGGACGCCCATGATGTGTTCCAGCGGGTTGATCTCGGTACCCTGGACGGTCAGGGTGCGGGAATCCGCCATGACATCGTTGACAATTTCTCCCGACCAGTGGGCGGCAATGTTCCCCAGGATGCCCTGGCCCACTTTGATGGGATCATTCTTGATCTCCTCGGCTTCAAAGCCGATGGCGGCCACCGCGCGCAGGCTTTCCTGCTTCGCGTCGGCCAAATAGACCGCGCTCGTTTCCCCATGCAGCAATTCCTGGGCATAGCGGACGATCCGCTGGAGAACGGTATCCAGTTCGAGCGAGGCGGAAATATCCCTTCCCACCTCGGTGATCGCGGCCGCTTCCGCCCTGCGCTGCTGCTCCTGTTTCAGGAGTTGGATCTTTTCGATGGCGATGGAAAGGCTGTCTGCCAGCGTGGTCACCAGGCGCTCATCGTGATCGCTGAACTCTCCTTCGGCGCTGCTCCGTACATCCAGGCAGCCGTACACCTTTCCGTTCACCCGCATCGGCACGCAGATCTCCGAGCCGCCGCTTATGCTGCTGTCCCGGACTGCTTTCCCGGCCCGGATGACCATGCCGGCGATCCCCTCCGTGAGTGGACAACTCCGGCTTGCCTCTTCTGCGCGCATGCCTGCATAAGAGGGGTGAGCGGTCCAGGTGGCGTCCTCTTCATGCACGATCAGCACCCCGCAGGCCTCGGGGTAGAGCGAGTCCCGGATGATCCCGGTGACGGTGTGGATCAGTTCATCCACGTTCGTGGCCCGCACTCCCGCGGCGCTGACATCGTTCAGCGCCACCATCTCCTTCAAACGCCGCTGGAGCATTTGATCGGTCCGCTTGCGCTCGGAAATATCCCGAACGATCACCAGTTCCGCCGGATTGCCCAGATAGGTAATGGAAGCGGCCGACATCTCCGCATCGATGCGTGCGCCATCCCTGCGCAGCAGGGTGACCTCATAGGGGAAGAGCACATCCTCGCTGGCCAGGCGGCTGGCATAGGTCTCCTTGATCCTGGCCCGGTCGGCTTCATCGATGAATTCCAGGATGCTCTTCCCCAGCAGGTTGTGAATTTCCTCGCCCCGGATCTCGGCCAGACGGGGGTTGGCAAATTGGATCACGCCTTCCTGGACGATGGCTACGCCATCCTCGGCCTGCTCGACCACCGTGCGATATTTCTCTTCACTCTCGCGCAGCGCCTGTTCCGCCCGCTGGCGGTTGGTGATGTCCTGTTTGATGGCGATGAAATGACGGGATTCCCCCTGTGCATCCTGCACCGGGGTGATGGTCATCTCTTCGGTATAGAGTTCGCCGTTCTTCTTGCGGTTGGTCACCTGCCCCTGCCAGGGACGCCCCTCCAGGATCGTGGTCCATAAGTTCTTATAGAATCCCTCACTATGCTGGCCTGATTTGAGCAGCCTGCCGACGTTCTTGCCGCGCACTTCCTCCAGGCTGTAACCGGTCAATCCGGTGAGCGCGGGGTTGGCCCATTCCACCTGCCCCAGGCGGTCGGTGATGACGATGGTATTGGCCGCGGCATTGAGCGCCGCAACCCGCAGCTGGAAGGACTCCACCAGCCGGGCATGATCGATCACGATGGCTACCTGATTCGCCAGGATCACCATCGCCTGGACATGCTCGGCGGTGTACATATGAGGCTGATAATGCTGGGCCGTCATCATGCCGATGGCCCGCCCGTCCACGGTCAGCGGGACGGCCAGGATGGAGCGGGTCAGCACCTTGTTGTCATGGTCCCCGAACCGGGAGCCTTGGCCTCTGGGTATCGCTTCCCCCGGAACATCATCGATCACGAATGGCTCCCCGGATTCCACCACGCGCATCAGCATGGGCCGCTCGGAGATGGGACTGTGCTCGTTGGGCCAGCGGCGGCCGCCGTCGAACACAAAGGCATCCTCGGCTTCCTGGCAGGTCTCGTCGATCAGCGCGATCATGAAGGCATCCACCGGCACGAGCTGGGCGGCGGCTTCGAACGCCGCCGACGTAGACCCGGTCGATCTGGCGGGCGGTCACCATTTCCTGGCTGACCATGTGCAGGGCGTTCAACTGGGCCATCTGGCGCGCCAGCGTGGCTTCCACATTCCTGCTCTCGCTGACATCAATGAAACAGTCTTCGTACCCCGGTGTCCGCCCGTCCGGGCCGCGCAGCCGTCGAATGTAGTTGTCCGCGTACAGCATGGATCCGTCCCGGCGGCAAAGTGCGACGCCATTCCGGCGGGCTTCTCCGCCCGGATCGATCCCGCACAGCAGGGCTTCACGGTCGGAGGGGGATTGGTAGAACTGCTGGATGTTCAGCCCCTGCATGGCCGCGCGGTCGGGAAATCCCAGCAGGCTGGCCAGGGCGGCGTTGGCTTCCCGGATCAGCCCCTCGGGAGTGCTGCGGCACATCGCCACGGGGGATTCTTCGAACAGGCTGCGATACAGGCGCGACCCGGAACGCGAAAGAGCGCCCCGTGGGCGCGCAGTTCGTGTTTTTCTCCGGGTTCTCGCTGGCATGGCTCATCCTCCCTGGTGGACCGATGAGAATCTATTCTATTTACCGTTAATATTGGAGGTTGTTCGTTGAATTGGTATTAATAACTCCGTGATTATAACCAGAATTCAAGCAGGACTGGCGGTTATGGCGGCTTTGTAATTTTGCTGTAAGCCTCCCCTGGCCGGACCCCTGAGACGCCTGCGCTCGGTCATAGGCAGGAATAGTACTTCAGGTTATTGACTCCACAAAAACGGACGATTACAATGAGATTTGTATTAATTCACCGCAGCCATCCATCTGTTCATCAACCCTTATTGGTTAGGAAGGTGGTGATTTGGGCAATCAACCATTTACGATCTGGAATGGTGCGGCTGCGCATTTGCCCGTGCTGCAGTTTATCCTAATCTATCCTTATATTCAGGAGATCGATCATGTCTAGAAAGACATCGATTGAACGAAGCAGAGTGCATTTGCCTCTGCTTCGTTTATTTTCAGTCGTGCTGATCTTTTCGATGCTCATCCTTCCCGCGGATGCAATGGCCGCGCCGATAAGCGCCGGCCTCTTAACCCCCAAAGTGATTTTCTTCGCCTCGGACGGCATGCGCCCGGATTTGATGCAGAAATATGTTTCGCAGGGTGCCATGCCCACCTATGCCCAGTTGCTCAAGAAAGGCGTGGCCGGGGATAACGGAATGGTCCAGGCCTTCCCGCCCAACACCGGCGTTGGCTGGTACACCTTGATGACCGGCACCTATCCCGGCGAGCATGGTTCGACCAACAACACCTATTTCCGCTCCGGCGATGTATTCACTAGCCGCACCAGCTTCTCGGCGTTGGGCACCCTGCAGGCCGACACGCTGGCCGCGGCAGCCGAACGCGCCGGCAAGAAAGTTGCGCAGATCAACTGGGTGGGCGGAGCCAACTCCGGCATTGCCGGTCCCACCGTGGATTTTGTCAATTTCTTCTCCACGCGCGGCGTGCTGGCCGCACCTCTGAATCCCACCGAACAGGCTGGTGCCGCCGCCTTCGGCATCTCCTACCAGGTGGCCTCGTTTGCCCCGGCCTCCGGTTGGACGGGGGTACCCGCCGGCGATCCCGCTGCACCTGCACAGCAGGCCCAGCTCACCGTGGCCACCAGCTTTGGGACGCAGAACCCCACCCGCATCTACGATATCTATATCTATGACAGCGTGGTGAATGGCACCGCGGCCTACGACCATGCCATCCTGGTGCGGACCGCGGCGGCCAAGGATGCTGCCGGCGCGCTGGATCTCGCCGTGGGCGACTTCAAAGAGATCAAGCTGATGGGCGCGGATGGGCTTGATCGGCGCGCGCGCCGGGCAGACCGCCGGCTTCTATGTCAAGCTGATGACCCTGGCGTCTGACCTCTCCTCTTTCAAATTGTATTTCACCTCGGTCGAGCGCGTCATCGCCACCTGCAAAACCGCAGCCTGCAATGCGCTCCCGGCTGGCGGCGCGGGCGAAGACCGGCTGGAGAAATACATTGCCGATAATTTCCCCTCCTACGTCTCGGCTGATTTCGCCCCGCTGGAAGCCCGCATCATCGATGAGGAGACTTACGTGCAGCAGGGACGGGACCTTGAGAAGGTGTTCTCGAATGCGGTGCTCAACTACATCCTGGGCACCCTCCAACCGGACACAGACCTGGCCTTCGTTGGCTACCCGGTGACAGACGAGTTCTCGCACCAGTTCATGGCGCTGGTAACGCCCACCGATATGGACGGCGCTCCCAACCCCTACTATGACGACCTGGAAGGCAACGGCACCCCGGACGGATTGATAAGCATCCGCGAGGGTTACATCCGCAGCGCCTATCACGAGGCGGATTCCTACCTGGCCCTTGCCCGATCCTACATGCCCGCTGCCACCGTCTTTGCCGGTTCTGACCACGGCTTTGCCCCGCAGTGGTATGCGGTCAATGCCCGCAAGGTGCTGTTTGATGCCACCTCCAACGGTGTCTCTCTCTCGGCCAGCAGTGGAAATACCGCCAGCAACTGCGGTGCAGCCCTTACCGACCTGAGCAAAGCCTGTTTTGCCGGCGGCACCGCGCAGATCTATGTCAACACGGCCCTGCCCGCCGGGCAGACCTATGAGGGCGTGCGGACCGCGATTATTGATGCCTTCTCGAGCCTGACCGACCCGGCCAACCCCGGCAAGCAGGTCGTCCTCAAGATCATGAAGAAGGAAGAGCTGCGCAACGTGGACGGCAGCGACTCCCTGCAACCCCAACCGCAGCGGCGATGTGGTGGTCGTGCTCCGGCCTCCCTACCAATTCGATGCGGCCACTCCGGGACAGGCCATCGCCTTCTCGCAGTTCTTCGGCCAGCACGGCTACTTGCCGGAGACGGTGGACCTGGCCCACAACATCAACATGCATGCCACCTTTGTGGCCTCCGGTCCTGGCATTCGTCACCAGGGGCCTGTGAAGGGCATCCGCGCCGTGGACCTGGCGCCGACCATCGCCTTCCTGATGGGCATCCCCGGCCCGGCCAATGCACGCGGCAGGATCCTCTATAACATCCTTCCCGCACCCGGTCCCTATAGGGAAGCCACCATCCTCTATATCACCGACTTCCATGGACAGCTCACGCCTTTAAGCCAGACTCCCGACAACCTGTCCGGCACGGGTACGGCCAACCCGAGCTTCGGCATCGGCGGCGCCGCTTTCCTGAAGCCCTGGCTCGACCTCTATCGCGCTGAGGCCGGTGGGAATACCATTACCCTTTCCGGCGGTGATTCGGTCGGTGCCACGCCGCCTATCTCCAACTTCTTCGGTGACAAGCCGACCATGAACGTCCTGAACATGCTGGGTCTGACCGCCGATACGCTGGGCAACCACAACTTTGACCGTGGTTCGGCGTACCTGCGCACCGAGCTGATCCCGCTGGCGAACTTCCCCTATTTGAGCGCCAATACGGTCTTTGCCACCACCGGCAAGTACCCTCCCGAATGGAAGCCTTCCCAGACATTCACTGTCAACGGTGTCAAACTGGGCGTGGTGGGCTTTACCCTGCCGGATCTGCCCTCGCTGATCTTCCCCGGCAACCTGGATCCGTTTAAGGTGACCGACCCTGCGACCGCTATCAATGCTGAGGCGGCCAAGCTGCGCGCCAGGGCCAAGGTCGATGCGGTCATTGCCGTCGGGCACATGGGTGGCGATGGGGCGGATATCTTCAACCCGCTGCCGACCAGCCCGGTCATACAACTGGCCAACAACCTCACCGGTGTCGATGCGGTCTTTGGCGGCCATACGCACTCCGAGTACATCACCTACCTGCCCAATGGCCGGCTGGTAAATGAAACACCCAACTCCGGCCAGCGCATCAACCGGGTCAGGATCGTCGTCAGCGCCCGCACCAAGAAGGTGGTCTATATAACCGCCGATTTCCACAAGCCGTGGGATATCGGTATGACACCCGATGCGGGGATCCAGGCCTATATTGACACCCTGAATACGCAGCTGGCGCCGATCTTCAACACCGTGATCGGCAGCTCGACCGTTGCAGATCCCGCGCGCTGATTCCTGCGGCCGCGGCGATGGCCGCCTGTGCGAATCGCTCATTGGTGACCTGGCAACGGACGCCCTGCGCAAGACCTACAACACGGACTTCGCCATCACCAACTCCGGCGGGCTGCGTGCCGATCTGACCTGTCCCAATCCGGATATTGCCGGCGATTTCTGCCCTCCTTCACCCCGCCTCCCTTACCCGATCACACGCGGATCGGTGCTGGGTGTGCTGCCGTTCGGTAACGTGGTCTTTACGGTGAGCATCAACGGCGCCGAATTGAAGACCATGCTGGAGAACGGTGTCTCGCTCATGCCGTCCGCCCAGGGCCGCTTCCCGCAAGTCTCCGGCCTGTGCTTTACCTACGATATCCAGGCCGCGGCCGGCAGCCGGGTGCTTAGCGTGGTGCGCCAGGCCGCGGACGGGAGCTGCACCGGGGCCGCGGTGGACCTGACCGCCGCCTCCACCTACACGATCGCCGAGAACGACTTCATGGCGACCGGCGGAGATGGCTACCCTGTTCTCTATTCACGGGGCACCACCCAGGACATCATGGATGAGGTGGTGGCGGATTACATCACGGCCAATACGCCGCTGAGCCCGGCACTGCAAGGGCGCATTGTGTGCACCACCAGCGGGATAACCGCCTGCCCGGTGCCTGTGCCGTAGAATTTGGATCGAATCCTGTTTGGATATGCTGCGAGCCGGAGCATTTCTCCGGCTCGCAGTCTTTTTACGGTGCAATGTGCAGCGAAGGATTATTTCCTGCTGTGCTGCTCCAGGAAGGACTTCAGCACGAGGGCGCTGTTGTGCTCCGTATCGCGGGCGCTGTAGAGCAGGGTCACATTGCCCTGCGCGGCGGCCTCCAGGATGGGCTTCCATGCCTCGGGTTTGGATTCCAGTTCCGCGCGGTAACGCTTCTGGAATTCCTCCCATTTCGTTACATCGTGCGCGTACCATGTCCGCAGCGCGGGGCTGGGAGCAGCCTCCTTCAGCCAGGCTTCCATCTTCAAGGCCTCTTTCTTGATGCCGCGCGGCCACAGCCGCTCGACCAGGAACCTGCTCCCGTCACCGGTTTCCTCCGGTTCATAGACCCGTTTGATCTTCAGCATGGAATCCTTCTTTTGAGACCGTTCGACCTCCATCCTGCGCTCAGAGCTCGTTGCGCTGCAATCCGCAGGCGGTGAAGAACTCGGCCCGCAGGGAGGCATCCTCCGCATAGTGGCCGCGCCATACGGTGGTGCGGGTCATCGGGGCGGTCTCGCGCACGCCGCGCATCTCCATGCACAGGTGATGGGCCTCCAGGTAGACCGCCACCCCGTGAGGGTGGAGCATGGTCTCCAGCGTATCCGCGATCTGCTGGCCGATGCGCTCCTGCACCGAGAAGCGCTTGGAGAAGAGCCGCACCAGCCGGGTGAGCTTGGAGATGCCGATGATGTTCTCGTGGGCGATATAGCCGACATACGCCCGGCCGTAGAAGGGCAGGGCGTGGTGTTCGCACAGCGAAAAGAACGGGATGGGCCCTTCCATCACCTGGCTCAGCCGGCAGTCCGGGTCGCCCCGGCATTCGGTCTCGAACACCCGCAGCAGCTTCGGGTCGCCGTCATAGCCCTCGGTGGCGTCAAACAGCGCCTGGATGAAGCGCCGGGGTGTATCCCGCGTGGCGGAGGTGTCCAGGTCCAGGCCGAAAGCGGAAAAGATCTCGGAGGCATAGCCTTCGAATTTGATCCTTTGCTCCTCTGAGATCTTCCGCATTTGGAGTTCCATCGTGGAACGGAAATCAAGATCATCCGGGTCGGTGTGCAGATGCATGCAGGTCTCCTGCTTTCTTTGGAAATGAATTGAATTTTGGGGCCGAGGGGTTACAGTCTGCCCTTCAGGTCTTTTGGTTGGAATGGGCCGGCTTCGGCGATCAGCGCGGTCGCTGCCGGGACTGTGTCCCAGACGTTCCATAGCAGCACGCCGCGCACGCGCCCGTCCTTCAGATAATAGATCACGCCCTTCTTGAAGGGGTCCTTCCAGTCTGCAAAGGTCTCCAGGCGGGAATCCAGCTCGCCCACCGCTTCGTACCCGAGGTCGAACAGGTCCGAGTAAAAGAATGGCAGGTGGGTATAGGGTTCATCCGCCCCGGCCATGTTGCGCCCCGCCTGTTTGCCCATGCTGTTGGCATTGTCTTCATGCTCCACCCGTATGCGCTTCCCCAGCGCCGGGTTTTGGAACTCGGCGGCGTCCCCGGCCGCATAAATATCCGGCTGGGTGGTTTGCAGCATTCTCATTCACGAGGATGCCCTCCTCCACCTGCAGGCCGGCCGCGCGGGCGAGTTCGATATTGGGCTGGATGCCGATGCCTGCCACGACCCCGCCCACCGGGATCTCACCCTGGTCGGTCACCAGCAGGGGAGAGCCATCCTGCTCCCTCACATCCTTCACGTTTTGCCCGGCCAGGAGCTCCACGCCTTTTTCCTTGAAATAATCGTTGATGTACTGGGAGAGATCCTGGGGAAAGACCTTCGCGCCGATGCCCTCCTCGGGGAACACCATCGTCACCTGCTTCCCGTTCATCGCCAGCGCGGCCGCCAGCTCCGATCCGATGAACCCGCCGCCGATCACCCCGAAGCGTTCTTTCTCGTTGGCCAGCTCGCGCAGGTGGCGGTAATCTTCGACGGTACGAAAGTAAATGATCCGGTCGCCGCCGAAGGGCAGCCTGCGGGGTGTGCCGCCGGTTGCCAGCAGCAATTTCTCATACTCGTATGCCGCGCCGCTGTCATCCACGACCTGCTTCTTTTGGGTGTCGATCTCTTTGACCGTTCTGCCCAGAAAAAGCTCGGCGTCCTTCTCCTCCGTTTTGCGCCAGATCTTTTCCATGGGCTTCCCCTTCCACAGGTCCTTGGTGAGAGGGGGGCGGTTGTAGGGCGGGTTGGCCTCCGCGCCGATCAGGGCGATCGTGCCATCCTTGTCCAATTCCCGGATCCCCTTCACGGCAGCATCGGCAGCCATGCCAGCGCCAACGATCAGATATTTATAACGTGTCACGGGTGGTTCCTCCATTCAATCGATAATATTTATTATTTTTATATTAATTATATAGTAAATTATTTTCCTGTCAATGGACAGATGCCTGCGCGGGGACAACAGGCATTAAATACAACGAAGCCGGAGTGGGAACGAGATGGATTTGCTATAATCACCTTCGGCAAACACCTTATTCCTCGCAATCCAGGGAGCAGTTCCATGGCGATATTCAAGATATTGTTCTGGCTGGGCCAGATATTGGAGATCCTCATCCGCATGCCGTATCAGCAGGGCAGGGTTCGGTCAGACCGGACAGCGGCAGGGTTCCACCCGGCAGGAACTGACCCTGCTTTCCCTCCTGACGGTCGGTTCGTTCCTCCTGCCGTTCCTCTATTCGGCCACAAACTGGCTGAGCTTCGCGGATTATCATCTTCCGCCGTGGTTGGGCTGGATGGGGGCTGCGTTCCTGGTCGCCTCGCTGTTCGTCTTCTGGCGCGCCCATCGCGATCTGAAGACCAACTGGTCGCCCACGCTGGAGCTCTACCGGGATCACACGCTGATCACGGAGGGCATCTACGGGGTCATTCGCCACCCGATGTACCTCAGCCAGTGGCTGATGGTCATCGCCCAGATGCTGCTCTTGCAGAACTGGATCGCCGGACTTTCCGGGCTGGTCGTGTTCATCCCGTTCTATCTGCTGCGCGTGAAGGCCGAGGAACAGATGATGGAGGCGAAGTTCGGCGAGGAGTATCGAAGCTACAAGCAGCGTACCGGCGCGGTACTGCCGAAGTTCTAAGCGCGGCACGCTATCCCCCACGGCGGAGGCAGTCTCCTCGAGCAGTCCTGCCTCGCTGACGATGCGCGGGACGATCTCCTCCCAGCCCACCGGCATGATGTGCAGCCCGTGGATGCCCTGTCCTTCATAGCCCTTGATCCTGCGGGCCAGTTCCAGCGCGATCTGCACCCCCTCTTCCTGCGCATTCCCGGCGGCCTCGGCGGCCTCCATGCGCTGGAGGATGGCTGCCGGAATGAAGACTCCGGGCACTCCGGTCATGTAGCGCGCCATCTTCAGGCTCTTGAGCGGCGTGATGCCGATCAGGATAAAGACCTTGTCCAGGATGTTCCGCTTGGCCAGCTCGTTCAGCCAGATTTCCATGCGTTCGATGTCATAGACCAGGTTGGTCTGGAAGAATTGCGCCCCGGCATTGACCTTCTTGTGCTCGCGCATGGCCTGGAATTTGGGCTCGGAGGCGAAGGGCGAGGCCGCCGCGCCGAGGAAGAACTTCGGGCGGGAACTTGATCTCGCGCCCATCCAGGTAATGACCTTCGTCGCGCATGCGCCGCAGGATCCACAGCATCTGGATCGCATCCAGGTCATTGATGTCCATGCGCCCGCGCGGCTGCGGAGCCAGCACGGGGCTGTCGCCGGTGACGCACAGGATGTTGCGCACGCCCAGCGCGGAGGCGCCCAGCACCTCGCCTTGCAGGCTGGCGCGTGTGCGGTCGCGGGCGGCGATCTGCATCACCGGCTCGGCGCCCTGCTCGATGGCGATCTTGCTGCACGCCCAGCTGGTCATGCGCGGGGTGGCTGAGGCATTATCGGTGAAGTTGATGGCGGTCACATAGGGCCTGACCGTGTCGATATTGCTGATCAGTTTGGTGGTCGAGATGGAAAGCGGCGGAGAGATCTCGCAGGCCACCACGAACTTCCCGGCCCGCAGCTGCCGTTCCAGTTCCGAGACCGGCTCGCCGGCCTTCGGAGCGTGATACTCGCGATCCCCCTGCCACCAATCCGGCTGGCGTACCGGCTGGAAGACGCCATCCCAGGCCTGCGCGCGCCGTGCGGTGTCCGTGGAGAGCAAGCCCCGCAGCACCTTGCCAGGCCCCGCCTTCTTCACCTGCGCCAGCACATCCCCCCAGGTCTCCGTGCCCACCTTCTCCCAGTCCAGCGGCGGCAGCACTTCCATCAGGTTTTCCTGCCGCCCCATCTTGAAGGAACGGTCATAGATCCGGTACCAGATGCAGGGACGGGTCTTATCCACATAACAAGACTCGGGCGTGGAACCGCCGCATGGACCGTTGCGCAGCCCCTTGGGACATTCCATCGGGCAGATGAAGGCCGTCTCCTGCAGCAGGCAGTTGCCGCACATGCGGCAGCCGAACAGGGGGCTTTTGATCAGATATTCGAGGTTTTCCAGGGCCAGACGGCCAAGGGTTTCCTTCTTGAAGGGCGAATACGCCGGCTGCCAGCGCCGCCCGGGGGTGAAGATCGGCATGGAAACTCCCATCCAGCAGCGCGCAGGCTTCCCGCGCTGCAACTGACCTATATACTTGACACCATCTCCATTATACTTAGCATGGCCCTCGGCCAGCATAATAACAAGGAGTCAGAATGCTGATCATTGGTGAAAAGCTGAACGGCACGCTGAAGAAGACTGCCGCGGCGATCAATGCGCGCGATGCGGACTTCATCCAGGACCTGGCCCGCAGGCAGGTGCAGGCCGGCGCAGACTACCTGGACGTGAACGCCGGGACGGGCACGGGGAACGAGCCGGAGGACCTGATCTGGCTCATCGAGACCGCGCAGGCGGCGGTGGATGTGCCGCTGTGCCTGGACAGCGCCAACCCGCTCGCCTTGAAGGCCGGGATGGAGTGCGTCAAGCAGACCCCCATGGTGAACTCCATCAGCGGGGAGGACGACCGCCTGGACGGCATCCTGCCCCTCGTGGCGCAGCAGGGTTCGCCGGTGATCGCCCTCTTGCTGGACGGCGCGGCGGTCCCTGCCGACGTGGAGGGGCGGCTGGCAGTCGGGCGGCACATCCTCGAGCGCACCCGGCAGGCCGGAGTGCCCGACGAAAAGGTCTTCATCGATCCTCTCGCCCTGGCGGTCAGCACGCGCACCGAGGGGGCTTTGGTCGCCATCGAGACCATGCGCCAGCTCAGGGCCGAATCCCCGCAGGTCAAGTTCAGCATCGGCCTCAGCAACATCTCCTTCGGGCTTCCGCTGCGCACCCTGGTCAATCAGGCCTTTCTGGCGCAGCTCCTCGCCGCCGGGCTGGATGCGGCCATCATCAACCCGCTGGAGCAGGGTCTGGTCAATATGCTCTACGCCACCGAGTTGATCCTGGGCCGCGACCGCTTCTGCCGCGCTTACCTGAGCGCCTTCCGCTCCGGGAAGATCAAGCTGGAGACTCCCTCCTGATCCCTGTCGTTGACTTCGAGCCGAACGGGCAGCGCGTCGGCTGCGCCGCAGGCGAGACGGTCCTTGCCGCCGCGCAGAAGGCGGGTATTATTCTCAACGCCACCTGCGGAGGGGAGGGGAGCTGCGGGCGCTGCGTGGTCCGTCTGATCGCCGGAAAGGTTTCGCCGCCCTCGCTCGTCGAGCAGGCGGAGCTTGGGCCGGCGCGCCTCGCCGATGGCTGGCGGCTGGCCTGCCAGACGGAAGTGCTGTCTGACCTGCATGTGCATATCCCGCCCGAATCGCTGGTCACCGCCCTGCGCACCCAGACCGAAGGCCGCAACCTGCCGGTGGAGCTGGAACCTGCCGTGCGGGCGCTGCAGGTGAGCCTGCCTGCTCCCACGCTGGACGACCTGCGCTCGGATGCCTCCCGCCTGCGCGATGCGCTGGGCATGCCGGCCCTGGAGGTCCCGCTCCCCGTTCTGCGAACTCTCTCCCCAGACCTGCGCGAAAATAATTTTCAATGTACTGTCTATCTGCACGGCTCCCGCCTGGCGGGCATCCGGCCCGCGGGCGCGCCCATGCTCGGGCTGGCCGTGGACCTGGGCACGACCAAACTGGCGGGCTATCTGGTCGATCTCGCCAGCGGCCTCACGCTTGCCAGCGCGGGCGCCATGAACCCGCAGATCGCCTTCGGCGAGGACGTGATGGCGCGCCTGGCCATGCCATCCACAAACCCGAGGGAAGCGGCGAACTGCGCACGGCCATCGTGGAGGCATTGAACGACCTGGCCCGCGGCCTGTGCGCGCAGGCGGGCGTTTCCACGCGCGGAGATTGCCGATGCGGTCGTGGTCGGCAATACCGCCATGCACCATCTCTTCCTGGGGCTTCCGGTTCGCCAGCTGGGGCTGGCGCCTTATGTCCCCGCTGAAAGCGCGGCCCTGGATATCCCCGCTCGCCGAGGCCGGCCTCGACCTTGCGCCCGGGGCTTTCCTCCATCTGCTGCCCAACCTGGCGGGGTTCGTCGGCGCGGACCATCTTGCCATGCTGCTCGGCTCGGGGATGCTCGAGCGGGAGGGCATCCTGCTGGGCATGGATATCGGCACCAACACCGAGATCAGCCTGATCGCTCACGGGCGACACTATGCCTGTTCCACCGCTTCCGGGCCGGCCTTCGAGGGGGCGCACATCCGGCATGGGATGCGCGCCGCGCCGGGCGCCATCGAGAAGGTGCTGATCCGCGGGGAGGAGGTGCAGGCTGCAAACGATCGAGGGAGCGGCGCCCGCCGGGTTGTGCGGCTCCGGCATCCTGGACCTGGTGGCCCAGCTGCGCCGGGCAGGGATCCTCACCCCGCGCGGCGCGTTCGATCCCGCCTGCGGACATCCGCGCCTGCGCAAGGGAGCGCACGGGGTGGAGTTCGTCGTGTCGCCGGAGGGGGAGGCCCAGGGCGCGGAGATCACCTTCGACCGGAAGGATGTCAATGAGATCCAGCTTGCCAAGAGCGCCATGCGCACGGGGGTGAACATCCTGCTGCGCAAGGCCGGGGTGGACGAGATGGATATTGATGCCATCTTCCTCGCCGGTGCCTTTGGCACCTATCTGGACGTGCAGAGCGGCATGGATATTGGCATGTTCCCGCGTATTGGCAGGGAGCGCTGTCTGCAGGTGGGGAATGCCGCCGGGACGGGTGCGCGCATGGCGCTGCTCTCGACCGCCAAACGGCAGCAGGCAGCCGAACTGGCCCGGCATATCACCTACGTGGAATTGACCGCCGAGAAGGATTTCTCCTCGATATTTGCGAAATCCTTGCTTCTGGAATAAACTTTTCCCCGTGATTCGTTAATAGGGAAAAGTTTGGTTGGAAAAACTTTTAGGAGCGAGACATGAAATCCTATCGTAAAGAGCTCTTCTTTAACATCCCCAACCGCCGCGGATTTGTGAACATCACCCCTCAGGTGGAAGAGGCGCTGCGCGAGAGCGGCATCCGCGAGGGGCTGTGCCTGGTGAACCCCATGCACATCACCGCCTCGGTCTTCATCAATGACGACGAATCCGGCTTGCATCATGACTACGATGTCTGGCTGGAGAAGCTCGCGCCGCATGAACCGGTGAATCAGTACCGCCACAATGACACCGGCGAGGACAATGCCGACGCGCACCTCAAGCGCCAGGTCCTGGGCCGGGAGGTGGTCGTGGCGGTCACGGATGGCCAGCTCGATTTCGGCACCTGGGAGCAGATCTTCTACGGCGAGTTCGACGGCCGGCGGCGCAAGCGCGTGCTGGTGAAGATCATCGGGGAGTGAGCAGGCAAGCCAGTAAAAACAGATTGCATGAGATTCATCCAGGGTAGGCCTTCAACACAGGCAAAAAAGAGATTTGTCCCGCGTACTTTATAGGAGAGTAGCCTTGGTTGGAAATGTCAATTTCAGTGCCATAAAGACCTAGAGTTCCGCCTTGTAACTCGCAGCGGTTTGACCGCATCGGGGACAGGTTTCATCCCACCACGAATAGGACGCGCCGCAGTTTGCACAGCGCCAGCGCTGCTCCTGCGCCTCCAGCCATTTCGATAGGCCATTTTGCCGGATCGACTCCATATTGTTCGAAACAATTTGCTGGTACGGCCAATTCGCATCCTTCAGAAACTTCTGCATCAGTTCGCAGGTATCATATTCCGAACACTCATTACAAAATTCAAAGCCTTTGCGGCGCGCGCAGGCCCGGATGCCGCACGTCGCGCAATATCCGGTTGGCTGCTCACTTTTGCACCCATGACATGCTTCGTTCCCTGTCCCTGCCTTTGTGCTCAACAGGATCGGGCAGGCGCCGCAATAGAGGCCGCAATATGCATGATAGATAAAGTCCATTATGGATCCACCTCGATGCGGTCCACCAGGATCTGCGAGCCGTTGTAGTCAGGCACGTTGCTCAGTAATGTGCCATACAGATGGACGACCTTGCCGCTGTCGCGCAGCGCCACGATCTGGGACTGCACGGTCGGATCCTGCGAATCGATCCCAAAATAAATGACCTGCCCGAGGTCTTGCCGCTCAAAATAATCATCATATTGAGCGCCGCTATCAGTCTTCTTGATGACCCCCCACCAATCGGATATTTCTTCCGCGGTGCCGGGTGGCATGTAGCCGCCCGAGCCACCTTCTCCTGTGCCGTCACTTGCATCCGGGGTTGGCATGGCTGGCCCGCATTCTCCCCGGAAATAGGCCCACTCGTCACAGGTGCTGCCATCCGGGAAAATGCATACTCCGTTCTGGCTGCCATCCGAGGCGGTGCGAATCTCGAGTTGGTTCCCGCTCTGCTCACAATAGACCGAGGCAGGATTCGGCATGCCCGCCTGAGGCGTATCCGTGGCAGCGGGTTCGGTCGCCGCCTGAGGCTGGAGAGCTGTGCAGGCTGTAAGAGCCATCAACAAGATTATGAATGGTATGATCCTTTTCATTTTTTCCTTCTTTCTGTTGTTCTGGATTTTTGAAAACTCTATCGACCATGATTAAACGCAGTGCAATTTAATAGATCATCGGGAGTAATCTTTTTGTCCTCCCTTGATAATTCAAGTATTCTTCGCCTAATTGTTCAAGCATGAATCCTTCCTCCACTTTTATTCGGTAGAGATATCCAAAGGTGATGGGGATCATCATGACTAGAATGGATACCCAATTTGATATGGAGGTTGAAATTCCAAGGAAAATAACGAGCTGCCCAAGGTATCCGGGATGCCGGATGAATTTGTACAAGCCTGATTCAATTACTTTATGGTTCTCCACTGTTGCAATGGAATAAGTGAAGTATTGTTTCAGGATCTGTATGGATTGAATTCTGATCAGGAACCCGATCACGATCAAGACCATGCCCATTGCAAAAAAGGTATTCCAGGAATAGATCCTTCCCATTTTGGTCGCCCCTATTGAAAATGACAGGGTATAGCCAACTGTAATGAGTCCATATAGCAGCCATAAACTGTTTTTATCGCCTGATTTTGTAACGTTGCTTTTGCGTCGCTGGCGTAAATTCATAAAAACTTCAAAGAAGAAGTATAAATACGAGACAGCGATGATTATTACTATTTTTGGATCCATTGTTTTCTTTCCCTTTTACTGCTGCAAAGGACGGTTTATGATGCGGGTGCAGATCAATTGTCCGTATAGACTTTTTACGATCCACTCTCTTCCTCAAGGGTTTCTCAATCTATGGTTATGACCACATTTCCCTTTTTGTGCCCTTTTTCAACATACCGGTGAGCCTCTGCCATCAGTTCCAACGGATAGCACCGGTCTATCACCGGTTTTATCTTCCCCGCCTCGATCAACTCTGTGAGGAAGTCCAGATCCTTGATCTTCTCATTTGCCGGCCTCAAGCCGGCAGCCAAAAACTTTACCTTTTTGCCGTGGGCCTTTGCAGGCCATAATGCTTGAAACATAATTGCGGCCGTAGGGACTGTCGAAAGATAGGTGCCTTCATCCGTCAGCGAACCTTTGCACGCTGAAAACGGAACCTTGCCTACCGTATCAAAAATAATGTCATAAGTCTTGCCGTTTTCGGTAAAATCCTCCCGGGTGTAATCAATTACGTGATCGGCTCCCAAAGATTTGACCCATTCCAAATTTGCAGTACTGCATACCCCGGTCACTTCCGCACCATAGTATTTGGCCAGTTGTACCGCCGCAGCGCCAACCGATCCAGAAGCGCCGTAGATCAGCACGGTTTGCCCGCTCTGGATCCCGGCTTTATCTCTAAGGAATGGCAGCGCGGTTAATGCCCCATTCGGAATGCTGGCCGCCTCCTCATAACCGATGTTGGCCGGTTTGATGGCTAGCGCCCCGTTTTCAGGCATGCATTTGTATTCAGCATACGCGCCAAACATGTCGAAGCCAAATACCTGGTCGCCGGGTTTGAATCGGGTGACATCCCTGCCGATCGCTTCAATTTCCCCGGCCAGCTCCTGCCCCAGAATCGGATTTCTGGGTTTCAGAAAACCGTTAAACCCTGGGGAAGCTCTCATGTCCGGGTCTTCTTTTACAACGGTTGTCGCAACTATTTTTATCAGCACCTCATTATCTTTGGGCGCGGGTTTTCTCACCTCTTTGAGTTGTAGAACTTCCGGCGGACCGAATTTTTCATATACAAGTGCTCTCATATATTTTCTCCAAATTTTCTTTGGCTGATCACATTGAAATTTTCAGCCCAACCCAATTAAAGATTTTTCTGACCCGTCTCATGTTTTGAATATGCTCTGGCTGTTCTGCTGGACTGGATACAGTTTTCTATGGATAAAGCCGGTTCAACCAGAGTTTAGGGCGGCCATCGCCTCCAACCCAGGTGTTGGTGGAGACGAACACATCCAGGTCGCCATCGCCATCCAGGTCAGCAATAGCCACCCCGGCGCTGTTGAGCGAGGCCAGCCTGACCTGACTGTCTACAAATTTACCTTTACCATCGTTCAAACAGACGCGTGGCCCGGCCTTCCAGCTGCCCGTAAACGCGTCCAGATCGCCGTCGCCATCCAGATCACCCAGCTCGACGGTCAGGCCATAGAATTTGCCCAGACTCTGTCCACTGTCGGAGAAGACTCCTTTGCCGTCGTTCAGCCACACTTTGATCGGCCGGGTCGGCACCCATGTGGTATGAGTTGGCGATGAAAGCGTCCAGATCGCCGTCGCCGTCCAGATCGCCCAGGGCTACCGCAGAAGCGTTCGTGAACCCCAGCCGCTGCTGGCTGTCGGTGAACTTGCCGTGGCCGTCGTTCAACCACAGGACGGTTGCGTTGTCCGACGCCTCGCCATTGTTGGAGACCAGGGCGTCCAGGTCGCCGTCTTGATCGACGTCGCCCAGGGCCACGTCGCTGCCGAACCAATTACCCAGCTTCTGGCCGCTGTCGCTGAATTTGCCACGGCCGTCGTTCAAGAATACCTGGTCGGGCTTGCCATTCCAGTTGATGACAAAGGCATCCAGGTCTCCGTCGCCGTCCAGATCGCCCAGAGCCACGCCCGCGCTCTCGGGGCTGACCAGGTTTTGGTTGCTGTTGCTGAACTTCCCCTTGCCGTTGTTCAGCCAGACCTGGTTGCTGGTGCCCTCGGTGAAGAAGATGTCGATGGATTTGTCGCCGTTCAGGTCTCCCAGAGCCGCGCACGTGCTGGCCTTGAAACCTTGATCACTCCGGGTGAATTTTCCCTCACCGTCGTTCAGCCACAACGTGCTGGCCTGATCCTGCATGCTGATCAGGACATCACTGTCGCCATCGCCGTCCACATCGCCTGCGACAACACAACGACCATTACCCTGGCCCAGATCCTGGCCGCTGTCAATGAAGGTTATCAGCGCGGCAGGTGTTGGGCTGGCCGTGGGCGTCGCTGAAGGCGGCACGGGAGTATTGCTAGGTTGCAGCGTGGCTGTGGGCGGCACGGGAGTGCTGCTGTTGTTTATCCTGGCCTGGCAGGCGCTCAACAGCAGGATGGCCGGTGTCAGATAGCCGATCAGACGTACAAGTTTTCGCGACATCATTCTCGCCTTAATTGATATTTACTTTGGCAGGTTTGGAAGCGGCTGCCGACGGATTGCCGCGCAGCAGCACGATCCCCATCCAGACGAACCAGAGGATCTGGCCCAGGCCAAAAACTCCGACCAGATTTTCGGTCAACCCAGGGATCAGGGAGAGGATGCCCACCGCTCCAACCAACAGGCCGAGGATGTTCAAACCCCTGGGAAGCCCGCCAGCTCGCAGCGCGGCCAGGCTGACCAGCAGCGTCCAAAGTCCGCCCAGGATTTCGCCATTGCCGTTGCCCAGCCCGTTTGCCACGGATTCAATTCCCTGCCAGGTCAGCGCGGCCTGGGCCGGGTCTTTGGCGTACAGCCCAACAACCGCAGCGAGTCCCGGCATTCGCGACCATGCCGCTGGCGATCAGCGAGCCGGCCCAGATGATCCCGATGGCGGTTGCCACCTGCAGGATCGCCGGTGCGCCGGACTTCAGCCGGTCGTACAACGCCAGCGACAGGGCGATCAGGAAAAAGCCAAAGAACACGTACATGAGCAGGTTGGTTGAAAAGACGAGCATCTGTTTGTCGACGTTCAGGGCTAGTTTTTGGGCCGGGTCGGTGATGCCGGGATAGTCCAGAACCACGAGAAAGATGACGATTCCGATCAGGTGGGCGAGCTGCCATGTACAACGCGGCGAAACCGCCAAATTTCTGCAAAGCTTTCATTTTTTTCTCCTAATTTGAACCACATGAACGAGTTTTACGATTTGACATCCGGCACATCTGCCAGGCTAACCTCAGATTAGTTCCAATTCCACGCATACCAGATCGTGACCCCATTGAACCCCATGCTGATCGCCAGCAGGAACTTGTCATATAGCGACGGATAGGTGGGCAGGCCAACCAGGTTGAACAGGAAAAAGAAGGCGGCCACGATGATATTCGCCCGGCGACTCACTGACTGGGGCAATACCAGGGTCAGGAAGACCATCAGGATTGGGATCAACATCAAAACCGCGATCCCCAGCCAAACGAACTGGTTGAAATTCATGTTGGCCATGGATTTTGCGAGGTCGCCGCTGCAGATGCGCAAGACATCGCCATAAAGAAAAATCAGCGTGACGACAACCCAGGTTGCGGAAAGAGTAATTTTTGTATCCATTGTTTGATCATTCCTATGCTGCAAGCGTGATGACCACTTTGCCGCGGGCATGCTCTTTTTCCAGATACCGGAATGCCTCGGGTGTGTCGCGCAGCGGATAGGTTCGGTCAATGACTGGCTTAACCTTCCCGGATTCGATCCACTCCTTTAATTGTGTCAAGTCTTTGCCGTTCGGTTCAGCCAGATACATGCTTCCCAGTTGTCGCAGGAACGGCGAGAGAAGAAAAGCCTGGAACACGTATCCCATGCCGCCGTGACCGCTGTTGGGAACAATCCGCCCCTGCGGGGTGAGGACGTGCATCAGATCTGAAAATGAATGGCTGGCGACATTGTCGAGGATCAGGTCGTAGCGCTGTCCATTTTGGGTGAAGTCCTTCCGGGTGTAATCCACGACGTCATCCGCGCCGAGGGAGCGCACCATGTCCACATTCCGCGTGCTGCACACACCGGTCACTTCGGCTTCGAGCGCTTTGGCAATTTGCACGGCAAATGTGCCCACTCCTCCCGAAGCCCCGTTGATTAAAACCTTTTGCCCCGGCTGCAACTTGCCGACATCGCGCAAGCCTTTCAGTGCGGTAAATGCGGCGGTCGGAATAGCTGCTGCTTGCTCGAAGGTGAGGTTAGCGGGTTTGAGGGCCAGTTTATCTTCAGCCACGCACACATATTCAGCAAGTGCGCCGCGGCAAGAAGCGTATACCTCGTAGCCGGGGCGGAACTGCGTCACGCTGGAACCAACCGCCTCGACCACCCCGGCCAGATCCCAGCCCAGAATATGGTTTTGGGGCCTGGGAAACCCGGCTGTCAAACGGATCAGCCACGGATTGCCCCGCATGGCGAACATGTCCCCGGCATTGATGGAAACGGCCTTGACGCGAACCAATACCTGGTTATCTTTCATCGCTGGCCGGGCGACCTCCGCCAATTTGAGAACATCGGGTGAACCGTAGTCGTTTTGAACAATCGCTTTCATGATTTTTCTCTTATTCGTTTTATCAGGCTTCGACATTGCGCCATTTCCACGCATTCCAGACAATTAGTAACAGACCCGCGATTTCTATTGTGGAATAAAAAATATACATAGGAGATGGGGCTCCAGCAAACAATGAACCGATTTGAGCCAGAACAAATAGTGTCCCTGCGATGATGTTTGCCCAACGATTAGCTCTGTACTTTAATACCCAGGTCAGGATAATCATTAAGAACGGGATCTCGAACATGATCGCGGTTCCCAACAAAAATCCAGCAGTGATCTTGACAGTTCCGTCTGCCACGGTTCCTGACATGATCCCTGCCAAAACCCCAGGCTCCAAATTTGAGAGATGATCGCAATACATAAAATTTACTGAATAAAACACCCATAATAGGATTAGTAAAATTTTCGTATCCATTTTGGCGGTCTTTATGTTCGTGTTCATTTTTATTACTCCTTTTTTGGAACGATATGGATGAGTTTCATTACTTTGGACTCGATTGACCGAGATCAACGGCAAACCTAAATCACGCACTTTTTTCAGCAAGCCATGCAACGCGGCCTGGTCAACAACCGGGCCGGTTAATAGCGTATCCCCGTCCTCTTCCAGCGTGATGGTCAACCCCTCAAACCAATCAGACCACTCGCGGTCCAGGTGGCCATTGAGCCGGATCTGATAGACCGTGGGTGGTACTGGAGCAGGTTGGGAGGTGATTTCGTTTGACATTTGCCTGTACCGCTTGATGCACAGGCAATATACCTGCACCCGTCCGACACCGTTAGACACTTTGGTGTGGACCGGAGGTGTTGTTTTTTAAATTGTTAGGGGAACGTGGGGAAGATCTTGCGCTTACAACAAACCCAGCTCGCGGGCGCGGGCGATTGCTTCGGTGCGGCGCTGCACCTGCAGTTTGTCGAAGATCCTGCGGTTGTGCCCTTTCACCGTGTCCAGGGCGAGGAACAGCCGCGCGCTGATCTCGCGGTTGGAGAGCCCCAGGGCGATCAGGTTCAGTATTTCCAACTCGCGTTGGCTCAATGGCTCGATCAGGAGTTGGGCAGAGGGCCGATCAGATGCGTCTTCACACTCCGGCCCCTCGGCCTTAATTGCAGCCAGCAGTTTCCCCGCATAGTCCGGCATCATCCCCCGCGCAACGGCGGCGGACAAAAGTTGAGCCATCGGCTCGCCTTCGTCCACAAAGAGTACGGATGAAGCCGCCCGGCTCGGCCAGCGCCAGCGCGCGCCCCAGCGCCTGGAGCGCCTGATCTTTGTCACTTGATTCTGCGAAGACCAGCGCCTGGAGCACCAGGGTTTTGATGGTCTCATGCACCCAGCCCGCTTTCTCGGCGGCAACGAGCAGCCGGGCCAGCAGGCCTGAGACCTGGCTCAGGCAAGCGGACGCCCGGGCAGGCTGAGCGCCGCATCTGGCGCGGGCCAACAGCATGCGCGCAAGGTTAAGATGATGCAGATCGTAGTGGTAGCTGAGTTCGCCGTCCACGGTCAGCCCGCTGGCTTCGGCCCACCGCTCCAGGTCATCCAGGCGGCCTTTGGCCAGCCACAACCGCACGCGGCAATCGTCCAGCCAGCAGCGGACAAACGGATCCACCGGCGATTTTTGCGCCAGCTCGTCGGCCTTCTGAAAGGTGGCGTAGGCGCCGGGCCAATCGTTTTGGGCCAGTTGGAGCCGCGCCAGCGCCGCATACGCATCCACCAAAACATCCGGATGGCCCAGCTGGAGACACTGCTCCACGCCCGGGCGCAGCCAATGGTCGGCGCCTGACAGGTCGTTTCTTTCGCGCAGCACGTCGCCGAGCTTGACCTTGGGGAAGCCGGCGATGGGCAATTGCTGGCCGCCGGCCACCGTTGCGTATTCCACGCCTTCGCGATAGACACTGATGGCTTCGTCCAGCAATCCCTGCTTAACCAGCTGCATGCCCACATAGCAGGCGGGAGACACGGCCAGAAATTGGTAGTTGTGCTGCAAGGCCACGGTTTTGGCTGTCTGAAACGCCTGCTGCGAGGCGACGACGTTGCCCTGCCCCCAATACGCGCCGCCCAAAGCCACGGCTGTCCACCCGCGCATATAGTCGCCCTCGGGTAGTTGTTGGAGTGCCGCCTGCGCCATGGCCAGCACGCGGGGAATGTTGCCGCTCACCAGCGCATAGTGAGCGCGAATGGCGGCGATATACCCGGCGAGATGGGTTGCTTCCGCTTCTGGCATCTGCGAGCCCGGCAGCGCCTGCTCGGCCAACTGCAGGCGCTCTTCGATGCGGTCGCGCGGCCCGGTCCAATACCAGGCCAGCGCCTGGTAGACGCACAGCCAGGGCCGGGCACGGATGACGGGTTCGGGCAAAGCCGCCAACCAGCCGCCCAATGTGGTCAGGTTGGTCTGTACGTGCACCTGATGCGCGAAATGATAGATCAGATCAGCCGTGTGCTCCCAGTCGCGGCTGACAAAGGCGTGGGCCACAGCTTCCTCGATCAGGTTTTCGCTCTCAAGCCAGACGCTGGCCCGGCGGTGCAGCTCTGGCGCCAGGGCGGGGCTGGTCTGCTCCAGGCGGTGGCGGAGCAGTTCTGCGAAGAGATGGTGATAGCGATACCAACGCCGCTCCGTCGTCCAGAGGGACAATGAACAGGTTGGCGTGTTCGAGACCTTCCAGGGTTTCCTGCCCGGGAGCAGAGGGGATCGAGCAGAACAGCGTCACACAGCGGGCCGCACATGCGGTCGAGGATCGACGTGCGCAGCAGGAAGGCCTGGACGCTTTCGGACTGCTGTCCCAGGACTTCTTCCATCAGATAGTCCAGCACAAAATGGTGGCTGCCGGTGAAAGCTTTGATGAAGCTGGCAGCGTCTGGATGCCCCTGCATGGAAAGAGCAGCCAATTGCAGACCGGCGATCCAACCTTCAGTGCGGGTTTCCAGTGCGGCGATTTCTTCCACCGAGAGGGAGAGCCCCATCATCTGGTTGAGAAATTCGGCGGCTTCGGAGGGTGTAAAACGCAGGTCGGCGGCGCGAAGTTCGTTCAATTGGTCGCGGGCGCGTAACCGGGCCAGGGGCAGGTGTGGATCCTCACGGGTGGTGATGACCAGGTGCATTTGTGAAGGCAGATGTTCGATCAGAAAGGTGAGAGCATCGTCAATCGGCCTGGAATCAATCAAATGGTAGTCGTCCAGGACCAGGACGAAATCGTCCGGGATGCTGGTGATTTCATTGAGCATGGCTGTAAGAATCGATTCGGTTGACGGTGGCTGAGGGGATTGGAGCATATCCAAAACCCCCTCTCCAATATTCGCCATGATCGTCTGTAGAGCAGCGACGAGGTAAGTCAGAAAGCGTGTGCGATCGTTGTCCCTTGTGTCCAACGACAGCCAGGCAGCCGGTCGTTCACAAACAGGGACCCATTGTCGGACCAGCGTGGTTTTGCCAAAGCCGGCGGGAGCAGAGATCAGGGTCAGTTTGCGGTGCAGACCCTGGTTAAGTTGTCGGATCAGTTGAGGACGGGAAACATAACGCGGCCGGGTGGGAGGAAGGTAAAGCTTGGTGGCCAAAATCGGTGAAGACATTAAATAATTATAAGCCCGTACCCATTTTTTTCATTTTTTATGACCATTTTTGGAGCCACATCGGGCATTTAGCCATGCTATCATTCTCGGCTGGTGAAGATCATCGGGGGGTAAAATGCATCCCATAAGTTGTATTGTGTACGTCCGCTTTCCGGATCAAGTTTCGTGTTGGAAAGAAGGTCCCCGATGTTGAACATGGATAATCTGCTCATGGTCACAGCCGGTTTTTTGCTGCTAGTTGTCAATTGGCTTGCCTTCCATGATTTCCGCGAAGCGCACAGCCTGCGCGATTGGCTGATGCTGGTGGCTTCAGCCCTCGTGTTCATCCAGTTCGCCAGGGTATTTTGGCAGCGGAATTTCGGGCACCGCTGAGTCGGGAGCGTCCGGCGGATCAACGGAGGCGACCATGAAAAAACGCGGCCGGAGCACCCTGGCAGCGCAGTTGAAATATGCCAGCGAGGCGAGTCGCAAGAGCAAGCCCCTGGAATCCGAGCAGACCTGGCTGCATCTGCCGAGGGGCAACAAGGTCACGCTCCCGTCCCGGTTTCGGGATGCGCATGTCCGCTATCCGGACAGCATGGGAGAATATTGCATCAACGAGTTTTCAAGCCCGGGAGAGGTGGTCTTTGATCCGTTTGCTGGATATGGGACGACCCTGTTACTTGCAGAAGAAATGGGCCGGATCGGATATGGGATCGAATTCAGCCAGCAAAAGGCGGGCTACGTGCAGGGACTGCTCGAACACCCCGAACGCCTGATCCACGGCGACTCGCGTAACCTCAGGGAATATGACCTGCCGCCCATTGATCTATGTCTCACCTCCCCGCCGTACACCCATCAGGCCGACACGGAGAATCCGTTCGTGGATTACCGGCAAAAGGGATTCGATTACCCGGCTTACCTGCGCGAAATGGGCGGCATCTTTTCACAGGTCGTTGAAAAGATGAGCCCCAGGGGACGTCTGGTGATCGAAGCCGCGAACTTGAAAAAGGATGGGGAGGTGACCACGCTGGCATGGGACATCGCGCGCGAAGTCTCGAAGATCCTGCATTTTGACGGGGAGCTGGTTTTCTGCTGGGATGAATACGGCTATGGCTATAGCCACAGCTACGGCCTTGTCTTTTCCAGAGCCTAGCGCAGATTTGTTACCTCCCCTTGCTTGCAAGCTCCAGCATCTCTTCCGAAATAAATTCCTGTTCAAGACCCTCGTACAGCTCCCAGGTCTCGGTATGCGTGACCGATCCGCCGGGGGGGATCTTCACCAGCGGGGCGAGACTCTCCAGCTCGATGAAGTGGGAATCGCAGTAAATTTCCGCATTGCAGCCATGATCTGCATGCGCCAGGCCCGGCTGGACGCTGAACGTTTTACGAAACAGGATGCCATCCACCCAGTAGGCCATCCAGCCGCGCGGGTTGAACGTGCCCAGCTTCAAGAGGCGGCAGATCCCCTCCGGCCTGCACGGCAATGAACCCATCCCGAAGGTGCAGCCGCGGATCGCGGATCCGGCTGTAAGCCCAGAGCGAAATAAGGCGGTCGGGGAGCAGGTCATGCGGATCGGGCTGCTCCACCTGTGACGGCAAAATAGCCAGCCCGCCGAGCCGGAACATGGTGACCGCCCAGGGAGCCAGTTCCACCTCCCACAGGCTTTCGTTGCTGAGGGTATGGATCAGCGTTACCTGGGGTTGCCGCGGGTTCAGCCGTATCTCGATGCGCTTGTGCATCCCGCTGCCGGGTTCCGTTTTGCCATCCAGAATGACCCCGCTGGGTGTGCTGGAAAGCGTCAGCCCCTCATCATCGGGAATATAAGACCTGGGCATACCTTCCGGGGCGTACCACAAACGGTGACCACCCAGGTAGCGGTAATCTCCATAAGGCGTGGGGATGGAATAGTCCGGTACTTCGGCCAGCAGGTTCGCCGACCCCCTGTACTTGAGGCGCACGATGCGCGGTCCGGCTGTCTCGAGGACATCCAGTTCCAGGGATTCTGAAGCCAGGTGCCGTGTGGGAAGACCGTAATAATCGCCCATGAATGTCCCTGCCTTTTTGCTCTCCGATTGGTCCGCACCCGCCCGGGCGCGCCTGTGTGTGACAACCGCTTCCGTTCGATCAGACACATCTGATCCGGTCATTGCACGAAATTTGAGAAATCGGAACATTCACGGTATTCTAGCGGAGGAACCGGCGCGCGCATAGTGCGGGTGCCCTTTCGGGGGACCATCGGGGGTCGGCCAGGCAGAATTCATGCCCAAAGGGACTTTAAATACTCCAAAAGGTTGCAAGGCAGGGTTATAATCATATTACTTTAATCTTGAGGATTCCCCGATGACCGATCCGCGTGTTGGAAAACTGGCCCGGCTGCTCGTCGAATATTCCCTGGAGATCCGACCCGGGCAGCAGGTGGTGCTGCGGACAACCCCCAATGCGGAAGAATTGAATCTCGCCTTTTACAAGGAAGCCGTCCGGGCCGGCGGGCAGGTATTTGTCATGCAGGCCATCCCCGGGCAGGACGAAGCCTTCTACAAACTGGCTTCCGACGAGCAGCTCGAATTCATCTCCCCCCTCCAGCGCACGATCTACGAAACCTTCGATGCCATGATGGTCATCGACGCCCGCTACAACTCGCGCGAGCTCTCCGGCGTGGATCCCGCGCGCATCGCCCGCTTTGGCAAGGCACGCGCCTCGCTCACCAAAACCTATCTGGAGCGCAGCGCCTCGGGTTCCCTGCGCTGGGCTTTGACCGTCTATCCCACCCAGGCGATGGCGCAGGACGCCGATATGAGCCTCGAGGATTACACCGATTTCGTATACCGCGCCGGCATGCTCACACGAAGACGACCCGGTGGCCTTCTGGCGTCTCGAAGGCGAGCGGCAGAAGAACCTGATCCGCTGGCTCAAGGGGCATGACCGTGTCTCGCTCAAGGGGGAAAACCTGGACATCACCCTCTCCATCAAGGGGCGCAGCTTTGAGCCTTCCGATGGAAAATATAACTTTCCGGATGGCGAGATCTTCACCAGCCCGGTCGAGGATTCGGTCAATGGCTGGATCCGTTTTAAATATCCCGCCATCGCCCAGGGGCGCGAGGTCAGTGATATTGAATTGTGGTTTGAGAACGGCCGCGTGGTCAGGGAAAAAGCGGCCAAGAACCAGGAATTCCTGACCTCGCTTCTCAACCTGGATGCCGGCGCGCGTACGCTCGGCGAGTGGGGCATTGGCACCAATTACGGCATCCAGCATTTCAGCAAGAATATGCTCTTTGACGAGAAAATGGGCGGGACCATTCATTTTGCCGTCGGGGCGGGCTTCCCCGAATGCGGCAGCCGGAACGAATCCGGCCTGCACTGGGACATGCTTTGCGACATGGCTGATTCAGAGATCCAGGTGGACGGTCAACTTTTCTACAGGAACGGTCATCCGACTATTAGTGAATAAAGGCAGGAAACATGAGCACCGAATTCATAAATGCCATTAAATCCGGAGATAAGGCGCTGGTGGAACGTCTCCTGACGGAAAACCCCGCCCTCATCCACGTGCGCGAGGACGGGATCAGCCCGGTCCTTGTGGCGGCTTATCACAATGAACCGGAGCTGGCCGGGCTGCTGGCCGAAAAGACCGTCACGCTCAACATCTTCGAGGCTGCCGCCACCGGCAAGACCGCCACCATCATCCGCCTGCTGGCACGCGACCCGGAGCTGATCAACAGCTATGCGGAGGACGGTTACCAGGCCCTCGGCCTGGCCTGTTACTTCGGGCACAGCGATACCGCGGAGTTCCTGATCAAAGCCGGAGCAGCGATCAATTCCTATTCGAGCAATTCCCTGCATGCCACGCCATTACAATCTGCGACCGCGGCGCGGCGCCTGAATATCGTCAAGCTGCTGCTGGGTAACGCCGCCGACCCGAACTGCCGGGATTCCGCCAGCCGCACCCCCCTGCACACTGCCGCTTATAACGGAGATATGGACATCATCCGCGCGCTGATCTTCAGCGGCTCGGACCTGGAAGCCCGCGACGATGCCAACAAAATACCTGTGGACCTGGCTCTGGACGAGGAACATGAGGAGGCTGCCCGGCTTTTGATGGAGGGCATCACCCGCCGCAACCGCCCCCGGCGCCCTGCCAACCCTTAGGCCAGAGATCCCCGCTTTGCTCCTCTGCGACTTCCGGCTGCATCGGACGTATATGTAGCTGGAAGTTGTTATTTTTCAGAGGAGAAACGATGAAAACATCCCGGAAACTATTCTCTATGATCCTGCTCCTGGCCTTGATGCTCAGTTTCGCCGCGCCTGTCTATGCCTTTGACGGGCGCACCGGCGACAATATGACCATTAAGGAAGGCGAGGTCATCAATGATGATCTGTATATCGGTGCCCAGACCCTGACCATGAACGGGACGATCAAGGGAGATCTGATCGTCGGCGCGCAGACCGTGACCATCAACGGCACGGTCGAAGGCGACCTGATCGCGGGCGCGCAGACGGTGATCATCAATGGCACCGTCGGCGATGACGCGCGCGTCTTCGCTGCGGCCGTCCAGCTTGGCCCGCAGGCCCGCGTCGGCGGGGACCTGATCGCCATGAGCGCCAGCGTGGAGGCCCGCCAGGGCAGCGCCGTCGCCAGCGACTTTGTGACGGGCAGCGGCCAGTCGCTGCTGGCTGGCGAGGTCGGCGGGGACGTGCTCGCCGGGACCAATGCGCTGGAAATTCGCGGTCCGGTCACGGGTGACGTGCGCGCCTATGTGAACGTCAACCCTGAGACAGCCAGCGCCACTCCCATGAATATGTACCTGTCCAACAGCCCTGTGACCATCCCTGCCGTCAAGCCCGGCCTGACCCTGGGCGATGGCGCCAGCATCGGCGGGAACCTGGATTACACCAGCTCGGTGGAGCTGGCCATCCCGGCCGGGATCGTGGCCGGCAAGATCAACCGCATCGAGCCCACCACGGTCGTGGAGGGCAGGCCGGTCACCCCGCGTACTCCCACCTCGGCCGAGCGCGTGGCGAAATGGGGCTTCAGCGTAATGCGCAGCATGGTCGTCCTGGTCCTGTTCGGGCTGCTGCTCGTCTGGCTGTTCCCCGCCTTCATGCGCCGGCTGCCGGATAACCTTAAGACCCAGCCGCTGATCAGCCTGGGATGGGGTTCCATCCTCTTCGCGGCCGTCTTCTTCGGCGTGCTGGTCATCATCATGGCGACCATCCTGCTGGCGGTCTTCGGCCTGGGCTGGAACATCTTCTGGCTGGGCTGGCTCCTGCTGACCGCCCTGGGAGTGACCTTCCTGCTGGTGACCTCCTACCTGACCAAGGTTGTGGTCGGCGATGCGATCGGCAAATGGATCCTCAGCCGCCTTAACCCTGCCCTGGCCTCGCACAAGGTTTGGCCCATGGTGGTGGGTGTGGCTTCGCTGGTGCTGGTCATCGGCCTGCTGCGCTTCCCTCTGCTGCCGCTGGGCTTCTTCGCCTGGCTGGTGAACTTCGTCGTCATCCTCTTCGGCCTGGGCGCCCTGTGGATGTGGCTGCGCTCGGCCTGGGCTGCCCGCAAGGTGACCGCCTCCTGAACCCTTCCTTCTGATCGGTAAATCAAAGCCCCTGCCTCATCCGAGGCAGGGGCTGCTTTTTTATATCGGCTTGCGGGCTAAACGTCGAAGGCCCAATTCCCTTTGCGGAAGACCGGCTCCGTGGAACCGTCCTCGCGCAGGCCGTCGATATCCATTTCGTTCGAGCCGACCATGAAATCCACATGGACCAGGCTGGTATTGCCGCCCTTCTGCATGAATTCGTCGTCGCTCAGTTCCTGCGCGCCATCCAGGTTGATGCGGTAGGCGCGCCCGATGGCCAGGTGGCAGGAGGCATTCTCGTCGATCAGCGCGTCGTAGAACAGGTGCCCGCGGCTGGCGATCGGAGAATTCATGGGCACCAGGGCCGCCTCGCCCAGCCGCCCCGCGCCTTCATCCGTCCCGATGATTTTCTTGAGGATGGCCTCGCCCTTCGAAGCGGAGGCACGCACCACGCGCCCCTGCTCGAAGGTCATGCTGAAATCCTCGATCAGCGTGCCGCCGTACGAAAGCGGCATGCTCGCCTTCACCGTGCCCTCGGTCTGCATGCGGTGCGGCAGCGTGAAGACCTCCTCGGTCGGCAGGTTGGCGATGAACTCGATGCCGTTCTGCGCCTTCTCCCGCGCGCTGATCCAGCGATGGCCGCGCGGCAGGCCCACCTTCAGGTCGGTGCCGGGAGCGCTGTAGTGCAGGGCGGTGTATTGCTTCTCGGTCAGATATTTCCCGCGCTTGAGCAGGTTGCGGACATGCTGCTCCCAGGCAGCCACCGGGTCGGGCTGGTCCACGCGGGTGATCTGGAAGATGGCCTCCCACAATTTGGCCTCGGCCTTCTTGGCTGGCAGGTCCGGGAAAACCCTCATGGCCCAGACGGGTGCCGCCGCGGCCACCACCAGCCAGTTCAACTTGTTTCCGGTGACCGCCGTGCTGACCGGATTGAACTTCTCCAGATGTGTCTTTTGCATCACGCCCACGCGCTCGGGGTCCAGGTCGTTCAACAGGTCGGGGTTGTTCGAGCGGATGGTCAGCATGGCGCCGCCCTTTTCAATGTTGCGGGTCAGCGCCTCGATCTGCCAGTCCGAGTATTCAGCGAAGGTCCCTTCGGGAGCATACTGCGCCCGCAGGCGGATCAGTTCTTCATCGTTCCACAGCACCTCCACGTAAGGGGCTCCGCTTTCATAGGCCTCGCGGGTCACCTCGCGCACCAGCGGCGCGGCATGCAGCGGGACGCCCTTGGTGGAGGCGTTATTGATGATCAGCGGCTGTCCTTTTTGAAGGTTCAGCCCGGTGTGGACGATGAGTTTGGCGTACTTTTTGAGCGAGTTCCTGGAATGCGGTCATGGTCGGTCCTTGATGGAATTTTTTCCCAGTATAGCACGCGGCGGTCTCATTGCTCAGCCGCCTCGCCTTCCCGCGCGCCCTGCGCCGCGTGCAGCCTGCCGAGCATGAGGGTGCCAATGGCCACCGCCAGCCCGATGATCAGCGCTCCGGTCCACAGGCTTCCCGCCCCAAGTTTCTCATAGACCCAGCCGCCCAGCAGCGGTCCGAGGAAGAACGCCAGCCCCCATGCCGAGCCGAAGATCCCCTGGAACAGCCCGCGCAGCTCAATGGGGGACAGGCTGGCGATGATGGCCGGCGCAACCGCGTTGGCAAGGATCTCTCCGATGGTCCAGATCGCGACGCTGAGCATGAACAACGGCAGGCTGCTGGCCAGCGCGGTAAAACCGAACCCGATCGCCAGGAACAACGCCGAGGCCGCCATGGTCGGAAAGCGCGCCCACTTCACGGCCAGATTGCTGATCGTGATGGTCGTAAAGATGATCAGCAGGCCGTTGATCGAGATCGACAGCCCGTAGTCGGACGGGCCGAGGCCGTGCGCGGCCATGTCCAGCGGCAGGGTCACAAACCCCTGGGCATAGACGATGCCGAAGAACACCGCCAGGAAAGTGAACCAGAGCAGGACCGGCGCGCTGCGCAGCTGCTCCAGCCTTTCCCGCAGCCCGCTGCGCGCGGCGTGCAGCGCGGCCTCCGCCGGGCGGGTCTCGTGGTAGCCGAAGAGGATGATGATCCCGTAAACCAGCGTGGTGGCCGCATCCGCCAGGAAGAGGATCAGGTAGGAACGGTCGGCCATCAGCCCGGCGATGACCGGGGCCAGGGCCGCACCCAGGTTGATGGCCCAGTAGATGTAGCCGTAGGCCCGCGTGCGCGCCTGGGGCGGCACCAGGTCCGCCACGGCGGCGCTCACGGCGGGCCGGTAGAGGTCGGTGAAGAATCCCAGCGTGAACGTGGTGAGCGCGATGAGCGGCAGCGCCTTTGCATAAGCCAGGGTGACCATGATGGCCGGGGTCACGAAAAAACTGATCAGCATGACCGGCCGCCGCCCCAGCCGGTCGGTCAATTCCCCGCCCACCAGCTGCGAGAGGAAGGACCCCGCGCCCAGCAGCGACACCATCAGCGCCGCCTGGCTCACCGGGATCGCCCGCCGGGTAGTGAGATAGAGCGTCAGGAAAGGGATCACGAACGTGCCCAGCCGGTTGATCAGCGTCCCGACCCAGAGGAGCCAGTAAGCGGGCGGCAGGCCTTCCACCAGCGAGGCGAGGGCGGCTTTTTTCATGGGCGTCACTATATCATGAAAAATCGGTTATATTTTGCAGGAAATCCTCTCCGCCGGAGACATCATGGTCAGCATTGAAAAGATCGATACCAACAATAAAGCCCAGGTGCGCCGCTTTGTGGAACTTCCCTATCGCATCTATCGCGATTGCCCGCAATGGGTGCCGCCCCTGAATGCAGATGCTTATAACCAGTTGAACCGTAAGAAGCATCCGTTCCACGAGCATTCGGATATGGATTTCTTCCTGGCCGTGCGCGAGGGGCGCGATGTGGGGCGCATTGCCGCCATCGAGAACAAACCTTTCAACCAGTATCACAATACCCGCGAGGCCGACTTCTATTTCTTCGAGTGCGATGACGACCTGGAAGCCGCCACGGCTCTGTTCAACACCGCCTTCGAGTGGTCCCGCGCCCGCGGCCTGGACAGCATCATCGGCCCCAAGGGCATGGGCCCGCTGGATGGCTATGGCATCGCCGTGCTGGGCTTCGAGCACCGCCAGACCATGACCATGCTGAATTACAACCATGCCTATTACCCCGCGCTGGTCGAGGCCCAGGGCTTCCGCAAGGAAGTGGACTTCGTCTCCTGCTATCTGCCCGCCGACAACTTCCGCATCCCCGAGCGCGTGGAGCGCATCGCGCAGCGCGCCATGGAGCGCGGCCACTTGCAGGTGAAGAAGTTCAAGAGCAAGAAGGAACTCGTCCAGTGGGCGCCGCGCATTGGCGTGGCCTATAACAAGGCCTTCGTGCACAACTGGGAATATTACCCGCTCACCTCGCGCGAGGTGGACTTCGTGGTGGATAACATCATGACCGTGGCCGACCACCGCCTGATCAAGGTCATCACCCACGATCAGGATGTGGTCGGATTCCTGTTCGCCTTCCATGATCTCTCCGCGGCCCTGCAGCGCGCCCACGGCCGGCTCAATCCCTTCACCCTGCTGGACCTGCTCATGGAAATGCGCCGCACGCACACCGTGACGGTCAACGGCATGGGCATCCTGCCCGAGTTCCAGGGTCACGGCGGCAATGCCATCCTGTATTATGAAATGGGGCAGACCCTGCTCGGCTTTCAGAGCCAGTTCCAGCACGTGGAGATGACCCAGGTGGCCGAGACCACCGAGCAGATGCGCGCCGACCTGAAGAACCTTAACGGCGTGGAATACAAGAACAACCGCGTCTATCGCAAAGACCTGTAAGCCAGCCCGGCGGCCCGTATGGGGGAACTCTATTAACCTACTGAGGCGGGGGTGATCGAACCGCCCCTGCGATGACTCCGAATGCGGTATCATTAACCAAATCCCCGCTTCGCATCGAGGCCGACATGCTCGTCTCCCGTGCAGCCAGACAAAAATACCAGTTCGAGGAATCCCTGTTCCAGCCGGATGGCCGCGTGCATCTGGCTGATTTTTCCACGGCCCGCCGCTTCGCCGCGCAGATGACCGCGCAGCGCCCCGAGCCGGTGCCCGCCTCCGATATGCAAGCCATGGCCCTGCTGGACGAGGTCCTGCGCATCCTGCTGCGCCAGTATGAATTGCAGAACCCCGGCGTCCTGCAGCGCGCCCTCGGCTACCTGCAGTCCGGCCTGGGCGGCCAGCTGGAGGCCGCGCTGGTCCGCTTCACCGATGAGTTCCCTCCAAAATCCGTTTTTTACGGGGATGTCAGCGCCTCGGACTATCTCGCCGGGGATACGGCCGGTCGTTCTCATCGCCAGAACGCGCTGGAGGAAATGCTGCTGGTGCATGTGACCAACCAGAACCCGGCCCTGGCGCGCTACGATGACCTGTTCAGCGATGCCGCCTTGAAGAGCGGCAGCTCCTACGTGCAGGCCATCCAATCCCTCTCCCGTTTCCTCGGACGCCAGCCGGCCTTCGGCCCCTCGGCGCAGGATGCCGAGACCCTGGTGGACCTGCTGCTGGCGCCTTCCAAGGCCTCGCCCTATTCGCTGGAGGGCCAGCTCAAGTTCATCCTCGACAAATGGGGCTTCCTGCTGGGCGAGGGCTTCATCACGCGCCTCCTGCGCAGCATGGACTTTCATCCGCGAGGAGGTCATCCGCCACCGCGGCCCCTCCACCTTCAAAGCCGAGGCCTCCGTCCCCACCTATGGCGGCCTGGATTACACCGAGTATGAGCGCTACAGCCCCGACAAGGATTGGATGCCGCGCCTGGTGCTGATGGCCAAGAATTCCTACGTCTGGCTGGAACAGCTTTCCCGCAAATATGGCCGCTGGATCCAGACCCTCGACCAGATCCCCGATGAGGAACTTGGACCTCTTGCAGCAGCGCGGCTTCACCGGCCTGTGGCTGATCGGTCTGTGGGAGCGCAGCCGCGCCAGCCAGACGCATCAAGCAGCGCATGGGCCAGGAGGACGCGGTCGCATCGGCCTATTCGCTCTATTCTTATGATATCGCCGATGACCTGGGCGGCTGGGATGCGCTGCAGAATCTGCGGGCGCGCGCCTGGCAGCGCGGCATTCGTCTCTCCGCCGACATGGTCCCCAATCACATGGGCATCGACTTCGACCTGGGTCATCGAACATCCCGACTGGTTCCTGTCCCTCGATTCGCCGCCCTATCCCTCCTATTCCTTCAACTCCGAGAATCTCTCCGATGACTTCCGCGTCGGCATCTATCCTCGAAGATCATTACTACGATCATTCGGATGCCGCGGTCGTCTTCAAGCGCTTCGACCGCAGTTCACGGGCGATACCCGCTTACATCTATCACGGCAACGACGGCACCTCCTTCCCGTGGAACGACACCGCCCAGCTCGATTACTCGCAGGCGCGACGTGCGCGAGGCGGTCATCCAGACCATCCTGCACGTGGCGCGCAACTTCCCGATCATCCGCTTCGACGCGGCGATGACGCTGGCGAAGAAGCACATCCAGCGCCTGTGGTTCCCCGAGCCGGGCGCGGGCGGAGCGATCCCCTCGCGGTCCGAGCACGGCATGACCCGGGCCGAGTTCGAGGCCGCCATCCCGCAGGAGTTCTGGCGCGAGGTGGTGGACCGCGTCGCCGCCGAAGTCCCCGATACGCTGCTGCTGGCCGAAGCCTTCTGGCTGATGGAAGGCTACTTCGTCCGCACGCTGGGCATGCACCGCGTCTACAACTCCGCGTTCATGCACATGCTGCGCGACGAAGACAACGCCAAGTATCGCATGCGCGATCAAGAACACGCTGGAGTTCGACCCGCAAATCCTCAAGCGCTACGTCAACTTCATGAACAACCCCGATGAGAAGACCGCCGTCGAGCAGTTCGGCAACGGCGACAAATATTTCGGCGTGGCCGCGGTGCTCTCCACCCTGCCGGGCCTGCCCATGTTCGGGCACGGACAGGTCGAGGGCTTCCGCGAAAAATATGGGATGGAGTTCCGCAAGCCCAAGTGGGACGAGACAGCCCGACGAAGGCCTGGTCGGCGGCCACGAGTGGAAGATCTTCCCGCTGCTTCACCAGCCGCCACCTGTTCGCCGGACGTGGAGCACTTCCTACCTCTTTGACTTTTATCGCGCGGATGGCAGCGTGGACGAGAACGTCTTCGCCTACTCCAACCGCTTCAACGAGCGAGACGCGGACTGGTCATCTATCACAACCGCTTCGCCGATACGCGCGGCTGGATCAAGACCTCCGCCGCCTATCTGGACAAGGGCTCCGGCGACCTGCGACAGAAGATCGCTGGCAGAGGGGCTCGGGCTGCCGTACGAAGGCTATGTCATCTTCCGCGATTATGTCACCCACCTGGAATACATCCGCTCCTGCGAGGAACTCTGGCAGAAGGGCCTGTACTTCGAGCTGGCAGCCTACCAGTGCCACACCTTCCTGGACTGGCGCTTTGTCGGCGAGGAAGGCTGGGACCAGGTGTACGCTGCCCTGGGCGGCTCCGGCGTGGAATCGGTGCAGGCGAAATGGGATGAGCTGTTCGCCCCGAAGAAAGAGAAACCTGCTCCGAAGAAGCCCCGCGCCCCGCGCAAAACGACTGCCAAGCCTAAAGTATCCGCGAAAAAGAAGACAGGCCCCAAAGTGGAGCCTGTTGAGACTGCGGATACCCCGGCGGTCAAACCTGCCCGCAAACCGCGGAAGGTGAAGACGGATTAGGGGCTTAACTATGGAGAGTGTTATGAACTATGGACAATGAGTTTGGTTTCGACGACCTGTTGTTTAATTTATTTACGAGACACAATTAAAAACATTGTAAACAGCAAGAAATCGGTATTGAAAGGCCGGTCCGATTAAGGATTTCAGGCCTTTTTTATTTCCAAATAATCTTACAACTACGGTTTAGATTTTATGTCATCGCTAATGTCTCTCGGCTTTCTCTTTCCCCACCCATTTGGTAATGATTATCAAAATTGGATTTAGTATCAATCTGCGTAGATCATATTTTTCATTCATAGTATGAAACCTATAATACTACCTTGACAGTCAAGGTAGTATGTCGTATAATACAGTGTGAAGGTGAATATATGAGCGATAACAAAATCACATCCGACCTGCTGCGCGGTCATACTGATACGATGATATTACGGATCTTATGCGAAGCTGACTGCTATGGCTACGAGATTGTCAAGCTGATTGCCGAGCGCTCAGGTGGCGAGTATGAATTGAAGGAAGCCACGATGTACTCCAGCGTCCGGCGGCTTGAGGTAGACGGTGATATCGAGTGGTATTGGGGTGATGAATCTCAGGGCGGACGGCGTAAGTATTTTAGGATTACCGAAAAGGGTAAGGCTACTTATGCCCATAACAAAAGCAATTGGGAGTACGCAAAGCGCGTGCTTGATAACCTATTGTAAAGGAGATTTGAAGTTATGAACGAGAAATTGACAAACTATTTAAATGGCGTTTTTGCTCCATACGACGGGGTAAAAAGCGTCGCTGAACTAAAGGCTGACCTGCTCTCCGATTTGCAGGAGCGGTTCCATGAACTCAAAGCCGAGGGCAAGGACGATGAAACAGCCTTTGAGATGACCATTGACAGCATCGGCGACATCGAGCAAACGGTACAGGAGGTTGCCAACCTCTCCCGCTCGCTGGAGCGGCAGGTGCTGACAAACTTTAGCGCTAGCAACCTGCCAAAGAGCGACTTTGCAGGTGTTACCGCGCATAAAGGAAAGTTTGAAGCGAGCGCGCTGCGCGGCTCCGACTTTGCGGGCGCGGACCTGACCGGCAGCTCGTTTTATAGCAGCGATGTGCGTGAAGCCAATTTTGACGGCACAAATCTGACGGACTGCAACTTATCTACCATTGACCTTGCGGATGCGAGCTTCCGTAAATCAATCCTTGTACGCACCAACTTCAGCACGTCGGAGCTGAGGGGAGCAAAATTCATAGGCGTAAAACTAATCGACGTCAAGCTAACCATGATCGATCTCAGAAAAACAGTTTTTGAGGATTGTATTTTCAACGGCGTGGACTTCACGTATTGCGACCTGCGAGGGCTGCGTCTTGATGGACAGACCTTTATCGGCGTCAAGTTTGACAAGGCGGCGCTGAATGAAGTTTCGTTTCGGGGTGCAACGTTCAGAAACGTGTCTTTCGTTGCAGCGGTTACCTGGCATACCTGGTCTAAGAAATATTACCGTGCCATCAAAACGATATGCTTTGACGACGCGAAAATGGATAAGCTGACCTACGCCGCGCTCAAAGGCATGGAGGCCGATTTATCAAAGGTTTCTGTTATATAAGGAGCAGAAGAATATGCAAAACAATTCAATTCAAGTGAAAGGTCTGCAAAAGTCCTACAAGCAGCTTCATGTCCTGAAGGGCGTAGATTTTGTGGTGGAAAAGGGCAGTGTTTTCGCCCTGCTCGGCTCCAACGGCGCAGGCAAGACAACGATTATCAAAATCCTCACCACGCTGCTTAATCATGACGGCGGAACCGCTTCCGTAAATGGATTTGATGTTGCGTCAAAACCCGACAAGGTGCGGCAGTCGATCAGTCTGACCGGGCAATTTGCCGCTGTCGACGAGATTCTGACCGGTCGAGAAAATCTTATTATGATTGCCAGGCTGCGACACCTTCAAACTCCGCGACAGATTGCGGACAATTTGATTAAACGCTTCGGTTTGACCGATGCCGCCGACCGTAGGGTATCTACTTATTCAGGTGGTATGCGCCGCAGACTCGACCTCGCCATGAGTCTTGTGGGAAAACCGCAGATCATTTTCCTCGATGAGCCAACCACCGGGCTTGACCCCGAGGCGCGTTTCGAGGTTTGGAAGATTATTAAGGAACTTGCAGAAGGCGGCACAACGGTATTCCTGACCACGCAATACTTGGATGAGGCTGAACAGCTTGCCGATCAAATTGCCATTCTACATGAGGGTAGGATTATCGCCAACGGCACGCTCGTGGAGCTAAAAAAGCTGTTTCCGCCTGCAAAGGTGGAGTATGTTGAAAAACAACCAACATTGGAGGAAATGTTCCTCTCAATCGTTGGTAACAAGGAGCAAAAGTAAATGGAAGCGATAAAGAATCACTTTTTCAACGATTTGAGCGTTATGCTTGGACGTTCCATGCGCCATATTTTCCGCAGTATGGACACCATCATTACGGTCACCATCATGCCAATCACGTTTATGTTGCTGTTTGTCTATGTGTTCGGTGGTGCAATTCAAACCGGCACGGATAACTATGTGAATTACCTGCTGCCCGGTATATTACTAATTGCTATTTCAAGCGGTATATCTTATACAGCTTACCGCCTGTTTCTCGATGTGCAACAAGGCATATTTGAACGGTTCCACTCCATGCCGATTGCACGTTCCACCATGCTGTGGGGACACGTGCTAACCTCGTTGGTATCCAACGCGATTTCGGTCGTCGTCATCATTCTCGTTGCGTTGATGATGGGCTTTCGTTCGTCGGCGGGAGTACTTTCATGGCTTGCCGTAGCCGGTATACTCGCGCTGTTTACGCTGGCCTTGACCTGGATTGCGGCGATTGCCGGATTGTCCGCAACATCAATAGACGGCGCGAGCGCCTTTTCCTATCCGATTATCTTCCTGCCGTTTATCAGTTCGGCGTTTGTGCCGACCGAGTCGATGCCACCGGTAGTTCGCGCCTTTGCCGAAAATCAGCCGGTAACCTCAATAGTGGATGCCATCCGCGCGTTATTGTACAGTCAGCCAGTGGGCAATGACATATGGGTCGCTCTTGCGTGGTGCGTCGGGATTATGCTCGTGGCTTATATCTTTGCGATGCGGGCGTATAAAAAGCGGTAATGAAAAAGGGACAGCTTTTTATGTACTAAACATCAGCGAAGGCTGTCCTGGATAATATATGCTGTACCTGTAAATGGGCACACTGAATAATAAACAGTGTAAAAATACGAGTGTCGTTCGACATTCATACCGATGCTAATACCAATTGAACGCGAAAGGCGTATGAAAGTAAAGTCCTGCGATTTGCATTTCACTTCGACAGGCTTCGCATGCTGCACATAAAGCAGCCAAAAACAAAAGACGGGCTCCATTTCGGAGCCCGTCTTTAATCACGATGGTCAAGACGGATCATGGGCTTGGCGCAGTGGACTGTTCCAGCCGGGCGTAATTGTGCTGCTTGAGGTTTAGCCCGGCGATGTAAAAGAATCCGAACATATACAGGGACATCCATGGGATGATCGCCCAGCCCAGCGTGGGCAGGAGAACAATGATGGTCAGCAAGGCATACAGTCCCAGGCCGATCTCGGCCCATACCAGCCGGCTGACCGGTTCGGTATATTCCCTGTCGATCGCCTGGCCGGGCTTGCGCCCCTCGCCCAGGTTGAGCTTCGGCGTGCGGGTGAACACCTTGCTCCCCGTGCCCAGCAGCCCCTCCAGCACCGCGATCGTGGTATTGAGCGACATGCCGAAGCCGGTGATGACCAGCAGCGGCAGCAGGCCCAGCCGCTCGCGCAGGGGCGGCGTCTGCGCGCCCGTGGCGGACATGTACAGCAGCGGCGGCCCCAGCCCGGCAATGACCGAGAAGGGGAAGATGCGGAAGGTCTCCGGGATGAGCAGCCCCACCGGCAGCGTCAGCAGGAGCAGCAGCAGCATCAGCGGGTGGACGAAGTAGCCCGTCAGGTGCAGCAGCGCCATCAGCCGCACGCGCAGGGGGAGTTCGTGGTTCTTCAAGACCACCTGCACCAGCATCTTGCGCACCACCTGGAAGCTCCCCTTGGCCCAGCGGAACTGCTGCTTTTTATATGCTTCCACCTCGGCGGGCAGTTCGGCGGGCACCACCACGTCCGGGATGTAGTCGATCTTCCAGCCGCGCATCTGCGCGCGATAACTGAGGTCGAGGTCCTCGGTCAGCGTATCCCACTGCCAGCCCCCGGCGTCCTCGATGCAGGTGCGCCGCCAGAGCCCGGCGGTGCCGTTGAAGTTGAGGAACAGGTCGTTCTTCGAACGGGCGGTCTGCTCCACCAGGAAATGCCCGTCGATCCCCAGCGCCTCGGCGCGGGTCAGGGAGTTATAGCCCCGGTTGGTGTGCCCCCAGCGGGTCTGCAGGCAGCCCAGGTCCGGCCTCGCGAAGAGGGGGATGGTGCGCCTCAGCCAGTCCGGGAGCGGGACAAAATCCGCGTCAAAAATGCCGATGAATTCGCCGCTGGCCGTCTGCATGCCGTTCCCCAGCGCCCCGGCTTTGTACCCCTGGCGGTCGGTGCGGTGGATCAGCTGCATGTTCACGCCGCGCGCCGCGTGGCCTTCCACCAGCCCGCGCACCAGGTCGGCGGTATCGTCGGTCGAGTCATCCAGCACCTGGATCTGCAGCCGGTCGCGCGGGTAGTCCAGCGCCGCCACCGCGTTCAGCAGGCGTTCCACTGTGTACTTCTCATTAAAGATCGGCAGTTGGATGGTCACCGGCGGCCAATGCTCCGGTGCGCCCGGCCTGCGACTCTTCTGCGCTTTGTCTTTCCTTGCCCGCAGATACAGGATGGTGGTCACCAGGTTGTGCAGCCCATACAGGGCCAGGCAAGCTACCACGAGTAAATATAAGAACCTGATCACCTCAGCAACGATCTGCATACACTTCCTCCAATACTTCGATATCTAGAATGCTTCCGTCAAATCCCCCATTGAAAAATAGATTTCTGTGAAACACGGCGTTGGATTATGGCAGAATTCCATTAATTAAGGACGTGAAAAGGGCTTCATTGTTCTGTTTTTTGTGAAACCGAAATAAAAAGACTATTAGAGTTTGTTAACTTCCCCCTGCGGATAAAAAGAAAAGCCGGAGGCCCGGGGCGATGGCATGCATCGCAGCGGGCCTCCGGCCTTTGCCAGGCGCGGATCCGTTGTGGTTCTTTATTCCATTTCCATCGAAGCGATGGCGGCGGGCTGGCGCCGCTTCCAGTGATAGAGGACCAGGTACAGCACGACCAGCGCGGCCAGCCAGAACACCACCGAGCCGATCACCTGCAAACGCGAGCTGCCCAGGATCAGCGGGTTGCTTTCCAGCCATGGCAGGGAGGAGGGCATGGGCTTCCGGTCGAGGAGGTAATACAGGATGTCCTCCAGCCCGCTGAATGCCGTCACCACCAGCGAGACCACGAAGTACAGGCAGTCCTTCCACTTGCCCCACATCAGCAGAATGCCCATGCTGGCATAGCCCGCCAGCGTGACGAACCAGCCGGCATGATAGGTGCCTGCGAATTCCACCATGTTGTGGGCTTCAAAGATGCGCTGCCAGACCAGGATGTCTGTCAGCGTGTAGAAAAGCAAGGCGATGAGGGTGGCGAGGATGGGCCGGTACTTTGTCATTTTGGGCCTTTGTCGATGTGCGTACATAATTAGAACATTTGATTTCAACCGGGGAGAGTATACCCGCACCGAATTACATTTATCGTTGGGAAAACCTTACAAAAACTATACTCTTTCCCCACAATTCGCCGATGTTTTTACCGCCGCAGCGGCGGGCGCACCGGGTAGCGCGGCACGTTGCGGTTGAACTCGTACACCTCGATGATCCCCTGGATCACGTGCATCTGGTCGGGTTTCACTTCCTTGAACTCGAAACCGATGTTCTGGAACTCCGGGCTGATGTCGGGCTGGCACCATACCACCCGTGCTTCCAGCGTCAGCCGCTTCAATTCGCTATCCGGCAGCTCCGGCACTTCCAGGTTCAGGGTCAGTTCGCGGCCTGTCTCGATGGGCTTTTCGCCGATCACCATCGCGCCGGACTCGGTCAGGTCTGCCAGGTATCCCAGCAGCAAGCCCCCGTACAGGTCGAAAACCTGCGAATAGGCCATCAGGCTGGTGCGATTCCGTTTGCGTCGTTCCTGCATCTAGCCTCCGTTCCGGTACGAGTGTACCCAAAGTTTGGCGAAAAAGGATTGCACTTTTATGGTAAAAATACCCGCATGCGCTGGATCTACCTTTCCCCTCACCTGGACGATGCGGTCCTCTCCGCTGGCGGCTTGATCTATGAGCAGACGGAGGCCGGTATTCCGGTTGAGGTCTGGACGTTGCTGGCCGGGCCCCCGCCGGAGGGTGAACTCTCCAAATTTGCACAGTTGATGCACTATTTATGGGGTTTTTCCTCGGGAGAGCAGACCGTCCGCGAGCGGCGGCTGGAGGATGAAAAGGCCGTCTCCATGCTGGGGGCTGCGACCGTGCATTTCGATTTTCTGGATGCCATCTACCGCCGCGGTCCGGACGGGGAGTGGCTGTACACCGAGGATGTGTCCGGCGAGACCCACCCTGCCGACTCTGCCCTTCCCGCGCAGATCGCCGAGGCGGTCTCCCTGCGGCTGCTGCCCGATGATGTGCTCGTCGTGCAGTTCGGCATCGGCGGCCATGTGGACCACGAGATCGTCCGCGCAGCCGCCGAGCTCATCGGCCGGCCGCTGTGGTATGACGCCGATCTCCCCTACCTGTTCAACCACCCCGAGGAGCTGGACCCCAACACCGCCGGGATGAGCGAAGTGGTCCAGCCGGTCTCCGAGGCGGGGCTGGACGCCTGGCATCAGGCCATACTGGCCTACGCCTCCCAGCTTTCGACCGTTTTCGACGACGCGGCACGCATTCCCGCCCTGCTGCGGGAATACTGGCAGCCCCATCTAGGCGTGTGTCTGTACCGGATGGATAACGCAGAGTATTGATTCTCGTCTTGAATCGTGATATATTAAGCCCGCTTTCCAGAAGTGAAGACGGGTGAGTTGATTAATTGCATCTCTGAACAGAGATGCAAAATTCTATATAGCAGGTCTGTAACATGCCAACCAATTTCCTAACAAAAGAGGGCTTTCAGAAGCTTCAAGAGGAGCTTGACCTCCTGCGCACCACCAAGCGTCAGGAAGTCGCCGAGCGTCTCCATGAGGCCATGGAGGGCGGAGAGCTGATCGAAAACGCCGAATACGAGGCTGCCAAGAATGAGCAGGCCTTTGTGGAAGGCCGCATCCAGGACCTCGAGATCCTGCTCGCCAGCGCGCGCGTGATCGAAGATAACGGCCACGACAAGAACCATAACATCCAGGTCGGTTCCAAAGTGACCATCAAGGAAACGGGTTTTGATGCGGAAACTTATGTCATCGTGGGCGCGGCCGAGGCCAACCCGCGCGAAGGCAAGATCTCCAACGAGTCGCCCATCGGCAAAGCCATCCTCGGGCATCGCGCCGGCGAAGAGGTGATGGTCGAAACACCCGGAGGCACCTTCAAGGTCAAGATCGTCAAGGTCGTCTGACAGGCATGTACCTGATCCGCCCCGCGCGCCCGGACAGGGACGCGGGGCTTTTTTATGAGCAGCCAAAGGTGTGAACATGGCAGACTATAACTCGCTCGAACGGATACGCCTCCAGAAACTGGAGGAACTGCAAGCGGAAGGGGTGCAGGCTTATCCCACCCGCGCCCGGCGCACGCATACCTCGGCCCAGGCCATCGCGGAATTTGAAGCCGCCGAGAAGGAAGGGCCGGGAGGTTCAGGTCGTGCTCTCCGGCCGCATCCGCGCCATCCGCGCCATGGGCAAGCTGACCTTCGCCCACATCGAGGACGGCTATGGAAAAATTCAGCTCTTCCTGCGCGTGAATGAGCTGGGGCAGGAACGCATCGAGTTCTTCAAGCGCATATTCGACATCGGAGATTTTATCCAGGCTTCGGGCGTGATGATGCGCACCCGCACCGGGGAAGTCACGCTGCTCGTGCACGATTTTCAGATGCTGGCCAAGGCCATCAGCCCGCTGCCCGCCGACAAGGACGTGACCGCCGAGGACGGGACAGTCGTCCGCTACGCCGCCCTGGAAGACCCCGAGCTGCGCGCCCGCCAGCGCTATGCCGACCTGGCGGTCAACCCGGAGGTGCGCGAGACCTTCCGCAAGCGCGCCGCGGTCCTGCGCGCGCTGCGTGAGTTCCTCGACGGCAAGGGCTTCCTGGAGGTCGAGACCCCCATCCTGCAGCCCATCTACGGCGGCGCGGCCGCGCGTCCCTTCACCACCCATCACAACGAGCTCGAACAGGACATGTACCTGCGCATCTCCTTCGAGCTGTATCTCAAACGCCTGCTGGTCGGCAATCTGGAACGGGTCTATGAGATCGGCCGGGACTTCCGCAACGAGGGCGTCTCCTTCAAGCACAACCCCGAGTTCACCCAGTTGGAATTTTACTGGGCGTATGCGGATTACCTGCAAGTGATGGAACTGACCGAGCAGATGGTCTGCCACACGGCGGAAAAAGTGACCGGCTCGGCGAAGGTGCGCTACGGCGATCAGGAGCTGGATTTCACCCCTCCGTGGAGGCGGCTGGAACTGCGCCAGGGCATCCTGGAGACCAGCGGCATTGACATCGCCGAACACAAGAGCGCCGCCGCGCTGTTCCAGGCCATCGTCACGCGCCACCCCGCCAAGGCCCCGGACCCCGCTTCCACGCGCGGCAAGCTGATCGATTTCCTGCTGAGCGAATTCCTGGAGCCCACGCTGATCCAGCCCACCTTCCTGTATGACTACCCGCGCGACATCTCCCCGCTGGCGAAATCGCATGCCCGGCGATGCGCTGACGGTGGAGCGCTTCGAGGGCTACGTGGCGGGCTTTGAACTGTGCAACGCCTTCACCGAACTGAACGACCCGCTGGACCAGGAGCAGCGCTTCCTCGAAATGGGCCGCGACTACGCGGCCGATGACGAGGAGAAGCATCCCATGGACGAGGATTATCTGCGCGCCATGCGCTACGGCATGCCGCCCAACGGCGGCTTCGGCATGGGCGTGGACCGCCTGGTCATGCTCCTGACCGACAAGCACTCCATCCGCGAGGTGCTGCTCTTCCCCGCGCTGCGCAAGGAGGAGTTCGGCGCCGCGCAGGACTGAATTCTTCTTCGGGAGGGCATCTGTAAATGAAAACATCCCTGGTCCTGGTGGGCGACCTGCTGGCCATCGCGCTGGTGACGCTCATCGGGTTCGCCACCCACGGGGAGGCGGTGGCGGCCTTCGTGCCGCGCATGGCCGTCCTCTATCTGCCCCTCGCCATCGCCTGGCTGGTGCTGGCGCCTTCTCTTAATTTGTTCAAACGGGAAGTGATCTCTGATCCGAGGCAGCTCTGGCGCGCCGGGCTGGCCATGCTCTTTGCTGCCCCGGCAGCCGTGGTCGTGCGCGGCCTGCTGCTGAACGCCCCCATCGTGCCGATCTTTGGCCTGGTGTTGAGCGGTGTCTCCGCGCTGGGCATGCTCGTCTGGCGCGCCCTTGCTTTTTTCCTCTCCCGCCCGCGCCAGGCTTAGCCCCTATACGTTGATCCTCTTCGGGGCGAGAAGGTGCACGAACCATACCGCTCCTGCGCCGCCGAGCGCCGCCGAAACGATCTGGACCTGGACCAGGGACATCTGCAAACCGATCAGGCTCCCGAAGAATCCGCCCACCAGGCCGCCGATCAATCCGAACAGGAAGTCCCCGCCCGTCCCAATGCTGCTGGCATGCACGATCATGCCCGTCATCCATCCGGCGAGGATCCCGCTCATGATCCAGAATGTGAGTGCCATCATCATATGCTGCTCCTTGGGGTGATTTACCACAGGGATTAACGTCCGCTTCGCAGGGTCGTTATTACCGGCTCTCATCCGGCTCTCATCTGCCTCCTTAAATCTCCCATGATAAAATATCGCCATGGATGAATCAGCCCTGATCCGGGAGGCCCAGACCGGCAGCCTGGACGCCTTTAACACGCTCGTCCTCGCCTATCAGGATATGGTCTTCAATACCGCCGTGCGCATCCTGGGGGATGAAGACCAGGCCGCGGACGCTTCGCAGGATGCCTTCATCTCGGCCTTCAAGAACATCAATTCCTTCCGCGGCGGCTCGTTCAAAGCCTGGCTGCTGCGCACCGTGACCAACGCCTGCTACGATGAGCTGCGGCGCAAGAAACGCCGCCCCACGGTGGCGCTGGAGCCGGAGTCGAAGGATGGGGAAGAGGATATGGACTCCGCCCGCTGGCTGGCCGACCCCTCCATGTCGCCCGAACAGGCCGCCGAGGCCGATGAAGTGGAGCATGCCATCCAGCACTGCCTGGAAGCCCTGCCCGGCGAGTTCCGCATGGTCGTGGTCCTCGCCGATATCCAGGGGCTGGACTACCTCGAGGTGGCCGCCACGGTCAAGGTCCCCGTGGGCACCATTAAAAGCCGCTTAGCGCGGGCCCGCCTGCGCCTGCGCGAGTGCCTGCAGGGCTTTGTGGAACTTTTACCCCCTTCATATCGTCTGGAAGGGGAGCGAATATGAGAACACCCAACTTTCATGATGTCGAACAACTATCAGCCCTGCTGGACGGGAAATTATCCCAGGCTGATTCAGCGAAATTAGAATCCCGGCTTCGAACCGACCCCAACCTGCAGGCCATCCTGGATGACCTGACCCAGACGCGCAGCCTGCTGCGCCGCCTGCCCAAACGCAAGGCGCCGCGCAACTTCACCCTCACGCCTGCGATGGCGGGGGTCAGGCCGCCGGTTCCACGGGCGGTGCCCACGCTGCGTTTTGCCACGCTGCTGGCCACCTTCCTGCTGGTCTTTTCGCTGGCTACCAACGCGCTTGCGCCCACCCTCCGGCAGGCGGCTCAGGCCCCTGTCTATGGCATGGGCGGAGGCGGCGGCGCGGCGGATACCCAGCCCGAGGCGATGTCGTCCGCGGCCACCGAGGCTCCTGCCGCCACCGAACTGCCCGCAGCCGAAGCGCCTCTCTTGCAGACCGCGCCGATCCTCGGTACACCGGCTCCCACGCTCGAAGATCAAAACCGGCTGCTCGGAACGGCTACCCCGGAGGCTGCCTTAAAGGACTTTGCCCCTCCCCAGCCTGAGCCCGCCAGGGCTCCCATCCCGCCTGCCTGGCAGATCGGGCTGCTGGTGATCGCGCTGCTCAGCGGAGGGCTGGCCTGGTTCCTGCGCCGGGCTTCCGAGCGTTCATGGCGCGCGAAGACGAAGTAAATTTCTGCCCGCGCTGCGGCAGCCCGCTGAATCGCGAATCCAGTTTTGGCCGGATGCGGCCGGTCTGCCCCCAATGCGGGTGGATCCATTTTGAAGATCCCAAAGTAGCTGCGGCCGTCCTGGTCCAACAGGATGGCCGCGTCCTTTTGGTGCGCCGCGTCAATGAGCCCTTCCGCGGCCGCTGGACCCTTCCGGCGGGCTTTGTGGATGCGGGCGAGGACCCCGCCGAGGCCGCCGCGCGCGAGTGCCGCGAGGAGACCGGCCTGGAGGTGCGCATCCTCGGCGTGCTGGACGTGGTGGCCGGCCGCGAGCATCCGCGCTGGCGCGGACTTCGTCATCGTCTATTCCGCCGAGGTGCTGTCCGGGACCCTGCAACCTGCGGACGATGCCGACCGCGCAGAATGGTTCGCCATGCAGGAACTGCCTCCGCTGGCTTTCCGCGCCACCGAGGTCATGCTGATCAAGAAGTAGCTGTTGGCCGGAGGGGGATGAAGGAAGAACGCACTTAAGAAAACTGACAAGTGCAAATGTACCGTATTCCTTGCCGGATGCCCTCCTTATCCTTATAATCACATTAATTATCACCGACCCAAAGGAGAAGGAATGAAGAAGCAAGTCTTAATGCCGTTTATAGCCCTCGCCGCGCTCATCCTCGTTAGCCTGGCATGCGGCACACCGTCAACGCCTCCCCCGGCCCCCACCCCCGTGACTCCTCCCACCCAGGTGCCGGTGCTGGTGCAGCCCACCGAGGTCCCTCCCACAGAACCGCCCACTGAAGCTCCTACCGAAGCGGCCTCCGCTCCAGATTATTTCACCGAGGAGTTCGACGGGGACATCAGCAACTGGACTTACTTTATCAGCAAGAACGATTCCAAGGCCGATGACAGCGGTTCACAGCCTGTCACGGATAACGGCTTCCTTGTTTTTGATATCGCCAAGAACCTGAACGTCTATGCGGTCTACGAGCCGTACACCTATCAGAATGTGCAGCTGGATGTGCGCGTGGATAACCGCGGCACCAATAACAACAATATCAACCTGGTCTGCCGCCTCTCGGATGAGGGCTGGTACGAGGTCTCCATCGCCAACAACGGCCTCTACTGGATCTGGGCCTATGACGGCACCAAGAATAGTTATGCCCAGCTTGCCAACGGCGGCTCCAACAAGATCCGCTCCGGCAAGGAGACCAACGAATACACTTTGATCTGCAAGGACCGCATTATTAAGCTGTTGATCAATGGCGTGGAGACCCGCGCTTTTACCGACAACCAGTATGTCTTCCGCGACGGGAAAATTGGCATCGGTCTTTCCTCCTTTGACAACACCCCGACCAAGGTCGAATACGACTGGGTGAAGATCAGCGAGCCGTAAGCCTATCTGTCGTTGCGAGGAGCTGAGACGATTCCGTAGGAATCGGCGAGCGACGAAGCAATCTCCCCAGAACTAATGCACGCAGGAGCGGTTCTTGAACCGCTCCTGTTTCTTTAAGGTTCCTCTGTGCTACAATCATTTTATGGCACTCGACCTTCGCCCCTCTCCCATCGCCGGAGTTCTGGTACGAGGGGGACCCCGCGGCCCTGGCGGCCAGCGTGGACCAGTACCTGGACCGGGCCGTGCTGCCCGATCTGCCCGGGGAAGTGATGGGCGTGATCGCCCCGCATGCGGGGCATGTCTACTCCGGGCCTGTGGCCGGGCATGCGTTCGCGGCCCTGCGCGGCAGGTCGCCGGAACTGGTCGTCGTGCTTTCCCCCTACCATAACTATCATTCCAGTCCCCTGCTGGTCACCTCCCACGAGGCCTATGAGACGCCGCTGGGCGTGGTCCCGGTGGACCGCGGCGCAGTGCAAAAGCTGAATACCGCCCTGCAAAGCAGCGCAGGCATGGGGCTGATGCCGATCGCTCATGACCGCGAGCATTCGCTGGAGATCGAGCTGCCCTTCCTGCAGCGCGCCCTCAAATCCGCGTTCCAGCTGCTGCCGGTCATGGTGCGCACGCAGGAACCGGGGACTGCCATGGAATTGGGGAAAGCCCTGGCCGAGTCCCTCAAGGGCCGTGACTTCGTCCTCGTGGCGAGCACCGACCTCTCCCACTTCTATGACCAGCGCACCGCCGGAATACTGGACGCCGAGATGCTGCACCAGATCGAATCCTTCTCGCCGGACGGCATGTTCGCCGCGGAGTTCTCCGGCCGGGGCTTCGCCTGCGGATTGGGCGCGGTGGCGGCGGTTCTGTGGGCTTCGCTGGCGCTGGGCGCCACGGGCATCAAAGTGCTTTATCACGCCACCTCGGGGGATGTGACCGGAGACTTTGCCTCGGTGGTCGGCTACGGGGCCGCCGCCATCCTCAGAAGCGGGAGCGCATGAAGTTCGTCCAGGTGGCCGTCAACGTCCCGTCGGTGGCGGGCGTTTTTGATTATGCAGTGCCCGAGGGCTTCGCCGCCGCCCCCGGCCAGCTGGTCACCGTGCCCTTCGGCGAGCGGACGATGCAGGGCGTCATCCTGCGCTTCATCGAGTCTCCCTCCGTCCCGGAGGTCAAACCCCTGCTCTCGCTGCTCGATCCCGCGCCGGTCCTCTCCGCGGCGCAGATCGCCCTGGCCGAGTCCCTGTCCGAATCCAATCTCGCCCCGCTGGCCGCCTTCATCGAGTTGATGCTGCCGCCCGGCCTCAGCCAGCAGGCCGACACGCTGTACGAAGTGCGCGAAAGCCCCGGCGGCGCCTCTCCCGTTCCGCTATCCGTGCTGGGCGCGCGGCTGGTCAGGCTGCTGACCGAGCGCGGCGCGCTGCGCGGCAGGCAGCTGGACCGGCACATCGGCCGCATCCAGTGGCGCGGCGAGGCGCGCAAGCTCATCCGTCAGGGAGTGCTGGCGGGCCGTCCGATCCTGCCTCTCCCGACCCTGCGTCCCAAGTTCATCCGCACCGCGCAGCTGGGCGTCCCGCTGGAGGCTGCCGAGGCGGCCATGCCCTCGCTGGGCCAGCGCCAGACCACGCTCAAACGCCGCCAGGCCGCGCTGCGTTATCTCATGGACACGCCCGCGGCGGTCAATGTCTCCTGGGTCTATGCCGAGACCGGCTGCAACCTGGCCGACCTGCAGGAACTGGCCGAGCAGGACCTGGTGGTGCTGCGCGAGACGGAGATCTGGCGCGACCCGCTCGAAGGCATCCCGGTCACCCGCACCGCCGCGCCGGAACTGACCGCCGAGCAGCAAAAGGCCTGGACCTGCATCCTGGATGGCTTTGCCGGGATCGCCGGGGGGCAGCCGGTCCAGCCGCTGCTCCTTCAGGGCGTCACCGGCTCCGGCAAGACCGAGCTGTACCTGCGCGCGGTGGAGGAAGCTGCCCGCCTCGGCAAACGATCCATCATCCTCGTCCCCGAGATCGCCCTCACCCCGCAGACCGTTCACCGCTTCCTCGACCGCTTCCCCGGGCAGGTGGGGCTGATCCACTCGCGGCTCTCGGAGGGGGAGCGCTATGACACCTGGCGCAGGGCGCGCGCCGGCCTGATCCAGTTGATCATCGGCCCGCGTTCGGCGCTGTTCGCGCCGCTGCCGGACCTGGGGCTGATCGTCCTCGACGAATGCCACGACCCATCCTATTACCAGTCCGATCCGCCGTTCTACCATGCCGTCACCGCCGCGCGGCTGTATGCGCCTCTGGCCGGAGCGGTCTGCCTGCTCGGCTCGGCCACGCCCTCCGTGGTCCAGCGTCATGACGCGGACGAGGGCGGGAGCGTCCTGCTCGAACTGCCCCGGCGCATCGCCCAGCCCGCCTCCCTGAAAAATACGCAGGAGACCTCCTGGCTGCCTCCCGTGTCCATCGTGGACATGCGCACGGAACTGAAGGAGGGCAACCGGTCCATCTTCAGCCGCCCGTTGATCGAGGCCTTGCAGTCCACGCTGGCCAAGGACGAGCAGGCCATCCTGTTCCTGAACCGCCGCGGCACCGCCACCTATGTGTTCTGCCGCGATTGCGGCCATGTGCTCAGGTGCCCGCGCTGCGACAGCCCGCTGACGCTGCACCTGGATGGGAAGCAGCCCCTGCGCTGCCACACCTGCGGCTATGAGCGCGGCCGGCCTGTCAAGTGCCCGAACTGCGGCAGCCCGCAGATACGCGAGTACGGCCTGGGCAGCGAGGGCGTCGAGTCCGAGATCAACGCCATGTTCCCCGGCGCGCGCACCCTGCGCTGGGATTGGGAGACCACGCGCCAGAAGGACGCCCATGAGATCATCCTGACCCACTTCACCAACCACCGCGCGGATGTGCTGGTGGGCACGCAGATGCTGGCCAAGGGGCTGGACCTGCCGCTGGTGACGCTGGTGGGCATCGTGCTGGCCGAGGTGGGGCTGGCCCTGCCCGATCCCTTCGCCGCCGAGCGCGTCTTCCAGGTGCTGACGCAGGTGGCCGGGCGCGCCGGCCGCAGCGACCGGGGCGGCCAGGTCATCCTGCAAACCTTCCAGCCCGACCATGACGTGATCCGCTTTGCCGCGGGGCACGACTATGAGGGCTTTTACCGGCAGGAACTGGCCGCGCGCAGGAGCCTGGGCTATCCGCCGTTCGCACGGCTGGCGCGGCTGGAAGTGCGGGACGCCGACCCTGCCCGCGCGGAGCTGGAAGCGCGCCAGATGGCCTCCCGCCTGCTGGGCTGGATCGACAGCGAGGACCGCCGCGCGACCACACTGATCGGCCCGGCGCCCTGCTACTTCTCCCGGCAGGCAGGCCTCTACCGCTGGCAGATCATCGTGCGCAGCCCCGACCCGGCTTCGCTCCTGCGCGGCCGCGTCCCCGCACACTTCCGCCTGGAAATGGATCCCCAGAGCCTGCTCTGACCTATTCCAACATCTGACTCAGGCGTCGTTTCTATTCGACAGCCGGTACCTGAGCATATTGATGACATAACTCCAGCGGTGGATGCCCGCCTTATCCGCGGCGCTCACCACCTCGGGCAGCCACTCGCGCGGCCCTCCATCCTCCTCCAGGTACTCACGCACCTCCCTCCACTGCTCGGGTCTTATGGGCCCCAGCTGGTCTTCGTAAGCTCTGAAATACTGCTCGTCACGCGGGTCAGACAGGACAGGCTGTTCTTCCTCGTCCTCCTCGTCAGCCTCGTCGTCGATGTCTTCGTCGCCTGTCATCCTCCTCGTCAGCCTCGTCATCGGCCCGCTCCGCTTCGGCGCGCGGCAGCCGGTGATAGGCCTCGAACCGTTCGGCGGGGTCTCGCAGGCCGTCCTGCTTCCAGCCCTTCAGCGTGCCCAGCATATAGGCGAGGCTGCACTTGTTTTGGATGACCGCGTAGCGGATGGCCAGCAGCACCCAGCGCGCGCTGTAGGTCTGGATGGCGGCATGCAGGTCCCGCGTCTGGTACTTGTTCAGCCCGCCGATGTTTTCCAGGTACACCTCGGTGACCTGCGCCTCGCTCACCCCGCCAGCCTCGGGAGGGTACGTGGGGGGTGGGTCGAGGGATTCGTCCTCGACCAGCAGGGCGCTTTCCGCCTGCCTCGATCGCTCGCGGAAGCGCTGGACGCGCGGCGTGGAGGGCGATGCCTGGCGCTCGGCGAAATGGGTGACCACCCAGCGGCCCGGCGACGCTTCATGAACCACCCCGAACTCGGGATAAGGCCTGCAGCGCTTCGGTCATCTTCTCAACCGAGATGCGCAAGCGCCACGCCAAATCCGCCACGGGCTTTAGTCCGCCGTCGTTCCCGTTCCCGCCCGCGAGCAGGAACAGCTCCACGGCACGCCGCCACTGCCAATCCGGGAGCGCACCCATCTTGGGATCGTCCAGTATTTCCAGATAGAGTTTGATCCAGATTCTGTTCATAGGCTTGTGGGGATACTATATAGAACAAATGTTCAATTGTCAAGTTTTTTTCTGTCGCAGGTGTCGCAGGTGTCTCCAATTTGCAAATTGCTCTTAAATCGGGCGGTCCGCGGGGGAGGTTGAGCGGATTCCGGGCAGGGACTGAAGAAGAGGAGATGAAGCATTAAGAATCAAGATCAGAACGAAGATTCAAGAAATAGACCGGGACAAGAGTCAGAACGAGAAAAGAATTTAAAAAAGAAAAGATAAAGACAGACCTGTAGAACAGAGAAGACTCCTCCGTTACCGGTGGTTACATTTTCGTTTCACCCCCCGCCGCCCCGGCAGGCTGACAGGGGTGGATAATTTATCCGCTCCCGAAAGTCGTTTCTTGCTATAATCTATCCAGAACAACAGAAGAATAGAGGAGAATTCATTATGGAAAGCTTTTCCCGCGGCTGGTCTTTCCTTAAACAGGCCTGGGACATGGCTCTTAAGGACCGCGATCTGATCAAGCCCTCCATCTTTGCCCTGATCGCGGGGATGATCGTCTCCATCCTTGGCATCCTGCCCATCCTGGGGGTCGCCTTCCTGCTTCCGGATTCCCGGCTGGGGAACGGCATCATGGCGGTGCTGGGCGCCATCCTGGTCTTTGTTCAATTTGTGGTCAGCTACATCTTCTCCGCCATGACGGTGTACCTGATCTATGGCTACCTGGCCGAGGGGGATGGCCGCATGGACAAAGCCTGGAGCATCGTGGGACGGGACTTCTTCGACATCCTGACCCTGGCCGCCGCTTCCACCTTCGTGAACCTGCTGCGCTCCGCGGCGCAGCGCAACCGCCGCGGCATCACCGCCGGGGTGGCGCGCGCGGCCACCGGCCTGCTGGAGGCGCTGTGGACCGAGGCGGCTTTCCTGGCGCTGCCCGCCATGGTCATTGACGACCTCAACCTGAAGGACGCCCTCGGCCGCGTGCTCAAGATCACCCGCGAGAACCTGCTGCTCATCGGCATCAGCACGGTGGGCGTGCGCGCGGTCACCGGGCTGATGGGCTTTCTGATCGGCCTGAGCGGCGCGCTGGTCGGCCTCGTGCTGGGCTACGGCGTCTACCTGCTCTTCGGCACCCAGACGCTCGGCCTGGTGCTGGGCATCGCCCTGGGCGCGTTGATCTTCTTCGCCGCGGTGATGGTCGCCAGCGTGATCGGCTCCTATACCCTCACGGCTTACCATACCTGCCTCTACCTGTGGGCGCGGGATACCGAACGGGCACGCGTGGCCGGAAGCCTGGCGCCGGTGACGGCTCCTGCTCCTCTTGCAAGGGTGCTTGACAATGCAGTCATCTGAGCGCCGCCGCGAGCTTGTCAGCTGGCCGGAGGTCGACCGGCTCATCGACCACCTGCTCCCCCAGTTCCGCCGCGAGTTCACCGCGCTGGTGATGATCACGCGCGGCGGCATCATCCCCGGCGGCATGCTGGCCGAGGCGATGAACGTCACCCACCTGCTGACCGCCGCGGTGGACTTCCCCGCCCAGCTCCTGCAGGAGAAGACTGCCATGCTGGCCTGGCCGGAGTTCATCCAGTTCCCCTCCGGCGACCAGCTGATGGGCCGCCCGACGCTCATCGTGGACGATGTCTGGGGCTCGGGCCGCACCATGACCTCCGTCAAGAACCGCGTCTCCGCGGCGGGCGGCTTCGCTGAGACCTGCGTCCTGCACTTCAACCCCTACCGCAACCTGTTCGGCACCGCGCGCCCGGATTACTACGCGGCGGTCACCGACGCCATCATCGTGTATCCCTGGGAGATCAGCCGGGGCACGAACCAGGTGCTGGGCACGCGCTGACCGCGGTCGTCAAGGACAGCGACGGGAACCTTCTCGGCCTGGTGCACAGACCCTGATCCGTCCGGCGCGCATATAATGGAGGCGGACCTCCCATGAACAGCCGCCTCCTCCAGCACGAACAGGACCTCCCCGCCCTGCGCAAATTGATCGAAGGCGCGCGCGGGGAGGTGTCGTTGAATGAACTGGAAGAATCCATGCAGATCCGCGGGGTGCGCCAGCGGACGCGCATCTGGCAGGAAGGTGACAGGCTGACCGGCTTTGCCTGGGTGGATGACTTCAACAACCTGCGCTTCGGGATGGAGGGCGGCCGCACCTCGCCTGAAATGGAAGATGAAATGGTGGAGTGGGGGACCGCCTGCCTGAGCGGGCAAGGCGCTGGTGCGGATGTCACCCTGGATGCCTGCTGTGAGTCGCACGACGCGGCGCAGATCGCCATGCTGGAGCGGCACGGCTTTCAGCGCGCGGAGGTGCGCACCCTGCGCTATGCGCGCCCGCTGGAGGAGACGATCCCCGAGCGGCCCCTGCCCCCCGGCTTTTCCCTGCGCTGCGCGCGCGGCGAGGAGGAGGTGGAAGCACTGGTGGAACTGCACCGCGCCGCCTTCGGGACGCAAAACATGACCGTCGAGGAGCGTCTGGCGATCATGCGCACGCCGGTGTATGAACGGGAGCTTGATCTGCTGGCAGTCGCTCCGCAGGGGGAACTGGCAGCCTTCTGCATCGGCTGGCTGGAATCCGCGGAGACGGGCTGGACCGACCCGTTGGGCGTGCGGCCTCGCTATCAGCGGCTGGGGCTGGGACGTGCCATCGTGACGGCCGGATTGGTGGAGCTTCAGGCCAAGGGCGCGCGCCAGGCGCGGCTCGGCACCAGCAGCGAGAACCTGCCCATGCAGCGCCTCGCCGAGTCGCTGGGGTTCGCGGTCATCTCCGAGAAGTTGTGGTTTTCGAAAGCGATTTCCCCGCCGGTAAAGTCATAAATAACAGACAGCCTGGTTTTTGGATAGGAAGCCTTCAATATCTTTGATAAATTTCAAGGTCCCTTTTTCTATCTGACTTGTGAGAGCCTCCAGATCGCTGAAATCCGGATCGTCAACCAGCACGGACTCCAAAATGGAATCGGCGCCTTCTGTGGTCGAAACCAGGGGATACTTTTTCCAATTGCTTTCTTTGAACAAATTCCAGTATTTGGATTGCACCTGTTTGTTATAGCCTGCCAGCCAAACCTCAAAGCGAAATGCCTCATGCAGAAAAACGATGGCGACTTTCAAGCCCTGCTCTTTGAGCGAATTGGGAAAGAAGGAGAAATAGGTCATATCCATGTAGCCATAATAGAGGCTTCCGGATACGGAATAATCCGGATATTTGTTTTTGAAAAATGTCCTCAAGCCCATGATATATTCCATCAACCCCTTATAGGCCTTTTGAATGGCGCCCTTCTCCAATTGCCTTCTATATTCCTCGGTATATTCATGCAATGATTCCATTTACCCTCCACTGTATTGTTCTTCGTCGGATGGAATGCGGCATCAACAGGCAATATGATTAAACCACAAAAAGAGCAGCAATAAAAACGGCGAGCTGATGCCCGCCGTTTTCTGTGTTGGATTTGGATGTCCTTGCGAGCATTCGGGAAGCAATCTTCTTGTTATAACAAGGGGATTGCTTCGCTTCGCTCGCAATGACATGGTTTATTGGAGCACTTCGAAATTCGAGATCTGCACGCTGTACTCGTCGTCGGCGGCGAGCTTGATCTGGTCCACGTTCATCTGTGAGATGAAGCCATAGGTTTGGTCATAGGTGACCTCCACCTGTTCCGCTTTGGAGGCCTGTCCCGAAGCCAGGTCGGCGAACAGTCCATCCAGGGTCGAGAAGCGCTGGAAGAAGTCGATCTGCATGTCCTCGGCGGTGAGAGGCTTGCCGTCGGCGTAGGTCATGGAGACCATCTTCCCGTCGCTGCACTTCCACGGTGAGCGGCATGCGTTCCGTGAAAGCGCAGAAGCAGCCGACGAAGAGGGTATAACGGTAATTCTTGATATCGGCCTTATCCCATTTGGCCTGGTTGCGGCTGAGGTCCGTGCCTCCCAGGGCCGAGCAGGCGCTGAGCGCCAGTGCCAGAACGAACAATAATAGTTTTTTCATCTCTCATTCTCCTGTTTAAGTTGGTCGGTCGCATGGTATTGCGGGGGATTATATACTGCCCCGGTCGTTTGGTATGTCGTTGCGAGCCTTCGGGAAGCAATCTCACGATCGAAGTATCTCATGATTATCATGAGATTGCTTCGCTGCGCTCGCAATGACATGATGTTGGGAGTTGGACGATGGGAAAGGAAAAAATGTTCCCATAAAAAAATACCCCGCCGATGGGCGGGGTATGGAGGGGGCTGGTAGTTACGGCAGTGCGGAGGACTGGGTTTCCAGATAGTAGGTGCCGGTTTGCAGCAGCGCCGGGTCATTGGCGGCCTGCGAGGCCAGCATCTGCACCTGGCGCGCCAGGTTCGTGGACTCGGCCAGGATCCTCAGCGTGTAGGAAGGGTTGTGGAAGCCGGTGGAGTTCTCGGCGGAGACGAAGTCCCACATGAACTGCGCCTTGCGGTGCAGGGCCCGCGCCTGGTCGAGCAGGGCGGCGTCCGCGTCGGGGTTGGCGGCGGCGGTCTTGAGGGCGTTGATGGCGTCGATCAGCGCGTCCTCGGTGGACTGCTTGGTGGCCGCGACCTGGTCCTGGATGGTGGTCACGCGGCGCACGACCGCTTCCGTGTCGGTGTGGCACTGCCCGCAGGCCAGCTCCGGATTCAGCAGCGGGCTGTGGACATCATGCGTGGAGTACTTCGAGGCGCCGTCGCGCACGTAGGGCATGTGGCAGTCGGCGCAGGCCACGCCCGCGTTGTAGTGGGTGCTGCCGGCGGTGTAGATCTCGTACTCGGGGTGCTGCGCCTTGAGCATGGGCGTGGCCGTCTCGGGATAGTCCCAATCCGTAAAACCGTTGGCCTCGTAGTAGGAGACGATCTGGTCGATGTTCGTGCCGTTCTCCCAGGGGAAGGTCAGATATTTGCCGTCGCCCACGAAGTAATATTCCACGTGGCAGTTGGCGCACACCACGGTGCGCATCTCCTGGCGGGTGAAGGTCGTCCAGTCCTTGCCCTGCGCCTTGAGCGCCTCATCGAGGGCGGGGTTGGTGACGATCAGGCGCATGCGTGCCGGCTTCGTGGCAGTTGGCGCAGCCGATGGGGTATCTCGAGGTTGGGCGTCATCTCGGGGAACATCATGGCGTCGTAGGCCTTCATGCCCATGTCGGCCCACAGCGCGGGGTTGTTGGAGGATTTGCACGAGTAGCAGGTGGCGTGGGTTTCCTTGGGATCGCCCGGCTTGAGGTTCAGGCGGTCGGTCTCGCGCACGTCGATCAGGGCAGTTCATGTGCCCGCGGTCGTCGTTATATTCCATGCTGAACGGATAGCCGGCGAAGAGGATCTTCTGGCGCGGGTCGTGCTCCAGCCAGGAGAACTTCGAGGAGCCGCCGTAGGTGGTGTCGATGTTGTTATCGGCGGTCTTCTGCAAGGTGGCCCACTGGTTGGGGAAATTGATGCCCCATTGCGAGGAGTCGGGTTCCATCTTGGCGATCTCGACGATGGGCTGGACGGCGCGCATCTGGGGCGGCTGGTTCTTCATGAACACCAGCACACCGGTGAGCACGGCGGCCAGCAGGACGATGATGCCGACCAGGATCAGGGTGGTGTAACGTTTCATGGGTGCATTCTCCTACTTGACGGGGTAGATCGAAGAGTCCTGGAAGGGGTGGTCGGCCAGGCCGCGCTGCCCGTGGGCCACGGAGCGGTGGCAGTCCCAGCACTTGCGGTCGAAGGGCTGCGCGCCCATGACGATGTCCTCCACGGTGGTCTGGTGGCAGCGGATGCAGTTGGATTGGATGATCTTCTGCGAATTGGCGTTGGCGCGCAGCACCTCGGGCGTGGTGCCGGTGGTGAAGACGAACACGTCATGCGCCCCCTGGCGGCCCTTCTCGAGGTAATAGGCCACCGGGTTCTCGTGGGGCAGGTGGCAGTCCGCGCATTCGGCGGCGCGCTCGGTGCGCGGCGTGATAGTAATTCTCGTACATCGGGTCCATGACGTGGCAGTTGTTGCAGGTCTCGGAGGCCGTGCCCGCATAGGACGGTGCATCGGTCACGTAGACGAAGACTGCCAGCGCGAGGATCGCGGCTGCGGCGGCGACGATGATGGAAAGTTTCGCCATGCTTCTCCTTTGAGAATTAATCCGCTTTTAATTTTATCGAATTGGACGGGAAAAGCATCGTGACTTTTGTCACATATCGCGTATTAAACCTGCGCTTGCAGGACCCGGCAAGGGGAGAATCCCCATAAAAATAAACCGCCCGGGTGGTCAAAAATGACCATCCGGGCGGGCACTTAACAGGGTGGGGCGCTCAGGCTGCGGCGGGCTCTTTGGCGGCACGCTCCAGGGCAGCGACATCGATCTTGCTCATCTTGAGCATGGCCTGCATGACGCGGCCCGCCTTCTCGGGGTCGGGGTCGCTCAGCAGTTTGGTCAGCGCGCTGGGGACGATCTGCCAGGAGAGGCCGAACCTGTCCTTCAGCCATCCGCAGGGGCCTTCCTCGCCGCCCTCGGAGAGCTTCTGCCAGAAGTAGTCCACTTCCTGCTGGGAATTGCAGTCCACATAGAAGGAAACCGCCTCGGTGAACTTGTATTCCGGGCCGCCGTTGAGGGCGGTGAAGTGCTGGCCTTCCAGGTCGAAGGCAACGGTCATGGCGGTGCCTGCCGGGCCCGGCCCGCCTTCGCCATAACGGGTCACATCGGTGATCCTGGAATTCTTGAAGATGGAAGTGTAGAATTTGGCGGCTTCCTCGGCCTGGTTATCGAACCACAAAAACGGGGTGATCTTGTTCATTTTGGCTCCTTACTTCTAATGTGCCCGGTTCGCGGGCGGTTGGATTTATCTTTGACCATCTTACCCCCTTTGTGGATGGAAGTCTTGTACGGAACGGCAATCTAGCCGGCGGGTTCGGCGCGCAGGATCTGCGCGGGGGTGTGCCCGATCCAGCGGCGAAGGGCGCGGGTCAGGTGCGGCTGGTCGAAGTAGCCCGCCTCGAAGACGGTATCCAGCACGGGCATGCCCTGTTCGAGCAGGGAGGCGGCCTTTTGGGCGCGCTCATACTGGCGGATGGCCCCTTGCGTATAGCCGGTGGCGCGCAGGAAGCGGTAGCGCAGCGTGCGCGAGGGGATCTCGCGGGGAGGCTCCCTGCAGCGCATCCAGGATCAGCGGGTCCATTGCCAGCACGCCCAGGCGCGCCAGCCGGTCCACAAAGGTATCGGCGTTCTCAAAGTCGGGGAACTGCCAGGCGGAACCCTTCAGCCAGAATTTTGCGCCGCCCGTGGTGGGCAGAACGGTCTCCCCGTCCACGATATCGCGCACGGGGAGGTGCGGCATGAAGCTGCCCAGCTTGAACTTGATCCACAGGATCTCGGCGCCCGGACCCCAGGTGGCCGTGCCGGAGGAGGTCAGCGGGCCCACGAGCAGCGGGCGCGTGCTGCCATTCGAAGCGCACGAAGACCATGTGCCAGTGGGTTTCCGCGGGCCGTATCGGCGCGCCGAACCCGGTCGTCCGGCCATAGGTGATCGACTCGATATAGGGGGAATCCGAAACTCTTTGTTCAATACTAAGGGTCATGTGCTCTGTTCCTGGCAGGTTGACGATAAGGCTTGCGCCTGCCCGGTGGGGATATTAAAGCACAATTGTTCTATTCCGGCAAGTGCGGGGCTTATCTTACAGAGTACCTGCGGCCTTTCCAGCTTACCCCGCTTCCCGAAAGCACCTTCCAGGCCGAGGTGAACATCATGGCCGCGAAGACGCCCGCCCCGAGGGGTGTGGCAAGCGCCCAACGAGGCGGCAGGCCCATCGCCTGCGCGACGCCCGCCCGCGCGGCCAGCAGCGCGCCCCACAGGAGCAGGGATTCCAGCACCACGATCAGCGCCGGGCTGCCCCCGCCGCGCAGGAACCAGACGAGTCCCGCCAGCGGCCACAAGGGCAGCACGACCGACCCGATGACCAGCAGCGCGGCCCCCACCACTCCCAGCAGCATCAGCGAGGGGCGGTCGCTCAGGCCGAGGTAGATGTTCTTCGTCCAGCCCTCCCACATGGCGGGCAGCGAGGTGTACATGCGCGTGCGCGCCGCCTGCATCCCATCCGCCACGACCAGCCGGTGGCCGCTCCACTTGACCAGCTCGGCGATGGCCTTGTCTTCCACGATCCGGTCGCGGACCGCGGCGTGCCCGCCGATGGCCTCATAGGCCGCGCGCCGGATGAGGATGAACTGCCCGTTGGCGATGGCGTCACGGCTGCGCGGGTCGTTCACCCGGCGCGGCGAGAAGCCCACGGCGAGGGCGCTCATGACCAGCGGCATGACCGTCTTTTCCCAGAAAGAGCCCATCACCTGGAAGGTCATGATGGTGAACAGGTCGGCGCCGGTTTCCACGGCTTTGGCGTACACGGAGGAGAGGGCATTGGGGGAAAGAGTTGTATCCGCATCCACGAAGCACAGCCATTCGCCGCGCGCGGCCGCGGCGGCCTGATGGAGGGCATGCGGCTTGCCCGCCCAGCCGGGAGGCAGTTCTTCCCCCGGCAGCACGCGCAGCCTTGCGCTCCCTTCGGCCAGTTCGCGCAGGATGGCGGGCGTGGCGTCCGTGGAGCGATCCTCGAGAACGATCAATTCGAAATGGGGATAGTCCTGCCGCAGGATGGATTCGACACAGGCGCGGATGTTATGCGCCTCGTCGCGGGCGGGCACGCAGACGGAGATCAGCGGCCCATCCGCGGGAGGCGGGACCGGCGTCACCTTGATCTCAGGCTCGCGCCGCCAGTGGATCCACAGGATGGCGGCCAGCCCGATGGCGCAGGCAAGCGTGGAGAGGAGCACAGGGACCAATTGCTATTCCCCCCGGCCAGGCGATGCCAGCCGCACTTACATCACCTCACGGTGGAACCCTCAGCGGTCTTTTCCACCTCGATGCGCGTGGGGAAGGCGTCCTTCAATTCCTCCAGGTGGGTGATGACCAGGATCTTGGCGAAATCCGGCTTGACCAGGTTGATGGCCTCGATCAGGCGCTGGCGGCCGCGCACATCCTGCGAGCCGAAGCCCTCGTCAATGACCAGCGTTTGCAGGCGCGCGCCCTTGCGCTGCGCCAGCACCTCGGAGAGCGCCAGCCGCACGGCGAAGTTCACCCGGAAGGCTTCGCCCCCCGAATACATCTCGTAATCGCGCAGCCCGGCCCCGTCGCTGATCTGGATGTCCAGCGTCTCCTTCAGGTCGCCGCGCTTCTTGTCCTTGTACTCGGCCTGGGTGACGAAGCGGATGCTCATCTGCCCGTCGCTCAGGCGGTCGAGCAGCTCATTGGCGCGGCTCTCGATCTGCGGCAGCGACTGCTCGATGAGCAGCGCGGGCACGCCATCCCTGCCGAAGGCGCGCTCGAGGGTCCTGTGCCGGGCGATGGAACGGTTCAGCTCCTCGCGCCGGGTGGAGTGATCGGCGCGGCGGGCGCGCAGCGTTTCGAGGATGTCCACCTTCTGGCGCGCGGCGCCCACCTCATCGCGCACCTGGTTCTCCTGCTCGCGCAGGCGCAGCAATTCATCCTCGGCCTGTTCCGGGTCGGGAGAGCCCGCCTCGGCGGCGGCCAGCGCCGCGACCGTGGCGTCGTACTGCTGAAAGCTGCCCTTCGATCTCCTGCTGGCGGCTCAGGATATCGGCCTGCAGCACCTGGATCTCGCTGCTGATCTGGCGGCTGACCTCCTGCGCGGACTCCAGACGGCGGAACTGTTCCTCGGCGGGGCGCGCATCGGTCTCCGCCTGGCGGGCCTGGTCGTGCGCGGCGGCGTCATAGCCCAGCCCGCCGAGTTCCTTATCGAGTGCCTTCAGGCTCTTGCGCGCTTCCAGGGCATATTTTTCGGCGTCCAGCGCTTTGGCCACTTCCTTCAAGCGTTTTGCGCCGGTCTTGTTCCATTCGCCGGAGCGTTTCAGCAGGCCTTCCATGCGCTCGTTCAACTGCATGACCCGGCCGGAGGCCGCCAGCCGTTCCGCTTCCGCCGGGGCCAGCGCCTGGAGAGCGCTTTGCAGGCTGTTCAGTTCATCCGTCAGCTTGTCCTGCTCGGTCTGGTTGGCGCGGTAGGCATCGCCCCTGGCTTTCCCCTCGGCTTCCAGGTCGGTGAGGGTGAGCTTGCGATGCTCCTCGCTCAGCGATTGCCCGCACAGAGGGCAGACCGCCCCGCGGGCGATCTTGAGCTTCTCGATGCGGTCCTTCAGCTCGTTCATTTCCTTTTTCAGGCGGTCGTTCCCGGCCTTGAGCTCGGCCTGGCGCTCGCGGCCTGCCTGGGCCCCGCGTTCCACCTCCAGCCGCTCCGCCACCCGGGCCTCGGCCTCGGCGAACTGCCCTTGCGCGGCAAGGATCTGCGCCTCCAGCTCCTGCTTGAGCGCCAGCTGCGCTTCGATCTCGGCGGCCTGCGCTTCGAGGCCGGCGCGCTCCTGGGTCAGGCGGGCCTTTTCGGCCTCGATCTCCAGGCGCAGCGGCTGGCGCTTTTCATCGTACTCGCGGAAACTGGCCGCCACCTGATCCTGCCGCGCCAGTTCCTCGCGCGCCGCCTGCCAGTCCCGGTAGGCCGTCTGGATGTCCGCGGCGCGCAGGGTCAATTCCTGATAGGAGGCATGCTCCTCCAGCTTGCCCTCCAGGCGGGACTGCAGGCCGGTCAGCGCGGCCCGGGAACGCTCGAGGTTCTGCGCCAGCGTATCCGCCAGCTTGCGCTGTTCCTTCACGGTGGCCGCCAGCCTGCGCATGGTCTCCAGCGCGGATTCCTGCGCGGCGCGCGCGGCGCTCAACTGCTTGAGCGATCTTTCCAGGTCCTTCAATTTGGCCTTGCGGGGGGCCTCCTCCGCCAGCTCCGCGTCGATCTCTGCCAGGCGGCCCTCGATCTCCCCGGCTTCCGCTTCGATGGCCCTGCGGCGCTCGGCGGTGCGCGCCTTATAGACCTCCCAGACCTCCAGGCCCAGGATGCTGCCCAGCACTTCCTTGCGCCGGGAGGCATTCTGCTGGGTGAACTGGTCGGCCTTGCCTTGCAGGAAGAAGGAGGCATTGATGAAGGTATCGTAATCGAAGCGCAGGGCCTGCTCGATGCGCGCCTGCGTCTCGCGGACGGTGCGCTCGGTGAGGGCGCGCCAGTCCTCGCCGTCCAGCACCTGGAACTCCAGCACGGTGCTCTTGCCGCGCGGCAGGGTGCGCTGGACGCGGTAGCGGTTGCCCTCATATTCGAAGGTTAAAGAAACTTCCGCAGCCCTGGACTGCAAATTGATGATCGATTCGTCGCGCTTGCGCGCCTGCCCGAACAGGACCCAGGTCACGGCGTCCAGGAGGGAGGACTTGCCCGCCCCGTTCTGGCCGGAGATGCAGGCCAGGTCGAACCCGGTGAAGTCCAGCTCCACGGGCTGGTGATAGGAAAGGAAACCGGCAATATGTAACTTCAGGGGGATCATGATAGATGGATTATAATCGAACCGTTATGCGCGACCCCACCGACCCCCGTGCGCGGCTGCGGCTTATCCTTACCACCATTATCCTTTTCACAATTCCCTGTTACTGTGTGGGGGGGATCGCCTTGATGCTTGCCCCGTCACCGGGCGAGCTGGTTACGTCTACCTTAACGGCAACCGCCAGCATGACGGCCAGCTCCACGGTGACCCTCACCTTCACTCCCAGCATCACCGCGGTCTTCACCGCCTCGATCACGCCGACCTTCACGCCCAGCTGGACGCCGACGCTCACGCTGACGCCCTTCGTGCCGCCCACCTGGACGGCTTCGCCCACGCCCACCTGGACTCCCAGTCCCACCTGGACCCCCTCGCCCACCAACACCTTCACGCCCTCGCCCACCGAGACGTCCACTCCCTCCCCCACCCTGACTCCCTTCTAAAACATGGCCGAGATGCTGCCCTTCCTGAAATCGCTCCTCGGGGTTTCGGGCCTTTCCGGCTATGAAGGCCCTGCCGCGCGCCTGATCGAAGAGGCCTGGCGGCCCCTGACCGACGAGCTGCACTTCAGCCGTCTCGGCTCCGTGCATGCATTGAAGAAGGGCAGCGGGAAGGCCCCGCGGCCTGCGCTGCTGGCGGCCGCGCACATGGATTCCATCGGCCTGATGGCGCGCAGGGTGCAGGACGGTTTTATTTACGTTGCCGCAGTGGGCAGCGTGGACCTGCGCGTCCTGCCCGGCACGCCGGTGCGCGTCCACGCCGCGGGCGGGGACCTGCCGGGCGTGATCGCCATGCCCCCGCCGAACCTGCTCCCCGCCGAACAGCGCGGGCGCTATCCCGACCTCGAGTACATGCTGGTGGATACCGGCCTGACGCCCGCGCAGGCCGCCCGCAGGGTGCGCGCGGGAGACCTGATCTCCGTGGATACGCAGCCGGTGGAACTGGCCGGAGGAACGCTCAGCGGCCATTCGCTGGATAACCGCGCTTCGGTGACGGCATTGACCCTCGCACTTCAGGAACTCGGCGCGCGGCCTCACCGGTGGGATGTCTGGGCCGCGGCCACGGTGCAGGAGGAGACCACTTTCGCCGGGGCCGCCACTTCCGCCTTCCAGTTAAAGCCCGACCTGGCCGTCATCCTGGATGTAACCTATGCCAAAGCGCCCGGCACCGGCGGCTGGGATAGTTTCTCCCTCGGCAGCGGGCCGACGCTGGGGCTGGGGCCGCGCGTGCATCCCGCCCTGCACCGGCGCTTCAAGGAACTGGCGCAGGCTTCCGGCCTGCCCTTTTCGGTGGAGCCCATGCCCGTCGACTCGCTCACCGACGCGGACGCCGTGCAGGTGAGCGCGGCGGGCATCCCCTGCATGGTGCTGGGCCTCCCGATCCGCTACATGCATACCCCGGTGGAGGTGGCCGCGCTGGAGGACATCCAGCGCGCCGGGCGGCTGCTGGCAGATTTCATCGCCTCGCTGGAGGCCGATTTTGTGCAGAAGATCGTGTGGGAGTGAGCATGCTGACCCTCCGCGCTCCCCAGTTCAAACTGCTGGAAAGACTGTGCAACGCGGTCGCCGTCTCCGGCGATGAGGCCGAAGTGCGCGGCATCGTCCTCGAGGCGGTCAAACCGTATGCGGACGAGGTGCGCGTGGATGCGCTGGGCAGCGTGCTCGTCCGGCGCAGCGGCAGGGGCAGGGCGCGCCCGCGCGTCCTGCTGGACGCGCACATGGACGAGGTGGGCTTCATGATCGTGGAGGCGGAGGGGGATGGCATCTATCGCTTTGAGCTCGTGGGCGTGATCGACCCGCGCCTCCTGGCCGGGAAGCAGGTGCTGGTGGGGCGCGCGCATACCCCCGGCGTGATCGGCGTGACGCCCATCCACCTGCTGGAGGGAGAGGCCGAAACCCGCAGCCTCGGCACGGACTCGCTGCGCATCGATCTCGGGCCGGGCGGCAGGGCGGAGGTGGGGGAGCGCGCCTCCTTTGCCACCCGTTTCCGCCGCGCAGGCCCTTCCATCTTGGCCAAGTCCATCGATGACCGCATCGGGGTCGCCATCCTGATCGAGCTGCTGCGCCATGCGCCCGACAACATCGACCTGTGCCTGTCCTTCTCCGTGCAGGAGGAGATCGGCCTGATGGGGGCGCAGGTCTCCGCGCATGCCTTCGACCCCGACCTGGCCTTTGCCATCGATTCCACCCCGGCGCGCGACCTGCCAGCGCAGGAGGGCAGCGAAAATACCGCGTACAATACAAAACTGGGGCTGGGCCCGGCCATCTACGTGGCCGACAAGCGCACCATCCACGATCCGGGGCTGGTGCGCTTTCTCCAGCAGACCGCCCTGGAGGCCTGCATCCCCTTCCAGATCCGCCAGCCCGGCGGAGGCGGCACGGACTCCGGCGGCATCCAGCCGGCGCGCAGCGGGGTGCGCACCGTCTCCGTCTCGGTGCCTCACCGTTACACCCATTCGCCCATCAGCATCTCCCGCGTGGAAGATTGGAAGAACACGCTGAACCTGATGGACCAGGCGCTGCGGCGCATCACTCCTCGACTGGCCGCGTCTTTTGATTAGAGGTGCAAGATGATCAATGGAATGATCGCACTGCTTGGCTCGGGGGAATATCTGCAAGTGATGGAACCGATAGACCGCTTCCTGATCGAAAGCCTGGGATTGAGCGGGCGCAGGGCGCGCGTCGTCTGCCTGGCCACCGCGGCCGGGCGGGAAGGGGAGGGCAGTATCTCGCGCTGGTCGCGCATGGGCGTGGACCACTTCGAGCGGCTGGGGGCGATGCCCGCGGCGCTGCCGATCATTGACAAGGCCTCGGCCAATGATCCCCAGTATGCGACCGCGCTGGAGTCCGCCGATATCATCTATTTTTCCGGCGGCGACCCGGCCTACCTCTACCAGACCCTGAATGGGAGCCTGGCCTGGGAGGCGGCGCAGCGCGCCTGGGAGCGCGGGGCGGTCTTCGCGGGCTGCTCGGCGGGGGCCATGATCCTCGGGCCAGCAAATGCCCAACCTGCGCATGGCCGGCCTGAACAGCCACCCGGCCTTCGGCGTGCTCCCGGCCTGCTATGTCTTCCCGCATTACGATGCCATGCCGGTGGTCTTCAAGCCGATGGTGATGGCCCTGCGGCGCACGCTCAAGGAAGGCCAGTACCTGCTCGGCATCGAGGAGAACACCGCGCTGGTCGGGAAGATCGGCGGGGAATGGCGCGTGCTGGGAGAGGGCAGCGTGCATGTCGTCCGCGACCACGGGCAGAAGGCTTACAGCCAGGGCGAATTCGTCCCGCTTTGAAAAAAAGGAAGGCATGAAAAAACTGCTGCAAAGGCTCACCGAGATCCCCGGCCCGCCAGGCTATGAAGATGCCATCCGGGATTTCCTCCGCGGCGAGGTGGAGCCGCTGGCCGATGAGGTGCGTGTGGATGCGCTGGGCAGCCTGATCGTTCACAAGTCTCCCACGCGGGGAGGGCGCGGCGGGCAGCGCATCATGGTCGCGGCGCACATGGATGAGCTGGGCTTGATGGCCAGCCATGTGGACGAGGCTGGATTTGTCCGCTTCGTCCCCCTCGGCGGCGTCACCCCGCGCCATCTGCCCGGCAGCCGGGTCCGCTTTCTGAACGGCGCGCGGGGGCTGGTGGGCTCGGAGGGCGGGGCGGGTTCCCCTGCGGCCGACAAGATGTTCCTGGATGTGGGCGCTTCCAGCCTGAAGGACTGCCCGGTGAAGGTCGGGGATGTGGCGGTCCTGGAAGGCTCTTTTCGAGGACCTGGGCGGGCATGTGGCGGCGAAGGCGCTCGACAACCGCGCCGGCGTGGCGGCCGTCCTGGAGACCCTGCGGCGGCTGGCCCCCACGCCGAATGATCTCTACTTTGTGTTCACCTCGCGCGAGCAGGCCGGTTCTCACGGCGCGCGGGCGGCGGCTTACGGCCTGGAGCCCGACCTCGCCATTGCGGTGGAAACGACCTCCGCCGGGGATACGCCCGGTGCGCCGCGCAATGAGATCGCCCTGGGCAGGGGACCGGCGGTCAAGATACGCGACGAGGGCATGCTGGCCGATCCGCGCATCGTGGCGTGGATGACCCGCACGGCCGAAAAAGCCCGCCTGCCTTACCAGCGCGAGGTGGTGACGGGCGGGAAATCGGATGCCAGCGCCATGCTGATGAGCCGCGTCGGGTGTGCCTTCCGGCGCGCTGTCCATCCCCGTGCGCCATATCCATTCCCCTCGGAGATGATCGCCATGGACGATCTCAACGGGACTGCCGCTCTCCTGGCGGCGCTGCTTCGCTCGCCGGTCAGGTGGGACGCATGAAACGCATTCCCTGGCTGCTCGCCCTGCTGCTGCTCACCGCCTGCGCGCCGGGGCAGTTCCAGATCCCCTTCCTGCCCACCGCGACGGCGGTCCGGACGGCGCTGCCCGCGGCAACGCCCACCCGCACCCCGGCCCCCACGCGCACCGCGGTCAGCGGGCCCAGCCGCCACGCCGGAGCCGCTGCTGCTGCGCATCTGGCTGCCGCCGCTCTTCGACCCGAACGGTTCCTCGCCGGCGGCGGCCAGCCTGAAGGCCCGGCTGGATTCCTATTCCGCCTCCCATCCCGAAGTGAGGCTGGAACTGCGCATCAAGGGCAGCCCGGAAGATTCCGGCATGCTGGAGGCGCTCTCGCTCACCCGGTCCGCGGCGCCTTCGCTGCTGCCGGACCTGCTGGCGCTGCCGCGCAATGAACTGGAGGCCGCGGCGCTCAAAGGCGCGCTGCACCCGCTGAACGGGATCAGCGAGGAGCTGGACAGCCCGGACTGGTACGCCTATGCCCGCGAGGCCGGGCGGGTGCAGGATGTCAGCTACGGCCTGCCCTTTGCCGGGGACGCGCTGGCCATCGCGTACCACCCCTCGCAGTTCGAGAAACTGCCCTCGCGCTGGGAGGAGTTGTTCGTTGCCCAGAAATCCCTGGCGCTCTTCGGCGATGACCCGAACAGCCTGCTCCTGCTCACGCTGTACCTTTCCACCGGCAGCCCCCTGCTGGATTCGTCCAACCGTCCGTTCCTGGATGAAAAGGCGCTGACGAGCGTGCTGCAAGCCATCCGCGGATCGCGGCTGATCCCCCTGCAATCCGAGCAGGCCGCCTGGACGGCCTTTGAGGACGGCCGCGCCCAGCTTGCGCTCGTATGGACCTCGCGTTTCCTGCGGGCGGACCCCCTGCGGGACACTGCGCTCATGCCGCTGCCCTTCCCGCAGGGCGCCACCTACAGCCTGGCGGACGGATGGGCCTGGGCGCTGGCCGGGGATGACCCCCGTCATGATGCCGCGGCCGCGGAGCTGGCGCAGTATCTGGTGGCCGATGATTTTCTCTCCGGCTGGAACCGTTCGGCGGGCTATCTCTCCCCGCGGCCCAATGCGCTCAGCCTGTGGGATGAGCACGGCACGCTGGAGCTGATCTCCCAGTCGGCGGAGATCATCCCCGGGGATGACCTGCTGGCCGCGCTGGGACCCATCCTGAAGGATGCCCTGGCGCAGACGCTGAGCGGCAATTCGCCGGAGGCTGTGGCCCATTCGGCCGTGGAGGCGCTCAAGTAGACTCCGCAATGAAAAAGGCGGCTGCGTGGATCCACGCAGCCGCCTTTTGATTTAAGGACAGGAGGGATCAAGATTCCTTCAGGCTTCTCTTCAGCCTTCGCCAAAAAATCATTCAGAAAGGCGAGCCCGGCGCCCAGCAGGAATGCGGCATCCAGGCCGGAGGAGGCATAATTCACGATGCCCACGATCATGAGGAAGAAGCCCAGGACGAGGGCGACCTGCACCTGCCAGACCGCCCGGCCATAAGCAGCCAGCGTAAAGCGGCCCAGTGCAAAGCCCGCCGTCAGGAAACAGAACCAGCCCAGAACATCCCCCAGAAAACCCAGAATATCCGGAATCACAGATCTCAGCTCCTTGAGAGAGATCACAAAAAGGCCCAGAGCATCCACAGGCCGATCATCACGACCCCGATGCCGAGGCGCGCCAGCAGCGAGAAGCCCCAGCCCGTCATGTAGGCTTTGGTGGAAGCGAAGGCGGCATCCCAGGTGCGCAGCCGCCAGTATTCCGCGACCAGCAGGCCCCCGGGCGCGGCCAGCAGGCCGATCAGCGGGGTCAGGAAGATGCTGCCCACCAGGCCGGCCGCATAGCCGATGAGGATGGAAGACCAGGGGATGGCGCGCTCGCGCATGTGCCGGGCGATGATGATGTTGTCCACGATGTTCCCCGCCAGCATCAGCAGGGTGATAAATCCGAACAACACCCAGTCCATCGTCGTCATCAGCCCAAAGGCAGACTGGATCAGCGCGTAGACCAGCGTTGCCACCCACATCACCGTCAGGCCGGGGAAGATGGGGAGCAGCAGCCCGATCAGCCCGATGACGAGGAAAATGAGGGTGAAGGCTTGCAGGACGGCCAGAAAGAAGAGTCCGGTATCGGTCATGCGGGGGTTCCGGCCTTGATTATATCAATGCCGCCCATCCACGGGCGCAGCACCTCGCGGCACGACGATCGAGCCGTCGGCCTGCTGGTAGTTCTCCATGACGGCGATCAGGGTGCGCGGCAGCCCCAGGCCGGAACCGTTCAGCGTGTGCGGGTAGCGCGTCTTGCCGCCGTCCGCAGGCCGGTACTTGATGTTGGCGCGCCGAGCCTGGAAATCGGTCACGTTGGAGACCGAGGAGACCTCCAGCCACTCGTCACAGCCGGGAGCCCACAATTCCAGGTCGTAGGTCAGGGTGGAACCGAAGCCGATATCGCCGGTGCACAGCTGCTTGACGCGGTAGGGCACGCCCAGTTCGGCGCAGGTCTGCTCGGCATCCGCCAGCATCTTCTAGTGCATGGCCTCCGACTCCTCGGGCTGGCAGTAGATATACATCTCCACCTTGTCGAACTGGTGCCCGCGCTTGATGCCGCGCACATCCCGCCCGGCGCTCATCTTCTCGCGGCGGAAGCAGGGAGTGTAGGCGGTGTAGAAGCGCGGCAGCTGGCTTCCTCGGCAGGATCTCGTCCATGTGCAGGCCGGTCAGCGGCACCTCGGCGGTGGGGACGAAGTACAGGTCCTCCTCGTGGTCCTTGTAGAGATTGTCGGCGAACTTGGGCAGCTGGCCCGCGCCGTACACCGTGGCGGTCTTGACCATGAAGGGCAGGTATCTCTCCTGGTAGCCCTGGCGGATGTGCAGGTCGAGCATCCAGGCGATCAGGGCGCGCTGCAGGCGCGCGCCCGCGCCGTTGCAGCACATAGAAGCGCGAGCCGGTCAGCTTGGTGCCGCGCTCGAAGTCGATGATGCCGAGCGCGGGGCCGAGGTCCCAGTGGGGGATGGGGGTGAAGTCGAATTTGCGCGGTTCTCCGACGGTCCGCAGGACCACGTTCTCGCTGTCATCCTTGCCGTAGGGGGTGCGCGGGTCGGGGATGTTGGGCAGGGAGGAGAGCGAGCTCTTGCAGTGCGTTCTCCACCTCGTGCACTTCCTTATCCAGTTTGGCGATCTTTTCTCCCACACGCTGCATCGCCTCGATCTTCGGCTGGCGGGCGGCGGCATCCTTCAGTTTGCCGATCTCCTTCGAGACGGCGTTGCGCTCCGCCTTCAGCTTTTCCACCTCGCCCAGCAGGGTGCGGCGCTGTTCGTCCAGTTCCAGGATGGACATCGCACCGGCGCCGTGTCCATCTGCCGGTCTTCCAGCGCCTTGCGCACCACCTCCGGCTTTTCGCGGATCAGATTCATATCGAGCATGGCTGCACCTCCGTGCAGGGAATAGAATACGCCCCGGTCCATTTGCAGGACGAGGGGGCGTCTCGTGGTGCCACCTGCTTTCGCGGCGATGGAAATCTGCCGCCTTGGGCTGCGCGCTAACGGGCGCTCCCGTCCCTCTTACAGCCGGATGGTCCCGGCCCCTGCGAGGGCGACATGGTGAAGTGGATTTGGCTGTCTGCCCGGCCGCCTCGCACCAACCGGCGGCTCACTGAACGGTGGAACAGTTACTTGTCTTCACGCGGTCTAATTTTGTGGATTATACCCTGCTCAAGAGGGATGTCAAGCAGGCGGCTGCACTTATAATCGGATCAACCCGCCCCATGGATGGAGGCAGCATGCAAGCTGATCTGCACAAGTATCCCGCATTGACTCCCGGGGATATCCGCACCCGGCGCCGCCGCGTGGAAGACGGCCTCGAACAGTCGCTGCTGGTCTTTGAGACACCTTACGGCTATCGCCGCACGGCCGAGTTGTTCCGCCCGGAAAGGGAGGGCCTGTTCCCCCTGCTGCTCTTTATCCACTGGTACGAGCCAGCCTCGCCGGATTCCAACCGCTCGCAGTTCGTGGAGGAGGCGCGCGAGCTCGCGGCCCGCGGGGCCATCTGCCTGACCGTCGAAACGATGTGGTCCGACCCGGACTACTTCGTCAAGCGCACCCAGGCGGATGATATGCGACTCTCCATCCAGGAAGTGGTCAACCTGCGGCGCTTTATGGACTTCCTGTCCGCGCAGCCCGGGGCTGACCCGCACCGCTTCGCGCTGGTCGGTCATGATTTCGGCGGGATGTACGGTGTGCTGGCCGGGGACCTGGACCGCCGCCCAACCCATTACGTGATCATGGCGGCCACGCCGCGCTTCCCGGACTGGTTCCTGTATGCTCCACCGCTGGAAGGCGAGGCGCGCCAGACCTTCATCCGGGAATTTGCATTGCTCGACCCGATCATGCATGTGCCCGGGCTGGCCCCCGCGCCGGTCCTGTTCCAGTTCGGTAACGATGACCCGCATGTGCCCCTGCCGCGCGCGGAGGAATTTTTCTCCGCGGCACGCGAGCCCAGGGAAGTTCGTTATTACGAATGCGGACACGGCCTCAACGAAGAGGCGGCGCGCGACCGCAAGGAATGGCTGGCAGAGCAATTGCGCTTGTCTTAGGGATGGCGCCGAGGCCGATCCCCTACGGCGGGTCGTTCCCTTTGAAGTAATCCACCGTGGCGCGCCCTTCCTGCGTGACCCCCTGGCGCGTGAGCACCTTCCAAACCGACATCAGGATGATCTTCACGTCCAGCCAGAACGACCAGTGTTCGGTGTACCAGACATCCAGCGCGAACCGCTCCGGCCAGGTGAGGGCGTTGCGCCCGTGCACCTGCGCCCAGCCGGTGAGGCCGGGCAGCATATCGTGGCGGCGCATCTGTTCGGCGCTGTAGAGCGGCAGGTATTCCATCAGCAGAGGCCGCGGCCCCACCAGGCTCATCTCGCCCTTCAGGATGTTGAACAGTTCGGGCAGCTCGTCCAGGCTGGTGGAGCGCAGGAAGCGCCCAAAGGCGTGTCAGGCGCGCCTCGTCCCCGCCTGCGCCGGCCTGCATGCTGCGGAATTTGTAGAGCGTGAAGGGGCGTCCCTTGTAGCCCGGGCGCGGCTGGCGGAAGATCACCGGCAGTCCGACGTCCACCCAGACGAGCAGGGCGAGGACCGCGTAAACGGGCAGCAGCAGGACCATTCCCACGCTGACGATAAGCAGATCGAAGGCTCGCTTGACGGGAAGCATGCTGAAATTCTATCAAACAAATGTGGTATATTTTAATGTAACAAAGGCCGGAAGATGAACGTATTTTCGGCATAATCTTTTGCGGTTATCGATCCTTGTGCGCTAAATTCCAGCGGGAGAACTTCCATGAATGAGAGAGTTTTGATCATTGAGGACGATCAGGCGATCCTTAAGCTGCTTCAACGCGGCCTGGCGTATGAGGGTTACACAGTGGACACGGCCACCGACGGCCGCACGGGTCTGATCCTGGCACGCGACCACACGCCGGACCTGGTGATCCTGGACTGGATGCTCCCCGGCATGGACGGGCTGGAAGTCTGTCACCGGCTGCGCACGGGAGGCTCGCTGCCCATCCTCATGCTCACCGCCAAGGACACCGTGCAGGACCGCGTGCAGGGGCTGGACGCGGGCGCGGACGATTACCTGGTCAAGCCTTTCAACCTGGATGAACTGCTGGCGCGGGTGCGGGCGCTGCTGCGCCGTACCCAGCCCGAGCGCGTGCCCGTGCTGAAATTCGCCGACCTGACCCTGGACACCGGCTCCCGCCAGGCTTCGCGCGGCACCCGGCTGGTCTCGCTGACCGCCAAGGAATACGAACTGCTCGAATTGTTCCTGCGCCATCCCAAGCAGGTGCTCACCCGCGAGGTCATCTTCGACCGCGTATGGGGCTATGATTTCGGCGGGGAAAGCAACGTGCTGGAAGTCTATATCCGTTACCTGCGGCAGAAACTGGAGGCCGAGCAGGAACCGCGGCTGATCCACACGGTGCGCGGCGTCGGGTACGTGATGCGCGAAAATCCCTGAGATCGAGCCGCCCTCCAAAGGGCGGCTTCTTCATAAAAGATGTCCCTGCGCCTGCGTCTCACCCTGCTCTATTCCATCCTGGTGGCGGTCCTGCTGCTCATCTTCGGGACGGCGGTCTTCCTGCTCGTCAATATCCGCCTGCTCAAGCAGATCGATGGGACGCTCTTCAGCGTGGCCGGGGACATCATCCAGGTGACGCGCGTCGATTCGTTCGGCGAATTGAACTTTGTCACCCTGCCGGCGCTGGATATCACCGCCAACGCCTATGTGCAGGTCTGGAGCCGCGACGGGGTGCTGCGCTCCGCCTCCCCCAGCATTTCCATGATGAAGGAATCGCTGGACCCGGCGGGCATGAATTCCAGCTATCCGGTGTTCCATGACAATTCGATCCGCGGGGCGCACCTGCGTGTGCTCAGCGTGCCGCTCAAGATCGGGGAGCGCAATATCGGCGTGCTCCAGGTGGCCTCCAACCTGTCCGTGGCCGATTCCACCCGCCGCGACCTGCTCAACATCCTGGGCGGGGCCTCGCTCATTGCCATCCTGCTGGCGGCCGTTCTTTCGTGGGTCATCCTGGGACGCGCCCTCTCGCCCTTGCAGATCATCACCGAGACCGTGGACCAGATCAACCGCGCCGACGACCTCTCGCGGCGCATCCCCCAGCGCTCGCACTCCAACGATGAGATCGGCGAGCTGGTGGAGTCCTTCAACCAAACCCTGGAGCGCCTGGAGACCATCTTCACCTCCCAGCAGCGTTTCCTGGCGGATGTCAGCCATGAACTGCGCACCCCGCTGACCGTCATCAAGGGCAACGTGGACCTGATGCGCAAGCATGAAACAGATCGATGACGAGTCGCTGACCAGCATCGACCAGGAGGCGGGGCGCCTCACCCGGCTGGTGGGAGGGCTTGCTGCTGATCACCCAGGCCGAATCCGGCAAGCTGACCCTCAACATGCGGCCGGTGCAATTGGATACGCTGGTGGTGGAGGTCTTCCAGGAAATGCGCGTGCTGGCGGGCAGCAAGGTGCATGTGCACCTCAAGGAGATCGACCAGCTGGAGGTCAACGGCGACCGGGACCGGCTCAAGCAGCTGCTGCTCAACCTGTCGGCCAATGCCATCCAGTACACCCCGCCGGGCGGGGACGTGTATATCAGCCTGGCGCGCGTGGGCGATCAGGCGCGCATGGTGGTGCGGGATACCGGACCGGGCATCCCCCAGGAAGACATGCCGCATATTTTTGAGCGCTTCTACCGGGCGGAGAAATCGCGCACGCGCAGCCGCAGCGGCGGCTTTGGACTGGGCCTCTCCATCTCGCAATGGATCGTCGAGCGCCACAACGGGCGCATCGAGGTGGAGTCCAGGGACGGGAAGGGGACCGCCTTCGTCATCTGGCTGCCGCTGGATGGGGCCGCGGCGAAGCAATCATCTTCCTAGCGAGCATTATGATTGCTTAAACCAAAACCCAGATCCTACAAGGTCTGGGTTTTCCTGGTGGATGCAGGGTATCCTGGGGAGATTGCTTCGCTTGCTCCGCTCCCTTGAGATAATATGATTATTTCTGCTGGTGCTGGCTGGCATGGCGGCACAGGCTCACCCCGTACTTGTTGTACCATTCCTCCAGTGCGGCGCTCTGCGAGAAGCCGCGCTGCGCATCCTCATAGATGGGCGCGCCGAAATACACATAGCGGGCGGTCTCCGCGGCCCAGGTCCATTCGCCGCGGCTGATCACGCCGATGCCGCCGTTGTAACCGGCGAGCGCCAGCCGCGCGTTGCCTCCCGCCGTCTGGAAGGAACGCGAGAGGTAGTTCAGGCCGCGCAGGGCATTGGTGTCGGGGTCATAGGGATTGTCGCTGGAAGTGAAGTGGAAGGGCATCACCTGGAACAGGCCGATGGCGCCGGAGCGCGAGACCGCCGACGGGTCGCCGCAGGATTCGATCTGCATCACCGTGGCGGCGAGGTTGGGGTCCAGCCCGGCCTGGGCCGACCAGCGCATCAGGGCCTCGCCCCAGTACAGCACTTCCGGGCGGAAGAACGGAGCCAGCCCGGCGACCGCCGCAACGGGGGCCGGCGCGGCGGGCTTTTCTTCCGGAGCGGAGTTCACGATCACCGCCTGAACCTGCCCGGCGGACTGTCCCGCGTTTTCAAAGACCTGCGCCACCTCGGGCGGCATGGAAGAAGGGATCACCAGCTGTCCCGAGCCGTCATAGGCCTGCGGCGCGGCAGTGGGCTGGGAGGCAGGCTGGGCAAGCTGGCCGGAACCGTCAAAGACCTGCGCCACTTCGGGCGGCATGGAGGAGGGCACGACCAGCTGTCCGGAGCCGTCAGTGACCTGTCCGGCAGGCCCGGTAACCGGCTCAGTGGCCTGAGGCTGCTGCGCGGCGGGCTGGGGAGGGGTATTGGTCCAGGGCGCGAGGGCGCTGGCCGGGACGGGCTGGCGCAGCGCGGACAGGGCCAGGAATCCGCTGATCAATAGAACGGCAAGGGGAGGGAGCACAAAACCAGACAAACAGCCGCTGCCTTGCTTCTGCTCGGCAGCGGCTGTCTGGATTTGCGGGGTATGTTCTTCCCGCCAGTCGCCTGGCATTCGAGAACGAGCTCGGGGCATGGGTTTCATCCTCATTCTGGGTCAAAGGGACCCGGCTCGAAAGGAGAGGGGAGGTATATATTTGTTAAGCGTCGTATCGTTCGGTCGGATTGTTCCGTTCGGTGAACGAAGCGTTATGGTAGGTCGGCTCGGGGCGCACGAAGGTCCCTTGCTGTGACGGGGTGGCGGGCTTCGGCGAAGGCCGGAAGGAGGCCGCAGGGGTCGGGCGGTTGAGCGTGGAAGCCGGGCGCAGCACGGGGGTGTTGACGGCCGGCTGGTTGACCGGGCGCATGGAGGTGCGTGTACCGGCCCGCGCGGTGGTGAAGAGACGGTCGCCGGCCAGCGAGAAGGTGCCGATGATCAGCACGCGGATCAGCCAGACCATGACGGCCACGAACACCGGGACCACCTTGGTCATCGTGGCGCTGCTGACGACCGCGCCGGCAGCCGCGCTGCTGTGGTTGATGATCGCAACGGAGACGCCCCACCAGGTGAGGCTGGCATTGAAGGCCGCGGCCAGCAGCCAGGCGCCGAACAGGTACCAGACCTCGGCGGGTTCATCGCGGCCCTGCTCGGGGGTGAAGATGCGGGCGATGCCGGCAAAGTCAATGCCGCAGAAGGCGATCGCCAGAATGGTGGCCCAGCGCAGGCCTGCAAAGCGCAGGTCGCCGAGCACGTCCAGCAGCGCGAACTGGGTGGTGCTGAAGTTGAAGATCTCGAAGGCTCACCAGAGCCCCGATGATCATCATGCCCCAGGCCGCCCCGCTGGAAAAACGGCGTCCCTTGAAGAGCGCCAGCAGTCCATCTCCTACGTTCCTCTTATAAGCATTCATCTCGACCTCCTTGTCGAAACGGAACCCATGTTTAGAACAATTGTTCTAGATGGCATTATAGAACAGTTGTGCTACAAATGTCAAGTACCAATTTTGGGAACCTGCGGAGGAGAGAAGTTCTCCCCGGACGGATAACAAGTCCATCCGGGGAGAAGATGAGAGGGAACCAACGGGGATTATACAGAACAAGTGTTCTAGTGTCAAGACTCCAGCAGCAGACCGCGCGCCGATTCGATCTGCGCGGCATCGCCGATCAGGCCGAGCCGGTCGCCCTGCTCGAACACGGTCCCCGATTTGGGGTTGGGGATCAGTTCCCCGCCGCGGATCAGCGCCACCACCGAGGCGCCCGTGCGCGAGCGGATGTCCGCCTGGCGCAGGGTCTGCCCGAGGATGGAGGCGGCTTCCTGCAATTCCAGCCAGGTGATCTCCAGGCTGTCGGCCGCGATCACCAGGTCATGCAGCGAGCGGTGCTCATCCGTCGAGTTGATCTGGATGTCATAGCCATCGCGCCGGACGGCTTCGGCGTATTCATGCACCTCGCGCAGGGGATAGCCCAGCTGCAGCAGGGTATCGTGGAGGATCTCCAGGCCGCCTTCCAGCTCGGGTTGGACGATGTGCGCCGCGCCCAGCCGCCGCAGATGCTCCATGCTCTCCAGCGAGGCCGCCCGCACGATCACCGGCAGGTCGGGGTTCAGCCGGCGCGCGGCGGCCACCGTCATGAAGGTGACCGTCTCCTCCGGCACCGTGACGACCAGGGCGCGCGCCCTTTGCAGGCCGGCATGGGTGATCACCTCCGAGTTGGAGGGATCGCCATACAGAGTGTCCACCTGCCGCTTGTTGAGCGTCTCGATGCGCTCCACGTCCAATTCAATGACCAGCAGCGGCACCTCCAGCGATTGCAGCACGTCCACCAGATGCTCGCCCACGCGCCCGTAGCCCACGATCACCACGTGGTCCGGAGAGCTTCTGCTCTTCGACCTCCGGCAGCGGCTTGCCGGAGGATTCCAACTGCCTCCAGAAACGGGGAGCTTTTTGCAGGAGCCTCTCCAGTCCGGGCAGCAGCCGGTACATGAACGGGTTGAGCGTGATCGAGATGAGCGCGGCGGCCAGGATGAGCGAGTACTGCGTCCGGATGCAGCAGTCCCAGCGCGACCCCGGCCTGCCCGAGGATGAAGGAAAATTCGCCCACCTGGCTGAGGCCCACGGCGATCACCAGGAAGGTGCGCGCCGGGCGGGGAAAGAGCAGGCCCATCAGCAGCACGATGATGAACTTGCCCACCACCACCAGCAGGGTCAGCCAGACCACATGCCCCAGGTTCTGCCAGAGGAACAGCGGGTTGACCAGCATGCCCACCGAGACGAAGAACAGCACCGAGAAGATCTCGCGGAAGGCGAACACGTCCGCGCCGACCTGGTGGCTGAGGCGGGACTGGCTGATGATGGCGCCGGCCACAAAGGCGCCCAGCGCCAGCGATACGCCAAACAGCTCCGAGGCGCCCATGGCGATGCCCAGCGTGATGGCCAGGATGGCCAGGATGAAAAGCTCGCGCGAGCGGGTGAGGGCGATGCGCTCCAGCAGCCAGGGGATCAGGCGCGTCCCTACGAAGAACATGAGCACGACGAAGGCGGCAGCCTTGAGCAGGGTGACCGCCAGCGCGGTCCAATCGAAGCCGCCCGGGCTTGGAGGCCAGGGCGGGCATCAGCACCAGGATGAGCACCGAGAGGATGTCTTCCATGACCAGCCAGCCGACCGCCGCCTGCCCGTGCCGGGTGTTGAGCAGCGAGTTGTCCATCAGGCCGCGCAGCAGCACCACCGTGCTGGCGACCGAAATGGCCAGGCCCAGCACCAGCCCGGACGGCGGCGCTCCAGCCCCACAGCCGGGTCAGCAGGAAACCCGGCCAGGGTGGCCAGCGCGGTCTGGATCAGCGCGCCGGGGATGGCGATGTCGCGCACGCGCCACAGGTCATTAAATGAAAAGTGCAGCCCCACCCCGAACATCAGGAAGATGACGCCCAGCTCCGCCAGCTGCTGGATGGTCGCGGTGTCGCCGACAAAGCCCGGGGTGAAGGGGCCGATGGCGATGCCGGCCAGCAGGTAGCCCACGATGGTGGGCAGGCCGACGCGCCGCGCTAGCGACCCCGCCCAGATAGGCCACCACCAGGGCGAGCGTGATATTGATCAAAATGGGCAGGTCATGCATGAGGCTTTCTCCCTTTCGTGCTGCAATTATAAAGGGAAGCAAAGTACACTCTGCTATTTTGCGCGTAATCAAAGGATTTTTATAACAAATTGCCCCTTTTTAGGGATATTTGAGAATTTCTTCACAAGCCCTTGACGTAAACCTAACAAAAATGTAAACTCTATTCAGTAGATGTACTGAGATTAATCTAGCTTTGGGGACAGGAGGTGACCGGGGAGGAGTGGTTGGGTGGGAATTGGATCGCTTTAACTTTTACCATTTCAACTGAGAGGTTTATCAATAGATCGGCTGGAAACCGCACTGCTCCTGGAGTCTTGCGACTTTCGACGCGCGGGGCGGTTTAGAACGCCAAAGGTCCGGGTGCATCCCGCCCGGGCCGGTTTTCAATCGCAACAAGGAGAAAACTGTGAAAACCTTTCACCGACTGTTCAGTCTTTTCATCATTCTTTGTCTGGCAATTCCCCTGGTTTCGGTTGGCACAGCCAGCGCCAGCCCGAACCACCTGACCGCACCGGTATCCTTCACCATCCTGCATACCAATGACTTCCACGGGCAGCTGGAGCCTAACGGCAGCAACCCCGGGATGGCCCGCGTCGCGTACTTTGTGAACACGGTGCGCTCGACCTCCACCTCACCGGTGCTCCTCGTGGACGCCGGGGATGAGATGCAGGGCAGCCTGCTTTCCAACCTGGGCGACGGCACAGCCACCGGCAAGGGCAAGCCGACCATCGCGACCTACAATGCGATGCACTATGATGTGGCCACGTTTGGCAACCATGAGTTCGACTGGGGCCAGCAGAACCTTGCCAATCGCACCGGGGAAGCCACCTATCCGTACGTCACGGCGAACATCGTCTCGAATGACACAGGCAACTGCGCCACCGCCGGATGGACGACCCCGGCTTTTGCCAATGCTCCCTATAAGATCCTCGAGGTGGGCACGGCTCCGGACACCGTCAAGGTGGCCTTCATCGGCGTGACTACCACCGAGACGCCCACCATCACCGTTTCCACAGCCACGGCCGGAATTTGCTTCAAGGACCCGACCGCCTCGATCCTGCATTACTACGATCAGATGAAGGCCGAGGGCGCGAATGTCATCGTGGTGCTCAGCCATCTCGGTTACGCGGATGGCGGCTACGGTTACGGCCTGCCCGTGATCGGCGACCAGACGCTGGCGAAGAACCTGAACTACAGCCGGTAAGTCTGTCAACCTGATCATCGGCGGACACAGCCATACCAACCTGGCAGCCGCCACCGTCGTCGGTACCACGACGGTCGTGCAGGCCTACTACAACGGGCGCAATATGGGCCGTGCGGATATAACCGTACAAACCAACGGCGCGGTCAGCGTTTCCTGGAGTAGGAATATCCTAAATCCTGCTCCGCCTGCTCTTCCTCTGCCTCAAGACCCCGCCATCGTTACGGTGATCAACACGTATGCGCAGGATCCAGCTTACCTGGCACTGGTCAATACGCCGGTCGGTTATTCGAGCGTGGACCTGCCGCGCAGCAACACGGGCGACAATATGATGGGCACGTTCATTGACGATGCCATCTACAACTATCTCAACACCGACGCCGTTGCGACCAACGATGTTGACCTCTTCTTCAACAACGCCGGCGGCATCCGCGCGGATTGGTGCTGGAATGGTTTGGACTGGGTCAGCACCGGTTGTGTGGCCGGCGAGCATGCCGCGGGCCTGCTCACCTACGGCGATATGTTCACCGTCCTGCCTTTCGGGAATGCCACCGTGGTCGGCAAGATGACGGGTGCGCAGATCCTGGAAGTATTGCATTATGGCCCGAACGTCGCAGGTGTGATCCAGCCGGCGGGCTTGAAGTATTCGTACTTCAAGTACACTGATCCGGATACCACGCACCTGGGTCCATCGCCCTATGCCTGGGGCGCTTATGATGTCACCATTCTCGACAAGTCCACAGGAACCTATCAGCCGCTGGACCTGACCAAGACCTATAGCGTGGGCACCAATGAGTTCCTGGCCCCGGCTGGCGGCGATGGTTACGGCGGCTTCAAGTACATGACGGATATCACCTACTGGGGGGATATGCTTAACGCCGTCAACGCCTATGTGTACCAGAACTACGGCACCCCGGCGAACTCCTATCGCGGCCCGGACAATGATGGCACGCTCGATGGCCGCATCCTCCGTAATGGGAACGGGGACAACACCTACGACGCGGGGGAGATCGTCCCGCTGACGATCCTGCACCACAACGACTCGCACGGCAACATCGACCAGGGTGCGTATGTCGGCTACACCCAGCTTGCCACACTGATCAAGCAGGAGCGCCTGCACAACCCCACGCGCACCCTCCTGCTCAGCTCCGGCGATAACATCCAGGGCGACGCGATGAGCTATTACTTCAAGACCGCGCCGACCGGCTTCACCTCGGATGGCACCGCCATCGCCGAACCCACCATGCACATGCAGCCCCTCATCAAGGCTTTCAATGCCATGGGCTACGATGCCATGACTCTGGGCAACCATGAGTTCAACTTCGGCGGCGAAACCTTCGTCAACATTCTCAAGCAGGCGAACTTCCCCATCCTGCAGGCCAATGTGGCGGATACGGGCGCATACGGCCTGGCCGCAGCGAACGTCCAGCCCTACGTGGAGAAGCACATCGGCGATATCGATATTGCCATTCTGGGCATCGGCAACCACCGCATCCCCAACTACGAGCTGCCCAGCAACATTCCGGGTCTCGACGTTCTCCGACCCGATCGCCAAGACGCAGGAGCTTTCCGACCTGCTCCGCCCATCCAATGACGTGGTCATCGCTCTGACCCATATCGGCTTCACCGAGAATCCCGCTTCGGTCGAGGTGGATGCCAACGTGGACTCCAACCTGGTGATGCAGACCACCGGCCTGGATGCCGTGATCGGCGGGCACAGCCACACCAACCCGGCCACCGGCTTCGGCCTCTACAAATACCTACCGACTATCATCGCCGACAAGGATGGCAAGCCGGTTGTTGTCAACCAGGCGTACCGCTATAACAACACCCTCGGCGAGGTCAGCCTGGGCCTGCGCGACCTGGGGAGCGGTCACTACGAAGTCGTCAGCCAGACCGGGCGTTACCTCAGCGTTGTTTCTGCTACGCCGGAGGATTCCGAGATCAATGACATCGTGACGCCGTACACGCAGCTGTTGGCTGCCTACAACGACACGGTCATCGGAACCACTACGGCGCCCATTGATACCACCAACGCCTACATCGCCGAGACCAATGCTGCCAACATGCAGGCGGATGCCGCCCTCTACGAGCTGGGAAAGAATGGCATCACCGATGTGGACTTCCACCTGTCCGGCGCCATGACCCGCTCGACTCCCGCGATCCTGTTCCCGGGTGCCACCTCGGCCTCGCCTGCCTCGATGAAGATCAGCGATATGTTCACGCTGATGCCCTATGAGAACTCGCTGGTGGTCCTGAAAATGAACGGCCCGCAGCTCAAGGCCGTGCTGGAGCGCGCCTACCGCAACTACTACTATTACAAGTATGTTCCCGGCTACGGCGGCTATTCCTACTACACCACCTGCATGATCGACACCAACAAGGGCAATGTCATCACCTACAATGACATCAATAACCAGCCCTACGATGCGGGCCGCGATTACGTGGTCTCGCTGGTGATCGGCGGGACACCCGTGAACTTCAACGATGCCGACACCTACTACAATGTTTCCACGGTGAACTACCTGGCTGCAGGATCCTGCAACTTCAACGACGGCGGCGTCTCGCTGTGGCCGCTGGACCAGATCGTCCACGATACCCAGTATTATGTTCGCGACGCGGTCATTGACTACGTCAAGGGCATGGGAACCGTGTCGCCGGCAGTGGAGGGACGCCTGAGCTTTATCTATGATCTCGACGTCCCGGTGATCACGATCAATTCGCCCACCGCGACCGCCTATATGCACCCCGATATCCTCAAGCTGGACTTCAGCGCCGTGGATGTGGGCGCTGCCGGGCTGAACAGCGTCTGGGCAGACCTGGATGGCGCAGCGGTGACCAACGGCCAGATGATCGACCTGTACACGCTGGCCCTCGGCTCGCACACGCTCAACGTCTATGCAATGGACAACGCCGGCAACCAGAGCAGCCAGAGCGTCACCTTCACGGTGGATGCCACCCTCCAGAGCCTGCAATCCGGTCTGACCCGGCTTTACAAGGAAGGCCAGATCAAGTCAAAGGGTGTCTATAACTCCTTGATGATGAAACTGGTTGCGGCTGGCAAGAGCAAGAGCAATCCCGCCACGGTCATTCTCCTCAAAGCCTATATCTATGAGGTCAAGGCTCAGAGCGGTAGGTTCATTACCAAGAATGCTGCCAACCTGCTCATTGCAGATGCAAACTGGGTAATCAACGGTATTGATCTCGCCGCCCCGGTCATCACGATCAATATGCCCACGGCGGCCGCCTACCTGCATACCAACTCCCTGACACTGGACTTCAATGCAGTGGACGAAGGGACCGCAGGTCTGAAAAGCGTCTGGGCAGACCTGGATGGCGTTCCGGTGACGAACGGCCAGGTGATCGACCTGTTCACACGGTTCCTCGGCACCCACCGGCTCACGGTCTACGCGCTGGACAATGGTTACAATTTCAGCAGCAAGTCGGTCACCTTCACGGTTAAGGCTAGCATCCCGAGCCTGCAAGCCGGCCTGACCCGTCTCTTCACCGAGGGCAAGATCGACTCAAAGGGTGTCTATGATGCCCTGATGAGCAAGCTGAACTCCGCTGCCAATGCCGGTAACAAGACTGCCGCCATCTACTACCTCAACTCCTTCATCAACGATGTGAGGTACCAGAGCGGCAGGCATATTACGCGGTCTGCAGCCAACTTGCTCATTAACGATGCAACCTGGGTGATCCATAGCCTGAAGTAAGGCAGCCCTGGTTCCCCTCAGGTCCCGGCTGCCGGTCAAGCGGTCCCGGATCTGCCCATCAAACCCTGTCGAGGGCCTCTGGCCCTCGACAGTTTATTTAATGACGGATTTGAAATCCAATTGCAAGCTTATATCGCTCGAAGGGGTACTACAATGAAAGCGCAGATCAAACAGCAGGGCGGGTTGGCAATTCTGCATATCCAATCCGCATGGCATGGCAAGGGGAGAACAGCATGGAACTCTATCAGCACATCTACAATGTTTGCGCCGCAGCCACGGGCTTATCCCTGCTGGTCCTTTTCAGCGGGCTGGCTGCCCTGCTCTTCAAGCGCTACTTCCTGCCGGACTTTTCCCAGGATGGCCCGATTCGCAGCCGGCTCTCCGGACACTCGCGCTGACCGCTGATCCCGGTTAACAGTACAAACATACAGGTTCCGCTGCGGGCTGCCTGCCCGGTTTTTCCGTTATACTTGTGCCACTTTTACCGGTGCAGGAGTGTGATATATGCAGCGCATCCATACGGTCATTATTGGCGGCGGTCAGGCGGGATTGGGGACCAGTTATTTTCTCAAGCAGCATGGCATCGAGCATGTGATCCTCGAACAGGCGCAGCAGGCTGCCAACGCCTGGCGCACCCAGCGCTGGGACTCTTTTTCCCTCAACTCACCCAACTGGTCGAACGAAATGCCGGGGGCTCCCTACCAGGGCGATGATCCGGAAGGTTTGATTCCCCGCGAGCAGGTCATCGCCTATTTTGATAACTATATCGAAAGGTTCCACCTGCCGGTGCAGTACGGCATGCGCGTGACGGAAGTCGAGCCGGGGGCGGAGGGTGGCTGGACCATCAAAACGGAACAGGGGGGCTATCATGCGGACAACGTTGTGGTCGCCACCGGCCTGTTCCAGAGGCCGAAAACGACCTCTTTCGCGGCGAGCCTTTCCCCCAGGATCTTCCAACTCCATTCCAGCGAGTACCGCAACCCGAACGCGCTGCCGGAAGGCGCGGTGCTGGTCGTCGGTTCGTCGCAATCCGGGACGCAGATCGCCGAGGACCTGCATGAGGCCGGGCGCAGGGTGTACCTCTGCGTCAGCGGCACCGGGCGCGGACCGCGGCGCTACCGCGGCAAGGATATCTTCACCTGGCTGAAAGGCATCGGCTTTTTTGACCGCACGCCGGACATGCTGCCCTCCCCGCGCGCCAGGTTTGGAGGGAATCCGCAGATCTCCAACAAGAAGGATGGTGAGCCGATCAATTTGCACCGTTTTGCCCGGGAGGGTATTCAGCTTCTGGGGCATATCCGCGGCGGCATGGATCAACACATCGCCCTGGCCCCTGACCTGCATGAGAACCTCGCCCGGGCGGACCAGTTCGAGGCCGAGTTGATCGGAAAGATCGATGCTTATATTGCCAGCCAGGGAATCGACGCGCCTGCAGAATTGCTTCCAGACTGGCGGGACGGTTACGCTGTGGAACAGGTCAGCGAGCTGGACCTGGCCGCCAGCGGCATCTCCACGGTCCTGTGGGCGAATGGATATGCCTTCGACTTCTCGCTGGTCAAACTGCCCGTTACCGATGAAGATGGATTCCCCATCCAGCAGCGCGGCGTGACGCGTTACCCCGGCTTGTATTTCATCGGCCTGCCATGGATGTACAAATTCCAATCGGGGCTGATCTGCGGGGTGGCGGAGGATGCCATCTACATCGCCTCGCATATCGCTTCGGGCGCCAGGGTATAGCGCCGGACAATTCCCCCTCATCCAATTATTTCTTCGGGACGCTCATTTCCTGCCGGACGGTGTGATACAGGATATCGGCCTTCAGCTCGCTGAGCGCATAAGCAGGGCGCCTTCAGGTGGTCGGCCAGCGATTGCGCCAGGCCCTGATCGAAGGCCGCGTGCTCCATGTTGATGACCACGCTGCGGATATGCTCCTCCGCGATCAGCTCGGCGAAGCGCAAGGACTTCCTCCTGCGGCGGGAGCGTGCCGATGGAGACATTGCCCGCGCCGTCGGTGAGCACGATCAGCAGCGGTTCGACATCCGGATGCGACATGCTTCTCGTGGTTGCAGCACATCATGCGCCAGGAACAGCCCGGCCGAGAGCGGCGTCTTGCCGCCCACGGGGATGTCGACCAGCGCGCGCTGGGCCAGCTGGACCGAATTGGTGGGAGGCAGCACCAGCGTGGCGCGGTCTTTCTGGAACACGATCAGCCCCACCCGGTCGCGGCGCTGGTAGGCGTCGGTCAGCAGCGAGAGGATGGCGCCCTTGGTGGCGTTCATGCGCTCGGCCACGGCCATGGACCAGGAGGCGTCCACCAGAAAAAGCACCAGATTGGCGACGCGCTTCACGCGGACCTTGCGCTGCAGATCGGACTTCTCGATGGCAAAGGCCAGCCGCTTGCGCTGCTCGGCGCGCCGCTTCTGGAAGGGCGCGGCCGCGCGGAAGGTGGCATCGAAGGCGATGTCATCGCGCTTGTCGCCGGCCGGGCGCGCCTTGATGTAGCGGCCGTGCTTGCGCTCGGTCTTGGTCAGGGAGCGGCGGCCGGCCTGCTTGCGCGTCAGCTTGTCGAGGGGTGTATTGAGTTTGCGCGGCGTAAAGGCTTCTCGCCGGCTTTGATCTTCTGCCCGCCTTCCCACCAGTTGGCGTTGGAGTGCGCGAAGACGTCCTGCGGCTGCGGCGTGAGGCTGTCCCTGCTGAGGCCCTTCCTCGGCCTCATCCTCCAGTTTTAAGTTTTTTTTTCCTCGGGTGTGCCCTGCTGGGACTCGCTCTCCTGCTCGGCCTCGGCTAGGCACGGACTGCCCGGCAAGCTGCTCGATGCGCTCCTGCAATTGCTCGGTGGTCATCTCGGCCTGCTGGAAGGGCGTGCGCTTGATGCGGTGCGGCAGCGCCAGCTCGGCCGCCAGGGCAATGTCGTGATCGTTGATCGCGGGTGCGGCCTTCGAAGGCGGCCTGCGGCGCGGGCGGCCTTGAGAATCACCAGGTCGGCGCGGTGGCCGTCCACATTGAGCGAGGCGGTCAGCGCGGCGATGGAGAGCAGGTCGCGGCTGGTGTGGGTGACCTGGTCCACGAGCTCGCGGGCGTGCGCGATCTTCTGGGAAAGTTCCTGTTCCTTCGCCAGCCAATCCTTGCGGAAGGCTTCGGCGTCGCGCTCAAAGGCCAGGTTGCGCTCCATGATCGATCACACGCTCGCGTGGCGTCGCGGATGCCGACGATATCCACGGACAGGGCGAAACGGTCGAGCAGCTGCGGGCGCAGTTCGCCTTCCTCCGGGTTCATCGTGCCCACCAGGATGAAGCGCGCCGGGTGGGCGAAGGAGATGCCTTCGCGCTCCACGACGTTGACGCCCATCGCCGCCGAGTCCAGCAGCACATCCACGACGTGATCGTCGAGCAGGTTGACTTCGTCAATATAGAGCAGCCCGCGGTTGGCCGTGGCCAGCACGCCGGGCTCGAAGTGGCGCTCGCCCTTCTGGATGGCCTGCTCGATATCGAGCGTGCCGACCACCCGGTCCTCGGTGGCGGAGACGGGCAGGTTCACGAAGGGGGTGGCGCGTTCGGCAGTGGGCAGCTTGCCACTCGGCGGAAAAACGCTCCTTGCACTCGGTGCACCAGGTGGACGGGCGGTCGGGGTCGCAGCCAAAGCGGCAGTCCTCGACCACGCGGACATGCGGCAGCAGCGCGGCCAGGGCGCGCGCCGCCGTGGATTTGGCGGTGCCGCGCTCGCCGCGGATCAGCACCCCGCCGATGCGGGTGTCCACAGCATTCAGGATGAGCGCACGCTTCATGCGCTCCTGGCCGACGATGGCAGTAAAAGGATAAATGGCCGGCATGGAATCTCCGGCGAATGATTATAACGCAGCGTGCAAGGCATTGCGAATCGTCTCCTGCGCGTAAGGAACCTGGGAGCGCCGGAACTGGCAGGCCTGGCGTTCCTCAGAGCCAGCCTGATTAGCCGTCAGGATTCCCGCAGCCGCAGGGTCATGAAGGGCGATGTGATCCTTCAGGGTCGGGGATGTTTGGGGATAGGGTTGCCAAGATGGGCAATAGCTTGTATAATCTCAACCTAACATTTCCTCATGATCGGAGTCTAGCCAGTGATGGATCAAATTTGAGCCCTGAAGGGCGCAGGGGGACGCGGATGCGAACAACCGCAGGGTGAACCCAACAACAACCAAAGCATGGAATCTCTGTTGCGAGAGCGAAGTCCATTAGCGTGGATTTGCCGCAAGTCGGAGAAATCCGCAAAGGGACGATTGCCAGCATCGGTTCCAACCAGATCCTGGTCAGCATCGGCGCCAAGTCCGAAGGCGTCATTGCAGGCCGGGAACTGGAGCAACTCACCGAAGAAGAGCGCAGCGCGCTCAAGGTCGGCCAGGAAGTGGACGTGTACGTCATCAATCCCGAGGACGACAACGGGAATGTCGTGCTCTCCTTCGAGCGCGCCCAGGAGCAGTTGTCCTGGGGGAGCGTCGAGAAGATGCTGACGAGGAAGACGGTGGTACGAGAGCAAGATGATCGGCTTCAACAAGGGCGGGCTGATCGTGCCGGTCGGCGGGCTGCGTGGTTTCGTGCCAGCCTCGCAGATCAGCGCGGCGCGCCGGAGCCAGGCCAGCGGCGACACCCCCGAGCAGCGCTGGCAGAAGATGGTCGGCGAGCCGATCTCGGTGCGCATCATCGAGGTGGACCGCGAACGCCGCCGCCTGATCCTCTCCGAGCGCGCACCAGCAACGAATCCCGGCAGTCCATCAAGGACCGCGTGATCAGCGAACTGGAAGAGGGCAAGATCTATACGGGCCGCGTCACCAGCCTGGCGGATTTCGGCGCCTTCGTGAACATCAACGGCGCGGACGGCTTGGTCCATCTCTCCGAACTCTCCTGGGACCGCGTCCAGCACCCGAAAGAGATGCTGGAAGTGGGGCAGGAGGTCAAGGTCAAGGTCATCAACATCGACCGCGAGAAGAAGCGCATCGGGCTCTCCCTGCGCGCGCTGCAGGATGATCCCTGGACCAGCCGCGTGTGAGAAGTTCAGCGTCGGGCAGCTGGTCGAGGGCGTCATCACCCGCCTGACCAAGTTCGGGGCCTTTGCCCGCCTGGAAGGTGACATCGAAGGGCTGATCCACATCTCCGAGATCAGCGAGCACCGCATCGAGCATCCCAAGGAAGTCCTCAAGGAGGGCGAGGTCAAGACGCTGCGCATCATCCGCATCGAGCCGGACCAGCACCGCATCGGGCTGAGCCTGCGCAAGGTCGATTCGGCTGCCTTTGCGGACAAGGATTTCAAGATGCTGGCGGAGGAGTTCCATACCGAGAACGAATCTGCCATGCCGGATGAAGCTGCCATGCCAGATGAACCGGCTATGCATGAGGAACCTGCCCAGGAGGAGCCGCAAGACGAACAGAAAGCCGCCCCTCCCGAGGAAAACAACGGCGGGGACGAAGCCTAAATAAACGGAGCGCACCTGGGGGGGTGCGCTCTTGATTATCATGCCGCTCATCGTCGATTCCCACAACGATATCGCCTGGAACATGCTTGCCTTCGGCCGCGATTACACGCGCGCGGTGGAGGAGACGCGCCGCCTGGAGGCGGGAACGCTGGCGGTCGAACTGGCCGAGGACACCCTGATCGGCTGGCCCGAGTACCAGCGCGGCTGTGTCGCGGTGGTCTTTGCCACCCTGTACGCGCCGCCCGTGCGCTGGGCGCACAGCGAGCTGGAAATGCGCTTCGCCTACCGCACCTCGGACGAGGCCAACCGCATCTACCGCCAGCAGTTGATCTCCTACCAGCGGCTGACCGATAAAATGCCCGACAAGTTCAGGCTCGTGACCCGGCGCAGGGACCTGGAAGAGGTGCTGGCGCAATGGGAGACCCCGGAACCGCCGGATGGAAGCGGGGAAGGCCATGCGGTGGGATTGGTGCCGCTGATGGAGGGCGCAGACGGGGTGCGCTCCCCGGCGGAACTGGAGGAGTGGTTCGAGCTGGGGCTGAGGCTGATCGGCCTGGCCTGGGTCGCCACCCGCTACAGCGGAGGCTGGCGCGAGCCCGGCCCGCTGACCCAGGAGGGGCGCGGCCTGCTGGAGGCGATGGCCGATCACGGTTTCATCCTGGACCTCAGTCACATGGATGAGCCGGCCATGCTGGAAGCCCTCGACCGCTACCAGGGGCCGGTGGTCGCCACCCACGGCAACTGCCTGGCGCTGCTGCCGGACTTCCCGTCCAACCGCCAGTTCTCGGACCGGGTGCTGGAAGGCATCATCGAACGGGACGGCGTGGTGGGGGTGGTGCCGTTCAACGGTTATCTGAAGGTGGGCTGGATGAGAGGGACCAGCCGCCGCGAGGAGGTGGGCCTCGAGGTGGTGGTCAATCATATCGATCACATCTGCCAACTGGCCGGGGACTCGCTGCACGCGGGCATCGGCTCGGACTTCGATGGGGGCTTTGGCCTGCAATCCGTGCCGCCGGAGATCGAGAGTGTGGCCGACCTGCAAAAGATCGCGCCCCTGCTGATGCAGCGGGGATATACTGAAGCAGACGCCGCCAATGTCCTCGGAGGGAACTGGATCACCCGCTTACGGAGGGACCTGCCCGCATGACCAACCAGACCAGTGGAATTTCTGCCGCCATGCCGGTGGATACCAACCGGCGCACCGAATCGCCGCCGCGCGCCCGCGTGCGCATCGGGCTGGGGGCTACGTTGTTCGGATTGTTCGTGTTCCTGGTGGGAGCCAAGCCGGGCTGGTTCGGCTGGGACCGCAGCCCGGTGGTGGGCTTTGTGCAGATCGCCGTGTTCCTCGTGGGGCTGGCGATCATCTGCATCGGCGGCTACACCGGCCTGCTGGCCTTGTGGAAGGGACAGCAGCGCACCATCGCGGCGGACATCGGCACGCGGCTGGTGAGCACCGGCTACGTCGTGGCGGTCTTCGCAGGGCATGGCGGATGTGTTCGGCATGGGGTCGCACCTGCGCCCGGCCATCCCGTATTTTGGCCCGCTGCAAGCCGGGGGAGTATTGGCCGCTGAGATCACCATCGCCATCGGGTTCCTGCTGTTGATCCCTTTTCATTCCCATCCCGAGACGCGCTGAAAGGCGATCCTGCGGGGGTCATGGCGGGGAACTGAGCCATTGTAAGAGTTTCGCCAGGCTGAACCAAAAACGATGGAGGGTATTGCCGCGTCTGCTGCGCCTTCGGCGCCAACTCCTCGCAATGACAACTTTTTCAGGGATTCAATTTTGTCTTTAAATAATTTTGCACTATAATAAAAACACAAGGGTTGTATCAACATTGAATCAATTCACCACCAAAAAAGGAGAGGATGATGAAACTCATTGATATCGAAGGCGTTGGCCCCGCTTTTGCAAAACAACTGGCGAAAGCCGGCATCCGGTCGCTGGAGATGCTGCTGAAGAAGGGCGCCACCCCGGCCGGCCGCAAAGAGATCGCCATGATGTCCGGTATCGGCGACAAGCTGATCCTGGAATGGGTGAACCTGGCCGACCTGTTCCGCATCAAGGGCGTGGGCAGCGAGTATTCCGACCTGCTGGAAGAGGCGGGTGTGGATACGGTCGTGGAGCTGGCCAAGCGCTCACCCAATAACCTGTACACCAAGATGGGCGAAGTCAACATGGCGAAGAAACTCGTCCGCAAAATGCCCACTGCGGGCCAGGTGGATGGCTGGGTGCAGCAGGCCAAAAAGCTGCCGCGGGTGGTCAAGTACTAGGAATTTTCATCAGGGGGAAGGTTGCTTCGCTCGCTACGCTCGCAACAACATGATTAAGACCCCGCCGAAAATAGCGGGGTCTTGCATTGCATAAAGGGAGTCAGATGGCGATCAGGCCCTGGCGCACGCCCTGGCGCACGGCCTCGGCGCGGTTGGTGACGTTCAACTTGGTGTAAATGGACGAGACGTGGAACTTGATCGTGTGCTCGGTGATGCCCAGTGCGGCGGCGATCTGCTTGTTAGCCAGCCCCTGCGCGAGCAAGCCGAGCACTTCCATCTCCCGGTCGCTGAGAGGCAGGGTCTCCCCGTTTGCAGCGGGCGGGCGGGCCTGGAAGAAGCGCGCCGTGCCGACGACCAGCCCCTCGGAGAGGGCATGGATGGCGGCGGTCAGTTCCTCGCGCGAGGCCTCCAGCGGCAGCAGCCCCCAGGCGCCGGGGATGCGGGAAAGCGAGGCCAGGCCCGGAGGGTCATCGTTCAGCAGCAGCAGGGCGGTGCCCTCCGCTCTCAGGTCAGAAGGAGGAGCGGAGGTCGAGGCGTAGATCAGCACCTCGGCCTCCAGCTCGGAGAATTCAGGGGAGTCCAACCGGTCGGCTTCGCCGACGATCTCCACGCCGGTGTCGGCCAGCAGAGCGCGCAGGCCAAGACGCAGGGCGGGGATGGGCGCAACCAGCAGGACGCGGGTCAAATCACTTCCTCTCGCCGGCGGTCACGGTCAGGGTTTGCGGCTGGCCTCCGCGCAGGACTTCGGCCTTGACCGGCTTGCCCACCACCTCGCCGTGCAGCGCGCCGAACAGGTCATCGGCGTCGCGCAGGTCCTGCCCGTTCAGGCGGGTAAGGATATCGCCCACCAGCAGGCCGCCGGTCTCCGCCGGGCCGCCCTTCTCCAGCCAGAGGATGAGCAGGCCGTTCTCCACGGGCTGCGTGCGCACGCCCAGATAGCCGCGCTTGACCGCGCCGTGCTCGGCGAGCGCCTTGGCGATGCTCCAGGCTACGCCGGAGGGGATGGTGAGCGCCTCGCCGCGCGTCAGGCCGGAGGTGTTCAAGCCCAGCAGCGCGCCCGAGGCATCCACCAGCGGGCCGCCGGAAAAGCCGGGGTAGGGGACGGTCTCGGACTGGAAGAACTGGTCGAGCAGACCGCCGCGCCAGGTGCGTGCGGGGCCGTTGATGGAGGTCAAAATGCCAAAGGAGGCCTGCACGCCGGCAGCCGATGGGCGGCCGAGCGCCAGCACCAACTGGCCCACTTTGGGCGCGGGAGCGCTCTGGGCGGGGGTGAGGACCTTCTCTGCCAGGCGCAGGAGGGCCAGGTCACTGCCGGGGTCGCGTCCGGCGATCGTTGCCGGGAGGGTTTTCCCATCCGGCAGGCCGATGCGGATCTCGTCCTCGCGCGTGACCACATGGTCGGCGGTGAGGACAAGGTCGGGGGCGTAGGCGATGCCGCTGGCCGGGTAGCGCTTGCGCGCATCCACCAGCAGGGTATAAGTAGGAGGCAGCCTCCACGGCGGAGGTCAGGGCATTGGAGAGATCGGTCAATGCGTTGGGCATAATAGTGTCCTTTCAGAATATAACATGAATGTTTCTGTCATTGCGAGCCTGAACAGAGTGAGGGCTCGCAATGACATCTACAGTCTAGCCCGAACGCGGCGAGGGCGCATCAGGGAAACGGGCGAGGGGAGGGGACTGCCCGTTCGGGGAGGTTGGGCAAAAAGGTATAATCGGTTTTATGGGTCGCAGATCCGCTTTCCTCTCCAGAGCTGTTCAATACGCGTTATCGGTGGTGCTGATCGCTTCGGTCACTGCCCTGTTCTTCGTGCTGCGGGAGGTGCTGGACACCACCCTGGTGGCCCTCCTGTACCTGCTGCCGCTGGGATTGATCACTGCCTTCTGGGGGTTGGGGCCGGGCATTACCAGCGCGCTGCTCACTTTCCTGGCTTTCAATTATTTCTTTATCCGGCCTTATTACAACCTGGCGGTGCATCGCCCGCTGGATGTGGTCATCCTGATCGTGTTCCTGATCGTGGCAGCCGTCATCAGCCAATTGGTGGGACGCATGCAGCAAAGCCTGGAGGCCGCCAAGGCGAGGGAGCGCGAGGCCACCCAGCTTTACGAACTGAGCACCGCGCTGGCCGGGCTGCAGGACGACCAGAGGCTGGCGCAGATCCTGGCGACGCAGGTGCAGAACGTGGTGCAGGGGGAGTATGTGGAATTGAGCATCTCCGCCGAAAAGCCGTTCCTCTATCACCTGCCGGAGGCGCGGCCGCCGGGACGCTCGCCGGATATCACCTTTCCGATCCAGGCCGCGCGAGGCATCCTGGGGGAGATCCGCCTGTGGAGGCAGGACCGCCCCATCACCGGCGAGGAGAAACGACTGCTGCAAACCTTTGCCAGCCAGGGGGCGCTGGCGCTGGAAAGAGCCCGGCTGGTGCAGGCCGAGTCGCGCGCCCAGGTGCTGGAGGAAAGCGACCGCCTGAAGACCGCCATCCTTTCCTCCGTCTCGCACGAACTGCGCACCCCGCTCTCCACGATCAAGGCGGCTGCCTCGAGCCTGCGCGACCACGAGGTGAACCTGGAACTCGCCGGCCAGCGCGGACCTGATCGCGGCCATCGACGATGAGGCCGACCATCTGAACATGCTGGTCGGCAACCTGCTGGATATGTCACGCATCGAATCGGGCGCGCTCAAGCCGCGGCGCGAGTGGAACATCCTGGCGGAGATCGTCGCCAGCGTGCTGGTGCGCATGCGTCACGGTGCCGAAAGCCACCGGTTGCAGGTGGATGTGCCGGAATCCCTGCCGCTGGTGCCGGTGGATTATGTGCAGATGCAGCAGGTGTTCACCAACCTGGTGAGCAACAGCCTGAAGTACGCGCCGCAGAACACCCAGGTGGGAATCCGGGCATGGGAAGAGAGCGACTTCGTCCACGTGCAGGTGAGCAACCAGGGGCCGCAGGTGCCCGCCGAACACCTGGAACGCATCTTCGACAAGTTCTATCGCATCACCGAAGCGGAACGGGTCACCGGCACCGGGCTGGGGCTTTCCATCTGCAAAGGCATCGTGGAGGCCCACGGCGGGCGCATCTGGGCCGAGAACCTGCCGGGCGGGCTGGCCTTCCACTTCACGCTGCCGCTGACGCTGGAGGGGACGCGGCCGCCGCCCATGCCGATGGATACGGAGGCGGAATGAGCAATGCGCCGCATATCCTGGTGATCGATGACGAGCCGCAGATCCTGAGGGCGCTGCGCACCATCCTGACCGAAAAACAGTTCCAGGTCAGCACCGCCAACCGCGGCGAAGAGGGGCTTGCGCTGGCCGCGGCCAGCGAGCCGGACCTGATCATCCTGGACCTGGGCCTGCCGGATATGGACGGGGTGGAGGTCACCGCGCGCCTGCGCGAGTGGTCCCAGTGCCCGATCATCATCCTCTCGGTGCGCGACAGCGAGCGCGACAAGGTGGCCGCCCTCGACCGGGGCGCGGACGATTACCTGACCAAGCCTTTCAGCGCTGAGGAACTGCTGGCGCGGGTGCGGGTGGGCTTGCGGCACTCGGCCAGCCGCAAGGGAGCGCAGGAGAAGGTCATCCTCGCCGGGCCGTTAAGCATCGACCTGGTCTGGCACATCGTGAAGCGCGGCGAGGAGGAGGTCAAACTGACCGGCATCGAATACAAGCTGCTGGCCTACCTGGCCTCCAACCACGGGCGGGTGCTGACCCACCAGAGCATCCTCACCAACGTCTGGGGGCCGGCGGACGCGGACCACACGGAATACCTGCGGGTGTATATGCGCCAGCTTCGCAAGAAGCTGGAGGAGGACCCCGTGCGACCGAAACACATCCTGACGGAGCCGGGCATCGGGTATCGGTTTATTCTGGAAGGTTAGCCGCTGAAATGGGGGAAAGGGGCGCAGTACCCATTCATTGCAACAACGCTTTTAAACCCTCGCCGGTGTAGGAACCGGGCGTCCGCGCGACCTGCTCAGGAGTGCCCTCTGCGATGAGCCTGCCGCCCTGCGCGCCGCCCTCCGGGCCGAGGTCTATGACCCAGTCCGCTGCTTTCACGAAGTCCAAGTTGTGCTCCACGACCACCACGCTGTTGCCTGCTTCCACGAGGCGCTGAAGCACCCCCAGCAGGCGGGCCGTATCGGCGAGGTGCAGGCCGGTGGTGGGCTCGTCAAGCAGATAGAGCGTGTGCCCGGCAGCCCGGCGTCCCAGCTCCTTGGCCAGTTTCACGCGCTGGGCCTCGCCGCCGGAGAGCGTGGTGGCAGACTGCCCCAATTGGAGATAGCCGAGGCCGACATCCACCAGCACCTGCAGGCGGGAGACGGCCGCGGGCACGCCCTGGAAGAGCGCCAGGGCTTCCTCCACGGTCATATCGAGCACCTGGGAGATGTCGCTGCCGCGGTAGCGCACCTCGAGGATCTCCGGTTGGAAGCGCCGCCCGTGACAGACCGGGCAGCGCACTTCCACATCCGGCAGGAAATGCATCTTGACGGTCAATACCCCGGCGCCCTCGCAGCGCTCGCAGCGCCCGCCCGGGACGTTGAAGGAGAAATGCCGGGTGGTCAGCCCCTTGCGGCGGGCCTCGGGCGTGGCGGCAAAGGCGGCGCGGATGGGGGTGAAGGCATCCGAATAGGTGGCGGCATTGGAGCGCGGCAGGCGCCCGATGTGCTCCTGGTCGATGGTGATCACCTTGCTGAGAGCCTGCTGGCCCTCCATGGAATCGTATTCCCCCGGTTCCTCGCCCGAGCGGAACAGGTCGCGGCGCAGGGCACGGTCGAGGATATCGAACACCAGCGAGGATTTGCCCGAACCGGAAACGCCGGTCACCGCGGTCAGCAGACCCAGCGGCAGCCTGACGGTGATGTCCTGCAGGTTGTTCTCGCGCGCTCCGTGGATGGTGAGCACCTGTTCACCCATCGCGCGGCGCTGCGCGGGAATAGGGATGGAAAGCCTCCCGGAAAGATACGCGCCGGTGAGGGAGGCTGGCTCCTGCGCGATCGCCGCGGGAGTCCCCTCGGCAACGACCTCGCCTCCGTGCTTGCCCGCACCCGGGCCGAAATCCACCACGTGATCCGCGGCGGCGATCATATCCAGGTCATGCTCGATGACCAGCACGGTATTGCCGAGGTCGCGCAGGCGGCGCAGGACCTCGATCAGGCGGTGCGTGTCGCGGTGGTGCAGCCCGATGGTCGGCTCGTCGAAGACATACAGCAGGCCGCTCAGCCCGGAGCCGAGCAGCGAAGCCAGCCGCAGGCGCTGGGATTCCCCGGCGGAAAGGCTGGGGGAGGCGCGATCCAGCGAGAGGTACCCCGCGCCCACCTGCACCAGCCGCGCTATGCGCGCGTTCAGGTCCTCCAGGATGGGCCCGGCGAGCAGCATCTCTTCGGCGGTGAAGATTCCCGGCAGGGTCTTCAGCCATTCACCGAGGGCCTCCAGCGAAAGTTGGGAGGCGGCGATGATGGTGCGCCCGTCCACGGTCACGGCCCGGCTCTCGGGGCGCAGGCGTGTCCCTTCGCACTCCGGGCAGGTCTGGGTGATGAGAAGGTCCTCCAGTTTGTCCCGGTAGCCGGTCTCATTCTGGTGCGCGCTGATGTGTTCCGCGTGGCGGCGCAGGAGGCTGGTTGCCACACCCTCGAATTTCCCCTTGCGCACAGTGGAGGGCGGCTTGATCCCCGGGAAGTGGCGGCGGAACTGCGTCCCCTCCACGCCGAAGAACAGCAGGTCGCGCTGGGGCGGGGTGAATTCCGCGACCGGCCGCGAGAGATCCAAGGGAATGCCATAGTGCGCCGCGGCGGCCTGGAGGGTGGGGGCGTAATATTCGATCTGGATGGAGTTCCAGCCGAGCACCGCGCCTTCGAGCACGCTTCTGTTCTTGTCCACCAATTGCTTCAGGTCTGCCTGGCGGACGGTGCCGAGGCCGGTGCAAGCCGGGCAGGCGCCCTCGGGCTTGTTGAAGGAGAAATGAGCCATGATGAGGTTGGGGATGGGCGCGCCGCAATGCGGGCAGGGGAAATAGGTCTCCTCGGCGGTCCCGGAGTCGTCCTCCCACTCCTCGGCGGCGGGGCTGAAGACTGGTGGGACATCCTTCCCGCAGTTCGGACAGGGGCGATGACCCAGGCGCGCGTAGAGCACGCGCAGGTAGGCGTAGACTTCAGTGGAGGTGCCCACCGTCGAGCGCGGGCTGCGGTTGGTGAGGTGCTGGTCCACGCTGAGCGAGGGGGAAAGCCCGCTGATGGAATCCACGGGGGGCTTCGCCAGGCCGAAGGTGAGCATCCCAAGCGATTCCATGTACTGGCGCATGCCCTCCTTGAGCAGGATATCAAAGCCGAGCGTGGATTTGCCCGAACCGGACACGCCGGTCAGCACGACCAGCCGGTTCTTTGGGATGGCCACGCTGACGTTCTTGAGGTTGTGCAGCCGCGCGCCTTGGACAATGATCTGATCGGGCATGGGGACCTCAGGACAGGAGAGAAGGGAGATAAAAAAAGGCTGACGGGGGTCCGTCAGCCTGAGTCTAACATCAAATGGCCTGCGGGAAAAATGATCAGGCGGGCGCAGGGCGGCTGAGCAGGCGGGCCAGGTGCTCGCGGGCGGCATCGTCCACCAGCGCCAGGATCTCATCGCCTTCCTCCAGGACGGTCGTGCCGCGCGGCAGGACGATCTCGCCGCTGCGGATGATGCCGGAGATGACGCAGTTGTTGGGGAAGGCCAGGTCCTTGAGGGATTTTCCGATGGCGGGCGCTCCGGGGGCGATCTTCTCCTCGACCAGGGAATATTTTCCCCGGCGGATCTTCAGCATGGTCATCATGTCGCCGATGGACATTTCCTCGGCGCTCAGGCGCGCCAGGATATCGGCCTGATTGATGGAGACATCCACCCCCATTTCGGGTGTGAAGAGCCAGGCGTTCTTGGAGTTGTTGATGCGCGCCAGGACGCGCGGCACATTGAATTCAAAACGGCCCAGGGAGGTAACGACCAGGTTGGTCTCGTCCGAGCCGGTCACGGCCGCCAGCACCTGCGCGCTGTGGATGCCGGCCTGCTCCAGCACCGCGGGGGAACTGCCGTCGCCGTTGAGGATGCACTCGGCGGGCAATTCGCGGGCGAGCTTTTCCTGCACCGCAGGCCGCTCGTCAATGACCAGCACCTTGTGCCCGGTCTCCAGCAGGAACTTTGCCAGCTGCGAACCGGTATTGCCGCCGCCTACTACGATCACATACATGACTACCTCCGCTCGAATCCCAGCATATCTTCCAGCCGGACCATGGCGGAAGGAATGACGGCGATGTAGATCACATCCCCCTCGCGGAACTCCGTGCCGGTGACGGGGATGAAGGTCGCGCCGTCGCGGGCAATGGCGACGACCATCAACTCGCCGGGGATGTTCAGCTGCTTGATATTGTGCCCGTTCAGGCGGGCCGGGGCCTCCACGCGGACCAGCGTGGTGCCCTCATCGCCAAAGACCTGCAGCACGTCGAGGTCGCTATGGGTGACCACCTCCACGATGCGTTCCGCGCCCCAGGCGATGCTGGAGATCGTGGTCAGGCCGAGCCTCTGGTAGATCTCGGCGCGCAGGGGGTCATACAGGCGGGCCACCACGCGCGGCACATGGAAAATATTGCGGGCGATGCGGGCGGCCACGATGTTGGCGTTATCGGAGGAGCTGGCGGCCACAAATCCCTCAGCGCTCTCGACCCCGGCCTCCAGGAGGACGCCGCGGTCGAAGCCCAGGCCGCGCACGAGCCGGCCTTTGAACGGCGGTCCCAGCCGGGCGAGGGCATTTTCATCATGATCGATGACGGTGACCTCATGACCGCGCTCGGACAGCAGCAGGCTCACCTGCGAACCGACCCTGCCGCAGCCCATGACGATGATTTTCATTCAGCAGCCTCCTGCATGGAAAGGGTGGAGGATTTTCCGTTTCGCAATTTTCCCGATGCGCGTGCCAGGGCTTTGCGGATCCATTCCACGGAATATAACACAGGCGCATTCAGGGCAAGACCCAGCCAGACCCATCCGGGCAGCGGCACATGGTTGAACAGGCGCGCCAGGAACGGCACGTATACCAGGCTGACGATCCCCAGCAGTTCGATGATAATCCCGATCCACAGGTAGCGGTTGCTCAGCCAGCCAAGCAGGGTGCTGCGCGTGCGATCCGAGCGGCAGGCGAGGGCGTTGCCCACCTGCGCGGTGACGACACCGGCATGATACACCGTGGCGGCCATGAGCATGGCCTGCGGGAACAGCATGTGCAGCCGGATGCCGGTCCAGGCGGTCAGCGGTTCCAGCGAAGGCAGGCCGATGCGCGAGACATGGCCGGAGAGGACGAAGATGGCGATGAATGCCGTAAAGCACAGCACGGCCTCGATCATGCCCAGCCAGAAGGCGCGCATCAGCAGCGGCCGGTCCAGCAGGGGCTGGCTGCGCGGGTGCGGCGGGCGCTTCATCACATCCGGTTCGGGCTTCTCCATGCCCAGCGCCAGTGCGGGGAACAGGTCGGTGCCGAGGTCGATGGCCAGGATCTGGCGCACGCTGAGCGCCAGCGGCATGAGCGGCAGGCTGGCCTTCACGATGAACGGGGCGATCTCGGGGATGTTGCTGGAGAAGATATAGGTGATGAATTTGCGGATGTTGTCGTACACCGCGCGGCCTTCCTGCGATGGCCGCGGTGATGGCGCCGAAATCATCGCTGGTCAGGATGATGTCGGCGGCCTCGCGGGCCACATCGGTGCCGACGATGCCCATCGAGATGCCCACATCGGCCTTGCGCAGGGCAGGCGCGTCGTTCACGCCGTCGCCGGTGACCGCGACCACATCGCCGCGCTGCTGGAACGCCGAGACCAGGCGCAGTTTGTGTTCGGGGGCCATGCGCGAGAAGAGCACCTCGCGCTCCAGCAACTTCCCCAATTCGAGATCGGACAGGGTGTCCAGTTCTGCGCCGGTGAGGATCAGGGAATCCTTCTCCTGCAGCATGCCCACGCGGCGGGCCAGGGACTCGGCGGTCAGGCCGTAATCGCCGGTGATCATCACCAGGCGGATGCCGGCCTCCCGGCAGGTGCGGATGGCTTTTTCCACCTGCGGGCGCGGCGGGTCCATCATGGCCATCAATCCGAGGAAGATGAGGTCCTGTTCGACGTTTTCGGCAGTGAGACCGCCGGAGCGCGGCGGAAAGGTCGCGCCGCGCCAGGGCCAGCACGCGCAGAGCGCCGGCGGGCATATTCATCGTTGGCGCCCAGGATCTCCGCGCGCAGTTCCGCGGTGAGCGGCACCGGCAGGCCGTGGATCAGGACATGGCTGCAATGCTGCAGCACTTCCCGCGGGGCGCCTTTGACGAAGGCCCGCTCGCCCTCCGGTCCGCGGTGGACGGTGGTCATGCGCTTGCGGCGCGCGTCGAAGGGGATCTCGTGCACGCGCGGCAGGCGCAGCTCCAGCTGCTCCTGCGAGAGGCCGCCTTTCAGAGCGGCCGCCTTCAGCGCGGCCTCGGTCTGATCTCCCAGGCTGGTCCAGCCGGGATGCTCCACGGACGGCGGGTTGAGGCGGGCGTTGTTGCACAGCACCGCCACCTCCAGCAGCGCGCGGCAGGTCGGGCTCCCAGGCTTTCCCGGCAGGGGCAGGGGTGAATTCGCCCTCCGGCTCGTAGCCTGTCCCGGAAAGCCTGAGCTTCTGGCGCGCCACCCACACATCGCGCACCGTCATCTGGTTCTGGGTGAGGGTGCCGCTTTTGTCGGTGCAGATGACGGAGACCTGGCCGAGCCTCTCCACGGTGGACAGGCGCTTGGCAAGCACGCCTTTCCCCGCCAGCCGCTGCACCGCGGCGGCCAGGGAAAGGGTCAGGGTGGCGGTCAGGCCTTCGGGGATCACGGCGACGATGATGCCGAAAGCCAGCAGGGTCACTTCTTTGAGTGGGAATCCCAGCGGAAATAGCCCACCGAGGCCACGATGGCCCCGATCATCAGCGCGATCCAGGCGGTCTTGCGGCTCAGGCGGTTCAATTCCTTCTGGAAGGGAGTGGGCTCCTCCTGGATGGTCTGGGTCAGGTGGGCGATGCGCCCGAACTCGGTGGACATGCCGGTGGCGGTAGACCACCGCGCGGCCCGTGCCCGAGGCAACGGAGGTTCCGGCGAAGATCAGGTTCGGGCGGTCCAGTTCGCTCAAGCCTTCCTGGTGGGAGGGGTCGGCCAATTTGCGCGCCGGGATGGCCTCGCCGGTGAGCGTGGCATTATTGGTGCGCAGGCCGTACTCTTCGATGACGCGCGCATCCGCGGCGATGTTGTCCCCCTCTGCCAGCACCATCAGGTCGCCGGGCACCACTTCGCTGGCCGGGATGGAATGCTCGATCCCCTCGCGCACCACGTGGGCAAAGGAGGGCAGGATGAGCCGCAGTTTGTCGATAGCCTGCTCGGCGCGGTGCTCGCGCCAGAACGAAAAAGCCGAGTTGACGAGGACAATGCTCCAGATGATGAGCGCCAGAATCACGTCGCGCACCAGCAATCCGGCCAGGCCCACCATCAGCAGCACCAGGGCGGAGGGGTGCAGCATATAGCGGAAGAATCGCTCCGCGGTGGACTTTTTTTCCTGGCGGCGGAGCAGGTTCTGCCCGTAGAGCGACAGGCGCGCCTGCACCTCCCCCTCGGAAAGGCCCGAGGGAGAGGTTTCAAGCGCGTTCCAGACTTCCGGGACGCGCAGGCTGTAGATCGGTCTGGCGCTCATGAGATGGATGGGGCCGCGGGAAAGGCTCCCGGCGGCCGTTCACTCCTCGTTGGAGGAAGAGCTTTCTTTCGGTGCTCCGCCCACGCGCGGGGCCGGATGCTCCAGATAAGAGTCGAAGGAAGGTGTCATGTTCCGGGTGATTCATGGCCGCCTCGAAGGGTCCGGCCGCAACCGGGATGGGCTGATCCTCGAAGCGCAGCGGCTTGAAGATGCCGAAGATGGCAAAGAAGCGGGCAACCTTCATCATGATGGTGTAGCGGTATTCCTGGATGCGCAGCGACTGCCATTCCACGATGTTGCCCATGGCGCCCTGAATGCGTGACTTCTCGCGGATCACCCGGTGGATATCCTGCGGGTCGCGGTATCCGGCGGGGGAGAGCAGGATGAGGTTCGCCAGCAGGATCAGGACCGAGAAGACGATCAAGACCACCCAGCCGCCCTCGTTCCACTTGGTGACGATCTGCCCGACGAAGATGATGGAAGCCAGGCTGGTGGCGGCGGTGGCACCCGCCATGCCGAGGCTGCGGGCGCGCCCGGTCATGGTCTGCTGGATATGGCGGCGGATGGCAAGACCCATGACGGCGATGGGCATGAAGACGCCCACGCCGTAATAAGGCACGGCCGCGCTGGTGTTGCCCCGGACCAGCAGCTGGATGACGATGGTCAGGATGGCGGCGGCGGTCACGGGCCGGGTGAAGGTCCCCTTGGGGTTGCGGTACACGATGGCTTCCGGCAGTCTCGCCGATGGCGACATTGCGCCAGGTGATGGCCTGCAAATCCTGGAAGGCGGTCATGGAGGCCGCGCTGAGCAGCGCCACTGCCAGGATCTGGTAAGCCCAGAAGAGGAGGTTCCCGCCGGGGATGGAGGCAAAGCCGATGAAAGCCAGGTTGCCTACGAGGCTGCGCCCGGCGACCCCGTCGAAGGCCTTGAAATGGATCGCGAAGTAGGTCAGGAAGAGGGTGGTCAGCGCGCCGTAGAACAGGAAGGAGGTCTGCACCATGCGTCCGATGCCGGACTTGCCGCTGATAGAATTCCCACAGGGCCTTGAGCTGGGTAGATGCCTGCGGCCCCACTTGATCACGGGTGCGTCACCGTCAATGACGAACTGGATGCCGTTGGACATGGCCTCCAGGCCGGTGAGAGCCACCAGGCCCTTCATGGCCGCAGCCAGCAGGTGGAACAGCGCCTGCCCGATGGAGACGGTGGGGACGCTGCTTGCCGCCGGCAGAGGCGGGACACCGGCAGCCCTGGCGAGGAACAAGCCCACGCCCATCACCACGGTCAGCAGGACGAAGATGCCCAGGCCGATGAAGACCACACGTGCCGATTCGCCCCGCCCGCGGATGGTGATATACCAGGTTGCGGCGACCATGACCGCGCCGATCAGGAAATGCCAGTACCAGGCGATGCCGCCCGACTGGTTGAGCGAAAGCAGCTGGTCCACGCCCGAGAGGCTGGAAACCACGATGGTGAAAATGTAATCCTGAAGGAGGACCACCGCCACCACCAGGCTCAGGGTGGGACCCAGGTAGCGCATGGCCGCGGTAAAGGAGCCGCCGCCTTCGTTGAACACACCCAGCGAATACATGTAGAGGGCGCCGAACATGAGGTTGGCCAGCCCAATGATGAGCACCGCCCAGTAGGCCAGATGTTCCAGCCCGTAGGGGTGCAGGGCATTCATCATTTCGCCGGAGGCGTAGAAATAGGATGTAAAGTAGTCCACCCCGAAGAGCGCCATGGCAGCCAGCAGTCCCACCTGTCCGGCGCCGTGGATGTTGGCGTCCTCCTGGCTTTCGCGCGGCGCAACGCGCGCCACGCTGAATACGATCACGATAAGCAATCCAATGGAGAATAACATTCTTGAACCTAATGGCTGGCAGTGGTGAAGGATGCCTCCAGCAGGCTGAGCAGATAAAGCAGGTGCCTGCGGGTGGAGGGGCTGTAGCGCGTGTCCTGGCTGACCTTGACTTCTTCCTGGCGCACGGCGCGCGACAACGAAGGCCGGGACGAACATGATGCGCCCGGAGGGGATCACTTCAAAATTCGACAGCTCGAGCCGGAGTTCCTGGTCATCGAAGTAGGGCAGGCTGAGCCGCAGGCCGCGGTTGAGGCTGCCATCTCCGGCGCGCTGCTGGATGCGGGCGATGATCTGGCGGGTCTGATAGACCGCCAGGGCGCGGCCCTGGTTGACCAGCTGGCCGAGCATGCCGTAGCGTTTCTTGGCGTATTCCGGGTCGGCAGAGATGTAAGGGGCGAGAGCCACCGCCAGGAAAAGCACTTCCATGAAGCGCTGCATGGAGCGGATGTGCGCTTTGGCTTCCTCCGGAGACTTGACCAGCAATTCCCCGTCCTCGCCAAAGGCCACCCACTGCGGCAGGAAGAAGCGGCGCGCGTAAGGCACGAACGGCACCAGCAGGTCGCCGCGGCCCTCGTCCGAGCGGCCCTCCTCCACGATGGCATCGGTGGAGGCGGTGATGGCGGACTCCGGTTCCAAATCTTCCGCGACCGGGATGAACGGAATGGTCTCATCGCCGGAAGGCGGCTCGTAGGTGACCGTGCGCCCGGAGGGCAGCTGGTTGTGGACCATGTGCATGACCGTGGCATGGCGCAGCAAACCAGCCGCAGCCGAAACGGCCCGGTCCGGGGACTGCTCCAGTTCTATGAAGCGGTGTCTCAAAGCCTTATAGAGTTCCGCCCGGCGGAAGGGATTGAACAGATTCCCAACCGAATAATTGCGGGCATCCTGCGGGATGGTGACGAGCGCCGGCTCTTTCACATCCTCCAGCGTGCAGACCACGCGGTCGGGGAGGGTGAACCTGACCTGGGATGCGCCGCTGACGAGGGCCTGGCCGATCTGCGCTCCCTGCGCTTCCAGAAAGCGCTGGATCATGGTGGGCTGAACGGACATCAGCACCTGCTGATGCTGGTAGTCTTCCAGCAGTCCTTCTGACAGGGAATGCCCCGCAGAGCCGTTGGTCGTGTTGTTGGGATTGATCTCTGACATGATTAACCTTTGAATGAAAATATCCGGCTTTTTACAGGAATAACGAATTCCATAGCCATATTACCCCCACTTCTGCGATGAGGGAGATATAAAAGAACGAGCTGTGACCCCAATCCTGGGGCAATTGCGTCAGCTTGACCTGCAGCCAGAAGAAGCCGGCCACTATGCCCAGGGAGCCGGACCAGGCAAAAAACTGCCCGATGCGCCGGGAGCGGCGGCGGATCTCCGCGAAGGGGATCGGCAGGGTGTAGACCATCGCTCCGAGGCGGGACTCCAGCACATCGCTCAGCAGCTTCTGACGCAGGCCAAAGCGCTGGCCTTCGAAGCAGGCGATGCGGTCGCCGGGCTTCCAGTTGGAGCGCGCGGCCTGGAGCCAGTTGGAACCGGTTTCCACCCTGACCTCGGTGGTGATGTGATCGTCGCGGGCAATGGCGGCGAGGGTGACCAGCTGCCGCCGCACGGAAGGTTCCAGTGCCTCATCCCGGCAGATGCCGATGAAGCAGATATGCCGGTCGACCAGTTGTGCCAGCTCGCGAATACGGCGCGCGGTACGGCTGGTATCCAGATCGGCCTCGGGGACGAGGACGATTAACCGGCGCGGGCGGGCTGCCTCAGCCGCTGTGTCTGCCAGCGGGTGGGTGCGTTCCAGGAAGCGGGAGAGCAGGTGGGGTTTATTCATGGCACCTCTTGACACTGGAATCTTACGCCACGGGCATAAAACGAAGACAAAAAAGGAGGGCAATCGCATAAAGGACAAATAAAAAACCTTCCCGAAGGGAAGGTTTGGGAACATTATCAGGTTTAAAGGGTGACAAATTGCAGGGGTCAGGTGCGCTTATCCGGCATCCTGAAAGTGCCTGTGGACCAGGGCGCTGATCTGCGGATCGGTCATCTTGTCGGCCGTCTGGAGGGTGGTGGAGGCGGGGAGCAGGTTCAACTGGGTCAGGCGTTTGTGCAGTTCGTGTTTGGCTTCCCCGGGGCCGAAGATGAGCAGCGAGTCCGCGCCGCGGACCAGTTCACTGATGTTGTTGTAATACTTGTTGAGCTTTTCGACGAGCTGGCGGTCAAGCTGGTCATCCCCTTTCTGGTATTGCGCGCTGTACGGCGATTTTGGATGCGTGGCCCCGTGATAGCGGCTGTGCCTGGCTGCATTCGATTCGATCTGCTGGATGTTTTCTCCCGCTTCGCTGAGGATCACGATCATCGCCCGCTTGTGGTCGATCCACAATCCGACTTCTTTCGTCATGGTTCCTCCTGGTCCATCGAAAATCATGCGTAATTTCATTATACAGCTAACCCTTGACACGAAAGCGTGGGATCATTTAATGGCTTCGAACTGTTTTATCGCGTGTTGAAATCATATCAACCTGTTAAGCGGATCTCCTTCAGCCGCTCGAGCAGGCGGCGAACGTATCCCTTTTCGACCATCGTGCCCCAGTGCCCATCCGTGAATTTCTCGCCTCGAACACAGAAGGTCAGCATCGTCTTGATCTGGGATAACGAAGCAGCCTTGATCATATTTTCATCATGGAGCATCTCAGCCGCCTGATGGGGGCGATATTCATAATCACGCCAGCACTCACTGCTTGCAAGGCGGAAGAAGTCCGTCACCACCGGATTGTAGGTCGGGTAAGGCAGTTTGATGGAGCCGCTCTCTTCGGTCTGACCGCCGTTCCACCTCTTAATAGGCGAAAAACCCTCAGCATACAATAGTGGTAAAAAAGCAGTTAATGCATCGATTTCCTGCGCGGTTGGCAATGGTGTGTGTTTCATTCTGTCTTACGATCATAATAACAGAATTCCCCAATCAGGGGAATTAATCTGTGGCCCCACGGAGATTCGAATAACATCCTCGCGAAGCATCCCCGAAACGGAGAGGAGGGACCTAAAGGGGACTCCGGTTTTAGAAAAAAAGGAATTCCCCAATCACGGGGAATTAGGCTGTGCCCCCACGGAGATTCGATAACTCCGAAGCATCCCCGAACCGAGAGGAGGGACCAAGGGACTCCGGTTTTACAAAAAGAGAATTCCCATTACGGGGAATTAGGTTGTGCCCCCACGGAGATTCGAATAGCATCCCCCTGAGGGGACTCCGGTTTTACAAAAAGAGAATTCCCATTACGGGGAATTAGGTTGTGCCCCCACGGAGATTCGAACTCCGGTTTTAACCTTGAAAGGGTTGCGTCCTGGGCCTCTAGACGATGGGGGCATCGTTGGCTTTAGCGGGCGGATTGTATCAGACGGACGGAGCAGCGTCAAGCACTGACAGGCTTATTTCTTCGCTTCCTTGACGCGCTGCCCGAGCGAGGCCCAGCAGATCGATCTGGTTGCGGTTGATGAGCATGGCCGGGCTCTCGATGCGCAGGTTGGGGAGCAGGATGGCGGTCAGTTTGGCATTGAAGAGGGGGATGAAAACCCGCGCGCCGTCGTTCATCAGGGCGGGAAAATCGAACCGTCCCGGGATCTCCAGGGTGCCTTCGAGCTCGAACATCTGGGTGGTGATGCGGGCAGGGTATTCATTGATGTTCGAATAACCGCCGCGCACCAGCGCCACCGGACCGAGGTCCTCGCGGCGGCTCATACACACGGCAAAGATGTGAGCCTTGACGAGGCGGGCCACCTCGAAGTGATCCACCAGTTTGGTGGGCATGTAGAGGCGCGCCAGATGCGCATCCTGCACGTCCAATGCGGAGTGCGTGGCATCATTGAGCATGCCCATGACCCCGGTCGAACCGGCCAGGACCTTGCCAACAATGCGATAACCGGAGGTCAGGATATCCGCGGGCAGCATTCGTGTGGTGCGAGGAGTGGTATCCATGGCCATGGGAACGTTCCTGGTCTATTCAGAGCCCTGCATGGGGCGGGTGGGGCGGGAGCGGGGCCGGGAGGGGGCAGACTTCCTGCGCCTGCGCGTGGGCTTTCCGGCGTTGGGATCCAGGAGCATGGTGAGCTGGGAGATGGCCTTGGTGTCGTACTCCCGGTGGCCGCAGATATCGCATACCCAGGCAGGGAAGCCCGGAACGGTGATCAGTTCATCGCCCAGCCAGGTGAAATAGGTGAGCAGGCGCGGCCGCATCATGCCCGCGGAACATTCATTGCATGGGAGGGGAATAGATTCCAGGGTTTCGCTGATATCGTTCATTTCGTCACCTCAAAAAGCGGCCATCAGGTCAAAATGCTTGATCAGGTTCCATTCCGGCGGCGGCCAGTAGATCAGGATGGCTTTGCCAATGACATTTTCCTTCGGAAGCAGACCCCACTGGTGCGAATCCGAGGAATCATTGCGGTTGTCACCCAGAACGAAGAGGAAACCCTCCGGGACGGTCCATTCCCCGAAGTAGCGGGGCGGCGCTGCGATGTAGGGTTCGGTCAGCGCCTGGCCGTTGACGATCACCTGCCCGTTCTGCACCAGGACGGTATCACCGGGCAGGCCGATGATGCGCTTGATGAGATCCAGGCCGGATTCATTAATGGACCTAAAAACAATAATATCGCCGCGCTGCGGTTCCCCCAGCTTGTAAGCTATGCGGTTGACCAGCACAAACTCGCCGTTTTGCAGGGTGGGGATCATGCTGGAGCCGTCCACGCGCACGCGTGCCGAAACTGCGTTGATCCCCAGGAAGAGGACCACAGCCAAAACCACGGTCTCGATAATATCCAGGAACATCTGGCCCCATTTGATCTCTTCCTGGGCCGGTGCCGGGATCTCGGGGGTTTCAGTTGGTTGATTTTCCGATTGAGTCACTTCCAATGCATTACCTCCAAAAGGCTGAAAAAGATTATACATCCTTTTGCAGGGAGTCCATTGGCGCTTAGCTTCTGTTAATTTGAAACTGCAATTTAAGCCCGTCCCCAGGCGAAATAAGTGGGCACATCCAGGATACGCCTACGCTGCTGCCAGGCCTCCCGGTCCAGAATCCGCAATTCCTTCAGTTTTTCTGTGGGTACGGAGCCTGCCAGGTCGGATTCCAGCACGGTCCATTCGGATTCCTGCTCGGCGGGGGTCAGGCTTCCGGGCGGACGGCTGCGGAGCCGGCCCGTCTCCTCCAGCCGCAAGCCGGACAATTGGAAGATCTCGGCCAGGCGGTTTCCCAGGCCGGGATCGGCTCCCTGCCGGCGCAGCGCTTCCGCCTGCCAGCGGCCCAGAGGCTCCAGGGCGGCCGGCCTGTCCATGCGGTGGGTGTAATCCGGCTCGGCCAGTGCCAGCACATGCCCGCCGGGTCGCGCCACGCGTCTCATCTCGCGGACGACCTGCGGGGGATCCTCCACCCACAGCAGAAGGAAATGGCAGTAAACCAGGTCAAAGGAGGCGTTGGGATAAGGGAGCCGCGCCGCGTCGCCGCGCACGAGATGGGCCCCGGGAGCATGCTGCCTGCATTCCGCCAGGGCGGCGGCATCCAGGTCCAACCCGTGGAGGGAGGCGCGGCCGGAGAGCTCGGCGAGCTCCGCGAGCACCGCGCCCGTTCCGCAGCCCACCTCCAGGAGGTGTCCGGCCTGGTCCAACCCGGCGCGCTCGAACAGATATGCGCGCAGGTCGCGGGTCCATGCCGCCTGGAGCGTGTAGCGGTCATGCCAGTCCATCATTCCTTCCAATTGAGGATGAACTTCACCTGTTTGTCTGTTTCGGGGGAGCGGGGGTGGAGGGACTGCTTGGGACTTGACTTCCACCACTCAGCCAGTTGGGCAAGGGCCTGCTCGCCGGTGAGTCCATGGCGCACCAGGTAACAGCCCACGACAGTCCCGGTGCGTCCCACGCCTCCCCAGCAGTGCAGGTAAACCTTTTTCCCTTCGGCCAGCAGCTGGTCGAGCTCATCCAGGATGGCCTTCATGGTTTTTACGCTGGGCAGCCCCCGGTCGCGGATGGGGAAGCGGCAGTAGGCGGCATCCGCGCCGGCAATGCGCGCCTGTTCATATAAGAACGGCTCATAGGGCATCAGCTCGTTATCGCGGGTCAGGTCAACAAAGGAGTTAAAGCCTGCCTGGAGAAAAACATTCAAGCGCTGGCGCGCCTGGATGGTGTTGAAGCTGCCGGGATATTCCCCTGCCAGCAGGCGGCCGGGGACGACCCAGTAAGACTCCGGGATGGGGCGGTCAATGTCGTCGGTCATGGATGAGCCTCGCAGAAGCCTTGCAGGATCTGAGCCCGGAGCTGCACCAGCTCAGGGAACTCATAGAAGAAGAGAATCTTTTCATTGGAAATGCGGTCCGCCTGAGGGCGCGGCCCAAAGACGAAATAGGAGAAACTCTCAGCGATATCCTCCGAGGGATTGGTGGCGGCGTAATCATCCACGAACTGGTCCTGGTGCGCCTCATAAAATGCGTACAGGGCCTCGTAGTAGCCTTCGATATCATCGCTATTGGAGAGGTCGTCCACCGGCTGCCACTCTTCGCGGATGTAGGTCCAGAAGCGTTCATAAAATTGATTGATGTAGGAATCCGCTGCGCTGCAACCCTCGCCCGGAAAATAGGTGGGACAGGACTCGGATTTATATTCGTAGAGGCTGCGGTTATCGGGCTGGTCATAGATCTGCAGATCGGGGGGGACCTGCGCGGGGTTGAGCGTGAGCAGGTGGGCGAACTCATGCACCAGGGTGAACATCAGTGCCTGGCGGTCGGTCAGATCGGCGGCGTCCACCTCCACGGTCCACTGGTCGGCGGCGTCGTTGGATTGCTGCACCGAAGCCAGGATGTTTCCGGGCCCGTCGGTGAAGATCACAAATTCCGAAACCATGCTGCGCTGTTCGGCCGGGATCATCCCGGTGAAATAGCCCCAGGCCTCGGTCTGGGCGGCCTGGTCATGCTGCAGGTCCTGCTGTTCCGATGCGACAGGGGGGTAATGCGGCTCGCCCAGCAGATCGCCATTGACCGGGTACTCCGCCAGGATCTCGGAATCAGGGTGAGCGGAATCTCCAAGAGAATCCCCCACGCCCAGAGGGGCGGTCTCGTTCGACTGCGCCTCGGCGGCATCCACGACCGCCTGCATGGCAGCGGGGCAGGCTGCCAGTTCCGTGGGGGAGGGAAGGGGTGTGGACGGAAGGGGGACGAGGGAAGGCGCGGGTGTGACCACCGGCGGCACTTCCACGGAGGACTCGACCGAGGAGGCCGGTGCCAGGAGGAAGTACGCCGCCGCGCCGGCGGCCGCGCAGCAGACGCACAACAGGCAGATTGCCAGCAGAATGCCGAGGGTGATGAGGAGGGTGCGGTTGCTCATGTCTTTATCTTGCCATCATATCAGAAACCTAAGGAACAGGAAAATAAAAGAAGAGGCCTGTTGGTACTTTCATTGGTTAAAATCATAAAGTATCAAAACTGATTTATAAATCAGGTATAATAGTTTCAGAATGATGCTCCAATCCCTGCCTTCCAAAGCTCAGGATGTCCTGTTTCAGGATGCCATCCGCCGGGACCTGACGACCGCCCGCCGGGCAGCCCTGCTCGAAATCCTGTGGCGCGAACGCTATCTCAGCCGGGAACAATTGATCGCCAGAACGGAATTCCGTCTGGGCAGCGATTGTTTCGGAGCCTCCGCCTGGCAGGACGTGTTTTATCGCGATATGCGGGTTGTGAAAGAGGCCTTTGAAGCGGAAGGATACCGCTTGGTATACAGCCGTCGCCGTGAACATTCCGGTTATTACCTGCGCGGACAACCGGAACTGGAGGGCAGGTTTCTGCAAATCCTGAGGAGCAGCGCGGGGGAAGTGGACCCGCGCCAGATCGAGATCTACCGCAGGCTGTCACCGGCAAACCGCTTTGCACAGGGCTGCGATATCAGCGATACCGCCCGGAATGTGACTGCCTATCGTATCAGTCAGGAGCACCCCGAACTTTTGCCTGCAGAAGCCAACCGAATGGCATTAGAGAGGGCTTACCATTCATGAACAAGCCTGTGCCGGGAATCGCCGGTTTCCTCAAAATGGTGATCGAGTGCCTCGAGGCTGCCGGGGTGGACTATCTCATCGGGGGAGCCGTCGCAGAATGGGCATGGGGGGAACCGCGCGCGACACAAGATCTGGACCTGGTGGTGAACATTCCCCTGCGCTCCATCAAACGCCTTTCCAGAGAGTTGAAAAAAAGGGATCTGCTCCTGCCCGCAGAGGTCATCCTGGAATCGGTCCTTGAGGACCGGGCAGATATCCCCATCAACGTGATCGATCCCTACAGCGGGATGAAGGCGGACCTCTATCCTGTGCGGGAAGGCGACGCGCTGCGGCGCAGCGCATTCAATCGGCGCCAGCGCCTGGATTATGGGCCTCCCATCGGAGAGGTTTATGTCCATTCCCCCGAAGACCTGATCTTATACAAGCTCATGTATTTCAGCATCAGCCAGCAGCCCAAACATGCCCGCGATATTGCAGCCATCCTGCGGGCCAGGAAGGATAGGCTTGATCACAGTTATATTGATGCCTGGGTGCAGCGCCTGGGGCTTGGCTCGTTGTGGAAGGAACTGCTGGACAGCGCTGCATAAATGGAATTTTTCAGGAAACAATCGAGCGCGCTCAGCCTGAGCGCGCTCGTGTTTTCCAGCCTTGCAGAGGGGTTAAGGATGGATCTTTTCCCAGGGATCGCGCAGGAAATTGCCCAGCACGCTGCCAGCCATGCCTTGCGCGGGCAATACATCCCCATCCGGCTCCACGTACATCCAGGCGTGCCCAGCGCCCGCCGGAACTTCATCCGGTTTGGTCTCCAGCGTCACCGGGTTGGCCTCGGAATAGGGCACCGGCAGATCCCAGCGCAGGGTGAGGTTCAACGCGTTGGCAAGGCTGCGCAGCTCCTGCAGTTCTGCGGTCAGCCCGGTTGCCGCGGTGCTGAGCGACAGATTGCGCACGCCCATGGAGGCCAGCCGGCGGATCACCTCAGGGGCGGTCTTCACGTTGGCGGCGATCACGGTGAAATGCACGGTCAGGAACAGGTCTTCAGGAAGGATGGCCTCGATGGCCGCCCAGGATTGCGGGTTATCCGGCTGTAGCACCAGTAGAACGTGATCGAGGCCGGTCTGCAGGAGGATGTCCAGGTAGCCCTTGTCGGAGAGCATCAGCCCGTCCGTGAGCAGGCCGCAGACCTGGCCGTTCTGTTCGGCGCGCGCGATCAGGTCCGGTAGGTCGGCGCGCAGAGTGGGCTCGCCGCCGGTGAGGGTAATGTGCGGGATGCCGGCGGCCCAGGCCTTGTCAAGAATATCACCCCATTCGCCGGTGCTCAATTCGCGTTCAACGTTCTTGTCGGGCGCGTAACCGCCTTTGGAGCCGGGGGGCAGCTCGTAGGTGATGGCGCAGTCCAGTCGCAGCGGGGCAGTCAGCTCCGCGGAATGGGGCGAGGCGCGGTCGAAATCCAGGAAGGAGACCGGGTCGAGGTCCGGCGTGGTGATGAGCGTGCGGATGCGGTCGGCGAAATCGGCAAAGTCCGCCAGCGCGGTCTGACGGTCCACGCGGTAACGTGCGGATACCTCGCGGGCGGCCTCCTCGGGCGCGGTGCCTTTGATGAAATGATAGGCGTACTCTGCCGCCGTGGGGTTGAGGTGCAGCACGGTGGAGGCATTGACCACCAGCACGCCCGAGCCGTCCGCACCCAGGCGCAGGTGCAGGCGGTAGGGCTTTTCATCCTCAACGTCCTGCTTGTGGTGGGTGCCTTCGGGCAGCGGCTTGACCCGGGTGAACAAACGGGTGATGAAGTTCATGCGTCCCTCCAGTTCATGGTTTGCGGGTGAACTCTTCCATAAAGAAAAGTATGAAATAGCCGATCAACAGGATGACCCAGCCGATCAGTTCCACGCGCTCGAGCAGGCCGGTCCAGGTAAGCGAGAAATTTTCCTGGATGGTCTGGATGATGTCCTGCAGGCTGTCCAATTTATCCTTGACCGAACGCTTCCAGTCCTCCAGGTATAACTCATCCCGGATGGCATGGTAAAGCTGGGCGGTGTACCAGTCGCCGATGAGCAGCAGGTTCTGCTCGGTGTGCTCGAAGTCCAGCATCATATCCAGGCGGTGCTGGACGATGCGGCGGATCGGGCCGCGCGTGGGGCCGGGGCGGAAGCGGCGCGGGTCGCGGCGGAACTGCTGGCGGACCAACTGCAGGTTCTCCTCCAGCGTCTGGTCAAGCATACGATAACGCAGGAGCTGGTAATTGCCGATCTTCAACAGCTCGATATCGGACTGGAAATCGCCGAGCGGGGCGATGACGACCGCCCCTTCCCAGTCGACGAGGGTCAGGTCGTCGCGAGAATAGCGGATGCGCGAGGTGAGGATCTGGTCGATCAGTTCCTGGTCGAAGACCTCGCGCTGGGAGCGGATGAAACTTGCCAGGGCGGCGGCGTTGCGGTTGATGAACGCGTCGGGGGTGGTCTTGAGGCCGCTCACCAGCAGGATGACATACTGCTCGAACATGCCGCTGGCCTGATGCGCAGCGGGCACCAGCCGGGCGGTCAGCGCATTCTGCACTGCCTCGCAGCGCCGGGTGGACTCCACGCTCAGGATGGAAGGAAGATCGAAGCGGCATTCGATCACCTGCACGCGGTCCTCGTAGGACTGGCGCGTCAGCTGCACCGGCACTCCTCCGGCTTCCACCTGCTCCCCTGCGCTGACCGTGCGGACGCGGATGTCCACGGGCTGGAAGTAGGGCGCGTCCTTCAGGCCGCGGATGGGCGCGGGGGGCGGCGAGGCGGCCGGTGTGTCATCCGGAAAGGCCAGCAGGTAGCAGACTTCGGTGACCAGCGAGGCGGGCATGGTTTTCTTGACAGAACCTCAGGCACGCACGAAATGCGGCATCTCCCAGGGGACCTCCAGGGAGAGCTCGATGAAACCGGCGTACTGCCCATCCCGGTACCAGGGACTTTGATAGATCAATTTCTTCACGCCGTTCTTCTCGATGGTGTACACATTCTTCTCGCGGGCGGCCAGCAGGACCTCCGCCTTCTGGCGCGCCGGGTCGGGATGGCAGTCCAGCAGATTTTTGCCGAGGAGGGCATAGCCGCCATCCTTCTCATAGGTTTTGGCGGCGCGGTCGTTCATCTCCAGCAGGATGCCCGCCGGGTCGCAGACGGTGATGGCGGCGGGAAATTCCTTGATCCATTCGTGATCGCTCATGAAGCTGTCTCCGATGCTGAAAGCGTAATTACGGCATTATGGGCCCCAGCTAAAGGGGCCGATCTCCTGCATGAGGAAGACGGGCGGGGTGCGGTTGCCGTCCACATTGAACAGCAGGACTTCGCTCATATCCATGGCCGGGCGCACGATCTGCGCGACGAAGCTGCGCGCATCCGGTGACCAGCCCACATTGAAGGCATCGCTCAACTGGATGAACAGCGGCGGGACTTCCAGGGCGGCGGCGCCGCCGCCGCTGGCATCCGCGCGATACAACTGGGCGGCATTATCTGCCGGCGAGGTGAGCGGCGCGGCGGCGTTGTGCATGAAGTAATAGAGCGAGCCATCCGGCGCCTGCACGGGCCACCAGGTATTGCTGTCGCTCAGCTTCTGCGGTTCTCCGCCGGAAGCCGGCGCCCGATAGAGGCCCGGCTGGGCGGGCATCATTCCCTCGGAGCCGACCCCGGCATAATACACGGACTGGCTGTCCAGGCTCCAGGCCGAGGGATCCATGGGCAGTTCCTTCAGGACGCTGCCCTCGGCCGGTGATCATGTTCAGCGCGGCGCCTTCCCATTGATACACCTGCGCCAGTCAGCTTGCTCCCATCCGGCGACCAGGCGACCGGCACGTAGCGCAGTCAATCCGGGCATTCCGGTGTCGATAGTCGTCGATCAGCAGGGTATCCTCGCCGGATTGAATATTGTGGACGCGTATGCCGGTCACTGGACGTAGGCGATGCGGCTGCTATCCGCGGACCAGGCCAGGGCATGCGGCCGCCGAACCCATCGACGAGAACCTGCCGGTTGGCCCCATCAGCGGTCCGTGAGAACCATTGACTGCCGCTGATATAGGCAATGTGCCCATCTCTGGAGACCTGGAAGGTCGTTGATGCTTTCCGGCTCATGCGTGACCTGGGTCCGTGTGACGACCGTCCATTTCCAGCCGCCAAAGCTGAGGGGTTTCTGTGTGGCCCTGCGAGGAAATAGAGCGAGCCTGGGCAGAACCGTCGTGCCGGGCTGCAGGACCTCAATGGACACAGGCATGCTGGAAGGAGTGCCATCCGGCGCCATAGACTGGCTGGCCTGCGGGGTCGATCACCTGCCAGACGCCGCCGTATGCGCCGGGCATTATCGGGGGCCGTGAGCGTGACGGCAAGGTCTACGATCGCGCCGGGCTGGATGGCGCCGGGGAGTGTCATTTGGACAGGTCCAGCCAGGTTATCCACACCGACCGAACGCAGAGAGTAGGCGGTGGGGGTCCAGGTGCAGGTGCCGCTGTTCTGGACACGCCAGATCTTGGTGAAATCCTGCGGCTGGACGAAGCGCGTCCCGGGCGGAATGGTCACATCCGCGAGCAGCGTGAGCGCAGACTGGCAGGCTGCCGGTGCTCCGTCTTCGGGTTGGTCGGCGCGCCAGGTGGGCCAGCGGTCGGTGTAGTGATTATTCGTCAGGCGCAGTTCGCCTGTGCCATCCGCATTGATCAGGTAGATCTCGTAATTGGAATCATTGTTGGCGTTCCGGTCGCTGACGAAAGCGATCTGCGTGCCGTCCGGCGACCAGGCGGGGTCGAAGTCATTGCGAGGGTCGGTGGTGATTCGCCTCTGGTTCGAGCCGTCCGCATTGATGACGTAGATGTCGCCCTCCAGGCCGACCATTTCCGGCGCGTACTGCGCGGCCGAGAAGGCGATCTGCGTGCCATCCGGCGACCAGGCGGGGAGGAACTCACTGATATCCGGTGTGTTGGTGAGCTGAACCGGGTTGGAGCCGTCCACGTTGACGAGGTACAGATCGCGGATCTGTTTGGAGGGGTCGGTATAGGCGTCATAGACGATGCGCGTGCCATCCGGCGACCAGGCGGTGTCAGTGGCATTCTCCGGGATGGCGGTGAACTGCTGGCTGGAACCGGTGCTGATATCGGAGATGAAGGTCAGCCAGCCGCTGTTATTCTGTGTGGAGGAGTAGATCAGTTTCTTTCCGTCCGGCGACCAGGAAGGGCCGTCGGAGAAGTCGCTGTTGAGGGGCACGGGCTGCGTTCCGACCAGTTTCCCGTTCTCATGGCGCACATCCATCACGGCGATGCCATTTGAGGCGGAAATATCCATGCGCATGCCAAGTCGGCCGCCGTCCGGCGACCAGGAGGGACGGCTGTAGGCGCCGAAGGAAGCCGTCAGGCTGGTCTCGTCGCTGCCATCGGCGTTCATGGCGATGACCTGCCAGAGACCACCGCGCTCGCTGGCATAGGCGATCTTGCCATGCAGGGCGGGCACGGGGGTGGTGATGGGCGGGGGTGGCGGCAGGGTGGGAGCCGGTGTTACACCGGGGCTCTGCTGCGGGACGAGCAGGGAACAGGCTAAAGAGATAATGGCCCAGAGCACGGGTAACGAGTAAAACCGAAACCGTTTCATGACACTCTCCTCCAAAACTGATAAAGGTTACGACAAAGAAAATTGAAGCGGACAGCCGCCTCCACATTCTGAAATGATCGGGCAGCCTTCACACTTGGCGGGAAGCCCGTGCCGCTCGCGCAGGCGCACGGAGAGATCGTGGTTCCAGATCGACTCCCACGGGTCGGTCAGGAGATTCCCCAGCGGGGTGTAGTAGGACTGGCAGGGCAGCACATCGCCGTTGGATTCGATGCACATGCTGTACAGCGCGGCGGTGCAGCCCTTGACGCCCAGGTTGCTGGCTGTCGGGTCGAACTGGCAGTACTGGGTCGGCGTATACCAGATCAACCTTTGGCTGTGCTCCACGGTTTTCTGCACGGCCATATCCAAGATGGGCTGCAGCTCGCTTTCCTTGAGGCCGGTGCCCACCGTCAGCCCGTTCCCGGAATAGATCAGCGCGTTCAGGCCGATGGTCGGCACTCCCAGTTCCGCCAGGAAATCCAGCGTATCGGGGATGCGCTGCACGTTGGTGCGCAGCATGGTGGTGTTGGTCATCACGTAGAGCCGCGTGCTGAGCACGTTCTTCAGCCCGGCGATGGTCTGCCGGAATGCGCCTCTGGACTGCATCATCCCATCGTGGATCTCGGGGTCGCAGGACTCGACGGTGACCTGGACGTGGTCGAGGCCGGCGTCCACCAGCGATTCCACATAGCGCATGTCCATCAGGCGGCGGGCATTGGTGTTCAGCCCGGTGATCTGCCCGTTGGCCTCGGCATGCGCGATCAGCTCGGGCAGGTCGTCGCGCAGGGTGGCCTCGCCGCCAGTAAAGACGATGTGAGGCACGCCCAGGTTCCAGAGCCGGTCGAGGATCTGCTTCCACTGCTGCGTATTCAGCTCGGGGTAATCGCGCTGGCGGGCATTATAGCAGTGAGCGCAGTCATTGTTGCAGCGGTAGGTGACCGCCAGGTCCATGCGATAGGGGGCGGTGGGACGGGCGCTGAAGGGAGCCAGGATGTCGGTATCCAGGTCGTGGACGGGGCAGGCGCCTTCCGGCCGGACCAATTCATCCAACTGGATGCTGAAGGCGGCCAGGTCGTTCCCGGCCTGCCCCCGGCTGACGGCATAGCGCTTCGCCAGCGCGCGGACGCTTTCCTCGTAGCTCTTCTTTTCCAGCGTCAGCCAGGCCATGAAGGCGGCGGTCGGGTTGAGGTGCATGACCCGGTTGGCATTGACGATCAAGGTGCCGAAGCCATCCGGGTCCAGGCGCAGGTGAATGCGCGAGCTTTCGCCCTCCGCCTGGCGGGTGTAGTGATAGAGGCCGGGGGATAGCTCCGGCGTTTCCGGTTTCGGCCGGGTGATGCCGGAGAGCAGGTTCCTGCCCGATTCGATCCAACTGGGAGCCATGCCGGTTTAACGGCCCCCGCCGGCGCAGGCACAGGCACAGCCCGCGCAAGCACACGCGCAGGCACAGCCGCCCCCGCTGCGACCGCCGCCGCGCGAGGAACTGCCGACGGAGGGCTTGGGAGGCGGGTTGGTCACGCCGGTCACCCGGCTGGTGAAGGTGTTCAGGTCGCCGATGACCTTGGAGGAGAACCCCTGCACGCCGCCCACCACGGAGGCCGCAAAATCAGCGCCCGGCAGGGAGCCCGCACTGTGCGAACCACCGCCTGCTGACATCGAGGGCGCGGCGGCATGGCCGGCGCTGCCCAGAGAACCGGGGCGGAAGGTCGGGTCGTAATTTCCCCACCACATGGGCACAAAGACCGGGCCGCGGAAGGTGCGCTGCATGCGGCCGTTGTAATCGCGGTCGAGCATGGTCCATTCCATGCCCTCGTCGAGTTTCTGGCTCTTGACCTCGGGCGTGTCGGCGGCTTCCACCTGCTGCCAGGCGCGCTCCATGATGGCCTTGTAGTAGTCCAGGGTCTCGTTGCGGCTGAAGCCGCGCATTTTCTCCGAGACCTGGCGGACCAGCGCGACCATCACGGCCTGCAGCGCGGTCTGGCGGATCTTCGGATCGGTCTCCTGGAAGCCCTTGAGGAAACCGATCTCGTATTCCTGCAATCCCTCGGGCTGCGGGCTGGTGACCTCCAGCGTCAGCGGTTCGCGGCTGGTCACTTTTGCCGCGTCCTTCTTGACCACGCCGAAGAGGATCATGGTCATCACTTTGTCCAGCGGCTGCTCCATCAGGATGGCGGCTTCCACGGCGGTCAGGCCGCGCTTGATGCCGTGACCTTCGATGGAGACCCGCGGCGGCATGTAGGCCAGTTTGCGGCGCTGCCCCTGGATGGCGGCCAGGATCGGCGAGCCGACGAACATGAAGCCAAAGAAGGCGATGCACAGGAAGGTGGTGATGCAGTTGGAATCAAAAACGGGGGAAGCGGATGGCCCCGTCACTGGAGGTGGCGCTTCCTTGACAATCACACCGGAGGGAAGGTAACTTGCGGGGAACGAGGCGCCGAAGATGTAGGCGCGGTCCGCGCTTGCCGAAGGATTGGACCAGGTATAAGTGACCCGGCCGTTCTCATCCAAACCGGTCTGCGGTTCGGAGGGGAAACCGGAGGGGGCTGCGTGCCAGCGAGGTTCCTCAGGTTTGACACCCTGGGGCAGATGGAAGGTGACTGTCAGGTCGGTGGAACCGGTGACATACTGGCTGCCAAAATAATTGGGCGTGAACTCCGTGGAGGCGAAAGTGGTGTCGCTGGTGTCCTGGAAGAACACATCCGAGACGCGCCCCACATAAACATGAACCGTGCCGGATTGCCCGGGCTGGATCGCCTGCGAGCCGAGGTCCACGGCGACACCGGAGCCGGAGCCCTGATAATCGCTGGAGATGCCAACCGGAGCGCCATTTACATCGGCCTTAATGGTGTTGGAGTCGTAACTGGAGTTGGGCAGGCCCAGGTCCACAAAGTCGATGACATGCGCGCCCGAATTGTTGGCGAAGGTGATCTCATAGTCCAGGCTCAGCGTCCCGTCGCCGTTCAGGAAAACATTCACGACTTCCTTGGGCACGCCGAAGGAATAATCCTGCGCAGCCGCCCCCGTGACCAGGCTGAGGGCCAGGAAGATAACGAATAAACCGGTTGCAATTCTACGTAGCATGTTCCCTCCCGATATTACACAGCCTCAGGTTCAAACGCTCGTTACCACTTGGGTTCTTCGGTCAATTGATAGGTCGTTCCACAGTAGGGGCAGTTCACCACCGGCGCCCCGTTGACCAGCGTGATATCTTTCGAGGAAAGCGACCCCCCGCAGGAACGGCACTTCATCTCCTCGATCTTGGTCTGGCCGGGCAGGTCGATCTTCACCTGCTGGATCACCTCGGTCTTTGTGCCGCGCTGGGCGGCGATGATCACGCCGACGCCGCCCGCCAGGAACAGCGCGCCGACGATAGCGAAGCCCACCCCGAACTTCAGCCAGCCCGAATTGCCTGCGCTGGAAGTGGAACCGATCACGCTTAATACCCCGTAGCCAAGCAGGCACAGGCCGATCAGGAACAAGGCTCCCGCACTGATGTAAAGCACAGTTTTTGAGCTCATTGGATTCTCCTACGTGCTATACGCAAAGTGTAGCATTTTAGTTTTGTATCCACAAATGACTTTTGTCTCTTTTTAGGCCTTATTTCCAGTGAATTTTACCCTTTCTGGTGATGATATTCACAAGGAAAACCTGCCGCTTGTCCCGACCGTGAAAACGGGCGCAAAGGTATACTAGGGAGCGACATTCTGATCTTCAGGAACCTGGTGAACTCATGACCCTCAAAGACGCTTTCAAGCAGTGGCAGGACGCCACGCTCAAAAAATCCCTGGATCGCTTCAAGGAGCGCAAGCCGCGCTTCCAGACCTCCGCCGGCATCGAGGTGCCGCGCCTGGCGCTGCCCTCCGAGGCCGAACTGGGGCCGGACGGCTGCGAGGAGGCTTACCTGGCGAACCTGGGCTTCCCCGGCGAATATCCGTATACGCGCGGCGTCCAGCCCACCATGTACCGCTCGCGCTTCTGGACCATGCGCCAGTACGCGGGCTTTTCCACGGCGGAAGAATCCAACAAGCGCTATCGCTACCTGCTGCAGCACGGGCAGACCGGGCTTTCGCGTCGCCTTCGACCTGCCGACCCAGATCGGCTATGATGCCGATGACCCGATCGCGCAGGGCGAGGTGGGCAAGGTGGGCGTCTCGATCTCCTCCATCCATGATATGGAGCAGTTGTTCGACCAGATCCCGCTGGACAAGGTCTCGACCTCGATGACCATCAACGCGCCCGCGGGCGTTCTGCTGGCGATGTACATCGCGGTGGCGAAGCGCCAGGGCGTGGAGATGAAGCAACTGCGCGGCACGATCCAGAACGACATCCTCAAGGAGTACGTGGCGCGCGGCACGTATATTTTCCCGCCCGCGCCCTCGATGCGGCTGATCACCGATATCTTCTCAGTTCTGCGCGGCGGAAGTGCCGTATTGGAACACGATCTCGATCTCGGGCTATCACATCCGCGAGGCCGGCTCGACCGCCGTGCAGGAAGTGGCCTTCACGCTGGCGAACGCGATCGCCTATGTGGAAGCCGCGCTGAAGGCCGGCTTGAAGGTGGACGATTTCGCGCCGCAGCTTTCGTTCTTCTTCAACGCGCACAACAACCTGCTCGAAGAGGTCGCCAAGTTCCGCGCCGCGCGCCGCATGTGGGCGCGGATCATGCGCGAACGCTTCAAGGCGCAGAAGCCCGCCAGCTGGCAGCTGCGCTTCCATACCCAGACCGCCGGCTCCACGCTGACCGCGCAGCAGCCGGAGAACAACGTGGTGCGCGTCACCCTCCAGGCTCTCTCGGCGGTGCTGGGCGGGACGCAAGTCCTGCACACCAACAGCATGGACGAGGCCCTGTGGCTGCCGACCGAGAAATCGGTCCGCGTGGCGCTGCGCACCCAGCAGATCATCGCCTATGAGTCGGGCGTGGCGGATTCGGTCGATCCGCTGGCGGGTTCGTATCTGATCGAAGCAGCTGACCGACGAGATCGAAAACAGGCGCGCTCGAGTACATCCGCCAAGATCGACGAGATGGGCGGCGCGCTGCAGTCCATTGAACGCGGATTCATGCAGAACGAGATCCAGAACGCGGCCTATGCCGCCCAGCAGGCGATCGAGAAGAAGGAAGATATCGTGGTCGGCGTGAACGCCTTCCAGGTGGAGGAGGAGCGGACCCTCGAACGGCTGGCGGTGGATCCTGCGATCGAGATCGAGCAGCGCGCCCGCCTGAAGCAGCTGCGCGAGAACCGGGATGCGCGGCTTGCCGAGGACCTGCTGGGGAAGCTGACCGCCGCGGCCCGGGGGACGGACAACCTGATGCCTCACTTCATCGAGTGCGTGGAGCATGACATCACGCTGGGTGAGATCTGCAACACGCTGCGGGTGATCTGGGGTGAGTACACAGCCGAGGGGTTTTAGCCCCCAGAACCGCAGAAACTAAGAAACCTCCACAGGATGGAGGTTTCTCATTGCCGGGCCCCTCGCCCCGCAAGGGAGAGAGTTTTAGGATTAAAATTGGATAAGGTAATTATAAAGGAATCCAAAAATATGTCTAGAAGAGTTTTTTTAAACTTGACTCAAAGAATTTTTTGAGTCATGATATAGAAAATGGATCGCAAGCAGTTCGGTAAGCTGGTTTCGGCCTTGCGGCAGGATATGGGGTGGACACAAATCGAGTTGAGCCAGTATGGCGGCGTGGATGTTGCCACGATCAGCCAGATGGAACGCGGCGTTAAAAAACATCCCGACCCGGAACTGCTGATGAAGCTGGCGAATGTTTTCCAACTGACCACCCAGGAACGCAGGCAATTTTTCCTTGCATCCACCGGCATTCCTTCCGATCAAATGGTCCGCCAACCGGGGCCGGCCTCGCCCGCAGACAGCCTGGACCCGGAACGATCGCTGAAGAAGATGATCGGGCTGGTGGAGTCTCTGCGCGTCCCGGCTTTTCTCCTGGATGTATATTCGGATCTGCTGGCCATCAACTACATCGCCTTTGCCTTCTTTCAGATCCCGTCGGAATTGTTAATGGGCGCTGCAAACCTGCCGGGAGGCATGAACGTTGTGCGGCTGATCTTCGGAAAAAACACGGCCGCGCGCGCGCATATCCTCACCCAGTGGGAATATTACGCGGTCAGCACCATGCGCTTCTTCCGCGAGGCCAGCCTGTGCTATCGCGCCACGCCTTACTTTCAGTACCTTTTCCGTGCCTTCCGGGACCCGGCGGAATATCCGCTCTTCGAGCGTTACTGGAGGCTGGTCTCCTCAGGGGAGCAGGATCGGGATGGGAATTACGAGCAGTTTTCCTATCACCATGATTCCTTTGGACCTCTCAGCTATGCGGTGGCAACCACCACTTGCGTGACTGCCCAGGGGGAGCTTTTGATGAACCAGTACAACCCGACCGATGATGCCACCCAGGACTTCTTCAATCAGCTTGCGGCGCAGAGCGGGATCGGGGTGATCCGAGGCGCACCGTGGCCGCTGAAAGAGGTGCCTTAAATCATTGCATTGTTCACTGGTTCTGCAGCAATTTCTGATGTAAATTGTTTTGGAAAGAACTTTCCCACCTGCGGAGGGCACAATGAAAATCGATAATCTGGTCAAGGATTTCCTGGGGCAAAAAAAGATCGCCGTCGTCGGCATCTCGAATAAACGCGACACCGGCTGCAATCTGGCTTATCGCAAGTTCAAGGAAAACGGCTACCAGGTCTTTGCCGTCAACCCGCATATCACCGCTTTTGAGGGCTCACCCGTCTACCCGGACCTGAAGTCCATCCCGGAGAAGCCGGATGCGGTGTTCATCCTGGCCAACCCGAAGATCACGGAACAGGTTGTGCAGCAGTGCGTCGAGCTGGGGATCAAGCATGTTTGGATGCACTGCTTGATGGGCACCAAACCGGGGCTGGCCGCGGGGATGAGCAGCGTCTCGCAGACGGCTGTGGACCTGTGCAAGGCCAACGGCATCCAGGTGATCCCGGGGTCGTGCCCGAACCAGTACCTCAAGCCGGACTTCGGACACGGCATGATGCGCGGCCTGTTCGGGCTGTTCGGCTTCCTCAACGTGAATTAGCGGATGTCCGCACGCACCGCTGAAAGAACACCTGCCGCTCAAACCAATCGTTTCCCCTTGCATGGCTGGCTGGGGTTGATCCTGGCCAGCCTGTTCTGGCTGCTCAACTGGGGCCTGAGCGGCGCGCGCACGCAATGGGGCTTTTTCCCGCTGTGGCTGGGGTACTGCCTGACCATGGATGGGCTGGTGCTGTGGCATTCGGGTACCTCCCTCTTGCAGCGCAGCCTGACCAAATACATCGGCCTGTTCCTGATCTCCGCGCCGGCCTGGTGGTTATTTGAGGCCCTGAACCTGCGCACGCAGAACTGGGTCTATCAGGGTGCAGCGCAGTTCAGCCCGCTGGCGTACGCCTTCTGGACCACGCTGAGCTTCAGCACCGTGCTGCCGGCAGTGCTGGAGACCGCGGAGCTCTTTGCAGGCTTTGGCTTCGTGAAGCGCCTCGGGCGCGGCCCGGTGATCGGGGCGCGGAAGATCACTGTGCTGATGTTCTTTGTCACGGGCTGGCTGATGCTGGCGCTGCTGTTGATCTGGCCGCGCATCTTCTTCCTGTTCATCTGGGTATCGCTGTACTTCATCGTGGAACCGGTCAATATCTGGCTGGGCAACCGTTCCCTCGCCAATTCCACGCGTGAGGGGGACTGGCGGCCGGTCATTGCGTTATGGCTGGGCGTGCTGTTGACCGCCTTCTTCTGGGAGATGTGGAATTACTTTTCCTATCCCAAATGGGTCTATCAAATCAGCTGGGGGGCCTGGCTGCATGTTTTTGAAATGCCGCTGCTCGGTTACGGCGGCTACCTGCCCTTTGCCCTGGAGCTGACGGCCGTGTATCACCTCGTCACCGGGCTGCTCGGCGACAGGCAGGGGGATTACCTCCGGCTGGGAGGCTCGTAGGGCCGCTGCCATTGCAGGTACAATAAGCGCATGCCATCCAACATCGAGATCAAGGCCCGCGTGCGGGATTTTGAAGAGGTGCGCAGGCGCGCCGCGGCTCTCAGCGATGTCCCCTGCGAGGTCATCCCGCAGGAGGATACTTTTTTCACAACCCCCCGCGGCCGCTTGAAGCTCCGCGAATTACAGGGGAGCCCGGCCCAGTTGATCTATTACGAGCGCCCCGATCAGGGCGGCCCCAAGCGATCGAACTACCAGCTCTTCCTGACGAGTGATCCCGCCGGGTTGAAGAGCGTGCTCTCTCTGGCCTATGGCATCCGCGGCGTGGTGAAAAAGACGCGCTACCTCTATCTCGCCGGGCGGACCCGCATCCACGTGGATGATGTCCAGGGGCTGGGGCAGTTCATGGAGCTGGAAGTGGTGCTGCTCGAGGGCCAGCCGGACCGGGAAGGGCGAGGCCATCGCCCGCGACCTGATGGGCAAGCTGGGCATCGAGCCCGGCGATCTGCTGGAAGGGGCATATATGGACCTGCTGGAGAAGAAGGATTAGCAAGACGGGAGGACGCGGTTCCTGCCCGCCATCTTTTTTGGAGATGAATGCATGCCTGTGATCAAAGCCATCAACCATGTTGCGGTCGTCGTCCAGGATATGGAGAAATCCCTGTCCTTCTGGCGTGACGGCCTGGGGATCGAATTGCACGAACTGCGCGATGTGCCTGCCGAGCAGTCGCAGGTGGCCTTCCTGCCGCTCGCCGGCGCGGAAGTGGAACTGGTCATGCCGACCACGCAGGATTCAGGCATCGCCAAATACCTGGCCAAGCGCGGGCCCGGCATGCACCACCTGTGCCTTGAAGTGGACGATCTCGCCGGGATGCTGGCCCATCTCAAGGAGAAGGGCGTACGCCTCATCAATGAAGAGCCGCGCACGGGAGCGGATGGCAAACAGTACGCCTTCATCCATCCCGAATCCACCGGCGGTGTCCTGGTGGAACTCTATCAACTCCAGTCCTGACCTTCCGATCGCAGACTGAAAGTGCGTGTCCCATGCTTGAGAACCTCGACCTGATCTTGAGCGGGCAATGCGGTGTGACCAGGGACCGGTTGATCGTCCTGGGGGTTTCGGGCGGACCGGACAGCCTGTGCCTGCTGGAAGCCATGCGGCAGGCGGGTTATCCCGTCCTGGTGGCGCATTTCAACCACCATCTGAGGCCGGAGGCGGATGCCGAAGCGGCCCTCGTCGAGCAGACGGCCTCGCGTTTGATGATCCCCTCGGTCGTGGAAGGCGGCGATGTCAACCGCTATGCCGAGGAACACGGCATGTCGGTGGAGGAAGCTGCGCGTCACCTGCGCTATACCTTCCTGTTCGAACAGGCGCGCCAGCGCGAGGCGCAGGCCATTGCCGTGGGGCATACCGCCGATGACCAGGTGGAAACGGTGCTGATGCACTTCCTGCGCGGCGCCGGGCTGACCGGCCTGAAGGGCATGTCGCACCGCACCATCCTGCCGGCCTTCGATGCGGACATCCCTGTTGTGCGGCCGCTGCTGGATGTGTGGCGCGAGGAGACGCTGGCCTTCTGCGCGGCCAGCGGCCTGCAGCCGGTGATGGACCCCAGCAATGAGTCGCTGAACTTCACCCGCAACCGCCTGCGCAAATTGTTGATCCCGATCCTTGAAACCTACAACCCAAGATTCCGCGAGGCCGTCTGGCGCTCGGCGCAGACCCTCAAGGCCGACCATGCGATCCTGCGCGAAACGGTGGAGGCGGCCTGGCAGAAGTGCGTCAAATCGCAGGACGCGGACATGATCGTGTTCGACCTGCCCGAATTGATGACCTTCTCCGGGAGCATGCAGCGCAATCTGCTGCGCCTTGCGGTGGCAAACCTGCGCCCCTCGCAGGAGACGGGTTTCGCTCTGCTGAACCGGGCCACGGCCTTGATCAATGACCCATCCGCAACGCGCACCGATCTCAGCGGGGGGTTGAAGCTGTTCCGCGAAGGCACCAGCCTGTACCTGACCACGCCCGGGGCCAACCTGCCGCTGCACCAGTGGCCGCAAATTCCGGAAGATATGGGCTACCGTTAAACTCTCCGTGCCGGGGGTGGTGGAATTTCCGGATGGCTGGAAATTGAGCGTGGAGAGCTGGCGGCTGCCGGCGCTGGCCCGCGAGCAGGCCGCGGCCAACCGTGATCCGTTCCAGGTGTGGCTGGATGCCGAGAGGCTGCCCGAGGGGCTGGAACTGCGCACGCGGCAGGCGGGAGACCGCTTCGAGCCCCTCGGCCTGGAAGGTCATTCGCAGAAACTATCGGACTTCATGGTGAACGTGAAGATGCCGCAGCGCGCCCGTGACGGCTGGCCCCTGGTGTGCGCAGGGGAAACGGTGGTCTGGGTTCCGGGGTATCGTCCCGGCCATGCATACCGCCTCACGCCCGTATCCCGGAAGATCCTTTATTTTTCGCTGGGATATTCGAGCGGCATCCCATCCGCAGAAGATTAGCAGACCAAAGTGATATTAAAGTTCAGGCCAGCCCGAGGGCTGGCCTGCTGCTTATCTCACTTCGTCATTCAACTGGCGGAGTTTCAAGTTGATCTCGCGCCACTGGATCTTCGATACGCCCATCTTCTGGCGGATCTTGTCCACATCCACGCCGGACTGGTAATCGCTCAGAGCCGAGGTCCAGCGGCACATATCGAAGGAAAGGTGCTTTTTCAATCCTGCTTCCTCGCCGATATCCTCCAGCAGGTATTCCAGGCGGCGCGGCGACCAGGGGAAGAGCTGGTCCACCGGCTGGTATTGCACCAGGTATTCCTTGTAAGCCGGGATCCAGTCATCCGGGATGGCCAGTTTGCGTTCCTTGTAACGGTTGGCCGGGCTGGCATAGCGGATGAAGACCTGCGGGCCGTTGGGCGCATCCAGGTCGATATGGTTGAGGTGGATGCCGAGACATTCGCTTTTCTTGATGCCGGTGGTGAGCAGCAGCTAGAGCAGGGTATAGGGACGCGCGTCCGGCTTGCGTTCCCGGCGGTGACGGTCGGCGGCCAGCAGCGCGGCCTGCATCTCGTCTTCGTCCAGCACCTGCGGCAGAGGACTGATGGCGGAGCGCTGCAAGACCTTCTCGGCGGGGTCGATCAGGATGGCGCCGTGCTGGTGCAGCCAGCGGAAGAAGGACTTGGTCGAGGTGATGCGCCGTGCCAGGGTCTTGGGGCTGCACGGGACGGCGCGGTCCTTTTCCATCCATTCAAAGAAATGGTTGAGATCGTTGGTGCTGATGGCGCCCAGGGTAATGTCCGGGGGCAGAAATTCCCTCAACAAGCGCACATCCGAAAGGAAGGCTTTTACAGTGTTGGGGGAACGTCCCTGGTCGTTGAGGAACATTTCCCAGGCTTTGAGAGCCGGCGCCAGGTTGGTTTCGGGAGTGATGTGTGCAAGATCAGCCGATGGGCTCATTTGGCCTCCTTGCGCGGATAGCGCATAGTCTTTGCGTATAGTTTAGCGAAAAAGGAAGAGAATGTCAACAGGCTGGAATCCCCCTCAGGCCGCATCAATGGGAAAGATCCTCCGGCTGGTAACAGGCATTATAGTCATAGCCCAGGACCAGCCTGTAGGCCACTTTGCTGTTGGGATCGGGCTGCGAGAGCTGGCTGGCGGAGTTGGTCAGGCCCAGCACACCGAGGATGATATTCCGTTCATTGGGATCCTGGCTTGCGGTGAGATCGATCAGCACCGAGTTGGAGTAATCCCTGCGGTCAGCGGCGGAGATGTGGCTGATGTAGCCGGCATAGTTCAAACGCGAGGCGGCCAGCGCCTCCATGCTGTCCACGTTGGTCCCATTCTGCACCTCGACCTCCACGGCCTCGCGCTGGATGGCGCGCGGCGAGAGGGTGGTGGCTTCGGCCAGCATGCCTTGCAGGGCAGCCTCGTCCGGCAGGAGCACCGCCGCGCCGCCGGGGGTCATCCACGAGGAGACATACGGCGGGCGGATGTAATAGCCGCGGATATCCGCATTGCTCAAACGCGGCGCATAGGGGGCCAGTTTGAGGATATCGCCCAGCCCCAGATCGGTCACGATGGTGGAGGAGAAATCATTATAGAGCTGGGGAATCTTGCTGAGCGTATCCGACCGCAGCGCCTGGGAGAAGATGGCGCGGAGCACTTCCTGCTGGCGGCGGCCGCGGTCGAAATCATTGGACTTGGAACGCGAGCGCGCATACCAGAGCGCCAGGTCGCCGTCCATGTGCAGCAAGCCGGGCCCGGCGGTATATAAATACCAGTTGTCCTCATTGTAGGGATCATAAGAGGGATCGATCAGCCGCCAGTCCGTGTAGGCGCAGCCGACCGGGACATCCACGCCTCCCAGCGTGTCCACGATGCGCCGGAAGCCGTCGAATTCCACCATGGCCGTATGGTCAATGCGGATGCCGAGGTTATAGGCGATGGTGTCCCGGAGCAGCCCCGGTCCGCCGCCGGGATAGCCGCCGATCTCGCCGCTCTGGTAGGCGGTGTTGATGCGCTGCATGCCGACGGTGGGGATGTAGATCCACAGGTCGCGTGGGATCGAGATGAGCGAGACCTGCCCATTCTTCGGCCAAAGGATGGCGATCACCAGCGTATCGGTGCGATAGGAGGAGCCGGGACGCTTATCCGAGCCGATCAACAGGAAGTTGACGGTCTCATTGTCGGTGAGGCTGGGCAGCGAGGTGGGCTGGACGCCGGGATCGAGAGCCGGAGGGGCGGCCGAGGTGGGGAAGAGCGAGTTCAGGTCCACCGTGGGCGTGGCATCCACCGCAGAGGTAGGTGTGGCGGAGGCGGTGGCGGTGGGCAGGGAGAGCGCCACCTCGAACGGGGTCGGTGTTTCCAGCGAGGGCTGAAAGGGCGTGGGCGTGGGAGAGGCGTTCGGCGCCATCGTGATGAGCACGAAGGGCAGGGAGGCCTGCTGCGGCACGGTTGGAGCGGGCGCGCAGGCAGCCAGTCCGGCGAGCACCAGCGCAGCCGCGAGCATTCCCATGGGCAACCGGATTCGATGGAAGAGGCTCATCATGGTAGAGGATAGGCGGCGGTGACCGGGCCTTTTAGGGCTGGGGCGTCACAGGGGTAAGGCTGGGTTCCGGCGTCGAAGTCACGGGCAGCGGTGTCTGGGTGAACGGCTCGGTAGGCTGCTTCCGTGGGCGGGTTGAAGGTGGGGAAGAGGGTCAGTCCCGGGGTGTTGGTGACCAGCGGCGGCCGGTTGGGCACCCAGAGCAATTGCCCGACGCGGATGTTGGTGGAAAAGCCCAGGCAGTTGGCCTGCTGCAATTGGGAGGTGGTGATCGCGAACATCGTGGCGATGTGATAGAGCGTGTCGCCGGACAGCACGGTGTAACGGACCCATCCGAACGGCGCTCCGCAGGGAATCGTTGTGGCAGTGGACTGAACGACGGGCAGGGGCGGCACGAACAGGACCGTTCCCGGCACGAGTGATTGCGTCAGGAGACAGTTGGCTTGCGCCAGCGCGGAGGCAGTGGTCCGGTAGCGGGCGGCAACGCTGTCCAGAGTGTCGCCGACCCCGACGGTGATCCCCATCCAGCCGGAAGGCGGGGTGCAGCTTGCCGGGGCGGCGAGGGTCAGCGTCACGGTGGGAGGCAGCGTGTCTGTCGGAAGCACCTGGATCTCGGGCGTGACGGTGGGAGTGATGAATTCTGCAAAGGTGGGAAGCCAGAGGGTTTCCGTGGGCAGGACCGGAGGGGTCACGTTCTCGGAGAGCGCCAGCGAAAGGCCTCCGAGCACAAGCCCCAGGGAGACCACGGCGACCGCGATGGCAAGTCCGATCTGGCGCAGCGATTGCATGGAGGTTACCCCTTATGCCCCGCGGAAAGTTCGGGGGTCTCATCGAGCGTGATGGGCAGGAGGACGCTGAACGTGGAGCCGACACCCGGCTCGCTCTCCACCCAGATGCGCCCATGCTGCGACTCGGTGAGCGATTTGGCGATGGACAGGCCCACGCCCGTATCGCCGACCCCCTGGATGAGGACGTTATCGGCGCGGTACAGGCGGGTAAAGACACGCGGCAGGTCTTCCGCCGGGATGCCTCCACCGCTGTCGGTCACCTGCACGAGAACGTAATCCTGGCCTTCTTCGCTGCGAGTCTCGACCTTCAGCTTGATGGTCCCCTCGACGGGCGCGGCAGCGCCAGCGTTCTGCAGCAAATGCACGAGGACCTGCTGGAGCGACTCACGGTCGGTATGGATGCGCGGCAGTTTCTTCGGCAGGTCGAGGTGCATGGAGATGTTCTTCTCGCGCACCTGGCCGCTGGTGTAGCTCATGGCGTTGTCAATGATCAGGTTGAGATCGATCGGCTCGGGATTGCTATCCGCCAGGCCGGTCTCCAGATTATTAAGTTGGATCATGTCGTCGATCAGGCTGCCGATCCGCTCGGTGGAGGCTTTGATGCGCTCCACGAACTTGCGCTGGAGGGCGCCCAGGATGCCGACCGATTCGCCCAGCAGCAGGTCGGTATAACCGATGATCGAAGACATCGGCTGGCGCAGTTCCTGGGAGATGGAAGCGATGACCTCGGCCTGCTCGGTCGGCGCGCCGGCCGCGGCTTCCTTCGGCAGATCGAGATTGCGGATGTTGACCTCGGTCAGCTCGTTCTGCAGCCGTTCCACCTCGGCTTTGGCCGCGCTCAGCTCATTTTCCATGCGGGACAGGTCGGGCGAGGGACTTGCGCCCGGCCCGGTGCGCAGCTGCGCATTCTCCTGCTGGAGCTGCTGGATGATGCGCTGGGACTCGTCCTGGGCCGCCAGCAGTGCGGCGGGATCGGGTCCGGCCGCGGCTTTGCGGGTCTCCACCTGTTTGAGCAATTCCTGGTTCTTCGTTTCCAATTCGGCGAGGCGCGCCTGGGCTTGTTCCAGAACCTGGCGGTTCTTTTCGTCGACCTGCTCCAGCCGGTTCACTTTCTGGCTGCGCTGGATAATCGGCACGATGGAGTTGGCGATGTTCGCCAGGAAGGCCTGATCCTCCGCCGACCACAGGCGGTTGGAATACGGGGAAAGGAGCATCAGCCCGCCGAGCACTTCCTTCTCTGCGGTGACGATGGGCACGCTGAGCAGGTGGCCGGGGCTGGTGATCCCCAGCAATTCCGCCAGGCCTTTGATGTCCGCCGAGGTGCTGCTGGCCGGAAGGCGCAGCGGGCGCCCGCGCTGGATGGCGCTGGTGAGCATGGGGATGTCGGTCCGCGTGGGGTTGCCGCCTTCCAGGTTCTCCTCGCGGATCAGGTCATATCCGCCGGCGATCATCAGCCGGCTCTTATCCTCGGGCAGGAACATCAGGAAGCACAGGTCGGCCAGCATCGTCTGGGCGATGGCGCGGGTGAGGGATTGGCTCACCTTCACCGGTGTGGATTCAGCGGCCAGGGCCAGCATGGCATGGAAGGTCTTGGGGTCGGTGCTGTAACGCCGCCGATTGGGGACGGACGCATCCACCGCGCGCTGGGCAACGGGCTTCTCCTGCGTGGTGAACGGTGTGGGGAAGCGTCCCGGCAGCGTGACCAGGATGGGGAAGGCGGCCATGTAAGCCAGCCGGACAATACCGGAATAATTGCTGTCGGTCAGGTTGAGCAGGTGGGCGGCGTGTCCCGCGAAGGCCAGCACCAGCATGACCAGCCCGATCCAGTAACTGTTGGGGCGGCGCACCAGAAGCACGACCGCGCCCAACGCCAGGAAGATCAGGGAAGCGATCTGCCAGACCCATTCGTCAAAAGTCAGGTTGTAGGTGGTCAGCGAGGACTGCGGCGCCCAGGTCAGCAGGCTGAGCACACTGGCGGCAGTGATCAGCAGGCAGAGCAGGAATACGGCCCAGTCCGCAAAACGGCTCGGCTCCGGGAAGGCCCACAGCCAGACGATGATGACAATGCTGAAGAGCGTGAAGGCCCGGTCGAGGGGCGGAAGGCTGGCGCTTGGATTGATCAAGCCCTCCCAGCCCAGCGCGCTGAAGCCGAACATGAGGAACTGGGCCAGCAGCAAAAGCCCCAGCCCGAGCATCGTGCGGCGGGTCTGGGGGAACTCGCTGGAACGCCAGTTATTAAAGGCTGCGTAGAGGGCGATGCCGATGGAAAGCACCAGCGCATAATGGTAGAACACATTCCCCGGCTGGCCGGTCAGGAACGAGAAGACCTGGTTCAGAAGCGCGTCCATGCCCGATGATTATACTGCCTGTCTTAAGATTTTTGTCACACACGGCGGCTATAATACGAACATGCAACGGAACGCCAATGCTGCGCGCCCGATCCTGCTCCTGCTGGCGGCTGCGCTTCTGGTGACGGCGCCAGTCCTGATCTCCGGCTTCCTGGAACTGCAGGCAGGCTTGCGAGCGCAGAAGCTGGCGCAGCACGAGCCTGCCTGGCAGCATTTCAGGCGGGCTGCCATCCGCCTGCCCTGGCGCGGGGATCTCTGGGAGCAGGCCGGGAGGGAAGCCCTCGGGGCGCAGGAACCGGATGAAGCCATTCCGCTGCTGCGGCGCGCACCTTCGCTCTCCGCCACTGGCCGGGTCGCGCTGGCGCAGGCCCTCCGGCAGACCGGGGATTGGAATGGCGCGCGGGATGCCTATCAATCGGCGCTTCTGTATGGCCCTTCCATCGAGGCGTATGCCGGGCTGGCAGAGATCCACAGGCATAACGGGGACCTGGAAGCCGAGCAGCGAAGCGCTGCAAAACCTGCTCCGCTTCCAGCCGCAGAACGCGGCCGCGCAGTACCGGCTGGGCTTGCTCCTTTCCGTCACCAACCTTGACCTGGCGCTGATCCACCTGGAACAGGCTTCCCAGTTGAATGCGGAATACAAGCCGGTCTTCGACACGCTGCGCTCGGCCCTGGTGCTTGCCAACCTGAAACCCTCCGGTGCGGACCGTTCGGTGACCATGGGCCGCGCGCTGGGACTGGTGGGAGAATGGGATCTGGCCGCGCTGGCTTTCCGGCAAGCCGTAGAATTGGATGGGAGGAACGCGCAGGCCTGGGCCTGGCTGGGAGAGGCGCAGCAGCACCTCGGCGAGGATGGCCTGGCGGAACTCGACCATGCAATGGCGCTGGACAGCCAATCGGTCATCGTGCGCGGGCTGCGAGGACTGTACTGGAGGCGCATCGGGAACGAGGCCCAGTCGCTCCTTGAGTACAAAGCGGCTGCGGCGACCGAACCGCAAAATCCTGCCTGGGCGGCTGCGCTGGGAGAATTGCATGCCCGCCTTGGCGACCTCGTTGCAGCGCTGGCAGACTACCAGCGTGCCGTCCAGCTGGCTCCGAACGATCCCACTTACTGGCGGCTGCTGGCATCCTTCTGTGCGGAATACAATCTGCAGATCGAGGCGGTAGGACTGCCCGCAGCGCAGAAGGCGGTGGAGCTCTCCGCGGAAGACCCGCTTAACCTCGCCACCCTGGGCTGGCTTCAGCTGGGCGCGGGGCAGCCCCATGCTGCGAAGCAGACATTGCTGAAGGCAGTGGAAGCCCGGCCTGAGGATGCGCTGGTGCATTATCATCTGGCACTTGCCTATTTGCAGACCGGTGACCGCGCCGCGGCCCGCGCGCAACTCGAAGCCGCGGTCCGGCTTGATGCGCAGGGAGCCGCCGGCGCGCAGGCCGCGCAAGTGTTAAAGCAGCAGTTCCCCTGATGATGATAAAATCGCCCAATGCATAATCACCATCCTTCCCATCGCCTGCATGCCCTCATTCTTTTTGTTCTGGTCGTTTCGCTGGCATGCCAGCTGCCCCGATTACCGGCCCTGCCCCTCCGCATCCCGGCATTAACAGGGACCGGCACGCCTAACTCCTCCGGTTCCCTCCTGTTCGAGGATGATTTCAGCGACCGCTCCACCGGCTGGGAGCGCCAGGTAATCCCGGAAGGACGCATGGATTATGATTCCGGTGGATACCGCATGCTCATCAACGGGGAGCAGGCAAATTTCTGGTCCACGCCGCAAAAGGATTGGGCGGATGTGCGGCTGGAGGTGGACGAGGGCAAGCTGGGCGGTCCGGATGCGAACCGGGTGGGCCTCATCTGCCGCTATTCCGGCAGCAATTTCTATTTCTTCATGATCACGCATGATGGCTTTTATGGCATCGGCCTCTTTTCGGGGGACGAGGCTTCCTCGGGCGGGCGCATGGAACTGATCGGGCAAACCGAGCTGCAGACCACCCCGAAGATCAATAAGGGCACGGCCGTCAATCACCTGCGTGCGGATTGTGTGGGCAGCACCCTGACCTTCTATGTGAACGGGGAGCAGATCGCCCAGGTGCAGGACACGCGCCTGACAAGCGGCGACGTGGGCTTGCTTGGCGGCTCGTTCGATGAGCCGGGCGTGGATGTCATCTTCGATAATTTTGTGGTGCTGCAGCCCTAAGTCCGGCGCAGGCTTCGGTTTCTTCTCTCCCCTTATGAAAGTTTTTCTCGATACCATCGGCTGCCGCCTGAACCAATCCGAGATCGAAAGCATGGCGCGCCAGTTCCGCCTGGCCGGGCATGAGATCAGCGCCACGCCGGAAGGAGCGGACCTGGCGGTGGTGAACACTTGCGCGGTGACCGGCGCAGCGGCCTCCGATTCGCGCGGCAGGCTGAGGCATGCGGCACGGGCCGGCGCGGGCGAGGTCATTGCCACCGGCTGCTGGGCGACGCTGGAGCCGGATAAGGCTGCCGCCCTGCCCAAGGTCAGCCGGGTGGTGACGAACGCGCGCAAGGATCAACTGGTATCCGAACGGCTGAACCTCAGCGGGCAAGGCCAGCCCCTCTTCGAGGAAGAACCCCTTCAACGAATGCCGCTGCCCGGCCTGCACCACCGCACGCGTGCCTTTATCAAAGTGCAGGACGGCTGTGATAACCGCTGCACATTCTGCATCACCAGCGTGGCACGCGGCGCGGGACGTTCGCGGCCGGTTGGCGAAGTGCTTGAGGATATCCACTCCGCGCTGGCAGGCGGCGTCAGGGAGGCGGTGCTCACCGGGGTCCATCTTGGCTCCTGGGGAATGGATTTCGAGTCTCCTCTGCACCTGCGCGACCTGGTGAAGGCCATCCTGCGCGATACGGATGTTACCCGGCTGCGGCTTTCCTCGCTGGAACCCTGGGACCTGGATGAGGACTTCTTCCGCCTGTGGGAGAACCCGCGCCTGATGCCCCACCTGCACCTGCCGCTGCAAAGCGGGTGCGCAGCCACGCTCAAGCGCATGGCGCGCAAGACCACGCCCGAGGCCTTCCGGCGGCTGATCGCCGCGGCGCGGAGCCTGCTGCCGAACCCTGCCATCACCACGGACATCATCGCCGGTTTCCCCGGCGAGACCGACTGGGAATTTGCCGAGACGCTGGCCTTTGTGCGCGAGATGGAATTTTCCGGCGGGCATGTCTTCACCTATTCCGCGCGGCCGGGAACGGCCGCGGCGCGCATGAGCGGGCAGGTGCGCATGGAGACGCGCAAGGAGCGCAACCACAGCCTGCACGCCGCGCTGGAGGAATTGGCGGCCCGCTACCGGCAGGGCTTTCTCGGGCTGACGCTCCCGGTATTGTGGGAGTCGATCTCGGAATTGGGCCAATTCGGGTGGCAAATGGAGGGGTGGACCGGCAATTACCTGCGGGTGAGCGCCAATGCCTCTGCTCCGCGCTGGAATGCGATCGACCCGGTGCAGGCTGGAAGCGGTGCGGGGCGGGGGGCTGGAAGGAATAATCCGGAATTCGTGATAACCGTCACTTATGGGTACGGGGGAACAATCGTATAATTTTCCTGTAGATCCCAAACAGGAGGAGTTCATGACGGCACAATTGATCGACGGCAAGGCCATCGCGCAGAAGGTGCGTGAAGATGTCGCCGCGGCAGTCGCGGCGCGCAAAGCGGCCGGCAAATCCCAGCCGACCCTGGCAACGGTGCTGGTGGGGGAGCGGGTCGACTCGGCAGCCTATGTGGCTTCCAAGCAGAAGGCCTGCGCCGAGCTGGGGATGGGTTCCATCAGCCACCTCCTCCCGGCCGATACCAGCCAGGCCGACCTGGAGACGCTGATCAAGAAGCTCAACCGCAGCAAAAAGGTCAACGGCATCCTGGTGCAGCTGCCCCTGCCCGCCCATCTCAATGAAGAACGCGTGCTGCAATTGATCAGCATCGAAAAGGATGTGGACGGCTTCTCGCCCATTAACATTGGCCGCCTTGCACAGAAGGGCCGCGAGCCGCTGTTCGTCCCCTGCACGCCTTTTGGCTGCATCTACCTGCTCGAACAGGCCGGGGTCAAGATCGAAGGCTCCAACGCGGTGGTGCTGGGCCGCTCGAACATCGTCGGCATGCCGGCGGCGCTGCTGCTGATCGGCAAGAATGCCACCGTGACCGTCTGCCACTCGCGCACGAAGGATATTGCCGCGGTGGTGCGCAGCGCGGACATCCTGATCGCGGCCATCGGCAAGACCGAGTTCGTGCGCGGCGACTGGATCAAGCCCGGCGCGGCGATCATCGACGTGGGCATCAACGGCGTGCCGGTGCTCAACCCGGATGGCACCCCGGCGATCAGCGAGAAGACCGGCAAACCGAGGCAGAAACTGGTCGGCGATGTGAACTTCAACGAGGCGAAAGAAGTCGCGGGCTGCATCACCCCTGTTCCCGGCGGCGTAGGCCCGATGACCATCGCCATGCTGATGAGGAACACCCTGCATGCCGCAGAGATCCAGGACGCGTGATCGCCAGCTGATCCATTCGCAAGGCTGAAAGCATTCACCACAGGAGGCACGGGCACAGAGCCAGTAACTTTCCGCTCTGAATTCCGGACCCACTGTGGTGAATTTGATTCCCATCCTGTAAAACCGTCAATCGGGTGATGCGATGAAAAACATGATCAAATGGGCGGGCATTCTTCTTTCCGGCAGTCCTTCTTCTCATCGCGGCGCTCTTCCTGTTCGCCTGGTTTTCCAGCTCGGCCAGGCTAAAGCGAATCTATGCCATCCCGGAGGAACCGGTGGCCATTCCGGTGGACGCCGCCTCGATCGAACGCGGCCGCCATATCTTCCAGTTCCGCGGCTGCCAGGCCTGCCACAGCGCCTGGGCTTTTGCAGAGGACCCCGGGGCAAGCCGGCGCCCCGACTCACTGAACCTGCCCTGGGGGCAGAGGCCGGAAATGGAAGGGCATGTCTATCTGGAGGACCCGGCGATCGGGCATGTGATCGCCTCCAACCTGACTGCCGGGCAGGGAGGGGTTGCCTCGAAATATGATGACCTGCGCTGGGTGCGCGCCATCCGGCATGGCATCCGGCATGACGGCACGCCGCTGCTGTTCATGCCCTCCACAGAATTCTATTATCTCAGCGATGCCGACCTGGGCTCCGTGATCGCGTACATCAAGAACGCGCCTCCGGCGGATAACCTCCTGCCGGCGAGTTCCCTTTCGCTCACAGGGCGCGTCGTCATGACCTTTGTCAAGCAGATCACTTTCATTCCGGCCGAGTTGATCCCTCACGACGCGGAGAGACCGGCTGCGCCGGAAGCGGGCATCACGCCGGAGTACGGGGAGTACCTGACCTATTCCTGCAAGGTCTGTCACGGGTTGGGGATGTCGGGAGGCGCGATCCCCGGCTTCCCCTCCAGCTGGCCGCCCGCTCTCAACCTCACCTTCGGCCCCGGCTCGGCCCTGCCCAACTGGACAGAGCAGGGTTTCATGGATACCCTGCGCACCGGCAAAACGCCGGAAGGGCGCGAGGTGCGCGGCGACTACATGCCCTGGAAATCCTACCGTTACATGGATGACCTGGAACTCAAGGCCGTGTGGGTTTATTTACAGTCGCTTCCAAAAAAGGAATATGGGAATCGGTAAGGGGGACAGGGTTTACCAGCACAGACCGCTGCAAATGGATTTTGCGGCGGTTTTGATTTCAGATGCCGTTCAGCCCTTGACATATTCATAAATTATGACTATTATCAAGTAAATAATACTAATAGGACCATTATACCAAAAGGAGGCTGCGTGGTTGACCAAACGCAACTCGCCAGAAAATTCCAGAAGGAACTGAATGCCGGGATCGCCTCTCTCGTGCTGCTCAGCGTCCTGAACCGCAGTGCAGAGCCCATGTACGGATATCAGATCGCGCGGCTTCTGGAAGGCTACACAGGAGAGGAACCCTTTGTCAAGCAGGGCGCACTCTATCCTGTGCTGCATTCGCTGGAGGCCGGTGGTCTGCTGGAAAGCGTTGTGGAACCCTCGGTCTCCGGTCCGCCGAGGCGTTATTACCAGATCACCGGGGATGGGCGCGATGCCCTGGCCTCCTGGCGTGAGATCTGGGAGCAGATGCGCGGATTTGTGGACCATGTTACTCGAGGAGAATAAGACCATGACCTCCATAGAAGAGTATTTAAAAGAACTGAAATCCGCTCTGAAGGGCAGCGATTCCGCCACACTCCAGGATGCGCTTTCGGATGCGGAGGAACACCTGCGCAGTTCGGTGGCCGGGCTGCGTGAAACCCAACCTGAGTTGAGTGAAGCAGAGGCTCTGGAGAAGGCGGTCCGGCAATATGGCACACCCTCCGAGACCGCGGCCGCGTATGCGGAGGTCGAGCGGCGCACCGGCCCGCTTTCCCGGCGAGAACCGGAATCAGATTCTGCCCTGCGGCGATTCTTCGGCGTCTATGATGACCCGACCACGTGGGGGACCATGCTTTACATGCTGATCTCACTGGTGACCGGGGTCTTTTATTTCACCTGGGTCATCACCGGGCTTTCGCTTTCCCTCACGCTCTCGTTGTTCATCTTCGGCCTGCCGCTGGCCATCCTGTTCCTGCTATCTGTGCGCGGACTGGCGTTGCTGGAAGGCCGCATGGTCGAGGCTCTGCTCGGTGAGCGCATGCCCCGCCGCCCTCTCTTCACCGAGCAGAACATGAAGCTGGCTGGATCGGCTTAAGGTGCTGCTCACCGACAGGCATACCTGGCTGGCGATGCTCTACATGGTTTTGCAGCAGTTCCTGGGGATCATCTACTTCACACTGGTCGTCATTGCCTTTTCCCTCTCGCTCAGCTTCATGGCGCTGCCCTTCCTTCAGTCCATTCTTAATCAAGGCGTGCTCACGGTCGGCAGCAGGCAGTATTTTTTGCCGGTCTGGGCTTTCCCCATCGTGGTCCTGGCCGGCTTCCTGATCTGGACAGTCTTCATGCACATCAGCAGGGGCATCGGTCATCTGCACCGCAAATACGCCAAGGCGATGCTGGTAACTGAGTAGTTTTTTGGAAGAGTCCCGGAATTTGACCGGGACTCTTTCTACTGTACGGAGGAGGTGGAGGCCTGGAGCCGATTGTGCAGTTTCAGGACCTCCTGCAGTTTTGCATGCGGGAGGGCTTCGAACGGTCACGCCATCCCTGCCGGTCATGGTCTCGGCGGCGAGCATGGCATTCAGGATGGCTTCTTCGGTGGCATAGACCGAGGCAAAGAACAGGGGATCGAGCTTTTCGTTCGGCAGCGCTTGCAATTGAAGGATATCCTTCTTATCGTTCGAGGGAGTACCTGTTCCTGATGTGGAAAAAGCGAGGAAGATATCTCCGCTGCCATTGCCGCCCAGGCTGCCGGTGCGCGCCATGCCCAGGGTGGCGCGCCGGGCGATGCGTTTCAACTGGTGCGGCAGCAGAGGCGCATCCGTCGCCAGAATGACGATCAGCGAGCCCTGCTCGGGGGGAGGGGGATAGACCTGGGGAAATAAAGCGCCCTCCTTCAGATATTGCCCGACCGGGATACCCGCAACCGTCAACTGATCGCGGCGTCCAAAATTGGCCTGCACCAGGGCTCCGACCGTCCAGCCTCCCAATTCAGGTGGCAGCCGTCGCGAGGCCGTGCCGGTGCCGCCTTTGAACTCATAACAGATCATGCCTGTGCCGCCGCCCACGTTCCCCTCCGCGACCGGCCCTGCCTGCGCCGAATCCAGCGCGGCGCGCACGTGCCCGGGCTGCACGTGGAAGCGGTTCATATCATTGAGCAGGCCGTCGGCGGTCTCCGCCACCAGCGGGCAGGACCACCTTTGAAAGAAGGAGTCATGCTCAGCCTGCCATTCGATGATGGCATCCCTCACGACGCCGACGCTGTGCGTGTTGGTCAACCCGATGGGGCCTTCCAGCATCCCGCCTTCCTCCACCCAGGCCGCGCCGGTCATCTCCCCGTTGCCGTTGAAGGCGAAGGTGCCTGCAAAGACAGGCTCATGGTCGCGCTGGCCGCGCGGGTGGAGGATCGTGACGCCGGTGCGCGCCGAATTGCCTTCGATCAATGTGGCGAATCCCACGCTCACCCCCGTGACATCCGTGATGGCATTCCAGGGGCCGGGGAGGCCCTCGAGGGGGATGCCCAGATCGCGGGCGCGGGCTTTGGTCATCTCTGATCCCGGAGCATCGCCATCAGTTGATCGGCGATGCTCTGCATGACCTGGTCGGGCACTCCATCCATCGCCCGGGACTGCAGGCGCGTATCAATGCCATCGTTGACATAATCAACCACGACGAAATGCTCATCGGTCAGGGCGATCTCGGTGGAGAACCAATCCAGGCGGCAGATGGCGGCGATCCGGCAGGTATCGGTTCTCAGGGTCTGGAGGTGATAGCGCTGCTCCTCCTCCGCGGTGACCACCCCGTAGACATGCGTCAGGGGATTCCACCAGCATGGATAGACAGCCCCGGAGGCGTAAAAGATGCGAAACCAGGCCTGCCGGCCATCCAACCAGACGGGGAGTGACAAAAGCCTGGGCCAGGTATTTTTGCTGCGGGAATTCCAGGCGGGCGGCCAATATTTCCTGCCAGGTCGTTGCCCCCATGATGACCCCCTCGCCTCCGCCGCCGTTGGCGGGTTTGATCACGAAGCGGCTGCCGAGCGGCGTGATGTCGCATTCGCGGATGACCGGCTCGCTGATGAACGGCGGCAGCAGGATGGTGAAGGGGGTGTAGAGCCCGGCATGGATCAACTCCATGTGCATGGTGGCCTTGTCTTCAGACCACTCGGAAAGGTCCTTCGGGTTGATGAAGCGGATGAAGTGTTCCTCAGCCCAGCGCTTGAGGGGCTCAAAGCGGCGGTCTCCCTGCGAGCGGTCGAGCAGCGCGCCCAGGGTCATTTCCCCTTTGTACAGGGCGGTCGTCGCCTCGAGCAGGTTCTGCGGCGTGACCGCAAGGAAGGTGAGCGATCTTTTTTCGCAGGCCTGCGCGACCATCTGCACAAAATCGGCATCGTATTCCCAGTACCAGGGCAGGCAGAGGTCGTAATGAGACATGCCCTCATTATAGAGGCCGGAGGCTGATGGGTCAATTGATGGTTTTGGTGGATCGGCGAAAGGAGATCAGCGGGTCTTCATCCCCAGAGGAAACCGGCAACGAAGCAGGCGGTGGTCACGAGGAGCAGCGCCGGAAAAAGGCGCAGGAGGACCGCGCGTCTCAAGAGCGGACGGCCTGCCCGCAAGAAAAAGAGCAGCACCCCGGCGCTGCCGATCAAAGCGCCGCCCAATCCCACCAGCGCAAAGGCGGGACGCGCCTGGCCGTCCAGGCTGGCGAACAACGGGAGCAGAAAGATGGTCAGACCGGCCAGTCCGTGCACGATGGTGAGCACGACCGTCCGCACAAGCGGCGCGGCAGGCAGGTAGCGGGTGAGGGCGACAGCCAGCAATCCGAGCAGCGCAAAAGCGGCCCAGATATAGCGGAAGGCGGGCAGATGGTCCCAGATCAATCCCAGCGCGAGGCTGAGGGGAATGATCGTCGCGACGATCACCACCGCGGAAGAATCCAGCGCCTCAAAGCCGAGGATAATTAGCAAAAGGGCGGCGACGAGCAGCACACCAAAGGCGATGGTATAAGCCAGGATCGAGCCGCGCGACAGGCGGTCGATGCCCACCACGATCTGATAGGAAGCCAGCAATGCCGCCAGCGAAGAGGAAGCACGCGGTCGAGGGCGGTCATGCGCATGGTCACAGGCCCCGCATGGCGAGGATGATCATGGAAGCCAGCATATAAATGGAAGCGTACTTGAAGAGGCCGAAGTTGCTGCGGTTGGAGCCGACGCGGAAGGTGGCGAAGGCCAGCAGCAGCAGCCCGGCGGTGAGGACGGCCATCAGGCGCAGGTAGCCCGCCCCGATGCCGACGAGAATGCAGGCCCAGACGATGACGACCGCGGCCAGCACGGAGGAGATGGCGATCATGGCGCGGGTGAAGCCATCCCCGTAGGTGGAGGGGAAGGTGGGGACCTGCGCGCGGGCGTAGTCCTCGCGGAACTTGAGGGAGAAGGTCAGCGTGTGGGTGGGGATCCAGAACAGGATGGCCAGCGCCAGCAGGATACCCGAAAGCTCGATCCTGCCGAGGGCGAGGGCGTGGCCGGAGAGGATGGGCATGGCGCCTGAGATGCCGCCCCACAGGATGCTCCAGGCGGTGCGCCGCTTGAGCCAGAGGGTATAGACCATCACGTCGAAGAACCAGCCCGCGAAGACCACCAGCCCGTACAGCGGCTGGATCGCCAGCGCCCCGCCCACGCCCAGCGCGGAGATGACCGCCCCGACCCAAAAGACTTCGCCGCGCCCCAACTGGCCGGAGGCCGCCGGGCGCTTGTGCGTCCGCACCATCCGGGCATCAATGTCGTGGTCGTACCACATGTTGAGGATGGTCGAGCCGCTGATGGCGAGGAAGAGCGTGAGCGAAAGCCCGAGCAGCAGAGCCCGCCTGGATGTGCGTCCCGGTGCTGAGATAACCGGCGATGCCGGTGGCCAGCAGCAGCCCGGTCTGCGTGGATTTGATCAACGGCCAGTAAAGGCGTACCCGGTTGGCGAGGAATGACATAAAAGGACTCCTGTAAAAACTTGCTGCTTCTCTAATCGTGCAAACCCGCGTCCCTGCGCATCAGGTCTTCGGGGGTCTCGCGGCGCTGGATGAGGCGCGCGGCCCCCTGCTCCAGCCACACCACCGCGGGGCGGGGAGTCGCATTGTAATTGCTGGACATGCTCAGGTGGTAGGCGCCGCTCATCGGCACCGCGAGCAGGTCGCCAGGATTCATCTGCGGCATGGGCAGGTCCTCCAGGATCACATCGCCGGATTCGCAGAGGGGTCCGGCCACATCCACGTGCGCCTCGAACGGGCGCAGAGGTTCGCGGACGGGCAGCGCGGAATATTTCGAGCCGTACATGGCATGGCGCGGATTGTCGGTCATGCCGCCGTCCACAAGCAGCCAGATGCGGTCCCCGCGCGGCTTCACTGCGCCGATGCGGTACAGCGCCACCCCGGCGCGGGCGATCAGGCTGCGGCCCGGCTCCAGGTGCAGGAAGGGCAGGGGCAGGCTCCTGCGGCAGCAGCCCTCGGTGACCGATTCGAGGATGAGATGAATATAGTCCTCGACATCCGGATGCGGGAGCTCCTGCTTCGTGATAGGCCGCGCCCCAGCCGCCGCCCGGGCTGAAATGCCAGGCAGACTCGAACCCCATCTGCACGGCGAGGTCCAGCGCCAGGTCAATGGCCTCGGCGAGCGGCGCGGGGTCTCTGAAGTTCGATCCGAGGTGGAAGTGCAGCCCGACCAAAGGCAGACGGTTCGCGTGGCAGGTCTCAGCGGCCTGGAGGGCTTCCTCAGGCGGTCATGCCGAACTTGCTGCCGTGCTGGCCGGTCTGGGTATGGGCGTGATGGGTCTGCACGGCGGTGCCGGGGAGTAATCTCAACCAAAGGACCGGCGAGTTCTCGGCGCCGGAGTCGTAAAGGGAGACGAGCCGCTCCAGCTCAAAGAGGTTATCCACCACGATGGTCCCGGCGTGGAGCAGAGCGGACTCCAGGTCGGCGGGGGATTTGTTGACGCCGTGGACGAGGATATGCTCACGGCTCACGCCGCCAGACAGCGCCATGCGGATCTCGGTCTCGCCGGTGCAATCCAGCCACAGGGAACGGCTTTCGGCCCATTCGGCGATGGCCTTGCAGAGGTAGGCCTTGCCGGCATAGGTGATCCGCCGAGCCGGGGCCTTGATATAAGCCGAGGGCTTCCGCGTAGCGCGCCGCGGCGGCGTCCATCGTCGCGTGGTCATAGAGATAAAGCGGGGTCCCGTGCTCTTCTGCCAGCGCGGCCAGGCTATGCCCGGCCAGCGTCAAAGAACCCTCGTGCACCGCGACCGTATCAGGGAAAAGGGCGAGCCGGTCCGAGGCCTGAGGGGGTGTTGCGGACTTTGTTTTCATGAGGAGGGGAGAGTTCAGGACCGGGCCCGGCGGGCTCGGAGGCGGGCCTGCGCGGTGCGGGTCACTCAGAGAAGAACAGGTTCCACCAGACCTGCCAGTTCGCCAACGGGGTCGGCGTGGGGGTGGGTTCGATGGTGACGAGCGGAGTGCTGCCCGGCTGGCCGACCGGCACCACGGGCTGATCGCCGTCCTGCACGTAATGCCCCTCGGTGCGCGCCCAGTCGTTCACCGCCTCGGTGGAGGCCGCGAAGGCGACCTGGGTCTGGAGAGCCTGCTGCGTCTGCACGGCCTGGGTGGCCTGCGCCTGCCGGATGGAGGCCTGCTTGTTGAGGCTGTTCAATATCTCCAGGCGGCGGTTGAAGTCCACCACCATGAGGATGAGGACCACGATGGCGGCGATGGTCGAGTACGCGGCGGACGTGGATGGACAGGGTCGGCATGGCTGTATCTTACCCGTTATCGCATGGCTTGACAAGCAGACGAAGTTCCCAACCAAATCGCCATAGAAATGAGTAATTTTGGGTGATCCCGGAGGGGAGCAAGCACAGGAGGGGCGAGTGACATTCGGCAGTTGCAAGGATGTACGAGAGGGGATATGCTCATGGAAATGTCCGTTTCTGAGCAGTGCAAGGGAGGCATGGGATATGCCGGTGGCAGAGGTGGAGTGGAATTAAGGAGCGTTCCGAGGAGACCAACGGTCTGGTTTCGGCCCGGTAAGCTCCGGAAAAGCGCCGGATTGCTCCGCGAAGACCTGGGCCGAGCGGGAGTATTCTTCCCGAACTTCATGAGGAGGTGAGATGATGAGAACGATTTTCAGAACTCGTTATCCTCGGCTTCTTTGCGGTCATGTTATTTCTGAAAGTCATGGAGAAGCATCATTGGGTAACAGAAAAGCGCTGGGCTTTCATCTTGACAACGTACATAAGCATTTTTACTGCAACTGCCACCCTTTATGTTTCAGCAGAGCCAGAAGGCCAGAACCCGCCTGCCATAGGCGGCTGGGTATTAGCAATGATCTTGTCACTTGCCATCTGGGTAATCGATTACCCCATCGCGAGATGGATATTTGGAAACTTAAGCCCAGCGATGCAACCTTCCCATGAGACTTTTCTGCTCCTAAAATGGGAATTCTGTTGGTGGTACTATTCACGGGTATGGCATTGATGTGATCATATATAGCCCCTTAAATACCTGAAGAGGAGTCGGATTCGGGTACGATTTTAATATTCGCAATTGAATTACAACTCTTTACGTGAATATCACAAACAATCTAAAATTATCATAAGACGATCGGGTTCGTGATAAATAAATAGATAGGCATAGGGCAAAAAGGCTAGATAAATCTTGTGGACGGAAAGTTGGAGAAGCTGCGCTATACAAGCGGGTATTAAGCTCCACAGAGCGGACAGTATCCCGATTAAGTTAGTAAGGGAGTAATGAATGATGGATTCGCTCGACAAAGTTACTATAGTTATAGTCGTTTTAGTTTTTATATTTGCTTTTATTATCTCCATCCTTGTAAGAAGAGGCAAATTACGACCCGAAAAGTAGCGGCCTCGTTTTCTTGGTATTTATAGCGGTGTATTTACGTTTATTATTTTTTTCGGTCATGGGCGCACTTCAGGGACCTATTTCATCAATATTTTATTATTTGGCTTCAGGTTTTCTTTGGTCTTTGGCGTTCAGTTTCTTAGGTTATATCAGCGGGCAGATTCTCATGCGCCGTTTTCACAAAAGGGATTAAACAAATTAAACATCCAGTCTAAGACATAAATGAACGCATATCAGATTATCCAATCTTTATTATCGCTGCGATATCCTTTACACGGACTTTGACAAATCAGAACATGTGTTCTATAATTTCTCTTCTTCACCCCCTTTCCTTTCGGAGATCAGTGCTTGCCCCTTATGCTCGTTGACTTGGTCCGCAAAGTTACCGGCCTCTCATGGGTCATGTCTCTTAATGGGGCGGATTTGTTCCTCAATTGTTCTCGCAATCTCACCCCCTAAATATGGAAAAACCTTGCCCATAAGGCCCTCTATCACCACATCTGGCGGTCGGGGGAGAATTGAACCTCGGAAATTTTTTTCCGAATTCAATTTTGCCCCACCGCCTCCTAAATCGATAGCCCTGACAGGTGTACGGAGAAGACTTGCCTCCAGGTCTTATCCCTCAGACTTGTCAGGACTATCTTCCGTATTTTGCCTCGCGCATCGCCTCGGTGGTTGTTGCTTACTCAACGCTCTTTGAATCCTAATAGCGGGATAAGTGTTTCTGATGTACATCTTTGCGTCAGCCAAAACGGAGCTTGGGAAAGCGAATCCAATTATAGTTCGAACCAAAAAGATAAATATATCTGCGGTACTGCTGCAACAAACCATCTAGACACATTCGAACTCACTATCTCTATATATAAAGAACAAACCATTGCTTTCCAGCCTCTTGAATGGAGTTATCTAAAGGTCGTAGATGGACCTTTTCATGCCGATATTCCAGATGATTTGCCGCCTGGTGAGTATAAAGTTACGATCGGAACAGCAAGGCGTGATTTTGCCACATTCAGGTTCACTGTTGAGAAATAATGTGACAGTAAACCCCACGCTCGCTCGGCCCAGGTCTCCTGACCGGGCCATTGCCAGACCTTCGATGTGCGGGAGGGGGTAATCTCGCTCGGCCCAGGTCTCCTGACCGGGCCGTTGCCGACCGTAAGTCTCCCGCGTGCCAGACCGTATCTCTGGAGAAGGCAACTTTGCTCACGATGGATCAGTTTACTCAATTGATGAAGAAAGATCCTAATAAGGCTTGTTTTACACCGAGCGGAGAAGCGTTTCCATAGGTAGCCATCTGGCGTTCAGTATCTTGGGTTATTTCAGCGGGCAGATTTCATGCGCCGTTTTCACAAAAAAGATTAAAGTAATTAGATTATTGAGTCAAGACATAAATGAACGCTTATCAGATTATCCAATCTTTATTATTGCTGCGATATCCTTTACACGGACTTCGACAGGATCGGAGTGAGATCCATCCAATCAAGATACGACAGCATGACCTTCGGTCATTGTGTAGCAGGGTGCTTCGCAAAAAACCTCGCTATCGTCAATCCCACTCCACCTCTGTCACTGACACATTGCAGGGCTCCCGCGTTGTCCCTATGACTATACCGGGAGCCAACGGATCGCGATGAAGTCAGGAAGAAGAATGTATTACCTGCTTTCAGATCACCCTGTCATGTCAATTTCGTATTCCTCTTGACAAATCAGAACATACGTTCTATACTGACTCTGTCCTAACGCGCCTGCCTATCGGAGATCACTTCTTGCCCCGTATTCTCGTTGATCTTGGTCTGCAAAGTCACCGGCCCCTCATGGGGTCGTTTTTCTTAAATGGGGCGGAATTGTTCCTCAATTGTTCCTCTCAATCTCACCCCCTAAATATGGAAAAGGCTTTTTCCATTTGGCCCTCTAACACCACATCTGGCGGTCGGGGGAGAATTGAACCTCGGAAATTTTTTTCCGAATTCAATTCCGCCCCATCCGCCTCCTCAATCGCTAGCCCTGACAGGTCTACGGAGAAGACTTGCCTACAGGTCTTATCCCTGAGACTTGTCAGGACTATGTTCCGTATTTTCCCCTCCCGCATCGCCTCGCGCCACGGCGGCAGGGATAGCCGTTGTGGTACAATTCCCGCCCGGGCGTAGTACCCTTCGCCCGTAAACCATCCAGCTGAAAGGGCTTAAAGCAATGAAAGTACTATTGATCAAGGACGTGTACAAACTGGGCCGCGCCGGCGAGGTCAAGAAGGTCGCCGACGGTTTTGGCCGCAACTTCCTGCTCCCGCAGGGACTGGCAGTCCTCGCCACTCCCGGCGCGATGAAGCAGATCGAGAAGATCAAGTCGCAGGCTGAAGTGCGCCGCACCGAGAAGAACAGCGAGCTCAAGGGCCTGTCCGACCAGATCGCGGCCGTGGTGCTCAACTTCTCCGTCAAGGCGGGCGAGACCGGCAAGCTGTACGGCTCCATCACCACCCAGGACGTGGCCGAGGCCATCACCGAAAAGACCCGCTTCGAGGTCAAGCGCCAGCAGATCGACATGCAGCCGATCCGCGAATTGGGCGAATTTATCGCCCATGTCCGCCTGACGATGGACCTGGTCCCGGAAGTGAAGATCACCGTCCACCGCGAAGGCGAGGTAGAGGAAGCGCTCAAGGACGAGGAGCCGAAGGCCAAGCGCAAGAGCAAGAAGGCCGAAGAGGCTGCCCCGGCCGAGGCTGAAGCTGAGGCAACGGCGGAAGCGCCCGAAGCCACAGAGGCCTGACCGCCCCCACCACAGAGATCCACATCACCGGTTCAACCGTTCGCTGGGGGGGCCGGTGATTTGCATTGCTGCCAGAGGCTGACCCCATGCCCGAAACCCTCGGCCAACAACTCAAGCACGCCCGCAAAGAGCGCCAGATCACGCTGGAACAGGCTTCTGATTCCACGCATATCCGGCTGCACTATTTGCAGGCGCTCGAAGCCGACGATTATTCGGCCATGTCCTCGGCTGCGCAGGCGCGCGGCTTTTTGAAGAACTATTCCACCTTCCTCGAGCTCAACCTGGAGGAGGCGATCACCGCCCTCCAGAATGCGCCGCGTCCCGCCGCGGGCGAGGTGAGCGGGCCGATGCAGGAGGTGGACATCGCCCCGCCTGCGCCGGAAGCCGCCGAGAACAACCGTCCCACACGGCCGATCTCGACTTCCCACAAGACGATGGAAGAGTCACGGACTCCGTCCGACGCGACCCCCGGAAGAGCCGCGCTGGCGGAACCTGATCCGCTGGCCGCGCAAGAAGGAAGAAAGCCAGCCCCCGGCGGTGGAGGAGGCCTCCCGCGCGGAACCCTCGCTCGAAACATCGGAAGCGGAGGGGGCCTCCGCCGCGGCGCAGACCGCTCCGCGCCGGGGTTTTCTGAAGGCGCTGGATGCGCGCCTGTTCAAGCGCCGCGCGCCGGAGGCAGTGCAGGCGGAAGAACCCCCTGCGCCGGAACCCGAAGCGGAACCCCTAAAGGAAGCCATGCTTCCCGCTGTCCCGGAGCCGGCCAGCGAGGGGACGGACGAGACCGCGGAGAAGATCTTCGCGGAGATCGGCATGGAACTGCGCCGCCGCCGCGAACTGCTCAGCCTGACGACGGAGGAGGTGGAGAAGCACATCCACATCCGCGAGGTCTTCATCCGCGCGCTGGAGCTGGGTGACTTTTCGGAGCTGCCCTCGGCGGTGCAAACGCGCGGCATGCTGGCCAACTACGCGGCTTTCCTGGACCTGGACGCGGACGCCCTGCTGCTGCGCTTCGCGGATTCGCTGCAAGCCAGCCACCGCGCCCGCCACCCGGCGATCCCCGGCAGAATGCGCACACCTCTGGACGTGCGCCCGCAGGTGCCTCCGCTGCGCACTTTCATGGCGGGCGACCTGATCTTCGGGCTGGCCATCATAGTGATGGTGATCGCCCTGATTGTCTGGGGGCTGGGGCGGCTGTTCGCAGACCCGAGCGAGACCGTCACCCTGCCGACCGCGCCCTCCATCTCGGATGTGCTGGCGGGCACCTCCATGCCTCCGCTGAGGCAGGAAGTCACGCTGATCTCAGTTGCCGATACGCCGCTGGTGGTGGAGGAAAGCACCGCCACGCCAGAGGTCAACCTGGAGATCCCCCCGGCCGACACGAACGCGGCGGTGAGGATCACGGTGATCGCCAGCGAGCGCACCTACATGCGCGTGATGCTGGATGGCGAGGAGGCCTTCAACGGGCGCGTCATCCCGGGCGCGGCCTATACCTATGATGCGACCACCACGATCCAACTGCTGACCGGGAACGGAGCCGCCCTGCGGGTCACTTATAACGGAAGGGACCTGGGACTGCTGGGAACCTTCGGGCAGGTGGCGAATTTCATCTACACCGCCAACGACATCGTCACGCCGGTGCCCCCGGCTCCGCCGACAGCCACTCCCACCCTGCCGATCTCCCCGACGCCCAGCGGATCGCCGACCACCACGCCCACGCGGACTCCCACCCCGAGGACGCAGTAACGCTTAACCGTACCCTTTAGAGGAACTCCATTGGCAAAAAATACCTTTCATATCACTTCGCTGGGCTGCGCCAAGAACACCGTCGATACCGATTCGATGGCCGAGCTGCTGGTGCGCGACGGCTACCGGATGGTGCAAAACCCGGCGCATGCCAGCGTGATGATCGTCAATACCTGCGGGTTCATCGGGCCGGCGAAGGAAGAATCGATCAACACCCTGCGCGAACTGGCCGAGGCCAAGCGCAGCGGGCAGGTGCTGATCGCCGCCGGATGCCTGACGCAGCGCTACGGCGCGCGAGGTGGCCGCGCAGGTCCCCGGACTGGACGGGGTGCTGGGCACGCGGCGCTGGATGGACATCGTCCAACTGGTGCGCCAGCTGCGCAAAGGGCCGCATCCTGAGACGCTTTATCACCTGCCCGAAAATGTGCAGACGGTCGGCACGGATGAACAGGACGCCCTGCGCGCCTCGGTGGCGGGGGCCAGCGCCTATGTGAAGATCGCGGATGGCTGCCGCCGCCCGTGCGCGTTCTGCGCCATCCCGCTGATCAAGGGCACGGCGGTCAGCCGCCCGCTGGAAGTGATCGTGCGGGAGGCGCGCCGACTGCGCGATGCAGGGCGTGCGCGAGCTGGTGCTGATCGCGCAGGACACCACCGACTACGGCCATGACCTGGGCCTGAAGGACGGGCTGGCCGTCCTGCTGGAGAACCTGACGGACGCCGTGCCGGACATGGACTGGATCCGCATCATGTACGCGTACCCGGGCTATGTCACCGACCGGCTGATCGAGGTGATGTCCAGCCGCAAGCAGATCCTGCCCTATCTCGATATGCCGCTGCAGCATGCCCATCCCAAAACGCTGTACCGCATGAAGCGGCCGTCCAACATTGACTGGGTGCCATCGGACGCTGGGGAAGATGCGCGCCAATATCCCGAACCTGGCCATCCGCACCACGTTCATCGTCGGCTATCCCGGCGAGACGGAGGAAGAATTCCAGGCGCTGATGGATTTTGTGCAGGAGATCCGCTTCGACCGCGTCGGCGCGTTCCAGTTCTCCTTCGAGCCGGGCACCACCTCCGAGCCGCTGGGGGACCCCGTCCCGGCGGAGGTGAAGCAGGAGCGACTCGACCGGTTGATGGAAATGCAGCAGGGCATCTCCTTGCAGGTCAACCAGGCCCAGGTGGGGCAGGACGCTGGATGTGCTGGTGGAGGGTTTGGACAAGGGCATCTCCATCGGGCGCTCCTACCGCGACGCGCCGGAGATCGATGGGATGGTGTTCGTGGAAGGCAAGGCGAGGGTGGGGGAGATCGTGCCGGCACGCATCACGGGCGCGATGGCCTATGATCTGACGGCGGTTCTGGAAAAATCCCCCATAAAAATATAAATGATCCGGCGGGCGTGAAATGCCCGCCGGTACACATTATGAGGCTCTGGCGGTGGCGGTGGCCGCCAGGATCAGGACGGCCAGCACCAGGTTCATTCTCAACAGCAGGGTTTCTCTCCGTTGCAGGCGGGCCAGTTCGCCGGGCTTCGCCTTCTCTGCGCGCAGCAGCGTGCGGCGGACGGCGGGCAGCACCTCCCAGGTCTGGATGGCGCTGGTCACGGCCATGATGACCGCCAGGCTGTGCTTGACCAGGATGGCGATGGACCACTGGCCGCTGGTGGAGAGGAAGCCGTCATAATGCGGGTTGGCGCTCAACTGGAAAAGCCCGGTGACCAGCAGGATGCCCATGCTGAACCAGGCCACCGGCTCGAGCCGCTTTTGCATGGCATCCAGAAAGGCCAGCTGGTCGAACGGCGAAAGCGTACGGCGGGCGGCTGGCAGGACGAGGATCGAAATGGCGACCAGGCTGCCGATCCAGGTGACGGTCGCCAGCATGTGCAGCCAGAAGATGATCCCAAGCGCCCAGAACGGGATGGGTGGCATGGATCAGGGGGCAGGCGTGGTAGCAGTGGGCGGAGGCGGAGGTTCCGTCGTGGCTGTGGGAGGCTGTCCCTCGGTGGGCGGAACGACTGTTTCCCCGGGCGTTCCCGGCGTGGCGATGAGACCTGTAGGAGTGGGCGTGCCAGTGGCGGGATAGCAGGCCTGGTAGGACTGGTTGTAACCCTTTTGCAGCTTCCGCATCCAGTTCGGCGATGGAGGAGGCGTTCTGGTACTGGGCCACCGCGTCGCAGAAATCGCCGCGCTTGAACAGCTCATCGCCATAGCGCATGGAGGCAATGTAGAAGCGCTGGGAGGCGGTCATGGTGCCGTCCCACAGGGAGGGCCAGCCTCCGGCTACCTGGCTGAGGTAGGCCACGGCCTGCTCCCAGTTGATCTCCCAGAAACTGGCGGCGGTGATGTAGGCGCGAGCGCCTTCCCGCAGGCCGTTGGCAGTGTTATCCAGAGGGCCGAAACGCTCGGCGAGCGTCAATTCATAAATGCCGCCCTCCAGGTTACCCTGCTGGATGATCTGGTTGTAGCCGTAATTGCGCAGGGTGAAATAATACATCCCGTCCACCTCGCCGGCGCGGTAGTTGGGGTCGGCTTTGCGGATCTGGTCAATCGCCACAAGGGCGTTGCCCCAGTCACCGGCGGCGATCAACTGCTGGGCCTGCGCGAAGACCCCTTCCGCGCCGGAGGGGTTGGGGGTGGGCGTGGGCAGCGGAGTGGAGGTGGCGGTCGGGACGCTCATTGCCACCAGCACCTCGGTCAATTTTTGGGAGGCGCCGGGATAATTGGGATCGTTGGAAATGATGAATTCCAGGCGCTGTTTGGCAGCTTCATAACGCCCAAAGCTGATATCCACGAGGGCGAACTGGAATTGCTCGGTCATCTGCGTGCCGACCAGGGACTGCCGGGCGGCTTGCCGGTCCCCGATGGCAGCCTGAGCGCCGCCGAACACGGCCAGCGCCAGCAGGATCAGGATGGCCAGCCCGGTCAGCAGGCGAGCGGGCAGGCGCGAGCGTTTATTTCACCTTTACAGGCTGAGTGCTTTCAGTGCTTTCGGACATGGCCGGGATTATACCGCAGGACTACAGGCGGAAAAGCAGCCGCGCTTCAGGCCAGATGAACGGCAAAGCGGCCAAACCTCCCGCCGCCAGCCCTGCCAGCGCCGCCAGAAAAGGCGGGAAAGGCAGCAGAACGAGCAGCCCCAGCGCCACTCCACCCGCCGCAATCCCGGAGAGAAGGGCGCGCCAGACCGTGGAACCCATGTGCAGAAGGCCGGGGAAGCGACGGTTGAGCAGGGTCAGCAGTACGAGGGCCTGCGTGGTAAAGGTGAGGGCGGCGGAAAGTGGGATGCCCGCCAGGCCGATGACCGGCGTCAGCAGCAGGGAAAGGATCACAAAGAAGAAGGCCTGCAGGAAGGCGGCCACGAGCGGGGTGCGGGTGTTCTGGTTGGCATAAAAGGAGCGCACGGCGACTTCCAGCCAGGTATCGCCCACCAGCCCGATCAAGAAGGCCCAGGTGCAGGCGGTCAGCAGGTCCAGCCGGGCGGCATCGTAGTTGAAGACCGCTTCGGCCAGCGGGCGCACCGTCACGGCCAAAAGCGCCGCTGCCGGGAGGCAGAATGCCAGCATGACCTTCAACGCCCGGTTCACCGTGCCGGTGAAGAGGTCCACCTGCCCGCGATTGATGAATCCGGCCAGCGAGGGCAGGATGGCCACGGCGATGGCCGTGCCGAGGATGGTCTCCGGCACCTGCTCAATGGTCCAGCCGAGGTTGAGCGCGCCCACGCCGACGGTATCGAAGTGCGAGGCGAGGTTGTCACGCGCCACGTAATAGGCCTGGATACAGGCCATGGTCAGGACGCGCGGCCCGAGCAGGATCATCACCCGCTGCATTGCCGGGCTGCGCACGTCCAGCACAGGCGTCCAGCGGAAGCCGATAGCGGATCAGGCCGGGCACCTGGATGAGAAGGTGCAGGCTGGCGCCGATGATCACGCCGTAGACCATGCCATACAGCCCCATCCCGAAGGCGGGGAGCTGGATGGGTCCGAGGTGGAGGCCCTGCGCCGGGCTGAGCACCAGCACGCCGAAGATCTGTCCCAGGTTGTAGAGGACAGGCGCGAGGGCGGGCAGGAGGAAATGCTGGTTGGCCTGCAGGCTGGACATGACCAGCCCGCTCAAGGAGAAGATGAGGATGGCTAACAGGTCGAGCCGCATGAGGGAGGCGGTGAGGGCCTGCTGCTGCGGGTCGAAACCGGGGGCGATCAGGCGGCGAACGAACAGGTCCGAGAACAGGATGATGAGGCCGGAGAAGACGGCCGTGGTGACGAAGGCCAGGTTGACCACCCGCGAGAAGAGGTCCCAGGCTTCCTTGCGTCCCTGCTTATCCAGGACCTCGGTCAGGACCGGGATGAAGGCCATGCCCAGCGCACCGCCCGAGAGCAGGGCGGAGAGATAATCCGGGATGTTGTTGGCCGCCCCGAAGATGCCCATCCCTTCCAGCCCGACGATCCGGTTGAAGAGCAGCGATTTTCCGAAGGCCAGGACCTTGTCCAGCGCAAAGAAAAATGCCAGCAGCAGGGAGGTGCGGGTCAGGAAGGATAATTTATTCATGCGCGAGCGGATCAGTGCTCGTGACCGGTGGTGGGCAGGATCTCGATGCCGGGCAGCTTGTCCTCCAGCACCTGCGGCTGATGGATCAGGTGGGGCAGGCACTGCGGGCAGATGTAGTATGACTGGTCTTTGAAGGTCAAGGTAATGAGAGGGACCTGCGCGTCGGTGCGGTTGCAGTTCAGGCAATTTTTGGTCATGCGGGGGTCTCCGTCAATAGTGGATATGGAAGGCAGCGAGTGGGGATCTGCCGGGGAAAGAGGACGAAGCGCGGCGGCTTAGAAGGGGACCTTGATGATGCCTCCGTCCACAGCCAGGGCCACCCCGTGGATGAAGGAGGCAGCCGGGGAGACGAGGAAGACCGCTGCGTTGGCAAACTCCTCCGGCTCGCCCAGGCGGCCGAGGGGGATATCCGCCGTCTGTTTTTCGATCTCCGCCTCGACGGTGGTGCGCATTGTTCTTTCCGCGGAAGCCATCAGGTCCTGGACGCGCTGGGTCATGGTCCAGCCGGGGAGGATGGAATTGAAGCGCAGCCCTTCGCGGCCCAGGTCGAGGGCGAGGGATTTCATCAAGCCCACGGTGGCGGCGCGGATGCTGTTGGAGAGCACCAGGTTGGGCATGGGCTCCTTGACCACATAGGTCACAATGGCGAGCGCCGTTCCCGCCGCGGACTTGCGCAGGTGGGGGAGGGCGGCGCGCAGGAAGCGCACATGGCTCAGCAGGGAAAGTTCCACCGCGGACTGCCAGCCTGCATCGTCAATGGTTTCGAAGGAACCAGCCGGGGGACCTCCGGCGTTGGTGATCAGAATGTCGAGGGCGCCGAACTGTTCGACTGCGAGACCGATCAGGCGGGCAGGGGTGTCGGGGTCGGTGACATCCCCGAACAATGCCAGCACTTTTACGCCCGTTTCGGCGGCGATGCGGTCCGCGGCCTCGCGCGTGGAGTCTTCGTCACGGCCGTTGACGGCGACATTGCAGCCTTCCTTTGCCAGCCCCAGGGCCGCGGCATAGCCGAGGCCTCGTGAAGAGGCTGCCACGAAGGCGTATTTCCCTTTCAGTCCGAGATCCATACTTTGCTCCTCTGCTCAGGCCTGCTATCCGACCCCCGAATTGTAATGCATCCATGTGGAGGCGGCCTCAGAAGACCTCCAGCTTTTCCTCCACGATCATCTCCTCCTGCCAGTTCGCTTCCACCCAGCGGGCAACGGTCTGCAGGGCGGATCCGCAGAAAAACCCCATCGCTGCCGACCATGGCGCAGCAGATCACCGTTTCCTGATGAGCATCCTGCAGGTCCATCTCGGCGACCGAGACATTGAACTCGCGGTGCAGGCGGTGGATGAGCGGCTTGATGCGGCCGCGTTTCTCTTTGAGGGAACGGCAGCCCGGCAGGCGCAGGTGGAGGCTAAGCGTGCCGATCATTGGCGGACGAGAAGTTCTTTCAGTTGGGCTGAAAGGGCTTCGGCCTCAGACTGGGTGCAGGAATCATCGCGCGCCAGGAATTTCAGGCCGCGCTCGGGAATCTTCCTTGCGACGCGGCACGATCCAGGAATGTGAAAGTGGGGCTGGCCTTCCATGGTGGAAAGCTGGTAGATGCGCTCGGCCTGCGTCAATTCTCTTAAGGCAGCGAAGACCCGCCTCAATACATTCCCCCAGAGAGGCTGCCTCCTCCGGAAGCATTTCGGAATAATCCAGGAAGTGGCGGCGCGACTCGATGAAGAGAGTACCCAGCGGGCCGAGGCGCGCCGGGGCGTGGCAGACCATCCAATGCTCGCTCTCGAAGACATAGCCACCAGGAGGGGCTTCCTCCATCCCGGCGTGTTTACGGCAGAGGAAACAAGAATCAGAATCCATCGTAATTCTCCCGGGGCAATTGGCGATTTACTGTTTCCGATTTACAATGCCACGCATGGCCGACACCGAGACCGCCTACAACCTGGCGCTGGACTACATCTACTCTTTCGTGGATTATAGTCTCAAACATTCCTCCGAACTGGCGCGCGCCGATTTCAACCTCGACCGGATGCGGGCGCTGTTGGGCGAACTGGGTGATCCGCAGAAGAAGATATCCCATCATCCACGTGGCAGGGACCAAGGGCAAAGGCTCGGTGTGCGCGCTGGCGGCCTCGGCGCTGCAAGCCGCGGGATACAAGACCGGCCTCTACACCTCGCCGCACCTGCTGGACTTCGCCGAGCGCATCCAGATCAACGGCGCGCCGCTTGCGCATGCAGACCTTCGTTGAACTGGTCGAGGAACTCAAGCCGGCGGTGGCCCGCATCGAAAAACTGACCACCTTTGAGATCACCACAGCCCTCGGCTTCCTGGCGTTCGCGCGCGCGGGCTGCACGGCGGCGGTCATCGAGGTGGGCCTGGGCGGCAGGCTGGACGCGACCAACGTGGTCGAGCCGTGCGTTTCGGTCATCACCTCGCTGAGCTATGACCACATGGCGGTGCTGGGCGATACGCTGGCGAAGATCGCCGGGGAGAAGGCGGGCATCATCAAGCCAGGCGTGCCGGTCATCTCCGCGCCGCAGAAGGCGGAAGCACTTGGAAGTCCTCTTGCGCATAAGCAAAGAGCGAAATTCTCCGCTCCTGCTCATTGGCAGGGATATTCAGGTCGAGCCGGTTGAGGGTTCGCTGGACGGGCAGTCGCTGAAGGTCATCTCCGGTGGCAAGGCACGGCGCTTCCGCATCCCCCTGCTGGGCGCGCACCAGGTGACGAATGCGGCCACAGCCTGGGCGGCGCTGCAGGCCAGCGGGCTTGCCGTTCCCGATGCAGCCCTGCGGCGCGGCTTCGCAGAGGTGAAGTGGCGGGCGCGCTTTGAGGTGGCCCGCCGCGAACCGCCGCTCATCTTCGATTCGGCGCATAACGATGATTCCTTTGCCCGCCTGCGGGAGACCCTGGATACCTACTTCCCCGCGCGGCCGGTCTATCTCATCTTCGGCGCTTCGGAGGACAAGAATGTCCCCGGCATGCTGCGCGAAATCAAACCTCGGGTGAAGAAATTGTTGATCTCCCGCGCCGACCACCCCCGCGCGCTTACCCCCGAACGGATCGCTGAGCTGGCGGATGAGGCGGGCATCCCTCACGAGGCGCATTTGCCTGTGGAAGCTGCCCTGCGGCGCGCGCTTCTGCTCTCCGCGCAGGACGGCTCCATTGTCCTCTCCGCGGGGTCCATGTTCGTGACCGCTGAGGTCATGGCTGCATGGGGCCGCGAACAGGGTACAACCCGGCCCTGAGCCGCACCTTCCCGCCATTCCTCCGCGCGCCTGTCGCTGCAAACGACCATGCAGCGTTAATCAATTACAGGATACAATACAGCCAACCCCATTATCTTTGAAACGGAAAACTAGCAGCCGATGAATCACGACTGGAATGAAGAAGAAGACAATTTCAACCTCGCCCTTTCCCAGCGTACGGAGGAACTTTATCGCGTCCCCAACCGGGAGCCGGACGAACAGGGACTGATCGAAGCCGCCGTCATCCCGCTGCGGGATATGGTCATCTTCCCGCGCATGGTCTCGCCGATCTTTGTGGGACGCGAGGCCTCGCTGCTGGCGGTACAGGAAGCCCAGCACAAAGAACTGACCGTCATCGGGCTTACCCAGAAGGACTCGGAGCTGGAAAATCCGGGCGTCGAGGATTTCCTGCCGGTGGGCGTGGAGATGGCAGTGGGGCGCCTGCTGCAAATGCCGGATGGATCGCATTCGGCGCTGGTGCAGGGACGCCGCCGGGTGGAGATCCTGGAATACCTGCGCATCCAGCCGTACATCAAGGTGCGGGCGCGGGTCATCTTCGAGCCCTCCGGTCCCGACCGGCAGACCCAGGCGCTGATGCGCAGCGCGCTGGACCTGTTCGAACGCTGCGTTCAGTTGAACCGCTCCATCCCGGAGGAAGCGCATCTCTTTGCGATGAACATCTCGGAGCCGGGCTGGCTGTGCGACATGATCGCCACCTCGCTCTCGCTGAACTACGAGGCCAAGCAGGCGCTGCTGCTGATGACGGATGTCAAGGCCCGCCTCCAGCAGTTGAACAGCATCCTGGCGCAGGAAGTGGATGTGCTGGAACTGGAAGATGAGATCCACGCGCGCGTGCAGAACGAGGTGGATCGCAGCCAGCGCGAGTTCTACCTGCGCGAACAGCTGCACCAGATCCAGAATGAACTGGGGGAGGGGGATGTCTTCGCCCGCGACGTGACCGAGCTGAAGGTAAAGGTGGAAGCCGCCAACCTGCCCGAGGAGCCGAAGTCGGTGGCCCTGAAGGAGATCGAGCGGCTTAACCAGATGCCGCCGATGGCGCCGGAAGTGGGCATCATCCGCACCTATGTGGATTGGATCCTCGACCTGCCCTGGACGCACATGACGCCGGATAACCTGGATGTGAAAAACGCCTCCCGGGTGCTGGAACGCGACCACTTTGGCCTGAAGAAACCCAAGGAGCGCATCCTCGAATACATCGCGGTGCGCTCGCTGAAGCCGAAGAAGGAACGCCAGCCCATCCTGTGCTTTGTCGGCCCTCCCGGGACGGGGAAGACCTCGCTCGGGCGCTCCATTGCCGAGGCGCTGGGGCGCAAGTTCGTGCGCGTCTCGCTGGGAGGCGTGCGCGACGAGGCCGAGATCCGCGGCCACCGCCGCACGTACATCGGCGCGCTGCCCGGGCGCATCCTGCAAACCATGAAGCGGGCCGGAACCGCCAATCCGCTGTTCATGCTGGACGAGATCGACAAGCTGGGCTCGGATTTCCGCGGCGACCCCTCCTCTGCCATGCTGGAGGTGCTCGACCCGGAGCAGAACTTTGCCTTCAGCGATCACTACCTCGAAATGCCCTTCGACCTCTCCAAGGTCATGTTCGTCACCACGGCCAATACCCTGAACTCCATCCCCCCGGCGCTGCTGGATCGCATGGAAGTGATCGAGTTCCCGGGCTATATCGAGGAGGAGAAGCTCGAGATCGCCAACCGCTATTTGATCCCGCGCCAGCTGCAGGAGAACGGCATCGATGAGCTGGGGTTGACCATTGAGCCGGACTCCATACGGCGCGTGATCCGCGAGTACACCTATGAAGCCGGGGTGCGCAACCTGGAACGCGAGATCGGGCGCATCTGCCGCAAGGTGGCGCGCCTGAAGGCCGAAGGCAAGAAATATCCGGCCATCATCATCCCCGACCACATCGAGAAGTTCCTCGGCCCGCAGCAGGTGTTCCAGCCGGAAGCCGAACTGCAGGACGAGGTGGGCGTGGTCACCAGCCTGGCCTGGACGGAGGACGGCGGCGTGATCATGCCGGTGGAAGTGGCCGTGCTGGAAGGCAAAGGCAGCCTGCAGATGACCGGCCAGATGGGGGAGGTGATGCAGGAGTCGGCCAGGCCGCGCTGACCTACATCAAGTCGCGGGCCGAGATGCTGCACATCGATCAGGAGGTCTTCGAGCGCATGGACATCCATGTGCACATGCCGGAAGGAGCCATTCCCAAGGATGGGCCTTCGGCGGGCATCACCATGGCCACCGCGGTGATCTCGGCGCTGACCGGGCGCGCCGCCTACCGGCACGTGGGCATGACCGGCGAGATCACGCTGCGCGGGCGCGTGCTGCCCATCGGCGGCGTGCGGGAAAAGGTGATGGCCGCGCACCGGGCGGGTCTCAAGACGGTCATCCTCCCGGAGAAGAACCTGAAGGACCTGGTGGATCTGCCGCGCTCCGCAAAGACGGAGCTGAAGATCATCCCGGTCAAGCATATGGACGAGGTGCTCAGCGCGGCGTTAAGCCCGAACCCGATCATCGAGCCGCCGCGCCCCCGCCGCCAACTGCGCGATGACCAGGCAGGCGACGAACAAGACTGACCGGTCGGCCTGCACATGGTCCCATGAGCGTCTCCCTCAAGGATAAAGTCGTTCTCATCACCGGGGCCTCCTCGGGCTTTGGGGAGGATGCCGCGCTGCTCTTTGCGCGGGAGGGCTGCAAGGTGGTGGTCGCGGCGCGGCGGGTGGAACGGCTGCAGGCTTTGGCCGATAAAATACAATCCCAGGGAGGCGAGGCGCTTGCCATCCCGGTGGATGTGGCGGTCCGCGCGGATATCGATAACATGATCGAGACGATCATGGACCTCTACGGACAGGTGGACATCCTCTTTAACAATGCGGGCTTTGGCAGGCTGGACTGGCTGGAGAAACTCGACCCGGAACGCGATATCGATACCCAGGTGCAGGTCAACCTGCTGGGGGTGATCCACACCACGCGGGCGGTGCTGCCGTACATGCTGGCCCGGCGGCAGGGACACATCATCAACATGTCCTCGGTGGCGGGGCTGATCGCCGCGCCGCTCTACACCATCTATTCCGCCACCAAGTTCGGGGTGAGAGCATTCAGCGACGCGCTGCGCCGCGAGGTCTCCCCTTTTGGCATCCACGTCACCTGCGTTTTTCCGGGGCCGGCCGCGACCGAGTTCGGGGAGCATACCGGCAGGCATGCGGCCCGCGGCATCTCCCGGCGGCTGGGCTTTCTCCAGTTATCCTCGGAGCAGGTTGCCGATCAGGTGGTAAAAGCGGCCATGCATCCCCGGCGCAATTTGGTCATCCCGGGCTGGTTCCGCATTATCACCGGTTTTAACGCCCTCTTTCCGGGCCTTGTGGACTGGTTCCTGAAAATCTTTTTTACGGGCCGCTTGCACCAGGCTCCGGTCGAACAACCGCAAAATTCCCCGGGCAGCTCAGCGGATAAGTGAATATAAGCGGTAGTCCTGTTTTTCCAGCTGCAAATTTAGAAACGGCAAAACCTGCTGGAAGGCCTCATCGAACCTTGAGTCTTTACCGGGCATAAAGACCAGCACATGGGTATAGCCTTGTTCCCGCCAGTTGCTCACAACGGTTCCGGCATCCTTGTATAAATAGAAATCATGCGCCAGATTGTCGTTGATCGGGTCCGGCTGGACCCGGCGGGACATGCCGCAGGCCCACGCGGATTTATATCGATGCTTGAGTAAGATTATAATGTCATCGTTTTCATGACCCTCATTATCAGGCCATTTTGTAATGAAGGAGATATACGATGCCATCCCGACTGGAAAAATTGACCGACTCGCTGCAGGCCTCCGGCCTGGATGCCGTGGCCCTCAACCCCGGCCCGACCCTCAAATACCTGACCGGTCTCAGTTTTCACCTGATGGAGCGCCCGGTGGTGGTGTTCGTGGCAGCCGGGCAGGACCCCGCCATCGTGCTGCCCGAGCTGGAGATGCTCAAGCTGGAGCATCTATCCTTATAAAGTGCAAGCCTTCCCTTACGGTGAGAACCCGGCTGAGTGGGAGAATGCGTTCCGCGGCGCGGCGCAGGCATTGGGGCTGGATGGCAGGCGGATCGGAGTGGAACCGAGGGCGATGCGCCTGCTGGAATTCCGCTATGTCAAGGCCGGTGCTCCCGAAGCGGATTTTCCGGATGCCTCGGATGCGCTGGCCGCGCTGCGCCTGCGAAAGGATGAGAACGAGATCGCGGCGATGCGCCGGGCGGTGAAGATCGCCCAGGAAGGCCTGGAGGCGACCCTGCCTCTGATCCGCATCGGCATGACCGAGCAGGAGCTGGCTGCGGAGCTGGTGGTCCAACTGCTGAAGCACGGCTCGGAACCGGAACTGCCGTTCAGCCCGATCGTTTCCAGCGGGCCCAACGGGGCCAACCCGCATGCCTCTCCGGGCAGCCGCAAACTGCAAAGCGGTGACATGCTGGTGGTGGACTGGGGTGCGGGCTATGACGGTTATATTTCCGACCTTACGCGCACCTTTGCCGTGGGGAAGGCGGATGCGGAGTTCGAGAAGATCCATAAGATCGTCCAGGAGGCGAATGCCGCCGGACGCGCGGCGGGGAGGCCTGGCGCTGCCTGCGCGGAGGTGGACCGCGCGGCCCGTGGCGTGATCGAGGCCGCGGGCTATGGAAAATATTTCACCCACCGCACCGGTCACGGCATCGGCATGGAGGGTCACGAGGACCCCTACATGCGCGGGGATAACCTCCAGATCCTGGAACCCGGCATGGCCTATACGGTGGAACCGGGCATCTACCTCCCGGACCGCAACGGGGTGCGCATCGAGGACAACATGGTGATCACGCAGGACGGGGCCGAATCCCTGAGCGATATGCCGCGTGAGATACGGGTGGTGGGATGAGGGGAGGCTCCAGCGGCCGCGCCCGGCTGATCGCTGCATGCGCTGTCATTTGGGGTCTCCTGCTGGCGCTTTTTTCGGGGTACGGGTATGAGAAAACCTACCGGTTGTGGGGCGTGCCGGTGCTTACGCCGGTCTTTTATGATTTCCGATTGATCCCCGGCATGGCAGAGACGCTGCGGATGGGGCTCGATCCCACGCTGCAGAATCCGGGTGATCCGGGAGGCAGGATCTTTAATTACCCGCGCATCTGGTACCTGCTGGCGTACACGGGACTTTCGCAGGACGATACCCTTTGGATGGGGATAGCGCTCCTGCTCCTCTTTTTCGGCAGTGTCTTTGCCGTATTCAAGGATATCGATCCCCGAACCGTACCCTTGCTCTTGTTGATCCTGTTCTCTCCAGCGGCCATGCTGTTGTATGAACGCGGCAATGTGGACCTGCTGATCTTCGCCCTATGTGCTTTCGCAGCTGCCCTGGCGGCGAAACGCGCTGGGGTTTCTGCGGCGCTCCTGCTTCTGGCGTCCCTGCTGAAGTTGTATCCCATTCTGGGCCTGGGGAGCCTGGTCTTCAAGGGGTCGAGGCTATTTGTACGACTTGCCTTGTTGGTGCTGGTACCCCTGCTGGTCTATCTGGCATGGAACAGCCGCAATACCCAGGCGGCCTGGTCGCTCACCGAGCGGGATTCACAGATCTCGTATGGCGTGAATGTCTTTGCCATGCAGTTCCGTCCGGCGATCAAATATTATTATCAAGCCTGGCTCCATCGCGGCGATGCGGTCCGTGCAGCGAACACGCTGTCCTATATCGGCGCGGGATTGGTACTCGTCTTGAGCAGCGGACTTGGACTCCGCGCGGCCGCGCAGCGGGAGCTGCCTGAGGGTCCTCATCTGAACCCTTTCTGGATGGGGGCGGGAATTTACACCGGGACTTTTCTGCTGGGCAATAACTGGGATTACCGGCTGGTCTTCCTGGCATTCATGGCTCCGCAACTGGTGGAATGGTCGCGGCAGACATCCGTGCGGAATGTACGCGTTGCTGCAAGGCTGGTGCTGGGTCTGGCCATCCTTTCCTGCTGGGGAGTGCTGGCCGATTCGCTGCTTAACCGCCCGGGGCTGGAGGAGGCCTATAAAGCCTTCTTCATCGTGGACGAGGCGGCCAACTGGGGACTTTTTGCCGGAGCGATCTATCTGCTGGCGGCTTCCCTGCCGGGATGGGTACTTCAATATCCACAGGATGTGCTCGGCCGGTTCAAACGCAGCCCGGCAGCCTGAAAAGAACTGGAAAAATGCGATGACCTCTTATTGCGATTATGTGCTCACCCATCCGCAGGATGCGCTCAATAAGGCCTATCACGACACGCAGTATGGCTTTCCAGTGCAAGAGGATGCCCTGCTCTTTGAGCGGCTGATCTTCGAGATCAACCAGGCAGGGCTGTCATGGGTCACCATCCTGAAGAAGGCGGAGAACTTTCGACGCGCCTATGACGGGTTCGACCTCGACAAGGTGGCGGCTTATGGCGAGGCCGACCGGCTGCGGCTGCTCGAGGATGCGGGCATCATTCGCAACCGTCTCAAGGTGAACGCGGCGATCGAAAACGCCCGCCGGATCGTGGCGCTGCGCGAGGAATACGGGTCCTTCAAGGGCTGGCTGGAGGCTCACCACCCGCTGCCATTGGAGGAATGGACCCGCCTGTTCAAGAAGACCTTTGTCTTCACCGGCGGAGAGATCGTTCGCGAGTTCCTGGTAAGCACGGGCTATCTGCCGGGGGCGCACGATGAGGATTGCCCGGTGTATCAGAGGCTTGCGATGTCTCCAAAAAAACGAAAATCTGCCAAGTAAGATACTGATGTGGTTTGAAACTTTGACCGGTTTCCCGGAAAGCTCGCCCAACCAGTATGTCAGGTCGCGATTGACTTGAAAGCCCTAATCCAACACATTGACAAAGGGATTGCTGGTTTTTTCCGCGCCGACCGTGGTCTCGGGGCCGTGGCCGGGGAGCAAGCGCGTTGAGTCGGGCAGGGTGTAGATCTGTTCGCGGATGCTGCGCTCCAGGGTCTCGAAATCCCCGCCGGGAAGGTCGGTACGCCCGACGGAACCGGCGAAAATCAAGTCGCCGCAGAAACAAGTGCTGACCTCCGCCGCGTAGAAGACGCAGTGCCCGGGCGTGTGACCCGGGGTGAAGCGCACCTCGATCTGCGAGGAACCCAGCCGCAGGATCTGGCCCTGGTACAGGTCAATGGCCGGTTCGGGACCGGGATCGATCTTGAAGCCAAATAGAGAGCCTCCGCCTCCCGCGCGCCAGAGCACATGATCGGCGGGGTGTAGTGCAACCAGGGGCAGCGGATTGAGGGCATCCGCAATGGCCGCCGCGCCGCCGATGTGATCGAAGTGCGCGTGGGTATACCAGAGGTGGGCGATGCGCCAGCCGCGCTTCTGCGCTTCCTCCAGAATCCACTTCCCATCCCAGGAGGGATCGATGACCGCAGCCTCATGTGTGAGGGGGTCGGCCAGCAGATAAGCGTTCGTCTGGGCAGGCCCCAGGACGAAGTCCAGGATCTCAAGCATGTTCGCCTCCCGGTCGGGGGACCAGCCAGATGGTAAGGAGGATGGTCGCAGCGATCAGCGTGATGGCCACCGGGTACATCAAGTCCGGGGCGCGCTGGTACAGGATGCCTGCGGCGAGAGGGGCCAGCGTGAGCGCCAGTGCAGCCACGGTCTCGTTCATCCCGAAGGCAAGACCCATTTGCGAGGGATGCACCAATTCCCGCGCATATGCAGCCATCATGGGACGCGAAGCCCGGAACCCGCCCAGCAGGAAATAGGCAAGGGCATAGAAGGGGAGGCTGCCCGCCCGCCAGATGAGCAGGGCGAATAGAGCGGTGAGCAGCTGTCCCAGCAGCATGCCGGCTTTGGGCACGAAAGAGGCCCCGAAAGTGAGCGTGATGACTGCGTTCCCCAGGACAGCGATGGTTCCCAGCAGACCGATCTGCGCCAGATCCAGGCCGCGCACCTGTTGGAGGAAATTGGGCGTCAGCGGCTGTGGAAGGTAAAGGGCGAAGACCACAGCAAAGACGATGGCAATGAAGCCCAGATAGCGGCTGTTCCGCAGCAGGTGAACGGGCGGCTCATCGGGGTCGTGATGGTCACGCGGCTGCGGGCGGATAAAGAACAGTACAACCGTCGAGATCACGAAGATGCCCGCCGCCACCCCGAAGACCAGCCGCAACCCGTAGTGATTGCCGATCCAGCCTCCGGTCACCGGACCGAGGACGGAGCCAAAACCGAAGGAGGCTGAAATGAGCGAGAGCGCCCGGCTGATGGTCCAATTCCCGCGCGCGGCGGTCACGTAACTGTTCAACGGGGACATGATGAAAGCCGTGAAACCGTACATCAACAGCCCGGCAACGAACACGGGAAGGCTGGCGGCCAGGGCCATCAAGGAGGCGGCAACCACTCCGATCACCCAGCCGGCCAGCAGCAGCGGGCGGCGTCCGATCCGGTCTGCCAGATGGCCAGCCGGGATATGCGAGATCATCATCATGACGCCCATGGCGCCCAGGATGGAGCCGATGGCGACGGGGTCCGCGCCAAGCTGCCCGAGGTAGATGGCCAGGAAATATGAGAACATGCTCTCGCCCAGGCCCCAGATGAAGAGGGCTGAGGCGATCAGGATCAGGCTCGGATTCAAGGCAATCCTTCGACCCGGCGGATGAATTGCAGCGCCGCCTCGAAGACCTGCTGGCGGGCGGCATCGCGCGTCGCCACGTGACCGGATTGAGTGACATAGAGCTTTTGTTTGTCCGGAGTCTGGAGGTCGGAAAATATTTTCTCAGCGTTCTCGGGGAGGACATAACCATCGTCCTTCGAATGGATCAGCAGGACGGGAACATTCACGCGGGGGAGAGCCGCGCGCATGCGGGACAACAGTTTATCCAGCTCGCCAATGGAGCGCGTGGGATTTTCGGGATAAGAGATATGATCCTTCCAGGCTTCGCGGTCGAACCAGCCGCTCCCCGGAGGCAGTTTGCTCTTGGGGATGAAGGGTTTGATCCAGCTTAACTGGTTGATGAATTTGAGGCGCGGGTCATGTGGCAGATGATAGGGGGTGGAGATCCCGATAACAGCCTTAACATCCAGTTCCGTGGAGGTCAGGAGCGCCAGGACGCCTCCCATGGAAAGCCCGACGAGAAAGATGCTATCGGCTACTCCTCGCAGGAGCGCATAGCCATCCTCGACAGAGGCGATCCAATCGGTATAGTGCGAGCGGGTCATATCTTCAGGGCGAGTGGCATGCCCGGAGAGTCGCACGCCCAGGACGGAAAACCCCTGAGCAGCGAGGAATTCGCCCATCCAGCGCATCTCCTTGGGCGTGCCGGTGAATCCGTGAATGAGGAGACAACCGGGCTTGCCGGGTTCTCCGGGAAAGAAAAAAGGTTCTGTGGTGGGAATGATCTGTTTCATTGTCCGTCCCGGCCGGTTGGAAAAATTTTCACGATTTGATTATAGCGCGTGCGACACGGAGGTGCGTGCAGCGCAAAAATTATCGATGTGTTTGGAGGTACAATCCCTTCAGGTTGGAACATAATCCACATACAGATGACACTAAGGCAACAAAAAGGAGATAACCCATGAACAGGAAACCCACGGCGCGGGGCAAGGCCAGAACGACAAAAACCCCGCCTGCAAGCCAGGAGCGGGGTCTGGACCTTTCTTCATTATTCGGGGCGGCCACCCAGACGCTGGCTGCCAACCAGTCGAGCCTCAACCAGGCCGATACCGAAAATCAAAATCACGGCGATAACATGGTTCAGGCCTTCAACATGATCACGCAGGCGCTGGCAGGACAAAGCGGTACGCCCTCCCAGCAGTTGAGCCATGCCAGCCAGTATCTGAGCCAGAACGGCAATACCGGTTCGGCGCATGTCTATTCACAGGGACTGGCCCAGGCCGCGCAGCAGTTCCAGGGTCAGCAGGCCGTCACTCCGAACAACGCCGGCATGCTCATCCAGGCATTGCTGGGCGGCGGGCAGCAGTCCCAGGCTTCCGGCGGGACGGATCCACTTGCCTCCCTGCTCGGTGGGGGCCAACAGGCCGGCTCGGGCGGGGCTGCGGGAGATCTGCTTGGCAGCCTGCTCGGCGGACAGCAGGCGAATCAGGGCGGGGGCGCAGGGGATCTGCTCGGCAGCTTGCTGGGCGGCGGCTCCGCGCAGCAAGGCAGCCAGGATAACGGATTTGACATCGGGGATGTGATCAATGCCGGGGTCAGCTTTATGAACGCCAAGCAGCAGGGACAGGGCAACCTCCAGGCTGCGCTATCCGCCATTATGGCAAGCGGCCCGATGGGACAGAAACCCTACCGCCAGCAATCCGGCTCGCTGGTGGCCAATGCACTGCTGCAGGCGGTCGCCGGGATGGCGCGCAGGTAAACCCGCCCGAATATAGTCAGAAAAACAAACCTCCGGGATTTCGCCCGGAGGTTTTTATTGCTAACGGATCCTGGTTATGGAAGATCAGATCTTGATGTAGGTCTCGCCGTTATAGACGATGGCTGCCCACTGGTCATCGCCCAGCTTGGCCCAGGTGTTCTTCCCGTCGGTCCAGGTCTCGAGGATGTTGACTTCGTTGCCCTTGATCAGTCCGCCGACTTCGGCGGCATTGGCGGAATGGTCCTTGCGGATGTGCAGGCTGCGGGCCGTGACGACACCCTTCTTGGGAGCGGCGGCGGCAGCGGTCTTGGCCTCGGCCATCTTGCGCATCGCTTCCTGCTGGGAGGCGACCATTTTGTCAGCGGCGGCTTTGTCGGCAGCGGCCTTGTCCATGGCCACCTTGGCGGCAGCTGCCTTATCGGCAGCAGCCTTGTCCATGGCGGTCTTGGCGGCAGCGGCCTTGGCGGCATTGGCTTTGGCAGCGTTCTCGGCTGCGAGTTTGGCATCGGCGGCGGCCTTTTCGGCGGCAGCAGCCTTCTCATCGCGATCGGTCAATGCATCGATCGCTTTGTCAAATATCGATTTCTTTTCGGTTGGCATGAATCTCTCCTTTGTGATCCGTCATTATATTTCATTATAACCCTCTGAAGATTCATGTCAACCTTCCTGAGAGAATTTTCATAAAACATTTCGAATGTTCCCCCCACGCCTGAAGGTTCTCCCGCCGCGGGGTGATATACTGCGGGAAACTTATCAAACCCGCCGGGGTTATGGTTTGCACAGCCCGGCGGTAAAGGGATCCGCTTGCAAGCACCGCTGTCAGACTTGAAAGATGAAGAAGTGCTGGGCCGGGCATCCAAGGGCGATAAAGACGCCTTTGGGCTGCTGTATGAGCGTTATGTTGACCGCATTTTTAACTATGTCTATTACCGGACGGGTAACCTGCACGATGCGGAGGACATCACGGCCCGCGTATTCCAGCGGGCGATGAACCACATCCAAAATTACACGGACCGCGGTGTGCCTTTTTCTGCGTGGCTGTACCGCATCGCGCACAACCTGGTGGCCAACTGGCACCGGGATCGCAGCCGCAAGCAGGAGATCCCCATCAATGACCTGCCCGTCCTGCCCTCCCGCGGCGACCACCCGGAATCCACGCTGGTCCATTCCCAGGATCAGGATTCGCTCCTGCGGTTGATCCGGAAATTGCCCTCCGACCGCCAGAGCCTGCTGATCCTGAAATTCGTGGAGAACATGTCGAACGCAGAGATCGGCCAGATCATGGGGCGCAGCGAAGGCGCCGTCAAGAGCCTCTATCACCGGACCCTGCTGGCACTGCGCGACCAGATCGGTGAACAGCAGATCACGCTTGAAGGAGACTGAGCATGCTGCGAATCATAACTGACGGGGCAACCGACATGCCTCCCTCATGGGAAAAAGAATACGACATCCAGATGATCCCGGTCAACATCATCTTTGGCGAAAAAACCTTCCTGCAATATGTGGACCTGGATAATGAGGGCTTCTACCGGCTGGTGGATTCGAGCGGGAAGATCCCCAAGACCTCCCAGCCCTCCCCGCATCAGTTCGTCGAGTTTTACAAAGCCCACGCGCAGCCAGGGGATGAGATCATTTCGATCCATGTCACCAGCCGCCTCTCGGGCACCTACGCTTCGGCTGTCGCCGCGGCCGGCGAGGTGAAGGACACTCTTCACGGTGTACCCGGTGGATTCAAAGGTCGGTTCCGCCGGAGTGGGGCTGATGTGCCGGGAAGCCCGAAAAATGCAGAAAGCCGGGCGGAATGCGCAGGAAATCGTGCGCTATCTGGAGGAGGTGCGCGACCGTATCCGCATCATCCTTACCCTGGACACGCTGGATTACGCGCGCATGAGCGGGCGCGTGGGAACGCTGCAGGCCGCCCTGGCCTCCGCGCTGAATGTAAAGCCCATCGCGGTGCTGCGGAATGGGATACTGGATATGGCGGAGCGGGTGCGCACGCGCAAAGCGGCACTGCTGCGGGTGATCGAGATGGCTGAGGAGGAATTCGGCTCGACGCCTGTTTACCTGGCAGTCGTGCAGGCGCGCGACCCGGAAGCCGGCCGGAGCCTGCTGGAGGAAGCGGTCAAGCACTTTAATTGTGTGGACTCGATCATGACGGAGCTATCCGTATCGGTGGCGGCGAACCTGGGGCCGGGCACGGTGGGGTTGGTGCTCTATCCGGCGGACCGCCAGGAATAGGAAAAATCCGAGGCTGACACAGAAATGAACAAGACCATGAACAAACAACCCGGATCGGATGAACTGGACATGCTGGAGGCGCAATTGGCCGGGACCTTGCGCCCGGTCCGCCCATCCCAGGCGCTGGTAAGCCGGCTGCGGGGGCGCATCCGTTTCCCGCAAGGCGGGCAGATCGCCCGGCGGCTGAACGATTGGAATTCGCTTTTCTATGCGCTGGGGGGCGTGCTGTCCGGCATGCTGCTGCTGATCACCGTGGCGCGGGCTTTGTACTACCTGGTGGGCCGGCGCGCGGACTGAAAGGGTTAATCCTCTGCCTGCCAGTCCGGCAGAAGGGTCTCACAGAGACGGCGCGCTTCCTCGACGAGATCCAACCCCTGGGGAAGCTGGAAGCTCTGGTCCACGCGCAGGGTTAAATGCTCGATGATCTCCCGTGACCCGGGCGGAATGGAGGGGTCCAGGCTGAGTTCCTGAAACAGATCCATCACGCTCGCAGCGGGGGAGGGTTTTCCCTGGCGGGAGAAATATTCGCGGACGGCGATGCCAGCTCCCCGGCGGGCGCAAACACGGGCCTGACCCTCATTACCCCGGGAGCGGGCGGCCTGTGCCCGGGAAAATTCGGCCTGCAGGCGTGTTTTCCAGGTGTCCATGGGGTGCATTATAATAGCCAAAATTTACCGGAGGACGCGATGAAGACGGCAATGCTGCGAATTATAGGGCTGGCGTCCGTGGTGGGATTGGCGCTGGCCGCATGTTCAGGGGGAATTGCGATCCAAGCGGAGCAACCTGCAAGTGAAAGCACAACAAGCGAAGGCGGGACCGGTGGAAATCACCGGTAAGTATTCAATCACCAATGATTTCGTATTCACGTATTACGTGGAAAACGCGGTAGCCCTGCTGGACATGCATGGCTTTGTGATCCGCGACCAGAACTGGGAACTGCCTGTGGATTCGCAGGTACTGGGCTTCATGACCTACGATGCGAAGACCAAAGGCGGGACATTCGATCTCAACCTGCCGGCGCAGCCGCGCGGCGAGTTCGAAGATGTGGATCAGAACGGCCGGAAGGACAATGGAGTGCAGGTCTTCGCGGTGGGGTATTCCCCCAACCAGTCCGGCGGGCCGTTCTCGGAAGGGGATGACCGCAGCCGCGGCTGGCCGACCTATCTGGCCTCCGTGCGTACCGACAGCGAGAACGAGGATGAGGTCACAGGCGGGAAGCTGGTGGTCTGGGCGGCGGACGCGAACCAGAAATTCCCTTCCGGCTTTGGCGAGGACGGGCTGCTCTTTACCAAGGATGACCCGGTCACCAGTTTGGCGGCGGGTTACAGCGTGGTGGACCTGGACCAGTCGCCGTTCGCCTTCGACCGAACGGCAAAGGCGGAGTTCACGCTCTACGAACCCACTGACGTGGCGATCAAGGATTTTTCCGGGCTGGGTTACCTGGAGGCTTTCAATAAGACCTTCGAAATTGTGCGCAAGGAGTATGCCTTCAACGGTGTCGAGGGCAAGCAGCCCGATTGGGATGCGCTCTATAAGGAGCTTGAGCCGCGCGTGGAGGCCGCCCAAAATACCCATGATCCCAATGCCTTTTATCTGGCACTGCGGGATTTCACCTGGGCGTTCAAGGATGGGCATGTGGGATTGCAGGGAGGCAGCTACGCCAGCCAGGATTTCAGCAGCGCCACGGCGGGCGGCTATGGTTTTGCGATCCGCGAGCTGGATGACGGGCGCGTGATCGTAAGCTATGTGCTCGACGGGGGGCCGGCAGCACAGGCAGGGATGGAGGCCGGAGCGGAGGTCACCAGGTTCAACGATCAGCCTATTCACGATGCGATCGGCAAAGCGCAGGTCTACTCGCTGCAATCCTCGGACATCGCGCTGCGCTACCAGCAAGCCCGCTACCTGCTGAGAGCGACACCGGGCAATACAGCGGTCATCACCTTTGCCAATCCCAACGGGAAGGAACAGGAAGCGACGCTGATCGCCGTGGAGGAACGCCAGTCGTTCCTCCATACCTCGCTGTATTTCGGCGTGAACACGGACCCGCTGCTGCCGGTGGAATCGCAGTTGATCCCGCAGGGAAATGTCAACGCAGGCTACATCCGGATCAACAGCAACAATGACGATCTGAACCTGGTGGTGCGGCTCTTCGAGCGCGCCCTCAAGCAGTTCCAGGAACGGCAGGTGGCCGGGCTGATCATCGATATGCGCTATAACAACGGCGGTGCGAATCTGGGGCTGGCGGGCTTTCTGACCGACCGGGAGATCCCCATGGGGCAGCTCGAATATTACAGCGAGACCACCGGCAAATTCGAGCCCGAGGGCTCGCGCAGCAAGGTGTACCCGAACCAGAACCAGTATCATTTCGCCAAGGTGGTGCTTTTGGTAGGCCCGGCCTGCTACAGCGCCTGTGAGATCGAGGCTTACGGTTTCAGCCAGGTGCCGGGCGTGGTAGTAGTCGGACAATACCCCACGGGAGGCGTGGAGGCCGAGGTAGCCCGCGGCCAGTTCTCGCTGCCGGAGGGGTTCTCCCTGCAGATACCCACGGGACGTTTTACGCTACCGGATGGAAGCATCTTCCTGGAAGGGCAGGGTGTGATCCCCACGCTCAAGGTACCGGTGGATGAAACGACGGTTCTCTCCCCGGATGATGAGGTTCTGAAGGCAGGATTGAAGGCGGCGCTGCAGCCGCCCGGCGCAGAGATCGCTCCTTCCGGTCCGCCAAAGGTGGCGAATGCGGAGGATGCGGCCTCCGCTCTGACCGCAGGAGCGAAATTCCTGGAGGATGCGGCGCGGGAGCAGGTTAATCCCTCCCAATTTACCACCCCCGGCACGACCACCTACACGGTTCCCCTGGATGGGTCGCAAACGATGATATGGGCTTATGCCTGGTGTGCGGCGGACCAGGCTACGCTGGATGCCAACCTGGAACGCATTACGCTGAAGTTCGAAATGGACGGGAAGCCGGTGGATAGCAACCAGATGAGCACTTACGACCTGCAATCCAATGGCAGGCAGTGCCGGCTCACTTATGCCGCGCTGCTGGACTGGCCGGGCGGCGAGCATCACCTGACGACCAGCGCGACCTTCAAGTCACAGATCAATGACGGGACGACGGATTATCCTGCGGGAGAGTATGTGCTGGAATATACGGTTTATGTAAAGCCGTAAGTTATAGGTTATGAAAAGAGCGGCAGCTTCTGCTGCCGCTCTTATAGTTAATCCATGAACCGGTATTTGAGTAGAGCCCAGACCGCCTCAAAGGCATCCTTGAGCCCGATCTTTTTGCCCTCGGAATAGTCACGCGGGTTGAAGGAAATGGGCACCTCGTAAATGCGATAACGCCGCTTGAGCACCTTGGCGGTGAACTCGGGTTCGAAGTCGAACCGGCGGGCGCGGATCTTCATATCCCGCACCACCTCGCTGCGGAACACCTTGTAACCAGTCTCCATATCCGTGAGGATGGTGTTATACAACAGGTTGGTCATGAAGGTGAGCATATAATTGGCGACCATGTGCCAGAACATGGTCGCGCGGCGCGGGCCTCCCAGGAAGCGCGAACCATAGACCACGTCGGCAATGCCCTCCTCGAGCGGCTTGAGCAGCGCGGGGTAGTCGCGGGGATCGTATTCCAGGTCGGCATCCTGGATGAGCATGATCTCGCATGTGGCGGCCTTAATGCCGGTGCGGACAGCGCCGCCCTTGCCCTGATTCTTTTCGTGGAGGATGACGCGTACACCTTCCCTGCCGTCCAGTGAGGGCAGGATATCACGTGTGCCATCCACGGAGCCGTCGTCCACGAGGATCAGCTCACTTGCCAGGCCGGTGGCCTTTACGCGGCGGACGATCTCCTGGATATTCGCCTTTTCGTTGTAGATGGGGATGATGACGGAAAGTTCCATAGTGAGGTGATTATAAACGAAAGGGTAGTGCAATTTTTCGCCATCCATTCGGCAGTATAATTTGCTTGCGCAAGGGAAATAAACCCTTCGGTGCGCATATTCCAATGCCAGGCCCGCAGGACGGGGCAATCGAAATCATCATTTATTTTCTTGTCCACAGGGATGGAAGGTGTCAATGGTCACTACACTGGGAACGACCGTAAGCTCTCCCGCAGCCTTCACGCCGCCGCAGATCAACAATCTTGGGGATACCGGACTCTCACCGTTGTGGCTGCAGGACCTGACGATCAAGATCATGTATTTTCGCGGCTACCTGACCGGCTTTAAGATCGCGGAGGAGATCACACTGCCCTTTGCCGGCGTCATGGACCAGATCCTGATGTCGCTCAAGCAGGAGAAATTGATCGAGGTCAAATCCTCCCAGGGCGGGCTGGGCGAGGGAGCGTATACCTATGGCATCACCGGGGCGGGGATCCTCCGGGCGCGGGAAGCTCTCGAACGCAGCCAGTATGCCGGCCCGGCGCCGGTGCCGTTCGATGTCTATAACGATGCCATCCGCCGCCAGAAGAGCGGAAGGATGGTGGTGACCGCCCGCACCATGCGGCAGATCCTTTCCCAGATGGTCATCTCCGAGAGGATCTTCCAGAGGCTGGGCCCGGCGCTCAACTCGGGCACCTCCATCTTTATGTATGGCCCGCCTGGAAATGGCAAGACCAGCATCGCCCGCGCCTTCGGCAACCTGGTGCTGAGCCAGACCATGTACATCCCCTATGCCCTCTATCTGGACGGCCAGGTGATCAAGGTCTACGATGCGGTCAGTCACCGGCTTGCCCCCCAGACCCCTGAAGCCAATGCGACCACAACCGGCAGCCTGCGGGCGAACACGCGCCGCGACCCGCGCTGGGTCCACATCCGCCGGCCGTTCATCGTGGTGGGCGGCGAATTGACCCTGGAAGGGCTGGACCTGGTCTTTGACGATACTCACCAGTTCTATGAGGCTCCTTTCCAGGTGAAGGCGAACGGCGGCATTCTGTTGATCGATGATTTTGGCCGCCAGCAGGTTCGCCCGCGCGACCTGCTGAACCGCTGGATCGTTCCGCTGGAGAACCGGGTGGATTTCCTCACCCTGCACAACGGGCGCAAAGTGGAAGTGCCCTTCGATGTGTTGATCGTATTCTCCACCAACCTGCCGCCCAAGGACCTGGTGGATGAGGCCTTCCTGCGCCGCCTGCGCCACAAGATCGAGATCGGCGATCCCACTTTCGAAGAATACCGCGAGATCTTCAAACGTGTGGCAGCCGACAAGCGCGTGGAGTACAACGACCAGGGCCTGGCCTACCTGCTGCAGGAATGGTATATCAAGCGCAACCGCAAACTGCGCGCCTCCCATCCGCGCGACCTGTGTGACCAGATCCTGGATATCGCCTCGTACCTGGCTGTCCCGCCGGTCATGTCTCGTGATATGCTTGACCGGGCCGCACAAGCCTATTTCGTTGAACTGTAAATGCGGGCGGGGTTTTTCTACGCCCCGCTTCGCGCCGGGCAAGCCTTGACCGGCATTCCCTCTCAGGCAGCCGTCCGGATGATTGGTAGTATCCATGTTTGAGACATTCCCCAAGCCGATCCTGTTTGCCCACCGGGGCGCTTCTATCCACGCGCCTGAAAATACCCTGCCGGCGTTCGAATTGGCGCTGGAGCAGGGCGCAGATGGGGTCGAGCTGGATGCCAAACTCAGTGCGGACGGCAAGGTCGTGGTGATCCATGATCCGACCGTGGACCGCACCACGGACGGGCACGGCAAGGTTTCCCAACTGAGCTATGCGGAACTGAAATCCCTGGATGCCGGAGCCCATTTTGACGGGCCTTTCCGGGGAACAAGAATCCCCGGCCTCGCAGAGGTCTTCGAGAGCATAGGCGAACGCTCCATTATCAATGTCGAACTGACCAATTACGCCACCCCCATGGACCGGCTGGTGGATAAGGTCTGCGAGCTGGTCAAGGCGCACGGGCTGGAACAGCGGATCATTTTTTCCTCTTTCCTGGGGAGGAACCTTGAAACGGGCCAGACATCTTCTGCCGGAAGTGCCATGCGGGCTGCTGGCGCTGCCCGGCTGGAAGGGCGCGTGGGCGCGCTCCTTCGGCTTCATGTTCGGCGAATACCAGGCGCTGCACCCGCATATCAGCAATGTCGATGGGCAGCAGGTATCCCGCGTGCATCAATTGAAGCGCCGCATCCATGTTTGGACGGTTAACACCCCGGCGGAAGTCATGCAGCTCCTGGGCTGGGGAGTGGATGGCATCATCACGGATGATCCGCTGAAAACACTGCCTGCCCTGGGGAGAAAGTAATGGGTCCAGCCTCCGGAGCGCAGGGACGGGGCAGCCGCAGCAGGCGGCGTGCCGGCGCGCCTGTCCGTAGAGGCCGTGTTGTGTCCGGCCTGCTGCTGGCACTGGTCTTTCTCATCAATACGATTGCGCCGACTTCGATGGCGGCGGCCCAAACTCCCACACCCGGTACGCAGGCTCAAACCATTTTCAACCGTATGACCCCCGCGGAACGGCTGGGGCAGTTGTTCCTGGTCACCTTCACGGGGACCGATACAAGCACGGAATCTTATATACACGACTTGATCGCGAACCACCACATTGGCGGGGTCATTCTCTCGGCGGCCAACGATAATTTTTCCGATCAGGATACGATCGCCGGCGCGCAGGGTTTGATCGAGTCCCTGCAGCGGGTTGCCTGGGATAGTTCGCTGGGCAGCGTGATAGACCCGGCCAGCGGTCAGCCCGCGCGGTTGAATTATGTGCCCCTGTGGATCGGTCTGTCCCAGGAGGGCAACGGCTACCCCTATGACCAGGTCCTGAGCGGATTGACGCCTCTGCCCTCCGAGATGGCCCTGGGGGCCACCTGGAACCCGACGCTGGCAAGCCAGGCCGGGCAGGTGATGGGCAGGGAGCTTTCCACTCTGGGAATCAACCTCTACCTGGGACCATCGCTGGATGTGATCGAGTTGCCGAACCCCTCCGCCAGCGGCGACCTGGGGACGCGCGCCTTTGGCGGCGACCCTACTGGGTGGGGGAGATGGGACGCGCCTATATCGCCGGTTTGCATACCGGCAGCGGGAACCGGATGGCGGTCATTGCGAAGCACTTTCCGGGGCGCGGCGGGTCGGATCGTTCTCCCGAGGAAGAAGTCTCCACCGTCCGGAAATCGCTCGAACAATTGAAGCAGATCGAGCTGGCTCCCTTCTTCGCAGTCACCGGAAATTCGCCCACCCCGGAGGCCACGACGGATGGTTTATTGGTTTCGCATATCCGTTATCAGGGATTGCAGGGGAATATCCGAGCCACTACTAGGCCAGTCAGCTTCGACTCCCAGGCGCTGTCGCAGATCCTCAATCTGCCCGAGTTCGCGGAGTGGCGGACTGCCGGCGGCCTGATGGTCAGCGACGACCTCGGGACACGCGCGGTCAGGGATTTCTACGGGGAGCCTTTCGTGCCGCGTAACGCGGCGCGGGATGCCTTCCTGGCGGGCAATGATCTGCTGTATATGGGTCAGAGCGTTTCCGCCACGCCGGAAGACTACTACAATTCCATCCTCCAGACGCTCGATTTCTTCACACAAAAATACGGAGAAGACCCGGTCTTTGCGCAGCAGGTGGATGCGGCAGTCCTGCGCATCCTGAGCATGAAATACCGGCTGTACGGGGAGTTCAATTTCCCCAGGGTGCTGCAATTCCAGAACCGGACCGCGGAACTTGGGAAGTCCCAGGACCTGGTCTTTGAGATCGCCCGGCGGGCGGTCACGCTGATCAGCCCGAACGCCCAGGACCTGGCCACCGTGCTGCCTTCGCCCCCGCAAATCCGCGAGAGGCTGGTCTTTATCACGGATACCGGTGATCGTCAAGCAGTGCAGCACCTGCGCGGAGGGGCCGGCTCTGGCGATCGATGCGCTGCAGCAGGCCATCCTGCGGCTTTACGGGCCGGAGGGCGGCAACCAGACCTCCTCGTTCCGCGTGGCGTCCTATTCCTTTGACAACCTCAAGCAATTACTGGAGGGAGCCAGCCCGCAGTACATGGAGGGCGACCTGGGACGCGGCGGACTGGATCGTCATCTCCTTTGCGGACACGCATAACGGGCAGATCGACCTCGTGAAGCGCTTCCTGTCCAATCGCCAGGATGTGCTGCGCGACCGGCGGGTGATACTGTTCGCCTTCAATGCCCCCTACTATATGGATGCGACGGATATCTCCAAGCTGACCGCCTATTATGCCCTCTACAGCCGGCAGCCCGCCTTTGTGGATGTGGCCGCACGGGTACTTTTCGAGGAGGTGGCGCCGTCCGGTTTCTCGCCTGTTTCCATCCCGGGCACCGGCTATGATCTCATCTCGGCCATGACCCCCGACCCGGAGCAGATCATCGGATTGTCGCTGGACCTCTCCGCGCAGACGCCGGTTGAGGACGGGCTGACCACACCTCAGCCAACGCCCATGCCGCTGTTCCGCATCGGAGATACCATTGCGGTGCGGACCGGTATCATTCGCGACCACAACGGACATTCGGTGCCGGACGGCACGGTGGTGCGTTTCTCGATGCTGCTTACCGGAGAGGGCGGAGGCATCCTGCAGCAGGTGGATTCAGTGACCGCCAAGGGTGTCGCCAGGGCCTCCTTTGGGCTGGACAAGCCGGGCCTGCTGGAGATCAAGGCGGCCAGTGAGCCGGCCGTGGTGTCGGAGTCTTTGCGCATGGATGTTTCGCTGGCCGGGGGCGCGGCGGTGACCGTGGTGGTGCCGGTGCTGACGCAGCCAGCCATTACCGAGCCGCCGCCTGTGCCGACCGAGAAACCGGATGTCTATATCTCGCCGGAGGGCTATCCCAGATTCAGCGCGTGGCTGCTCAACCTGCTGCTGCTGGCGGGAGGGGCTTTCCTGGCCTTCTGGGCTGCGAGCCGCATCCGGGGCGCGCGTGAGGGCGTGCGCTGGCTGCTGTGCGTGCTGGTGGGAGGGCTGCTCGCGTATAACTACATTGCCCTGGGCTTCCCCGGCTTGCAGGACTGGGTCGCCCGGCAGGGGATGTACGGGGTGTTGATGTTCACCTTCGGGGGGGAAATGTTGGGGGCAATCGGCGCGGCGATCTGGGGCCGGCGCGCTAGCGCATCAAAGTCGCAATAAGACTGATCAACAATAAACCACCCACAGCCCAGGCCAGGAAACTTTCCGCTGAGTTGGGGGCAAACTCCCAGGGGGAGCGCTGCACGGGCCGCCGGTTGAGCTGACCGGTGGGGAAGTCGCGCGTGCCGAACAGCACCTCGCCCAGGGCGTCCATGGATTTCGGACGTTCATCGGGGTGAAGGCCCATCGCCCACAGGACCGCCCGCTCGGTGCGCGCTGTGAGGCCGGGGTTGATCTCGCGGGGGGAATCAGGCTGTCCGGGTTGAGGAAGCGTTTTCGAGCCTCCGCCGGGGGGTCATTGGTCAGGATGTGATAGAGGGTAGCCCCGAAGGAATAGACGTCCGAGCGGACATCCGTATGCGCGTCGTTGGCGCCGTACTGTTCGAGCGGAGTGTAGAGGGCGGTTCCCTGTCCCTGGATGATGGTGATGGTCACTTCTTCGGGCGCCAGGATCTTGACCAGGCCGAAATCCACCAGTTTGAGCAGGCCGTTGGGGGTGATCTTCAGGTTGCTGGGTTTGATGTCGCGGTGGACGATGGGAGGCTGCTGGTTGTGCATGTAGCTGAGCGCATCTGCCAGCTGGCTGGCCCAGCCGAGCACCTGCCGCTCGTCGACGAAGGTTTTATTGCGGCGGTTCTCCATCATCAATTCGCGCAGGTCCTTGCCGGGGACATAGTCCATGACCAGATAGTCGCGCGGGCCGTTGGAGAAGAAATCCGAGACCTTGGGAAGATTGGGGTGGTCGAGGCGCGCGAGCACAGTGGCCTCGCGCAGGAACTGTTCGCGGGCCTCCTCCAGGACGCGTTGCGGAAGGGCGCGGTCGTACTCGACTTCCTTGAGCGCGCACATGCGGCCTTCCAGGCGGAGGTCATCCGCCAGGTAGATGCTGCCCATACCGCCTTTGCCGATCTGCTCCCTAACCTTGTAGCGGCCGCGCAGTACCTCCCCTTTCTTCAGTGACAGGGGCACTCTTCTCCTTTTGCTTACGGGACCTGTGCGTTCATCTCGGCGTGGAATTCTGCACAGAAAGGCGATTTTCTGCTATATTATAAACGCCTTTGCAGCCATCATTCGTTGTTAATTGATTGTAAACACCAGGGAGAATGTATGGATTTAAACCTCGAGGAATTTCCGATGCTGGTGGCCCAGGAGGGACCGTTGAAAGGCCAGCGTTGGCCATTGAATCACACGGTTGTACTGGGCCGCGAAGCCACCTGTGATGTGGTGATCCTGGACCGGCAGGTCTCCAGATTCCATGCGCGCATCACGCCTACCACGGAAGGGGTGATGCTCGAGGATCTGGGCAGCAAGAACGGGACCCACCACAATGGGACCGAGCTCTCCGGGCCGGTGATGCTGCAGGACGGGGATATGGTGGGGATCGCAGTGGCGCAGCAGTTCATCTTCCTGACTTCCGACGCGACCATGCCGCTGGCGGAGGGGGTGGGGAAACCCGGCCGCCTGATGATGGACCCGAAATCCCGGCGGGTATGGATGAACCAGCAGCAGCTGGTACCGCCGCTTTCCGCGCAGCAGTTCAAGCTGCTCTGGAGGCTGTATGAACGGCAGGGACAGGTGCTCGGCAGGTCGGAGCTGGTGGCGGCGGTCTGGGGGGAGGACCAGTCCGCGGGGGTATCGGACCAGGCGTTGGATGCGCTGATCCGGCGGCTGCGCGACCGGCTGGCATCCATAGACCCGGAACATCAGTATATTGATACCGTGCGCGGGCACGGCGTCCGGCTGGATAACCCTCCGCCGCGGGATTAGCCATGAAGCCTGAATTTCAACGCCAGCTGACGGGGATGATCCGGGGTGCGCGTATTGCCGCCCTGGGGACCAACCGCAGCGGGGCCGCCTCGGTCTCGATGGTCCCTTTCGCATTTACCGAAGATCTTTCGGAGTTCCATGTGCTGACCAGCGAGCTTGCCATGCATACGCAGGATATGCAGAAGGACAACCACATCAGCCTGCTGATCACCGAGGCGGATGACGGGCGCGACGACCCGCTGACGCTGGGCAGGGTGGAACTGCGCGGCAAGGCGGAGATCCTGATGGTGGGAGAACCCGGGTATATGCCGGCGAAAAGCCGCTATGTCGAACGATTTCCCGAGGGCGGCGCCTCTGTTCGATTTTGGGGATTTCCGGCTGTGGCGGATCTCGATCAAGGGTGGACGGTTCGTGGCGGGCTTTGCCAAGGCGTTCAACCTCACGCCTGAAGCGCTGAGTGCGGCCGCGGGGATGTCCGAGGGCGCGCCGGACGCGGAAGAATAAGCGCCAGGGGTCTGCGGCACAAGTTTCAAAACGGAAAATAAAACCGCCCCGGGTTTTCCCGAGGCGGTCGCATTTCACCTAACCCATGTTTCTTTTCATGGAAAATTTCAACGCCACCCGGTAAACCTGCTTCAACCTGTCACTGAGGGCGGCGGCCTCGGCATTTCCCTGGCCGGAGGCCGAATCCACCTGCGCCACGAGGCCGTTCAGGGCCTCCATAAAATCGTCATTGACCATGGGGGTATTCTCGGAGAGCATTTTTTCAATGGCAGCATCATCCGGAGCCTCCAGGAGCTGCTCGATGAAGGCCACCTCCGGCGGCGGAGCGCTGGCTTCCTGCAAGACCTGGACCATCTTTTGCAGTTTCCCCATGCGTGTGTAATCGTTCTTTTCCGAAGCCTGGCGGAGCATGGTCTGGACGATGTCCACCGCGTCCTGGGTGAAGGCCTCCAGGTTGGAGCGCGTGGCTTCGGCCACATCGTCAGCGGTAAGGATCTTTTCCACGAACTCCTGCGCCTGCTTGTAGCGGGCTTCCATCTTGCGATCGACCTCATTGCTGTAATCGAGCAGGCGGTCGCGGATGGATTCCAGGCGGGTCTTTTCCTCGCCAGCGGCCTTGTCGATCTTGTCCGTGAGCAGTTGGAAGAAGGAATAATCCATGCCCTGGCGGGCGAGGGAGACATAGGCCTTCTGGCGCGCATCGTTCGGCGCGGTCAGGACCAGATCGAGCAGTTTTTCGCGGGTGAGGGTCTGGCCCGCCTCCTGGAGGGTCTTGGAAGCGGCTTCCAGCTCACGCACCGATTCCTGCAGGCCGCGCCCGAACTCGGTCTCCTCGAGGAGTTGTTTCTGGAGGTCGGCCATCTGCTGGGCGACCGGCTGCTGTCCGCCGCTCATAGCGCCTTGCAGAAGACGGCTGAAAAGAGTGAAGAACTGCTCATCCAGCATGGGCAGATTCTGCTTGATGATCTCAGTGCGGACATCCGGGCTGGAAGCCTGCAGCAGGCGCTCCATGAGCATGACGCGGTCCTGCTGGGCCTTGATCATCTCAGGGGTGATGCCGTCCTTGCCGAGGATGGTCTCGATCATCGAATCGTAGGTGAGGTTGGCCTGCGGACTGAGCAGATAGGCTTTGCGCTTTTCGGGGGGCAGGCGGTCGGTGACCTGTTTGATCATGGGACCGAGGACCCTTTCCTGCTCATTGAGAGGCAGCCCCAGTTCAGGCGGGAAGAAGGTGAGCAGCAGTTCCTTGCTGTTATCGTGATAAACGACCGGGGTTGCCAGACGGCCCTCGTATCCGCAATAAGGGCAATGGGCAGTATTGACCGCGCCGCTGAGCAGGCGCTGCTTGGCCTGCGGGTCGGAGGTTAAATCAAAGAGCTGCTCCACATTGGCGGGGATCATCCGGCGGCAGTTTGGACAGGCGATTTGGGTTTGAGGCATGAGGGTTCCAGTTTATGATCTTGGTTTTTAATTTCAGATTCGCAGGCAGACTTGAAAATCCGGCGAGCGACTAATTTTACCTGCTCATGCCGGATGCATCAATCATTTAAATCTTTTTATCAGCTGCGGGCGCTCAGGCAAGCAGCGTCTCGAGCCGGTCCACATAAGAGGACATGACCGCGAAGGCCGCCTCCACCGGAGCAGGCGTGGTGAGGTCCACACCGGCGCGCTGCAGGACATCCAGCGGATAGTCCGAGCAGCCTGCCTTGAGGAAGCCCAGGTAGTTTTCCACGGCGTTGGGCTCCTGGCGCAGGACGCGCCCGGCAAGGGCATGAGCTCCGGCGATCCCGGTGGAATAGGCATACACATAGTAATCACTGTAGAGGTGGCCGAAGCGCGCCCAGGTCATACCGACATGCTCCCTGCGGACGTTCACCTTGCCGCCGAAGCCTTCAGCGAACAGGTCGGACATCAGGTTGGAGAGGGAACCGGCGGTCAACGGCTGATTGTTTTCGATGGCAGTATGAGTTTCCAGCTCGAAGCGGGCCAGGGTGGGCATGATGAAGAAATAACGATAAAAGTTGGACATCGCCTCCTCGATCACGGCGATCTCGAACTCGCGGCCCAGATTGGAACTGAGCAGATGGGCGCGCACCAGGGCCTGGTGGAAATTGGAGGCGACCTCGGCGGCGAAGAGCGAATAGTCCGCGTACACGAACGGCTGGTTTTGCCAGGTCAAGTAGGAATGCATGGAGTGGCCCAGTTCGTGGGCCAGCGTCGAAAGGCTGACGACATCCCCGGTATAGGACATCATGATGAAGGGGTGCGTTCCGGGCGAGCCCCAGGAGAAGGCTCCGCTGCGTTTGCCTTTATTGGGATAAACATCCACCCAGCGTTCCTCCAAGCAGCCATTGCGGAGGATGCCGACATACTCGCGGCCGAGTGGCAGCAGCCCTTCAGAGATCAGGTTCACGGCCTTTTCATAAGGGACCTCGACGGTCCTTCCCGTAAGCGGCGCCCACATATCATAGGGTTCAAGCACGTCAATACCGAGCAGTTTGCGGCGAACCTCGAAATAGCGGTGCCAGATGGGGAGGTTCTTTTTGAAGGCCTCGAGCAGGTTATGGAAAACCGCAACCGGGATGTTGTTTTCTGAGAGCATCATCTCCAGCGCGGTCTCGTGCCGGCGGACCCGGCTCAGGAAAACGTTTTGCTTGATCGAAGTGATCAGATTGGTGGACAGGGTGTTCTTGTGGGAGAGCAGCGCAGCATGGTAGTTCTCCCAGGTCGTCCTGCGAGCCTGGCGGTCTCCTGTGTTCATCACCTGATGCAGGATGGCATCGTTGATCTCTATGGGTTCCCCATCGGATGCAGCCCCCGGTTCCACCTTCATATCCGCATTGGTCAGCAGGCTGGAGGCGGTGCGAGGGCCGCTGAAGGGATCAGCCAGCATACCCAGCACTTCTTCGACCTCCGAGGAACGGACATGGGACCGCCTGCGGAACAGGTTTTGCATAAATTGGCCGTAATGTGCCAGGCCGGGCTCCTCGCGGAGCCATTGCATCAATCGGGTTTCCCCGAGTTCGATCAACTCGGGGTAAATGAATGCCCCCGCCGCACCAAGCTGGCCGACAAGGGTATTGGCGCGGCTGTTCAACCCGGCAGCCGTCGCGTCGGTGGTATCCACGCTGAAGGTGAACCCGGCATACACGACCACACGCTGAGTCCGGGCGTTCAGGTCTTCATAAATTTGCAGTGCATCCACGAGCACCCCGGCCCCCTCGCCCAGGCGGCTTTGGAATTTCTTGAGGCGCGGCAGGTCGGCGAAGATCGAATCAACTTCGGCCTCCCAGGCTTGCAGCGTGGGGAAGACGCTTTCGGCATTCCAGGTATGTTCCTTCTGGACCTGGCTTCGTAAGGGAAGGGAGTAGGCGGGCATTCAGAATCCTTATGAGGGGGAGTATCAATATTCAGCTGACCGTGCAGGCTGGATCAGCGCGGGAGGGAGAAACAAATACGCGCTCCCGAGCCCGGCTTGGGATCGACCCAGATCCGGCCGCCGTGGACCTCGATGATGGCGCGCGCCAGGTAGAGACCCAGGCCCGCGCCTTTGGTCTGCTTGACGGCGTCCGTGGAGCGGTAGAAACGGTCGAAGATGTGCGGCAGGTCTTTGGGCTCGATGCCGGGTCCTTCATCGCTCACGCAGACGATGACCTGGTCGGGGTGCAGGCTGCCTTCGATATGGATCTCCCCGCCCGGCGCATACTTGATCGAGTTGGAGACCAGGTTGGAAAGCACCTGCTCAATGCGGGTCTCATCGGCGAGGATCACGGGGAAATTTTCAGGAAAGTTCACCAGAATGTGGTGTTCCTTGTCTTGATGATTGAATTTCTCTGCCACGCGTGCAGCCAGCGCGGCCACATCCACATCGCCCTGGTTCAAGCTCAAGCCGCCGGCCTGCAGGCGGGAGGCATCCAGCAGATCATCCACCATGCGGGAAAGCCGGTCTGCTTCTTCTTCGATGACCGCCAGGGAATCGTTGATCGTGCGCTTGTCCCAGTGGGCATCATCGCGGCGCAGGGTGGAGGCATAGCCTTTGATGAGGGCCACAGGTGTGCGCAGTTCGTGGCTGACGATGCTGATGAAGGTGGATTTGATCTCCTCGGCTGTGCGGAAGTGCGTGATGTCGCGCACGCTGACGATGATGTTGCGCAGCTTGCTCTCCGCGGAGAGCAGAGGCGCGTAGGTTACTCCCACGGGCAGAGGCGGCGGCTCATCGCGCTTGAGATCGCCTTCCACATACAGGCTGGCATTGGGGGTGAGGGGCCAGCCATCTGCTTCAGCCTCCTCGAGGGTCATGCCCTGCGGGTCGCCTGTCCAGCGGATGATCTCATTGTGCGGCCTGCCAATGATCTCGGAGCGCGAGCGCCGGAAGAGCTTCTCAAACGCCGAGTTTACCCGTTCGATGGTGTGGTCTGCTTTAAGGATGAGGATGCCGTCGGCGCCGGAGTCGAGCAGCGCGTCCAGCCGCTGCTTTTCATAGGAGACCTGCCCGTAAAGCTGGGCATTGAACACGGCAATGGCAGCCTGGTCGGCGAAGGATTGCAGCAGGACCCGGTCATTGGGTGAGAAACGGTCCGGATAATTGCGGAAGATGAAGATCACGCCGATGACCTGACCGTGCGCGGCGAGGGGAAGCCCGGTACCGTTCAGCAAGCCCATGCTGGCGGTGTAGGTCAGATCCTTAAGCATGCGGTTGAGCTCGCGAAGGTCGAGCTCGCGAACCTTTTCCTCGGCCAGCAGCGGCTCCAGATAAGAGAGGAAGGCCGGGGGGATGCCGTGCGCAGTAGCCACGCGCCAGCCATCCGCCTCTTTGAGGGCGATCAAACCGGCCTGTCCGGCCAGCATCTCAATGGAGATGCGCAGGATGCGCGCCAGCAGCTTCTCCAGGTCGAGTTCCTGGGTGAGGGCGCGCGAGATCTCCAGCAGGTAATCGCGTTGACGGACGCGGAAATCGGGGAGCATATTGGTCTGTGGGTTATTTTATCATCGGCAGGAGCAAGAGGCGCGGCGGCTTCATGGTCCAGGATGGGAATCCACTATAATTGCCGGGATGCCTTCCAGCATGATCTCCACCCGTACCTATCGGTTAAGCATCCTGTTCCTTGCCTTTCTGGGAGCCGTTCTTGTATTTATCACGACGTCGAAGTATGGGGCAGGGGTTTCCTCAGATGCGGTGCGGGCCATGTCCACCGCCGAAGGCCTGCTGGCGGGCAGGGGCTTTGTGGATTTCACGGGCACACGCTATGTATTGTGGCCGCCGCTCTATCCCCTCATTCTGGCAGGTCTGAGCGTGGTCACAAGGTTGGATGTATTCCATGCGGCCTGGTATTTGAACCTGCTGCTTTTTCCGCTTAATATCTGGCTGTGGGGGCGGTTCTACGAGGTGGTTTTTCCTGGCAAACTCCTGTACGGATTGATCGCCAGCCTGATCGCCGTTCTCTCAAGTTCGATGATACGCATCTATGCCAACGTGGCCTCCGATCCGCTGTTCGTTACCTTTGTGGTCCTGTTCCTTCTGGCGGTACCTGAGTATGTGAAAAAGCGGCTCTTCCAGAAGCATGGGCCTCATGTTCCTGCTGGCGGGATTGGCCATGCTGCAGCGCTATCTGGGGGTGGTGCTGCTGGGCGTTGCCGGGCTGGAAGTGCTGCTGAAGCGCGGCCGCAGAGGTTTCGTGGAGATGCTGCTCCCGGCCGCGTTGTCTGTGCTGCCGCTGGCAATCTGGTTGATCGGGCATAACTTCATCCAGAACGGGACCTTCTTCGGCACGCGTGCCTACAACGAGATGTGGCCGTTGGAGAATATCAGCCTTTCGCTGACCAAGATCCTCCACTGGTTCCTGCCTTACGCTCCGGGGTTAAAAACCCTGCTGCTGCACCCCTCAACGCTTATCCTGGCCGTGATCGCCCTGCTGGTACTCCTGAATTTAAGGCATAGAGAGCGCTGGGTTGGATGGGGTCAATCCCTGGCAGACCCACAGGCCCGGCCGGTCCTTTTATTCACGGCGGTCTATTATCTACTGCTGGCCTTCACGGTCAATACGATCGATCACCGTGACCTGACCTCGGACCGTTATTACATCATCCTGTTCCCGGCCATCCTGGTATTCCTGCTGCTCACCTGGGACCATCTCGCTGCCCCGGCTCTCAGTCGTCGCACTACCTACCGGATGATCCTCGGAGCCCTGGCGCTGGCCTGGTTCGCTTATCCCCTCTACGATCTTCAGGAGTATTTGCGCCTATCGCTGGTGAACGGCGAGCCGAGCAACTACAATATCTACAACTCCAGTCATTTTACCGAAATGGAAGTAGTGAAGGAGGGGCGCAGGCTGATCGAAGCGCATCCCGGGGCGGAGGTTTACAGTAATTATGTGAATTTACTATGGTTTCAGTACAAACGGCCGGTCCATGTTCTTCTTCCGGTGGATCACGAACTGGCACCCGAGGCCAGGGCAGCCACATTGCGGGCCGCCTACCCGGGCTGGCCGGAGGCGGGGGCGGGCTACCTGATCTGGTTCACACCGAATGAATACAAGTACCTGGCGGGGCCGGAGGACCTGGGGCAGATCGCCGATCTGAAGCTGATCTACCGGGACGATAACGGGGAGGTCTATGAGATCGGCCCACGCTAATGCAGGAACGCGATGATTCCAGAAGGCGGGGAAGGCCGGAAGGACTTTTTGCTCCTTGACAAGTACAAAACCGGCAATAAAATAGTATAGATTGCGTTTGATTCGTTTATTTTTGATGAATTTGTGAGGCTTTGAACCACGATCTGGCTTGATTGCTGAACTGCAAACGGAAAAGACCGTGGGGAGCTTATGGCGAACCCGGCCGAGTCTGCTGGGTTCGCTTTTTTATAGTTGTCGGGATAACCGACTAACAATGTGGAGGAGATTTGATGAAACCCCAATTCAAGGTTGGATTCAGGTTATTTATTCTTTTCAGCTTGCTGTTAGGCATGGGGATGGTTCCAAAGGACCAGGGGGTACTGGCCCAGGTTTCCTTTGACGCACAGATGAACAAGCAATTCACGCCGAACCAAATTCCAGCCGGCGGCACATCGCGACTCCGCATCATCATCTATAATCCCAATTCCTTCCCTTTGACGAACGCCTCCTGGACGGATAATCTGGTCGGTGTCCAGCCGGGTATATTCCTTGACACCCCGGTCAGCCCGATCACGACCTGCGGTGGGACGGTTACGGCTGCCGCGGGCGGCACCACCGTGTCTCTGGCCGGAGGAACTGTGCCGCAGCAGTCGGGAGGTACCCCGGGTTCGTGCTATGTGGAAGTAAGCGTTTCCTCGGTCACTCCCGGCAACCTGATCAATGTCATCCCGCCCAACGCATTGACCTCCACAGGCGCCACCGGCCCGGTTACCAATACCGATCAAGTCCGCGAAACGCTGCAAGTGGTCACGACGGGCATCCCCAACATTGCCAAGTCGTTCACTCCCAGCACCATCTGGGCGGGGCAAACCAGCCGGTTGGATATCCAGATCACCAATACGGACCTTAATAACTCGTTGACCCAGGTGACCATCACCGATACCCTGCCCGGAAACGTGGTGGTGGCCACTCCGCCGAATGTGAGCTTTAGCACGAGCTTTTGCGGCGGCGGAGCTTCCGTGACGGCCCCTGCCGGTGGCAACTCAGTGACTCTGAATAACGGGACGGTTCCGCCGAACACGACCTGTGTCATCTCGGTGGATGTCACTTCCAACACTCCCGGGTCTTACACCAATACCATTCCGGGCGGCGCTTTGCATACCCAGCAGGGGGTGACCAATCCCTCTCCGGCCAATGCCACTTTGAATGTGCAATCGGTGGGGCTTACCAAGGCCTTTAATCCTTCTGCGATTGCCCCGGGCGGCACTGCTACGCTGACCATCACGATCGAGAACCCGACGGCGAATCCGCTGACCAATGTGGCAGTTTCGGATACGCTGCCGGGGACCGAACTGCTGGTTGTGCTGGGATCGGGATCCACCACCTGCGGCGCCGGTACGGTGACCACAACGGCGCCCCGCACTGTCAGCCTGACCGGCGGGACAGTCCCGGCCGGCACCCCGACGACGCCCGGCACGTGCACTGTCACCGTGCAGGTCACTGTCCCGGTGGGCGCGACCCGCGCGAAGCTGGACGAACAGCATCCCGCCCGGCGCGCTGACCAATACCCAGGGTCTGACGAACGTTACACCCGCAACCGACAGCATCCGGATCTATCCTCCTGGCGGCGGTGTGACCGGCAGCAAGAATTTCAACCCCTCCACCATCCAGGCAGGACAAACCTCCACCCTGCAGATCAATGTGCGGGCGCCTTCCGATACCGCCCTGACCAACGTGACCATTACGGATGTGCTCCCCACGACTCCCGGGGCCATCACCATCGTCAACCCTCCGGCGCCCACCAGGAACGCCAACTGCGGCGCGGCTTCGGTGGTCTCGGCTCCCAATAATGGCGGCACGATCACCCTGACGAACGGGAACATCCCGGCCGGGGCGAACTGCCGAATTACCGTGACGGTCACGGGCAATGTCCCCGGTGTGCATACCAATTCGATCGCCCCCGCGCAGATCACCAACACGGAAGGGCGCACGCTGGCGAACCCGATCACTGCCGATCTGACCGTACTGGGTGTCAGCGATGTCTCGGTCAGCAAGAACTTCCAACCCCCGATCATCGCGGTGGGCGGGGTGTCCCAATTGACCATCACCCTGACCAACACCAACGCCAACCCGCTGGTGAATGTCTCGGCCACGGATACCCTTCCGGGTGTTCCCGGCAACGGGCTTGTGGTGGCTCCTGTGCCGAACGCCAGCACAAGCTGCGCGGGCGGGACCGTCACGGCTGTGCCGGGCACACAGACCATCGCTTTGAACGGCGGGACCATCCCGGGCCAGACCGCCGGCCCGCCGGTTGTTCCCGGTACCTGCACGATCCGTGTTAATGTGCAGGCAGTCGGATTCTCCACCACCTACACCAATACGATCCCGACCAGCAATGTCAGCGGTACCATCCAGGGCACGACCACGGTGATCAACCCGGCGCAGCCGGCCAGCGCTCAACTCGATGTTACCCCGCTCGCCATCACGATCGTTAAGAATTTCCTGCAGAAAAACGTCTTTGGCGGTTCGGCCTCGACTCTCGAAATAATCTTGACCAATCCCAATACCTTCCCTCTCTCGGGAATTGGCTTCGTCGACAGCATGCCGGCCGGGATGATCGTGGCCAACCCTGCGAATCCGAATACAGGCACCTGCGGTGGGACCCTGTCGGCGATTCCTGGCGCGGGCTCCTTTACCTTCAGCGGCGGGAGCCTGCCCGGTTCCACTTCCTGCACCCTGTCCTTGAGCATCACGATGAACGTCAATGGGAACCGGGTCAACGTGATCCCGGCGGGCTCGGTGACCACCAACGAAGGCGCAACCAATCCTGAATCCACGGATTCCACGCTGACCAACCTGCCGGGCGCGAGCATAGGCAAGGTCTTCTCGCCGAACCCGATCAATCTGGGCGATTACTCCCTGCTCACGATCACCATCCAGAACACGGGCAATGTATCCCTCACCGGCATGGGCCTGGTGGACAACCTTCCGACCGGATTATCGGTCCAGGGTTCACCTGCTCCTGCGCCGGTCAACAACTGCGGCGGTACATTGACCGCCACAGCGGGCAGTCAGACGATCACATTGGCGGGCGGCAGCCTGAACTTCGGCGGTTCTTGCACGCTAGTGATCCCGGTGACCAGCATCTCCACCGGCTGTTTTGTCAATACCATCCCGGCAGGGAGCCTGACCTCGGACCAGAACGCCACCAACCCGGTGCCCGGGACTGATACTCTATGCGTCAACGGCCCCGGCGGCGGAATGACCAAGACTCTGACGGGCACCAGCTCGCCGGTGACCAGCGGGACCAATGTTGCCATCGGTGAGATCGTTACGTATACGACCAGTATCGTCATCCCCGGCGGAGCGACACAAGACTCTGCACGGATGGTGGATACCATGGATCGGGGCCTCTCGTTCCTGGCCTGCGATTCCATCTCTGCAGGGACCTTGACCACCTCGATCGCAGGCGGGTTTAATGCCGTTTGTGCTGCCCCAACAGTGGACTCCAATGGCAGCGCGGATCCGGTGGATATAGGCAGGCGTGCCACCTTTGATTTTGGTACGCTGAGCAACCCCGGGCAGTCGGATCAGACCCTGGCAATCACATACCGGGCCGTTGTCCTGGACAGCCAGGGGAATGTCGATGGGAAGGCGCTGAACAACTCGGCCTCCTGGTTCTGGAGCAGCGGTTCCCAGGGCCCGGTTACCACCCGGGTCCAGATTCTGGAACCCAAGCTGTCGATCAGCAAGGTCGCCGATACCTCCTTCATCGCTCAAGGAACCGAGGTTGTATTTACGCTGACCATTCAGCACACCGCAGCCAGCCACACGGATGCCTTTGATGTGGTCGTGGACGACCCGCTGCCGACTTCTCTGGATTATGTGGCGGGCTCGCTGGATTGCACGCCCGGTGCTCAGGATCCCACAGTATGCACCTATGATTCCACCACGCACACGATCCATGCGGAATGGCCCATCCTCACTCTTGCCGGGGGCACGGGTCAGGTGCGCTTCCGCGTGACGCCGAACGCCACGTTCGTTTCCAACAGCCAGATCACCAACGTGGGCACGGTCACATGGACCAGTTTGCCCGGGCCCATCCTCGAACCCCAGAACCCGAACCCGTATTCCACCGAACGGTTCTATGATCCAACCTCCCCCATTAATGTCTATGGAACCAGCGCCTCGGCTGTGCTTAACCCGCTGGGCGGAGGCCGCAACCGCGGTTCCGTGCTAAAGACCGGCTTTGCGCCTGGTGTGGTCACCCCTCTGAGTGGCATGCCGGGAGCAGCCTACGATACCTCCCTTGGGCTCAGCCTTGAGATCCCCAGGCTGCAGATCAAGCAGCCGGTGGTGGGCGTCGCGTTGCAGGATGGGGCATGGGACGTGGAATGGCTGACCAACCAGATCGGATGGCTCCAGAAGACGGCCTTCCCGGGTTTCCAGGGCAACAGCGTCCTGACCGGCCATGTGACCACCGAATATGGCGTGGATGGGCCATTCGCACAGCTCTACCGCATGAACAACGGAGACAAGGTGTTCGTCCATGCGTTCGGCCAGATGTATATCTATGAGGTTCGCTCGGTCAAAAAGACGACCGCCGAGGACATCTCGGTATTCAAACACGAGGAGAAACCCTGGCTGACCCTGATCACGTGCGCAGATTACGATGCGGCGACCGGAACGTACAAATCCCGGCTGATCGTCCGCGCGGTGCTGGTGGGCTCCCAGGTGGACCTGCCAGGGAGATGAACCCGCCCACAAATAGTTAAATCAAAAGTCCTCCCGAAGCATCTGCTCCGGGAGGACTTTTTTATCCAAACGGGGGCAATATGGAGACAGCAGGGGGACTAGAAGAGTTCCCACCACTTTCTCGGTTTCCAGATCGATATCCACATCATAGAAGACGGGCCGGGTCGGAAGACCGGGCATGGTGCGCATCTCGCCGAGCAGCGGATAGAGGAAGCCTGCTCCAACGCTGGCGCGGATATCGCGGACGGGGATGCGGAAGCCGGTGGGTGCGCCTTTGATGCCGGCCTCGGCTGTGAAGGAAAGATGTGTTTTGGCCATGCAGATGGCGAGGTCGTCAAAGCCCAATTTGGTGTAGAGGGCGATCTTCTTTTCCGCCTCTTCCGAATAATCCACGCCATCGGCTCCGTAGATATCCCGGGCGATGGTCTCGATCTTCTCCTTGATGGAGATGTTCAGCGGGTAGAGCTGGTGGAATTCGGAGGGCTTGTTCGCCGCGCGGATCACCGCCTCGGCGAGATCAATGGCACCCTTGCCGCCATCCATCCAGTGGGTGGAAGGAACGGCTTCCATGGCCCCGGCCTCCAGGGCAGCCTTGCGGACCAGTTCGATCTCGGCCGGCGTATCGTTGGTGAAGGCATTGACGGCAACCACCACATTCACGCCGTAGCGGAGAGCGTTCTTGATGTGACGGACCATGTTGGGCAGGCCCTTTTCCAGCAGCTCCAGGTTTTCATCGGTGTACTCGGGAGCCAGGGGCTTGCCGGCCACCACCTTGGGGCCTCCGCCGTGCATCTTCAGAGCGCGGATCGTGGCGACCAGGACGACCACCTGCGGGATCAGGCCGCTGTAGCGGCACTTGATGCCGAAGAACTTTTCCATGCCGATGTCCGCGCCGAAGCCCGACTCGGTGATCACATAACCATCTTTTCCAACGAGTTTGAGGGCGATCTTATCGGCAATGATGGAGGACTGGCCATGAGCGATATTGGCAAAGGGTCCGGCATGGACCATCGCCGGAGTGCCTTCCAAGGTCTGCATCAGGTTCGGCTTGATGGCATCCTTCATGAGCACGGTCATGGCGCCGGCGACACCCAGGTCTTCGGCAGTCACAGCTTCGCCGCGGATGTTGGTGCCCACGACGATCCTGCCCATGCGGTCGCGCATGTCCTCCAGCGAGGTGGTCAGCGCCAGAATGGCCATGACTTCCGATGCAACTGTGATGTCATATCCGGTGCGGCGGGTGCGGCCATTCTCTTCAGGTCCCAGCCCAACCTCGATCTCGCGGAGGAAGCGGTCGTTGGTATCGACCACCCGCCGCCAGGTGATGGAAGCCGGGTCGATATCCAGCCGGGCGAAGCGGACGCGTTCCTCAGGGGTCAGGTCCTCGGGGTTGGTTTTCTCGATGCCGAGCTTCTTCAGGCGGCGCAGCATGGAGGGGGAGAAGGAGCGCAGGCCCTTCTTGTTCTTCGGGCACAGGGCGTTGAACAACTTCTCGTCGTCCTGTAATCGATCTCGTGCAGCATGCGGGCCTCGAGGGCCGCGGCGCACAGGTTATTGGCGGCGGTGATGGCGTGGATATCGCCTGTCAGATGAAGGTTGAAATCCTCCATGGGGATGATCTGCGAATATCCACCCCCGGCAGCTCCGCCCTTGATGCCAAAGGTCGGACCCTGGGAGGGCTGGCGGATGACAGTGATCACCTTTTTCTTCAGGTGCGCGCCCAGCGCCTGGCAGACGCCAACCGTGGTGGTCGTCTTTCCCTCTCCCAGAGGAGTGGGCGTGATCGCCGTGACATCCACATACTTCCCATCCGGCCGGTTCTGCAGGCGGTCGTACACTTCCAGCTTGATCTTGGCCTTGTAGGGCCCGTACAATTCCAGATCTTTGGGTTTAAGCCCCAATTCGGCGGCTATCTGCGTGACCTGCTTGAGCTTGCCAGCCTGGGCGATCTCAATATCTGAAGGAACAGGCCGCAGGAGCTTGATACGTGTCGGGTGGAACGGGGGAATGCCTCGCTTCCGTTTTGGAGTAGCCCTTTTGCCGGTTCGTGGAGTTTTCGCTTGAGTGTATGGTTTTAGCGCCATTCTTCCTCCTTTGGGGAATATCATTAATTGTGGACAATTCCCTCGGAAGAAACAATTGACGTAAGTCCCCTTTTATTGTAATTTTTGTCACAATGTAATTTTGGTGCCGATCGGCTCCCCGCGCAGGGCTTTTAGCAATTGACCGGATTCTTCCCCTGAGAATATCGTCACCTCCAGTCCTTCCACCTCCTGGACCAGGCTCAGCATTTGGTGCACCTTGGAAGCCATGCCACCGGTGACGTCGGCGCCATTTGCAGCGCCGATGTTTGCGGAGCCGTGGTCGTGGGAATTGGCATGGATCCGGGCGAGGAGGCGCGTCCGGGCCGGGAAATCTGCCCAGACACCGGCCTCCTGTCCTGCCAACAGGAGACGGCCGGGCCGCAGCAGGGGGGCGAGGTGCGAGAAAAGGTCTTCGGTGGAGAGGATGGTGCCGCCGCGGATCTCGTCAAAAACCACATCCCCGTAGATGACCGGCAGGAGCCCGTTGGCGAGAGCCTGACGCAGAGGCGAAACATCCCAGGCGGAAACCCGGCCGTCTCTTGAGGTAACCGAGGCAACAGGAGGCATGGCGATGGAAGGAAGGCCTGCGGCGCGCAGCGCTTCCATGACATGTCGGTTCAGGAGTGCAGCCTGGAAATGCACCTCGGCAAAGCCGCGCCAGCCCTGCTCATCATGGACCCCGGAGCGGGTGCCATATTCCTGCGCAGCGGTATGGCCGAAGGAACCTGAACCATGACCGAGCAGGATCTGGGGCGAACCGCCAGCTGCGGAGAGAGTCTCTTTTCGGAAGGCAGCGATCTGCGCGGCAAGACCGGCCAGCATCTCAAGGCGCGGGCTGTAGGCCTGGGTCTTGTCTGTGATCAGCGAGCCGCCGAGCTTCAGGAATAGCAGTTCCGCCATGGGTCTGTTTTACCACCGACCCGGGAAGGCCGCAACGGAGAAGGTGAGGCCCAAGGCTCAGGATGACACAATGCCTGAGAACCTTTATAATTCCATCAATGGATATTCATGCCGGGATCATTGCGGCGATCATACTGGCCGCGGCGGGCGCTCTTATCAGTGTGCGGTCGGGGATCAAAACCATACAGTATGCCCGGAAGCTGACCTTCTACAAATTGCGCCAGCAGCGCACCACCTCCGGCTGGCGGCTGCTCGGGTTTGGGATCCTTCTGGTGCTGCTGGGAGCCTGGTTGGCCTTTTATGGGGAGCCGACGGCTTACCAGGTCTTCCCACCTTCGCCGACAGCCTCCCTGACGCCCACCGCCTCGCTGGTGCCAACCATTACGCTTTCCCCGACGCTCACTCTTTCCCCCACCGTTACCGATACGCCCTCGATCACCGATACACCGACCATCACGCCGACGCCCTTCCTGCCCCCGGCCATCGAGGCCCTTTTCGAAAGCGTGGTCACCCCGAACCCGGCTGCGGTGTTCAGCCCGCTTCAGTTCACGGAGGACTGTTCGAATTTCAACACCTTTGTTCCAGGGACAGTCTTCCAAAACCCGCTGAGCTATATCTGCGGCGTGTTCACTTATGACCAGATGATGCCCGGCGCGCAATGGACCGCCCTGTGGCTGCATGAAGGCGATCTGGTGAACTATGAGACCAAGCCCTGGGATGGCACCACCGGCGGTTACGGATTATACCGAATGTTCCGACCCCATCGGAGGCTGGCAATCCGGCGAGTATGAGGTGCAGATCTTCGTGGGAACGGAATGGAAAGTGGTGGGACGCTTCCTCGTAGAGGGAGAGCCGCCGACCCCCATCCCCAGCCGCACGCCAAGCCCCACGCTCGCGCCGACGCTGACCCGGACTCCAAGCCCCACCCGCACCCCCTCGCCGACGCGCACTCCCACCCTCACCCGCACTCCCACTCGAACCCCCTCTCCCACTCCTTAGGAGAATATGGAAAAGATCAAAGCCTTCCAGGACTATTATCCCGATTCGCTGGCGCATTGTTACGGATGCGGCCGTTTGAACCCGCTCGGTCACCAGATCAAGAGTTACTGGGATGGGGAGGAATCGGTCTGCCACTTCAAACCGGACGACCGCTATATCGCCGTTCCCGGCTATGTGTACGGTGGAATGCTGGCTTCGCTGGTGGACTGCCACGGAACCGGCACGGCGGCTGCGGCAGCCTATCGCGCGGAGAACCGCTCCATGGAGAGCGAGCCTCCTTTCCGCTTCCTGACCGCCTCCCTGCACGTGGATTATCTCAAGCCGACACCCTTGGGTGTGGAACTGGAGATCCGGGCAAGGGTGAAGGAAGTGAAGGGGCGCAAGGTGGTCATCGAGGAATGGGTGATGGCGAACGGCGAGGTCACCGTGCGCGGTGAGGTTGTGGCTGTGCAGGTGCCTGACGAAATGCTGGAGGATCTGTTGAGGGGTGCAGCCTAGATGTGACGGGCGCGCAGGCGCGTGGACAGCACACTGGCGATCTGCGCAGCGAGGTGCGCATTGTTCAAGAGCAAGGCCAGGTTGGCATTCATGGACTTGCCTCCCGTCAATTCCGTGATGCGTTTGAGCAGGAAGGGGGTCAGGTCCTGCCCGTGGATCTTCTGGTGTACGGCTTCGGCGGAGGCCTTGGCGATCAGCGGTTCCATTTGATCGCCGGGGATGGCGCTGGAAGGCGGGACAGGGTTGGTGACCAGCACGGCGCTCTTCTGACCTGTATCCCAGTGTGCCTGGGCGAATGCCATGATCTCCTCGGGGGTATCCAGGCGGAGGGAAACCTTCAGACCGCTTTCAGGGGAATAGAAAGCAGGGAAATTCGCGGTCTTGTATCCGATCACCGGGACGCTCATCGTTTCAAGGTATTCCAATGTAGCCGGCAGGTCCAGGATGGCCTTGGCGCCGGCGCAAACCACGATCATGGGGGTATCCGCCAGGGTTTGCAGATCCGCGGAAACATCAAAGCGCGCTTCGCGGTGCACGCCGCCAATGCCACCGGTCGCAAAGACGCGGATGCCGGCCTGGTAGGCGATAAACATGGTCCCGGCAACCGTGGTGCCCCCATGAGCCTTGCGAACAATGGCCGTGGCGATATCACGGCGGCTGACCTTGAGGGCGCTGGCCCTGGATAGATCTTCGATCTCCGATCCCGAAAGACCAATGCGGATCTTGCCGGAGACCAGCGCGATGGTAGCCGGAGCGGCTCCCTCGTCGCGGATGGCGCTTTCCATATCGCGTGCCAGCGACAGGTTCTGCGGATGGGGCAGGCCGTGGGTGATCACCGTGGATTCCAGCGCGACCACCGGCAGGTTCAGTTTGAGTGCGCGTGAAATTTCGGAGGAGAGGGAGATGGCTTCCATGCAGGTCCTTTACAGGCTGGGTTGTTCTTCGCTGTCGGTCACCCTGCCAGGATAGTGAGCGGCCTTCCATCCCAGAAGGCCGTTGATGTAATCAATGGCTTCATCGATCTGCGGCAGGCTGGAAAGAAGTTTCTCGTTATCCTTGCGGGAGATCAGTTCCCGCGCTTCGGTGAGCTGTTCGAGGTAGCCCACCAGCAGGCGCTTGACCGCCTCCCGATGACCCATGTCCGGTTTGTCGAGGTTCTCTTGATAGCGTGCCAGCGGGACATTCTGGATGATCTGGATGGTCTTGTACAACAAGGCATCCCGGGAGACAGCCTGCAAGGCTTCCTCGCTGCCGCGGGCGTTGTTGTCCATGCTCAACTTCCAGGCCTCCAGATGATTCTCCGGGACAATGGTAGCCGGGGTCTTCCAGGTGCCGACGCCGATCCAATCCAGCTGAACGCCGCGGCGGTTGGCTTCCGAGGAAAATCCTTCATTGAAGCGCGCGGAGATATCCGAGCGGGGGGTGAACTCGGGAGCCTGCTCGGGGGATCTCACCTCAGGGGCAGGTTCGCCGGGAGGGATCACCTCCTGGGTCTTTTCGAGGATGACGCGCGCCTGTTCCTGGGCTGCCTGAACCTCCACCATGCCGTAGCTGGAAAGGAACTCGCTCAATTTGCGTTCGCTCATGAAACGGGCGAACTCTTTGCGGATCAGTTCGGATACCGGCGGACCGATGGGGGAGGGGATGTCCGGCGGGGTGTCCTTGGGTTTGGGCAGCTTGACCACCGGAAGCACCTGGTTATAGACCAGATCCTGGATCACCTGATCGTCCTTGAACGGATTGGGCTCCAGCAGGGTGCGCGGCTTTTCCGCGCCGCGCCAGAGGCTGAAACGCATGGACACATCGATGGCGCTGACGGGTATGCCATCCAGGCTGCGGCTGCTGATCTCCCGGTTGGCCTGCTCGCGCATATCGATCTGCTGGTCGCGCAAATCTATAACGCTGCGGAACCGCTCAAAGCCATCCAGGCGGGCCGGGCCGTAAATGGTCGGCCCGATGACGTGAGGACGGCCATCCTGCTTCTCAAAGAGGGCGGCCGAGTTGCGATCCACGGTCACATATCCCGGGCCCCCGATGGCATGGATGCGGGAGTCTTCCTTGTCCAGAAATTCCCCATCCTGGATGGTGGCAAGCTCACCGGAGCCGCCCAGCGCCACCTGGCCGATGAAATTGCGGGCGATATCGACTGGTATTTCAAAGATATCAGCCAGGTACAACGAAGCGGCGTGCACGGCTGCCCAGTAAGGGAAAACGAGAATTGCGAAATAGCGGAAAAGATTGGCAACCGAACCGACAGCCAGCACGATCAAATCGGAGACCGGGTTGGTGGTGAAGGATTGGCGGGCGACCGGGTTCAGCGTCCACAGGAAAACGTTTTGCAGGGAAATGAGCCAGCTGGAAAGCGGATGGGTAAAGATGGCGATAGAGAGGCCTGCCAGCAGGAATAGAATAACGAGGGTCCGCTTGCGCCGCTGGGCGCCTTCCAGGGTCAGGTCAAAGGTCTGGTTGAGATAATGATCGCGCACCCTGCGGATGTTTTCCGACAGGATATCGAATTCATACTGGAGCGGGGAGCGCATGGCGGAAGGCGGTACGCTGGTCATGTGGGATCGCTCTCCAGCCACTGCATGACGGATTCCAGTCCCTGCAGCTCATTGCTGGCGCGGCGGTGCATGCGGTCACTGCGGACCAGGATCAAGCGCGAGCGCACCAGCAATGCCCGGACGGCATCCTTCAGGCTGGCGCTGGCCTGCTTCTGTTCCAGGATGTCGGAGGTGAGCTCAAGGGCATAATCGGTGAGAGCCTTTTCCTGCCCGCTGAGTGCGGCGAAGCTGCGGGCCGTTTCAATGCGTTCCCGTTCAGCGCGGGCGTTCAACAGCCAGTTGGAGGTCCAGGAGTTGGTCAACTGCTCCTCGACACTGGACTGAAAGCGCAGGTTGCTCACGCTGACGTTGAGCACGCGGATGCCCCGGTTCTTCAAGGCCCAGAATTCCCGGCTTTCCTGCCAGCCCGGCAGGCGCTGGCCACTGGCGTCCATTTGCGGGACGAAGGGATTGGTCATCCGCTCCTTGATCATAAAATTGATCACCTGCAGAGCAGTCTTCCTTCCGGGCTCCGGCGGCCTGCTGATGCCCAGCGGCCGAGCCGGCAGGACCGGCTTGTTATTTGCGGCCTCCAAACGGTCGGCGAACCTTCCGAACCAGACGCTCAGCACATGCAGCATGCCGGTGAGGGCTCGCGCAAAAATATTCTGCTCGTAAGGAGCAACCGGCAACAGGATGGCGCTGGCATCCGGGTTTGTGGATTGTGATTTGGGAAGCGGAACCGCGGCGGGGAGGATCAGGTTGGCATTGAAAAGCTGTCCCAGCGTGAACTTGCTCAGGTATTCGCGCCAGAGGTCCGCGGCCAGGGCGGCCGGCAGCTCGTTCCAGGCGACCTTGAATTCCAGCGTGTTGGGCTGCGCGTTCGGGTTCACCGCCTGATTAATGACAGCCTGCCGGACGGCTTCCTCGGAATAGCCGAAATGTGAACCCGGCTGGTCCCCCCGGATCGGATCGGCATCGATCTTGAACTCCACGGAGATATTCGGAACGACCTCGATCCCGTCCCGGCTGAGGGCGCTGACCATGGTGCGGCGCCTCTGCACTTCCGCGTAAACATCCTCTGCGGAGTCGCCTTTGGGTTCAAAGGGACGATCGATCTCCTCAGGGCCGATCTTTTGAACCTGCGTGTGCAGAGCCACGGTCTCTCCGACCTTTTCACCCCAGCCAGTGAAATGCACCCCGGGGCCGAAGGTGTTCTTGAATGACACGCTGATATGCGTCACCGCGCCGCTGGCAGAATCCAGCCAGAGCACTCCCAGGCCGCTGCGCTCACTTTCTCCCACGCGCGAAACCGCCTGGCCGTTCTTGACGAAGATGGCCGGCCCGCGTAAGCCGCTGAGATAGGCAAGCAGGCGGCCGAAGATCTTTAATCTTTCATCAAAAGTCTGAACGGGTAGGACGAACTGGGCGAAAAAGGCCAGCCAGATGAAAAGCTGGATGGCGAACAGGATCAGGTCCCCCAGAACTGCGATCGGGGTCAGTTCTCCGGCTCGCCACTCCCCGTAAAGGGCATAAGCATAAAGCGTAAGGACGAAGATCAGACGGGAGTAAATGTAAAAGCCGGGCCGCTGATAGAAACGAGTTTCATCCATTCTGGATAGATTTTATATCAAAACCGGATGATGCGCCAACCGGAACGCGGTTACAATCCCGAAATGCCTCTCTTGAGGGTCGAATTTCACTGCCATACCATCATTTCGGGGGATTCCCTCACCCAACCGGCGGCGCTGGTCGCAGCCGCCCGCCGGAAGGGACTGGACCGTGTTATCGTCACGGATCATAATTCAATCCGGGGCGCACTCGCCGCGCAGGCGCTGGATCCGAAGCGCATCCTCGTGGGGGAGGAGATCATGACCACGCGGGGGAGATCCTGGCGGCCTTCGTCCGGGAGGAGATTCCGGCCGGGCTCACGCCCGGAGAAACGATCCGCCGCCTGCGGGAACAGGGGGCCTTTATCAGCGTCTCGCACCCGTTCGATCGGCAGAGAAAGGGCGGATGGAAGGAAGATGACCTGCTGGCGATCCTGCCGCTGGTGGATGCCATCGAGGTCTTCAACTCGCGCTGCATGCTGCGTCTTTACAACCGGGAAGCCGAAGCCTTCGCACAAGCGCATCAAACCCCCGGGACGGTCGGCTCGGATGCGCATGCGGTCTTCGAGCTGGGCCGCTCCGTGCTGCTGCTGGAGCCGTTCGAAGATGCGGACGGCCTTCGGAATGTGATCCGTTCGGGAAAGCCTGAAACGCGCTGGTCGCCGCCCTGGGTCCATTTGACCTCGCGCTGATGCCAGCCTGATTAAAAAAATTCGGCGGGTCTTGACATGAAATTTGAGGCATGATAATCTTGCCAGCGTCGTGCCCGCTCCCCCTCGGAATGCGAGGACGAGCGGGCTTATTTCATTCTTTGCAGGAGAAATGTAAGATGACCGAACGCTTTGTTGGAACCGTCAAGTGGTTCAATGCGACCAAGGGCTACGGCTTCATTGGCCGCGACGATGGCGAGGATGTGTTCGTTCACTATTCCGCCATCCAATCAGAGGGGTATCGCAAGTTGGAGGCGGAGCAAAAGGTGGAATTCTCCATTGAAGAAGGCCCCAAAGGACTACAGGCTGCCAATGTAGTTCCCATCCCCGCGTAAGACCAGGTTCTTGCGAAATCAACAGGGTCACGGAAACGTGACCCTGTTTTATTTCTTCTGTTCGATGCGGCTTTAGTCTGCGGTGGAAGCCTGCGGCGGAGAAGTCACCAGCGGGTCATGATTGTTTTCCACGTTCATTACGGCCGGGATGAAGAAGCCGCCAATTCCCATCAGCAGAGTGAGGGAACCGGCAATCCAGTACCAGGCGCGGATGCCCAGCAACTCGGAGGCCGGGCCGGCGATGATCAAGCCCAGTGGGGTCATGGCGGTTGCAAAACTGTTGATCAATGCCATGACGCGGCCCTGCATATCCGGCCTGACGATGGTTTGAAGAATGGCAAACAGCGGCCCGTTGGCCATGGGATTCATCACGCCGGTTATCCCAATACCCGCCAAGGCCAGCCAGAAAACCGAGGCAGGAGCCAGTCCTACGAGGCCAATGCCCAGACCAATCCCGATGATGCCAAGCATGGAGGTCACTACCTTTTTCTTGAAACCACCCCAAATGCCGAGGATCAACCCTCCAGCAATGGCACCTAGACCCCAGGCGGAGTCAAAGAGACCGAACTCCAACGCGCCTTTTGAGAAATATTTTGTAATGAGCAACGGTGCCAGGGACCCGGTCGGGGTGATTAGGAAATTGATGAATAATGCCATTCCTAGGATGGCCATCAAGCCGGGCCACTGGCGGACGTAGCGAAGGCCTTCCACCACATCTGTAAAAAGGCCGGGTTTGGCTGCATGGGGTTCTACAGCCACACGCTTCGGCTGGGGGATCGTGAAGAAGAGCAGAGGCAGGATGGCTAGCGCAGCCGTAATAATGTCGATTAGCAGGACGCTCTGGGTGGGAAGCGCTGCAATCAACACGGCTCCAGTAGGAGGCGCGACCATGCCGATCAGGCCCTGCAAGGTTTGGTTAAATCCGTTGACGCGCGTGAGGTGTTTTTCCGGAACCATCAATGGTGTGGAGGCTCCCATGGCGGGGAAGTGGAAGGCTCCCCCCAGGGAACGTACCGCCATCGCCACGTAGATATGCCAGACCTGGACGCGGCCGGCCGCGAAAAGCCAGATCAGGATTAGCGTAACGCCAGCAATGGCGGCATCGGCGGTGATCATGATCAGCCTGCGGTTCCAGCGGTCCACGAGGGCGCCGGCGAAAGGCCCTAGCACGATCTGGGGCAGCAGGCCGACCAGGGTAGCCATTGTCAGGACAATGGCCGAACCCGTCTTCTGGGTAAGCCACCAGACCAGCGCGAACTGGACGATCGCCGATCCGAAAAGCGAAAAGGCCTGACCGGTCCAAATAGTGAAGAATCGGGGGGCCCAAGTCCTGGCAAGTGGGGATTGTACATTCGCCATTTTGATCTCAATTTATTTAATCCGGAAGATAGACTATATAAACAATTATAGTAAAAAAATAAAAAAAGTCAATATAATTGTTAATTTATTCAATCTTGTAGTTGATTGTCAAAAATGTTGTAAGCGTAATTGCAGTCGCTCATTACGCATCGGCACCGGGATGAACAGAAGAAAAAGACCGAGGCAGCGCCTCGGTCTTGAACGGAAATATAGGGATTTTATTTTCCGAGTTTCCTTTTGAAGGCTTCGGTCAGCGCCGGAACAAAGACAAACAAGTCCCCGACGACGCCATAGCGGGCCTGTGTGAAGATGGGCGCGTCGGCATCCTTGTTGATGGCGACCACCAGTTTGGCATTGCGCATGCCCACCAGGTGCTGGATTGCGCCGGAGATGCCGCAGGCGATATACAGATCCGGCGTGACCACCTTGCCGGTCTGGCCCACCTGGTGAGAGTACGGGATGTAGCCGCCATCCACTGCCGCGCGTGAAGCCCCGACGGCTCCGTCCAGCACGCGCGCCAGATCCCCGATCAGCGCAAAGCCCTGGTGCGCGCGCCAGATCTCAGCCTGTTTTTCATCCAAGTCCGCAGGAGGCGTCAGGGAGGGGTTATTGGAAACGCCGCGTCCGCCGGAAACGATGACCCCCGCATCGGTCAGGTTCACCACGCTTTCAGAAGCCGTGTAACCCTCCACTGTCGTCAGCGCCTCGGTTTTGGCTGCAGCCTGTGTAACGGGTCCGCTTCGACCAGCCTGAACTTCAGGCTTGGGGAAGGCGCGGGCGCGCAAGGTGATGAAGACGGGCTGCAGCGGAACAGATCACCTTCTCCAGCAGTTTGCCTTCGTAGATCGGGCGGGTGGCGATCACCTTTTCGCCGTCCTGCTCCAGCCCGGTCACATCCACCAGCACGCCGCTGTTCAGGTCCATGGCGGACATGGCGGCCAGTTCACGGGTGCGGGTCGTGGTGGGGAAGAGGATCAGGTCAGGAGCTTCGGATTGGAGGATGGCGGTCAGCGTGGAGGCGAAGGTCTCAGGGCGGTAATCCACAAGGGCCGGGTCATCGGCCATGATCACGTCATCCGCGCCATACTCAAAGGCAGCTTTGGCCAATGCATCCAGGCCAGAGCCGAATATCACTGCGCTGGCAGTGCCCAGCGATTTTCCAAGCCCGAGCGCCTCCCACGAAGCCGGCTGGACCTCGCCTTTGAAATGGTCAATGTAGACAAGGGTTTTCATAGCACCTTCTCCGCCAGGATTTTTTCCACCAGGGTCTCGGCGATGGCCTGCGGGCTCTCGCCGGTGATGATCTCGCAGGCGGCTTCCCGTACAGGCGGTGACATCAATTCTGCGCGCGTGACCACTGCGTTGGTATCCGGCCCACCCAAATCGGCCAGCGACCAGACGGGGATCTCGGCCTTGGAGGCTTTGCGGATGCCCATGAAGGAGGGGTAGCGCGGCTCGCCGATGCTCTGGACGACGCTGATGACGGCGGGCAGTTTGGCGCTGATCGTCTGGCGGCCCTCCTCGATCACACGTTCCACCTGGATATTCCCGTCCTGGACCTTGATCTGTCCTGCCAGGCTGAGCATCGGCCAGCCGAGGACGCGCGCGGTCTGTGCGCCGGTGATGCCGGAGCCGTCGTCGAGGGTCTGGCGGCCGAAGACCACCAGGTCCACGCCGCCGATTTTCTGGATGGCGGCGGCCAGCACGCGCGCAGCGCCGGCAGTATCGAGGTTGGTGAGCGCCGGATCAGAGATCAGGATGGCGTCATCCGCGCCCATGGCCAGGGCATGTTTGAGCGCATCCCGGGCGGACTCGGGACCGATGCACAGCGCAGTGACCGTGCCGCCAGCGGCTTCCTTTTGCTGAAGCGCGCCTTCCACCGCATACTCATCGAACGGGTTGATAACCAGCGGCGCCTCCCCCCATGAGACCTGGCCCCCGGAAGCCGAAATTTTGGCTTCGCTGTCAGGCACTTGCTTGATGCAGGCAATGATTTTCAATGTTTTCCTCCTTCTGAGAAATGGATGAGGTCAGTTCCCGGCAAGCCAGGCCGTCACGACAAGGGCGTCCGCGGCCAACACAGCGATCAGTCCGAGAATGCTGAATCCTTTTTGCCAGAGCTCCCAACTCTTGCGGTTTTCCATCCTGCGGAGGAAAAAACCGCGGAAGGGATATAACGATGGAGTAGCATTCAGGCTGCTGCGCAACTCTTCATAATATTTGTCGGTCTTGAACCAGAGCCTGTAAGTGTTGAACAGGAAAATCAAACTGAATAACACGAAAGCCAGGACAAAGAGAAAGGAGGGGCGGTTCAGGGAGGACATGGCGATCTGGCTCAGTTCTGCCAGAATTCCTCGTCATAGGCCGGCAGCTCGCAGCGTAAGGGTTTGTCCGCTCGTTCTCCGAGGGCATAACCAGCCTGGATGAGGGACTGGATCTCGCTGCTGCCTTCATAGATCATGGCGCCGCGGGCGTTGCGCATGAAGCGCTCGACATCATATTCGTCGCTGTAACCATACGCCCCGTGGATCTGGATGGCTTCGCTCGCCGCCTGGAAGGAAGCCTCGGTGGCGAACTTCTTGGCAAAGGAAGTTTCCCGCGTGCAGCGGCGGCCCTGGTTCTTCAGCCAGCCCACCTGGTAATACAGCAGGCGGGCGATCTCATAATCCTGAGACATGCGGGCGATCTTTTCCTGGATCAGCTGGTGTGCGGCAATGGGCTTGCCAAAAGCCTGGCGTGACCTGGCGTAATCCACGCTGGCCTCCAGCGAGGCGCGGCAGGATGCCAGTGGCTCCCGCGGCGACGGTGTAGCGCCCGTGGTCGAAGGCCGACATGGTGATCTTGAAGCCTTCGCCCTCCTCACCGATGCGATTCTCCTCCGGTACGAGCACATCCTGGAACGAGAGATAGCCGGTGGAACCGGCGCGCACGCCCAGCTTTCCATGCAGATCGCCCCGGGTGATGCCGGGTGAGTGTAAGGTCAACGATAAAACTGGAAAGCCCCTCGGAAGCTTTCTGCGCGGCTGGATCGGTCTTGACAGTCAGCAGGACGAAATCCGCTTTGGAGGCCAGCGAGATCCACATCTTTTCCCCATTCAAGATGTATCCCCCGGCCTGACGTTTGGCGGAGGTGCGCATGGCAGCCACGTCCGAGCCCATGCCCGGCTCGGTGAAGGCGCCGCAGCCGACCTTTTCGCCTTTCGCCAGCGGGACGAGAAATTTTTGCTTTTGCTGCTCCGTTCCCCATTGGAAAACGGTCATGGCGCACAGGCCCAGGCTGACCGACATGACCACCCGCAGGTGGGTATCCACGGCTTCCAATTCCTCGCAGGCCAGGCCCAGCGAAAGATAGTCCATGCCCTGCCCGCCGTAGCGCACGGGCAGGCAGAGCCCGAGCAGCCCCACTTCCCCCATCCGCTTGAGGACGTTGGGAATGGGTTCCTGCAAGCGGTCGTATTCCTTTATGAGCGGGGCGACTTCCTTGATGGCGAAGTCGCGCACCATCTTCTGGGTCATCTGGTTCTCGGGCGAAAGCGAGAAATCCATGCCAATCTCCGGTTGGGATTTTTCGTATTATATCGCACAAATAAAAAATCTACCGACCATTCGGTAGGGAAGGGGAGGCAGAAAAAGGCCCGATGCAGATCGCTCTGGCATCGGGCTAGAGGGTGGGGTGGGTATTAAGATCCATCATGATTCTCTCTCGATACCCATGCTGCTGAGTTCGTCGGCGTTGAGCTCGGCCAGGAACAAGTCCGAGCCAGCCAGGAGTGCGATGATCAGGACACTGATCAGAACCGCTGCGACCAACATTGGAGCCTCCTTTCTCTTCATCTACTATAACGAATTTTTGGACGATAAGTTTCCTCCCCCAACGGTACTGCAATGAAATAATTAACAATAATGTCAGGGTTGGAACTTTGACGACGTCAGGCTTTATTTTGTTCCCTGGAAAAATAATAATCGCAAGTGGTTATCATGAGGTGATGAGTGTATGTGGAAATTACCGCGATCGAGGTCAAGGTTGACAAAAGATGCAATTAAGATAAAATAGGCAGGCACTCAGGCCGGAGTGGCGGAATTGGCAGACGCGCTACGTTCAGGGCGTAGTGAGGGTTCCCTCATGTGGGTTCAAGTCCCACCTTCGGCACACAAGAGACTCGCTGAAAGGCGGGCTTTTTTGTTTAGATGCAACCGCAGGTGGCACTTCCTGACGGAGTCCGCGCAGCCGTGAGCGCGGCCATTGCAATCTGCCGGGCATGAAGATAGCGGAGGAGCGACTCTGGTATAATTGACATGGTAGAATTAACCAGGCTGTCCTTCATTTAATGCAGACACGAAGTCTCACTCCACAGATCTTCGTGTCTTTTTATGCGTGTAACAAAAAACCACAGGAAATCCATGGAAATCGGTAACATTCAGCAAGTTGACATCGACGCCCAGATGCGCTCCGCCTATCTCGATTACGCCATGAGCGTGATCGTGGCGCGCGCCCTGCCAGATGCCCGCGATGGCCTGAAACCGGTCCACCGGCGCATCCTGTTTGCCATGCACGATATGGGCATCCGCTCCAACTCGGTCTTACAAGAAATCCGCCCGTATCGTCGGTGAGGTGCTGGGTAAGTATCATCCGCACGGCGACTCGGCGGTCTACGAGACGATGGCGCGCATGGCGCAGGATTTTTCCATGCGCTACATGCTGGTGGACGGACAGGGCAACTTCGGCTCGGTCGACGGCGATGCCCCGGCGGCCATGCGTTACACCGAGGCCCGCCTGCACAAGATGGCCGAGGAAATGCTGGCCGATATCGACAAGGATACGGTGGACTTCGGGCCGAACTTCGATGATTCGCTCGAGGAGCCGCTGGTCCTGCCGGCCCGGCTGCCCAACCTGCTGCTGAACGGCGCAGCGGGCATCGCGGTCGGCATGGCGACCAACATCCCGCCGCACAACCTGCGCGAGCTGGTCGGCGCCATCAACTACCTGATCGACAACTACGACGACATCGACGACATCTCGGTGGATGACCTGATGAAGTTCGTCCCCGGGCCGGATTTCCCGACGGGCGGCATGATCGTGGGCAGCGAGGGCATCGATGCGGCGTATGGCACCGGCCGCGGCCGCATCGTGGTGCGCGGCATCGCTCACATCGAGGAAATGAAGGGCGGGCGGCATCGAGATCATCATCACCGAGATCCCGTATCAGGTCAACAAATCCACCCTGATCGAGCGCATCGCCGAACTGGTGCGCGAAGACAAGATCGATCAGATCTCCGACCTGCGCGATGAGAGCGACCAGCGCGGCATGAGCATCGTGATCGAACTCAAGCGCGGCGCGCAGCCGAAGAAGGTGCTGAACCAACTCTACAAGTACACGGCGCTGCAATCCACCTTTGGCGTGCAGATGCTGGCGCTGGTGGACGGCGAGCCGCGCACGCTGCCGCTGAAGCGGGCGCTGCAGATCTTCATCGAGCATCGCCAGACGGTGATCGTCCGCCGCTCGAACTTTGAGCTGGCGAAGGCGCGAGCCCGGCAGCACATCCTGGATGGCTATCTGATCGCGCTCGAACAACATCGACGCGGTCATCAAGACCATCCGCGAAGTCGCAGGATGCGGATGTCGCCAAGGCGAACCTGATGAAGCGCTTCAAGCTGAGCGAGCTGCAGGCGCAGGCCATCCTGGACATGCAGTTGCGCCGGCTGGCCGCGCTGGAACGCTGGAAGATCGAGGAGGAGCACAAGCAGGTGCAGACGCAGATCGACTACCTGCGAAGACCTGCTGGCGCATCCCAAGAAGATCCTGGCGCTGATCCAGGCCGACCTGAATGAACTGGCGGAGAAATATGGCGATGACCGGCGCACGCAGATCGCCGCGGAGGCCAAGGAAGAGCTTAACGACGAAGACCTGGTCCAGGATGAGGCGGTGCTGATCAGCCTCACCGAGCGCGGTTATGTCAAACGTGTTGCCGTCTGCGGCGTTCAAGTCGCAGAGCCGCGGCGGGCGCGGCGTGATGGGTCACACCACGAAAGAGGAAGATGAAGTGGTCATGCTCATCCCTGCCCGCAGCCTGAACTCGATGCTGTTCTTCTCGGACAGGGGCAAGGTCTACTCCGAAAAGGTCTACCAGATCCCGGATGCAGACCGCGCCGCAAAGGGCATCCCGCTGGTGAATGTCCTCTCTCTGGGGCCCAACGAGCGCGTGACGGCCGCCATCGCCGTATCAGACTTTCGCCGCGCACGGTTTCTGCGTGATGGCAACGGTGCGCGGGCAGGATCAAGCGGGTGAACCTGGAGGAGTTCGCCGCTGTGCGGCCCTCGGGCTTGATCGCCATGAGCCTGGACGAAGGGGACACGCTTGGCTGGGCGCGGCTGACCTCGGGCAAGGATGAAATCATCCTCGTCACCGAGAGGGGTCAGGCCCTGCGCTTCTCGGAGAAATCCGTCCGTTCGATGGGACGGCAGGCCGCGGGTGTGAAGGGCATCCGGCTGGCGAAGGGGATGCGCGTGACCAGCATGGATGTGGTCGAGAACGAGGGCGCTCTGCTGGTGGTGACCACCAATGGCTTTGGCAAACAAACGCCGCTTCAAGGAATATGCCCCCAAGGGACGCGCCACCAGCGGGGTCTCCACGATCGACCAGAAAGCGCTAGGCGAGATCGGCAAGATCGCCGCGGCGCGCGTGGTGCAGAAGAACGATGACCTGACCATCATTACCGCCAACGGGGTGGCGCTGCGCCTGAAGGTCAAGGATGTCAAGCAGGCGGGGCGGGCCACCAAGGGCGTACACCTGATCAAACCGCAGGAGGGCGACAGCGTGGCTTCTGTGGCGCGCATTGCGGAGGAGGATCTGAAGAAGGCGGGCGCGGCGGTGGATACCAACGGCGATGTGGAAAATCCTGTAGAACCGCAGGACCAGGCAAAGCTGATATAAGACCATCGCCCCGCATTAGATGTGCGAGGCGACTGGAGCAAAGAATCGGGCCGGATGAAAATCCGGCCCTGTGTATTTAAACTTAAAAATAGATTCCCATTCTGCCGGTAGCGAGGGCACAGACGGCGCCTGCCAGGCAGACCATGATCATGAACATGACCGCGATCACGAAACGCTGCATGGGCGTCATACCCAGGAAGCGGCCTCTGCGGCGGGGTGCCTCCGGGATGACGCTGGCATCGGCCTGTTGGAACTGGGCTTCATCTTCAAAGAAGGGTTTGGAGGAAAAGTCGTCACGGAGATTGTCGAGCATGGGGTCACCTCACAGGTTTATGGACCTCTAGCAGGATGTATTATGCCCCGGCCGGGCGCAGACGTACATCCCCAAACCGTATTGTAACGCGTTTGCCATTATCACCATCAAGCAGCAGGCTCCCGTCCGGGCCGAGGCCCGCGAGCGTTCCATGGATGGGGCCGCCTTCCGCCTGGCTGACCTCCACGCGGCTTTCGAGCCATGCCAGGCGGGATACCCACTCCTGGATCAGCTGGTCTGTCACGAGCCGGGGCCGCAGAGCGATGAACGCCTGGAGGATATCATGCAGCACCAGCTCACGCGGCGGGACGAGCGAATCGGCCATGACGTCTTCGAGGCTGACACCGGGGAAGGCCAGCATCTCCGCAGGGGGCACGGAGACGCGGCCAACATTCAGGCCGACCCCGATCACCGCGCAATCCACGGATTCGCCGCTCCAGACCGAATTCGACCAGGATACCGGCGATCTTGCGGCCGCCAACGAGGATATCGTTCGGCCATTTGATCTCGCCGGCGATCGAATAACGTTGAAGCGCCTCGAGCACGGCAAGGGCGGCCAGACCCACCACCCGGGATAGATGTGGAACCTCCTCAGGCGAAGGACGCATGAGGAGGCTGAAGGCCAGGGCTGCCCCCGGCGGGGTGAACCATTTCCGGCCGTGGCGGCCGCGCCCCGCCTTCTGCTCATCGGCGATGACCAGGGAGAGGTCGGGGGCGCCCTGCGCAGCCCAGGCAAGCGCCTCGTCGTTGGTGGAGCCCAGGCTGGGGAAATAGCGGATCTCCCCGAGGCTCAGGTCACGCAGGCTGGCGCGCAGTTTTTTTTCATCCATTACTGGACTATTTCAAGCGGGTTGATGTTGCTGCCGCCGTAGCGGATCTCGAAGTGCAAGTGGGTGCCGAAGGAATTGCCGGTATTGCCCGCCAGCCCGATCACCGTACCCTGGCCCACACCCTGACAGGGGCTGACGTTGATCTGGCTGAGGTGGGCGTAGACGGTCACATAGCCGTTGCCGTGATCGATCTGCACCACGTTGCCATAGCCATAGTTCCAGCCGCCCTGCGCCATGGTGACCACGCCGGCGGAGGCCGCAAAGACCGGTTCGCCCTCGGAGGCCTGGATGTCAATGCCCAGGTGGCCGGGGCCGTAACCGTTGCCGGAGATGACATGCGAACTGGCAGGCCAGCCGAAGCCGCTGCCCACCGGGCCGCCGCCGCAGGCATTGCTGCCGAAGTCGGAGGTGCCGGTGCTGCCGTTATTGTTGCGCGAGGCGGTCACCAGGTCTGCCTCCCAGTTGCGCAGCTCGCGCGAGCCGCCGGGGATCATGACCTTGGTACCCGGCTTGATGACGGGATCCGTAAGGTCTATGTCGTTGCCGGGGAAGCTGAGGATGTCATCCGGCTTGGCATCGAACTTGGCGGCCACGGATTCAACCGTGTCGCCATCCTTCCAATCGTAGTACAGGCCGTCCACGGGCGGGATGGTCAATTCCATGCCGGGGCGCAGGTTGTGCGGGTTGTCCTCCAGCTGGGTGTTGACGTAAAGGATGGTCTCGGACTTAAGGTTGTATTCCTTGGCGATGGCCAGCATGGCATCGCCGCGGGAAACCCGGTAGACCACAGACTGGTAGCGCGGCCGCTCGGGGATGTTGGTCTTCAACTGGAGGGCGCGGTCAATGGCGTTGAAGCCGCTGCTCTGCACAGCGGCTGCCGGCAGCGGGACATCCGGGATATCGGCCTCCGGCCCGGCAGTGGGTATGGGCGCGGTGGCGGAGCCTGCAGCCTGGGTCTTGAAGAAGGCGAAACCCAGCGCGGCAAGGACGATCAGCCAGGTCACGCTCCAACTGATCAGGGTAAAGCGGTCCATGCGGGGCTTCGGGGCCTGCGCGCCCTCAGCCTGCGGCTGTTTTTTGGAAAAAAGGTTCTTGATCGAGTCGGGGAGCTTGTTCATTCCAGCCATTATAACGGCACTAGCGGTCCAGGTTCTCCAGGAACTCCTGGTTGTTGCGCGCCCGGTCGAGCCGCTGGACGATGGCTTCCATGGCCACGGAATTGTCCATGCCGGCGCCGGCGGGGGCGGAGAGATCATCTGGATGTACATGCGGCGCATGAGCCAGACACGCTGGAGCAGGTCGGGGCCGAGGAGCAGTTCCTCGCGGCGGGTGGAAGAGCGTTCGATGTCCACCGCGGGGAAGATGCGGCGCTCCTGCAGCTTGCGGGAGAGGAGCAATTCCATGTTGCCGGTGCCCTTGAACTCTTCGTAGACCACATCATCCAGGCGGGAACCGGTATCGACCAGGCAGGTTGCGATGATGGTCAACGAGCCGCCTTCTTCGATGTTACGGGCGGCGCCGAAGAAGCGTTTGGGCGGGTAGAGCGCCGAGGGGTCCATACCACCGGAAAGCGTGCGGCCGGAGGGATTTACAACGAGGTTGTAGGCGCGGGCCAGGCGGGTGATCGAATCCATCAGGATGACCACATGGCGGCCGATCTCGACCAGTCTCTTGGCGCGGTCCAGGGCGATTTCGGCGGTGCGGACGTGCGAGGTGACCGGCTCATCGAAGGTGGAGGCGATGACCTCGGCATCCACGGAGCGGTCCATGTCGGTCACCTCTTCCGGGCGCTCGCCGATGAGGGCCACCATCAAATGCACATCGGGATATTTGGTTGAAATGGAGTTGGCGATCTGCTTGAGGATGGTGGTCTTGCCCGCCTTGGGAGGGGAAACGATCAGGCCGCGCTGGCCGCGCCCGATGGGGGCGATCAGGTTGATGAGCCGGGGGGCCAGGGTGTCGTGGTCTATTTCAAGATCAAAGCGTTTATCGGGGAAGATGGGGGTGAGGCTCTCAAAGGTGGGTCGGCGGGCGGCTTCTTCGGGGTCCAGGCCGTTGACCGATTCTACTTTTAACAATCCATAATGTCTTTCGCTCTCACGCGGGGGGCGCACCTGTCCGATGACCAGGTCTCCGGCGCGCAGGTCGTAACGCCGTAACTGCGCCTGCGAGACATAGACATCCTGGTCGCCGATCTTGTAGGTGCTGGCTCGGAGGAAGCCGATGCCCTCGCTCATGATCTCCAGGACGCCGCCGCGCAGTTCAATGCCCTGTCTCTGCGCCTCGGCCTCGCGGATGAGCATGGCCAGGGCTTCTTTTTTCAGGCGCTTGAAATTGGGAACATTCAGTTCCTTGGCCATGGCCCGCAGTTTGGTGAGAGGTTCGTTCTCCAGTTCAAGTATTTTCATGTTGCATCTCTATGGGGGGATTGGATATGGGAAAAGGCAAAATAACCCAGCTTCCCTTCAGGAGGCTGGAATGGTCCTTATGAGGTTTGAAATCGCGGGTGTTGTTTCAAATTGGCATCATGCGCGGCCTGTGCAGGTACCCTCGCATTACACAGACCAAGCACTTCTTCGACTGTAAGGCAGCGTGGAAGTTGAAAGGATTATAGCATGTTCGCAAGGGCGGCGCAAGGCGGAAGAGGAGCGGTTGGAGGGAGGCTGTAAGGTCAGGGGAGAGTAGGGATTATAGACTGGACCAACCCCTCGCTATGCTCGGGGCGTTCGCGGAGAGAGGGGCTTGGCTGGGGATCTTATTATGCATGCACGGGGATATTGTGTAGTTTTTTCGGGATTTTGGAAAAAACAATTCTGCCAGACCCTTCCCTCACCCTATCCTCTCCCATGGGGAGGGGGTTATTATATAGAGCGTTTGTTCTAATGTCAAGCGGGGAGGATACAGGAGTCGGACTGACATCCTGCAATTGTAAGGAGGCGTCGGAGGAGGTAAGCTGATGGAAATACGCTCTTATGCACTACACGATGGAGTCACGTGATTTGCCGGTGTCAGAGGTGAAGCGGAATTGAGGAGTTCTTGGAGTTGCTGGGTCTGCCCATTCGCTTCGCTACGGGTCTCTGTCGGGATGATATGCTTGGCGAAGACCCTCGACCAACGGATCGAAGCTACATCCTGGAAGGAAGAGTTGATAATCTGCGTTTAGAACTTGTTCCACCTAAATGGAACAGACCAGAACCTATTTTATTTTGTTTGTTTTCTTCATATGCTGAAAAGAGGCTTTTATTAGTTTAGCAAGGATGGCTTGATCTACATCAGAAAGCTTACTTATATATAAACAGCCTCCCATAGATCCCCCACTAGTCTTGTGTTTACCAAGTTTTGCCAGTAATTCTTGATTTTTATCATTGCCATGCATGATATACAAAGTTAAATTTTGTTTCCTGGGTGAAAATCCAACCAAGAACCAGTCCCCTTCCTGGGCACTTCTTTCTGACTTGTAATGATAGTTTCCAAATCCTACAATGCTATCTCCCCACAAAACAGCTTTTTCTCCAGTTATCTTCTCAAACATTTCAAGCAGGGCAAAACTGTCAAGCCTTTTTTGCTCTGGTTCAACTTTATTCAGAAAATCTATAGGGTTTTGATTTGTAGCTTTTGTTTTTGGCTCTGCCATAGGAAAATTATACCAATTTATTGGACATGAAAGGTCAACTTTTTGCGAGCCCCAAGGGAATCCGAGTACTTGGCGATCCCTTCGCCGAGCAGGGGTTGACGGAACACTGTAGAGTCGTTTTGTTGGAGCCCAGTCTCCCCTCCCCCGCAGGGGGAGGGATAGAGACACAGACTGTTTTTGAGAGGAACACTAGATCTCCTCTGCAAGGACGCGGTTTTGCAGGTCCCACATGCGGCGGTAGAGGCCGTCGCGGGAGAGCAGGTCGCGGTGCGTGCCGCGTTCGACAACCCGGCCGCGGTCGAGGACGAGGATCTCGTCCACGTTCTCCAGCCCGACGAGCCGGTGCGTGATCAGCAGGGCAGCGCGCCCCTGCATGACCTCGAAGAGTGTCTCCAGCACCTGCCGCTCGGTGAGCGGGTCAAGGTTGGCGGTGGGTTCGTCGAGGATCAGGATGGGGGCATCCTTGATCAAGGCGCGGGCGATGGCCAGACGCTGGCGCTCGCCCCCGGAGAGGCGCTGGCCCCCCTCGCCGACGAGGGTATCGTAGCCCTTAGGCATTTTCAAAATCGTTTCGTGGATCTGCGCGCGCGAGGCCGCGGCCTCGATCTCTTCCTGTGTCACCCGGCGGCGGGCAAGGCGCAGGTTTTCCCGTATGGAGGTATTGAAGAAGTGCGTGCCGGGGGAAATGTAACCGATGCGAGCGCGGACATCCTCCTGGGAGTAGTCATGAATGGAGCGGCCCGCCATGAGGATCTCGCCATCAGAAAATTCCCAGAAGCGCAGCAGGAGGCTGGCGAGGGTGGACTTGCCTGCGCCGGAGGGGCCGACGATGGCAAGCGATTTCCCCGGCTCAAGACGTGAAATCAATGCCCTCGAGCGCAGGCGCGGCCTCACCGGGATAGGTGAAGGACAGGCCGGCGAACTCGACTTCCGGGGCCGGGGGAAGCTCCAGCATGTGTGCTTTGTCCAGCACCTCGGGCCGGGCATCCACGACCTCGAACAGGCGGCCCGCGGCCTCGCGGACCAGGTTCCAAGTCTGCGCGGCCAGCGGGAGAGGGGTGACGGCTTCAAAGGAGGCGAGGGTCAGCAGGGCGAGGGAGGCCAGCATCACGCCGTTCAGCCTGCCTGCATCCACGAGAGGGATGGCAATCCAAAGCACCATCCACAGGCCCAGGTTGGTCAGGAAGATGTTCAACCCGGAGAATAGGCCGTTGAGGCGGGCGATCCGGTTCTGGGAATCGCCATAGTCGCGGCTGGCCGATGCCAAGGTGTCAAGCGTCCCCGCGGCGCGGTTGAAGGCCAGCAGGTCGGCGAGTCCGTGGATGCCGTCCACGAGGAGAACGTTGAGCCCGGCACGGCGGCGGATGACCTCGCGGCTGGCGCGGCGGGTAACCTGCTGGGAGAGCAGGGGCAGGACCAGCCCGAGGAGGAGGAAGAAGGCGAGCAGGTTCAGCGCCAGCAGTGGGCTGCGCGAGGCGAGGAAGAGGGCGGTCGCGGCGGCGATCAGCACGGCGGTGATGGGGGGCGAGACCACGCGGATGTAGAAATTTTCCAGCGTGCCGACATCCTGCACAATGCGCGCGAGCAGGTCACCGGAGCGGAACTCCATCAGGCGCGCGGGGCGAGAGGTTCCAGTTTTTCATAGAACCAGACCCGCAGGCGCGATAACAGGCTGAAGGTCACGTTGTGGGAGACGAGGCGCTCCAGATAGCGGAAGACGCCGCGGGCGATGCCGAAGAAGCGCACGCCCACCACCGAAACGCCGAGGTCGGCTATGGAGGGGTGCAGGCCGGCGGTAGAGATCAGCCAGGCGGAGGTGCCCATGAGGGCGATGCTGGCGCCGATGGTGAGCGAGGAAAGCAAGACTGAGAGCGCCACCCGGCTCCAGGAACCCTTCAAAAAGCCCAGGAGGCGCAGGAAAAGGCCCTGCTGAGCAGATGACGGCCTGGATGGCTCGACGAGAGCGGGAACGGGCTCTACGGGCCGTTCAGGGGCGGGAGACAGACCTGCCTGTAACACGTCGCCAATTCCCTCGGCGTAGGAGGCGACCATGCGCGCATACACACCGCCCCTTGCAAGCAGCTCGCTATGGGAGCCGAGCTCGACGATGCGACCGGCCTCGAGGACCACGATGCGGTCGGCGTTGAAGACCGTATTCAGGCGGTGGGCGATGGTGACTACGGTGCGGCCTGCCATCAGCTTGCGGGTGGATTCCTCCAGCAGCGCTTCGGTGCCGGGGTCGAGGCTGGAGGTGGGTTCGTCGAGGATCACCAGAGGGGCATCCCGCAGGAAGGCGCGAGCCAGCGCGAGGCGCTGGGCTTGCCCGCTGGAGAGGCGCGCGCCGCCTTCTCCGATGGAGGTCTCCATTTGCTGAGGCAGGGAGGCGATAAACTCGTCGAGGTGGGCGAGGCGGGCGGCCTCGACCAATTCCTGATCGGAGGCATCCGGTTTGCCGAGGCGGAGGTTGGCGGCGAGCGTGTCATGCCAGAGATAGGGGCTTTGCGGAACCCAGGCGAGCATCTCGCGCCAGGTCTCGACCGGGAGGGCTGACAGGGGGAAGTCGTTCACGAGGATGTGCCCCTGTTGAGGGTCGATGAAGCGGAGCAGAAGGTTGGCGAGCGTGGTCTTGCCCGCGCCGCTGCTGCCGACGAGGGCGATATGTTCTCCGGCGCGGAGGGTCAGATCGATTTCTGCAAGGGCGGGCTCCGACTCGCCCGGATAGGTGTAGGAGATATGCTCCAAGGCTCAGCGAGGCAGAATTGCGGAACCGGGCCTTCCCGGTGCGCCGCGGTGGAAGCCGAAGAGGGGAGAGGAGTATCGAGGATCTGGTAGATGCGGCGCGCGGCGCTCGTGCCGGACATGCCGGCATGGAAGCGCAGGCCGAGCATGCGCAGGGGCAGGTAGAACTCCGGCGCGAGCACGAGGATGAAGAGCGCCTCCTGAAAGGCCATGCGCGCGTAGAGCAGGCGCAGGCCCACCTCCACGGCGATGATGGCCGTGCTAAGCGTGGCGAGCAGTTCGAGGGCCAGCGCAGAGAGGAAGGTCACCTGCAAAACCCTCAGGGTGGTGCGGCGGAACTGGTCACTGACCGCAGCGATATTTTTAACCTGGGCTTTGGACTGGCCGAACAGTTTAAGCGTGGTGAGCCCTTGCAGGCTGTCGAGGAAGTGCGCGGAGAGGCGGCTGAGGGTCTCGTATTGGCGGCCGGTGAGCGCCTCGGCGCCTCTGCCGATCATGACCATGAAGAAGGGGATGAGCGGGGCGGTGAGCAGGAGCACAATGCCGGACAGTGGGTCGAGGGGGAAGACGATGAGCAGGATGCTGACCGGGACAAGAGTGCTGATGACCAATTGCGGTAGGTACTGGCTGTAATAGGCGTCGAGCGCCTCAATGCCGTCCGAGGCGGCGGCCGTCAGGTCGCCGGTGCGCTCGCCGCGGCTGTAGGCGGGGCCGAGGGCGAGGATGTGTGCGAACAACGCGCGGCGCAGGTCGGTCTTGATGCGGACCGCAACGGCAGTGGCAGCGGTCTCGTTCAGCCAGGTGAGCAGGCCGCGCGCGGTGATGATGACCAGGATCAGGCGCATCCAGCCCATGACCTGCGCGAGCGCCTGTTTTTGCAGGAAGACACCGTCCACGGTGAGGCTGACGAGATAAGCCTGGCCGATGGTCAGCAAACCGGCAAAGAGACCGGAGAGGACAGTGAGGGCCAGACCGGCGCGGGTGCTCTGGGTGAGTTGGAGAAGCCTGCGATGCATGGAATTGGATGGCGGAGAAATCCCCGCCGTCCAATTATATCTGTTCCTGATTCACGGGCCGGTGATCCAACTGGCGTAAGTCGGGCTGACCCACTCGCCGAGAAGATCGCCGCTGGCGAAATCGTAAATCGCCATGCGGGTGGACTCCCCGCTCTCGGACAACGAATCATTGGCTGCCAGGACAAATTCTCCGTCCATCAGCCGGGCCGGTAGGGGATAGGCACCGTCAAATCCCTTCGTGAAAGAGGCTGACGTTAGATCGAAAACCTTCATCTGCGGGCCGCCGGATGAGCCATCCCCCGACCAACTCCAGAGGAAGAGGCGGTCGCCTGCGGGGGTGATCGCAATGTTGTCCGCAGAAGCGTCCTGCTCCATGACCACCATGCCGTCGGATATGCGTATGCCCTGCAGGTTCAACGATTCCTGTGTCAATTCCCAATCGCCATAGGCCAATTGGTGCATGTCGTTTTTCATCCCCACCGTGTAGAGGAGGGTTCCATCCGGGGAGATGACGGCCTGCCTGGTCATGCCGCTGGCAGCCTTGGCGTGGGCAATCTCTGTGCCGAGCATGAGCCACTGCTCGAACCAGGAGAGCTTCGGCTGGATCGTGAGAGTCGTGAAGGAGTTGGCTGCAAAATCAACGCGGGTCAATTTCTCTTCATCTGAGTGGATCACATATAAAACATCATCCGTCGGCGAGAAGACCACCGCCGGATAAAAATACATTCCATTGCCGGGCTGATGGACGGCTGTGGAGGCATTGTCATCCACAGTGTAGATGCCGTCCTTTACGCCGGTCAGTTCTGCGGACCAATACTGACTTAGATCAAGTGCATTCAGAAGGCTGACGCGGGCGGGGCCATCGGCACGCTCATTCTCGGTGAAGCGGTCCACAAGGCGATGACCATAGACCATCAGTGCGTGGCCAGAATGTGTAAAGCATAACCGGGTAATTTCAAAATCGGGTTGGGAGTGCGCAGCAACTGTATTTCCGAGGACGTCGAAAACCAGGAGGTCATTGTCATGGTAGGAGGTGGAAATGGCCAAACGCGCACCGTCCGGGCTGAAGGCCAGGGCGGTCACCCAGCCGGTCACTTCGAGCTCGACCGTCCAATCCATAAATTTGGAAAGGTCCACGAGATGCAAGGTGGGATGGTTGGGCGAATCTCTCTCATAGGATACGACTGCCAGGGTCTTACGATCCAGCGAGAAGGCGGTGTAGTGATTCACGCCCACTTCAATGGCCTTGTAACCGGGGATCATGGTCCCGCTGAAAGGGTCAACCGGCATGAGGAGATATTGCTGTGCCTTTGTATCCCATTGTGACAGCAGCATGCTTTTCGAGTAGGGGAGGGGAAGGACGGTCGGAGTTGCGGCGGGAGAGGTAACCTGTCTCTGAAGGGGCGAAGGTAGAAATGGCGGCAGGGGTCGCGGGTGCGCAGGCGCTGAGGAACAAGATGGTTAAAAGCAAAGAGAGTCCGGCTCGCATGATGGTTCCTTTCGTTTTTATGCATACACCGCGCGAAAGGGTATGGTTCCGCTAATGGATCGATTCAGCGATGGGCAGCGTCTCTGCCAGGCTGAGACCGGATTCCAACCGGTAGGTGACGCCACCGGCTTCCCAGATCAAGGTGTTCCCATCCACCAGCCGGCGCCAGGTGGTGTCGCCGTCAGTCAACTTGACCAGATAGGGTCCGGCAACCCAGGCCGCGGGGTGCCCGTTCACCTGCGTCTCTTCGATCAGGCGAGGCTCATATTTTTCGATGATCAGCGAGCCAGGCCCGATCTCATGCAGGCTGAAGCGGACTTTGTCGGACCCGGCCGCCTCCAGCCAGGCGAGGATGACCATCTGGCCGCCCTGCTGGAGGAAGACCCGGTCGGGCTTGCCCAGCCCGGCAGGGATGGAAGGCAGGAGGATCGGGAAGGAGACGCGGCTTTGGGCCTGCTCCAGGGTGGTCTCGCCGGCCAACCCCTCCAGCGAGGTGATGTAATCCGGCTCGACCTGCCGGGTGGGAACTGGATGAGGTGTGGAGGTCAGGGGAGGTCGGGCTCGAGGAGTTGCAGTCGGCGCAGCCGTTGGGGTGGCAGGAGGTTCCGGCCCCGGGAAGATGGTAACCACGCCGATGCGAATGATCTCCAGCACCTGCGCGCGCACCTGCGGAACAGCCAGTGCGAGCGCCAGGATGAGCACCGCTGCGATGATGCCCCAACGAACGAGATGGCGTGAACTGGCCGCGCGAGCGCTCCCCATCCGCCCGCGGAGGGCTTCGTGGATGGCGGGCGTGGGCGGATAGGGGAACTCCCGGCCATATTCTGAGAGGCGTTCTTCCAGGGAAGGCGGGCGGTTCATGGGTTCAGGCTCCCCTCGAGCTGAGGATAATTGCGGGAGATCACCTGCCGCAGGGCGGCGAGGGCGCGATGCAGGCGGGATTTAACCGTCCCGGGAGCAATCCCCACGGCGGCGCTTATCTCCTGTTCGCTCATGTCCAAAAAGAAGCGAAGGTAAATGACTTGCTGGTGTTCAAAGCTCATTTTGCGGATGGCATGCCAGAGGGCGTGCGTGTCGTCCGGCGCGAGAGAGGCTTCCGACGCGGCGGGCTCGGCGGCGAGGCGCAACAGGACCTTGAACTGGCGTCCCAGCGAGCGGTGGTGGTTGCGGACCAGGTTCGAGACGATCTGCATCAACCAGGGGCGCAAGGGGCGCGACGGATCAAAACGCCGGAGGGCATGATAGGCGCGCAGGAAGGTTTCCTGGGCGGCATCCTCGGCCTCATCCGGATCGCCGAGCAGGAGGTAGGCCAGGCGGAACACGGCCGCCTGATGGATGCGCATCAGGGGTTCCCAGGCATCCGGGTCGCCCTGCTGCGCCTGCCGGATCAGATCGGCTTCGCTCACAAAATATCAGCCATAGTTGGAAATTATCTCAATAATATTTCCGGTTTTCCGGACGATTGCTTGTCGACCTGGCAGGGCGACCCGCAACGACATTCAGGTTTTGAAGCGGCCTGTATTTATAGTATGTACACCGCCCGGTGAGAAGAGGTTCCATCGAGCATCGAAGCAGGGGGCTACAAGATTGTAACGTTTTGATGACTACTGAAAAAAAACAGGCGCCAACCGGCGCCTGTCTTGAATTCGATGGGGAGATCAATAGACCAGCGAATCTTTGTGCGCGGTGATGCGCTTGCGGAACATGTAATAGCGTCCAGCCCTGATAGGCGAGCACGATGGGGACGAAGATCAGCGCGACGATGGACATGACCGTCAGCGTGTACTGCGAGGAGGAGGCATTGTAGATGGTCAGTGACCAATCCGGAGTTGGTGCTGGAGAGCATCACGTTGGGGAAGGTCATGGTGAAGAAGGTGACCTGCGTCAGCACGATGTTCAGCGCCGGTCATGATAAAAGCCCAGCCTTCCATCTTGTGGTTGATGAAGTAACCGGTCAGCAAGCATGGACGGCGACGGCGGCAATCGGGATGATGCCGGGGTTGACCATGCCGCGCGCCCAGAAGCCGGCTGACATAGGTGTAAAGATGCCAGGCCGATATAGAGGACGGCTGGTCGCAATCCACAGATGTTCTTGGCAGGCCTGTTGACGCGCTCGCGCAGTTCGCCTTCCAGTTTGAGAGCCGAGGAAGTTGGCGCCGTGCAGCAGGAAGACCGCCACGGTGGTCACACCGCCGAGCAGTCCGTACGGATTGAGCAGGGTGAACAGGTTGCCGGTGAACATCATGTCCTGCGTTGATCGGCACGCCGCGTGCCAGGTTGGCAAAGGCCGTGCCCAGCAGGAAGGCGGAGAGGAAGGAGCCGATGGCGATCATCCAGTCAAAGCGATTGCGCCAGGCGGGGTTGGCATCCTTGGAGCGATATTCAAAGGAGATGCCGCGGATGATCAAGCCGACCAGCAGCAGGAACAGCGCGAGGTAGAAGCCGCTGAACATGGTGGCGTACCAGTGAGGGAAGGCGGCAAAGGTCGCGCCGCCAGCCGTCAGCAGCCAGACTTCGTTGCCATCCCAGACGGAGCCGATGGTGTTGATGATGGCGCGGCGTTCCTCATCCTTTTTGCCGAGGAAGGGCAGGAGCATGCCCACGCCGAAGTCGAAGCCTTCCAGGAAGAAGAAGCCGATCCACAGGACGGCGATCAGGATGAACCAAAGGATTTGGAGAAATTCGTAAGACATGTTGTGCCTCCGCGATTAGTCTTGCGCGCCGACAGGAGCGAGTCACCGGGCCTTCGCTCGACGTCCACGGATTCGTGCATGGCGGCATCCGGTCCGGCGATGGCATATTTCTTCATCAGGTAGACCATGGCGACAGCCAGTGAGCCGTAAACCACGGTGTAGCCGATCAGGGAGATCAGCAGGTCGACGGTGGTCAGGTTCGGGGAAACGGCATCCTGCACCTTGAGCAGGCCGTACACGATCCAGGGCTGGCGGCCCATTTCGGTCAGGATCCAGCCGCTGGCGTTGGCGAGATAGGGCAGGACGAGCACCCAGGGAACCCATTTCATCCACTTGGCGTTTGGTCGATATCGCCTGCGCATGTTGACCAGAGGAAGAAGGCGGCAAGGCCGATCATGACGAAGCCGAAGGTCATCATGATGCGGAAGGTCCAGTAGGTGACGACCATCAGCGGGATGTAATCGCCAGGGCCATATTGTGGCTGCGTATTCAGCCTGGATGTCATTGACGCCCTTGACTTCGCAGGTGAAGTTGTTGCAGGCCAGGAAGCTCATGACATACGGGATGCGGATTGACCAGACTTCCCGCTTGCCGGTCAGGTCGCCAATGGTCAGAAGGGAGAAGGAGGCGGGCTGTTCAGGTTTCCCAGAGGGCTTCGATGGCGGCCAATTTCATCGGCTGGGTGTCGTACATGTACTGGCCCATTGGTGTGACCGCCGAGGAAGAGCAGGACGCTGGCGATCAGGCCGACGATGGCGGCCATCTGGAAGGAGCGTTTGAAGAAATCCAGGTTCTGTTTGCGGACGAGGTGATAGGCGCTGACGCCGAGGATCAGGAAAGCTGGCCATCGCAAAGCCGATCGGAGATGGTATGCCAGAAGAACATCCAGCCTTTGGGGTTGCCGATCAGCGCAAAGAAATTGACCAATTCGGCGCGACCGGTGGCTTCGTTGATCACATAACCGACCGGATGCTGCATCCAGCCATTGGCCAGCAGGATCCACAGCGCGGAGAGGTTGGAGCCGATCGCCACCAGCCAGATGGAGGCCAGGTGAACTTTTTCGGGAACTTTGCCCTTCGCCGAAGATCCAGATGCCCAGGAAGGTGGATTCCAGGAAGAAGGCCATCAGGGCTTCGATGGCCAGCGGAGCGCCGAAGATATCGCCCACGTAGCGGGAATATTCCGACCAGTTCATGCCGAACTGGAATTCCTGCACGATGCCGGTCACCACGCCGATGGCGAAGTTGATCAGGAACAAGCTTGCCCCAGAACTTCGCCATCTTGCGCCAGGTCTCATCCTTGGTCTGGTAATAGCGGGTCTGCATAAAGGCCACAAACCAGCCCATGCCCAGGGTGAGGGGGACGAAGAGCAAGTGATAGACGGTGGTCAGAGCCGAACTGCCAGCGAGAAAGAATAGTGGGATCCATAGGGTCACTTCTCCGAATTGAATTCAACAGGATCGCAGGTCATGGCTGCGGGTATCGGCGGGAATGTGCAGAACGTCACAATTATAATCTCACCACCGACATTGCGGCAGTTTTTTTCTTCAGGATGTGAAAATCGAATTAATTCCCCCAACGACACCAATTTATGGTGAGACGTTAATGGTCATGTAAAAGAGATCGCCGAAGGCATTCCCGTTGGGATCAAATGCCTGCCAACCGGATTGATAAGTTCCCACAGACAGCGGAGCCGTGAAGATGATCTGTAACCTGACCTGCGCACCGGCCCGCGTGGGGTAGAGAGCCTGCTCCATGTTCGCGCCCATCGCCTCGCCGCCTACCAGTTTCAGGCGGTAGGTTCCATCCCAATCGCAGGTGCCGCTGTTGGTGACGAGCCATTCTTTTTCGATGGAGGATCCGGGCTGGATGATCGTGCCATCGGGGATGGTCAGGTCCTGATCATAGGTCAGGTCATTGGAGCAAGGCCCGCTGGTCGCTTCCAGAGTGGCAGAGGCAGTTGCGGAGGTTGGCGAAGCGGGAAGGGGCGTGGGGGTGGAGATGTCCAGCGGCGGGCCGGGCTCCGGGGAGAAAGTGGCGCTCGGGAGCGGCGGGGCGGCAGGGGGAATGAACGGCGTGGAGGTGACCGCGGGGGTACAGCCGCTCAAGAAGAGCAGAGCGACTATCAGCCGGAAAATGGGTGCACGGGAGAGGCGCATATCACCCCGCTAAAAGAAAAGGGGCGAAGCACCGGCTTCGCCCCTGAGTGAACGTTTAGGCTTCTTCAGCGCCGGCATCATCGTTGCCATCCGGAGCGCCGATGTCGAGCGGGAGGGCGATCTCGCCGCTCAGGGCTTTCTGGCGGATGACAGCTTCGATCTCGGTGGCAAGGTCCGGGTTGTGGCGCAGGTATTCCTTGGCGTTCTCGCGTCCCTGGCCGATGCGGATATCGCCGTAGGAGAAGAAGGCGCCGCGCTTCGTGAATGATCTCGAACTTGGTGGCCAGGTCGAGCATATCGCCGGCCTTGGAGATGCCTTCGTTGAACATGATGTCGAACTCGGCGGTGCGGAAGGGCGGGGCGACCTTGTTCTTGACCACCTTGACGCGCGTGCGGTTGCCGATGACTTCTTCGCCGACCTTGATGGCCTGGATGCGGCGCACGTCGAGGCGCACGGAGGCATAGAACTTGAGCGCCTGTCCGCCGGTGGTGGTTTCGGGGTTGCCGAACATGACGCCGATCTTCTGGCGCAGCTGGTTGGTGAAGATGACGGCGGTCTTGGTCTGGTTGATGGCGCCGGAGAGTTTGCGCAGAGCCTGGGACATCAAGACGGGCCTGCACGCCCATGGTGGCATCGCCCATGTCGCCTTCGATCTCGGAGCGCGGAACCAGCGCGGCAACCGAGTCGATCACGACCACATCCACCGCGCCGGAGCGGACAAGGGTCTCGGTGATCTCGAGCGCCTGTTCACCGGTATCCGGCTGGGAGACGAGCAGGTTGTCAATATCCACGCCGACACGTGGCGGCGTAGACGGGGTCGAGCGCATGTTCCATATCAATGAATGCGGCGGTGCCGCCCAGTTTCTGCGCTTCGGCCACGATGTGCTGGCAGAGGGTGGTCTTGCCGGAGGACTCCGGGCCGTAGATCTCGGTGATGCGTCCGCGCGGGATGCCGCCGACGCCGAGGGCGATATCGAGCGAAAGCGAGCCGGTGGGGATGACTTCGGTCACCATGCCGTGGGCTTCGCCCAGGCGCATGATGGAGCCGTCGCCATAGCGTTTGAGGATATCGCCAACGGCTTTATCGAGCACGAGGCGTTTTGGCATTGTCAGCATTGCCGTTGTTGGACTGACTGCTGTTCTTCACGGGCTGCGGCAGATGATTTTCGAGGCATGGTTTGTTCTCCAAATATAAGTGTACAGGATGGTAAATCAGACAGGAAAAGTATAGCACAGATGTTCGGTACGTCAAGGGAGCGGGAAGGCTACGGCGAGGGAGTTCGGAGTGCGGGAGGGCGTGGCAGTGACGGGCAGGAAGTCGAGCGTGGGGGCGGCCGGCGGGCCGACGTTGAAGCCCTTGTCGCCGGTGTAGGTGAAGTAGGTGACCTGTCCCGGCTGGACTTCCATCCAATATTGTACATTCTTTTCAAAGCGAAAACTGACCTTATAAAGACCTGCCGGCAGGTCTCCGAGGACCATGTTCTCATTGTAATAGGGGTCGTGGTTCACCGAACCACCGCCGTAGGTCTTGACCAGGAACTGGACATGCGTCTCCTCATTGCGGACGGTGACCTCCACCTGCTGAAGCGTCTCGCCCTGGGTATCCATCAAGCGGCCGGCAAGGACGCCCCATCCCTGCGGCGGGGCGGTCCACAACTCCGGGTTATAGGTGTCGTAGAAGTTGTTTTCCGGAAAGCGCACCTCGAAGTGCAAGTGCGGGCCGGTGGTCGCGCCGGTATGCCCGACAAAGCCGATCAGGTCGCCGGTCTCGACATGCTGCCCGGGCACGGCGAGCACCTTGCTCATGTGGGCATAGATGGTGTAGAGCTGCTGCCCCTTGTAACCGAAATCATGGCGGATGGAGACCGCCTGTCCGTAGGGATCATCCTTGTTATCCGGGGACTCGGTAAAAAGCCCCCAGCCGGCCCAGACGATCGTGCCGGGTCCGGTGGCATGGATGGGGGTACCTTCAGGGGCGGGGATATCCACGCCGGTGTGCACGATATTGGGGGCGAAGAAGATACCCCCATAACGGTAATCGGCGAGCGGCCAGTTCACCTGGTCAGCGGCGATGGGGCGGACGAAGTAAAAGTGATCATAGGGCGACATGGCCCACGGCACCGGATAGAGAGGCGGCCTCCATCCGGACACCGGCGCGGCAGGAGGCGTGGGCAGATCGAAGCGGAATGGCACCGGTGTTGGGAGGAGAAGTGCTTCGGTTGCGGCCCCGGCTGGCGCAGTCTCCAGGCCTGCGAACACGGCAGTTGGCTGCGCGGTGAGGAGCGGCCGTCGCGCAACCGGCAAGCAGCAGGCTGAGAAAGAGGAGGCGCAAGCGCAGGAAGAAGGAAGGTCTCATGGATCAAGCAGGCGAACTTGCAGGGGGCTAGCGAATGTCATTCTCACTGGAAGGTGGGAATGATCGTGGGAGGCGTGGAGGTGGGAGTGAGCGTGATGCTCGGAGTGAACGTCGGGCGCGGCGTGGGGGTGATGCTCGGGGTATAGGTCGGGCGCGGGGTGCGCGACGGACCCGGGGTGCTGGTCGGGATGGGGGTGCGGCTGGGGGTCACCGTGGGCGGCTGGACGCGCGTAGGCGTGACCAGAATATCCGGCGGATAAAGTTCCAGCATGGCGGAGTACCAATCCATGCCGCCGGTGATCACAAATTCGGTGAAGCGGGCGCCCTCGACATACGTCCGCCAGTTGGGGAGGGCCGGAAGGCGCTGCCAGCCATACGCGGCGGCGAGAGAAGTCAGATCCACCCAGTAGCCGGAGGGCACGGGAGCATAATTCCCGCCAGCCTCATAGGAGCGAGGTTCCAGATCGTAACGCGCGCCCAGGTCCCAGGGGGAAGCCGGGATCGGTTCGCCCATCGAGCCATCCTGTTTGAGGACGCGCAGGTAAAGCCGCCAATAGGTCTCCGAGCCGACCTGCTCGCGGAGGGCGACCATCCACCCGGCGTTGGCCATCAGCGGATTCAGGGAGAAGGCACGGCCGGTGTAAAGCCAATCCTCCTCGAAACCGGGATCGAGGGAGGAGGTCAGCGGCACAAAGGCATTTTCCAGGCTGGCCAGGGCATCCCAACCGGCTGCCTCGATCACCCGCTCGCGAAGGGCTTGAAAGGACTCGTCCACGAGGTCGTGCAATTGAGGATAGGGTGCCTGCACATTGGCGAGGGGCACGACCGTCCAGCGCTGCGCGGGGACATCCTCGGCCGGGGTGACGGCGGGCGACCACAGCCCGGTGGCGGTGACCGCCGCAGCCTGCTGATAGGATGCCGGCATGGGGTCCGAGAGGGCGGCATGCGGCCAGATCAAGCCGTGCCCGTGCCCGGGCAGGAGGAAAGGCGCCAGGAGGAGCCTGCCGCCGAGAGTATAGGAGGTGAGATATTGTTCGTTCGGGCCGTCCAGCAAGGCGAGGATCTGATCTCCCGCGGCATTCCATGCCGGCCAATCCCCATCACCCAGCCATTCCCCCGGGCGGTCAGGGCGGGCCGCGTCCCAGACATAGATTCCGCTGTAGCCGAGGGTCTGCGCTTCGGCGGCCCAAAGCAGATGGGAACCGTCCGCGCTCCAGGCAGGATGCTCCTCGGCCGAATCGGGAGTATTGCTGAGATCCCGCAGGCGGCTGGAATCGGTGCGGTCCAGGTCGGCCAGCCATATCTCGCTGTTGCCGGTCCGGTCAGAGATGAACACGATCTGGCGGCCATTGGGCGACCAGGCAGGGGAATGGTCGGAGGCGGGGTCGTCCGTGAGCAGGACATGGCTCTGGGCGGGGTCGTTCAGGGAAAACAGGGCGATATCGAGATTGGTCTGATTAAGGGTTTCATAGGCCAGCCAAGCCAGGTCCGGCGACCAGGTGGGGGAGGCGTCATAATCCGGGGTATCGGTGAGCTGCTGGATGCCGCCGGTCTGCAGGTCCAGCAGATAGAGGTCATAGAAGCCGCCGCGGTCGGAGGAGAAGGCTAGCCGGGAACCATCCGGGCTGAGGCTGGGGGTGATGTCATTCCAGGGACCGGCGGTGATGCGGGTGAGCTCGAGTTTGCCGGGGATGGTGACGAAGAGATGGGCAAAACCATTCTCTTCCATTGAAAGGATGATCAGATCCTGCGCCAGGGCCGGAGCGTTGATAACGGGCTGCGGGGTGTCAGCGGCCAGGGAGGTGACCCCAGGAGGGGGAACAGCGGGCGCGCCGCAGCCTGCCAACAGGCCGGGCAGCAACAGGAGAATCGGCAGGAAGCGGGTTCGATGGAAGGTCATGAGATGGGCCGATCAGGTGGAAGGATCTTCAGGGGGCGGCGGGTTGATTTCCAGCGTTACCCGCCGGGGTTCGTCCTCGGGACCCTCCGGATAATAGAGCCGGGCCTCCAGCGTATAAGGGTTGTTGATCTCGCCGCGCAGGTGCATGGTGAGCTCGAGGTTCCAGGACATGGGCTCCACCACGCTCGCCGTGATCACCTCCTGCCCGGCGGCATCCCGGAGGACAAGCTCAATGTGGGGGCGGGTCTGGAAGGGGGTGATGGAAAAATGAACCCTTAGGCGGCGGCCATCCGGATATGGTTCCACGGTCAAAGAGGTAATATGCGTTTCCCCGGGCGGCATCCGTTCAAGATCGTCATCAGGGAAGAAGAACTCCATCCGCTCATTATAATCAAAAGAACCGCCCGGCCGCGTTGATGGCCGGACGGTTCTTTGTTCCAGATCGGTTCACCGGTTGGGGCGCGGCGGGATCAGCCGTTCTTCTTCTGGAATTCCTTCATGAAGTTGATCAGTTCCTGGCAGCCTTCGACGGTCATGGCATTGTAAATGGAGGCGCGCATGCCGCCGACGGAGCGATGGCCTTTGAGACCGATCAGACCACGCTTCTTGGACTTCCGTGGCGAAGGTATCTTCCAGTTCTTCGGTGGGCAGGCGGAAGGGGATGTTCATGACCGAGCGGGCTTCGGGCTGGGCGTGGCCGCGATAGAAGCCGCCGCTGTCGTCAATGGTCTTGTAGATCAGAGCAGCCTTGGTGCGGTTGGTCTTCTGGATGCCCGCCAGGCCGCCGTTCTTCTTGACCCACTGGAAGACCAGGCCGACCATGTAGATGGCAAAGCAGGGAGGTGTATTGTGCAGTGAGCCGCTGGCGGCCAGAGCTTTGTAATCCAGCATGACCGGCAGGTTGGCGGGAGTGCGCTCGAGCATATCGTCGCGGGCGATGACAATGACCACGCCGGCAGGACCGGCGTTCTTCTGCGCGCCGGCGTACATCAGCGCATACTTGGAAATATCGACCGGGCGGCTGATGAAATCGGAGGAGGCATCGCAGACCAGCGGCACACCAGCCGGCGGCGTCGGCTCCTTGAAGAATTCCACGCCGTGAATGGTCTCGTTGGAGGTGAAGTGCAGGTAGGCGGCCTTGGGATCGAGGTCCAGTTTGGCGGGCAGGCCTTTGAAGCCGTCCGCCTCGGTGTTGGCGGCGGCGCGCGTCGTGCCCAGCTTGGAGGCTTCCTTGAAGGCGGTCTTGCTCCAGGTGCCGGTCGACGATGTAATCGGCGGAGGCGCCGGCCGGGCGCAGGTTCATCGGCAGCATGGCAAATTGCAGGGAAGCGCCGCCCTGCAGGAACATGACCTTGTAGTTGGCGGGAATGCCAAGCAGCTCGCGCAGGTCGGCTTCGGCGGTCTGGATGACGGCCTCGAACTCCTTGGAGCGGTGGCTGATCTCCATCACGGACATGCCGGTGCCTTTGAAATCCAGCATCTCGGCCTGAGCCTGCTCAAGAACTTCGAGCGGCAAGGCGGCGGGGCCGGGGTTGAAGTTGAAGACACGCTTGACATTGGCCATTGAGGATCTCCTGTTTGAGTAGGTGACGACTGGACATACAAATTCGCCAGTTTCCCGGCGAAATATTCTGATTTTCAAGTCATTATAGCCGTTTGTCTGACAAAGTGGCAAGAACAATTGACACTTTTACGACCTGATATATGTCGTTGACAAAGGTTTATCCCGTTGTTAGAATGACGTTCGTGCCTGACTTCACTTTTCAAACAGGAACCAGCCGGTCCGCCGGACCGGTTCCTGTTATTATTTTCCCCTGCGACCAAGGAGAACCTGATGAAGATCCTGATCTGTGACAAGACCGAGAAGGAATACATCGATCAGATGCGCGCTGCCGGCCTGACGGTGGATGTCCGCGACGATATAACCCCGGAAGAACTGCCGAACGTGCTGCCGGCCTATGATGGGATGGTCGTTCGCTCGCGGACCAAGGTGCGCCAGCCGCTGATCGATGTCTGCCCGAACCTGAAAGTGATCGTGCGCGGCGGCGTGGGCCTGGATACCATCGATCATGAGTATGCCCGCTCCAAGGGCATCGCGGTGATGAACACCCCGCTGGCCAGCTCCGCCTCCGTGGCCGAACTGGCGATCGGTTACATGTTCGCCCTGGCCCGCTCGATCTACAAGGCCACGGCCTCGCATGAAGGCCGAAAAATGGGAAAAGAAGGCTTTTGAAGGCGATGAGATCGGCGGCAAGACGCTGGGCCTGATCGGCGTGGGCAACATCGGCCAGGAAGTTGCCAAGCGCGCCAGCGCGCTGGGCATGACCGTGCTGGCTTACGATCCCTACGTCACCGAAGCGGTGGAAGCTCAAGCTGGTTACGCTGGATGAGCTGCTGGCGCAGGCCGATTACATCAGCCTGCACCTGCCCAAGACCAAGGAATCGGCGAACATGATCGGCGCGGCGCAATTTGCCAAGATGAAGAACGGCGTGCGCATCGTCAACTGCGCGCGCGGCGGCATCATCGATGAGAACGCGCTGTACGAAGCGCTGACCAGCGGCAAGGTGGCAGGCGCGGCGCTGGATGTGTTCATGGAAGAGCCGCCCACGGATTGGAAACTGCTCAAACTGGACAACGTGATCGGCTCGCCGCACATCGGCGCGGCAACCAAGGAAGCCCAGGGGCGCGTGGGCGCGGAAGTGGCCGAGAAGTTGATCGAGTTCGCCAAGAACGGCAAGTAATTCAGCGGTGCGGAAGCAGTCCTGAACAGGCTGCTTCCGCATTTCCTTTTTTCCACTCAAAGGATCGCCCATGAAGAATCATTAATGATATCGGCATTCAAATCCCGCAGGTATACCTCCCAAAGCCCGGCACCGATCTGGCGAAGTGGGCCGTGATCGCCTGTGACCAGTTCACCTCGGAACCGGAATATTGGAAAGAGGTGGAGAAAATGGTGGAGGGAGCCCCTTCGACATTGAACCTGACCTTCCCGGAAGTATATCTTGAGAAGGCAGGCGGAGAGGAGACGCATCCAGAACATCCAGAGCAGCATGCGCAAGTATCTGGACGAAGGCGTGCTGCAGCCGCACGAGGGGCTGATCTATGTCGAACGCACGGTGGGCGGGAAGACGCGCAAGGGCTGGTTCTGGCTTGGACCTGGAGCGCTTACGATTTCACGAAAGGCTCGTCCAGCCTGATCCGCGCCACCGAAGGCACCATTGTGGACCGGCTGCCCCCGCGCATGAAGATCCGCGAGGGCGCGGCGCTGGAACTGCCGCACATCCTGGTGCTGATCGATGACCCGGAGCGAACGGTCATCGAACCGCTGAGCGCGGCCAAGACCGAGCTCGAAAAACTATATGATTTTGATCTGATGCTGGGCAGCGGCCATCTGACCGGTTATGCGGTCAGCGCGGACCTGGAAGATAAGGTGGTCGCATGCGCTGCGCGGCCTTGCCGACCCGCAAACCTTCGCAGCCAAGTACGGCATCAGCAAGGACAGTCCGGTGCTGCTCTTTGCAATGGGCGACGGCAATCACTCGCTGGCGACGGCCAAGGCCATCTGGGAAAAGATCAAGCCGCAGGTGGGCATGGACCATCCCGCCCGCTACGCGCTGGTGGAGATCGAGAACGTGCATGACGAGGGGTTGGACTTCGAACCGATCCACCGAGCCGTTTTCGGTCTTAAGAAGGATGTTATCGCGGAAATGCAGGAGAAATTCGGGGCGGACTTCACTTATCGTCCTGTCTCAAATGCCGAGGAAATGGTCCGACGCGTGGATTCGGCCAAAGGTCCCGTGCAGGCTATCGGGTTGATCGGGGCGGGGAAAGACTTCGGCGTGATCGAGATCGCTCATCCAGCCTCCAACCTGCCAGTCGGGACCATCCAGGCTTTTCTCGACTCATTCATGAAGAATGGCGGCGCGGAGAAGCTCGATTATGTGCACGGGCAGGATGTGGTCATCCGGCTGGGCTCCCAGCCGGGGAACGCGGGGTTTTACCTGCCCGGGATGTCCAAATCCGATCTTTTCAAGACGGTCATCCTCGATGGAGCGCTGCCGCGTAAAACGTTCTCGATGGGCGAGGCGCGTGAGAAGCGTTTTTACATGGAAGCCCGGAAGATCGCCTAGGTCCATCCTTCGATGAAGCTCCTCTGCGATGATCATCGCGGAGAGCCTTTTTTATTATTGGCAGAGAAACAATAAACCACTCTCCATTCCTATTGATTTTGTCCCGGATCTGACTTATTATGGAAGCGCAAATCCACAGGCATTGAAACAACATAACAGCCCCTCCTGACAAACCGGCCGCGAGAACCTGCTTTATGCGCGCAGGTTGGCAGTGCATCTTTTTCAATACACTCTTCTTTTATTTCCAGGTTTTGATCTTACCTGTTAAGGATTTGTTTTCGGAAAGGAGGTGGAAGCGCAGATCTCGCAGAAGGCATAAGCATCAGGGTTTGCCTATTTTGATTCATTCAATTCAAGGAGATTGCAAATGAAGCGCAAGTATTTCTCTGTCTTTACGATCCTGGTCATAATTCTAATGCTGGCAACGAGTTCCGTGCTGGCGGCGCCGGATGCGCGGACCGCCCAGCCGATGGGAGGGATGGCACTTCAGCCCGGTCAGGCGCAAACCTTTGAGCAAAAGGTCCCTATCCAGATCTATCTGCTGGGCTATGACCAGAACACGATCAAGAAAAATGTCCTGATGAGCGGCTTGCCTGCTGGTTATGCACCCATCGTTCGCTATCCGGCGTTCTACGGGCTGCAGGGACGGGACATGGGGCTGCAATTCAATTTCGATTACAAGGTCACCTACCTCGATAAAAACGTTACCGACAACTTCTTTAAGTATCTAAAGAAGATCGGCACGCCCGGCGATCCGACACTATTCCAGATGGACTACAACGACCAGGCCAAGAATGTCCTGGATGTGACCGGCCCGGTGCTGTACATCGATGGACCCAGCGTGGAGAGCTGGCTGGCCAGGAACCTGCCTGGCCGGAATCCGAAGGGCTATTCGATCGTCTTCGTCAACTGGTACGGCCGCGCGGACTTCAAGTTCCATGTTTATACCAAGACCGACGTGGTCGATCCGGATACGGGCTACCAATTTCGGCGCGACGCGGGCCTCGCGCAAGATGATCGCCTGGGGAGGCAGCTCAAGCCGCCTGTGGTTCTATGACCTTTCCGCAGGGCCAGAGTCCTGGACGAACAACTATATTGTGGACGACAAGGATATAGATGGCGACGGGATCGAGAATTATCGCATGCCGCCCATCTGGGAATATGCCCCAAATGGCTACCGCAGGCCGGGCGCGTTGAGCAGCGACCTGGGCAAGGTGGCCCGAATTCGTGGCGATCGATCTGCTGTTCACCACCTCGCCGCTGTATGATCCGATGGTGACCGCGCCAGGTTTGAACGGTGATAAGATCGTGACACGTCAGCATGTTGGAAGACGATCCCGCCAGCCTTGGCACCGACTGGCTCAACACAGGCTATGCCAGGGATGCCCTGCGCAGTTTCGAACCCTATTACAACTGGCGCATGAAGGTGAAAGATTTCAACCCGATCGACCCGGGCGCCCAACGTGCCCTGCAAATCTTCGGAGAGGTGCTGCAGGAGGATGATTGCTGGAACAACTTTGGCACTCCCTTTGCCGAGCTGTTCTGCTATTTCGACATGCACCGGAGCGACTATGTCCCGACCTACCAGCCGAACGATTATGTGGCTCCCATCTTTGCTTTCAATACAACCGGCGCCACCCTGGGAACACAGTTTGGCTTGCTGGGCTTCGCGGACGATAACTGGGTGGACGGCACGCAGAGCTATGTGTTCGCCTTTGATGCCGCAGACTATCGCTCACTCGGCTACGGCTTCAGCACCACCATAGTGCATGAGACCGGCCATCACATCGGCATGTCGCATCCGCATGACGGATACAACTCGGAGATGGGCATCGATTTCGGCGCTGACAACCCGTACTACTTCTCCTGGTCGGGCGATGAGAGCAACACCATCATGCACTATTTGGACGTATCCGACCAATTCGGCACATTCGACCGCGATAACATGTATCGCTGGGAGATGGCCGGGTATCTGAACTGGTCCAATGAACTGCTGGGCCTGATCCAGGCGGACCCTCACGCGAACAGTGTGAGAAACCTGGTGTCGATGGCCAATATGAGCGCCTCGGATGCGACCCGGAAATTCGCCAACTGGGACTATCTGGGCGCGGTGAACAAAGCCTATCAGGCGTACACGCTGCTTTCCAGAGCGGCCGACCAACTGGGCATCCAGAATCCGGCTGTTATGGCGGCACGCCTGGCTGTTCCGAGCGGAACTGCACCGCACGAGGGTGATCCGATCCGCTTCCCGGACAACTAACCGGACACAAGCCATAACTCCGCCCCGGCATGATCCCGGGTGGAACCAGAAAAACGCCTCTCATGCGGTCACGCATGGGAGGCGTTTTCATTCCGAATATTTTCACTGCTTTTACGGCGGCAGGTAAATATCTCCTGGGGGACGAGTGGCACACTGTACGACACGATCCTTCAGGTCGGTATGAAAGTTATAAGTTGTGCCATTGGCTTCCAGGAGAATATTGAAGCCGGGGGTCTCCACTCGGATGTAATCCACTCCGGGCTTCGGGCAGCCGAGGCTGGCATCGTGCCAGGTTACGGCTGTGGCCTGCAATACAAAAATTTGGTCCGCAGGGAGATTGAACCGCCTGGCAAGATTCTGAATGCTCAGTTGGATAAGGGGTTCGGCTTCTGGGGGAATGCTTTCAAGAGTTGGCATGAGGGTGGTCTCGGTGGCGATCACTGCAATGGGGGTGTTGGCGAAGGAGGGAAGGAGGGTTGCTGTGGGCGGGAACGGAATGGAACCGTCCGCCGATCCCGGAGTGGCTGTAGCAGCAGTCAGGTTCTCCGTCGAGTCTGCCCAAAGATCGGTCGCTGGCGGCAGGCTGGCAGGCTGTCAAGAGGATGGCGGTCAGAACGGCAAGGATTGTCAGAGTTTTCACTGGGGCCTCCTATCTCCTCATGACGTATCAAGGAGGAAAATGTTCCCGAAGGCATGCAGGTCATCCAGGAGCGGGGAACTCGACAAGCTCGATCAGATTGCCGGCGGGATCAGAGAACATGATCCAGCGGGAGCCCGGGTCGCCTTCAATGCCCCAGGGCAGTGCGACCTGATGGGCGCGCAGCTTTTCCATGCGCAATTCGAGATCGTCCACCTCCAGGGCGAAGATCGGGAAGCGTTCCGGTTTGGAGTTCCGGGCAGGCAGCGGTTGGCCTTGCAGAATGACCAGGAAGGCACCGCCCAGAGAAAAATGCGGGCGATCCCCATCGTGGTGAGGGAGCATGGTCAGGCCGAGCACATCCCGGTAGAAATGGGCGGTCAAGGGGACGTCTTCCGCCCAGATGGACAGCACGGCAACGCGGGGTTCCATCATTTTCCTCCGATCTCTGCGGATCGGTTCGATGGATTTGAGGGCGGCAGCGAAATCCGGCGGGTAGTCTGCCGTAAAAGTGACCTGCTCTCCAGTCGCAGGGTGAAGAAAGGCCAGCGACGCGGCATGCAGCGCGGGTCTTGCCAGAAGCGCAGAAGGCAGCAGCGCCGTAAAGGGTGTCGCTAAGCAGAGGGTATCCGAGAGCAGCGGCATGGGCGCGGACCTGGTGAGTCCGCCCGGTCATGGGGCGCGCCTCGAGAAGAGCGATATCCCGGAAGACCCCCAGCACCTTGAAATGGGTCTCGGCAGGTTTTCCTTTGGAGTCGTCTACCACGGTGCGGTGCGAGTGTCCCACATTGCCACGCAAGGGAAATCTGGTGGTCTTTTCCGCCCAGGGAGGAAAACCGACTGTAATTGCGTGATAGACCTTTTCCACCTGGCGTTTTTCGAACTGGATGTTGAGATGCCGGTGCGCATCCGCGCTGCGGGCGAAGACAAGCACCCCGCTGGTCTGTTTATCTAGTCGATGCACCACCCATAGGCGGCCGTATTCCTCCTCCAGCATCTTCTTCAAGTAGGGAGCTTCCGGGTCCCAGCCATCCGGGAGGACCGGCAGGCCGGCGGGTTTATCGAGGACCAGAATTTGATCGTCGAGATGCAGGAGGGGGAGCATGGAAGAGATTAAACCACATAACTGTGACTTCCTGTCATTGCCTTCTTCTTTCGTTCAGAATTTCCAAAGGAAATGCTGTACTGCGTGTAATCAGAAGAAGAATTTTCAAATTCTCCATGCTTCGAACCAAGATATCAAGTCAAGAATGTTTCAGAAACCCTTGACATTGACGTTACGTCAGGGTTTATGATCAGCGCATGTTCACTGTCAAGCAGCTTTCCAACATGGCGGGGGTGACCCCGCGGACCCTGCACCATTACGATGCGATCGGCCTGCTCAAGCCCTCCCGGGTGGGAGAGAACGGTTATCGCTATTACGGGCAGGAGGCCCTGCTCCGCCTTCAGCAGATCCTGTTCTATCGGGAGCTGGGGCTGCCGCTGGAAGATATCAAGGAGATCCTGGGACGCCAAGATTTCGATATCGAAGGCGCGCTCCATGCTCACCGGGAAGCATTGCAGAGGCAGGCTGCGCGGCTGAACCGGCTGATCCAGACGGTGGATAATACCCTGGAATATTTGAAAGGAGAAAAGCAAATGAGCGAAAAAGGATTGTTCGAGGGCTTTTCCGAGGAAGAGCAGGAAAAGTATGCCCTGGAAGCAGAGCAGTTGTACGACGCCGAGACGGTGCGCGCCTCCAACCGCAGATGGAAGAGCTATTCCGAGGAGAAGAAGGCGCAGATCATGGCGGAGGCGAAGACCATCTACCTGGACATGATCGCGGCCATGCCAAAAGGCGCAGCCTCCGCGGAGGTTCAGGCGATCGTCGAACGCTGGCATCGCAATATGGAAAATTTCTGGACGCCGAAAATGGAGCAGCTGCTGGCTCTGGCGAATGGCTACAACGATGAACCGCGCTTTAAAGAGAATTTCGAAAAAATGAAGCCTGGCCTGGCGGAGTTCATGGGGGAGGCGGTTAAGATCTACGTGGAGAAGAGGAAATAGAATTGAGATATTAGTAATAAGTTGATGAGAGGAACGAAAAAGGAAAGGAGCCAGAGATGGCTCCTTCTAATTTTATCTATGCGTGGGCGGAAGCGACGCGGGCTATCCGTTCGAGAGTAACGGTTTTCGCAAACCCATGATCAGTTCTCCCTGAAGAATATATTGGACCGCTTCCAGCCGGTAACCGCGCTTTTCGACAAACTCCCCGATCAGCTCCGAATATGTATAGTGAGTGATGTGCTCATCTGCATAGGCCTGAGGCAGGAGAATTTGATACAACCATTCGATCACGATCCATTGCCACCGGGCATAATCGGGCGTGCCAAGGATCAGAAGGCCTCCCGGCGCATCAGGAACAGAGACAATAATTTCATGGATCGCCGGGAGCGCCGCCAATGCCGCATTAATTTCAGGCAGCAGGGATGCCAGCCTTTCGAATTGGTTGTCCGCAGGAAGGAGGATCGAAAGGCCGACAGGTGAATCAGGAAAGACCATTGGGTAAACTCTCAAAAAGCAGGGGAGATCATTCCGGAACCAGTTCAACGGAAGATGCGGCTGGACGCAAGACATACCAGCTCAGGCCAAATACCAGCCACCAGAACAGCGGCACCCACACAAAAAACACATCATTCGAATCGCGAATTCTTTGGACATAGTTAAGAATTCAGCGAAAGGATAACGGCGATCACCAGCCAGATATTCCTCGTTTTTGATTTGGAAAGCTCCATCCAGGCAAAAACCTGCACAATGGGAATCAAAAGGATCGTCTGATCGAAGCTCCATCCAAAAAAAGTGGCCGGTACGGTGATAAGCGTCAAAATCGCAATGACCGTCTCCAGCTTAATACTGGTTCCATATTTGAGCAGCAGAAAGGGAAGCGGCAGGAACAGGAGGATCAGGGAACGTGCCGCCTCGGATATCTGCAAGTGAATAAGCAATCCTCCAATGGTGGGCGTGGACGAATGAACCGGCGCGATCGCCATTTCACCGATCAGGTCACCGATCCAAGCCGGGCGAAAAACGAACAAGACCAGCATGCAGAAAATACCGGCCAACAATAACCCGAGCCAACCTTGAAACTGGCGTTTCTGCGCCATGTAGATCAACAGGTAAATCACCGATAAAATCACGAGGTGCGGCTTGATGGTGACCAGGATCAAGGCTGCTCCCGCCCAAAACCACTGCCCGCGCTTGATCAGCACCACGCAGCTCACCAACCCCAGAAATACGAAAAAGGTCACCTGGCCCATGAAAATTCCGGCTACCACCGGAGGAAAAACGAAGGCGAAAATCAGGCAGGTCGTTATGAATCTGCCATTCGTGTTGGGTAAATATAAATGGGAAAGCATCAAAGTGGCCGCTGAAATAATGATCAAGTTGATAATCAGCAGAACAACCCGGGCAGTATCAAAAGGTAACCAGGAAAGCGGCAATAGAAACACAAACAACGAAGGCGGATTCCATGCCATGATGGGATCATCCGTGCCTGTCTTCAGTAGATTGTGCTGAAGTGTCAGCATGGATTGCAGGTCATACGGATTTTGTCCATGGCGGAACAAATAGGTTGCCGACCAATAACCGATGAAATCGTTTTTTCCAAGGCTGCTGGTCGAGGAAGAGTCGTGACAACAGGAAAATGCAGACCAGGCTGCCCAGAACTAACAGTGGCAAGAGTAACCAGCGAGGAATAATTATGCGGGATGGCATCCCTTGATCATGCATGTTTACGTTACCTTTTGACTGATCTTAATGAGCGAAAAAACCCTCTGACTTGCCAGCTGCCACGCCATGTATGGCGAAGTTGGAATAATATCACCGAAATCCCCGATGACTGAGGAAAGAAATTACGGGAATGCTTCTTACCTGACAAGATGCATGAAAAAAAGGAAGGAGCCAGAGATGGCTCCTTCTTTTTTCATTGAAGCATTTTACTATGCGTATGCCAGGCTGTCGCGCACGCTGATGCGGGTGGCGCTGCGGGCGGGGAGAACGGAGGCGAGTATGGAAATAACTCCCACGATCCCCAGCCAGATCAGAATGGCCGACCAGCTATAACGATAGTCGAGCGTGGCGCCGAACATGAAATTCCCCATGGCACTGGCCGCGAATGGACTGACCAGCAGGGAAAGCGGTATGGCGATGATCCAGCTTAGAAGCCCCTGCAGCAGACCCTCCATGACAAAGATCTTCAGGATGATGGGGGAGCGGGCACCGATGGCACGCAGCACACCGATCTCCTTGGTGCGTTCGATCACACCGATCGAAATTGCGCCCATCAGGGCAAAAGCGCCCACGATGGCGACAATGATGGATAGCGCCATCAGCATATAGGTAACGGTGCTGAACTGCCATTCATTGGTTGCGCGCAGATCAGCCTGGGTCTGGCTGGAGGAGACTCTGAGGCTGTGTTTCTCGAAGGCTTCCTTGAGCGAGTGGGTCACCTGTGTGGTAAAAGCCTGATCGTGAGAGGTGGTACGGACAATCAGCGCACCCGCCTGATCGTATTTCTTGGTGATCTTGAACAGGGATTCGATGGGAGCATAGATGGTAATGGAGGCAAATCCACCCACAAAGACCGGCTCATATACCCCGATGACCTGCCACGTATCCTTGCCCAGGACGCCTATGTCGAGCAGGACAGTATCGCCGACGGTGATCTGGTTCTTCTCGGCTGTGTCGCGCGGGATCACGATCGCACGCCCATCCTGCGGAAGGAACCAGCGCCCGGAGATCATTAATGGAGCATAGAAATCACTTTCGGCCGGCATTCCGATCAGGGTGGTGCTTAAACCGGCTTCCTTGACCAATGCCCCGTTGACGAGCAGGTTGGCCTGCTGGTAAAAACGAATCTGGGCTTTGTCCACCCCCTCCACGGATTGTGCCACGGCGACAACCCGGTCCGCCCTTTGGTCACGCTGGAAACCGAGGGTGATATCGTAACGCTGGCGGGCGAAGAAATTGTCGAGCGTCAGAGCCAGGGAGGAATTGAGACTCATCACCATCAGGAAGGATGCTCCAGCGGTCACCAGCACCAACTGGGTCAAGATCAGGCGGCCCTTGTGACGGAACATGTTCCCGAGAGCAGTAGCATAATAGGAGGGCAGCCAGCGCTGGCCCAACTTCTCCACAATCTGGTTAATGCCGCCCGAATTGAAATCATTCCCAATACCATAACTGGCAATGGCCTGCCGGACGGTGATCCCGGCGCCTTTCAAAACAGGGGGCAGACCCGCCAGAAGCGGTGCGGCGATAGAGGCGACCACCTGGAAGGTTACAGCCTGCCTGGAAAGGTGAAAACCGGGGAAGTCAATGTTGAAAAGGTTCAGGAACACCCGCGTAAGGATATTGGCAACCAGGGCCCCCAGAGGCAGGGCGATGGCAAGAGCCAGCGCGCCATACACCAGGGCGCTGATCAAATACATTCCCACGATCACGGGCATCTTTGCACCGATCGCCTTGAGGATGCCGATCTGATTGGTCTGTTGCGTGATGAGATTGGAAATGGTATTGAAGACCAGGATCACGCTGATGATCAAACAGATGACAGCCAGCAGCTGTTCAACCTTGGTGATGGTGTTGAAGAACGTCCGTCCCCAATGCTTCTCCGGGTCTTCATAGAGAAACCCTGAAACACTGATATTTTGGCGGGCGAGCTTATCCTTGACCAGGGAGGCGATCTCCTTTGCATAATCGGCGCTGTAAGGAGTGACCCGCAAATAGAAGGCCCCATACTTGCCGGAGGGTATCCCCAGGCGTTCCATACCATCCGCGTTCATGAAAAAATAAGCCACATCCATAAACTGCGGCGGGGGCACAAACGGATGGCGGATCAGCCCGGTGATGGGAATGAGGCGATCACGGTCGTTGATCTTGATGATCACCGAATCGCCGATGCCGAGGTTGAGGAACTGCGCGGCCATGCGCTCAACGCTGATCTCGTTGGCACTGCCCGGCCAGTGACCGCGGCGCAGCTGGAGCAGCTCATATTTCTGATCTTTGAAATTGTCCCTCATCTGGATGACACCCTGCCGCCATTCATCCTCGGGATGCAGCTTATATTGGATATTCACAGAATTGAGAGGTTCCACCGCCTCCACGCCCGGCACAGTGCCGAGGCTGATGAGGGTGTCACGATCCACCAGGCTGCTGAGGCTCACCACCGCATGAGCGGGGAGCACGGCACGGTGCGAGGCATCCATATTCGTCAGCAGCATGTCGGTCATGCCGAAAATGGCGCCGACCGCGAACACACCTGAAGCAATGCTCAAGACCGCCAGCAAGGTGCGTGTCTTGTTATGCCAGATATCGAACCAGATCTTATGCCAGATAACGCCCATTCCGGTCTCCTGAATACTGGTGATCGAAGGTCATTCGGTCACTTTGCGCTTGCCAACATTTTCCTCTTCGTGCTGGTCGGCAGCGTGGTGCAGGGCTTCCTTCGTCGGCTCGGACTCGCCGAGAAGGCTGTTCAGCGTGTCATAATCCAGGGCCAGCACTTCGACCGGACAGGTCTGGCAGGCCCGGATGGAAGCGCGGTTTCGGCGCTCGTGGAAGAACTCCATCTCACCGAAGTATTTTCCGGGGCCGAGCTGCACGGCGACCACATCGGATTGATTCTGACGCGGCAGGATCACATCCACAGTGCCTTTGGAGATGATATAGAAGGCATCGCTGTCCCGTCCCTCGACCAAAATCATGGCGCCGGGGTCATAGTGACGGGGGGCAAGCCGGTGGGTGGCTGCGAGGAGCTGCACGGGGGTGAGGGTCGGCAGAGCTCTTGCCACATACTCATTGACGATCTCGCCATCGGCGATCAGCGCGGTGCGCTGGGCGTGCCGTGCCAGGCTGCTGTCGTGAGTGACGATGATGACCGTCTTGCCCTCGGCGACCAGCTGGTTGAACAGATCAAATACCGTGTCTGCCGTCTTTGAGTCTAGGTTACCGGTCGGCTCGTCGGCGATGACGATGGGCGGATCATTGGCGAGGGCGCGCGCCATGGCGGCCCTCTGCTGCTGGCCTCCCGACACCATGCTGGGCAGTTTCTCCATCTGATCGGTCAGGCCGACGATCTCCAGAAGATGCTCGGCACGTTCGCGCCGCTCGCGCGGTTTGAACTTCCCCGCCAGGTCCATGGGCAGGATCACATTCTGCTTCAAGTTCAAAGCCGGGAGCAGTTGGAAAAACTGGAAGATGATCCCCAGATTATCGGCGCGCCAGCCTGCCAGCTGGTTTTCGTTCAACTTATGGATGGCGGTGCCGTTGACGTTCACTTCACCGCTGGTCGGCCGGTCAATGCCGGTGATCATATTAAGCAAGGTGGATTTGCCGCTGCCGGATTTACCGATGACGCTGACGAACTCACCGGCGTTGATATCAAGGTCAATCGTTTTGAGGGCGTGATAGTCCCCGGCAGGGCTTCGGTAGAATTTGTCAACATCCAGCAGGTTGATCACGGGAGTCCCGGCCTGATTGTGATAAGCGGACCCGGTGCTGCCATTTTTCGAGAGAATTGCCATTTACGCCTCCACGTCCGCTCTTCCATCGCCGCGGCGATGGAAGAGCGGAAAGAGTATGGAACCTAATTTTGATCCTCGAAGGTCACACCGGCGGTCATGCCCCAGCGCATGGCGGGGTGGCTGTCCGTCATCAGGATGGTGACCTCATAGACCACATCGCCCTGACTCTCGGAATAGCTCTGGCCGATGGAAAGGATGCTGCCCTTCAGTTCCGTATCGGGAATGGCATCCAGGATGACGGTGACGGGCTGGCCTGTGGTCAGCGAGACGACATCCATCTCCGTCAGGTCGGTGGTCTTGACCAGCCAATTCGAGAAATCGGCTACTTTCACCGCGATCTGGCCGGCGTTGATCGAGCTGCCTTCCTTGGCATTCAGTTCAGCGACCATCCCATCAAACGGTGCAGCGAGTTCCACATTGGAAAGGGCTGCCTGGGCTGCGAGCAGGTTGGCCTGGGCAGTGGTATATCTCGCCTGCGCCAGGGAACTCCCATCCGACCCACCGGCGGCCGCGGTAAATTCAGCCTGGGCGCTGTCCAACTCGGTCTGGGCCTGCTTCAATTCGGCTTCCAGGCGGGCCCAGCGGATGGCGCGGTTGAAGCGGTCCCAGGCGTCATCCAGGCGTTTCTTCTGTTCTTTCCGGGTCGGGCTGTTCGCGCCCAGATAGCGGTAGGGCTCATAGGCTTTGCGGGCGGTCTCCAGCTCGGCGTACATCTTTTCCACGCCGTCTGAAGGGGTACCGCCTTTGAGATAGGAGGGGATATCGTAATTGTCGAGATTGATCTGGGCTTTGCGAACCGCTTCGTAGGCATCCCCAAGGTTCTTCAGCGCATCAGGCCTGGGCTGAGCCGAAGGCGCGTTCCGCAGCGATCAGGGCTTCCTGCGCCTGGGCCAGCGTGGCGCGGGCGGATTCGCTGTTCCCGAGGCGAACCAGGGGCTCGCCTTTTTTGACCTGCTGTCCCTCTTTCACCAGGATCTGGCTGACAACGCCGCCGGAGTTGAAAGCGATCTCGGCGAATTGTGCGGGTTCCAGGCGCCCCTCGGCCATGACACGGGTATCGGAAAGGACGGTCGGAACGGGTTGAGGCGTGGCAGACGCGCTGCCAGCGGCAGAACAGGCTGAGAGAACCAGACTTAAGAGCGTAAGAGCGACCAGGACTGTGTGTTTCATGATCTTTGCCTCCGCAATTTCCTTGGCCTAATCTTACGCTTTTGGCGCAAAAAGATACCCGGCCTGCGGGTCAGGTTTGCCCTGGTCAAGTGGACAGGTTAATTTTGTTTGGAAATGGTGGCGAGCACGAAAAAAAGTAGATGGATGGTTCCTGACCGAGGAGTTCTGTTCTAGCTGCTGGCGCTGCTGTAACGTTTGATCCCGGACTTCCAGAAGCGGGAGGCGACCCAGAAGCTGGCTGCGCTCACCCCGAGGAAGAGCAGAACCCGCGGGAGATCCAGCTCGCCGCGCAGCGCGCGCAGGGGAACGGTGGTGGCAACGGCAATGGGGACCAAATAAGTGACGATGATGCGCAGCCAGACCGGATAGACGCTGACCGGGTAACGGCCTGCATCCAGGAGCGCCTGCAGGATGGTCACGTTGTTATCGAACTTGGTGAACCAGAAGGTCAGGGCGATCAGCACGATCCACAGGCTGTAGAGGACGAGAGACCCCGATAGCGTCAACAGCAGGAAGGTCAGGATGCTGAGGGGAGTGGTGATGTCACCCGACATGTGAATGCCGACGACGATGAGGATAAATGCCAGCACGAGGTCCCAGATCCGCCAGACGGTGATGCGTGAGAAGGTGACCAGAAACATGCTGTTGACCGGCTGGAGCAGCGAGTAATCCAGCGAGCCATCGCGCACGCTCTCATTGAAGCGCTCGGTGTTGGGCCAGATCACCGCGGCCATGAAGGTGTTGACCAGCCGGAAAACTCCCAACAGCGCGATCAGCTCGCCGATGCCCCAGCCTCCCAGAGTCTCCGTGTTGTTGAAGATGATGCTCAGGCCGAGCAGTTCCCAACCCAGCCACATCAGGTTGAGCAGGATGTTAACCACTGTATCGGCGCGGTAAGCCAGGGACATCTGGATGTTGATCTTGAGGAAGGTGGAGAGAAGCTTGAGGGCGTGCATGATCAGGCTCCCACCGCCGAATATTGCTTGATCCCGGCCCGCCAGACCCGGTCGAAGAACAGGATCGAGACAGCCAGCCAGGCAATGCCAACGAGAAAGCCCTGGATGATCTGGGGAGGGGTAAGCCTGCCAAGGATCAACTGGATCGGGAAATAGATCAGGAGTTGGAAGGGGAGGAACTGGGCTATATCCTGGACGATCTTCGGCATGAGCGTCAGCGGGACGAACTGCCCGGAAAACAATTGGATGAGGGCAAAGTAGAACTCGTGGATGGAATAGACGCGCGTGGTCCAGAAGGCGGTGCAGGTGATGGCCGCGGAGAGGAGGAAGCCGGTAAAGAATCCCAGCAGCATGGCAGGGATGGCAAGCAGCAAGCCCTGCCAGGTCACCATGCTGAGGTCGGGACGGAATACGAAGAACAGCAAAATCCAGACTGGGATGAGGCCCAGGAGGGTGAGACCCTTGAAGGCCACTGTGTTAACCAGGGCATTGTGAAGCATTGGATGGATGGGGCGGATCAACTCGCCCGACAGGCTGCCGTCCTGGATCTTATAAGCAAAAATGTGGATGATGATATTGCTGGTGATCTGGTCCACAATGAGCAAAATCATGTAGTAGACGATGAAGTCGTTGGCGGTGTAACCGTTAACCGAGCCTTTGGCGTTGGCGATGCTGGTCCATACGGCGAGGTAGATGACGGGGGAGACCAGCCAGTAAAGCAGGTACATGATCAAATTGGCGCGGTACTGCCACTGCTCCGCCCAGTTGACCTGCCAGAGACGCTGGAAGATTTTCAGCATGGACACTCCCGTAAGAAAGGAATCAGACTTCCTGATCTATTGGTTAAATGCCTGCTCGATGACGTCTTCGATGGGAGGGTCGGCGATGGTGATATCGTGGATGGGAAGGTCGGCAAGAAGGCCGGAGGTGATGCGGGTCACATCCTCGGCGCGGACTTGAACATAACGCTTGTCAGCATCCTCGTCGTTCCGAACCTCGGTGCCGTAAGGGGTGAGGTCGTGGGTATGGGCATCCGAGAGCTGCACGCCGATGAGCTTGAAGGGGGCGATCTTGCGTGAAAGATCGGTCAGGCCGCCGTCGTACTTAAGCAGGCCGTGATGGATGATCAGCACACGCTCGCATAATGCGGTCACATCGGCCATATAGTGGCTGGTGAGCAGGATGGTCGCGCCGGTGCGCCGGTTGTACTCACGCAGGAACTCGCGGATGCGCGCCTGTGCGGTAATATCCAGCCCGATGGTGGGTTCGTCCAGGAAAAGTACCCGGGGGCGGTGCAGCAAGCCCACGGCCAGCTCACATTTCATGCGCTCGCCCAGGGAGAGGTTGCGGACAGGTTTCTTCATCAGGGGCGCAAGCTCGAGAAGCTCGTCCAATTCCTTGTAGGTGGCTTTGTATTCGTCATCGGGGAGGCGATAAATGGCCTGGTTGAGCAGGAAGGAATCGGCTGCCGGGATATCCCAGGAGAGACGATTGCGCTGGCCCATGACCAGTGTCATGGAACGCAGATATTCGGGCTTGCGCTCCCAGGGTGTAAAGCCGAGCACCGAGGCGCTGCCGCTGGTAGGATGGAGCAGGCCGGAGAGCATTTTCAGCGTGGTGGTTTTTCCCGCGCCGTTGGGGCCGAGGAAGCCAACGATTTCCCCCTGCTCGATCTTGAAATCCACTTTTTGAACGGCTAGCACATCCTTGTATTTGCGCTTGAAGAAACTGCGAACGGAGGCGATAAAACCGGCCTCGCGCTCGGATACCTGATAGACCTTACTCAACTGTTGGGCAGTGATCGTAGGGGAAGACATAAAGAACCGCTCTCTCTCCTGAGTGGAGCGGAGATTGTATCACGGATAGAACAAAGGTGCTAGATTGGTTTAGGGCGTGACGTCAGCTGGATTGGAACTCCGAGACCCGGTACCATACCTCGACAGTGACGTGGATGGTTTTGGTGTGCTGAACATCCATGCCGAGGCTCGGTTCCGAGGCTGGCGCAGCATCCGCTTTCATCATCATGGCGCGCGCCTGGAAGGGCATGGGAGGTTCCTCGTCGTAACTGTTCTCCGCCAGGTCATAGATGCCGAGCAGCTTGACACCCAGCGCGTCTGCAACCCGGGCGCTCTTGCTTTTGGCTTTTTCCAGTGCCGCCATCAGCCCTCGCTCGCGCGCTTCCTCCTCGGCATACATCCAGTCGATTCTTTCGAGGGCGGCGTTCTTCTGGGAGGCGATGACATCCAGCAGAGCGGGGATCTGCTCGATCTTTTCGCAGCGGAGGCGGAGGCGGTAAGAGGCGCTGGAGGATTTCAGCAAGGCTCCGGAGGAAGTCTCAATGTGCATCCCTTGAAGATAGATCTTATCTTCAGGGAGGCCGGCGCGGGCCAGTTCCTCGATCAGCTGGCTGACCTCTTTGGCTTTCTTCATGGCCTGGTCCCCGCCGATCACGGAAGAGCCGCGAACGGTCACAAACAGGTCAGCGTACGTGGAGGCGAGCTCCTCCTGATGGGAGGTGGTGATTTTGATGGTGTCGGGTTTGGTTTCCATGTTAGTGTCCACTGCTTTCGTCTAGTTTGGTGAGGCCATCCAGAAGAGCCTGCTTTTCTTCGGCGGTGAGACGCGCGGAGGGATGTAGAAGCAGGTAGGGGGCGGGAGGCATGGAGTTATTCTCCAATGCCTCCGGGACCTCATCGATGTGCTGATGTTCCGGACGGTCCCAATCGGAGAAGTTGATGTGCTGGCGGCCTTCGGTCACGTCATGATAGACCAGCCAGGAGACGGGGGCAATATTGCTGTACCAGGGCCAGATGGTCTGATTGCTGTGGCAGTCAAAGCAGGCGCGACGGGCCAGGTCGTGCACAGCCGGGCTGGGCCACCGGGGTTCATCATTGACCGGTGGAATGGAGTGGTCGCGGCCGTAGGGGATGAGTTGAATAAAGCCGAAGATCACCAGTACGATAACAATAAACAAAGCGAGCTTTTTCAATTATCAGCTCCAATTCTACGTGCGTTTCTCTTCAATCTTGCTCATGGCATACTCGGCCAGGGCGGTGATGGTCAGGCTGGGATTGACGCCGGGGTTGCCGGGCATGATGGAACCGTCAATGATATACATGCCGGGGTAATTGTGCACCTCGAAGTTCTCATCCACCACGCCTTCCGTGGCGTCCTTTCCCATGGGAGAGCCGCCGAGGATATGCGCTGTGGTCGGCAGGCCCAGCAAGTTCTCGCCCAGCGAACCCAGGGGGATCCCGTCAGTCCGGCGGGCGAAATCACGTGTCAGGCTATGAGAACCTTTCACCTGGGCGTGGATCTCATAGCCGGGTTCGTTCTTTGCCACCACACCGCGCCGGAAGAGCGTGAATAAGCTGCGCCCCATCTCAAAGCGCATGCGGTTATCGGCGTGCTGCATGACGAGCAGGATGGTGACATTATGCGCCCAGCCTGGCAGCACGAGGGCCTTCAGGAAATCCAGCGGATGCGCGAGCGCCCATCCCAGGAAGCGCAGCAGGCGCAGCGGTACGCTGACGTCGGTGTCGATCAGCGGCGCTGCCAGATAGCGCATCAGCGAGGAGCCATCCGGGTAGCGTACCGGCTCAACGCGGGTAATCTCATCGTGGTTGTAGATGGAGGAGATGGCGATACCCTCAGAGTAGTTGATGTCCGACCTGCGGGCGACAGAACCGAGCAGGGCCTCTGAGTTGGTGCGGATCATGTGTCCCAGGTGAGGTGAAAGTTCGGGCAGGGATCCCGTCTCATCGCGCAGCCGAAGGAGCAGGCGGACGGTCCCCATCACACCTGCCGAGAGAATGACATGGCGGGCGAGAATGTGTTGAGGCTCACCTTTAATGAGCCGGGTGCTGGGGTGGATGGTAACTTCGTAACCGCTATCACTGCTTTCGATCGGGCGCGGGCGGATATCGGTCACCTCTGATTCATCGAGGACCTGCGCGCCGTTCCTCTCGGCAAAGTACAGATAATTCTTGGGCAGGGTGTTCTTGGCGTTATAACGGCAGCCTACCATGCAGCCGCCGCAGAACCGGCAGCCTGCGCGCTCCGGTCCCAGCCCATCGAAGAAGGGATCAGGGACGCTGACGCCGGATTCTCCAAAGAATACACCGACATCCGTGGCGCGAAAGGTGTGCTCCATCCCGGCCTCCCGCGCCATGCTGCAGAGGACATCGTCCGCTGTCCATAATCTGGGATTGCGGGCCGCGCCGAGCATTTTTTGCGCCGTCAGGTAATGAGGGACAAGGGTACGGCCCCAGGGAAGAGGAGTGTTCCAGGCAGGCGTGTCGAAAGTGGTCTGGCTGGGGATCTCGAGCACATTGGCGTAACCCAGGCTGCCGCCGCCCACTCCCACCCCGTGGAGCACCATGACGCCTTTGAGGATACTGATCTGCAGGATGCCATGTGCGCGCAAGGCGGGCATCCAGAGATATTTCCAAAATTGCCAGTTCGTTTTTGCAAAATCGGTATCGTTAAAGCGCCGGCCCTTCTCAATGACGAGGACGGAATAGCCTTTTTCTGATAATCTCATGGCCGATACGCTGCCCCCGAAGCCCGAACCAACGATCACGTAATCGTAGATCTGCTGCATGGCACTTCTCCGCGGCGAATGTAACGATTATAGCGTGATTGGAGACTGGTAGGCTGAAGGCAATGGATCGGCGGCAGAAGAATATTTACTCTGTCGAAGGGGCGGCCACCGCGCGGGGATGGACCCGCAGGTGGAGCAGGATGAACGCGCCGGTGGCCAGGACGCCGACCAGCGCGCATGCCGCCCACAGTAGGTTCGGATTGTAGTTATCCATGATCAGGCCGGCAAGGATGGGGCCGACGCCGAAGGCGATGCCCCATGAGTTGCCGTAGATGAAGTTATAGCGTCCGCGCATCTCCTCCGGGGCAAAGGAGGCCACCACGGCATTGGCAATGGGGACGGCGACCATTTCGCCCACTGTGATGATGGCCATCGCAATGATGAAGAGCGGATAGGTGCCAACTAATCCGTACATCCCCAGCCCAATGCCAAAGAGCAGGGTACCGAGCGCCATCATGAGCATGGGCGGCAGTTTCTCAATGCGGCGGGTGATGGGGAACTGCAAGAGCACCACCATGGCGGCATTAATGCTGATCAGCCAGCCATAACCCGATTCCGGGATGCCGTGTTGGTTCCGAAGATATACCCCGAGGGTGGTGTTCATGTTCATGTAGACCAGCCAGGCAAGGAAGGAAACGCCCACGAAAGCCATGAATTTCCCATCCGCCAGGACGCGCAGAGTACCCGCCAAAGGATTGGGCGGTAGATTCCTCGGGCGCGCCTTCCCGTCCGGCGGGTTTGGTCTCGGGGATGAGCAGGAACACCAGCAGGGCTACAAGGCTGCTGACGATGGCGTCAATGAAGAAGAGGGCGAAGTAAGAGCGTGCGGCGATGAACCCGCCGATGGCCGGGCCGGCCACAATGGCAAGATTGAACGCCACGCGACGCATGCCGAAGCCGCTGGCGCGTTTCTCCTCGGGCAGGACATCCATGAAGACGGCTTCATACGCCGGTCCGCCGACATCGGAGAAGATGCCGGAGATGAAGCCGATGAGCACAAAAACCTCGAAGGAATTTGCCAGACCCATAAGCAGGGTGCTGAAGGAACTGGCGAGCAGGCTGAAAATGATGATCTTCTTGCGCCCGAACCGGTCGGTCAGCGCGCCGCCCGGGAAGGCACCGAGAAAGCTGGAGATCGAAAAGACGGCGAACAGGAAGCCGACCTGGGTCATCCCAATGCCGAAACGCCGGGTGAGGTAAAGGGCAAAGAAAGGGAATAGAAGCGAACCGCCAAGCCGGTCAATGAAATTGACCAGGATCATCATCCAAAAGGTGTGGGGATATTCGTGATAGGTGCGGGAAGCTTTTTCGAACATGGTCACTACCGATCAATCAAGTCGATAGCGCTATCAAGAGCCAAACCCGCTCATGATGAAGACCTCGATCACCTCGTAGATGGCGGAAATTAATAGAACCAGAATCACCAGCACATAGAGCTTTCCGGTACGTTTGAGCCCTTCCACATAACCCCGGGCATGACCTTCCACGCCAGCTGTATGAGGCCAGAGGAAGGCGCGTCCCTGAACATAGGCGGCAAAAAGCGCCAGGATGTAACCCTGCCCTTCAAGGAGCAAGGTAAGAGAATGGGGGATCATGACCAGGCGCAGGCTTGGATTGGCAGGGGAGAGGAGGAGCCCCCATAGGATCGCGCGGATGACGCCAATGAGCATGCCGCTGAAGGGCACGATCAAGGAGGGGATGGTAATTTCGGCAAAAGAGCCAAGCAGGAGGTTGACAAAGAACGTGGCTGCGATGGCAGGGAGAACCAGGGCATTCGAATAGGCTTTGCCGACAAAGCTGAGCGGCCCGGTCATGAAGGCCCCGCCGATCTGATCCAGGAGGGATTGTTGGAGCGGCTGGTTGAAGGCAACATAGACCATGAAGACGGTCACCAGACCATAGTAGATGACGTTGATGAGGATGTATGCCAGGCGGTTTTCCCGGACCAGACCAAAGGCAGAGCGAAGCAGGTTCATGATATGCCCTCCAGGTCAATTATACAGCCCGGCGGAGAGATCTCTCGCCGTTTTTTTTTCAATATATTCCCAAAGATAGAATCTTTTGCTACAGGTTGCCATTTCCCTGGCTATGGAATATAATATTAACAAATGAACATATGCTCATATGTTGTGAGAAAGTAGTATCATGCCTCAGCGAAAAATGGATGAACATGCCGCCGCGCACATAGCCGAATTATTCCGTGCTTTTAGTGACACCAGCCGGGTCCTGATCCTGCATGCACTTTTGGATGGGGAGAAAAACATCAGCGAATTAGCCGGACTGGTCGGTGTGAGCCAATCGGCGGTTTCCCACCACATGCGCAGCCTCAGGCAGATGCGGCTTGTTACCGCCCGGCGGAATGGCAAGGAAGTCTTCTACCGGCTTGACGATCCTCATTTGATCACCCTGTTCAAGCAGGGAATAGCGCACATACAAGATGATTAAACGATCCTTCCTTGTGCTTCTATTTGTCCTCTTTGCGATGAGCCTTTCCGTTCATTTTGCAGTGGAAGGACAGTCCATTGCTCTGGAAAAATCCGGAAGAGAAGGCTTCCTGCGTACGTTCGATGCGCACGAGGAGGATCAATTCACAGTGTTTCAGCCTGATTTTCCGGTGCAAGTTTCACGACGCCTCGAACCATCTTTTAGATCTTGCTTACTGGAAGGTTCCCGCCATCCGTTGCCTCTGCTCCAACCTCCAAAACTTCAATAACCCCCATACTGCTTCAATGCAGAAAACAATCTGCGGGCCAGTTCTGCCCGTAACTGCGTAACTGAGAAAATCTCTGAGGAAATGAATTATGGTCGAAAAAATAATAGCCCCGCGCTTGATGGATGAGCGTGACCCGCACCGGAAGGCTTCGGCTTTGTCGGATATTATCCTGGGCGGGCAAGATGGCCTGGTCAATGTACTGGGGGTGATCCTGGGCGTAGCCGCGGCTACAAGCGATACGCGCATTGTACTGGTGGCAGGGCTGGCAGCAACATTCGCAGAGTCGGTCTCGATGGGCGCTGTTGCATATACGTCTGCCATGGCGGATGCCGATTTTTATGAGAGCGAACGGGAACGCGAATACCGCCACATACGCGAGGTGCCCCACCTGGAGCGGCAGGAAGTAGAGAAGATCTATGCCGAGAAAGGCTTTCACGGGGATTTATTGCGCCGCATCGTTGAGACCATCACTGCCAATCAGGATATCTGGGTGGCGGTCATGATGGCAGAGGAACACCGCCTTTCACCGACCAATCGCAGGCAGGTCATTAAGGCCGCGCTGATCGTGGGCCTTTCGGCGGTGATCGGTTCCCTGGTGCCGCTCGTACCATTCCTGATCCTCCCGGTTGGGAGAAGCATCCTGGTTTCTATTCTGGTTACTGCCCTGGTGTTGTTCGCGGTGGGCGCCTACAAAGCGCGGATAACAGTCGGCCAGCCATGGAAGAGCGGCCTGGAGATGGCGGTCATCGGTACGATCAGCGCGCTGATCGGATTTGGTGTGGGTATTTTGCTGAGAGTTCCGACCACCCCATAATTCTCCTTGGAGGGTCCAGCGAAAGGCGTCACTTATGAACCGATACGCGAATTTCTTCCTGCTTTTTGCCGCCCCCGCGCTGTCCTTGACCCTGGGATTACTGGGATTGGAGACACTGAGCCATAACCGGATGGGCTGGTTTCTGCTGGCTGCGGGAATGGCATACCCGGCCGCGTCCATTGCATCCTGCCTTATCCGTAAGGCCCCATTGTGGGTGGTCAGAGGGCAGGTTGTTCAAGAGGAGAAGAATGACAAATCATTCTGGGTTATCCTGCCGGGAATGATAGCCGCCTTCTTTGTCCCTCCATTGGAATATCTATATATACCTGACCGGCTGCCGCGTTTTACGGCGTTGGATAATCTGGGAATTGGGTTGGTGCTTGCAGGGATCGCACTTGGGCTGCGGGCGCGCCTTGCCATCAAAGGCCAATATTCAGGGCACTTACAAGTGATCCAGGACCAGTCGCTGGTCACGACCGGTCCATACCGTTGGATGAGGCATCCAAGTTATGCAGGTTTTATCCTGGTGACAGTGGGGATTGCAGTTGGCTATGGAAGTTACATTGGATTGTTGGTGATTGCTTTGCTGCTCCTGCCTGCGCTGGCATTCCGGATAGGAGTAGAGGATGCTTTGCTCGAGGTACGGTTTGGCGATATACATCGGGATTACCAGAAACGGGTGAAGAAATTAATCCCGGGAATCTGGTAGGTGATGGTTCTCTGAAGGGTAAGGGCCAAATGAAAATGTCCAACCCGAGGAATCGGATTATCTACCGCCTGTGGGCGCCTGTCTATGATGGCACGGTAGGGCGAGTCTTCCTGCCGGGCAGGAGGCGAGCCATGCAGGTGCTCAACCTCCAGCCAGACGAGCGCGTACTGCTCCCGGGGGTGGGCACGGGAGAGGATCTTAGCCTGCTGCCGGAGGGCATCTTCGGCATTGGAGTAGACCTCAGCCCGGATATGCTCGCGAAAGGCGCGCCTAAAGATGGATAAAACCCAAACGGCGATGCTGCTTGTGCGCGGGGATGCCCAACACCTGCCTGTAAAGCCGGAGAGCTGCGATGCAGTGGTGCTCAACCTGATTTTGAGCGTAGTGCCAGACGGCCGAATGTGTTTGGAAGCCGCGCTGCGAGTTTTAAAGCCAGGCGGCCGCGCGGTCATTTTTGATAAATTCCTGCCCCCAGGAAAACCTTCGATCGCGCGCAGGTTTTCCAATGTGTTTAGTACCCTTTTGGGGACGGATATTAATCGCCGGCTCGCGGATATGATGCCCGGACCGGGCATCAAAATCGTCCACGACGAAGCGAGCATCGGCGGAGGCATGTATCGGGTCATACTGGTCGTGAAGAGTCTGATCAGGAAATTAAATCATGAGCGATAAAAGAGTTATCCAATTGCAGGGAGTTTCCGAAACGCTACTCATCCCTCTCTATGTCCGGGCCAAGGAGTCGCAAAGAGCAGACGCTATCATGCGGGATGAACAGGCAGCATCCATGATCCAGCGGATCGATTATGATTTCTCGAAGTTCCATATCCGCCAGCACGATGAGACGCTCATCGTCATACGGAATCGCGAGTTCGATCGCTTTGTCTGCGATTTCCTGTTAGCGAATCCGGATGGAAAGGTTGTTCATATCGGGTGTGGGCTGGATACGCGCTTCACGCGGGTGGATAACGGCAAGGTGGAGTGGTATGACCTGGATATGCCGGCGGTGATAGAATTGCGGCATGAGCTGCTGGCTGATACTTGCCCGCGCTATCATATGATTGCGGGATCGGTTTTTGAAGATAGTTGGCTGGAGGCGGTCAGCTGGGATGAGCCGCGGCCGGTATTGTTTGTTGCTGAAGGTGTGCTCCCATACTTTCCTGAAAATCAAGTCCGAACCCTCGTTCGGACATTGGGCACCTGTTTTTCACCTGCTGAAATGGTGTTTGACGGCACGACCCCACTGATGGTCTCACTCGACAATATTCACCTGATCCTCTGGAAAGTCCGGGCCCGCCTGCACTGGAAAATGCGAAGCCCTCGTATCCTGGAAGAATGGAACCCCCACGCGAAATTGCTGGAGGCATGGTATTACTTCGAGCGGCGGGAACCGCGCTTGAAGAGCATGATGTGGATGCAGCATTTCCCGCCCCTCGGCAAGGGAGCCGGGATATTCCATTACAGGCTGAGATAATTCAAGTTAACTAAAAATACTGAATACCTGGCCAGCAACATTACCCCTGCTGGTCGCGCCAGAGTTTGTAATTATTGCGGATCTGCTCGATGTGCCCGGGGATATGGGCGGAGTAGATGTCAAGCCATTTTTCAAAGGTATAGGGTTCCACATACTCGAGGTGGCGGACTGTGTGCTCGAAGACATCATCCGGCTGTTTCTTGAGCAGGGCGTAAGTGGTCTTACGGACGAGGCGGACGGTCTCCAGCGCATCGGCAATATCTTGATCATGATAATCGAGGCCGAGCGCCCACTGGTCCTGGTCATAAGCCATCAGCGTGCCGCCGGGTTGGACGATCAACATGCGGGCGCGCATAGCCGCGTTGGTCTCGGAATCGGCCAGATGGATAAGCACCTCGTGAACGCTCCATTCTGCCGGGGCGGGCTTGAACTGCCACATCTGGCGGGGGATTTCCTTCAGCGCCTCGGTCAGCAGGTCAAAGCCCCTGCCATAAAGTTCGATCTTTTCGTTACGCTCATCGGCATCCATGACATGGTCCTTTCCGTTTCTTCAGCTTAAACAAAGACGCAAAGATACACAAGCATATCTTCGCGTCTCGAAGGGAGAACTCTGCGGCAAACCTGATTATTCCAGTTCAACCGCCATGGCAACCGCCTCGCCGCCGCCCAGGCACAGGCTGGCAATGCCGCGCTTGAGGCCGCGGTCGTGGAGGGCATAGAGCAGGGTGGTCAGCAGGCGGGCTCCGCTGGCGCCGAGGGGATGGCCCAGCGCAATGGCCCCGCCATTGACATTGAGCTTGTTCCAGTCCCAGCCCTGTTCAGCGAGGGCCCGGCCATCGGCCAGCACCTGAGCTGCGAAAGCCTCATTCAATTCCACAAGATCAACGTCACTTAAGCCCCATCCCAGCCGGTTGAGCAGTTTCGGGATAGCATGAGCAGGGGCAGCAAAGAGGTATTTGGGCTCGACAGCCGCTTGCGCGTAACCAACTATACTGGCAAGCGGCCGGAGGCCATGTTTTTCAGCATAGGCGCGGCTCGAGATCACTGCCGCGGCTGCACCATCATTCATGCTGGAGGCATTCCCGGCTGTCACCTTGCCGCCCTCCTTGAAAGAAGGCTTGAGTTTGGCAAGCGATTCGAGTGTGGAATCCTTGCGCGGGCCTTCATCGCGGTCCACAACGATCACCTCCCCCTTGCGGCCGGCCATTTCCACCGGAACGATCTCATCCTTAAACTTTCCGGCCTCCTGCGCGGCAACCGCTTTCTGGTGGCTTTCCAGCGCAAAGCGATCCATGGCTTCACGCGTTACCTCATACTCGTCGGCAATAAATTCGGCGGCCATGCCCATGCCCCAATTCTCGAAGGGATCCCAGAGACCGTCATGCAGGAGCGCGTCGGTGAGCTCGGCATTGCCAAATTTCAGTTCCCCCGAGCGGCCAGGCACCAGATAAGGCGCGCGGCTCATGGATTCGAATCCGCCGGCGATGAAGAGGTCTGCATCGCCGGCGCGGATGGCCTGCGCGGCGACCATGGCGGCCTTGAGGCCAGAGCCGCAGACCTTGTTGACGGTGGTGGCACCGACCGAGGCTGGCACCCCGCCAAGGATGGCAGCCTGGCGGGCTGGCGCCTGCCCTTCACCCGCCTGCACCACATTCCCCATCAGCACCTCCTCCACATCCGCGGGATCGATGCCTGCACGTTCCACGGCGGCCTTTACCGCGATAGCGCCCAGCATCGGCGCGGGGAATGAACTCAGTGCAGCCCTGAAAACGCCCGATAGGCGTGCGTGCCGCAGAAAGTATGACCGCTTCTGTTTCTTTCATGACTCCTCCGTTTGGCTTATTCCACTAAAATTATAGATGTTTTTCTTCCAAAATCGAAGCGGGTTCAGAGAATGAAGGGAAGTTTACTGGGAACCCTCCGGCGGATAGAAGCGAAGCTTCCACGCACCGCCGCCAGCATCGGTGAGGGAACTGAACGGCGTGACGATGATGACCCAGGTATGGCCCGGTTTCAGGGGAAATAGCGAACCATCGGGGTTGAGCCATTGGATGGGACGGCGGAAGCCGGTCTTCTTTTCATATTCGCCGGAGAGGGTGGACCACTGGATGGGATATTCCAGCCCATCGCGGAAGAGATAGGCATAGCCCTTGCCTCCCTGAGCGAGGTCGATATCCAGGTTGGTTGGCGAGACGACCACGTGATCGGTCATGAGGACGATGATGTTCTCGAAATGCAGCTGGCGCGAGGTAAGACGATCAGTGTCCGCTTGGAGCTGCCCGGCGGTCTCCTTTTTGGATTCATCTCTAAAGTGCAAATAGGATTGCATGAGCGGGTCATATGTCCAGCCAGACTGGTTGAGCAGCGCGAAGTACACATCCAGCCGGGTCCCGGCGGAGCCGCCGATGGGGGGCAGGTCGGTATACAGGTTGCTGGAATAGTTGAACTGCGTATCGGCTTTGCGGTTGTCCTCGGCGATGGCGCGCATGCGGTCCAGTGGGAGCATGGCGCCTCCGCCGCCCACCTCATGCACCACCATGGAACAGGTGGGGATCTGCGCGAGCACCTCTTCGGAGGCGAAGGCGTATACCAGGCAGGAATCCTGGAACATATTGGCGAAATCCGCATAGATCAGCCGGCCGGAACGGACCGGACCCACTTCGGGTCGGGGTGGCTTCCGGGCAGGGTCCGGGGTGGGTGTCGGGCCGGGGACACGAAACAGCCCCGCGTCCAGATCCAACCGGGTGGAGGAGGCGTGTACTTCCATGCGCCCGCTGGGTGGATCCACATCGCTGTCGGTTGCGTCATTGGCAGCCTTGAATTTGGTGAACAGCATGCCCGAAGGCTGGACCACCTCGATGACATATGGCCGTGCGCCGGCTTCCTGCGGAGAGGCAATATTGAAGCCATAATAGCCGTTGCTGTCGGTGGTGGTCTGGTTCACAATCCCGCCGTCCGGCCCATACAGGTTGACACAGACGCCGCCGACCCCAGGCTCGCCAAAGTCCTGCGCACCGTTCTCATTGGAATCCAGCCAGACCCGGTTGCCGAGCAGGATCTTGCCGGTTTGGACGAATGGCAGCATGCGGATTTCGCAATCACCGGTCAGGGGGATTTCAGGCTGCGGGAAGCCGCCATAGAAGACCGAGAGAAAACGGGTGGCGCCTTCGGTGATGGAAAATTCAAAAACATAATCGGCGAAGGATAAGCCTGCCTGGGGCCGCGCCTCGGCAGGAAAATTGGAGATGGAGATCAGCATGGCTGGCAGATTGGCAGTGGCGGGGTCCGGCATGGGCTGCCCGGTCAAGGGGTTGTAGCCGGGAGGAAAATCATTCAGGTCCGGCCCCGCGGAGAGAGGCGTTGGGGTAGGCTGCGGCCCTGCAGGAGTCTGTGTATGGAAGGTTGTCGCGGTTGCGAGGCCATCGGAGGAGAGGGTAGGCTGATTTGGCGCGGGGGGACCAGCCGGGTCCCTACCTGTGCTGGTTGCAGGGCTGCAAGCACCTAAAGCGAATACGAACGCAAAGAGAAGGGAAAGGCTCCCGGCAAATGGTTTCATTCTTTCTCCGTTACCCGCAATGATATGATCTTACTGCGGGTGGATTCATAAACGGTGGGGAAGCGCGGATATGCGGGAGACGCGGAAAGCCCCGCCCGCGTGGATCACTGCATGGCCTGGCGCACGCGCTGGTAGGTATCCTCCAGCATTTCCGGCAGAACACGCGTACCGGCAGTAGCGGACATGAAATTGGTATCTCCCACCCAACGCGGCACAATATGGATGTGCACATGGCCGATCACACCCGCACCGGCGGCCTCCCCGATATTGACGCCCATATTAAAACCCTGGGGATGATACAGCTCGCGCAGGACGGACATACAGCGCGTGCTGAGCTCCATCATTTCCGCGCGAGTGGCTGCGTCCAGCTCTTCCAGCGTGGCCTTATGGTCGAATGGCACCACCATGAGATGCCCGCTGGTATAGGGATAGAGGTTCAGGATGACGAAGGCCTGCCTGCCGCGGTAGGCGATCAGGTTTCCCGGGCCATCGGTCTGGGACTGGGCAGCGCAAAATACGCACCCTTCGATCTTTTCGTGTTCTTCGAGGTATATCATTCGCCAGGGGGACCACAGGTAATTCATGGGATGAATGGGATTTTAACCGAGGAGGCGGGTGTGGGGAAGCAATTTCCTTAATATCGGGTGATAGTTTTGCTGATTGACAAGCATTCTCCTGCCGGGTATCCTCGCCTCGATGCAGCCTTCGCTTTTCTCTGTCCAGCAATGGACGGTCACGCGCCTGACATTGTACCTGCGGAACCTGATCGAAGCCGACCCGGTTCTGCAGGATGTATGGGTGAGCGGGGAGATCTCCAATTTCTCCAGGCCTGGCTCGGGCCATCTCTATTTCACATTGAAGGATTCCGGCGCCTCCCTGCGCTGCGTGATGTGGAAGAGCAGCGCGGCGCGTCTGCGCATGTCCATTCAGGATGGCGGGGCGGTGGAGATTCACGGCAGGCTGGGTATTTACGAGGCCAGCGGGCAATACCAGTTATATGTAGATCAGATACGGCCAGTGGGGGAAGGCGCGCTGTATCAGGAATTTCTGCGCCTGAAGGCCATGCTGGAAGCAGAGGGATTGTTCGATCCGGAGCGCAAACGGCCCATCCCGGAACTTCCGAGAAGAATCGGGATCATCACCTCAGCAACCGGAGCGGCGTTGCACGACATGCTCCATACCCTCCGGCGCAGGCTGCCGCTGGTGGAAGTCATCCTGGCGCCCTCGCCGGTTCAGGGGGTGGAGGCGCCGCCCGCATTGACCGCCGCGCTGGAGGCCTTGAACCGCCAGTCGCCGGATGTCATTCTGATCGCGCGCGGCGGCGGTTCCATCGAGGACCTGTGGGCCTTCAATGACGAAGGCTTTGTGCGCGCGGTGGCGGCCTCCCGCGCGCCGACCATCAGCGGCGTGGGGCACGAGACGGACTTTACGCTGTGCGATTTCGCCGCAGACCTGCGCGCCCCCACGCCGACCGCTGCGGCAGAACTGGCCACCGGAATTACCATTCTCGACCTGGCTGCCTTCGTGAGGGATGCCGGACAGCGGCTGACTGCATTGATCATTGACCGGCAGGCGTCGGCGTCCGCGCAACTGGCTGCCCTGAAGGCCGGGCTGCGGTATTCCTCGCCGGAGCGGCGGCTGCGCTCCGAGCGCCAGCACCTGGATGAACTCTCACGCCGGGAGATCAGCGCGCTGCGGCATTCCGTCCAACTGCAGAGGTCTTATATAGAAGGGATGCAGCGGCGCATCACGGCACTCGATCCGCTGGCTGTGCTGTCGCGCGGCTTTGCCATAGTGACCCGGGACAAGGACGGCCGCATAGTTACGCGCGCCGCGCAGGCAGAGGGGCGTATGACAGTGCGTGTGAGCGACGGTGAATTCAAGGTACGCAAGGACTAAGGGAGCAAGGAGCCATCATGCCGAAATCATCGATCCCCAAACCGGTGGAAGAACTGACCTATGAACAGGCCCTGGCCGAACTGGAGAAAATTGTGGCCACCCTTGAGATGGAGGAGAACCCTCTCGATGAAGCCATGCGGCTATTCGAGCGCGGGCAGGCGCTGGTGACCCGCTGCAGTGAGCTGCTGGAGGCCGCCGATCTGAAAGTGAAACGGCTGAGCGGCGAGACCCTTGTCCCTTTTGAGGATGAGAGTTAATGCATTTTGAAACGGTCCTTCAGAACAAGGCCCTGATCAGCGCCCTGATCGCCTGGCTGCTGGCCCAGGGTTTGAAGGTCCCCTTTGAGTATTTGCGGACAAGAAAGTGGAATTGGGCGATGCTTTTCTATGCCGGGGGAATGCCAAGCTCGCATTCGGCTCTCATGGTGGGGGCCACGCATGCCATCGGCTTGCATTACGGTTTTGACCAGCCTGTTTTCGCGCTGGGCATTGCCGTCACCATGATCGTGATTTATGACGCGGCCGGGGTCCGGCGGCAGGCGGGGATGCATGCCGAGCGCATCAACCTGCTCTTTGAAGAATTGTTGAGGGGGCACATGTGGAACGAAAAGGAACTGCGCGAGGTGATCGGACACACACCGCTGGAGGTGACAGGCGGGGTGCTGCTGGGGATCATTGTTTCGACCCTGTACTGGGTGATCTGGGGCTAAGAGGCCGGGATTTCTTATCTGCGGAGACGACTGCTCACCAGGCCGGTGAGCATTTTCATTTCCGGCACACGCAGCAGCCAGATACGCCGCAAGATAGAGCATGCCGCCTATGGCGACGGCACCCGGTGCGACCACCCAGCGTCCCAGGTCTCCCGCGGCGCGCATCCACAGCAGCAGACCCAGAACCATTGCCAGGCCGGCCAGCCCGGCCGCGCCGAAGGCCATGAGCAGGTTCCTCCCCTCGAGGCCTTTCAATCGGCGGCGCATGACGATGAAGAGCGTTACTGCTTCAAGAGCGGTTGCCAGGGAATTGGCAAGCGCCAACCCGCCGTGCGGCATCCAGCCCAGCCGGGTGAACCACCAGGAGAAGGCGAGGCTGAAGATCACATTCAAGCCCATGGCGGCCGTGCCGATCAGGACAGGCGTGCGGGTGTCCTGCTGCGCATAAAAGGCGCGCGTCAGGATTTCCATGATGGAATGTCCCACCAGCCCGGCGGCATACCAGAGCAAAGCCCAACTGACCAATTGCGCCGAACGCGCATCGAAGTTTCCGTGCTCGAAAAGCAGGCTGACCAGAGGGCCGCGCAGCAGGATCAAGCCGAGGCTGGCCGGGACAGCCAGCAGGATCACCCCGCGCAAGGAGGCCGCCAGCGAGAGGCGCATTTCTCCGGTTTGACCCAGTGCGTGCTGGGCGGAGAATGTGGGCATTGCGGCGATGGCCACAGACTGCGCGATGGCGGCCTGAGCCATGAGCATGAGCGAAAAGCCATAAGTCAGTCCGGTGAGGCTTCCTTCGCTCATCTGGGAAGCCAGCCAGGTATTGACCCAAAAATTCAATTGGACCACCGCCACGCCCAGCAGCCGCGGACCCATCAACAGGATCACCTGCCTTACAGCAGGATTCTTGAGTGCGACCTTAGGAGAGTAGACTCCGCGCAACTTAAGCAGGGCCGGGATCTGAAGGCACAAATAGAAGGCCGCGCCCAGCACAACGCCCCAGGCCAGGCCATAGACCCCCATCGAAGGCGCGAGGACCACCGCGCCAAAGATGATGCCCAGCTGGTACATTGCCGGAGTGAGCGCCGGGACAAAGAACACCTGGTGCGCGTTCAGGATGCCAACGATCAGCCCTCCCAGGCCGAATAGAACCGGTGAGATCAATTGAATGCGTAACAGGGAAACGGTCAGGGAGAAAAGGGCGGGGTCAGTGGAAAAGCCCGGCGCCAGCAAATAACGGACGATCTGCGGCGCAAGGAGGGCTGCCAGGAGCGCAAGCAGGCTCAGCGTGAGGGCGATTATGTTGCCAATGCCGGAGGCGAGACGCCAGGCCTGTTCCTTCTGCTCATGTGCCAGAAACCCGGTGAAGGTCGGAATGAAAGCGGAACCCAGGGCGCCGCCTGCCACCAGCAGGAAGAGTGTCTCCGAGACACGATTGGCGGCCAGGAACGCGTCCAGCTCATGAGATGCCCCGAAGAGCCGGGCGACGAAGATACTGCGCGCCAGTCCGGCGATTTGCCCCAGGAGGATGGCAGCCATGACTGTTCCCGCGGCACGGGCGATCTGGCGGCTTCCGGTCGCGGTGGTCATGGCTGAGGATTATACAGCCAATCATTTCGAACGGTTGTGCTATAATTTTTGGATGTTGGCTTCGCTCCACGGAATGGCTTTGGGACTGCAAATATCTGTGAGGGAGAACAGCCGGCCGCAATGATCCAACATCCTAATTACAGGTGGAACTTTTACTTAGGAGTTTTCTTATGAAGCGATCCAGGTTCACCGCATTGCTTGTTCCGATCCTGCTGCTTGCCTCCTGCATGCCCTTGCCTCCGGGTACGGCAACGCCGACCCCGGTGGTGGATAACGGGCCGGGGACCACGGTCCCTATGACCCCGGTGGATGTCTCGCTGCCTGCGGCTTACGGGGTGAAGGGCTCATGGTTCGAGCTGTACTTCACCAATCCCGAGGGGGCTACCGCTCCGCAAAAGACCGGCGGAGCGGATGTGCCGCTGGTGCTGGCGATCGAGTTCAGCGCGCGTGAGCATCGACATGGCCATGTACAGCCTGAGCCTGAACACCGTGCGCAACGCGCTGATCCATGCCCATCAGAGGGGCGTGCAGGTGCGCGTAGTGATGGAAAGCGACAACCTCGAACGCTCGGACCCGCAGGCTCTCATCGATGCAGGCATCCCTGTGCTGGGTGACCGGCGCGAGGGCCTGATGCACAACAAATTTATGGTCATTGACCGCTCGGAAGTTTGGACAGGCTCCCTGAATTACACGGATACCGGTACTTACCAGGATAACAACAACCTGATCCTCATCCACTCGGTGAAGGTCGCCGAGGATTACACCACCGAATTCAATGAAATGTTCGTGGATGACAAGTTCGGGCCGGATAAAGGTAACCCGACTCCCAACCCCCGCGTCAGCATCGATGGGACCCTGCTGGATATCTATTTCTCGCCGGATGACAATATTGCCAATAATCTGCTGGACCTGATCTATAACGCCAATGAAAGCATAGATTTTCTCGCCTATTCCTTCACCTCCGACCCGCTGGCACAGGCGATCCGGTCGCGCGGCGAAGCCGGGATCAGCGTGAAGGGCGTGATGGACGACAGCCAGATCGATTCCAACGTGGGCACCGAATACGATGCCTTCCGGCAGGCCGGACTGGATGTGCGGCGCGATGGGAATGCCGGCGGCCTCCTGCATCACAAGGTCATCATCATCGACAGCGAGATCGTGATCCTGGGCTCCTATAATTTCACCAACAGCGCGGAAACCCGCAATGATGAGAACCTTGTGGTCGTCTACGATTCGTTCATCGCCGCGCAGTTCATGGCCGAGTTCCAGAGGGATTTTGCCGCAGCCGGAGAGTAAACTGGCTCTGGAATAACAGTTGGGCGGCCGGTAAGGCCGCCTTTTTTTACCCCTGCCGTAACTTTCCGAGGCGGAAGACGACATTATGGGTAACAACGGAGCGATGAAAAACATTCGAATTCTTATTGATAGCCTGTGGATACCCGCCCCCGGTTAGAGCCTGATGCCAGCCGATGATATACTCGATATGAACACCGACGGGATCGCTTCCATTACCGGGGGGGCTGTATTGCCCATGTCTGCCACCCAACAAAGACGGGCGCTGGATGGCCTGCGTGCTTTCGACGCGCAGTCCATTGCCATCGTCTATGATCAGTATTTCAGAGATGTATACCGGTATGTGTACTATCGTACCGGAGATCCGACCGCGGCTGAAGACCTTGCCAGCGATGTTTTTGTCCGCCTGCTGGAGGCGGTCAAGCGAAAACGCGGCCCGGAAAGTAATATCAAGGGCTGGCTGCTGGCAACCGCCTCGCATGTGGTGGTGGATCACCTGCGCCGGCGCTACCGGCGTCCGACCCAGGCCATTTCGGAGACGATGCCCGATCGCAACCCCGGGCCCTCTCTCGTGTTCGACCAGCGCGATGATAATCAGCGGGTGCGCCAGGCTTATGCCCGGCTGACCCCTGAACAGCAGGAAGTGCTGGCATTACGCTTCGGCCAGGGCTTCTCCCTGGAAGAAACGGCAGCTCAAATGAAAAAGAAAGTCAATGCAGTAAAGGCCCTTCAGTTCCGCGCCCTGGCTGCCTTGCAGCGGCAGATGGCCGAGGTGAACCATGAATAAAAAGGTACAGGATGCGCTGGATTACTCCCTGCATGCCATCCAGGATGGCGCAAGCGTGGAGGCTGTCCTGGCCCGCTTCCCGGAGATGACCCGCGATCTGCGGCCTTTGCTGGAGGCGGCGCAGCAGGCGCGCCAGTTGAACGGTCCGATGCCCTCCGAGGCGACCATCAGCCGGACGCGTGCGCTGCTCCTTCAGCGAGCCGGGCAGATGCGCAAGCCGGCGCGGGCTTCCGTGATCCCTCTGTTCCAACGGCTGGCATTTTCTCTGGTGCTGGCCTCGGTGCTGCTGTTGAGCGGTACAGGCCTGGTCCAGGCTTCCACCTCCACCCTCCCGGGGGATAACCTGTATCCGGTCAAGCGCACCTGGGAGGACGTTCGGCTGTTGCTGGTGTTCGCTCCCGGGCACCGCGATGTGCTGCAAAGCGAATATGAGCAGGAACGGCTGGACGAGGTCTCCCAGGTTTTACAGAAAGGCCGCATCGTTCCCATCGCATTTACAGGATTGATCACCTCGACAACGGATACGCAGATCGTGGTCTCCGGCGTGCCGGTTGCCATTACCGCACAGACCCAGTTTTCCGGGGTGCAGCCCAGGGTTGGCGCGGCCGTCATCGTGACCGGGCAGACCGATCCGCTTGGACAGGTCACTGCCATGGCTGTCCAGGTTCTCCCCTCCGGTTCGGTCGTGCCGGTTGCGGAAGATGGGCAAGCGCGGCAGGAGGGAGGCAGTGGGGAATTGCAGCCTGCCACCTTCCACCTGGAAGGCACGATCAAGTCCATTGACGCCACGACAATGATCATCGGGGATCGCCTGGTCTATCTCGATCCTTCTGTGACCAATGCGATCGCCGCGGGTGACCAGGTGGAAGTGAAGGGGTATTTCACCAAAGACGGACGCTTTATGGCGACCATGGTTGAACGGGAAGGAGACGAGCCCTCCTCGGAGGATTCGGGAAAATCCTCGGATGAAGACAAGACGCAGACAGCTCCATCCGGCCAGGATGACCATCACGAAGATAATCACGAGACCCCGGAACCCACGGAACCTCCCGAGGGCGGTGATTAGACGCTCATGATCGATACGGGCAGGCGCAAAGCCTGCCCGTTTTGTTTATCCTGCATTTTGGGCTAAAATGGGGGAAATGGATCTCCGGAAAGTCGATTCCAGATCACAGGAGTTGCGTAATGGCTGACAAGGAATTCTATTTAGGCAGGATCTTCGACATTAAAGCTGGAAAGACTTCTGAAGAAAAACTTGAGTATGACCCCGCCGACCTGACCACCCATGCGGTCGTGACCGGCATGACCGGTTCCGGCAAGACCGGCCTGTGTGTGGCACTGCTGGAAGAGGCCGCGCTGCAGGGTATCCCCGCCTTGATCATCGACCCCAAAGGCGACCTGACCAACCTGCTGCTGCACTTCCCCGAGCTCGCCCCGCAGGACTTCCAGCCCTGGATCGATCCCGACATTGCCCGGCGCGCCGGCAAGACGCTGGAGCAGGCTGCCACAGAGGCATCCCTCGCCTGGCGGAACGGCCTGGCGGAATGGGACATCACCCCCGAGCGCATCCTGGCGTTAAAGAACGCGGCGCAGTTTGCCATCTTTACGCCCGGGTCGGATGCGGGGCTGCCGATCAGCGTGCTCTCCTCGCTGGCTGCGCCCGACCTGGATTGGGATGACCAACCGGGAGTCGATCCGGGAGCGCATCTCCAGCACGGTCACCGCGCTGCTGGGGCTGGTGGGCATCAATGATATCGACCCGCTGCGCTCGCGCGAACACATCCTGCTGTCCAACTTGTTCGAAAACGCCTGGAGCAAGAAACAGGATGTGGACCTGACCGAGCTGATCCTGCAGACCCAGACCCCGCCTTTTGACAGGCTGGGCGCCTTCCCCGTGGATGCGTTCTTCCCGCCCAAGGATCGCATGGAACTGGCCATCCAGTTCAACAACATTCTGGCTGCGCCGGCCTTCGAGACCTGGCGGGAAGGCGCAGCCGCTGGATATCGAGTCCCTGCTCTTTACCGAGGATGGCGGCCCGCGGCACAGCGTCTTCTACCTGGCGCACCTCTCCGACGCCGAGCGCATGTTCTTCGTGACCCTGCTGTTCACCGCCGTCGAATCGTGGATGCGCACGCAGTCCGGTTCCACCGCACTGCGCGCCCTGCTCTACATGGATGAGATCTACGGCTACCTGCCGCCCACCGCAATCCCGCCATCCAAGCAGCCGCTGCTGCGCATGCTCAAGCAGGCGCGCGCCTTCGGCCTGGGCTTGCTGCTGGCCACCCAAAACCCGGTGGACGTGGATTACAAGGGTCTCTCCAATGCCGGGACCTGGTTCATCGGCAAACTGCAGACCGAACGGGACAAGCTGCGCCTGCTGGACGGGTCTGGAGAGCGCGGCAGGCGGCCTGCCGCGGGCTGATTTCGACAAGCTGATCTCCTCGCTGGGCAAGCGCGTCTTCATCATGCAGAACGTCCATGCGAAAGCGCCGGTCCTGTTCCAGACGCGCTGGGCGATGAACTTCCTCGCCGGGCCGCTGACGCGCACGCAGATCCCTGCCCTGAACCAACTGGCAGGCGCGGAAGGAGTCTTCCTCTGCCCCATGACAGGTCAGTTCTCCCAGCCAGCGGCCGCGCAGGTCATGCAGCCGGGTCATTCCGGCCGCGGCTCCGGTGCCGCCTCCATCGGCGGCGAGGCCGGTTTCCTCCACTGCGGGACAGCACCACCAAACCTCCCGCGCCAGCAGGCGTCAATGAATACTTTCTGCCTCAAAATTACAGCCTGCAGGAAGCGTTCAAGGCGGCAGGAAAAACAACCCCGGCGGATGCCGCCCTCGAAGGAATCCTCTACCGGCCGGTGCTGCTGGCCTCCGCGCAGGTGCGCTTCCTGGACCGGAAGTACGGCGTGGACAGCGAGTGTGCTGCAATCTGCGTTGGTCTCCTCACCGGAGCGACGCGGCTCTCAGCGCTGGGAGGAATTTCCTTATCGCGGTCCCGGGCTCGACAAAGTGGAGACCTCTGCCTCGGGACCGGCGCGTTTTGATGACATCGAGTCTCCGCTCAACGACAGCAAAATGATGGCCGCGCTGCAGAAGGATTTCGCCGACTGGGTGTTCCGTTCCTGCTCGGTCACGGCGCGCGCCAATGAAAACTTGAAGGTCTATGCCGGGCCGGATGTTTCGGCTGCCGACTTTATGAAGGCCTGTGCAGATACCGCCCGTGAAGCGCGGGATGACGAGGTGGCCAAGCGCACTGCGGTGCTCGACCGGCAGATCAAAACGCTGCAGGAAAAGCTGGGCCGCGAGGAACGCGAGCTGCGCCAGGATGAGGCCGATCTCAAGAACCGGAACATTGAATCTGCTGCAAATGTTTTGGAGATAGGCGCCAGTCTGTTCGGATTGGGTCGGAAGAAGAGCATCTCAACTGTGTTCACGAAAAATCGCCTGAGCCAGAACGCCAAGGAAGATGTTCAGGAATCCAAGGAATCCATCGAGCAGTACGAAAAACAACTGGCCGAATTGCAGCAAAGCCGCCAGCAGGTGCTGGACGAAGTACAGGCTCAATGGAGCGATGTGGTCAACAAGATCACGGAAGTGAAGATCAGCCCCAAGAAGACGGATATCTATGTCAATCTGTTCGGCCTGGCCTGGATGCCCTATTATCAGGTGAAGGCCGGCGGCCAGGTCATTGAGGTGCCTGCCTTCGGCGCTGAGTAATAAACGTGCAAGTCTAATAAGCGGACGACTTCGAGACCTTATTCTCGAAGTCGTCACTTTTTCACGGGTGAGCGCATCCAAAGAACAAGCATTCAAAGGAGAAACGGTCTTCCTCAATGAGCATTTTCCTGTTGGTTTTAGCGATCGCTATATGGGGAGCGGTACATTCCCTGTTGGCTTCCCTTTTAGTCAAGGCTGCATTCCTGCGCGGGGCGGGGCAGGGTTGGATGCGTTTCTATCGGTTGGGATATAACCTGTTTTCTGTCCTGAGTTTTCTTCCCATCCTCTGGCTGAAACTCATCCTGCCGGACCAGCCGTTTTATCGGGTCCCTCCGCCGCTGAGCTACCTGATGATGGCCGGGCAGGCCGCGGCGCTGATCATGCTGCTGGTTGGGGTCCTGCAGACGGATACACTGGCATTTGTGGGCTTGCGCCAGCTCTTTGAGCAGGAACGAGGGGGCGCGCTGGTAACCCGCGGGCTTTACCGGTGGATCCGGCATCCGCTCTACACCGCGGGGCTGCTTATCCTATGGCTGAGCCCGGCGGTGAGCTTGAACACCTTCATTATCTACTTATGCCTCAGCGCATACCTCCTCATGGGGGCGTGGTTCGAGGAGCGCAAGCTGCTGCGCGAATTCGGGCAGGCCTATGCGGAGTATCGAAAGGCTACGCCTATGTTAATTCCCGGTCTCAGGTTTGGAAAATAGGCTATTTTCAGCCGCCTGGAACCAATTCCCGTGAATGGCGTCTTAAGGCTGATTTCATAGGAGTGTGTATAATTCAGACCTATGACCGCCAATTCTTACCGTATTGATCGTACTCTGCCCCTGCTGTCGTCGCTGATCTCCGCACTGGTCGGAGGCCTGGTCCTATTCCTGGGTTTCATATTGGTATGGACCCTGGGCTACCAGCTGTTATTCGCCGGCCGGATCTTTCCGGGCGTTTCGGTGGCAGGCGTGGATGTCTCCGGCCTTTCGCCGGATGATGCCGCGCTGAAACTGAACCAGACCCTTTCTTATCCGATCACCGGAAAGGTGGTTTTCCGGGATGGAGACAAGCTGTGGGTGGCCTCGCCAGTCCAGCTGGGGATGGTCTTCGATGCCTCGGCCAGTGCCCGCGCGGCCTACAAGCTCGGCCGTTCGGGATTGTTCGGCTCTCTGGTCGGGCAGATCCAGGCGCGCGGCAGCGGAGCAGATGTCGGCCCGGTGGTTATCTTCGACCAACGGCTGGCTTATACCTTCCTGCAGAGCATCGCCACCGAGGTGGACCAGCCCGTGAAGGAAGCCGGGCTGAGCGTGGTGGGCACCGATGTGGTTGCCACTCCCGGCCAGGCCGGGCGCTCCGTGAACCTGGACGCCACGCTGATCTATCTGAGCGGACAGCTGCAATCCTTCCGGGATGGAGAAGTTCCGCTGGTGATCCAGAATGTTGAGCCAAAGGTGATGGACCTGAGCGCGCAGGCCGAAGCGGCGCGGTCGATCCTCAGCCAGCCCCTGACCCTGGCAGTTCCGAATGCCCAGGCAGGCGACCCCGGTCCCTGGGTTTATGAGCCGGCTGTGCTCGCCAACATGATCTCCGCTAAACCCTCGGCGGATGGGGGACCGCTTGAGGTGCAGCTGGAACCGAATGCACTGCGGCAGGTGCTGGCCGCCATCCAACCCCAGGTGGACCGGCAGCCCCAGAACGCACGCTTTTACTTCGATGATCCCACAGGCCAGCTGGTGCTGATCGATGGCTCGCATGTCGGCCGGACGCTGGATATCCAGGGCAGCCTGGACATGATCAATAATGCACTGGCGCGCGGGGAGCATAACGTAGGTTTGCAGATCACGGAGACCCAGCCGGCGGTTGGAAGCGATGCGACGGCATCACAGCTTGGCATCACGCAAGTGATCAGCCAATATACCTCCTATTATTATGGGTCGAGCACGGAACGCGTTCAGAATATCCAGGCGGCAGCCGATCGCTTTCACGGTGTACTGGTGGCGCCAGGCGAGACCTTCTCCATGGGTCAGGCGCTGGGCGATGTGAGCCTGGAGAATGGCTTTGCCGAAGCGCTCATCATCTACGGCGGGCGGACCATCAAGGGGGTGGGCGGCGGCGTTTGCCAGGTCAGCACGACGCTGTTCCGCACAGTGTTCTTTGCCGGTTTCCCGGTGGTCGAGCGCTATTCGCATGCCTACCGGGTATCTTATTATGAGGAAACCGCCAGCGGCTCCGTGGACCCGAACCTGGCCGGCCTGGACGCAACGGTTTACTTCCCGCTTGTGGATTTCAAGTTCACCAATGACTCCCCTTACTGGCTGTTGATGGAAACCTATACCGACCCGGGAGCGCGGACACTGACCTGGAAATTCTATTCCACATCGGACGGCCGCAGTGTCACTTATGAGACCACCGGCCCGCAGAATATGATCCCGGCCCCGGCCCCGGCTTTCGAAGAGAACAACGATCTAGGCCCGAACCAGATCCGGCAAGTCGATTGGGCAGCCAACGGGGCGGATGTGAATGTTACCCGCACGGTCATGCGCAACGGCCAGATTTACTTCCAGGACCAGTTCCAGACGCACTATGAGCCCTGGCAGGCGGTCTGCGAGTTCGGCCCGGGCACGGATGACCCGGAGAAGATGGCAAAACGGAAGGACCTCTGCCTTTCGCCCCGCTTCTAGGGGCTGCACAGCCGGCCTTAACCTGCATGGTACAATAGCGCCTTGATTGGAGCCAATGATGGTCAGTAATGAATTGCTCGAGATCCTGCGCTGCCCGAACTGCGTGCGTGAGAAAGACGGATTGCTGAAGATGCACCGGGATGCCTGGCTCATTTGCCAGGACTGCGGGCGCAAATACCCCATTGTGGACGATATTCCCGTCATGCTGATCGATGAAGGGGATAAATGGATCCATACCTCCCTGGAGGAGCTGCCTGTCCCGCCCACGATCAAGTAAAGGGGTGGACGGATGTCAGGGCTGAAGACCCTGCTGGCGGATTTAATGAGCGGAGATGAAGCCCGCGCTGAGGCAGCGGTTCCCGCGCTCATCAGGCTCGGAGAGAGGGTTCTTCCGGCCTTACGGGAGGAAGCTCTTTCCAAAGACCCCGAACATCGCTGGTGGGCAGTAAGAAGTCCTGGCAGAATTGCCTCAGACCGGGGCTGGAGAACTTGCTCTTTTCCTGAAGGACGCTGCGGCAGAAGTCCGCCAGGCGGCTGCTTTGGGGCTTGCAGCTCACCCGGATGAAAGCATCCTCCCCGACCTGATCGCCGCACTGCACGACCCCGATCCGATGACCGCCAGTTTGGCCGGAAATGCACTGGTGAAGAACGGACCCGCCGCTGTGCCTGCCCTGCTGGAAGTTTTGAATGAGGAGCGCCAGGAAGTCCGTATTCTGGCACTGCGCGCCCTGGTTGAGTTGAAGGACCAGCGTTCCATCCCGGCCATGCTAAAACTCGTACAAGAGGATTCGGCCATCATTGTGCACTGGGCGCAGGAAGGTCTCGAACGCCTCGGACTGAATATGGTATACATTAAGCCAACCTAGCCTATGAACCAGATCAAAGACCTTTTCAAGAGAATCAAATTCCCCAAACTGCCGGCCCGTACTGGCCGCATTCGCCCTGTGCACTGGATCACCGCAGGGGTCACGCTTGCCTTGATGATCGGCGGCTTTTTCATTGCGCGGGGGGTTGTTCGCTGCTGGGAGATCACGAATCTGCCCGGCACCTCGCCCAAAGACTGCGGCGCGGGTTCCAACAGCGGCATTAACGATCCGACCATCCAGGTGAATGAGCAGGGAACGCCGGTGGCGCTTCCGCCCACGCCTGTGACCGCTCCGGATGTCGAACTACCCAGTTGGGATGGAGCCAGCCGGGTTAATATCCTTTTCATCGGCCTCGACTACCGCGATTATATTGCGAATGAGGGACCGCCGCGATCGGATTCGATGATCCTGTTCACCATTGATCCGCTGTCCAAAACCGCCGGCATGGTGTCCATCCCGCGCGATATGTGGGTCAACATCCCCGGTTATGGTTACAGCCGGATCAATACCGCCTATTCCACCGGGGAAGGGAACCAGGTCCCCGGGGGAGGCCCCGGACTGGCCATGCGGACCGTGGAAGGCCTGCTGGGAGTTCCCATCCAGTATTACGGGCAGATCGATTTCCACGCATTCGAAGAAGCGATCGATGCGATGGGCGGGCTGTACCTGTGCATCCCGGAGAAGATCCGCATCGACCCCATCGGCAACAAGAGACCGGAGAACCTGAAACCCGGCTGCCAGATGCTGTATGGATACCAGGTGCTGGCCTATGCGCGCAACCGCCATACCGCCAACGGCGACATCGACCGCGCCAATCGCCAGCAGCAAGTGGTCATGGCGCTGCGCGACCAGATCTTTAATCCCGCCAACTTCCCGTCCATGATCGCCAAGGCCCCGGATGTTTATGCAGAAGCCTCCGCCGGCTTGCGCACCAACCTGACCTTTGACGATCTGATGAAGCTGGGCATGCTCCTGCGCCAGATACCGACCGGAAATATCAAAAATAAGGTGATCGATTATTCGATGGGTGCCATGGATAATGTCACCCTGGACGGGCAGAACGCCAGCATTTTGAAACCCATCCCGGATAAGATCCGCGTATTACGGGATGAAGTTTTCACGGAAGGCGGAGCGGTCAGCCCCATGGCCACTGGTGACCCGACTGTCCTGATGCAGCAGGATGGGGCGCGCGTGCGCATCCTGAACGGAACGATCCAACCGGACCTTGCCCAGCGCACCGGCAATTACCTGCTTGGACAGGGCATGCAGGTGACCGAGGTGGGGACGGCCCAGAGCGGTATCCAGAACACGGTCATCGTAGTCTATGGGCCGAAGCTCTATACGCTGAAATATCTGGCTTCCACCTTTGGCATCACTTCAAGCAGCCAGATCATTTTTTCCACAGAACCGGCCACTACCGCGGATATCGAAGTGCGGCTCGGAAATGACTGGCTGAGCCGGCTTCCACCAGGCTTATGATCCAATAAAAAAACCGCAGGCGAAGAACCTGCGGTTTTTTATTTTCAGCGTTGGAAGGTGAGCCGGATCTGCCCGGTGGTGACCGTCCCATCGGTGGCGGTGCAGGAGGGAGCGGTCACGCCCGGGGTGGGGGGGCCGCCATCCGCGATGCGCACATTGTACAATGTGCCGGGCTGCATCACGAAGTCGGCATACCCATTCCCCAGTTCCGGTTTGAGACCGGTGAAGAAATGCTCCTCGCCGCCATCCCAGGCTGTGACGATCTCCACTCCGGGAACGGGCCGGCGCCGGGAATCATTTACCAGGATCTGAAGTAAACCCTCAGGAAGATCAGGCTCGCACAAGGTATCCTGCGCCACCAACTCGAACGGGGCGCGGGGTTTTGACGTGGGGGTGCGCGTGGGCCGTGCAGTGGGAGAGAGCTGGGTGGCAGGCGGTTCGATGATCTGTTCGGGGATCAGCGTTTCGGTCAGGGCTGCAGGCGGAAGGGTCAGCTCAGCCAGAGGAGAGAGTTGGCGTGGTAGGCCGGCAGGTTTGGGGGAAGCGTGGCTGCCTGCGCAACCGAAGGGCCGTTCTGCAAATCCACTGCCAATTGCGCCACCTGCTCCACGCTGCCATAGGAGTCTCCCGCGGCCAGCATGCGCTGAGCCTGAGCGTTCAGCGCCTCGATGCTGTTGGGGTCGCCGAACTGCTCCAGCCGGGCGCGGGCGCGGTCCAGATTGCCGGTGGCGGCATAGGCGGCTGCAATCGAGGAGCGGAAGCGGTCCTTGAAATCGGCCCGCAGGCTGTCCGGGGTGGTATCCACATATTTCACCGGTGAGATCACCCAGGCATAGAGCAAGCCCAGCCCAACTCCCAGCACGAGGAGCAGCAGCAGGAGCCAGGGGAAGCGGCTTTTCACGGAAGAGTCCCCTCGGAGGCAGGCTGCCAGGCTTGCATGATTGTGGTGAATTTTTGCAGAAGGAGGATATCCGCCTCAGCAAAGCCATAGCGCCTTGCCTCTTCCATGGCCTGCCCGGCCAGTTCCCCCGGGGATTGGCTGCCGAGCATCGCCAGGCGGCGCGCAGCCAGGTCTGCATCCTGATCGGCCTGGTAGGACTCTGCCACCGTGAGCACATAATCTGCCCGGTAATCGCCGCGCAGCGAATCGGGCGTCGTGTCCACGTACTGGACGGGAAGCAGCACCCAGCCCAGCAAAAGGCCAAGGGCGATTCCGAGGAGGAGCACGAGGAGGGATGTTAACCAGCGCGGCATGGTTGCAGGAGGTGAAGAAATATCCGGACAGGAGACCGGCGGCACCCAAAGACACCAGCTTACCGTTGCTGCCTTTCGGCCCTGGCGGGGTTCGCAAGGCTTTGCCGCGCCGGGCCTGCCCGGACGATGACAAGCATAATCGAAGAGCGGAGGCATGTCAATCACACCACCTGTGCGCGGCAATTTCAGGCACTCATGATATAATTTTTTGAAATCCTGCATGCGCGGTTGCAAAAATAATTCCGGAGGATGCATCCATGGAAATAAGCAACAAGGAATTCAAACACTGCGATATGTTGATGGTCAAGGGACGCGTGGACAGTTCGACCGCTCCGCAGTTTAGTCAGGCTATGGATGCCATCACTGAAAGCGGCCGCTTCAAGATCGTGGTGGATATGAGCCAGCTGGAGTACATGTCCAGCGCGGGCTTCCGCGCCCTGCTGGCCAGCCAGCGGGCATGCAAGCGCTACAACCGCGGCGAGGTCGTCCTGGCTGCCGTGCCCGATCGCATCCAGGAAGCGCTTGAACTGGCCGGTTTCACCGAGCTTTTTAAAACATTCAAGGAACCCCTGGCGGCCGTCGGAAGTTTTTGAGCTTGACTGCAAAGCTCGCCGCCAGATCCATTCGACACCAAGGAAGGATACCGCCTCCGATGCAGGAATTGGAGGCGGTTTCATTGTGCTCATGCGCAAGGTAACATTTCCCGCCCAATTCCAATACCTGGATGAAATACGCGAATTTGTAGGCGATATCGCACGCAAAGGCGGCTTTGACAGCAAGGAGGTCTATTCCATCCAACTGGCTGCGGATGAAGCCGCCTCCAACATCATCGAGCATGCCTATGAGGGCATCAGCGGCGGGAAGATCGAGATCTCGTGCGGTTTTATGCGCGGCCATCTCGAAATCACCATGTTGGACAAGGGCAAGGCTTTTGACCCGGGATCCGTGCAGCCTCCGAATTTAAAGGCAGACCTATCGGAAAGAAAGATCGGCGGGCTGGGGATCTACCTGATGCGCAGATTGATGGATGAGGTCCATTACGAGTCGCTTCCGGGCAAGGGCAACCGCCTGACACTCCTGAAGCGAAAAGGTTAACCCAGGCATGACCGCATCCAGGCGTTCCACCGAGGCGTTTGACTGGCGGAAGATCACCAGCCTCGGAGAAGAACTCGTCAGCGAGACCTCGCTGGCAGCCCAGCGTGACCGCATCCTTTCGGTCACCTCCGGATTGCTGGAGGGCAGGGTGGAAGTCTGGCTGCATGAGAATATGTTCCGGCTGCCGGATTGGGACAAGAAGAGACTCTTCCCGCCGCAACCGCTGCTGGAAGGTATGCGGGGGGCGGTCAAGAAGAAAGCCGCTTACATCCGCAATGGCAATTCGCGCTCCGGGGGAAAGGAGATCAGCGCCGCCGTCCCGCTTATAGACAAGGGGTTTCTCCTGGGCGCGCTGCAGGTGACCCGGGATGAGGGGCCGAAATTTACCAAGGAGGAACTGGCGCTGCTGGGCGGCGTGGCGAATATCACGGCGGTAGGCTTGTATGCATCGCACCGCGTAGAGGTGGAGCGCTTCCGCCTCGGGCAGCTCAACCTGGTCCGGGAGGTCAGTTCCCAGATCGCCAATGTCCTGGATGTGGACGAGCTTTCGAAGCGGGTCACTCAGTTGATCCAACGAGCATTTCATTTTTATTACGTAGCCATCTTCACACTGGACCCGGGTTCCAACAGCCTTCATTACCGGTCCAGCGCCAGCGGCCCCCGGAAAGGCCGCCGTAAGGCTTCCATCTCACTTAAGGTCGAGGTAGGCCAGGGGTTGATCGGCGAGGCGGTGCAGACCGGTAAGGAACTGGTCAGCGATGATGTCCGCAACGACCCGCGCTACCGTTATGTGGACAGCCTGCCTGAGACGCGCTCCGAGGTGGTGATTCCCTTGAAGATCGAGGAACGAGTGCTTGGGGTGCTGGATGTGCAAAGCGACCGCCTGAAGGCATTTCATCCCAACGATCTGCTCATCCTCAGCGCGCTGGCCGATAACATCGCCCGGGCCGTGGAAAGCGCGCGCCTGTACGGCGATCTGCGCCGCAGCGCGGACCAGTTGACGCTCATCGCCGAGGTCAGCAAGAGTCTGACCTCCACGCTCGATCTGCGCGAGCTGATGCGGGACGCGGCGTCCCTGATCCATGACCGTTTTGGATATCCTTACGTTCACCTGTTCAGCGTCCATCCCATGCGGCGGCTGATCGAATATGAAGCCGGGAGCGGCAAACGCTCGCGCTCGCTGGAGGGATATACGCTTTCGCTGGATGAGCCGCTGGGCATCATCCCCTGGGCTGCGCGCACAGGGCAAACCGTGCTTGCCAATGATGTCAGCGCAGACGAGCGCTATCTGCCCTCTTCACTGCCTCCCAAGAATACCCGTTCCGAGCTTGCCATTCCGCTGCAGTTCAACAGCCGGGTCATGGGCGTGCTGGATATCCAATCAGACAAGGTGAATGTCTTCAGCGAGGACGACCGCTTGATGTTCGAGGCGGTTGCCGACTTCGATCGCCTCGGCCATGCGCAACGCGGACCTGTATCGTTCGGAACGCTGGCGGCGGCAGGTGGCGGACAGCCTTCAGCAGGTGGCCGGCCTGGTCTCCTCCAATGCAGGTGTGGACCAGGTGCTGGAGACCATTCTGGTCGAGATGGAGCGCAACCTGGCGGTGGATGTCTCCGCCATATGGCTGGTCGGCGATGGAGGCCTCTTTCCGGCGGCTGTCCATGGCGGGGACCCGGATAAACTGGAGAACGCGCATTTTGACTCCGCCGAGGCATCCATTACAATGACAAGCGCTCTGCTCTCCGATGTTCCCGTTATCCGCAAGCCGGGGGATGCCATCGGGCCAAGCGGGCTTGCCTCGGACTTCCCGCCGGATTATTCTGCCCTCGCCGCGCCGCTCCGCATCGGTGATGAACCGCTTGGATTGATTGTCCTGGCACACCGCACGCCCGGGCGCTACGGCCACGAAGCGCAGGCCATGGCCTCCACTTTCGCCAGTTACGCAGCCGTGGCGATCGAGAATGCGCGTTTGTATGACGCTGCGCAGGAGCAGGCCTATGCCTCGGCTGCCTTGCTGCAAGTGGCGCAGGCTGTGGTCAGCCTGAGCGACCTGGATGAGACACTGGGAACCATCATCCGCATCATGCCCATCCTGGTGGGCGTGGATCGCGTCGCACTTTACATGTGGGATTCCATCAGGGATGTCTTTACTCCGGCACAGCAATACGGGCTTTCGGAGGAAGCGCAGGGGGTTGTCTGGAACCGTGAGTTCGGCCCGGGCGCATTCCCCATGCTGGATGCCGCCCGCACCGAAAATCGATTGCTGACACAGGTGCTTAAACCCAAGGCCACAGTGCGCAACTGGCTCAAGATCAAACCCGATTTTGAAGGAGCAGAAAACCATCTGCGAGTGGACAACCGCCTGTTGATCTCGGTACCGCTTTCCATTAAGAACGATATGTTCGGAGTCATGCTGGTGGAGGAGGCCAACGATGGCCGGCGCTTCCGCTCGCGCCGACTGGAGATCATCAACGGCATCGCCCAGCAGGCGGCGCTGGCCATCCAGAATGACCTGCTCCAGCGCGAAATGGTTGTCCGGGAACGCCTGGAGACTGAGGTCCATCTGGCGCGACAGATCCAGCAGACATTCATTCCGGAGAGCCTGCCGACCTTCCGCTCCTGGCAATTATCAGCCCGCTGGCGCACGGCGCGCCAGGTGGGCGGTGATTTTTATGATGTGTTCGAATTGCCCAACCACCAGCTGGGCCTGTTCATTGCGGATGTGGCGGATAAGGGCATCCCGGCAGCGCTCTTCATGGCCCTGACGCGCACGCTGGTGCGCGCCGCGGTCATCGAAACAGAATCACCGGCTGAGGCCCTGCGGCGGGTGAACGATCTGCTGGTACCCGACACGCAGCAGGGGATGTTCGTTACGGCTGTGTATGCGGTGCTGGAACTGGAGTCCGGCCTCCTGACCTTTGCCAATGCGGGGCATAACCCGCCGTTCTGGCTGCATAAAAAGGCAGGACAGGTGGAAAAACTGAAACGCACCGGCGTGGCACTGGGCGCGGTCGAACATGCGCCCATGTCCGAGCGCGCCATCCAGATCGAACCCGGCGATCACCTGCTGTTGTACACGGATGGATTGACCGAAGCCTTTTCTCCGGAGGGGGAGATGTTCGGTGACGCACGGCTGGAACAAGCTATGCTGTCCCGTCAGCCCGGCTCGACAGATGACCTGCTGGAGATGGTCGAGGAGGGGCTGAATCACTTCCTGCGCTCCGAGCCGCTGGCGGATGATCTGACGATGCTGGCTCTCCGGCGGGCTGAATAAACTGTCCCATTCCTCTATCCTTAAGTGATCAGACCATCTTGCCGGCGTTATGTGCAGACAGGATCCCGGCGACTTTTTGCCTTCCGGGGTAGAATCGTCCCCATCACTTTTGTAAAACGAGGCGAAAATGTCCACATCCGAAGGCAAGAAGATCGTTTCCACTGCGAAAGCTCCCAAGGCAATCGGCCCTTACTCGCAGGCAGTGCAGATGAATGGGATGGTCTATACGGCCGGGCAGATCGGTCTGGACCCGACCAGCATGGAGATCGTCTCCGGGGGGATCGAGGCACAGACGCTCCAGGTGTTGACCAACCTCAAGCACGTGCTGGAGGCCGCAGGCACAGATCTGGCGCATGTGGTCAAGACGACGGTCTTCCTGGCGGATATGGCAGACTTTGCGGCTATGAATACCATCTATGGCCAGTTCTTTCCGGAGAACGCACCTGCCCGCAGCACGATCGCAGTGGCCGCGCTGCCCAAAGGCGGGTTGGTCGAGATCGAGGTCGTGGCTGCGATGCTTCCGGCTGACTGATACACATGCCGAATGAGTTGGTCCTGCTGGTGGATGACGAGCCTTCGATCATCCAGCTGGCGCGCATGTATCTGGAGCGGGAGGGCTTTCGCGTGCTGGCGGCCTCGGATGGCGAGGCTGCTTTGCAGGAAGTTAAACAACAGATGCCTGCCCTGGTGGTCCTGGATGTGATGCTCCCCGGACTGGATGGCTTTGAGTTATGCCGCCGCCTGCGGGCTGAGGGCAGCCCGATTGCCATCATCATGCTGACCGCACGCGATGATGAGATCGACAAGGTGCTCGGCCTCGAACTGGGAGCGGACGATTACCTGACCAAACCATTCAACCCGCGCGAGCTGGTGGCAAGGATCAAGGCCATTTTGCGCCGCAGCGAGAGGGGTGGCATTTCTCCGGCAGGCAAGTCTATTCTTCTGGGCAACCTGAAGATCGATCCATCCAGCCGGGAAGTGTATGTAGCAGACCGCCTGCTGGATCTGCGAACCCAGGAATTCGATCTACTGCTTGCGCTGGCCGAGCACCGCGGGTTGGTGCTGAGCCGCGAGCAGCTGCTCCAAAAGGCCTGGGGCCTGGATTTTTATGGCCAGACCCGCACCGTGGATGTGCATGTGGCGCACCTGCGGCGGAAGATCGAGGGCAGTCAGGCCCACATTGAGACGGTGACCGGTATCGGATACAAGCTGGTGGTGAATCCCTGAGATGTTCACATCGCTCCGTTCGCGACTCTGGTTGGTTATGCTCTGTAAATCGCCGCAGCACTCCTGGTTATGGCGGTCTACTTGATTATTTATCTAGTGCGCAACCCGGCAGGCTGGCGATCGTGAAGGAAATCGTGCAGGCACATGGTGGTAGAATTGGCGTCCGCAGCCGTGTTGGACATGGGACCACCTTTGAGGTGGTCCTTCCACTGTCGAAAGTGGGGTATTCCAGCGCGAAAACCATCAAAGTCTAATCTTTCGGTTTCCAGAGGCCTTCTGTATAATGCAGATGGCATCCCATGACACCTACAGTCTCGATCATCGTCCCATGCTACAATGAAAACGCGACCATCCGCCCGCTCCTGGAATCGATCCTGGCGCAGACCTACCCGCTGGATCGGCTGGAGGTGGTGATCTCGGATGGACTTTCGGTGGACGGGACGCGCAACACCATCGCGGCCTTCCGGGCCGATCACCCTCAACTAAAGATCCAGGTGGTGGATAACTGGGCTCGAACGATCCCCTCCGGGTTGAATCGAGCCATTGATACGGCCTGCGGGGATATTCTGGTCCGGCTGGACGCGCACTCGATGCCGCATCCCGAATACGTCGAGCGCTGCGTCGGCGCACTGGAAGGCGGATTGGGCGCCAACGTGGGAGGGGTGTGGGAAGTGCGGCCGGGCGCCAAAACATGGATCGCCGGGGCCATTTCGGTGGCCGCCGCGCATCCGCTGGGCGTGGGGGATGCGATGTACCGCCTGTCTCCTAGGGCTGGCGCTGTGGATACGGTGCCTTTCGGTTCCTTCCGGCGCGATTTCATCGAGACCATCGGCAAATTCGACGAGCGCCTGTTGAGCAATGAAGACTATGAGTTCAACACACGCGTCCGCCAGTCGGGTGGTACGGTCTGGCTGGACCCGGAGATCCGCTCGGTCTACATTGCCCGTCCCACGCTGGATTCTCTGGCGAGCCAGTACTGGCGCTACGGGTTCTGGAAAATGCGCATGCTCCAGCGTTATCCCGAAACGCTGCGCTGGCGGCAGGCCCTGCCGCCTGTATTCGTAGTCAGCCTGGCCGCTCTGGGGTTGGCAAGCCTATGGTATCAGCTGCCGCGCTTCCTCCTGGCCGCAGAACTGATCCTCTATTTTGTCGTGCTGATCCTGAGCAGCCTGCGAACTGCTCATTAAACAAAAAAGTGGCTCATTGATCTTTGGACTGCCCCTGGCATTCGTCAGCATGCATCTCGCCTGGGGTGGTGGTTTCCTGTGGAGTTTGATTACCAGTCCGGCCCAAAAATTCATGACAGAATCACGTCCTCCCTTTCGATTGCGACCCGGTGAACAGCGTTCGATCCTGCTGCTCGGCGACCTGATCGCCTCCATTGGCGCCCTGTTCGCCTCGGTTTACGTCTGGTACCAGTTCTCGCTCTACCGTCTCCTGCAGACAGGCATCACGCTGGCACGCGCCAGAAGACTCATCCAGGTGGATGTCCCGCTCTGGTTTTATTTCCTGCCGGTCGTCTGGCTGCTGTTGATGGTGGACCTGTATGACCCCCACTCTTCGGCGAACTGGCGGAAGACCGTGCGGGGGATTTTGGTGGCGGCCTTCATCGGCATCGTCGCTTACTCGCTGCTCTTCACCATCCGGGTGGACCCGAACTCACTGCCTCGTATCGGCGTAGGTTCGTTCCTGGTGCTGGCCTCCGTGCTGACCCTGCTGTGGCGCGGTTCCTATATCCGTGTCTATACCTCCACTGGCCTGCAGCGCCGGGCATTGATCGTTGGTGCAGGCAAGGCAGGGCAGACGCTGGCCGAGGTCTATCGCACACTGACACCGCCGCCCTTCCGGTTGATCGGCTTCATCGATGACGATCCCAAGAAGGTTGGCCGCTCCGTGTTCGGCTTCCCGATCATCGCCACCAGCGAGCAGCTGCTCAAGGTGATCGAGGACGACGCGCATTACGGATGTGGTGGTTGCCATCACGGGCCGGATGCGCGGCACCACCTTCCAGATCATCCTGGATGCCCAGGAACGCGGCACGGAAGTGGTTCGCATGCCGATGCTGTATGAGGAGATCGCCGGGCGGGTCCCCATTCACCACCTCGAGTCCGACTGGATGCTGCGCTCATTTGTGGACCAGGCCCGCACCAGCGGGTTCTACGAGCTGTCGAAGCGGCTGATGGATATCGTGGGCGGTCTGGCCGGCCTGCTGATCATGCTGATCACCTTCCCGTTCACGGCGCTGGCGATCGTGCTGGACAGCGGGATGCCTATTTTCTATTCGCAGCCCCGATTGGGGAAAAGCGGGAAATCCTACCTCATCTACAAATACCGCTCCATGTTCAAGGATGCCGAGGCGGATGGCGAAGTCCGGCCGGCGCTGGAAAATGATCCCCGGGTGACGCGCGTGGGAAAGTTCCTGCGGCGCACCCGGCTGGACGAACTGCCGCAGTTCTGGAATGTCCTGCGCGGAGAGATGAGCATGGTGGGGCCGCGCGCCGAACGATATGAACTGGTGAACTCCTATCAAAAACAGATCCCGTTCTACCGGGCCAGGCTGCTGGTCAAGCCGGGGTTGACCGGCTGGGCGCAGATCAATTACGGCTATGCCGCCAGCGTATATGACACGGTCGTCAAGCTGGAATACGACCTGTACTATATCAAACACCGCACCTTCCCGATGGATCTGAACATTATTCTGCGGACGATCGGAACGGTCATCCGCAGGAGCGGCAGATGAGCGCGATGAAATGCCTCGTCACCGGCGGGGCAGGCTTCATCGGTTCCCACCTCGTGCACGCGCTGCTGGCGCACGGTTCGCAGGTGCGCGTCCTGGATAATTTTTCGACCGGGCTGCGCGAGAACCTGCAGAATGTTCAAGATCAGATTGAAATCCTGGAGGCCGACTTGCGGGACGCCGACCGGGTCCGTGAAGCCGTGCATGGGGTGGAGGTGATCTTCCATGAAGCCGCGTTCGTCTCGGTCCCCCAATCCATGGACGAGCCGCAGGCCTGCCTGGATGTGAATGTGACCGGCACCTCGCTCCTGCTGGAGGCCGCGCGCCAGGCAGGGGTGCGCAGGGTGGTGTTTGCGAGCAGTGCGGCCGTCTATGGCGATTCAACTGCCATGCCGCTGAGCGAGGATACGCCTCTGCGGCCTTTATCCCCTTATGCGGTTTCCAAGCGTGTTGGGGAGATATACTGCCAGTTGTATACGGGGTCGATGGGTTTGGAGGCTGTTGCTGTGCGGTATTTCAATGTCTATGGCCCCCGCCAGCGTCCCGATTCGATGTATGCGGCGGCTGTACCGATCTTCATCCGCCGTCTTCTGGATGGAAGGCCTGTCACCATTTACGGAGATGGAGGTCAGACCCGCGACCTGATCAATGTTCGGGATGTGGTGGCGGCCAACCTGGCCGCCGCCGAACACCTCTCCGCTCCCGGCGGGATCTTCAATATCTGCACCGGCACGGAGACACGCATCCTCGACCTGGTGGAAACCCTGCAAGGCTTATTCCCGGATGCCCCTGAGCCGGCCTTCGCCGCGCCGCGCGCCGGAGATATCTACCGGTCCATCGGCTCCCCGCAGAAGACCGCCGACCGGATCGGATTCAAATCCACGGTGTCCCTCCGGCAGGGATTGAGCGAAGCAGTGGATTGGATGCGTGGCCGGTAGATTCATCCCTATGCTTTCAGATAAACCGCGCCTTCAGGTTCGCAACCGTTTTGTGCTGATCGGCGACATCGCCCTGATCCTCATTTCTGTATTGGGCAGTTTTGCCCTGCGCCTGAATGCCAGCAACCTTCCCTTCTATTTCCCGGCTGTCGTGATGATGTGCGTGGTGGCGCTGGTCGTCAAGATCCCCACCTTCTATTTCTTCGGCCTGTACCGCCGCCTGTGGGTTTATGCCAGCACCAACGAGCTGCGCCTCATCACGGCGGCGGTCACGACCGCTTCCGTGCTGACCGCGGGCGTCATGTTGATCCTGTTGAGCCTCAACCTGGTCCAGCCTGGCATGCCGCGTTCGGCTCTGGGGATCGATTGGCTGCTATCCATTATTTTGATCGGCGGCTCGCGCTTTGCCCTGCGGCTCCTCTCCGAGCAGTCCAACAGCCGTAACGGCAGAGGCAAGCATGTGCTCATCATCGGGGCGGGCGACGCGGGGGCGCTGGTGGTACGCGAGCTGCAAAAGACGGCCCAGCTTAACCTGGTGCCGATCGGCTTTCTGGATGATGACCCGGCCAAACAGCGCCATGAGATCTACGGCGTGCGCGTCATCGGGAAAATCGCCGACCTTCCTCACGTGCTGGACAACGACCAGGCGGAAGAGGTCATCATCGCCATCCCCACCGCGCCGGGCAGCGTTGTCCGCAAGGTGATCGATACCTGCCGGATCAAGGGAATCCCATCGCGGACCATGCCTGGAATCTATGAACTGATCGGCGGCAAGGTCAATGTCTCGCGGCTGCGCGAGGTGGATATCACCGATCTGCTGCGGCGGGACCCGGTACGTGTGAACGATGAGCGTGTCGGACAGGCCCTGGAACGCAAGCGCGTCCTGGTGACGGGAGCGGGCGGTTCCATCGGCCGCGAACTGTGCCGCCAAATCGCGCGCCGCGGCCCTTCTGAGTTGGTCCTGCTGGGACATGGCGAGAACAGTATTTTTGAGATCCTGCTGGAACTGCGCGAGGATTTTCCGGAGCTGCTCCTTTCCCCGGTCATCGCGGATGTGCGCGATGAGGCCCGCCTGGCAGGTGTTTTTGCAGCGCGGCAGCCCCAGGTGGTCTTCCACGCGGCCGCGCACAAACACGTGCCCTTGATGGAAGCCAATCCCGTGGAGGCCGTCACCAACAACGTGATCGGCACGCGGAACCTGGTGGCGATGGCTGCGGAAGCAGGCGTGGAGAGGTTCGTCATGATCTCCACCGATAAGGCTGTCCAGCCCTCCAGCGTTTACGGCGCGACCAAGCGCCTGGCGGAGATGCTGGTGCTGGACGGAGCCCGGCGCTCCAAACTGCCCTTCACGGTGGTGCGTTTTGGGAACGTGCTCGGCAGCCGCGGCTCCATCATCCCGCTCTTCAAATCGCAGATCGCACGCGGCGGTCCGCTCACCATCACGCACCCGGAAATGCGCCGCTTCTTTATGACCATTCCGGAAGCGGTGTACCTGGTGCTGCAGGCGGCTTCGATGGGGAAGGGCGGCGATACGTTCGTGCTGAACATGGGCGAGCCCGTCCGCATCCTGGACCTGGCTGAGGATTTGATCCGCCTTTCCGGTTTGGAGCCTCACCGCGATATTGAGATCATCTATACCGGCACGCGGCCCGGGGAAAAGTTACAGGAGGAACTTTGGGATGCGGGGACACCGCTGGAGGCCACCCCGCATCCGGATATTTTCCGGCTCGCCAATTCCGAAACACCCACCGGGCGAAGCCTGGCGAGCGTGGTGGAGAATCTCCGGCTGGCCTGCCGCGAATCCGATACCGCGGCGATCCTGCACATGCTGACCGAATCCGTCCCGGGTGCCTCGATCCACGAGTCGCTGGACCAACCCGTGCTGGACGATTCGTCCCTCACCTGACCATGACGGAAGTGACCCTCGAGGAATGGCGCTCGTATGAGGCCGCCCACCCCGATCTCCACCTGCTCCAGACCGCCGAATGGGGAGAATTGAAGTCCGGCTTTGATTGGAAGCCGGTGCGCATTCTGCAAGCTTCTGCAGGGGTGCAAATCCTGTTTCGGAAACTACCGCTTGGACTGACGATCGCTTATATCCCCAAAGGGAAATGTGAACGCAGCGCTTCTGCCCGAGATCGACGCTGCCTGCCGGAAGCGCGGCGCCATCTTCTGCAAATGGGAGCCGGATGCATGGGAGCCCGAGGGAGAATCCGCTCTCGAGCAGTGGACATCGAGTGGATTTATCCGCAGCCCGCAAAATATCCAGCCGCCGCGGACCCTGCTTGTTCATCTGGATGGATCGGAAGAGGAAATCCTTGGGCGCATGAAGCAAAAGACACGCTATAACATCCGGCTGGCCGCCAAGAAGGGCGTAAGCGTACGTCCCTGGCAGGACCTGGAAGCCTTTCATGAAATGCTGCTGGTGACGGGAGGACGTGACGGCTTCGGGGTGCATGCATTGGAGTATTACCGGCGGGCTTATGAACTTTTCCATCCCATCGGGATGGCGGAACTGCTGCTCGCGGAGTATGAAGGCAAGCCTCTGGCTGCGCTGATGGTATTCGGCAGAGGGAAGCGCGCCTGGTATGTCTATGGCGCATCCAATGACGAGGAGCGGAGCCGGATGCCCACCTACCTGCTGCAATGGGAGGCCATGCGGTGGGCAAAGGCGCGCGGCTGCGAGGTTTACGACCTGTGGGGGGTTCCCGATGAGGAGGAGGCAGCCCTGGAAGGTGGGTTTGAAAGCCGGGGGGACGGGCTCTGGGGAGTGTACCGGTTCAAGCGCGGGTTCGGTGGCGAACTGAAGCGCGCCATCCAAGCACTGGACCGAGTCTATCAGCCGCTGCTGTATAAAATCTATACCGCTTACCTGGGCAGACGATGACCCATCCCTGGAATGAATTGATCTCCTCTTTGCCTGACCCTCATTGGCTGCAAACTTACGAATGGGGGCAGGTGAAAATCATGAACGGTTGGCAGCCTCTCTTCGCGGTGTGGGACGCAGGGAATGGCTTCCGCGTGGAAAAGGAGCCGGTTCTTATCGACTCCGCTGCTGCCGCGACGCTGATCTTAAAGAAGACCGTCCTCCAACGAGGTTTTGCGGCGAGGCTGTCCCTCCTGTATGCCCCCAAGGGACCCCTGCTCGACTGGAGCAATCCGGCCTTGCGCAGGCGCGTATTGGATGACCTGCAGGCCTTCGCCCGGCGGCAGGGAGCCATCTTCCTGAAGATCGATCCGGATGTGGTGCTGGGTACAGGAGTGCCCGGCGAGGAGGGGGAGACCAGCGAAGATAACGGCCGCCTCGTCCAGGCGGAGCTGGCGAAGCGCGGCTGGATGGAATCGGCAGACCAGATCCAGTTCCGCAACACGGTACTGATCGATCTATCTCGCAACAGAGGAAGAGCTGCTGGGGCGCATGAAGCAGAAGACGCGCTATAACGTTCGCCTGGCCGCGAAGAAAGGCGTCACCGTTCGGACCGGCGGGATGGATGACCTTTCCCTGTTGTATAAGATGTATGCGGAGACCTCCGTCCGGGATGGATTTGTCATTCGGGATGAGTCTTATTACCAAAATGTCTGGCGAACCTTCATGTCCGCGGATTCCCCGCACTGCGAGCCTTTGATCGCGGAATATAACGGAGAGCCTTTGGCCGCCATCTTCCTGTTCACCTTTGCAGGAAAAGCCTATTACATTTATGGGATGTCGCGGGAAGCGCATCGCGAAAAGATGCCCGCTTATCTGCTTCAGTGGGAGGCCATCAAGCGAGCCAGGGCGATGGGATGCACACACTATGATTTGTGGGGCGCTCCGGACGATTTCACCGCGGAGGACCGCCTTTCGGGCGTCTACCGGTTTAAGGAAGGCCTGGGGGGGCGGGTCGTGCGCACGCTGGGGGCATGGGATTACGCGCCCAACCGGCTCTGGTATCGAATGTATGGCGAGATCATTCCCCGCCTGCTGGATGTGATGCGCTCGCGGGGCAGGGAAAAGACCAGGCAGATCCTGGATTGAATGGGAGAATCCAATGAAAGAAATTCCACGCCTCAGGTTTGCTCATCTGCCAACAGCGGTCGAAGAACTTCCCCGGCTCTCTGAACACCTCGGCGGACCGCGCCTGCTGGTCAAACGCGATGACCAGACCGGGCTGGCATTCGGCGGGAACAAAACGCGCAAACTGGAATTCCTGCTGGCCGAGGCGCGTGAGCAGGGGGCGCAAACCCTGATCTCCGCGGGCGCGATCCAGTCCAACCACTGCCGGCAAACGGCAGCCGCGGCGGCCCGTTATGGTTTCAACTGCACCCTGGTCCTGACCGGGGATCTTCCGGATCAACCGTCTGCCAACCTGCTGCTGGACCGCTTGTTCGGCGCGAGGATCGTCACCGTGGCAGACCGCAAGGACCGTGACCGCATCCTTCAGGAAACTTACCAGCAGGCAGTGTCGGAGGGCGCGAAGCCCTACCTTGTACCCTACGGAGGCTCCAGCCCTACCGGAGCTCTGGGATATGCCTTTGCGATGCAGGAGTTTATGGAGCAGGCGATCCCGGCGGATGCCATCGTATTCGGCACCTCGTCCGGGGGCACCCATGCCGGGCTGGTCCTGGGGCAGCGATTATTTGGTTACAGAGGCAGGGTGCTGGGGATCAGCATTGATGAGTTGGAGGACTGGCTGAAGAGCCATGTCTCCAAACTGGCGGGGGAGGCTGCGCGAGAAACTGGGTGAGGACATTCAATTCACCCCACAGGATGTGCTTGCCTCGGATGCCTATTGCAAGGCCGGCTACGGGGTCCTGACCGATGCCGAGCGCGAGGCGGTGGACCTCTTTGCAAGGTTCGAGGGGCTATTGCTCGACCCGGTTTATACGGGCCGCGCCGCGGCGGGTATGCTGGACCTGATCCGTCGGGGATATTTTAAGAAGGATGAAACGGTGCTCTTCTGGCATACCGGCGGCCAGCCTGCCCTCTTCGCCGAACGATATTCCCAGATATTGGTGTGAGTTTTTTGGGGCGGATTATTCGAGGCAGGTCCGGTTGAAACGGCTGCCCGCTTCCGTGGCGCATCCATCGGATTCGTTCCGCTCCCGCAGCAGGTCATCGTACACGCGGGTTAGGGTAACAGTGCTCCAGCCGTTTTCCTGCATCCACGGGTAGGCTTCCAGACTGGTGTTGTAATCCTGAGTGCGGATATGCATCAGCACGATATCCCCATTATGCGAGCGCCTCGCCGCGTTCAGGCCGACTTCCAGCTCACCCCCCCAGCCCGTCGACCACATGGTATTGACCAGTTGATGCTCCCTGCACACCGCGTCGAAGGAGGCGGCCAGCGAGCCATACGTGGGACGGCCGAACCGGACCGTGGGCGTAAAGCCCAGGACCTTCGTCAAGGCCTCCAGCCAGCGGGCGTAATCCTCCAGGGCGGTCTCCTCGGACATCACGCCGAAATTGGTGTGGTCCCACGAATGATATCCGATCTCATGGCCCTGGTCATGGAACCTCTTCCAGATGCCGGGGTCTTTTCCATCGTTGTTCAGCAGGGCGGTGCCTACGGGGAAGAGGGTGATCTTGAAATCGGGGAATTTGGCGAGCAACGCTTCCAATCCCTGCATGCGGTTGACCAGGTAGCAGTCGTCGTAGGTCAGCGCCACATAGCGGTGCCGTGCCGAGCCGCGCCAGATCAACGGCGCGGAGGCTCCCTGCGCCAGGACTGGCGCGGGAACACCCAGGGCAGCCAGACCCACTCCGGCCAGTTTCAGGAAGTCACGCCGGGTCAGCATTTTTTCTCGACCACCGTTTGCGGCCCAGGGTGAACAGGCCGATGCCGATCCAGGCGGCATTCAGACCGAGGGACGGATAGGCGTGCCAGTAGAAGGTATTGATGACCAGCAGGACCCCGGCGATGATATTCATAGCCTGATAGGCCGCGGAATCCGCCTCCACGCGTTTGATGGAAACGAGCAGGTAAGCGATCAGGAACAGAACGGTCCCAATCCAGCCCAGCACATCTATGATGGCTTGCTGGCTCATGAAAGGATCTCCACGGGCATGCCTGTTTCAAGCCAGCCTTCTCCCAGCGGGATCACGTTTTGCCCGAAGATCACACCCTTCGGGTGACGGCGATAAGTGCTCAATGTCTTGAGCGGCTCTTTCGCTTTGGCGAGGGTCTGCTTGTCTATGGTGGTGACCAGGCAGCGCGCACATGGCTTGACCACGGCCATCTCCACCCCGCCGATGCGGATGCGTTTCCAGCTATCTTCATCGAAAGGGTTGCAGCCTTCAACGACAATATTTGGCCGAAAACGGTTCATGGGAAGGGGGGTCTCCATTCGGGAGTTTAGATCTTGCAGAGATTCGGAGGAGATCAGCAGGATCGGATATCCATCCGCGAAACCGGTATGGTCGTCCGCGCTGATGGCGTAATTTTCATTAAGCAGCCGCCGGGCATCCGCGGCGATATGGACCAGCCGCACAGAGGCGCCCAGCCAGTCCGAAAACCAACCCGCGGCCTCCTCTCCCTGATCAATGGAGGGCACTCCCTTGCTCTTCCAGATATCCACGGGCCAGGGTGTGCCGCCAGTTCGGATGGGGAGGCGGAGGGAGTCAAAAGCCGGGGCGCACAACCGAAGTGTGCCAGCGCTCAGCTCGGGTGTGACCAGCGCCAGGCGTGGGTGCTCGCGCTGTGTGAGGAACCTGCCTTCAGGTGTGACCACCATCATACGCCGGTCGTCCCGCAGTCCCATGCGCTCCAGAAAGGAATTGGAGACCTCGTGTCCGCGGCAGCCTTTGATCGGATAATAGGTGAGGCCCGATAAGATCAATTTCTCAGAGGTAGGCAGAGTCATGGCGACAATTTTACTCTTGATTTTTCAGGGATTTGATTTAAACCATACCAGCTATGCCCCGGAAAATCAACCTCGATATCTCCGCAACCGCTAAGTGAGCTTCAGCCTCCGTAAAAAAGCCTTCCGTCATCACCGCCAGGACATATGGTTTGCGACCCTCCGAGAGGATAATCCCAAAGTCATGATAGGAATCATCATTCCAGCCTGTCTTATGCGCTACCCTGACCGTAGGCGGGAGACCGGCGGGGATGCCCTCATTAAATTCCTGACCCAGCAAAATTCTTACCATTTCGCCTGAGACTTCCGAAGAAACCGCTTTGCCTTCAGCAATGCATTTCATCAAGAGCATCAGGCCGCGGGCGGTGGCGGAGTTGTTCAATCCCACGGGCGAATGCATTATGATCCTCCGGCCCGCGCAGCACAGTCACACCATCGATCCCCAATTCTTGCAAATAAGCAGTAATTTTTTCCGAAGTCACAAGCTGGATGAGAATATTCGTCGCCAGGTTGCTGCTGCGGACGATCATAAGGCGGAGGAGTTCGCGCAGGCTTTCCATGTGCCCGACCTTTTCATAAAGGGTGGTCTCAGCATCGTCTTCGACGCGCATCGAAAAGGGGCTTCCATCCGCGATGCTGCTAAATGAGTTGGTCACAAGGATGCGGTCTCCGAGGGAAAAGGTACCCTGTGCTGCCTGATGGAAGACTTCCATCATCACGGCGACTTTGAAGGTGCTGGCAGGATGCAGGCTCTCATCGGCGCGAAAAAAGAATTCCCCGCCGGTCTCCAGATCATGGAAGGCTATGGAAATTCTCTGGGTCTTAAATCCCGAGAGAAAATTTTCAAGTTCATTTATTTTCTTGTTCAAGCCGCAGTCTCGCCCAAGATCATCCTGACATCCAGGGCAATCGCTCCGCTGCCCAGCACCCTCAGTGGATTGATCTCGATCTCCTGCACGGATGGATGCTCCATTGCCAGACACGATAACTTCACGAGGACATCCATAACGGCAGCTTCGTCGGCAGGGTGGATGCTGCGGTAACCGGCGAGCTTGCGGCCCGCCCAAGTTTTTCGAACGAGTTCCCGTGCTTCCTCCGGCTCGAGAGGCGCCAGCGCGAAGGCTACATCTTTCAATCCCTCCACCTCGATCCCGCCTGAGCCGAACATCATCAGCGGTCCGAAGACCGCGTCGCGCCTCATGCCAATGATGACATCCTGGCCTTTGGGGACCTGCCTCTGCAAGGTGATGCCCTCCAGGCGGGCCTCGGGCAGGCGGCTTTTCGCATTCGCCATGATCTTCGCAAAGGCCGCTTCGACCTCGCTCTGGTTTTGAAGATCAAGCATCACCCCCTCCACGTCCGACTTGTGGAGAATATCCGGGGAGGCGATCTTCATCACCACCGGGAAGCCGATTTCAGCAGCGATGGAGGCAGCCTGTGCGGCAGTGGATGCAAGGCGGAGGGGCGCGGCAGGGATATCATAGGCGCTCATCAGGCTGACAGGGTCATCCGCAACCGGCTTCAAAATGGGATTCTGCCGCTCCTGCATAAGCAGCACCGGATGCCTGCCTGCTTCGGAGAGGGACTTTGCCCTCTTTACGAGCGCCGAGAGGGCGCTGGCTGCGCGTTCGGGAAAAGGATAAGACGGGATGCGCGCCTCAAGAAATTTCGCGCGAGCCTGCTCCACGAGAGTTGAGCCCATCAAGGCGATCACCACTGGCTTGGAAGATGCCTGGATGACCGGGATGAACTGACTGGCTGCCTCTTCCGCCCCGTACATCGGCGGCGGCGGAAGGATGATCATCACGCCATCCACTCCGTCATCCTCCAGCAGCAGACCAAGGCAGCGGGCGTATTGTTCCGCCGAGGCAGAGGCCAGCATGTCCACCGGATCATGGACCGAAGCCGCGGGCGGCAGCAAGGCCGCCAGGGCGTGTTCGGTGTTGGCGTCCAGTTTCGCAAGTGCAAGGCCATTTATTTCCAATGCATCCGCGGCCATCACGCCGGGTCCGCCAGCATTGGTGAGCACGGCCATGGACGGCCCTGCCGGGAGCGGGCAGGTCTCCAGCGCCAGAGCCCAATCGAACATTATCTCGGCGGTGGCCGCGCGCAGGACGCCGGCCTTTTCCAGAGCCGCATCGAAAGCGGCCTCCGAACCTGCCAGCGCCCCGGTATGGGAGGCGGCGGCTTTTTGACCGGCCTCAAAGCGGCCCACTTTTAAGGCAATGACCGGCTTTTTGGAGGCTGCCTCACGGGCAGCCTGAATGAAGCGGCGGCCTTGAGATACCCCTTCCAGATAAAGTGCGATCACACGCGTATGGTCATCTTCAGCCAGTACGGGAAGAATATCGGTTTCATTGATATCCGCCTGGTTGCCGAGGGAAACCAACCGCGAGAAGCCGAAGCTCTGGCGGCGCGACCAATCAATGACGGCCGCGCAGAATGCACCCGACTGGGAGATGAATCCGATATGCCCCTGAGGGGGCAGGGGCGGGGATAGGAAGGTCGTATCCAGCGGGAGAAAGGTATCAATGATCCCGATGCAATTCGGCCCGAGGAGACGGATCTGGTTGCGTTGCGCGGCCTGAACACAAGCCTCCTCCAGGATCGCCCCTTCCAGGCCGGCCTCCCGAAAGCCTGAGGAGATCAGGATCACGGCATGAATCCCCCGCCTGCCGCAATCTTCGAGCGCCTGAGGGGTTGTTTCAGGCGGGACGATCAGGATGGCGAGATCCACGGGGTCTGGAACCTGGGAAAGGTCTGTGTAGAGCGGTTGGCCGAAAAGCCTGCCTGTTTTCCGGCTTACAAAATGGATCGCCCCGGTATACCCGGATTTAAGGAGGTTTCGCGCCACCCCATATCCGAGCTTATCGGGGGAGGTGGAAGCGCCGATCACCACCACGCCGCGCGGCTGAAAGAACGGGTGCAGGGAGTTGGGCATAGCGCGATTAAACCATGTATCCTGTCGAAGACTCACCATTTATCCCAATGCACGATCTCAGTAAGACCCTTGCGGCCGCCCTTCCGGGGCGAAGCCTCCAGTCTGGCCTTCTCCAATGGGTATCCGAAGGACAGCGCGATCCGCAAGTGCCATTCGGCCGGAAAGCCGAGGATCTCGCGCGCCTTTTCGGGTTCGTAAATGGAGGCGGGACAGGAGCCGATCCCCAGCTCCCAGGCTGCCAGCTGCATGAAGGCGGCGGACTGCCCGGCATCGAACATGATCTGGAACTTCACGGCAGGATCTGGTGTGAGGATGGCCACTGCAAGCGCTGCGCCGGCGAGATGGCCAGCCCAGGGACCACATAATGAGAGAGCCTGGAGAATTGACCGGTCCCGGATGGCAATGAATTGCCAGGCTTGATCGTTCTTGGAGGATTGCGATCTCCGGCCGGCATTCAGAATTGCATGGATATCCTGCTCTGACAGCGGCTGGCTGGTGAATTTGCGGATGGCGCGCTTGGTCCGGATGGCATCTGAAACATTCATGGGTTTTCCTTGAAATATAAACCTTATTTCCACTGCGAGTATAATTCAAATGATGAATGAACAACCCGGCTTTCGCTCCTATCTGCTGCAGTCTCTGATCCTTGCGCTGATCGGCTGGGGAGGGTTGGCATTACTGCTGATCTTCGCTCTGCCATTCGTGCTGGCGCGGCTTGCGTTCTTTATCCTCGGCGTCATGGCGTTGACAGGGACTGCCCTCCCGTTCGCCTATCTGCTCAACCGCCGCTTCAGCGTTGACCCTCCGGCCGAGCCGAATGTGATCGTTCGGGAAGCCCTGTGGGTGGGAGTTTATGGCGCCACACTGGCCTGGCTCCAGCTGGGAAGGCTGATCTCGCTCTGGGTGTGGATGGGACTGGCGGGGGGGATCATCGTCGCGGAGTACCTCATCCGCTTGCGGGAGCGGGCCCGCTGGAAACCTCCTGTCCCCAACGATGACAACGCAGCGTAGCATCCCTTCGGTGGAACGCCTCCTCCAGACCCGGACAGCGGCGGAATTGATCGCCCGCTATGGCCGGCCTCTCACCCTGAACTCGCTTCGGGATGAGCTGGCGGAGATCCGCGCAGGTTTCAAGCCTGTGCGTGTAAGCGAAGAGGATGCGCGCCCCAGGGTACCTTCGGCTGATGAGATTTTGGCCTCCGCGGAGAGGCGCCTTTCTTCCTGGGTGGCGCCTACGCTGGTCCCGGTTATCAATGCAACGGGCGTCATCCTGCACACCAACCTGGGAAGGGCTCCGCTGAGCGATGCCACCCTGCGGGCTATGGATGCGGTGGCACGCGGATACTCCACGCTTGAATATGATTTGGAAAAGGGCACGCGCGGCTCCCGGCTGATGCATGCGGAGGCGATCCTGCAAAGGCTGACCGGAACCGAAGCTGCTCTGGTCGTCAATAACAACGCTTCTGCGCTGCTGCTGATCCTTGCGGCTCTTGCCAAACGTCGTGAGGTTGTCGTTGCCCGTACGCAGCTGGTCGAGATCGGCGGCGGCTTCCGCATCCCGGATGTCATGAAGCAGTCCGGAGCAAAATTGCTGGAAGTGGGGACCACCAACCGGGTCCACCTGGAGGATTTCGAAGAGGCGCTGGCCGCTTCCCCGGCCCTGGTCATGCATGCCCACCGATCGAACTTCAAGATCATCGGCTTTACCGAAGAGCCTCCTCTGGAGAGCATTGCGGCGGCTGCACATGCGGCGAATGTCCCATTTGTGGACGATCTGGGCTCCGGCGCCCTGCTGGATACTGCTCGATTCGGGCTGGCGCATGAGCCCACCGTGGCCGAATCCCTGGCCGCAGGAGCGGACCTGGTCTGTTTTTCCGGGGATAAGCTGCTCGGCGGGCCTCAGGCCGGCATTATCCTGGGCCGGGCGGACCTCATCGCAAAATTAAAAAAGCATCCGCTGGCGCGCGCGCTGCGGGCGGACAAGGCCTGCCTGGCCGGACTCTCCGCCACGCTGATGCATTACCTGCTGGATGAAGCGGATCGTGAGATCCCCATTTACCGGATGATGTCACTCACCCCCAAGCAGGTGCAGGGACGCGCAGATGCGTGGCGGATTGAACTGGGGAGGGGCAGTGTGATCGAAGGCGAGTCGACCATCGGCGGCGGCAGCCTGCCGGGTGAATCCATGCCCACCTTCCTGCTGGCACTGGAAGTCCGCTCCCCGGATAAGTTCTTGAAGACCCTGCGCGAACAGAACCCGCCGATCATCGCCCGCACCGAAAACGACCAGGTGCTGCTCGACCCGCGCACGGTCCGACCCGCGCAGGAAGGCGCACTGCTGGTGGGGATTAAGAATGCCCTGCGATCCTGATTTCTGTTAAAGGAACCCGATGAAATCTGACCTGGATGCCCTGATGCAAGAACGTAACCTGGACGCGCTGCTCGTAATTGGCGCGGCCGAGCATAATCCTCCCATGTATTATCTGACAGGCGGAGGGCACGTTAGCTCCGCGGTGCTGATCAAGAAACGCGGCGAGACCCCTATACTTTTCTGTAACCCCATGGAGCGCGAAGAGGCAGCCCGCACGGGACTCCCCACTGAGCCAATCGACAAAGTCCCTTTTAAGGAACTGATGGGACAAGCAGGAGGCGATTTCTCCCTGGCTGGGGCGCTGCAGATCAAGCGCCTGTTCGATGATCTGGATCTCACCCGGGGGCGAGTAGGCGTATATGGACAGATCGATATCGGGGACGGTTGGGGTATGCTCCAGCACCTCCAAAAACTCCTGCCGGAGATCGAGCTGGTGGGCGAGGACTCCATGAACTCGGTGTTCATCCGCGCCATGGAGACAAAGGAAGAGTCAGAGGTCGAGCGCATCCGGCGCATGGGACGCATCACAACCGAGGTGGTGCGGTTGACCGCAGAATATCTGACTTCCCGGGATGTCAATAAGGATGAGGTATTGCTGAATGAGAAGGGCGAGCCGCTCAAGCTGGGGGAGGTCAAGGATAAGATCCGTCTGTGGATCGCCGAGCGCGGCGCGGAACTGCCCGAAGGCTTTATCTTTGCCATTGGCCGGGATGCAGGCGTGCCGCATTCCACAGGCAACCCGGAGGATCTGATGCGCCTCGGGCAGACCATCGTGTACGATATCTATCCGGCCGAAGCGGGCGGCGGTTATTTTTATGATTTCACGCGCACATGGAGCCTGGGGTATGCCACCCCGGAAGCGCTGGACCTGTACGGCCAGGTCAAAGAAATCTTCGATCAAACGATGGAGAACTTTGATCTCAATGTCCCCTTCCGCGAATACCAGCGCATGACCTGTGAATTCTTTGAAGCCAAGGGTCATAAGTCGCCATTGAATACCAACATGCCTCTGGAGGGTTACGTTCACAGCCTGGGCCATGGGGTTGGCATCAACATCCACGAACGGCCGTTTAGCGGGCTGATGGTGGGGGATGATCACCGCCTGGCCGCCGGGGTGGTGGTGACCTCCGAGCCGGGGCTTTACTACCCGGACAGAGGCATGGGCTTTCGCATCGAAGATACCATCTGGGTGCGCCCGGATGGGCGCATGGAGATCCTGGCCGATTATCCTTATGACTTTGTCCTGCCGATGAAAAAGTGGAAGAAGTCCTAGATTCTGAAATGGACGGTTAAGATGGCTGCTCTGAAACCCGCCCGCATCCTTGCACTCGAGTCCTCGTGCGACGAAACCGCTTGCGCGATCCTTGAGAACGGCCGCGCCTTGCTATCCTCCGTGGTGGCCTCGCAGATGGAAGTGCATGCCCGTTTTGGCGGCGTCTTCCCGGAGGTGGCTTCGCGGCAGCATGTTCTGGCGGTGGTGCCGGTAATCGAGCAGGCGCTCGCCCAGGCGCACCTGTCCCTGAATGGGATCGATGCTGTGGCGGTCACGCGCGGCCCGGGACTGGCCGGTTCGCTGGTGGTCGGGATGAATGCCGCCAAGGGGCTGGCGCTCGGCCTTGGTGTGCCGTTGGTGGGCGTCAATCACCTCGAAGGTCATATCTATTCCTCCTGGGTTTATGATGCCGGTGTCAGCGCGCCCACTGAGCCGCAGTTCCCGCTTATGGCATTGCTGGTATCCGGCGGCCATACCGAACTGAACCTGATGACCGACCATCTTACCTACCGCCGCCTGGGCTCGACGCTGGATGACGCCGCAGGGGAGGCTTTCGACAAGGTTGCGCGCACGCTGGGGCTTGCCTATCCCGGCGGCCCCTCGATTCAGAAGGCCGCTGAGACCGGCGATCCCAACCGGTTCAACTTCCCGCGCGCCTGGCTGGAAGGAACGTGGAACTTCTCCTTCAGCGGCCTGAAGACTGCCGTCTTGAACAAGGTGAACGAGCTGAACAAGAAGACCGGGAACCTGCCGGTGGAGGACCTGGCGGCAGGTTTCCAGGCTGCGGTGGTGGATGTTCTTTTCAATAAAGCCATGGATGCTGCCAGGGAATTCGAGGCAAAGGAGATCCTGGTGGCTGGCGGTGTATCTGCCAACCACGAGTTGAGAAAGGCATTCCAGAGCCAGTCTGAATTCAAAGTCCATATTCCCCCGCTGGCATTATGCACCGACAACGCCGCCATGATCGCGGCTGCTGGCTATTATCGTTACGCGCTGGGGCATGTCTCCGACATGGACATGGATGTTTTGCCGACCTGGCCGCTTTCTGCCGTTTAAAAACCCAAACCCCGTTTCGGACCGGCCCAGATCCGTACGGGGTTTGAAGAGGAGAATGCAACTTCATTATAGCCATGGACCTAAAAGGATTCTGAGCAAGGATTAAACGTTGAATGAGAGTTTTTTTGCCCTGTGAACCAGCTTCGCGGGGCTTTTTTATAGGTTTGACTTAAAATAAAAACCGCCCTGGGAATACCCCCACTCCCAACGCGGTTTTTGAGGAGAATGCATCCTTTATTATAGCCAGGCGGGTAATAAGAGCCTGAAATCCCACTTAAAGGCGACTAAGAAAATGCGGCCCTCAAATCCCCTTCAGAGCCTCGAGAATTTGTGCCATTCCAACCGGCCCCTCGCGCAGGATCACCGGTTCCGTCCCCATGCAGTCCACGAGGGTGGAGGGAACCCCGCCGGGGGTGCTGCCACCATCAAGGATGAGGGGGATGCGTCCTTCCAGCTGCCGGAAGACTTCAGAAGCAGTGACGGGGCTTGGCTCACCGGAACGATTGGCCGAGGTAACCGCCAGGGGTCCCGCCTTGCTCAACAGTGCAAGCGCCGCCGGGTGATTCGGCACCCTTACAGCCACGCTGGATGTCCCGGAAACGGCTTCTGGAAGCGAAGAAGCCCTGGGAACGATCAAGGTAAGTGGTCCGGGCCAGAAGAGGATTGCCAATCGGCGGGCCATCGGAGGCACCTGCGCGGCGACCTTTTCGAGATCTTCCACGCCTGCCAGCAGAACAGGGATGGCTTTCTCTACAGGGCGGTCTTTGGCCGCATAAATGGATTCCACGGCAGCCTCATCAAAGGCCAGCGCGCCCACGCCATAAACCGTATCAGTGGGGAAGGCTACCAACCCTCCGGATTTCAGGATCGAGAGCGCTTCAGAGATCGAAGCGGGGTCGTCGGCAGGGAGCCTAAGCGTCTGCATCATAACTGGATTTCCAGCAGGCGGTCGCGCCCGGTCAGATCCTGATGGAGGTGGATCTCCGCTTCATGGAAGATATCATAGGCAAGGGACAGAGCCTCCACACCCAGGGTTGCTTCGATCTCCAACAGGATGCGGCCGTTCGGCGCCAGCCATTCGGTGGCGGTCCCCAGGAGGCGGCGAATCAAATGCAGGCCATCCTCGCCGCCGTCCAGCGCAAGGGTGGGTTCGCGACCATAGACCTTCAATCCCTTGAGAGTACGGGTCGGGATGTATGGCAGGTTGGCGCAGATCAGGTCAAAGTGAAGGTCCGTGGGAAGCCCCTCATGGTGGGGCGGGAGCAGGTCGCAGGCGATGAAATCCATGCGCGAGTCCACTTCGAATTTGATCGCATTCTGCCTTGCCACTTGCAGTGCGCTCAGCGAGAGGTCGGTGGCGACCACATAGGCATCCCGGACATGCATGGCAACGGTCACACCAATGGCGCCTGATCCGGTGCCCACATCAGCCACAGTCCGGCGCTCCGGGGAGGCTTGCAGCCAGGCGATGGCGCCTTCCACGAGCGTCTCGGTCTCGGGCCGCGGGATCAATACCTCGGGCGTGATGGAGAAATCAAGCCCGAAGAATTCCCAGTGCCCAAGGATGTAAGGAAGGGGCATGCCGGTTTCAAGCTGCGCAGCCGCCGATTCGATGGCATTGATCTGCTGGTTGTCGAGTTCACCTTCCGTATGCGCCAGCACCCACGTTCGGGGCCTGCCCATCACGTGAGCCACGATCAACTGGGCGTCCAACTCCGGCCAATCCCCTTGCAGGCGCGCGGAAAGGTCGGTCAACTCATCGGAGACCTTCATGCAGCGATCTCTCCGAACATCATACGTTCCAGCAGGGTCCGCTGCAGGAGCAGGAAAATGATCACCACCGGGATGGACATGATGATGGCAAGCGAACCGAGGTAGCTCCAGGGCTGCGCCCCGCTGACATAGGTGTTGTTGTAGATGGCATAGAGCGACATGGCCAGCGTGACCGTCTCGGCTTTCTCCACAAACAACCAGCCCAGCGCGAACTCTGTGTAGGCCATCAGGAAGGCGATCAGCCCCGCAACCGCGATGGAGGGCAGGGCAAGCGGGAGTGTAATGAAGAAGAAGGAGGTCAGATCGCCTGCACCGTCCAGATAGGCGGCTTCTTCGAGTTCCTTGGGAATGGATTGGAAGGCCGCGCGCATATTCCAGACACAGAAGGGCATCCCGAATGCGGCATACACGATGACCAGCGCCATCAGTGTCGTGCGGATCTTGAGCAGGCTCAGGATGATGTAGAGCGGGGTCATGAAGGCGACCATGGGGAGGACAGCAGTGAGCAGGATGATGAACAAACCGCTGCGGCGTCCCGGGAAGCGGTAGCGGGCGAAGGCGTAGGCGAGGCAAACTCCCAGTATCACGGCCAGGGCTGCCGCGGCCAGCGATACCAGAATGCTGTTCTTGAGCAGCACAGAGAAATCCACAGATTGGTAGGGTTTATCGAGCACGCGCAGGAAGGCATCGAAGGACCATACCTTGGGGAGCCAGCGGAATTCGATGGGACGGCCTCTCAGGGAGCCGTCGAAAGCCAGCCGCACCATTCCCCAGATGGGCAGGATAACGAAGAATCCGATCACGAGCAGCAATCCCTGTGTGAGAGCCTGCCGGAAGAAGGAGATCTTACGCATAGGTCACTCCTTCGTCAGCCTTGCTCCAGCGATTGAACAGCAGAACAAAGGTTATAAGGATGATCACCGTCAGGATATTGAGTACCGCCGAGAGGGCGAATTGGCCCGCGTTCGAAGCAAAGCCACTGTTCGGGTTGAACACGTTATAGGACAGCGTGGCAAGGGTGGCATCCCAGTAACCGAAGACCTGGAAGAGGTAGAACTGGTTGAAGGAAAATATGCCGCGCACGATCAGGGCGGGAAGCAGCAGGGGCAGCAGGAGCGGCCAGGTGACGAAGCGGAATGTCTGGCCGGGCGTAGCTCCATCGATTGCGGCGGCATCGAATACATCCCGAGGGATGGATTTCAACCCCACGCTGGAAGCCAGCATCATGAAGGGGAATCCGTACCAGATGGCCGGCAGAAGGAAAGCGAGAAGCCACAGGCTGGGACTTTTATCAAAGGCTGTGTTGATCATGCCTGGAAGGGATGTCTCTCCGAATTTGGCTGCGGCCAGGGCCAGCCAGCCGGAGGTGGGCTGGAAAATATTGACCCACATCACCGCGCCGATCATCTCAGGGATAGCCCAGGGCAGGATGAACAATGCCTGCCAGAAGCGGCCCAGCCGGACGCCGCGCTGCCTTAAGAGCAGCGCCACCCCCAGTCCCAGCGCGGCCTGCAGAAGCACGGAGAGAACCGTCCAAAACACATTGAAGAATAGGATGCCGTTCTTAGCGATGTAATCCAGGGCAGGCGCGTAGGCCGTCAAGCCGGTGAAATTCACTTTATTGGTGCGGGTCAGGATATCGGCCTGCTTGACCGGTTCCTGCCCGGTCAGGCCTCCCGAGATGGCGCGCCAAAGGCCGCCGTTAAATCCATCCCGGATGGAGGCAGAACTGAAATCCGTCATCGAGATGGAGAACTGGAAGAGCAGGGGGAGAATGGTCAGCAGGGCGAAGGCGATCAAACCCGGAACCAGCCAGGGCAGCGCCCTCCGGATCTCGTTCTTTTCGTACAGCCGAGCCCGACCGGACTGACGCCGCTGCCACCAGGCGGAAAGCGGTTCCCAGGCGGACTTCACACCTTCCGCGGCAGCCATCGAGAGAGGGACCGTGAGTGTAACGATGTACTGCGGCCATTTTGTCGGCCAGAATAGGAGAAAGGTCAACGCAACGCCGAGCCATAAAGCAAACAGGCGGTTTAGGCTCCACAACCGCTTCAAGCCTGCTATCGCAATGACCGTTATCAATATATCAAAAGGGAAGGCAAAGACACCCGGGTGCCACCAATAAGGTGACCAGAATAGCCAGTAGAACGGCTGCCAGGCCGGAAAACTTGCGTTCTGGACCTCTGCCGCACCGCTGGAATATGCAGCATGATAGAGGATCGACTCTTTGAGGCGGCCGATGGGATCAGGCCAAAGATAAGGATCAGCCGCGAAGAAAACCACCAGCGCAAGGATTCCCCAGACAAGGGCTTGTTTGTAAAAGCGCCCCATGTCGTTCTGCTCTCTCGCATCCAGGAACCAGTCAATGAGAATGGCGATGCCGATGACACAATACAAATATTTGGAGGCGGCTGTCAGCCCCAGGAATACGCCGGAGAGTGCCAGCCAGAAGGTGAACCTGCTTTTTCCGGCGCGCTTCCACTGGAGATAGGCCAGCACGCACAGGAGGCTGGTGAGAGCGGGGAAAGCTTCCAGCATGATCTGGGATACATACTTGATCGTGAATGTATGCGCGGCCAGAAAAAGCCCTGCGAGCGGATTGACCAATGAAAGGAAGGCGACCGTCAAAGTGCCAAAAGCGGCCATCCACAGGCGCGCGGGCTTGACCAGATCAGGCGGAAGATACTTGTTTGGATCGGCGGTTGTAGATGCGTCCGGGGTGAGGGGTTCTTCAGGTGCGGAAAGGATGCTGATGCCGATCAGCAGCTTGGCCAGCGGCGGGTGTTCCGGGCGGTAGTTCGACTGCATGATCCCGCCCCAATCTCCGGCCCGGATCAATTGCGCGTATTCCTGCCCGGCCCGCAGATAGTCATCTTCATCGTAATCAATGGGGAGCTTATTGACCGCATTCAGGCGCAGGCCCCAGGCCAGAGCCACGACAGCCAAAATGGACAGGATGCGGAGGAAGATGAAACCGCGTCTTTTTGCCATGGGGATCGCTGCCGGCGGGGAAACGGTGGAATTGGCAGTCATCTTATCCTCCAAAGCTCAGAGTAAAAGGAATGAACCGCACGGAGCCTTACGCATTAATCTTCATCGGCATCCGCGCTGCTGGAGGATAACCGGTCGGCTTCATCGCGAGTGGAAAGCTCGTCGATGAATTGATCGATCCCGCCGGCCATGACCCCATGCAGGTTATAAGAAGACAGCCCGATGCGATGATCGGTCACACGGTTCTGAGGATAATTATAGGTGCGGATCTTTTCCGAGCGTTCCCCGGTTCCCACCTGTGAGCGGCGGTCCGCTTCCAACTCGGCGCGGCGTTTGGCTTCTTCCATCTCGTAAAGACGGGCGCGCAGGATGGACAGGGCACGCAGTTTGTTCTGAAGCTGTGAGCGTTCATCCTGGCAGGTGACCACCATGCCGGTGGGCTTGTGGTAGAGCCGCACCGCTGTCGAGTTTTTTTGCACATTCTGGCCGCCCGCCCCGGAGGAACGGTAAACCTCGATCTCGATATCGCTCTCGGGGATATCGATCTCGACTTCGTCCACTTCGGCCAGCACGGCCACCGTGGCAGTGGAGGTGTGGATGCGCCCCTGTGCTTCGGTGGCGGGAACGCGCTGCACGCGATGGACGCCGGACTCATATTTGAGCCGGGAATAAGCGCCCTTGCCCTTGATCTCGAAGATGACTTCCTTGTAGCCGCCGACACCGATGGCATTCTCTGAAAGGATCTCGGTTTTCCAGCGGTGTTCCTCGGCGTAGCGGGTGTACATGCGGAACAGGTCGGCAGCAAAAATGGCGGCTTCATCGCCGCCTGCGCCGGCGCGGATCTCGACGATCACGTTCCTTTCGTCACGCGGGTCTTTGGGGACCAGCAGGCTTTTCACTTCCTTTTCGAGGGTCTCGATCTTCGGCCCAAGCTCCGTTACTTCCGTTTCCGCGAGCGCCCGCAGGTCTGGATCGTCCTCTGACTGGAGGATGGTCTCCGCTTCGGCGAGGCTCTTCCGAGCCTGGCGGTACTGGCGCGCTTTTTCCACGATGGTCTCAAGGTCCGAACGTTCCTTGCTGATCTCGGCGGCGCGTTGATAGTCATTCCCCACCTCGAGCAGCTCCCTGCCGAGCGAATCAAATCGTTCTTCAATTCCCTGCAATTTTTCCAGCATAAAAACCTTTGGAGGGTGAAAATGCGAATTTTGACTGCACTCTCACGGATGGATGTATAAAAGCCAAATAATTATACCAGCCGCATTTTTAAAAGCCGCGGGCCCTTCATTCCGGGCATGAAGGCATGCAGGTCACTCCGTCACTAAAGCGGAAGCGGTACGGCGTTGGAGTATTTTACGCGGGCAGGCCCCCGCCCGCGCGTGGACGATCCTCGTTAGCGGTTGATGAAAAGCGACAGGACGACCGAGAGGACAATGATGACCGAGAAGACGGCCAGAACAACCTGGCTTGTGGTCGGTTTTTTATTCTTCCCGGATTGGTTCTTGGCTTTAGGCATGCGTGGTAAAACCTTTCTGATCTTTTTGAAGAGCCCGGCTTATGGCTGTCTTCAGTTCCTCATAAGTAATGGGCTTGGTCATATAGCCATCCGCGCCGATTTCCAGCGCGCGGTCGATCATCACATCGGTGGCCTCGGAGGATAACATAAGCACGGGCAGGCTGCGCCATTCGCTGCGGCGTACAAATTCGAGCAGGTCCAGGCCGGTCACTTCCGGCATATTGATGTCCAGAATAAGCAATTCAGGCCGCCTGCCGGCGAGCAGAGCCTGTGCCGCAGTGCGGGCATTCAGGAATGAGGTCGCCTCACAGTCCATCAACCCCAGGAAAAGGCTGATGGCTCTGCTCATCTCCTCATCGTCATCCACGATCCAAATGGATTTCATTCCAGATGCGCTTTTACGCTTGCGGCGGAGACTGTGTTCATACCCGGTACAGCCGCCAGTTCTTCCACGCTGGCTTCCCTAATCTTATCCATGGAACCGAAATGTTTCAAGAGGGCTTTTCGCCGGGTCGGGCCGATCCCGGGGATGGAATCCAACTGTGAAGCCAGGCCGAGTTTGGTACGCTTCTTGCGATGGGCGGTGATCCCGAAACGGTGAGCTTCGTCGCGGATACGCTGGACCAGGTAGAGCGCCTGCGAATGGCGCGGAAGCATCAGCGCGTTGGACCTGTGCGGGAAGAAAATCTCCTCCTCCTGTTTCGCCAACCCGACCACTGGTACAGCTTCTGCCAAGCCAGCCTGTTCGAGCACTTTGACGGCCCGGCCCAACTGTCCCTTGCCGCCGTCAATGATGATCAGGTCGGGGAGCAAGGAGAAGGAGGCATCCGGCTTGGAACCCGGCTGGCCTTCGGTCTCCTGGCCGATTGCCATCTCTTGAACCGCCGGTTGAGCATCTCCTCCATCGAGGCAAAATCATCCGGTGCGCCGATGCTGGTGCTCTCGATGTTGAATCTGCGATAGAGTTTCTTGTCTGGAACGCCCTGGGTAAACACGACCATCGCGCCGACCGTGGCAATGCCCTGCGTATGGGAAACATCATAACACTCGATGCGGTTGGGCGGCGCGGAGAGATCCAGCGCGGATTGCAACTCGGCCAGGGCCTGTTCCTGTTTGTGTGAGTCGGCCTGCCACTGGGCGCGCAGCGCCTGCAGGGTCTCGGCGGCATTCTCGCTGGCCATCTCCACCAGATCGTGCGGCTGGCCGTCCTTGGGGACGAAGAACTCCACCTTTTCGCCGCCGCGCCGCGAGCGCAGCCACTGGCTGATGATGCGTGCCTCTTCCAATTCCTCGGGCAGCATGACCTGCTGCGGAATGGTAGCGGCTTCGGTGTAGAACTGCTTGACGAACTGCGCCATGATCTCGGTATCGGCCGTGTCCTCGGTGCCTTCCAGGATGAAATACTCGCGCCCGATCAGCTTTCCGCCGCGGATGAAGAATATCTGCACGCAGGCTTCGCCGTCGGCGCGCGCCATGGCGAGCACGTCTGAATCCAGGTAATCCGAGGCGAAGACCACCTTCTGCCGTTCGATGATGGATTGGATGGCTTTGAGCTGGTCGCGCAGCGCGGCGGCTTTTTCGAAGCGCATCTCCTCTGCAGCTTTCTCCATGTCGCTCTCGATGCGCTTGACGATCTCCTCGCTGTGCCCGCTCAGGAAATCCATCAGGTCGGAGATCATCTGGCGGTAGCGGGCCTGGGAGGCGGCGCCGATGCAGGGAGCGATGCACAGCTTGATGTCATAGTACAGACAGGCACGTTTGTCCTGCCCGGTGATCTCCCGGTCGCAGGTCAGATAAGGGAAGATCCGGCGCAGCACATCCAGGGTCTGATATACCGCCCAGGCAGAGGTGTACGGCCCGAAATAGCGCGAACCGTCTTCGACCATCTGCCGGGTTACGGTGACCTTGGGGAAGGGTTCCGCCCAGTGGATCTTGATGTAGGGGTAACGCTTGTCATCCTTCAGCCGGACATTGTATTTCGGCCGGTGCTTCTTGATGAGGTTCATCTCGAGGATGAGCGCTTCCAGCTCCGAGCCGACCACGATCCACTCGATATCCGTGATCTCACGCACCAGGCGGCGGGTCTTGGCATCGTGACTGGAATCCGCGTGGAAATAAGAACGGACGCGGTTCTTCAGGCTGATGGCCTTGCCGACATAGATGATGACGCCCTCGGCGTTCTTCATTATGTAGCAGCCCGGCTTGGCCGGCAGGGTTTTCAGGATCCCTTCGAGGTGATCAGATACGACCATTTGTGCTATTTTACATCATTCCTATGGCGGTCCCATGGACCGGACGGCAGAAGGCTGATTTCACGCTTGACTTTCAGGCCAATGCCCATAAAATGAAAATACCAACTCAAGTATTTAGCAGAGGAGAATCAAATGAACGATCCGTCGAATATGCCCATCACTCCCGCAGCCCGAGAATCGATTTTTCAGAATTGGATCCGGGCTTTGACCCGTCCCTCGGAGGAGAATTTTGCCTCCATGGCGGCCTCCCCTCAAGCCAGGGCTTCCACCGGCTACTTGTGGTATTTCATCGCTTCGATCGTTCAAGTAGTGTTGGCCGCGCTCGTCCAGGGCACGCTTCTAAAGAACTACTTTCCGCAGTATGCCGATCAGTTTGGGAGCATGGCAGGGCCTCTGACTACGATCCTTTGTGGAGCGCCCATCGGGGCAGTCATCAGCACAGTCTTCTTCGCCATCGGGACTGCCATCGTTCAATGGATCGCCCGCATGTTCGGGGGCACGGGAACGAACGATAAACTGGTCTATGTACTCTCGAACATTCTCACCCCTTACTTGATTATCAGCGGTTTGCTCGCGCTCCTTTCCTCAGTCCCTTACGTGGGCTTGTGTTTCAGCGCGCTGGCATTCATCGGAGGGATTTATATCCTGGTGTTGGAAGTGATGGCCGTCAAGGCAGTCAACCGGTTCGGCTGGGGTCCCGCGATCGCCTCGCTGCTTATCCCAGGCCTGCTTATTGCGTTTTTCTGCGCTTGCCTGGTGGGAGCCCTTGTAGCCGGACTTATCCCTGTCATCCGGGAAGCCTACCCGCAGCTCCAGCAGAGCCTGCCGCAGTATTGATCCAGCAGTTCTTGAGACCCCTCCCGACTAAGTGAACTGCACCCTGTAGACAAGACACAAAACGAGAAAGCCCCCCTGTGGTTTATCCAGACAGACACCTGAGTTGATAGGGTGTCTGTCTGGTTTTTAGTTGGATCCGTTCGTAGTTGAAGAAGTGGAACATACTCATCAATAATCTGCTGGGCTTCCGGGAAGGTCGGGTTGCGGAAAGGGCGAAGTGCTTCTTCCTTCAGATGGCTAAAGAAGTTCTCCATGGGCGCATTATCCCAGCAGTTGCCGCGTCGGGACATGGATGGGAGGATGCCATATGCATCCAACAGAACCCGGTAGGGATCGGAACGATACTGAAATCCTTGATCACTATGCAGCAGCAATCCCTGCGTGTTTGGTTCTTTCTGTTTGGCCAATTGGATGGTGCGGGTCACCAGGCCAATCGAGGCATTCCGGCTCAACTGGTGAGCGACAATGAACCCATCGAACAGGTCCTTGATCACCGAGAGATAAGCCCAGCCCTGTTGGGTATGGATATAGGTCACATCCGTGACCCACTTCTGGTTCGGAGCACAGGCTCGAAAATCGCGGGCCAGCCAATTGGGATAGGTATGCGTGCCTCGCTTCTGCTCCAGGTGTCGATAAATCCGTCGCCGCCTTGCCATTGGATGGAGGCCCAGCTTGTTCATTAGTCGCAAAACTGCCTTGCCGTTGATCTGAATGCCTTTGTGAGCCCACAGCCAGAGTGCAATTCTCCGGTACCCATATGTTTGATGGGAACGCTGGAAGGCCTCCTGCACGAGCACGAGCCGTCCCTGATCCGGATCAGGCGCTTGTCTCCGCCGTGCCCAGGCATAGAACGCTGCTCGCGAAACCCCGAAGAGCGAACACATCTGTTTTACCGGGTAGCTTCCTCGGTGTCGCTCGATGACCCGATATTGCGCTTCGCGAGCAAATCCTTGCGCAACTCGGCCTGGAATTTTTTTAGGAGATCATTTTCCATCTCCAGACGGGCGATATAGGCCTCTTGGTTTTCCTTCCTGGGCCGCCGCCCCACGCCGCGCGGCTTACTGGCAAACGCAGCAACACCCCCCATACGATATTGGCGCAGCCACTTCTTCACCCGATCAGTGTCTCGAATCTCCAGCTGGTCAGTGATTTGTGCACGGGTCATCCCTTCTTCATAGAACAAGCCGTATTGCCTCCAATTTCAACTCCAATGGATAGTGCGTCATCCGTTTCTGCCCAGACATAAAAACACCTCCTGTGCGATTGTCTCACAGGAGGGGCTTTTTCGTCCGTGTCTGTTTTTGGGGTTCAGTTCAAAGGGAGGGGTCTCCATTTGTTGGAAATATTAAGGCGAAACCAGCGTGATATCGGCCATATAGTAGGCGTGCTGGTAAGCGGTCCTTGCCCCGCCCTCGCCGGGGATCGGTTCCACCTGCTCATTCCCGTTCAGGTCTGTCCCTTCGAGCATCTCGTCCGCGAGGGCCGCAGCCCTGCGGACGCTGGCTTCCAGGTCGGGGCCCGGAACCTGCGTCAGGATCTGCTTGAGGAGATCACGAAGCTGGGGAGCCCACTGCTCCATGTTCTGGGCGCAAGCCTTGACATGCTCCCCGTGGACGATCATGTTCTGGGTGGCATCCGGGGCGGTGGCCGCGTAATCAGCGTGGTCGAAGGCGCCTTCAATGTATCCCTCGTTGTCACCGTTTAGCAGCAACCCGAAGCCGTCTCCGGCATCCATGATCGTGCCGTCTTCGTCCCAATCCTTATGATCTTCGCTCTGGCTGCCGACCAGCAGGTTGAGCATGGATTCAGCATCCCGGCGGATGGCTGCCTGGTCGCCATTGCCTTGTGCGGTGAGCATGTCGCGTGCCGCGTTATCCAGCAGAGTCGTGTTGTTTAATAGCCCGTCCACCAGGCCGATATGATCGGGAGTGTCCTCGAATGCCACCAGCAGGTGACGCACATGCATGAGGGCATCGCCGGGCAGGGTGACATGGAAAGCCATGTTTTCGGAAGGATTCGGATTCGAGTCGGGGTCAGGCTCAATGGTCAGTTCGAGGGTATCAAACCGCTCGAGGAGATTGCGGCCCTGGGTATCGATGAAAGAGAGCGTTCCTTTCCCTTCGGCATCCACTTTCAGCTGGCCGATGCTGCGGCGGGATTCGCTGCTCTGGCCGATCAGCCAGGCCTCATACTGCTGTCCTGGTGGGAGGACCGGCAGACCGAGAGCGGTCACTGTCACTTCATCCACGCTGGCGGCTCCATCCTGGAAGCGCAACAGGCCGACTGTCATGCCTGCAGGGACGGCGGTGTCGCTCCCGGCTGTCACCGGCAAGCCGACCATCGGCATCTGATCATGGCTGGCAGTGGGGGTGGCCGGGATGGCCAGAAGGCCGGGCAGGCGGAGCCAGAGAAATGTCCCGGCTAAAGCGAGCACTCCGATGCCCAGGAGGAGTGGAACCATTCCCAGACGCGGTCGCGCTTGTGCCGATACGCTGGCAGGCTCAGGCGGGACACGGACGGAGCGCATGCCTGTGGGTGACTCAGAGAGCTTCCGTAATGCCACCTCCAGTGCCCTCGCTAATTCCAGCGGAGTTCTGATAACGGTCCTCGGGGTTCTTTGCCAGTGCACGGTTGACAACCTGGTCCAGAGCGGCAGGTAGACCGGGGATGGGGGCTGGCGGCTCATTGATCTGCTTCATCAATACCCCGATGGTCGAATCCGCTTCGAAAGGCACGCGGCCTGCCAGAATCTCGTAGAGCACGATGCCCAGCGAATAGATATCCGTCCGCGCATCGGTCAAGTCTCCGCGTGCCTGTTCGGGACTCATATAAGCAGGTGTTCCGGCGATCTCGCCCGTGGCGGTCTGGGAGGCAGAGTTAAGGATGCGCACCAGACCGAAGTCCGTGAGCACCGCCTGGACATCGAATGGCAGGGGTTTGTCCCTCTCCACCGGATGATTACGGGAGGTCAACAGGATATTCCCCGGCTTGACATCCCGGTGGATCACGCCGTTCTCATGGGCGTACTGCAGTGCATGCGCAATGATGCTGATCAGGCGGCTGACGACTGGATATTCGAGGCGTTCCTTCCGTTCATGCAGCTCATGCAGGTAAGTGGACAAAGACACGCCCTGCACGTATTCCATGATGAGGTAAGGCTGGCTCTGGAAGGTATCGAAATCATAGACCTGCACGATGTTCGGATGGCGCAGGTTGGCCACTACACGGGCTTCCCTCTGGAAGCGTGCCAGAAGGTCGGGCTCATCCAGATAGGAATTGCGCAGCAGCTTGATCGCCACCGGCCTGTGAAGGGTGGTATGCGTGCCGAGATAAACCTCCGCCATGCCGCCGCGCGCCAGCAAGAGGTCGATGTGCACCTTGCCGAGAGTTTTGCCGATCCAATCTGACATAATCTGTCCTATTATAAAACAAATGGGGACAATTAAGCCCGTGTATAATGGCCGGATTGAGGAGTGCTCTTGCCGAATCCAATCGAAATCCAAATGGGTGAGATCCTGCGCAGCCGCGGCCTCAAGCTGGCGACTGCGGAATCCTGCACGGGCGGATTGATCGCTGACCGTATCACAGACGTTCCGGGGTCTTCGGATTATTTCCTGGGCGGCGTAGTTGCGTATGCCTATGAGGCCAAGGTGGGGGTGCTGGGGGTCTCCTGGGATACGTTGAAAGCTTATGGAGCGGTGAGCCGCGAGACTGTGCTCGAGATGGCGTTGGGAGCTTGCCGGGTGTTGGGCGCAGACCTGGCCGTCAGTGTCAGCGGCATCGCCGGGCCGGGCGGCGGGCTGCCGGATAAACCCGTGGGAACAACGTGGATCGGCCTGGTTACGCCGGGTGGACAATGGGCCCGGAAATTCGTCTGGGATAGTGACCGCCGCGGCAACAAGGAACTCTCGGTGGATGCGGCGCTGGAACTGGTGATGGATTACCTCAACGGGACTCTGGAATGACTGCGGTGGTCGTCATCTCGGCGGATGCCGAATGGCGCGCGGTGCGGGAAATCCACCCAGAACTTGTCCTCCGGAATTCTCCATTGGGTGAGCTGGCTGAACTGGACATAGATGGCGGCCGACTCACCCTTTTTCATGGCGGCTGGGGGAAGATCGCTGCTGCCGCCAGCGCCCAGTACATTATTGACCGTTTTCATCCCGACCTGCTCATTAACCTTGGCACCTGTGGGGGATTCGCCGGATGTGTCGAGACCGGCACGATCCTCCTGGTGGAGCGCACGCTGGTCTATGACATCCTTGAGCAAATGGGCGATGGGGCTGAGGCCATCCGGCACTATTCGACTGCGCTGGATTTGAGCTGGCTGCCGGCCAAATTGCCTTACCCGGTTTCACGCGGTTTGCTCGTCTCTGCGGACCGTGACCTGCTGAGCGATGACATTCCCATGCTGGTGGAAAGTTATGCTGCGGTTGCCGCAGACTGGGAATCGGGGGCCATTGCCTGGGTGGCACAGCGCAATCATACACGCTGCCTGATCCTGCGCGGGGTCAGCGACCTGGTAGGGGCTGAGGGGGGAGAAGCGTATGGCAATCTGGAATTGTTCCATGACCGTACGCGGAGCATCATGATCCGCCTGTTGGATCAATTGCCGGGCTGGCTGCGTGCGGCCTCCTCCTGACGAACTCCAATTAAACATCCCGTATTACTTCTCATTAAGCAGATGGGCGATGCGCCTCATCAGCTTCCTGCCCGCTGTGCGGGTGTGTAACATACGGCGGTCTATTCCGTTTGTAAAGAAAATATATCCCTGAGGATTTGGGGACGATTAATTACATCAGTCATAATTTCAAAGCAATCCATCATGGTTAGACACTTTTTAGAGGTATGGAATGGCCACCAAGGAAAAACCACTCAGAAAACAAAACCAAAACCGGCAGCCGGGTCTTGAATACAAAATGGTTCCGCAGCCCGTATCGGATGACCCCTCCTACAGGGGAAGTGGGAAGCTTTCCGGAAAGGTTGCTCTCATTACCGGCGGAGACAGCGGGATCGGCGCCGCGGCGGCCATTGCTTTTGCCAAGGAAGGCGCGGACGTGGCTGTGGTCTATCTCAATGAGCACCGGGATGCCCGTGATACTCTTAAACAGATCGTGGAGAAAGGACAGAAGTGCATCCTGATCAGCGGGGATGTGGGCGATGAAAAATTCTGCAAACAGGCTGTTAAACAGACCATGGAAGAGCTCGGACGCCTGGACATCCTGGTGAACAATGCGGCGGTCCAGTACCCCAGGGAAAACATTGCGGATATTTCCTCGAAACAACTGCAGCAGACTTTCCGCACCAATATCTATTCCTATTTTTACATGGTGAAAGCCGCACTGCCACACCTGAAGGAAGGCAGCGCGATCATCAACACCACTTCGGTGACCGCTTATCGCGGCAGCAGCCACCTGATCGATTATTCAGCCACCAAGGGCGCCATTGTGACCTTCACGCGATCCCTGGCCAAGGCTTTATTGAAAAGGAAGATACGCGTCAACGCGGTCGCGCCCGGTCCGGTCTGGACGCCGCTCATTGCGGCAACCATGAAAAATGACGACCCTGCCCAATTCGGATCAGATTCCCCAATGGGGCGGGCCGCAGAGCCGGAAGAGATCGCTCCTTCCTATGTTTTCCTCGCCTCGGATGATTCCTCTTATATGACCGGCCAGGTGCTGCACCCCAACGGCGGAGAGATCATCAACGGCTGATCTTTGAACATCAAACTATGAAGAGAAAAATGACCCGCCCAATTGGGCGGGTCATTTTTATTGCTTTTCCAGCCTTTCACGTTCTTCTTCGATTACACTCTCGTCCAATTTTTTATACAGAGGGGCCGGTTGATTCAGCGCCGCGCCTGGCTTCAAGAGGCTTGGCTGCCATGACGGTCCCTCTTCCGGAGAATAACGCAGTACGGCATGGCTTCCCAGAGAATCATTTTTCTCTTCGATGAATTGTTTACCGAAGATCGGCGTCTCATAGCCGAGGAACTCGTGCAGCTTCTGGCTGGTAAAGGGGAGGAAGGGCGCGAACAGGATCTTCAGGGAATCAATCGCGCGCAATGCGGTATAGATGGTCAAGGCGGCATTGTCCCGATCGGTTTTGATGGCCGACCAGGGCGCCATTTGGTCCAGGTATTGATTGACTGCAGAGGCCAGTTTCATCGTCTCGCTTAGAGCGGAACGAAGGCGGACGCTCTCCAACTCTGCGCCAACCGACTCAAAGCCCGCTTCGATCACCTTCAACAGCTCCCGGTCCGCATCGCGGAGTTTGTCCACATCAATGCCGGGGACATGCCCTTCCCAGTGTTTATAGCAAAAGGAAAGCACCCGGTTGGCAAGGTTGCCCCATGTGGCAACCAGTTCGTTATTGTTGCGCGCCACGAACTCTGCCCAATCCCAGTCGCTGTCCTTGTTCTCCGGCATGTTGACCGTCAGATAATAACGCAAGGCATCCGGGTCGTAACGAGTGAGCGCATCCAAACCCCAGACCGCCCAGTTGCGCGAGCCGCTGATCTTCTGGTGCTCCAGGTTCATGAACTGGTTGGCAGGCACATCATAGGGCAGGGTGAGAGGCGCTTCCTCCCGGGCGAAGAGCTCCATAAAGGCGCTGCCGGTGCCCATTAACTGCGCCGGCCAGAGGGAGGTGTGGAAGAAGATGTTGTCCTTGCCGATGAAATAGAACTGCCGCGCCTCCGGGTTCACCCACCATTTGCGCCAGGCCTCCTGGTCGGATTGAAGCCGGCCCCATTCGATGGCCGCAGAGAGGTAGCCAATGACTGCCTCGAACCAGACGTAGAGCTTTTTGTTCTCCCAGCCTGCCTCCTGCACCGGGACCGGGATGCCCCAGTCCAGGTCACGGGTGATCGGGCGCGGTTTGAGGCCTTCGGCCTCGATCTTTCCCAGCGATTCGCCCAGCACGGTGTCCCGCATGTGGTCTGCCCTGTCCCGCAGAAATTGCTTGACCTCCGGTTCCAACTTGGAAAGATCGATGAAGAAATGCTCGGTCTCCCGCAGTTCCAACTCTCCGCCCACCTTGGAACGCGGGTTGATCAATTTCTCCGGCTCCAGGACGTTTCCGCAATTGTCGCACTGGTCAGAGCGGGCATTCTCGTATCCGCAGATATAGCAGGTGCCTTCCACATAGCGGTCTGGAAGGAATTTGCTTGTGGACGGGGAATACCATTGCTTTGACTTTTGTTTGAACAGGAATCCGTTCTTCTGGAGCGCCAGGAAGATCGTCTGGGAGACCTTGAAATGATTCTCGGTATGGGTGCTGGTGAACAAGTCGTAACTGATGCCATAACCCTTGAAGATTTCCAGAAAGCCTGCATGGAAATTCTTGTAGACCTCTTCAACGGGTTTGCCTTCTGCATCCGCCCGAATCGTCACCGGGGTGCCATGCGAATCGGTACCGCTGACCATCAACACATGGTTTCCCTTCAGACGGTGATAGCGCGCCACGATATCCCCGGGCAGGTGGGACCCGGTGATGTTACCCACGTGGATGGCTGCATTGGCGTATGGCCAGGCGATGGCGATCAGGATGTGTTCCGGCATGGAGACCTCCATGGATCTCTTTCCAGGAACCGTCTTTAATAAATCAGGCGATCCCGGGGATGAAAAATAAAATAAAAAGGCTGTCCGCAAGGGTGTGGACAGCCCGCATGAGTGAATGGCGTGGAACTAACGCCAACCCTCCGATACTGCCCAGGCGCGGCAAGGCATCAACATGGGCATGTCCGTCAAGGTTCGGGGCAGGAAGGGGAGCGGATTCATTGCGGCTAGTTTACGCTTTCGGTATTATCTTGTCAATGGATGGATCGCTGCGAAGCTATTGGAGCTTAGCTCCTCAACAGCGCCATCAGGATGGTCGGCGAGCCGGTGATCTGGTTGACACCAGCATCCTCGGCGGCATCGAACATCTCCTCGGCCTTGGCAGGGCTGGTGAAGATATAAACAGGGATATCTTCTCGCATCTGCCGGATGGACTTTACCAGCTCGATCCCGGCGGCGGAAGCGCCTGATACGCCGTTGGGATGGTGCAGATCGGTAACGACTTTGTCGAATGAACGGGCGCGCAGCCTGGAAAGGCCCTCGCGTGAGGAGCCAGCCGTGGTCACGTCCACGCCGGAGTCTATCAGGTTCTGGATCATCACGGCATTCGTCCGCGGGTGATCGCCCACCCAGAGCACCGAACGCCGGACAGTGGGCGCCTGCAGCGAGTAATCCGGGATGACAGGTTTTGCGCCGTCCTGGTTCGTCTGGCGGGCTTCCTCGAGGGCTTTTTGCAGTGCGATCATCTGGTGCTGCAGATCCTTGATGAGTTCGCTCTGCTGCCGGTTGTATTCCTCCATAGATACTTCCATCTCGCCGACCTTGACCGTGAACTTTCGCGATTGTGCCGACTCGATCAGCATCCGGATGCTCCCCCGGAAACTGAAGAGCAGGATGATCACAATGACCGGCCAGAGAAGCGCGGCAACGGCTTTGAGCAGTTCTGGAATGGTTTCCATGTGGGTACCCTTACAGGTAGTCTTTAAGCTGCCGGGAGCGGCGCGGCTGCCGCAGCTGCCGCAGGGCGCGTCCCTCGATCTGGCGGATCCTCTCACGGGTCAGGCCGAACTTTTGCCCCACTTCCTCCAGGGTATAGGAGACCCCATCATCCAGACCAAAGCGCAGACGCAGCACGCGGGCTTCGCGCGGCGTCAGGGAAGAAAGCACTTCTTCGAGCTTGTCCTTGAGCATGGACTCATAGGCGCTCTGCAGGGGAGTGGGGCTGAGCACATCCTCCACAAAATAGCCCAGCTCCGAGTCTTCCTCGTCGCCGATGGGGCTCTCGAGGGAAAGCGGCAGCCAGGACACTTTCATGATCCACTGCACCTTGCGAACATCCAGATTCATGACCTCGGCGATCTCCTCGATGGAGCCCTGGCGGCCAAGTTTCTGCTCCAGGTCCCGGCTGACCTTGTAAAACTGGCGGATGCGGTCGGTCATGTGGACGGGGACACGGATGGTGCGTGCCTGGTCGGCGATGGCACGCGTGATGGTCTGGCGGATCCACCAGGTGGCATAGGTGGAGAAGCGGAAACCGCGGTGATAATCGTACTTCTCGACAGCTTTGATCAACCCCAGGTTTCCTTCCTGGATCAAGTCCAGGAAATTGACTCCATTGCCCATATAGCGTTTGGCAATGCTGACCACCAGGCGTGTATTGGCTTTGATCAGGTGCTCGCGCGCAAGGCTTGCATCCTGAATGGAAGCATCCAGGCTGCGCCGAAGGACTGTGTGTCCCCGGCCGCGGAGCTTGAGCAGTTCGGCGCGCGCCAATTGCCCCTTTTCGATACGCATGGCCAGGTCAAGTTCCTGTTGAATGGACAGGAGCGGTACCCTGGACATTTCTTTCAGGTACAGGCCAATGGTGTCATCGCTGGAAAGGGCGTCCGCGGCGAAGATTTCGAAATCCCGAACTGTTGGATCATCCTCGGAGGAGTTCTGCAGACTGTCTTCCTCCGCATCCACTACCTCCACCCCGCGATGGCGCAGGGCGGCAAGAAGCGCCTCCAGGTGATCGGCCTCCGCTCCGGGCACTACTTCGAGGAGGTCATCCGTGGTCAGAAAGCCCTGGATTCCTGCCTTTTCCATGAGAAGTTCGAGTGCTGCTTGCTTTTGTTTAAGTGTCACCGGACCATCCTTGGGACAGGGATCAAAGCAATTTCTTCAGTTCGGAGAAGGGAGAATTATCTTGTTCGGGGCGGTGCCCGCAATCCCTTTCATTCAGGTTTTCGCCGCAAACGGGGCAAAGCCCGCGGCAGTCAGCCTTGCAGATGGGTTTGATAGGCACCTCAAGCAGTGCATATTCACGGACCAGCGGCTCCAGTTCAATATGGGCATCTTCAGGCATCAGCAGGTCGGAATCGGTCAGGGATCGTTTATTGAAAGCATACAATTCAGTAAAGTTCCACTGAATGGGCTGCGTGAAATCCGTCAGGCAGCGAACGCACTCGAGATCGATCACGGCGGAGAAATCGCCTTGTACAAGCAGACCCTGGGGAGTGCGGCTGATGAGGGCTTTACCGAGAAAATCGCGGAGTTCAAGGTCTTCATCGATCTGAACTTTTTCGAAATCAAAGGGGAATTCGTGGTGATAGCCGACTTCCTCATTGATGATAAAGCCGACATTGATACGGAAAGGTTTTCTGGGGTTTGCCATCAGGCCGCACCGAAGATGGATTCGGACTTTCGCATAAGAAAACCCGTAGTGACATTGTAGCACGGCGCATAGGCGGCGTCAAGCAATTTGCGTATAGCCATATAATTGACTTTACCCCCAGATTTTTCGATTTTTCGCAGAAAAAGCGGCTAAATGCTTCGATCCACGATATATTTTGCCAGATTTTCCAGGGCCTCACGCTCCGTGCAGGGCGGCATCACTTCCAGATGAGCGAGAGCCCGGTCAATGTAGCCGTTTGCCTCCCCCATAGCCTTCCGGATCGCGTCGCTGCTGCGGATATTGTTGATCAGACGGGTAATGTTCTCCTGGTTGGTCCACCCTCCCCCAGGCAGAGATTGGATAACGGGGTCTGAAGGATGCGATTCGGCGAAGTAAATGGCCGGAAGTGTGACCAAACCGTTCAGGAGGTCGGACCCGAGCGGCTTCCCCACAGCCGCTTCGTCACCCGTGAAATCCAAAATATCATCCACGATCTGGAAAGCCATTCCGAGGGAGTAGCCAAAGTCACGCATGGCTTCCACCGTTGTTTCCTCGACGGGGCTGACCATCGCCGCGGCCCGGGCAGTCATCTCGAACAGCGACGCGGTCTTGGCATAAATACGCTTGTAATAATCATCCCGGTTGACCAATCCTCGGCTGTTGAACATCTGGGTAAGCTCGCCGTTCACAATGGTGGCCAGGGTATCTGCAAAGGACTTCATGAGGGGGAGATGATCGGCCTCGGCAGCCAGTTTTGCCGCCCGGGCGAAGAGGAAGTCGCCGGTCAGAACCGTCGCCGGGGGTGCCCATCGGGCGTTCAACGTGGGCAGGCCGCGCCGCAGCAATGCTCCGTCGATCAGGTCGTCATGCACGAGGGTGGCGGTATGCAGCATCTCCAGGGCAGCGCCCAGTGTGACCAGACGTGCCTCATCGCCCCCCAGCATGTTACCGACCAGCAGGCAGAGGGTGGGGCGCACACGCTTTCCTCCGGCTGTCAGCAGGTGTTCAAGCGCTGCACGCAGGTCCGGGTGACTCTCCTGGGCCTGGAATCGCATGCGCTCTTCCACGAGCCTGACTTGATCTTGTACAGGTGAAATAAATGATACCGTGCTCAAATCAATCTCCCCACGCGAAGAGCCGGGAGGCATTGGATGTCGTAAGTTCACCGATCTCCACGGGGCTTTTGGAATGGATTTCTGCTATTTTATCAGCAATATAGGCTACATAGGCAGGTTCATTACGCTTTCCGCGCCGGGGTACGGGGGTTAGAAACGGAGCGTCCGTTTCGATGAGCAGTCTTTCCAGAGGAATTTGACGAATGACCTGGCGCTTTTGTTCGGCGTTCTTATAGGTCACAGGGCCTGTGACGCCGATATAAAAATTAAGGCTCATGGCCCTGGCGGCAGTTTCAAATGTGCCATTGAAGGAATGGAGCACCCCGGGACGGCGGACCAGAGGAGATTCCCTCGAGACGAGTCCAGCATGCCATGTCGATAGAATGTCCAAAAGGTCAGAAGAGGCCGGTCCCTCCCAGGCGTCGTTCTCTTCCCGCATGTGCAGGATGGCAGGCTTAACGGTTTCCTCCGCCAGACGCAGCTGCTTTTCAAGCACTTTACGCTGCTTTTCTCTCTTCTCCGGCTCTTTCACCCAGTAATAATCCAGGCCAATCTCCCCGATAGCCGCGACCTTCCCAAATATGTCTTTTGCAATCAAGGATGCGAGACCGCCATACGAGTCTTGGTCCCACTTTTCTGCTTCTGTCGGGTGGAACCCAACTGCCGCGTACAGCATGGCATCGGTGCGCACCAGGTCCAAAACGGCAAGGCTGGAGTTAAAGTCCATTGCAGGGACCAGAATCCTTTTTACGCCAGCCTGCACCGCGCGCTGAAGGAGAGCAGGGCGGTCATCATCGAACTTATTGAAATCCAGGTGGCAATGGGTATCGGTTAATTGCATGGGAGGCAGGGCGATTATATCAGTGCATCCCCGGGATTTCTCTTTCTCCTTGACGCCAGCACCCGCCCTCAGTATAGTGTGGTATGGATCCTTTACGGAGGCGATCATGAAAAGGATGCTGAAATTTCTGGCTGCAGTAGTACTGGCTCTGGGTGTCATTATGCCTGTTCCTCGGATGGTCAGGGCTGATGTGGCACCACCCGAGGCGCCGCCAGGTTCCACCCTGCTGCCGGGAAGCGAGACCACCCAGGTGCGCATGCTGGCAGAAACGGTAACTCTGGAGGTATCCGTGGATCCTGCGAATGCCCAGGGGGCGGTTGCGAAGACCACGGCGCAGTTTAGCATGCGTAACCTTGGGTCCGAAACGGAGCCATTGCAAGTGCGCTTTCCACTGCGGTTTATGATGTGGCCGGATGAGCGCTATCCTGAGATCGCCGATCTGAAGGTCATGGTGGATGGGAAGAGAGTGCCCACTCAAAATATCATCATGAACTACCATGAGGTCCGCGACCTGTGGAGCCAGGATGTCGAAATTCCCTGGAGTGTGTTTGATGTAAGCTTTCCCCCTTCCCAGGATGTTGGCATTGAGGTGAGCTATTCCGTACACGGCTTCGGCTATTACCCATACCAGGCCTTCCGGTATATCCTTCAGACCGGAGCTGGATGGAAGGATAGCATCGGCTCGGCTGATATCATCGTGAAACTGCCGTTCGCGGCCAACCAGTACAATGTCTGGGTGGACGCCGAGACAGGTTTTTCCACCACCACACCCGGAGGGCAATTCAGCGGCAATGAGATCCACTGGCACTTCGAAAACCTTGAGCCGACTTTCAAGGACAACTTTGAAATTTCCCTGATCGCCCCCTCGCTCTGGCAAAAGGTGCTGGCGGAAAAAGCCAATATCACCCGGGACCCGAAGGATGGCGAGGCATGGGGACGCCTCGCCAAGGCATATAAGGAAATCACCCGGGGACCAAAAGGTTATCCGCGTACGGATGCAGCCGCCATGGAGCTTTTTGGGCTTAGCAAGGAGGCCTACGAGAAATGCCTTTCCCTTCTTCCGGGTGACTCGCTCTGGCACACAGGTTATGCGGACCTGCTCTGGACATACTATTATTTTCAGATCCACATGATCGGAGAGCAGGATGCCGGAGGGATGCTTCCCGGGGCTCTCAGCCATCTGCAGACCGCCCTGGATCTGAACCCGAACAACCAATTGGCCCGCGACCTGCTGGATGAGATTTCCTACACTCTGCCCGAGGCGGTCGTCAAGAACGATTCGGGCTATGATCTGCTGGGTTTGACGGCAACGCCGGTCCCGCCTACGCCATTTGTCATGGATACGGAGACAGCGGCAGCGGTCATGGTGACCCCACAGGCTGTTGTCACTGTGGAACAACCAACCCAGCCACCCCCGGCCTCCAGCCCGCAGCCGACTGAAATCCCGGCAAAAAGTAAGCCCCTGCCTCTGTGCGGAGGAGCAGTGCTGCTCCCGCTGATCGGCGCCGGGTTATGGCTCGGGAGGCGCCGCGCATTTCTTTAAACAAAAAAACCGCCAGAGCTGAAACTCTGGCGGTGGATGTGGCTAGTTTTCCACGTCTGCGATCTTCAGGCCGTCCTGCAGGATGGCCTGAACTTTGTCCGCGTGGCGGGTTTCGCAGTAGATTCGAAGGATCGGCTCAGTGCCGCTGAAACGGATGAGCATCCAGCCGCCATCCTCCAGGTGATACTGAAAACCGTCTGTCGTGTCCAACCCGGTGACCTTTAGGCCGCCGATCGTCTGCGGGTTCGCGCTCAGGATGATCTGTTCGCGTTTCTTGCGGTCACCTTTGAAGGGGCTGTCGATACGGTCATAGTAATACTCGCCGCCGACCTTCTCAAACAGATCTTTAAGCAGCTCGGTTGGCTTCTTCCCGGTCTTGACCATGAAATCCAGGATATAAAGTCCGGCCAGGATGCCATCCCGTTCGGGAACATTCCCGCGGAAGGCATATCCGCCGCTTTCCTCGCCGCCGATCAGGGCGTTCGTCTCGGTCATTTTGGGCGCGACAAACTTGAAGCCAACCCCGGTTTCATGCACTTTTACGCCATAGATCTCGCCCAGCTTGTTAAGCATCTTCGTTGTGGAGAGTGTCTTGACGATATCGCCGCGCTCGCCGCGCACTTCCAGCAGATAATAAGCCAGCAGCGCATAGACCCGCAGCTGATTGATGAATTGTCCGTTTTCATCCCCGACGCCGCAGCGGTCGGCATCGCCGTCGGTGATCAATAAAACATCGGCGTGGTTATCCACGGTGGCTTGCAGGCCTACGTCGATGTTGGGCTGAATGGGCTCCGGCCGTTTCATTTCCGGGAAGGAGGGATTGCGTACATTGTGGATCTCGATGATCTTGGTCTTGCCGCCGGAAAGCAGGCGGGGAAACCAGCCGGCTCCGTTGCCCCACATGGGGTCCACCATGACGGTGAGCCCGGCATCCTTGAGAGGCTGCAGGTCGATCAGCTTGTCACGGGTGAGGTGCTCGATATAGGGAGTATCAGCATCGAACTTAACGATCTGCCCGGCGGCCTCTGCCGTCGCGAAGGGTGTGCGCTTGACCTGATCCATCGAGTCGGGGATACCTCTTTCGATTTCCAGCAAACCCTCCGGATCGATAGCTCCGCCGGTCTCGTTGCGCACCTTGAAGCCGTTGTCGGTGGGAGGATTATGAGAGGCAGTGATGTTGACCGCGCCGGCAGCCTTTTTATCTACAACGGCATAAGCGATCACGGGCGTGGGGGTGGCCCCGTTGGTGAGATAAACCTTGAAACCGTTTCCGGCGAGGACTTCCGCCGCGGCTGCGGCGAAGTTTTCGCTGCCGAAGCGTTTGTCATGCCCCACGATGATCCATTGACCCTGCTTGCCCTGCGTGAGCATGTAACTGGCATACCCTTGTGCCGCCCTGCGAACGTTATCAAAGGTGTAATCCTCTGCAATCGTGCCGCGCCAGCCGTCAGTCCCGAATTTGATCTGATAGGTCATCGATTCACCTCGACAAAACTGATTGGAGGCGATTATACCATCCGGCTCAAACGAGGCTGGCGGATGGCCGCGTGATGAGATTGCATGCCTATCGCCGCGCGGCCAACTCCACGACCATGTCGCCCAGCCTTTGCAGGGCTTGATCGATCGGAAAGCTCCAGGCAGCCGCGTTCAGCCGGATGAAGTTATAGAACTGGTTGGTGGGGGAGAAGAGGTAGCCGGGGGTGATGGCAATGTTTCTGCGCAGCGCCAAGGAATACAATTCGAGCGAATCCACATTCTCAGGCAGTTGGATCCAGATCACGAATCCACCGGAAGGTCGCGTGACCCGCGTCCCTTCCGGAAAGCCGCGCTTGACCGCCTGCAAAAAAGCAGCCACATTCCCCGCATATTCCCGGCGGGCCCGCCGCATGTGCCGGTCATAGCCTCCGCTTTCCAGGAACTCGGCGATAGCCAGTTGGGGAAGGGTGCCGGTGGCGGCGCTGTTGGTGAATTTGAGCCATTCGATCTCATGCTGGTAGCGGCCTGGTACCACCCAGCCCACCCTCAAGGCAGGGCTGATGGACTTGGAGAAGGAAGAGCACAACATGACCAGGCCCCTCTCATCATAGGCCTTGGTCACATAAGGCTGTTTTTCGGCGAAATACAGCTCCCCTGAAACATCGTTATCAATGAGGGGAATTTCATGGCGCGCCAGCAGCTCGACCAGATCCTTCTTTTTTTCATCGGGGATCAGGCTCCCCAGCGGATTGCTGAAATTGGAAATGGTCAACACGGCCTTGATCGGGTTGTGTTCAATAGCGAACTGGAGAGCTTCCAGGCTGATGCCCTCGCGGGGACTGCTGGGGATTTCAAGGGCTCGCAGCCCGTGTACCTCCATGATTTGCAGGGTCCCGAAATACATCGGCGATTCGATGGCTACAATGTCACCAGGCTTGCAGACGGCATAGAGACACAGGTCGATCGCCTCGGTCCCTCCGGATGTGATCACAATATCATCCGGTGAGAGGCTGCAGCCGGAATTTACCGACCGCTGAGCGATCTGAACCCGCAGCGCCTCCAGGCCGGGAGGCAGATGGTACTGGTGGGATTCTCGGCTGCCGCGCCGGGCGAGGGAGGCCATGATACTGTTGATCTTATCGACAGGGAGGTATTGAACATTAGGGTAAGCTGCGCCCAACTGCACCAGTTCCGGGTTCAGGGTATCACGCATCACCATCATGATCAGATCGTGAATATTCACCTGCATCGGATCACGGCTGGGGGTGGAAATGCCGGGTTCAGGGAGTGGCAGACCTTCCAACTTCCGAACGTAATAGCCTGACTGCGGGCGTGCCTCGATCAACCCCCGGCTCTCCAGACAGAACATAAGCCTGCAATACCGAACTGATGCTGATGCCTTGCTGCTGGCTCATTTTACGCACGGAAGGGATCCGATCTCCGGGCTTGTAGGTGCCTTTGTCGATCAGTTCGGTTAATTGGTTGGCCAACTGCTCATACCGGTAGGGGAGAGTGGGAATCTTTGCGGTGGTGTTAGTCATGGTCACTCGCCTTTTGATTGTGAAAAACAGTTCAACCGGTTTCGATAAGTACAGTATATCATAATCACAACTGTTATGGTTACAATTCATTTCCATTGCATCTGTACTTATACTTCATTTCATTGAATAATAGCATCAAGAGTAAACCAAGAGAGTAAAAATGAACCTGATTCACAAGAACCACCCAAAAATCACACTCCAACTCCGCTCGCACTGCTTCCACCGCCTGAGCGAGGTAGAACCTGGCATGACGGTCGTCTGCGAGAAGGGCCTGCTCTGGATGACGCAGTCCGGAAATTTGCAGGATTACACCCTCAAGCCGGGCCAACGCGTGACGCTCAAGAGCAAAGGCCCGGTGTTGATCGAAGCGGTGTCGGAGTTTGACATGTGTATCCTCTATCCTAATTAGGATAGTCGATTCTTATTCCTCCGTTACGCAGCGGACTCGGTGGGGGCAACGGGTTCCGTTGCGCATTTAACGACTGTTATAATCCCCGCCATGATCTATCTTGATTATGCCGCTACTACGCCTGTGGACGTGCGTGTCCGCGAGGCGATGCAGCCTTATTTCAGCGAAGTGTTCGGGAATCCCTCTTCCATCCACCGTGCCGGGCAGCTTGCCGAGGCAGCGGTGGAAACCGCTCGTGAAACTGTGGCAGCTGTACTCCACTGTCTTCCTTCTGAGATCATTTTCACCTCTTGTGGTTCGGAATCGGACAACCTTGCGTTGCGGGGAGCCGCTCTGGCAGTACGCGAAAAGACCGGCGCAGATCGGATCGTAACGGCGCGCACCGAGCATCATGCCGTCAGCAGGACAGCCGCACAACTTGAAAAATATTTCGGTTTCCATGTGGACTGGCTGGAAGTAAACGAAAACGGGACGTGTAACACCCTGCTGCTCTGGAAAAAGTCCTCGGGGAGCGGACTGCCCTGGTGTCGGTCATGGCGGCCAATAATGAGATCGGGACGATCAATCCGATTGCCGAGCTTGCCGCGCTTTGCCATGCGCGCGGGGTGCTGTTCCACACCGACGCGGTACAGGCAGCCGCTTATCTACCGGTGGATGTCGATTCGCTGGGGGCAGATCTTATTTCTCTTGGCGGTCATAAATTCTACGGCCCCAAGGGTGTGGGCGCATTGTATGTACGTAAGGGTACGCCGCTGATCCCTTATCTCACCGGCGGGGGCCAGGAAAGCGGCCTGCGCGCGGGAACGCAGAATGTCCCTTATATCGTGGGCTTCGCGGATGCGCTGCGACTGGCATCCGAGGAGCGCGCTGCACGCACCGCTCACGTCAGCCCCTTGCGCGACCGGATCATAGGCCAGGTGCTGGAAAGCATTCCGGAGGCGCGCTTGACCGGCCATTCCTGAGATCGCCTTCCCAACCATGCCTCATTCGTATTCCGGGATGTGGATGGCAACCTGCTGCTGCAGCTCCTGGACGCCGCCGGGTTTGCCTGCTCCTCGGGTTCCGCCTGCAAGACCGGAAACCCGGAACCCAGCGAGGTCATTACCTCCCTGGGCTTTCCCGCGGAATGGGCGCTCGGTTCGCTGCGTGTCACGCTGGGGATGCAGACCACAACCGCAGAGGTGAATTCCTTCCTCACGAACCTGCCTTCGCTCGTGGAGCAGGCGCGCTCGCTGCATGTGTCTGCCGGTTGAACGACCCGGGCGCGTACCTGCTGTTGATCTCTGTTGATTGCTTCATCTGTGGTTAAATAGGCTCATGTCAAAGGTTGTTGTTGCCATGTCGGGAGGAGTCGATTCCTCGGTTGCCGCGGCCTTGCTCAAGCAGCAGGGTCATGAGGTGACCGGCATGATGCTGCGCCTGTGGTCGGAGCCCGGCCGCGAAGACTTCGAATCGCTGCTGCACCCCCGATTCCATGGCACAGGCGCGGCGCGTGGCGGCGCGGCTGGACATTCCCTTTTACGTGGTGGACGCAAAGAATGTTTTTCGTCGAGATCGTGGTGCAGAATTTCCTGGATGGTTACGCTGCCGGAGGCACACCCAACCCCTGCCTGGCCTGCAACCGTTCGATCCGCTGGGAGTTCCTGCTGAATCATGCGCTGGCGCTGGGGGCGGAGTACATGGCGACCGGGCATTATGCGCGCACCCTGCGTTCCGAAGATGGACGCGTCCGGCTGCTCAAGGCAGTGGATGCCTCCAAGGACCAGTCTTATGTCCTGCATGTGCTGACGCAGGAAAAATTGCAGCATGCGCCCTCTTTCCTGTTGGAGATCATCCCAAGCCTGAGATCCGTTCCATCGCCGAATCCTTCGGGCTGCCCACGGCCTCCCGCCCGGACAGCCAGGACCTGTGTTTCCTGGCCGGGCAGGATTACCGTGAATTCCTCCAGCGCAATGCCGCGCAGATCCTCATCCCCGGTGAGATCGTATCGAGCGAAGGCAGGGTACTCGGACAGCATGCCGGCCTGGCACACTATACCATCGGCCAGCGCAAAGGACTTGGCATTCCTTCCGCCGTGCCTTTATATGTTCTGCGCAAGGAAGCCTCCACCAACCGGCTGGTGGTCGGAGGCGAGGAAGAGCTTGGGACGCGCGAAATGAGTGTATCGGGAATCAACTGGCTGGCAGAACCTCCCTCCACTCCGCTGCAAGTGGAAATCAAGATTCGTTACACCGCCCGGCCTGCCTGGGGAACAGTGACGCCGCTGGAGGGCGGGGAAGCGCATGTCCTTTTCGACATGCCCGCCCGTGATGTGACCGCCGGACAGGCTGCGGTCTTCTATTCCGGAGATGAGGTGCTGGGCGGCGGCCTCATCGTGTGAGGTGAACATGACCTTCCCGGCGCTGCTTGTTCGGATTGTTGATCGCCAGCCTTTATGCATCCCTGTATCACCTGGCACGCGGAGGAGCGGCCTGGCGGCTGCTCCTGTACCTGATCCTTTCGTGGGTTGGTTTTTTGGGGGGACACTGGTTGGGGGTCTGGTTCGGCTGGTCCTTCTTCAACCTGGGGCCTTTGAATATGGGTCCTGCCACTCTTGGCAGCCTGGTCTTGCTCGGATTGGGGGATTGGTTAAGCCGCCGCGAGACAAGACGCTGACTTTTCAGCCGTGAGCAAAGAAGGCCCCCCGGAAGCAGGGTATAATCTGCCCCTGCTATTCCACTATTTGGGAGAAAAATGGAAACCATCCGCTTCCTCATTGATCTTTTTCTGCACCTTGACGAATATCTCAGCCAGATCATTACCCAGTACGGGGTATGGACCTACGCGCTGTTGTTTGTGGTGATCTTCATTGAAACAGGTCTTGTCGTGACACCCTTCCTCCCGGGGGATTCGCTGCTCTTTGCGGCGGGGACCTTTGCTTCGCTTGGCGCGCTTAATATCTGGCTGCTGCTGGGGCTGCTCATGGTGGCTGCGGTGCTGGGCGATACCGTCAATTACTGGATCGGCCATACTCTGGGGGAACGGGCCTATAACATCAAATGGATCAAGAAGGAATATCTGGATAAGACGCATGCCTTCTTTCGAGAAGCACGGCGGCAAAACCATTTTCCTGGCCCGCTTTGTACCCATCGTGCGCACCTTTGCGCCCTTCGTTGCCGGCGTCGGCAAAATGTCCTATGGTTATTTCATCACCTATAACTTTGTGGGCGGCATCACCTGGGTGGCGCTGTTCGTTCTTGGCCGGTTATTTCTTTGGGAATATCCCCTTTGTCAAGCAGAATTTTGAGTTTGTCATCCTGGCCATCCTGCTCATCTCGGTGGTCCCCATTTTCTGGGAGGCCTGGAAAGCGCGGCGGGAATCGGCTGCCGCAGGACCTTCTCAGGCCAGGCCAATAGGTCAGGATTACTCCTGCTATGAATCAGAACAGGCCCTCTAAAGAGGGCCTGTCTTTTAATCTACCGGCTCCGATCAGGGAACGAGTTTTAAATGGCCGTCAGTGTCCTCATTAACCGCATCCAATGTCCAGAGCATTGGGTAATACTCAATGTTCGCCCACATGGATGACATATCGTCATAATGCTTATTGAAGGCGTGGCCGGACTGGCCGGTTGTGTGAACGGTGAGCGAATTTTCCAGGTTGCCCAAATCCACGATCATGCGCATGGAGGGCAGCCAGTTGGTCTCATAACCGTCCACCACACTCCAGCCGGTGGCATTGACGATGGCCTCCCCGCCGCCGACCGGGAACGGCCCCCGGTTGAAGAGCGCTTCGATGGGGCCGACCCCTGAGGTGCCTAAGGTCTGGTTGCGGAATGTGGCGGCATGCATCTCGCCCCAGGTCCATTTGGAGCTGTCCTTCCCGTACATTTTCTCGAGTTCAGCCACGGCATCTGAAAGCGACTTCTTCAGGATATCGTCGCGGCGTTTCCACTACTGCAGGGGTGGACTTATCGTCCCACCAGGCATTCTGCGGATCAGCAGCCAGTGTGCGCAGGACCTGATTCCACCGGGAGCCGCCATCCGGCCAGTAGTCCTCCGGAAGTTCATCATTGAACGTATTGCGCTCCAGCGCCCGGATGAAGGCTTCGAACACAGCCGCGGCGTGGGAATCCGCGGATGGCATGGAAATCCCAATCCTTGAGCAGCGAAACGGCATCCTTCCATTTGGCATCCGGCTGCAAGCCCAGGATGAGGGGGACGAACACCGGACCGTTTGCATCGAAGGTATCGCCCTGCATCTTCTGGATATAGGCGATGTCGATCTTTGCAGGCGCGGTGGTGATCATTTGGACGATGCGGTTGGCGCGAAAGCCGTAGTCCCAGTCCGCTGTGATCAGGTGGGAATAGCCGGATCGGGGGGACCTGATTGTTGGCGGTGACTATATAGCCTTCGGCGGGATTGAACGTGTAGGGCAGTTCATCAAATGGGATGAAGCCCGTCCAGGCATATTCATCTGTCCACCCCGGGACGGGATAGCGGCCGTCTCCGCTGGCGCGTATCGGGATGTCGCCAGGCATCTGGTAGCCGATGTTGCCATCCACATCCGCATAGACCAGGTTCTGGGCGGGCACATGGAAGTTGGAGGCTGCCTTGCGGAATTCCTCCCAGTTGCCCGCCCTGTCGAAGCCCCAGATGGCCTCGAAGGGAGTGGATGGGTTAAGGGCGGTCCAGGCCAGGGAAACCACATAATTCTCCGGAAGGGGGATTCCGGCTTGTTCCTTGAAGGGGACGAATTTCTTGTCTTTTGGATCTCCCTTGTCCTTAAGAGGCCCAAAAGAATCCGAGATGACCGGACCGTGGCGGGTGAGACGTACGGTAACCGGCACAGGATCGCCGCCTACTACATTGATCGTTTCCGAGCGGGTCTCGAAATCCACCCACTTTCCGTTGACCTCATACTGGTTTGGGTTTTCAGGATTGACCTTCTCAATGAACAGGTCCATCACATCCGGGCCGACATTGGTAAAACCCCAGGCAACGCGGTCATTGTGCCCGATGACGACGCCGGGGACCCCGGCGAAGGAAAAGCCGGCCACTTCAAATGGGCAGGCATCGCTTTTCGGCTGGCAATGCAAATCCACCTGGTACCAGATCGAGGGCATCTGGATCCCCAAATGCGGGTCATTGGCAAGAATCGGCATGCCGGTGGTCGTCAGGTTTCCAGAGATCACCCAGGAATTCGAGCCGATACCGTCCCCCAATTTACCAAGCAGCCCATCCAGCAGGCTGACATTTCTGGCAACTGTGTCAAAGGACATATTGGGGATGGCCGCCTGCAGACCCGGAGTGGGAAGGCTTGCGCTCCCGGCACCCTCGCCGATCTTGTTCACAATGACCGGGTGATCGGAGGGGTAAGGCGGGTAAAGCGAATCCACCTGTTCGGGTGTAAGCGTCTTGAGCAGGACGGCGCGCGCGATCTCCTCATCCATGTTCCCGCGCAGGTCCCAGGCCATGGCCTTGCCCCAGGTGAGGCTGTTGACAGGTGTCCAGGGCTGGATGCGGTAATCCGGGCTCAACAATCCCAGCACTGCATATTCAAGGCTGGCGGCGGTCCTGTCATGGTCCTTCAGGTAGGCGTTCACGCCGTCGGTATAAGCCTGCAGGATGGCGCGGGAATCTGGGCCGAGCTGCTCCCATTCGGCCTCAGCCGTCTTTCCTCCAGCCAAGCGTGCGCAGGAAGGTGTCGGTCTCCACCTGCCCGGAACCGAACATCTCCGAAATGGTCCCCGAGCCGATGTGCCGCCAGCTATCCATCTGCCAGAAGCGATCCTGGGCGTGGATGTATCCCTGCGCAAAGAAAAGATCATGCTGGCTGGAGGCATAGATATGCGGGATGCCCATGTGATCGCGCAGCACATCCACCTGTCCGTCCAGGCCAGCCAGTTTGATCTCCCCGTCGGTCTTTGGGAAGGAACGCCCGGCCGCGGTCTTGGGGAGATAGGATTTGAAATAATAAACCCCGGCTGAACCCAGCACGAGGGCAAGGACAACGATCACGCTTAACCCACCCAGCAAGAAACGACGTGCTTGCATGGCACACTCCTCCGTTGGCGAAATTTGGCTGATTATAGTCCCCGGCCCCTTTAGTGCACAGAGTCAGGCCCGGCGGCACATGCAGATGCATGCCACGAGGCGGATGGTACAATTTTCTCGCGATGAATTCCCGCCAGGCTCCCCTTCGCCGTGAACAATGGACAGCCCTGATCCTGGGAATTGCATTTCTGTTCGGCTTGATCGTCCGGCTCTTCCCGGCGCTGCTGACGGGCTTTCCGCTGAATGACGGGGGAATGTTCCTGGTGATGATCCGGGACCTGCGCGCCAACGGGTTTCTCCTGCCGGCGTTCACCACCTATAACCACTCCAATATTCCCTATGCCTATCCGCCGCTGGGCTTTTACATTGCCGGCCTGTTGGCTGTGATCGGTGTACCGGAACTGGAGCTGTTGCGCTGGCTGCCGATCCTGATTCAACCTGGGTTCCAGCCTGGCTTTCTTCCTGCTGGCGCGGGCGCTGTTGAAGGATGGCGGGCGTGCGGCCGTCGCCACCATGATCTATGCGCTGGTGCCGGACAGTTACACCTGGCAGATCATGGGTGGAGGCCTGACACGTGCCCTCGGCATGTTGATGCTGTTATTGGCTTTGTATCAGGTCCACCAGATGTTCCAAAGCGGCGAGCGCAGGCATGTTTGGTTTGCCGCGCTTTTCTGTTCGCTGTCGGTCCTGAGCCATCCTGAAGTCGGCCTGGCGACGGCATCGGCTTGCGTGCTATTCTGGTTCTTCTTTGGGCGGAATCGGGCGGGGACATTACGCTCCCTGGTTGTTGCCGCGGGAACGATCCTGTTGACTGCGCCTTGGTGGGGGAGCGTGTTGAGCGCGCACGGTCTTGCCCCCTTCTCCAACGTTTTTCACAGCGGGGGATATAGTTCCAATATTCTGAAAAACCTGGCGATCATGTTGTTCTCGCTGGACGTCTGGTCGGGGGCGTTTAAGCTGATGGTATTAGCAGGGCTGGCCTGGAAGCTCTACCAGCGGCAATTTCTGTTGCCTGTATGGCTCATCCTTCCCTACCTTGTGGAACCTCGCTCCGCGCCGGCTTATGCATACCTTCCCGCTGTGCTGCTGGCTTCACAGGCGCTGACGGACCTACTGCCTTCTATTTACGCGGCATTTCGGCGCAGACACCTTCCGGAATACCGGCCAGGCGAATTTTGGGCGATGAAAGGCATTCAAGCCTTGATCTTCACCCTCGCGTTCGTATGGCTGATCCAGGGCGGGCTGATGGGCTTTTCCATCCGGAATACAAGCCTGGTGCCGCCTCTTCCACAGCAGGCCATGCAGTGGGCCGCGGAGAATACCCCTGCAAATAGCCAATTTCTCCTGATAACCGGGAACGCGGATTCGATGACCGATCCGATCCAGGAGTGGTTTCCCGCTTTGTCAAACCGGCTCAGCCAGACAACTCTGCAAGGGCAGGAATGGACCCTGGGGGAGCGGTTCTTCGGCGAGGTTCAAGCCCTGGCCACCCTGCAGAGCTGTGCGGACACAGCCTGCCTGGAGGATTGGTCAAAGAATACAGGGCTGAGTTATGGTGACGTCCTGGTGGAACGGAATCCCAAAACCAGGCCCCTGCTCGAATCATTACACCAATCCGGATACGCACTGATTTACGAGAACAATTCGTATCTGATTTTTAGACGTTGATTCTTTTGTTTATTCTTTCAGTGCCTATTGAACCACTCCCAGCATGCGCGGGAACCAATACCACAGGATATCGGCAGCAGGCTTTCCATGGACGGATGCCGATTTATCCTGCAGCGCGGCCGGCGGGTAGAAGCCGCGGCTGACGAATCCGCTGATCCAGGCGCGCCCGTTCACGGCGGTCAGGACGGCTTCGTAGAGATCCGCCTGGATCTGCAAGTCGAGCGCCACTGTGCCGGTATCCGGATTGGGCTGGCTGAGGGCTTCCCAGTCGAGGCAGCCGCCGCGCCCGTCCGTCAGGCATCCACTGGCAGCGCCGGTCGCAGAGGGATAGGCGAGCGCTAAAATGATGGGCTTGTTGATCAACGCCGGTAGCGCGGAAACCTGGTTGTCGAGCAGGCGGCCGGCCTCGTTGGCCAGATCGCTCTTGGTGGCGTTGCCCTGTGTGGTGAGCGCCGCGGACCACAGCAGGTAGATGCCGTCGGTGTCCTGGAGGAAGGATAACGGTGCCTGCAGATTCGCCTCAGTATAGGGCAGTGCCCAGAGGATCTTTCCGCTGTAATGCGAGCGGACCTCGGTGATCACGGCTGTCCAGCGAGCCTCCGCATCCGCAGGGACGCCGGAGGAGGAGCCGTCGGCAAGTTTTCCATTCGGCAGGGCAGGAGCCAGCCAATCCCCGCCCAGGATGAGAGCCTGGGCGCCCGTCTGCGTAGCCAGGTCGGCGTAGTTGACGGCAAATGCGCGATAGCGGTCAAACCAGTTCTGCCACCATGCGCCGTCGCGGGTAGCCTTGGTCCAAAAATCGGCCGCGGAGGTGGTGAAGCGTGCTGCGGGGAAGATCGCCGCCTGCAGCCCGAGAGCGCGCGCCTGGCTGATCATGATGGCCGAATCGATCCACAGGGGGTCATAACCGGGTGCTGTGGTGAAATTCAAAAGGTTGGGATCCCCATAGGTCCAGGTGGGCGTAAAGATCACTTCGTTGGCGCCCAGCGCCTGAATATTGGTGAGTGCCTGTGGAGCGAAGTAAGACCAGTTGGGGCGGAAGGTGGGCTGCAATTCGATACCCGCAGTAAAGCCGCCGGGGCGGGCAGTGATGCTGGAGCCAACCAGTGTGGTCGGTTCGGGGTTTTCATACCAAGCCCAGGCGCTGACGGTATCCTGAATATCCTGAGAGGTCAGGCTCGTGCCGCTGATGCGCCCGGGTGCGGATGCGCCCGGGCTGATCTTGTCGTCCGCGCTCCCGCACTGGCCATTGCGGCAATAGCGATACCCGAAGGACCCGAGCATGTTCAACGGGCTGTAAAGTTTGTAGGCCCAGTGATTGTTACCGATCGGCCACATGGGCAGCGGCTCTGTCCATCCGTAGGGATTAAACTGAATGTAGACGATATCTCCCGCCGGTGTGACGGAGGGCACGGTCACCTCGAACAGGATGGGACCGGAGGCCGTACCGGCTTGCCAGGTATTGACCTGGTCCTGAAGCATCACATCCTGGGCCGGTACCACAAACTTACGAAGGACAAATTCCCCTGCAGTATTATGTTCTGCGTTCCAAAAGCCATCCCCCAATGTATATTTATATTCCACGTAAGCGCCCACCGGCAGGCTGATGGTGCCGGTGTAGCGGCCATCCGCGTTGAAGGAGAGCAAGGGCATTCGGTCGGCATTGGTGCTCAAGCCGCCCTGCAGGTCGGCATAGGTATTTCCAAGCTGGAGCAAATTGCCCGCCACGCGTACCGGAGCTCCGGTCACCGTGTTGGAGGGAACCGTGACATTGAAGGTCACATTGACGTGAGGCGCGGCATGCAGGGCCAGGTCCACGTTGGTGCTCTGCGCCGCTCCCACGGTGGCTCCCTGTTGGAAGGGTTGGTAGAGGCCATCCAATGCATAAGCCACCAGGTTGTGCGTCCCTACCGGCATGCCTTCCAGATCGAAGCGTCCGGCCGAGTCGGTCAGGTATTGGACTCCTCCTGCCGTCACGAGGATATTGGGGATCGGAGCGCCTGTATCCGCGTTCAGCACACGGCCCATGATCCGGCCTGTTTGCCGGGAATACACCTTGTCTGCCCAATCGCCAACGATGTCCTGGATTTCCGCCTGCGACACCACCTGATACAGGCGGTAACGCACCGGTGCGCCCAGGCTGGTGTCTTCGTTGACTTGGGCTGCCCCGCGCCGTACATAACGGTATTTCACTACCGCGTTCATGGGGAGGGGGAGGGTGGCTGTGTAGGTGAGGCCGTCCCGGGCCGTCATTGGATAGTAAGTCGCGTTGAGGGAGAGGCCGGTCACCTCGTCCAAGGTGGTAATGAACAACCCTTCGCCCGCAGCCAGAGGCTCAGGCAGGCTGGCGATGAAAGTTGTCTGCGCCATTGGCGGCGGACTTCCCTCGGGAAGAATGACCGTTGGCTGGCCGGTGATGACTGGCGGGAATAGGTTCGGCAGCTTGACCAGGGATAGGGTGCAGGCCTGCAGAAGCAGGGAAACCAGCACTATGGTGCTGATCAGGGCAAAATAAACCGGGTGACGAGATTTCATTCTCCCTCCTGAGGGGCAGCAGTTGTCGATGGACGTTCCCGTCCGGCGTAGGCGATATAACTCAGACCGATGCTGATGAAATATAACAGGGACATGGGAGCCATCACCAACGCCATGTTCACCGGGTCCACTGTGGGGGTGATGGCTGCGGCCATGACAGCAATAATGACAATCGCCAGCCGCCATTGCCGGGCCAGCGTCTGTGGCTTGATGAGACCCATGGCGGTCAGGATATAGATCACCAGCGGGAACTCAAAGGCGATCCCGATCCAGAACATCAGCCCGGTGATAAAACTGAAATAGGACTGCGGACGGAGCTGCGCCTGGATGCCCATGAAATTGAGCAGGAAGGGCAAAGCGGTGGGCAGAAGCATGAAATAGGTAAAAGCCGCGCCAGCCAGGAACAATAATGTCGCCACCGGGATCCCCACCAGCCCGAATTTTCGCTCACGAGGTTTCAAGCCTGGCGCAGCAAAAGACCATAATTCAAAGGCAATATACGGGAGCGAGATGGCAATTCCACACAGCAGCGCCACTCGCATAAACACGCCTATCGATTCGGTTACCTCAATGGCCTTCATGGCCTGCAGGCCTCCGACGGGAATTGCTAAAAAATCCACGATGCGCTGGGTGAAATAAAAGGAAATTCCCACGCCCACCGCCAGCCCGATCAACGCGCGCAGCAGATGCCTGCGCAGGGCATCGATCTCAGACCAGAGAAGCTGACGGACGGCTGAATCGGTGACTACTCCGGCCACCACATCCCCCAGTGCATGCTCCTCCGGTTCCGCGTTCGAGAAAGTTCCTGAAACCTCCAACGGCGCGAAATGGGAAGGTCAGGAAATTAAGAGTTGGCTTAAGGAAGAGCCGGTCGCCCGCGAGGGATCTTTTGGGGGTATTGGCATTCAATCCTCTTGGCCGGGCGGGCGGCTGGTTTTTGGTTCAGCGTGGATATCATTGTCTGTTGCAGCACCACCCAATGGATCGGCGGGCAGGCCGGCATCCGGTGGAGTCCCCGTCTGCGGTTCGGGTTGAAGCTCTGCTTTGGGAGGCGGTGTCGGATCCACGGGCGTGGAGGGCAGGGGGGCGCGTGGTCCGGCAATCGAAGGCGTTTCCGGATTTGTGCGCAGGTCACGCTCCAGGTCCATCATTTCCCGGTTGGCCTCCCGCATCAAGTTTGTAGGGAGGCGGCGGATCTCCTCGGAAGTCTGGCGGAAAGCTTTCCACCAGTCCGACTTGACCACGCGGTTGAGCCAGGTACCGATCGTCTTGCCGGCTTTTTCCATATCCTTGGGGCCCAAAAGGATCAGGGCAATGACCACAATAAAAATAAGTTCGGGAGCGCCGATGCCAAGGAATTCCATGTCAGTTTGAACCTGTGTCCAATTTGTCAGCCGCCATCTGGAGTTGTTTCTCGATCTCCGCCTGATGTTCAACCAGGGAGCCCAGCACGCCGTTGATGAAGCGGGCGCGCTGAATCCGAGCCGATACATTTTCGCCAGTTCCACGGCTTCATTGATGGCAACCTTGACCGGTGTCTCGCGCTGCACGGCGAATTCCCAGCAGGCGATGCGCAGGATGTTGCGGTCAATGGCCGCGATCTGGTCGAGCGGCCATTCCGGTGCGTATTTTGCGATTGCCTGGTCGAGGTCGGGGGTGAGGGGCAGCACGCCAAAGATGATCTGGCGGGCGAATTCCGCCAGTTCATCGGTCAGTGGCGTGTCCTCCAGCCGGGAGCTGAAAACGTCGGCCGGAGGATGGTGCGCCATATCAACTTCGTAAAGTACTTGCAGGGCGAGGCTGCGCGCCCTGGTGCGGGACTTCATACGGGTCAGGCCTCGGTGCTTCCTCGTAATCAATATCTTCGATGTGGATGTCGACATGGCCGACTTCCATGCCGACCATTTCCTGGATGGCGCGCGCCACCTGCTGCTGGACGTTGCGGCTGACCTCGCGGATGTTGACATCCTGCTTGAGGATGAGAAACAGATCCGCGAAGACGGTATTGTCCTCGCACTTCGATGCGGACACCGTCATTGGCTCCGCGCCGAAGCAGGCGGTTGACTCCGCCTGAGACGGGAGCCATGCGGCTGACGCCGGGGACGCTGAGCGCGGCGAAGGCGGCGCAATGGTGATCAGCACATCGGGCGAGACGGTGGTTTTGCCGGGGGTGTCATTGTAGTCGAAGTCATGATTTCTCCTTACATCATCGCCATGCCGCCATCCACGCCCAGAACCTGGCCGGTGATGTAGGCGGCCTGGTCGGAAGCGAGGAAGGCGACGGCGTAGGCGATCTCTTCGGGTCTGCCTTTGCGGGCCAGCGGGACCATTTTGATGGCCGCTTCCAGAGATTTCCGGAGACATTGCATCCAGGATCTCCGTATCCACAAATCCGGGCGCGATGGCATTGACAGTGATGTTGCGGGCAGCCACTTCGCGCGCCAGCGCCTTGGTGAAGCCGATCTGTCCGGCTTTGGAGGCCGAATAATTGGTCTGCCCGGGGTTGCCCATCTGTCCTGCCACCGAGGCGATATTGATGATGCGCCCGTAGCGTTTGCGCATCATGTGTTTGACGGCGGCCTTCGAGCAGTTGAAGGTGCTTTTCAGGTTGGTGTCGATGCACCGCGTCCCAGTCCGCTTCGGGCATCAACATGATCAACTGGTCGCGTGTGATGCCGGCATTGTTGACCAGAATGGAAAGGTCACCGAAAGTTTCCACTGCAAAGCGGATAAGCGCCTCGGCCTGTTTGAAATCCGAGACATCCGCCTGGAAGGCCGCGGCTTTTCCGCCCTGTGCCTGGATCTGGCGTACGACTTCTTCCGCCGCCTCTGGCGAGCGGTTGTAATTCACAACCACGGACGCGCCCCGGGATGCAAGCTCCATTGCGGCTGCCTTCCCGATCCCACGCGAACCGCCGGTCACCACTGCCACACGATTTTCCAGCGATAAAGTTGCCGGCATCCTCTTCTCCTTGGCGGGGATTATACATCAGCACTTCGAGCGGCGGAGAATCCGCTGCACCCGGCGAAATGCTGCAATTTACTCGCTGCCGGAAGTCTCAGATTCCGCTGCCATGAGCGGGGCAGGCGGAACTTTGATACCCAGTGCTAGGCCAAGCGCACCCCCCACCACGATCAACCCGACCCAGATGAAAACATCCTGCCAGAACTGCAGGGGGAACAGGCGGATGAGCGTATCCGAGTACTCGAACAGCCACGAATCCCCCTGGAAAAACAATCTCGTGGAAAAGAGTGAAAAATTGCCAGAAGGCAACGGAGGCGAAAAGAGCCAGTGCGGCCGTCAGGATCAGCATGAACCAGCCGCCCCGGCGCAGCCCGCGCAGATAGGCAGGCATCCAATTGGACCGCCAGGCCCAAAGAGCAAGAAGTGCCAGCACCGCCACTGCAGCCATCCATGTGCGCAGCGCCGCCTGGGTTACACGCTGGACGTCATGCATGTGGCTCAACTCGCGGGCGTTATACAGGGAGGTTCCATCCTCAAATTTCAAGTCGCCCAGATAGGAAATATCCGCGTTGTTGATCAGATAATCCAGTGCGTATGGCGCCCAGTGCAGGCGGTCTGCGGTGGTGAAACCGTATTCGTCAGCCGGGAAGTAAGGCATCCGGTATTCGACGTGCAGGAACCAGGGTGCCAGCATGACGCGCAAGGCCAGTCCAATGAGGAGAATGGGGGTCAGAACGGTGACCAGCCAGGAAAGTGCGGAGGCGGCGGTCCGGTTCATCATTGCAGGATCCCTACCTGGCCGCCGAGGACAAAGCGCACCACCATGTCGTTTACGATCCACTCAATGGGAGCCAGGTCATCGGTGAACACAGTGGTTGTTTCGTAGCCGGGTTTCAGGTTGGCGAAGGTCGTTTGCATGGCGGTCAGCAGCAGGGGATGGGTGGCAGGGTCTTGCGCCAGCCCAACGAGATTGACCGCAAAATTCTCCGGCCGTCGTGGGCTGCCGGGTGGCATAGATCATGGTGTTCAGGGAGCCGGGGATATCCACGATATACACCGAGGGGAAAACGGCGTTCATCGTGGTCGCCAGCCCGTTGATGAGGCGGCGGTCTCCCGGGACGCTGGCGGCATTCAAAGTCAATACCCCTTTATTCTTGAGGCGATCTGCACAGATCTGAAAGAACTCCCGGGTGGTCATTTGCGGAGGAATATAGGGGGGACGATAGGCATCCACAGCGATGATGTCATAAAGTTCAGGGCTTTGCTCGAGGCCCAGCCGCCCATCCTCCACGTGCACGTTCAGGTTGGACATATTCATGTCAAAATATTTTCGGCCCACCTCGACGATCCTTGGATCGATCTCGAACCCATCAATGGGAAGGCCGTGATACACTGCCGTGGCCTGCCGGGCGGCAGTCCCTGCAGCCAGGCCGATGATGGCCATCCGTTTCACGTCAGCGGGACGTTCCCCGGGGTTGAAATAGGGGCCGACCATGAACAGTTCCCAGGGTCCGCCATAAGACAGCGTGTCCGGATTGTAAATGGAATGGATGCCCTGGCCCTCGTTCAGCCTTAGCAGTGTATAGCCATTGACCTGCTGTACCTGGATGTAGTTATAAGCCGATTCAGACTCATAAACCTGGCCGGTATTATTTTTGATGGCCTGGCGGGAGGAGACCAGCGCGGCCAATGCCAGCACGACAGGCATCCACATATGCACAAGCATCTGCCTTCGGCTGGCAAATCTACCGAGTCCGGCCAGAGCCACAAACAACAGGAACAGGCTGAATACGAGGAAGGTGTTCTTTGTCCCGATGGCCGGAATGGTCACCAGGGTTGGCAGAAACGTGCCGATGAACGAGCCCAGAGTCGAAATGGCATAAATAGTGCCGGAGACAACCCCGGCGCTGCCAGGATCCTCCACACTCAGCCGGATGGCGAACGGCGATATGCTGCCCAGCAGCGTGATCGGGACAACGAACAGGATGAGCACGGCAATAAAGGAACCCGCCAGGACGCCCACCTGCAGTCCCTCGAAGGCTGAAGCCGCGGTCCTGAGAACCGGGCCGGCTATGAATGGAACCAGCCCCAATGTAAAGGCTCCCCACGCCAATACCCGATACATTGCCGACGGCACCGGGTTTTTATCGGCCCAGCGACCGCCCAGGAAGTAACCGGCGGTGAGGTAGATCAGGATCAGGCCGATGATGCTGGCCCAGACGAGGTTGCTCGTGCCGAAGACATTGCCGATCAAGCGGGAGGCGGCCAGTTCCGCTGCCAGTGTGGTCATCCCCGAAACAAACACAGTGAAAAGAAGATAGCGTCGCATAGATCTCCCGGGTGTTGAATGGAAGGATTATACTCTTGCCTCGGAATGCAGCCCCCTCCTTGACGAAACCCCGTGCCCGGGCTAAAATCGAGCCCGCTGTGCTTGCGCCTCCGCCGTTGGACAGGGAGGCGCGTTTGTTGCCGGGAGTACATGATGACGCATCATTTGCACCTTAAACCCGAAGATCCAGAATCTGAATCCGAGGAAGCCGGGGAGGAAGAATCCCTGGTGACCAACCTGGCGCATTCCGATGCAGACCTGGTCCAGGCGGACCTGGTTCGGATGCACCAAAGTAGTGCACAGGAGATCACGGCAGAAGAAATTGAGCTCCATCAGAGCCTGGCAGCCCGGGTGCAGGCGACCAGGATCACGACCCATGAATCCGCCCTTGGTCTTGTCAATGCTGCCGAAGTGCAGGCGATCAACACAGGGATCGGCGGGGTGCACGGCGAGAATGTCAGTGTTGATGGCTTTGCCGGCGCGGTGATCGCAGGGAAGGCAGAACTGGGCAACACGATCGCAGGCCTGGTCGCAGCCGACCAAGTGCAGGGCGAAAGAATTGAAACCTTCCTGCTGCTGGCTCGCCATGTAGATGGCGATGTAAAAACCATCGTGGATACGCGTACGGCGCTCCTGGGAGGGATGGTTGGAGGGCTTTTTGCAGGCATGATCTTCCTGCTGGGGCAGGCCCTCTTTCGCAGGCGCGATGATTGATAATTCCCCGGAATTCGCCGGGTGAAATTCATTCTATAGAGCGAAGGTAACCGGCAACCGGCCGGTGAGAGGCGCTCGAGGAGTAAAGATGGAAAAGTTTACTTTGAAGGCGAGCAAGCGGGATATCTCCGGCAAGCAGGTCAAAGCCCTGCGCCGGTCCGGCTTGCTCCCGGCTGTGATCTACGGCCGCCACGTGGAACCGCTCAACATTTCATTGGATGCGCACAGCGCATCGCTCATCCTGGCGAAGATGACTTCGTCCAGCCTGGTCACCATTGAGTTGGACGGGAACGAATATCCGGCGCTGGTCCGCGAGAAACAGCGCAATTTTGTCAAGGACAACCTGCTGCATGTGGATTTCCTGGCGGTGAACCTGACCGAGATCATCCGCACGAACGTGCGCGTGGAGATCACCGGTACCTCTCCGGCTGTGAAAGACCTCAATGCCGTGCTGGTCACCAATATCACTACGCTCGAAGTGGAATGTCTCCCGACCGATCTTCCCGAACGCTTCCTTGTGGATATCTCCTCGCTGAAGCAGGTGGGTGATGGTATCCGCGTCGGCGATCTGGCTGTTTCCGAAAACGTTCGCGTGCTCACCGACAAGGATGAGATGATCGTGGTCACCACCTTCGCCAAGCAAGAGGTGGAAGAGGTCGCTCCGGTTGTTGAGGGTGCCGCAGTGGCTGAGCCCGAGGTAATCGAGAAGGGCAAGAAGGAAGAAGAAGGCGAAGAGGAATAGGATCCTCTGTAACCGAAAGCAACAGGCCGTCCCAAATCGGGACGGCCTGTTTTATTTATAACGCCTTGTGCAGGGCTAAATCACTCCATCATCTGGCTCTATCATGTTCAGGAAATCCACTGTCATCCTGGCGGTCGCACCCCATAACATTTCGCCGTCAAATGGATGGTACACAATGAGCGAACACGCTCTTCCCGGGAAGAGGAATTCCCACCGGTTGCGCGGCTCTGCCAGCCACAGGAGAGGGATGGTAAAAACGCGCGCCACCTCGGTGTTTTGCACCCGAAAAACGTAAGGCCAGGGGATCACGCCCACGACCGGCGTCACGCGGTAGCTGCTGATCGTGATCATCTGATTAAGCCGCCCCAGCAGGCGCACGTCCTCAGGCTGTACCCCGATCTCCTCTTGCGCTTCCCGCAGGGCGGTTTGTTCCGGCGTCGCTTCCCCCTCGTCACAGGCTCCGCCCGGAAAGGAGACCTGCCCCTGATGCGAGAGCATCCTCTCTGCACGCCGGGTGAAGATCAGGTGCCAGGCTTTCTCCCGCCAGATCAGCGGTACGAGGACCGCCGCGCAGCGCAGGAGCGTGTCGGACATGACCTCCATCTCTGCGTATGCCTCTGCCGGGCCGCCGGTTCCCACCCCGCGGAGCCGCTCTACGATGTACTCTTCGGAGAGGTCCATGTGAATATCCAACGCGGACCGGACTTAGGCCTTTCCCTGTCCCTGGGCGCGGATCGGGCTCCCGCAAAAATCGCATTCAGCAGTAGCCTCATCCATCCATTCGATCTCATCCGGCTCGATGGCCGCGCCGCAAGATGGGCAATGGGTTGGCAGAAGAGGACGGCGTTTAACTGTGGAAACGGCCTCGGGATCGAACCCTCCGGACAGGCTGTTGGTCTTCAAGAATTCGAGGACCGCGTCTGCCTCGGTCTTCATCCCGGCCTGGCGAAGTGCTGCGACCGCGCGCTGTCCGGCTCTTTGAAAGCGTCCCCAGCGGCCCCGTTCGGCCAACATCTTCAAGCCATTCTTCATGTCGTCCACTGCCTGAGCTGCCTGCCCGGCCATGATTCGGGCGTGACCGGCTTTAAGGTATAGGATGGGCACGCGGTGACTGGCCCTGGCGGTTGGCGCCAGGTCCTCGAATGACTGGGCCGCAGCCGCATAATCGCCCTGCTCCATCAGCTGGTGAGCCTGGCGAAGATCCGCATTGGCACCGCCAGCGCGCAACCCTCTGCGAAAAAACCTTCTCATTCTGCCTCCTCATCCTTCTGCTTATGGCGGCCCGGCTGATCCCGGTCTTCCAGTTCGCCCGCGCCGGCTTCCTCAAATAGGACCCGGGTGCGCTCATCGGTGCCGGGCTCGATGCGCCGCGCAAAGACGAGAAAACCAGTGTGGGCGACCATCCGGTCAGTCGGGCGGATGCGGCTCGGTTCGGACTTGTAGTAGCGCAGCAGCAGCTCACATGTTTCGATGAAGGCAAAGTTGTTCCGCCTCAGGGTGTATAAGGTTTTCTCCACCTGATTGAACGTGGGGCTGAGCGAACACAGGAAACCTCCCGGCTTGAGGGCGGCGCGCACCTGGGGGATGTAATCATAGGGGTTGGGGACATCCAGGAAGAAGGCGTCCACATTCGTCTCATCGAAGCCTTCGGCAATGTCGCGCAGTTTAAAGTCCACCCGGTCTGCCAATCCGACGCGTTCCAGGTTTTTGCGCGCCAGGTTTTGCATATCGGGACGCAGCTCATACGAAATGACCCTGCCGGTCTCGCTGACCGCGGAGGCCAGCGCAATGGTCATCGAGCCGCTGCCGGTCCCCGCTTCCATGACCGTCTGGCCCGGCCCAATCCCCATGGTGACAAGGATGAACCCGATGTCCTTGGGGTAAAGGATCTGGGAATTGCGCGGCAAGTCGATGAGCAAATCCGCGAGCGAAGGCTGCAGAAGGAAGAAGGGCGCGCCCAGATGGCTGAATACTTGCGAGCCCCAGGGCTTGCCGATCAGGTCATCGTGCTGGAGCACCCCGCGGTGTGTCTGAAAGTCGGCCCCGGCTTTGAGGGTCAGGATGAAGTGTTTGTGCCGCAGCCCAACCAATTGTGCCAGGTCGCCATCGCGTGCAACCGGAGAGGAGGATAGGTATGTCATTATTAAGATATTATCACGCCCGGGGCGGATTGGGATTCACTTTTCTTCCACTGTCACGCTGATCAGGCGGTCCCCGGCCGGCGCGCGCGGGTTCACCTGCACATCCCGCGGGGTCAGTTTTTCGAGGACCTCCAGCCCGCTCAATACCCGGCCAAAAATGGTAAAGCCTCCATTGAATTGAGGAGCGGCTGCCAGGGTGATAAAGAACTGGCTGCCGTTCGTATCGGTCCCCTGGTTGGCCATACCCACCATTCCCGGACTGTCGAACTTAAGCGACGGATCGACCTCGCTGGCAAAGAAATAGCCCGGATTGCCTTTGCCAGTTCCGCTGGGGTCTCCGGTCTGTGCCAGGGAGCCCGCGATCACGCGGTGGAAGGTAATGTCATCGAACCAGCCCTGGCGCGCCAGGAACACAAAGGAATTGACTGCCAGCGGGGCTTTATCCGCGAAGAGCTCGATGACAACATCGCCTTTTTCCGTATGAAGGGTGGCAATATATTGTTTGGATGGATCGATGGTGAAGGGCGGGCATTCCTTGAACTGCCGTTTGCCCAGCGCGATCAGGCTGACGACCGAATTGACCGTTTCATAGTCCAGCGAAAATGCCGGCTGCGGCTGGCCGTTGATCAGCAGCAGCGGGACGGATTGCAGGCCGAAGGACTTCGCCGAGGTGTACATGGCATTCATTCTGTCCAACGTAGCCTGACTTTTCAGGCCGCTGGCGAACTTGCCCGGCTCCAGCCCAAGCTGGGCGGATCTATCCTTTAACCAGGCTTCGAACTTTTCCGGCGTCAGAGCATCCCAGTCGGTTGTATTCTGAAACAGCAGGTCGTACATCTCCCAGAAATGCCCCTGGTCCCCCGCTGCGATGGCGGCTTGCACAGCCAACTCGGTTTTGTCCAGCCGGCCGATGAGCGGCACCGGGCGAAAGATGAGACGCACGTCCTGCGGACGGTTGTGGATCACGTTGCTGACCACGGCTGCCATCGAACGGCAGATGGGAGCCTGAAAATCGCAGTATTCCACGAGCGTGACGACTGCATCCTGCGGGCCTACCCCATAATCAGCCTCATTCACAGCAGGAACGATACTGGCGGCCGCGGCCGTAGGTTCTGTCTGCACGGCGGAACAGCCGCGTGACTGGACGGAGGGGACGACAGTCTCAAGCAGAGGCGTTGGTGTTGCTGCGGGAGATGTAGCTGCCTCCGCAGTGGGAGTTAGCACAGTCGTGGGGATATCGCTGCATCCAACCAGGAGGAGGCAAACGGACATTGAAAAAAGAATCCAAAAAATGCGCCGAAGGTGTCGCTCCTTGCGCGAGGCACCCATTCTGGCTTCATGGTTCATGAATGGCATCCTTTAACTCCTGGAAACTGGACATCCAGGAAATGCGATTGACGAAATCGGCCAGTGAGGGGCTTTGCTCGCGTAATTTCCGCACGGCAGGTCCGACGGGGTCCTCCCCGGCCGCGCCACCGGGCACATCCGCATACGCGCCATAGAAGGCAAAATAGGCCTGGTTTAATTTGCGTATCAGATAGCCGTTCTTCAAAAAAACCTGCTGGCGGTCCTTCATGTATTGTTCCGCCGCCTCGGTCTGGCCAGCAGCCAGCAATTCATCCACGCGGACACGCGTGGTATGCATTTCGGCGCGGAAGTCGAAGGGCGGACGGGGTAGATCGCCCGGGTCGGGATGATCCCGGGAGAAGGACGTGGTTTCGCGGAACCGGGAAAGTCGCGAGCCCTCATATGCCAGTTCAGGATAATATCTTTCCAGCACGAGCCTGCCGATCTCCGACCCGGTGATGGAGGCCGTGGTCTCGTTCATGGTCCTCATTTCCGGCGTCTTGTCATATTGCAGCCCCAGCGGTCTCAGGTTCAGATAGTTATGCGTCCACTCATGGGAGATCGTATCCAGCAGCCATGAAAGGGAGTTAGTCCGCATGACCATGGTCGGATAAACCCCGACCCCTCCAATGGGCACCACCAGCGAACTGACATCCAAATCCTTGTCCACCCGATTCTCCAGGGACTCCTGCTCGTCAATGGGCAGGTCGGCAGAAACGGAGATATTGGCGATCTGCTCGATGGCGCTGCGCCTGGAGACGATCAATGCATTGGGCACGGGCGAGGAATGATACAGGACCCCCGGTACTGGCTGGCCAAGAGCTGTCAGCCCCTGTTCCGCCAGGATCTGGGTTATCTGCTCCTGAAGCACCGCCTCTGCCAGTGGGGCCAGTTCCGCCTGGCGCGCATAAGCCTCCTGAAGCTGCGCCCGCACGAGAGCGCTGGCGGAATCCTTGTCCTGCACACTCGCGTCCGCATAGATTTTTTGCAGTGCGCCTTCGCCGTCGATGATCTGCTGTGTTTCGCGGAGATATTCCGTGACCGCCTGTTTCCCCTGCTCACTGCCGAGATAGCCGGGCACGCCGGCTGAACCCTGCTCCAGCTTTTGCCCCAGTGCCCCGAGCATCCAGCTCACATAATCGAACTCGATCGTACTGGTATATCTGCGGACCTTGCCCATCTCATCGGCCGGGGCAGGGATGCTGCCGCCAAGCAGCGCAGCGGTCAGCGCGGCGAACAGGATCCATTCCAGCCATCGACTCATTCTGGTGAACATGAGGGGAATTATACATGCCGGAGGGCGCGGTATAATGCAAAACCGAGGTGCCAGGTGCTGCCCGCTTTTATCGAACATGTCATGCTGACCGCCAGCTATGAGGTCCGTGAGGACGGCGAATGTTATGGCCAGATCCCGGGTTTCAACGGGGTCTGCGCGCACGCCGAAGGGCTGGATGCATGCCGGGAGGCGCTGCGGAATGCGTTGGAAGACTGGCTCCTCCAGGGCCGGCGGCCCGCCCGCACGGCGGCCTGAGTCAGGTCGAAGGCTTTGACCATCCAATGGGGCCTTTAAACAGGCTGCCGCCCTGCGAGGGGAACAGGGCGGCAAAAGGTTCTGAGCGAGAATCTCAATCCCCGCTCACGAATATTGTATATTAAATCCCTCCGTTTGAGTTAATCACTTTTTGAATTCCACAACAGGGCATTAATGCGTCAGGACACGACTTTCGTCGTGCCCTGATTCGACATGCCCTCAGTGGAGGTAACTCAATCTGCGACCTGTGCGGGATCAACCGTATGTCTCTGCGTGGGCTCCGTGCCCGGCCTCGAAGGCTTTCAGGAATTGTCCTGATCGCCGTTACCCTTCTCAAAAAGGGTTGATCCGCTGCCTCAGTGAGTCGTAATCAAATTATTTGGTTTTCAAATACTCGTCGATTGCCCGAGCCGCCTTGCGCCCGGCAACCATTGCGGTCACTACCAGATCGGGCCCCGTGACGCAATCCCCGCCGGAGAACACACCCGGGCGGGAGGTGGCCCCGGTGGCCTTGTCTTTGACCGTGATCAGGCCCCAGTCATGGGTCTCGAGGTCGGGGGTTGACTTGCTGATGATGGGGTCTGGCCAGTAGCCAAGCGCCAGGATGGCCGTATCGCAGGCAACGCTGAAGTTGGAGTTTTCCACGGGAACGGGTCGGCGTCGCCCTTTGGCATCCGGTTCGCCCAGTCTCATCTCGATGCATTCCACCGCGGCCAGATTGCCATCCTGCCCGGGGATGAATTTCACCGGCTGGGTCAGGAAGCGGTAGCGCGCGCCTTCATCCTTTGCCATCTGGCGGTCCTTTTTCCCGCCGGGCATTTCGCGCTCGGTGCGCCGGTACAGGCAGGTGACCTCCTCCGCGCCCAGGCGGAGGGCGGTGCGCAGGCAGTCCGAGGCGGTATCGCCGCCGCCGATCACAACCACGCGCTGCCCAAGCTTCAGCGGCTTGCGCATATCTTCGGGCAGCAGATCGGAATCCACGTTGCCGCGGATCAGGAAATCCGTCGCCTCATACACGCCGGGCAGGTTGGTGCCGGGGGTATCTTCCATTTTGGCATCGATTTCTGAGCCGACGCCGATGAATACCGCCTCAAAGCCCTCTTCGAACAGCCCGTCAATGGTTTTATCGCGGCCGATATAGGTATTCGGAATGAAATGGACACCGGCGCGGCTGAACTCATCCCATTTTTCCAGCCAGACATCTTTAGGGAGTTTAAAGTTGGGGATGCCGTAAACCAGCAGGCCGCCCGGGGCAGGTTTGGACTCAAAGATGGTGGCTTCGTGTCCCATGCGTACCAATTGCTCGGCGCAGGCCAACCCGGCAGGCCCGGAGCCGATGATGGCCACGCGCTTCCCGCTGGGGATCCCGACCGGGATGATGTAGCCCGACATTCGCCGCTGATAATCGACAGCGAACGTTTCCAGCTCCCCGGTCTGCACAGGGAAGTGGTGCTTGTTCAGCACGCAGGATCCCTGGCAGAGGGCTTCATGTGGACACACTCGGCCGCATATTTCAGGCAGGGACGAGGTTTTATGGTAAATCTCGGCCGCTTCGTTGAAGCGTCCCTGTTCGATGAGCCACATCGCGGAGGGGATGTCATTGTGTGGGGGGCAGGCCAGCATGCAAGGGGCCGGGTCGGGGCAATGAATACAGCGTGAAGCTTCCACCATGGCCCGTTCTGGATCGAAGGAGATGACGACATCGTCAAAATCGCAGGTACGTTCATGCGCGGGGCGCAGATCAAGGTCAAAGTACGGGCGGTTGGCCCGTTCTTTGCGATCGATCTCCAAAAACTCACTTGGCACTGCCTGCATGATGCCTCCAACTACTAATGCTCTGTGGCTGATTTGATGATACCCAAAGGACATGCAGGGGCGAAGGCTCTTATGTCATCTAATCGGACGACAAAGGTCATGATTTTATGTGACGCATTGTGGATTGTGCGTGACACCTCAAAATCGGACTCCGTTTCCCTACGTTTCCATTCACACTCAATTCATAACCGGAGCTTATACTTCGGCCCGTTGATCCAAACGAAAAAAGAACCGATAGAGGTGGAATCTCTCCCGAAATGCGGTCCACGGACTGGCAGGGAGGGGGAAGATGGTGTTATCATCTAGGGTTTGATGGGTTCGCAATACCGGCATCATCCGGGCGGATTTCAAGGAGCAAAGGAATGAAGGCAAGATTATCAAAAATAAGCCGAAGGACATGGATCATTATTGGTTCGGTCCTGGTTGTTTTAATCGTGGCGGCCCTCGTTTTTGGGCGCGGGAGGGCGGCAACCAATACCACCTTCCAGACAACCAAAGCAGAGCGGGGCACGCTGACTGCCACAGTGGGTGCCACCGGCACCGTTCGTGCGCGCCAGAGCGCGGTCCTCATCTGGCAGGCAGCAGGTACTGTCGGTGAAGTCAACGTCGTGGTCGGAGATCTGGTGAAAAAAGACGATGTTCTGGCCACCCTGCAAAAGACCTCACTACCCCAGAATGTGATCCTGGCCGAGGCCGATCTTGTGGACGCGCAGCAGGCTCTGGATGATCTGGTCAAATCGGATACAGCCCGGGCTCAGGCTCAGATCAAGCTGCGGGATGCGAAGGATGCATTTGACAAGGCCCAGCAATATCGCGACTCGCTCAACGGCAAGATCGATATCAAGAAGGTGACCTTCATCACTATTGGCGGCCGCCAGTTCCCGAAGATCAAATACATCAAGGGCTACGCGGATGCGGAGGCGATCGCCAAGGCGGACGAAGACCTGGCGCTCAAGAAGGCTGCGTATGAAGATGCGCAGAGAACCTATGACCGCGTTAAAGACGGGCCCAACTCTGCGGAAGTGGCTGCGGCACAGGCGCGCGTGGCCGCCGCGCAGGCTACCCTTAATCTGGGACGCGTAACAGTTCCATTCGGTGGGACAGTCACCCAGGCGAATGCGGTGCCAGGCGACCAGGTGAGCGCGGGGACGACAGCCTTCCGCGTAGATGACCTTTCCAATTTCCTGGTGGATGTCGAGGTCTCTGAGGTGGATATCAACAGCGTGTCGGTCGGACAGGAAGTGACTCTCACCTTTGATGCCATCCTGGGCCAAACCTATCACGGCAAGGTGGTGGAGGTGGGGCAAGCCGGCAATCTGGTCCAGGGAGTGGTCAGCTTTACGGTGACTGTGCAAGTCACGGATGCAGATGAAAAAGTGAAACCCGGTATGACCGCCGGCGTGAATGTGGTCGTGACCGAGTTGAAAGATGTGCTGCTTATCCCCAACCGCGCGGTGCGCGTGGTGGATAACAAGCGCGTGGTCTATGTCCTGCGTGATGGACAGTCAGTGAAGGTGGAGATCCGCCTGGGCCCGTCCTCCGATACATTCAGCTCGCTGGCGGATGGCGATGTCAAGGAAGGCGATCTCATCATCCTGAACCCACCGACTGAATTTACCCCTGGCGGCCCAGGCCGGGGAGGACCGTTCTAGAATGGCAGCCGATCAGGATATTGTGATTGAAGTGCGCGAACTGACCAAGACCTATCAAATGGGGGAGGTCGAGGTCCAGGCGCTGCGTGGTGTAACACTGCAGATCGGACGCGGTGAGATTGTCGCCATCATGGGGCCTTCCGGTTCCGGAAAGTCCACCATGATGAATCTGCTGGGATGCCTGGACCGCCCCACCTCAGGCGAGTATATGCTGGATGGGGAGGCGGTCGCCAATATGACGGACGACCAGTTGGCCAGCGTCCGCAACCGCAAGGTTGGTTTTGTCTTCCAGAGTTTCAACCTGCTGCCGCGGCAGACGGCGACCTTTAATGTGGAATTGCCTCTGCGCTACGCAGGTTTCGTGGAGGGGCGCCGCTCCCGGGCGGAAGATGCGCTGCGCGCTGTGGGTCTGGAGGACCGCATGAAGCACAAGCCTACGGAATTATCCGGAGGTCAGCAGCAGCGGGTGGCGATCGCCCGCGCCATCGTCAATGACCCGGCCATCATTATGGCCGACGAGCCGACCGGTAACCTGGACAGTAAAGTGGGTAAAGAGATCATGACTCTGCTGCTCAATTTGAACCGGGAGCGCGGCACCACGCTGATCATCGTGACCCACGATCCGAACATTGCCCAGCAGACCCAACGCGTGATCCGCTTGCGGGATGGGGCCCTGGAGAACCTGCAATGAACCTCAGCCAGGTAGTGATCGAGGCACTGGAAAGCATCAGCTCCAACAAGCTGCGCTCCGGCTTGACTGTGCTGGGTATCGTCATCGGCGTTGCAGCCGTGATCGCCATGTTGGCCGTGGGTAACGGCGCGCAGGACAGTATCACCGGCTCGATCAGCGGTATCGGCACGAACCTGCTGTTCGTGTTCCAGGGCAATCAAAGCGAATCGGTCCGCAACCCGCAGCCCCTGACCCTGCAGGACGCAGATGCTCTTGCGGATCCATTTGCAGCCCCGTCCGTCCAGGCTGTCTCACCTGTCTTGCAGACCAATGACGAGGTGAGCTATGGGGGCGAGGTGACAACCACCAGCATTGTAGGCGCGCTGCCATCCTATTTCCCGGTGCGCAACCTTGCTGTGACCGAGGGAGAACTAATTACCGAGGACCAAATCCTCGGGCGAGCCTCGGTGGCCCTGATCGGACCTGATACCGCGGACAAACTATTTGGCCGAAAGCAGGGGTTGGTCGGCGAGACGATCCGTATCGCCGGGCAGCCCTTCCGCATCATCGGCGTGTTGGAGTCGAAAGGCGGCGGTTCTTTTGGAAGCGAAGATGACCGGGTCATCATCCCGCTGACGAGCGCACAAACCCGGCTGGTTCGGCGCGGAAGCCGGGATGAGGTGGACATCATTTTTGTCCAGGCAGTTTCAGCAGAGCAAGTCCCGTCTGCATCCCAGGAGGTCACGGATATCCTGAGCCAGCGGCATCGTACGGAGATCGGCGCGCCGGACTTCACGGTCTTCAGCCAGCAGGATTTCCTCTCCACTGCTGCCACTATTACCGGGGTGCTGACCATTTTCCTGGGAGGTATCGCCGCCATCTCGCTTCTGGTGGGCGGGATCGGGATCATGAATATCATGCTGGTATCCGTAACCGAGCGAACGCGCGAGATCGGCCTGCGCAAGGCTCTGGGTGCCCGCCGGCGGGACATCCTCATCCAGTTTCTCGCCGAGTCCTCGCTGCTCAGCCTGATCGGCGGCTTGATCGGTATCCTCTTTGGCTGGCTGATCGCTGAGATCGTTGGAAAGGTTGCGGTCGCCTCCGGCACGGCATTCTTCCCGCGTGTCGGTCTGGATTCCATCCTGATGGCAACCATATTCTCGGCCGCCGTAGGTTTGTTCTTTGGCATCTATCCGGCGAACCGGGCAGCTGGCCTAGAACCGGTGGAAGCGCTGCGCTACGAATGACACCCTGCGGCCAGCCTGACCGCAGGACATCCTGGAAAGGACGAGGAATTCCATGAGCGAGAAATTACAGCAGTTGAAGGAAATCCTTGGCGAGGTATCCGACCTGCGCACGGCCTATTCGGTGCTGGGCTGGGACCAGCAGACCTATATGCCTCCGGGCGGGGCGGAAGCCCGCGGCCACCAGTTGGGCACCCTCGGCAAGCTGGCGCAGATCAAGTTCACCTCGGATGAAGTCGGGCGGCTGCTGGAGGACCTGAAATCTGAGCTCGGCGGAGAGCAAAGCCTGGCAGCGCTGGATTCTGATGAAGCGGCTCTGGTTCGGGTGACTGCGCGCGATTTTGATAAAGCCAGGCGGGTGCCGCCCGAATTCGTGGTGGAACAGGCGCTGGTCACCACCCGCGCCTTTGAGGCCTGGAGGAAGCGCGGCAGAAATCCGATTTCGCGATCTTCCAGCCCCATCTCGAAAAGGTGCTGGAGCTGGTGCATCGTTATATTGATTTCTTTCCGAAGGGGGAGCACCTCTACGATACCCTGCTGGATGATTTTGAACCAGGGATGAAGACCAGTGAGGTGCAGGCCATCTTCAATTCCCTGCGGCCGAAGCAGGTCGCGCTGCTGAAAGCCATTGCCTCGAAAAAACAGGTGAATGATTCCATGCTGCACGGTAACTTCAACGAGAAGAAGATGGAAAAATTCAGCATGGACATCGCCACACAGTTTGGCTATGACCTGAAGCGTGGGCGCCAGGATCGCGCCCCGCATCCATTTCAGACCACCTTCAGCATCGATGATGTGCGCATCACAACGCGCTTCGAAAAGGATTATCCGGTCGCCATGCTCTTCAGCACGATGCATGAGACAGGACATGCTTTGTATGAGATGGGCGTCAGGCAGAAGTATGAGAGGACGCCATTAATGGGAGGCGCCTCCTTGGCGCTGCACGAATCCCAATCACGCATGTGGGAAAATATGGTGGGGCGCTCCCTTCCGTTCTGGCAGCATTTTTATCCCGAATTTAAGAAACTATTCCCCGCGCAATTGGATGGGGTTTCGCTGAAAGCCTTCCACCGCGCCATCAACCGGGTGGAACCGTCCTTCATCCGCGTCAACGCGGATGAAGCGACCTATAACCTGCACATCATGCTGCGATTGGAGTTGGAGATCGGCATGGTGGAGGGCAGCCTGCGCATCAAGGACCTGCCTGAAATCTGGAACAGCCGGATGCAGGAATATCTCGGTATTCTGCCGCCCAATGACTCGCAAGGCGTGCTGCAGGACATTCACTGGTCGGGCGGTGCGATCGGCTACTTCTCCACCTATGCTTTGGGCAACCTGGTTTCGGCGCAGCTGTGGGAGAAGATCAACTCCGATCTGCCCGACCTGAGCGCGGAGATTTCGAAGGGCAAATTCGACACCCTGTTGGACTGGCTGCGCAAGAACCTGCACGCCTATGGACGCAAGTATGATCCCCAGCAGTTGGTCAAAAAGATCACGGGCTCGAAGATCAACTCCGATGCCTATATCCGCTACTTGACCAGGAAGTATGCTGAGGTTTACGGGCTTTGATGGGAATTTTTACTTATCAGCCGGGTTCCATGCTCCCGGCAGCTTCGTGAAGCGGGCCGGATATCCATATGTTCAGAAAGTTCATTATCCTCCTCTGCACCGGGCTCCTTCTGGGCGGCTGCGGCGTGCCCAATGCCAGCCCCATCCCGACCTTGCTCCCGGAGTCGCTTGTTCCGACGATCATTGCGATGACCGCGGATTCGGCGTTTGCCACCGCGGAAGCTCTGACCCCAACGGCTGCCGAGGCCACACCGACTTTAACGCTGACGCCCGCGCCAACTGTGGAATTTCCAACCCAAACCTTTACGCCTCAGCCTTTTATTCCGCTGGCACAGATCCAGTTCCTTTCACCGGGGCCGATGTCGAAGTTCATCTCGCCGGTGCAAATGCAGTTGATGCTGGTCTCCGGCGAAAGCAATGTGATCCAGGTGGATCTATTTGGCGAAGATGGCAGGCTGCTGGGGCGCAAGATCGACCGGGTAAACCGCTTGCTTTCCGGGGCCTATCGCACTTTTAAGATTCCTTTTGAGATCCGCGCCGCCGCGGAGAAAGGTCTCCTGCAGATCAGCAGCAAGGATAAGGAAGGCCGCATGCAGGCTCTCAACTCTCTGCCTCTGGTGCTGCTTTCCACTGGTAGGACAGAGACCACCCCGACCGGTAATTTCATTTATGAACGTGCCGTTTTCTATACCCCTGAGGAGGCGGCAGAGGTTTCCGGGGATGTGCTGACCGTCAAGGGGCGCTACTGGCCGTTCAACCAGCAGCCGTTCTTCCTTGAGTTGATCCTGCCGGATGGAAAGATCACCGGCGTGCGGGTGCTGACCGTGGACAACCTGGACCCGCTGGAGTTTTCGACCACGGTTCCTTTCAAGGTCACTGAACCGACGCTGGCCCGCCTCTCGCTCCGGCAGATGGACCCGGTGTCGAACGCTCCCATTTACGTTTATACCCAGCTGATCTGGCTGAAGCCTTAGCTGCGATGAGGCTTGTCAAAGACTGGAGAGGGTATATAATCCGTCCGCTATCGGGGTGTGGCTCAGACCGGTAGAGCGCACGGTTCGGGTCCGTGAGGTCCCGAGTTCAAATCTCGGCACCCCGACAAGTAGAAATGCAAGGACGCAGGTGTATCCGGCACCTGCGTTGTTTTTTTTTAACCAGGTCCCGGTTTCCCCATTCAGGGGATGTTACAAATCTCGGCACCCCGACAAGTAGAAATGCAAGGACGCAGGTGTATCCGACACCTGCGTTGTTTTTTAACCAGGTCCCGGTTTCCCCATTCAGGGGATGTTACAAATCTCGGCACCCCGACAAGTAGAAATGCAAGGACGCAGGTGTATCCGGCACCTGCGTTGTTTTTTTTTAACCAGGTCCCGGTTTCCCCATTCAGGGGATATTACAAATCTCGGCACCCCGACAAGTAAGAAATGTAAGGACGCAGGTGCATCCGACACCTGCGTTGTGTTCAAATCAGGATCAACCTTCCCACTGTGTGTGGAAGACCCCATCCATATCCACCCGGCGGTAGGTATGGGCACCAAAGTAATCCCGCTGGGCCTGTGTCAGGTTTGCCGGCAGGACCGCCGAGCGATAGGCATCGAAATAGGCCAGCGAGGCGCTGGTTGCCAGCATGGGGATTCCCAATCCAATGGCTGTTTGCAGGACCATGCGCCAGGCGCCCTGCCGTTCCAGCACCGCTTTGGTAAAGGCTTCATCCATCAACAAATTGGGGAGTGATGGATCACGGCGGTAAGCGTTGGTGATATCGTTGAGCAGCAAGGCGCGGATGATGCAGCCTGCGCGCCAGACCGGAGTGATTTTGGCGAGGTTCAGGTCCCAGTGATATTCTTTTGAAGCCATATTCAGCAGGCTGAGGCCCTGGGCATAGGAAGTGATCTTGCTGGCGTACAAAGCCTGTCCGGCAGCTGCCACCAGCGAGGCCCGGTCGCCTGAGAACATTGTGGCGCTGCCCAATAATTTGGAGGCGTTCACCCGCTCATCCTTGAGCGCGGAGATCAGGCGGCTTTCCACCGCCGCATTGATGGTCGGGATGGGCGCGCCGTTATCCAGCGCGGTCTGGCTGGTCCATTTTCCCGTCCCTTTCTGGGCGGCTTCATCCAGGATGAGATCCACCAGCGGCTGGCCGGTCTTCTCATCCGCTCGCCTGAGAATATGCGCGGTGATTTCAATGAGGTAGGATTTCAACTCACGCGTATTCCAATCCTCAAAGATATCCGCCAACTCCATGTTGGAAAGGCCCGCGCCGCGGTGCAGGAGATCGTAAATCTCGGCGATCAATTGCATATCGCCGTATTCGATGCCGTTGTGAACCATTTTGACATAGTGGCCGGCTCCGCCGGATCCCATCCACGCCACGCAGGGCTCGCCGTCCTCGGCTTTGGCGGAAATGGCCTCGAACATTTTTTGGACGCGTGGCCAGGCAGCCGGGGAACCCCCCGGCATCAGGCTGGGACCCCAGAAGGCCCCGCTTTCGCCTCCCGAAACGCCCATCCCGATGAAATAAACCCCATCTTTTTCCAGTTCCTTGACGCGGCGCTCGGTATCCGCGAAAAAGGAGTTGCCGCCATCTATGATCAGGTCACCCTTTTGCAGATAAGGCCTCAAGGAGACGATGGCCTCATCCACAGGAACGCCGGCCGGGATCATCATGAGAATGGAGCGCGGCGCGTCCAGCTCTTTCATCAATTCTTCCGGCGACCCCGTCACGCGGACAGCAAAGCCTTCCGGTATTTTAGGGAAGGGATCAAATCCCACCGGCGGATACCCGTTGCGGGAAAAATTCTGTGCCAGGCTGCGCCCCATGACGCCCAAACCCATAATGCCAAGTGAATATTTTGATTCCATCTGCCTCTCCATTTTTTTTCAAAACAGTTCCATTGTACGATTAATTATGGCCATTGGCAGTCAGAATAACAGGATTCTTTTATTCGGCATGGACAATTGAAGATAAAATTCAGGAATGCGGAGGTTCACTATGACTCATTTGATGGAATCACCCGCCTGGCAGGCGTTGTTGCATCACCAGCAGGAAATCGGCAGCCTGCATATGCGGGACCTGTTCGCTGGCGACCCCGGGCGTTTCGATCGCTTCTCCCTGTCTCAGAGCGGCATCCTTTTTGATTATTCCAAGAACCGTATCGTGGATTCGACCATGTACCTGCTGTTCGACCTGTCGCGCCAGGCTGGCCTGGCGGAAAAGATCGAAGCCATGTTCACCGGGGAAAAGATCAATACGACCGAGGGCCGGGCTGTCCTGCATACAGCTCTGCGCAACCGGTCCAATACCCCGGTCTATGTGGACGGGCAGGATGTGATGCCGGAGGTCAACCGCGTGCTGGACAGGATGCGCGCGTTCAGTGAGGCGGTGCGCTCCGGCGTGTGGAAAGGCTACAGCGGGCTGGCCATCACGGATGTTGTCAATATAGGTATCGGCGGGTCCGACCTGGGTCCGAAGATGGTTTGTGAGGCCTTAAAACCTTATGCTCAACCCGGGCTGCGTGTCCACTTCGTCTCCAATGTGGACAGCACGGACCTCGTGGAAACCCTCAAATCCTTGAGACCGGAAACCACATTGTTCCTGGTGGCCTCCAAGACCTTTACCACTCAGGAGACCATGACCAATGCCCATTCCGCGCGCCGTGGTTCCTTGATGCGGCAGGAGACGAAGCCGCCATTGCAAAACACTTCGCGGCCATGTCCACCAATACCGAGGCAGTGCGTAAGTTTGGGATCGATACGCGTAACATGTTCGAGTTCTGGGACTGGGTCGGGGGTCGTTATTCCCTCTGGTCGGCCATCGGGCTTTCGATCGCTATTTCTGTGGGAATGGACCGCTTTGAGGAACTTCTGGCTGGCGCGCACCAAGTGGATGAGCACTTCCGCCGCACGCCATTCGAGAGCAATATCCCGATTATCATGGGGCTGCTCGGGATCTGGTACAGCAATTTCTTCGGGGCGGAAACGCATGCCATCCTGCCTTACGATCAGTATCTGACGCATTTCCCCTCCTACTTCCAGCAAGGAGATATGGAGAGCAATGGCAAGTCGGTTACCAAACAGGGCGAATGGGTGGAATATTCCACCGGCCCCATCATCTGGGGGCAGCCGGGGACCAATGGGCAGCACGCCTTCTATCAGCTCATCCACCAGGGCACCCGGCTGATCCCTTGCGACTTCCTGGCTGCGGTCCACAGCCAGAATCCGCTAGGTGAACATCAATCCATCCTGCTCTCCAATTACCTTGCCCAAACCGAAGCGTTGATGAAAGGGAAAACTGCCGAGGAGGTAAGAGCTGAACTGATTAAAAGCGGAGTTACTGGCGCGCAGCTCGAAATCACTGATACCCGCTAAAACATTCCCCGGTAACAGGCCGACCAATTCGTTTCTCTACTCCAGGCTGACGCCTGAAGTCCTGGGTGCGTTGATCGCATTGTACGAGCACAAGATCTTCGTCCAGGGCGTGATCTGGGATGTCAATTCCTTCGATCAGTGGGGTGTGGAGTTGGGAAAGCAGTTGGCGAAAAAGATCCTGCCGGAACTCGCTGCTCCGGATGAGGTTGTGGGCCATGACTCCTCCACCAATGGTTTGATCCATACCATTAAAAGCATGGGCATCGCAGAGAGTTGATCGAACAATCCAATAAAAAGGAACCGCCTCACGGCGGTTCTGGGATTCTCGTGGCAGATGTGCAAATCCTTAATATTATATTCTTGATAAGGGATGCGAGCCCTTGCTGTTGCTATACAGCAGAATGATCAAGTTCTGAATCATGACCCCCTTTATCAACAACGGGAACTATTCGATAAAAACAGCGTCGCTGGCTTCATCCAGCTTAGCGACTTGATCTTCCGTAAGCTGCCAGCCCAGCGCTCCGGCATTCTGCTGTGCCTGTTCAGCGTTCTTCGCGCCGGGGATGGGCAGGGCTCCCTTGCAGATGACCCAGTTCAAGGCCACCTGCGCGTTGGATTTCCCTCCGTGATCCTGGCCGATCTCTGTCATCATTTTTAGTAATGGGTCAATCCTGGGAAGCAGGTCTGCATACTGTGTGCCGCGGGGTCCGGGCGGGATCTCCTGAGATGTATATTTTCCGGTCAGGAGGCCCTTTTCCAGCGGTGAATAGGCGATCAGGCGGATGCCAAGCTCGCGGCAGCGCGCAGCCAGGCCGTTCTTCTCCACGTCCCGGTTCAGAAGACTGAAATGCACCTGGTTGGCTGCAAGGGGGATCTTGTGGCGTGCCAGGGCGGAATATGCGGTCAGCATCTGGGTGGGATCGAAATTGGAAACCCCCACAGTCCGTGTCCATCCTTTTTCCACGCAAAGTGCCAGCCCCTCGGCCATTTTTTCGATGCTGAATAGCGGGCTTGGCCAATGGATTTGATATAGATCCACCCCTTCCGCGCCCAGGCGTTCCAGGCTGCGTTTGAGGGCGCGAGGAATGGAGTTTTTAGTCAATCTCCAGGGAAAGGGGAAAAATTTGGTGGCGATCAGCGCCGGTTGTTCGCTCTCGGTGATGAACCGGCCCAGCAGCCGTTCCGAATTGCCGGCGCCATACACTTCGGCAGTATCAATGAAGCGGATCCCCTCGGCAATGGAAATCTCAAATGCCTTGCGGACATCCTCCTCGGAATAGGCGCTGCCGTATTGCCACATCACCCGATCTCCCCACTGCCAGGCTCCCAAACCCATTTCTACCGCATGGAGAAAGCGGGTTTCAGTGCTTATATCGCTCATTGATCTCTCCCGAGGAAGTTGCTTGATTTTATCTTAAAAAATTCAGGATAAAGTCACGGCCTTTTCAAATCCGGTTACAATCAGGAAAATCTACTTTGTCGGAACTAATGGAACGCCAGCAATGGACGGGTGTGCATGGCTTGCGCTCCCTGAGTTCCGGGGAGGCCCCTGTGATATCTCATTCTGACTCGCGGGAGATCGAGCCTGCCTCAGACCTGGCCAGCAGGCTGGGACTGGCGTTTTCCCAACCGGCGCTGTTGACACGCGCTCTGACGCACCGCTCCTTTGTCAATGAGCACCCCGAGCTTGAACAGGATAATGAGCGCCTGGAATTTCTGGGTGACGCGGTCCTGGACTTTGTTGTGGGGGCCTGGGTCTATCATCGCTTTCCTGAAATGGCTGAAGGGGACCTGACCAAGGTGCGCTCGGCGCTGGTACGCAATGAGCGGCTGGCGATCTTTGCCCGCCAATGCGATATGGGCCGCGCCATGCGCCTGGGTCGCGGAGAAATGGCCTCCGGAGGCCGTGATCGGGAAGGGCTGCTGGGTTCGACCTTCGAGGCGGTCATCGGCGCGCTTTATCTCGATGCCGGTCTCTCTGCCGTGCAGAAATGGATAAAATCCTTTCTGGAGACCGCTGAGGAAACTGTCCTGACCGAGATCCAGGACCCGAAAAGCCAGTTCCAGGAATGGACGCAATCGGAAAAGATCGGGACGCCTGTTTACCTGGTGACAGGCACCAGCGGACCCGATCATGCCAAAATGTTCGAAATGGACGTCATGGTTGGAGACAAGGTGTATGGCCACGGAAAAGGGCCCAGCAAGCAGAGCGCTGAACGCGCGGCCGCAGCCGATTCTCTCGCAAGATTGGGAATGAAATAGCATTAGGTTTGGCAATGGGAAAATAAATGCCTCTACGCCTGAAATCACTTGACCTGCAGGGTTATAAAACCTTCGCATCGCATTCGGTCTTTGAGTTTGCGAGCGGGATCACTGCCATCGTCGGCCCGAATGGGTCGGGGAAATCCAATATTGCCGATTCGCTGCGCTGGGTGCTGGGGGAACAATCTTACAGCCTGCTGCGCGGCAAGAAAACCGAGGACATGATCTTCGCGGGATCGGAACACCGCCCTCGCGCGGGCATGGCCCAGGCGACCATCACCTTTGATAACACCGAACAGTGGCTGCCTGTGGATTATTCCGAGGTCGCGCTGGAACGCCGGGCCTATCGCGATGGCCGCAACGACTACCTGCTTAACGGGCAGCATGTGCGCCTGCGGGAGATCAATGAACTCCTATCCCAGGCCGGCCTGAGCGAGCGGACGTACACGATCCTTGGCCAGGGATTGGTGGATGCTTCCCTGGCGCTCAAAGCTGAGGACCGCAGGCGCCTTTTTGAAGAGGCAGCAGGGGTGGGGTTATACCGCACGCGTCGGGAAGAGGCTCTAAAGAGACTGGATAACACTGCCCGCAATCTGGAACGTGTCCTGGACATTATGGCCGAGCTGGAGCCCAGGTTAAGAAGCCTGGAACGACAGGCCAGGCGGGCCATTGAATATTCCCAGGCCCAGGCGGCCTTGAAAGTTACCCTTCGGGAATGGTACGGCTATCACTGGCATACCGCGCAGAAAGATCTCGCCGATATCCGCCATGCGGTCCGGCGGCAGGAACTGCGCGTGGACGAAGCGCGCAAGCTCCATGATGAGGCGCAGGCGCAGTACAGCGCCTTCCGGGAGCGGTTGAGCGGCCTGCGGGCGCGGTTGAATGCCTGGCACAGGCAGTCCGCGGAACTGCACGGCCAGTGGGAATCGGTCAGCCGGGAATTAGCCGTGCTCGATGAGCGCCGGCGCGCGCTGGATGCCAGCCACGCCTCGCTGGTGGCTGACCAGCAACGCGCCGCGGATGAGATGATCCTTGCCAGAGAGCAATCCGACCAGGTGGAAAAAGAGGGGATGGATGCCAGGCAGGAATACCAGGAAGCGGCCCTTCAACTCGCCGCAGCCGAAGAGGCGTTTCAGAAACGCCAGGAAGAACGATCCCGCCTGGAGGCAGCCCTGGCTGAGATCCGCAGCCGGATTGAGGCGCACAATATCCTCCGCTCCGAGAATCAAGCCCGGCTGGATGAATTGAGCGCGCGAATTGGATCGCGCAGCGAAAAGTTGGGACTCATCCAACAGAATATCACCGAGGCCGAGGCGGCAGCAAGACAGCTGGATGAAAATCTGCGGTCAGCCCGCCGCCGTCGAGAAGAAGCCGGGAGCCAGCTTGTCGAGGCCGAAGCCCGCCTGGAAGAAGCACGCAAAAACCTGGAGAACAGGGATTCCGAAAGGCGCGCCGCCCTGGATGCCCGCAACCGGCAGGAGACAGAGCATCTCCGCATCCAGGCCCAGCGTGAAGTGCTGGAACAGGCAGAGCAATCCCTGGCAGGCTATGCGGATGGTGCCAGGTTCCTGCTGGAGGCTGTGAAAGAATCCAGGCTGAGCGGGACGCGCGGGGCCCTCAGCGCCGCGCTTGATGTGCCTGCCGAGCTTGAGACGGCCATTGCTGCCGCTCTGGGCGAATCTCTGGATGGTGTGCTCATCGAAGGCCATGAAGAGGAACAGGCATTGGACCTGCTGGAATCGGAAGAATCAGGCAGGGCTGTTCTTCTTCCCATCAGCCCGCGCGGCCTTCCGGATGGCCTCGCCCCGGCGGATGATCCCGATTGCCTGGGCCTGGCTTTTGAACTGGTTAACGTCTCGCCGGAGTTGCGGGAAGCGGTCCGCCTCCTGTTAGGTCAAACCCTGGTCGTGCGCAACCGGGCTGCGGCTCGCCGGCTGATCGGTGCGCTTTCGCCCTCCGGCCGGATCGTCACCCTACGCGGTGAGGTCTTCCATGCCGATGGGCGGATCATGGCTGGGAAATCGGCGCGGAGTTCCATGCTTGGCCGCTCCCGCCAGAAGAGGGAATTTGACCAATCCCTGGAGGAACTTGCAGACTGCATTGTCCGCTTCCAACCAGGATGTTGAGCGGCTTTCCAACGAATTGGCCGCCGCACAGCGAGCGCTTGCAGATACAGACAGCCGGGCGCGCGCGGCGCGCGAACAGTTGAGCAATCTTCAGGAAGCGGAGCGCAAAGCCGATATGGAATACCAATCCACCCGGCGAAATCTGGATTGGCAGGTGACCCAACTGGAGCAGCTTCAAAACGAGATGCAGGAGGCCGCCTCTCAAAGAGACGCGCTGACCGGTTCCCAGGAGGAGATCGAGGATAAGACCGGCGGAGCCTTGACCCAACTTCAGGAGATCAGAGGAAAGTTGTCCGGGATGCAGCTCGAGGAATTCCAGCAGCAGGCTGCATATTGGACAACCCGTGCGGCAGTGGCTGAACAATCGGTCAATGGGGTGGATCACCGCCTTGAGGAAAGGCGCAGGAACGTGGTACTTGCTGGAGGCGCGCCAATCGCTGATGGCGGCACGTGTCCAGGAAACCCGGGCAGCCCTGGATGAACTGGAAGCCGGGAAATCCGCCTCGCGCGACAGGAAGCCGCACTGCATCAAAAGATCGAAACCCTGCGGCTGGAGATCGACCCTGCCGAGAAGGAGCTGGAGAGAGCGGAGATCGAGGAGTCCCGTTTGCAGGCAGCCGGGGACGAAGCTCAGCGTAATCTGTCAGCCATCGAACGGGCTTTCGGGCAGGTGCAATTGGATCACACCCGCAAGCAGGAGGGGCTCACCAATCTGCGCCAGCGCATCATGGATGATTTCGGTTTGGTGATGTTCGATTACGCCGCGGATGTCTCCGGACCGGTGCCTCTTCCCCTGGATGGAATGGTGGAACAGCTTCCGGTCGTCACCGAGCTGCCTCTGGACATGGAGGAGCACCTCAGCCGCCAGCGCGCCCAGTTGAGGCGCATGGGTCCCATCAATCCGGAAGCCAAAACTGAATTTGACGCCGAGTCGGAACGCTATGAATTCATGAAAGTGCAAGTCGAGGATCTGCGCAAGGCCGAGCAGGACCTCAAGCAGGTGGTGGCGGAGTTGGATGAGCTAACCAAACGCGAGTTTTCGCGCACTTTTGACGCGGTGGATAAACGATTCCGCGAGACCTTTGTGCGGCTCTTCGGAGGCGGTTCTGCGCGCCTTTCCCTCACCGATCCTGAAAACCTGGTGGAAACAGGGATTGACATCGAAGCCCGTTTGCCGGGACGCCGCGAGCAGGGTCTCGCGCTGCTCTCCGGTGGAGAACGCAGTCTCACCGCCATCGCACTTGTCTTCGCCCTGTTGAAGGTCTCCCCAACGCCTGTTTGCGTCATGGACGAAGTAGATGCGATGCTGGACGAAGCGAACGTGGGGCGTTTCCGTGATCTCCTGGTCGATCTGAGCAAGGACACGCAGTTCATCATCATCACCCACAACCGCAATACAGTGCAAGCTGCGGACGTGATCTACGGCATCACGATGGGCAGGGATTCCGCCAGCCAGGTGATCAGCCTGAGGCTGGACCAGGTGACCGAGGAGATGTTGAGCAGGAGCTAGGCCGAGGGGTCAGCGGGGGGAGACGACGCCAACCTGCTGGCACATATCGAGCACAGGACAGGTGGAGCACTTTGGGTGCTGGCCTGTGCAGATATGCTTGCCAAAAGGAACCAGCAAGCGGTTGATATCCACCCTGTATTTTTTGGGCAGCTTATCGGCCAGGGCGGTCATGGTCTTTTCCGGAGCGGCGGCGGAGACATATCCCCAGCGATTGGTAACACGATGGACATGGATATCCACGCTGATCAGGGGCTGTCCGCAGGCGATGCCCAGCACCAGATTGGCGCATTTGGGTCCTACGCCCGGGAAGGATTGCAGCACCTCTGCGTCGCAGGGCAGATCCCCGGCAAAATCCTCCTGAATGCGCCGTGCAATTTCGCGGATCTGGCCTGCTTTACGCAGGTGGAAGGTACTGGGATGGATGAGTGCGTCGATTTCTTCCACGCTGAGTTTCAAGGTCTCCGCCGGGGTGCGGGCGGCCGCGAATAAACGATGCGCGATGGGGATGGTCATTTCGTCATACGTGCGGATGGAGATAATGCAGGCTGCCAGTTGTTCGAAAGGCGAGGAGAAACCAGCCTCGGCCAGCTCGAACATGGCAGCCTTTTTATAGGGCTTGACCGCTTTTTCTATCCGCTTAAGTGCCAGATCAATGTCAAAAGGTTTCTTCCTCATGACAGGCTAGTCTTTTAGCATCACGCTGGTCTCTTCCTGAAGCCAGCGGCGGCCATCCCGCGCCAGCATTTCATCTGCTTCGTGTGGTCCCCAGCTTCCCACGCGATACGTGGCGAGCGGCGGAGATTGATGCGTTTCCCATGTTTGCAGGATCGGATCAATGATGGACCAGGCAGTTTCCACCTCATCCCCGCGAGTGAACAGGGAGGCGTCCCCTTGCAGGGCATCCAGCAAAAGACGCTCATAGGCCTCCGGGATGGCCGTTTGACCGAACGATTCGGAATAGTGGAACTCCATATCCACGGACCTCGTTTCAGCCACCGTGTCCGGGGCTTTGGCCTCGAAACGCAGGTGGATGCCTTCATCCGGCTGGAGGTAGAGCACCAGCATGTTCGGCTTCATGGTCTGCATGGGGAACATTGCCAGAGGCGGCTCTTTGAACTGGATGATGATCTGTGAATATTTTTCCGCCAGATGCTTTCCGGAGCGCAGATAAAATGGCACCCCTTTCCAGCGCCAGTTGTTAATGAACAGGCGCACGGCTGCAAAGGTGGCCGTCATTGAATTGGGCTTCACCTCCGGCTCCTCGCGGTAGCCTTTGTATTGGCCGCGGACCGTGTTGACTGCCACTTGTTCCGGCGTCATCGGCTGGATGGCACTCAGCACTTTGACCTTTTCATTGCGCAGGTGATTGGCATTGAACGAGGCCGGCGGTTCCATGGCCACAAGGGTCAGGAGTTGCAGCAGATGGTTCTGGAACATGTCGCGCAGGACGCCCACGCTGTCATAAAAACCGGCGCGATGCTCCAGCCCGACCATTTCCGCAACCGTGATCTCCACATGGTCCACATAATTGCGGTTCCAGACCGGCTCGAAGAAGGTATTGGCAAAGCGCGTAAAGAGGATGTTCTGGACGGTTTCCTTGCCCAGGTAGTGATCGATACGGTAGATCTGGTTCTCGTTGAGGGCTTGGTGAACCTGCTCATTAAGTTTCATCGCCGAAGCCAGGTCGGTGCCAAAGGGCTTTTCCAGGACCACCCTGCGCCAATTGCCTTTTTCCTCCAATTGTCCGGTCTGATACAGATTTTCGATCACAACCGGAAAGAGTTTTGGAGGAATAGCCATGTAGTACAACCGGTTGGCCGGCCCGCCTTCGATCTCAGCCAGGCGTTTTTCCAATGCCCTGAATTCTTCCGTATCGGTGTAATCGGCATGCTTATAGTAGAGATGCTGGGAGAAACTCTCCCATTCTGCGTCGGTGAATTTAAAGTCTGCGAATTCCTTGACGCCTTCCAGGAGATGCGCGCGGAACTCTTCATCGGTAAATTCCGTACCACCCGATCCAACGACTTTATAGGGATGAGGGATGCGGTCTTTCCGGCACAGGTTGAAAAGGGAAGGAACAAGTTTTCGCCGGGTAAGATCCCCGGAAGCCCCAAAAATAACGATGGTTTTGAGCAATCCATTGTCCGCCATGAATAAATCCTTTATTCTCAGAAAAATATGCAGAGTGCTGCTGCAGAAAGCTTACAGCTTGCTGGCAGCCTGCGCATCCACCATCCAGGTCACTTTCCCGTCGGTGGGTTGGATGCGTTGAGCAGGCCACTGGTCTGGATGGCGGCCTCCTTTGAAGACGCTGGCAAGCGCCGCCGACTTACTCTGTCCGCTGACCAGGAAAACGATGTGCCGGGCGGAATTGAATACACGCGGTGTGAGTGTGACGCGGTCGGCAGGTCGGCCCTGGTAATTTCCCGTGACTGCGATTGCCGCCTCGGGCGGGTCCACTGTCGAACCCGGAAAAAGTGATGCGGTATGGCCGTCCTCGCCCATGCCCAGAAAAACGAGATCAAACCGCGGCCATTCCAGCGGAGGTTCGGCAAATTGTTGGAGGAGCAGGGAATATTCATGGCTTGCCTCGGCAGGAGGCAGCTCAGACTTGATGCGATGAATGTTCTCCTCAGGGATGGGCACCAGGCTCAGCAGCACATCTCGCGCCTGCCCGTAATTATTCCCTGGATCATCCGGCGGGACGCACCTTTCATCTCCCCAGAACCAGTGAATGTGAGCCCAATCCAGAGAGGCGCCAGCCAGCAGATGGAAGAGGGCGATGGGAGTGGTTCCCCCGCTCAGCGCCGCCAGGAATCGCCCGCGTTCGGTGATGGCCTGGGTGCTGGACCTGATGAACAACCGCGAGGCTGCCAGGCTCAATCGGGAATGGTCGTTGAATATTCGCATATTAAGGTTCCTGTTGCCATACAAGATGGGATCGCAAAAGGGATCGGGCGGATTGATTCACGGACTGCAGAACTTTCTCCACGCCTCCTGCCTCCCTGATACCGATCAGATCGCCGAAGGAAACTCGCGGTATAAGGCCGAATTTCTCTCTTCCGCTGAGCACCTGCTGGGCCATTTGCAGCATGAAGGCAAGGCGCTGCCGGTCCGGCCGGCGTTGGCGCAGCCAGGTGATGGGATGGCTCATGGCCGCGCGGGAGATCACGCCGCTGACGATTGTGACCAGGATTCGGGTTTGAGGCACACGCTCCAGAAAAATCTGCAGGCTGCGCGACCATTGGTCAAATTCCGCATCCGGGGCGGGCATGAAGGCAGGGTCGGGTTCGATGCCGCCCCGCGCAAAGATCAACAATGCTCCGCCATCCGCCAGGTGCCTGATCGACTGGCGGATGACCTGCATGCGTCCGACAGTGTCCTGCTGGCCAGGGGCGTAAATGGCATGCTCGCTCAGGTGCGGCAAGTGCTCAAAAAAAGGAATGTCGCCAACGATCAGCTTGAAGTCCGGGCGGGCGATCTGGGCCGCGATGACGACCGAATCAAAAGAGCCGGGGTGATTGGAGGCGATCACCACGGGCCCGCTGGCGGGGATATTCTCTGTTCCTCGGGTGGAATAAGCGCAAGTAAAACGCGGAAGCAGCCACTGAGCCGCGGAGGCCACTCCTTCCTCTGCCACGACCCGGTCCAGTCCGACCGCCAATTCGGCAAAGCGGAGCGCTGCCCGCCCGAACAGCAGGCGGACCAGCTGCCGGACTGGCGCGGTCTGGGGTAAGGCCAGTGCCTTGGTCAATTCATAGATCAGGGAGTTGCTGAGAGCCTGAACTTCATCTCCGGGAGCTTGCACGGGTCCATCCTCATGAAATGAAACCAGATCAGGTCATTTTGGAAAGTGTAGCATAAAATCCAAATTGGAATAGAATCCTCTCATGCCATTGTTAGATTTAAAAAAATTGACCACCTACCGTGCACGAAGCTTTGGGCTGCCCCCGGAACCGCGGCTCTCCTCCCCGGAGGCGGCCCGGAAGTTCGTGAACCGGCGCGGCTTCATTTATTTCTGGCCCATTAAAGGGATCGATATGCCCAGCCTGTGGACGGCCGTGGCGGGGGACCGGCCTGTGGCCGATGCACACGATGATCCAGGCCACATCACCTGGGGGTGGAAAGATCGCGCCCTCGGGCGCAAAGTCTGGTATTACGCCAAGGTGCTCCGGCGCAAGGCGACCATGATCTCACTGGAGACTGCGCCCTATTTTTACGCGCTCTCGGAGAATTATGGATCGCCGGAGGAAGATTATCTGCTGGCTTATGAAGAGGGGCGCCTGACACAGGCCGCCAAACAGGTATATGAAGTCTTGCTGGAGCAGGGAGCCATGCATACGATCGATCTGCGCAAGGCCGCGCGCCTGGAGAACGCCAGAGAATTGGAATTTAATAAAGCTCTGGAGACCCTGCAATCGGATTTCAAGGTGCTTCCAATCGGCGTGGCGCGGGCGGGCGCATGGAAATACTCCTTCATTTACGAGTTGGTCACGCGTCATTATCCAGACCTGCCGGAACAAGCCCGGCCGATCGGGGAAGGCGAAGCCAGACAGAAGCTGTTGGAGTTGTATTTAAGATCGGTGGGTGCAGCCCAGACCCGTGATGTGACCAGGCTGTTTGGCTGGCCCGCACAACTCGCCGGCCGGGCGCTTGCCAGGCTTGTGGAGAAGGGCACTCTGGCTGAGAAGGTGGCAAGGGAGGACATGACGGGGGAATGGTATGTCCTGAGTGATCTCCTGGCTTGAGACCGGGCCAATGGCCTTGTGCAACCTCAGCCCCGCAGGAACGTAAATCAATAAGGTGCGCCTGCTGCTCCTCTGCAAGGCTGTACTGAGATGACCATGAAGGAGTGTGAGCTATGAGTTGACAGGGTCGTACACAGTTGGTGTTGGGGATCGTCTTGATCGCGCTGGGAGCGTGGTTCCTGGCCGACCGCAGCCTGCCAGCCTTCCATGATCTGCTGGCCAGATATATGCAATGGCCGTTCAGCCTGATCACCATCGGCGCGGCATTGTTGGTGCTGGGCTTGATCCTGGGTGCACCCGGCATGGCTGTGCCGGCGGCGGTGGTTGCAGGGGTTGGCGGCATATTCTATTACTTTGATCGCGTCGGAAATTGGAACGATTGGTTCATGTGGCTGCTGGTGCCGGGATTTGTCGGCCTGGGCTCGGTTCTGGCGGGCCTGCTGGGCGAACAAACGCGCCATAATCTGAGCCGCGGCCTCAATCTGATGGTGATCAGTGCAGTCTTGTTCCTGGTCTTCTCCTCTGTCATGGGAGGCTGGAACCGGTTGGGAAATTACGGTCCTGCGATTCTGATCATCCTGTTGGGACTGTGGGTGCTGGGAAACGGCATCTTCCGGACCTGGCAGCAGAACAAACTTTTTGCCAAACCGGCTGACCGGCCAGAGGAGGATCGAAATGCATAGGTCTTCACTGGTCTGGGGATTGATCCTGCTCCTGTTGGGCGGATTGCTGCTGGCGAATGAGGCTGGTTTTCGCCTGCCTGGTGGTGTAAGCCCGATGAATTTCTTCTGGCCGTTGCTGCTTATCCTGCTGGGCGGCTGGATGATCCTGGGTGTGATGATGCGGGGAAGGGTCATGAGCGAACAGGCTTCCGTTGACCTGCAAGGCGCTGGCGAAGCTTCTGTGCAGATCAGCCATGGAGCGGGAGAGCTTCTCATTTCAGGAGGCGCCGGCGCGGGCCAGCTTGCCGCCGGGACGTTCACCGGCGGGTTGGAACAATCCAGCCGCCGGGATGGGAATCGGCTTGATGTCCGCATGAGCCCGCCTGCACCGCCTTTCATCTTCTCACCAACCTGGGAACGCTATGACTGGGATGTGCGTTTAAATTCCGAAATCCCGATGAGCCTCACCTTGAAAATGGGTGCAAACAAGGCTGTCGTAGATCTCACGAATGTACGCGTGACCGACCTGAAGTTGGAGACTGGAGCCAGCCAGGCGGATGTCACCCTGCCGTCTCGCGGTAAGCTGCATGCGAGTTTCAACCTGGGTGCAGCCTCCCTGACCGTGATCGTACCGGCGGAAATGGCGGCAAGGATCCGCGTTTCGCAGGGCGTCTCCTCGGTGAAGGTGGATCAGAGCCGGTTCACGCGCGCCGGAGAATATTATCAATCTCCCGGTTTCGAGACCGCCGAGAATGCGGCTGATCTTCGGATCGACGCCGGCGCGGCCGAAATCAATATCCGATAACGCTCGAGGTGATCTTATGAAACGTTTTGATGCTCGCATCATAATAGGACTGGCCCTGCTCCTGGGCGGCGGACTGCTGCTTTTGCAAAACCTGGGTTATCTCAGAAACGCTTCCGACTTTTTCTGGGGCGCAGTGTTTACCATTGCCGGTGTAGCTTTCCTGTCCCTTCTGTTCGCAGGCCACTGGTGGAGTGCCTTCCCCGGTATGACGCTGCTCGGCCTGGGAGCCATCATTCTTCTCGGAGACCGTCTGGGGGAATTTTCCGGGATGGTCTTCCTTGGCGCCATCGCCATCGCCTTTTGGCTGGTCTATTTCATGGAACGCACGAACTGGTGGGCGTTGATCCCGGCCGGAGTGCTGAGCACGCTGGCAGTAGTGACCGTCCTTCCAGAGCGCATCGGAGGTGTCGGAACCGGCGGTGTGTTCTTCCTGGGCCTGGCTGTCACCTTCCTGCTTGTGGCTCTTGCCACCAGCATGAGCTGGGCATATTACCCCGCAATCGCCCTTGGCGTGCTTGGATTCCTCGCAACGATCTCGATGACGAATGTGGCAAACTATATCTGGGCGCTTGCGCTGATCATCGCCGGTGGTTATTTGATCTTTCGATATGTCAGGAACCGGTAACGATACGCTGATGGTCTTCAAATTAATTCAAGGCCGGCCTGCTAAGGGCCGGCCTTTTTATTATCCCATCCAGCGGGTCCGGGAATGTTGTCTCGAGGAGGGGGAACGGATATTTGCGGCGCTAGGGAACTTGAACCACTACGACTTCGGGAAAGAATTGGCGGACCGTACCCGCCACCCACCCGTGCAGCGTGGCGGGGGAAAGCGGGCAGCCCATGCATGCGCCGCCGAGTTGCACAGCAAGGGTCTTCCCATCGAAGGTAACAAACGTGACACTCCCGCCGTGAAACTGTTCCACATAGGAGCTGATCTTGTCAATCAGGGTGCGCAGTTGTTGTTCCTGGTCCGGTGCTTGAGTGGCCATTGTTTCCCTTTCCGAACTATAGTTGGATGCAGGCTTTCAGCATGGTCTTCACCTGGACGCGGGCGTCCTTCCAGCGTCCGGAAACACCATTCGCCAGGCGGTTCAAGATCATCGAGCTGGTATTGGGATGCTCACGGCATAATTTGACCAGGTTCGCCCTGTTGATCCGCACCGCTTCCAGTGGGCATGCGCTTATGATGCCAGAACTGTATTTGGGATGCCCAACTACAGCGGACCAGCCGAAAGCGTCGCCCGGCTTTAACTTCGCCAGGGTGATGGCAGGACCGTCATAGGGCTTGTATTGTATCAGCGCGCTGCCTTGTATGATTAAATACAAATAGTCTGCCCGGCCGCCTTGTTGGAAGATTACAGTCTCGGAGGGGCAGGAATAGAGTTCAAAGAGAGGCTGCAGGATTTCTAGCTGTCTGGAATCGAATCCTTCAAACAGCGGGATCCCGCTCAGGTTATTTGCCATTTGACTAATCTTATCCGTGCTAAGGATGGGAAAATAGTATCAAAAATCATGAATGTCCAGACATTAATCCCCCTTTGTATTTCGGGTCATTCTTTCTCGGTTATACTCTTAAAAAACCGCCACTTTTTCAGGAATTTTGCATCCAAATGATTGAATCGGATTTGCGAACGGAACTTTCCATCGAGAGACTGACACAAGGAGACAGGGCAGAATTCGCCCGCCTTGTGGATCAAACCTCGGGACCTGTCTATCGGCTTGCTCTCAGGATGTTGAACAATGAGCAGGATGCAGAGGATATTTTGCAAAGCACGTTCTTAAAAGCCTGGCAGTCACTCCCCGGCTTTCAGGGTCGTTCCAGCGTTCTTACCTGGCTGCACAGGATCGCGGTCAACGAGGCGTTGATGCAGATACGCCGCCGAAAGCCGCAAGTGCAGATCGCTGAGGAAGCCGCGGAGAACGCGGAGGATTTGGCGGTTCCTGTGCAGTTGACTGACTGGTGCTGCCTGCCTGAAAAGGATTTCCTCTCGGCCGAATCCAGGCATGCGCTGGATGAAGCCATTGCGGCTCTCCCGGAAAAACTTCGGGTGGTGTTCGTGCTGCGGGATATCGAAGGTTTCTCCATCCAGGAGACCGGTCAGATCCTCGATTTGACCGAGACCGCAGTCAAGACCCGTCTCTTGCGGGCACGCTTGCAATTGCGGGAACGTTTATCGGCATATTTTGTAGACAGGCTCGATTTAGAGAAGGCGAAATGAAACACCTGGACGGACAAGACTGCCGCGCGCTGCTTGGCTCCATATCAGACTACCTGGATGGCAACCTGCAGGATGAGTTGTGCCGCGAACTGGAAGGCCATCTGGCCGGGTGCGAAGACTGCCAGGTGGTTGTGGATACTTTGCGCAAGACCATCGAGTTGGTTCATGCTGGAAGCACGGAGGGGCTGCCGGAGGATATCCGGCTGCGGCTTTTCAAGCGGCTGGATATCGAAGATTTATTCCGGGCGGCCGGTTCAGGCACCGGAAACTAGCGGATCAGGAAATATGCCCCGGGTGGGCCAGGAAAATTCATCATGGAGAATCAACCACGAATGCGCCGGCCATCTTCCAGCCTGTACTTGATGCTGATCGGGCTGGGCTTGATGCTGGCAGGCGCAGCAGCAATCCTGCTGTTGGCCAGACCCGTGTCTGGTTCAAATGCTAGTTCAGAGATTTTGACCATCCCTGCCGAGGTCAATTACGCAGCCCCGGAGCTTTCGCTCAAGGATGTGCAGGGAACTTCCTCCTCGCTGGCAGACCTGCGTGGACAGGTGGTGCTGGTAAATCTTTGGGCTACGTGGTGCCCGCCTTGCAAGGAGGAAATGCCCACGTTGCAGGCTTATTATGAGAAACATAAGGATCAGAACTTCGTTATTGTAGCCATCAACGACGGTGATCCCCAACAGGATGTTGTCAAGTTTGTGCAGGATTATCGCCTGACCTTCCCTGTCTGGCTTGACCCCACCTACGATGCAACGGACCGGGCTTTCAACACTTCCAACCTGCCCAGTTCCTTTGTGATCGACCGTGAGGGAGTCGTCCGCCTGCGCTGGGTGGGCGGCATCACCGCGACCTCGCTCGAAACCTACGTTACCCCTCTCATTGCGGAGTAAAAAAATGGAAGCCACCATTACTTTGCTCGATCGTATGACTTTTTCTGCTGTTTCGGACAGCGGGCATGCAGTGCGGATTGACACTGGTCTGGAAAGCGGAGGGGATGACAGCGCGGCGCGGCCAATCGAACTGGTGGCGATGGCGTTGGGAAGCTGCACTGCGATGGATGTGATCTCGATCCTGCGGAAAAAGAAGCAGGATGTCACGAATTTCGAAGTGCTGGTACATGCCGAGAAGGCGGAGGAACATCCCAAAGTCTTCACTGGCGCGGTTCTTACCTATGTGGTCAGCGGCCGCGGCGTTGAAGAGGCTGCTGTCAGGCGCGCGATCGAGCTATCCGCCCAGAAATACTGCCCGGTCCATTCGATGCTCTCTAAAGTCTTTCCGATAGAGTTGAATTATTCCATTCTGGACGCGGAGGGCTGCCTCATTACATCGGGAGCGTTCGAACCGGAATACGCCTGATCAGGGAGGACCGGACATTACCGTGCTGGCAGCATCCGAACAGTCGCATGCGATCACCACACGGGTGCCGCGGGCCAGAGTCCCTTTATAAGCAGTGGAACCGAAGGCGGTCACCCAGCCGTCCATCGTAAAGGCAAGCGGGCCTCCCGCCAGGATCCATTCCCCGTTGTATTTACGTGCAATGTGTACATGCGTACCGGTGACCCTCCCGCCCTCGCAGGAGGGATACCCCACAGGATCTCCAGCGTGCAGTTCCATGCCGGCGGGGACGCGCCCCTCGGTGCCCAGGTGTAAATAATAGATGACCCAGCCTGTGCGCTCGTCGCCATCCTTGTCAAGATCCAGCACGACACCATCGATCTCTGAACGTATCACCAACCCGTCCGCAACGGCGGTCGCATATTGTTCTTCATCCACCTTGAAACACCCCGAGAACTGGGAAGGCGGCGCGAAATCCACCGCCGCATAAGGCTCTCCTGTTCCCCAGCCTGTATGCGGGCCGCCGGTATATGACCAGACACGCCCGACGGGGAACGGCAGTGTCAATTCAGGTTGCCGCAGGGAGCCGGGTATTAATGTGGTCTTGACCGCCCAGGGATCTCCGAACAGGTCGGTATAGGTTTTGAGCAGGCCCGTGGAACCGATGGCCTCCCGGTATTTATCGCCCGAGTAGAGACGGGAGTAATAATATTGCAGTGCCACTGAGGCCGCGTTCTGCCAGGGATCCGGCCGCGTCAAGGTGTCGTCGGGGAGATCGAATTCGAGCAGTGTGCCTTCGCGCCATTTGTAATAGCCGTTATTAAGCGTGTTCGCTGCCCAGACCAGCTGCAGATAAAGCGACTCGTAATAGACATGCCGGTATCCGAGCACATACCGGCCTGCAGGTGGTTTCGGCTGGGTCAGCGCACCGGTCTGATATTCGAGGATGGCAAGCAGCAGCCGCGGGCTGATACTGAAATTCTTGGCTACATAATCCACCAACCCGGGTCCGTCCCGCCAGTCGTCGCCGGCATAAGCGCGGTAATTTTTGAGCCAGCCTTCTTTGTCGACTACGAAGGCGGTGGTATTAAAACCGATCAAGGTCGGCCCATTCACAAAGGCATTGTCAGGAAGGCTTTGGAAGGAGGTGCCCCACAGAGCCCGGTAATAGATGGGGATCTTCATGGGGAAGCCCGGAGGCATGGTAGAGGCATCCCTTGGAATGATGGGATTGGCCGCCATGATCCCGGCCGGGGTGGTGTTGAACCGCGCCGCCAGCGCCGGAACTGTATCGCCATCCTGCGCGATGTAATCCACCAACTCCCCGGGTCCATAACTGGGCCGGGTGGGCAGTGCGGTAGGCAGTGGAAGGGGTGTATCCGTAACCGTTGGGATGGCTGTCTCCGCCTGTGGAGGCAGCCCGACCGGCGCGGGCATGCAGCCACTGAGCATCAGCATCAGGCTCAGCAGGAAAGCGAAGATCGTTCTGGCGTTCGGTAAGGGCTTGAGACGAGGCTCAGGGGCCAACAGCTGTGGGGGCAACATTTGAATCGCGGAAGATCACAGACCAGGCCTGGCCGACCGGGTCAGCGACGATGGTCCTATCATCTTTAACCAACAGGCCTTCATAAGGTTTTGCTCCGGCTACAACGGTCCAGCCGCCGAGGACGAACGGGATGGGCCCATCGGCAGCGACCCATTCTCCGTTGTATTTGCGGGCCAGGTGCAGGTGCGTCCCGGTGGCTACGCCGCCTTCACAGGAGGCATGCCCGATCCTGTCGTTTAGGTCCACCCCGGTCTGGTCAGGGACCCGGTCACGGGTGGCGATATGCAGGTACAGGATGTTCCAGCCGGTTTCCTCGAATCCGTCATAGTCGAGGTCGAGCGTCACTACTCCCTGTCCAGAGCGGACCACTAGGCCGGGAGCTGCTGCAAGGATCCAGGTATTAGTTTGAGCACAGCCGCCGTGATCCGTGGCGGGGGCGAAGTCGATGGCGGCCAGCGACCCGTCGTGTTCCCAGGCACCATGCGGTCCGCCGGTGTAGCTCCATTCCACGTTGGAGTTAAAAGGAAGCTCAAGATCGGGCTGTGTCAGGCCGGCAGGAAAGATAGGTCCGACCCGTTCGGCGCGCGCCCAGGGATCGCCGAACATTTCGGTATAAAGCGCCGGGAATCCCGTTTTGGGTTCCATGATCTGCGCCCACTGCGTCTGGCTGTGCAGTTTGGAAAACAGGTACTGGAGGGCGACCGTCCCGGCATTCAGGCGCGGGTCGATCCGCAGGCGTGTGCCGTCGGTAAACTGTAGATCGGTGACGGTCCCGGTGCGCCATCCGTAATATCCGATGGAGAGCTGGTTCACCGCCCAGACCATCTGGGTGAACATGCTCTTATAGCGGAAATTCTGGTAGCCCATGGGGTATTCCACATGGAGCGCATCCACTGGCTGTCCGCGGACCCAGCGGCCTTCGTATTCCAGCAGTGCCAGCAGCAAGCGTGGGTTGATGGAATTTTCATAGGCTAGGCGCTTGATTGCCTCCGGTCCGTCGATCCAACCGGTTGAGCCGAGGTACTCCCGATAGCTCTTGAGATAACCGTTGGCATCCACTGCATAGCTCACGGGGTCGAAACCGACTGCTGTCGCGCTGAAGATGACCTCGCTGTCGGGGATGATCTGGATATTGGGGCTCATAGCCTGAGAGATCCGACTGGGAATGACCAGGAGGGTGCCGGCATCGATCAGCGATTTCTCTGGCAGCGGCGTGTTCGTGGTGATCTCAGAAGGAGCCACATTGAACCGCCGGGCTACACCAATAAGAGTATCCCCGCTCTGAGCATAATAGATGATCGGCGCCGCGCCTTCCGTGGAAGTTCCAACCGGCAGCGGATTTCCCGAACTGGCAAGGGTGGGTGTAATAAAGGAGTTGATGGCCGTCGGCGTCAGTGTGGGAGGCAGGCTGATCTGCGGGGCGGCGGTCATGGGAGCTGGAAGCGCAGGATCTGCGGCAGGTGGTTTATAGAATTGGTCAGGGGTCGGGGTGATCGCAGCACCCCACAGGGAAGGAGTGGCGCTGCAAGCCATTTGAAGAATGGCAAGCAACAGCAAGGCGGTAATGACGCGTTTCAAAGAAGAATTCACTGGCAGGATTATACCTTGTGGAACCCGGGGAGCTGGTCGGCGAACCTGTCCGGCATATCAGCGCGAGATCTGATTGATATCGATCACGCCTTCCCAGGCTTCGATCTGCTGGCTGCCGCGGCTGAAATAGCCGTCATATTCGATCCCGTCCCCGCTCGATTCCCAGCCGTCCAGATTGAAGGGGATGGGACCGTCCGCGGAGATCCATTCGCCATTGTAACGCCGCGCCAGATGAAGATGCGTCCCGTTGGAGACGCCTCCCTCGCAGGAAGGATGACCGATGCGCTCGCCAGCGGAGACATAGGTGCCCGGCTGGATCCGGTCCCGGGTCTCCACATGCATATAGAGCACCACCCAGCCGGTCTGTTCAAAGCCATCGTTATCCAGGTCCTGGATCACCGCCCCGTTGGCAGCGCGGATAATAAGCCCATCGGCAACGGCAGTCTCCCAGACATTGCTCTGGGTGCAGCCCAATTCCTCGCTCGGCGGAGCAAAATCCACCCCAGCCCAGGCAGAGCCGTTGTCCCAGCCTCCATGCGGGCCGCCGGTGAATGACCAGGTGTCGCCGCGTTCAAAAGGCAGGATCATGCGCGGCTGTTGCAGGCTGGCGGGCCGCAGGGGTTCCACTGCGTAATCAAAGGGACTCTGGAGGAACATCAGGTAATAAGTCTGGAAAAGCCCGAAGGCTTCCACATCCTTTTGCCAGGCCTCCAGACCGTCCATCTTGGAGAAGAAGTGCTGCACACCGGCAGTGCCGGCATTGATCGTCGGGTCGATCGGGATAACTCTGCCATCAGCCAGCACCCAGGTGGAGGCCGCGTTGACGCGCCACAGGTAGAAACCGCGGTTCAGTTCGTTGGCGGCCCAGGTGAGCTGGCGGTACAAACCGGCGTGGAAATCATCCACGTAGGCAATGGGGAAGGCGCCCGTATCCACATCTGTGCGGGTCACCCAGCCGCTTCGATATTCCAGCAAGGCGAGCAGCAGGCGCGGGTTGACCGAATAATTTTGTGCGACCAGCGTGATCACCTGCGCGCCGGTCAGGAGTTCCCCATCCACATCCTGTGCATAGCCGGCCAGGTATCCCGCCTTTTCGTTGACGAACTTTTCCACGTCAAAAAGGGCGCTGGCCGGGCCATAGACCAGTTCGGAATCCGGGATGATCTTGAAGGATGGCCCGATGGCGCCGGGCTCAGGCGCGGGGATGGAAAGGGATTGCCCCACCGACAGAATGCTGCCCTCCGTCAGACCATTCGCGTCCATCAACTGCTGAAGGCTGATGCCATAGCGGTCGGCGATGCTGCCCAGGGTATCCCCGGCCTGAACGATATATTCCTCGGAGCCCTGGCGGGGCGTGGGGAGGCTGCGCGGCAGATCAGGAGTGGGGGTCTTGAGCGGCTGGCTCAGATCACGTGTCGGCGGCAGCGTCACCGAAAGGTAAACACGCGTGGGCGTAGGGCCGGGTGTGTGCGTGACCAGGTTGGTTGAATCCTCAAACTGCACCGGCAGCGAGCCTCCGTTCGAAGTGACGAAGGGATCATACGTGGGGAAGGGTGTCGGAGTCGCCGGGGCGCGCGTGCAGGCAGAGGCCAGCAGCAAAAAGGCAAGCAGGGCGAAGGGGGACTTTTGCACCGGGTTATTCTACCGCAGTTGGACCGTACACCTTGCGCATCTGTAAATCGGTTACCTCATAACCGGATTTCTTATACAGGCCGATTGCGTTAGTGTTGAATCCGAAGACATGCAGTGCGATGCTTTCCACGCCTATCCCCTGCATGATTTCGTCCAGCGCGATCAGAGCCTGCTTGCCGAATCCCTTGCCCCGGTGCCTCTCTTCGATGACGAAATCGAAGATAAAAGCCTCGCGGTGAGGCGCGTCCATTTTGACATGCACCCAGAGGATCCCGATGTTCCCGTTGGCCTTATCATCGAAGATGGTGTAAATGAAATGCTCTTTCGTTGCGCGCCCATCCGGCAGGAGCTTTTCGTGCTCCTCACGTGAGCGTTCCAGTGCATCTTCTTCGTGCCAGTTCCCGCTTTGGACCTTATCCGCGGCAAAGTCGCGGACGCTGTCACGGAAGAAGATCTCATAATCGGGCTGTGAGATGGGTCGCAGGGTGATCATGTGATGTCTCCTGGAATGATGTAGGAAAACCTTATTCGGGAGAATCCCAGTCAGGAGGCAGCCGGGGGGCGGTCCAGGTCGGGTCCGGTCTCCAGTTCAGCCACGTGCCATCCAGAGGGTAGGCGCGGTCTCTAAGCCGGGAGGCGATTTCCCCGCGTGCTTGTTCCACGCCGTGAACCCATTCGGGGCGGATGCCTCCCATGCGGATGGCATGCTGGTAATCCTCCACATCCTTCCAGCGCCACCGATAGGACGGCTCGATCACAATATCCAGGTCGAGGTCCAGCGTATCAAAACCCAGGCGGCTGCGCGTGAAGGGGAGCTGGAAGTTGATATAGTAGCCAACAAACTCGTCCGAGGCATCTTTCCAAATATATAAAGAAGCAAAGTATTTTTCCGGCTCCAGCAGGATGAGGAAGCGGTTGGTATGCCAGATATACTTTTCCAAATGCAGCGTATCGGTGAGCGTTTCCTGCCAGCGCTTCCAGGGGTTGCCGTCTCCATGCTTTTGATGGATATAGCCTGAGGGCGCGGCACATTCAGCGCCCGGCCAGATCACCAGCGCGATCTCTTCCGGAGTGTCCTTTACCACGTGTACTGACTGGATATAGACAGGACGGCTTTCGTACATGCCGCGCAGCAAGACCGCATCGCCTTCATTCCATGTTGGATAGTTCATTTCTCGTGATGGGTCCCTTGTTCTTTTCTGAATTGCGATGGGCCTTATAAAAAACTTCCGGGTCGGCGAGGAAGGCGTCCAGGCAGGTTTGGGTGCAAAAATAAAGCGTCCGGCCTCGGTGGGAGGCGCGTGGAAAGTAGGTCACGTCCGTGTCGCGGAAAATGCGCCCGCACAGAGTGACGAAGCGGGGAGGGGAGGACTTCAAGGAGTTAGCTCTGCGATCAATGCTTCGAACGGGGCCACCGTCAGGCCCGCCAGGAGCATTTCGGATTTGCTGCGGCTAGCAGAAGAAAAGAGCAAACGTGCCTTCGTATAGCCACTTACATCAAGACTCAACTGCTGGGCGATCCCGGTATAGTTGAAAACGCAAAGCACGCTCTGCGCCGGGGTTTGCCGCAGAAAGGCAAGATATTCGATTTCCTCAACGTGGAGTGGAGTGTATTCACCCTCCAGCAGTGCAGGGGTGTTCCTGCGCACAGCCAGCAGGCGGCGGTAATAGTTGAGCAGCGAGGCGGGGTTGCCTCCTGGTCCCGTACGTTGATGCCCTCCGCGAAATTGGGATTGACAGGCAGCCAGGGTCTGACCTCGGCGGGGGAGAAGCCACCGTTGGGCGCGCTGGACCACTGCATGGGCGTGCGGTTCTTGTCGCGCGTCATTTCTCCGGCGCGCAGCGCGGCTTCCGCCGGGTTAACGTTCAGATTCGTTGACCAGCGCGGCGTAATACCAGGTTGCCATGGTATCGCGCAGTCTGGATCGGTTCGGTGATGATCAGGTCGGTCATGCCGATCTCTTCGCCGTTGTAGAGGAAGGGCGTCCCTTTCAGTGTCAGCAACAGCGGCAGCATTCAGGCGTGCCAGGTCCGAGTCGTGGATCTTGTCACCGAAGCGGGTCAGGATGCGCGAGCGGTCATGGTTGCCCAGCGTATTGCAGGGCCAGCCTTCCACCGGCAGCGCCTTGAGTTGCGACAAACGCTTCTCCTGGTTGCGCCGGATGCCCGCCGGGGTGAGGTGCGCCAGATTTGCACAGCGGAAAGTTGAAAACGAGATGAAGTTCGTCGTCACCGTTCCCCATATAAGCGATGTTCTCGTCCTCGCCGACCAGCAGGCGGTCGCCCTCGTATTCATCGAGGATGGCGCGCAGTTCCTTCATCAGGTCATGCAGACCAGGTCCGCCCCATTGATACTTGAACATATCATGCCAGTACTTTGCGTTGAGCCTGCATTTCCTCGGGCGTGGCAGCAATTTCCGAGAAGCGCCGGAGTTCCGCCAGTGTCATGGGGACGCTCATGAGGCGTGAGGTCGGGTCTTCGAAGATGGTGCCGAGAGCATCCAGCCGGAAGCCGTCCACGCCGAGGTCGAGCCAGAAGCGGACCGCCTCCCACATGGCGCTCCGAACTTCCGGATTGCGCCAGTTGAGGTCGGGCTGCTGTTTCATGAAGTAATGATAGTAGTACTGGCCGCGTTCGGGCACCCAGGTCCAGGCAGGTCCGTCGAAACAGGATTGCCAGTTGTTCGGCATGCTCTGCGGATGACCCGGATCGGCTGCGCCGGGGAGGGGGTCATGCCAGACATACCAGTCTGCTTTGGGATTGTCGCGGCTCGAACTTGGACTCGATGAACCAGGGGTGCTGATCGGAGCTATGGTTGAGCACCAGGTCCAGGATGAGGCGCATTCCACGCGCATGGAGCTCATACAGAAGTGCCTTAAAATCGTCGAGCGTGCCGTATTCGGGCGCGACCGTCGCAGTAGTCGCTGACATCATAGCCCCAATCCCAGTTGGGGGAAGGGAAGTGCGGCGAAAGCCAGATGGCCTCCACGCCAAGTTGCTGCAGGTAATCCAGTTTTGAGAGGATGCCCTTGAGATCGCCAATGCCGTCGCCATTGCTGTCCGCGAACGAACGCGGATACACCTGATAGAAGACGGCAGTCTGCCACCATTTTGTTGTTGATTTCATAGGTTTATAGCCCTATTATAGCGTGCCTCTCGAAGACAATAAATCCCCTGCCTATGCCTATTAGAAGAACGCGCCAGTTGGCGAAATCCCTTCCATAAAGAATCTAATCCGCTTCCAATCGCCCCACGATTCCCGCGCATTCGTGTTTGAATACTTCCTCTTTGTGCGGAGCCTCGGGAAACTCCCCGGTCAGATCCTGCCCGGCAAAATGCAGCCCTTCGTGCAGGCCGGAACGCCACTTGGGACAATCGGTCACATCGTAGACCAGCCCGTCCATGGCGATCCAAAGCCGCGTCCCGTGTGCACCCGTGTTGCGGCGCAATTCGGTCAATGTGATGAGGCGGTCTGGGATTAGGGTTTGTTCTTTCACTGTTGGTATTCCTGCCCATACTTTTGCATGATTTTTGATTCGAGGTCAAAATCCAGGGTCTCGGTACCCTGGTATGCTCCCTGCTGGTAACATTCAGTAAGGGCTATCAACAGATTTCGGATGGAGGGAAAAAACACATAATAACCAGATTCCCGGAAGTTGAAGAATACTCCGCCGTGGGCGTAGTCCCGCCTGTGATCATAATAATAGCCATCCCCGGCCGGGTCGGGGAAGAGGATCAGCCAGGAGGCTTCATGTGCCATGAAAAGCTGCATGCCCTTATCCTTGTAAGCCTGGTCCAGCTCCTTGTTGGTCTGGATTGCTTTCTCAAGGGAATAGAACTCATAACCGGGAAACAATTGCAGCCCATCCGCCAGCCCGTCATGCCAGCGGTAGAATGCGCGCATTTCGGGATGTATGGGCGCTCCGAGTGTGGTTTCGGCCTCGGTCAGCTTTTCATCGCTGATCCCCGGACGCAGGGATGCTTTGATGAGAGGCTGGTTCTGGATCACCTCGGTTTCAAATTCATGCAGGATGGTATCCATGTCCTCTTCGACAACAGCAGGCATATGGGAAGTCATCGGCATATCCGTGGGTCGATCAAAAGGTATTGTTAAATTGCACGACGGCGGAACCAGCGCAAGAGCGAGCAGGGCAGTAAAAAACGCCTTCATTAATGATGATCCCCACACAGCGCCAGCGCATGCAGCGCTTCCAGTGTTGCATGTACATCCCGTGCTGGCCCATCCTCGCTGGACCAGCGGCCATCCGGCTGCTGGCTTCCCCTGAGAACTGGCAGCGCCTGCTGGATCAGATCATGCCGGGCGGGGAGCCCCGCTTCACGCAGTGCCGTGATCATCCGCGCGCGAGCTGGAAGGGTTTAATTCAGGGAGCCTGGTCTGCAGGTGGACCAGCACTTTCTCCGCCGTTCCCTTTTCCCCAAGCCGGATCCACAATCCCGCGGCCAGCCAGTGGGTATAAATGTAGGAGGGTAATTGTCCGGAGGGGCCGAGTTTATCCTGGAGAAAAGCAGCCGCCAGCCTGGGGGCCTCCAGATCCTTCCCCATCAATGCCAGTGTGTAGCCGCAGTTGGCGGTCAGATAGAGCTGCGCTGGCTCCTCGCCCGGTGCTGCCCAGGCAGGTGCAATTGCGGCTACGGAGGCATCTTCCTCCCAACTCCCGCGTGAGGACTGGCGTTCCGAGAGGAAGCGGAGTGCCTGCGCGATCTCTGGCTGCGCATTCCCCAGACCAAGCTGCCGGGCTTGCGCCAGTCGAAAACACGTGGAATCGATCGAGCTGTAATCGGGAAGCCAGACAGGTGGAAAGCCTCCATCCCGGCGCTGGTCCGCGAAGAGCGCCATCTGCACATCCGTGCCGGCTGGCGCATGAATGGTAAGAAAGCGGAGCCGCGCCTGTTCGGCCGGATCTCCGTGGTTTTGAATGAATCGGGTTGCAGCCTGCAAGTTCATAGCGATCACTTACTCCGGAGTATACCAATTGAATGTGGTCGCATCGGAACAGTGGAGATCCGATAGTCTAAGTCGCGCAGAACCCGCCAAACCGCCTATAATTGTCCCTGTTTGCATCCCATTCAACTTACGGAAACCATGCCCCAACTCGTCGAATGTATCCCCAATTTTTCTGAGGCCCGCCGCCCTGAGGTGGTGGACCAGATCGTCTCCGCCATCCAGTCGGTGAGCGAAGTGCGGCTGCTGGATCGCTCCTCTGATTTCGACCACAACCGTACCGTCCTGACGCTGGCTGGCCCGCCGCTGGCCGTGGAGGAGGCTGCTTTTCAGGCCATCAAGAAGGCTGCGGAACTGATCGATCTCGATCAGCATACCGGCGAGCACCCCCGCCTGGGCGCGACCGATGTAGTCCCCTTCGTTCCGCTGTCCGGGGTGACCATGGAGGATTGCATCGCCATTGCCAGGCGCGTCGGCGAACGCGTTGGGAGGGAACTGGGTATCCCGGTCTATCTCTATGAAGCTGCAGCCACCCGCCCGGAGCGCACCAATCTGGAGAACATTCGCAAGGGCCAGTATGAAGCTCTGAAGCTGGAAATCGGCGTCAAACCGGAGCGTGATCCGGATTTCGGCCCGGCCAAAGTGGGCAAGGCTGGCGCCACAGTGATCGGTGCGCGTCAGCCTCTGATCGCTTTCAACGTATACCTCACCACCGCGGAAGTCGAGATCGCAAAAAAGATCGCCAAGGCCGTGCGGCAATCCTCTGGCGGCCTGCGCTATGTCAAAGGCCTGGGCCTGCTGGTCGATGGCCGCGCCCAGGTTTCCATGAACTTGACCTCCTTCCACGAGACGCCCATCCCGCGCGTGGTGGAGATGATCCGCCGGGAAGCTGAGCGCTACGGCGTGGGAATTCACCACAGCGAATTGGTTGGACTCATTCCTCAGGATGCTCTAACCGAAGCGGCGGTCTGGTACTTGCAGCTTGACCAGTTCGACAAGGAGCAGGTGCTGGAGTCTCGCCTGTATTCCCAACCCGCCCCGGATTCCGAGGAAGCGGGGCCAACATTTCTGGATGAATTGGCTTCCTCCATGCCCGCGCCGGGCGGCGGCTCGGCGGCGGCCTATTCCGCCGCAATGGGGGCTGCCCTCACCGCCATGGTAGCCGGGCTGACCTTTGGGAAAAAGAAGTACGCCGAGGTGGAAGCTGAGATGCATGCGGTGCGCTTGCAGGCGGAGCAGTTGCGGGTGGAGATGACCCATGCCGTGGAGGATGATGCTGCTGCCTTTGAGGCCGTAATGGGCGCGTTCAAACTGCCCAAAGAGGGGGAGCAGCAACAGCAGGCGCGCCAGGCTGCCATCCAGCTTGCCACGCTCAACGCTGCGAATATCCCTCTGCATACCGTGAAGAGCGCGGTGCGGATCATGGAGCTGGCGCTGCGCTGTGCCGAGGTGGGCAACCTCAATGCCATCAGCGATGCAGCCTCGGCAGTGACCATGGCCAGGGCGGGTCTCATCGCCGCGGCCTACAATGTGCGCATCAATGTCAATTCCCTGTCGGAAAAGGCTGCCGGTCAGGGTTTTTTGGATGAACTGAAAGAGCTGGAGGCGCGCGCCGACCTGGCAGCGAGCCGGCTGGAAGAGGTCATGAACAAAAGAGGCGGCGTAAGCCGCTAAGACGGAACGATCCATCGTTTTTACAACCATTTGAGGAGAGAGCATGGGTTTGAAACCTGATCATTGGATACGCAGGATGGCACTCGAGCACCACATGATCGAGCCTTTTGTCGATTTGCAGGTGCGCAATGGCGTGATCTCCTACGGAGTGTCCTCCTACGGTTACGATATGCGCGTGGCGGATGAGTTCAAGATCTTTACCAATGTATTCGGCGCAACGGTCGATCCCAAGGCCTTTGATCCCAAGTCCATGGTGGATTTCACCGGCGATGTGTGTATCGTCCCGCCCAATTCCTTCGCCCTGGCGCGGACGGTGGAATACTTTCGCATCCCCCGCAAGGTGCTGACCGTCTGCCTGGGGAAATCCACTTATGCCCGCTGTGGGATCATTGTCAATGTGACCCCTTTCGAGCCGGAATGGGAGGGGTTCGTCACCCTGGAGATCTCCAACACAACACCTCTCCCGGCCAAGATCTATGCCAATGAAGGGCTGGCGCAGGTGCTCTTCTTCGAAGCCGATGAAGAATGTGAGATCTCCTACGCGGATAAAAAAGGAAAATATCAGAACCAGCAGTCCATCATGCTCCCCAAACTTTGATCGAATCCCGCATGAAAAACTTCAAGCGCAATCCGGAATCCCTCAGTGTGCAGGCGGTCGCCGTCCTGACCGCAATGATGGGGCTGGTGAACGTGCTGTCCGCGGTCAGGCCTTCCCTGATGGCTCGCTTGAAATTGCTGGAAACCATTCTGCCGCTGAGCGTAACCCATGGGGGGCATCTCGCCTCGGCGCTGGCTGGTTTTGCGCTGCTCATCCTTTCGGGGAGCCTGTGGCGGCGCAAGCAGGTGGCCTGGGTGCTGACCCTGGCTACCCTGCTGGTCTCGATCGTTGTCCACCTGATCAAAGGCCTGGATTATGAAGAGGCCAGCCTGGCAGCCCTGCTGGCTTTGGGGCTGATCTATCTGCGGCCGCATTTCCATGCGCGTTCGGATGAACCTTCCGTCCGCCAGGGCCTGTTGCTGGTGGCAGCCTCGTTGGGCTTTACCCTGTTTTATGGAGTGCTCGGCTTTTATCTGCTCGACCGGCATTACAGTGTGAACTTCGGCTTCTCGTCGGCTGTTCGCCAGACGCTGATCATGGTCACGCAGTTCTATGACCCTGGCTTGCAGCCCATCACCCGCTTTGGCCGATATTTTGCCAATTCCATCTTCCTGGTGGGTGCTGCCACTCTGGGTTACGCATTGCTTATGCTTCTCCGCCCGGTGCTCGTGCGTGCACCTGTCCGCGAGGAGGAGCGGAAACGTGCCTGGGAGGTTGTGCAAAATTGCGGGAGCGGACCGCTGGCACGTTTTGCGCTGCTCCCGGATAAGTTGTTCTTTTTCAGCCCGGGCGGCTCCCTTATCGCCTATGTCGTGGAACATCATTTTGCCATCGCCCTCGGAGACCCGATCGGCCCGGCCGGGGATTTCGCTCCGGTCATCGCTGCTTTCCAGAAATTCTGCTCGTCCAATGACTGGGAGCCTGTTTTCTATCAGGTGTTGCCCGATCATTTGGAAACATACACCAACTCACATCTTACCGCGCTGCCTGTAGGCAATGAGGCCATCGTGGACCTGGGAAGGTTCACCCTGGAGGGCAGCGAGAACAAGAACACGCGCAATGCCTATTCCAAAATGGTGCGCAACGGCTACCACGCGGATGTCATCCAACCCCCCTACTCAGCGCGCATGCTCCGCGAACTGAAGGCCATCAGCGATGACTGGCTTTCCAGCCGCCGCATGTCGGAGATGCGCTTCTCGATGGGATGGTTCACTGAGGAGTACTTGAATACCTGCCCGGTGCTTCTGGTCCGGGACCGGGAAGGGTTCATTGATGCCTTTGCCAATGTTGTGCCCGGCTTCAAATCCAATGCAGCCGCCGTGGATCTGATGCGCCACCGCCGCTATTCCGAAAAAGGGATCATGGATTTCCTTTTTATTTCCCTGTTCGAATGGGCGCGCTCGCAAGGTTTCGCGCGTTTTGATCTTGGGTTGAGCGCGCTGTCAGGAATAGGAGAGAGCGGGCAGGACCCCGCTGTGGAGCGTGCCATCAATTACATCTACGAGAATTTGAACCGCTTTTATAACTTCCGGGGACTGCATGCCTTCAAGGAGAAGTATCATCCGGAGTGGTCGCCCCGTTACCTGGTCATTCCCGGTATGTCCAGTTTGCCGGCTGCTCTGCCAGCCCTGCTGCGCGCCAATCGCGGCAAAGGTCTCCTGACCGGGCTAGTCGGTCTTCCAAAGTAGTCAATTCCCCGGCAAAGGTCTTATAAAATCTGAATACCGAGATTGCTGGTTCGCAGGACGAACCCCCGTGCTTGCACGCCAGCTTCTTCGAAAATCGAACCAATGGCAGACAGCGCCTGTTGCGCCTGACCTGGCTCGACGAAGGTGATCAGGGATGGGCCGGCGCCCGAGAGCGCGGCCGCGCCGAAAGAGCGTGCGGTCTCGATGGCCGCTTCGCCCTGCGGGGATGTGCGCCAACCGGTGATTCTGGTGCAGGCGGTCATCCATCACTTCCCGCAGCAGGTCGAGGTTGCCGCCGCGCAAGGCTTCCACCACGAGGGGGACACGTCCCAGATTGAAGACCGCGTCGGCCCGTGGGACCGAGGCCGGAAGTACCGCCCGTGCCGTCCGGGTCGGCCAATCGATAGTCGGTTGAACGACGACCGCCGTCCATTCCGGGATCGAATATCGCTGCGCAATGATCCCATGCTCACCCTGAATGGCCACCACCAGCCCACCGAGAAGAGCCGGCGCCAGGTTGTCCGGGTGGCCTTCCAGGCGGGAACCCAGGTCGAGTAGAGCCTGTGTGCTTAGCGGCCTTCCGAAAAGCTCATTGGCGCCGGAAAGCCCTGCCAGAATGGCCGCCGCGCTGGAGCCCAGCCCGCTGCTCAATGGAATGGAATTGATCCGAGGTGATGCGCAGCCTGCTCTTTTTCGCTCCGCATTCTTCGTACACTGCATCCATGGCCTGGGTGAGCAGGTTATCGGGATGGGAGTTGAGCAGTTCGGCGCCTTCCCCCTCGACGAAGAAGCCGGGCTTGCCTCCCTGGTCAAAATTTACCTCGTTCCAAAGATCCAGCGCCAGCCCAAGGCAGTCAAAGCCCGGGCCCAGGTTGGCGGAGGTGGCAGGGATACGCAGTTTGATCACGGATGAAATTATAATCGTCACATTCCTTCCCTTGGAGCTGCAATGAGTTATCAGGGTGTGATCCATCGCTACGGACATTTGCTCGACCTGCCCGCCTCCATTAAGAACGTAACGCTCCTTGAAGGCGATACGCCTCTGATCCCCATGCCGCGCCTGGGCAGGGAACTGGGCTGTGATCTGTGGGTCAAGTTCGAGGGCATGAATCCCGACCGGCTCCTTCAAGGATCGAGGCATGACCGCCGCCATCAGCGAAGCCCTGGGACGCGGCGTGACCACCGTGATCTGTGCCTCCACCGGGAACACTGCGGCTTCCGCGGCGGCCTATGCTGCGCGGGCGGGGCTTAGGGCGCTGGTGTTGATCCCGGAAGGCAAGGTTGCGGCTGGGAAGCTGGCCGGGGCTATCGCCTATGGCGCGGAGGTGATCCAGGTGCAAGGTTCTTTCGATGATGCCCTGGGACTGGTGGTGGAGATCACGCAGATGACCCCCATTGCCCTCGTCAATTCGATCAACCCCTATCGCATCGAGGGACAAAAAACCGCCGCCTTCGAGATCTGCGATGTTTTGTCCTCTGCTCCGGACTGGTTATGCCTGCCTGTCGGCAACGCAGGTAATATCACCTCCTATTGGGCGGGCTTCCGGCAATACCAAAAAGGTCTCCCGCAGATTCTGGGCGTGCAGGCAGCTGGCTCCGCTCCGCTGGTGCTGGGACATCCCGTAGAGCATCCGGAGACGGTCGCGACCGCCATCCGCATTGGCAAACCTGCGCGAGGCGAACAGGCCCTTGAAGCCGCGCAGCAATCGAATGGGAGGATCATTGCTGTCCCGGACGAGCAGATCATCGCAGCCCAGCGGCTTCTGGCCTCCGAAGGGGTGTGGGTGGAACCCGCCTCGGCGGCCGGGCTGGCGGGGCTTATCGCCGAAAGGCAGGCCGGCCGCGCGGACATCGGCGGGACGGTCGTCCTGGTCTGCACCGGTCACGGGCTGAAGGACCCTGCTATCGTGACGGAATCTTTTCAGAAGCCGCGGATCATCCCGGCCAGTCTGGAGCCGTTGATGGAGTTGATCGGAGAATGATAATAAACAGGAGCCGGAGAAATCCTCCGGCTCCTGTGATTTCAGCGAACTGGCTCAGGCAGTGTGGGAGGCGTCATAAGCCTTTACGTCTGCGATGGCCTTGTTGGTGTTCACGAAGAGCAGGATGATCAAACCCAACAACAAAGAAAACGATCAGCGAAAAGATCGCCGGGCGCAGGCTGCCAGTGATCTGGTTGGCAAGGCCGAATACCAGCGGCCCGATCCAGGAAGTCCCTCGCTCGGAAACCTCATAAAAGGAATAAAACTCGGCTTCCCTGCCGTTTGGGATCATCTGTGCGAACAGGCTCCGGCTGATGGCCTGTGAGCCGCCCATGACCAGGGCAATGAAAATACCCAGGATGAAGAACTGCAGAACCCGCGATATCTCCCTGCAGCCCCTTCCATGCATAGGTGACCACGCCGGACCAGATCACCAGGCTGACCAGGATGGACTGTTTGGCGCCGATCCATCCGGCCAGGCGGCCCCAGAATAACGCCCCCAGAAAGGCCACGAACTGGATCATCAGGATGGCTGCCGTGAGCGTGGTCTGTTCCAGCTCCAGGCCGCCTTGCAACAGCGGGGCAGCCGCAAAGGTCGCGGAAACAGCGATCACTGTCTGGATGCCGTCATTATATAGAAAATATGCCAGCAGAAATTTGAGCGTCTCAGGAAAGTGTTTCACTTCGCGGAGGGTGGAGCCCAGCTGCTTAAAGCCGATGGTGGCATAGCTTTCACCTGCTGGAAGCGCGCGGGCCGCGTGGCGAGAGTGCAGGCGGTTCCAGGTGAAGAAGGAGAACCCCAGCCACCAGATACCTGCGGACGCCAGGTTGATCCGCACCGCCAGGCTGCTTGGCACGCCCAGTTTATCGCTGAACAGGAAGAAGGCCAGGTTCAACGCCAGCAGCAGCCCGCCGCCCAGATAACCCATGGCCCAGCCGTAAGAGGAAACCCGGTCGCGTTCCTCCTCGCTGGCAATATCCGGCAGGAAAGAGTTATAGAAGACCATGGCCGCGCCGAAGGTAAGATTGGCGAGGATAAATAGAACCCCTCCCAGCCACCAGAAGTCCCCCGCTGACCATGAACATCAAAATGGTGGCTAACGCCCCGATGGTCGCAAAGACCTGCATCAGCCGCTTGCGCAAGTGGGAATAGTCGGCGACCGCGCCGAGGATGGGCAGAAAAAGCACCTGCATGCCCACAGAAAAGGAAATGCAATAGGGAAGGAAGGAATCCGGCGCCACGGGAATCCCAAAGAAGGAGGCAGTGGATGTACCGGCTGCTTCCGCCGCCGACCGCGCCAGGCTGGCTACATAAGGGCCGAGAAAAACAGTCCCCACCGTGGTACTGAAGGCGGAGTTGGCCCAATCATACATGGCCCATCCAAATATTTCCTTGCGATCATTGATCATGGGTCGCGCAATATCCATAAGACCTCCTGGCTGCGGGGCGATGTGCTTTATTCTACTGGCAAAAACCCAGGGCAACCTTCCGGGTTGCGGAATTGTGTTATACTGTGCCGGTCACCGAAAGTCGGCCTTGGGGGATTTGCCAAAATTGGCTCTTGCAAAGCATTTGAATTTGACATATAATCACTGTTTGCTATCCCGCTAGAGCCTGCGGGATGGATTCGTGTGTTTAACCGGCTTCCCTAGTCCAGATCAGGAGCGAATCGAATGGCATTCTTTGCCCCAGAAGAATTACGCGCGTATCCCCTTTACGATAGATCTTCCCAATCTGATTGAAGTACAACTGGATTCGTTTGAACGGCTCAAGAAGGAGGGCCTTGGCGATCTCTTCCATGAAATTTCGCCGATTGAGTCCTACAACAAGGGAATGAAACTTTACTTCCCCAGCCGCGGCCCCGAAGTCGCAAGCAGTGGGGACTGAAATACTGGTTTGGCGATCCGAAGCATTCGATCGAGGAATGTGTCGAGCGTGACCTGACCTATGCCAGCCCGCTGTACGTTTCCGTGCTGCTGGCTGGTCCGGATGTGCCCGAGCCGATCAAGCAGGATATCTTCCTGGGCGACTTCCCCGAGATGACCGACAAGGGCACCTTCATTATTAATGGTACAGAGCGTGTCGTCGTCTCGCAGTTGATCCGCTCCCCGGGCGTGTACTTCGAAGCGCCCGCGGATCGCGCCACGGGCCGCCCGCTGGCCATGGCCAAGCTCATCCCCGACCGCGGCGCGTGGATGGAATTTGAAACGCGCAAGTCCGATTACATCATCCTGAAGTTCAACCGCAAGCGCACCGTGCCGATCACGGTGTTCCTGCGCGCCCTGGCTGCGGTCGATGATGGCACTGAAGGATTCGCCGCTCAAGACCGGCAGCGATGAGGAAATCCTGTCCATCTTCCAGGATGTCGATAACAACCCCGACCGCCTGTTCATTGCTTCCACGCTCAAGCAGGAACCGGAATGGGATCTCTCCGGTCAGCAGACCATTGCCGAAGCCGCGCTGATCGAGTTCTTCAAGAAGATGCGCCCGGGCGATCCGGCCACGCTGGAAAATGCCCGCCAGTTCCTCGAGGAGCAGCTGTTCGATCAGCGCCATTATGATCTGGAGCGTGTGGGTCGCTACAAGCTGAATCAGAAACTGGATCTGAACATCCCGATCCCGCACCGCACCGTCACCAAGACACGATGTCATCCGCCTGGTCCGCCGCATGATCCAGATCAATAACGGGGTGGAGCCGCCGGATGATATCGATCATCTCGGCAACCGCCGCGTCAAGACCGTGGGCGAGTTGATCCAGAACAAGCTGCGCATCGGCCTGCGCCGCATGGAGCGCGTCATCAAAGAGCGCATGTCCATTCGCGACCAGGAACAGCTCTCGCCTGTGACGCTGGTCAACATCCGCCCGGTGGTTGCTGCGCTGCGTGAGTTCTTTGGCTCCACGCCAGCTCTCCCAGTTCATGGACCAGACCAACCCGCTGGCTGAACTGCGCCACAAGCGCACGCTCTCGGCCCTCGGTCCTGGCGGTCTGCGCCGTGAGCGCGCCGGTTTTGATGTGCGCGATGTGCATCACTCGCACTATGGCCGCATCTGCCCGATCGAGACGCCGGAAGGTCCGAACATCGGTCTGATTGGCCGCCTGGCTTCCTTTGCCCGGGTGAATGAGTATGGTTTCATTGAGACACCCTACCGCAAGGTGTATCAAGACTCTTGCCCGCCGATGATGAACGGCTGGTCGGCCGCGCACTCTGCGTGAAGATCGTGACTGATCCCAAGAGCGGGGAAGTCCTCTTCAAGGCCGGCGAGCGCATCGATGCCAAAATCGCCGAAGAGACTGGCCAAGATCGGGGCAGATGTTCCGCATCGTCCCCTTTGTTTCGGATCAGATTGATTATCTCTCCGCCGATGCAGAAGATAAATTTGTCATTGCCCAGGCCAATGCGCCTCTCACTGAGAACAATGAATTTGTGCGCGAGCGCATTTCCTGCCGCTATCACTCCGGCTTTATTTTCCAGACCCCGGAGACCGTGGACTACATGGATGTTGCTCCGCATCAGGTCGTGGGCATCAGCGCCGCGCTTGATCCCGTTCCTGGAACATGATGATGCCAACCGCGCCTTGATGGGCTCGAACATGAAGGCTCAGGCTGTTCCACTGGTCCGCCCGGAAATCCCGCTCGTTTCCACCGGCATGGAACATCATGCCGCTCTCGACTCTGGTCAGGTGGTTGTGGCCGAAGCCGATGGCGAAGTGATCTCCGTAACCGGCAGCCAGATCGTTGTAAAGGAACGCAAAGGCGAGCATGCACACGTATCAGCTGCGCAAGTACCAGCGCTCCAACCAGTCCACCTGTATTGACCAGCGGCCTTCCGTCGTGAAAGGTCAATGGTCAAGAAGGGCGATATCATCGCCGATTCCTCCTCGACGGAGAGCGGCCAGCTGGCCCTTGGTCAGAATGTGGTTGTGGCTTTCCTTTCCTGGGAAGGCGGCAACTTCGAAGATGCCATCCTGATCTCCGAACGTCTGGTGCAGGAGGATCGCTTCACCTCCGTGCACATTGAAAAGTACGAAGTCGAAGCCCGCGACACCAAGCTCGGCCCCGAAGAAATCACCCGCGACATTCCCAATGTCGGTGAAGATGCCATCAAGGATCTGGATGAGAACGGCATCATCCGCATCGGTGCGGAAGTTGGTCCGAATGACATTCTGGTCGGCAAGATCACGCCCAAGGGTGAAAAGGAACTGACCCCCGAAGAGCGCCTGCTGCGCGCCATCTTCGGTGAGAAATCCCGCGATGTGAAAGATACCTCCCTGCGCATGCCGCATGGCGAGCGCGGCAAGGTGGTGGATGTGAAGGTCTTCACCCGCGAAGATAATTCCGACCTTTCCGCCGGTGTGGATATGATGGTGCGCGTCTCGGTGGCCCAGCGCCGCAAGATCACCGCCGGCGACAAGATGGCCGGTCGTCATGGAAACAAGGGTGTCGTCTCCAAGGTTGTTCCGGTGGAAGATATGCCTTTCCTCGAAGATGGTACCCCGGTGGATATCATCCTGAATCCGCTGGGTGTGCCTGGTCGTATGAACATCGGTCAGGTCCTGGAAGTTCATCTGGGCTGGGCGGCCAAGCGCCTTGGTTTCCGCGCCATGACGCCCGTCTTTGATGGCGCCACCGAAGAGCAGATCGAAGCCGAGCTGGCGCCGTGCCTGGATCGTCGATCAGGCCTGGAAGGAAGCCGGCGCCTCCGCCTGGGAATGGCTCAAGGAACAGGAATATGATCCGAATTCCATTCAGGATGATGATGAAGTCCGCCGCCTCTATCTTGAGCAGTATCTGGGCGAGCGTGATTATGATGTCTATGGCCTGAACGAACCGGATTATGCCCGCTTCGCCACCGCCAAGGAATGGCTGCGCGACCGCGGCTATGAACCCGACAGACATCTTGGCGCGAGGATCCTGATTCCCTCGTCAAATCCTCGGAGGCGGATGATACGAGCCGTCCGCGCCTGCCTGCGTCTGTGGATGGAAAGCCTGGGTCACACCAAGAAGCTGGCGGATGACAAGGTCCTTGAAGCTGCACAGGAAGTGGCCCGCAATGAAAACCGGTTCCGCTTCCCATCCTGGGCAAGCAGAGCCTTGCGCGATGGCAAGACCGGTCATCCTTACGACCAGCCTGTTACCGTCGGCGTGATGACCATCCTGAAGCTGCATCACCTGGTCGAAGACAAGGTGCATGCCCGCTCCACTGGCCCATACAGCCTGGTCACCCAGCAGCCGCTGGGCGGTAAGGCCCAGTTCGGTGGTCAGCGCTTCGGTGAAATGGAAGTGTGGGCGCTGGAAGCTTATGGCGCGGCCTACACGCTTGCAGGAAATGCTGACCGTCAAATCCGACGATGTGCAGGGTCGTGTCAATACCTATGAAGCCATCGTCAAGGGTGAGCCGATTGAAGAGCCCAGCATCCCGGCTTCCTTCCGCGTGCTGGTCAAGGAACTGCAATCCCTGGGTCTGGCCGTGGAAGCCATCAACGAAGACGGCGACGTGGTTCGGTTTGGCAAGGATGAAGAGAAACAGCATCCGCCGAAGCATGGGCACCGGCTTGATGGAGCTGGGTGAAAACCTGGTTGGAAAGAGCAAGTCTTGACGGGACTTTACCGGCGTGATAGAATAATCCGCCGTTGTCCAAATAGAGGGCGGCATTAATCCCGCCCCGCATGCATGGCAGCTACAAATGAGGCCATCAGATTTCGTTCTGATGGCCTCATTTCTTGCGAATAATCATTGTGAAAGAATTTGTAATCGGAGGCGAACGTGCCGACAATCAATCAAATGGTCCGCAAGGGCCGCAAGAACAAGAAGGTCAAGAGCAAAGCCCCGGCCCTGCAGTACACGCTGAACTCGTACAAGCAGCGCCGTGTGCGCCAGGACAAGGGCGCGCCGCAGAAGCGTGGCGTGTGCACTGTTGTCCGTACGATGACCCCCAAGAAGCCGAACTCGGCGCTGCGCAAGATCGCCCGCGTTCGTCTGACCAATGGCATTGAAGTCACCGCTTACATTCCCGGTGAAGGTCATCAATTGCAGGAGCACTCCGTGGTGCTCGTGCGCGGTGGTCGTGTGAAAGACCTGCCGGGTGTGCGCTATCACATCGTGCGCGGTTCGCTGGATACGACCGGTGTTGCCAATCGCAAGCAGAGCCGTTCCAAGTACGGCGCGAAGCGCCCGAAGTAATCATTAAGGAAGTATTAAGCATGCGTAGAGCAAAACCTGAACAACGGGAGATCCTTCCCGACATCCGTTACAACAGCGTTCACCTGCAGACCATGGTTCAGCACGTGCTCAAGCGCGGCAAGAAAAGCACCGCCACGCGTTTGATCTATGAGGCCATGGATTTGATCCAGGAACGCACCCAGAAGAACCCGCTGGATGTCTTCGATGGCGCGCTCAAGAATGTTGGCCCGGCCATGGAAGTCCGCCCGCGGCGTGTGGGTGGCGCCACCTATCAGGTCCCGATGGAAGTTTCCGCCGACCGCCGCACGACCCTGGCGATTCGCTGGATTCTTGTCCGCGGCCAGTGATCGCTCCGGCAAATCGTTCTCCGACAAACTGGCTTCTGAATTGATCGATGCCTTCAATGAGACTGGTGCGGCGATCCGCAAGCGCGATGAAACCCACAAGATGGCTGAGGCCAACCGCGCCTTCTCGCATTACCGCATCTAGATCGGGACGCGATTTATATCTATTGACAGGTAGATTTAGAAAAATGGCACGCGAGTATCCGCTTGAAAAATATCGAAATATTGGGATTATTGCCCATATTGACGCCGGTAAGACGACAACGACCGAGCGTATCATGTTCTATACGGGCAAGACACACCGCATCGGTTCTGTGGATGACGGCACGACCGTCACCGACTGGATGGTTCAGGAACGCGAGCGTGGTATTACCATCGTTTCGGCGGCTGTTTCAGCGGAATGGAAGGGCTATCAGATCAATATCATTGATACGCCCGGTCATATTGACTTCACCGCCGAAGTTCAGCGCTCCCTGCGCGTGCTGGATGGCGGCGTTGTTGTTTTTGATGCCGTTCAGGGCGTGGAACCGCAGAGCGAAACCGTCTGGCGTCAGGCTGATCGCTATGGCGTGCCGCGCATTTGTTTTGTCAACAAGATGGATCGCGTCGGCGCTTCTTTTGAGCGGACGATTGAATCCATCAGTGACCGCCTGGGTGCCAATCCCATCCCGATGCAGATCCCGATTGGCTTTGAAGCCGCTTTCCGTGGGGTGGTTGATCTGCTTACGCATGACAGGCCATCATCTGGGAAGATGATCTTGGCAAAGAACCCAAGGTCATCGGATATCCCTGATGACCTGAAGGCCAGGCCGAAGAAGCCCGCGCCCATATGGTTGAAAAGATCGCCGAACTTGACGATGAACTGACCCTCAAATACCTTGAAGGCGATGAGATCAGCGTGGATGAACTCAAAGCTGCGCTGCGCAAGGCTGTGATCGCCAATCAAGACTACCCCTGTGTTCTGCGGTTCTTCCTTGAAGAACAAGGGTGTTCAGGTTCTTCTGGATGCCGTGATTGATTATCTGCCTTCCCCGGCGGATATTCCCGCCATCGAAGGTATCAGAACCGGGCAAGCCCGAACATGACATTCGAGATTCCTGCCGCAGGATGATGCTCCTTTGAGCGCCCTGGTCTTCAAAATTGTGACCGATCCTTATGTGGGTCGTCTGGCTTATGTCCGTGTTTATTCCGGCGTACTGAGCCAGGGCCAGATGGTGACGAACACTACCAAAGGGCAGAACGGAACGCATTGGTCGTTTGATCCGCATGCATGCTGACCGTCGTGAGGATGTGACCGAAGTGCGTGCTGGCGATATTGGCGCGGTGCTGGGTTTCAAGGAAACCTTCACCGGCGATACGCTTTGTGACACCAAGACCACTCGTTCTGGAAAACATTTCCTTCCCCGAGCCGGTCATCTCCATCGCGATTGAGCCGAAGAGCTCCTGCCGATCAGGAAAAAATGGGCGAGGCGCTGCGCAAGCTCTCTGAAGAAGATCCCACCTTCCGCGTCCGCTCGGATGAGAACACCGGCCAGACCATCATTTCGGGTATGGGCGAGTTGCATCTGGATATTATCGTTGATCGTATGCTGCGCGAGTTCAAGGTGCAGGCGAATGTTGGTGCGCCGCGTGTGGCCTATCGCGAATCGATCACGCAGGCCGGTCAAGGAAGTCAATTTCAAGTACGCCAAACAGATCCGGCGGTCATGGTCAGTATGGTCATGTGGTCTTCTCCATGGAGCCGGGCGAACGTGGCAGTGGCGTTGTCTTTGAAAATAAGATTGTGGGTGGTACCATTCCCACGAGAATATATCCCTGCCGTTGAAAAAGGCGTCAAGGAAGCCGCTGAGAGCGGTGTTCTGGCTGGCTATCCTGTGGTGGACCTGAAAGTCACACTGATTCGATGGTTCCTTCCATGAAGTCGACTCGAGCGAAATGGCCTTCAAGATGGCCGCTTCGATGGGCTTTCAAGGAAGGTGTTCAGAAGGGCAGTCCCATTTTGCTTGAGCCGATGATGAAGGTGGAAGTTGTTGTCCCTGAAGAATATCTGGGCGATGTGATGGGACAGATCAACAGCCGCCGCGGGATGATCCAGGGTATGGAAGTGCGTCCGGGCAATGCCCAGGCCGTCCGCGCCATGGTCCCGCTGGCCGAAATGTTCGGGTATGCAACCCAACTCCGCTCGGCTACACAGGGACGCGGCGTTTTTAGCATGGAATTTGACCACTATGCGCCTGTATCGCAGTCGGTGGCGGAAGAAATCTTAAAAGCATAACCGTTTTCTTTCATAATTCAAGGAGATTCATCATGGCGAAGCAGAAATTTGATCGGAACAAGCCGCATCTGAATGTGGGGACGATGGGGCACATCGACCATGGGAAGACGACGCTGACGGCGGCGATCACGAAAGTGGCGCAGATGCTGGGGCAGGCGGAATTCCGGGCCTACGACCAGATCGACAATGCGCCGGAAGAAAAAGCGCGCGGGATCACGATCAACATAGCGCACGTGGAATACCAGACGGACAAGCGGCACTATGCGCACGTGGACATGCCGGGGCACCGCGACTACATCAAGAACATGATCACGGGTGCGGCGCAGGTGGACGGTGCGATCCTGGTGGTGGCGGCGCCGGACGGGCCGATGCCGCAGACGCGCGAGCATGTGCTGCTGGCGCGGCAGGTGGAAGTGCCGTCGATCGTGGTGTTCCTGAACAAGATGGACATGATGGACGATCCGGAACTGCTGGAGCTGGTGGAACTGGAACTGCGCGAACTGCTGACGAAGCAGGGTTTCCCGGGCGACACGACGCCGATCGTGCGGGGCTCGGCCAAGCAGGCGTTGGAAAGCACCTCGACGGACCCGAATGCGCCGGAGTATGCCTCGATCCACGAGATTGCTGCGGGTGATCGATGAGTACATTCCGGAGCCGAAGCGTGACACGGACAAGCCGTTCATGATGTCGGTGGAAGATGTGTTCTCGATCAAGGGACGCGGGACGGTGGTGACGGGACGTATCGACCGCGGCATCGTCAAGATGGGGGATCCGGTGGAGATCATCGGGTTGCGCGAGACGAAGAACTCGGTGGTGACGGGTGTGGAAATGTTCCACAAGCAGCTGGATGAAGGCATGGCGGGGGACAACGTGGGCCTGCTGCTGCGCGGCATCGAGCGGGAAGATGTGGAGCGCGGGCAGGTGATTGGCCAAGCCGAAGTCGATCACGCCGCACAAGAAGTTTCTGGCGGAAGTGTACGTGCTGAAGAAGGAAGAGGGTGGGCGGCACAAGGCGTTCTTCAGTGGGTATCGGCCGCAGTTCTACATCCGCACGATGGATGTGACGGGGGACATCACCCTGCCGGAAGGTGTGGAGATGGTGATGCCGGGCGACAATGTGAACCTGACGGTGGAGTTGATCGTGCCGGTGGCGCTGGAGCAGGGCTCGAAGTTCGCCATCCGTGAAGGCGGTCTGACCGTCGGCGCGGGTGTCGTCACCAAGATCATTGAATAGGTGAGAATCATGGCAAAACAAAAGATCCGTATCCGCCTTAAGGCTTACGATCATCGTGTCCTCGATCAATCTGCCAAGCGCATTGTTGAAACCGCCGAGCGCTCCGGCGCCCATGTTGTTGGTCCTGTACCCTTGCCAACCAAGCTGGAACGGTTTACAATACGTCGCTCTGCATTCATTGACAAGGACTCGCATGAGCATTTCGAGATCCGCACGCATAATCGTCTGATCGATGTTCTGGATCCTGATTCAAAGACCATTGATATGCTGATGCGGCTTGAACCTGCCTGCGGGCGTGGATATCGAGATCAAAATTTAGTTCATAACCCGTAACCGCAAATCGATCTGCGGATATTTTGAGACAGCGCAAGAGTGGGTCTGCGGTGCGGAACCAACACAACTCGGCTCTCGCACCAGACCCTCTGACTGTGCTGCACGGAGATGATGCAGCCGAAGCCCCGGCTGACAGTCTCGTCAATACTCTTCTGAAGGAGAAAATTGAGCATGTTGAAAGGGCTGATTGGAAAGAAGATCGGCATGACCCAGATCTTCGATGAGCAAGGTGTCGCCTATCCGGTGACACTCATCGAAGCTGGGCCATGTTACGTTACCCAGGTACGCACGCCGGAGAAGGAAGGTTACTCGGCCGTGCAACTGGGCTTTGGCGAGAGTCAATCCCAAGCGTCTGACCGGCGGTGAATTGGGTCACCTGAAGGCCAATGAGATTCCTCCCCTGCGCTTCCTGCGCGAATTCCGTGCCAAAGACCATGGATTGAATGTCGGCGACAAGGTCACCGTGGATGTCTTTGCCGTTGGCGAGCGTGTGGATGTGATCGGTGTCAGCAAAGGCAAGGGCTTTGCCGGTGTTGTCAAACGCTACCACTTCCATGGCATGAACGCCACGCATGGCACCTCCGATCGCAATCGTGCGCCCGGTTCGCAGTGGCTCCGGTACCACCCCGGGTCGTGTCTACAAGGGCGCCCGCGGCCCGGGTCATATGGGCATGGACCGTGTCACCGCTCAGAATCTCAAGGTCGTCCTGGTGGATGCGGAGCGCAACCTGCTCGGCATTCATGGCGCGGTTCCCGGCGGCAAAGGGCAGTCTCGTCATGATCAAGGAGGCGCGCAAGCAATAGGCGCGGAGGAAACGGGAGCAATAACCATGAAAGTAGATGTTTTCAACATGGAAGGCAAGAAGCTCGCGCAGGTGGAACTGCCTGCCAGCATCTTCGAAGCCGCGGTCAATATGGACCTGATGCACCAGGCTTACACGCGCCAGATGGCGAATGCCCGCCTCGGTACGCATGAGACGAAGACCCGTTCGCGAAGTCGCCGGTGGTGGTCGCAAGCCGTGGAAGCAAAAGGGCACCGGCCGCGCCCGCCAGGGTTCGACCCGTGCCGCGCAGTGGGTGGGTGGTGGACGTATCCACACGCCGCATCCGCGCAGCTACGAGCAGCGCATGCCCAAGAAGATGCGTCAGGCCGCGCTGCGCTCTGCGCTGTCCGTCAAGGCCGCCGAAGCTGGTATCGTGGTCGTGGATGAGTTCAAGCTCGACGAACCCAAGACCCGCCTGATGGTCGAGGCCTTGAACAATCTGGTTGGCGACTCCAGCGCGCTGGTGCTGATGCCTGAGAAAGACCAGGCCTATGATACCGTCATGCGCTGCAGCCGACAATATCGGGATGCCAAGATTCTGCTGGCCAGTTATCTGAACATCCGCGACCTGCTCGGCTATGACAAGGTCGTCCTGCCGCTCAAGACGCTGGATGTGCTGGCAGCGCACCTCGGATAGGAGAGAGACATGACCACAATTTATGATGTCCTGCGTCCGCCCGCTGGTGACTGAAAAATCCAGCTATCAGTCCGAGCAAGCTCACTCAGTACGCGTTTGTGGTTGCCAATGCAGGCGACCCGCACGATGGTCAAGGATGCCGTCGAGACCCTCTTTGATGTCAGCGTTGTGCGTGTCAATATCCTCAATGCGCCTGCCAAGCGTGGACGCCGCGCCCGCAGCCGCCGGCTGCTGGTGCGCCGCTCTGCGTTCAAGAAGGCGATTGTGACCCTGGCCGAGGGGCAGACCCTCGAGATCTTTGAAGGGGTGCAGTAATGGCCAGTCAAAAAGTACAAACCGGTAACGCCCGGTCAGCGTGGGATGACCGGCTACACCTTTGAAGAAATCACCAAGTCCACGCCTGAGCGCTCCCTGCTGGTTCGCTCAGCGCAAGCAGGGTGGACGCAATGCCTATGGCCGTGTTACGGTCCGCCATCGCGGCGGTGGTGCACCGTCGCTTCATCCGCATTGTGGATTTCAAACGCGAGAAGCATGGCATTCCCGCCAAAGTCGCCGCGATCGAATACGATCCGAACCGCACCGCCCGCCTGGCCCTGCTGTTCTATGCCGATGGTGAAAAACGCTACATCGTGGCTCCGCTGGATCTGAAAGTTGGTGACACGGTTCATGTCTGGCCCCAACGCTGAAATCCGCCCCGGCAACTGCCTGCCGATCTCCAATATCCCGGTCGGCACCTTGATCCACAACATCGAGATGAAGGACGGCAAGGGCGGGCAGATGGTCCGCTCGGCGGTGGCGCGGCACAACTGCTGGCCAAGGAAGGCGATTTCGCCCAGGTCCGCATGCCCTCCGGTGAAGTGCGCCTGATCCACCAGGTCTGCTATGCCACGATTGGCCAGGTTGGCAATCTCGACCACAGCAACGTCAAGCTGGGCAAGGCCGGCCGCAAGCGCCACATGGGCATTCGCCCGACTGTGCGCGGTTCTGCCATGACGCCCGCGTGATCATCCGCATGGTGGTGGTGAAGGTCGTCAGCCCATTGGTCTGCCCGGTCCGAAAAGCCCGTGGGGTAAACCCACCCTGGGCTAGAAGACCCGTCGCAACAAGAAGACCGATCAGTACATTGTGCGCCGCCGCAGCAAGAAGAGCCGCTAGGCGCTGATAGAACGAGGTACGAAGCTATGTCCCGATCACTGAAAAAAGGGCCCTTCATTGAGCCGAAACTGCTCAAGCGCATTGAGGCCATGAATCAGAAAGGCGAAAAGAAAGTCATCCGCACCTGGAGCCGCGCCAGTGTGATCTTCCCGCAGATGGTGGGACACACGATCGCGGTCCATGATGGACGCCGCCATGTGCCGATCTACATTACCGAGAACATGGTCGGTCATCGTCTGGGTGAATTCGCCCCGACGCGCACCTTCCGCGGCCATCATGGCCGGCGAGAAGGCCGCAGCAGCGTAAGGAGGAATGAGCCATGACATGATATTCGTGCTCAACTGCGCTTCCTGCCGCTCTCCGCTCAAAAGGTCCGCCTGGTGATTGACATGGTGCGCGGCAAGAACGCCAATGAAGCGCTGGAAATCCTGCGCTTTGTCAACAAGAGCGCGCGCCTTGCCGGTCCGCAAGCTGCTGGCCTCTGCGGTGGCCAATGCGGAGGAGAACTTCGGTGTCAGCCGTGATGATCTGTATGTTGCCAAATTTTTGCCGATGAAGCGCCCACGCGCAAGTGGCGCCGCTTTGGCGCCCGCGGTCGCTTCAAGCCGATCCTGCGCCGCAATTCGCATGTGACCGTTGTCCTGCGCGAGCGCGGAGCGTAAAGGAGAAATTATGGGTCGTAAAGTACATCCGATTGGTATGCGTCTTGGGAATCAATCAACCCTGGCAAGGCCGTTGGTTTGCTGAAGGCGCACAGTATCGCGAGCAGTTGCACCAGGATTTTGCCATTCGCAACTTGTTGATTGGCAAGCACCTCCAAAGGCGGCGCGGCCGCCAATACGAAAGTGCGCGAACTCCGCAAGGAACTTGCCGGATGCCGTTCTGAATGGCAAGGCTGGCATCTCCCGCGTTGATGTGGAACGCACCCCTGGCAAGATCCGCATTGCCATCCACACTGCCAAGCCCGGTATCCTGATTGGCCGCAAGGGCGAAGGCGTCAAGAAGATCCGCGCGGCGCTCGAAGCGCTGGTCGGCAAGAAGATCGACCTGGATATCAAGGAGATCTCCGCCCCGGATACCGATGCCATGCTGGTTGCCCATAATATTGCCGATCAGCTGGAACGCCGTATTGCCTACCGCCGTGCGATGAAGCGTGCCATCCAGCAGGCCATGCGCCAGGGCGCCCAGGGCATCAAGATCATGGTGGGCGGTCGCCTGGGCGGCGCAGAAATGTCCCGCGATGTGTGGCTGCGTGAAGGACGTGTGCCCCTGCAAACCCTGCGTGCCAATATTGATTTTGCCACGACCGAAGCCGCGACCACCTATGGTCAGATCGGTGTCAAAGTGTGGATCTACAAGGGCGAAGTCGACGCCGGAAGTGGAAGAAAAAGCCGAAGCGACGGAAGGCGTGTACGTCAGCGAGTAGACTCGCCGACAGTCGCTTTGAGATGAGGTTGTCATTATGTTGATGCCAAAACGTGTTAAGTGGCGCAAGCAGATGCGCGGTCGCATGAAGGGTAAAGCCCTGCGCGGCGCAGAAGTCTCCTTCGGCGAGTTCGGCCTGCAGGCGCTGGAACCGGGCTGGGTAACCGCCCGGCAGATCGAAGCGGCCCGCCGCGCGATCGTCCGTGAAATGAAGCGCCGTGGCAAGGTCTGGATCCGCATTTTCCCGGCCAAGCCGTATACCCACAAGCCGCCTGAAACCCGCATGGGTTCCGGTAAAGGCAACGTGGAATACTATGTGGCTGTGGTCAAGCCGGGCCGCATCATGTTCGAAGTCGGTGGTCTGCCTGCGGAAATGGCGCTGGCGGCTTTGAAGAGCGCACAGTACAAATTCTCGATCAAGACCAAGGTCGTGAGCGCGGCACGAGGCAGGAGAGTAAGACATGAAAGCCGAAGAAATCCGCAAGACTGTCAGCTGGAAGAGATCCGCACCAAAGCTGGCGGATGTCGCGCGAAGAGTTGATGAAGCTGCGCTTCCAGCAGGTCACCGGTCAGTTGACCGATACCAGCCGTCTGCGCATCCTGCGCCGCGATATCGCCCGCATGGAGACCATCCTGCAGCGAGGCCGAGCGCGCGGCTGTAGGAAGGTGAAGCATGAACAATCGTCGTCGTATGACTGGTGTCGTCACCAGCAACAAAATGACCAAGACCGTCGTGGTCGAGATCACCCGCAAGTTCCGCCATCCGCTGTACCAGAAGGTGGTTTACTCGCAGCAAGCGTGTCAAGGCGCATGATGAGATCGGCTGCCAGATTGGTGATCAGGTCCAGATCGTCGAGATCCCGCCCGTTGTCCCGTGACAAGCGCTGGGTGGTGGAGACCGTTGTGAAGCGCGAGATCCGCACCGCCGATCAGGGCGTGGGAGAGTAAGCCATGATCCAGCAGGAATCCCGTTTCAAGGTTGCCGATAACACCGGCGCCCGCGAACTGCTTGTCATCCATGTGCTGGGTGGTTCCACCCGCAGGTATGGCGCGATCGGTGATGTGGTGGTGGCTACCGTCAAGTCTGCCGCGCCGCAGGGCTCGGTCAAGAAAAGTGAAGTTGTGCACGCTGTGATCGTGCGCTGCACGAAGGAATGGCGCCGCGAAGATGGTTCCTACATCCGCTTTGATGATAACGCCGCCGTCATTCTGGATGCTGATGGCACGAACCCGCAGAGGCACCCGTATCTTTGGCCCGGTGGCGCGCGAACTGCGCGACAAGGGCTACATGAAGATCGTTTCGCTGGCCCCGGAAGTGCTCTAGGCCGGCGTGGGAGTGTAAGAATGAGAGTTAAGATCCGCAAAGGCGATACCGTTGAAGTCATCAGCGGCCGCCTCGAAGACAAAGGCAAGCGCGGCGAGGTCATCAATGTGTTGCTGGATGACCGCCGCGTGGTGGTGCAGGGTGTCAATATCCGCACCAAGCACCAGAAGCAGGTGCAGACGCAGGCCGGGCGCAACATGAACCCGGGCGCATCCAGTTCGAAGGCCCGATGGATATCTCGAACGTGATGCTGGTCTGCCCGAAGTGCAGCGAAGCCACCCGTGTCGGCGTCCAGCGCGATGAGGATGGCGCGCACCGTGTTTGCAAGAACTGCCAGGCCACTGATCGACTAGGCCGTGGAGCAACAAGAATGAATAGAATGCAAGAACGTTATCAACAAGGAAATTGCCCCGGCCCTGTTCAAATCGTTCGGTTTCAAGAATGTGATGCAGGTGCCGCGCATCGAGAAGGTCGTGGTCAACATCGGCCTGGGCGAGGCGATGGATAACCCCAAAGCGCTCGAAGCGGCCGTCGCCGACCTGACGCAGATCACCGGGCAGAAACCGGTGCAGACCAAGGCCCGCAAGAGCATTGCCAACTTCAAGCTGCGCGAAGGCCGTCTGATCGGTACCAAGGTCACCCTGCGCGGTGACCGCATGTGGGCGTTCCTTGACCGTCTGTTGAACGTTGCCCTGCCGCGCGTGCGCGATTTTCGCGGTGTCTCGGCGAATGCCTTTGATGGGCGCGGAAACTACACCCTCGGTCTCAAGGATCAGCTGGTCTTTCCCGAGATCGAATACGACAAAATTGACAAACTGCGCGGCATGGAGGTCACCATTGTGACCACTGCCAAGAATGACGATGCAGGCCCGCGCTCTGCTGCAGATTGCTTGGAATGCCGTTCAGCAAGAAGGAAGCGTAAGTATGGCAAAGAAATGCATGCAATATCGTGAACTGCGCCGCAAGTATGCAGTGCAGGTGCGCAATCGCTGTCAGCGCTGTGGACGCCCGCGCGGTTATATTCGCCGCTTCGGCCTGTGCCGCATTTGCTTCCGTGAACTGGCGCTGACGGGCAAAATCCCCGGCGTCGTAAAGTCGTCCTGGTAGCCGGTGGAGGTAGATCATGACTATTAATGATCCGATTGCTGATATGTTGACCCGCATCCGCAATGCTGTGCTGGCAGGTCATGCCCAGGTTGCAATGCCGAATTCAAAGATCAAGGCGGAGATCGCCAAGATCCTGAAGGATGAAGGTTTTCTCGAAGGCTTCGAAGTGGTGGATGGCGAGACGCGACCGTACAGAAGGTCCTGCGCGTGAAGATCAAGTATGTTGGTGAGCGCCGCGAGCGCCGCCCGGTGCTCTCGGGATCTGGAACGCGTCAGCAAGCCCGGCCGCCGCATCTACACCAAGAAGACGGACATCCCCTGGGTGCTCTCCGGGATTGGCGTTGCCATCCTCTCCACTCCCAAGGGTGTGATGACCGGCGCACGTGCCCGCCAGCTGGGTGTGGGCGGCGAGATCCTGTGCAAGGTCTGGTAGGAGGTACATAGTGTCTCGCATTGGTCGTTTGCCGGTTGAAATTCCCGGGCGGTGTGCAGGTGGACCTGAAGGTTCGGACGTCCGCGTCAAAGGCCCGAAGGGTGAACTCCAGCGTACTTTTTCCCCATTGATTGGGATCGCGATGGAGAATAATCAGCTGCTCATCACCCGCAAGTCCGATAACCCTGCCGAACGCGCTCTGCATGGAACCACGCGGGCTGTGCTGGCAAATATGATCCATGGTGTCAGCCAGGGTTTTGAGGTCGTGCTGGAAGTGGAAGGCGTGGGTTACCGCGCTGAAATGGAAGGCAAGAACCTCGCTCTCTTTGTGGGTTATTCGCACCCGGTCAAGATGGAACCCCCTGCCGGGATCTCCTTTGAGGCGGATGCCAAGACCCGCCAGATCAAGGTGCTGGGTTTCGATAAGGAACTGGTCGGCCAGGTTGCCGCCAATATCCGCAAGGTGCGCCCGCCTGAACCGTATCATGGCAAAGGTCTGCGCTACCTGGGTGAACATGTTCGCCGCAAGGCCGGTAAAGCCGGGAAAGGAGCCAAGTAAGCCATGGCTAAGAAAGTCGTTCTGCTGCCCGCATCGCCGTCATGCTGCGTGTCCGCGAGCAGGTTGTCCGGCACCGCCGAGCGCCCGCGCTTGAATGTCTTCCGCAGCGTTTCGTGAGATTTACGCCCAGGTCATTGATGACAGCGCCGGGCATACCCTCGTCTCGGCCTCCTCGGTGGACAAGGAACTGCGCGAGAAGATGAAGGGCCTGAAGAAAGCCGAACAGGCCAAACTGGTCGGCCAGGCTGTGGCCGAAGCGCGCCAAGAGCAAAGGTATCGAAACGGTTGTATTTGACCGCGGTGGCTTCCGTTATGTCGGCCGTGTCAAAGCCCTGGCTGATGGCGCCCGCGAAGGCGGCCTGCAATTCTAGGCAAGGCTTGATGGAGTAGATTATGGCTGAATTCGATAAAAATCGAACAGGACAGCAATTCGAAGGCGCAGGATGCCTTGAAGAGCGTGTCATCGAGATCGCCCGTGTGGCGAAAGTGGTCAAGGGTGGTCGTCGCTTCCAGTTCCGCGTGACCGTTGTCGTGGGCGACAAGAAGGGCACCGTTGGCATGGGCATCGGCAAGGCCAATGCCGTCCCCGATGCGATGCGCAAGGCCTCCGAGCGTGCCCGCAAAGATCTGCGCGTGGTGAGCCTCTCCGGCACCACCATCCCGCATGAGACGCTGGGCCGGGTGGCTGGGGCGCGTGTCTTCCTCAAGCCGGCTTCCGCCGGTACCGGCGTTATCGCAGCTGGCGGCGTGCGCGCTGTGCTGGAAGTGGCCGGCGTGCGCGATATCCTGACCAAATCCATGGGCAGCGCCAATGTGCTGAACGTGGTCATGGCCACCTTTGATGCCCTGGATCAGACTGCGCTCGCCCCAGGAAGAAGCGGCCCGCCGCGGCAAGCGGGTCGAAGACCTTGCTGCCGTTCTGGGAACGGAGGAAGCAACATGCCTAAGAAGGAAACCTCCGGCAAGACCCTGCGCGTGACCCTGGTCCGCAGTGCGATCGGGTTTACCAAGGACCAGAAAGCCACCGTCAAGGCGCTCGGTCTGCACCGCCTGCATCAGACGGTCGAGCACAAGGATACTCCGGCCTTGCGCGGCATGCTCAACAAGATCATTCATTTGCTCAAGATCGAAGAGTAGGTAGACAATGAAACTGCACGATCTCGTAGCCCAATGTGGGCTCCAAAAAGAACCGCAAGCGTGTTGGCCGCGGTATCTCGGCTGGCCAGGGCAAGACGGCCGGCCGCGGCACCAAGGGCCAGGGCTCGCGTTCCGGCGAGGGCGGCACGCTTTATCGTCAGGGCGGCAACCTGCCTTTCTATCGCCGCCTGCCGTTCATGCGTGGTGAAGGATTTACCCCGCCGAACCAGGTCGAGTTCAATGAAGTCAACCTGGATCAGCTCGTCGAATGCCTTCAAGGCGAATGCCGAAGTGACCCCGGAAGCTCTCGACCGCAGCTCATCTGCTCCGCGACCCGCGCAACCCGGTCGTGGTCCTTGGTCGCGGCGAGATCAATGTCGCCCTCAAAGTGCGCGTCCACCGCATCAGCTGCCGGTGCCAAAGCCAAGATCGAAAAGGCCGGCGGCTGCGTTGAACTGATCGCGTAGATCCTGAAGAAGGAACACTTTTGCATGAAGACCACCTTTTCGGGTTGGCGTTATCTCTGGAAGTCCGAGGATATCCGCCGCAAGTTGATCATCACCTTCGTGCTGCTGGCCATCTATCGCCTCGCGGCCAATGTGCCGGTGCCGGGCGTGGATCGGGCCGTGCTGGATGCCTTCCGCACCAGCTCCGCGGGCAGCGGGAACTTCCTGGATTTCCTGGACCTGCTCTCCGGCGGTACGGTCTCCAACTTCTCCCTGCTTTCCATGGGTGTGTATCCGTACATCACCGCCCAGATCATCATGCAGCTGCTGATCCCGATCATCCCTGCCTTGCAGCGCAGGATGGAAGAAGATCCGCGTGAAGGCCGCCGCTGGATGGAGAAGTGGACTTATTATCTGGCTGTGCCCATGGCTGCGCTTTCCGCCATCGGTCAGATCAATATCTTCAACTCCCTCTCGCAGCAGGCTCTGCAGCAGGCCATTTTGCCGTTTGGGTTTACCGGCGACCTTTTGGCTGCCTTCCCTGACCGTCCTGCTTGCCATGACCGCCGGGACGATGTTTGCCATCTGGCTCGGTGAATTGATCTCGGAATACGGTATCCGCGGTCAGGGCCTGTCCCTGGTCATCTTTGCCGGCATCGTGGCCCGCATGCCTGTGAACCTTGCTTCTCTGCTTGCTGATCCAGCAGACCCGCGTCTTCATGCTGATCTTCACCTTGATCATCATTGTCCTGACCGTCTTTGCCATCGTCTATGTGCAGCAGGGACGCCGGAATGTGCCGGTCATGTATCCCGGCCGCCGCATGGGTGGCAGTCGCATGTCCATGCCGGTCAAAGGCACGCTTGCCGTTGATGGTGAACCTGGCCGGCATGATCCCGCTGATCTTTGCCAGTGCCATCCTGCAGTTCCCGGCCATCATTGCCAGCTACTTCACCAGAACTGCCAATCACGGCCGTCGCCGAGCTTCTTCACCGGTGTGCAGAATTTCTTTGGCGGAACAGGGACGAACAACTGGGGCTACTGGCTCCTGTACTTCTTCATGGTGGTGATCTTCACCTTCTTCTATACCTCGGTCCTGTTCGACCAGCAGAATTATGGTGAAAACCTGAAGAAGGTGGGCGCCAACATCCCTGGTGTTCATACCGGCGCTCCGACCCAGAAATATCTCAGCCGCGTTCAGCGCCGTATCACTCTGCCGGGCGCGGTCTTCCTGGGCGTCGTGGCGATCATGCCGTTCCTGCTCAGCCTGCTGCTGAATGCCTTTGGCATGGCGACCGCCAGTTCCTCCGCAGGTCTTTTCCTGGTCTCCTCCTCGGGCTTGCTGATCGTGGTCGGCGTCGTACGTGATACCTTCATGAATATCGATGCCGAACTGAAAGCTCCACGGTTATCAGGACTCGCTGCTGGTCCGCTAGGAGTTGGAACACATGGCCACCTACATTGTCCTGCTCGGTCCTCCCGGTGTTGGTAAAGGCACGCAGGCCAAGATCCTGGCTGAAAAGACCGGCCTGGTGCACATTTCCTCTGGTGACCTGTTTCGCGAGAACATTAAGAATCAGACCGAGCTGGGAAAGCTTGCCAAATCCTATATGGACAAAGGCGAGCTGGTCCCGGACGATGTGACCATCGCCATGATCCGCGAGCGCCTTTCCCGTCCGGACTGCGAGGAGGGCGCCATCCTGGATGGTTTCCCCGCACGCCGGTGCAGGCGGAGGCGCTCGAAGCCATGCTCGCCGATTTCAACGGCCAGGTGGACGTGGTGCCTTACATCACGGCGGATGAAGCTGTGCTGGTCGAGCGGATCAGCGGACGCTGGACCTGCCGGGCCAATGGGCATATCTATCATGAAAAATTCAACCCGCCGCGAAGGCCGGCATCTGTGATATGGATGGCTCCGAGCTTTATCAGCGCGATGATGACAAGGACGAAACCGTGGTGAACCGCATCCAGGTTTATCTGAACCAGACCGCCCCTCTTATTGAGTATTACCGCCAGCGCGGCAATCTGGTCGAAGTGAATGGGGCGCAGCCCGTGGAGGATGTCTCCCGGGACCTGTTGGCTGCGCTGGAGAAAAAGACTAGGCAATGAACTGGGCCCGCCAGATACACCTGAAAAACCCCGCCGAGCTGAAGATCATGCGCGAAGCGGGACGCATCAATGCCAGTGTTCTGGCGGCTACCAGAGAACTTATTGCAACCCGGTGTTTCCACAGCGGACCTCAACGCGGCTGCTGAGGAAGTGCTGAGGAAACACGGATGCTATATCGCCGTTCAAGGGTTATGGCCACCCGCCGTTCCCGGCCTCCATCACGATCTGCGATCAACGACGAGCTGGTGCATGGCATCCCCAACAAAAAGCGCAAGCTGAAGGAAGGGGATATCGTCTCGGTGGATTGCGGAACGATCTTCGAGGGTTTCGTTGCCGACTCGGCTTATCACGGCCGGGGTAGGGGAAATTTCCCCCGAAGCGCAGCAACCTGCTGGATGTCACCGAAGGTGCGCTGCATGCTGGCATCGAAAAGATGCGCCCTGGCAACCGCACGGGTGATATCTCGGCGGCGATACAGAACTATGTTGAAAGCCGTGGCTTTTATGTGACACGTGAATACACGGGTCACGGCGTTGGGCGGCAAATGCACGAAGGTCCGCAGGTGCCCGAATTATGGGACAGCCGGGACGCGGACTGCCGCTCCGGCCAGGATATGACCATTGCCATTGAACCGATGGTCCTTGTTGGGACGCATGAAACCCGCGTCCTTGCCGGACCAGTGGACGGTTGTCTCTGCTGATGGATCACTGACGGCGCATTTTGAACATACGTGTGGCTGTCACCGAAGGAGATCCCCTCATCCTGACTGTCCTGTGACCGGATGCAGGCAACCAATTGCACTGGACGGAACGAAATAAGAACGAGTATAATTAACACTTTGGCTGTCATGAATGACAGTCGTCAAGCAAGGAGATTAGAATTCATGAAAGTTTCACCCTCCATTCGCAAACGCTGCGCCAAGTGCCGGATTGTCCGGCGCAAGGGCCGCGTCTATATCATTTGCGAAAATCCAAAACATAAGCAGCGACAGGGATAGGTGTAACCTATGGCGAGAATTGAAGGTGTTGATCTGCCCCGCAATAAGCGGGTTGAAGTTGGCCTGACCTATCTTTTTGGTATTGGCCCCACGCGTGCGCAGCAAGATCCTGGCTCAGACCAAAGTGAACCCCGATACGCGTATCAAGGACTTGAGCGAGGCGGATGTTGCCGCGTTGCGCGAGTACATCTCCAAGAATTACAAGGTGGAAGGTGACCTGCGCCGCGAAGTTCAGATGAACATCAAGCGCCTGATCGAAATCGGGTCCTATCGTGGCCTGCGCCATCGCCGCAACCTGCCCGTCCGCGGGCAGCGCACGAGACCAATTCGCGCACCCGCAAAGGTACCAAGAAGACGGTTGCCGGGCGTGGACGTCGCCGTGGCGGCAAGAAGTAATCCTGACCGAAAGGTATAAAGAAATATGGCTCAGAGTGTACGTTCCGCCCGGCGCGCCGCCGGGCGCCAAAAAAGGGCAAGCGCACCCTGTCCTCCGGGCAGGTGCATATCTTTGCTTCGTTCAATAATACGATTGTCACTGTGACCGATACTGAAGGCAACACGGTTGCCTGGGGCTGCGCTGGTTCGGCTGGCTTCAAGGGCTCCCGCAAGAGCACGCCCTTTGCTGCCCGTCTGGCCGCCGAACAGGCTATCAAGGCCGCCCAGCAGCTGGGCATTCAGGAAGTGGAACTGTTCGTCAAAGGTCCCGGCCCCGGCCGCGAGAATGCCATCCGTGCCGTCCAGTCCATGGGCCTGAGAGTGCGCTCGATTTCGGATATCACCCCGGTGCCGCATAATGGTTGCCGGCCTCCGAAAAAGCGCCGCGTGTAATTTAGGTGAGGTAGTTGACATATGGCGAAAACACTTAGTCCGGTTTGCAAACTATGCCGGCGCGAAGGCGAAAAACTCTATCTGAAGGGCGAGCGCTGCTTCACCCCGAAGTGTTCGTTTGAAAAGCGCAGCTTTCGCCCCCGGGCAGCATGGCAGGACCGGCAGCCGCGGCGGCGGCAGAGCCGCACCGGGCGCGAATCCGACTTTGCCCGCCAGTTGCGCGCCAAGCAGAAGGCCCGCCGCATCTATGGCGTCCTGGAACGCCAGTTCCGCCGCTACTATGAGACTGCCCTCGGTCGCCGTGGTCTGACCGGTTTGAACCTGCTTCAGATCCTCGAATCCCGTCTCGATAATGTTGTCTTCCGCCTCGGGTTTGCCTCCAGCCGCGCTCAGGCGCGCCTGCTGGTCACTCACGGTCACTTCACCGTCAATGGCCGCCGCACAGATGTGCCCTCCATGCTCTTGAAGGAAGGCGATGCAGATCGCCGTCCGCGAAGGCTCCGGCAACCTGACCTACTTCAAGGATCTGGGCGACTTGCTGAGAAGCGCAATTCCCCGGCCTGGCTTAGCCGTGACTTGAAGCAGATGTGCGGCGCCGTTCGGCCGCCTGCCGGAACGCGCTGAAATTGACGGCACGCTTGAACGAACAGCTGATCGTCGAATACTACTCACGACGTTAGTCCTCTGGCTTGCGCTGGGCGGCCGGACTGCAATCCGGCCGGTCGCGCCGTGCGTCTATCAAAGGGAGAGGTGAACCGTGACTGGTATCACGAACATGGTCATGCCGAAGATCGAGCGCGAAGCAGAAGCTCGAAATTACGGCAAATTCATTATCAGCCCGCTGGAGCGTGGCTACGGCGTGACGCTGGGCAATGCCCTGCGCCGCGTCCTGCTCTCCTCGCTGGACGGCGCGGCTGTGACCTCCATCCGCATTGCGGATGTGTTGCATGAATTCAGCGACATCCCCGGTGTGCGCGAAGATGTCATCCAGGTCATGCTGCAGGTCAAGCAGACTGCGCCTCAAACTGGATGGCGTGGACAGCACCCGCATGCACCTCGAAGTGCGCGGCGAAGGCACCGTGACCGCGGCCGACATCATCGCCCCGGCGGAAGTGGAGATCGTCAACCCTGATCTCTATCTCTTTACGGTGGACAACACCAAGACCAAACTCGATATTGAGTTCACGGTCGAGCGCGGCCGCGGCTATTCGCCTGCCAATGAGCGCAGTGGGCACATGCCCATCGGTGAACTGCCGGTGGATGCCATCTACAGCCCGGTCAAGCGCGTCAACTGGGAAGTGGTCTCCGCCCGTGTGGGTCAGAGCACCAACTACGACAAGCTCATCCTCGAGATCTGGACGGACGGCACCATCTCGCCGGAACGCGCCCTCAGCACCTCTGCCAAGCTCCTCATTGACCACCTGCGCTTCATTGCTGGGATCAATGAAGAAACCCTGACCGTGGCTGTGGAGCGTGAAGTGAGCGGCAGCCGCCTGAGCAGTGAAATGGCTGAGACCCCCGTGGAAGCCCTGGACCTCTCCGTGCGCGTCTTCAATTCGCTCAAGCGCACCGGCATCACCACCGTTGGCGATGTGCTCGATCTGCTCGAAAAGGGTGAGACAGCCGTCATGTCCATCCGCAACTTTGGCGAAAAGAGCCTCGATGAACTGCGCCAGAAGATGCGCGAGAAGGGCTTTATGAAAGACGAGACCGACTCCTGCGGAGTAATGGAAAGATGCGACATCAGTTTCTGGTTATAAACTGGGCCGCACGCACGGGCGCCCGTATTGCCCTGCGGCGGAACCTGATCAAGCAATTCTTCACCCACGAGCGTATTCAGACCACGCAGGCCAAGGCTGCCGCCATCCGCGGCGATGCCGAGCGCATGATCACGATCGCCCGCAACAGCGCCGATGGCAGCGATGCGGACAAGGTCAATGCCCGCCGCCTGGTCGCCGCCCGCCTGGGTGATAACCAGGTGATCGAGCGCCTGTTCGATGAGATCGCCCCGCGCTTTGCCACCCGCAGCGGCGGTTACACCCGCATGCTCAAGCTTGGTCCCCGCATGGGCGACTCGGCTGAAATGGTCATTCTCGAGCTGGTGGAAGAGTAATTTTGGAATGATCGGTTGGCAGGAGACTCGCCAACTGATAATGGCACGTTACCAGGTGATCCTTGCCTACGACGGCGCCCGGTTTCAGGGCAGCCAGAGGCAGGCGGAATCCCGGACCGTTCAGGGTGAGCTGGAAAAAGCCCTGCGGAAAGTGGGATGGACCGGCGGCTCGGTTCTCATGGCCGGGCGCACGGACAGCGGCGTTCATGCCACCGGGCAGGTGGCAGCGTTTGATCTGGACTGGCAGCACTCGGAAGAAGACCTGGTCCGGGCCTTGAACGCCAACCTGCCGGACGATCTGGCGGTCCGCGGCATACAGGTCGCAGCGGAGGAATTCCATCCCCGCTTCGATGCTCTCTCGCGCCGCTACTGCTACCGGCTCTTTTGCCAGCCGATCCGTGACCCGTTGCGGGAGAAATTGGCATGGCGGGTTTGGCCTGCGGTCAACGCAGCCATGCTTCGCAAGGCCGCAAGGCTCTTCCTGGGCACGCACGACTTTTCCGCCTTCGGTTCGCCGACCAGTCCTGAAGGCACCACGATGAGGACCGTGCGGAGTGCGGTGTGGACCCGGCAAAACGACGAATGGCTGTTCGAGATCCAGGCGGATGCCTTCCTCTACCGGATGGTGCGGCGCCTGGTCTTTGTCCAGGTGGCGTTGCCCAGGGCAGATGCTCCCTGGAAGCCCTGAGCGCCTCGCTGGCCGACCCGGATGGTCGAACACCCGGAGGCTTGCCAGCCGGGCTTGCACCGGCCCATGGGCTCGTCCTGGCCGGGGTCACCTATGATCGCTGATCGGTCCTCTCCTGGAGGACACATTAAAAGAAATCTCTGCAACAAGCAGTACGAAAACGAAACGGAGATACGAAAGTGCAACAGAAGACCTACTATCCGAAAGCGAGCGAAATCGAGCGCAAGTGGTTTATGAGTGGATGCCAGCGGCCAAAACCTGGGCCGCTTGGCTACCCGGATCGCCCACGTGCTGCTTGGCAAGCATAAACCGACCTTCACGCCCGGCGTGGAGATGGGTGATTATGTGGTCGTCGTGAATGCCGGCGGCGTGACCGTCACCGGCACGCGCACCAACAGCCGCCTCGATACCAAGTTCTATCATCGTCATCTCAGGCTATCCCGGTGGCATCAAGAGCATTTCGCTGCGCGACCAGCTGAAGAACTACCCCGATCGGGCCCTGCGCGCGGCTGTGTGGGGCATGCTCCCGCACAACCGCATGGGCCGTTCCCTGCTCAAGCGTCTGAAGATCTATGCCGGACCCGACCATCCTCATGGGGTGCATCACCCCGAGGATATGAAGTAGAAAGGATTGGAAAGCCATTATGTCTGTTCAATATTATGAAGGCATTGGCCGTCGCAAGGAAAGCAGCGCCCGCGTGCGTTTGATGAGCGGCAGCGGCAAGTTCATCGTGAACGACAAGGAAGCCGGGGCCTTTTTCACCCGCCTTGGCGACATGGAAGATATCCTTCGCCCGTTCGCCGCGGTCGGGGTGGATGCTGGCCAGTATGACGTCTCCGTGATCGTGAACGGCGGCGGTGTCACCGGTCAGACCGAGGCCGTGCGCCTGGGATTGGCCCGCGCCCTGCTCCTGATCAACGGCGAGTGGACCGCCTCTCTGCGCAAGTTCGGTTTGCTTACCCGTGATGCCCGCGTCAAGGAACGCAAGAAGCCAGGTCTCAAGCGCGCCCGCAAGGCCCCGACCTACACCAAGCGCTAAGATTTCCATTTTCAGACCTGCCCGTAATACGTAATTCGTAAGATACAATTTACGGATTACGTATTACGCTTTTAATCCCGGAGTGACGAATATGGACCTTTCTCAAGTCCAGTCTGTTTTTGATGTATTGAAGACCGAGCCGCCTTCCCGGCTTTCTTTGCTGGAAGCCGCTTCTTTGAAGGACAATGCATGTTCCGCCAGTCCCCTCGGATGTGCCCCTGGTCATCACAGGCATCACCGACGGCGGGACCGCTGCGGCGCTGCGTCCCATCCTCCTCGCCAATTACCCGGCAGAGCACATGGTTCAACTGGTCTATGGCGGGATTTTCGAATCGATGGAGCTGAGCGCATTGGGTGTCGAAGGTTCCCCGCTGGAAGCCTGTCTGTTCGTACCTGCCTTGCCGCGCGGGACCTCGCTGGAGGCCTTCGCCGAGGTGGTCGCGCACCTGCGCGCGCCGGATGGCTGCCCCTGGGACCGCGAGCAGACCCATGCCTCCCTGCGACAGCACCTTTTGGAGGAAAGCTACGAGGCCCTCGGTGCCATGGACAGCGGCGACTCCGTCCACATGCGTGAGGAATTTGGCGATCTGCTCCTGCAGATCGTCTTGAATTCACAGATCGGTTACGAGGAACAGACCTTCTCGCTCACCCAGGTGCTTAAAGGCATCCACGACAAGATCATCCGCCGTCATCCCCACGTTTTTGGGGACGCCACAGTTGCAGGTGTGCAGGGTGTTTTGCAGAACTGGGAAAAGCTGAAGGAGCAGGAACGCCGGGACCGGCAGGATGAGAAAGGCCTGCTGGATGGCGTCCCGGCCGCGCTGCCGGCGCTGAACCAGGCGCAGGAATACCAGGAGCGTGCAGCCCGCGTCGGTTTCGACTGGCCAGAGATCGAAGGCGTGCTGGATAAGATTGCTGAAGAGGTCCGCGAGGTGCAGGATGCCTCAACCCCCGACCACGTGGCCGAGGAGTTGGGTGACCTGCTTTTTGCGCTGGTCAACCTCTCCCGCTGGAAGAAGGTGGATGCCGAATCCGCGCTGCGGGCGACCAACCTGAAGTTCAAAACCCGCTTTGCCCACATCGAGGCAGGCGCAAAAAACCAATCCCGCCGCCTGACCGACCTTTCACTGGATGAGATGGAAAGCCTCTGGCAGGAGGCCAAAAGGAAATAAGAGCGCTGGGCTTTCAGCCGCCTCGCGCACGCATGGCTTCCACAGCCTGCTTGGCTTCCGCAAGTCCGACATTGTAGATTTCGCGGTAGACCTTGATCGCCTCGATCATATTTCCCCGGCGCAGGGGTTCCAGCACCCGTTCATCCGCCTTGGCCGCTTCATCCCCGTAGGGGATATTGAGGTGCCGGTAGAGAGTCTCAACCTCGCCTTCCAGCCGTGCCAGTCGCATGCTTAATTCCATCAATTGCTGTTCCAGCGACATCTCTCCTCCTTTGGCTGCTGATTAACTAGCATCTGGTCTTTCGGGCTAAAACGTTCACTTCTGGCTCAGTGATTCTCCAGTGAGCAAGCCATGATGTATTCGTCCACGAACTGCCCTTCATACTGAATAGCCTTGGGCCACGTCCCCACCCGGACGAAGCCACAGCGCTCATAACAGCGGATAGCCGACTCGTTGTCGATGGACACGCCCAGCATGGCGATCACAATGCCCTTCCGGCGAGCCCATCCAAGACATTCCTCGATCAACCGGTCCGCGATGCGGGTGCCGCGCCACTCCGGCCTGACGTACACCCCCCATACCTGCGCGGAGTGCCGCGCCTTCCTGCCCGACTCGCGGAAGATACCGGTCATGCCGATCAGCCTGCCCTCATGTTCGGCGAAGAAGAGCGCCTCCCGTTCATCATCTGTGGTCACTCTCTTCTGCCAGTGTTCATCCGGATGCAGCAGGTTTTCCTCGTGATCCGCGCCGAATGCCGTCGGGTGGTTCTTGAGCGCCTCCAGCCGCAGCACACGGTAGGCAGGTCCGTCCACGGGCTTGCTGGGACGGATCAGGACTTCTCCCAGGGCGGTCTGAAGAATGGTCATTTACTTCCGGCAGGAGAAGCGGTTGATGGCATCCTGGAACAATCCCTGCCCGGAGCCGGTATCCGGGGTATAGACCTTCCAGGCGAAAGCCCGGTCCCCGCAAGTCCACGCTCCTGCGGCGCCATAGGGGAGGACTGGGCTGGCTGTCGTTTGGATCGGCTCAAAAACGGTGTTCATATCCCGCAGCAGGCTTGGGGTCGCCTGCCCGCTGGGGGTGTCGAAGTCTTTATCCAGGATCAGGTCCAGCATGAAATTCGGGTCTGTCGCACCCGGCGCGGTCTGCCAGAGCAGTTGGATGAACAGATTGGCGTTGTAAGCGGCCAAAATCCCTTGCGCATAGGTACTTGGCGCTCCTGGGTTGCGCTGTGCGCTGACATCAAAGAAAGCCATATCCTGCGGGTGTCCGATGCAGAACTGGTACTCACAGAATAGCCCGACCAGGCTGAAGGCTGTGGGGCTCGGGTAGGGGGTGGGAAGTGCGCCTCGAGTCGGTGTGGCCATGGCGGAAAGTGTGCCTGCTACTGCCAGTCGGATCTGCAGCTCGGGGCTGGGAGTGCTCGGCCCGCAGGCTGCGAGGAAAAGCGCGGCAGTCAGGATCATGGCAGTAGTTTTGGATCTCATGGGATTTCCTCTCCGGTTGGCTGAGTATAAGGCTCTTTTGGCCATTGAGCAACAAAGAGCCCGTCCAATTGGACGGGCTCTTTGTTTTATCAGTTGCTCGTTCTTGAGAATGGGTCAGTGCCCGCTGCCGGCAGTCACCTGACCATTGAACACATCCAGGTTATCGTTTCCGGACACGATCAGGTATCCGGCCAGGCCGCGTTGCAGCCGTGCCAGGGCATGATCGACCAGAATATATCGTCCCGGGACCTGCAAGGCGAACTCGACCATCGTGGCGCCGCCGGGCGGGACGATCGTGGTCTGCACATCCGTCAGTGGATTGGAGGTCAGGGATGCCTGGTCATATACCCGGTCGAAGATCTCGCCGATGACGTGGAACGAAGAGGTAAAGTTGGGACCGCCCACGCCGAAGAAGATGCGCACGGTCTCGCCTACATTCGCCTTCAGTGAGTGCGCGTCCGTCGTGAGAGCCATCGAAGCGCCGTTGAACACGAAATATTCGGGGTTCTCGTCCAGAAGTTTGTTGACATCATTGGTCAATTGGCCCGTGGTGCCAAAAGGCTGGCTGGTGTAGAGCTCACCCTGCATTACGTAGAACTCGCGGTCCACCTTGGGGAGCCCGCCTTCCGGTTCCACCAGGATCATGCCGTACATGCCGTTGGAGATATGGTCGGCGACCATCGGGGTGGCGCAGTGATAGACGTACAGGCCGGGGTTCAACGTCTTGAAGGTGAAGATGGTCTCCTGACCCGGCTGGGTCTGTGTGGCCACGGCTCCGCCTCCGGGGCCGGTAACGGCGTGGAAATCCACCGAATGGTTCATCGTGCTGCTCATGTTGTTCTTGAGATGCACTTCCACTGTGTCACCCACCCGCACGCGGAACATGGGGCCGGGGACCTTGCCGTTGAACGTCCAATAGAGGTAGGTTGTGCCGTCAGCCAGTTTCCCAACCACTTCTACCGTCTCCAGATCGATGCGCACATTCTGCGGCCCGCGTGCTCCGATGGGGGCGGGCAGGTCGGTTGGATCGCGTGTGATGTCTACTGCGTTCGGGTCCGCGGGTCCGGCCGCGGCCACGGGGGCTGCAGCGGGCTGCGAACCGCCAGTGTACGAGGCTCCCTGCTGAGGCTGGCTGGCTGTGGCTGTGCCGCTGCCGACGATGAATTTGCCTTCCATGCCCGCCTGGCGATGCCCGGGGATGGTGCAATAGTAAGCGAAGGTCCCTTCGCGGTCAGGCATGAACTCCAGCGTAACGCTGTTGCCCTGTCCGATCACATCGTCCGATTTGGCGTTGAACGCCTCGAAAAAGATGTTGTGCTGGGCGCCTTCGCCGCTGGTCAGGGTGATCTTGACGGTATCTCCGGGGTTGGCTTTCAGGTCAGGATTGACCTTGCCGTCCACATCGCCGCCCATGCCCAGGAAGACCATCTTGCCATCCTGCATACCCGATTCCAAGGTGATACTCCACTGTCACACCGGTGGGCTGAACACTGCTGCTCATGTCATGGCTCATATCCATCCCGGTGGAGGCAGCCGGTGCGCTGGCGTCCCCGACGATCAGGTAGCCGAGCATTCCGGCAGTGGAATGGCCGGGAACGCTGTCCATATATTGATAGGCTCCGTTGCGCGCCGGTGCGGTAAAGGTTACGGAGGCGCTGTTTCCCTGCCCGCTGACGCGCGCTGTCTTGGCATCCACGTCCGGGAGGAAGATATCGTGCTCCGCGCCCTCGCCGTTGATCAAGGTGATGGTCACCTCTTCACCGGGTTGGGCTTTGAGTTCGGGGTTGACCACGCCTTCGATCCCGCTGCCAACGCCGACGAACACCAATTTGCCATCTTGAAGGGCGGTGGTCAATACGTAACCGCCCTGATCGGCCGGGGCTTTGCCTCCGCAGGCTGTAAGGGCGAGAACAAGTACCATGCTGAAGATCAGGAACTTAAAAACGGATTTCATAATTTGCTCCTTGCGGATTGCTCGGTTTCCAGGGCCGCTCTGGAAAGTTCACCCAGGATCACCTGGGCGGGGATCTCGTATGCTTCAGCTACATCCTGCAAAGTGCAGAATCTGGCGAGGCGGCATCCCACGCACTGGGTTCTAAGTGCCTGAAATGCTGGCCGTGTTTCGGGATGAGTGCTCAGGACATCGAGAACTGTTTGCTGAAGCTGGAATGTTGGGCGGTCCATGCCCCTAATTTACCCCCATAGCCTGGATCTGTCTTTGCGCAGGCGCAAATAGCCGATGGAAATTATCTTATTTATCGAATTCTTCTGCGACCTTTACGATCCCATGCGCATTGCGGATAACCACTCTCTCGCGGCCTGTCTCCACGAGTCCCATCCGCTCCCACTCGGATAGGGTCCGGCTCACCGAAAAAAGCGTGGTGCCTGACATTTCGGCCATCTCCTGCCTGGAAAAATCCACTTCGATATTGCCATCCTTATTTTTCTTTCCCACCTGGTCCGCCAGCCGAAGCAGGGATCGAGCGATGCGCCTCTCCACCTTTTCGGTAGCCAGCTCCCGGTAACGCTCCTGCATTTCCTGGATATAGCCAGTCATCAACCGCATCAATCCCGTGGAAAGATAAGGGCGGGTTGGCATGATGTCTTTGAGAAAGGAGCTTTTTATGGCGAGGGCAGTGCTTGATTCCAGCGCCTGCGCTGTGGCCGGATAGGTGCTTTCCTGGCGGACCGCTCCCAATGCCCCAAACATCTGCCATTCATTGATGACCCGCAGGTTCACCTGCTGGCCGGCTGCGCTGGATTGGGTAAGTTTGGCGCGCCCCTCCGTCAGGATATAGAGATAATGGGCGGGATCACCCTGGAAAAAGAAGAACTCTCCTTCCTCCACCGAGCGCTCAATAGCCTGCCCGGCGATCAGAATCAGGTCATCTTCGGGCGCCTCGCGGAAGACATCCACCTGGCGCAGATCCCTCGGATTGGTTTTCATAGGCTAATTCTACCTTTATTAGGATGATTTTCATGCTCAATATATGCCATTCGTCGCCCGTTTCGGCTTGACGCTGGGGTGGCTGTGGACTATTATATCCCCACCCCCCTGGGGGGGGTAAGGCCGGAAGGCTAAGGCTCATCCAATGAATGAAGAAATTGGCAAATGAGGTGAAATTATGGAAAATCAGAACACTCTGCGCCGCCTGAAAACCATCGAAGGCCATCTGAAAGGTGTCATTCGCATGGTGGAAGAGGAGGCATACTGCATTGACGTCATCCGCCAGATTCAGGCGGTGGAAGCCGCGCTCAACAAGGTGAGCAGTCAGATCCTTGAGAACCACTTGAATTCCTGCGTGATCGAAGCCATCCAGGGGGACGATCCCGCGGAGCGCACGCGTGTCCTGAAGGAGATCACCGAAGTCTTTGATATGTCGAATCAGGTGTAGTTCGCGCCAATTCCGGCGCGTCCCAATACAAACCCATTGAGGAGAAACCCATGACCACCGTTACCTATTCCATCCCGTCCATTCACTGCGGCCACTGCACGCACACCATCGAAACCGAGCTGGGCGAATTGCAGGGCGTACAGTCCGTCCAGGCGGACCTGGAAACTCGGAAAGTGCAGATCACCTTCGATCTGCCCGCCAGCGAGACATCCATCAAAGCCTTGCTGGCTGAGATCAATTATCCAGCCGAAGGATTGCTTACTCTTTAGTTTTTCGGGGCCTTGGCCCCTTTTATTTTCTGTATCTTGGAGCCTCGCATGACTGATACCAGACAATTGACTCTCCCCATCACTGGCATGACCTGCGCCAACTGCGTCGCAACCGTGGAACGCAACCTGAAGAAGTTGGACGGCGTGAACAATGCCGTGGTCAATCTCTCCTCGGAGCGCGCCACCGTGGACTTCAATGCAGCCAAACTCGGCTTGCCGGATATGATCGCACGCGTGCAGCGCGCCGGTTATGGCGTTGCCACGGGAGAAGCTGAACTGGTCATCAAGCGGCTCGCGGATGATAATGACGCCCGTCGGTTGGAAAAGGCGCTGCTCAAGATCGAAGGTGTCTTGCAGGCGCAGGTCACGTATGCGGGCGAGAAGGCGCGCGTGCAATATGTACCTACTGTGGTGAGCCAGTCGGAAATTCGCCAGGCTGTGACCCGCGCCGGCTTTCAGGCTGTGGAGCTGGGGGGCGATGCGGAGGATGCCGAAGCGGTTGCGCGCCAGCGCGAGATCGACCAGCAGAGACATCTCCTGTTGGTCGGCTTGATCTTCACCGTCCCCCTGTTCCTTTTTGCCATGCTTCGGGATTTCGGTTTTTTGCCGCCATTCTTCTATCAAGCCGCCGCCATGCCCGGCATGGCGCTGGAGCCGCAGCCCTGGACAAATTGGCTGATGCTTCTTTTCGCTACGCCGGTGCAATTTTACGTGGGCTGGCAGTACTATGTGGGCGCCTATAAGGCCTTAAGGAACCGTTCGGCCAATATGGATGTGCTGATCGCCATGGGTTCCTCGGCGGCGTATTTCTACTCTCTGCCCGTCACATTGGGCTGGCTGGGCGGCCATGTTTATTTTGAGACCGCTGCGGTCATTATTACGCTGATCAGGCTGGGAAAATTCCTCGAGGCGCGCGCCAGGGGCCGCACTTCCGAGGCCATCAAGAAGCTCATGGGTCTGCGCCCGCGCACTGCGCGAATCGTCCGTGAAGGAATCGAGACCGAGGTATCGGTGGAGGAAGTGCAGGTCGGTGATATCGTCCTGGTGCGCCCCGGTGAAAAGCTCCCTGTAGACGGTGTGGTCGTGGAGGGTCGTTCCTCCGTGGACGAGTCCATGCTGACCGGGGAATCGCTGCCCGCCGAAAAACAACCCGGCGATACGGTCATCGGCGCCACGCTGAACAAGCTTGGCCTGCTGCGCTTCGAAGCCACCCGTGTCGGCCGCCAGACGGCCCTGGCGCAGATCATCAAGCTGGTCGAGGATGCTCAGGGCAGCAAGGCCCCCATCCAGAAGCTTGCCGATCAGGTTTCGGCGGTCTTCGTCCCGGCTGTCATCGGGATCGCATTGCTGACATTCGCCGCCTGGTATTTTGTGGTACCGGCTGTCTTCCCGAGCCTGGTTCTCGCGGATGCCCGCTTCACGACCGCACTCATTAACATGGTCGCGGTGCTCGTCATTGCCTGCCCTTGCGCCATGGGCCTGGCCACCCCAACCGCAGTAATGGTTGGGACAGGCAAGGGCGCCGAGGCTGGAGTTCTGTTTCGCACCTCCGAAGCGCTGGAACGCGCCGGCCGGATCGGCACGGTGGTGCTGGATAAAACCGGCACGATCACTAAAGGCCAGCCGGCTGTCACGGATGTTGTTACGCTTCCCGGTGCTGGCCTGGGCGCGGATGATCTGCTGCGGCTTGCGGCGTCTGTCGAGAAAGGCAGCGAACATCCCCTCGGCGAGGCCATCTGGGCTGAGGCCACCACACGCGGCCTGAAGCTGGGCGAGCTCTCCGGCTTCCATGCCGAGGCAGGGCAGGGCGTTGAAGCCGAGGTCGAAGGCCGCAGGGTTGCCATCGGGAACCTGCGCATGATGCAGGGCCGCGGCTATGCCCTCGATGGGCTTGCCAAGGAAGTATCCCGCCTGCAGGCCGAGGCTCGTACCGCCATGCTTGTCGCTGTAGATGGCCGTCTGGCGGGTGCCATCGCGGTGGCGGACACCGTCAAGGAAGGCTCTTCAGAAGCCATTGCGGAGTTGCACAAGATGGGTCTCTCCGTGGCCATGATCACCGGGGACAACCGAAACACAGCAGAAGCCATTGCCCGCCAGGTGGGAGTGGACCGCGTACTGGCAGAAGTGCTGCCCGAAGGCAAGGCGGCTGAGGTGAAGAAACTGCAAGGCGAGGGCAGGGTGGTCGCCATGGTCGGCGACGGCGTCAATGATGCGCCCGCACTCGCCCAGGCGGACGTGGGCATCGCCATCGGAACGGGCACGGATGTCGCCATGGCGGCCGCGCCCATCACCCTGATGAGCGGCGACCTGCGAGGTGTGGCGCGTGCCATCCGCCTTTCCCGTAAGACCCTGGGCACCATTCGTCAGAATCTGTTCTGGGCCTTCTTCTACAATGTGATCCTCATTCCCGCCGCGGCGCTGGGTTATCTGAACCCGATGCTGGCTGCCGGAGCGATGGCTTTCAGCAGTGTCTTTGTCGTCAGCAATAGTTTGCGTCTGCGTCGTGTAAAGGTCTAAATTTAGCCTCAGGGCAGGCGGCTGCGGCCGCCTGCTTTTTTATTTGGATTTACAGGCAGTATAATAATCCGGCGGAAACGGCTTTCTACCGCCTCAGCCCCAAAATTGGATCAAAGGTAAATTGATGAAAAAGGGCATTTTATACGGGATCGCGGCCTATGCCATGTGGGGTTTCTTTCCCATTTACTGGAAACTTTTACATAATGTACCCGCGCTGCAATTGCTTGGCCACCGCATCTTCTGGTCTTTTGTCTTCCTCGCCCTCCTTCTTTTAGTGGTCGGGCTCTGGCGCGACTTCCGCGCCATCCTTGACCCGTAAGGTGGTGGTCATTTATGCAGTCGCCGCTGTCCTCCTCGCGGTGAACTGGCTCACCTATGTATGGGCCGTCAATGCCGGTTTCATTGTGGAGACCAGCCTGGGCTATTTCATTAATCCCCTGCTGAGCGTCCTTTTGGGCGTCGTGATCTTGCGCGAGCGCTTGCGTCTGACGCAGTGGATCCCGCTGGCGCTTGCCGCTGCCGGAGTGATCTATTTAACGGTCGTGTACGGGAAGCTCCCCTGGATCGCACTGACCCTGGCCTTCTCCTTCGGCTTTTATGGCCTGTTAAAAAAGCTGGCTCCGCTTTCCTCCCTCTTCGGGTTGACGCTGGAAACCGGCATCTTGCTTCTCCCCGCTTTGATCTATCTTGTTTTTGAGCAGGTTCGCGGTACCGGCGCATTCCTTCATACCGGTACGGTTTCCGACCTTCTCCTGGTCGGCGCGGGCATCGCCACGACTATTCCTTTGCTCTTGTTTGCCTCTGCCGCTCGTCAGATTCCCCTGACCACGGTCGGACTTCTCCAATACATCGCCCCGACCATTCAGTTCATACTCGGCGTCTTCGTTTACCGGGAACCATTCGACCACGATCACTTGATCGGCTTTGGGATGGTCTGGCTGGCGCTGGCCATCTTCTGGCTGGAGAATTTCCTGACACATCGCGTTCCGGTCCAACCGATCCCGGAGATGGGAGAAGGCTGATGAAGATCCTGTTCATCGGAGGGACCGGTCTGATTTCCTCGGCTTGCAGCGACCTGCTTGTCCGGCAGGGCCATGAGCTGCTGTTGGTGAACCGCTCCGCCTCGCGGATGATTGACCCGCCCGCAGGTGCGCAGGTCTTCCGTGCGGATGTGCACACCGAGGAAGCGCATTTTGCAGACTTTCTCGCCGGGCGCTCCTTCGACGCGGTTGTGGACTGGATCGCCTTCCATCCGAACGATATCGAGCGCGACCTGCGCCTGTTTCGAGGCCGCACCGGCCAGTTCGTTTTCATCAGTTCGGCCAGCGTCTACCAGAAACCGCCTCAAAACTACCTGATCACTGAAGATACTCCCCTTGAAAATCCCTTCTGGGATTATTCTCAAAATAAGATCGCCTGCGAACACAGGCTGATGCAAGCCTGGGCGCAGGAGGGATTCCCGGTCACCATCGTCCGCCCCACGCTCACCTATGGCCCCGGACAGATTCCCTTCTCGGTGGGCAGCTGGGAACATCCCTGGACCGTGATCGACCGCATGCAGCGAGGCCAGCCTGTCATCGTTGCCGGGGATGGCAGTTCTCTCTGGGTGGTTACCTGGAACCAGGATTTTGCCCGGGGGTTTGCAGGCTTGCTGGGCAACCCTGCCGCCCTGGGCGAGGCCTATCAGATCACCTCCGATGAGGTCCTCACCTGGGACCAGATCCATCTGGAGGCTTACCGGGCGCTGGGGCTCGAACCGCGCCTCGTCCACATTTCCTCCGAATTGATCGCCGAGTATTGGCCGCATGCGAAGGGCAGCTTGATCGGGGATAAGTCCAACAGTGTGGTCTTCGATAACAGCAAGATCAGAACCCTGGTTCCTGATTTCCACTGCGAAGTGAATTGGGCGGAGGGACTGCGCCGCGTCCTGGCCTGGTATGAGCAGTATCCTCAATTCAAGACCATTGACGAAGGGTTTAATGCCCTCTGTGACCGCTTGCTTGCAGCCCGGCAGCGTGCTCTGCCAGTGGCAGGTTGACATGCCTCATTACTTTTCTTTGGAAGAAGCCAATTCCTTGTTGGACGAGCTCCGGCCTGACGTTGAAGAGATCATGCAGATCCACCAGCGGGTGGTGGAACTGCGGCCCGATGCCTGGCAGGCCATTGAAAAGTCTGCGGGGAACGGAGGCAGCCTGGCGGCCAGCCGCCTGCTCCCCGAATTTGACCGCCTGCGCTCTCTCGTTCATCAGGTCCAGGACCGCGGCGTCATCTTGAAGGATATGGGGATAGGATTGCTCGATTTCCCCAGCCTGCGCGAGGGGCGTGAAGTTTACCTCTGCTGGAAATATGGCGAGGACCGCATCGCCTTCTGGCATGAAGTCGAGGCAGGTTTCATGGGCCGGCAGCCGTTGTAGCTGGAATTTCCATGGAATTGGACAAGTTTAGTTATAATTACTCCATCTTTCCCAAAGGAGCTTTTTGATGAACTTTGCAATGTGGCGGAAGGCCCTCCAGGTCATCCCCGAGGTATCGAAGGAAGAATGGAATAAACTGGATGTCATTTCCCGCTGGTTGATCTCCACTCGCGCCGCGGTTTTGATCATGACCTTCATCTCTGCAGCCCTCGCCGGGTTGTTCGCCTTCCGCGCTGGAGGTTTTCATTGGGGGACCTGGCTGGTGCTGGCATTTGGTCTCATTATGGCGCATGCCAGCAACAACATCTTCAACGACTTCACTGATTTTGTGCGCGGCGTGGATAAGGATAATTATTATCGTACGCTGTACGGCGCGCAGCCCATCGCCAGCGGGCTGATGACCAAACGCCAGCATCTGACCTATTTTGCCGTGACTGCCCTTTTTGCCCTGCTCGCCGGGCTTTACCTAATTTTTGTGAATGCCAGTGACCCGCTGGTTTGGATCCTGCTGGGTTCCGGCATGTTCTTCGTGTTGTTCTACACCTGGCCGCTCAAGGGCATGGCGCTCGGGGAATTGGCTGTTCTGCTGGTCTGGGGTCCGCTGATGATCGGCGGCGGCTATTATGTCCTTACCCGTCATTGGGATTGGAATGTCGTCCTGGCAAGCACCCCCTATGTGCTCGGCGTGACTACGGTCATTTTTGGCAAGCACATCGATAAGCTTGCCATTGACAAGTCCCGGGGAATCCATACCCTGCCGGTCGTCATCGGCGAAAAAGCCGCCCGTTATATCGATCTGGCCATGATGGTCCTTCCCTACTTCGTGACCGCTTATCTGATCTGGAGCAAATTTTTCACCCCGGTCATGGCCATTGTGCTGTTCGCAATTCCAACATTGATGAAGGTCTATCCTGCCCTCCTGAAGCCCAAGCCTGCTGAACGCCCCGCGGACTTCCCGGACGGGCAGGGAGGCTGGCCGCTCTACTTTGCACCGATGGGTTTCTGGAATAACCGTTCCTTCGGCACCCTGTTTATGCTCGGCCTGTTATTGGATGTCTTGCTGAGGGTCTTTCTCCCCGCATTCTGGCATTGAACCTGGGTCTGTTTTCTTTCAATAACAGAGCGGGATTCCTCTCGCTCTGTTTTTTTTGCCTTAAGCCGGCCCGGAAAGCGGCATTTGTCTGTGCTTGATTTCACTCATTGGTTGTATAATCCTTCACGACTGCCGGCAAACGGCACCCGCCGTTTTATTCAACTCAAGGAGAGAGTGGAATGCATATTAATTTTGCGATGTGGCGGAAAGCCTCCTGGCAATTGATCAAGATGGATGATAAGAAGGAGTGGGATGCTCTGGATGTCGTCTCCAAATGGTTGATCGCCACCCGCTCCGCCGTGACCCTGGTCACCGTATATTCCTGCGTGATCGCCGGGCTGCTGGCCTGGCGGGATGGTTATTTCTCCTGGCTGCCATTCATCATCCTCACTCTGGGCCTCTTCATTGCGCACGGCACCAACAATATCCTGAACGATTACACCGATTACTCGCGCGGCGTGGATAACGGCAATTACTTTCGTGCGATGTACGGTGTGCATCCTTTGGTGCAGGGCTTCTTCACCAAGCCTCAGCAGATCCGCTGGTTCATCGTCAGCGGTGTTTTGGCCACCCTTGCCGGGATTTATGCGCTCATCACCACGGGCTTTGATCCCTGGGTCATTGCCCTGTTCGCCTTCGGTGCTGTGACGCTGCTGGCCTACACCTACCCCTTCAAATACTGGGGTCTGGGGGAGCTGGCTATCTTCCTGATCTGGGGTCCGATCTTGATCGGCGGTGTCTATTACGTGCTGGCGGTCATCCGCGGCGGCGATCTGAGCAACCTCTGGAATGTGGTCCTCGCCGGCACGACTTACGGCCTGGGCGTGGCCAGCATTAATATCGGCAAGCATATTGACAAGCGGGAAGATGATGTGCGAGAGGGGCATTGGCACCTTCCCTGTTCGCGTCGGCGAAGCCACGGCGCGTCGCGTGGACCAGGTGGTGCTGGTCCTGATCTATGTCATCATCCTCTGGCTGGTCTTCGTCACGCGTTATTTCACTCCCGTCATGCTCATCGTGTTCCTGGCCTTCAAGTATGCCCTGAATGCCATCAAAATGCTGAACAACCCGCGTCCTGCCGCTCCGCCTCCGGGTTACCCTGCCTGGCCGACCTGGTTCTCCGCTGGCTGTTTCGTGCATAACCGCCAGTTCGGCGGCTGGCTCATCATCGGCTTGATCATTGATACCCTCCTGCATGTGATCCCGTACACGGCAGGGCTGATCGCTCGCTATTGGCCCCCAATGTAGCCCATCGGCAGATGCAAAGGGCAGGCTTTATGCCTGCCCTTTTATTATTTTAATTCCAGGTTTTTGATCTCCATCCACTCTGCCGGGCCTGCCAGCATCCCGAAGGCCACCTTCCCCGCGGGCGTGAACGCCGCATACTGGTTATCGATCCAGATCACCGCCGCCAGCGGAGCCACTGGGCTGAAGTCTGTCTCCAGGATGGTCGCCCCGTCCACTGCAAAAGCCACCCGATTCGGTTCCCAGGTCATATGGTAGTCATGCCATTGGGTCGGGTCCAGCTTGAGAGCCGTGGCCTCCTCACGGATCAAACGGCTGAGTGCCTTGCGCGCCCTTGCTCGCGAAAAAAGGAAACTTACGGCAACCCCCAGCAGGGCCGGCAGCGGGGCTGGCGACGGCGCTGAAGACCTGAGCCAGAAAGCCATTCCCCGGTTTGTCATCCCGGAAGGAGAGATAGCTTTTATCTGAACTGGAGAAGAACCAGGCGGCATTCGGCAGCGTCAGCGCGCTGAAGACGGTTTCCCCTGGTCCAAAGGCCATCCGGTAAGGGTCGTTCCAGACGCCGAAGCCCCAGGTTCCCGGCACAGACGCGGAGGAAACTCGCGCTTTCAGCCTCATATCCAGCGAGTGATAAGGGAAGTCTCGTCGCGCCACCCGGGTGCAGTTATCGAGCTGTGCCAGCCGGTAAAGTCGGGCATTGGCTGCGGGGATGCTCAGCCTCCAGCCTTCAGGGATGGGTTCTACGGAAGCTCCCCGGCTGATGCGCGGTTCCAGGTTCATGCTTCACTGCCTTGAACTGTCTTACGGTTGACGAGATAAACGCCGAGAATGATGATCGCGCCGCCGGTCAGCGTAACCACTGTGATCGGCTCGTTGATCATGGCCGCGGCCAGCAGCGTGGTAACCAGCGGCTCGATATTGAGAAAAGCCCCGAGTTGGGAGGCGGGTAACGCTTGCAGCGAATCATAATAGGCGATATAGGCCAGCCCCGACCCGAAGATACCCAGTACCAGGATCGCCGCCCAGGCTCTTCGTGCTCAGCCTTCCAATCTCGCTCATCCCTGGCCCAAAGCCGAAGATCCAGATGGTGGTGAACAGCCACCCGAAGAGCATCACATAGAACATCATTCGGGCAGCCGGATGTCTCCCCAGTTCCCGCCGCGAGAGCACGGTGTATATGGCCCAGTTGATGGCGCTGATGAAGATCAATAGGTCGCCGAACGTGCCCTCCTGGCCTGTTGCCAGTGCTTTCACATCCCCCTTGCTCACCACGATCAGCACGCCCAGCGCCGCCAGCACGATCCCCGCGATCCGTACCGGTCCGAACTTCTCCTTCAGGATCAGCCAGCCCAGGATGGCAATGAAGACCGGCGTGCTGGCAACGATCCAGGCGGTGGTGGTCGCCTGGGCCGTCTGCAAGCCGGTGGCCTGCAGCCACTGGTGGAACGTCACGCCGATGAAGCCGAGCAGCGCGAGATAGGCGAGGTCGTTGGTGTCAGGGATGGCGAACTGCTTGCGGAGTCCCACCGTCGCGCCCAGGATGACCACCCCGATGGCGAAACGGATCCACACGATGGTCGCCGGGGAGGCCTCCTGCAGGGCGATCTTCGTGGCGATGAATGTGCCTCCCCAGATCACCACCGCAAAGACGGCTTCCAGATATGGCAGCACCTTGGATTTTGGCATCACTCCTATCCTTGCGCGAGGAATGACTGATTATACGGCGGTCACGTCGCTAGCGTTGGGATTGCCGCCTGCAGATGCGGCCTCGCTCGTGCGTTTAGTTTAGGTCTCTTCCGTCAGCAGTGTAATTGCAAAACGCGGAGGGTAGAACAGGAACTGTCTTCCCCAGAAATCCATCAATTGTTCGGTGGTCATGTGGTACAGGTGCGGGTGATACTCGGTTGTGCGTGTCTTCAGCCAGGGCTCGGCGGGGTTGAGCATGTGCCAGAAGTCCGGCCTGCTCTCATAGCCCACCAGCAGCATCGTATGCGGCATGCCGCCCACGAGCGCCAGCAGCCGGTCCTGGGGATCGCTGAGCTTTTTCTGCCAGGCTCCATGCAGCAGGATGATCTTTTCCTGCTCCAGCGCCTGGATCAGATCATCCACGCTCTGATGCGATCGGGTTTCCACGCTGTAGGACCGTCCGCCGCCCTGTTTCAAACGCGCGGCTTGTGCCCGCATCGCCCGCCGAGCCCCACTGGTCGGCATCATGCCTGGGAACGGGCTGCGGGTGGAGAATCGGTAGAGCCATCCGCGTATGCCCTGGGCATCCAGATCCCGGATGAAATCCTCGATCAGCAGATTTGCCGCGAACTGTATTGGTTGGCCCTTGCCGGCGTGGACTCGATCCTCCATCATGTTCATCGCCATGACGGTGGAGGTGGTGACGCACTCATTATTTGTCGGGCCCAGCCCCTGGCTTTGGAAATAATGCAGGAAATACCCCTCCGCGCCTGTTGTCCCTGGCGGGAGCTGCACCGGTGCTCCCCACGTATCCTTCGTGGCTTTGGGCGGCTTCGGTTCCCCGTGATAGTTATAGATCCGGCCCAGGATTACATCGATCCGGTCGCTCAGGCTGCCGGCGGACGTCTGTTGTCTGTCTTTGGGCTCTGTTTCCATCTTCCACCAACCACTAATTGATCTTTCTCCAGCGGACTTTTCTAATTATACGGTTTGCCTCCGCATTTTCAACCCTGTCTTGGGTAACCCTGTGTCTCGAGCAGCCGAGATTTTGTGGTTTCATTTGACAGTCTCGCGCCTGGGGACTGAAGGCTTTTGTTAGTAATGAACTCGGTGTCCCTCTCACGTGAAAAAGAACATTCGTGCTAAAATAGAGCCATGCCTCACCCACCTTCGCCTTGCATGCTGATCGCATGGGCCTGCTTCCGCCTGCCCATCCCACCATTACAGGTATAATAGCGCCTTGGAGGTTCCTTTATGGAAATTACCTGGTACGGGCATTCCTGTTTTCGTCTCACCGAGCGCAATTACGCCACTGTGGTAACCGATCCCTTTGACAACAAGACCACTGGTTATAATTCCCTCCGGCCTCAAAGCCGAGATCGTAACCATCAGCCACGACGCCGCGGGTCATAACTTCACTTCCGCGGTCAAAGGCAGCACGCATACCATTGACGGCCCCGGTGAATTCGAGATCGGCGGTGTCTTTATCACTGGTTTGCAGACCGACGGCGCGGGTCGAAAAAAGAAAAAGGATGACAGCCCTCGCAATACGCTGTATGTTTTTGATTATGACGGTATCACTGTGGCGCACCTGGGCGACCTTCAGCAGGTTCCCTCCCAGGCGGAGATCGAGGCGCTGGGCACCGTCAACGTCGCCCTGGTTCCGGTTGGCGGGGGCGGCAGCTTGAACGCCGCCAAGGCTGCCGAGGTGATCAGCCTGTTCGAGCCCAACATTGTTGTCCCCATGCACTATGCCACCGATGACTCGCGCATAGCCCTGGATTCGCTCAATAAGTTCATCAAGGAGATGGGCCTCAGTAAACCCGAGCCCCAGCCCTCCCTGAAGATCACGCGCAGCGGCCTGCCCGAAGAAACCCGCGTGGTGGTGCTCGATTACCAGAAAAGCTGACCCTGATGTCTGTTAAGATCCTGATGACCTGGGACATCGTCCCCGAGCACGAGCAGGAATACTTTGAATTTGTGATCGGTGAATTTGTTCCGGGCGTTCAGCGCCTGGGGTTGCAGCCTGCCGAGGCCTGGGCCACCCTCTATGGTTCCTATCCCCAGATTCAGGTGGTCCTGCTCGCGGATACGGCCCCTCAGGCTCGCGACGTCCTGAGATCCTCCGATTGGACGGTGCTGCAGGACCGTCTCTTCACTTATATCAAGAACTATTCTCATAAGATCGTCCCCTCGCGCGGTGGTTTTCAATTCTAGCTGTGAACCCTGAACTGATCAAAACAACCTGGCGCTGGTTCTTTCTTGCGGCGGCTCTCGAAGCGGGAGCCGCTGTCGTTGCCCTGGTGCGCATCCCCTCCGAAGGACTCTCCCTTGCGCGGCTGGCGATGCTGGCCTTTCTCGGGCTTGGCGCTGCCGTGGCCCTGTTTCTTGCTCTGCGCCCCTCCCCCGGCCTGCAAAACCTTGTCCCTCGGATGTCTCCTTCCGCTGCGGGGATCTTCGCGCTTGTCATTGGGCTGGCGCTTTTCCTCCTGCGTTATCTGGAGCCGGAGAGAATGCTGCCGGTATATGTGCGGCTCAACCCCCTGTTATGTTTTCTGCTGTTGTTTTCCCTGCAAACCTGCATTTTATTGCTGATCCTCCGCCGCGGTTTTCATCCGCGCGCATTAGCCTCGTTTCGGACGGTTCTATTCACCTGGCTGTTCATTCTGCTGGTTCTGCTGTCCGTCTTGCTTTTGATCTCGATCAGTCGCCTTGGTCTAACCCCCGATCCAGCTTACTGGGGCGAACCCGGCGTCCCTATTCAGGGCTGGCAATTCGTGATTGCCCTGCTCATCGGTCTGCTTGCATTTCTACTCTCCGATTCTGGGAAAAGATCAAGCCGGCTGACCGCGCTGCTTCCCATCCTGGTCTATCTGGCCGCGCTGGTGATTTGGCTGAGTGTCCCGGCGGATGTATTGAAGAATGGTTTTTATATTTCAGTGCATCCTCCCGCGCAGCAGCCCTTCCCCTATTCTGACTCCGCCTATTACGACAGCATGGCGCAGAGCCTGTTCATCGGCCAGCCCTATCGCGGTGAGATTCCCACACGTCCGCTGTATATCGTCCTGTTGGCTTTCCTGCATCTGCTCTTTGGGCAGCGCTATGACTTGATACTGGTGGGTCAAACCTGCGTCCTTGCCCTCATCCCCGTCTTGTTCTACTGGCTGGGCGCAAAACTCCATTCCCGCGCCGCCGGGTTGACGGTTGCCCTGTTTTTTATCTTCCGCGAATGGACCTCGCTCCTGATCACCTCCGACACGCGCACATCTAACACCCGCATGCTCCTGGTGGACCTCCCCACGCTCATGTTCGTTTTGCTTGCCTGCCTGCTGGCGTTCCGCTGGTTTGAGCGGCGTGATAACCGCAGTGCGCTGGCCGCGGGCGGCGCTTTTGGCTTGCTGCTCATGCTGCGAACGCAGTCCTTACTGATCCTTCCCATTCTCTTGCTGGCTGCTTTGCTGGTTTTCTGGCGCCAGTGGAGGGTGCTGGGCCGCCTAGTCTCCGTGTTCCTGCTTGGTCTGGCGCTCACAGTCGCCCCCTGGCTTCTGCATAACTACCTGCTGACCGGGCAGGTGGCCTTCGATGCCGCCTTCCAGTATAAGGTCATCGCCAGCCAGTATGCCTACACCGGTAATCTGGATCTTGCCAACTTTGATTTCGAGGGCAAAGGACTGGGGCAGGTGCTGCTCCAATTCCTCTTGAAAGACCCTGGCTTTGTGCTGGGCTTCATCGCCAATCATTTCCTTGCCGGTTGGGTGGGGGGAGTGCTCGCCTTGCCGCTGATAGAGACTTTCAACGGCCTGTTCGCCCCCGTCAATCTCTACTGGACTCAATGGGATGGGCATCTTGCTTGGTATAACCTCTTGCTCGTCATCCTTTTTCTGGCCGGTATCGCGCTGGGACTGGCGGCTGCGTGGCGTCGTTGGCGCTGGGCGGGGCTTCTGCCTCTCGGATTCAATATCGGCTATTCGCTTGCCACCGCGGTGGGGCGTTTCTCAGGCTGGCGTTACGATCTCCCCGCCGATTGGGTGCCCTATTTCTACTTCGGGCTTGGTTTTGTGGAATTTCTCGGAATTGCAGGCTCATTGTTCTCATTCCGATCCGCCGGTGGAATCAACAGGGAGGAAAAATCTGCCATTAGAACCTCTTTCCGCAGTTTGGTACCGGTTGGGCTCTTATTTGTCGCGCTCGGTGCCCTCCCCTGGATCGCGGCCCTCTTTGCAGCCCCGCAATTCACGGATCAATCTCCGCAGAGCCTTATTCCGAAATTAGCCCGCATATCCGGGACTCCTCCATCCGCCCAGATCGAAACCTTTTTGAGGACTCCGAATGCGGTCCTCATGGAAGGCCGGCTTCTGTATCCTCGTTATTTCTATCGGGATAGCGGGTTGTCCTCTGCCAGTTCTTCGCCGGCCTATGCCCCGCGTGATTTCCCCCGCCAGGGATTCCTCCTGTTAAATCATGACCTCACCCAGGCTCTCTTCCCCACGCGTGACCCGTTGGATTTCCCCCAGGCTGGGGATGCTCTGGTGCTCGGCTGCAAGCATGAGGACTACGTGGAGGCCCGCCTGGTAGCCTTTCCCGAGGCCGATCGCTTTTTCCTTGACAGCCCTCTCTCTCAACCCTGTCCCTGATGTCACCCGCCTCCACTCTTGCCTCCCGCCTCCTTGCATGGTATCGCGCCAACAAGCGCAGCCTTCCCTGGCGTGACCATCCGGACCCTTATGCCGTCTGGGTTTCCGAGATCATGCTTCAACAGACCCGTGTCGAGGCGGTGATCCCCTATTTTGAAAACTGGATGAAGCGCTTTCCCTCAGTTCGCGCGCTGGCTGCAGCCTCCGAGCAGGAGGTTTTGAACGCCTGGGAGGGCTTGGGTTACTACAGCCGGGCGCGCAACCTGCATAAAGCCGCGCGCCTGGTAGTCGAGCAGTATGGGGGGAAGTTACCGCGTGAACTGGTCTCCCTTCGCAAGCTTCCCGGCATCGGCCGCTATACTGCCGGCGCAATTGCCTCGATGGCTTTTGGTCTGGACGAGCCGGCAATGGACGGCAATATCCGCCGTGTCTTTGCCCGCCTGTTCGATGTCCTCGAGCCGGCCGATTCGCCTGCTGGCGAAAAGATCCTCTGGGAATTGGCTGCCCGGAATTTGCCGGCAGGACAGGCGGGAGACTATAACCAGGCGCTCATGGACCTCGGTGCGACGATCTGCCTTCCAAGAAATCCCCGCTGTTTAATATGCCCCTTGATGGAAATTTGTGCAGCTCGCAAGGCTGGCACTCAGGAATTGCGGCCGGTTTTAAAGCCGAAGAAGGAGCGCCCGCACGTGACCCACGCGGCAGCAGTCATAGTGAAACGCGGTCGTGTCCTGCTGGCAAAGCGCCCATCGAGAGGCCTGCTGGGAGGCATGTGGGAGTTCCCCAACGCCGCGGTTACCGGCGATCCCGCCGAGGAATTATCCGCAACGATCGAGACCGCCTATGGCTTCCGCGCACAACCAGTGGGGGAGTTGGCGGTGCTGGAACATGCCTATACCCATTTTTCGGTTACAGTGCATGCCTTCACCTGTGAGCTGCTCTCTCAGCCGGACAGAAAGGAATTAAAATGGGTAAGGCTGTCTGCCCTGGAGGATTACCCCATGGGTGGGATTGACCGCCGGATTGCGCGAAAATTGACATGATGGAAGATTTCCAGTTGGAGCGAAACGCGATAGTGGAAGAGCAGATTGCCGGTCGCGGCCTGTGCGATCCCCGGCTTCTCTCGGCTTTCCGGACTGTACCGCGCCATCTTTTTGTGCCTCCGCAGTTTCGCAGCCAGGCTTACCAGGATTGCGCCCTTCCAATAGGATTTGGCCAGACGATTTCCCAAACCTATATTGTCGCCCTGATGACTGATCTGCTCGGCCTGCGCGGCGAGGAGCGCGTGCTGGAGGTCGGCACGGGCTCGGGCTACCAGGCTGCGATCCTCTCACAGCTTTGTGATAGCGTCTATACCGTTGAGCTGGATCCGCAGCTGGCAAAGCACGCCAGAGGCCTGCTCGAAGACCTTGGATATGGAAATATTCACTTTCGGGTGGGCGACGGGTCCAGGGGTTGGAAGGAAGCCGCGCCCTTTGACGGGATCCTTGTTACCGCCTTTGCCTCGCAGGTTCCCGCGCCGCTCCTGGAACAGCTCCGCGAAGGCGGATGCCTGATCATGCCCGTCGGTACTCGCTGGGGGCAGACCCTGGAATGCTGGACGCGCCTCGGGACCGGTTTCGAGAAGAGAGCCGTTGTCGAAGTGAGCTTTGTCCCTTTACGAGGGGAAGCTGGTTGAAAAGAATAAAAAAAGAGCGACCGATCGGTCGCTCTTTTCATCATTTTCAGGATCTGCTTAGGGTTACGAATACCATTGGCCGGCGCTTGGTCTCCTGGTGCAGATAGGATTTCACCGCGCTGGCGATATCCTTCTCGGTATCCATCCCGTTGTGGTTCACGATCTGCATGACCCGCTTGCGCACCTCGGGGATGAGCCGGTCTGCATCCTCTTGAACCAGGAAGCCGCGTGTGATCACCTCCGGCTCCTGTGTCAGGCGGCCGTTCAGCTTGTTCACGCTCAGGTCGATCAGCAGAATGCCGTTGCGGGCCAATTGCTCGCGTTCGCGCATCACACCGTGATCGATATCGCCAATGGATTCGCCGTCCACGAACACATACCCGCCGGGGATACGCTGTCCCAGGCTGAGCACGCCGCCGGATAGTTCCACCACCTGGCCATTCTCAGCCACGACGATCTTATCCTCGCAAATACCCACCTGCTTGGCCAGTTCGGCATGCCGGATCAACTGGCGCAGCTCGCCGTGGATGGGCATGAAGTGCTTGGGTCGCACCAGGTTGAGCAGCAGTTTCTGCTCCTCCTGGCTGGCATGCCCGGAGACATGCACCGGCGCCATGGAATCGTACACAACCTTCGCGCCCCGGCGCAGCAGCCGGTTGATCGTCTTGCTGATGGTCTCCTCGTTGCCGGGGATCGGATGGGAGGAGAGCACCACAGTATCGCCGGGTTTCAGGTCGAACTGGCGGTTGGTTCCCGCAGAAAGCCTTCCCACAATCGAAGAGGGCTCGCCCTGGGAGCCGGTGCACATGATGACCACCTTGTGATCCTGCATGTGCAGCGCCTGGTCGATGGGAACGATCAGGTCGTCCGCGATCTCCAGATAGCCCAGCTTGCGGGCGATCTTAACATTATCCACCATGCTCGGGCCGGCCAGTGCCATTTTGCGTCCGGCCTTGGCGGTCGATTCGGCCACCTGCTGTACACGCGAGATCAGCGAGGCAAAGGTGGCGATGATCACGCGTCCTTCCGCTTCCGCGATCACTTTGTCGAATGCCGGGCCGATCACCTTTTCGGAGGGGGTCCAGCCCTGGACGTTCGGAATTGGTCGAATCGGAGAGCAGCAGATCGACGCCGCGCTCGGCGAACTCAGCCAGCTTCGCATAATCAGTCGGCCAGCCATCGACCGGCGTGTGGTCGAACTTGAAGTCGCTCATATGCACGACCAGGCCTGCCGGAGTGGTGATGCCCAGCCCGACAGCATCCGGGATCGAGTGACAGACGTGGAAGGTCTCCACGCTGAACGGCCCGAACTTCAACTTGTCTCCCGCCTGCATGGTGTGCAGGATGGCCTTGTCCAGCCCGCCGTTGCGAGCCAGCTTCGCCTCGATCAAGCCTCGCGTAAGCGGAGTGGCATAGATGGGGGCGGGGATTTCGGTGATCACGTGCTGGATGGCGCCGATGTGGTCTTCATGGCCGTGGGTGATCACAATGGCCTTGACCTGTTGGATCTTATCCATCAGGTATTCAAAATCGGGGATGATGTAATCCACCCCCAGCATATCGTTCTGGGGGAACATGATACCCGCGTCGACAATGATGATGCTGCCGTCGTATTCGTAGGCCATCATGTTCTTACCCACTTCCCCGAGTCCACCCAGGGGAATGATCTTCAGTTTTGCTTTCTTACTCATTCGGTTATTACCCTCAATTTACAAAATTAACTACCGCCCATTGGCGGATGGTTTCAATATTATAGAAAAAACCCCTGGCCGACTAACTCGCTAGGGGTCATCCACATGCGATTGTTCGAACAAACTGCCCGAAGGCAGTGAAAGTCAAGTCAAACAGGACGATTCTAGCAGGAATAGGGGAATTTGTCAAAGGATGGAATCCTACCGCTTACGTTTTTCCAACAATAAATTGTACTGCATTTGCCGGTCGGAGATGGATTTTCGAAGGTTTTGCTTCTGGATTTCATCCTCTTCAGCAGCCAGTTTCTCCCGTAAATCGGCGATTTCCTGGAGCAGATGGATCTCCTCGGGCACCAAACCGGCATTTTTTAGCACGGAAAAGGCCAGCCGGACTTCCTCCGGCGTCTCAAAATAGGTGCTCAAGTCCATCGGTTTGCCTTTGCCTGGGAGGTTAGAGAATTCTCCTCGCTCCATGGCTTCCCGTATGATCGCTTCAACAGTTTTATTCAGTGACATGGTTCGATCTCTGATGATTTCTATGCTTATTATTGCATAAGCCTTTGGATAGACGTTTCGCCAGATAGAAATCTTTCCGATCTTTGGACATTGATCTTCATTGTGTTCAAAGCCTAAATCTCTACTTTGCGACATTTCGGACATTAATTGACATCTACTTGCCTCTCAAGTACACTGTCTGCATGGATATCGATCTCGACCTTTACCGGCATGAGGTGCGTGTTTCCTCCAGTCCTCTGGTCCGGCTTTCAGCCATCGATATCTTTCCGGAACATCCACGGCGTACCTTTGTTTTCCTGCACGGATTCGGGGGACAGGCCGTCCAGTGGGAGTATCAGCTTCAGAAGTTTTCATTACAGAATCGTGTGATCGCTCTCGACCTGCGCGGCCACGGTCTTTCGGACAAGCCTTCTTCTGGCTATGAAATGTCCTGCGTTTTGGAAGACCTGACGCAGGCGCTGGACGTCCTGAAAGTGACCGGAAAATTTGTCCTCGTTGGGCATTCCTTTGGGGGCGCAGTCGCAGCCGAGTACGCTGCCCGGCATCCGGAGCGGGTGGAGCGTCTGGTTCTGATCGCCACCGCAGGCGAATTCAAGTTGAACTCTTTTTACCGGCTTGGGCTGAATCTGCCGAACTGGTTTCTCAGGCTCTTCGGTCTATTTACCCGCTCCTGGCTTTCTGCGCCTCCGCATGCCCTGAAACCCTTTTATCTGGCTAACCTTTCCCGTTGGCGGGGATGGGACCTCTTCCATTCGATCACCGTCCCCACGCTGGTCCTGCGCGGCCGCCGCGACCAGGTCTTTGAGCGCCCGTTCTTTGAACGTGTGGCTGCTTCCATCCCCGGCGCGCAGGATGTGGATGTCGGAGGTTCGGGTCACATGGTCATGCTCGAAAGGCATGAAGCGGTGGACCGTGCCATTGAGCGATTCCTTTCCGATGAAAGCCAGAGTTCCTGGCGCGAGAGTCCGCCGGCAGGTAAAAAGAGATCTCCCCGCGTCTCCCTTCAGCGCCAGCGTCCCTGGCTGCGCCATTATGAACCCGGTGTTCCCTACACCATTGCCATTCCAAATATTCCTGTTCATCACCTTCTCCGCTCGGCAGTGCGCCGATTTCCAAACCGGACTGCCATCCTTTTCGAAGGCGCACGCTTTTCCTATCGGCGGCTGAACCATGAGGTAAACCGGCTGGCCAATGCGTTGCAGGAACTGGGAGTGGGGAAGGGTGCGCGCGTGGTCCTGTTACTGCCCAATGTGCCCCAGGTGGTCATCGCCTTCTTCGGCGTGCTCAAAGCCGGAAGCGCCGCCGTCTTCATGCCTCCCATGACGGAACCCGACGAATTGGTCCGCCAGGTGAAGGATGTGGAGGCTGCCGTGCTGGTGACGCTGACCAGTTGGGCGGGCCTCGCAGAGCGGATCCAGCGGGAGGGCGGCATACCCCATGTGGTGCTGACAGACCCGGCGGAATATCTTGTCTTTTACAAAAATTGGATCTCACGCTGGCGCAACCGCAGCATGCAGCTGCCGAACATGATTCCCTGGCGGCGCTGGCTGCGGGGCCAAAGCAACCAATCGCCGTCCCTCGCGGTCGCGCCGGAAGACTTGGCGGTCATTCAGTTCACAGGCGGCACGACTGCCGCAGCGCGAGGCGTGATGCTTTCCCACCGCAACCTGGTGGCGAATGCCCTGCAGACCCGTCACTGGATGCCGGAGGCTTTGGAAGGGCGTGAGCGTTTCCTCTGCGCGGTGCCAATTTTCCATAGTTACGGCCTCACCGCCGCTCTGAATGTGCCGGTATCGCTTGGCGCGGCTCTTGTGCTCAAGGCCAGATTCCAGATCGCTGACGTGATGAAGGGCATCCGGACTTACCAGCCGACGATATTTCCCGGTGTGCCCATCCATGTATCTGGCGATCAATAATTTCCGCGGGGCGCGTAAGACCGGCATCCGTTCCATTAAGGCGTGCATCAGCGGCTCAGCGCCTCTTCCCGTGGAGGTTGCAGGAGGTTTTTGAGCGGCTAAGCCGCGGGCAACTCGTGGAGGGCTATGGACTGACCGAGGCTTCCCCGGTCACCCATGCGAATCCCTTGAATGGGGAACGGAAGCTGGGCAGCATCGGCGTTCCTCTTCCCTCCACTGAAGCCGCGGTGGTGGATCTGTCCACTAGCCGCAAGGAGGTCAAGCCGGGGCAGATCGGGGAACTTGCCGTCCGCGGGCCGCAGGTGATGATGGGCTATTGGAAGGACCCCGATGCGACGCGCGAGGTTTTAATGGATGATGGCTGGCTGCTCACCGGCGATGTGGCTCAGATGGACGAGGAGGGTTATTTCCGCATCATTGCCCGCAAGGCGGACATGTGGTATCCTGCCAGACCCGGGAAGCCTGCCTTTCCGCGCGATGTGGAGGAAGTGATCTACGAGATCCCGCAGGTGAAGGAGACCGCCGTGGTTGCTGTGGCTGGCCGCCCCTTTGCTTTCGTGATCGCGAGCGGCGAACGTCCGACACCAGAAGCGGTCATCGCCTACTGCAAGCGCCGCCTGCCGCCTCATCTCATCCCCCGCTTCGTGATCTTCATGGATGATTTTCCGCGCACCTTCATTGGCAAAGTGCTGCGACGTGAGCTTGCCAAACGCTATGAAAAATATATCTCCGCCGAATGAACCATTCTCCCTTCCCTCAATAACCAATGCCATCAGTTCGGGCGTGGGAGAGCCAGTGATCCTGGTTCATGGAATGTCGGCTTCCCTGCATGATTGGGACGAGCTGGTCCCGGAACTCGTCCAAGGGGGCCATTCGGCGCATGCCCTGGACCTGCTCGGCCACGGTGAGAGTGCCAAGCCGGGATCACGTTTCTATCAGGTCGAATGGTTGTTCGAACATATGGCCGCGTGGATTGATTCCCTGGCATTGACCGGGCCTGCTGTACTGGTGGGGCACTCCCTCGGCGGCTACCTCGTGCTGGAATACGCACGGCGTTTCCCATCGAAGGTACGCGCACTTGTATTGGTGGATCCTTTTTACCGTCATGAGCAGCTTCCTGCCTGGCTGCGCCTTTATTACCGGCAGGCTTCCTTCAACATGAGCCTGATCGAGCGTCTCCCTGGCTGGATGCTCCGCATGGTAATCGATGTTTCCAGCCTTTCACTCGGGCATGGCCCTGGAGTATATTTCCTGCCCGAGCACGTGAGAGCACAAACCGTGCAGGATTTCAAGCGCACCGCAGCGGGAGTTTACAATATCCCCAACAATATGGATGATCTCACCCCTTATCTGGGTGAAATCCGGCAGCCTTCTCTTCTCATCTGGGGCACGCGTGACACTACCCTTTCCCCGGCTTCTTTCCTGGAGCTGGAAGCCGCTCTTCCGCAAGTTGAAGCTCACAGGCTATCGGCCGGACATGTTCCTCATCAATCGAACGCCTCAGAGTTCAACCGGCTTGTACTTGATTTTTTAAGGGAGCTTGTGCCGGCTAATTAATGATCAGGCAATTACTACTTCGAACCGCCTGAAACTTTAAGGATTCACTTTTCATAAACCTCTTGAATTTAGAACAGGTGTATGCTAAAATATCTCTTGCATGCGCCAGATGTGCTAGGGGGATGATGGCTTACCCCCACATATGGCGCTGACATTTGTTCTATTTATGGAGCGAGCGCGCTATGCGGTGTCCGTATTGCCATGACGATCATTCCAAGGTGCTGGATACTTCTCATGATGGTCATGGAGGCATTCGCCGCCGGCGCGAATGCCTGAAATGCGGGCAGCGTTTTACCAGTTACGAGCGTGCCATTCTTTCCACTCCCCTTCTCATCAAGCAGGACGGCGCCCGGGAGGAGTTCGACCGGGAAAAGCTTGCGCGTGGCGTGCGGATTGCCTGCGCCAAGCGTCCGGTTTCCGCCGCGGATATCGAACGCTTGATCGGTCATATCGAAGCGCAGCTCCAAAAAATGGGCAAGGCTGAGGTCTCTTCCCGGGTGGTGGGGGACCTGGTCATCAATGGTCTTAAGGAATTGGATCAGATCGCCTACATCCGTTATGCCATCGTTTATTTGCAGTTGGATGATCTTCACGCACTGAGAAACGAGATCGATCGTCTGTTGGAAAGCTGATTTCGGGCGGTGTGACCTCCAGAAATGGAGCGTCGCACTGCCTTTATTTTTCCTCCCGCCGGTCCCTTTGGTTTGATTGCCTCCTCCGGCTGGTGGAATTCCAGAATACAGGCATCCTTAAAAAAAACAAGCTCAGAGGAGTGTTTTATGGTAGCGAAAAGTTCAACCTCGTCAAAATCCAAACATGGGTTGCTTCCAACACCGCCCATGCCCAAAGCCCTTCCCGTTGCCAGGATGACCGATAACGCCCGGCAGGTACTGATCAAGCGCTATGTGCGCCGGGATGACAATGGCAAGCCTGCCGAGACCGTCGAAGAGATGTTCTGGCGGGTGGCCTGGCATATTGCCAAAGTGGAGGAGAACTGGAATCCGGATGCGCAGGCCCAGGCTGTGGCCTTTTATCACCTTCTGAGCAGCAAGAGGTTTTTCCCCAACTCTCCAACCTTTACCGGTGCAGGCACTCCGCTGGGGCAGCTGGCGGCCTGTTTCGTGCTTCCCATTACCGATGATATGGGCAGGGATAGTGCTGGCATTTTCCAAACCCTGCGCGATGCCGCCTTGATCCAGCAGACCGGCGGCGGCAATGGTTTTTCCTTCTCTCGCCTGCGTCCGCACGGTGCTCTCGTGAAATCCTCGGCCGGTCAGGCAACCGGGCCGGTCGGTTTCCTGCGCGTTTACGACCATGCCTTTGGGGAGATCGCTCAGGGGGGAACGCGCCGTGGCGCAAACATGGGCGTGCTGCGCGTGGACCACCCGGATGTGGAAGAGTTCATCACCTGCAAGACCGATGAGAATCAGATCACGAACTTTAATATTTCGGTGGGTATCACGGACGCCTTTATGCAGGCCGTGAAGAATGACGGGGACTGGGAGCTGCGTTTCCCGGATTTGCAGGAAATGAAATATCGCCAGTTCAGCGGAACGCTCGAGCAGGCTGAGGCCGCTGGCATCCCGATTCGCACATTTAAGAAGGTTCGTGCCCGCCAGCTCTTCGACAAGATCGTAACCCAGGCGCACCACAACGGGGAGCCGGGTGTGCTCTTTCTGGATGCCGCCAACCGCGGCAATCCCGTCCCGCACCTGTATCCGCTGGAAGCCACCAATCCCTGCGGGGAACAATGGCTCGGACCGTATGAAAACTGCTGCCTTGGTTCGGTCAACCTCAATGAGCATTGCGGCCCGGATGGCACAGTGGACTGGGAGCTTCTACGTGAGAGCGTGGTCACCGCGACCCGCTTCCTGGATGATGTCGTCGAGGCCAATGCCTATGTCCCGGCAGTTTCGCAGCTCAAGGAAGCTGCCCACCGCGCCCGCCGTATTGGCCTGGGGATCATGGGCCTGGGCGATCTGATGTATCACGTTGGAGTGCGCTATGGATCTCCCGAGGGGCAGGAATTCGGCGCGCAGGTAATGGAGTTTGTCCGCTATCACGCAATGCAGACCAGCATCGCTCTGGCCGAGGCCCGCGGACCTTTCCCGGCCATCGAAGGCTCCATCTATGACATGGATAACATGACCTGGCAGCCGCCAGTCCCCAGTGAGGCCTATACCCATGATTGGAGCCGGCCGGAAATCCGCTGGGAGAATGTGGTGGACGGCATTCGCAGGCATGGCATTCGCAATGCTGCACAGACAACGGTTGCTCCTACGGGAACCATTGCAACCGTGGCCGGCTGTGAGGGTTATGGGTGTGAACCCGTCTTTGCTTTGGCCTATATCCGGCATGTCAACGACAACGGTAAGGATCTTAAGCTGACCTATGCCAGCCCGCGTTTTGAGCAAGCGCTGCGATCCCTCGGGTTGGGGGAGGAGAAGCGCCAGGAAGTGGTGGAGCGGGTGATGCGGGACGGAACCTGCCAGCATGTCACCGAGATCCCCCAGGCGGTGCGCGATACTTTCGTGGTTTCTGCTGATATTACAGCTGAAGAGCATGTGCGCATGCAAGCCGCCCTGCAGGCGTTTGTGGACAACTCGTTGTCCAAGACGATCAACTTCCCCGAAGATGCCTCTGTGGAGGATGTCGCCCGGGCTTATATGCTGGCCTGGGAACTGGGTGCCAAGGGCATTACGGTGTATGTGACCGGTTCACGGGACAAGGTGGTGCTGGAGACCAATGCGACCGCGGATAAAAAGCAGACGGCCATGCAGGCAGCCCCTGCCGCCCCTTCGATTTCGCAGCCTTCGATCTGGCATGACTCCAAGAAACCCAGGCCGCGGTCGCTGACTGGCAAGACTTTCAACGTGGAGACACCGCTTGGGAAGGCATTCATCACGATCAATGAGAATGGCGGCACTGAGCCCTTCGAGGTCTTTATCAACACCGCCAAGGCCGGTTCTGAGACAGCCGCTGTGTCCGAGGCCATCGGGAGATTGATCTCCTATATCCTTCGCATAGCCGGTCCGATTGTGCCTTCTGACCGCCTGCGTGAGGTGGTCCGGCAATTGGTTGGCATCGGCGGAGGGCGCTCTCTTGGCTTCGGTCCCAACCGGGTCCGTTCCCTTCCGGATGGCGTGGGACAGGTGCTGGAGCTTTACCTCCGGGAAAGAGAAGGCCTGGCGAAGAGTGATATGGTAGAGGAAAAGTCCAATGGCAACGGCGGTCACCGACTGGAAGCCGAGGCGGATGCTGCGGCCCAGATGCCGCTCAAGATCGGCGACCTTTGCCCCGAATGCGGGGAGGCCGCGGTGGTGAATGAGGAAGGCTGCCGTAAATGTTATGCCTGCGGCTTTAGTGAGTGCTAGGAAAGGTTCAGTCCAATGGACAGGCCGGATCTCAGATCCGGCCTGTTTTTATTCTCCAATATTTAATTCATCTGCCTTCAAAATTCAGTATAATACTCTTGGATGCACTTTCGGAAAAGGAGGCGCTGTCATGGATGAGCTTGAACTTCGTGAACTGTTGGAAAGACTTCACGATGAGATCGAGGAAACCCATTCTCTGGACGATAAGGGCCGGGATCTGCTCCAGCACCTGGACATGGATATTCGGGATTTATTGGACCGCTTGGAAATGGACGGCCGCCCGCCTTCTGACCCCTCGCTGCTCCAATCCTTGGAGGAATCCATCGACCATCTGGAGATCTCGCATCCCACACTGACCACGCTGCTGTCCCAGGTGCTGACCACCTTGAGCAATGCCGGGATATAACGAGCGCACGGTTGGCGTTTTGTTAGGACTAAAAGCTGGCTGCTGGTATTGTCCTATTGAGGCTGATCCAGGATGCCCCCGCTTTAGGGGGCTTTCTGGTTAAAGCTTTCCGAATGCGATTCCCTTATATCCCCAGCCGCAGGCAGCCGCGGCCTCCTGGATGGGCTTCTTGAGCTCATTGGTATTGAACCGGTACTTGTAGACCTGGCCGGGGGCAAGCTCTTCGGTGAAGGCGTAAGCTGTCCCAAATTCCACCGAGGTCATCTGCCCCTGGAATTTGCTTGCTGCCAGTGAGAGTGAAGGAATGCCTGCCCTCCATTCGAGAGTATATTCCTCGTCCTTGGCCCTCACTTCGTGTTTCGCCGGATCCAGTTTCAAATAGATACGGAATACCTTGGTGAGATTGGCCTTCGCGAAGATCTCATACCATTGGGCCTCCACGATTTTCCATTCTGCGATTAAGTCCACGTTTGCCGAGGAGCCGTCAATGATGCGGTAGGGTGCGCTGTCACGGTTCAATGCCAGAATGCGGTCCCTGACATCCTGTGCGGTCAGAATAGCGGCATTCTTATCAGGTTTCTTCCCAAAAAGGCCCATATCGCTCTCCTCCATATCTGGTTTTGATTTGGACGAATTATACAGTGTAGAAAGGGTTTTCCAGCTTTCGGCAGCCCGAAAATGAGAAAATCGTCCGGGAAATCTAATGATAGCGGCATGCCAGTCCGGGCTATAATTCTAATGAGAGAGTTAATGGAAGAAATGCATAAGCGCAGAAAAACCATTCAGAGCATTCTCCTGGCTGGCCTGATTGTCCTCAGCATTGCCAGCCTTGCCGCCGCGCCCGCACTTAGTACGCAAATCACCGTTACTCCGACGCCCACTCCCGCTGTTCCTCCTTTCCCCCGTCTCCTTAAAGTAAAGACCCTCTTGCAGTCCCGCTATACCTCCTGCGGGGAGGCTGCCATCACCATGGCTTATAACTATGCCAACCTGGAAGCGCCGATCGAGGAGCAGGTGGTGATTGATTATGCCCGGGAACAAGGTTACTTCACGGAACGGCGCTGGCCTTTCACCAGCCCCGAAAATATGTTGAAGATCGCTGAGCATTTTTCGGATGATCTTCGGACCGGGACGGTCACCACCCAGGACGAGGGATTGGCGCTCTTGATTGATCAATTGAAGGAAGGGGAGCCGATCATCATTGATGTCCTGGTCCGGTTCTACGATCCGGATTCCCCGGCGCATTTTATTCTTGTCACCGGCGTCTCAAGGGACCCGGCACGTGGAAATGCCATTATGATCCACTTCAATGACCCTCTTTCGGGCAGCTCGCGTATCTCACGCTGGGATGGAAATGAAGGTGTATGGCATGCCTGGAAGACCAACAATGACCCGGGGGGTTCTGGTTGGTGGCTCGTAATTCCACCCCCATAGAGTTACTTTTTTACCCGCTTCCTGCATCTATCCGGAGAAAACCCAATGTCCCGTCTTATCCCTGCTGCCGAACGCATTCTCCGCGCCCGCGAGTTGATCCAGCAGGCGCGCGATGTGCCCGTGCCGGCCGAGTTGGGGCGCAATGATTTTTCTTACATCGCCCAGGTTAAGGATTTATTGCGGCAGGCGCGCGATCTGGTGAAATTCATCACCCTTACACCCTCTGCAACCCCGGAGATGAAGGCCGAGGTCAAGCGCATCTACGAAGAGGCATCCCAGGCGGATGAGGAAATCCTGCATAGTAACTAGAGAAAAAAAAAGGCCTCATGAGGGCCATTTAAGGGGAAAAAAGCTATTCAACCGTAAAAATCCCATAACGCCTAATTCTGGCAGACGTTATTAACAGCATGATAGCTTGCGCATCCTGCCTGAATTGCCCTTTTAAGGGATATAACCACCTGATTAACCATTAACCCCCGGCAGGAAAGCGTTGGCCGAGCAACGGAAAGGAGTTTTAACCATGATGAACGAAAAGCATAGCCTTGGTCAGGAAATTAAGGCAGATCTAGGGCTGGAGGGAGACAAGCCTTTTTACGAAGGTGGCGAACACGGCATCGGCCCTGGGACCGGGAGATTTCGCCTCTATGGTGTCGGCAAGCATCGAAAGCAGCATCAGACGGATTCGTTCCAGCTGTATGGCGATGAAATGAATCCGATCCGGCGCTTTGCCCCGATGGCGGCTGCGTTGGTGTTCGGTGGACTCGTCATAGCAGGTGCCATGATGCTGCTGGCTCCTGCTTCCGGCAGGGACACTCGCAAGAGGATCCAACACAAAGCTAAAGACCTGGCCAAGGACACGGTTGGTGGTGTTAAAAAGGCCGCCAGTGAGGTCATGGACAAGGCTGAAGATGTGGCCTCTGCAACAAAAAAGGTTGGAAAAAAGGCCCTCCACAGATAAGATATGCGTTTATGGATAGCCGCCGGAGTGTCTTCCGGTATTTCCTGAATATCGAAAACAGCGTTATGAAATTGAACCTCTAAGGCATTAATAGCTTTGGAGGTTTCATTTCCTATTCATTCAGAAAAAAGACTGCGGCGAATTCGCCGCAGTCTTTGATTTGATCCGGGTTATCTCATAAAATTGGTCCGGCGTGCCTGCTCAACCAGACCTGCCATTGAATCACCCGGCTGCTTCGATCCCTGCTCAAGCGTGGGATCTTCTCTCCGGTACAGCGCCTCCAATTCATGCCGGTCAAGAGAACTGGCTTCATGGTTGGAAGCTTCACGGTCTGCCCAGTGGATGATCTCGTCCTTGGTGCATTTTTCATTGGGTGCGCCTCGGAGTTTGCCGGTTTTCAGGTCATAGGTGCAAAATTTTATATTGTCACCATCGACCTTCAGTACCTGCCTGGCGCTTTTCCCTTTGTCATTCACATAACACTTTCCGGTTTCGATCTGACGACTTGCTAGCATTTTCTCTCCTTTCCGGATGGGGGAGGCAGTCCAGGCTTTCAGGCGCTGTGGCGATCATGTTTAGGTGGAATTTGACTGTTGACCATATTCACACGGATGATCGGCGCTCTCCTGGTGATACCCCCTCGAACGGATTGCTCTGTAGCTGGTAGGCCTCAGGGCAATTGCGAAGCGGCCATTTTACATTCTTCCATGAAATTGTCCAGTACGCCTTCCCTACGGAATAACAACTCTTATTCATTTCTCATTCGAGCCATGCTATGGGGAACGCGGGGAAAAAGCAGGGTGATACAATCCTGATATGGAATCTGTGACTGGGTTGAATCCTACCGTTTTGCGGGGTCGCTATCTGCGCATTGTGACATTTTTCGGGGGGATGATCAGCCGTTTTATTCTCTGGGAAGTTATTCTACGGAATGTTGGTTTTCGGTCGCTGGTCCGGCGCGGCCGGCCAGCGCGATTACGCGCGGAAGCGGTCCGCTTTCGGGAATTGGCCCTCCGCATGGGCGGGGTGATGATCAAGGTCGGACAATTCCTCTCTTCGCGTCTTGATGTCCTCCCGCCGGAGGTCACCGATGCTCTCTCTAACCTTCAGGATGAGGTCCCTCCGGAGCCCTTTGAAGGTATCCGGAAATTAGCCGAGGCAGAGCTGGGCGGCTCCTTAAGCCAGAAGTATGCCTGGTTCGATGAGAACCCTCTGGCTGCTGCTTCGCTTGGACAGGTTCATCGTGCCCGGCTGTATCCATCCATTCCCGGTGCGGATGGTGAACCCACAGGGCCCGGTTTCGAGGAGGTAGTGGTCAAGATCCAACGCCCTCATATAGCCTCCATCGTGGAAGTGGATATGTCCGCGCTTCGGCGGGTGGGGAAGTGGGTCATGCGTTATCGCCCGGTCCGCGAGCACGCAGATGTTCCCGCCCTGCTCGAGGAATTTAGTGCGGCTGTGCATGAGGAGATCGATTACCTGAACGAAGCCGGAAATGCCGAGACTTTTTTTGAGAATTTCAAGGATGAACCCGGGCTTCACATCCCCCGCACGGTGCGCTCTCTGACCACTCTGCGGGTGCTGACGCTTGAAAATGTGTATGCCATCAAGATCACCGATTATGAGGCCATCACCGCGGCAGGCATAGAGCGCGCCCAGGTAGCGCGGCGTTTGCTGGATACCTATCTCAAGCAGATCTTCACCGATGGGTTCTTCCACGCCGACCCGCACCCTGGCAATCTGTTCGTGACGCCCCTGCCTGCCAAGGAGGGCAGCCCGAAATCCCGCTGGCAGTTGACCTTCGTGGATTTCGGGATGGTAGGCCGTGTGCCGGACGACCTGCGCACAGCGCTCCGTGAAACCGTCGTGGCATTGGGGACGCGTGATGCGGCTCGTTTAATACGCTCTTATAAAACGATGGGCTTCCTGCTTCCCGGAGCTGATAATGCGGCGCTTGAAGAGGCCTCTGCGGCGATCTTTGACCGCTTCTGGGGCATGTCCATGCAGGAACTGCGCAATGTCCGCCCTTCTGAGATGCGCGACCTGGGACATCGCATGCGTGACGTGATGGTCAACACCCCCTTCCAGGTGCCGAACAACCTGCTTCTCCTGATCCGCTGCCTTGGAATTCTTTCAGGGATGTGTACCGGGCTGGACCCGAATTTCAATCTGTGGGAAATGCTCGAGCCTTACACGCGCAAGCTGATCGAACAGGAAGCGGCTGAAGCGCTGAATCTGGAAAATATCTTGAACCAATTGGGGAATGCCGCGAAACTCCTGATCGCGCTGCCTTCCCAGGCCAGCCGCGTTCTCGCACAGGCGGAATCGGGTGGGATTGTGGTGCAGGCGCCGCAGGTGAGTCGGGATGTCGTTCGCCTCAGCCGCGCCGTGGATCGACTGACCGCCAGCGTGATCTTTGCCGCCTTGCTGTTCGGTGGGGTTACGCTCTATCAGGGAGGCAGGACCGCCTTCGGGCTGGGCATGCTCATCCTGGCTGGGTTTGTGCTTTTATGGTCTTTATTCAGGCCAGGCAGGCGCGGCTATTAAAAGACATCGCGGCTTCCCTGCAAGATAGCAGGTGGGCCGCGACGACTGGTTGGCATAGACTGATGAACGGTCTGTTATTCTTCTTCTGACCGTTTGATCGCAGCATCGATCAGGCTGCGCCAGGCAAGCAGCATTTCCCTGCGCGCTGCTCGCCGGTGTTCGATAAAGCCTTCGGGGAGGAGATTGCGAATGGCATTCCGCATTTCCGCACGTGCCTGCCGGTAATGCTCACGGGTTTCTTCCGGGATGCGCCGCTTAAATTTGGATTCCTGCTGGTCGTTCATGGTAGTCATGGTTCACTACTCCTTTGAGTAACTCCATTATAGCACCGGGAGGATTTTTGTTTTTCCTCCGGCTTATTTTTCCTCAATGGAGATCATCAGGATTACGTCACCGGGATAATTGGGCTGCTCGTCCGGGTTGCGGCGGGTCAGTCCGTTGACCACATCCATCCCATCCACAACCTGACCGAAGATCGTGTAGTCACCGTTGAGCCTTTCCTGCGGGGAAAAGGTGATAAAGAACTGGCTGCCATTGGTATCGCGCCCGGAATTTGCCATGGCTACCATTCCCGCCTTGTCAAAGGTAAGGTCGCTGTCCTCGTTGGCGAACTTGTATCCGGGCCCGCCGAATCCGGTGCCGGTCGGGTCGCCTCCCTGTGCCATAAAACCGTCAATGACGCGGTGGAAAGTAACCCCGTTATAGAATCCCTGCCGCGCAAGGAACACGAAGTTGTTCACGGCTACGGGTGCCTTGTCCGGAAAAAGCTGGATGACGAACTTCCCGCCTTTGGCCATCGTGACGGTGGCGAAATATTGCTTATTCACATCTATGCTCATCGCCGGGGCTGAATCCCATTTGAGTGGTTTGACAACCTGGTCCGTTTTGTTGGCTTGCTGGGAAACGACCAACCAGACAATGCCCACTGCCGCCAGGAGCAATATCCCCAGCGCGCCCATTTGAATATTTCTCCTGCTTTGAGCCTCGCGGGCTTTCATCTCCCGCCTGTTAACCGGTCTTTTTCTCGCCATGCTTTTCTTCGCTCCTTTCCAGCAACGGATTGTACGCGTAAACTCTCGGCTCTGCCAGAGGGATGTCAAGTTTCAATCACAAAATAAAAAAGCAGATGAACCTGGTTCATCTGCTTTTGATGCTTGGACGATCTCCTATGGAGTGGAGCTGGTGGCGGTGGACGCCGGAGCCCCGGTGGTGGCAGTGGGTTGTGTACTGCCGCCTGACCCCAGGCTGATGATAACTGTCAACGCGTCGCCGAAAAAGGTACCAGCAGCGTCTGCCATTCGCCAGGTCCCACTCACAGTACCGGTCCCGGTGGTGGGCGCGGTCATCGGGACGGAGATCTCGTAGGTCGCTCCGGGCGCAACCGTCTGGGTGAAGGTAAGTGCCTGGGCGCCCATCGCGTCGCCGCCGATCAGGCTGAACTTATACCCTGCACCCCAGGCGCAGGATCCGCTATTCTGGACGCGCCAGGTCTTGGTGAAGGATTGGCCGGGTGTCATCACAGTGTTATCCGGCACGGTCACATCGCTCACATATACAAGGTTGTTGCAGCTGGTCACTCCTCCCGGCGCCAGGGTGGCGGAGGTGGGGCGGGTGCCGATGGCGATTGTCGCGATCAGCGTATTGGTCGGCTGCGGGGAAGGCGTGAACGTGGCCGTTGGCTGATAGAAAGCCGTCTGGGTCAGGTCTGCCGCGAAGGTACTGACTGCCTCCGTCTGGATCTGTCCGGTGGTCAGGGTTGGAGTCGGTTCGGGCGTGGATGCGCCGCAGGCGCTCAAAGCCAGGGCGAGCAGCAAGGACATGCTCATCAAAATTTGTTTTGGTTTCATTTCTTCTTTTTTTATTCCTTTCGTGTAACTATTTCTGGGACGTAGTTGCCCCTGAAAGCAAGAAAGCCGATTGTAATACAGTTTTGGCCTTTGCTTTTGGAATATGCTCCCATAGATATCCTACAGGTTGTAGATGAGTTAAAGATGATTATTACCCTTGCCAAAATGGCAGAGGTGGTCTCTTGGAAGGAAAAACTGATGTACAATTTTCATTCACCCGAATACCAACTCCAGAGGTCCGCTTGAACGCGATCGAACTATTCCATTTGCAGCGTATCTTCAAGACATTCACCGGCGTCATCAAGCGCACTCCTAAAGAAGTGCGCGCGGTGGAGGATGTTTCCTTTGAAATCCAGGAAGGGGAATTGTTCGGGCTGCTTGGCCCAAACGGGGCCGGCAAGACCACCACCGTCAAGATGCTGACCACTCTGCTGATCCCTACCTCCGGACATGCCACGGTAAAGGGTTTCGATCTCGTCAAGCAGGCTGATCAGATACGCAAGCATATCGGCTTCATCTTTGGCGGGGAGCGAGGCTTGTACTGGCGCCTTTCCGGGATTGACAACCTGCGCTATTTTGCAAGCCTGTACGGTGTCTCCCCGGACATCTCGAAGAAACGTATCCCCTACCTCCTCGATATGGTTGGGCTGAAAGGGCGGGGGGAGGAAAAGGTGGAAGGCTACTCCCGCGGCATGAAGCAGCGCTTGCATGTGGCCCGCACCCTGCTGCACGAGCCGGCTATCCTCTTCCTGGATGAGCCCACCATCGGCCTGGATCCGGTGGGCGCACGCGAGTTCCGCAATGTGATCTTGAACCTCCAGTCTGAGAAGAAGACCATTCTCCTGACCACTCATTACATGTTTGAGGCGGATGCACTCTGCGATCGGATCGCGGTCATCAACCAGGGCCGCATCATTGCCCTGGACACACCTGCTGGCCTCAAGCAGCATGTTTCCGACCTGTCGGTGGTCGAGGTGGAGACTTTTGGTGTCCCCGATGGTGTTCTGCAAGGCCTGCGGGCGTTGCCCTTTGTGGATTCTCTCTCCGTCGAGGACAACGAGCAGCGGCAGATCCTGCTGGTGCAGACGCGCCGCGGAGCCGAGGCGGTCCCGGATATCATGGCTTCTCTGGGCGGGCAGCGCATGGGGCGCGTGATCGTTCGCGAGCCAACCCTGGAGGATGCCTATGTTCGCCTGGTGGGAGGCACCAAATGAATGCCCGCGTAATGCTCCGCTACTGGCGCACAATATTATTGGTTGCAGAAATGACCATCCGCCAGCAGTTGATGGACGGATTTATCGTCTTCACCGTCATCCTCCAGCCGATCATGATCGCCCTGCTTGCGCTGTGGATGATGAAGGACAAGGGACCGGAATATGCCATATTCGTGGTGGTCGGTTCCGGGTTGACCGGGCTTTGGTCGAGTCTCTTGTTCATTTCCGGGAACAGTATTAACTGGGAACGCTGGAGCGGGACACTGGAGGCATTGGTAGCCGTTCCCACGCCTTTCGAGGTGGTGGTCTTCGGCAAGAATCTGGCCAACGTGGTGCAATCCATTGCCTCCATGATCCTGGGATATGCGATCGCGGGCTGGCTCTTTGGATATGACCTTGGGATCGCCCAGCCGTTCTTGTTCTGTGTAACGCTGATCCTCGCTATCTTTGCATTCATCTGTTTCGGGCTGGTGATTGCGCCGATATTTGTGATGAATCCCGAAGTCCAGGCCTGGCAGAATGCCATGGAATTCCCGGTCTTCATCTTCGGTGGCTTCCTGTTCCCCATCGCCTTGCTTCCCGGTTGGACCACCCCGGTTTCCTATCTGCTGCCGCCCTACTGGGCTGCGGTTGCCCTGCATGCCACTTCCTCAGGGGGTTCATCCTTTAACAGCCTCCTTTTTTCATGGGCGATGATGCTGCTGTTCTCGTTGATTGACTTGTTGATCGCTTCCCGCCTGTTCAAGCTCATGCTTTATAAAGTGCCGCGCGGACGCGACCCTGGATTTGGAGTAGCCATGCGAACTCTATCCGATAATATGCGCATCTTCTGGCAGGGCACCCTCCTTTCCTACGTCGCGCTTTTCCATTGGCTCCGCCCGATCCAGTACATCGCTGCCAAGCTTTTTATGCCGATGGCCCAGATGCTCTTTTTTGTTTTCCTGGGAACCTATGCAAAAGGCCCGGGGCATGCCGCCTTCTACATCATCGGGAATGCCATCCAGATCACGGCGGTGAACGGGATCTTCGGCGTGACCATGAGCGTGGGCGGAGAGCGCAATGCAGGCACGCTAGCCTACCTTTTCGGGACGCCGGCCAACCGCATGATGGTCTTCTTTGGGCGTGCCTTCATGCACATCCTGGATGGTATGCTGGGGGTGGTTATCGCCTTCGGCTGGGGAGTCATCCTGTTGGGCCTGGATCTTTCGCATACGAACCTGCCGGCGTTGGGGCTGACCATCCTCATCACCACGGTCAGCACCTGCGGATTGGGGCTGCTGCTCGGCTGCCTGAGCCTGGTCACGGTCAATGTCATGTTTGTGAATAACACAGTGTATTTCCTGCTCTTGATCTTCTCTGGTGCTAATGTACCTGTTTCCGACCTGCCTCGCTGGATGCAGATGATCTCTTCAGCCCTTCCCCTGACCCGCGGCATCGCCGCGGCGCGCTTGTTGATCTCGGGCGGTGCGCTCCGGGATGCCGCGCCGCTGTTATGGGGTGAGATCGGGATCGGCCTGATGTACGCCCTGGTTGGCTATCTGCTCTTCGCCTGGGTCGAGGTTCAAGCCAAGAAAAAGGGCACATTGGAGGTCTTTAAGCTGATAAAACTGCCGTCTTTGCCGCCTCTTCTGTTCATTGAGAAGGAAATACGACAGCCCGCTTCGGATGCCAGGCAGCCACTGGGATTCGGGCTTATGGATTGTATCCTCAATGACCTTTCTGCTATACTTGTAAAAATACGTCAAGGAGAGCTATGGCAAAGCATCTGGTCCTGGTGGCAGGTAACATTGGCGCAGGCAAGACCTCCCTGACCGAGCGGATCGGCAGCCGCCTCTCTTGGTGGACCGGTTTTGAATCGGTGGCGGACAATCCCTACCTCTCGGATTTCTATGCTGACATGCATGCCTGGTCCTTCCATTTGCAGATTTTCTTCCTGGGTCACCGTGCAGAGCAATACCTGCAGGCCGCCCGGGATGCCCGTTCCGCTATTCTCGACCGCAGCATTTACGAAGATGCGCATATCTTTGCGCGAGCCCTGCACCATATGGGAAACCTTGCTGAGCGGGATTACCTTGCCTACCGGCATCTGTATGAACTGGTCGTAGACAGCCTCCCGCGCCCCGACCTGTTGATCTATCTGAAGGCCCCTGTTAATGTCCTGATGAACCGCATCCGCCGTCGGGCTCGGAATATGGAGACCGGCATCTCCCCGGATTACCTGGCGCTGCTGGATTCCTTCTATGACGAGTGGCTGGCGGCTTTTGATCTGTGCCCGGTACTGACCATCCGCACCGATGATCTGGATTTTGTCAATAAGCCAGGCCATCTTGACACCGTGACGCGTGTCATTCAGGAAAAACTGGCTGGCAAGGAAACCGTTGATCTGCGTGGATAAACCTTATGGATGAATCAGCGTTCTTTAAGATCCCCCTCTTCAAAGACCTGCCGAAGGAAGAGTTGGCCAGGCTTGTGGATGAGCTGCCCCTGGACGAATACCAGCCCGGGGATTATCTGTTCCGCGAAGGCGACATGGGGGAGAGCCTGTGTGTGGTGGATAGCGGGACACTGGAGGTGCTGCTTGCTGCGGACACCCCCGATGAAATGCTCCTGCGGGTCTGCGGCCCCGGCGAATATGTGGGAGAAATGAGCCTGATCCTGCCCCGCGGTAAGCGGACGGCAAGCGTCCGTGTGCGCGACCGGGCGAAGATATGGACCATGAGCCGCGATAAATTTAACGAAGTGTTGAATGATTGGCCTCGCCTTGCCTACTCAATGGTGGAGATTCTCAGCCAGCGGTTGGATGCCACCAATGCCAGTTCCTTTCATGACCTTGTGGAAAAGAACCGCGCTCTCCAGGATGCTTATTTTGAGTTGAAGGATGCCCAGGCGCAGCTTGTAGAAAAGGAACGGATGGAACGCGAATTAAAAGTTGCCGCGGATATCCAACTCAGCATCTTGCCGGACGAGCTGCCCATTGTGGGGGATTATGACTTCGGCGCTCGTATCCTGCCGGCCCGGCAGGTGGGCGGGGATTTCTATGATGTTTTCCCCGTGACCGCAGTCCAGATGGGCGTGCTTATCGGCGATGTAGCGGATAAGGGCGTGCCCTCAGCTCTTTTCATGGCTCGGACCCATGCCTTGATCATGGCCGAGGCGGATATCGGCAAGGATGCCGCCCATGTGATGCAATTGGTCAACCGGCATATCACCAGGCTGGAAAAGTCCACCCAATTCGTAACGGCACTATACGGCCTGCTGGACCTCGAAACGGGCGAATTTTCGTATGCCAGGGCAGGCCACGAGCCGCCTCTCCTGCTGACCCCGGATGGAATTGTGGCTCGCCTGCCGCATGGCCCCGGCATGTCCCTGGGCATGTGGGAAATTATTACGATCGATCAGGCCTCTCTCACCCTGCCGTCAGGTTCCACGCTTTTTCTCTACACCGATGGGCTGACCGATTGCCGCAACCCCGAAGGCGAGGCCTTTGGCATCGAGCGCATCAAGGAATCTCTGTGCAAAATGGTGGGCTTGCCGGCCCAGCAGGTCTGCGACAACATGTTGGACATCTTGTCCCACTACGAGAACGGCGCCAGCCAGGATGATGACGTCACCCTGGTTGCCATCCACGCAAAGTAGGGCAGGCCGGGCGCCTGCCCGTTTCGCCTGTCCTGCTTTACGACTTCTCCAGCGCTTGTTGGAGATCAGCCATCAGGTCCTCGACATTTTCCAAACCGACTGACAACCTGACCAACCCCGGATCCACCTCCAGCCCGGAGCCCGCCGTGGACAGGTGGGTCATGGCTGCGGGAACCTCGATCAGCGATTCGACCCCGCCCAGCGATTCGGCCAGGGTGAAGATACGCGTCGCCTCTGCAAATCGAATCGCAGCCTCCCGCCCTCCCTGCATGATGAAAGAGATCATGCCGCCCCCGTTCTTCATCTGGCGTCGCGCGGTTTGGCATTGAGGGTGGCTCTCCTCGAAGGGATAATACAGCCTGCTGATCTTGGCCTTCCCCTTGAGAAATTCCACGATGTGGGAAGCGTTTTCGGCATGCCTGTCCATGCGGATGGGCAGGGTCTTGATGCCTCGCAGCACAAGGAAGCAATCCATGGGTCCGGGCACGGCGCCGATGCCATTCTGCAGGAAAGCCAGCCGCTCCTGCAGCGCCGGATCTTTGCCGATGATCGCCCCTCCGACCACGTCCGAATGGCCCCCAAGATACTTGGTCATCGAATGCACTACGAGGTCAGCGCCAAGTTCCAGCGGGCGCTGGAGATAGGGCGTGGCAAAAGTGTTGTCCACTACCAGCAGGGGCTTGTTGGGATGAGCATGCACCATTTGCGCTGCGGCCCGGATATCCGTTACGGCCAGCAGTGGATTGGTAGGCGTTTCCAGCCAGACGATGCGCGTGGAAGCCGTGAGTGCTTCGGCCAGATTCTCCACATCCGTAGTGTCGGCAAAGGTGAAATCCAACCCGAAGCGGCGCAGGATCTTGTCGAAAAGACGGAAGGTGCCCCCGTACACATCGTTCCCGGCCACCACATGATCCCCGCTGGCAAGCATCCGCAGTACCGTGTCGGTGGCCGCCATTCCGGAGGAGAAACACAATCCCCAGCTTCCGCTTTCCAGCTCGGCCAGGCAGTCCTGCAGCGCTTTGCGCGTCGGGTTCTGCGTGCGGGAATATTCGTATCCCTGGCGCGGCCTGCCGATGCCGTCCTGTGCATAAGTGGATGTCTGATAAATGGGCGTCATCACTGCGCCGTTATTGGGATCGGGTTCCTGCCCGGCATGGATCGCTAGGGTTTCGAATTTCATCTCTGTCTCCTGAATAGGCGTTCCCGCCCGGTTCATAATGAAACACACGAAGGCAGGCGTCTTCGTGTGCTGGGTGGGTTGAGTATAGTCCGCGGAAGACCATTCTGCAAGGATATTACCCTGTGAACGACCTCATTGCTCCTATAAGCAGGCAGAGCGGAGCGATTTGCATTATCATTGGCGGATAAGCAGCCTTACAGATTATTTGGGAGAGGAATAGTATGGATGAGCAGCAAACCCTTCTCGCAGTTCTGGCGCACCCGGATGATGAATCCTTCGGCATGGGAGGCACTCTGGCCCTGTATGCATCACGTGGAGCGAAGGTTTTTCTGGTATGTGCGACGCGCGGTGAAGTTGGGACCGTGGATGATGAATTTATGAGGGGCTTTAATTCCGTTGCGGAATTGCGCGAGTCGGAACTTCGCTGCGCTGCCCGGCATCTGGGATTGAAAGAGGTCTTTTTCCTGAATTACCGCGACTCTGGCATGCCCGGGAGCGAGGATAACCTTCATCCCGACGCCCAGGTGAATCGCCCAGTGGAAGATGTAGCGGTTAAGGTTCTGCACTACATCCGCAGGCTGCGCCCGGATGTTGTCATTACCTTCGATCCCATCGGCGGATACCGCCATCCCGACCATATCCAGATTCATAATGCCACGGTGATGGCCTTTGAGAAGGCTGCGGATGCATCCTTCCATCCGGAGGCCGGCGCACCGTTCCAGCCGCGCGCTTTGTATTTTCAGACCATACAGCGCGGCTTGTTCAAGTTGGGCGTGCGGTTGCTGCGCCTGTTCGGCCAGGACCCTCGCAAATGGGGACGCAATAAGGATATCGATCTCGTTTCGCTCGCGGAGGTGGATTTTCCTGTGCATGCGCGTATTGATTATCGCCTGGTGGAAGCCCGCAAGGAGGAAGCCAGTAAATGCCATGCGAGTCAGGGCGGCATGCAGATGCGGCGCGGCCTGCTGGGCATGTTCTTCAACCTGTACTCCGGCATTGAAACCTTCATGCGCGCTTATCCGGCTCCTGTTCCTGGGATGCCGGTTGCCAGGGATTTATTCGATCTTCCTCCCACGCCTGAGACCAATCCCATCTGATCCTTTCCCTGCGATATCCCTCTGATTGACCGGCGAAATGAACGCAACCGGCGGGAACTTTCCTCTCTGGAGAGGCGTCTAAGGCTTATAACCGGCCGCAAATTGGCTGTTCTTATACGCGCCGGTGTAAGGTTCCTACCGGCCTCTCTGTACTTTTTATTCTGGGAAATTTGCCGTGATAGAATGACCAAATCCATACTCTAGGAAGGTTTGTTATGGGTGTCGTAGAAACCGGAATGGAAACCTTACCCGAGCGCCGATTGGATTTCTCAAGAATTTGGGAGGCGCTCATTCGCCCGGCCGAGGCATTCCAGAAGATTGCGGAACTTCAGCGCTCGGTCTGGCAGGCTCCCATGCTGTTGCTAAGCCTGACAACGATTCTGAGCATCGTTGTAGGTGGGTTCTTCAAAGCGCGCGCGGCCATGATGGGCACTGCACCTCTTCCATTGGATTTCCAGTACTGGACTCCCGAAATGCAGCAGAATTATTATCAAGCCCAGCAGGCCATGCAGGGGCCTGTCTTTGTCTATATCATTCCGCTTGTGGGCGGTCTGGTTTCCCTCTGGCTGGGATGGCTCATCCTGGCTGGAATCCTGCATTTGATCTCGACCTTATTTGGCGGGCGCGGCAGCCTTGGGGGAGCGTTCAATGTGGCAGGTTTTGCGCTGCTTCCGTTCGCAGTGCGTGATGTTCTGCGGCTCATTTTTATAATCATCACCCGTCAGGGTATTACCAGTCCCGGACTTTCGGGATTTGCCAGTGGAGCGGGTTTTGCCGCCCAGCTTCTTTCCCATTTGGATATCTTCTTGATCTGGCATATTCTCCTGCTCATCATTGGCCTTGCTGCCGCAGATGAATTACCCCATCGTAAGGCAGCCCTCTCCGCATTGAGTTCTGTGGTTCTTATCCTGCTGGCGCAGGCTGGCCTAGGCGCGCTGGGGGCTAATCTCGGTGGGTTGGCAGTCCAAAGGCCATTCTTTTAGGTCGCTATGGACGCGCCGTTGATCCGTACAGCCGGGCTGATCCGGCATTATAAAATGGGCGGGACCGTCGTGCGAGCCCTGGATGGAGTCGATCTGGAGATTCCCCCGCAGACTTTTACTGTGGTGATGGGGCCGTCAGGCTCCGGGAAAAGCACGCTGCTCTACCTGTTGGGCGGGCTGGACCGGCCGAACGGCGGGCAGATCTGGGTCGAGGGGCAGAGGCTGGACGAGATGGACGAGAACCGGCTTGCGCTCTTTCGCCGCAGCAAGATGGGCTTTATTTTTCAATCCTTCAATCTTGTCCAGAGCATGACCGCCCTGGAAAATGTTTCCTTTCCCATGCAATTTGCCGGGATCCCGGCTTCCCGGCGAACAGGGCGCTCGAAGGATTTATTGGAAAAAGTGGGTTTGGGCAACCGGGCTCACCACAGGCCCGGCGAGCTCTCCGGCGGGCAGCAGCAGCGGGTCGCAGTGGCGCGTGCACTGGTCAATAACCCCGCTGTGATCCTCGCCGATGAGCCGACCGGAAATCTGGACACTGCCAGCGGTGTGGCCATTATGCAATTGCTCTCTGATTTGCATAAAGAGGGGCGCACGGTTCTGGTCGTTTCCCATGATCCGCGCATGACGCGCTTCGCCACGCACCGGATCTTCTTGTTGGATGGCCGGACCGTGAGCGAATCGGAGTACCAGTCCGCAGCCCTGGATGCCGCCAGGCTGCCTGCCGAATAGAGAGGTTTGTGGCCCTGCTTTGAAGGAGAATGCATGAGATTATCGACCCGTTTCCTGGTCCTGTTGGTGCTGGTACCGATGCTGGCACTGGGCTGGGTGAAGCCCGCTTTTGCCGCCCTCGGAATTGATACGGTCATCCCCGGTACGCTGGTTAATACTTCGGCGGTCACGCTGACCCTCACCGGCACGGATTTCGATTCCACGGCCGTGGTCTTGCTGGATGGTTATGGCGCACTTGCTACCGCTTTTCTCAATAGCCAGACTTTGACAGCGGTGGTTCCGGCAGGGACTCCCGCCGGGGACTACACCGTCCGCGTGACCACCTCTGCACCTGCCTCGCAGACCTGGTCTGGAACTCTGCATGTGCAGGCGCCTGCTCCCACCGCCGCACCCACGCAGCCGGCTTTCGGCCGTCCTCAGATCATCATCAATTCCTATAAGTCCAGTGTGAGCACTGTGCAGGCCGGTAATGAATTCCGCCTTAAATTCGTTTTTGGCAATGCGGGAAATGTCACCGCGCTCAATGCACAGGCGGCATTCACCTCGACGGATCTGATCCCGACACGGACTGGCGGTGTGGCGGTGGTGGGTTCCATTCCCCCCGGTGCCAGCGGAGAAGCAGGTCAGACCTTCATGGCTGTGGATTCTCTCTCCGGGAAGAGTGTGGTTGTTGTCGATGTCACCTTGACCTATTACGATGACAAAGGCACGACCTACTCGGACAAGTTCACCGTCAGCGTCCCTGCCAGCGGTGGTTACAGCGGCGTTGCCTATCCTACCTCCACGCCGACGGGCGTGAACAGCGCCCAGCTTGTCATTACCAGTTACGCTACAACAGTCGATCCCCTCCAGCCCGGGGAGCAGTTCGAGTTGGGCATGACAGTGCAGAACATGGGCAACACCGATGCGAAACGCGTGACCATGATCGTTGGCGGCGGTTCCTCAGGCAGCGGCGGTGAGACTCCGGTGGCTGGTGGCACATCCGGCGGCAGCGGTGAATTTACCAATTTCGCTCCGGTGGGCTCCTCCAACATCCAATCCCTTGGCGATCTGTCGGCGGGCGGCGCCTTGCAGGTTCGGCAAAGCCTGATCGTGAATGTCTCCACCGACCCGGGCGCGTACCCGATGAAGATCACTTTTTCCTATGTCAACAGCAAGGGTGAAGTGATCAACGATGATCAGGTCATCACGCTGTTGGTCTACAGCCTGCCAAAACTGGATATCAGTTTTTATCGCGATCCCTGGAACCATGTTCACCGGCCAGCCGAACATGCTGCCCATCCAGGTGGCCAACCTTGGCAAGCGCACCGCTGTCCTGGGAAACATGGTTGTGGAAACCGCCAATGGCATGATCGAAGTTCCCTCCACACTTGTCGGCACCCTGGACCAGGGAGGTTACTTTACTTTTGATGCTTCTCTGGTCCCGGATTCGCCAGGTCCGCTTTCATTGACTGTGACGATCGAATATACCGATGATTTCAACCAGCCGCGCCAGGTGCAGGACACCCTGGACGTGACGGTGGAGGAGACCTTTACCGGGCCGGATGTCGTGGATCCATCCATGGGCGGAAATGGCGGTGGCGGCGGTGGCGGTGGGGTTTCACCTGTGGATGTGTCCTCTGAAACCTTCCTGCACAAGGCCTGGCGGTTTATCCTTGGCCTGTTCGGGCTGGACAGCTCTCCGGCGGGAGGTGGAACTCCCATCGAAGCCGCGCCCTCTGAGGTGCCGGTACAACCTGTACGCCCAAGCGGCGGGGGCAAGGGGTAGCGCGTGAAGGTCCTCGACCTGATTCGCCTGATCGCTGGGCAATCTCAACCGGCGCAAAGCCCGGGTTGCCCTGACAGCCATCGGTGTGGTCATTGGCACCGCGGCGGTCGTGATCCTGGTATCGCTTGCCATCGGTCTGCAAAAGAATGCCAACGAGCAGCTTTACGGGATCGGTGACCTGACCCAGATCATGGTGATGCCATCCTATGATTCGGGTGGGATGGTGATGGGTGGCGGAGGTGGAGGGGGAGGAATTGTGGTCAAGGCTCCGGGCGTCTCCGAGGGTTCAAGCAACTCCGGTGGACCTCGCCTTCTGACCAACTCCGCCCTGGACGAGTTGCGTGCCCTTTCGGGCGTGGAAGCCGTGATGCCGCGGGAGTATTTGATGGCCTCGATGATGATGAAGTACCAGCGCATGGAGGCTGGTGCAAATATTATGGGGGTCGCTGTGAAAGATCTGGCAGTGCTGGGCCTCAAGTCTACCCTGGGTGAAACCGTTTTATCCCAGGGTGGGGTGGTGATCGGCGCTATGATCCCCAACAACTTCTATGATCCCCGCCAGCGTCCGGGCCAGGAGCCGCCGCCCCCTCCCGACTTGATGGGCCAGCAATTGCAGCTTGTGGCGATCAAGTGGGATGATCAGGGCACTGAGATCCGCAAGACTCTCAGCGTTCGCGTGGTGGGCGTTCTGACCGAAACGCGCGGCGAATCGGATTGGTCCATCTACCTGCCCTTTGAGCAGGTGAAGTCCCTGAATGAGTGGGCCATGGGACGGCGCATCAATTACAACAAGGATGGCTATAATCAGGTCATTGTTAAGGTCAGCAGCCCTGACCAGGCGCTGGACATTGCCGACCAGATCACAGGAATGGGCTTTCAGGCCAGCACCCCTCAATCCTTCGTCCAGGGCATCAATAACTTTTACAAGGTCCTGCAGGTCATTTTTGGCGGCGTGGGGGCGATCGCGCTGCTCGTCGCCGCGATCGGCATTGCCAATACGATGGCCATGTCCATCCTGGAACGGACCCGCGAGATCGGCCTGATGAAAGCCGTGGGAGCCACCAACCGGGATGTGCTTTCGATCTTCGTCGGGGAGGCTGCCGGGATCGGATTTCTCGGCGGCTTGGGTGGCATTACCATCGGCTGGCTGGCCGGTCAGGGGATGAATGTGCTGGCGATCGTGTATCTGGCAGGTCAGGCCTCCCAACAGGGAGGGCCTCCGCCGAGCGTGGCCGTATATACCCCCGCCTGGCTGCCGGTCTTTGCACTGATTTTTTCTACCATCATTGGGATGCTCTCAGGGTTATATCCCGCCCTGCGCGCCGCCACAATGATCCCGGTTCAAGCCCTGAAATACGAGTGAGGCAGGATGACGATCCTTTTACTGATCCGGCATGGAGAGAATGATTATTCAAAGACCGGGAAGTTTGCCGGGCGTCTGCCAGGCGTGCATCTGAACGAGCGCGGCCGGAAGCAAGCCGATGAGCTTGGCAAGGCTTTCGAGTCGATTCCCCTAAAAGCTGTTTATTCCAGCCCCCTGGAGCGTGCCCTGGAGACGGCCGCGCCCATCGCCCGGCCGCATAAACTGGAGGTGATCCCGGACGCGGGTTTACTGGAGGCTGATGTCGGCAAGTGGCAGGGCCTTTCCATCCGCAGGGTGGCGCGGTTGAAGTACTGGCGTGTGGTACAAAATGCCCCTTCACGTGCCGGGCACCCCGGCGGTGAGACCTTTCAGCAGACCCAAACCCGAATCGTCACAGCATTGGATTCCATTTGCGCTCGTCACAAGCCGCGGGATGTGGTGGCTTGCGTATTCCACGCCGACCCGATCAAGCTGGCAGTGTCGCATTATCTGGGACTGCCCCTGGACCACTTTCAAAGGCTCGCCTGTGATACCGGCTCCGTGACCATGCTCGCCCTGTTTGAGACCGGGGCGTATTTGATGCGTATGAACCAGCGGCCGCCAATTGAGATGAAATTCCCCGAAAAATAAGGATTGCCTGGCAGGTTGTAGCTGTTTGTATAGAAAAGGCGGCCCGGATGGGCCGCCTGCTGTTTCTGTGCAACGATAATTTCTTATTTGTTGAATTCGGGGTCCATGCTGGTGTAAAGGGCAATATGGTTACCGGTGGGATCTTCGAAGACGCCGAACCAGCCCGTCTTGGGTATTTCCATCTTTTCCTGGATGATCTTGGCGCCCAGCGCAGCAGCCTTCTTGAGGTCGGCCTCGATATCCTCGCTGTTTATATAGATCATGATCTCGTTGGGCTTGACATCGTGGCTCAGGGGGTTGAATCCGCCGCCTTCTCCGGGTCCTGCTGCCCATGTGGTGTAGTTCATTTCCGGGATGTGGGTGACTTCCCAGCCAAAAAGATCCTGATAGAACTTCCCCGCGGCTTGCAGGTCCGCAGCCGGGATCTCGATATGGACCACGTTTCTTTTCACCATTTTTATCTCTCCTGTAATGGGACGAATAATATCATTATTATAGAACATAAATTCTACTTTTTCAATAAGGAAACCTTAAAGAATCGGAATTATTAAGAAAGTGACCCTGCTGGAAGGCAGGGTCGCAGGGATGTGGGAGCGTGCTCCAGCTTAGCGGATACGGCGCTTCATTTCCTGGATTTTCTCTTCGGAGAGGGCAGGAAGGTCTTCGCGCCGTTCGATGCCCAGTGCCTTCCGCTGTGCTTCGCGCCACATCTCCAGGCGGGCTGCCACATCTTTTTCGTAGCCTTCGCCGGAGGGGGAGTAGAAATAAGTACCCAGCAGCCGCTTCGGAAGGTACTGCTGAGGGGTAAAGTGTCCTTCGAACTCGTGAGGGTAGGCGTAATCCTTGCCGTGGCCCATGGCCTCCGCGTCGCGGTTTGCATCCATCAGGTGGCGCGGGACCGAGGTCTGGCCTTCCTCCTCCAATTTTTTCATTGCCTTGAAGTAAGCCCCTGCACTGTTGGATTTGGGTGCAGTGGAAAGATATAACGTAGCCTCGACAATGGGATAGACGCCTTCCGGCAGGCCGATATAATCGAACGCCTGGGCGGCTGAGGAGACCACCACCAGACCCATCGGATCGGCGAGCCCGATATCCTCCCCGGCCAGGATGATCAGCCGCCGCAGGATGAACTTGGGGTCTTCCCCGGCATAGATCATTTTGGCCAGCCAGTATAGCGCCGCGTCCGGGTCCGAGCCCCGTACGGATTTGATAAATGCGCTGATCGTATCGTAGTGCGCGTCGCCGTCCTTATCGTACAGCACTGCGCGCCGCTGGATCAATTCCTGCGCCACATCCAGCGTGATGTGGATGACACCTGAATCATCCGGAGGGGTCGATTCCACAGCCAGCTCGATGGCGTTCAGGGCATTGCGTGCGTCGCCGCTGGCCACCTCGATCAGATGCAGGCGGGCTTCGGGGTCCAGGAGGATCTTTCGGTTTCCGTAACCGCGTTCCTTATCCATAAGGGCGCGGTCGATCAGCAGTCCTGTTTCATCCTGGTTCAGGTTGCGCAGTTGGAAGACGCGCGAGCGCGATATCAGCGCCTTGATGACCTCAAAATAAGGGTTTTCGGTTGTCGCTCCGATGAGCGTAAGCGTCCCATTTTCCACGTGCGGCAGGAGGGCATCCTGCTGGGCCTTGTTCCAGCGATGCACCTCATCCACGAATAGAATGGTGCGCTCATTGTGCAGGCGGCGTCGCTCCAGGGCAGCTTCCACCACGGCGCGCAGCTCGGCCTTCCCGGCCAGGATTGCGGAGATCGTGACGAAATGGCTGCGGGTGGTGTTCGCGATGACCTGGGCCAGGGTGGTTTTGCCGGTGCCCGGCGGTCCCCAGAGGAGGATCGAGGAGAAAAGCTTGTCGGCTTCGATCGCCCGGCGCAGAAGCTTGCCCGGTCCCACGATGTGCTCCTGGCCGATGTATTCCTCCAGGGTGCGCGGGCGCATACGGGCAGCCAGCGGGGCTTCCTGTTTCATCCGTTCCTGCATGGCGTGGTCAAAAAGATCGTCGGGCATGCAGGAGATTATAGCAGTTTTGGAAAGGAGCCCGGTTCCGTAGCCACCCGCAAGGCATGGCTTAGAATGAAGTGATGGCCTTCTTGAGATCGGTGTAAGTCTCGATGTACATGTCGAAGCCGGTCATCTCGAATGCCTTTTGGGTGTCTTTGGACAGGTTGAGCAATTTCAGGTTGGGGCTGGTGTAGGTTCCGGCACTGATGCCTTTACGCACTTCTTCGTCGGTCAGATTGGCGGACGGATGAAGCGCGCGGAGCTGGTTGAACATATGGTGTAATACGCGGAATCCGGCGGTACTCACATAAGGGACCCCGGAGAGATCGACCAGGATAAACTGCTTGCCCTCCTTGATCAGCGCATCTGCTTGTTCCTGGAAATCCATGAAGGTGGTCGAATCGAGATTACCGGTAAGGTGCATGATCGTGACCGGCACACGGCCGTTCTCGTGCGTGATCTGTATATCCATGGTTGCTCCCAAATCCTTTGTTGAAAGTAAATAAGGTTTTGCCTATTGTACGGAATATGGAATTCAAAAGCAAGCGAACCGGGCTTGAGCGTGCGGCTGATTAACGATCTGGATGCCCGCCACCCACGGCAAGCGCAAGGTATGGAAGGAGGGCAGCATGGAGGCTGCATGCAGTCCGATTGCTACGGAGAATTGCTGATTTTATCACGCAGGTGAATCGAGCATCCTGGATCATGGTTCTGTGAGCCTGGCAACGACCTCGGGGATTTCGATGAGATGGGAGACCGTTGCATCCGGCAGAATCAAGGCTGGAGATTGAGAGGCTGAGATGTTGGCTGTGCACCAGATGCTGTAGATCCCGGCCTGGCGGGCGCCGAGGATATCGGCATCCAGCGTATCGCCGGCCATGACAACCTCGCTGGCAGGAAATCTCCAGTGTGCCAGCGCCAGTTCAAAAATGCGCGGGTGAGGCTTGCGATAGCCGCAGGCAGCCGAGGTTATGACAAAGTCAAAGTAGTGATGAATGTGAAACCGGCGCGTCAGGGTCTTTACATCCTTGTCATCCCCGGCATTGGAAACCATCCCAAGCCGCAGCCCTTCCGCCTTCAACTTCATCAGCATGGAGATGGCATCCTCTTCAATCTCCCAGTTCGATTGGGTTACTGCATACAATGCATCCAGCGCGTTGCGTACCGCCGCATCGCCAGGCGAGCCGTAGCCCTGCTCGATGAGCATCTCGCGCAGTACCGAGAAGTAGGTCGTTTCGAACAGGGACTGGTCGCGTTCCCGGTGATAGCGGGCAAGACGCCAGCGAAAGCCCTCCGCGAAACCGGTCGGGATGGCAAACCCGCTTTGGTGCAGCGATTCCACCAGGGCCTGTGTCGGCACGGGTTTCAACCGGCTCCCATTCCCCGCGCGGATGCATCAACGTGCCGCCCAGATCGAAGAGAACCGCGCGAATGGATTGGCTCATGGGAAAAGACTGCCTCCTGCATGGTTAACGCAGAAGGCAGCGGATGGGTTCGGCACAGGGAAGACTGCGCTTATTCGGATGGGACGATGATCCACATCAGCAAGTAGACGAGGATGCCAGGCACCCCGCCCGGGATGAGGGCGATCAGGAAAGCCAGGCGAAACCAGGCAGGGCTGATACCGAAGAAGTGACCAAGCCCGCCGCATACACCGGCAACCATGCGGTCGCGGCTGGAACGACGTAATACATTTCTCTCTGAAGTCATGGGTTTACCTCCAATTGAATAACGATCATCACAAACATTTACGGTAAAAGCTCGCTAAAGTTGCGGAGCAAACCCTGTAGAAAGTCTAGGCGCTGCCCTTGAGATAGATGCCGCCGGGATCCAGTTCCTCGCGCAGAATACGCAGTTCGTTTTCGGTCACGGGTTCCGTCGTGCGTACCGATTCCGCCGTTTTTAGGTCCCAACCGGTATTTGCCCTGGCCTCCTCGACCGTTTTCCCTGCGTGCAGCGCCGTGAGGATGAGTTCGCCGCTCTCATCCGGCTCCAGGATGCCAATATCCGTGACCACCGCCAGCATTCCCTGGCCGCGCACACCGGTTTCTGCTCGCTGGGGACGCCCGCGCAGATAGCCTGCCGAGGTGAGAAAGTCCACCGATTCCGGAAAGCGGCGTTTCTGATGCGGTGTCATGATGTAGCAGCGGTTCGCCCAGGCAGCGATCTCCTGCGAACCGCCCGAGCCCGGCAGCCTCACCTTGGGATGCGCATAGTCACCGATGACGGTGGCATTGATATTCCCATATTTATCGATCTGTGCCCCTCCCATAAAGCCCACATCCACGTTGCCGCGCTGCAGGTAATTGGCAAAGATATCGTACATGCTGACCACTGACAACGAGCCGCTTACGAGAGTGGGGTCGCCGATAGAGAGGGGCAGGCGCGCCGGCTCTGCGCCGATGACGCCGGCCTCATAGATCATCACCAGGTTGGGAGCGTGGGTGCGCTTCGCCAGGTTGCAGGCCAGGTTGGGCTGGCCAACTCCGACAAAAACCGCATCCCCGTCCCTCAGCAATCTCGCGGCGTGGATGATCATCAACTCGGCGGGGGAATAGGTCATTTCGCTCATAGGACCTCTTTCAAGTAGGATTGCGTGATCGCATTGACTTCCTGCGGGCATTCCAGAGGAAGTAAATGGGTGGTTTTTTCCAATGTCTCGATACGCAGGCCGGGCTGCCGGCGTTTCGCCAGCCAGGCTGCGCTTCTCAAGAACGTATCTGTCTCCGCTCCGCGCAGGATGAGAGTCGGCACCCGCAGGCGAGGCAGCGCGCGCCACAGTTCCATGTCACGCCAGACACCCGTGTAATAGATGTGCGATTCCCATTCCGGGGTATACACCAGCTCGAAGCCGGCCTCTGGGCGCGGCCGGGTAATACCCGCGATATAGATCTTCAAATTCTCATCGCTGAGATAACGGAACACAGGTCGGTGTCGGTATCCTTGGAATAGCGCATCCAGGTCATCAAAGGTCCTTCGGCGTTTTCGCGCGATAGGGATGAGTGGATGTGCACGCTGTCCAAGGCCCAGTCCCCGCATCATGTTCCAGAGTACGATGATATGCGGAGGGAAAAGCACTGGATCGAGCAGAACCAGCGCACGGAATCTTTCCGGCTGCTGCAAGGCGAGACGCAGGGTCACGATAGCCCCGATGGAATGACCCAGGCCGATGACCGGGCCGCGATTCTGTTCCTCCAGGAAGATGCGCAGATCCTCCGAAAGCGGGTGCCAGTCGGATAATTCCTCGGGATTTGCCTCCGGCCACAGGGGCCGCAGCAGCATGCCGAAAACGTGATGGCTGCGTTTCAACGCCTCGAGGAGCGGTTCATAACAGGCGGGCGGATATCCGTTGGCATGCAGGAAATGTAGCGGTTCACCGCTACCGCCGTGGTCAATATAAGGGATGGACATTGATCCTAGTATTGCCCGTAATTGATGGGTTCGCTCATTCGCGGTTGGATATGGAGGCGCTGATGGGTCTCCTCGCCAAGTTTCTCCCAGTATTCCGCGCGGTTTCGAACCCCGTATACCCATTCATCCAGCCAACTTTTGACCGAGTCCTCGGAATCGCTGATCTTGTCCCATTCCAGATAAAAGTCGTTGTCGCGGTCATAATATCCCTGCGCATAGGAAGGGTGGCACGCATACGGCACATGGCAGACGGCATCCACGATCAGGCCGGGGATCATTGTGCGGTTCGGGTCGGAACGGATGACGGCCTCGTCCACGATCTCCTCCGCGGTGATGATCACTTTTTTGGCGGCAAATGCCGCTTCCTTCTGCTCGCCGATGATGCCCCACAGATGGGAATTTCCCTGTGTGTCTGCTCGCTGGACGTGGACGATGGCCACATCCGGGTTGAGTGCGGGCACCACGATCACATCCTTGCCGCCGTAAGGATCAGGGATCCGCTTGATCTGCGGATTTGCATGCTCCAGGTCCGCGGCCGCGGTCTGGTTCATCGGCAGGAAGGGCAGTCCTGCGGCGCCTGCTTGCAAGACGGGTGATCATCCCGAAATGCGAGTACTCCTCCCATTCGAGCCGGCCCTGCTCGAGAGCCCGGCGGACGATGCGCAGAGAACCCACGCCGGGATTGCCCATGTAGGAAAAAATGACTTTGCGAGCGCAGCCGGCCGCCATCATCTGGTCATAGATCAGGTCCGGGGTGGCGCGGGCAAGCGTCAGGTCGCGTTTCTTCTGGCGGATGATCTCGTGTCCCGCGGCGAACGGGATCAGGTGCGTAAAGCCTGCGGCGTAAACTGTGTCGCCGTTGTTTACGTAAGTGGAGATGGCTTCGTTCAAAGTGATCAGTTTGGACATGAGTTACTTTTTCTCCCTGGATTTATGGCTGCGGTCTCTCATGGAGCCGCGTGTTTTGTTATACCAGGCGAACCGCCCGGCGGCTGGTCGCCGGGGTCTGCGGCGGCGCATGTACCCAGGCGATGCCGAGGGTCAGAATGGACAGGAACAGGTAATCGAATTCGGCATGTTTGGCCAGGTCGGATGAGACAAATAGGACAAAAAGAAAGATACCAATGACCAGAAAAAAGTCCCCGATACGGGCAATGAATTCCTTGTAGCCATCCATTTCACAATTGTACCCCGTGCCTCTGGCAGCAGCCCGGCCTGCGTAAGAAAAGCCCCTTCCCCGAATTTGAGGAAGGGGCTTTTTGTTATGGGAGTTTTACTTGACGGTGGTGCGGATCTGTTCGTGCATATAAAGCGGCAGGTAATAGAAGCCGCCGCCGTTCTTTCCAGAGGAGCCGGAGCCTTTCCAGCCGCCGAACGGTTGGAAGCCCGGCCAGGCACCGGTGGTGGCGCCTTGCGGCCGGTTGACATAGTTCACGCCGGCCTGGATCTTATCGAAGAACCATTCAACTTCGCTCTCCGCGCCGTAGAAGCCGGAAGTCAGTCCGTAGTTGACGCTGTTGGCGATCTCCATGGCCTGGTCCAGGTTGCTGACCTTGCCGATGGTGGTAATGGGCAGGAACATCTCATACTGCCAGAGGCGGTGCTCAAAAGGCAGGTTGGTGACAAAGGTCGGTTCGCAGAAGTAACCCTTGGCGAAATCGCCGTCCACGCGCACCTTGCCGCCGGTCAGGAAATTGCCGCCGCCCTGGGAGATCTCCTCGTTGAAGTTCTTGAAATCATTGTAGGAAGAGTTATTGACCACCGGGCCGATGTAAGTGGCGCGGTCTGTCGGATCGCCCATGACCAGTTTAAGGGTGGCATCCTTCAGGCGGCTGATCAATTCCTCATAAACCGGCTCTTCCACGATGACGCGGGAGGCCGCTGAGCATTTCTGTCCTTGCAGGCCGAAAGCCGAGCGCACGATCCCGAGGGTGGCGCGTTCCAGATCCGCATGCTTCGAGACGATCACGGGATTTTTCCCGCCCAGTTCCAGGATCACCGGGCGGACATACTTGCCCTTGGCGAAATCCTGGAACATCTTCATGCCGACATCAAAGGAACCTGTAAAGGTCACGCCATCCACCTGCGGGTTCTCCACCAGGGCCTGGCCGAGGGTGGAACCGGGGCCGGTAACGAAGTTCATCACGCCTTCCGGAAGCCCCGCGTCGCGCAGGCACTCCGCCAGCAGGCGGACGATCCAGGCGGTGTCAGTGGCCGGTTTGATGACCACAGTGTTGCCGCTGACCAGCGCCGCGCCCACAGGTCCGCCTGTCAGCGCGAAGGGGAAGTTGAACGGGGAGACGACCAGCCAGACACCGTACGGACGCAGCACCGAGTAGTTGGTGGAGCTGTAACCGACCAGCGGGTCCTTGCCCATTTCCTTGATGTAGCCGTTGTTCAGTTCCATCTGGTAGCAGGAGTAAGCGATCAGGTCGGCGGTCTCCTGGACATCCCCGAGGGATTCCATGCGGTTCTTGCCGACTTCCATCGCCATGGCTGCGCCCAGGTCAAAAATGCGCTGCTCGATCAGTGAAGCAGCCTTGCGCATAATCTTGACGCGCTCCTGCCAGGCCGTATGGCTCCAGCCGGGGAAGGCTTTTCGGGCAGCTTCCATCGCCTGTGCGGCATGCGTGGCGTTACCCTTTTGCATTCGGGCCAGGATCCATTCCGTATTGACCGGTGAATGATCCTCGAACTTTTCGTCGGCGAATACATCCTTGTTATTGATGATCATGGCGTATTCTTTGCCCAGATTCTGCTTCAGTTTTGCGACGGCGTCATCAAAACCTTTGTGCAGCTCCTCGGGGGGGTTGAACATGGTGGCGTAGGTCAGTTTGAAATCAGACATTCCGTTTCTCCTTGGTCTGGTCCAGTCTGGTAGACATTGTCTTGTTTTTTTGATCGCTTTTCAGGATTTACATAGTATAGCGTCTTAATTCACAACCGCCAAGTAAAGCCATCCGGTTTATCATGTGACGATTTTCCCGATATTTTTGTAAGAAAATCACTGGGAAAGGCGTCCGGAGGGCAATCCTCCAGAAAGGATTTATGCTATGAGACCAGCCCGCTTGGGGATCGTCCTGATGATCCTGTCCCTCGCAGCCGCTTGTGCAAAGCCGCCGCCTGCCCCTGTTGCCCTTTCACCGGCCTCGACGCCAACCCGGATGCCTGCGACTGCCCCGGCGACTCTCACCGCGACGGCAGTTGTCTCCATGCCGGGGTCAACCTCCACACCAGACCTATTGCCGGTTGCGACCTCCCGCGGCCCTAATCTGGAGGCGACCGACCCCGGGACCGTGAGCTTTGGCCTCCGGTGGACTGCAATTGGTGGAATTTTTCCGCTTCACCTGAGCGACCTGCCGTTCCATGGCGCCCATCGTGCATGGGCTCGAGGCGAAGTATTTTGGCAGGATCAAGTTCAGCTATCTCGATGCAGATGATCCGCAGACATTTGAATTTCAGCGCGCGTTGGGTTTCCGTTATCAGCCAGAACTCTACCTTCTGGATGCGAATGGGAATCTTTTGAAGAAGATGGTGGGTTATCAGTCCGAACAAGACCTGGAGTCGGCCTTCACCGAATTCCTGCAATAGAAATCGGCGTAAGCCTGCGGGATTTTATGACTTTTTGGGGATTGAGCCTTTGAGTTGAGGGCGTTATACACCCCTAGATTCCTGCGCTGCCTTCCGGTTCACTTTCCTGTCATTTTTGTAGTCTATAATTTGTTGGATCTGCTGGAGCGTTTGGAGTTGTAGGGTCCTGCCTTGCTATTGGTTTTCCGATCCATCCAGTGACCTTTTACTGGTCTGAGCAATTGGAGGAAAAAATGAGACCGGGGAGACGCGTAACCGCCTTATTGGTTTTCGTGATGTTATTTGGCGCGCTGGGGTTCGGGACTTATGTCCCCGCAGCTGGAGCACCTCTGGATCAGATCGGTGATCCGGTCTTCGTAGGGGCGGGCGATATCACCAATTGCAACAGAGCTGAAGATGAGGCCACTGCTAAACTCCTGGACAGTATCGATGGAACCGTTTTCACACTGGGGGATAACGCATATCCGGACGGGACGATCGATCAGTTTAAAAACTGCTATGATCCCACCTGGGGCCGTCATAAATCCCGCACCATGCCAGCGCCGGGTAACCATGATTATCACGCCGCTGGTGCTTCCGGATATTTCACTTATTTTGGCACGGCTGCCTCTCCGTTGGATAATGGCTGCACAACCGGTTGCAAGGGATATTATTCCTATAATCTCGGGGCCTGGCATATCATTGTTCTGAATAGTGAGATCGACGTCTCCGCAGGTTCTCCTCAGGAACAATGGTTGCAGGGCAGATCTGAACGCCAATCCTGTTGCCTGTACGCTGGCGATATGGCATGAGCCGCGTTTCAACTCCGGCAAGCATGGGAATTCCACGAGTGTGGGGCCGCTCTGGCAGGCCCTTTATTCGCATGGCGCAGACGTGATCTTGAACGGTCATGACCATAACTACCAGCGTTTTGCCCCGCAAGATCCTAAAGGTCAGGCAGATCCCAAAGGCATTCGGGAGTTCGTGGTAGGCACAGGGGGAGCTGGCCTCTACACTTTCATCAGCAGCCAGCCTAACACCGAGGTCCGCAACGATAAAACCTTCGGGGTGCTTAAGTTGACGCTGCATGCTTCCAGCTATGATTGGGAATTCGTCCCCATCGCCGGGGAGACCTTCACCGACTCGGGTACAGCCAATTGCGTTACCGGCGGTACGGTTCCGGGAACGACCCAATCTCCCAGCCCTGCTCCCTCCTTGACGGCCACCACAACTCCGGTGCTCCCGACAACTACCTCGACTCCTGTCCCCACGGGAACAACCACCCCAGCGCCCACCCCTGTGCCGACAAAACAATGCTTCCTTCTGCAGTGGTGGAACTCTCTATTTGGCAAATAACAGATGAACGGCCCCGGGCATTTTCGCTTTTACACGCGGGGATGCCTCGGTGCCGTTGTGATCGCCGGGCTCATCTGCCGCCGCGCTGCTTGCCTCGCTTGGTTACGAACACCCTGAAGACCCGGTTTGCGAGGGGATGTTGGGTGCGGGTTTCCCGGTCATTTTCATCTGTGATGATTGGGGAGGGGGTTCGCCGACCAGTAGTTGGGGGAAGATCGATTATGTGGATGTATTGAACGGTGGGATCAAGCCGGTGGGACTGGCCCTGGATATCGGCTTTTACTCCTTGCCGATCGGGATTCTGTCATTGCTGGCTGGCTCTCTGCTTTCGGGAAGCGGATCCCGTCCTGGGCTTCGAAGCCTGGCGCTTTTCCTGGCACTTGCGTATGTGGCTGGTTTTCTTTCCGCCTGGCTGGTATTTCAACCGCGCCTCTTTCCCATCCAGAATCCCCTGCCGCCAACACCGGTTCCCACATTCTTCACCCCCACGCCCATTGGGACGCCGCCGCCGGGGCCTACTGCTGCACCGACACTGCCTCCATACCCGCCTTGAACCGCTTGTCCCTTTCCTTGACAGGCCGCGCGGTTATCCGGATAATAGAGACATCACCTTACGGCGCGCCGGCCACTGATGACAACCGACATCCCCCTCGTTATTGAAAACCTGAGTTTCCGCTACCGCGATCGCCAGGGTGCGGCGATCCAGAAAATATCTTTTGAGACCCGCTCTGGTGAGATCCTGCTCATCGCAGGTGCAAGCGGCTGTGGAAAAACCACCCTCATCCGCTGTATCAACGGCCTGATCCCGCGATCTTACAAGGGCGACTTGGACGGTCGCATCCTTGTGCTGGGAGAGGAAACTCACGCCTGGCCTCTTTCCCGCATCTCCCAGCGGATCGGCACGGTCCTGCAGGACCCCGAGCGGCAGATCCTGGGAACGAAGGTGCTGAACGAGGTTGCCTTCGGGTTGGAAAATCTTTCCATGCCGCGCGAGGAGATCATCGCGCGCGTCGATGAAGCCCTGGGCTTTTTGAAAATTTCCCACCTTCGCGACCGGGAGACCTTCAACCTCTCCGGCGGCGAAAAACAGAAGGTTGCTCTGGCGGGCGTTCTCGCCATGCGGCCCTCGATCCTCCTTTTGGATGAGCCATTGGCCAGCCTGGACCCGGCCAGCGCACAGGACACGCTGGATACCGTGCGCTTGCTGGCTGACCAGGGCATGACTGTCCTGATGATCGAGCATCGCGTGGAGGATGTGCTGCGCATCCATCCCGACCGCGTCCTCTTCCTCTCCGACGGGGAGGCGCGCTACCTGGGCGGGCTGGAGGGGTTGTACAAGAATGTGGACTACCGGGAGGTCAAGCTCCCGGCCGAACGTGTTGTGGAATCTGCCCGTCTTGCCCCGCCTCCTCCCGAAATGAAGATTCTTCCTTCAGTCGTTTCAGATCCAGGCATGGATGGGAAAGCCTCCGCTGAGGATGCCCTAGTTTCATTCGAGAACGTGGGCTTCGGCTATGAGGCCGAAACCGAGGTGCTGCACGGCATTAACCTCCAGATCAAACGCGGGGATGTCATCGCTGTGCTCGGAGCCAATGGCGCCGGTAAGACCACCTTTGTCAAACATGCCATCGGGTTGCTCAAGCCGCGCTCCGGCCGCGTGCTGGTGGATGGGCGCGACACCCGGGAAGCCAGTGTGGCCCAGATCGCAAAAACCCTTGGATACGTTTTCCAGAGTCCCAGCCATATGCTCTTCGCGCCGACAGTGCATGAGGAGCTGGCCTTTGGACCGATCAATCTCCGACATACCAAGGAGCAGGTGGAGAAGGAGGTGAAAGAGGCGCTGCGCATCGTGAACCTTTCGGAATATGAGCAGGACCCTCCGCTGGCGCTCTCCTTTGGCCAGCAGAAGCGCGTCAGCATCGCGGCCATTCTTGCCATGCGATCCCGCATCCTGGTGATGGATGAGCCGACTGCCGGGCAGGATTATCAGAATTACATGAGCTTCATGGATTCCATCCTGCAGCTGCCCGGTTTTGAGGCGATTCTCTTCATCACCCATGATGTGGACCTGGCTGTGATCTATGCCAACCGTGTGCTCATGATGGCGGATGGCCGCCTGGCTGCCGATGGTTCACCGCACGAGGTGCTTGGCGACTTTGAACGGCTGAAAGCCAATCGCCTGATTCCCACCTCGCTGCTGGCCCTCAATATGAAGCGCTGGCCTGAGACTGGTCGCTTCCTTCGGGCGGAAGCCCTGGCGCACATATAGAAACTCTATAAAAAATGAATTTATTCGCCTGCTGGTCCATGTAATCAACTCAAGGAGAATGTAAGATGGAAAAAAGAACCTGGAATGTTCTGATCGCGCTGGCAGTCGTTCTTGGCCTCTTTGCGGTCATAATGTTTGCTTTTTCGCGCCAGATCGGTGCCTTGAATTTCCAAGTGGATCAGGCCACTGTGGGTTTGCGCTTCCTCTTTGTGGCCCTCGGTGTGCTGATCGCACTCGTGGTGTACTTCTTCAGCCGGGATAACAAGGCCTGGGAAGTGGGAACCCGTGAAGTAGTGTGGATGGCCATCGGCGCAGCCCTGTATGCGGTTTTCTCCTGGCTGTTCAACGGCACGGTCTTTGTTGTTCCCTCTCTGAGCCAGGTGGCTCTGCGCCCCGCCATTGCCATCCCCATGTTCTTCGGCTACGCCTTTGGACCGGTGGTGGGGTTCTTCACCGGCGCGGTCGGCAATATGTTTGGCGACGCGCTGACCGGCTTTGGCCTCTCCCCGCAGTGGAGTATCGGGAACGGGTTGATCGGGTTCGTCTCCGGGCTCTGGATGCTCTTCCGTGACCGGAAACAAAGCATGAACGTGGTGCTCTGGGTGGGCGGCATCCTGGCGGTCCTGGCCGGGGTGATCTATTTCCTCAACCAGAACCTCAATAACCTCAATTACTACAATCCGGTCACCGATACCTTTGGAGAAACGCGGATTTCGATCCTCGCAGGGGTCTCCATCCTGGTGGGCTTGCTCCTGGTGCTGGCGGTCCGGGTGTTCTTTGGAGGCAATGAAGACGTCGCCGCGGCGGTCACCTGGGGTATGCTGGGGAATATCGTCGGCCTCCTGTTCGCCTCCATTTCCGACATCTGGATCAATGGTTACAGCCTGGTGGCGGCCGTTGTGGGAGAATTTCTTCCTGCTGCCGGGCCAAACCTGATCTTCGCCGCCATTCTCGTGCCTCTGCTCGTCCTGGCCTATGCGGCCGTGCGCAGGCAATCCGGAAGATAATCAACAATGTCATTACGAGTGATGCTGCATGAGGCCGCATCACTCGTAATGACCAATAAAACCCTATGCTCGTAGCCTGGCGATACCGCAAGCGCCCCCATTCCTTCATCCAGTCGTTCGATCCGCGCGCCTGGTTGATATTCTATGCCTGCTTCCTTTTCTCCACGCTTGCCTTTTGGGATGTTCGCTATCTGCTGCCGTTCTTTGCCATTGCGATGTTCGTGCTCCTCACTTCCGGCGTGAAGTGGCATGAGATCCGCCGCGCCTTCCTGTTCATTGTGGGGTTTGTGATCGTCTTCGCCTTTCTCACCTTTCTGACCGGCCGCGGAGGGCAGGAGCTGTACGCCCAGGAGCACCTGATCCGCGAATTCAAGGCATCCTTCAACATCTTCGGCTGGGTGCCAACACTGAAGATCACGATCGAGCGCGCCTTTTTTGCCGTCAGCCAGCTGGTCAGGATCTCCAGCCTTGCCATCATGACCATCCTGATCCCCTATTCGCTGGACCCGGCGGTGTACGGGATCACGTTCAAGGGTCTTGGCTTGCCCGACAAATTTGCCTATGCCATGGATCTGACCATGCGCTTCATTCCCACCTTTGGCCGGGATTTCCAATTGACCATGGATGCCCAGCGCGCCAGGGGCTATGAGCTGGAGAAAATAAGTGGAGGCTTGATCTCGCAGGTGAGAAAGCTTGGGCCGATCTTTGTGCCGGTCACGATCCATGCCATCATCAGCAGCGAAGATATCATCGACGCCATGGACCTGCGCGCCTTCGGCGTGGGTCCCCGTACCTGGCTCGGAGTGCTCCAGCGAACGAATCGAGATCGGGTCTTGATCTGGGTTGGGGTAGCCATCCTGATCCTTTCCATCCTGCTCAGTATGCTGGGCTTTGGAAAGTTCTGGGTTCCGGAGGGATTGCTTCGGCTGGTAGGTGGCTGAGCCGCGTCACTTACGTTGATGCAGAAATACATCCGATGAAGAACGCCGCCCTATAAGGCGGCGTTCTTGATTTTAATGACCTGTGTATATTTCCCCCGCCTCAATGGGGATCGGGAGATGGTTTTCCAAAGGCGCGAACGCGCATGTGGCGAACGGCGTGAACGCGCAGGGTGGGCTGTAAGCGTAGTTGAAATCAAGAATATAGTCCTCGCCCTGGACTTGATCGGGGGAATAAATATAGCGGCCGGAGGGATAGGTCATTTTGCCGTTGGTGAGGTCCTGGAAATGGATCTCCAGCCGGTGGTCTTCCGGTTCTGATGCTTCCAGCGTGAATGATTGCCCATTCACCTCAAAATGCACCCGGCCATCCATACTTCCTTCCACCATATCGCCGAAGACATCCGGCATGAGCACTTGTGCGCGGCGTTTCATAGCGCTCATAACGGGCTGGCAGCCGCAGTGCGTCATTGACCGGAAACCATTGCCGCGCAGGATAAAGCATGCGTTCCTTGCGAAGATTGTCCCATAAGCGCAAGCCCATCCCGCTGGGCCGGGCGATCACCACCATTCTTATGCCCTCCAGCGTGATGTAGCTTGGCGATTCTTCGACATCCGTTTTCAATGCGGTTCGGGTCGCTGGTTGCCCGTTCACCTGCATACCCGCTCCCTCTTCTGCCTGCAGAAAGGTCTGCCCATTTTGCAGGAGAATGGTTCCCAGGAAAGCCGGGAAACGGCTGGGTAGCACGATCTCGTTCCCCGCTGCCGATCCGATCCGATTTTCCCCTTCCTTTAGCCAGAACAGCCCGGCCAGGGCAAGCCAGCCATTTTCCCTGCGGATGCTGGTTTCGCGTTCCGCATGCCACTGCTCGATCTTTTGTGGATAATCTTGTGGGATCATGGGAATAATTATAATCCTGCGAAAAAAGTCCCGTCCGCTGTCTCTGGCGGACGGGGCTTTGATATTGATTCTGTTATGGCATTTATTCTTCGAGAGTGGACACGTCGCCTTCCGGCAGCCCCTGGGCTCGAGCCTTCAACACCCGGCGCATGATCTTGCCCGAGCGTGTCTTGGGGAGCTTATCCACGAACTTCACATCCTCCGGGCGCGCAATGGGGCCCATGTGGGTGGCGACATGCTGGCGCAGTTCCTCCGCCAGTTCGGGGACTGCCCGCCATCCCGGCTTTCAGCACAACAAAGCAGTGGATGCCCTGGCCTTTCACCTCATGCGGAAGACCGATGGCTGCGGACTCGGCTACGGCAGGATGTGTGATCAGCGCCGATTCAACCTCAGCCGTCCCCAGTCGGTGGCCGCTGACCTTGATCACATCGTCCACCCGGCCGATGATCCAGAAATAACCATCCTTGTCGCGTTTGGCCGAGTCGCCGGTGGTATATCGCCCCGGATATTTGCTCCAGTACTGGCTCACATAGCGTTCATCATCGCCGTAGATCGTCCGCAGCATGGCTGGCCATGGGTGCTTCAATGTGAGATAGCCTTCCGTATCGTCCGGGACCGGATCACCGTGCTCATCCACGATCTCGGCCTCCTGTCCGAAGAAAGGCCGCGTGCCTGATCCGGGCTTGAGCGGCACGACCGGGGTGGGCGTGATCATGAACATGCCGGTCTCGGTCTGCCACCAGGTATCCATGATCGGGCATTTTTCCTTGCCGATGACGCGGTAATACCACTTCCAGGCCTCCGGGTTGATCGGCTCACCGACGGAGCCCAGCAGGCGCAGGGAGGACAGATCGTGCTTGTTGGGCCAGGCTTCGCCGAAGCGCATCAGGCCGCGGATGGCGGTGGGCGCGGTGTACAGGATGGTGATGCCGTAGCGTCTCGACGCATTGCCACCAGCGATTGGGGTAGGGATAGGTTGGGCCGCCTTCGAACATGAACGAGGTCGCGCCGTTGAGCAGCGGGCCGTAGACGATATAGGAATGTCCGGTCACCCAGCCCGGATCGGCGGCGCACCACCAGCGGTCTTCGTCGTTCAGATCGAAGACATATTTGAGCGTCGAATACGTCCCGACCATGTAGCCGCCGTGCGTGTGCAGGATGGCTTTGGGTTTGCCGGTGGACCCGGTGGTGTAGAGGATATAAAGCGGGTCTTCCGCATCCATCACTTCCGTGGCGCACTTGCCGTTGGCGATCGGCAGCGCGCAGAGATCGTGATACCAGTGGTCGCGGCTCAGCTCCATGGGCACGTCATGGCCGATACGCTTGACGACGATCACATTCTCCACAGATGGGCAGCGCTTGAGCGCTTCATCCACGGTGCGCTTCAGTTCGACCACCTTGCCGTTGTTGTAACTTCCATCCATGGTGATGACCAGTTTGGACTGGCTGTCTTCGATGCGGCCTTGCAGCGCATCCACCGAGAAGCCGCCGAAGACCACCGAATGGATCGCGCCGATCTTGGCGCATGCCAGCATGGCGAACACGATCTCGGGCACGCGTCCCATGTAGATGGTGACGCGGTCGCCTTTCCGGATCGCCCATGGCCTTGATGATGTTGGCCATGCGGTTGACTTCGCGGTTCATGGCATAATAGGAAAAGGTCTGGTGCAGCTTGCCGTCCTCGCTCTCCCAGATCAGCGCCAGCTTGTTCTTTCGATAGGTCTTGAGATGCCGGTCAATGGCATTGTGGACGATATTGGTCTTGGCCCCCGTGAACCATTTGAAGAAAGGCTTGTTGGAATCGTCCAGCACCTTGTCCCATTTCTGGAACCATTCCAATTCCTCCGCTTCGGCCGCCCAAAAGCCCTCCAGGTCCGTGGCGGCTTTCTGGCTGAGCGCATCCCAATCTTTCAGGCGTGCCTGATCCGTTACCTCTGGCAAGGGGTAATACACTTCCCCTTCCATCTCCTTCGTCCTGCCATTAACAGACATGGAAACACCTCCGGTTGGTAATTCGGCTTTCCCTTGATTTAATAGGGACAATTCTAATCCGCTTTTATGGATTCGGGAATTAATACAATCGCCCCCATTGGTAGGAGAATGGCTTATTCCAGCCAGTCCAGGATTTTGTACCACAACCCTGCCAGCGGCAGGAACCAGGGATTTTGCCCCGAAATCCCCAGGGGCAGGCTGGGAAATCCATATTCTGCAAACGGGTGCTTTTCCACATTCCCGGCCAGCATCGCTTCTGCCGTGGTCTTTCCCAGATAGGTTCCCATGGCAACTCCGTGCCCGGCATAACCCAGAGAATAGGCCAGCCCGTCCATTTCGCCCACATGCGTCATCATGTCGAAGGCAAAATCCAGTGTCCCACCCCAGGCATATTCGATTGCGGCATCCTTCAATTGCGGGAAGACCTTGACCATTTCCCGGCGCAGGATGGCAGCGCTCTCCCGGATAGTATCCGCGGTTTCAGGGAAAAAGGCTGCGCGCCCTCCGAAGATCATGCGCCGGTCCCACAGGCGGAAGTAATTCAGGAAATGTCGGTAATCAAAGACCATCCGGCCGCGGGGGATCAATCCGTCGGCAAGGCTTTCTGGAAGTTGTTCGGTTGCGATGATGAAGGAACCGATGGGGATGATCCTGCGGCTCAGCGACGGAGTAGCCCGGCTGGTATATCCCGAAGTCGCGACGAGAACTTTTTCAGCCGTAAGAGTGCCGCGCCCCGTCTCGATCAAGAATCCCCGCCCGCGGTTCGATCTGTCCAGCGGGCGAATGCCTTTCACCCGCGCCCCGCTGCAGAGGATCGCTCCGGCTCGTTCCGCGGCCCGCGAGAGGCCTGCAACATAACGGGCCGGGTTCAGTCCAGCACTGGCCGGGTCCACCATCCCGCCGTAATACACTTTTGTGTCGATCTCCTCCGCCATTCGATCTGCTGGGATAAGTTCGACGTGATGAGCGAATTCACGGGCAAGGTAATCTGCCTCCTCCCTCATGGCTTGAAAATGAGCAGGTTTGTTGGCGGCCAGCAGGTGTCCCGTGCGCGCGAAGCCGCAGTCGATCTCGGCTGCCTGGACGATCTGCTCCACACAATCGATCGAATCCAGGGAGCATTGGAACAGTCGCCTGGCTGCCTCCCGCCCGTAGCGTTTGACCACCGTTTGCATGGGAAGCTTCAGGCCGGTCAGCACCATGCCGCCGTTGCGCGAGCTTGCTCCCCACCCGGCAGTTTCAGCCTCCAGCACCACCACCTTCGCCCCGCCCAGTGCCAGCGTCCGCGCCGCGCTCAAGCCTGTGTATCCGGCTCCGATCACGGCTGCATCCGCTTTTTCGGGGATTTGTGCCAGCGGCTCGCCTGAAGGCATTTCCACCGTGGTATGCCAGTAGATTTGCTGCTGCATTCTCCCGTTCCTCCCGTTTTCCACGCCTTCCGCTTATTTCAGGCGAGGATTTCGTCCCAGTCTAATTCCGCGAACGCTTTGTGAAGGCGGTGACCGTCCTCCACCGGGATGTAAGTGAGATCTCGGAAGATTGTCTCTGCGATGGCTCGTACCTCATTTGGCGGGACTACATCATCCTGCCGGCCGTGGATCAGTACGGTTGGCACCGAGACAGGTTGCAGGTTCTCCCGCCTTGTAAACTCTGGAAGCATCAGCGCGGGAGCGAGCAGGACAAGTTTGCGCACCTGCCCGGGATGGTCGAGCGTAAAGGCCGCTCCCATCGCGCCGCCAAAGGATGATCCCAGGATGGTCCATCCCTCTTCCTCACCGAGGATCGGCCCCAGCTGTTGCATGCGCTCCTCGAAGGAGCCTGTAAAATCGGGCGTCAGCATCCCGGGATATTTCTCTGCGAATTGGCGGGCTTTGCCGCTCTGACTGGTGCTGTCTCGCCCGTGAAGATAGATCAAATGGTGATTGTCAAGCATGTTTTCCTTCCCGCCTGAGCGCTGTACCTTGGATGACCACCCCCAGGATGACAAGGACGAAAAAGACCACGCTTGCCAGCGCGGTCTGAAGCACACCGGCATCCATTAATTCCCGCGACGATCAGCGCCGCCCCGCCGAGGCTGGAGAGCGTGATCAAAGCCCAGTTAAACAGCAGCGAGACCAGAAGGATGCCTATCACGCCTCCGGCGAGATAGACCAGCCAGGCCATCCCGCCGACATTGATCCTGAACAATTCCACCAGGCTGACGAGGATGGATGCCCCGGCAATGAAACCGGCGATCCCAATGGCAGCTGCTCTTAGGAAGACGGCCAGTCCTGCGAACAGTAGCCCGACAATGATCCCGATGACCAGCCCCAGCCATTCCGGCCCGTGGAAGCTGCGGATCACGATCTGGGCTCCCAGCACGAACCCTGCCGCGCCCACGAACAACCAGAACAATTTACGCCCGGCCAGCAGCAGGCCGACCCCGAGAATGGCATTAATGAGACCCACCATTCCGATCATATCTGCCTCCTTTTCATCCTAACGGCTGCTTCTTTCGCAGCAAGTCTCGAAGGTCTGATTGCAATTCCAAGGGGAATGACGAGGAAATGCGCTTCAATGTGACAGCCGTCATCGGATTGTTGGAGTTACTGAGTACCTGCCGGAGAAAGAAGCTGGTTTCGCTGGGCGAGGCCTTATAAAGCGCCTGGATCAATTCCTCCAGGTCAAGTTGGATCAATGGGGGAGCTGCTTCGATAAGCGGTTCAACCACATCGAAGACCGGCGGTAGGTTCTGGAATGATGGGTCGGAGATCATCGGCAGCAGTGCCTGGATTCCATTGGACCATGTGCGGGTTCGGGCGGGGTGCAGCCATTCCCCGATCAGTTGGAGGAACTGGGTGGGGGTTTCCCTTCGTACTCTGGCGAGACCCGTGGTCAGCAGGGCCGCGCGGACATTTGGATCCCGCACCTGCGCGGTCCATGCGGTCAGCCGTGCGAGCAGGCGGTCCTGCTGTTCCTCCTGTGGCGGGATGCGCCCCAGCAGGAAGGCTGCCAGCATGTGCAGTTCCAGGTATCCTTCATCCCAGAGCAGGTCCGCCAGGTCCAGCGCTGTGGCGGGGTTCTCACTGGCAAGCCTGCCCAATTCCTGCTCGATCTGGCGCATCACGATCGGCGGCGTCCGGTAAGTGGCCAGCACGGAACCCGGCGCGACATCTTCCACCTTGCGGAGGCTTCGATTCACGTAAAAATCGAGCACCTCATGCAGGTGTTTCAGGAACTCGTCCGGCAGGAAGAAGAAATCCGCCAGCCGGGCGGCCTGTTTGCGGAGTTGGGCAAGATCAATTCCGGGCATGCACCTTTGACTTTTGAAGCTGTCAGGCGCCAACTATATAGTTATAGTTGGCGCCTGAACGGTTCTCCACTAATATGTGCGGGCGAAGTACACCTTTGTATGGGCCTCTTCGCCGCATACAATACATTTTCCATGGCCCTCGGGTTGGCCCAGGGGGATATTCCGCGTGGTGGCCTTTGTATCTTCCTTGACCTTGGCTTCGCACTCCTTCGAGCCGCACCACCAGGCAAAAGCCCAGCCGTCCTGGACGATCTTTTTTAGATCTTCATAATCGGCAGGCTCATGGATGTTGGCATCCCGGAAGGCAGTGGCGCGCGCCAGCAGGCTGTCCTGGATTTCCATGAGAGTCTTCGCAGCGGTCGCGCCGATCCCGGCCTGCTGGACGAAGGATTTGCCCTCTTTGCCGGGCTTATCGCGCCGCGCCAGGGCTACGGACCCCTTTTCCACATCCCGTGGGCCGATCTCGATCCGCAGGGGCACGCCGCGCATTTCCCAGTCATTGTATTTGAAGCCCGGTGTGACTTCCTCGCGGTCATCCAGCTTGACGCGTACCCCCGCCTCTTTCAGTTCCTTCCAGACACGGTCGGCTGCCTCCATGACCCGGCCTTTTTCGTCCTCGTTCTTGTAGATGGGAACGATGACCGTCTGGATGGGGGCCAGGCGGGGAGGCAGGACCAGCCCCTTGTCATCACCGTGCACCATGATGATCGCGCCGATGATGCGGCTGGAGATCGCCCACGAGGTTGTTTCACAATACTGCAGGGAATTGCTTTTATCCACGAATTGGATGTCAAAGGCCTTGGCGAAATTCTGCCCGAAGTAATGGGAGGTTCCGGCTTGCAGGGCGCGTTTATCCTGCATCATGGCTTCGATGGAGGTAGTGATCTGCGCGCCTGGGAACCGCTCCGTCTCACTTTTGGGTCCTTTGATGACGGGGATCGCGGCCAGCTCGTACGAGAACCGTTCGTAGATATCGAGGATGCGATACATCTCCTCCTCGGCCTCCTGGGCATCGGCGTGTGCGGTGTGGCCTTCATGCCAGTAGAACTCTGCCGTACGCAAAAATAACTTGGTGCGGATCTCCCAGCGCAGCACAGAACCCCATTGCACGATGAGGACAGGCAGATCGCGCCACGATTTTATCCATTTGGAATACATATATCCAATGATGGTCTCGGAGGTGGGCCGTACCACCAAAGGCTCTTCCAGTTTCTCGCCGCCGCCATGAGTGACAACAGCCAGTTGGGGGGAAAAACCCTCCACATGTTCCTTTTCCTTTTCGAAAAAGGACAAGGGGATCAGGGTGGGGAACGCCGCGTTGACGTGACCGGTCTTTTTGAATTCGCCATCCAGCCAGGAGGTGATATTTTCCCACAACGCCCAACCATAAGGTTTGACGACCATGCAGCCGCGCACGGGGGCGTAATCTGCCAGGTCTGCCTTGAGCACCAGTTGGTTGTACCATTCGGCGAAGTTCTCGGCACGGGTTGGAAGTTTATCGTCAGCCATTTTTTCTCCACAGGAAATGATTTCAGGTTTGGTTCGATAAGTGCAGTCAGGCCAGCATCTGCACGGCAGTTTCGACATCCGGCGCAAAACGTAGCAGGGCACGCTGGGAATCCGATGAATACTGCGCCAGTTGGGTAAAGACCTGGTCGAAGACGGATCGCCAGCCGTCTCCGACCAGGATAAGCGGCCTCCGGGGGAGCGACTCAACGATCATCAGGTTCCACATCAGGCAGATCTCTGTCAGCGTGCCAGGCCCTCCGGGCAGCGCCAGGGCTGCATCGCATTTCGTGACCAGCGATCCCAGCCTCTCGAGCAGGCTTTCCTGTTTCCATTCCTCCATGACCCAGCGATTGGCCGGGACTTGCCGCCAGCGCTCGATCTCTGCACAGGTAACGCCGATGACATGCCCGCCCGCCTCGCTGGCACCCCGGCTGACGGCTTCCATCGTACCGATGTAACCGCCGGTCAGCACCTGGTGGCCGCGTTCAGCCAGCAGCCTGCCAAGCTTCATCGCTTCGGAGTATGCGCTTTCGCCCTCTTTGGGCTGGGATCCACCAAAAACAGATATTTTCATAAGGCCACGCTGTGCATGCCGCTTAATCTTCCTCAATATCCCATTCGCGGGTCGCGTTGATCGCTAGTTTATCCAGGATTGCCTGCTCCAGGTTGATGTCGGAGACCGCAGCAAGCTGCAGCAGATATAGCGCGACATCCGCCAGCTCTTCTGCCAGCTCGGCTTTCCTGCGCGGCTGCTCTCGGAATTGAAAGTGTTCGAGGATCTCAGCCGCTTCGACCGCCAGCGAGATGGCCAGATTGCGCGGGCTCTGAGGGCGCTTGCTCCCGGGCTGGTTCCAGCCTTTGGAGGCCACGAACTGCTGCATTCTCTCGGTAAGTTCCTCAATATCCATTCAGCCCTCGCATAAATGGTGGAAGCAATAAAAAACGGCTCACCGGGTCTGGGAGCCGTTGGGGCACAAAAGTGCGAACCTATCCAGACCTGGCAGGCTTGTGCACACGCGGGAACGGGGTTCGGCTGTGAAACATTCGCCAATTATACACATTAAATACGATTTGGGAAGAAAAGATAAACAGTCCCGCCGAGGGAAGACTTAATAGATGCCTGAGGGTAGAATTACTCACCATGCCCCCGTTTCTCCAATTCCTCATCCGCCGTCTGTTCGCCGCATTGGTCTCCGCGATTGTCATTACCATGGTCCTGTTTGCAGGAGTAATGCTTGCACCACCGGAGGAGCGGGCCAAGATCTATATGCCAATTGTCAAGGGCGAGGTGTTTTCCACCGCGAAAATGCTCGAGAATGTCATCTCTAAATATCACATGGATGAGCCCTATCTGGTCCAGTACGTTTACTGGGTGCGCTCTCTTTTTGATGGCACCTGGGGTTACAGCCCGAACCTGAATGGCAATGTGCTGCCGGCTTTGCTGCACCGCACGCCTGCCACGCTGGAGATCGCCTTCTATTCCCTGCTCCTGCTGATTCCTCTTGGGCTGGCCAGCGGATCTGATTCTCCGGATGGAAACCCGGCAGCCACTTCGACGGCTGGTTTCGTGCCGGCGCGTATCTCGGTACCAGCATGCCGCCATTCATATTCTCCATGTTCGCGCTGGCGGTATTCTATGTGCGCTTGAGTTGGTTTGCCCCCGGCCGCATCGACCCCACCACCGAATACCAGTTGACGAAGACTGCCTTCCAGGCTTATACCGGAGCCTTGACCCTGGATGCACTGCTCAACGGAAGGATGGATATTTTCCTGAAAGCCTTGCAGCACCTGGCCATGCCGGTCATGACCCTGGCAATGTTCCATTGGGCCACCCTCGGAAGGGTGACCCGCGCAACTGTCCTGAACGAGCGGCGCAAGGAATATATCATTGCCGCCCGTGCCCGCGGTGTGAACGAGAGGACGCTCCTCTGGCGGCACGCCCTGCGGCCGATCCTGGCGCCCTCCCTGACCACCATGGCGCTTTCTGCGGCCAGCATTGTCACCGGCGTTTATGTCGTGGAGATCATTTTCGGAATTGCCGGCCTGTCCAATGTGATCGTGGCTTCGATGCAGAGTACTGCTCCGGACGCGGCTGCCGCCCTGGGTTTTGCGGTGTACAGCGTCCTGATGGTCATCGGGCTGATGCTGGTTTTGGACTTGATCCAGGCCGTGCTGGATCCGCGAGTCCGCGATGAGGTGTTGAAATCATGAGACCTGCACGCCGGTTCTTCAGCCGTTGGGAGAACTACCTGGGTCTGTTATTGGTGTTCAGTTTCTTTTTTATCGCCCTGGCCGCGCCAGTTTTGGCCCCGCCTGACCCCAAGGCGGAGGGTTCTTTCAGAAGAGCAGGCCGGCCTTCAGATCCCACCCCGCACCCGCCCAGCGAAATCGCGCCTCTGGGCACGCTGCCCTTCCAGATCGATGTCTATTATGCGCTCATATGGGGCACGCGCAATGCCCTCGGATTTGGCCTGCTGGTGGCAGGTTCTGCCTTTATCCTCGGTGTCATGATCGGCTCCATTGCCGGTTATGCCGGAGGCACAGCCAATAACATCATGATGCGCGTTACGGACTCTTTCCTGACCTTCCCGGCTCTGGCGGCGGTCTTCTTTATAAACCAGATGCTGACTTCGGCGGTGGTATCCAGGGGTGGCTTTGTCTATGCATTGGCAGATAATCTGGGCCGTGGGGTCATTTTCTTCGGTGAGTCAAACGCCCTGGCTGTGTTCCTTGGTCAGCTCGATCCCGTCATGCTCAGCCTGGTGCTATTTTCCTGGATGCCGATCGCGCGCATCGTCAATAGCATGGTGCTTGGGCTCAAGAATACTGAGTTTGTTCAGGCAGCCAGAGCACTGGGGGGCACCTCGCCCTGGATTCTGCGCCGGCATCTGATCCCCAATGCCGTCGGTCCTGCCATTGTCCTGGCGACCCGCGATGTGGGGAGCGCGGTCATCCTGCAAGCCACCATCACCTTCATCGGCCTGGGAGGCAACTCACCCTGGGGAGCGATTCTCTCCCTGGGTCGGAACTGGGTGATCGGCCCGAATGCCGACCTGCTGTTTAGCTGGTGGATCTACCTGCCTGCCACGCTGGTGGTCATCCTGTTCGGGCTGGGGTGGAACCTGTTGGGAGATGGCTTGCAGAACGCCCTCGACCCGCAGCAATATAAATGATCTCTGCTGTTACTCTCTGGATGGGGCTGGCGATAGATCGGGACTTTTAAGATAACTCCAACCTGCGGCCAGCACTGCGCCCAGTAGACCGGTAGCCAGGAAGTTGACCGGCACCTCCCAATTAGATCCTATCTGGTTCAAGAGGGAATCAGAGAACATGTAAGGGCCGGAAGAAATCGCAAAACCCAATCCGAACGCAATGACACCCAGAATTAGACCGATCAACACTCCGGAAGGCCGCTTTGTGTCCAGCCCCAGGCACAAGCCAACCAGGACACCGCAGAATAAGAAAAACTCTACCTGGTAATCGCCAAACAGAGAACTCAACCAGTGCCATCGAGATTCCTACGGCCGATCCCAATCCAAGGTAACGCATGAGGGTTGCGGGAGGGGAAGGCCAGGGCTGCGCCGCCGAAAGATGCCCCAGAACAGTCCTTGCATCCCTTTTGATGCACCTGAGTTTCCAGAACTGCCTCGATCAGAAATCCGAGAGAAAAGCCCAGCGCTCCAGCCAGTACGGTTTTCCAATTCACAGTGCGGTTGCTGTTGGCTTTCAAGAGGGCGAGTGTCCACCATCCCCCCATGAAAGCCCCGAGGGTCAGCAGAAGAAGAGTACAGAATCCCATAGGCAATATCATCGCTTATGCCGGGTTCATAGTGGAGAGCCCAACCAATATTGACCCCCAGAAGAGCTGCAATGCCATAGGCCAGGCCCCACCCAATAATGATCGCGATGTACTTGCGCCGATCCGGAATCTCCCCTTTGGCGCGTAAAATCCCGGCGATGACAGCCCCAAAGACTACACCCATAAATCGTCCAAAGCAGGTACCATTCCCCTGCCGGGAGTGTGGAATCCTCAACAAATATTCCGATGATCAGTTGCCCCAGGGCCGCGGCGCCCAGGATTTGGAGCTTCTCTCCAGTATTGAGGCGTCCAACAGCTCTGCCTAGAAATTCCCAGAAGACCAGACCGGTCAGGATTCCTCCAGGCAGCCAGTGGAGGAGGATCTTCAACACAAATGGCAATTGATCACTAAAGTTATTATCCAGCCATATGTTAAAGAGAGTAACTACAACACTGCCTAAGGCAAAAATTCCGAACAAAATGGGCAGGCTCCATTCGAGATGCATGGCAGAGGTGGCGGCCGGGACGGCTTCTTCCTTGTGGGGAGGGGAACTGCTTTAGGTGGTTTTGGCTTCTTCCCGAACCGGTCTTCGCTTGATCTCTGCTTCCGCCTTCGCCAGCAGTTGGTCGGTCTCGCGATAGCCTGCCTGTAACTGCCGCACCCGCCGCAGATGTCGCGCCGCTTGCTGCCAATCCTGCCGGTCTAACGCCTGTAGCGCGCTGGTATACGTGCTCTCCAGTTCCCTCTCAGTTCTGATTTTTGCCAGCGCCTGCGTAGCCCGGCTCTGCAGGCTTGCGAGATCGGCATCGCGCGGGTCGATTTTTTCCATCTGGCTGAGGACCCCGGGAATGGCATCCCATTTTTCGGCTCGCGCCAATTCCTCCGCTTCACCGCGCAGCTCCATAAGTTGCTGTTGTCTCTCCGCATTGCCCAGTCGGATGGAGACTTCCGGGAAGGCAGGGTCTGCTGCAGATAATTGTTTCAGGACTGTGATGGCGGTTCCCCAATCCTTTGCATTTTCTGCATCCTGTGCCTGCTTGTTCAGTGTTTGGACGGCGATTTTCCGGCGGGCGACATCCAGCTTCGAGGCTGCATCCTTGAAATTCGGGTCTGCGTCAACGACAGCCTGGAACTTCTGACAGGCGGCTTCCCATTGCCCGAGGTAATAGGCTTCCAAGCCCTCCGTATAAAGCTGCTCGAGCCGGTTATCCTTTTTTGGCTCCTGCACGGCGAACGGAGCAGGCTGCTTGCTCACCGCCGGCTGTCCGGAGATATCGAAGATGCGTCCATCCGGTGTCCGCATATACAGGACCGGTGTACCCCATTCGAGATCGTTCCCTTCGGTCTTGATCGCCTTGCGCGCCTCGGTCAGCGCCGCATCCACCGGATATCCATCTGCCAGCGCGCCGTAGAATTCGTGGGCGAGCATGATCGAAGCCTGGTCGGTAATGCGGAACTGCATGGCGATCACGGCCGGGAATTCCCTGCTGGATCAGGCTCTGGGCGGTGCCAGCGAACTGGTCCTCCACCGAGGCCCGCGCCCCCTCGCAGGCATTGAGTACCGCCAGCCGCAGCGGCCGGTGGTCGTGCAGGATCGTGCCCAGGTCGTGCCCGCTGATGCGCTGTCCGCCTCGGATGGCGTTCTCGAACATCAGGTAGCCATCCTGGTCGTTCTTGGAGAAGACCCCGTGACCCACAAAATGGAAAATATGATACTGGTCGCGGCGGAGCTGCTGCTGGAGCGCGGAGAGGGTGGGCGGTTCGAGCCGCTGCAGGTCCACCAGGCCGCGTGACTGTAATTCGCGCATGGATTCTTGTAGATTAGCCCATTCCTGCTCGGTATCCAGGCGCGGGTAGTCCTGGGGTCCGCAGATCATGGTGAGGATGCGCAGAGGCGGCTGGACGGCGAAGGGCTGGGCTTTCTGCGAACTCTCCAGGTAGCGGATCACCGGGGATTCGACCGAAAGTGCCAGGAATCGGCCTGCGCCGGGGTCGTAGAGGAATTCCCAGGGGAGGTTGCTCAGTTCGGGAGTGCCTGCCAGCCGCAGGCGGATGCGCAATCCGCTGGAATGCAGGTTGGCCTCGCCCATGCTGGAGCGCAGCCGGTCCCGGACGGGGCCGCTGAACACCGCCTCGAACAGCGATTGGCCGAACTCGCGTATCCTGCGGGTTTGCTGGGTTTCAAAGGATCGGGTTTGCCCGATCTGGACAAAGAAATTATTGATCTCCTCCGCCGTGAAGGGGACCGCGAAGTCAACATTCGCCTCCCCCGCCGGCGATTCCAGGACGCGCGCCTTATAACCGTCGCCGGACCGCTCGATCAGAAGATCAAAATCAAGATAATTGATAGCCACCACACACTCCTGAAATCCAATAAAGTGCGCAGATTTGCGCACGATTATTATCGGATATTTCCAGTCTAATTACAAGAGGCGGTAAAATGGAGTTTATTACTCTCCTGAACCCTATTTTCAACCCTGGAAGGCGCGATGAGCCCAAAGATCAGAGCCACCCCGCGTTCGATTGTTTTTGATCTCATTCCCTCTGCCACGCGCGACACTGATGGAGCACGTGACCCGCTATGCGCTCGAGGCCGGTGTACCGCTTTACCTGGCCGGTGGAATTGTTCGCGATCTGCTTCTGGAGAAACCCGTCCAGGACATCGATCTGGTCGTGGAAGGGGATGCCATCCGCTTCGCGCGGTCCCTGGCGAAAACGCACGGGGGACGCGTGACGGTCCACCCGAAGTTCGGCACGGCCACCTGGCAGCTGCCTCTCGAACTGACCGGCCACGGCATGACCCAGAACACCCTGGACTTCGCCACCGCCCGCACGGAGATCTATGAGCAGCCCGGGGCCCTGCCTGTGGTCCAGCGTTCTTCACTGCGTAGTGATCTGAGGCGCAGGGATTTTACGATCAATGCCATGGCGGTGCAGTTGGGCACCGACCGGGCCGGAGAGGTGATCGATCCATACGGCGGCGTGGATGATCTGCAAAAAGGTCTGGTGCGCGTCCTGCATTCCAAATCCTTCCTCGACGATCCCACCCGCATGTTTCGCGCCATCCGTTATTCCCGCCGCTATGAGTTCGCATTGGCGCAGTCCACCCGCCGCCTGTTCAGTGGGGAGGCGCTGCGCATCCTCGCCACGTTGAGCGGGGAGCGATTGCGTCATGAATTGGAACTGATCCTGGATGAGTCCGGCGCGGACCTGATGTTGAAGGATGCGGAATCCCTGCATTTGCTGGCCACGCATTCATCCCGCCCTCCATGCGCCGCAGGGAAATTTCATGCAGCTCCTGGAATCGATTCCTGATCCCCGCCTCGAGATTACTTTTGATCGGCGCATCCTTGGGTTTCTGCTTTGGTTGATAGATCTCCCGGCGGCAGACTTGCTCGAGGTGCGCCGTCGGCTGGATTTTGCTGCGGGGATGGGAAAGTTCCTCTCTGCCGCTGATGACCTGCAATCCGAGATCTCCTTCCTGAAGGGTTCCCCGCCCAGCCGGTGGACTCTCCGGCTGGATCGTGTCCCTCCGCTGTCTGTCTATGCCGTTTACCTGCGCACCGAAGAGCCGGCCCTGGCGAACTACCTCGTGCGCTGGAGGCATCTCCAGTCGGACACTGACGGGAATGATCTTGTTCGCCTGGGGCTGACTCCCGGCCCCACGTTTAAGAAAATTCTCGCCCGCCTCCGTGCCGCCTGGCTGGATGAGGAAGTGACCAGCCATGAAGAGGAGATTGCATTCCTCGATAAATTGCTGAAACTTTAGGGAAGGAATTCATGGAACTTCAACCCCTGCTCGACTTCGCCACCCAGCTTGCCTATCAGGCTGGCCGCATTACGCTCGGCTATTTCAATACCGGCATCCATCCCGATTTCAAGGCGGATGATACGCCTGTCACCGCGGCGGACCGCGCCGCCGAGCAGTATATCCGCCGGGAGATCGAAAAAGCCTATCCTTCTCATGCCATCCTGGGCGAGGAATTTGGCGGGGATCCGGCTCGGGCTGGATCGGCTTTCCGCTGGATCCTCGACCCCATTGATGGAACCAAATCCTTTATGCGCGGAGTGCCGCTTTATGCAGTCTTGATTGGCTTGGAGATGGAAGGCATCATTCGCGTTGGTGCAGCCTACTTTCCTGCGCTGGATGAAATGCTTTGCGCGGCGGATGGATTAGGCGCTTGGTGGAATGGCCGCCGTGCGCATGTATCTACCGTGGATTCCCTCGACCGGGCTTGCGTCTGCTACACCACCCATCATAAATTCCGCCAGCGTGATCCGGCGGTCTGGGAGCGGCTTTCATCGGCATTCTATATGCTGCGCGGCTGGAGCGATGCCTATGGCTATATGTGCGTGGCGACCGGCCGGGCGGAGGCCAGCCTCGATCCTTACATGAATATTTGGGATTGTGCTCCGTTCCCGGTCATCCTTCGGGAGGCCGGCGGTTCCTTTGGTTCCTGGGCCGGCGAAGAGGGTCATGATTTCGGGGAGGGCTTGGCCTGTAACGCCGCCCTGAAGCCCGAGGTACTGCGCTTGTTGCAACCTGACTATGGATTAGGCTGAGGTTGATTTTGAAAGGATGTTCCTCTATAATGGGGTCTATCAGGGCATCGACACAGTGAAACCGATCGTAACGGATAATAAAGACGACCCCATGCCGTACCGCGTGCGCGGCCAGCTGCTTTCCTCTTCGGAGGCATCCTTATACCGCGCTCTCCTGGAGATGGTCGCGGATCGCTATGTGGTATGCCCCAAAGTGGCTCTGAACGATGTGTTCACCATCGTCCGACCCAATGAGAACGTCCACTACTTCAATAAGATCTTCCGCAAGCACGTGGATTTCCTGCTTTGTGAACCGGGAAACATGCAGCCTGCCTTCGGCGTGGAGATCGTCAAACCGGTGGCGAAGCACGAGACCCGCGCCGCCGATCAATTCCTCGAGGATATTTTCCTCGGTGCAGGCCTGCCATTGGTGCATATCCCCTCGGCGCAGAGCTATGATGTCCGGGATCTCATCAACTTGTTTCAGATCGCAGTGACCAAGTCGCGCAGCCGCCCGCAGAGGGACTCCGGTTCGGACTCGGTTCCCATGTGTCCCGTTTGCGGCAAGATGATGGTTTTGCGTGTCCACCGCAATGGTCTCCGCAAAGGCCGGGAATATTATGGCTGTATGGATAACCCGCGCTGTCCTGGTGCGGTGGAGATCAAATCCTGAAAAGCCGAGCATGTACTCCGCTTTTCTAACTTAATGATCAATTTCATTACGAGTCATACTGGCCGGTCGGATATTTCCAGACCGGCCAGTTTGTGGAAGCGATCTCCCAATTCCCTCCTTGTAGCAGCATCTAATTCGAGGATTTCGCCCGCGGGGTGACCAGTGTAAAGAACAACAGGAACAAGCCCATTACGCCAAGCGCAAACAGGAAACCCATCAGGTTACCGCGCAGCTGCCGGGCCATTTCGAAGAATTGTTCCTGCCCGCTGGCAGCCACCGGGCTGTATCCCAGTCCGATCACCATCGGCATCCCGATCAGCATGAGCATCGTAAAGCGGGTCCAGAAGTTCGCCCGCTCGCGCGTGCCGCACAGTTCTACCAATATTTGTTCCAGCGCGGCTTTCAGCAGGAAGGTCAGCAGGGTGGCAGATACCAGTGTAAGCAAAAGGCTGAACAGATAGAAGATATAGGGGTTCATCTCGGCTCCATTTCTTTGTTGGACTACAAATAATGCCTGTTCAGTTCCGAGGCGTATTCCTTTCCAACCGTCTCCCGGTGATCGGAAAGCCATCGGCTTAGAGGCGTTTGGCCGCGCGGACTCTCCTGGGAAACCAGCAGGTTCGCCATCAGGCCGTCCACTTCCTCCGGCGTCAGCACCACATCGCCGACGAACAGGCTGATCAATTGTGCCGCGCCCAGTGCCAGCCTCGGCGGGACGGTGATCAATGGTCGCTCATGGCCGATGGCGCTCCCGATGCACTCCACCAGTCTCCGGAAAGTGAAATCCTCAGGCCCGACCGCGTCCCAGATCAGGTTGTCCTCTCGGCCGGCGGCCTCAACCGCCAGCGCGGCGAGATCGTCCACATAGATGGGCTGTAATCGGTAACTGCCATCGCCCGGCAGTGCGAAGAAGGGGAAACGGCGCAGGATCCATGCGATGTTGTTGATCAGGATATCCTCTTTCCCGAACAGCACGGTCGGTCGCAGGATGGCGTAGCTCATGCCCGACTCGATCACCGCCTTTTCGTTCGCAGCCTTTCCCCAGAAGTAGGGCAGGGGAGAGTCGGCGGAGGGATTGGTGATGCTGATGTGAACAATGCGCCGGACTCCCGCCTCGGCAGCCGCGCGGACCAGCTTGCGTGTGTTTTCCACTGCGGCCGGCTGGGTATTTTGTCCCTTGTCGAAGCGCACCCAGTAGGTATTGAAGAATGTATCCACGCCGCGCAGCGCATCAATTAATCCGCGTTCATCTTGAAAATTGAGCGGAAAGGTGGCTGCGCGCCCGTTGAAGGGATCGCTGCGATTCGGGTGGCCTGTCAGTGTGATCACTTCGCTGCCCTGGGAAAGCAGGCGCTGGGTGATGTACTTGCCTGTGTAGCTGAATGCGCCGGTCACTGCAATTTTCATTTCAACACTCCTAGTATCTTTTGGATATTTTTAAAGCCCAGGCTTTCCAGCCGGGTGACGGCCCGCGTCAGGCTGTCCAGCGCGTCGAAAAAATCCTGGAGCGCCTGGACGCGTTCACGGGTGAACTGCCATTCTTCATAATCTTTCGTTCCGGCGCGCGGAGCGTCTTCCTTGAGAACCTCCAGTGTACGCGCCACAGAGCCGACCGCGCGGTCGAACTCGCTGTTCTGGCGTTCCTTCAGGATGGAACGGATCGCTGTGTAAAAATCCGTCTCAGCTTCGTAGTAGTCCTTGCGGTCTCCCAGCTTTACCAGAGCGATGCACCAGGCCCATGCGCGCCAGCGAGCGCACCTCGGTGCTGATGGCGCCTTTGGTCAATCCGGTATCCTTCACCAGTTCATCCAGCGAAAGAGGGATGGGAGAAAGATACAGCACCGCGAAGATGGCGCCCATGCCTTTGGGGAATCCCCAGAAGTGGCTGATCTGGCTGAGGCCTTCGATGAAATCTTGCTTGAGTTGGTTGAGGGAAGTAGGTGGGTTCATGTTTATATACTATGTTTAGTATTTACTAAACATAGTATATATAGAAAATATTCGATTGTCAAGAGGGTAATTATCGGAATTATTGAGCTGTGGGGGAAATTCTCTGGTAAAGTTCGGCCCCGCTGAGATCGGAGGGGAGCTCTTGAAATTCAGTCGTTTTCACTGTCAGGAATTTTTCACCCTCGGGTGTGATGAACCGGAACGTCACCTGTCCCGGCTGCGGCCCGGGTGTCTCCCCGGTGGGGAAGCGGGAGAGCAGCAGATCCATGCTCTGCCGGATCAGCCTGCCGATCTCTTCGCTTTCATTTTGGCTGGAGATCTGAAAGGTGATGGTGAAATCTGTTTCCATGGGGGAAAAATCCACACGGCCATCGGCGTAAGTGCAGTTTTCCCCGTACGCCTGCGCCCGGGCCTCAGCCCCGGCCTGGACTTCCTGCATGGCTGTTTGCACCTGGTTTGATAATTCAGGTAATTCTTGAGTTGCCCATGTATAGGCGCATTCTCCCGGCTGTCCGGAAACCTCACCCGGTGCTTCAAAAGATAACGGGGGTTCTGCGGTCGCGGCATCGGCCCGCAGCCCCCACCAGACCAGCGCGGCCGCGCAGGCTGTGAGAAAAATACCGGCGAGGAGATTCTTGCTGTTCACTGTTTACTTCAGAAAATCCGCTGCCGCGCTCGCCATCAGAGCAGCCGCGCGCGGCATGGCATTTTCATCCACGTCGAACTTGGGATGATGGTGTCCGTAATCCAGTCCCTTATCGCGATTGGCCGAGCCGACAAAGAAGTAGCAGCCCGGCACGCGATCCAGGAAGAAGGCCATATCCTCAGCGCCCATCGTGGTAAAGCTGGCGGTGTCCAGTTGCGAGTTGGGCAGCACCCGCCGGGCAGCCTCCTGCACGCGCATCGCAATGCGCAGATCGTTGATGAGCGCCGGGGTTACCTGCGTCACTGTGATGTCCGCCTGGCATCCGAGCGCGCCCGCCACCCCGTGCACGATCTCTTCGAAGCGCTCTACTACCTTGGCCCGGACGGCCAGCTCAAAGGTGCGGATGGTGCCATGCACGGACACTTCCCCGGGGATCACGTTGAACGCCGTACCGCCGTGGATTGTGGTCACGCTGACGACTGCCGTCTGCAGAGGGGCGACGTTTCGCGAGACGATGCTTTGCAGCGCGGTGACGACATGCGCGGTGGCCAGCACAGGGTCCACGGTGGCATGCGGCACTGCCCCATGCCCGCCCTTGCCGGTGATCACGATCTTGAACTCATCCGCGCCGGCCATGACCGGACCTGCCGCCGCGCCGATCCAGCCCAGCGGCTGTTCATTCCACAGGTGCATCCCCAGGGCAAAGTCCGGCTTCGGGTTGAGCAGAGCGCCGTCGCGTATCATCCATTCCGCCCCGCCCAGCCCGTCATCACCGAAAGTCTCTTCGGCGGGCTGAAAGACGAATTTGACCGTCCCGGCCAGTTGGTCCCGGCGGGCATTGAGCATCTTTGCCACGGTTAGCCCGATGGCGGTATGTCCGTCATGCCCGCACGCATGCATAACGCCGGGGTTCTGCGAAGCATACTCCGCCCCGGTCTGTTCGGTGATCGGCAGCGCGTCCATATCGAAGCGGATCAGCAGGGTGGGGCCGGGCTTTGCGCCTTCCAGCAATCCCACCACGCCGGTTTTCCCGACCCCTTTGGTCACTTCCAGGCCCAGTGCCTGCAGTTCGGATGCCACGATGCCGCCTGTGCGGATCTCGTTGAAGCCCAGCTCGGGATGCATGTGGAAATCGCGCCGCATCTTCTGCGTATAGTCGAAAAGTGCCAGGGATTCATTCAGGAAATCATTCATCTGTGCATGCTCCATTCCCGAAGAGGGAATTGGTAAATAAGATACCGGCGATCGTGTTGAACGCGCTTACTGGAGAATTGTAACAAATTCCTGGAAGATGAAAGTCACCATCCCGGGAGGGAAAAGTAATGGGGGCTTTACCTTCCGTGTGCTGGATAGATTTTCCTGCCTCCGTGCGCCTCGATGCGCTCCCAGCTTGCGCGCGAGACCGCGTCCTCCTCGGCCAGCATGAATCGCGGCGGCAGGTCTCCCGTGAAGGCAAAGCCTTCATCCAGAACCAATGTCACGCTGTCCTCGCTGTGGCCTGGGGTGGGGAGGATTTCCCCGGCTAACCCCAGGTCTTTCAGGAATTTCCGGCTTTCCTCGAATCTCAGGAGCAGGTTGCCTTGCGGGCGGATCTCCGTGTAAGGCAGCCCCTTGCGTTTGAGCATCTCGGCCATCGGCTGGATGAAACCGGGCTGGCTCTCCATCAGGATCAACTTCGCGCCCAGGTCTTTGATCTCCTGGACCAGCCCGGCATGATCTGGATGAAAATGGGTTACGAGGATGAAACGGATTTCATTAGGCTGGATCCCCTTGCGTTTTAGTTCGGCGAGAAATTTGGGCAATGTCGCCGGCCAGCCGCAGTCTACGAGCAATTTCCCGCCGTGGATGTCAAGCAGATAATAATTGGTTGAGTCGTAACCGGCATTTACGATGTTCATCGGCGCGAGCCGTATGGATTGGATTCCTCAAACGTATTTGATGACCCGGAATTTTTCCTCGAAGCGCGGGTCCTCATCTGTGCTGTCCGTGGTGTGCCGGGATTTCATGCGCTCCTCGAACTTTTCCACGTCGCCGATCTGCGTCTTATGCTGGAGCAGCGCCTTCAGCTTGATCTCCCAGGTACTGGTGATATCCATGACCGTGTTGGGCTGGTTGGTCAGCGAGACCCACACCTCGCGTGGCATGCTGGGCTCCAGCCCTTCGGTGATCAGTTCTGGAAAATAGGCCTTGTTGCCCGCCGCAGGGAAAACGGCGTCCAGCACTGCCTGCCCGGCGGCCCGGTGGTCGGGATGGTTGAGCCCGTAGGCCGCGAACAGTGTTTGCGGATCGCAGGTGACCAGCACGGTCGGCTTGATCTTGCGGATGATTCGGACGATTTCCCGCCGCAGGTCGATATCCGGAACCAGATATCCGTCCGGCCGGTCCAGCCAGTGGATGGCCTTCGCGCCGATCTCGGCGGCTGCCGCTTGCTGTTCCTCATGCCTTATGGCGCACAGGGCATCCGGGGTCATGTCCGGGCTGCTTGAGTCATTAAAACCCTTATCGCCGCAGGTGAGCAGATAATATACGACCTCATGTCCTGCGCTGGCCCAGAAAGCCAGCGTGCCGCCGCAGAAGAATTCAGGATCATCGGGATGCGCAAGCACCACCAGGATGCGCTGGGGAGAATCCCAGACGCCGGGAGCAGGGATTTCGTCTGTCATGGTTTTACCAGGAGAATATGCGGTGCGAACCCTATTGCTTGGGCTCGCCTTTATTGCCGGACTTGCCGCAGGTGCAGCCGCCGCCTTCGTGTCGGTCACAGGGCGCTTCAGACTTGCGCCGCAGTGCCTCCAGCTCGTCCCAGGGTTGGACTTCATCGCGGTCGAAGGTGACCCACTGAGCGCGCAGCTCGCCTTCGGTCTCGATCGCCACAACCACTTTGTTGGAGAGCGGCATCACGTCCACAACCTTGCCCTCGCCGCGCGGTGTCACCACCCGCTTGTTGCGCTTGGGCAGGTTCTTGCGGGCTTCCACGTACTGCTCGTACTCATAGATGAGACAGCAGCGCAGGCGCCCGCACATGCCGGTGATCTCGGTGGGGGTCAGCGAGATGCCCTGTTCCTTGGCCATCTTGATGGAAATGGGGGAGAAGTCGGTCAGGAACTTGGAGCAGCAGCGGGTCTCCAGTCCGCAGGCGCCCATGCCGCCCAGCAGCTTGGCGACATCCCGCGGCCCGATCTGCCGCATGTCCACCTGGCTGTTGCGGTACAGCTTCTGCATGTCCTTGCGCAGCGACTTGAGGTCCACCTTATCCTCGGTGTCGGTGCTGAACAGGAAGGTCAGGCGTGCGCCGTCATAGGTATATTCCGCGGCGACGATCTTGACCTGTCTCAAGGCCAGTTCGGCAGCCCGGGCGCGGCAGTTGATCATGGCTTCGGTCTGCTTGGACTGCCAGGATTGCTGCAGCAGCAGGTCGCGCGGCGTGGCGCGCCGCTCGACGGATTTCCAGCCGCCCTCCGGGGGATGCGGGGTTTCCTGCAGCAGTTGGACCACTTCGCCCAGATGCCGGCCGCGGGCAGTGTCCACGATCACGTGCTCGCCGATGCCCACATTGGGAACGGCGTTGGAATTGAAGTGGTAGACTTTTCCGATTCGGGTGAAACGTACACCGATAATTGTAGGTTGCATGGTCTGAATTATACCGTAACCAAAAGGGCGCGGCCCGGCATTTACTCGGCCGCGCCCTGAAAGGGTCGTGAAACCTTATTCGATAATATTGATCGGCAGCGTATTATCGCGGCCGAGAGCCGATACGCTGACCTTGGCGGCTACGTTTTGTGCGATTTCCGTCATGGCCTGGGCTACCGGAGAATCCGGGTCGGTGATGACAATCGGCTGTCCGCTGTCTCCGCCGATGCGGACTTTCTGGTCAATGGGGATCTTGCCGAGGAAAGGCGTCCCGGTCGCTTGCGCGAGCTGCTCGCCGCCGCCCGAGCCGAAGATGTCCATGCGTGTGCCGTCCGGCAGGTCGAGATAGGACATGTTCTCGATGACGCCCAGGATCGGCACTTCCAGCGTGCGGAACATGTTCAGGCCGCGGCTGGCATCCTCGAGCGAGACCAGTTGGGGCAGGGTAACGATGATCGCGCCGCTGAGGGGCAGTGCCTGCGCCAGGGACAAGCGCCGCGTCGCCCGTGCCCGGCGGCAGGTCCACGATCAGATAGTCCAGCTCGCCCCACTCCACGTCGCCCAGGAACTGGCGGATGGCCGAGTTGAGCATCGGGCCGCGCCAGATCAGCGGCTGCCCGGCTTTCACCAGCAGACCCATCGAGATCATCTTCAGTCCGTAGGCCGTGGCCGGGACCAGTTTGTTGCCCTTGGGTGGGGGAAGTTGGTCCACGCCCATCATGGTGGGGATGTTCGGCCCGTAGATATCGGCATCCATCAGGCCGACCCGTGCTCCCCTCTTTGCCAGCGCCACGGCGATGTTGACCGCCACTGTGGATTTCCCCACGCCGCCTTTGCCGGAGCCGACCGCGATGGCATTGCGGATCGGCATGCTGACCAGTCCGCGCATGCGGCCGTCGTTGGGCACATCCGAATCCAGTTTGAGTTCCACATGCTTCACGCCCGGGAGTGCCAGCACTGCCTCCCGCGCTTCCCTTTCGATCTGGCTGCGCAGCGGGCAGGCGGGCGTTGTCAGCATGACCGTGAATGAGACCTTGCTCCCCTGGATTTCCAGATTCGCGGACCATGTTCAGGGTGACCAGGTCCTGGTGCAGTTCAGGTTCCTGTACCTTTCCTAAGGCGGCCAGAGTATTTCTTCCTTTGAAATTTGATTTGTCATGTTGTTGATTTTATCCAGTAATTGGATGCATCTCGTTGGACAGATGTTTCGCATTACGGCTGTTCAGGATGCGGCTGCGGCCTTGGCTGCCTTGGCGGCTTCCTTGGCGTCGCGGGCTTCATCTTCGCGGCTCGCGTTCAGCGGGCGGATGCCTGCGTAGTAGGAAGCGGGCTTGAGCAACTTCTCCATGTTGAACACATTGCGCTTGTACGAGGCGATCTCGAAATCATGATCCATCTTGATCGCGTCGAAGGGACAGTACTCCGCGCAGAAGCCGCAGTTCATGCAGATGTCCGCGTCGATGTAGAACTCCGCCGGCTCCGGCACCGGGCGTGCCCGTGTTCGGGTCGTTGGTGCGCACGATCCAGATGCACTGCGGCGGGCAGACCTTGGCGCAGATGCCGCAGGAGGTGCAGCGCATTTCCTTCTTCCCGTCCTCGCCTTCATCGTAGACCAGGAACGGGATGTAGCGGAATTCCTCGGGCAGGATCAGCTTCTCTTCGGGATACTGCACCGTGAAGATGCCCGCGTGTCTTGCTGCCCGCGCGCGCTTTTACGCCTTCTTCATTGAAGTAGCGCTTCTTGCCGCGCAGCAGCCAGAGGATATCCTCCCAGTACGTGTTCCAGAAGCGGTCGAGGTGACGCTCAGGCCTTTAAGAATACCTTTTCCATACATGTCATCTCTCCTTACCGGTCCAGCTCGCCGAGCACGATATCGAGCACGCCGAGGATGGCCACGAAGTCCGCGATCTTGTTGCCGATGCACATCTGTTCCAGCGCGGTGATGTTGACGAAGGAGGGCGCGCGGACGTGATAGCGCCAGGGGTTCGGCTTGCCGTTGGAGACGACGTAGAAAGCCAGCTCGCCCTTCGGGGACTTCGACGCGACCATACGCTTCGCCGGCCGGGACGCGGACCTGGTACTGCGGCTTTCCGGCGATTGATCGGCCCCTCGGGGATCTGCTTGACCGCCTGCTGCAGGATGCGCAGGGACTGGCGGATCTCGTCCAGGCGGATCAGGTAGTTGTCGATCAGGTCGCCGTTCGTGGCGCACGGCCACATCGAAGTCGAAGCGGTCATAGATGGAATACGGGTCGGCGCGGCGGATGTCATAGGGAACGCCGGCGGCGCGCAGCACGGGGCCGGTGATGGAATACTGGATGGCCTGTCTCGGCGTCGATCACCTTGACGCCCTTCAAGCGGGCAGACAAAGACTTCGTTCTCGCGTCAGCAGGCGGTCCATTTCATCCACCTTGCCGGGCAGGCGGTCGAAGACCAGACCCTTGATCTTCTCGCAGAACGCCCTCCGGCAGGTCGCGCACCACGCCGCCAAAGCGGAAGTAGTTGCACATCATGCGCGAGCCGGCAGACGGCCTCGAAGATATCCAGGATCAGTTCGCGTTCTTCAAAGGCATACAGCGCCGGGGTGTACATCGCGCCCAGGTCGTTGAGCAGCATGCCGATGAAGATCAGGTGGTTCTGGATGCGGCTCAGTTCCGCCATGATCACGCGGATGTACTCGGCGCGCTCGGCCACCTGGATGCCCATCAGTTTCTCGACCGCCAGCGCGTAGCCCGAAGTTGTTGCTCATCGAGTTGAAGTAATCCAGGCGGTCGGTGTAGGGCATGTTCTGCAGGTAGGTGTTGCGCTCGCCGATCTTGTCGTGGTTGCGATGCAGGTAGCCCATCACCGGTTTGAGGCTCAGCGATGGTCTCGCCGTCCAGCGTCATGCGCCGCGCGGAACACGCCGTGCGTGGACGGGTGCTGCGGTCCCATGTTGACGCACGATGTGGTCGGTCTTGAAGCCCGTCATCGTCGGTGGTCTGGTATTTGCGCCAGCGAGCCGTACAAGCGCGGCTTCGCCTTCGGGCACCCATTTCTCGGGATCGAAATTCTCGGGGAAGGTCAGGTTGTCGTTGAAGGGATTCTTTTCTTCGGCCATGTAGAACTTGCCGTCCGGCCAGCGGCTCTTGAAGGGCTTGGCATCTTCTTCGTAGAAGGCTTCCTTCCAATCCTTGCGCAGCGGATGGCCTTCGAAACCTTCCCACATCAGGATGCGGCGCAGGTCAGGATGGCCGGTGAATTTGATGCCGAGCAGATCCCAGGCTTCGCGCTCCTGGAACTCGGCGCCGGGCCAGATCGAGCGACAGCGAGGGCACTTCCACCGGGTCCGTCGCGCGGCACCTGGACTTTGAAATTCAAGACCGGGCCGCCGGTGGTCTTGAAGGCGTGGTAGACCACCTCCATTTTGTTTTCCGGGAGGTAGTCCACGCCGGTGACGGAGGTCAGCAGGTCGTAGCCGAGTTCGTCGCGGATGGCCGTGGCAACTTCCATCAGCTTGTCCTTTTCGACGATCCAGCCCGAATAGCCGGGGCGGGTGTCAGCGGTGACAGCGTCCGGGAAAACGTGCGGCCAGGTCGACGGTCGAGGTGGGTTCGATGACGGTTGCCATGATCGTCCTCCTAGCCTTTCGTCTCGCCCTGGGGCTGCGCGGCTCGCGGCGGCTTTGATCTCGGCCGCCGCGGCGCGGGTCGATCAGATCCGGTCCCAGGATCGGCATCGGGATTTCCACCGAGTCGCTGCCCTTGCGATACCAGCGCACCGTCTTGATGCGATTCCTTGTCGATCTTTTCCTGCAGCTTGATCATGCCGGCGATCAGAGCCTGCGGGGTGGGCGGGCAGCCCGGGATGTACACATCCACCGGCAGGAACTTGTCGATGCCTGCCACCACGTTGTAGCCCTCCTTGAATGGGCCGCCGCCGGAGGCGCAGGCGCCCATGGCCACCACGTATTTCGGCTCCGGCATCTGGTTGTACAGGCGCACGATCAGCGGGATCATCTTCTTGGTGACCGTGCCGGAGACCATCATCAGGTCAGCCTGGCGCGGGGTGGGGCGCATGACTTCCATGCCGAAGCGGGCCATGTCGTAGCGCGCGGCCTGCGCGGCGATCATCTCGATGGCGCAGCAGGCCAGGCCGAACATCATCGGCCAGACCGAGGAACGCCGGCCCCAGTTGTAGAGGCGGTCGAGCGTGGTGATGGCAACCACGTTTTCCATATCGTCGGGAATGTCGTATTCCGGCAAACTCAGTTTTTCATTATCCATGAATGTTCTCCTCGAACCAGTCCTGGTAGATCGCGTAAAGGATGTCGTCGTTGCACAGCGACGGGTCATCCTCGAATTCCTCAAGTTCCACGGTCCAGTCGTAGATCTGCTGGATCGAAAGCGTTTCCATGTTCGCCCCCGGGTGCCTGCGGCGCAGTTCCAGCGCGATGGCGTACGTGGATTCCCAGGTCAGGGTCATCTTTTCCCGTTCGCCGAGCGAAGGCTCCGCCTGTTCTTAGGATTAAGGAGTTTCAGGCCAATTTCGCTCGTTTCAGGCATCACAAAGGGCCATTATAGCACCGATGAAATGTTAGTCAATCGCATTATGCAAATATTTATTTGCATAATGCGAATAAGGAGTATAATCACCCGGATACTATGACAACTACACGCCAGAAGATCCTCTCTCACCTTCAGGAAAAACGAACCGCCTCCGCTGCCGACCTGTCCCGGCTCCTGGATACGGGCGCAGCCAATATCCGGCACCATCTTTCCGTCCTTGCAGCGGATGGGCGGATTGCCCCGGCTGGCAAGCGCAGGGACGGCCGCGGCCGCCCCGAAACGCTTTACAGCCTTTCTCCCGCGCTGGCAGGCGACAACCTCCCCGCCCTCCTGGACGCCGCCCTGACCGAATGGCTGGCCGCCCTCGCCCCCGAACAGCAGTCCGCCTTATTGGCCTCCCTGGGCCGGCGTATGGCAGGAGCTGGCGAGGCTGCCTCAGCTCCCCTGGTCAAGAGGCTGAACGCAGTGGTGGAGAAGCTGAACAAACTGCATTATTCCGCCCGCTGGGAAGCCGGCGCGGAGGGACCCCGGCTGATTTTGGGGCGCTGTCCCTACGCCGCTGTGATCGCTGCCCACCCCGAGCTCTGCCAGATGGACTACCGCTCTCCTCTACCGCCTCCCTCAACGTCCCCCTCGAGCAAAAAGCCAAACTGCATCCCGCCTGCATCTTTCAATTAAGATGAGGTATTCCCCTCCCCCAAATTGTGCTTTCCAATTTGGGGGATCGCGAAGCACTCCCGGAATGAAGTGGAGGGAGGGTTGGGAGGGGGTGGGAGGGTCGCGAAGCATATCATCCCGTCAGGGACTTCGGCTGAGGAGCCATGCGCCGGAGGAGGCCAGGGGTGAGGTCCTTTTCCTTCACTCGAAGGTACAATAGATACGTCCCCCTCTTTCCCTCGGAGGAACCATGCGAACCCTGACCCTCTTCCTCGTCCTCTCTGCCCTGCTCGCCTCCTGCAACATCCCCGGTCCCGCCCCCACCGCGGTGAACGTGCTGGATACAGCCGTCGCCGCCACCCTTACCGCGCTGCCCACTTCCGCCGTACAGCCTCCCACTGCAACGCTTGCCGTGCCGCCGACCTCCACCCTTTCCATCCCGCCCACCGCGACCAGTACCCCTCTGCCGGTCGGCACCCCCTCGAACCCCCTCGTCGTCAAGGATGCCCTCTGCTGGGTAGGCCCGGGCGCTCAATATGATGTGGTCAGCGCGGTCTTCAATGGAACGCGGGTGGTATTGCTCGGCCGCGGTAGTGTGGGCTCCTGGTGGGTGATCGAAAATCCGAGATACCACGACCCCTGCTGGGTGGCCGCCGATGTTCTCCAATTCGACGCTGGCTACAACCTCTCCGGGCTGAAGGTCTTTACTCCTCCGTCGACGCCCACACCAACGCCCACCAAAACCCCCACACCTTCCAGGACCCCTACTCCCTGAGCCAGCAGCACTTCGGCTTCTCGCAACTTGCTGATGATCTGCTCGGAGGAATATTGCGTTCCGGGCATGGGACCTGCCCCTTTTTCCGATCCTGACTCGATTTGTGGATCAGTTTTTGGGGGCCTGGGTCGCCAGTCTTCGGAGGACTTCACAGAGGAGAGTATAAAACTCGACCACGGAGGGAATGTTAACGCGTTCCCCTGGCCTGTGGGCGTTGTGGATTTCCGGACCTAGAGAGAGAACATCCAGATCCGGGATGCGCTCCTGGATGGCTCCGCATTCGACGACACCATGCGCCGTAGCCAGGGCAGGCTCGTGGCCGAAGAGATCCTGATACGCGGCTTTTACGACGGTCAACAGGGCCGAATCGGCGCGGAGACGCCAGGGACCAGTGATGGGTGGGATCACCGAGAATTCCGCCCCGGCCAACCGGGCGGCGGATTCGATCGAGGCGGCAGTTTCCTCTTGAGCATCGGCGGCTGTGGATCGAGACAGGCAGTGGATCTCCAAAACATCATTTCTCAAGGTGACGAGTCCCAGGTTGCTGGAGGTCTCAACAAGATTGGGAGCGTGCTGCTCCATGGCGAGCACCCCTGACGGAAGGACGGCGAGGAGGTCAAGCAGTCGATCCCGGTTCTCATCGCTCCAGCAGCGCATGCCTTGCGGATCGATATCCGCCATCGAGGTAGAGAGCCCCGGGTCGGTAATGGAAAAGCGGCTGGCGAGACGCGAACCGGCTTTGGCAAGCGCAGCCTCGAGGGAATGGACCTGGCTGGGCGGCAGCGAGATGGTTGCATGCGCCCGGATGGGGATGGCGTTGAAGGCGTCACCACCTTCGAGGGCGCAAAGCCGGAACGGGAGATCACTGGCCAGCCCCCTGAGGAGCCAGATGATGCCCTTGATGGCGTTCAGCCGGTTCGTGTGGATATCCATGCCTGAGTGCCCGCCGGTCAAGCCCGAGAGGGAAATATCCACGACAGGCCAATCCTCCGGGACCGGCTGAGCGGGGCCGGGCCAGCGGAGGCGGGTCCAGATGGCTCCCGCGCAACCGATAAACAGTTCCCCCAGGGTTTCCGCGTCGAGGTTAAGCATCACCTTCGCCTGGATCAGGCCGCTGTCCAGCTCGTCCGCTCCCTTGAATGTGGTTTCTTCCTCGACGGTGAACAGGAGCTCCAGCGGGCCATGCGATGTGCCTTTGCTTTCCGCAAGGCACATTGCTGCCGCGATCCCGATCCCGTTGTCCGCGCCCAGGGTGGAATCCGGGGCTGTGATCCAGTCTCCTTCACGCAGGATCTCGATACTGCCCCTGGCTGGATCGGAAGTGCCCTTGTTGGAGCGCACGCATACCATGTCCAGGTGGGCCTGCAGCGCGACGGTCGGCGCGGTGGGTGAGTCCGGAGAGGCGGGAACGTAAACACAGAGATTTCCCGCGCTGTCCCGCCGGGAGGCGAAACCTTGCCTGCCCGCCCATTGGACCAGCCATTCAGCGATCGCAGACTCTTGTCCTGACTGCCTGGGAATTTCCGTAATACGCGAGAAATGGATCCACAGTGCGGCAGGCTCAAGACCGGAAAAGATGTTTTTGATTATCATGGGACGGTCCGATCGTTTGTCTCCACAATCATGGAATTCCGCGTAAATGGGCCAAGCTGTAAAGCCTGACCCGCCAGGTTATAGCCGGCCCCGTGGCAATCTCCTCATGGGAGGCCGGTTCGGCAGATCTGCCAGCCTCTCATTGTAATGCTTGCCCCGCCTTGCAGGTGAAGCTGCGCGAGTACGCGCGATATTTTTTATAGCGGCGAGGAACGAATGATCTTGATCTGACAGCGGGCAAGGTCGGGCGGGTCTGCAAGGCTGGAAAGAGGAGGCAAGGACTGGCATCATTTTCACGGGTGTCAGTATATAGAAGTTTTATGCCAGAACCGATGAGCAATGAAGGAAGAGCGGATCGAGAAAGGCAAGAGAAGGAGGATTGGGTAAGATGACCTAATGGTTCATGCAGGCAAGGTGATGTTCATCAGTTGAGTTGGCCGTGGGAATCTGTTACTCTGAGAAGGACGCCCGCCAATGGGGGGAGCAGGTCCCTGCCCCTGGCCATCGTATTGGAGCCCTCGGGAGCCGGGCGATATTCCGGTGAGTGAGGTAGAGTGGGAGGAATGAATGAAAAAACAAGTCTGGAGACCTTGCGGTCAGGGGGCGGCGGGGTCGGGAGACCCTCGCCGAGCGAGGGATATCACCATATCATTTAATAATCCCCAATATCTTAATCCAGATGGATCCTTTAATTGGGACATCTATTTCGAGCTACACGAGGATGCATATAACCAAAACTATATTAGGACTAAGCTTCTCCCACAATTCCTTGATGGAATCAGTCATCACCAACGATATCCAAATGTTGATTGGGATTACATCAAGAGGCTGATAAAATGATTAGCCTAATCCAAATCAAAAAAATAACCCCGGCAATTATTATAGTTTTATTGCTTTTAGCTTTATGTATACCACTTAATATTATTTTTACCTCAGCTAAGTTTTTTGAAGTTGGAGCACGTAATGACCCAGTGGCTATTTCAAGCTTCAATAAATCAGGCAGCTATAAAATTGACCCCGAAACAATTTTAGATTCTATTCAAACTAATCAATTACCAATATTTCTGCCTGAGGTATCCGTAACACCTGATCCACATTTAGAAACTATATTCACATGGTCGCAAACAGAGTATTTGAAAGTTGCCAGCGCTCTTTTTGAGTTTGTTTGGAAAGAATCCCTTGATGGAGACTGGAGCATGCACAGGATGTCATTTCTGACTTCCTGTAAGGAAACCCCCTCGGGATTTGAAAGCGCCATTTTTGTTTACAACCAACTTATGTTTCAAAATGGTATTCTCGAATATAATGCGCGTGTGATCGAGATATCACCAAATAATGAATCCGTGTCATGGGGTGGCGATACCATTCTTCCCAGACCTATTCGCGGAGCCAATTCATTTGACTTGAATGAGGTAAGCATTTCAGCGGACAAAGCGCTTACAATAGCGGAGGAGGTGGGAGGAAAGACGATGCGCCAGTCTGTCCAAGATAATTGCCGTATTGGTCTTTTCCTTGATAAAGTATGGAAGGTGGTGTATTTTCCAGAATCTAAGTATGCTACGATAGATTTTGAGGTCGCTATAGACCCGCGTACTGGGGAAGTAATCACATCTCCTTGAAGGGATGAGCATAGATCATTATGCCCTGAAAATAGATTTTCCAACTGCGTCTATTATTTCCAGTTTTACCGATGATACACACTTTGCTAAGCAGGGCTGGAGCTATGCCGACCTCACTGCGCAGCTGCATGCGATGACGGGAGCGGTTACAAGCGGCACCTGTCCGTAGGGAGAGACCTGTGACTACGACCAGGCCCAGACCGGCGTGAATAATACCTACACGTACGATAACAACGGCAACCAGACGACGCGGACCATTAACGGGGTGACCCTGACCCTTGCGTATGACGCTGAGGGGCACCTGGTGTCCGTGACGGGACAAGGCGTAACGGCCAGCTTCATCTATGACGGGGACGGGAAGAGGGTGAAGAGTACGATCAATAGTGCGGCGACATACTTCGTGGGCGTGCACTATGAAGTGAGTGGCGAGGTGGTGACGAAATATTACTACGCCGGGACGAGCAGAGTCGCGATGAAGACAGGTGGCACGGTGTATTACCTATTGAGTGACCATTTAGGTAGTACTTCTATTACAACGAATACCAGTGGAAATGTGGTCTCGGAAATGCGTTATTCCGCCTGGGGGAGCGTTAGGTATCAATTGGGAAGTGCGCCGAGCGAGTACACCTTCACTGGTCAATATAGTGATAGCGTCTTGGGATTGATGGATTATGTGGCGAGACGTTATGATCCGCAAGTGGGCCGGTTCATTTCACCGGATAGTATTGTACCAACTTCTGTGCAAGGCGGACAAGCTTGGGATAGGTACACATTCACCAATAATAACCCTTTAAAATACACTGACCCTAGTGGACATTTTGTGAATCTGGTTATTGGAGCGGCCGTTGGTACAATAGTCGGAATAGGAGTTGTGGCTATCAACGCCGCAATTCATCCGGAAGTTCACCTGACATCTACAGATCTCGCGATTGCAGCAGGTGTTGGTGCTGCGGCAGGTTTGCTTATAAGCACAGGTGTTGGTGCTGCGGCAGGGACTGCTTTGGGAGCCACCTTGTTTGGTGCAGGAATAGGGGCAGCTGCATCCGGAGCTGGGTATACGATTGCAGCAGGAGAAGATTACAATTCTGCTGAAATGGTAGCAAATGCAACAATTGGCGCCGTCGCAGGGGCAGCATCTGCCAATTTAGGTCAATTAGTACAAGGCACATCTGGTATGACAAAAGCTATGGGGATACTTGATCAGGCTGGCATTTCGATGACAGCAGGATACGCACAACAGGCGGTTGGGGATTTATTTGACGGCCATAATCCAACCTCCGCCGATCTCTCGGTTGCTGGCACAACAGGAGTAATGGCATTTGCTTTTGCATCCGCCGCAGACCTATTTTTTCCTGGTGGGGGACAAGTGGCTGGCCCTCTCATCAGATCTTCATTCATCGAGACAGGCAACAACTGGCTAACGAGACAGACAACTGCTGTGAATGATAACCGGACCGATAGGCATGATTACCAATGTAGAAATGCATGTTGTAGTAACCCTTAATTGGAGTGAAATATTATGAGTAATACAGCAATTTTATATATTGTCCTCGCGCTTATCATAGGGATTGGGCTATGGATAAAGGGATATAGAGACCCTGCCTCCTGCCCCTCTCAGGAATCCCTTGAATTCCTCTCGATCCTGATCAAACCCCCGCGGCTTATATATAAGTTGTGCGGTGAGCCTTTGGATAACAAATACCCGAATGGAATAGTCAGAGCATGGGCGTTTTCAGGGCAATTACTTGGGTTAGGACTTCTGCTTCACACTTTGGTTGCTATTGTATTTAGGCAAACTCCTGGCGAAATGCTTATTGGCTTTATTATTCTTTATCTACTTGTATATGGTTATACATATTGGCTAACGAGGCATAAACGATATGCCGATAATTCAGACAATCAAGTTTTCTAAAGACTGGTTATAAATACATGTCCCCAAGAGGTGTTGATACTAGGGAAGTGGGCCGCTGGTACACGGTGACGGCCTGGCACAATGCCGCGGCTAATACCTTGAACATCCAGCTCGATAACGGCACGGTGCAATCGGTGTCCTACTCCGGCGGGGCGCTGGACACGGCCCAGCCCATGAGTGTGGGCGCGTTCGCGAACGGGGTGTACGTGCTGGACGGACGAATAGACGAACTGGCGCTCTATAAGCGCGTGCTGACCGCGACCGAACGGACGTGGCTGTATAATGCTGGGCGCGGGAGGACCTATGCGGACGCCGCAGGCCTGGTGCAATACCATGCCGTGACAAGCGCGGCGACGAATGGAACGTGTCCGCAGGGGGAAACCTGCGACTACGACCAAGCGCAGGCGGGGGTGAATAACACTTACACTTATGACGCCAATGGGAATCAGATAACGCGTGTCATTAACGGGGTAACTGTGACCCTTGCCTATGACGCCGAGGGACGGATGGTGTCCGTGAGCGGAACAGGGATAACCGCGCAGTTCACCTATGACGGCAACGGTGCGCGGGTAAAAAGCACCATAAACGGCACAGCGACCTACTTCGTGGGCGCGGACTATGAAGTGAGCGGCGGAGTGGTGACGAAGTATTACTACGCGGGGGAAGCAGAGTCGCGATGAAGGTGGGGAACACAATGTATTACCTGCTGAGTGACCACCTGGGGAGTACCTCAATCACTACTAATGATAGCGGGAATGTAATATCGGAACTGAGGTATTCGGCTGCTGAAGCCGAAAAGATCGTGGGTAGTATTCAATTGATATGTTCAAAGAAATGACAAGTTCTGTATGTTATTTTACATTTTTCCCCACACAAAAAGACGAACCAAACCTTGCAGTTCAGTCCGTCTCTCGTGTGGGGTGATGAAATTATACTGCTACTGTTTCTAAAGAAGCAGGCTGTACCTTAACATCTTCCAATAATCCTAACCCTTCGCGCAAGGCACGCACGATCTCGGTTTGGGCGGGGTTGAGCGAACCGTTTCGCAAAGCATCGGTGAGTGCGATGAGTTCTCCAATCTTGGGTGGTTCTTTCGCGTCTGCCAGGTGCGTTTACCTTAATAAGCATCCCAGTCGTTATTCGACTTCGGAAATATATTCCCAAATCCGCTTTGGGCGTTACTCTCCTATTAATTTTGGTGCTCTGGTTTGTAGCAATCATTACCACCGAACGATGGCTCAATGTTTTTCCTATCTGGGTGTTAACTTGGCTAACAAGGGTATTACCTTTCTTTACAATAGGATTATTGCTATCGCAGCGAGTGGGGGTAAAGTCCACTCTGGTTAATGATAGTTTGTGTTCCATTATGGCTGGAATTGTATCTTGCCCCTGACGGGATTAGTTATGAGGTTTGGCATTCATCGGCTCCTCAAACCCAACTAGCCCTGCTTGCTTTTCGACTCCTGCCCTCATTAGGTTTTCTTATTTTAATTCCAATTGTGTCTTCGGCGATAACAGATGTGCGGAAGTTGAAGATATGGCTAGCAGGCGTTTCCTTGATCTTCACTAGTAGCCTAGTAATAATCTGGACAACCACCTTGCTAGACCCTGGCGGCAATTATATATTTTCAGTGGGTGAAATGTTCGTTTACTTCACGTCAGTTCTTTGGGCGCCCATAGTTGTAACTGTTATCGTTTTTGATGCGCCCAGTAAATATATAAATACCGAATCCCCCGCCTCGCTCGGCGAGGGTCTTTCAGCACCCCGGTGCACTTCCGGGGCCGACCCCGCCGCCCTTGCGACGATAAAACCACCACCACACTCGTCCGGCATCGCCAGTGAAACCCCGGCCACTGCATCCGGTCCGCGAACCTCGGCTCCCCGGTCAGGAGGAACGGATCCCCGATGGCCTGCACCTGCCCGTGCACCTGCTGGCAGCACTCGGTCGTCCGGTTGTCGATCACGGCCACCGCCATCTTGCGCAGGCCGACTCCCGGACGGCAGGTGCTCGGCCAGCCACCACCCGAATGCGTCCCACAGGAGCGCCGTGATCCAGAACGTGACCAGCAGGATGATCTCGGCAGCCCGCAGGACGCCGGAATGCTCCTCGTTCCCGGTGATCTGCTCGGGGTCGGCGTCCGTGAGGATCAGCCCCCGGATGGCTGCGGCCTGCGCATCAAAGCGGGCTAACACGGCTTCCAGAGCCGTATGAAGTTCACTGGTTAATTCGATAGAAACCTCAGGACCAGGAAACCCCAGAAGCTCCAGCTGCCGGGCGGCTTCTTCGGCTCCGGCCTGCTGGGCTTCGAGGAACAGGGCTGCTCATCGGTTGACTTCAGAACATATATTCTATATACTTGCCTCATGCGCTCCAGGTCATTTCGCGCTTCCTCGTCCGGTTCCAGACCCGCCGCCTGTCAGGATCATGCAGGTCTGTTTCAGGCCGCCTCTTTTTCAACGGTTCCCTGGGTAACAAAGATCCTTTCCGTGATCTCTAGACTCTTTGTGCTGCCCGCTTTCCTGGGAACATTAATTGTTTTCGAATTGTTCAGGCACCCATTTTCACGTTAAAACGCTAATAAACGACTTTGGCACTGACGATGAGGCGCTTGACGCTTTATTCCTTCATCAGCGATAACCCCGCCGCCTCCCATGCTGTTGTCCTCCCATCCAGCATCCACAGGTTGGTATAACCCTGGTCCAATAAAGCAGCGATTGCTTCTTTTGCCATGCCGGAAGTCAGACAATACACCAGAATCTTGGAGTCTTTATCCAGTGGAAGTTGATCAAGGTTTTTCTCGATCTCATTGTAGGCTAGGAGCAAATCCGTTTGAGCGATATCGGCCTGCCACGGGATGTGGACATTGATCATCGTGAAATCCTTATCTTCCAGCATGGTCTGTAGCTCTTGAACAGACAAAACACGGTAACTCCCTCGAGCTACACTGATTACCTGCCCCATTTCTGTCTGACAGGCATCCAGCGAAAACAATCAGATGCCAATCAGCATCAGGCGTAACCTAAATTTCGCTAACATTGTAACTCCCAACGTATTCTTATTTTATTCATGGCTCGACGGGGTAGCTGGTATTCAGCCAAGCTTAGAAGCCGCCTAGCAGAGGTGTGACATTACTAAATCCGTTTTCGAGCATTATGGACGCCGCACGGGCGCTTGATTCTTCGTTCGGTCAGGTGCAATAGGTGATGATCCATTGCGTTTTGTCCAACTCGCCAAGGTGTGACTCGAGCTCGCCAAACGGAATGTTGCCTGCGCCAGCGATGTGACCGATATCATACGCCTCCGTAGCACGAATATCTACAATAACGGCTGTGTCTGCATCCAACGCGGCTTTGGCATCCTCCAATGATACGCGCTGGATTTCAGAGTAGCTCTCCTCCGCATGGGATGCGGTAGGTGTCGGTGTAGCGGGAGCGATTTGAGTCACCAGCAGAATTGCTGTAACGATCAACAAGAGTCCACCACCGATGGCGAAGTAGACAGAGATTTGAGATTTATGTGGTTTTCGTTTTTTCATTATCTATTCACAGCAGATCAAAGTTGCGAATGGTCAGTTGTCAGCAATTTAGCAACATTTCATTCCAAAGGAAGTAATGTCGCACACTCACTTACGAGAAAAACAATGACCAGGAAAATCGCCGCCAGTCGCAGTCCGATTTGCCGCCAATTTATTTGGCTAAGATCGTTTTCTCCATTTTTCTTGCTTTGACCTTTGGTAGCTGACAAAGCTTTCTTGGTCTTAATTTTCATGATGAACCCTTTGTCTGGCGCTGGAGTGATGGTAGATCCAGAGACCACTTGAGCTGGAATTCCAACTCCTCGGATGAGCCGTTCCGCTCATGTTCGATATTGATGATGGCAGTGGCAGGGATGGAGACGCGCTCTCCTGCCACCTGAATTTGAAATCTCTGACCTTGCTCGATGCAATCAGCAAGTCGCCGCAGTTTTTTGACGAACTGTTTTACCGGATAATTCTTCTCGATGTCACGTTTACGTCTTTTCTTTTGCGTTGCCATTTGCAGTCTCCTTTAATCATGGATTTGGTAATTTCAAGCGCCGTCGCATTGCACGCAAAAAGCGGCTTTCAGCCAAAGATAACCGCAGGCAAGAAAAAGGAGAATATCCATGAGAAGGAACATCAGTTGAAGTTTCATTTTTTCTCCTTTTTCATTCATGCAGCAGACGCTAAAGCATGGTCACGCTACTCCAGTGTTCCAAACCAGCCTTTTCGCTCCATCCACTTGACCAGTTCCAGCACGGGTGAAATCGTCAGGGAAAGAGCAAGGATGATCAACCAGTCCACCAGCGGCAGGCTAATAGGTGCTGAAAGGCTCGTGCAGGAAGGGCACGTAAATGATCAGCAGCAGCAAACCAACTTCCCAAAGTATTGCCGTATTCAACCATTTATTGGCAAAGGGTTTATGAAATACCGAATTCCGGTCAGAGCGGAAGTTGTATGCCTTGAAAAACTGGATCAGCACCAGCGAGACAAAGGTCATCGTCATCGCCTCCACCTGACTGCGCCCGGAATTCATTGCCCAGATGAACAGTCCCAGGTTGATGATCGTTGACCATATCCCGCCCGCCACCATCAGCGAGACGACCGGACGGGTGAAAATGCCTGTGCGCGGGTTGCGCGGCTTGCGTTTCATCAAATCTTTCTCGGCCGGGTCAACCGCCAGCGCCAGAGCGGGCAGACCATCGGTTGCCAGGTTGACATACAGGATTTGCACCGCTGTCAGCGGGAGAGGCAAACCCAACAAGCGCCGAACCAGCCATCAGCCCGATTTCGCCGATATTCGAGGAGAGCAGGTACATCAGGTATTTCTTGATGTTGTCGAATACCCCGCGCCCTTCCTCCACCGCCGCCACAATCGAAGCAAAGTTATCATCGGTCAGCATCATCGCGGCGGCTTCCTTGGTTACGTCGGTGCCGGTGATGCCCATCGCAATCCCAATATCGGCTTTCTTAAGCGACGGGGCGTCGTTCACGCCATCGCCGGTCATCGCCACGATGTGACCGTTGGCTTGCAACGCCGTCACCACGCGCAGTTTATGCGCTGGAGAAACGCGCGCGTATACATCAATCGTCTCGACCTCACGCTGGAACTGTTCATCGCTCATCGCTTCCAGTTCTGCGCCGGTCACGACCCGTCCGGTCTTGAGCAAACCCAATTCACGCGCCACCGCCTGCGCCGTCACAGGATGATCGCCGGTGATCATCACCGCTCGAATGCCGGCTTGTTCGCAAATTGCAATCGCGCTTTTGGCTTCGGGGCGCGGCGGATCGATCATGCCTGCCAGCCCCAAAAAGGTCATGCCGGTCTGCGCTGTTTCAAGTGTGACATCTGGCTTTGAAGAAATCGCAAGCACACGCAGTGCCTCGCCCGCCATCTCATGCGCCATCGCCAGTGCTTGTTTTCGCCCCACATCATCGAGCGGCTTCACCCCATCGGCGGTCAATTGCCAATCGCAACCATCCAGGATCATTTCCGGCGCGCCTTTGGCATACGCCGTCAGATTTCCATTTGTTTGATGCAAAGTGGTCATGCGTTTTGTTTCGGATGAGAATGGGATTTCCTGCACGCGTGGATATTCTGAGTCGAGCGACTCTTTCTGCAGCCCAGCCTTTGCCGCGGCGACCACCAACGCCCCTTCGGTTGGATCGCCTTTAATATTCCATTCGCTACCCGATTCATTTTCAGCGTCACCGACCAGATGCGTATCCGATGCCAGTGTGGCGGCGATCAATAGTTTTTGCAACCCAGTTGTCGGCGCGATTGGTCCGCTGCCGTTGAGCGAAAACTCGCCGACTGGCGAATATCCCGCTCCCGAAACGTTGAACAATTGTCCGGCGGCGAAAATTTTCCGCACGGTCATTTCATCCTTGGTCAGTGTGCCGGTCTTATCCGAACAAATCACCGATGTGCTTCCCAGCGTTTCCACTGCGGGCAGGCGGCGGATGAGCGCGTTGCGCTTGACCATCTTTTGCACGCCAATCGCCAGCGAAATGGTGACGACGGCGGGCAGGGCTTCGGGCACAACTGCCACCGCCAGCGCAATGCCAAAGATGAGCATCTCGACGAAGGGCTGTCCGCGCAACAATCCCAGCGCGACGATGATGGCAACCACCACAAAAGCCGCGCGTGCCAGCGCCGTGCCGACCTTATCCAAATTTTGCTGGAGCGGCGTTTTGCCGGTCTCGACCGTTTGCAGGAGTTGGGCGATCTTGCCGAACTCGGTCTGCATTCCGGTGGCGACGACCAATGCCTTGCCGCGTCCGTAGGTGGCGGCGGTTCCAGCGTAGACCATGTTCTTGCGGTCGCCGACAGGTAAATCGTTGATGGGAAGCGGCTCGATGTGCTTCTCCACCGGACCGATTCGCCGGTCAGTGCGGCTTCCTCAATTTGTAGATTCACCGCTTCGAGCAGGCGGGCATCCGCGGGCATGCGATCACCGGTATGCAGGATGATCACATCGCCCGGCACCAAGTCACGCGCCGGGATTTTGACTTCCACTCCATCACGCAGAACGGATGCGGTGGGCGCCGCCATTTGCCGCAGGGCTTCAATGGCGCGTTCGGCACGATATTCCTGAATAAAGCCCAGCAGAACCGCGAACAACACGATCACCGCAATGGCAATTGACTCGATGCCATGTCCCAGAAAAAGGGAGATGGCAGTTGCGCCAAGCAAGATCAAGATCAGGATATTCTTGAACTGCTCCAGCAAAATTTCCCAGGCGGAAATGCGTTTCGCCGCCTGAATTTCATTTGCGCCGTATTGCAAAGTGCGCTCGGTCACCTCCGCCTGACTCAAGCCACTGGGCTGGCTTTTGAGTTCGGCAAAGGCTTGTTCGGTTGTCTGGGTATGCCAGAATTTATTTGATTCCATAACTTTAATTTTTCACTCCTTTATTGGTTTGTATCCTGCAAATCCTCCCGCCGAGGTATGCGGGACTTGAAGATGAAATTATCGAACAGGCAAATCAGTCCCCCCAGAATGGTCAGGAGAATCACGCCAATGAAATCTGCCGCAAAGGCGATGATCTCCTCGAACCAAATGACAAAAGTCGTACCCCCGGCTCCGGTGGCGACAGCAGGCTTCCAGAGTTTGCGAAGACGTGGAAAACGGGAAACAGGATGCGGTTGGTTGGACATGGGAATCTCCTTTTTGTAGAATCGGATTAAGGGCGGTGTCTCACTATTCATCCATCCTGACAGGCGCAAGCCGAAACGAGTGGCGGGTAAGCAAAACATAAACCGCAATCACTGCCAGACCGCCTGCCAACAAGTAAGGAAAGTATTGTTTGAGATACTGGCTGATAAGTGTCCATTCGTGCCCAAGAACGTATCCTGCGCCAATCAGCAAGGTACACCAGATGTATGCGCCAATAAAGGTGGCGACAAAAAAAGTGAGGAAGGGCATACGTGCCAACCCAGCCGGGATGTTGATCAGCGTGCGGATGCCGGGCATGACGCGTCCGACCAGCACCAGCCCTGCACCCCAGCGGTGGAATTGGTTTTCGGCACGGGTGATGTGGGCAGGGTCAATGCGCACCCAGCGAATAAGTTTATCCACCAGCGGACGTCCGCCGAGCCGCGCCACCCAATAGGTGATGGATGCGCCGAGCGTGCTGCCGATGGCGGCATACAATCCGCCGATGAAGATCATCGAGACAGGCAGTTGATGTTCAGAAATCAGCATCCAGCCTGCCAGTCCCAGAATGATTTCACTGGGAGTGATGCCGGTGGCGTTTTCAAAGGTGAGTAATAGCGCCACGCCAAACCAGCCCCAGGCATCGTAGATGGTTTGGGTGGCAGATAGTATGATGGTTTCAAGTTCAGTAATCAATTTATTCTCCGTTGACTAGATATTATTGAGCTATCAATTTCTAATTCTCAGTGTCTGTGCTCTCGCTTCTGCAAGAAATGCCTTGTCTATAATTGGTAATCTCCTGCCGCCTCCGGCTGATAGATGATTCGTTTAACTTTCATTCTCCGTTTACCAGCAGGCGCTTTCGATTTAAAAGAATCTCCTAACTCACCACCTAACATAGCGGTACCAATTGGCGCCAGGATGGAGATCTTGCCTTGCCCAATATCTGCATCTTCTGGAAAGACCAAAGTGAAGGTCTCTTCCTTCCTCGTTAGAGGATCGAGTAACACCACTTTGGAATTCATTGTGACGACTTCATGTGAAACCGCTTGTGATGGCACAATCTGCGCACGATCAAGTTCGGCTCGAAGCTCGGCAAGATACTCACTTCCACGATAATCTGTATGTTGAGCCTCTCTGAGTAACTTGTTCAAGCGCTGGAGGTCAAACTCGGTAATCTGAATGGACTTGGTACTCATGATATTTTTTGTACTCCTGTTCATACTTTATATGGTGTTAATCCAAACCCATGACAGCATGACCGGTAAATAGGACAACCAATAAAATTCCTGAGACCATCAAGCTGGCATGGAATTGATACAGAACTTTACGAAAGGCTGATGGGACTAGTCTTCCATTTGAAAAGTAATCCGGTTGTCACCAGAATGCTCATAAGGATCAAACCCAATTCAGGAAATGGGTTAGCTGTACAAGAGGATAGAGTAAGATGCAGAATCCCCAAGCCTAATGCCAGAATGCTCAAATAAGTATGCAAAGGCATCAGATGTTTTCTGAATTATTACGTGCCGAATAAATCCCAATAGGCTTTCTCTAAAAGGCGCATACCGGATAATTATCCTAGAGCATCAAATCAACGCCAACCGGAACACTTGCAGCCCCGAAAAGCCAGGCGGTTGCTTCTCCAGTAAATTCGTTACCCGTGTTATTTTGCAACGCATCGCGGAAAGAGAAATAGGTCTGTATAAAATTGGGGACAGCCCGCCCACTTTCCGACAATTCATCCACAAGCACCGTCAGTATAGCGATTCCTGCCAGAGAAATAATCATCACCCCGATAAATGCCAAGCCAAGGATAGATAGGGTTGCCTTACTGGTGGTCATAAAATTTCTCCTTCACTTTAATCCTTTGATGGTTGATCTTTTAACGCGTTGCTCGGTTTCTGCGTTATTTTTGCTTGATTATTCAGCGCTTCCTTTGAGTTTTAAGACTTCGACACTAGCTATCTGTGCGAGCCGGCCCGCTGTGTCCCGAAGTGGCTTGAGGGATACATCGGTGCCGGAATAACGTTCGTAGTAACCGAATGGATTATCAAGGTCCCTGATCAGCATTAGGAGAAAAATCATCAGGTACGAGATAACAATTACGAAAAACAACGACTCGTAAAACGGCTCAATCTTGGCTAGTATGAGACCGATACATAGGAGAATGGTGGTGATGTCGGCTAGCAGATAGCCCGCAGAAACGAAGGATGTTTCTCGAATGGTGTGAATACGTGTGAGAGTGCGCCTGAGATTGCTCTGCTCCTGCTTCAGTCGAGCTACCAATGTCGCCTGCGTCCATTGTTCCATCATTGCAAACTGTGGGGTCAAGTCGTTCCAGGTGCTCCAGTAACTCTGCTGTGCAGTGTCTTTTATGGAACCAGCTCAGAATGTCGTTGCTCAATTGCGATAGAAAGATCAAGCATGAACCGACGCTGGCTTCAGGTTTCGCAATTCTGATACCAGACACTTCTTGTGCTGAGATTCTCCAGGCATGCGCTCAACTCACCTGGGAGACGCTCGCTCTCCTTGAAATCTGAAAGGACGCCGTTGAGAAGAAACCCCATGAGAAAGACATTGGCGGCAACAATCCCAGAAAACAACGGGTTGATCGAGATCACTTCCTGCCCCAGGAAATGTACAAAGAACTTTGCGCAGATAACCACAACAACAATAGTGCCTACTCGTAGCAAAAGACGGTGTTGGCTATTGATTTTCATTTTTCCTTTTCTCGGTTAATGATTTTAATGATTTGGTTGTTTTATGTTTGACCTGCCATCCCACGGTTTGTTTCCGGGTTACTTTTTTTGCCCGACGGAATGAATCATTGATAATTTCAAAGCCGTCATCGTTGCGTATCAGAATTTTTCGGCGGTTGGCGCTGCTCCCCATCACGCGTTCGTGCGGATAGGAAAGCCGGTCAATCTCCAAACCATTGGCGTCAAACAAAATTGCAGTATCGCTGTGGTTGTTCCAAACCTGGTCAATTGTCCACAACAAATTTGCCCAGACACCCCGGTCGTTTGTGTTTTTTTCTGATTCCTGCTGCCCGCTCTGAACCTTCACGACCATGCCTGGCTCGAGCATTAAATCGTCCGGGAAATGGGTAGAATGCCTGTCCGCGCAGGCTGGCAAGCACCCAGCCAGACATTGGTTGGACAACCGTACCCCGATTGATGATGGTGACATACTCTTGCAGGCCATCATTTTTTACTGCTTTGATTTTCAATTTCGCGCCTTTCAGTTGACCGGCACAGACAATCTGTGAAGTTCGTTTTGACATTTTTCTCCTTTGACATTTACATACGAATAGAGCAATAGACTGGCTTTAAGAAGCCAGTAGATCTAGTGCGCGCCCAAGAAATGGAAATGGTTCAAGCCATTTTCTTGAGGCAAGAGGCCACAGTAGGTAAAGATTACTATGTACTACCTACATTGAGCATCTTTTGAATTATGAATGTTTGGGAGGGGGAGAAACAGGCAATAAGGAAACAGGTTGAAAACCCAGGTTTGCTGGTCCGGGTTTTGAAAAACTTAGTTCTGTAATTTTTACACCAACAATCGATACAACAAAAAAATCATCATCAAATTCAGCATGATCGAATAGATTGAAATTCTCGATATCAATCCCGGAAATCTTGTGGCAAAGTTGGGCTGAACTGAATAAACGGCAAAATTACCAGGCTGCCTACACAAAGGCAGAGGATCAGGGTTGCCAAAGAAATTCGAGAATTGCGTTGGTTAATCATCGTTGATGCAATTTTTGTTTTGTTGAACAAGAATCAGAATCCTCATTCGAATTATTTACTCAAACTAAATCTAACAAAAAAGACCATCACCTAGAAGGCGATGGTCTTGCGTTTTCATTTCAAACAGCCGGGAAATCTCTTTCCGTCTTGACGACTGTTCATCCCGAAAAAGCCGGGCGCTACTCCCCATCGGAGTAGTTACAGTGTAAGGGATTTTGAGGTGAGAGTCAACTGTTTCTGTAAGGTTTTGCACATGACATTTTTCGAGTTCAAGATGCATGCACGCGAAATTGACCTGCCCCCCAAAAACTGATCCAGATTATGAGTTAGGATTGGAAGAAGGAGACAGGTTGAATGCCCGGAACACGCTATACCCCTGAACAGATCATCAGCAAGTTGAGAGAAGCCGAAGTGCTGCTGGCCCAGGGCAAGACCACGATCGAGGTCTGCCGCCTGCTGGGCATCACCGATCAGACCTATTACCGCTGGAGAAAGGAATAGAGCGGGATGGGCACCCGGCAGGCTCAGCGGCTCAAGGAACTGGGAAGGAAAGCGGGGTGGCGGATCTTTCGCTGGACAATGCCATCCTGAAAGAGACGGTCAAGGGACGCTAGCGCGATTCTAAGCCCGGACAGGCGCCGGAAAGCCGTGCAGGCAGCTCAGCAGACCTTCGGGCTGTCCGAGCGGCGTGTGTGCCGGGCGATAGGACAACCCCGCTCCACCCAGCGGTACATACCTCGTCGGGCTGGCGACGAGCAGGATCTCACCCTGCGGGTGGTGCAGCTGGCCAGCCAGTATGGCCGCTACACCTGCACTTGCAGCGCAGGTGCAAGTGCGGCTATCGGCGCATCACGGCCTTGCTGCAGGCGGAAGGCTGGCGCGTGAACCACAAGCGGGTCGAGCGGTTGTGGCGACAGGAAGGCTTGAAAGTGCCTGCCAGACAGCCCAAACGAGGGCCGTCTGTGGCTGAACGACGGCTCGTGCCTGCGCTTGAGACCCCTCGATAGAAATCTCAGAACCAGCAAACCCCAGTAACTACAGCTGGCGGGCGGCTTCTTCAGCTCCGGCCTGCTGGGCTTCGAGGAACCGGCCTGCTCATCGGTTGACTTTAGAACAAATATTCTATATACTTGCCTCATGCGCTCCAGGTCATTTCGCGCTTCCTCATCCGGTTCCAGACCCGCCGCCTGTCAGGATCATGCAGGTCTGTTTCAGGCCGCCTCCTTTTCACCGGTTCCCTGGGTAACAAAGATCCTTTCCGTGATCCCTGGACTCTTTGTGCTGCCCGCTTTCCTGGGAACATTAATTGTTTTCGAATTGTTCCGGCACCCTTTTCGCAAAAAAACATACGAAAAAGCGGCTTTTTTGACGAAAACAATCATTCAATTCCACGGCTTCCCGGACCCATTTACCCGTATGCTGACCCCCTTCCCCAGCCCAAATATGGGTTGTTCCTGATTGTTTTACCTTGCGAGAGCCGGCGTCGAGCCGGCATCATCGCACTCCGCTCCCACGAGGGAGCGGAGCCATCACGCACGAGCGCGGCTCGCGCAGCACCCCGGAACGAAGTGGAAGGGGCGAAGCAGAGTGTTTGTGTCCCAGCGGGACACAAACCGAGGCGAGTGCGTCACGATATGGTAGGGGCGTAGCTCGCGAAGCATCCTCGCTTGCACTCCGATGCGAAGCATCGCAGCGCATCCCGCAGGGACTCCGGCGTTTTTCCGGAGCAAAGCGAGGAGCGGGTTCGTCCGGGTCGCTACGCCCCTACTACGCGGCTAATCAGCAAAGCGGCATTCACTCCGCTCCTCGCTTGCACCCCGAAGTGGAACTGAGGGGCACGAGGGAGCGGAGCTATCCGCACCGAGCATCGAGTATCGATGCGAGCGAAGCAAAGGAGAAGCGAAGGTGTCCGCGATATCCGGCTCATCAGCCGGAGGAGCACCCCGGTTGGGGCGCGCGAGCAGCCGGCCTCACCGTTCGCGAGGGATCCAGATCAACCGCATATTCTCATTTCCCCGTCCTTGGGGGAAGTCCGGCTCCCGTTTGGGGACCCCGCTCCCGCCCCGCCAACTGATCAGCCGGGTGGATCCATGCCCTCTACGCCGCATCCCGGGTGCCCATGCCGAAGCGACGATTTGTTTTTCGAAACCCGCGAAAAAACTACACAAAAAAGCTCCAGCCTTCGCTGGAGCCTCGTCTCTATCCACAGATACTCTCATCTCCCCCTCTTCGCTCTATTTTCTACTCTCTAATCTCTATTCTCTATCCTTCTCACTCCACCGTCACGCTCTTCGCCAGATTCCTGGGCTGATCCACATCCAGCCCGCGGATGGTGGCGATGTGATAGGCCAGCAGTTGCAGCGGGATCACCGTCATGAGCGGGCGAAAGCATCCACGGCGCATCCGGGCACCCACAGCACATGGTCAGCCATGAGCCGATCGAGTTCATCGCCTTCCGTGGCCACCGCGATCACCATGCCGCCGCGCGCCTTGGCCTGCTGGATCTGCGAGATCATCTTCTCGTGCCAGGGGTCCTTGGGCGCCAGGCACACCACCGGCATGTCCTCGTCGATCAATGCGATGGGTCCGTGCTTCATCTCGCCGGCGGGATAGCCCTCGGCGTGGATGTAGGAGATTTCCTTGAGTTTGAGCGCGCCTTCGTAGGCGATGGGCATGTTGATGCCGCGCCCGAGATACAGGCAGCCTGCGGATGTCTTTCAGCGCGTGGGCCACCTTTTCGACCTCGGGCTCGCGTTCCAGCGTGCGGCCGACCAGGTCAGGCACGAGGCGCAGGTCGGCGACCAGTGCCCTGCGCGTCTTCTCATCGATCGTGCCGCGCAGGTCGGCCAGCAGGATCGCCAGCATGTACTGGTCCACCAGCGGCGCGGTGAACGCCTTGGTGGAGGCCACGCCGATCTCCGGTCCGGTCTGCATCGAGATGTAGCCATCCGCCACGCGCATGGCCTGCGAACCGATGGCGTTGACGATGCTCCAGATGATGGCGCCCTTGCGCCGGCCTTCTTCCATGGCGGCCAGCGTGTCGGCGGTTTCGCCGGATTGCGAGATGGCCAGCACCACCGTGTTTTCATCGATGATCGGGTCGCTGTAGCGGAACTCCGAGCCGATCACCACTTCCACCGGGATGCGCGCGATCTTTTCGATCAGGTATTTGCCGACCATGCCCGCATAGGCCGCGGTGCCGCAGGCCGTGATGTAGATGCGCTGGATGCGTTTCGCGAGTTCGGGTGTCAGGTTCAGTTCGGGCAGACGGATGCTGGCCGGCTGTTGAAATCCACGCGACCGGCCAGGGTATCGGTCAGCGCGCGCACCTGCTCGTGGATCTCCTTCTGCATGAAGTGGCGGTACTCGCCCTTTTCAGCGGCGACCGGATCCCAGGCGATGGTATGCATCTCGGGCTTGACGATCTGCGCCGTCCAGGGTTTCGCACTGCGCACGCTCTCGCGGGTGACGATTGCCATCTGGCGCGATTCGAGGAAGATGACGCGGCGCGTGTGTTCCAAGATGGCGGGGATGTCCGAGGCGATGAAGTTCTCGCCTTCGCCCAGACCGATGACCACGCCGCCCGCGTTGCCGATGCCGCGCGGTCACGATCTTATCCGGCTCGTCCGCCGACATCAGCACCACCACGTTCGCGCCCTGGATCTGCTTGAAGGTGCGGCGCGCGGCTTCCACCAGGCTCGACGCCTCGCGGCCTGGTAATGCTCCGCCAGGTGAACGATGGTTTCGGTGTCGGTCTCCGAGTTGAAGGTCACGCCTTCGGCGGTCAGTTCATCCTTGATCTCCAGGAAGTTTTCGACGATGCCGTTATGCACCACCACCACGCGTCCCGTTCGTCCCCGACATGCGGATGCGCGTTGCGCGCCGAGGGCGCGCCGTGCGTGGCCCAGCGCGTGTGACCGATGCCCGGCGCGCCGCTCGACCGGCGATTTGCCCACCAGGTCAACCAATTGCGAGAGCTTGCCCGCGTCCCTGCGGACCTCGATCTGCTCGCCGTTGAAGACAGCCATTCCGGCCGAATCATAGCCGCGATATTCAAGCCTTTTCAGGCCATTGAGGATGATCGGCGTCGCGTCGCGCGGGCCGATATATCCGACAATTCCACACATGGGAGTTCCTCCAGATTTAATGGGTCTCCGTGGCGTCGCCCGGGCGAAGAACGCGCCCGAGTCTATCGCACGGATCCGTTGTCTGCCATGCTCCACGCTTTATCTGAACTGTTGCCAGCCAGTCTTGTAGTGGAGTGTGAACTGGAGGGAAAGGTTCGGGGGAATGGCATCCCCGCAGGGCATCCGCTGATCTCTCGATTTTCTCCCGGCCGTTGGGCCCGGGATAGCTCCATCCCGCGATGGAGAACCCTGTTCCTCGTCACCCTTCGATCTTACAGAAGGGCCTTGCGCTGCTTTCCCGGAGTGTTTCTGGTGAATTGCCTCCTTTCCGATTTTCGACAATATATCACGGAATCAACCCCGAGGCACATGAAAAATTCCCCTCTGGTACCAATGGGCGTCCTGTGTGTTTTTGGGCAGTTGCGCGGCATGTTATTTGGGCAGCACAGCCCGCAGTAGCTTGCGGGAAGTATACGATCATGGACGCGCCCAGGATCAGGAAGGGACCATAGGGGATGAACACCATCAGGGCCTGTTTGTGATAGCGCCGCGCTGCGAACATGCGGATCATAAGAAAGATGGCGAACACCCCGCTGAACAGAATGCCCAGCAGCAGGCTGAGCCAGATCAGCGGCCAGCCCACCAGCAGCCCCAGGATCGCCGCCAGGATCACATCTCCCTGCCCGAGTGCCTCTTCATCATCGCCGGTCTCCCCCGCAGCCTGCATGCGCCGGGCGCGCAGCCGCGTGAAGAGCCAGCCGAATGCATAGAGGAAAAGCATGATGATCAGGCCGCCCAGCCCGCCGATCAGAGTGGCAACGATGCCGTGACTCAGCCATCCGAGCCACAGCGCCAGGATGGCTCCGAAGATGCTGGTCGGGTGCAGGACCAGCCGGTGTTCGGCGTCTATCACGAAGACCGTCGCGAAATAGCCCAGCAGGATCCATCCCAATGCAAACCCGATCCTGGCAGGAGGCCGCAGCCAGATATACGCGCTGGCCGCTGCCAGTATGAGAATGACCAGCCAGAACCTCATGAAACGAGGCTGACCGCATTGGCGGCACTTTCGGCCCGCGAGATAATCTGGCCAAGCGATGGGCGTCTTGCATTCGGAGCAAACGGGATGGCTCAGGCTCCGGGTCTGCGGAAGGACATCCGCCAGATAGTTCACCAGCAAGCCGAGCAGCGCGCCGAGCAGAATGGGAATGATGAGAGCGATCATGGTGGGGGAATTATATTGTATGGGTCTTCCTCCGGGTCCGGATGCAAGCGTACTGCAACCATCCGGCTACCCCCCATATGTGCCCCTCCCGGTTGCAGGATTCCGGCTAGAATCAGCCTCTGGGTGTGAGAATCGTCCGTTTTTTGTGAAAAATCGGTTTCGTTCTCCTGACAATCCCGAAAGCTTCGTTGACCTGCCTTCGCGCACCTGTTATAGTATAAACAGCGAAAACATAGAGACTGGGAAATGAAGAAAATAATGGTTTTCCCCCGAATATTAAGGTTGCAGTCCAAGCCGCGTGGCCAAAGCCTGGTGGAACTGGCTTTGGTGCTGTCCGTGCTGCTTTTCATCATGCTGGGTATCGTGGAATACGGTTTCATGCTTAACCGTTACCTGAACCTGCTGGATGCAGCGCGCGAGGCGGCCCGCTATGGCGCCACCGTCAATCCGTTCGACCCTGCTGGCAACCTCGACATGAACTTCTTTGTCCGGCCGGATACCCTCAACCCGCCCTCCTTCCCTGCCAACCCTCCGGGCCTCTCGGATTTCACCGAGGATTTTATGAACCCGGTGGTCCTGGACCCGACCCGCGGCGATGATATTGTCATCTCCTTCTTCAGCGTTTCGGGGAACTTGGTAACGCGCTTCCCGGACGCGGATGGGTTCAGCCGCTACGGTAACCATGTTTCGGCTTTCAGCGATGCCCAGATCTCAGCCCGCATGGAAGGCGCTGCTCCGCCCAGCGGTGTCCTGTTGATCGAGATTTTTTACAACTACCCTCAGGTTTTGCACCTGCCGATCTTCACCACCTTCATACCGGACCCGATCCCGGTGTATACCTATGCGATCATGCCGCTTTCGGCGGCGGAACCTACGGAAACCCCATAAGAGGAAACCGTGATGCGGAAAATTTTCAAGAAGGCAGCTTCTTATATAAAGAATCCCCGCTCCCAAAAGGGGCAGGTATTGGTGATTGTCGTGTTCGCCATGGTCGCCCTGATCTCGATGGTCGGGCTGGTCGTGGATACCGGCCTCACCTTCATCCAGTACGGCCGCCTGCGGCGGGCCGTGGACGCGGCCGCCTTGTCGGCTTCACTGCAATACCGCGAAAATGTGCCTCCGGAACAATTAGCCCTCGCCGCCACGGAGTTCCTTGTCCTCAACGATATCAACGACCCCGACCGCGCAGGTCATCACCTGCGAGATGGATCCGACCTTGTGCGATAAGAACGGGGATGGGGTGATCAGCGGCTCGGAACAAAGGAAATTTGTGCGCGTGATCGCCTCTTCCAATGCCCAGCTGGCGTTCATGCCTGTGCTGGGCATTCGCACGATCCACGCTCCAGGCCGAGGCGATTTCCGAAGCGGCCTCCCTGGATGTGGTCCTGGTGATCGATACCTCCGAATCAATGACCTTTGATGCGCCTCCCGGCGACCCCATGCGCGATCCTTCGCAATGCAATGCGGCGGTCTCGGGCGGCGGTTTTACCGGGGATTGCTCTCCGTTCTCGGACGTGAAAAAAGCGGCCTCAGATTTTGTGGACCAGCTCTACTTCCCCTACGATCACGTAGCGGTGATCACTTTTGACAACAACGTGCACATCCAGTCCTCTCTTCAGGAATGCGGCGATAACCCGGCTACCTGCGAGCACCACGTCCAGACCGTGATTCATAACCTGGATGTGATGCAAATTGATTCGGGCATAGGTCCCGGCACCCCTGGTGATTGCGATGTCAGTGTATACGCCTCAGGTCCGTGCCGCCGGTATGACACCGATACCACCCCTCCGACCTATGTTGGCTTCGACTGCCCGGGTTATCCCGGCGAGGTTGCCTCCTGCACGACCACGAACATCGGCGGGGGGCTGCAGTATGCTGCCAATGAATTCGGCCTCGGCTTCCGGGAAGAGTCGCTCTGGGTCGTCATCCTGCTCACCGATGGCGCAGCAAATTCCTCAGAGGATTTAGATGGATTCCATCCCTTTGGTTACTGCCCGGGGGGGATTACGCAACCATTCTGCCGGGACGCGTCGGCGAGCACCCGTCATTGCGCAGTCGCGGAGACTCGCACCCGCTGTGAAGCCGAAGGCGGCGTTTGGGACCCTGCTAATTATGATGCTGACGATTTCGCCCACGATATGGCTGATTTCGCGGGTAAGGATCAGAACGCACTGATATTCACAATTGGCCTGGGCAACCTGGTGGTCAACGCACCACAGGGGGACCCGGATGCCGGGGAAAGGCTATTGCAGTACACAGCCGATGCCGGCAGAGGCCTGTATTTCTTTGCGCCAACCGGAAATGATCTGCGCGACATCTTTAAACAAATCGCCAGTAATATCGCTGTTCGTCTGACCCACTAGAGGCTCAAATGCGGGAAAATCATCAAGTTACTCGAATCGGGTTTTTCAAAAGGAAGCGGCGGTCAGGGCAGGCTCTGCTCGAGTTTGCCCTCGCTCTGCCCATCCTTCTGATGGTGATCTTCGCCATCATCGATTTCGCCCTGCTCTTCCAGGCCTGGCTCTCCGTGGAGAATATGGCCCGGCAGACCGTCCGTTATGCCGTCACCGGTGAATATAATACCGCCGACTGTGTGGACGGCCCCGACGCGGGCAGTGATCCCTGTTTCGGAGATGGGGAAGATGCTGAACAGGATGTCGCGCGCCTGGTTTCGATCCATAGGTTTGCCGACAACTGGTCCGTCGGGCTCTTCCGTGATAACGCCGCAGCCATCTCCGCGGCCGGCTTCTTCAAACTGACAGTCTGCTCCACTCGCGATGCTGACGGGAACCTGGTCCCCGACTACACAGTGGTCCTGCCTGCCATGGGTCCGCATTATGCCTCCTGCCTGTTGGGGGCAACCCCTACGGAGGACGCTGGCGGCCCGGGGGACCATGTCTATGTCATGGTGGATTTCAATCACCCCTATATCACGCCATTCATCCATGCTGTATGGCCCTGGGTCCATCTCGGCCTCCTATCGCGACGGGATCGTGGAGAGTTTCCGTGTAGCGTGTGTGATCGCCGTGCAGCCGCAATTGAATGTCCCCACCAGCATTCCGCCCACCGACACCCCCGAGCCGACCAATACGGGCACTCCCTCTCCTCCTCCCACGGCCACGGCGTCCTCTACCCCATTGCCGTCTCAGACACCTACTTCCAGCCGAACGCCATCTCCGACAGCCACAATAAGTTGTGCAATGTTCTACTTCAGTTCCGGCTGGACCCAGACTACCTGGACCAACTCTGGCATTACGCTGCCGCGCATGCGTATCACCATCCGCAACAACAGCTCTCAGGTTGCCTATGTCCAGAACCTCACCTTTACCTGGACTGCTTATGACGTCAACAACCCGGCTCAAACTCTGGACCGCATCCGGTTTAAGAACAGTAACCTCACCTCGAACGATGATATCAACTCGCCTACAAGCCTGACCATCAGCGGTCAGGGCGGTTCAAATCAATTGAATGCCAACTCGCCGGCGAACTTTGATTTCGATTTCAAATTCGCGGATGCCCGCTGGCCTGGGATCGTCCCTCAGGAATCCTTCGCCCTCACAGTAACCCTGGATAATGGGTGCGTCGTTACCGTCGCAGCCCAGCCCACGCCCGCGAAGAGCCTCACCCCCACGGCAACCCGCACGCCGACTCGCACCCCTTCGCCGACGCCGGTCACCCCCAGCCGCACGCCCACACCGGTGACGCCTTCCCGCACGCCCACCCGCACCGCCACCGGCCCCACTCCCACCCGCACTCCGACGCGCACGCCCACGCCGATCACACCCAGCCGCACGCCTAGGCCAGTGACGCCGTCCAATACGCCGACGAAGACGCCATTTGTGCCGACGCCGATACCGACCAATACACCAAAGCCGCAGACGAATACCCCTGTGCCGGCGACCAAGACCAGAACACCAACGCGAACACCGACCATCTGCTTTGACTGTTAGGCCGTGATCTGAAAGGGAAAAGAGAGGCTGCGCTTGGATAGGCGGCCTCTCTTTTTTACTCAAAATAACTGCCGGGAAGGCGCGGTTATAATGTTTCTGGGAAATGTGATCACGTGGATGCCATTCTTTCCCGATTAAATGCCTGGCCGGTTCGCGAAAAAGCAGCCATCCTGGAGGCGGCAGGATATGTGGTTCTGGTCGCGGTCTGGCTTGCCCTGTTGCCTGCCGAATCGGTGGGGGGATTGGTATTTGGCAACCTGGCTGTGGTTGCGCCGGCCATTGGCCGCCCTCCTCCAGGTTTTATTCTCTCTCCCATCGCTTTCTACTGAAAGACGGATTGCCTGGCTTTTTATTGCTTTGGCGCTGGCAGGTTGGGCGCTGCGATTTGCTGTATGGGGATTTTACGGGCTGGTCTTGCGTTCCGAGCCGCCTCTGTTTTCCATCGCGGATCTCTTTGGGCTGGCTGCCTATCCTTTTGCGGCTTTCGGCCTGTTCAAGCTTTCGCGTGGCTTCCGGCATGCCCCCAGCGCATTTCGTTTCCTCCTTGATATGGGCATCAATTCCGGGGTGGTGATCACGCTCGGATGGCTATTCCTCCGGCGCACAGGGCCCCTGGGCGCTGCCGGTTCCATCCCGGCTGCCTATCCGCTTGCCGACCTGATCCTGCTCATGATCCTGATTACCCTCGTGCTGCCAGATCTCATCTCCTTACGCAGTGCGATTCTGCCGGCTTTGGCATTGATCGGCCTGGGGCTCTCGGATTATGCCTACAGTTTCCTGAGCCTTTCCGCTGGTTTTCGCGTGGGGGCCATTACCAGCCTCGGCTGGATCGGCGCGTTTCTCCTGATCGGTATCGAAGTGATCCGGGAACGCGGCACTGCTCTCGCAGGCAGCCGGGAAGTCAACGCCGTCCATGATCTGCGCAGCCCGGCATTGAACATCCTGCCGATCGCGCTGGTGCTTGCGCTTGCTTGGTATGTATTGACCGATTGGCGGCTCAGCGGACAGATTTCCCTTGTTGGCGGCTTGATGAGCCTGCTCTTTAGCGTGATCCTGGTCGTACGCCTGGGCATCCGGGCTGGTGAAGTGGAGCTGCAAAAATACTGGCAATTGTTCAGCAGCCTTGCCGAACCGGCTTTTATCTGTGATGTGAATGGCAGGATCCTGCTGGGCAATCCGGCTTTGTATGCGCTTAAAATCCAGGAGGGTGAACATGTTGAACCGCAGGAAACCCTGTTCTCGATTTTTGGTGGGAAAAATGACCTGGAGGGATCGCTAACTACGGCGGCTCGCAAGGTGGTCTCTCTGGAGGCGGAGTCCAGGCTCCAGCATGCGCCTTATCTATTGACGCTCAGCCCCGTTTCCGCGGATGGCCGCCGGCATCTGGTGGCAGGGGTGGCGCATAACCTGAGCGACGAAAAAAGACAGCAGGAAGTCATTCGCCGCGCCTACAATGAACTGCAAAGCGTCCATGGACAATTGGAAGAGCTGAACACGGAACTGGAGGGCCGGGTGGAGGAGCGTACGCGGACGCTCTCAGAAGCCTACCAGCAGCTTGAGGAACAGCACCGTGCCCTGCAGGAATTGGATCGTCTCAAGACGGATTTTGTCTCGATGGTCTCGCATGAGCTGAGAACCCCGCTCAACAACCTGGGCGGGGGCATCGAAGTGCTGCTGGGTAGGCACATGGACGGCCTCATGGAGCAGGAAACACTTGAGCTGATGCAGGGAGCCATCCGGAGATTGACGCGTTTTGTGGAGAACATCCTGGACCTCTCGGCGCTTGAGGCAGGGCGTTTCGCATTGCGATTGATCCCGGTTTCCCCCGCGCTTTTGGTGGAGGAAGTTCTGCGGAAGCGCATTCAGGACCCTGGCTATGCGCGTATCTCGGTTCAAATGCCTGCAGATATGCCGCTGGTTTTGGCGGATGAGGATGTCGTCCAAAGCGTACTTCACCATCTGCTGGATAATGCCGAGAAATATGCACCAGAGGGCAGCGTGGAGATCCTAGGCGAATTCGAGGGCGATGTTTTGCGGATGCGGGTAGCGGATGAAGGGCCAGGCATTCCTCCCGAAAAGCAGCGGCTGCTCTTTCAAAAATTTCAGAGGCTCGAAGCCGGTGATTCCCAGTTTGTATATGGCTATGGATTGGGCCTCTACCTTTCCCGCCGCCTCCTGGAAGCGATGCAGAGCGATCTGGAATATGAGGCAGTTCCCGGCGGAGGTTCCTGCTTTTTCTTTGATCTGAAGGTGGCGAAATGACCATACGCGTCCTGATGGTGGATGATGATCAGACTCTCCTCAGCCTGCTGGGTCAATTCCTGCGCGACCAGGATTTTAATGTTTATGAGGCGCTTAGCGGTGTGTCGGCCCTCCGCCTTGCTTATGAGATGCATCCAGACATCGTCCTGTTGGATGTGATGCTTCCCGGCATGGATGGCTGGGAGATTTGCGCCCGCCTCCGCGAGATGAGCCACGTCCCGATCATCATGCTGACGGCCAAGGCGACAGAGGCGGACAAACTCCGCGGTTTTCGCCTGGGAGTAGATGATTATGTGACCAAGCCGTTCAGTTTTGCGGAGTTGGTGGCCCGCATCCAGGCTGTGTTGGAACGGGCCTCCGCTGGTGGGCGCCAGGACGCCGCGCATATTATTTATGGCGATATCATGCTCGACCTGGAACGATACCGCGCAACGATCAATGGCCGTGTTCTCGATCTGACCCCTACTGAATTCCGGGTGTTGGAAGCGCTGGTGCGCCGCGGCGGCAAAGTGGCTACCGAAGCCGAACTGGTTCAGGAAGTGTGGGGTGCTTACCGGCAGGATGATACTGCCCTTGTCCGCCGCTATATCCTGATGCTCCGAAAAAAACTGGAAGCCGACCCTTCCAACCCTAACCATATATTGACAGTTCGCGGTTTTGGATACCGGCTGGGTTCTGAACCTCAGAAATAGGGCTTCCTGCCAGCGCTTGAATGCGCTCGACGACCTCGGGCGCTTGGCAAATCTTGTGAATTGACATACAATCCCGTCATGGCAACCATCACAGAAATGAAGCAGGAACTGGTTATTGAAGGGGGCGTCCCTCTCCAGGGCGAGGTCATACCATCTGGAAACAAGAATGCTGCGCTTCCTCTTCTGGCAGCCTGCCTGCTGATCGAAGAACCGGTTACGCTGCACAATGTCCCGCTGATCCGCGATGTGCTCGATATGCGGCGGGTAATTGAAGGTCTCGGGGCGAAGGTGGAGGATGTGGGGGAGAGGAGCTGGAAGATTACTGCGGCGGATATTATGATTTCCGATCTCGACCCGGATCTGTACCGCAGGATCCGCGCCTCGATTTTGGTGGCCGGGCCAGTGGTTGCTCGAAAGGGTTCACTCCGCCTGCCTCCGCCTGGTGGAGATGTGATCGGCCGTCGCCGGTTGGATACCCATATCCTCGCCCTGCGGACTCTGGGTGTGGATGTATCCTATGACCGGGCTTTTTATTTCAAGACGGATGGCCTCAAAGGTGCGGATGTGCTGCTGGACGAAGCCAGCGTGACCGGGACCGAGAATGCGATCATGACCGCCGTTCTCGCCAGGGGCGAAACGGTGCTGCACAATGCAGCCTCCGAGCCGCATGTCCAGGAGCTGTGTAACTTCCTGAATAACATGGGCGCGCAGATCAGGGATATCGGTTCCAATACCCTGCATATCCAGGGTGTGGAACACCTGCATGGTGGGGAGTACACGATTGGCCCTGATTATCTGGAGGTCATAAGTTACGTCGGAGCGGCGGTTGTGACACACGGCTCGATCCGCATCCGTTCGGCCGGGGTTCGTCACCTCCGCATGATCTCGCAAGTTTTCCAGCGGCTGGGCGTGCAGTGGAATGTGGAAGGGGATGATCTGCTGGTGGGGGCCGACCAGTCGCGGATCATTGTCTCGGACCTGGACGGAGCGGTTCCCGAGGTGAAGACCAATGTTTGGCCAGCCTTCCCCACTGACTTGACCAGCATCGCCATCACGGTAGCCACCCAGATGTCCGGCTCCATCCTGTTCCATGACTGGATGTTCTCCGGTCGTATGTATTTCACCGACAAGCTGGTTGGCATGGGTGCGCGCATCATCCTGTGCGATCCATATCGCTGCCTGATTCAGGGGCCGATGCAGCTTTTCGGGGAAAAACTGGAAAGCCCGGATATCCGTGCGGGCATGGCGCTTCTCCTGGCGGCTCTGGCCGCCAAAGGCACTTCCACGGTTCGGAATATCGGGCAAATCGAGAGAGGCTACGAGAAGGTGGACGAAAAATTGCGCGCCTTGGGCGCGCACGTTGAACGAAGATCTGATTAACTAAGCTGTAGGGGAAGAGATTTATAAGGGCTCTGTAATGGTATCTGTATTACAGAGCCCTTTTTACTTTAGGCTCACATTATTATCTAGTTCTATGGCTTGAGTACTATTGTATCCAGTCCAACAATGAGCCTTTGTTTGTCTGTGTTTGCGAGCTGTATATAGAAGCTACCGCTTGACGTTCTGGCTGAATTCTTGAGTGTAATCCAGGCATACGCCCACCAGTTGCCGGAGGGGATCTCGATCAATGAGGAGCCTCCTTTGGCAAGAGGAAACGATATAGTTCCGCATTGGGCAAAATCAGGCTGTTTTGAAAGGTTTAAAGACAAAATAATCGAACCTTCTGTTTGGTTTTGGACAAGAACGGGCCTTTTCGGTCCAGCCTCTGCCATATTTATGAGGGGCCCGCAATTATCAGCATTAGTTCCCTGTGTTGGAGGTATTGCAAGTGTCGGAATAGACGAGGTGGGCGGGGCAGGAGGTGTATTGGTGGGCGGCGGTGTATTGGTGGGCGTCTCGGTCGGCGGGATTGGGGTGGCAGTGGGGATGGCGGCCTGGGTCTGTGCCACCATCGTGGAGGCTGCCGCGAAGGCAGTCGCCTGAACATCTGCCGGATTCACCGTCGGAGTTGCCTTGGGACCGCACGCCGTCAAGAGTGCGGCCGCCAGCATGGAAAGGTAGATCAGTTTTTTCATCTTTGGTTTCAACTCCATTTCGATTACTTGATCATGATCCGATCTAAAAAGAAAACCATTTTCTTCTGGCCTCCGGTGTCAACAGAGATCTTGCCGACGAACTCCCGCCCGCCGACCCAGGCAACATATTTGCAATTGCCTGATGGGATCCTTACCTCCATCCAGCGGCCGACCGGATATTCGAGGATGCTGAGGGTGCCTTCCTGATTGATACATTGGAAGGACACATAGGCTTCCGCGTGCGAGCGGTTGATCATGACCACCCGGCCTGAGGGAACCAGAGGCGGTATGGTTCCGAAATATCGGACTCCCAGTGTGGGAGTTTCACTGAAGGCGACCAGCACCGGGGCTGCTGTCCCCGTCAGGTTTGCCGCGGCATCCGCGCTCAATGTGGATGTGGGCTGGGCTGTTGGAGCCTTGGTATTAGTCGCAGGCGGCGGTGGCGGTGTCTCGCTCGGTACCAGGGTGGCTGTCGGAAGGGCAGCGAGTGTCTCTGCTGCCGATGTCGCGCCCAGCACGGTGGCTGTAGCCAGGATATCCACAACTGGAGTTGGGTTAACCGCTTGTTGCAAAAAAGTCGGCATACAAGCACTGAGGGCTAGCGAAAGGATCAATGTAAGCAGGAGCGATCTTCTCATGGCCCAACTCCTTATGAGGAAAAATTTAGTTTTGGGCGGCGACTTCCATGAATTGATTCACGATGTCACGCAGCATGCGCTCTGGAAGGGCGCCCACTTGGCGGTGAATGATCTTTCCGTTGGCTACAAACAGCATGGTCGGGATACCTTGAATATTGTATTTATTCATCCACTCGGGATTTTCATCCGTGTTGACCTTGGCAATCAACAGTTTACCGTCAAATTCCTGGGCAAGTTTATCCAGAACAGGTGCTACCATCTTGCAGGGGCCGCACCAGGGGGCCCAGAAGTCAACGATAACCGGGGTGGGGGACTGAAGGACAGCTTTTTCGAAAGCCGCATCAGTGACGTGAATGGGTTCAGCTGGCATATCTAGATTATATTCCTTTTCAAACATTAACTACGAGTTCTTTTCCCTCGCCAAGTAATGGAGTATATCACACAAGGAATCCTTACCTGATATAATCCCGGTTCATGGCTGACATGCTTGCCCGCTGGCGTGAAGGGCTGTCGAAAACCAGTAAAACCGCCTTTGGGCGGATAGCCAATTTCCTGGGTGCTACTCAAATCAACGAGGAAATGTGGGAGGAATTATCCGCCCTCCTGATACAGGCGGATCTGGGGCTCGAAACAGCCGATTCCGTGATCGAATCGCTAAAGTTGGAGGTTTCCAGACGCGGTTTGACCCGTTCTGACGAATTACAGCAGGCGCTTCGGACGGAGTTGCGCGCACGCCTGGATCCACCTCCACCCATCCGCTGGGAGTCTAAACCTGGGATTGTCCTGCTGGTCGGTGTGAACGGTTCGGGCAAGACCACCACCTTGGCAAAGCTTGCGAAGCGCAGCCGGGATGAAGGGAAATCGCTTATTCTGGGTGCGGCGGATACTTTCCGTGCCGCGGCTGTCGATCAATTGCAGGTTTGGGGGGATCGTCTGGGTGTGGAGGTCGTCACTGGGGCACCGGAGAGCGACCCGGGCGCGGTTGCATTCAACTCGGTGCAAGCTGGTCTGGCGCGTAAGGTGGATCTTGTCCTTATTGATACTGCCGGGCGGCTCCAGACGCGTTTCAACTTGATGGAAGAACTAAAAAAGGTGGCGCGCGTGACTGGAAAGGCTATGCCGGGCGCCCCGCATGCCGTATGGCTCGTGCTGGATGCGACCACCGGTCAAAATGCCTTAACCCAGGCCCGCGCATTCAAAGACGCAGTGGGTGTGACGGGGATAATTCTGGCAAAGTTGGACACATCTGCGCGCGGTGGCATGGCCTTTGCCATCCGGCAGGAGCTTGGTCTTCCCATTCTTTTCGTTGGCCTGGGGGAAAAGCCTGAGGATTTGCAGGTTTTCGATCCGGATGCATTTGTGGATGGGATTCTGGCCGGCGGTTGAGGGGCACGGTATTATTATTACCTCTGTAAATCTTATGAACCAATTGGAGGAACTATGCAAGATCTGCTTGATCGCTTGCAGGCAGCGCAAAGCCTGACTCATCAGCTTTTGGAGCGTCTTTGACCTTCCGGTCAAAAAACAGCAGCTTTCACAACTTGAAAAGGAAAGCGAAAACCCGGCTTTCTGGAACGATGCCTCTGCAGCTCAGAAAGTGATGAAATCGATCGCTGGCCTGAGGGAGGATGTGGAGGGGTGGGAAAAATTCAATCGCCACCTTAATGACCTGATCGAGCTGGCTCAGATGGGCGATGAATCCATGCACTCCGATCTTGAGGAGGAGGTAAAGAAACTGGAGGGCGAGCTGGAACGGCGCTCCTTTGCCGCCATGCTCTCAGGTAAGTACGATGAGGACAGCGCCCTGCTCGCCATTCATGCCGGCGCAGGCGGCACGGATTCACAGGATTGGGCGGCCATGCTCCAGCGGATGTATCTGCGTTGGTCGGAAAAAAGCGGTTTCAAAACGGAAATTCTCGATGAGACCGAGGGAGAAGAAGCTGGTACCAAAAGCGTCACCATTGCCATTGATGGTCGCTACGCCTATGGGTATCTGCGCTCGGAAAAAGGCGTGCACCGTCTGGTCCGACTCTCACCCTTTGATTCGGCTCACCGGCGGCACACCTCTTTCGCCCTGGTAGAAGTGCTGCCTCAGGCATCCATGGATGATGCGGAGATCGAGATTAACCCCAATGACTTGAAGATGGATGTCTTCCGTTCCTCGGGAGCGGGAGGCCAGAACGTCCAAAAGAATGCCACCGCGGTTCGCCTCACACACATCCCCACTGGGATCGTAGTCACATGTCAGAATGAGCGCTCGCAGCTTCAGAACCGCGAGAATGCCATGCGCGTCCTGCGGGCACGCCTGCTCGAGTTGAAGCAAGCCGAAAAAGAGCAGGAGATCGCGGTCCTGCGCGGCGAATATACCAAAGCGGAATGGGGCAGCCAGATCCGGTCCTATGTGCTGCATCCCTACCAGATGGTCAAGGATCACCGCACTGAATATGAGACCGGTAACACTCAATCGGTTCTGGATGGAGATCTGGACGGCTTCATGGAAAGCTACTTGAAAAGCAGTGACCAGGGAATTAATCATGGATGAGATTATCACTGAACTGGAAGGCTTTATTGCCAATAAAATATTGAAACAACCCGGCCGGAGAATTTCAGAAGAGGATTCACTGATTTCCAGTGGATTGGTCGATTCATTCAGCTTGATGGATTTGGCACTCTTTGTCGAGAACCGCTTCGGAGTCCCAATTCAGGACACGGAACTGAACGCAAAATGCTTCGATAACCTGTACCAGCTCGCCGCGCTGATTCGTTCGAAGCAGAAATGACTACGATTGCCGGGCAGTTGTGGGCCTTATTGGAGAAGGATCCCGGGCGGATTGCGATCTATTTGCAGCGTGCAGGTCAATCGGACCTTCCAATCTCCTATGAAAGACTAATGGCAGGCGCTGCCGCCTATAGCCAGGCCTATACTGCTGAAGGGATGCAGCCAGGGGAAGTGATCGTTCTGATCCTGCAGCATGGCGAGGAATTGATTTATGCCTTTTGGGGTGCGATCCTTAATGGGACCATCCCTTCCATCATGCCATTCCTCACCGAAAAGCTCTCGCCTGAGCGTTATCGCGCCGATTTGGCTGCTCTCGTTGCGGTCACGCACCCGGCGGCGATCGTAACTTATGCAGAGTTCGAAGGCGAAGTTCAGAAAGCAATTTCGGGCGATAGCTCTGTTCGTAAAGTTTTCGTAGTGGAAAGGATTCAGCCCCAAGTCAACCCGGACAACGGATCGTCGTCAGGGCTTAAGCGGAGCCCTGGGGATATCGCCCTCTTGCAGCATTCTTCCGGGACAACTGGTTTACAGAAAGGCGTGGCGCTTTCGCATGTGGCCGTCTTCAACCAGTTGAATGCCTATAGCAAGGCATTGGACCTGAATGAGCAGGATGTGATTGTCTCCTGGCTGCCGCTATACCATGACATGGGGTTGATCGCCGGATTTCTGATGCCCGTTCTGACGGGCATTCCGCTTGTGCTCAGCTCCCCATTCGATTGGGTCCGCGCCCCGCACAGGCTTCTCCAATCTATCACAGAATACAAGGGAAGCCTCACCTGGCTGCCGAATTTTGCCTTCAATTTCCTTGCCCAAAAGACGCGCGCACGTGACCTTTCAGGCGTGGATCTTTCCTCCTGGCGGGCAGTCATCAACTGTTCCGAGCCTGTCCGCGCGGAAAGCCATCGTGCCTTCTATGAACGGTTCAAACCCTTTGGGTTACGGGAAGGTTCACTTCAGACCTGTTATGCAATGGCGGAAAATGTCTTTGGCGTCACGCAATCTGATCTCGACTCAGAACCTGTCGTGGAGGAGGTTGATTGCGATTCCTTCCTGGTCGGGCATAAGGTCATGCCACCTGAGCCCGGACGCCCTTTTATGAAGATGATGTCTTCGGGCCGGCCGCTTTCTAATACCGAAGTACGGGTTCTGGATGAGCATGGAAATATAAAGCCTGACCGATTTGTTGGAGAGATCGCACTAAAGAGCGACTGCATGCTAAATGGATATTACAACCGGCCTGAAGTGACCGAAACTTCTTTCCGCAATGGCTGGTTCCTGACTGGGGATTATGGTTATCTATCCAATGGTGAGGTATTCGTTTCAGGTCGTAAAAAGGATTTGATCATTGTCGGTGGGAAGAATGTCTATCCACAAGATCTGGAAGCACTGACTTACGAGGTTTCGGGGGTCCATTCAGGCCGTTCGGTAGCTTTTGGTAATTTTGATGAAGAGCAGGGAACTGAAGAAGTCGTCATCATTGTGGAAGTGGATTCGGATGATCCAGGGTTGCATGAGCGTGTTGCCGAGGAGGTTCGTAAGCACGTCACCCGGAACTCAGCGATTGCCCTGCGAATGGTAAAGGTTGTCGGCCCACATTGGATCATCAAGACCTCAAGCGGGAAAACTGCTCGATCTGCGAATAGGATGAAATATCTCCAGGAATCAGCAGATGAGGGCTTTCAGAGGTAGCCATGAATACATCCCCTGATGATCTTGGACGGGCGATCCGGGCTGCCCGCGCGGGACAGCGGACCGAAGCGCGCGACCTTCTACTTAAGGTGGTGGAGGTGGATCCGCGCAATGAAATGGCCTGGATCTGGTTGACCGGCCTGGTGGACCAATTGGAAGATAAGATCATCGCCTGTGAGAACGTCATGACCCTCAATCCCGCTAACGAGAGGGTGCGTGCCTATCTTAACCAACTTCTCGAACAACAAAATCCCGAGACTGCACCTCATCTAAGCGGCGAATCGCTGCCGGCGCCGGAAATAAGGCCTGATCCAAAGCCGGAAGAGGCGCGGGAGCCGGAGCATCCGGTCGAATCCAATCCTTTTTATCTGGCAAAACAATACGAGGCTGAGAACCGGCTGGAGGAAGCACGCCTGGTCTATGTGGACCAGGCTTCGCACACCAAGGATTCTTATGAATTTGATCGGCTCTATCGGGAGATTACAAGGATCGAGGCTCTTCAGGCTGAAAAGATTGTACCGATATCTCCGGCTTATGCCATTCTACGCATGACGTTTTGTTGGCCCCTTCTCTATACGGCGCTGGCCCTTGTGCAGGTTGGTTTGAACCCCCTGGCTAATAAGGCATGGTACCTGTGGCTGGGACTGCCCATTGTAACGGTGGGAGGATTTCTGCTGGCTGCCTCAGAAGTACGATCAAGGCATAACTTCTGGAAGACCGTTTTTGATGAACAGGACGCCGCGGGGTCAGACATGGCAAGAACCAGCGCGGCGATTGGCGGTTGGATCCTTATCATCATGCCGCACCTTCTGATGCTGGCGGATGCGCTCAACCGTCTGGCAGCCTTCCGCATTCCACCCATGCCTGACTTATGAGTTGCCATGTTCCCTCTTAATGATACCGAGCCCAACCGATATTCCACGTTTCCGTTTATGACCGTGACCTTGATCGCTGCCTGTTGTTTTGTTTTCTTGCTGCAGGGAGTGGCCATGAGTGACAATTTCTGGGCCTTCCTGATGAAATATGCCTTCACGCCCTCATTGGTCGTCGCCGGGCAGGGCGGGGGGATGATTTCCAATATCACATCGATGTTCCTGCATGGTGGGTTGACCCATCTGCTGGGGAACATGCTGGCTCTATGGGTATTTGGTCGCCGCGTGGAAGATGCCTGTGGACCGTGGCGGTTCCTGGCGTTTTATCTGCTGGCAGGCACCGGAGCGAATATTCTTTATACTCTGGTCCAGCGGGAGGACCTTCTGCCTGGTATTGGGGCGAGCGGCGCTATCTTCGGCGTCATGGGCGCCTACTTGCTTCTATATCCAGGTGGGCGTATCCGGACCTTTGTACTTCTTGGTTTCGTCCCGCTCTGGCCGAGAATCCGGGCTCTATGGATTGTGCTTTATTTCGTGGGGATCCAGATCATCCCGGCGATCAATATCCTTCTCCACAAGGCCAGTTACAGCGTCAATCACTGGGCACATTTGGGAGGCTTCCTGTCCTCTGTTTTGATCCTGCTATTTATCCGCCCGGCTGCTTTTGCCCGTTACATGAGCGACACACTTGTTTAGAAGAAAAAAATCACTTATTGAATTGAATAAGGAAAATAAAAAGAGCGGGCTGATAAACAAGCCCGCTCTTCGCTTATTAGGTAAATCCTAGCCGCCGGTAGGCAGGCGCTTTTCCAGCGTACGGTTGAATATTTCCTCGTTTTCGGGTGAGCTGGTCTTGGTGGCCCGCTTGGCCTTCTGTTGCTGATTGCGGGACTTGGCGCGTTCCTGTGCTTGCACCCATGCAATCTGCATGGCTGTCTGCTCTGGTTCGTTGGAAGCCTCAGGCTCTACCATCTCATTGACTTCTTCCTGCTTGTTGCGGCTCTTGCCTTTGCCGCTGGCAGCCCTGGGTTTGCGCTCTTCACGCTGAGGCCGTTCTTCTTCGACAGGTTCAGGCATCAGCGCCTTCATGCTCAGGCGGATCTGCCGCTTGCGGCGGTCCACATCCAGCACCTTGGCCTCGACTTCGTCGCCTTCCTTGACTACCTCATTAGGGGTCTTTACGTAGCCGCGCGTCAGTTCGCTGACGTGGACAAGCCCCGGCCGCTCGGCGCCGATATCTACGAATGCTCCATAGCTTTCCAGGCGGACAACCTTACCCTTGACTACCATGTCCGGCAAGATCTCGCGCCATTCCAGTCCAAGCGGCTCGATCATGGTCAATTCGAGACGGTCTTTCTTGACGCGGCGAACCCAGACATCCACAACCTGACCTTCCTTCAGGACATCCTCAACCTTGTTGACCGGGTCCTTTTGGATTTGGGAGATGTGGATCACTCCGGGAATATCCTGACCCACGTCTACAAGCGCCCCTGCCAGGGTGGTCTTGATTACCTTTCCGCTCAATTTTGTTTTTGGTTCTATCGCGCTGACCTGCGCGGTATCGTTAGTTGCCATGTTTATCTCCTGCGGGGTTGAATAATGCCAAGGAATAATTATACATGTAGGACATCTATCCGTCAAATTAATATATCGAGCAATTGTTCTCTTGACGAAATTGTAAGCCTTGTGTATAGTTGAAACAGGAATGTAGATTTCGGAAAAGAATTGGATAAATTATGTACGAAATCGACAAAATTGACGTAAAAATTGTTAATATTTTGCTTGAGGATGGCCGAATCTCGGCATCCCAGATTGCGCGCCAGTTGGGCCGGATTTCCGAAAGGGCGGTTCGCTATAGAATTGAAAAGATGATCAACGAAGGAGTGATCCAGATCAGCGCAGTTGTGCGGCCCCAGGCCTTCGGATTAACCACCATCGCGGATGTCTGGCTTGAGGTGGAATCTGATCAAATCCTCGATGTCGCTAAGAAGATGGCCGAGTATGACAACGTAAGTTATGTTGCCTGCGGGATCGGCGAAACGGATGTTAGCATCCAGGTGCTGGCCCGTGATACAGCCGAGATCTATCGTTTTGTCACAGAAACCGTCCGCAAAACTCCCGGTGTGAGAAAGACAACCACCTCCATTGTGCCCATCGTTCTCAAGGATGTCTATCAATGGAGGGTGCCGGCACGCATTGCCAGTGATTCAAACCGTCACGAAAAGTTGGCAGCCATTAAGTAACGAAGGGAGAATTTATAAGGATGTTTGGTCCAGGGAGCCACTCTCTGCAAAAACGCGCCCAGCGGGTCATGCCATTAGGGGTCAATTCCAACTTCCGATACTGGGGGGAGGGCATTACTCCTTATGTGCAAAAAGGGAAGGGGGCTTATCTTTGGGATGTGGATGGCAATCGTTATATTGACTATCGTATGGCCTTCGGACCGATCATTCTTGGTCATGCTTATGACGAAGTAGATGACTATGTCATCCAGGAACTTCGCAATGGTTTGCTGTTCGCCATGACGGGGGAATTGGAAATTGCATTGGTTGAGATGATTGTGGAAATGTGCCCTGCTGTGGAAATGGCCAGGCTGGCCTGTTCCGGTACGGAAGCTACCATGCACGCCATCCGCGTTGCGCGTGCCTTCACGGGTCGCGAAGTGATCCTCAAATTTGAAGGCAATTATCACGGCTTTCATGACCATACCTTGTGGTCCACATATGCGCCTGTCGAGGCATATGGAAACCGCCTTAGTCCCATTCCAGTTCCTTCCTCTTCTGGCATACCGAAAAATATGCGGGATATGATAATCACCCTTCCTTTCAATGATTTTGAAGGGTTTGAGCGAGTCATGAGGTCGTTTGGAGAACAGATCGCAGCGGTGATCACTGAGCCCTGCCAGGGAAATTGCGGTGCTATCCTCCCGCAGCCGGGCTTCCTGGAACTGATCCGCGAGAAGACAAGTCAATGCGGAGCAGTTTTCATTCTGGATGAGGTAAAAACTGGCTTTCGTATAGCAAATGGCGGTGCGCAGGAGTATTATGGCATACAACCGGACCTGGCAACCTATGCAAAAGCCCTTGGCAACGGATATCCAGTGGCAGCTTTTGGGGGCAGGAAGGAAATCATGTCCATCATCGGACATGGGGTTTCGCAGGGTGGAACCTACACCAACAACAAACCCGGCGTTGCAGCTGGGTTTGCTACACTCAAATTGCTCAAAGAGCGCCCGGTCCTGCAAACCATAGCCGAACGCGGAACGAGATTGATGCGCGGCTTGGAGGAGATTTTCGCGGAAAATGATATTACCGCTGTTATGAGCGGTTATCCCTCCATGTTCTCCTTCGCGCTGGGTGTTGAGAGCGTAACCTGTCAACGGGATTGGAGCAAAAGTGATCAGGCGTTTTATATACGCCTGGCGGAGCTTGCCATCCGATGCGGTGTCATGCCGGACTTTGATGCACGTGAGCCATGGTTCCTTTGTTATTCCCACAGCGATTCGGATATTGACGATACTCTGAACGTGTTTGCCGATATCGTAAAACAGGCTAAACACTAGGATACTGACGGGCGGACAGGAACGCATCTTGTTCGCCCTTACTTTTCATGGAGATGCAATGTCCAAACTCACTTCCAAAGAGATCGTCGATCTGAACAAGGAATATACCTTCTATTCGTGGTCCAACCAAGGGCAGGTGAAACCGATCCCGGTAACTCGCGCGGAGGGGGTGTATTTCTACGATGCAGATGGCAAACGATACCTCGACTTTGCCTCTCAGTTGGTGAATACAAATGTGGGTCATCAGCATCCGAAGGTGGTGAAAGCGATTCAGGAGCAGGCCGCACAACTGACCTTTGCGGCCCCCGGGATGGCAACCGAGCCGCGAGGGCTTTTGGGAAAGAAACTTGCCGAGATCACGCCCGGTGATCTTAAGAAAACCTTCTTCACCCTCGGGGGCGCGGAAGCCAATGAGAACGCCATCAAAATCGCCCGTTTCTATACGGGGCGTAACAAGATCCTTGCCCGCTACCGTTCCTATCACGGTGCCACGCATGGCGCGATCGCATTGACCGGAGATTATCGCCGTTTGCCGGTTGAGCCGGCCATGCCGGGCGTGGTCCATTTTCTTGATCCGTATTGCTATCGCTGTCCGTTCGGTTGGACGCGCGATACCTGTCATCGCGAGTGCATCAGCCATGTGGAGGAAGTGATCGAGCACGAAGGGCCGGACCAGATCGCTGCCATCATACTGGAGGGCGTGACAGGAACCAATGGGCTGATCATCCCCCCGGATGAATATTGGCCAAGGATGCGCGAGATCTGCGATAAGTACGGCATCCTGCTGATCTCGGATGAAGTCATGTCAGGATGGGGTCGCACAGGTGAGTGGTTCGCGGTGGATAACTGGGGGGTTACACCTGACATCATCACCACTGCAAAAGGGATCACCTCAGGATATGTGCCGCTCGGTGCGGTGATCGTGCGGGAGAAGATCGCCAAATACTTTGATGACAAGATGCTGTATGCGGGCCTGACATATAACGGGCATGCTCTGGCCTGCGCAGCAGCTTTGGCCACCATTCAGGTATATGAAGAGGACTGCATATTCGATAATGTCAAAAAAGTGGGAATACACCTGGGCAAGCGCTTGGAAGAATTAAAGGCGAAGCATCCCGCTGTCGGAGATGTGCGCTATATTGGCATGTTCTCGGCGCTGGAGCTGGTCCAGAACCGGGAGACCAAAGAGCCTATGGACTTGACGCTTCTCAAGAATTTCCTGGTTGCCAACGGGGTATATGTATTCAACTTCAAGAACATCCTCTTCGTGGTGCCGCCTCTTGTGATCAATGAGCAGCAGCTGGATGAAGGACTGGACTTGATCGATGAAGGATTGTCTGAACTGATGGATAAACAGGTCGTGTGAGGTCCCCATGGATATTCTGAACTTCATTGATGGCGAATGGGTCAAGCCCGAGGTTGTCGACTGTGTTGATGTGGTCAATCCGGCTACAGGAGAACTGATAGCCCGGACCCCTCTCTGCGGATCATCTGAGGTCGAGGCTGCCGCCGCAGCAGCCTCCCGTGCCTTTACATCTTGGAGAAGGGTCCCGGCTCAGGAGCGGATTCAATATTTATTCCGCCTGCGGGACCTGCTCAAGGCGAACCAGGATGAAATCGCACGCACGATCACCCGCGAGTCCGGGAAGACATTTGAGGAAGCGCGAGCGGAGATGGTACGGGCTATCGAAAATGTGGAAGTGGCCTGTGGGATTCCCATGATGAGCAAGGGGGAGATCTCTGAAGATATTGCGCCCGGGATCGACGAAATGATGCTCCGCCAGCCTGTAGGAGTCTGTGCCACTATCGCGCCCTTCAATTTCCCGGGAATGATCCCCTTCTGGTATCTTCCGTATGCCGTGGCCACTGGGAATACATATCTAGTCAAGCCCTCTGAAAAAGTCCCGATGACCATGCAGTTCTTGTTCAAGCTCATCGAACAGGCTGGATTCCCAAAAGGCGTGATCAACCTGGTCAATGGCGCCAAAGAGGCCGTGGATGCGATCCTGGATCATCCTGCGATCCGGGCCATTACCTTTGTGGGTTCAACCAATGTTGCCAGATATCTCTACTCCCGAGCGGCTGCCAATGGGAAACGTGTCCAGGCACAGGGCGGGGCCAAGAATCCGGTGATCATCTTGCCGGATGCCGACATGAGCATGGCGACCACCATCGTGGCGGACTCAGCATTTGGTTGTGCAGGCCAGCGCTGTCTTGCAGTTTCCCTTGCCGTGACGGTTGGCGATGCGCGCAATCAATTTGTCGAAATGATCTGTGATGCGGCAGCCACTCGCAAGGTGGGTTATGGCCTCGACGAAGGTATTCAAATGGGTCCGGTGATCAACCAGGTTAGCAGGGGGCGTATCGAAGAATTGATCGGAGTGGGGGAAGGTGAAGGCGCTGGCATCCCGGTGGATGGGCGAGGAGCGGTGATTCGAGGTTATGAAAAAGGCACCTTTATTCGCCCTACTGTCCTTCTGGATGTTCAACCGGGCAGCGCAATGTGGAAGACAGAGATCTTCGGGCCGGTTCTTAGCTTGATGCATGTCAATAGCATTGACGAAGCTATCCAACTGGCGAACAGCCATTCCTACGGTAATCAGGCCAGCCTATTTACCTCCAGCGGGGCTGCCGCACGCAAGTTCCGCAACGAAGTGGATGCGGGCAATATCGGAATCAATATCGGGGTGGCTGCTCCAATGGCCTTCTACCCATTCAGTGGTTGGAAAGACAGCTTCTTCGGTGATATGCATGGCCAGGGATCGGATGCCATCGAGTTCTTCACCCAGAAAAAGGTGGTTGTGGAACGCTGGCCCAAGGAATGGAGCAGAAAGTTCTAATATGGGAACCGATTTTGAGGAAGCGCTGGATTATTCCGCCAGATGGATCCATATGATCCAGCGTACGGATTTTCCGAGCGAGGCTGAGGGCAAACAGATCATCGAAGAATCCCGGCAAAACTTTGCCGAGCATTTCAATCGGGGTTGGTTGGAATACCGCAAATCTGTTACTGAAGCAGGTGATTGGGCGGCCGTGGAATGGACCGGCTCCGGAGCGATCTTTAAAGATGTGCTTGGGCGGGAATATCTGGATTGTTTGGGCGGGTTTGGAATGATGGACTTGGGATGGAGTCATCCGGAGGTCGTGGAGACCGTCCGTGCGCAATTGGGCCGTACACCCATGCCATCCCAGGAATTGATCGACCCATTGCGGGGGGTCCTTGCGCGCTTGCTTGCATCCATCACGCCCGGGAATCTGAAATATAGCTGGTTTGCAGCGAGCGGAACGGAATCGGTGGAAGCAGCCATCAAGATTGCCAAGTTGTACACCGGTAAACCTGCATTTATCGCGGCCGTTAAGGGCTTTCACGGTAAAACCATGGGGGCTCTATCGATGATAGGCAAGGCTGATTTCCGCGCCCCTCTAGGGGTGATGTATGGGGGCCCCGTATATCACGTGCCTTTTGGGGATGCGCAAGCCGTAGAGCGCCAGCTTGAGATCTGTCAGAAGACCGGCATTGGCGTGGCCGGGGTGTTGTTTGAACCCATCCAGGGGGAAGCCGGCGCCATCGTCCCGCCAGACGATTTCTGGCCTTGTATACGGGAAGCCACGCGAAAGTATGGCGCACTGTTGATCGCGGATGAGGTACAGACCGGGTTGGGGCGGACAGGCAGGCTTTGGGGTGTGGAGCATTGGGGTGTTGTCCCTGATATTCTGACCGTGGCTAAATCCCTCGGTGGCGGCGTGATGCCGATAAGCGCAGTCTGCACGACGGAAGAGATCTTCCAGCCAATGATGTATCCGAATCCGTTCATGCATACCACCACGACCGGTGGAGGGGCCCTGGCATGTTCGGCGGCTATTGCGGCAATTCACGTTACTTTGCGGGAACGGCTTTGGGAGCAGGCGGCTGAAAAAGGGGATTACCTGATTCCCAAGTTGGAGAAGTTGGCTCAGCAATACCCGCGAATTTATGAGAAAATTACCGGAAAAGGACTTTTGATCGGCATGCACTTCAAGGATCCTGAGGTTGGCTACCAGGTTGCCGCGGGTCTCTTCAAGCGCGGTGTGCTGGTGGCTGGGACCTTGACAAGCGCACAAACCATTCGCATCGAACCCTCATTGATCATTTCGTACGACCAATTGGATACGCTGCTCGATCGCCTTGAAGATACGCTTAAATCTGTGGACAGGAGCGGGTAAATGGAGCATGAGTTCGCGGTTGAATTGCGTGATCTGGTCAAGCAGTTCATCACCCCGGAGGGCAATGAGCTCCTGGCGGTTGATCATGTCAATATGCAAATAAAGAACGGCGAGTTCTTTTCGCTCCTGGGTTCCTCAGGCTGTGGAAAGACAACCTCGCTGCGGATGATCGCAGGGTTTGAGTGGCCAACCAGCGGGGAAGTATATATCGAAGGTGTACCGATGGGGCACAAGCCGCCTTTCCAGCGGAAGGTTAATACGGTCTTTCAAAATTACGCCCTCTTCCAGCACATGACCGTGTTCCAAAATGTGGCCTTTGGTCTTGAAATGGAAGGCGCCGGGAAGGATGAAATCGAGAAACGGGTAAAGCGCTTTCTCGATATGGTCCAGCTATCCGGGATGGGCAAGCGATTTCCGAAACAGCTATCCGGCGGTCAGCAGCAGCGGGTGGCGCTGGCGCGTGCGCTGGTGAAAACACCGGATGTGCTGTTGCTGGATGAGCCCCTGGGTGCCCTTGATCTCAAGCTTCGCAAAGAGATGCAGTTGGAATTAAAGGCCCTTCAGCAGCAGTTGGGTATCACCTTCATCTACGTCACCCACGACCAGGAAGAAGCGCTGACCATGTCAGACCGTATCGCGGTCATGAGCCTGGGTAAGGTGATGCAGATGGGAACGCCTGTTGAGATCTATGAACGGCCGAACAATCGTTTTGTAGCAGATTTCATTGGAGAATCGAACTTCTTCGAGGGGCAGGTGAAATCGGAAGCCGAAGAGGGGGTATCGGTTTATGTTCCCGCACTTAATTGCGAGATCGTGGGCATGCCGGTTGGAGGGGATATTGTGAACGGCGAGGAAGTTGTGGTCTCTGTGCGTCCGGAAAAGATGCGAATCACGGATCAGCCGCGCAACCAGAATGGTCTTTCCGGGACGATCACAAATACTGTTTATATCGGTTCCAATACCCATGTGGTGGTTCAGGTTGGGGAAACCCGTGTAAAGGTTTGGGAGCAGAATCGTATTTCGCGGCTGGACCCGGAATCCTTCTATAACGTGGGCCAGCAGGTATTTCTGGTCATGATGCCCGAAAACACTCTGGTGCTGAAAAAATAGGAGACCCGCATGTTTAGAAAACTCCGCGAAGACAAGGCCATGCAGGGAACGCTCCTGATCTCCCCTACGCTGTTGTGGATGATCGTGCTATTGATCATTCCGCTGCTCCTGACCACGATCATCAGCGTGGGCAAGCGCAGCCCGGATGGGGAGGTTATCTATAGCTTCTCTCTCGATAACTATATCCGGCTTTCGGGCTACGATACTACCTGCGATAATGGGGCCAAGTTCTGTTTTGATCCCCTCTATTTGCAGATCCTCACTCGTTCACTTTCGCTGGCCTTATATACCACGATTGGTGTGATCATCCTGGCTTATCCCCTGGCTTACTTCATCGCCCGGGCGCATCCCTCCCGGCGCAATACCTTCCTCTTTCTGGTGCTCATTCCCTTGTGGACCAATTTCGTGATCCGCGTGTATGCCTGGATGATGCTCCTTCGTAAAGAGGGTGTGATCAACATGGTGATCGGATGGGTCGCGGGGCTGCTCCATCTGCATTTTCAACCGCTGGAGATGCTCTACACTCCCGGCGCTGTTCTGGTGGGCATGATCTATGAGTTCCTGCCTTTCATGATCCTGCCGATCTTCACCTCTCTTGAGAAGATCGATAACTCGCTTTATGAGGCCGCGGCCGACCTGGGCGCCAACTCAATTCGAACTTTATTGAAGGTCACGCTGCCGCTTTCCATGCCCGGTGTTGTTGCCGGCACCATCCTGGTTTTCATCCCGGTTATGGGGACTTTCATAGTCTCGGATATTCTGGGAGGCAGGCAGGTGATCCTGATCGGCAACCTCATCCAGAGACAATTCCTGGACGCGCGTGATCCAACCTTTGGCAGCGCGGCTTCCCTGATCTTGATGGTCATGACGCTGATCGTTACGTATTTCTACACGCGTAAATTTGGATTTGGAGAGGAGATCGTAGCGGTATGAATCCGTTCCGCCGTTCTCCGTTCATCCGGGTTGCAGCGCTGCTTGTTTACATCTTTCTATATGCGCCAATCGTGGTGTTGATTTTGTATTCTTTCAACGCCTCTCGGGCGAACGTTACCTTCGAGGGATTCATACCCCGCTTCAGCGATCGTGTTGTGATGCAGGGCAGCATCGTGGAAGCCAGTCCCTGCGGCCCCTTTCACTGGTTCTGTGAGCTTTCCAAGAACCGGGAGGTGATGGGCGCGGCGAAGAATACCATGACCATCGCCATTATCTCCACTCTGGTTTCGGTGGTGATCGGAACCATGGCAGCATTGGCTCTCCAGCGGTATGACTTCAAGCTCAAACCCTTCTCTCAATTATCGCTCTATATTCCCATCGTCATCCCCGAAATTGTGATGGGCATCGGTATCCTGACATTGTTCAGCCAGTTGTTTACGTTGATCAACAATAGTATGGGTCTGACCGGCGATGGTCGCCTCACCCTCGGTCTTGGGACCGTGATCGTATCCCACATAGCCTTCAGTGTGCCGTTCGTGACGCTGGTGGTACAGGCCCGCCTGCAGGGCTTTGAAAAATCCTACGAAGAAGCGGCCATGGACCTGGGTGCGAACGAGTTGACGACATTCCGGCGCATCACTTTCCCGATGATCCTGCCGGGGGTGCTCTCTGGCGGGCTGCTGGCGTTCACGCTCTCGCTCGATGATTTTGTCATCACGTTCTTTACCAATGGACCGGGTTCGACCACCCTCCCGATCTACGTCTACGGCTTGCTCAGGCGTATCATTACACCGCAGGTCAATGCGCTCTCCACGGTATGGATTACGGTCGTTTTTATTGCGGTGTTAATGCTGCAAAGGCTTCAAAGCCGGGAGACGAAATAACCACAAACAAGGAAATATCCCGGTGATTTGTTCGTGCGAGGCACAGTAGTCCATCGCTGGGGTCGGCTGTGTTTGGAAATGTTATTCAACAAAGGAGGAAGAAGTGAATCAATCGAAATGGGTACGAATTTTGGCGCTGCTCATGGTTGCCAGCCTCATCCTGACTGCCTGTGGGGGGCAGTCCACCGGCCAGCCAGCAACCCAGGCACCGGTGGAGCAGAAAGTGACAAGCACTGGCTACACCTGCCCAAATCCTGAACCGCGCATGGATGTGACCTCCAAGGAGCTGAACCTGTTCGTGTGGACGGAATATATCCCCGCCGATATGCAGGAATGCTTCGAGCTGGTCTATGGCATCAAGGTGAACCGTGATGAATATTCCAGCAATGAGGAGATGTACGCCAAGCTCTCTGCCGGGGGGACGGCATATGATCTTGTCCAGCCGACCGATTACATCGTCAGCTTGATGGTTCGCCAGAACTTGCTGCAGGAGCTGGATAAGAGCAAGCTGCCCAACATTGCGAACATGGATCCCAACTACATGAATTTTGCCTTTGACCCCGGGAACAAGTACACCATCCCTTATCAGGCCGGGACGGATGCTATTGTGGTGAATACGGATACCGTCAAAAACCCGCCCAAATCCTGGGCTGATCTTTGGAATCCGGAATACGCTGGCCGCATGGTCTTTCTGGATAACTTCGCGCGTCGTAATCGGCATGACCTTGCTCACACTTGGGTATGACATCAACACCAAGGACCCCGCACAGCTCCAGCAAGCCAAGGAGAAGTTGAAAACGTTGATCCCCAATGTGAAGCTGTTCGATAGTGACAGTCCTAAAACTGCCCTGATCGCCGGGGATGTGGATTTGGGCATCACCTGGACAGGAGAGGCCTTCACGGCACATCAAGAAAACCCTGCCATTGTTTATGTTTACCCAACCGAAGGAGCGACCATATGGCAGGATAACTGGGCTATGCCCGTAGGGGCTCCTCATACGGATGCTGCCTACGCCTGGCTCAACTACACCATGCAAGGCAATATTTTCTGGATGATGCTTCGAGACTTCCCGTACACCAACCCGAACACGGCTGCGCTGGCATTCGCCAAGGATAACCAGCCGGACATCTATAAGGCTTATATAGAATCGCCTATTACCAATACTCCACCCGAAGAGATCAAGAAGGGCCACCGCATCGATGATGTGGGGGATGCGCTTCCGTTGTATGACCAGATCTGGACGGAGGTTAAGGGGCAATAGCCTTCAGAGAAAAAAGTCCTCCGGGAGGTCATCCCGGAGGACTTTTTATTTTGCATTATATCGCCAGTAAAGATAAAAATATTCATAAAATCATTGATAAAAATGCAAAATTATCATATAATCAGGGCATGGAAAGCGAATTGTCATATTCCCAGCCGGAAAGCCTTGATGAAACGGACCAGTACATCATCGAAGCTTTACGCAAAGATGGGCGTGTAGCCTTTTCCCAGATTGCCGAACAGTTGAAGGTGTCACCAGGAATGATCCGCCAGCGCTATAACCGGCTGGTGGAAATGGGTTATCTGAAAGTGGCCGCCATTACCAATCCTGTGCAGCGGGGCTTCAAGACCATGGCCATGGTGGGTATCCGGACCGAGGGCCGGCGGATGCTGGAGATTGCCGACCAGATTGCACTCCTGCCGGAAGTTGTTTATCTAATAGTGGTCAGTGGCCAGTTTGATATGCTGGCAGAGGTTTTCTGCCGCAATCCGGAGGAGTTGCTCAGGTTTATCACTGAAAAGCTCTACGCCATCGACGGGGTACGAGAGGTGGAAAGCTTCCTGCACTTGAAGATCATCAAAGAGATCTATTTTTAACGCACAGCCCGGAAAAGTTATTCTAACTCGCCGAACGCGGGTTATAAAACAAAATGGAGAAAGGATTATGAAAGTATTGCTCATCGGGGTGGGTGGAGTAGGGGAAGCCATTGCGGCGATCGTAAAACCGCGCCCATGGCTGGAACAAATGGTGTTGGCCGATTACAACCTGGAGCGCGCGAAGGAGGTCCAGAAAAAGCTGGGTGACCTTGCTCGCTTTCCGGTCGAGAAAGTGGATGCTTCCGATCCAGCCGAGATCGAGGCCTTGGCTAAAAAATACGGTGTGAACCTGATCATGAACGCGGTGGACCCGATCTTCAATCAACAGATCTTTGATGCCGCCTTCAATGTTGGTGCTACCTATCTGGATATGGCCATGACCCTTTCGAAGCCTCATCCTACCGATCCATACAATCAACCAGGTATCAAGCTGGGTGATTATCAGTTTGAGCGGGATGATGCCTGGAAGTCGAAAGGCTTGATGGCATTGGTAGGCATAGGCGTGGAACCGGGTATGGCTGATGTGTTCGCGCGCTATGCACAGGATCATCTCTTTGATGAGATCGAAGAAATCGGCATCCGCGACGGAGCAAACATTATCATTGATGGATATGAGTTTGCTCCCAATTTCTCCATCTGGACCACCATCGAGGAATGCCTCAACCCGCCGGTGATCTGGGAGAAGGAGCGCGGCTGGTTCACCACTGCACCGTTCTCGGAACCGGAAGTCTTTGACTTTCCGGAGATCGGGCCGGTGGAAGTTGTGAATGTGGAGCATGAAGAGGTTTTGTTGGTCCCGCGCTGGGTGGAGACAGAGCGCGTCACCTTTAAGTATGGCCTGGGCGACCAGTTCATTAGCGTATTGAAAACTCTCCATATGCTTGGTCTGGATAATAAGGAAAAAATAAATGTTAAGGGTATGCAGGTTGCTCCTCGGGATGTGGTGGCTGCCTGCCTGCCCGACCCTGCTCATCTCGGCGAAAAGATGCATGGCAAGACATGCGCGGGAACGTGGGTGAAGGGGAAAAAGGATGGCAAACCCCGCCAGGTGTATCTATATCAGGTTGCTGACAACCAGGAGTGCATGCAGGCATGGGGCTGCCAGGCTGTTGTGGCGCAGACTGCATTCAGTGCGGTTATTGCCATGGATTTGATTGAGCACGGTGTGTGGAATTGCCCCGGAGTCATAGGCCCGGAGGCCCTCGATCCGCTTCCTTTCATGGATAAGATGGCTGAATACGGCTTCCCCTTTGGCTTGAAGGAAATGTGACTTACCAAAGCCGGGGAAGGGAATTCCCTTCCCCGGCTTTCTATGCGTTGTCCTTTATCCCTTGGTAAATCCAGGGGCGAATTGTCGGTTTCGGCAACCGTTGATTGCCTAACCCGCCGGACTTCCTTATAATGGGTTTGGACGCATTGACCCCTAGACGCCAACAGGAGTAGTTTCCATGCCTAACGGATATAACGGAAAGATCCTGCACGTTGACTTAACCACAGGCGGCCTGTCTGTGGAGGAACCCCCCGAGTCATTTTATCGAAAATACCTGGGTGGGAGCGCGATGGGGATGCATTACATTCTCCGGGATATGCCGGCTGGTGTCGATCCACTTGCTCCAGAAAACGTGCTGACCTTGATGGCGGGGGTGACCACTGGCGCGCCAATTTCCGGTCAAAGCCGTTTGAATGCGAATGCAAAATCTCCCATCAGTGGCGGCATTGGCGATTCGCAGAGCGGAGGCTTTTTCCCTGCTGAACTGAAATTTGCCGGTTTTGATGGGATCGTGATCAAGGGGAAATCACCCCGGCCGGTGTACCTGGCTGTCGTGGATGGGATGGCCGAATTGCGGGACGCCTCACATCTGATGGATAAAAAGACTGGTGAGGTGGATGATATTCTGCATGCAGAGGTTCACCCCAAAGCAGAGATTCTTCAGCATGGTATGGCTGCTTCTCAGGGCGTCCTCTTTTCTACGCTTGTAAGTATGTCCAATCGTCATAACGGTCGGACAGGAATGGGCCTGGTAATGGCCTCCAAGAACCTGAAAGCGGTTGTGGTGCGGGGCACGAAAAAGATGCAAATCTTCGATCCGCAAACTCTCACCGCCCTGAACCGCACCGGCCCCAAACTGATTCCCGAAAATGGCGATATGGACGGTCTTGCCAAATATGGGACCGCCGTGGTCGTGTTGTTCAATAACACCATCGGGACATTCCCCACTCGCAATTATACAGAAGGCCAGTTCGAGGATGCCGACCCCATCAGCGGTGAAAAGATGGCCGAAACCATTCTAAAAGAGCGCGATACCTGTTACGCCTGTGTGGTGCGCTGTAAACGCGTGGTCGAGATCACTGAAGGCCCGTATAAGGTTGATCCAAAATATGGAGGACCGGAATACGAGACTCTGGGCACATTTGGGTCCTATTGCGGTATCAAAGATCTGGCCGCTATTTCGGTAGCCAACCAGATCTGCAACGAATATGGTGTGGACACCATTGCCTGCGGCGCGACCATCGCGTTTGCCATCGAATGCTTCGAAAAAGGCATTATCTCCCGCGAACAAACCGACGGCCTTGAGCTTCATTTCGGCGATGCGGAGATGATGTTACAGGTCCTCCAAAAAATCGTGTCCGGGGACGGGGAGCTCGGACGTGTCCTGGGCCAGGGCTCGGAAAGGGCAGCGCGGATCTGGGGGAACGGTGCCGATGAATGCCTCATCACTGTTAAGGGTGCTGAAGCCCCCGCGCATATGCCTCAAGCCAAGCGCTCGCTTGGCCTGATCTATGCTGTCAATCCCTTCGGAGCCGATCATCAGTCCAGTGAGCATGATCCCTATTATGAGGAGGGAGTAGGTGACTTTAACCTCGACCGGCTGAAGCGGATTGGACTGGGATCGCCGCAGCCGCTCTACAGCCTGAGCGAGGAAAAAGTGCGCTTCGCTTATGAGACCGAGTTATTCTATTCCATGATGGATTCCGCTGAACTCTGCCAGTTCGTTTATGGCCCCACCTGGACCCTGTACGGCCCCGACGAAACCGTAAAAATGATGAATGCAGTCACTGGATGGGATCTGAATCTCGAGGAACTGATGGAGGTTGGCCGGCGCAGGTTAAACCTGTTCCGAACATTCAATGCCAGGGAAGGCTTTACACGGAAAGATGATGCCCTGCCGAAGAAATTCTTCAAGACTCTCAATGGCACCGGGCCAACTGCCGGGATCACCTTGACGAGGGAAGAATTGGATGCAGCAATCGGCCAGTATTATCAAATGGCAGGCTGGACGGAAGACGGTATTCCGACCCGCGAAACTCTTAAGAAGCATGACATCGAGTGGGCGGCAGCTTATCTGCCAGTGTAAAACGCATCATTTAATTGGGATGGAGAGCCCGGATCGACTGCTACAATAATCCGGGTTCTCGATTTATGCTCTGGAGGAACTCATTAAAAACGGTCCGAAGAGTAGGACCGGTTGGATGGGATGCAAAGGAATCTGGTGATGATGGACACACTGTATAACGAAAATTTCCCGCACATGTCCCCGGTTTGGGGTCGCATCTTCAACTTTGTTGCGGACAGGGCGGAAGGCTCGTATATCTACACCACGGATGGCCGTAAACTACTGGACTTCACCTGTGGCATTGGCGTGACCAACACGGGTCACTGCCACCCGAAGGTGGTTGAGGCGATCCGTGAACAGGCCGGGCTGTTCCTGCACGCGCAGGCGAACATCGTTATTCATAAGCCGATGCTGCGATTGATCGAAGAATTGCGCACGATCGTGCCGCCTTCGATCGATGGCTTTTTCTTTTCCAATTCGGGCGCCGAGGCTCTGGAAGGGGCGGTCAAGCTGGCGCGCGCGGCAACAGGGAAGCAGAATATCATCGTCTTCTCTGGTTCTTTTCACGGGCGGACAGCCGGCACCATGGCGCTGACCACGTCAAAAACGATCTATCGTGCCGGTTTCGGCCCTCTGCCCGCCGGAGTCTTCGTGGCGCCGTTCCCCTATGCCTTCCGTCTCGGCATGACCGAGGAGGACGCTTCAGCCTATGCTCTGGAACAACTGGAATACCTGCTGGCCTCCCAAACATCGCCGCGCGAGACAGCGGCCATTCTCATCGAATCGGTTCTGGGAGAAGGCGGGTATATCGTGCCGCCGGTTTCTTTTATGAAGGGGTTGCGCGAGATTTGTGACCGAAATGGTATCCTGCTTATCTTCGATGAAGTCCAGTCTGGTTTTGGCAGGACAGGGAAGTGGTTCGCGCTGGAGCATTTCGGTGTCGTTCCCGATATCATCACCGCTGCCAAGGGGCTGGCCTCGGGCATGCCGCTTTCGGGTGTGTTCAGCCGGCTGGATCTGATGAAAAAATGGGAGATCGGTTCTCACGGCGGGACTTATGGCGGGAATGCGGTCGCTTGTGCTGCCGCGGTCGCAACCATTCGTGCAATGCGGGAAGAAAATATGCTGGAGAACGCCACGCAGCGCGGTCTGCAACTGATGACCGGCCTCTGCAAGCTGCAGGAGGATTATCCGCAGATCGGCGATGTTCGCGGGAAGGGCCTGATGATCGGTACGGAGTTTATTGTGGATGGCCGCCCGGAAAAAGCCAAACCGCTTGTAAAGCAGGTCGTCCATGCTGCGGAGGAGGAAAACCTGCTCCTCCTGACCTGCGGTACCTATGACAATACGATCCGCTGGATTCCGCCGCTAAATGTCACAAGCGACCAGATCAAGGATGCCTTACAGGCATTCGAAGGCTCGCTCAGAAATGTCATCAAACAATAATTGGGTGCATTTATGAGCAGGATCCTTGACAGATCCAGACTGGCCAACCAACTTTCACGTGAGATCGATTCTTTCAAGAAGCAACATCCCAGATCGTATGAGCTGTACCAAAGGGCTTGTCATTCCCAGCATGGAGGCGTCCCCATGTTGTGGATGCTTCGCTGGGCGGGTTCCTTCCCGATCTTTGTCCGTGAGGCTCATGGAGCCACCTTTACAGATGTGGATGGGAATAACTATATCGACTTCTGTCTTGGCGATACCGGCGCAATGACCGGTCACGCGCCTGATGCCACGGTCAAGGCTATCACCGAGCAAGCGCAAAAAGGCATTACCCTGATGCTGCCCTATGAGGATGTGTTGTGGGTCTCCGAGGAACTCCAGCGCCGCTTCGGGCTGCCGTACTGGCAGTTCACCCTCTCTGCCACGGATGCCAACCGCTTTGCGTTGCGTATGTCGCGCATGATCACGGGCCGTCCGAAGATTCTGGTCTTCAACTATTGTTATCACGGTACGGTGGATGAAACTTTCATCACCCTGGACGAAGAGGGAACCCCCATGTCCCGGGCTAATAATATGGGGCCGCAAGTGGACCCACTTCAGACCACAAAGGTGATTGAGTTCAATGACATCGCCGCGCTGGAAACGGCCCTCTCCGCGCGGGATGTCGCCGCGGTATTGGCTGAGCCGGTCATGACCAATATCGGGATCATACATCCAGACCCAGGCTATCATGATGCACTACGGGAACTAACTCGTCATTATGAGACCCACCTTATTATCGATGAGACTCATACCATTTGCGCGGGGCCGGGCGGTTACACGGCTTTGTATGGCCTTCAGCCGGATTTCCTGACAGTCGGGAAACCACTGGCCGGAGGCGTCCCTGCTGCTGTTTATGGATTTACCGAAGAGGTCTCCAAAGCCTTCGATGAAAGAATAGTACTGGAGGATGCAGATGTAGGCGGCATTGGCGGGACGCTCGCGGGCAACGCCCTTTCGATCGCGGCGATGAAGGCTACATTGGAGCACGTCCTCACGGAAGATTTCTATGCCAAAGCCATAGCGCTTCAGGAATATTTCACAGTTGGTGTGGAAGAGGTGATCCGCGAGTTTGAACTCCCCTGGATCGTGAAACGGCTTGGAAATCGATCTGAATACTGGTTCCGCCCGAACCCGCCCCGCAACGGTGGGGAGGCACATGCTGCCATTGACACTGAACTCGACCGTTATATGCACCTGTTCGCATTAAACCGCGGTATTTTGATGACCCCTTTCCATAATATGGCTTTGATATCGGCTAATACCACCCGGGAGAATGTGGATTATCATACACAGGTCTTCCGGGAAGCAGTTGCATCCCTTTTCCCTGGCAGATCTAAGATCTGATCCGGAGGGATCCATGGAAGTCTGGAGAATAAATACTCGCACGCAGAGTTTCCAGAAGGAACCGGTTCCAGCCTCATGGCAGAGGCTCGGAGGCCGTGGGCTTGCTGGCGCGTATCCTGCTGGATGAAGTGGATCCTGTCTGCGATCCGCTTGGTCCAGAGAACAAACTGATCTTCGCCCCCGGACTGCTGGTGGGGCATATGCTTTCCTCCACTGACCGCATTTCCATCGGGGCGAAATCCCCTCTTACGCGCGGAATTAAAGAATCCAATGCCGGAGGCCGGACCGGCCTGCACATGACTCACATGGGCATCCATGCGCTGATCTTGGAAGACCAACCGAAGGAGCCAGGATTTTGGGTGCTGCACCTTTCGCTCAAGGGCGCCAAATGGGAGAAGGCGGATGATCTCGCCGGACTGGGTGTCTATGAAACCGCAAGGAGGCTGGTTACCAATTACGGTGACCGGGTCGCGATGGCGATGATCGGTCCCGGCGGTGAGATGAAAATGGAGGCTGCCGGTATCCAGAACTTGGACAAGGACCGGGTGCCTTCCCGTATTGCGGCGCGCGGTGGGCTGGGCGCGGTGATGGGTTCCAAAGGCCTCAAGGCGATCATTTTCGATCACACCGGCGGGCAGAAACCACCGATCGTAGACCTGGATGCGTTCAAGGCGGCGCAAAAGGATTACACCCAGGCGGTGATGGAGCATCCCCAATCCATCACCTATCGGGATTACGGCACTGCGGCCATGGCGCATATGTGCGACGGCTTCGGCGGTTTGCCAACCAAAAATTTTTCCAGGGGCCATTATGAAGCAGTGGATGCCATCAGCGGCGAAACCCTTCGTGACTTCATCCTGGAACGTGGAAAGCCCTCTGACCCCTCCCATGCCTGCATGGCTGGCTGTACTATCAAATGCTCGAATATTTTTGGTGGGGAGGACGGGCAGATCATCGTCTCACCGCTGGAATACGAGACCATAGGCCTGATGGGTTCCAACCTTGAAATTGATTCGCTGGATACGATCGGACGGATGAACTGGCAAGTCAATGATCTTGGGCTGGACTCGATCGAGATCGGCGCCGCCTTGGGCGTGGCAGCCGAGGCCGGCCTGATGAAATGGGGTGACGGCGAAGGCGCATTGGCCTTAATCGAGGAGATCCGCAAGGGGAGCGAGCTGGGTCAGGTGCTTGGGAACGGTGCAGCTGCAACGGGCGAAAAATTTGGCATTGAGCGGGTGCCGGTGGTGAAGCGTCAGGCGATGTCCGCCTATGAGCCGCGCGCCATCAAGGGTACAGGAGTAACCTATGCCACCACCCCGCAAGGGGCGGACCATACCGCCGGACTGACAATCCGTGCCAAGGTCAACCATCTTGACCCGGCGGTGCAAAAAGACCCCTCCCTTACCGCACAGCTGAATATGGCTGGCTATGATACCCTTGGGGCCTGTATTTTTGCGGGCTTTGGCTACGCAGCTACTCCAGATGCCGTTGTTAATCGTCTGCTGCAGGCACGTTATGGCTGGGAAGACCTTCCGGATAATATCTTACAGTCATTGGGGCGGGAAACCATCAAAATGGAGCGTGAATTCAACCGCCGAGCCGGCTTTACTAAAGAAGATGACCGCCTGCCGAAATGGATGACCGTGGAACCGCTTGCCCCTCATAATGCGGTCTTTGATGTTAGCGAAGACGTCTTGGACCACATCTTTGATGATTTGTAATGCCCAAGCAGGTTATTAGGCAGTCCTGCGAGGTATTCTAGGCAGCCTCAGCGCGTATGGCGGGAGCGCATGAGGACCGACTGGACGTCCACGAGCGGCTCTATAAGGCGGGGGGTCTTGCGCTTATACTTGCCATCCGCTTGCATCATCCAGGCCTGCTGGTTATCACGCAGGTAAATCTCGAGAATTTCATCCCGGATATAACGCACCTGCTTTTGTTCTTCGATAGGGAAGACCACTTCGACGCGGCGATCCAGGTTGCGCTCCATCAGGTCGGCAGAGCCGAGATAGATTTCCTCCGCGCCGCCATTGAGGAAGTAAAAAATTCGGCTGTGCTCAAGGTAGCGCCCAACGATGCTGGTGACATTGATATTGTTGCTTACGCCACGGACGTGGGGGCGCAGACAGCACATGCCGCGCACAAGCAGGTCTACGCGTACGCCGGCCTGGGAGGCCTCGTAGAGCAAAGCGATGATCTGTGGGTCAATCAGAGAGTTCACTTTAAAGATGAGGCGGGCGGGTTTTCCTGATCGGGCGTGCTCGATCTCCCTGCGAATGAGGGACTCAAGGCGCTGGCGCAGGCCGAAAGGCGCCACAAGAAGCTTTCGGTATTCCTGCTTTTCAGAATAGCCTGTAAGGTAGTTAAACAGATCTGAAACGTCCGCGCCGAGCTCCTGATCGCAGCTGAAGATGCCTAGGTCTTCATAGGTCTTGGAAGTCAAAGCGTTATAGTTACCGGTTGCAAGGTGCACATACCGGCGAACGCCACTGGCCTCCTTGCGGACAACCAGGCCGACCTTGCCGTGCGTTTTTAGCCCGGGTATACCGTAGACCACATGCACACCAGACTGCTCAAGCACGAGCGCCCAGCCGATATTGGATTCCTCATCGAAAGTGGCCTTAAGCTCAATAAAAGCAGTCACTTCCTTGCCCCGCTTTGAAGCATCGCGAAGAGCCTTGACGATGGGAGAATTTTTACCGACGCGATACAGGGTCTGCTTGATAGCCACCACGTCGGGGTCACGCGATGCCATATTCAGAAAATCGACAACCAGTGAAAATAAATCATATGGATGATGCAGAAGGATTTTTTCCTTGCAAATGGCCTCGAATATATTGGCGGGCTCAGAAGCGTGTGTCAGCGTTCGCCAGGCAGCAGGCCTGTAAACAGGATACTTCAGGTCGCGGCGACCAATGGCTCCGTAGAGTTGGCTCAAACTGGCCAGACCCAGCGGCCCGCTCAGGAAATAAAAATCGACAGGGTTGGCGCCCAGGCTGCTGGAAAGCCTTTGGATGACAACTGTGGGCATGCCCTTCTCGGCCATGACTTGCACCACGGGTGCGAATTCGCGCCGGTGAATACCTTGCTGCAGGATGGTCTCATGCATGATCTCGGGCAGCTCATCCGATTCAAGATCCTCGATCTGCGGGCCGGAATCTCGAACGATCCGAAAAGCATGAACGCCCAGGATCGTCTGACCTGGAAAAAGCTCAGTGATATTTGCGCGGATCACCTGTTCCAGCCAGACAAAAGAGTGGCGGCGTACCACATGGCCGGCGCGGCGGATCTCAGCAGGAGAGGAGCTCACCGGCACCAGGCGCTCGAGGCGTTCCGGAATCTCAAGATGCGCCAGGCGTTTTTGGCCCTGTGCGTCTTGGATCAGGATGGCATAATTCAGGCTTAAGCTGGTGATGTGAGGGAATGGATGACCAGCGCCGATGGCCAGGGGAGTAAGCATAGGGAAAGCCACCCGAGTGAAATATGCGTCCGCCTCCTTCTTTTGCGTCTGGTTTAACTGTTCATATTCCAGCAGGTCAATACCGACTTTATGCAATTGGGGAAGCAGATCACGATGTAGGCATTCCGAGGCCATCACATACAGATCATCAGCCTTCTTCTGAATGTTGGTCAGTTCATTGCGAGATGTCCAGCCGGCCGGTATCCGGCGGCTAATGCGTGTTTCGATCTCGTGACGGATTCGTGAAATACGCACCATGAAGAATTCATCCATGTTCGAGCCGAAGATCGCCAGAAACTTTAATCGCTCAAGCAGGGGGTTCTTTTCATCGCGCGCCTCTTCCAGCACGCGGTGCTGAAACCTTAACAGGCTAATGTCACGGTTTATATATAGGGAAGGATCTGTTAAAGAAAGAGGCCGCGTTTTAGAGATTGACATGAACCGATTTTCTCTTTTTATGTTGGTCTGCATATCATTCAGCCATGGAGATCAGGGTGGCAGGGGCAAGAAGCCATTCGAGCGTGGCACGGTGGTTGGTGGCAAGATCGTCGGCTTTTAAGAAGCACAAACCGCCTTTCTTAAGCGTGAGCGACATACCGCTACCGCCGGTGGCAAGCCAGCCAATAAACTGGCTGAGCATGGGCTCATGGCCGACGAGCGCCAGATCGCCTTCAGTATAGGTCGCTGTGATTTCATTGACCAGCCGTTCAAAATCACCGGTTGGGATCAGGTTGTCACTGAAGGAAAGCTTGTCATTTAGGTGCAGCTTGTTAGCCAGGATCTCGGCTGTCTCACGCGCCCTGACGTACGGACTGGAGAGAATGGCATTAGGCTTGATATCAAGCTTGCGTATGGCTCGGGCGATCTGCTTCATTTTGTTGCGTCCGATGTCGGTGAGAGGGCGTTGGCTGTCATCCTCGTAACCGGAAGTCCCTGGTTCGACTGCAATTGCATGACGGATGATGTAAAGATTCATGGCGATTCCTTTCGAGACCCATTCACCGGCCCATGGAAATACAGCCTCGGGATTGGGCCGCCAGAACGAAAGTATTTCTTCCCTTCGCTCGAGAAAATGGGATAAAGCCTCGGACATCCTGCGCTTGTAAAAATGACGCATGGTTTCCAGCCAGGAGGTTGCCATGCCTTCGGAATATTCCTGAGCTAGCTCTGTGAATATTGTTGTATCTTGGATTTCTCCCATTAGTGTCTGATAGCCACGAATGTGCTGCAGATGGGAGGCCGGCATGTCCGGCAGAAGGGGATGAATGATCTCGAGCAAATAGCGGAATTTGCGCAGCGTGATGCGAACCTGGTGGATGCTGGCAGGCTGGCCTGTGTCCATGGTTCTATAGTGCTCGAGGATAGTCGAGTACACAGGATCGACAGCTTTCAACAATCCCTTAGAAAGGTCGGTGGGAGATATATCCGCCACGGACTGCCGGATCTTCCGCAGGCGCCTGTCGATGCCATCGAGATTTTCATGGTTGGCCATCTGTTCTGTGGCCTCCAGCAGCTCTGCTTCACGGGCTTTTAGCCTGAGCTTTATTGCTCCGAGTACAGGAAGTACCTGCGCATTCCTGGTTAGATCTAGGATCATGACCTGCAGGTCCCGCAGGTCATTTGATGAATCCATTTGATCTTTAAATTTATCTAATAATTTCTCAACCGGCCGGTTGGAGGAAAAATTACTTATAGCATCCAAAGTAGCCTGCAAACGCCGAATAGCAGAGCGGAGGTCGTGGACAGTTTTCTCGGAGGCGCCGCGGCGCACCAGCATGACCTGCTGCCGGTATCGCGCGGCCGCGCTGTTTCAATGCATTCACCAGGATATTATCATGGGCCATTTAATTCAACACTTTCAGCGGCACGTCGAAAATTTCTTCGAAGAATAATTTCTGTTTTTCGAGAGTCCATCTTTCAAGCAACAGCCATCCTTCTCCATGCATCTTAAGTTCCTGGCCATCTTTTGCCTCTTTTAGCTCTATGTTATGAACCCGGCTGGTGTGTGGCAAACTCCGTATATTCATCCAGCAATGTACGGAAGGAATTTCAGATGTCGTTAGCGTTCAGACGGAAAAACATGCAGACCGTGCCCATGGCATAGCTCTCCGCAGAGAGGATCCGGCTTCCACGCGATATCGTCGCCTCAATACTACCTCCACCAATATCGATCAGCAGTGATTGCTTATCCTGAAAATCTATAGCCTTTACGATCGCCAGATGGATCAAGCGCGATTCCTCTTCGTCGCTGATAACCTCAAACCGGATGTCTGTCTGGCGGAGGATCAGATCGGTCAAGGTTTCGCTGTTCTCGGCCTCGCGCATGGCACTTGTGCCAACGGCACGGATATGATGCACCTCGAACTCACGGGCAATCTTCCGAAAACGCAAAAAGGCATCTACCGCAGCATGCATGCTGCGGTCGCCAATGCTCCCGCCGGTAAAGACGTCCTGCCCGAGCCGGACCGGGATGCGGATGCTCTTGAGAGCATCCACCCGATTTTCGCTGCTGACGCTGCCGACGACCATCCGGATGCCATTTGAACCCACGTCTATCGCCGCCAAGAGTCTGCATATACTAATTGGACGAGCGTTGCTGCTGGTTGTTATTGTAAACGCCTTCATCTAATGATTCATCAAGGTATGAAAAAGTACCTGGCGACAGAGGCGTGGGCATAAAAATGGCTCTTTTTGGTAAGAAATTTCCTTTTTCTGCTATCCCTGGTGAAGAGACTGGGAAGCAGGACATTTGAACCCCCGTTTCCTGTTTCATAAAATGCCAATCCCTCGTTATAGAAAATAGTATTTCAGCAGTGACAATCCAGGAAGGAGACAGATTTATGGCTACAGCTAATAAGAGTGGAGTGCCGACGATCGCAAAAACAAAAAATGAGGGGGAAAGAGTTGCCAAAAAAGCGGCCTACAGTCCATTGATGGACCGTCTGACGCGCTTGGGTTATGGCATAAAAGGATTGATTTATATGACCATCGGCATCCTTTCACTGGGTGCCGTGCTGGGCAAGAACTCCAGTCCCGCGGACCAGGTGGGCGCCATCAGAGAAATTGGAAAGCTGCCGTTGGGTGAGCTGGTTTTATGGGTAGTGCTCATTGGCCTGATTTCCTACTCATTATGGGGCATCATCCGCGCCGTGCTTGATCCCTATCATAAGGGAACGGACACCTCAGCCCTGCTGGAGCGCGGTGGCTATCTGGTCAGCGCCGTGACTTATGCCTCCTTCGTACTGCCGACCTACCAATTGATCAGAAATAGCGGCAGCGGTTCTTCTTCCAGCCAGACCGGGCAGATCATCAGCAAGATCATGGCCTTGCCCTTTGGCCGCGAGTTCGTGGGCGCGCTGGGCGTGGTGATTATCCTGGGGGGTGCTTACCAGATCTACGCCGGGGCCAAGCAAGAATTTCGATCAGCGCTTCAAGCCCTACGCGTTGAGCGTGGAACAGAAGAAAGCCGCCACGCAGCTCGGCCGCTTTGGAACCATAGCCCGCGGAGTGGTATTTGCTCTCACAGGGATGTTTGTGCTGCTGGCCGCCTGGCTTCATCGCCCCGGGACGGCACGCGGCCTGGATGGTGCACTGCGCTGGCTGGGGCAGCAGCCCTACGGCATGTGGTTGCTGGGAATCATTGCCTTCGGACTGATCTCATTCGGGGTCTATTCCCTGATGGGTGCGGCCTGGTTCAGGCTAAAAGATCCGCAGGGTAGATAACCGATAAATAGACCGGGAATTTACCATTCAATATGTCAAAGAAGAAAATGCTTGATCGTGTAAAACTGATTGCTAATCCGGGGGCGGGAAAGCTGCGGGAATCACCCGCGCGATTGGAAGAAGTAACACGCTGCCTGATGGACCTGGGTTTGCAGGTGGATGTGGCGGTAGCAAAGCCCAAGCGGGAGGCGATCCCGATTGCGAGAAAAGCCGTCAAGGACGGTTACCCGATCGTGATTGCCATGGGAGGCGATGGCACGATCGGCGCGGTCATCGAAGGCATTGCGCATTCAGACGTCCATTTGGGTATTCTCCCCGCAGGGACGGCAAATGATATCGCCGCCAGCCTGGGGATCCCGGAGGATCTTAAGGAGGCCTGCGCCCTGATTGCATCCGACCATACCCGGGCGCTGGACCTGGGGTTGCTGACCACTAGTGAGAGAAAGAATTTCCCCTTCTTTATGATCGCAGCAGTGGGGCTGGTGGCGACTGTCTATCCGGCGATCAAGAATGTGCCCGAGGGAAAGCTGGAGGGAATCAAAGAGGCGGTAAGCCTGTTCCTGAAGCCGGAAGAGAGCCCGAAAGTAACCCTGACCTTGGACGACGAGAGCCAAATAGAAGTGAAAACCTTGATGGTGATGATTGCCAACACCCCACTGGTTGGACTGAAAAACCTGATCGCACCGGACGCCTCCATGGAAGACGGCCTGCTGGATGTCGCGGTTTATCCGGGATTTAGTAAAGCGGATCTGCTGGCTTATTTTGCCAGGACCACGGGGATGAGCTCGACCGTGGATGACAAGGTACAGAGATACAGGGCGCGCAAGATCAAGATCAAAACGAACCCGGAACAGGATATCGCGGCCGAAGGGATGGTGATGGGGCACGGCACGGCAAAGATCAAGGTATTGCCAGGGGTGTTGCAAGTCATTTCGCCCGATGCCGGCACAGTGAGCGGAAAAGGTGCTGGCCGCGCAAGACCAGCGGCAGCAATTTCCTGCGCCCTTGAGCGTCGACGTGGGTGAGACAGGCATAAACTCGAAGCCTACCTAACTTCACAAAGAGGTTTGCAATATGTCAAATGAACTTCGGTCTCCGGGGTGGTTTGCGAAACAGCCCTGGATTGGTATGGTGATGTTTCTTATGGGTGCCATCTTGTTCGGGGCGATAGCTTATAGCCTTAAGACAAACGGTCCTCTGATTCAATGGGATGTTCCGGTATATCAAAGCCTGCACACAGAGGCTTTGAGCGTGCCGGGGTTTGTGAATGAGTTCATGCTTTTTGGATACTTTATTGGGAAAGAACTGATCCAGGTATTTGTGGTTGTGTTAGGGTTATATTTCCTTCATAAGAAGCTTTGGCGTGAGTTAACCATGATGCTGGTAGGATCCTTAGGGGGCAGCCTTATCTGGCATTTCATAAATACGTACTTCAACCGCCCCAGGCCCGAAGCACAACTGGGGATCAGCCTGACCAACCCATCCTTCCCCAGCGGCCATGTTTCAAGCGAGGTGCTGTTCTATGGCCTGCTGGCATACCTGCTGCTGCCAAAAATGCCGGGGCTTTTTTGGAAGTGGTTCCTGGTAATCGCTACATTGCTCGTACTCGCCTTTGGCGGCTTCAGCCGTGTCTTCCAAGGCGGCCACTACCTCAGCGACGTGATTGCCGGTTATGGCTGGGGGCTGCTCTGGGCTGGCCTTGCCTTTACGGCGGTTGAAAAGATTTTTGCACACGAAGGGACTGAACATGACAAAAAAAGACACAACTTCGCAAGCCAAGTTAATCGTTAATCCTGGAGCGGGAAAGGCTGAAGAAGGGCCCGAAAAGCTGGAGCTTGCCACTCGCTATCTGCAGGAACATGGCATACAAGTGGATGTGGCTTTCGCCCATCCCAAGGAAGAAGCCATCCCAATTGCCAGGCGGGCAGTCAAGGATGGATATGAGTTGGTGATCGCCATGGGAGGGGATGGGACACTCGAAGCGGTCATCGGCGCATTGGTGGGCAGCAAGGTGCGGTTGGGGATCATACCGGCTGGCAGCCAGAATAATGTAGCCAAGAGCCTTGGAATCCCCCTGGACGTTGAAGAGGCCTGCGCCTTGATTGCCACCGGTGAGGTAAAGAAACTGGACCTCGGCGAGGCGAAATTAAAGGACGGGAAGAAACACTATTTCTTTGAGCTCACAGCGATTGGATTGGTGGCGGCGGTCTACCCGGAAGCAAATAAGGTTGCAAACGGCAAATTGGACCATATCAAGGAAGCTGCGCTCACCCTCATCCACCAGGAGACGCGGCCCAGGGTTAAGCTGACGCTGGACGATGAGAGCAAGATTGGACTGGAATCGATGCTGGTGATTGTCTCAAATACCCCCATTTTCGGTAAGAATTTCCTGGTGGCGCCGCACGCCTCTCTGCAGGATGGTTTGCTGGACATCTCGATTTATGCAGAGTTTGGCAAGGCAGAATTGCTGGCCTATTTTGCCAAAGTGATGAACGAAGGTTATTCAGAAGATCCCAAGATCCAGCACTATCGTGCTCGTAAGGTCGAGGTGAAGGCTTCGCCCAAGCAGGATGTGATGGCAGATGGGGTGGTGTTGGGGAAGGGAAGCGTGGAAATAAAGTGCCGTCCCGCGGCCATTCGTATTATTGTACCTGACACATCTCCTGCTCTGCCGGCCCCCCGTGAAGATCGGGCAGCGGAGTTACCTGCTCCCGTTTCCCCGGTTGGAGAGGGAAGCGTACGAGAGAAGCTCCAGGAACAGGAAGCTTAGCATAGTGGCAGAGCGCATCCTGCGATTCGAGGGAGCAGGTGCTGGCTGGAATTATTGCTTCCAGAATGCTGACTTTCTTTGTGAAGAGCAAAACCTTTCCCGCCCCTGGAAGTAAAGTATTTGCTCCCCTGTCTCCGGTATATAATGGGTTATGTAGCGTTATTTTTAAGTAAAAAGAGCCACAGAGGAGATTTGGACTCCTGACCGGTCGATTACGAATCGACTGCTCTACCAGCTGAGCTACTGTGGCAGGTTCAGCGGCGGGGATTATACAGGATGTCCGGGGAACTGGCAAGTTTTTCCCGTCACATGTTGTCTGGTAACATGGTGGTCAGCGCTCTAACACCTTTCTATGACTCTCGTTATATACTTTGATCCATAGGACCCAGACAGTATATGCTGCATATTGCAATGATCTCTTATCACACCTGTCCGCTGGCCATCTTGGGGGGCAAGGATACCGGCGGGATGAACGTTTACGTACGCGATTTGACGCGCCAGTTGGGCCGCCTGGGTATCCATGTGGATGTTTTCACCCGTTCCCAGGATGAGCATGTCCCACATGTGGTACACGAACTGGGCTTCGGAAACCGCGTGGTCCATGTGCCAGCCGGACCTGAGATCCCTCTGAATAAAAAAGACATGGTCAAATATATTCCAGCTTTTGTGGAAGGGATCAAGCGCTTTGCGGAGGAAAAGGGGATTCGCTATGACCTGATCCATAGTCATTATTGGATGTCTGGCCTGGCTGCCGAATCGCTCTCAAATGCCTGGGGCGGTGTACCGATCGTGCATATGTTCCATACGCTTGGAGAGATGAAGAACCGTGTGGCGCGTTCAGAAGATGAACGCGAGGACGTTTTCCGCATCGAAAGTGAAAAACGCACCTTGGCGCGTGCAGATCGGATCATTGTAGCAACACTGGCTGAAGAAACTCAGCTAAGATTCCTTTATAATGCGGATAGCCGAAAAACCGTCACTATTCCCCCGGGTGTGGATACGAGTCATTTTTATCCGATCCCGGCAGATGAGGCCAAGCAATTTATTGGCTTAAAGCCCGAGCACAGGCTCATCTTGTATGTAGGGCGGATTGAACCTCTCAAAGGCGTGGATACCCTGATTCGGGCCATGTCCTGCCTAAAGATGCGTAACAGCAACCGGCCGGTTCACCTGGCGATCATCGGCGGTCAGCCCGACGCAGATCCGCGTGAAATGAGCGCGGAGATGGCGCGGCTCCAAAAATTGACCGATGAACTGTGCATGGAAGGTACGGTGGTCTTCCTGGGAAAGCGCGGACAGGATACCCTGCCATATTATTACTCTTCGGCTGAGGTGCTTGTGATGCCCTCCTTATATGAGTCATTTGGGATGGTCGCCTTGGAGGCCATGGCCTGTGGCACGCCTGTGATCGCCTCTCAAGTCGGTGGATTGGCTTACCTGGTCCAGGATGGCAAAACCGGTTATACCATCCCCGATAACGAGCCGGACCTCCTATGTGAAAAGCTGGGCGGTTTGCTTGGCGATCCGGAACTGCACCGGAAGATGGGGCAGTGCGCAGCCGAATATGCACAGGATTATTCCTGGGACAAAATTGCTCTTCAGATTGTGGATGTGTATGAAGAATTGTTGGAGGGGCGGAAGGAACGGGCTCTTTAGGCGGCGTTATCCGGCTAAATCCCAGGCCTCTTTTAATAGCGAAGAGACTTCGCCATCTACTTCAGCTACCGTATACAATTCCATGTGGTGCATGAATCGTCCCGGGTGGGGCTCAACGACCTCTTTCCACTTCGGCGAGGGATCGCGCCTTCGCAGAGCGATGCTCAAGACCAGCGGGGCGGCCTCTCTGTGAAGATAATGACCGGGTATCCAAACCCATGCAAAACCTCTATTTCGTCTGAAAGCGATCTGGCTCTTGGTTGTTTTAATCTCGACAGAGCCAATGGTCTCGATTATTACCCTAACCTCCTCAAACAGTTGTCGCGCAAGAGGTCTTCCCTCAAAGAATTTTTCGATTTCCTGCATGGATGTTCCTCTGATAAAAATCCCCCTGAATTTCAGGGGGATTTTGGTTCCTTGCAAATGGTCTTTTCCTATTCCTTCATCTTTACATAGAAGAGAATGGAACCATCGATTTCCTGGGAGCGCATTTCGAAGATATCCTTCATGCTGCGCACGAGGCGCGAAAGTTGTTTTTGGCCGTAGGTGCGGGGGTCAAAGCCAGGATCTAGCTGGTATAGGTTGGTGCCCATCACATCCAGCCTTGCCCAACCGTCATCCCGTACCGCCATTTCATAAGCCTGCTCCAGGATCGGCAGCGGATCAGTGTCGGCACGGGTTTCTGCTTCGTTTTTTGCCTCGGTCTCAGCCTTGGTATCCCCCCCATTCTTCTGCTTGGTGGTGGTCCTTCGCCTGTTGCTGGAGGTTGTGGTCTTTTTCTTCTCGGCGACCAGATTTTCTGTATAAACGAATACATCACAGGCATTGACGAATGGCTTTGGGGTTTTTTTCTCTCCAATACCCATGACAAAGATGCCGGTCTCGCGGATCCGGGTGGCAAGGCGGGTGTAATCGCTGTCGGAGGAGACCAGGCAGAAGCCTTCCACGACCCCCGAGTGCATGATGTCCATAGCGTCAATAATCATTGCGCTATCGGTGGCATTCTTGCCGATTGTATAGCGGAACTGTTGGATAGGCTGGAAGGCGTGAAAATTCAGGGTTTCCTTCCAGGAATTCATATTGGAAGTGGTCCAGTCGCCGTAGATGCGCCGCACGGTCACCTGGCCATAGCGGGCAGCTTCCACCAGCATCTGAGTGAGTAGTCCCGCCTGGGCATTATCGCCATCGATCAGCATGGCAAGCTTATGTCGTGGCAAGGATGTCAGTTGTTCGTCTGTCATAACCCAGATTATACCCGCTTGAGGCCGGTTCCATTGCCCTTAATCGGATCTTTCTCGCAGGATTCCCCCTTTCCTTTGCATTTCCTTCATAATCGCAGGGTAGAATCATCGCATGCCCAAGATTCTCATTATCGATGATGAACCTTCCATAGTCAACCTGGTGAGTGCCTATCTCAAGCCTGAGGGGTATCAGGTATTCACAGCTGCCGATGGAATCGCCGGCTTAAAGGCGGCGCAGACTCAAAAGCCGGACCTGATCGTGCTGGATATCATGCTGCCCGGCATGGATGGGGTGGAGCTTCTTTCACGGTTGCGCATGGACTCCGATGTGTATGTGATCCTTTTGACCGCCCGTACCGAAGAGGTGGATAAGATCATCGGCTTATCGGTGGGCGCGGACGATTATGTGACCAAGCCTTTTAGCCCGCGCGAGCTCACTGCTCGCATCAAAGCTGCTTTACGGAGGCTCCAAAAAGAGACCGTGTCCTCCAATGAGGAATTGGTGCTTAGCTTTCGTCATCTACGAATGGATTTTGGGGCGCGAACAGCCAGAGTGGATGGAAAGCCGGTAGACTTGACGCTCATTGAGTTCGATCTATTGTGGTCGCTTGCCGAGAACCGCGGCCGCGTGTTGACGCGTGAGCAGCTCTTGGAAAAGGTATGGGGCGGCACATATTTTGGGGATATTCGTGTAGTAGACGTGCATCTTGGGCACGTGCGTCAAAAACTTGGAAACCCGCAGCTTATTTCCACTGTGCGCGGGGTTGGTTACCGCTTTGAGGATGAGCCGATATGAAGATGATCACTTCCCGTTTGGGGGTCAAACTCTTTTTGGCATTTCTCGCCGTCATTCTGGTTGGAATGGCCGCGCTTATTCTGACCGCCCGCCTGGCGACGCCCAGAGCCTACCAGAGACATTTTTACCTGATGGAACAACAAATCGGTGTCCCTGGCATGATGGGGCGCGGACCAGGCCCGCAAACTAGTATGATGGCTGGTCTTTATCAGGAATACCTGGCTTCCTTCAACGAGTCCCTGCTGCTGGCCGCTGGCATAGCCTCGCTGGTGGCTGTGGCAGCCAGTATCTTGCTCAGTCGTGGGATCACTCTCCCGCTGCGCCGTTTGATGGCTGCCAGTCAGCGAATTTCCGAAGGTCAATATTCCGAGCGGGTGGATGTCACAGGCGTGGATGAGTTAGCAGACCTGGGGACCCGATTTAACCATATGGCAGAGCAGTTGGAACAGGTGGAGAACCGGCGCAGGCAGTTGGTCGGCGATGTCGCCCATGAACTGCGGACGCCTCTCACAACGATCAAAGGCTCGATGGAAGGCCTGATCGATGGATTATTACCGGCTACGCCGGAAACCTTTGAACAGATCCACCGTGAAGCGGGGCGCCTGAACCGAATTGTGGATGATCTGCAGGAATTGAGTCGGGTCGAAGCAAAAACTTATCAGTTGGATTTGCGGCCAGTCGACCTGTCGCTGCTGCTTCAGAATGTCATGAAGAGACTGGATCGACAATATAAGGAGAAAAACGTCCAGTTGGTGGCCGATTCCCCGCGCGACGGCTTGCGGATCCTGGTGGATTCTGACCGGATTGAGCAGGTCCTGACCAACTTGTTGGTTAATGCACTGACATATTCCCAGCCGGGGGGAACTGTCAAGATATCAACCTCAAAATTGGATCACCTGGCTCAGGTATCGATCCGGGATGAAGGAACCGGCATCCGGCATGAGCATCTCAATCATATTTTTGATCGTTTTTACCGGGTGGATAAATCCCGTTCCCGCGTGCAGGGAGGATCAGGCATCGGCTTAACCATTGCAAAGCATCTCGTGGAAAGCCATGGTGGGAGAATCTGGGCGGAAAGCGAAGGCGAGGGAAAAGGCAGTGTCTTTCACTTTACACTGCCTTTGGCGGGATAAAAATACTCAGGGTGTGATCGGTTTGACTACACCCACATCCAGAGGAGCACCGCCTGCAGAGAGATCAATATCGGTGCAGGAAGGCCGGTCCACGCGCAGAAGCAGGGTGGAATTGGAACTGGCATCCACCTGGATCACTGTGTCCACTTTGTAGGTCGAATTGACGGTAAGTTTGAGTGTCACCTGATAGCCGGAGGGGAGCATATCCACGCATTTTGTCTTATCTGGATGCACCCGGTCTTCATCCGCAGCCCGCAGCAGTGCACAACTGTTGGGCAGGTCCACAGTTCCCGTGTTCTTCAAAACCACATATGCATTGGTCACTTCACCCATCCCGTGCGTAACATCAAGTCCGGTGTTGCAGCCAAGGACATCCACTTGCACGGATGTGAAAGGAGTGGGTGGGGGAGTGAAGGTTTCAGTGACAGGACCAATGACAGCCGTATTGGTTACCGTTGGTGATTCGGGAGTAAAGGTGAACGTAAGAGGAAGGCTGCTGGTCGGAGAGGCGGTCATGGTGGGTATGAGAATGAGGGGGGTGGCTGTCACCACACCCGGGGTCCGGGTTGGGATGGGGGTCCAGACCGGGAAAGGCTGCGGTGCCACATTCCAAGCGTCACAACCGGAAAGGGCCAGCATCAATAGGATTATTACTAAGGCTTTTCTCATGGTCTCATCCTCTGCGTTTATTGTATCCTGCCCCGCTTTTCTGACAAGAGTTTGCAACTATGGAGATTCCGGCTCTTGATCCATCCAGAACGTCTGGCTAAAAAAATCACCCCTAAGGATGATGAAAGAAACCGGGAAAAATGGGAAAATAGAAATGATCCCGCTGTTGGGTGCCCCCCTCACCCAGTGGCGGGATCATTTTTTACCTTTTTTGGTTGTTTTGAAAAAGAAGCTGGAATGGGCTTTTTTTGATTTATAGTTGCCCTGATCCGTCCAGAGTTTTCAATTCCTCCATATATGCCAAATCCATATAGCGTTTTGGAGAAAATGATTGGGCGTAATTTGGGAGCACGGAACCTAAAACGTGTGAGGCAAGGAGTTCGCCGGCGCCACAGGCTGCCATAATGCCATATCCGGATAAAGCTCCCAAAACAAATGCTCCCTTCGCTTCTAATGGCCCCGCAAGCAGCCGATTTTCTGGCGTTTTTGTGTAATAGCCCCCATCCAATTGGGGTCGAGGGATGTGCGAGAAATATTCCTGCATGCGCGGCAGCATGGCGGCAATTCCTCTCAAGGCGATCTCTGGATACATATCATCCAGTTCTGGCGGCCAGACTGGTTCCATGCGCTTTGGCTGATACTCCCAAAGAAGAATAAGGTTCTGGCTATCCGGTCCGCCTTCCGGGCGGGTATGCGTGCCGGCAGGGAATGATTCCGTCAGCCAGCGGGTTTCAGGGTCTTCAGAAAGGTAGCTCTGTTCCTCATCTCCCCAGGAAAGAAATTGCTTGTCGTCCCATATGAGCAACGGGGCATCCCGCCCAACCACGCCAAGTGGATCTCGGATCACGGCTTTTAAGTGCAGTTCGGTATATACCGGGAGGTTGATACCCAGCATGTGACCAACCTGCTTGAGATAAGGGCCGGCAGCATTGATGAAAATGGGGGTTGATACTTCTTCTCCGGTGCCAAGACGTACACCCTGAATACTGTCCGTGGCGGTCTTTACTTCTTCCAGAGGAGCGCGAAGGAACTCAACTCCAAGACCCCTTGCTTTCTCCAGCATATACATGCCCATTTGCTGGGCGCTGAGCCAGCCTGCACGGCGCGCATGCAGGGCTGCCATGGCTTTGCCCGTGAGATAGGGAAAATGTTTTTGGATCAAATTCGGGCCAAGCAGCAGGTCGGCTCCAGTTGGCTGGTTATGATAACCCTCGGCCGGTGCCGGGCTATATTCGTTATCACCGGCCCCATGGATGCGCAATTCTCCCGCCCCCAACTGGGAAATTGTCTGCGCACGAACCTTCATTTCTGGGATTTTCGCCTCTTCCCCGGTCACATACAAATACCCGCGCCGGTTGAGGTGAAATACATCACCGCTCTCGTCTGCTATCTCCTCCATCAAGTCGATCGAGCGATTCATTAGCGCCAGCATGGCCGGGTCGGGCCACCAGTTGCGATAGCACTCGGTGGAGCGGTTGCTGGTAAATGAAAGGGGAGGCCTCTCATCCACGAGCAGTATTTCCCGTAGTCCCGCCTTGCTCAGGAAATAAGCTGCACTTATACCGGCGATACCGGCGCCACAGATGACAGCCTCACAACTACGTTTCATGACATCGAGAATTTGGCCGCGAGCTGCTCCGTGGAAGGCTCTACCATGATGGAGCCATCTGGAAAAATGATCGTGGGTACGGATCGTTGGCCATGATTTACCTGTTTTACGAAAATTGCACCCTGTTGGTCATCATCCACATTGACCAATTCATAAGAGATGTGTTTGCGTTCAAAGAAGAATTTTGCTCGCCGGCAGTCCGGGCACCAGTCCACGGCATACATCACGATGCGGCGCGGTTGCAGAGTATAGAGATCATCGTTCATGCTGCCCTCCCGAGGCAAAAGGTTTCATGAATTATCGCACAATTTGGATAGGACTGGGATGGATAGCTTGTCAGGTTCTCTACATGCTTTCTTTCCCGAATTTGGCCTATGGAGGTTTATCCTCCTGGAGTTTTGAAATACTCTCCAAAGGTAGCCGAAGGGGCATCTCCCACCTGCCGAAATTGTTATAGATTTTCAATTAGATCAATAGGCAATCTGGCGTAAGATTAGATCAACAGCTATGAATTTGTCAGAAAAAACCATCCGGGTGGCATTCGCTTTTACACCCTCTTCTTCAAATGAGGAGGCAGTACTACGCCAGATTCGCAAAGAGGCGGCTAGCCTGCAATTCAGTCGGATCAGCAGCCTGGAGTCCCTGGCACTGCCTCAAGGTCACCTTGCCTGGGATATCCTGGTTTCCGAACTGGATTTTCCTGGATTACAGTGGAAGCTCCAAAATGGGGGCATCCGCTGTCCGGTGGTCATCGTTGCTGACCCGGCTAATGAGCGTGTGGCCGTGGAGCTGATGGAGGCGGGCCATATTGCGGATTATATTCTGAACAGCCGCCCCCAGATAAGCCGCCTTCCCTGGGTGCTGAAAGCTGCTCTGGCGCGGGGACGCATCCGGGGAGATTGGCGCGCGGATGGTTCACGCGGGGTCCTCCAGGAAGCCATCTATCAGATTGCTGAGGCTTCAGAAAAAGCCGAGTCTTTGGATGCGCTCCTCCCGTTGATACACGAGATCATCAGCCGCGTGATGCCGGCAGGGAATTTTTATATCGCTCTCTACGATGCCGAAACGGATACCCTTAATTTCCCTTATTTCGTGGACGAGAGGGATGTACTTCTCGAAACCTCCCTTAAAGCCCGCAACGGCCTGACGGAATATGTTCTTCGCAGCGGAAAATCCTTCCTCTGCGCGCGCGACTCCCAGGAGCGCCTTGCTATCCTGGAGCAGGTGGATACGATTGGCACCCCCTCTGAGATTTGGCTGGGCGTGCCTTTGATAATAGATGCAACCACCATGGGAGTCATGGTCGTGCAGCATTACAGCGACCGAGATGCTTACGGAGAGACAGAGCAGCGAATGTTGGAATTTGTCTCCTCACAGGTTGCCATGGTCATCCGCCGTAAGCAGGACCACGACGCTTTGAAGCTCAGTGAGGAGAGGTTTAGAGGGGTATTTGAGAACACCAATGTGGGATTGGGCAGGGCGACGCTGGATGGACGCCTGTTACTGGCCAACACTGCGCTGGTCAAGATGATGGGGTATTCCCAGCTGGATGAACTGCAAAAGGTTGACCTTAATCAGGCCGGGATTGCAGAGGGTTATTCACGTCGAACTTTCCTGGATATGCTTGGACGAGAAGGCCGGGTTCATGGCCATGAATCAGCCTGGAGAAGAGCGGATGGCTCGGATATCTATTTGCGCGAAGATGCGCAGTTGATCCACGATCCTCAGGGTCAGCCGCTCTATTATGAATGGGTTGTGGAAGACATCACAGATCGACGCAGGGCTGAGATTTCCCTTCAAGAAAAGTTGATGGCCCTGCAATCCCTGGCTGAAATCGACCGCGAAATTATGGCAGCCGAACATCCTCAGACAATCCTGGAACTTGTATGCGACCGCATAGCGCAGCTGCTGCATGCTCCCAAAGCAGCCATCCTCACTTCGGAACATTCCCTCCATACCCTTTCACTGGCGGCCTATGGGTTTGAACATTCCGATCTGTTTCATAAAAGCGTGGAAGAAGTTCTGGCAACCACCAAATTGGATCAATGGAACCAATTTGCGATCCATGATCGCCAGGAGGTAGATCTTCCCCCGTCTGAGTTGATTACTCAGGAGGGAATTCCGCGCCCTGGCAGGAGAGCCATTCTCTACCACCAGCGGACTGGAAGGTTCTTTAATGGTGTTCGACACCCGGCCGCGAACATGGTCTGAGGATGAGTTACAACTTATCCATCTGCTTGCAGGCCAGGCTGCGCTGGCCCTGGAAAAGATCCGGCTCCTTATTTCTGCACGCCGGCGCGCGAATGAATTTGCAAGTCTTTCCCAGGTGGCTGGTGAATTGATGGGCCGTAGGGATGTGGACTCTCTGCTTTCCTTCATTGTGAACAAGGCTTCGGGTTTCCATGAGGGATCGCATGCTTTTATTTATTTGTTCGATGAAAAGGCAAAGCAGTTAAGGTTGACAGTGGCTTCGGGTGAGCAATCATACCTGGGTACGGTTCTCAGCTTGGGAGAAGGGATGGCTGGCAAGGTTGCCGATAGCCTGGAGCCCATGATCGTAAAGGATTACGATGAATGGGTTGGGCGTGATATGACTGTTGAACCGTATACGGTCCGAACGGTCATCGAGGTACCCATGCTTTTCGATGCCAATTTGATTGGCATTCTGGGCATTGAGGGAACGGCCCTCGCTCAGGATTTTGGCCTGGAGGACTTGCGTCTTCTATCCCTGCTTGCCGAGCATGCTGCCAGTGCCATATATAACGCACGCTTATTCTCGCAGATCCAGGATCGAAACCGCGAGCTGGATCGCCTCTCTCGCGTATCTTCTATGCTTTTGGCTGGGATTTCGAGTGATCCATCCTCGCTCTGCCGTTCCATCGCTGAGCTGCTGGTCTCGGAATTCAGTTACTCGAATTGCAGTATCTGGTTGACATCCGAAGATGGTCAGACCTTAATTCGTTCTGCCGTGGTTGGGCCGTTTAGCGATCAGGTGTCCGATGCCCCGTTGACAATCCGAGGGGCAGGTCTTATACCCAAATCCTTGCGCACAAAAACCACCATCAATCTTGGGGATGTCAGTCTTTCCACAGATTACATCTGTGGTTGGGAGCCAACGCGTTCCGAGTTATCCGTTCCGATGTATTCAGCCGAGCAGATGATCGGTGTGATCGACCTGCAAAGCGACGATCCGGATGCGTATGGCCTGGACGACGTTCGCCTGATCGAGCTGATTGCCTCTCGCACTGCCTTGATGCTCGACCATGTGCGCCTCTATGAGCAGACGGAACACCGGTTGCAGCAATTGACCGTTCTCTCCAATATTGATGCTGCAATAGCCTCGAGCCTTGATCTTCAAGTGACCCTGAACATCCTGGCATCGCAGATATCCATGTATTTGCGCGCCGATGCCGTGGATGTCATGCTTTTTAATCCTCACCTCCAGATGCTGGAATATGCGATTGGACGCGGTTTTCGCGGCAGTGCAATACGGCGCGTTTCCCTGTTGTTGGGAGAAGACCACGCTGGCCGTGCTGCCCTGGATCGCACAATCCTCACCGTGGCGGATTTAACTTCTCCTCATGTCGTCCTTTCGCATCCCGAACGGATTGCAGGCGAAGACTTCATTTCCATGTTTGCGGTCCCGCTGATCGCTAAAGGGCAGGTGAAGGGCGTCTTGGAATTGTTTTTCCGGGATTCCAGGGCATCCGATCCAGATTGGATCAATTTTCTGGAGACGCTGGCTCGACAGGCTGCCGTGGCCGTGGAAGATGCTCGCCTCTTTAATGATCTTCAGCGATCTGTCACCGACCTTGCGGCCGCATATGATGCGTCCGTGGAAGGCTGGGAGCGTGTCTCCAGAATGCGCCAGGATGAGCCGGGATGGCTGTCAAAATCTCTAAGTGCCTTAACATTAAGATTGTGTCGCCAGATGGGCCTCCCGGAAGACAGCCTTATTCATATCCAAAGAGGGGTGCTTTTGCACGATGTAGGCAAATTGTCCATTCCCGATAATATTATCCGAAAAAATGGTCCGCTTTCGGAGGAGGAATGGCAAGTTGTGAAATGCCACCCCGTCAATTCCTTTGAACTATTACAGCCGATAGCTTTTTTCCGTCCGGCGCTGAGCATCCCGTATTGCCAGCATGAGAGATGGGATGGGAGCGGTTATCCGCGCGGTTTGAAAACCAGGGAAATTCCTCTGGAAGCACGTATCTTTTCCGTGGTAAATGCCTGGACCATGCTCCAATGTGACCGCCCATTTCGTCCTGCCTGGAGTCAGGAAGAGGCCACAGCCTTTTTACGGAAGCAGTCGGGGATTGAATTTGATCCGCAAGTCGTCGAGATCTTCCTTCAGTTACTTCCGGATTTGGAAGACTTGCTAACGGATACAATGGCAGCCGTGGTTCCAGATAAGGAACTGGATGGCTTTGTAACCTGACTTACTAACAAATTGTAATTTCCTTCTCAACCGTACCCCGGAAGTTAGCAATGGGGGCTACTTCGGGTTTTCAAGAGGGAGTACCTGTATCAGGTACTCCCTCTGTTATCTACTAACTTCCATCGCTGCCCGCCTCAAAATATTGAATCCTGAATTGATCAGCGCCTCCACCTTTGCGGCCTCAGCCATCTCTCCACCATCCAACTGGTCCAGCATCCTCAGAACCTGTCCGCGAACACCGCTCGCCCGGTGTGCCCAGCGTGAATCCGCCGAAAGCCGTTCCAGCCGGGTTGCTAATAGCCTTAATAATTTCACGTCAGCCTCAGAGGTCATCATAACCGGATGATACTACGAGGCTTCGGCAAGTTCTTTGCGATAATTTTCCCCCTTCCCAACTGTGATCAAGGCGGAGCGCCCCGGCCTTCGTCCGGAGTGATGTGTGATGGGATGCCTTGAGGCGAGAATAGTGTTAAGGGAGGGAAGTACCACCGAGATTTGTGAAGCATTGCATCTCCTGAAGGTACCGAAGCAATTATCTGGAAGGCCAATTCTATGATTTGGTAGGGTAACGCCACTTTGTTATATGCGTTAAGTTGTTATGACCCATTAGTTTCTGTAGGTGAAAAATGCCTCTTTACCTTGAAAACCTCGATGATCGCACACGCCGTCTCATGCTTGCCGAGATGGATTACGATATCGCCCATAACCAGCTGCACATCAGCCCCTTGCTTAGCGGGCAAGGCCAGCGAGATTACCCAAACCTCCTCCGTCAGGCTATCCTGGAAGGTAACGATGCTACCCTGGCACAGGCTCTGCGACTGCACCGCCGTCTTATTCGCACCCAACCCCGCCGTAGCCCGAAGGGCGGCTACTCGCTTGCCTCCACTCCCGAAAATGCCGCAGAAGTGCTCGCTGAAGGACAATTCAACCGCTACTACATCCGCGCCCTTGCCCGGCGTGCGATCGAAGACGGTCTCCCCGCGCTTATCGTCTATCGCGCCCGGCCTGTTCGCAATCCCCGTCCCGCCTCAGAAGACCTTGTCGAAACTGCTCTCCCCCCGGCCGATCTGCTCGAAGACCTTCGCCAATATCCCGGCGACGAGCCGACAGCTCTCGGTGTTCCTGCCGGGCCAAACTCCGGCATCAGCGTCCGCTTGCCGTAATCAGTTTCAATCCAAAAAAGTCTCAAGCATTTTGGAAACCATTTTCCGCATTTCTGGCGCTTCCGAGTCGGCAAGCTGGAGCTAAGGTGCGCGCGGGCGCTTGGCATCGGGCTGACGCCAGGCCGCTGGTCGGCGAGAGTGGGGCCAGTGATTTACACCCTCAGCCGACATTATCAGTCAGCGGACACCTTTTTTCATATTTATCCGACATGCGCGAGCTGGAAGGATCAGGGGATAACGAGGTGGTTTTTTTACCTGGCGATGCACTAGGGGCATTCCTGGATCCATGCCTGATAGGATGTACACAACTAAGTCTGGATGTGTGGAACATTGTTGCTCGTTTTGGGATAAGGAGAGCATTTGGTAAACGCGCTTCTCAGTTAGAGCAGTTCTTTTGAAAGCCAAAGCAGGGCAGGGGATTGAACCGTTGCATTCAAATTAACCATTCATTTCCACAACGACCTTTAGTGCATTATTCCGGGGATCCAGTAAAGTTTCAAAACCTTTTTGAAGATCACCCAGGGTAAATTGGTGTGTTATCAACTTACTGAGATCAATTACCTGGTTTTCCAGCAAAGTCAGGCTGGTTTGAAAATCCCAGCAGTATCCCTGTGAGCCAGCCAAGCTTATCTCACGCTGGACAAATATATTGATGGGTAATGCCACGCTGGGGTCTTCATAAATCCCCAGTAGGGTAGCCATGCCCCCTTTCTTAAGGGCCTTCAGTGCATGCAAAAGAGTGAGCTCCAATCCCACCGCCTCAAAGCTGCAGTCAACTCCCAATCGTCCGGTTTCTTGCATGATCACCTCCACCGGGTCCGCCTCATGGCTGTTGATGGCCACGGCTCCGAGCTCTTCTGCTTTTTGCAGTCGGAACGGGTTTATATCGCTCACAAACACCTGGCTACCTGTCAGCCGGCAGGCAAGCGTAGCAACGAGCTGCCCGATTGGGCCAGCCCCGAAAACAGCACAGGACTTCCCCGCAGACAGGCCTGATTTTCTCACTGCATGGAGTGCGACAGAGAGCGGTTCGACCAAGGCTCCCTCAGCGTAGGATATCCTATCCGGCAGTCGAAAGACACGCTCTTCATGAGCAACAAAATAGGGAGTAAACGCACCTTGCCCCTTGCGATACTGGAAGCTTACATTTTGACACAGGTGGTATTGGCCGCGTCGGCAGAACTCACATGTCCCGCACGTAATTATCGGCTCGATGGTGACTCGGTCTCCAATCGTGTGCCTGGTTACGTCCTTCCCTATCGCGAAGATTTGTCCAGCCGCTTCGTGGCCAACAGTCACCGGGAGCGCCGCGGAAGGATGTAGCCCTTTGAAGATATGTAGATCACTTCCGCAAATCGCTGCGGCTTTGATTTGTATCAGGACATCCCTCGGGCCAAGCTCCGGCAGGTTTTTCTCCTGAAACTCCACTTTGCCGGGGGTGGTTACGATTGCCATTGGATGAGTTTTATTCATTATTTGACTTCCTTCACAGGGTTTACCAGCTCACCCAGGCAATCGATCATAATTCTGATGGTGTCCCCAGGCTTCAGCGCATCGGATGGCGGAGGCTGACCATCCATCAGTTTGGGGCTGCCGGTTAGGATCATATCTCCAGGCTCCAGAGTGGTCAGCGTGGAAACATAACGGACAAGCATGTCCACGTTGAAAAACATTTCGCCGGTATTGCCAGCTTGCACCTTTTGTCCATTGACCCAAGTCCGCATGAACAGATTACGAGTGTCTCCGATCTCGTCCGGCGTGATAAGGGCCGGCCCCATAGGTGTGAAAGTGTCAAACATTTTGCCTGAAGTCCACTGCGATGTCCGTTTTTCAAGCAGACGGTCTCCAATATCATTCGCGAGGGTATAGCCGGCAATATATGCTGAAGTATCTCCTTCAATGATGTTTTGTGCTCTACTACCAATCACAACTGCCAGTTCCACTTCATAGGCCACGGTGGATGCAATCGAGGGGATCAAAATGGGCATACCCGGGCCGGTGACCGTGCTGGTCGGTTTGAGAAATACCGTGGGATACTCCGGTGTGGATAATTTTCCTGGAGCGGGGAAATTGCCTCCAATACAAATGATCTTCCCAGGCTTTGGCAGCGGCGCAACGAGCTGGACCTGTTCGAGGAGATGAGAAAATCCAGGCAAGCTTTCTTTTTCATGATTCAGATTCTGCGCCGCAAACCCGACCGATTTGGAGGCAACCTTTAGGGTTTCAGAGCTTGCGGAAAGCAGGGTCATCATGGAGGTAAAGTGACTTTCCAAGTCTGGCGGCACCCTGCTGTGACGGCAGTAGACTTGGTAGGCGGACTGCAGGTCAATCACCTTCCTTTCCAGCAGTGCTCCCAGGCGGAAATAACCATTCAAGCTGTAGGTGACCAGTCGCATACTGTTAGTCTTTTACGTTTTCTTTATTGAATTGTGGAACTCGTTTTTCAAGGAAGGCATTCCTGCCCTCCAGTGCGTCCTCGCCTCTCCCAGTCTTGACCCGCAGCTCGCTCTCGAGTGCAAGCCCGGCTTTCCATCCTTCTCTTAGGCCCTGATTGACACAGAGCTTTGTAGCGGCCGTGACTGGCCCGGAAAAGGAGGCGATCAGCCTGGCGAGCTCGATGGCTTTGTCCAGCATCTCGTTGTCAGGATATACGTACTCTACAAGTCCATACTGCAGGGCTTCGTCTGCACTGATAGCACGCCCGGTCAGCAACAGATCGAGGGCACGACCCCGGCCCACCAGGCGCGGCAGGCGCTGAGTTCCACTCCCCGAAGCGAAGGCGCCAACCTTTACTTCGGGAAAACCAAACCTGGCGGAAGCGGAGGCCACCCGAAAATCACAGGCCAGCGCAAGGACTGCTCCGCCTCCCAGTGCATGACCGTTGCAGGCTGCAATGACAGGAAAACGGCAATCTTCCAGTACCTGGTTCAGCCCAGATTCCCAGTAGTCATTTTCAAGCAGCCAGCCAACGTCCTGGCTGAAGTCACGGATATCCGATCCTACGGTGAAGGCCTTCCCTATACCTGTAAGGATCGCACAGCGCACGGACAGATCCTCCTCCAACTGCCTTAGCGCGTTCATCAGGGCACGCTTGACCGCATGTCGCAGGACGCCCAGCGGCTCGGAGCAAATGGTAATGACTGCCAAGCCTTCGTAGGGCCTTGTAACCCGGATGGCAGAAGTCTCTTCGGATACAGATGCCATGACTATGCCTTTCTTAAACGCAAGCGTTCTGGGATATTGCACGGTTCTTTTCCTGCCAAGTCCCCCGCAAGGCCCATCATCCCGTCTGTGAACAGGCGCGCATCCATGGTCCTCAAATTGGGAGAGATCTGCGGTCTGAAGTCCATGTGCGCCAGGATATCGCGCGCAAGGTCTATGCCAGGAGCGATCTCTATGAGTTCGACCCCTCGATCCCCACGACGGAAGACTGCCCGCTCGGTAACGTAGAGTGCCTCCTGCATGCGTTCACCCGCGAATGGGCCGCTGTAGGATATCTGTTCCAGCTGCGATACAAACTTGTTGAATCTGCCATCCTGCGTGATGACTGTCTGCCCGCCCGGCCATGCGATCTCCAGCTTGCCTGCGGTAAAGGTCCCACTGAATATTACCTTCTTGGCATGCTGGCTGATATTAATAAAGCCGCCAACGCCAATAATCCGCCCGTTGAACCGGCTGACGTTGACGCTGCCCGCCGCGTCCACCTGCGCAAATGAGAGAAACGCCAGGTCCAGCCCGCCGCCATCATAGAAGTCGAATTGATAGGGCTGGTCTACAATTGAAGTGTAATTGATTGCCGCACCTGCATCGGAGGAAGGCGCACCGCCGATTAGGCCCTGCTCATTAGTTAGCACAACATCATCCAGGATGCCTTCTTCGGCCGCTATGACAGCAATTCCGGTTGAGACCCCCGAACCCAGATTACAGACGGCGCCCGGACGCAGTTCCATAGCCGCGCGCCGAGCTATCACTTTGCGTGGGTCCAGTGACAGCGTGGCGATCTCGGACATGGGGACCTTGATTTCCCCTGCATAGGCGGGGCTGTAGTCCATCTGGTAAGTTTGGCGTTGGAAGGGATCCACGACAACCAAGTCCACCAACATGCCCGGGATTTTGACCTGTTTTGCTGGAAGTGTACCCCGTTGGACAAGCCGTGCAACCTGAACAATGACTATGCCGCCATTTCGACGAGTAGCCTGCGCCATCGAAAGCATCTCGCCGAAGACAGCCTCGCGTTCCATCGTCACATTGCCATCTTCGTCGGCAGAGGTACCGCGTAAGAACGCTACATCGACTTTGTAGGGCTTGTAAAAGAGCCAGTCAGCCCCATCCAGATGAATAAGCTCAACCAGTTCCGCCTGGCTACATTCGCTCTGACGGCCACCACTAATGCGCGGATCGATAAAGGTATGCAGACCGGTCTTGGTCAGCAGGCCAGGACGCCCAGCCGCCATATCCCGGATTAATTCAGAGAGCGCACCTTGTGGAAGAGTGTAGGCTTCCACCTTATTTTCAGCTGCAAGACGTTGAAAACCCGGACTGTTGACCAATGCTCCTGCCACGATCTGTTTCACCAGGCCGTGGTGGGCAAGGTGTCCCACACCCTGGCTCACATTATCGCCAATTCCAACGGGATGCAGCAGATTGATTTGACAAGGGGAACCTTCATTTAGATAACGCGCCTCAAGCGCTACAATCAAGGCCTCAGGGACGGCATGCCCGCCTCCTGAGCCTCCGATCATCACTGTGTCATTATCCTGGATGTAACTTACAGCTTCTTCAAAGGACACAACTCGCATATGGCACCCGTCACTTGTTCTTTTTGATCGCTTTGATGGTTTCTGCTTCGGGGCGCTGCTTGTAAAATGCATCCAATGGATAACATCCTGAGATCATGCCCTGGCGGGGCCCGGTTGTGCAGTCACTGAATGTGCGGCAAATACGTTTGTGCGCCAGAGGTTTCCCCGCCAACACATCGGAAGGCATTTCGGGGTAGGAAAGGACCATTCGCCCCAGGCCCACGAAATCAATCATTCCGCATCTGACAACGGCCTGGGCAATGTTTGGAAGCCAATCCTGCAGGTAAGTGTAGGCTGAACCAACGGTCGCCAGCGTGGGCGCGTGTTTTTTGAGTTCTGCATCTACCCAAATATGCCGTGCCACACCGACCAGTGGATCTTCAGGCGAAAGGTAACCGTCTGAAGGCGGATAACGCGCCGGGCGCGTGGTGTGCGGATTGTAATAAGGACTCCCCGCGGTGAAGTTAATCAGTTCCACGCCAATCCTTTGGAGCATTTCAAGCAAGGCAATAGTCTCATCCAACTTAACCTGGCCTGGATTCTCAGGATCGCCGCCAAAAGCATAAGGATAGCGGCCGTTCTCATCGCGATGGTCCAGCATCCTGCCGATATTATCCTCATCGGGTCGGAAGGGTGGGAAGTCAAAAGTGCTCAGTCGGACGCCAATCCGCAGACCCGGACATTCGCGCTGAATCCCGTTTACGATCTCACGCAAAAAACGGGTCCGATTCTCAAAACATCCCCCATATCGTCCGGGGCGGTCAACAGCGCTAAGAAATTCATGTCCAAGGTAACTGTGGCAGTGCTTGATATCCACAAACTCGAAGCCGATTTCCCAGGCGCGGGCAGCCGCGCGAATATAGTACTCGATCAGATCATCCACCTCGATATCTGTCATCACAGGGTAATCGGGTGAGGTGCCGAAGATTTTGTCCAACAGAGGATGATGGTACAGGATTTTCGGCTCAAGCTTTGTCTTTATGTTTGGGCGGCAAAATCGACCTGAATGGGTCAATTGGAGGCCAACCAGCAGGTCATCGGTCGAGCCATGATGCGTCCGATGCTCGTTTATCAACGCATTTCTCAGGCCTTCGATGTCCGACATTGTCTCATCCAAAAGCATCAGCTGGTTCGGATTAGCGCGACCATCCGGCCGGACAGCTGTTGCCTCGCCGCCCCAGATAAGCTTGGCACCGCTCAAACCAAAGTTGCGCCACCGGCGGAAGGTGAATTCAGTGGGTTTACCATCGGTCGTACCGTCCCAGCCCTCCATGGGCTGGATGCAGAAACGGTTGCCAATCTTCCTGCCATCCGGAAGGAAATAAGGCTGCGCCAGTGCCCCTTCCGGCGCAGGCTGGACAAGAGAGTCGAAGGGCAAACTGATACCCAGTTTTTCAGCATAAGCCTGAAGATCATCGGCTGTTTTGTAGCGTGTGATGGGAGGGTATTTGGAATCTATCATCATACATTAGCCTCAGGCTATAGGTGTTTTCCCGTCCCGGGCAGTCTTCACCCAGCTTAAAACCGCGCTGACGTTTTCAGTTATTTTTGAGTAATCCCCCCCGGTGATCACATCTGCTGGGAACAACTTGCTGCCTATGCCAACACAGGCCACACCTGCCTTGAGCCAGCGCGTGACGCTTTCCTCAGTGGTATCGACACCGCCCGTCGGCATGATGCGCGTCCAGGGCATTGGTCCCAACAAATCCTTTACAAAACTCGGACCACCCACCGAACCACCGGGGAATATCTTACAAATTTCCACACCCAGTTCCTCAGCTTGGGAGATCTCAGTGGCACTCCCGCAGCCGGGACTATAGGCAATTTTTCTGCGGTTGCACAGCCGGGCTACTTCCGGGTTTAGACTGGGACCGACGATGAAATTGGATCCCGCCTGAATGTAAAGAGCGGCCGTCCCCGCATCGATCACAGAGCCTGTGCCCAGGATCAGTCGGGTATCGGATCTCAGGCGCTTGATCACTTCACTGAATACTTCATGCGCCTGGTCGCCGCGGTTGGTAAACTCAAAACAGTGGGCGCCGCCATCCAGGCAAGCCCGAATAACATTGACAGCCACATCGGGATCCGGATGGTAGAAGACCGGGACCATGCCGGTCTCGATCATGGTTGTCAGGACTTTTAATCGGGAGTATTGTGCCATGCGTTAGGATTCCTTCTATGGAAATATCAGCGGCTAACCCGGCCTGAAGCATCGCCCAGGGCCAGCTTTTCAGCTTCCCCCAGGTTGACCAGGTTGAAGTCGCCGAAAATCGTGTGCTTGAGAGCCGAAGCGGCTACCGCCAGATCCAGTGCTTTTTGGGGCTTGTCCGGAGAAATCAGCAGCCCATAGATCAGCCCGCCCATGAAGCTGTCGCCTCCTCCAACCCGGTCGACTATGTGTGTGATGTCATAGACCGGGGCGGCGTAGATACAGCCCTCTTGCCATAAGATTGCGCTCCAAGTATTGTGGCTGGCGGACTTTGAGCCGCGTAGCGTGATGGCGATGGTCTTAAGCCTTGGGAACTTCTTGTGCAATTCCTCGCAGACATACGCGTACTGCTCGCTGGATACTTTGCCGCCCGTAACGTCCGCCTCGGGCGCCTTGATGCCGAAGACCTTCTCGGCATCCTCTTCGTTACCAATGGCCACATCGCTGTTCTCAACCAGGGAAGACATCACCTCGCCCGCGACCCCGCCCCACTTCCAGAGCTTAGCGCGGTAGTTTAGATCGCAGGAGACTGTCACGCCCATCTGGCGGGCTGCCTGGACAGCTTCCATGCAGACGGCTGCTGTGCTCTCCGATATGGCTGGAGTGATACCCGTCCAGTGGAACCAGGCTGCGTCCTTGAAGACCTCAAGCCAATCCACCATGCCCGGCTGGATCGTGGCAAAGGAAGAGTTGGCCCGGTCGTAGATGACCTGGCTGCCGCGCATGACTGCTCCGGTCTCGAGGAAGTAGATGCCCATCCGGCCGCCCCCGCGCAGAATGTAGTGTGTTCCCACGTTGTACTGGCGCAGGAACTGCAGACAGGCTTCAGCAATCTCGTGGGCAGGCAGGCGGGTCACGAACTCCGTTTCGAGTCCAAAATTGGCCAGCGCCACAGCCACATTCGATTCACCGCCGCCGTATACAACGTCAAAGGAACGCGCCTGTCCGAAGCGGAGCACCCCGGGGGGTGACAGGCGCATCATGATTTCCCCAAAGGTTACTATTTTCCTCATAATAAGACCTCATCATGGAAAAGTAGACTACAGGCGCTGGATGTGGAAACCTCCATCCACATCGATCACTTGTCCGGTTGAGAAGGGCAGGTAGTCCTCGGCAATAGCCAGGATAGCCTTGCCAACATCCTCAGGCTGTCCCCAGCGCCTGATCGGTGTAACACCCTCGGCGATCAATTTGTCGTACTTGTCCTTGACCCCGGCTGTCATCGGCGTCTCGATGATGCCCGGACGGATCTCATACACATTGATCCCATGAACTGCAAGGCGGTCTGCATAGAGCAACGTAGTCATGGCCAAAGCTGCCTTGGAGATGCAATATTCAGGTCGGCTGGTGCTGCTGGTGAAGGCACTGATCGAGCCGATATTGATGATCTTCGGGTTTTCGATACTTCCCTTATCGAGTAGTTCGATCATCTTTCGCGCAACCAGCTGCGTCAGAAAGAAAGGCCCGATCAGGTTCACGTTTAGGACCTCCCGCATGCTCTGTTCGCTGCTATCCAGGATGTCGAGTCGCTGTCGTGGACCAATTCCGGCATTGTTTACCAGCAGGTCGATCTGCCCGAAGCAATTCAGCGTCTCAGTCACCAGCCGCTCGCGGTCGGCCGCGGAGCTCACGTCACCCATCACGATGATCCCATCTGAACCTGCCTCGCGGATGAGCCTAAGGGTCTCCTGCGGCGGCTCGGGATCCATGACATCATTGATCGCGATCTCCCATCCTGCTTTTGCCAGCTGGACTGCGATGCCGCGCCCGATCCCGCGCCCCGAGCCCGTGATGATTGCTATTTTTCTACCGGTTTTTGACATGCTCCCAGCTTTCTCGGAGGCTGCAGCCTCGCGCTTGATACGGAAATGTGGGAACCTAATCCCAATCCAGAAATGCCGGCAGAAGTTTCTTGCTCTTCAGTGTGCCCACAATGCCCTCCGGGAAGTAAAGCAGCACTAGGATCAGGATCAAGCCGGTTACAACGATGTTCAGCTCGGTGGCGCCCAGTTTCGCAACCACGAACTCATTGACGGCAATCATGATGGCTGCGCCTAGCACAGGACCGCTCACGGTACCTTTCCCGCCCAGGATGGCCATCAGCACGATGGTTGTGCCTATGTTGACTGGCAGGAATATGGAAGGGCGCAGGTAGGTTAGGTAGCTGCCCCAGATTGCACCTGCCATTCCGATGAACAGCCCGCTGATACCGAAGGCCAGGATCTTGTATCGCCGGGTTGGGATGCCAGCCACCTCGGCTTTGGTTTCATCTTGCGAGATGGCACGGAGAGCCAGGCCGAACTTCGAATGTCGAATTAGGTATGATGTAATGATGGACAACACCATGATGACCAACAGATAATAGTAGTAAGGGATCTTTGCGTACTGCCCATCCAGCGAAATCATCGACATTGCCAAGCCGTTTGTGCCCCCCGTCAGCTTCCAGTTGTCCAGCAGCTCCGCAACCAGCAGCACCAGCGCGATGGTGGAGATAATGAAGGCTGAGCCGCGCGTGCGTAGGGCAATCAGGCCGAACAACAATCCTCCCACCATGGTAAGGATACCTGCCGCCGGAGCGGTCACGAAGGGTGAGATCTGAAAGAATACGAAGACCATGCCTGCAAGATAGGCACCAACACCAAAGAACACGTTATGCCCCAGCGAGATATACCCTGCATAGCCGCCGATAATATTCCAGCTGGTTGCCATGATCACGTACAGAAAAACGTACAGCAGCATATGAAGCCAGTAGTTATACCCGTCGGATACAATCTGCAACAGCGGGAACAGGGCCAGCAATGCCAAAGCCCCTATCACCACCAGGCGCTTTATCCAATTGATTGGTTTTAATTTCTGCGCCTCCGCCAGGATCTTGACAGCTCCTTCAGAAGATGAAAATTGTTCCATTTAGCCCTCCACCTTCTTGCCAAGCAGACCCTGGGGCCGGAAAAGCAGAATAAGGAACAGGGCCAGGTAGAATGTGATCGGAGCCCAGGCTGGACCTATATAGAAGCTCACATAGGCAGCGATGACAGCGAGAAGGAATGAACCGAGCATGGCTCCCATCAGACTGCCTATACCTCCTAGCACCACCAGCGACATGAGCATACCGATCCACGCCACGTGTTTGGAAGGGAAGAAGGTGAATATAAAACTGAGCAGCGAGCCTGCAGCACCTGCAAGCGCCAGGCCGATGCCAAATGTGATCATCGATATCCAGGCTACATTAACGCCCACCACCTGCGCCGAGTTGCGATTCTGCATGGTGGCTCGAATGGCATTCCCCACCCGGCTATATCGCAGGAACATCCAAAGGGAAACGATCAATACGATCGAGATGGCTGTTGCGTAGACCTGGCTCTGTGGAATGAAGAACGGTCCCAGCAGGAATGGCTTGGTGGCATACACAGGATTGGTTGAGCGGTAGATGCCGGTGAAGAAATAGCTCAGCAAGCCCTCAATGACCAATGCAGAGGCAAAAGTAACCAGAACAGTGATATCAGTGAACCCCGACTTATCAGCCCGCGATGCGAAGAGGGCCCGGTAATATACGATGCCGACCAGGAACATTACCGGCATGGTCACCAGCAGGGAGACGATTGGATCCACCTTCCACAACTTGAATAACCAAAAGGCAATATAGGCTGCCATGATGATGAAAGCAGCATGCGCCAGATTGACAATGCGCATGACGCCGAAGATCAGCGTCATACCGGATGACATAAGTGCGTAGACGCCGCCCAGCGCCAAACCTAAAAGCAGAACTTGGATAATTTCGATCATTGCATGCCTTCCATTTGCTTTGGCTGTGGGCGTTTGCCAAGATAAAGCTCCTGGATACGGGGGTCGTGCAGGACTTCAAATGCAGGCCGCTCGAAGCTGTTGGTGCCCAGATCCAGCACCACGCCCTGGTCCGCATTCTCCAATCCCTTGCGCGCATTTTGCTCAACCAGCACGATTGTTAGCCCCTGCTCACGCAGGCTGCGGATGGTGTCAAAGATCTGCTTGATCACCTTAGGCGCCAGCCCCAGCGACGGCTCATCCAGCATAATCAGCTCGGGCTTGAGTATCATCGCGCGCGCGATGGAGGCCAGCTGCTGCTGCCCACCAGATAGGGTGCGGGCCATCTGGGAGCTTTTCTGCCTCAGAATGGGGAATTGCTCGAAGATTTCCTCCATGCGCTTATTGACCATCCGGGAGTTCCTCAGAACGTATCCCCCCATGCGCAGGTTCTCTTTCACTGTCATTTCAGGGAACAGGCAGCGGTCGGATGGTACATAACAGATCCCGCGCTGCAGCACCTGGTCCGCTCTTAAGTGGTCGATTACCTGGCCTTCATAGCTGACGTGCCCTTTGCGAGGTTTGATGAGCCCTGCGATGACCTTTACCAATGTTGACTTGCCTGCGCCGTTGGGACCAATAATACAGTAAGTTTTTCCCGACTCGACGGTCAGGGAAAGACCTCGCAGGATATCTGGACCGCTTCCATAACCGGCAACGACATTTTCGACAACGAGTGTGCCCATCTTTACTCTCCCAGATAGGCTTCCAGCACCCGCTTATCGCCCTGGATCTCCTTGGGAGATCCCTTGGTCAGAACGGTGCCATAGGCCATGCAGATTACGGAATTGCTGATCTTCATCACCAAATCCATATTATGTTCCACGATCAGGAAGGTGATTCCCTTTTTATTCAGTTCAACAATGCGGTCAATAATGCTTTCCAACAGTGTGGGATTGACGCCCCCGGCCGGCTCATCCAGCATGATCAAGCGCGGATCGGACATCAGTACTGAGGCGAACTCCAGCAGTTTTTTCTGTCCATAGGATAAATTCTTGGATTTTTCGTGGGCAAGGTGATCAATCCCTACGAACCTGAGCAAGTCCATAGCCCGGTTCTCTTCTTCGATCAACATGCTCGTTCCGAACATATCCAAAAAACCCCTGACTTGTGACTGGACCACCATGTTTTCCAGCACGGTCAGTTCCTGAAGATCGCGGGTGATCTGGAAAGTTCGGCTGATCCCCATGCGGGTAATCTGGTGAGGTTGCAGCCCGTTCAACTTCCTGCCCTCAAACCAGACCTCGCCCGAATCAATGGAGAGGAGACCCGAAATAAGATTGAAGACGGTGGTTTTTCCAGCACCGTTGGGACCGATTAGGCTGACAATCGAACCTTCCTCGACCTGGAAGCTGCAATCCTGAACAGCCTGAATTCCCCCGAAGCTCTTATTCATTCCATTGATCTCTAGCATCGCCATTGTAATTCTCACCAATCCTGGCAGGGATCTTGCCGCATTCAGCGATGGCCGCGCCGGAATAGGTTCCAGCGCGGCCATCGGCTTCAATTACGGCTTATGGCATCGGGTAAACAAGCGGCACGACACCCGGGAAGGCATCGGTCGGGTAGACGAACTTGAGCTCGCCGCCCTGCCACTGCGTCATGATGAAGGACTTGTTGATCGGCAGGCCGCGCTCATCCCAGTAGAAATCGCCCAGGATGGTCTTGACCGGATCAGCCGCGGTGCGAGCAGCCAGCCAGTCGTGCAGCACCTGGTTGTCGGTGGTGCCGGTGGCGCGCACTGCCTGCTCGATACCCTGGCACAGGGCGAACGGGATGGCCTCATCCTCACCACCTTCGACGCCATTTTGCTCGCGGAACGCATCGAGGAACATCTGGTTGGTGAATTCTTTTCCGTTTAGTACGCCGCTGAAGTTGGCAAGCGGGTGCCAGGAAGCCTGGATGGTTACGCCATCTGCATCCGCGCCGAGCTGTTCGCCAAATTCGGCCTGGGCGCCCTGGCTCATGAACATGCCATCGGGCTTGTAGCCGACGGTCTTGAGGGCGCGTACCAGTTGGATGGCCTCATCTGCAGAGGTCACGGGGGCGAAGACGAAATCAGCATCGGCAGCTTTCAGGGAGGCGGCCAGCGTGGTCCAGTCGGTAAAGCCCTCGGGCCACTGCTGTTGGAAGACGATCTCCACATTCAGCTTGGAGAGTTCGCCGGGCGCCAGGCTGATGGTCTTCTCAGTGCCATCGTCGTTCTGGAAGGTGACGTCCTGGCCGAGCAAGCCGGCGATCAGGGCATTGGCATAGAAATCATCCGCCCATGCCAGCGCAACCGTCTTGGGTTTCTGGTCGGCAGGCACCAGGTCCTGGATCATCATGATTGGGGATGCGCCGATATATTCAGCCGCATTGGGCTGGAAGTAGACCAAATTTTTGAAACCGCGTTCGTACACACGTAACGCTGCAGCTGAGGGAATCGGGTGCAGGTAGCCAGCCTTCTCGGTGATGGAGGTGGCCGGGAAGGTCAGTTTGCTGGAGAAGGAGCCAAAGATCAGATCTACCTTGTCCTGGTTGATGAAGCGCTCGAACTGCGCCAGCGTTGTATCAACATCGGACTGGTTGTCGCTCACGATCAATTCAACTGGGCGGCCCAGCAGACCCCCGCCTTCGTTGATCAGGTCGACGCACAGTTGGTAGCCGGCCTGGTGCTTGGTGCCGGTGATGGAGAATTCACCTGTCAGGGGCAGGGAGGTCCCGATTTTGATCGGGGTCGTATCGGCAGCAGGTACCTCGGTGGCCGGCACTACGGGTGCGGTCGTCGGCTCTTCGATTACCGGGAGCTGTCGTGGGCGTGGTGGCCGGGGCGCAGGCTGAAAGCAACATGACTGCAGCCATGAGCGTGGAGATCAACGATCCAAATATTTCGTGTTCATCTTTTCCTATCCTCTTATCCTCAATGCTATTTTGATGGGACATTACCACTTGCATCAGTGCTTTGTTATTTGATCCGTTGAACCTCCTTTTGTCCTCATGTTCGAAAATAGCCGATATTTCTGGAGATTTCTAATGCAGCTTCCTTGATCTTCATGCCATACTTTGGAGATTCTTTCGCGCGGCAGGCGCTGGATGGGAACCGATATACTGAGGGCCGCCACAGGCCTGCCGCTCACATCGAGGACCGCGGCCGCCAGGCAACGTCCGCCCAGCTCGTTCTCCTCTTCATCGACCGCATAGCCCTCTTTACGCACGCGCTCAAGCTCTGCCTGGAATTCCTGCAAGTCAGTGATCGTCTTGGGGGTAACAGGGACGAACTCGTAGTCGGCCAGGATGGTCATTACATTCCCCCGGGCTCATGTGCGCCAGCAGCGCCTTCCCCAGGGCGGTGCTGTGCAGGCGCCCGCGTTTGCCCAACTCCGAGCGGATGCCCAGGGAATGGTTTCCAAAAAGCCTCTCGATGTAGACAACTTCGTTGTGGTCCCGGATCCCCAGGTTCACGCTCTCCCCGCTCCACTCCCGGACCTTCTCCAGTGTTGGTGTAGCGATCTTCCGCAGATCGATTTGATCCAGAAGGACGGAGGCGCGTTCGGCCAGCTTCATCCCCAGCCGATACTTGCGGTTATCGGGGTTTTGATCCAGGTAATTATTGAGCTTGAGGGTGTAGACCAGGCCTGCCGCCGTGCTGGGATCCATACTCAGCATTCGGGCGATCTCATTATTCCCCAGTTCCGTATGCGAGCCCTCGAATAAGTTCAAAATGTCAAGGGCATGCTGAACGGAAGCGATCGCTTTTCGATTAGTTCCGTGCGGTTTTTCCGGCATGGCAAGTTTTTTCCAATCGAGTAAATTTGATAGAGTCAAATCACATTTGACATTATCACACTTTTCCCCCTCTTTTCTCGACTAACAAATGTCATCAGTCCAGGTGACATTAATCGCAAAAATGAAAAACAGCCCGCTTCCGGGCTGTTTTTTTTCATTAATTGAAGGATTTAGGGTCTCCATCAATCTTCATAAATTTTCCCGGCTCGGAAATCCGCCCACGTTATCTCGAACCAGGCCTCTGTCTCGGGGAGAGGCGCACATTCCTCCCACCAGTTGGACACCTCTCCATTCGGCCCCGCTTCCGTCTCCAGGACGCTGGCCTGGAATGTCGTATCCTCCGGCATGATCCTCCAGGCGTCATCCAGCAGCTCGTGGATCTTCTCTCCGGCCTGGTCAAGTACGATGGACGAACCCCGGCTCCCTACTCCGCACTGCATGGAAAACAGGATCGCTTGCAGGTACACCGCGTGCGCATGGCATAAGGTGCCGGGCGCGGAAAGCGTGTTTCAGACTCGCGCGGTCCGGTGACCTTGCAGCCGCCGTCCATCACGCTCTGGAGCAGGTCCTTCGCCCGGGCAACCTCGGCCACCAGCACGCTTTCCGAGCGGATCTGAGCGCCCGCAAGCGACATACGACCGCGGATCTCCTTAAGAACGCCGTTCCAAGAACGCGCCGCCTGCCGGCACCTCCCCATCCAATCCAGGGCGCTGCGCAGGCTGGCGTGTGCCGCGCGTTCCGCGGCCTCCTCGTCCAGGGACCAATCCTCGTAGCGGTTGGCGATGTATTCCGCGGCGCGGAAGCCGCCCACCTGCCCTGAGTTCAACGCGGAACCCCCGGGGCGGGCCACGCCATGCGTGCCGTTCACCTCCCCCACCGGGAACAGGTGCTTGATGTTGGTGGATTCCCACCAGGCATTCCCGGCCAGGCCGCCGTTGTTATGCTGGGCACACACCGCGATCTCGAGCGGTTCGGTGCACAGGTCGATCCCGTGCTCCTTGTACAGCTCCACAGCCCCGGGGTTCATTCCCAGCAGGCGCTCGATGGGTGTCGCTTGGACCGCCCCGGAACGGAACAGGTAGGAGCGCGCCTCCTCCGGGAGGTCCTCTAGCGAATATTCCGTGGGGTCTCCTCGAAAATCGAGGAAGACGCGTCTGCCCTTGATCATCGTCTCGATGTAGACCAGCAGATCGATCAGCGATGAGCCGCCGATCACCTTGCGCGCATCGAACGGCCACTGGTAGCCCTTCAGAAACACGCTGCCGTTCATCTGCCCGGAGGAGGAATAGTAGGGGCGCAGGAACTCCTGCCCGCCGGAGGTTTCGTCCGGGCCGGTGCTGATGAAGCGCGGGATGGCCTGCATATACGTCCCGGAAACGTTCCAGCGGAACTTGGTGGAGGCCAACCCGTACTGCGATTCGGGCAGGTTGCGGGCGCGTGCACCAGCCATGAGGGCTAGCCCGATGCCGCCGAACTGCACCGCGGGATATACGCTGGTCTTGTACATGCCGCCGGGCCCGCCGACCGCAAAGACGACGTTCTCGGCCAGGTAGACCTCGAGCCGGTTCTCGTCGTCCAGGGCCAGAGTCCCCGCGATACGAGGCGAGCCGGCCTCCTTGAGCACGATAAGCTCGATGGCATCGCGCCCCTCGCGGATCGGAATCTCAAGACGCCGGGCTTCTTCCGTCAGAACTTGGCACATTTTGCGGGAGGTGTAAGGGCCGATGGAGGTGGCGCGCTGGCGCGGGTCGTGGTCGGTTTTGTAGCCCACGAACTGCCCAAAGCGGTCGCGCGGGAAGGGGACGCCCAGGTTGACCAGGTTCATGAAGGCGCGGGCGGAGAGGCTGGCCTCGATGAGCGCCAGGTCGCCGTGCATGGAACCGCCTGCTAAGTAGCTTTCGGCCATGAGCCGTGGCGCATCCGCCTCCGATCCGTACATGGAAAGCTTGTAATAGGTCTGTTTGTCACTTCCAGTATTGATGGATGTGCCTTTTGAAAGACCCTCCGTGAGGATCAGGACATCGCTAACCCCATTGCGGACGATCTGTACAGCTGCGTTCAATCCCGCCGCACCGCTGCCGATCACAAGGGTATGCACCCAAATGCAAGGGACCACATCCTGACTGCCATCTTTATTTGTCACCCGCAAAGCTGTAGTCTTCATATTGTTCCTGTTATCGAAATTTTGAGGGGAAGGATAACGATAGGCGGGGTTATGATGCTCCCACATCGTTCGTAGTAAGGATCATTATATTTTCTCCTAAGGGAAAGCACAATCCCGCGAGCGGGCTTAGGGCTTATTATCGCTCTGTTCATTCCCAAAGTAATTAGCAGTAGCATGGAAATATTCCCGAAATAGACATTTCCCATTTAGATATATTGAGAAATTACGTGGGAATTAGAACAGTCTCAAAGAACCAACTATGAATAAGTATTGAAATTGAATTCATGATCTTTATTTGGAAAAACCGATAGTAATGCGTGTAGAAATGATTCATACAGCATCCTTCCTTAAACCATAACTTGGATGCAGATTGCAGATGTACCAATCTTTTTATTCCCATTGCTGGCTTCCATCATCTTCAACTTTGCTATGCCAAAGGCGTCCGGGCAATCTCGCTGCTTGTGTAGCAGTTCTTGGGCGTGAGAGTATCGGACGCAATTCATCTATATTTTATAAAGCGAGGTGAAAATGTTGGACAACCGATCGATCCTCGAGCGAGCCACGCCGGTCCTGAAGATTTCGGATTCATACCTGGCGAGGGCCTAGGTAACGTTGAAATCGAGCAAATGGGGGAGGTCGAGCACCAACGTATCGAGCAGGCGTATGACTTTTTCAGGACCAATCATCCGGACTCTCTTCCGGAGCTGCCGCGGATCATGTTCTTTGCCGACTCCGGTCCGGAATTCATTGACTTGCTCACTTTAAAGCGTTTCAGGACCGGCGAGACAAAGTAGGGGAAAAAGCTGAGGTGGGATTCCCGGTTAGAATGAGACTTACCAAGGAGTTGAAAATGGCTGAAGAAATAAGCTTGCAAGTGGAAGCGGAGGCCTTTGGGAGACCAGTGAAGGGATGAAATAGGATGCTCATCCAGTGGCTTTTTCTGGCTCTTTCACTGATCCTTACCGTAATTTTCTTTCTGTATGGATTTAATCAATATTTCCTGCTGAACTCAGCCCGGAGTTACAGGGCGCCCGCGCTTCCAGATTGCTCCGCGGTGAAGCCCACCGTTTCCATCCAGCTGCCGATTTATAATGAGCGGTATGTCATTCGAAGGCTGGTGACCGCTTGTACAGCCATGGTGGAGGCGTACGGAAAAGAAAAAGCAAGCATTCTTCTCCTTGACGATTCAGACGATGACACAATCGTGGAAGTTGATGAAGTCGTCAGGGAATTCACCGAAAAACAATTCCAAATAGCAGTCATGCGTCGCGGACACCGCGATGGATTTAAAGCAGGTGCCTTGCAAGCCGCGCTCAGCGAGACCAGGGAGGAGTTTATTGCCATATTCGATGCCGACTTTGTTCCGCCTTCGGATTTTCTTGGTAGCACCATTCCATATTTCAGTCAGGACGAGTGTCTGGGAATCGTTCAGGGCCGCTGGGTCCATCTTAACAGGGAATTCAACTTGCTGACCCAATCCATCTCCCATGCCATCGATGTCCACTTCCTGATCGATCAACCCGGCAGGTATGCCACGGGTATTTTTCAAAACTTCAATGGGAGCGGAGGAGTGCTTCGAAAAAAAGCCATGGTGGAAGCCGGCGGCTGGCAGGCGGATACGCTGGCCGAAGACCTGGATCTGAGCTACCGCATGCAGATGCTCGGATACCGGATCCTTTATCTAAGAGATGTTTTGTGCCCGGGCGAGATCCCACCAACGGTGCCGAATTTCAAGCAGCAGCAGGGACGTTGGGCATGTGGGACCATGAAAACTGCCATGAAGATCCTTCCAGGACTCCTCCGGAATCGCGAATTCGGGTTCAAGCAGCGGCTGCAGGCATTCATTCACCTGACGGGCTACATGATCCAACCCTTGATGGTCATCTCCTTTCTGCTAAGCGTTCTCGCCTCGTTCTTCGGAGTGACCGGTTTTCGCCTCTTTCAGGTTACAGCCCCGATCCCAGGTTCTGTAACCACCTTTATGGCGGGAGCTTCCACCATAACTTCACTGCAAAATCTGGCCTGGTTTTTCCTTGCTCCATTGATCATCCTTTGTACGCTGGCACCCTGGATCTCCCTCCTTTCCACTCTGAGGGCTCAAAACCTTTCCTTGAAGCAGAATCTGGCCAGTCTTTTGGTCCTTCTATTGTTGTGTTTTGGGATAAGCCTGAGCTCCATGCGCGGGGTCGGAAAAGCCTTATTCACAAACCGCCTCTGGGAATGGAGCAGAACCCCAAAATATGCCCAGCTTCGTAATAAGCTGGATTGGCGGGAAAGCAGGTACCAAATCCCTTTAGACGGCCTGTGGATGTGGGAGCTGGTTTTTGTAATCGCAGGAGTATGGGCCATAGGGAACTCGCTCCGGCATATGAACCTCACCGCCCTGTTGATCCTGGTCCCGTTTACCTTGAGCTATGCATTCGTTCTATTGTTTTCTGTCCTCCAAAGTCGAAAAGCATATGGCTGATCCAGCGGTCAATCTTATCACTCAGAGCCGTATGATCCATTCCTTTAAGGGGGCTTTGACCTCTGACCGGTTGCTCCTTGGTTCAAGCATTGTATTGCAAGTGGTCCTTGCTTTATTCTTCGGTCATGCCTATGACATACGGATTTTCATGGCCACTGGCTACCTGGCAGGTACCGGCCAGAATCCATATATCGCACAAAACCTCAATGCCCTTTTTCATAACACCGCCTTCCAGGGCCTTACCACAATTGGATATCCGCCTCCATTGGCCTTGGTATTGGGGTTTGTTTATCTTTTTTCATATAGGATTTATCCCAACCTCCTTCTTTACAATGTAGCTCTCAAGCTCCCCATTATTGCAGCCAATATTGGCCTGGCCTTTCTGGTGGCTCATATTTTGAACAGAATGGGCTTTCCTCGAAGCATATCGCGCAGGGCCTGGGTGTTCATGCTCTTTAATCCATTCCTCCTGCTTACAACCTCAGCATGGGGGCAATTTGATTCTATTGTCGCCCTGTTCTCTCTTCTTTCACTACTGCTCATGGTTGAAGGGAGGCTGATCATTTCAGCAGTCCTGTTCGCATTGGCCGTTTCCCTGAAACCAACTGCATTCCCACTGATCCTGGTGATCCTGGTATTCCTGGCAGGTAAATCTTTACAGCGCACCATGCATTATTTTGCAGTGTTCATATTGTGCATGATCCTCTTTTGCGTGGTTCCATTCGCCTTGTTTGGATGGGATCCTTCCCCAATCCTTGAGCATTGGAATTTTCAATTCACCCAGGGCGGCGGAATGTCATTCATGACCTTCCTGGAATACACAAAGTGGTCTTACCGGCTGCCAGGACAATGGTGGTTCCTGGGTTGGTTATGGATCCCAGCCCTGGGCCTTGCTACCTTCGCCTTGAGGCCAGGGATAAAAGGTCTCAGGGACGTGTTGACGAAGAGCGTTGGAGTGATCTTGGTGTTTTTTCTCAGTCGGGCATGGCTGGCCGAGACGAATGTCAACCTGGTCCTCCCGTTTATTCTCATCCTGGCATCTGCAAACAGGCTGGGGCGAATCTCCCTCGCTGCGGTATGGATATTGCCCTTGACCTTCAGCTTCTTTAATTCTGATCTGGCCCAGCTATTCTTTCCCAGCATGCCTGGATTCATGGACATGCTCTTAAAATGGTTCGTGGTTTTCTCAACCGCAAGATATTCGATACGCACAGCGATCGTGGTGTTCTGGCTTCTTGCAGGATGGTGGATCGTCCACCAATGTTTTCGGAATAATCCAACCTCGTTGGAAAGAATTACAGCCTGAGCCAACTCGCATGATAATCTGAATATTGTATGGAAATAGAAATTCCACTTTTCCAGGGGCTTTCGGTGAAGATCGGTGATATCGCGGCCAATGGAAAAGACTTTCCAACTGCCCGATTACAAAAGGGATTCATCTTACTCGATCAGGGTCTTGATTTAGCTGAGGAAGCGGTCGGATTTGGTGTACCTGTGTTAAAAAGAGGGCTTCAGACCATTTTTCCCGGAGCTGCGGAATTGGCCTGGAATCGGACAGGTTCAACCTGGAATATCACCGCGGTATTCAAGCTGAATTTGGTTGAAAAAATCTCAAAAGGGGGGAAGGAGAATGTGGAAAACACACTCCTCTACGCAACGAAGAATATCCTGGCGGCAATGATCCGATGGCTTCCCTGGTCGCGGAAGGTGTTGACTGGCATCTCCAGCAACCTAAGGAGGATATTCAATTGGGAGACTGCGTACGCGGAAGCCGGCTTTTCAACCGAGCTGCAATTGATCTACACAGTGGAGCCGCAGGCGGGAAAGATCACTATAGAAATCGATACGAGCAGGTTGCCACCGGGCATCGATGAGGTGGTCGTGATGAATGAACAGGGAGCTCATTATTTTGACTGGTATTCAGATACTGCCGGGATTTCCCTTCGGGAGGATGGGATCGGCAATTGGGATGAGGTACACGCGGAGAAAGCCTGGTTTGAAGGCAGCACCCGACGTGTACTGTTTAAGCTTGGAAAAGTACAGGGTGCCCGGCTTTTTCGGGGCAGGGAGTTGATCGGCTCCCGGTTGGCATGGGCTGGCTTCGGCTATTCCTTCGCACCTTTCCCCGTGAAATTTCGGTACGAACTAACCATCGAAAAGTCGAATTGATGTCAGTACTCCTTATTTACCCTTTTTTTAAGCCGCGCCGTGACCGATCGGTTTTCCGGTTCCCGCCTCTGGGAATCAGCTATATTGCCGCCAGCCTGAAGAATGCCGGCTACGATGTGCATTTGATCGATTGCACCTTCCTGGAAAGAAAAGAAGCCTTGAAAAGAGCGCTGGCAATTAATGCGGAGGTTGTCGGCATCTATTGTATGGTGACCATGACGGATGATTGTTTGTGGTTCGCGAAGGAATTGCGCCCCCGCTCCCGACTTCTCGTCGCCGGAGGTCCGCTCCCCACCTGTGATCCTGAACCCTTCATGGAGCATTTTGACGTGGTTGTGAGAGGGGAAGGGGAACAGACCATGCTGGATCTCATGAAGGCCTACAAAGAAGATGTGGAATTAAGCAATATCCCTGGCATTGTTTACCGGAGCGGATCCGGGCAGGTCTTATTCACCCCGGAACGTGCCTTTACCCGGGATCTGGACCGGATCCCTTTTCCTGCCCGCGAACTGCTCCCAAATGATAGCTACATCCGATATTCAAAGAAAAAGTACGGCTTCTCGATCACCACGGTGATGAGCACCCGCGGCTGCCCATACCGGTGCGAGTTCTGCAGTAATGTTGTCTTTGGCGGTTCCTATCGCGAACGCTCCCCTCAGAATGTGGTCGATGAGATCGAAGCGGCGCTCGCATTGGGATATGAGAGGATTTCCTTCGCGGATGATGTGTTCACCATGAAAAAGGGCCGGGTGATCCATGTGTGCCAGGAGATCAGGAGCAGAGGACTGCATTTCAAATGGGAATGTCTGGGAAGGGTTGATGCCTTGGATTACTCAACGGCCCTGGAGATGAAAGAGGCCGGTTGCGAGAGGATCTTCTTCGGGATCGAGTCTGGCGATGACCGGATCCTCGAGCTCATGGACAAGAGGATCACGACGGAGCAGGCATATCGGGCTGTAGAGGCTGCACACCGGGCAGGTCTCCAGGTAGGGGCCTTCTTTATTATTGGTTACCCAGGCGATACCGATGATACGGTGCTCAAGACGCTTCATTTTGCCAGCTTACTGCCCCTTGACTACCTCGGCCTCAGTATGCCCTATCCGCTTCCCGGTACTGATCTCTTCCAGAGGACCAGGGAACGGATCACGCAAGACTGGCATCCGGATCGCAGCTTGTTCGGAGGTCACGTGCTGATTTTCGACGCGGATTTTTCCGAGGCAAAGATGTGGTTCGGGATCATGAAAGGTCGTGCACAATTTGAGATCAAGCGAAGAATGGGAAAGCTGGCGCCTCTCTTTTTACCACTTTTCGAAAAGCTCACCGATGCGATCTTCAAGCTTATGAGATGAACCGGCGATCCTGTCAAGGCAGGAGACTGCAAGTCTACTTCTTCTTATTCGCAAATTCCTGCATGGTCTCTCGGATTCGGTGCTGCAGCCAACCAGAATCGAATTCCGATTCATAAACGAAAGTAATTTCGTTTTCCTCGTTCCAATCCTTGTTCTCATCTATCCCCCCCACCCGCTCAAATAATTGGGAACCGGGCAGCGGGAATGGGACATTGAATGAGATATGATCCAGCGGGAGCTCCAGCGCATACCGGAATGTATCCTCGATCGCCGTAAGAGTCTCTCCCGGATATCCAACGATGAAAAAGGCGGCCACTTCAATGCCGGCATTATGAAAAAGGTGGACTGCTTTTTGCCCTTCTTCGAGGGTGGCCCTTTTTTTCATCAACCGTAGGGTATCCCGGTTGCCTGTTTCCAGGCCCAAGTACACCCTTCTGCAGCCCGCTTCCTTCATCAGACCGGTAATTTCCTCATTGATCCCGGTAACGCGTGAAAGGCAGCTCCAGGCGATCTTACGACCGGTCATCCGCCGGCAAAATTCCCTGAGAAAGGAAAAATCAAGGGTGAAGTTGTCGTCGGCGATCCACAGGCTGTCATAACCCAGGTCTTGGATTTGTCTGATCTCATCGAACACCGAATCCAGGTTCCGGCGGCGGAAAAGACTGCCAAAGATCGGCCGGGAGCAGAAATCACAACTGAATGGGCAACCAAGAGTCATGATAATGGAAGTGGTCTTTGAGCCAAACTGCTCGGTCCAAACCCTCTGATAAGAGTTATGGTCGAAGTCGCCCCGATAAGGCAGCGGGAAGGAGTCACGCTCCTTCTCTGGGTAGTGAACAAGGGGACTTTCCACCCGCAATTCATCCCGCTGGATGAAAAGCCCCTCATATGTTTCAAGAGCCGATCCTTCTAATTGCAGCCTCGAAGATTTTTTGTCAAAGAGATCACGGCAAAAGCGCGGAAAACTCAGATCGACCTCTCCGCGGAATACGACATCAAAGGCTTTGGAGAACCTTCCTGGATAGAGAGTAGGCAGAGGCCCGCCCGCTACCAACAGACATTGGGGCAGGTGGGTTTTCACCACCTCTGCAATTCGGAAGCTGTTCCGGCTCAAGGTCACCATCGTGTAAATCCCAACAACATCCGGCTTGTAGGAGATTAGCTTTTCTTGAATTTCTTCAAAGGTCGAGAAGGTGCAATCGAATATCTTCGCTTCGATTCCAAGCCTGTGAAACTGGCTGGCCAGGGTCGCTGCGCCCAATGGTGGAAAAAGGAGCTCGGTCGCAGACCGGGTTCGGAAATATGGATAAACCAATGCAACTCGTGGCATGGCCTTCATCTCCTCCTGGAATGCGGGATCATTGAAGTACACGGCAAAATGATCAATGCATCGGGCATCTATAAAGATACAGCCTTTTGGGAATTCCAATCGTGCTTCTGGATAGGATAGCTCAAATACCAAGCACAAATGCAAGGACATAAACAATCACGCCCAGCAATGTCGCCAGCATATAGATTGCATAAGCAGTCCGCATGAATAACTTGTAATTCTTAAAACGCAGAGCCTTGGGCACCAATCCGTTGCCTCGCAGGACGACAAATATTCCAAGTAAGAGCCCGGTCAATCCGACGATCGCATGAATCGTTGTGATGGCGTAATCCCCTTCCAAAAGCTTGGCCGGTATCCCCGGAAGTATGTGCGTCACATAAGAACTGACCATCACGCTAAGAACAACAATGGCATTCATGGTGGCTGCCGCCGTCTGGATCCACCTATGAGCCTCGAATTGCCTGTGACGCGCCAGCTGCCATCCAATAGTAAACATGATGGCCGTAAGCATGGTCAGGACAAGGGAAATATCGGAAAGTAAGGGAGCATTCGTTCCCAAAAAACCGGGACCGTTAAGGAAATCCTTCACAGCATCTCCTGATCCTGACCGGATCACAGAAGAAAAAATCGCAGAGAAATTACTTCGCAACCCCTAAAGGAAAATAATATTGAGTTTATTCGGTTGTAGCAGCAGTCACCGGATGATAACACCACTTGAGGCCGACCATATGACAGATTCGTTTTTGGGAGTGTCTAAACTATGAACTGGAAGCCGAAATGCACACAGCTGCGAGAGTCCCATAGGGTGGTAGGTTTGGCACTGCCGTGCAAGATCAAGGCGAACCCGAGGATTTGCTCCAATTAGGGCCTTCACAAGAGACTCGCAGAAAGAAGATTGTAATTCAATGGTGTGATGTGAAATATCAGTCTGCTGGGGAACTTACTTCGAGGAGTCAAGTTTATTCCACAACAGGTCAAATTTAACCGGTTGGCGATTAAAGCAACTAAGAATCAAGGGATTTCCGGGTTATCGAATTGGTGGAAGGCTAATGCGCGTAATCATTTATAACCCGCGGCCAAGGCGGGGTCTAATCTACCACAGCTAAGACTGCGCGATTGTCCACCACAAATACCACATGAACATTTCCGGCACCTTTTCCTCCGCAGAATATTTCTGGCGCGATCGGCGACGGATCTCGCACACTGTCTATTACCCTGGCGAGCTTGTTTCATCAGCCATTTTCAACTCCTTGGTTAGTCTGATTCTGATCAGGATTCCCACCTTTGCTTTTTACCCCCCTTTGTCTCACAGGCTCTGAACCGCAGATCCTTCTGCTAACAGCAGATGACTGGCTTAAACGTGCACAAGGTCAATGATTTATAGCATGTTCTATCCAGTAAAGCGCTCTCTAACCTTGGCCAGAATCTGGCGATCAGTCATCTTGTCGACGCTTTCAATGGCAAGGATATCTGCCTTGAGCCCTTCATGTTCAATACGTTTTTCCAGCTCGCCCTTGGCCTCTCCTGGACCAAATATCTGTATGGATTCTGCATCTCGAATAGCAGCAATCACTTCATCGTAGTATTTATTAAGTTGGTTGCCAAACTTTCGATCCCTTTGATCTTCTGCTGAAACCTCTTTTAATCCCTCCGGGGTTTTTGAATGTGAACTTCCGGAGTATCGGATATGTTTTCCGCTGCTGGAATCTATATGTATAATTTCTTCCCCGCGATCTGTGAGAATTACAATGATCGCTTCCCGGTGGTCAATCCACAAACCAATTTCCTTTTTCATAAGAATCTCCTTATCCATGTCTGGATGAACCCGCTTTCTTGAAATCGATAAATCCCCGTTCAACGTCTGTCTCAATCAGCTGTACACCGACCCGGTCGCCGACATCCAAGCCTTCGAATCCAGTCACCAGCTTGCCCTCAATCGGGATGTCAAGAAGTCGAACCCATGTGCCCTTTTCGGAGGCGCCAGTAACAATCGAGTCAAACCGGTCCCCGATTCTTGATTGGAGCAGAAGCGCGGCAGCGGATTTTTCAACCCGCCGTTCCACCTTATTGGCTGCATCTTCTGCCTGTGTGCAATGCCATGCCAGTTTGTCCAGTTCATCCTTGTCATATGGCGCAGGTTTTCCTTCCATTGCTGCTTTCAACAGGCGCTGGGTTAGCAGATCGGGGTAGCGGCGATTGGGAGCAGTGGAGTGAGCATAATCCTTAACCGCCAGACCAAAGTGCCCGGGAGGATTCCCATCAGATGTTTCTGCAATATATTCACCTTTGCCTAAAAGTTTTATTATGACTAAAGACAGGTCAGGGAATCGGACCGGATCTGCAGCTTTTTGCTGGATTAGAAAATCTTCCAGGGCTCTGGAATCTGGAATGGCTGGAAGATTGTGATTATATTGCGAGGCAATTTCGACGATTCGATCCCATTTTTTAGGTGTACGAACTACGCGGCGAATCGAAGGAGATCCGCTGGCTGAGAGGTACCGTGCTGTCACACCATTTGAGGCGATCATGAAATCTTCGATGATCTCCTTGGCGCGGTTCTTTTCTTCTATCACGAGCGCCTGGATTTGATCACCGTCGAATACCGGTTTGGCTTCAATTGTTTCCAGGCTGAGTGCACCGTGGACTTGACGAAGCTTCTTCATGCTCTGGGCAACTTTATCCTGCACGCGCAGGTTTTCTTCCAGCCCGGGGACAGAAGAGACAGCTTCAGGAATGGGACCATTTCCATCCAGCCATGCGGCAATGCTGTTATAGGCTAGTTTGGCGCGATTGCGGACATGCGCCTTGTAAACCTCAGAATCCAGAAGCGATCCGCCTGCGTCGATTCCCATCTCAACCACAAGAGCCTGGCGTTCCTCATTGAGGTTCAGTGAGGTTAATCTGTGGATAGCTTTTCCGGCAGCATTGGGAAGATCCTGGCAGCCGTATAGACCGAAGTGGTATTGTGGCGGGCGTGTTCGTTTATCGCGCCCCCTTCATTAACAAGCGAGTCTACATCCGCAATGGCGACCAGTACTTTGACTTTACCTCCGGGGAGTTCCTCCGCAACGGTCAGCTGATCCAGGTCGCGCAAGTCGTCATTGTCAATGGAAGCCCAGAGGAGGTTTCGCAGGTCACGAGTGCCAGTAGGATCTTTGGCTGGACCATTCGCAAATGTTGCTGCGGGTATCTGAAGCCTCCCGAGCTCAGTGAGTGCTTCTTGGGAAAAATCGGGAAGCAGGTCCCACTCGAGCATTGCCCGATGTGCAATTCTTTGTAAAATGGCGCGATGCTGTTTTTCACTGGTATTCAAGGGGTATCCTTCTCACAGCCGAACTGCTTTCGCGAGACCTCTGATCAACGCAAGTCTGAAGGGCATATCTGCAAGCGGACGGCGCGGATTTGGGGGATGCGCGGCAATGGTATTTTAAATCCCATGTCCGGGGACTTTGGAATGCCTTGCTCTTAAGGCCGCAAAGTATAAGACAATACCATTATCGATTCGCATGTCAGAACTCCATTTCATGGTCAAGCCAGTGGTGTGAGCATGACGATGTTGAGCAGCATACCATCTTTTCGAGTTGGCCCCACGATGAAATTGTGGTGCGAACTATTGATGTGCCGGGAGAGGAATTTCCTTCTTCTTGAGCAATTGGACCAGTTTGCTGTATAGTAATATGATTGGATAAGCTATTATGGTAAGCAAATCCATACCTATAAAGATCAAAATCAGCTTCATCCCTTTTCTCCTTGGTAATATATAAACCGATCACTCTTATTACATCCCCTCGAGCTCTATTTTCCTTTTCTGTTCTTTTTATTTGAACCGGCCGGGGGATGCATGCCGCCAATGTAGAGCGGGGCACCCTTGTCTTTCACCAGTGTCTGTACCAGTGAGCCCTCACCGGAGCGCGCATTGGAAGATCCACTGATATCGGTATTGGAAAACGGCCTGGACTTTTTCGGCTTGCGTTTGCTTACACCTTTACGTCCCATGTATTTCTCCTTTTTCTATATTCTTGGAATTTCAGATTAAATTATTTCTGGCTGGGCATTCGGTATGGTACAAGATTCTATTCAGCCCTCCGATCGAATAGCCTTCGGATCCGTTTGCGCCGCTGCCGGAGGGCTTCGTGCTCTTCCACTCGTTTATTGAATTCGTTTTCATCTATGAGCACGACGTCGGGAAGAGTTTGCGCAGAGATTGACTGAGTTGCATCGTCCCTTAGCTTGATATCGTCAAAGACCTTCAGGAAAGCGCCCACTCCTTGACGAACCAGCGTTTGATCATCGGCTGTTGCAACATCCGTTGGTGGAATAGAGATGGGTTGCGTCTGGTCGCTGTAAACAACCCTGGCCAAAAGCCTGCCGTTATCAATGAATGGGTAGTCTATGTGCGTCGGTAACTTGCCAAGCTGACCACGATCCAGGATGAAGGCATACCGGAGACCATCGGTGTTGCAGGACACTACTTGTACTTGTAGTTCATTTGCAAGATCATGCAATAGGCGTGGATCGAAGTAGTTGCTGAAAGGGATGGAGGTGTGTGTTGCGATATATCGGTTATTGAGTACTCCAAACAATACGATCATTCCAGTATCAGGGTCTTGTGTTAATCGCCACCGATTAAATCGCGGCATCAATCCCCATTTTGTCAGGACTGCCGAAACCTGGGCTCTGATTTGCCGGGCTTTTTGATCAATATGATGTGGATCAATTGTCTGGGTCATCATCTTCTTCCTTCTTCTCACTGCTTAACAGCTTGCGCTTGACTTCATCAAGCCACCGATGTACCTGGTCATCAGGTTTTGTTACCTGATATCGGCTATCGATTACGTCACTTTCAATATCTTGCACCGAATCGTCAAGTTGATGGTCAATGACTTCGACCCTGGATGGTGGCAACTTGTCAACGGGATTTTCGACAATTCGTTGGTTGGCTTGCTGGATCTTCAGCCAGCGCCAGAATCCCCAGAGAAGCAGGCCCGCGAAAAGCACAAGGAAGGCCGGAAGGCACCACATCCAAAGGAACGTAATAGGCCCTTGCCTTTGCTCATTGCGCTGGAGTGTCTGGCTGGCATACCATTGGGATGTTGCTTCGGCTGCCTGGGTTTGTGTAGCGATAATATTGGCAACCGCCGTCTGGGTACTGGCAGCAAGTGCGTTTATATTTTGTTGATTCAGGATGGCTTCTGCACCTGTTGTGGCCAGGTCCACCATTTGGGTCTGCCGGATGGCATCCTGGGTTAACGCGGCGCCTTGCGTTGAACTAGCTGAGTTTAGAGTCGCCAGTGCATTGGCGCGCACAATTTCAGCGGTGGCCGCAATCTGAGCCGCAATGATATTGGCATTGTTTTGCTCCTGGGTCCGGGCTGCGCTCACAGTTGCATCGACTGAATTCAAAGTTGCCTGTGCATTGGCGCGCACAATTTCGGCGGTAGCTGCTGCCTGATTATCAGCGTTTCCCTGCTGTTGCGTCAGCGCGGCTGCAAAAGTTGCCTGGACACACGCCTCACAGGGCACGCCAGTCTGGGCTGGCGTGATCAATAACATTTGCGCTGCAGAAGGAGTCCCTAGCATGGGAGAACATGCGACCAGGACCAAAAGCATCAACAGGGTTGCGTAATTAGCAACACCGCCCAAATTACGGCGCTTAGCATTCATGTTAGTTTTCCATTCTGGCAAAGTGATCTTTCCAGGCGCACTAGAATTAACGCCAGATTGGCTGGCGGTAACTCAAACGGCCTCCCTCAGAGCCTTGAGCGGCCTCGCCATTATTACCTTGCGCGCGGCTTTTGCCTTATAGGTCATCAGCTCCTTGGTGAATGGGTTGATGCCATCGTGCTCGGCTGTTGCAGGCCTGTTAACTACATTCAGTAGAAGCAGGCCAGGAATGAGAACCTCGCCTGGTCCTTGCTTACCGAGTTGCTCGACAACCATTGCGTTGATCGTATCGAGCGCTGCCTTGGCTTGTTTCTTCGTGAGGCCGCTTTTCTTGACCAGGGTGGTCTCGAACTGGATCTTGCTCATTCTTTTGCTGGGCATTCCATCTCTCCTTTGTCTGTCAATAATTCTCTTGACTGTAAGAGGTCCCTTTACTTTATGTTGGCTTGCGAGATTTCCTTAACCATTTCGGCAGTCTTTTCGGGCTGATCAACGCGCGTTGCCATATCTGCCTGGGCAATGATCCCTAGGATCCTGTTATCGTGATCGACTACAGGAATACGGCGCAATTGATGCTTGGCCATCGCATTTAGGGCTTTCTGTAAATCGTCGTCAGCCAGGCAGGTGACCACCTTGCGCGTCATTACTGCCTCCACTTTCGTGGATTTGATCTCTTGCTCTTCAGCTACGATCTTCAAAGCCAGATCGCGATCAGTCACGATACCGACCAATTTTCTGGACTGTTCGTTCTCAATTACCGGTATTGATCCGACGTTCTCGCTCTTCATCAATCTTGCTGCTTTTGCCACCATGTCATCTGGCAGGCAGCAAACCGGGTTTTTAGTCATTACTTCATTACATTTCTTCATAAGGTTCTCCTCGCCTGTGATGGAATCGGTATCTTTCTTGCAATGTATAGGGAGAGGCAACCCACCTGGCTGCCTCTCCTATTCTCAATGAATTGCGAATCTAAACTATTCCCAACAGCCTCAATATGATGAGGATGACCGCGATGACAAGCAGGCCGTGGACGAGGTTGCCGGCGCGCGGGAAGCCAGAAAAAAGATTCGGGCCGAAGTACCCGAGCAGCCATAATACGATCAGAATCACAATGATCCAGGTAAGCATATGTTTTTTCCTTTTCTAGGTGAATTATTCTCTATCCCATCATACAATCGATCCTCCTCCGCTGCATCCATCGGCCGGGGAGTGTTTCTCTCCGCCACTTGGGGGAGGCTCAATCAGGAGCGCAGTACAAGTCAATAAGGATCCACCAGAGCTGCAAGAATCCCCCAAACTGATCCAAGCACCATGCCTGCGATGACATCTCTTGGATAGTGCGCGCCGAGGTAGATCCGCGTGAAACCGACCAGGGCGGCGACTGCATACAGGGCGATAGATTCTCCCATCCCCAGCTGGAAACGGTGGATGAACAATGTCATCAGGAAAAATATCTGGGTTGTATGACCGCTGGGAAAGGAATCCCCTTTTTCCTGCCAGCCGATGACACGTGTTTTATCAAGAGTAAGAAATGGACGGTCCCGGTCTGAGAGAGCCTTAATGATTTCCACCAACAACCAAAGCGTGAGCGTGCCAAAAATGATCTCGATGGCCAGATGGCGATAGTTCAGCAGGAAAAACAGGAAGGCAGCGATAAATGCAGCCAGCATATTGCCAAGCTGTGTTGCCAGCCACATGCAACGATCCAGCCATATGGGATAGCCCCGCATGTTAAGGAGCATGAAAACCCGGGTGTCCAGGCGCTGACCGGCTGACCAAATCAGGGACAAAGTCACAAGCGCAAACAGGAAAAGCAAAACGACCAGTCCTCGTTGGGCACTCAAGAGCCGATCCATAGTGAGGCGCGTGCCCCGCTGGCAGCCAGATGAGAAACAATACCAGTCCTATCAAAAGGACTGCCAGGAAAACTGGTCGTCGTCTGTTGGCAGACCAAAAAGAAGCCTGGTGTGACTGTGGCGGCAAGAGGTAACTGTTCAGAACCGCTAGCCATTGACTGCCATCTTGGAATCCGTCAACTCGAATTTCGCTTCCTGTCCGGTAAGTGCTGAACCGGCCATCACTGTCAGGGCGCGTGGATGGATATGAACAGATAATGAACCCTCGCCCAAGCAGCAGACCATCGGCAAGTACAGGCATGTGTGGGATCGAATGAATCTTTACATGTTTGGCGCGGTAATGCTTGATACTGGTGTCCTCCACAAGCCCACTTTGAGACAGCATGGCATATGAGATCATATTCAGTTTGCTCATATCCGAAAAAGTGAATACATCCAGACGGCCGTCTTTGAAGGATACCTTGGGGGAAATCTGGAAGTGCGGTCCGAGAAAGGGCATATTCGTGATCAACATCATATGCGCCGTCGTCTCGAGGTGTTTATGCCCGTCCAGAATCATACGCAGCCGTGAGGGTGTTGCAGAGATCAGTGTTGATAATAGTCCCCCGATCTGCGCCAGATCGCCATGCTGGAGGTCATCCGCCATCGGATATAGATCAGACAGGAGACCCAGTGCCGCGGCTTCCAGAAACCAGTGACGGGAATGTCCGCAGTGGACTCGTCCTACATCGATCTTCAACCGGCTGCCCCTGGCGCAAGAGGGCGACAGAATTCGCGATATCCCCGGGAATCCCCAGGTTAAAGGCGACATTGTTTCGTGTGCCGGTGGGGATGATGCCAAGGGTCGCATCACTTCCGACCATGGCCCCCATGACACTGTCGATCGTCCCGTCGCCGCCTGCCACGACGATCAGTTTGATCCCGGTCTTGATGGCGTCATGGACAACTGTTTCAAGCTTGCTGTCCGGGCGTACGATATAGACCTCGGGCAGGATCTGCTGGTCCTGCATTTCTGAAAGAATACTGGCAAGCTGTTGAGGTGATTCTTCCGGACGACCGGAGCCTGCATTAAAGATCAGTTTCGCCCGGAGTGGGCGATGGAAGGCTGATCCAAATTTGCTCGACATTGACGCCTGCATTTCAATTCCTGATTCGTCGCGCGCTCGATTTGTGATACCGAGACCAGCGCGTTAAAGGTATTCTTGTCCCCTGGTCCGGCGTGCTCTTATGGACCCTTTTCCTCTGGCAATGATCATTTGCCCGCCGTCATCCTCCCAGCGCCGGATCTCTTCAAGTTCAATTTCAATTCCTTCACGCTCAAGCTCGGTCAATTCAAACATCTTGTCCAAACCATTGCTGCGAGGTCGATGTCTGGTCAACATAGTAACTTTTCGCGGTTGCATAATTTGTTCTTTATTCTTATCCACCGAGGCTGTCATTGGCGAGGAGTTGTTCCCAGAGCAGCCGTTCTTCCAAGCCAATTGCCAATGGAGACATGGGCAACTGCTGTAAAATATGATTCTCGCCATTTCTGTTCTTTTTAATTGATCCAGCCGGGGGGTGCATGCCGTCAATGTAAAGCAGGGCGCCCTTGTCTCTAACCAGAGTCTGTATCAGCAAGTGCCCTCCAGAGCGTGCATTGGAGTAACCAATGATATCGGAATTGGAAAACGGCCTGGATTTATTCTGCTTGCGATTGCTCACACTTTTGCGTCCCATGTAATTCTCCTTTTTCTCTGATCACGGAAATGTAGATGGATCAGCAGGCTTAGGAACTCTGGATTGCCTTTTTCCCTGCGTGCGCAGCTTTGGAGACGCGGTCTAACTGCTCAACTGCCAGTTCTTGACTATGCTTTTTTATTTCTTTGATCTTCTTGCGCCCACCGATGGTGATCGTATTTGCTTTCGAACGTACCTGCCCCAGGGTGTCGTCCATCATTTTGGTGGTTCGATCGCGCAGTTCGACGCTCTTCTTCTGGATTTGGATTCTGGTATCTTTTCCGGATTGAGGTGCCATCAGCAGCATTGCAGCCGCGCCGGCCAGGCCGCCGATCAGCAATCCGAGGAGGACGCCAAAGATATTGTTATTCTGATATTCGGATTCCAGATTCTCATTGATCATTATGTTTTCTCCAAATTGTCTTATGAGTGTTTGTTACAACTGGTAAGCTGGATACGCAGTTAAAATCGCATGACCAGGGATTATTCACTTGTTGCGCTGATCACTAAGATAAATGCCGGCAGCCTTTTGTTCCTCTTCCGTCAACCGAAAGAGACCAGCCAGCCAATTCAGGATGCTCTCAAAAATCTGCAGGCCGGCCTGAACGCCGCCCGGTTGCTGCTGCGATTCCGACTCTTGCCGATGGAAGAAGGAATTGTCCATTCCTGCCTCTTGGTTTTATGGGGTGGTATGGTGTTCGCTTGTCGTCGTTTGCGTAGTGCCTACGACTGGCCCATGTGGGCGGTAAAAGATCAGCCAGACGATTCTCTCGAAAGCCCATGCGATCAGGCCATAGATCAGCATTGCGAACAAGGAAGAGAGTTCAAGCACCATGTTGCCGAACGTTGGCGACCCGATCAATCCTTCGAAGGGGAAGAGGAACAGTGAGGTGAACCCATAGATCAGGGCAACGATCGGGCTCGCCGGATTGGCTCCGATCAGTTTCAGTCCGATGCGAAGCGCAATCATAGCCTCGAGGATTCCGAACAACAACCAGATCAGTTGAGTGGCCTTAAAGGTGAAGATGCGTTGTTCGCGTTCCGGTTCTCGTTGCGAGGAGGTTACTTCTGTCGTTCTGCTTTCGTTTGACATTTTTACCTTTCTTTCTTTGTGAGTATGATCCCGATTCAAAAACAGGAGGACCCTCACTCGCTGTCATAGCATACCTTGCTTGTCTATAAACAATTCTTGTGAGCAGGGGTGCAGCACACCCCTGCTCATCTAATCCGTAAACCTATAACCAAATCATCAGTGCCGCTGGAATTAGCGGCGGCGGCCGATGACCATCTTATAGATCCACAGCAGAACGACAGAGCCCAGCAGGGTTACCAGCATGGTCGGAATGGTGATGGCATCATTGATCGTCCCGACACCCAACAGAGGGCTGATAAAGTATCCGGCCAGGAACGCGCCAACAACGCCCACGACGATATCGAGGATCAGACCTTGTTGCGAATTCGTATGCATGATCCTGCTGGCAATATAGCCAACGATCGCTCCGGCAATGAGATAGATGATTAGATTCATTTTTTTCTTTTCCTTTTGAGTGTTTCTGATGCACGGTTTCCCGTGTTTGGTTATTGATTCGTGCGGTTTCGTGCCCGGAAGAAAGGCACAGAACTATGCTGGCGAACTACTGGGTCGGCATGCTTTTCTTCAGGCCGGCCTCATACTCATTTACGCGCTTTTCGATCTCCTCTTCGGCTTGTTTGCGGGAATAACCATATTTTTCCTGAAGCAGGCCTGCGAAGCCGTCGAACGTGCCGGCTGCCTTGTCCAGGTCGTCGTCGGTGAGCTTACCCCACCAAGTCCTGGCTTGACCTCGTAATTGTTTCCACTTGCCTTCAAAAATATCTTTGTTCATGCTCAGATCCTCCTGATCCTTTGAAAAGCTGTCCCAATTTGCGCCGGCGCTCGGGACAGCGATTGCGCGCCGGATTTCGGGTCCTCATTCAGCCATGCGGCATCTTCACAAACGAACGCTTGCGGCGACGGTACGCAAGTGTTCTGCCACTCGGTCGGGCGTCTCACCTTTACTGATAAACGCATCGGCGCCGACTGAGAGTGCGGCTTGATGACGGGCGTCCAGATGGCTGATGAGGACAATGACCAGCGCAGCCGGGCATGCCTTTCGGAGCTTATCCAGGGCCGCACCGGGCGAATTGGGGAGCAATCCCCAATCAATCAACAACATATCGGTGCGGCTGAGCGGCGCCTGTGCCAACACGGTCGGCCAGTCGGCGGCTTCTCCAGCTACTTCCATCTTCAGATCAAGCAGCACCAGGCGAAGGGCAGAACGTTCTTCAGGTTTGGCATCGGCTATAAATACGCGGGTCATGTACTCATCCTACAATAGATACTCCCCGGCCGCATCCGACGACCGGGGAGTGTTTGTCTCCGCCACTTGGGGGAGGACAAGATGCAGGTTACGAGTAATACTGCATCATCTGCGCTAGTGCAGAAATGGTAATGCTCTGATGCTGGTGCAGAAGACTGGCCCGGATGCCATGGCCCAGCAGTTGAGATACAGGTAAATGATCAGTGCGGTGAGGCCGATCATCAGGCACCCGCCTACGTTGCGAATTGACCTGGAGATTGCCAGCAGGATGACGGCACCTCCCAGCGAAACCAGCAGGGCAGGGATGCTGAAGTTGCCCTGGTTGATCGTTTCGACGTGGAACAATGGGCTCAGGAAGTAGCCTCCCACGAACGCGCCTACGATCCCCACGAAAATATCGGCTAACAGGCCCTGCCGGCTGTTCGTCCGCATGATAAGGCTGGCTGCCCAACCGATGAAAGCCCCTGCAATGATCCATATAATGAAGTTGATCATTTTCTTCTCCTGGGTGAATGATGGAGAACCGCGAGTTTGCCATGTATACATGGTTTACACGGATCATGAACTCATCATACAACGAACAATTCTCAGCCGCATCCATCCGCCGGGGAGTGTTTGTCTCCACCACTTGGGGGAGACCTGGGGACCATGCATGGCTGGGATCGGCAGTGCAAAGGATAGTCTCACCAGGAAGTGGGGATTATGAATTCGGTTCCGCTCAAGTCCTATGTTGAAATAAGCACTTGCGCCTGAAGTTCAACTTCAGGCGCAAGTGCTTTGCTTATTCCTGTCTGGAGGAGTTTTTCCGATGCGGAACCTGTGCTGAGAGACTCACGTTCAAGGCATTCTCCTTTGCAATGAGATTCTATTTCGAATTGGATACAGGCATCCCTCTTCGGCACGAATTTTAACTATCGATTTTCACCGATGGGTGTCCTAAAGCCTGAAAACAAGTATGCTCCAACAGCTGTGAATGGTAAGAGCAGCATAAACACCTTTGGGAAGCACCCGTTCTTGGATTTATTGGCTTTCGGCCTTCTTATTTTCATGAATCTTTTCCTGTAACCGCTTATGTTGTCGGACCCCTCATCCCGATCTTGCTTTTGAGTGTGACGTCGCTTTGAAGACGCTGCCCTGTTTGAATCATGGTTTTCTGATTTTTTTGCCATTGTCTCTCCTTTTCCTTACTTTTTCTTATTGTATGGGATTTGCTGCTCGGTTGCATCCCTCGGCTGGGGAGTGCTCGTCTCCACCATCTGGGGGAGAGACCTGAAAGGGTTAACACCTCGTTTTGTAAATGGCGATTTGGCTGTACCCCTTGCCTGGCAGCAGAGCTTTTCGGTCCGAATACTTCAGGCTGCTATCGGGACGGCAAATTAAATCCGGAAAAATCCTGATCCGGTGTCTAATTAGCTTCCAAATACTTGGACAACATCAAGGATGGATAGCTGTTCGGAGCCAGCCTCTCTGCTGCCAAAGATCCACAAATTTGGGATCCGGCCAGCTTTCGAGGGGAGTGAAGTCGGAAAATTCAACCGGCAAGATGAGTCCGCGTCGATCCGGTTGTGACCAGCCGAATTCAATCTCGCGATCACAATTCCCGCAATTTACGAAGAACTCATCGCTCTCGCGGTCGGTCTTTGTTTCGAATTCTTCATATTCTTCAGGCTCAGAAACAGAGTCATCTTCCTCAAACTCTCCAAAGTCACCTCTCTGGACTTCATCGTCTTCATTTTCCTCGACCTTTTCTTTGAATTCATATTGCCAGTGGTGATTATCTTTGAGCGGCCCCCATTCCTGCCAGCGTTCGCTGTCAATTCCAGCCTGGATGTTCCAGATGTGAGTAACGATCAATTCATGCCCGCCACATTGGATGCACGTGAACTTCGGTGCGTTATTTTCCTTCATGGTTGTACTCCTTCTCTGCTTGGAATAAACAGGCCGTATCTACAGGTCGGGACCTACCTGTTTCCACCACCTGCGGAGATTTCAACCCGGTCGGATTGATTGACGGCGTCATTTATTCAAGTTGACCCACGGAAGATCTCGGCAACAGGATTTGGGATTTCTACTATGCCAATGTTACCCGGCCGCGTCCTTCATGCTTGGCGCGATAAAGCGCCGCATCAGCAGCTCTCAAAATGGCTCCACCGGTGATGCCATTCTCAGGGAAGGCCGCAACGCCAAGCGAGAGTGTGACCGCTTCAAGAGTTTGCCCTTCGAACTGGATGTTGAGGTGCCGGACATGCTCGCACAAACGCTCGGCGCGTTCTCGCGTAACTTCTCGCGAAGTATCGGGCAGCACAAGGATGAACTCATCGCCGCCATAACGGGAAGGTATGTCCTCCCCACGGACATGCCGCTGCAACAAGTTGCCCAATTCACGTAGGACTGCATCACCCGCAGCGTGACCGCAGGTGTCGTTGAATCGCTTGAAATCATCCACATCCAGCATAATGATGCCGAGTGAAAGTTGTTTACGTGAGGCCCGCAACAGTTCGCGTTCCAGGGTCTCTTCCATATAACGGCGGTTGAATAAGCCCGTCAGATGGTCCCTGACAGATTGCTCGCGCAGGAGTGCTTCGCTCTTGATGAGGGCATCCTCAGCTTGTTTTCGTACAGTGATGTCGCGGATGTTGCATTGGATAACCTTCTCGCTGCCCGCCCGGTAAACATTACTGACGAATTCCACTTGAATCAGCCGTCCGTCTTTCGCTCTTAGTGGTAGATCGTTATATCGGATGTATTCCTTATTTCTGCAAGGCTCTGGAAGGCAGCCTTGCTGGCTTCAATATCCCTGAATGCACCCACTTCCCAGAGTTTCCTCCCTATGAACTCTTCGAGTGAATATCCCAGCATATACATCAGGAAAGGGTTGACATCCGTAATCGCTCCCGTCGCCGCATCCAGGATTAGAATCCCATCCTGGGCCGCTTCGAAAAGGCGGCGGTAACGAATCTCTGAATCTCTCAGCGACGGCTCGATCAGTGTCTCAACCTTCCTGGTTGTGTTCTTCATAGTTTGCCCGATGGCCTTTGTTTAATAATTGCATAGCGCCTCAAAGGCGCGATTACATACACTGTTACTTAATTTTATAATGAACACTCCCCGGCCGCATCCATCGGCCGGGGAGTGTTTGTCTCCGCCACTTGGGGGAGATTCAGAGGGTCAGGGGACGATGTGGTTACGCAGCGCAAGTGTTACCGCTTCCGTGCGACTGGCAACACCTAATTTGGACAGGATGTTACTGACGTGGGATTTGATGGTGGAGGGGCTTACGCTCAATCTTCCGGCGATTTGCGTATTGTTCAACCCCTCGATCATCAGGGTTAGAACTTCACGCTCGCGCTCCGTCAGGTCGAGGCCGGGCGCTGGCGGTTGATTGGAGTTTTGGACCAGGACCTGCGCAGCCTCCGGAGAAAGTGTGGCGCGGCCAGAGTGCGCCGCGCGGATGGCCCGGGCAAGGTCTTCCGCAGAAACATCCTTGAGAAGATAGCCGATTGCTCCAGCCTCCAGCGCGCGCTTGATCAGATCGCCCTCTTTAAAGCTGGTCAGCGCGAGGACTTGTACTTGTGGAAACTGCTGGCGAATGGCGCGTGTCGCTGTCGCACCATCCATGATCGGAAGTGCCATATCCATCAGTATCACATCCGGCGAGACCTCGGCACAGAGTTGGATGGCAGCTTCGCCGTTTTCAGCCTCGCCCGCCAGTTGAAGATCATCAAAAACCTTCAAGAAGGTCGCCAATCCTCTGCGCACCATTGTGTGATCGTCAACGAGCATGACACGAATGGGTTTGGGAGGTGGGTTTATCAAAATGCATCCTCCTGCGCGTCCTTTATCCAATGCATGACGAGTTCAGTGCCGTGACCAGGCTGACTGGTGATTGATAAAAGTGCGCCCACTGCCTCAGCCCGCTCGCGCATCATGCTCAAGCCATAATGACCTGCAAATGTTTGTTCAGGGTCAAAGCCTCGGCCATCGTCGCGAATACGCAATTCTATGGAACCTCCCTCCTGCCTTAGATCTATATCAACCCGGCTGGCTTTGGCGTGTTTGGCGACGTTGTTCAGCGATTCCTGACATACACGGTAGAATGCAACTTGTATTTCCGCAGGCAGGATGATTTCCTCCTCCACCGTAACGTCGACTGGGATGTTGATGCGGCCTGAGAGCGCATTTCCCAACAGATGCAACAGATCGCCAAGGTCGGTATCAGTTAGCGAAGAGGGCCGTAGTTCAGCCAGAAGTGCGCGCATTTCCCCCTGCGCGGCACGCGTCAATCGGCGCAGATCATCCAGTGCCTTTCGCGCCTCCTCCTGATCCCGATCCCAGAGGCGCGGCAGAACATCGGCGATCAAGCCTGCAGAAAAGAGCGATTGATTGACGGCATCGTGCAGGTTCTGCGCAAGACGCTGGCGTTCCTGCAGCGTGGCAAGTGCCTGTGCGTGCTCATACAGTTCCGCATTGATCAGGGCGATCGCGGCTTGATTTGCCACGGTCAGAGCCAGATCTGCATGATGTGCCGTAAAGTAACCTCGCTCAACATGCGCGATGCCCACACTTCCAATTACGCGGTTTTTCACTGCCACGGGAACCCACATCCACGCTCGCACCCCTTTCAATAGCAGATCCGCCTGATCGTCTAAAAGAGATCGGAGAAATTGCGCTGAAGGGTCGGCACTCCATACATCGGCAATACGGTCAGGCTGGTGCTCATTGAACAGCTTTGTCAGTGCCTCTGGGCCATCCAACCGTATGCGGAAGGGGACGGTCTCTTCCAATCGCTGCGACCCCCGTACGGCTAGGGCGACCATGGCTGTTCCTTCAAGCACGAAAAGCTCGGCATGGGTGTACTCGATCAGCACGCGCAATTGATCAAGGATCAAACCCGGCTTGAGCTCCAATGCAGAGGCCAGAGTTTGAGAGATCTCCAGCAGAGTAGACTGCTCGCGCGTGTGGAGTTCCACCCGCTGGTGGAGTAAACGTTCTGCATTGATCCGCTCGCTGACATCGCGGACAACGCTCAGCATGCATGGTTGACCCTGAAACGGGATTGCTGTTCTTCGCACTTCCACATAGAACGATGAGCCGTCTTTGTGCAAATGAACCGCAGGCACATCGAACATACCTCCCGGCTGAGCATCATTAGCAGATTCGGTGAACAAACGCTGACTGTCGGGGTGGATGTAGGCTGTCTGGTGCAAGCCAATGAATTCCTCACGGGTGTAGCCGTGCATCGCAATTGCGGCGGGGTTGGCATCGACTACTCGACCAGTCTCCAAATCGCTGATGATCATTCCATCACTGGCGGTTTCAAAGATAATGCGGTATTGTTGTTCTTTATCATCAGTACTTGACGGGGAAGGTAGCTTTTTTTTCATAATGATCACTTACTTCTGCGCTCAGACTCCAGATACCCATCTGATCTTGTATGATGCTTAGCATAAGCAGCATTTGGTTTAGCTCAATTTCAATTAGCAGTCCGATATCAAGTCAGATCAGGGTGATGTCAGGTCTCTACGCCTAGACGGGCTTGCCTGGTGAGCACAAATGCTAAGATGCCGCTTTGCTTTAGCTTCGCTAAGGCTTTACTTTTTTTATCATACTCATTCTACTTCAAGAGATGAAGTTATTACATCTCGAATGTTAAAAATTCTTGACAAAATTTGGCGGGTTCTTTTATTCCTCCCTTACTTCCAGTTTCGTCCGAATTAAGTATCTTAATAAAGGCTGGGAATGATATTAAAAGGCTGGGAAATCTTTTATTCCGGGCCTTTTTAAGGGAGGCTGAAGGGCCTAGAACCCTCAACCGCCTGAGCCACAGTCTGGTGCTCTGCTATTGAGCTACATCTGTATTTTATAAAGCGAGGCCAGAATGATTGATAATACAATCCCAGAGCGACCATCGTCGGAACCGGAAGGAACATCCTGACCGGCCCTACCGCGGACCTCGAGAACGATGAAATCCGATTTTTTGGTGAAGCCGAAAAGCTGAATAATAAACAAGTTGATTGATTCCTAAGTTCCACATACTCATCTTCGTTCTTTCCAATCTACTCATAGTTGCTCATCGGAATCAGTACAAAAGTTCTGTATACTGCCAATATTAACAATGAAGTCAATACTTGTTTCTTCTTCCAAATACCATCTGCTTTTCTATCTGGCCTCAGCCGGCAATGTCATTTCGCGCTCGATTTCAAAGATATTTTCTCCCCTCGATCATCTGATCTTTGTTCTCTATTCTCGGGTGGCTAGGCTTTATCCTGTTCACACCGGTACCTATTCAATAATTGTTTTTATTTATTCCGGCATCGGCCGAGGCGGCGTCAGGACGCCACACTTGCACCGCACGCACACTTGCCCCGGGTGCAAGTGCCGGGGAGTGCAGGTGTCGGCCACACCGACGCACGGGGCGCCGGTGCTACCCCAGCGAATTGAGCGGATAATTGTTATTGATTGTTCCGGCAGCGAATTTCAAAGAAAAACGCCAAAAAAGGCGCATTTTTTACACAATACAATCGATCAATTAATTCATTTATGGCGAAAAATCACCCGAAATCAGGACCTTCGCTACCTAGAATCGGGATTGATCCCAATTGTTTTACCTTTGCGAATTTTGGAATACATTACTGAGCGGGTACACTCGCGTAGTACCCCGAAGCAAAGTATTATCGAAGCAAGACAAGAGGGAATAAGTGAAAATCGCTGGGGAAGCCTTAAAAAACAAGGCGCCCCCGGCGGGATTCGAACCCACAACCTACTGATTCGAAGTCAGGCACTCTATCCATTGAGCTACGGGGGCTTGCCCCGGCATTATAACCGACAATACCCCTCCCCAGAACTATCCTTTCACTTGCCCCTCCGGCAGATTACACGTAAAATCCTACAATCTTCCGGGAAAGGATCCTTACGCATGGATATTCAGGTTTTTGGCGAGAGTGTCATCAGCAACCTTGAGGAAGTCATTGTCGGCAAGCGACAGGCTTTGGAATTGATCGTCATCGGCTTGCTTTGTGAAGGGCATGTGCTGATCGAGGATGTCCCCGGCGTAGGCAAGACCATGCTTGCCCGTTCACTGGCCCGTTCCCTCGATTGCACCTTCAACCGCATCCAGTTCACCCCCGATATGCTGCCCAGCGACGTGACTGGCGTTTCCATTTACAACCAGCAGAAGTCCCATTTCGAGTTCCGCCCTGGCCCCATCATCGGGCAGATCGTCCTCGCCGATGAGATCAACCGCGCCACCCCCAAAACCCAGGCTGCCCTGCTCGAGGCTATGGAGGAGCGCCAGGTGACTGTGGATGGCGTGACCCACGATCTGCCGCGCCCCTTCATGGTCCTGGCAACGCAAAACCCCATCGAATATGAGGGCACCTTCCCCCTTCCGGAAGCCCAATTGGACCGCTTCCTTTTACGCCTGCGGCTGGGCTACCCCTCTGTATCGGATGAGGTCCGCGTCCTGGATGACCAGCAATATCGCCATCCCATTCATTCCCTCAAGCCTGTTGTCAAAGTGGATGAGCTCCTCGCCGCCTCGGATGCCATTCGCCATATTTACGTCTCCCCCGCCATCAAGCGCTACATCGTGGATTTGACCGGCCGCACCCGCCAGAGCAGCGATGTCTACCTTGGCGCCAGCCCGCGCGGCAGCCTCTCGCTGTATCGCACGGGACAGGCGCGCGCCGCCATGCTCGGGCGCGATCATGTCCTGCCCGATGACATCAAAGAGTTGGCTGTCCCCGTCCTGGCGCATCGTCTCATCATCAGTCCCGCTGCGCGCCTGCGCGACCTCTCCTCCGACAGCCTCGTGCAGGAGATCGTCTACAGCACCCCCGTCCCCGGTGGCGATTTCTCCCCGGAAATGGTGGAGAAGAAAGCGGGGCAGAAGGCTCGATGAGAGCTGGCCGCATCCTGGTTGCCATACTGATCCTCGTTGGTCTGGCAGGCGCTTTGATCAGTGGCGCGCCCGTCTATTCTCGCCTCCTCTATGTGGGCATCCTTTCCATCCTGCTGAGCGCCCTATGGTCCTGGGTCGCCGCACGCTGGTTGAAGATTTACCGCCAGACGCGTACCCTTCGCGCCAATGTGGGGGATATCTTGGAGGAGCATTTCGAGGTCTCCAATGGTTCCTACTTGGTGAATCTGTGGATCGAGGTGCTGAATGAAAGCCCCATCCCGGGTGCAGCGGGCTCCCGTCTTCTGACCCTTGTCGGAGGCCATCGCAGTCGCAGCTATATTAGTCGGACCTGGCTCACCCGACGCGGAGCATTCCCCTTGGGCCCTACGGCGCTCACCTCCGGTGATCCATTCGGCCTCTTCCGTTTTCGCCGTTCCTTTCCGCCCCGGGAATCCCTCGTCGTCCTTCCCATGATTTTTGATCTCGCACACTTTTCCTCGCCTCCGGGGTTGATCTCCGGCGGACCGGTCATCCACCGCAAAGCCGCCGATATTACCCCTCACGCCTCTGGTGTTCGTGAATATTCACCCGGCGATCCCATGAAGCGTATTCACTGGCCCACTACCGTCCGCCGCGGCCAGGTGATGGTCAAGGAATTTGAGCAGGACCCGCAGGCGGAGGTCTGGTTGTTTCTGGATGCGCAGGAAATCGTCCATTTTGAGAGACGGCAGCGGCAGCAGGAACAAAGATCGGATCCTCTCCTTTTCAAGGTGGATGCCTTCCTTGTCAGCAAACGCCCTGAGTTCCATTTGCCTCCCTCCTCGATCGAATACTCGGTCACGATTGCGGCCTCGCTGGCGCACTACTTCCTCGGGCAGCGCCGGGCAGTGGGATTGGTAACCTCCGGCCGGGCGTATACCGCCATCCCTGCCGAACGCAGTGAGCGCCAGGAGACCAAGATCCTTGAGACGCTTGCCTTCGTGGAGTCCCGCAGTTCCCTCTCTGTGGCAGGTCTCGTGGCCGTCCAGGGGCAGCAGTTGGCTCAGGGGAGCAGCGCCATCCTCATCACGCCAACGGTCTCCCCCGAACTTTTGGTGGCGGTGGACGAGCTGCAGCGGCGCAACCTGCGGCCAATGGTCATCTTATTGGCATCGCGCACCTTCGGCGGACCTCCCGGCACCGACAAGCTTGTCCGCTCCCTGACCGAGCGCAATATCCCGGTTTGTCCCATCAATTGCGATGATGATCTGGGCTCGATCCTGGCGGCTTTCGCTGCCACCTCTGTTTCAAAGGATGTCCACATATGGCAAAGACCCCCATTACCGCACTTGACCTGATGTTCCGCGGTAGGCCGCAGGCCATTGCTTCCTATATGATTCGGCATTCGTCCGGTGTGGTTCTGATAGAAAGCGGCCCCGGCTCGACGATTCCTGAGCTGGTCGCTGCCCTGGCCCGGGAAGGCTCTGACGCCTCGTGACGTGACCCACGTGATCCTGACCCATATCCATCTCGATCATGCGGGAGCCGCGGGCTGGTTCTCCCGCCAGGGGGCGGAGATTCTGGTGCATCCGGTTGGCGCTCCGCATTTGCTGGACCCGGAAAAGCTGCTGGCCAGCGCAAGCCGCATTTATGGCGACCAGATGCATGAATTGTGGGGTGAGTTTCTGCCGGTTCTCGAGACCAAATTGCGCATAGTTGAAGACATGGAAGAAGTCGTTATCGGTGCGCTGCGCTTCCTACCGATTAGCACCCCCGGGCATGCCCAACATCATCATGCCTACCTTTTTGAGGATCTATGCTTCAGCGGGGATATTGGCGGGATCCGCTTCCCCGGCTTTTCCTACCTGCGCCTCCCCATGCCGCCGCCGGAGCTGTACCTGGAACGCTGGCGGGAAAGCGTTGCCCGCTTGCGCAAGGAGAGTTTCAACCGCATCGCGCCCACCCATTTTGGCATCTATGCAGATGCAGATTGGCATCTGCAGGAATTGGAAAAGGAATTGGTTGCCACCGAACGCTGGCTGCAAAATGTCATGTCCGCGGATCCCGAGGCGGAGGAGTTCCGTCGCAGTTTCGCGGAATGGATGCAGGCAGAGGGCCAGGTCAGGCATATTCCTCAGGATATCCTGGCAGCCTATGACCTCACGAACCCGCCTGCCATGTCAGCCGATGGTCTCCGGCGCTATTGGACCAAGGTCCGTCAGGCGCACTAATACCCGTCTATTGCGATGATTGTCATAGAGGAAGCATGATGCATGCAATGTAGCCCATAAAAATTCCCGGTGATATACTTCACAATAAGGAGTATGCATGGAACACTTTCTGGCAATCGCTGACCTTTCCACGGGGGAAACCCAGGATCTGCTGGACCTCGCCATCAAGTTGAAAAAAGAATATTTCGAACATGGCAACCCGCCACTTTTCAAAGGCAAGGTGCTGGGAATGATCTTCCAAAAACCCAGCCTGCGCACCCGGGTCTCGTTCGATATGGCCATGCGCCACATGGGCGGCGATGCGCTCTATCTTTCCCCGAATGAGATCGGCCTCGGCAAGCGCGAGTCGATCGCGGATGTTGCTCGCGTGCTTTCGGGTTATGTTCATATCCTGATGGCGCGTGTCTTTGAGCACGAGCATGTGCTCGAACTGGCCAAATGGTCGAGCATTCCGGTGGTCAATGGGCTGAGCGACTACAACCATCCCTGCCAGGGCATGGCCGATGCTCTGACCATCCAGGAGAAGTTCGGCAAGGCGAAGGGGCTGAACGTTACCTTTGTCGGCGACGGCAACAACGTGGCCGTCTCGCTGATGCATGCTTGCGCGCAGCTCGGCTGGAACTTCACCCTCGCCAGCCCGGAAGGCTATGACCTCAATCCCGAGGCGATCGCCATCGCTCGGCGCATCGGTGGGCAAACCGGTTCCAAGTTCAAGTTTTTGCGCGACCCGCACGAAGCGGTCAAAGGCGCGCAGGTTATTTATACCGACACCTGGACCAGCATGGGACAGGAGGAGGAGACCGCCCGGCGCGAGAAGGTCTTCCCGCCTTACCAGGTCAATGCCGGGCTGGTCGGTGAAGCCGACAAGGATGTGATCGTCATGCACTGCCTGCCGGCGCATCGCAACCATGAGTTGACCGATGAAGTGGCGGATGGTCCACATTCGGTCATCTTCCCGCAGGCGCATAATCGCCTGCATGCCCAGAAGGCGATCCTGGCCCGGTTGTTGGGCGTGGCATAGTAACTTCCTTGTGCGGGGTCATGGTACCCCGCACAATTATGTTCGGCATAAGAGAGGTATTCGAATGAATACTCAGGAATACATCGCATTAGAAGAGGAATACGGCGCTCATAACTATCATCCGCTGGATGTGGTGATCGAGAAAGCGGAAGGGGTCTGGGTCTACGATGTGGAAGGCAGAAGATACCTCGATTGCCTCAGTGCCTACTCGGCGGTCAACCAGGGACATGTGCATCCGGAGATCCTCGAGGCTCTGATCGAGCAGGCGAAAAAGGTCACCCTCACCTCGCGTGCTTTCCGCAACGACCAGCTGCCGCTGCTCTACAAGGAACTGTCCGAAATGACTGGCTACGAGATGTCCCTGCCCATGAACTCCGGGGCGGAAGCGGTCGAGACAGCAGTCAAGCTGGCGCGCAAGTGGGCTTACCAGGTCAAAAAGGTCCCGCGCCACTTAGCAGAGATCATTACGGCCTCTGGAAACTTTCATGGCCGGACCGTCACTATTATCTCCTTCTCCACGGAACCATCCTATCGCGATGACTTTGGACCCTTCACGCCGGGTTTCGTCACTGTCCCTTACGGTGATGCGGAAGCCGTGAGAAAAGCCATCACTCCCAACACCGCCGCTGTCATGCTCGAACCCATCCAGGGCGAAGGTGGCGTGATCATCCCGCCGGCAGGCTATCTCAAAACGGTGGCGGAAATCTGCAAGGAAAATAATGTCCTGTTCATGGCGGACGAGATCCAGACCGGCCTGGGGCGGACGGGGAAGTTATTCGCTTGCGAGCATGAAGATGTGCGGCCGGATGTGATGATCATCGGAAAGGCGCTCTCGGGCGGGTTCTATCCGGTCTCGGCCGTGCTGGCAGATAAAGCTGTGCTCGGCCTGTTCACCCCGGGCGAGCACGGGTCCACCTTTGGTGGGAATCCGCTGGCTGCGGCCGTTGCCCGCGCGGCCCTCAAGGTCATCCGCGATGAAAAATTGGCTGAACGCTCGGCTGAACTGGGTGAATACTTCATTGAGCAGCTTGCCGAGATTCCCAGCCCGCATGTGAAGGAAGTGCGCGGCAAGGGTTTGTTCGTGGGTGTGGAATTGAAACCCGAGGCTGGCGGTGCACGCCGTTTCTGTGAGGCTCTGCAGCAGCAGGGCATCCTGGCCAAGGAAACGCATGAAAACGTGATCCGTTTTGCCCCGCCGCTTGTGATCGACAAGGAAACCATTGACTGGGCACTGCCGCATATCCGCAAAGTGCTCAATATGCCCTGAAACATGGAGGTCCTATGAATATCGGAATACCAAAGGAAAAGCGACCTTTTGAATTCCGCGTGGGAATGTCGCCCGCCGGGGTCGAGATCCTGGCACAACGCGGCCATACCATCTACTTGGAGCATGAGGCTGGTGTGGGCGCAGGTTTTGCCGACCAGGAATATGAGAGGGCTGGGGCTCGTCTGGTCTATTCAGCCGAGGAGGTTTTTGCCCGCGCAGACATGCTGCTGAAGATGGCGCGTCCCTTTAAAGCTGAGATTGCCTGGCTGCATCCTGGCGCTGTTTTGCTTGGAATGCTGCACCTGGCTTCTGCCAAACAGGACAAGATCGATCTGTTGATTGAAAAGAAAATCACCTCCATCTCCTATGAGCAGATCCAACTGGTGGATGGTTCTCTTCCGGTGTTGCGGCCATTCAGCCAGATCGGCGGCCAAATGGCGGCGCAGATCGCAGCGCGCCTTCTCCAGAACAATTGGGGCGGAAAAGGTATCCTGTTGGGTGGGGTCCCTGGCGTACCGCCTGCTGAGGTTGTGATCCTTGGCGGCGGCGTAGTAGGCACGTATGCCACCCAGGCATTCCTTGGGCTCGGCGCGCATGTGGCTGTAATCGATCAGCATATGGGAGCACTCCAGCGCATTGCCGAGCGGTTCCCGGGTATTGTTACCTTGATCTCTACCAACCGGAACATTGAACGTGCAACTGCTTATGCGGATGTTCTGGTGGGGGCTGTGCTTGTCCCCGGCCAGCGTTCTCCCATCCTCGTCAGTCGGGAGATGGTGCGGGCCATGAAGCCGCGCTCAGTCATCATCGATGTAAGCATTGATGAAGGCGGCTGTGTCGAAACTTCCCGCCCAACGACTCATGAGCATCCGACTTTTATTGAAGAAGGTGTGATCCACTGCTGTGTTCCGAACATGCCTGGTGTTGTGGCTCGGACCTCAACGCATGCTTTTGTCAATGCGGCCATGCCCTATATCCTGGAAATAGCCAGCCGTGGGGTGGGGCAGGCTATGCAGGAAAGCAGTGCCATTCAGGCCGGTGTCGTCACGTATCAGGGTGAGTTCCGCCAGATGCGGCGGTTCTCGGCCTATGAGGAGGTCGACGATGGACTGGACTAGCATGTACAACCAGCGAGTGACCACCGCCCAGGAGGCCGTGAAGGTCATCAAGAGTGGTAATCGCATCTTCCTCACCGGGAATTGCTCAGTCCCCAAGATGTTGATGAGCGCGCTGGTCGATTATGCGCCAGAGCTGGAAGATGTCGAGATCTGCCATGCGCTGACGATGGGGTCCGCTGATTATGTAAAACCGGAGATGGCCGGACATTTGCGCGTCAACACCATGTTCATTGGCGGCAATGTGCGCAAGGCTGTGCAGGAAGGCCGCGCGGATTTCACCCCTGTACTGCTCTCGGAATTCCCGCTGCTCTTCAAGCGGGGGATTCTGCCTCTGGATGTGGCGATGATCCATGTCTCCCTTCCCGATGAGCACGGTTTTTGCAGCCTCGGAGTCGAGGTTGGCTTGACCAAATCTCCAGCTGAAGCGGCCAAGGTGATTATCGCCGAGGTTAATGAGCAAATGCCCCGAACCCTCGGCGATTCATTCATCCATATCAGCCGTCTTACCCATGTGGTACCGGTTAATTATCCGATACCAGAAATGCCCATGAGCGAAGAGGGGAATCAGGAAATTGTGGAGAGTATTGCGGGATATGTAGCCGAGCTGATCCCCGATGGAGCAACCATGCAATTGGGCATCGGAGCCATACCTGATGCGGTGCTCAAATTCCTTCAGCACAAGAAAGACCTCGGCGTTCACAGCGAGCTGTTCTCCGATGGCGTAATTGATCTGGTGGAGCAGGGAGTCCTGACAAATGCTCGCAAGACCCTGCATCCGGGGAAGCTGGTAGCTGGCTTCATTCTCGGAACACAAAAACTTTATAACTGGGTGGATGATAATCCGCTCATCGAGTTGCACCGCACCGAATACATCAATGACCCCTACGTGATTGCCCAGAATGAGCGCATGGTGGCTATCAATTCGGCTATCGAGGTCGATCTGACCGGCCAGATCTGCGCTGACAGCATCGGTCCAAAGTTTTACAGCGGGGTTGGCGGACAGCTTGACTTCATGTATGGGGCTTCGCGCTCCAAAGATGGCGTACCGATCATTGCCATGCCGAGCACAACCACGCTGCGGGATGGGAGCGTGCTCTCACGGATTACCTGCATGCTTAAGCCCGGTGCGGGGGTTGTCACCACCCGCAACCATGTGCGCTATGTTGTGACAGAATTCGGCGTTGCGGATCTATACGGAAAGACTATCCGTCAGCGTGCCCGCCAGTTGATCGGTATAGCTCATCCGCAATTCAGGCAGGAATTGGAAAAACAGGCAGTGCAATTGAATTACATGTAGAATTGATCTTAACCATGCTTGGAGGCCGGGCTGCCTTATATGGGTTTTCCTCTGGCCTGGGCCATGAGAAAGCCGCAGTGGCTGCCTGGCTTTTTGTTGTCCCTTTTCCTTCGAGAGGAATGATCCCATGTTCCGTCGCACCAAGATTGTGGCTACGATAGGTCCGGCCAGCGAAAGCGAAGAAATAATCGAGAAACTCATCCGCGCTGGCTTAAACGTGGCGCGAATGAACTTCTCGCATGGTACCCATCAGCAGCATGCGGAACGCATCGCTCGTATCCGGAAGATCTCTCAGAAGCTCGGTGTGCCGGTTGCCATTCTGCAGGACCTGCAAGGGCCCAAAATTCGGGTTGGTACGCTGGCGGATCCTGTGCGGCTTCAGGAAGGCGAACAGGTGCAGCTTTATACTGAGGGGGATACTGTACCGAAAACATCAAACCTGGTCATTCCTGTGGATTTCCCGGAGTTGTTCGCATCGGTCCATGCTGGCGATCCGATCCTGCTGGATGATGGTCGTTTGGCGTTGAAGGCGGAAAATTGCGGCTCTCGGGAATTGACCGCGAAAGTCACAGTTGGCGGCGAGCTAAGCTCTCATAAAGGCATTAACCTGCCAGGGGTGCGTATCCAGGTGGCTGGTTTTACACCCAAGGATGAGGAAGACCTGGGTTTTGGGATCGAACAAGAGGTGGATGCGGTTGCCATTTCCTTTGTCCGTTCTGCAGAAGACGTGCAGAAAGTTCGGGATGCCATTAAGGATCGGATCGGGGAGAGGCGTCAGCCCCTGGTCATCGCCAAGCTGGAGAAACCTGAGGCTCTGGATGATCTTGATGCGATCATGAAGATCGTGGATGGTGTGATGGTGGCGCGCGGCGACCTGGGCGTGGAGATGCCGCCGGAGAAGGTCCCGGTCGCGCAGAAGAAGATCATTCAATCCGCCAATGCGTGTGCCCGTTTGGTCATTACCGCCACTCAAATGCTCGAGTCGATGATCCATAACCCGCTGCCAACACGGGCCGAAGCATCGGATGTGGCGAATGCCATTTTTGACGGCACGGACGCGGTGATGCTCTCCGCCGAGACCGCTGCTGGTGAATATCCGGTGGAATCGGTCATGCTCATGGCGCGCATCGCCAGGGAGGCGGAGGCACATTACCTGGAATGGGGAAAACCGCGCGTATTGGATGCCTTGGGCAGCAGTGATGCGGCTTCCATGGCTCGCGCGGCGTTCGAGATCGCCCAAGACCGGGATGTGGAAGCTATCGCAGTCTTTACGGTAAGAGGCGAGACCGCCCTGCTTACATCCAAAACGCACCCGAATGTCCCTGTTCTGGCCTTTACGCCGGAGGAGACCACATACCGAAGGCTGGCATTTCAGTGGGGAGTGATACCAAACCTGGTGCCGATCGTGGATACTGTGGAGGACATGCTCAAGCGTGTGGATGCCGCAATGTTGGAGAATGAGATGGTTGCAGCTGGCAAGCAGGTGATCCTAATTTGCGGTTTTCCCGTGGGCGCGCTGCGCAGCCCGAACATGGCGCTGCTGCATACTGTGGGCTCTATGTAAAGATTGGTTTCAAAATATAAGGTAAGTTAGTTTTCAGGAATGTCGCCATCTGCAGCCTCAGGCTGCTTATCGCTGAGACTTGCGATCACCAATCCAAACCCGATCAAGACCCCGCCTGCAAAGAACAGCGGGGTTATTTTTTCCCCCAGCACGAGCGCGCCCAACAGTGTCCCTACCAGGGGCTGTGCGAAGAATGTCAGGGAAGCAACACCTGCGGGCAGCTCAGCAAAAGCATAATTCCATAGAAACATGGCGAGTGCCGTGCAGATAACTCCCAGGAATAGGATTCCCGCAATAACTCCCGGAGTGATTAAGCCAATTCCTTGAGTATTCATCTCCCAGGATCCCAGAACCAATCCTGTGGGAAGTCCTCCGGCCAGCATGACAGCCGTTGATGTGACAACGCTAATCTGGCGAGTCACTTTTCGGACAAGTACAGAATAGAGTGCCCAGGTGAGAGCTGCGGCAAGAAGGGAGAGATTGCCCCACAGCATTGAGCTTAATTGGGCCGAACGAGGGTTGATCACGGCGATTACGCCCAGCGAGGAGAGAAATAATGCTGCCAATCGTCGCGCGGTGATTTTCTCGCCTAAGAGGGATGGAGCAAAAAGTAGAATGAATGCAGGGGTTGCGGCAGTGACCAGTGAGCCGTTCGAGGCTGTGGAGAGTTTGGTTCCCACAAACTGAAAGCCGAGAGAAACTCCGTAGCCGATAAATCCAACTCCGAAGATCTTCCAGAATTGCGACAGGTTTATTTTGCTGCGCGGGAGAAAAGCCGAGGCCAGGAGAAGGACAACGATCCCCAGGATCAGCCGGCTGCTCAGGAGCAAAAATGGCGGGATGACATTAAGGACCACTTTGCTGACAACGTACATCCCACCCCAGATGGCTGCGGCCGTCAAACCGGAAAGAAGACCGAGCAAGGAATATCTTTGCATCGGGGCATATTATAAGCGCTGTAAAATAATCAAATGGATAGCCCGAAGGCATTTAGTACGCCAATAAAAACCGTCGCATAAGCAGCCAAGTAGCAAAATAAGAGCCGTGGAGGAGGGTGTCATGGCGAAGGAACTGTTGTCTGATGCGTTCTGGGCGCTGATCGCGCCGCTTCTCCCCGGAGTCGCCGAAACCCAAGGGCGGATGGCCCCGAATGTCGGACCGGGCGGCGCTGACGGGAATCCTGTTCGTGCTGAAGACGGCATCCCATGGGAGTGCTTGCCTGCCGAGATGGGCTGCAGGAGCGGGATGACGTGCTGGCGCAGGCTGTACCAGGTGCCTCTCGAACCGCCATTATGTAGTCGCGGCGCACGGCCTCTGCTATACTTGGGACATGACGATCAAGAGATTGGACCACGTCAGCGTCGTCGTCGACGATCTTGCAGCCGCTATCGCTTTTTTCACCGCGCTCGGCATGACGCTCGAAGACGAGATGCCGGTCGAGGGCCCGTGGGTGGACCGCGTCAACGGGCTCGAAAGTGTCCAGGTCGATATCGTAATGATGCAGACCCCGGATGGGCACGGGCGGCTTGAACTGACGAAGTTTCGCAATCCAAAACTGGTCGAGATCGAACCGGCGATCGCACCGCCGAACACGCTGGGCCTCCGAAGCGTCATGTTTACAGTCGACAGTGTCGACGACACTGTCGCTCGCCTGCGCGCCAACGGTGCCGAACTCATCGGCGAGGTGGCCCAGTACGAGAACATATACAGACTCTGTTACATGCGGGGCCCTGCGGGCATCATTGTCGCGCTGGCCGAGGAACTCTCCTAAAGCTTTCACCACCTTCGGAGAAGCCGGTGGCGCCCAAGGCGCTCCTTCGACTCGATTCCATGGCTAGCAGCCACCCTGCTTTCTCGCCTACTTGAGCCCCGGTTTTGTTAGACGCACTTAGCCTCCGGGCTCTGGTTAGCCGAACTGAATTTATCCTAGCCCCCGAGTTCTACAGCCAAAGTATCGTAGTAGGTACCCGCGCCGAAGCCATCAATGAGGATATGATCTCCCGGCTTGAGCTCAGGCAGCTTCCGCAATAAAGCGATCATATTGGAGGCCGCGCTTACGTTACCAAAGTCGCTCACCAGCCACGGCATGGAAAGCGTGATGCCCGCATTCTGCAGGTGCTTTTCCTTGAGCCTGTTGATCTTATAGTTGGCATGATGGACAATGGCCACAGCCAGCGATTTCCCGGTGGTTCCCAACTGCTCGAGTTTGTCCTGGTATGCTTGGTATGCCTCTTTAACAACCTGCACGCCATTGCGTACAAAAAGCTTGACCATACCCATCGGGCCTGCCATGCTGATGGAGGTGCCATCCGTGGGCTCGTGCATGAGTCCCGCGATACGGATATTCGTTGCATCCATTTGGGTGACGTCAACGTTGAGGCCGCCGTCAGTGCGCAAGCTTGAGTGCGGATAATTCATTTGGACCTGGAGGACACCCTCCTCGTCATATGCCTCTAAGGATCTGCCCGCCAGGAATTTCATGGTCTGATCCGGGATGATCCCAATGACGCCTGCAGCATTCCCGAATAACTGAAGGGCATTCGTGTCGTGCGAAAGGCTCATGAAACGACTGAGCCCTTCGATTCCCCCCACCAGGATCTTTTTCCCGCGCAGGGATTCGGCAATATTATTCGGCAGGCTTTGATTCTCGGGAAGATCGGGGTTCAGCGCCAGGTGGAGAGAACTGACCGATCCATCACAGGCCTTGTGAACGGCCACTTTGAGCGCGGATTCTGGGATACCGGCCGCGCGGGTGATTTGGGAAAGGTAATCCTCGGTAATGGGAGCAGACATGCCGATCAAGACAGCTTCCACCTCAGACGGATCCCAGCCGCAGGCTAATGCCGCCTCCCGTAGAATTCGTGCTCCCACTGCTACCTCGACTTCGATGTTCTCCTGGCGGTTGAGGACAGGGATATGATGGCGGGATACAAAACCAAGCTCAGCCAGATTGAGAAGTTCATTCTCAGGGACGGGTGCGCCGAGGCGTCGCTCGATTAAGGCAGGCAGAGAGCCATTATCATAGCTGTCACCCCATGTCCCATAAACCCCACCGATTTGGAGAGCAGAATTTCTCACCCGACGGAGTCCAAAGGGGACGCCCGATCCAACGGGGAGGATGCTCTTTTCTACTTCGGGTTCCTCGTAGAATGAGGTTGTTTTATCCATATTGATTGCTCCTTGCAATTTTTACCATATGATTTGATTCTAGACAGCTTAAAAAGACAGGGGGCAAAGAATGCCCCTGCCAATAGGAAATGGCTGTCGAGTTGGAAAACACTCGTTACCGGGATTCGTTACTGGCGCTGAAGTAAGAATTATGCCATATTTTGGGGAAATTTCCCATCCAGACCAGTGGGTCTGCGATGACACGACTCATAAAGAGCCGAATAGCCTTTTGGGCTTGGATTTCGAAAAAACAGGAGGATTACTGTTTAGCGGATAGGCTGAGTTGGGGATTTATGACTGGCAGATTGTCCTGGTCCTGGTGGGGAAATCTCCTCCGCCGGGTTACTACCTTGGATCTCCCTCGCTAGCTTGAGGAGTTTTCTGCGCTGTTCACGCTCCAGATGGCCGTACCGCTCCAGGACCTCAAGATCATGTGCCAGATCATGGTATTGACTGATGAACCAGCCCTTTCGGATAAGATCCTCGTATGCCAGATAGGATAAGCCGTTTTGCATACTATTCTCCTCCACCTGAGTTGGCTAGACAAATTATTGCATTAAAACATTTTCAAATCAATACCTGTAAAGGGTACATTTGCTTGAATAAATATTAAAAACGCCCGTTTCTCAGCGGGCGTTTCAACAAGTATGGGTATATTTTCTTACTGAGTGATTAACTTCTAGTGGTAACTTTGAGACCCCTGCAGCCATTTCTTCAATTGGTTGAGGAGATATTCAGCAACCAGCAACAGAAGCATAAAAAAACCGGTAAAGCGGGCTAATGGCTGGATGGCAGGTGCATCTACACCGAAAAGGCTTGTAAAAATGAGATAAGCAAACACAATGAGAGACAGGAGCAGGGCGAGAAGTCTGGGTTTGGTGAAACCTCCCTCATGAAGCGCAGCTGCTTCTTCAATGCGGATATCTCGGCCATCCACATACCATTGGTTTGAGATCAATTTCATGAATGCGCCTAGTTTGGAAATGGTAACGTTATCGGAAACTTCTGGAGGACCAGCTTCCCAGAGTGTGTTGAACGCACGGCCAGGGCTTGTATGAATAATGCGATACCAGCGGGTTTGAGGTCCATCCAAATACTGGCTGGGATCGATATCATAAAAATCGCGTGATCTACGAGGATTTTGGTGCATTTGTCCCAATTTGTCAGGGACAAGGTAAACACGGTAGGCCGGTTTTGTCATGGAGGTGATCTCCCAAATAATTGAATTAGGAGTACTTTAGTACTATTTTATATCAAATTGCAGTGATTAGCGTCATGGATTTTGTGTGATTTCTGGCATGCTTCGCGCGGCGGAGGAGTGGGAATAAAAGGATATTGAGGACTATATTCCCGGCTATACTTATGCATTAAGGTCGAATTTCCTGTATCGAACCCGCCTGAAAGGATTGTCATGGGGTCGTCAAATGTCTATCCTCTTGCTGGAGCTGCACGCGATTACCTGGCCTTTGATCTCGAGATCGCCAGGATCATCCCTGATAGTGTGGAGGATTGGACCTCCTATAGGCCTTTTGGGATCTCGTGCGCGGCGACATTGGGAAGCGACGAGACTCCTACGGTATGGCATGGCATCACGCCTGATGGCAAGATCGCGGATCGGATGAGCCGGGCGGAGGTGATAGCCCTGGTAATCCACCTTGAGGCCCAGATGGAAACCGGGAAAACGATCCTCACCTGGAACGGGGCTGGTTTTGATTTCAGTGTCCTTGCAGAGGAAAGCGGGATGTGGGATGCCTGTAGGCGGATGGCTCTGAGACATGTGGATATGATGTTCCATCTGTTCTGTCTCAAAGGCTTCGGGATTGGGCTTGATAAAGCTGCCAAAGGGATGTCCCTGCGCGGCAAACCGGCTGGCATGGATGGGGCGCAAGCTCCCCGCCGCTGGCAGGAAGGCCAGTATCAACTGGTCCTGGATTATGTTTGCCAGGACGTGATTACCACTATGGAACTTTGCCGGGCTGTTGAAGCGAGCCGAGCGCTACAGTGGATGACCAGCAAAGGGACATCCCAGCGTCTGCCGCTTTCTCGAGGCTGGCTGACGGTGGAAGAGGCTTGCACGCTGCCGCTGCCGGATACAACCTGGATGAGAAATCCCTGGTCCCGCAGCAAATTTATCGGTTGGATGGAAGATCAGGCATGAGTCGGAAATCCCAACTTCATCTTCGGCCTTCATCCACGCGCCACATTGTTGCTGTCGTGATTACCCATGGCATGGATCAACCCTAAAAGGATGAAAATTGAGATATTTTGTAACCGGCGCCACCGGTTTTCTGGGAAGGGAACTGGTTCGTCAATTGCTCTCTCGAGGCCATGAAATTCATGCTCTGGTTAGAGACCGGATGCGCGTCGGTGAACTGGATGGAGCAATTCTGTTCAAAGGAGATGTGACCGAAAAAGAATCAATGCGGGAAGCGATGCAAGGGGTGGATGGATTGTTCCATGTTGCCGGCTGGTACAAAATCGGGACTAGGGATAAGTGGCCGGGAGAATCGGTTAATGTTCAAGGGACTCGCAATGTCCTTGAATTAATGCGAGAGCTTGAAATCCCCAAAGGAGTATATGTAAGCAGCCTGGCTGTTCACTCCAACACTCATGGTCGGATCGTAGATGAATCCTACCGATTTACCGGCAGGCACCTCAGTGAATACGACCGGAGTAAGGCTGCTGCGCATGATCTCGCATTCGAAATGATCAGCCGTGGTCTGCCTCTGGTGATAGGCATGCCGGGTGTCATCTACGGGCCTGGAGATCAGAGCAGTTTTGGGAATATGCTTCAAGCCTATCTGCGGCATGATCTGCCCATGGTACCGCGCGGCTCCGGAGCATGTTTAACCTATGTGAAAGATGTGGCGGAGGGATTGATTCTTTGCATGGAAAAAGGGCGGCAAGGTGAAAGTTACCACCTGTGCGGTGAACCGATCTATTTTCTGGATGTATTTAATCTGGCCGAGGAGATTACAGCAATCCCCGCACCGCCCAGTGTCCCGGTTTGGATGATGAAATTTGCTTCGTTGGTGATGGGTTGGGTCGAAAAGATCGGAACTGTGCCCGAGCTGTATAGCTCCGAAACGCTCAGAGTATCCGCGGGTGTAACTTACTGGGGCGATAATTCCAAAGCTCGGCAGGAGCTTGGTTTCAATCCCATATCACTTAAGGACGGTTTTCGATTAACCCTTCTGCCTGAGACACTGCGCGTTGATCGGGATGAAAATACTCACCCTAAGCGATAAATACGGATGAGGTATTTGTCCTTTGATTTAAGCCGCTTGGACGATAGATCGGATCCGCATGGTTCTGCAGCTTACAGGTGGAAAATTCATATGTGTATTCCAGCTTGATGGGAAATACCTTACCCTCTCTGGTGGTGTTACAAGCAGAGAGGACCAGCGTCACCAGGATAAGGATGGCGGAAATGAGAATAAATTTCCTTATGACCATGATTTTCTAATCTTAAATTCTGAATGTTTTCAGGTCGTTAATAAAAGTGCATCCCTTGTTCTAAGGATATGGCCGGCGTGCTAGCGCAAGCACGGCAACAAGAAATGCAAGGCCGGCTACGACAAGGATGGCAATGAAGAGCCAGGTGCTGCCGGGTACTTGTTGTCCTGTCACAGGAACACCGGCCGTGCCAGTAACCACAACTATTGGCGTAACCCCAACAGGAACCGTGGAAACTACTGTTACCTGCAGCGCTCTTGAGCCATCGGTTGCGGTCTGCGGGCTTGGGTAGGACATTGCCGTTAAGAATGCAGCAGTTGCAACGATTACCAAAAGCCAAACTAGATAAACCGGTGCAGATTTATGATTCATGGGATTTTGCCTTTCCAGCGCCATTGCGCCAGCGAAATTCAATCCCGGACGGACCGGGTTTATCCTTATAACGAGGTATCCTCGTTGTGCGTTATCTCATTAGGACTGGCCTTATCGACAGGCGAGTATTCCTCTGTTGTTACTTGAAAGGCAGGCATGGTATGACCACCATCCATTTTGAGCGTAAGGGTGGGTTGCTGGGGGATAATATTGATCTTGATCTCTCCCTCGATAAAATTCCCGACGATGCAGCTCAGAATCTCCAGCAGTTGATTCAAGAATTCGGACTTCTTCCATCTCCCCGGGGATCTGACTGGCTCTGGTGCTCCGGATGAATTCCAATATGTGATCCGGGTGAATGCCGGACAATCTGAGCACACAGTTCAAGTGAACAACACCAATATGCCTGAGTCGTTGTCGCCATTGGTGGCTGCCCTCTCTGCATTGCAAAAGGATAGAGCGCAAGGATAAGGATTAAGATCGGGAACCCTCCACGGCTCCTATAGTGTAAAATTAGGAGGAGGGAGTTCCCATGCGCAAACTAACCATACTCGCGATACTTGGGCTCGTTATTCTGGCGTGTTCCACGACAGATATCACTCAATTCATTCCCTTGCCCGCTACGACGCCCCTGCCGGATACCGCCACTCCATTCCCCACACCAACCCATACGCTGCCGGTCCCTCCAACGTATACGTTCACTCCCACCCTTATTGGACAAAAACCTTCTCCAACAATAACCAACACCCCGGCTGTGACCCCAACTCTGGAAGGAACCGCCACGCCGGTTAATACAATTCCCGGGCCAGCTCTCAGTCCAACACTGATGCCGGAAGATACCGGCTTCGATACCATTACTCCTTTCCGGGGATCAGCTCTATATCGGTACTTGTGGAGCCAGCCAGGTGGATTTTGAAGTGCAGGTTTCCCGGCCGGATCGGATTAGCGGGGTGGTGATGTTCAGAAAACTTCGCGACCAGGTGACTGGCGCGGAAACCGGCTGGGATCGAGGTACATCTCTCGATCCTCAAGGATCAGGTTTGTATACACTGACTCTCAAGGCCGCCGACCTGCCAGTCCAGCCAAATCCCACTTGGATCGTTTTCCAGGTGGTAGGGACCGATAATGGCGGCGAAAATAAGGCGCGTTCGCCTGTTTATGCGGATCGCCTCACTCTTTATAAGTGCCCTTGAACTGCTGGCATGGAATTTCCCACAAGATTAATAGACAGGCTGCGCAGCGCAGACCGGGTTGCTGTTTTAACTGGAGCAGGTGTATCTCAGGAGAGCGGCCTGCGAACATTCCGGGATGCACAGACCGGCCTATGGGCTCAACATAAACCCGCCGATCTTGCTTCTCCTGAAGCCTTTTCACGCGACCCCAAGCTTGTCTGGGATTGGTACGCCTGGAGACGGGAAGCCATCAAAGGCGTGCGTCCCAATGCCGGCCACTATGCCCTCGCAGAAATGGACCGGCGGATTCCTGGTTTTGTCCTGATCACACAGAATGTGGATGGCTTGCACGCTATGGCAGGGAATAAGGCTGTCTTGGAGTTGCACGGGAATATCCGGCGCGTGCGCTGTTCAGTCTGCGGAAAATTTGCTGAGGAATGGGATGAAGAGGAAGAATCAGTTCCACGATGCGCGTTCTGCGGGGGATTACTGCGCCCCGATGTAGTCTGGTTTGGCGAAGGCTTGCCTCGTACTGCACTGGAGGCTGCCGTGGAAGCGGCTCGTGGCTGCGAGCTTTTCTTCTCCGTCGGCACCTCCGGGGTGGTACAGCCGGCAGCATCCCTTGCGTTTGCGGCGCATAACCGCGGGGCGATGGTTGTGGAGATCAATATGGAACCCACCTCTTTAACGCCAAAGACGGATTACTTTCTGCAGGGCAGATCGGGAGAGATCCTCCCGCAGTTGGTTAGGCAAGCCTGGCCGGAGAATGTTAAGCTCTGAGTCTATTGTCTTCCAGGTTTATGCGACTGCTTTCTTAAGCACTACACTGCTGCGCGGCTCCATCTTAAGGCGCAGGGTATCCTTTAGTGAGGAAAATTTGGCTTTGCCGAAGATCGAAACATAAGGCCCGGCCCCAAACTCCTTGAGTTTCAGATCCAGTTCTTGGAGTCCTTTACCTGGATTGAAAGCCACGATTATCTGTTCTGAACCCAGTCGCCGCCCAAACGCGTAAGCATCTCCTTCAGCAGCCAGCCTTTGGAAGGAACCGCGCCGTAAGGATGGGTGATCCTTGCGGAGTTTAATACAGGCTTTCGTGTAGGAATAAAGCGTTGAATCCCAGCGATTTTCATCCCAGATGAAAGACTTTCGGCATTCAGGGTCTTGTCGGCCGTCTATACCAATTTCATCTCCGTAGTAAATGCACGGTGCGCCGGGGAAAGTATGAGTGAAGAGCAGGGCCTGTTGGAAGGCAATTTTATCCCCACTGACGCAGCTTACAAAGCGGGGCATATCGTGGCTGTCAAGCAGGTTCAACTGGGAGAAAGTGAATTCCTCGGCATACAGGTGATAAAGGCGTTCGATTTCGCCGGAGAAGGCCATGGCATCCATGGGGTGGACGCGGTTTTGTAATCCCCCGCTTTGGTTGATCACATCCATATCCAGGCTGTTGGAGCCGAAATAGGAAAGCGCGGCTGCCGTGACAAGGTAATTCATGGTCGCATCGAACTGGTCGCCCTGGAGCCAGCGCTGGGCCTCGTGCCAGATCTCGCCAACGATATAGGCTTCGGAATTGATGGCCCTTACCCGGCGGCGGAATTCCTGCCAGAATCGATCATCATCGATTTCACCGGGCACATCCAGCCGCCAGCCGTCAATGCCAAATCTTATCCAATGCTCGGCAACCTCGAAGAGAAACTCACGCACCTGTGAGGTTTCTATCCTGAACTTGGGTAGTGCGGGCAGGTTCCACCATCCCTGGTAACCAATGGCCTTAAAGCTGCCCTCCTCATGGATGGCATGTACTTCGTGAGGGTTCGGATAGGCTCCCCAATGTTTCCTGCCATTCAGCCGCTCGGGATCGAAATAGAACCAATCCTTGTAGGGGGAGGCAGTGCCGGTTTCGAGGACGTGGTGAAATTGCCAGAATCCCCGGCTGGCGTGGTTAAACACGCCATCAAGGATGATTCGCATGCCGCGTTTATGCAGCTCATCGATCAGAAGCCGAAGAGCTGCATTTCCTCCCAGCAGTGGATCCACCTCGTAATAATCATAAGTGTGATAACGGTGGTTCGAGGCCGAGGAGAATATGGGGTTCAGATATAGTGCTGTAATGCCCAGGTCTTGCAGGTAATCCAGACGTTCCACGATACCATACAGGTCGCCTCCTTTGAATCCGTGGGAAGTAGGCGGGGAATCCCAGGACTCAAAATGAAGGCCATTCTTGGCAAGGCGTTCGCTTCGTGCGAAACGGTCAGGGAAGATCTGGTAAAAAATGGCGTCTTTTACCCACTCAGGTACAGGCATGGAGGAACCTCAAAATGTGAAGATGACCCGCAGGTCGCAATTCTACCGCCAGCGGGGAAGGCTGCGGGGGCTAATTATGATTTTGAAACGAATTGATTCAATAGGCTCAGCCGGCTACCGTGACGCCGATCAACTTGCCGACCCCGTAGGTGAGGGCTGCGGCGCCAAGCCCGAACAGGACCTGGCGGAAACCAGAGTAAAAGACATTGCGTCCGGTCATAAGCGTGATGGCTGCCCCGATGATAAAGAGGCCCAGCGAGCTCACTGCCAGGCTGGTATACACCGCTGTCATCCCATCCCAGAAGAAGTACGGGAAGAGTGGAAAGATTGCTCCGAAAGTGAAGAGCAGGAAAGAGGTCAGCGCCGCCACCCAGGCAGAACCGCCCAGCTCACCGGGATCGATCCCGAGCTCCTCGCGGGCCAGCGTGTCGAGTGTAATGGCCGGGTCGGACATGATCTGCGCCGCCATTTCGCGGGCGCGGGCTTCAGGCAGACCTTTGGATTGGTAGATGAGCGCCAATTCCTCCTGCTCTTCGGCAGGAGTGGTCTCGATCTCCTCCTTTTCGATGGCGATCTGATGCTCATATAGCTCGCGCGAGCTCTGGACCGACAGCCATTCACCCATTGCCATTGAGCCGGCGCCGGCCAGCAGCCCGGCCAGGCCGGCGATCAGCACATCCCCGCTGGCGAGATTTGCCCCTGCCACGCCCATGACCAGACTCAGGATGGAAACCAGACCGTCATTTGCTCCCAGTACTGCCGCGCGCAGCGCATTGCCGCCTGCAGAGCGGTGCCGGCCTTCCACCATGGCAACCGCGCTGCCGGTATTGCCGCTTGCCGCGCCGGTAACTCTGACCAGGGTTCGGGCATGCGACTTTTCATCCGCCGCCATGGCTGAGGTTTCTGGCTCGGGTTGGCTGTCATAGGCACGACTGTCGGCGGCCTCATTGCCCACGATGGAGCCCAGGACAAAGTTCGAGCCGAACCAATGTGCCAATTGTCCCATCGTGCGAGCGCGCCAGGAAGGCTTTCGGGATGGAATGGGCTGGCCGGCCTCCTTGAGCTTCGACTCCCAGACAGCCGCATGTTTCTCCTCAGTGGCCGCAAGGCGGCGGTACACTTCAGCGAGGCTCTTATCTTTTTCAGCATCTGCCAGGGCGCGGTACTGGAACGCTCCATCGATCTCTTTTTGCCAGTTGGCTCGGTAGCGTGCGATGTCTGAAGTTGTTGCCATTCGTCCTCTTATGGTTTTTTACTGGTTTTCAGTAGTTGATGAATTGGGCGGAAGATTGCAGGCCGGTTCGGTATTGCCAGATCCGGAAGTTTGGTCAATGAGGTTGGAGTTCAAGGATATACGTTCCATAAGGAGCAAGTGGTTCGAGAACCTCAAAGCCCGTGATATGCGCCCTTTGCGCCGATGGTCAGGCTGGAAAGGATCTTTTCACCCATCAGCGGTTTGAGGGCGTACTCACCCGACGGAAGCGAGGAATTCTGAAGTCCCAGCCCGTAATTTGCCACTGTGTCCTTTCCCACATTGACCATCACCAGGATGATATCATCATCCTGTCTGCGAATGGATCCGTAGATAGAGGTATTTCCAGTTTCCAATAAAATAAGTTCATTCGATCTAAGCGCGGGGTATTGGGATCGAAGTGATATGAGATTGCGGTAATGCGAAAGAAGAGAATCCGTATCCTTCGATTCCGCTGCAACATTTGTCTGCGAAATTTCCCCAAATGGCGGCCGCCAGGGCGTGCCGGTGGTAAAGCCCGCGTTCAGAGTATCCGACCATTGCATCGGCAGGCGGATATCCTCGTCCGGTTTTTTACCCTGCATGCCGATCTCTTCGCCGTAATAGATGAACGGCGTTCCGGGCGAGGTGAGCATCAGCGACGCGGCAGCCTTGGCCTTGCCGATGTTCCCGTTAAAGATGCTCATGGAACGGTTCTGATCGTGGTTGGTAATAAAGGTGGCGAAGTTGAAGTCCGGCATATCGTGCAGGGCAAACTTAATGGCGCTTGTTACACTTGTATTTGACCCCCCAAAAGGGCTGGTCAGGAAACCGTTAGCCATTTCAAAATTAAAGACCTGGTCCATTTGGTCGCCGGTGTAACTGCGTACCATGCTGGAACCTGCGCCGAAGACCTCGCCGACTGTATAAGCTTGCGGGTTGATGGCTTTATAGGCCGGGAAGAAGTCCTGCCGGAACCAGTCATGCGTGGCTGGAGTGTTTTCTGTCTGGTCACCCTCTTCGATCAGGTGACGGGCAGCATCCACACGAAATCCATCCACGCCGATATCCTTAAGCCAGAACTTCACCACGTTTTCCATTTGGGCGGTCACCGCAGGGTTCCGGTAATTCAGGTCAGGCATACAGTCGCAGAAAAGACCAAAATAATAGCGTGATCCTGCGCTGGTCGGATGCCAGTTTTTCCCACCTTCCTCAGACCATACATACCAGTTGTAATATGGGGAAGCCGGCCCCCTCAGGGCGTCTTGGAAGAAAGGGTGCTGGTTCGAAGTATGGTTCAGGACAAGGTCGAGGATTACATGAATGCCGCGGCGATGCGCCTCGGAGAGCAGGTGTTTAAAATCTGCCATACTGCCGTATTGCGGGTTGACCGCATAATAATTGGTGACATCATAGCCGTGGTAGGAGGGCGAAGGGTGGATCGGCATGAGCCAGATGCCGGTTATGCCCAGGTCTGACGTGGTCTCGGGATTCCCGTCGTTCAGGTAATCGAGTTTTTCGGTTATGCCGTTAAAGTCCCCGATGCCGTCTCCATTGCTGTCATAAAAAGACCTGACAAAGATCTCATAGAAGACCGCCTCGCGCCACCACGGAATCTGCTCGATCTGTGGCGTTGGCGAGATTGTGGAAGTTGGAGCAGTTGGCGTAGATGCATGAGGCGCGCAAGCAGCCAGGATCAACAGGGGCAGAATGAACCGTATGCGCAGCACGTTTTTGGGAAGAGAAGTATAAGGGGCGGGCTGTTTGGCCTGCCCCTCGATGGATTAACCTTTGACGCCGCCGGATGTTAGCCCGCCGACGATGTTCTTCTGGAGGGCCATGTAAATGATGGCCACCGGAGCCGCCACGATGATTGCCATGGCGGCGAATCGGTTCCAGGGAATGCTGTTTGCGTATTGGCCGGTCATGTTATACAGCGTCATGGCCAGCGTGTAATCCTGTGGTTTGGTCAGGAACAACCATGGCAGGGCAAACTCCTGCCAGTGGCCGATGAAGCCCAGGAAGAAGGTGACCGCCAGTTGCGGTACCGCCAACGGTAACACGATCCGGAAGAAGATTTGGTTGGAGTCAGCGCCATCGATCATGGCTGCCTCTTCCAACTCTTTTGGGATCGTGTCAAGGTAGCCTTTCAGGTTCCACACTGCGAATGGCAGGGCGCCGGCGATCATGGCAACCCCAACTCCGAGCAGTGAATCGCGTAGGTTGAATGTGACCTTCCCGGGTCCAACCTGGCATTGCTGTAAATGGATAGATGGCGGTCACCCCTTTTCCGCAATTGGCCACTCGAAAATTGTTGAGCAGCAGATAGAGCGGGGCCGAAAGACCGATGGCAGGCATCAACAGGGGGACGAAGACCAGCACCATCATCACCTGGCGCATCTTGAACTTGAAGCGGGAGAAGGCATAGGCAGCCGTAACAGCGATGAGCAGTGCCAGCAGGCCAACGCCAAAGGAAAGCAGGAAGCTGTTACGCAGCAGTTCAAGGAAGGAGACCGGGTTGGCAGTGGGATGATCCAATACCTGCCGGTAAGCCACCAGGGCGAGTTCCTTGGGAAACAATTCCAGGCTGGATGGCCGCGTCGATTTGGAACTGAATGACAGCGTGATGATGTACATGATCGGGAACATCACCTCGGCTGCAATAGCCAGGGTCAATAGTTGGAGGAGAAGTTGTCTCCAGAGCGGCAAGTCCCGTCCTCCGGTTTCACCGGAGGTGTTGGCATTAAGAAGCCGGAGGATTGGGTTTTTTGACTTTGTGGAGGATGTAATTGCGGTCATCTCAGGCCTCCGTGTAGGATTCTCGTTGCCCGCGTAATGCGGTTGGTGATGAGGAATACGGTCAGAGCGACAAAGAAGATGATGACCGCAAAGGCCGCCGCGACGCCATAGAGCCTCAGGTTGCGGACCAGATCATAGGCAAAGGTGACCAGGATCTCGGTGGATCGCGCCGGTCCGCCGCCGGACATGAAATAAACAAAATTGAACAAATTGAAAGACATCGTAAAGCCGTAAATGGCTGCCGGGATCATGGCTGGCCTTAGCAGGGGAACGGTGATGTTCCAAAACTGCTGGGCACTGGAAGCGCCGTCGATGGAGGCGGCCTCATAGAGATCCTTGGGGATGCTTTGCAGCGCGCCTGTGGCTACCAGGGTCATGAACGGCCAGCCCAGCCAGAAATTGGCGATCATCATGGCGTAATAAGCCAGCGTCAGCGGACCGTTGGGAAGCAGCCAGGGGATGGGCGCGGCATAATCGGTCAGCCAGCGGATGCGCACAGGGTCCAGCTGGCCGAATAGATGTGCCACCGAGCTGAGGAATTGGTTCATGGCGCCGTATTGTTCATCAAAAATATTGCGCCAGACGGTTGCGACCACGATTGGAGGAACAACAACCGGGAGAACATATAAAGCCCGATAGATCTTTTTCCCCCAAAGCCCCGGGACGTTCAGCAATACTGCGATGAGCACGCCGGCCGGGACATGTACCATGACGTTCGTGATGGCCCACCAGAAGTTATAAGTGAGCACGCGGAAGAATTCGAAATTCTGTACAGGCAAGCCGCCGGTGAAGATCTCAATATAGTTCTGGAAACCCACATAGTTCAGCTTGGGCGATCTTAACTGTAGCAGAAGGTCTTTGGTTTGGAAATCGGTGAAGGAAATGATGATCTGATAGATCAACGGGTAGAAAGTGATGACGCCCATCACAACAAAGGCGGGCAGGAGGTACATGTAAGGGAGTAATGCTTTGCGCAGCCTTGTTTGTTTTGCTGTTCGAGTGAGTTCCATTGTGGTTGTGGCCATCTTTGTCACTCCTGATACACAAGCGACCTTGCTGTAAAAGTCAGAAGCGAACAGGGATGTCCCTGTTCGCTTCTGTTGTTCATGGAAGCTTACTTATTGGCGTTGGCTGTGTTGGTGGCAACCCAGGTGGTCGGATCGACGCCCTTTTCAAAGACGTCGCCGTCACCGCAGAAGTTGCTCCAGTACAGGCCGAGCTGCGGGACCTGCGGGCGGATGTAGCCGTTCTGGAAGGCATCCAGCAGACCCTGGATGAGCGGGTCGGTCACTGTCACAGTCGTGTTGGCAGGAACGTGACCGGCTTCATTCATCATGGTTTCCTGAGCGCTCTTGCCGGTCAGGTAGAGAGCCACCTGGAGGGCGGCATCCTGGACCTGGCTGTTCGGGCTGAGATAGAACCCATCCACGCCGAGGAACGGGGTAGCGGGGCCGGTGGGGCCGGCGGGCAGCGGGGCTACGCCAAGCTTGTCGCCCAGAGCGGTGCGGTAATCACCCATCGCCCAGTTGCCATTGGTCACGGCCGCAATGGTGCCCTCGGTGAAGGGGGCCAGTTCGTCTGTATCAGTGCGCGGCCAACCCTTGTCCTTGAGGACGCCATTGAGTTCCTTCAGATAGGTCATGGCATCCGCGACACCGGTACCCTGGTCGGCAACAACCTTCCAGTTCTCATCGAAGATCTTGCCGCCGAAGGCATTGAAGAAGCCGAAGTCATGGTAGCAGCCAAAAGCCAGACCGAGCGGTGTTCCACCTTTCGCCAGTGCCAACAGTTCGTCGGTGGTGGCGGGCGGAGTGGCGAGCATATCCTTGTTGTACCAGAAGACGACAGCCTTCAGGGATTCGGGAATGCCATAGAGCTTGCCATCCACGGTCATGCCGTCGATCGCCAGCTGCGAGTAATCGCCGAGCTTGCCGGCGGCCAGATCGGTGATGTCAGCGATCAGGCCGTTGCGGGCATCGTCGCCCAGCGAGTCGTTCGGGGCCACGAACAGGTCGGGGCCGGAACCGGCAGCTACGTCGGTGCGATACTTGTTGAAGATATCGTTGAAGGGGACCTGCAGGACATTGATCTTGATATTCGGAAGATCGGTCGCAGCCTGATCCAGAACCTTGCCCAGAGCGGTCTCTTCAGCGGAACCGGTGCCATAGGCGTGCCAGAGCGTTACTTCGACGGGCTCGGCAGGTGCTTCGGTGGCGGCCGGGCTCGGTGGCGGCGGGCTCAGTGGCGGCGGGTTGGGTGGCAGGGGCTTCTGTAGCCGCGGGGGTTCCGCAGGCAGCAAGGAGGACGCTGGCAACCAGCATGAGGCTTAGCAGGGTCCACAGTGATTTTTTCATTCTCTTAACTCCTCTAGATATTGTTGAAAGATCGTTTTGCTCGTATACGGTCAGGCGATTGTTTGAATTTCGGCGCGGCAATCACCTCCTTTCAAGCGGGATTAGCGAATGGCCTGTTCAGTTTCAGCATCAAAGATATGGATATTATCCATGTCGAACTTGACTTGGGACTGCTGACCAAAGCGCAATTTCGAGCGGGGATCCACCCGGGCAACAAAGGAGTTCTTGCCGCTCATCAGGTAGAGCAGGATCTCATTGCCCATCAATTCGGTTACATCCACTTTGACATTTACACTTTCAGCATCGATGTTCTGAGGTATGAATTCAGGATCGTGGATGTTTTCCGGGCGAATGCCGAAGATGATGTTCCTGCCGACCAGGCTCTCATAGGAAGCGGCCTTGTTGGCGGGGATGGCGACCATGAAATCGCCGGTATCCACGCACAGCTTCCCGCCTTCCTTGCGCAGCGTGCCAGGGAAGAAATTCATGGCGGGAGAACCGATGAAGCCGGCAACGAACAGATTGCCGGGTTTGTCATAAAGATTCTGCGGGGTATCGATCTGCTGCAGTTTACCCTTGTTGATGACCGCGATCCGGGTGGCCATGGTCATGGCTTCCGTCTGGTCATGCGTCACATAAATGAAAGTCGTCTGCAGGCGCTGGTGCAGCTTGCTGATCTCAGCGCGCATTTGGACGCGTAGCTTGGCATCCAGGTTGGATAGCGGTTCGTCGAAGAGGAACACCTTCGGCTCGCGGACGATGGCGCGTCCCACTGCAACGCGCTGCCGCTGGCCGCCGGAGAGCTGGCGGGGTTTTCGCAGGAGCAGGTCGGTGATGCCGAGCACCTCTGCCGCCTCGCCCACCCGGCGTTTGATGTCATCTTTGGCGACCTTGCGGAGCTTGAGGCCAAAGGCCATGTTATCGTACACGGAAAGATGTGGGTACAGAGCATAGGACTGAAAAACCATTGCGATGTCACGGTCTTTGGGAGCCACATCGTTGACCACCCGGTCTGCGATCTTGATCTCACCGGAGGTGATCTCCTCGAGACCTGCCAGCAGGCGCAGGGCGGTGGTTTTCCCGCAACCGGATGGACCGACAAGGACAAGAAATTCCTTGTCATCCACATGAAAATTCATGTTGTCCACTGCCACCATATCACCGAACTTCTTGTATACATTCTCGTACGTTACACTGGCCATTTGATCCTCCAATCGAAAGAGTATGGTGACTTAATTATACTCTTATCATTCGACTTGGCAAAATCTTTCACAATCAAGACTTTCATCCAGTTGCTTCCGGAACGGAAAGACTTCGCCCATCCGCGATCTGGTGCAACGCGATGGAAAGTGCCTGTACCACAGCTCCGATCGCGCAGGAGCGCCGTCCCAGTAGGGCAGTGGTGATCTGGACAACTCGTACCGAGGCCGGAAGGCTTCGCCGCCGCACTTCGTGGCGTACCGGTTCAAGGAAAAAATCCCCGATTTGGGCTACGCCACCACCGACTACGATCATATTGGGATTAATAAGATTTACGAGACCCGCAATGGCGATCCCCAGGTGCTTACCGGCTTCCACAATGATCTGCTGGGAGAGTAGATCCCCGCGGCTCGCGGCTGCTGCCACGTCGCGCGCGGTCAATGCTGCCCCGTTATCCTGAAGGGCAAGCTGGGTTTGTTTGCCAGAAGCCGCGTCTCGCTGGGCTCGGCGGGCGATGGCTGGCCCACTGGCAAGTGTTTCCAGGCAGCCTCGGTTGCCGCACGTACACAGCTCTCCATCCACATCCATCGTCAGATGGCCTATCTCTCCGGCAGAGCCGCTTGCTCCTCTATAAGTATGGCCATCCAGCAGAAGACCTGCGCCTACGCCTGTACCCACTTTAATATACGCCAGGTTCCGAGTGGAGCGCCCCGCGCCGTAAGCCCATTCGCCTACAGCCCCCAGCTCGGCATCATTGTTCAAGGAGATTGGGCATCCCCAACGTTTTTCCAGCGTGGCGCGGATAGGAAATCGATCCCAGCCTGGCATAATAGGAGGAGCAACTACCATTCCGGCCTCAGACTGAATTGGCCCCGGCACGCCGATCCCGATCGCCAGCAAATCTTTGATCTCGATTCCAGCGCCTTCTGCCACCTCATGTAAGAGCGCATCCGCCTGGTTTAGGCAGTGTTCGGGTCCATCGGCGATATTGATGGCAATTTCCGCTTCACGGATCGGTTGAGCAGCGCAGTTTGCGATCATGAGGCTGATGTGGGTGGCCCCCATGTCGATCCCGGCTACCATGCCGCGCCCCGGGTTGACCTCCAGATTGATGGGCGGGCGTCCGGTGGTGGGGAGGCTGCTGGAGGTCTCGCAAATAATACCTGAAGCCAGCAAATCATTCGTAATTAAGTGTGACAGCCGCGCGGGTGAGATCCATGCGGTGCGCTAGCTTGACTCGAGAAATACCGCCCGGAGTAAAGCGTATCAGATCCAGGGCGGCGTGTTTGTTTATATTCTTAACGTTTCTTGAAGGAATGTAGTGAAAGTAAGTGCTCACATCGAATATTAGGGTAATTTATGGAAGGCTTTGTTGAAGATGATAGCATAATTAGTAAATTTGTCAATGATATTAACAATATATTAAGGTTCATAATGCTTAAAGAAAAACCCCGGCAATCCGCCGGGGCTGGAGAAAGATATGGCACGGGTTTGGTTTACCGGAGAGCAGACCAGCCTGCATAGGAAGCCGAATCGCCCAGCTCAGCTTCGATGCGCAGAAGTTGGTTGTATTTGGCTACCCGGTCAGAGCGGGCAGGAGCGCCGGTCTTGATCTGTCCGGTATTAAGCGCTACCGCCAGATCGGCGATGGTGGAATCCTCAGTCTCACCCGAGCGATGGCTGGTGACTGCCCGCCAGCCGTTTCGATGGCACATCTCAACGGCTTCGATTGTCTCGGTCAGCGAACCGATCTGGTTGAGTTTGACAAGTAACGCATTCGCCGCGCCTTCCCGAATGCCCCGGCGCACGCGCTCTGGGTTGGTGACCAACAGGTCATCGCCAACGATTTGAATTTCATTTCCGAGTTTGGAGGTCATGAGTTTCCAGGATTCCCAATCGTCTTGAGCCAGGCCGTCCTCAATCGAAACGATGGGGTAATCCTTGACCCATTTGGCCCAGAACTCAACCATCTGCTCTCCGGAGAGCTTCTTGCCCTCTTTGCGGAGATTATAAGTGCGGGAATCCTCCTCGAACAACTCCGAGGCAGCGGGGTCCAGTGCCAGGGCTACGTCTTTGTCTCGCCCGGCTTTGAATCCTGCTTTTTCGATCGCTGCCAGGATGACTTCCACAGCCTCATTATTCGCCTTTAGGGAAGGAGCATAACCGCCTTCGTCTCCCACCAGTGTCACATATCCCTTTTCCTTCAGAACGGATTTAAGGGCATGGTAGATCTCAGCGCCCCAGCGCAGTCCCTCCGCAAAATTGGGCGCGCCGAATGGCATCACCATGAATTCCTGCATGTCGGTGGACTGCCACGCCGTGTGGGCGCCGCCATTGAGGATGTTCATCATCGGGACGGGGAGTACATGTGCATAGACGCCGCCGATGTAACGATACAGCGGCAGACCGAAGGAATTCGCTGCAGCTTTGGCAGTTGCCAAACTCACTCCCAGAATGGCATTGGCGCCAAGATTGGACTTGTTAGGCGTCCCGTCCAGGGCGATTAATTCGGCATCCAGGGCCTTTTGCTCGGAAGCATCCCATCCAAATAATGCCTCTGCGATCGGCCCGTTCACATTGGCGACAGCCTTGGTCACACCTTTGCCAAGGAAGCGTTTTTTGTCACCGTCGCGCAATTCCAGCGCCTCATGGATACCGGTGGACGCACCGGAAGGAACAGCGGCCCGGCCCCATGCACCGTCTGCCAGTACAACCTCCACCTCAATGGTGGGGTTTCCGCGCGAATCGAGGATTTCGAGCGCGGAAATGCTTTCGATCATCGTGTCCATTATGAGCTCCTATGTTGACATCGTGGAACATAACAGGCGCTATCCCTGCCGGCCTGTTTCTTTAGAGGAATAAACCGCCCTCTAGTATAATCGCATTTCGGCTGAAAGGCTGGCTTGATGGAACACGGCCAATTTGAGATTCGCAATCACCAACGTTTCTATTTCCACGCCACTCCATTGCGGAAGTCGGTAATATTTCTGGTCACCTGGGTCATGAAGCTTATCATGAAGATGGAGGTCGTTGGACTGGAAAATCTGCCGGCGGATGGGCCTGTCATCATTGCTGCTAATCATGTCACAAATTTCGATGTTTTTCCCATGCAGCTCGCGCTGCCACGGCCGATATTTTTCATGGGTAAAGCCGAACTTTTTCGGATCCCGATCATGGGCGCCGTGTTTCGAAACATGGGCGCTTTCCCGATCTACCGCGGCGAGAAAGATCAGTGGGCACTTAACCATGCAGCCCGGGTGCTCGAGCATGGACAGACTCTGGGAATGTTTCCCGAAGGTACTCGATCAAAGGGGACTGGATTGGGCGTTGCCAAGACAGGCTCGGCGCGTCTGGCGATCGAAGCCGGCTGCCCGATCGTCCCTATGGCGATTGTGGGCTCGGATCAATTCTTCCACAGCTTTCCACGCCGAACGCGAGTAACCGTTCGTATGTTGCCTGCCTTGCAGGCACAAAGAGGTGAAACTCCTCTCTCGCTCACCGAGCGGCTGATGTTCACCCTTGCTGCCAGTTTGCCGGTTCATATGCGCGGAGTTTATGGTCAGATACCCGAAGGATTCAAATTAAAACGCAAAATAGAACCTCACAAGCCGAATTCCGGTAAAATAAAAACCTGAGCTGGAAAGTGGCTCGTCACCTAACAATCATTCGAAGGGATTTCCATGGAAATTTTTTTGCATGCTGAAACTTGGGTTGCAATGGTCACCCTGGTTGCACTGGAATTGGTCCTAGGGGTGGATAATGTCATCTTCATTTCCATCTTGGCCGGCAAGCTGCCTCCCGAACAGCGCAGCCGCGCCCGCACAACGGGCATCGGAATGGCGGTCATCTCCCGCATCCTGTTGCTGCTCTCCTTGTCCTGGGTGATCGGTTTGGTGGAACCTATTTTCTCGATCCGTAGTTTTGAAATTTCTGGCCGGGATATCATTCTTGTTGTGGGGGGTCTCTTCCTGCTCTGGAAAAGTACACACGAAATCCATCAGAAGCTGGAAGGCGAGGAAGGTCAGGCTTCGGTCAAGGTTCGAGCCTCCTTCTGGGGCGTGATTGCACAGATCATGGTGTTGGATATCGTTTTCTCGCTCAACTCCGTCATCACAGCGGTGGGGATGGTAAATCAGTTGATTATTATGATTATCGCTGTGATCTCAGCTGCAGCTGTGATGATCTTCCTGGCAGGGCCTTTGAGTGAATTCGTGGAACGTCATCCGACAATCAAAATGCTGGCGCTTAGTTTCCTTCTGTTGATCGGGTTTACATTGATCGTTGAGGGCCTTCATCAGCACATTCCGAAGGGTTATGTATATTTCGCAATGGGTTTCTCGGTCTTTGTCGAGATGCTGAACCTGAGGGTGCGTAACAAGGACAATAAACCGATCCATTTGCGCGAGCCCTATACCAAAGAAGAGAGCGGCGCGGCCTGATAACAAACATGCCCATGCTTGGAGTGTTCCGGACTCGAAAGATCGGGAACACTCCAAACCACTCTCAACTTCGTAGTAATGTCATCTTTAAGGAGGATTCCTGCAATAGGTCTGCCATTGACATTTCAGATGAACGAATCTTATTTTGCTTCATTTCCTCAAGAATATGCTGCATTAGTGCATCCCTCATGTAAGGTATAATCAAATACTGCTGCTATCATCCAGCAGGACTTAATCCACGTTACAAGGCACTCAATGGCACGCAATTCCCTTCTATCCTCCGACTACTGGCCCAACCTCGCGATCACCCGGCAGGACGTTGAATTTCTGCATAATCATTTATTCGAGAACGAAACCCCCCTGACCCCACGGGAGCTTGTCCCGGTATTGATCACGGAGCGCATTCGAGCCGAGCGCGCATCGGTGGAAGCCCGCCATAGCTCCAGCGGTAAGACATATGTCCCGCGAGAAAACTATGCGCCCGGCACCGATCTGGTCTTTCCGGCCTTGGATTGGAAGAATGGCAAGGTCAAAACTGTCCGGCTTGGAGTTAATCCCACTGCTGGCGATTTTGATGTGATCACAGTTGAGATGGATGGTGGAACGGAGCGCATGTTCGCGGCACGCCTGATGGAGCATGCCTTGAACGAGGCCCCTGTCAGTTCGGATGAATCGGAAGATCTGGATGTCGAGGCGATCGCCATCGCAGAAGGGGAAGAGCTTGCCCGTAAGATTGAGGCGGCGTTCCGGTCGGATGACAGCCTGGTTCGTATTGCAGGACGCTGGTTCCCGCGTGCCCTGCTGTTGGATGTGAATGTGGGTCACCTCAATCTCGCCGAGGCGGTACTGGATATGACCGGCGGCGAACCGCAGCCGACTTCCGTTCTGCTGAAGGATGTGGAACTGCCCGAGGGTGTGAACCCCAAGCTGGCAGAATTCTCCCTGAACTTTGCCCTGCAGGAGGATGAACGCTTTGATGAAGTTGGCCCCGCCGGGCAGGTGTTGTGGTGCCTCCGCCGCTTGGAGCCGGAAGGCGTTCGTGAAGTTCCGGTTCACTTGCAATACAACCCCATTGAGCACGACCGCTCATTGCTAACGGATCAGATGCTGGCCCTTGAATCACAGCTGGATGACGAACTCAGCCCGATCCAGCCAAAGGAAACTGAAAAAACACCGCCATCTGTGCTGATCAGTCTCATCTTCCCGCATTTGCGCGAGGGTACATTACCGCTATCTTCCCGTGCCAGGTCGCTATTTCCGACCGCTTATGAGTCCCCGCGCGTTCGGTTCACTTTGGTGGATGGCAGGAGCGGGTTGAAAATGCCCGCCTGGGTGGTAAGGCAAGGCGGCTATGTTTACGGACTGCGGGACTGGTATAGTAACCAGGGCCTGATGCCTGGCAGTTTGGTGGAAGTGAAACGTGGTACCAAACCCGGTGAGGTAATTGTCCAGGCCCGCACCCAGCGCTCGACCAAGGACTGGATCCGTACTCTGATGATCGGCGCGGATGGCGGAATGATCTTTGCCATGCTCAAGCAGCCCATCAACGCGGAATTCAACGATCGTATGGCCATCTACGTCCCCGACCAGTCTCTGCTCGACCCGCTGTGGGGGAAGAAGGGCTCGATCGGCGACTTGGTAGTTTCCATGATGCGCGAGCTGACCAAGCTCACGCCTCAGGGCCACGTTCATGCTCAGGAGCTGTACGCCGCCATCAACCTGGTGCGCAGGCTGCCGCCTGCGCCGCTCCTGGCGATGCTGACAAACAAGCCTTTCATCCACGTAGGCGATCTGCATTTCCGTCTTGAGGATGGTGCCTGATGGCGGTTGTAAAGCGCTTCAGTCTCGTCAAGCCAACCTTGCAGACGCCGTTCCATATCGATTTCCGCTGGTGGAAGCAGAACGAACGTGACTGGCATGTGTTTCTTCGCTCGCTCCTTTGCCCCGAACATCAGGCGGTCTTTTCGCAAGTCGAAGAAGGGCAGATGATCGATTGGATCGATCCCGACACTGCTGAAGTAAAACCGGTGGATGGGATCGAGCATGCCCTCATGAGCCACTGCGCCCTCCAGCCGGATTTTGTGAGCGAGCGTACGGCCTTGGTGGAGGCGGTGTTCCGTCTCTTCCTGGTAAACGGCAATGTGCCCATGTCGGCCGAAGAACTGGGGGAGCGGCTGCACCGCCCACCAGAAACCATTCTGAGAACGTTGGCAGGTCCGCGGATCTATCGCGGGCTTAGACCTTATCAGTAAGAACCCTGCCCCCGTAGCTCAACGGACAGAGCACCAGCCTTCTAAGCTGGCCATCAGGGTTCGATTCCCTGCGGGGGCGCTCAATACCTTGAAAAGGAATACCGCCGATGGCTAGGTCGGCGGTATTTTTTTCATCTTTGAATAATGTTTTCGGCAGTTATTCTTCTTGTGCCTCGCGGGAGACGAGGAGCTTGATTAACAGGAGGGAAAGGAAGGAGATCACGATCAGGATAACGGACAAGGTTAGGGCGCTGTCCAGGTCTCTTTCAAACCCGATGTAAATGGCAATGGGCATGGTTTGTGTTCGCCCGGGAAAATTCCCGGCGAAGAGTATGGTCGCCCCAAACTCGCCCAGCGCACGCGCCCAGCTCATCATCGCTCCGCTCAGCAGACCAAACCTCGAAAGCGGCAGGATCACAAATTGAAATATTTGCCACCGGCTGGCGCCATCCAGTTGGGCTGCTTCTTCGATCTCTACATCGATCCCGGCAAACCCCACGGATGCGGCCCGGATATAAAAGGGGGCTGCGATGAAGATTTGGGCGATCACAACTGCAGCAGTTGTAAAAGCGACCTGGATCCCGATCTCCTGCAGCCAACCGCCGATCAAACCCCTGCGGCCAAGGGTCATTAAGAGTGCCAGGCCGGCCACGGAAGGGGGGAGAACAGTAGGCATGTCGATGATCGTATCCAACAATTTTTTACCCCGGAACTGGCGGCGTCCCATCAAATAGGCAACAGGCGTTCCAAGCAAAAGGATCAGTCCTAAACTGATTAGAGTTGTCCTTAGGCTGACGGCAATTGCCTGAAGAACTGTTTTTTCTCCGATATTGGCGATCAAGTGCTCCGGTGAGGAACGCGCGATCAGCATGATGATCGGTACCAGAAAGAGTAAAAACAAGGGAGTAGCTGTGGCGCGCCAGGCGGTTTCAGCCCAATTCCTGGTCGGCTGAGACTGGGCAGTTGTTGCCCCGAAAGGGCTGCCAGGTTTAACAGCATTTCGAGATCGGATGGATTTTCGTTCAATCAACTTTACTTCACCGGAATGAAATTGTACTTTGCCAAAACCGCTTGGCCCTCGGCGGAGAGCACCAGGTCAAGGAAGGCCTGCGACAGTACCGCGTTTTTACTCTCCCTGACTGCAGCGATCGGGTAGGAGGCGATCACATTTAACGTATCGGGGATATCCAACCGGCCAACTTTTTCGCCATCTGCCCCGGAAATATCGCTGGTGTAGATAATACCAGCATCAACCTCACCCAATGCCACCTTTGCCAATACCGCCTTGACGTTGTCTTCGTAAGAGACCACATTATTAAGCACTTCTTCCTTGAAGTTCACGCCAAAGGCAGGATCAATGCTTGCATTATCCAAAAAATCAAGCGCATACTGGCCAACAGGGACTTCTTTCGCAGCCAGAACAATCTTTAGGCCGGCTTTCCCCAGATCCTTCAATTCCTTCAAACCGGCAGGATTGTCATTTGGAAATACCACCGCCAGGCGGTTCTCGACAAAGATTTGCTGGGTCCCATCGACAACTTCCCCTGCGTTGATAACCACGCTCATCTGCTTTGTGCTGGCACTGGCAAAGATATCCGCCGGCGCGCCTTCATTAATTTGTTGTGCCAACTGCTGGGAACCGGCAAAATTGAACACTATTGTTACTCCGGGATGGCCCGCCTCAAATATCTTGCCGATCTCACCGAAGGCCTCAGTGAGGGAAGCTGCAGCAAAGACGTTCAATTCAACCGCTTCCACCGTTGCTGTTGGTCCACTTGCCTCGCTTATAACTGGGGTGGTTTTCGTGGTTGGTTGCACATTTGCCTGGGGGGTTGCTATTGCCTGTGGTGCGCAGCCCGCTGACAGCACGGCGATAATATTGATAAACAATAATACAGACCCGGGTTTCACGCTTCTTCTCCTAAACAGTTTAAACAATTTGCCCTTACAGCGATCAACAAATAATCTTGGGGAGTTCTAGCGCACAATTTCGATTGCTCCAAAAGCCTGTGATATCGCATAGCCATCCAGCCTGCCTAAGGCGGAGCGGAAAGTTCCAGAGTTTACACCATCGAAAAAGGCTTTGTAATGTTCATCAGTGGTCAGATTGTGGGGCATGACGATTTCATAAGGTTCTTCAAAAAGGGGGATGAAATCTAGGCCAAACTCTCTGGCGGTGGCCGCGATGCCGATCCCAGTGTCAGCCCGGCCTTCCAAAACGACCCGGGCGATTTCTGCATGTGAGTGGACGATGTGCGAAAAGCCTCGAATGGACTCTGCCGGGATGCCTTGCCGGTGCAGTTGGAGGTCCAGCCACTGGCGTACGCCGGAACCAGATTCTCTGTTAACAAAAACAATATTTGGTTGTAGCAAGTCTTGTAGATCCTTGACGCCCATCGGGTTACCAGGCGTAACCATCAATCCTTCTTCACGCCTGTACAACTGGATAAGCGCCATCTCCTGCCCGGGAAACAAATGGCGGATAAACGGGCGGTTGTATTCCCCGGTTTGAGGGTCGATGAGATGGCAAGTGCTCATCTGGCAGAGACCTTGACGCAGCGCGATCAGCCCATCCAGGCTGGAGAGGGGGATGGGCATGATAAACACTGGGGTAGGTTCTTGGGAAAGAATACTTGCCAGATATTTAATACCTGAATCCATCGAGCCAATGGTGATTCCTATCTTGTCCCCGGAGCTGGCGGGAACTACAGCTTTGTGAATGATCAGAGCGTGTTGTGTAGCACGATAATATTTTTCAGGGCCGCCTTGCACAGGACGCGCCTCGACAAATTCCACTAATCCGGCTTGCTCCAGTATCTTCAAATGGTGACGGATATGAGCAGGTGATTTCTTAAATACTTTTCCCAGTTGGGACAGCGTTCCTTGCGAGGCCATCAACCATCTGAGGATAGCGAACCTCTCGCCATTCCCTAGAATTTTAAACAAGAGAAAATCTTGAGATTTTTCCATGATAGAGAAAATATGGGAGAGATTAAGTTTTTCCTTAATCTTTAGGGTAGAAGAATATTCCATTTTCATTTACTTGTCAATAAAGAATTTTTTAAGATGGTCTAACGGAAATGTTGATTGATCTGGTATTACCAAACGCACCTGATAATGGAGGTTGTTGGGCTGGTAGCTGAAAACGCCGGGGGCATCTGCGCATTTACGTGCAACCAGAAAAATCCAGGGAAATTAAAGGATTACTGTCTATTTTTCATTGAAGATGGTTATATTGGAAGTATAATTCTCACTGGATTGAGCTATTACGACATCCCGATGCCGGATTTTGAGCAGTGTTTCGATTCCTTCGGGGGTTCCAGAAAAGCTATGGTATACATTAGAGAGATCTCGAGTGGAGTAGCAGGAGCAAATTCCCATGCTCCAGGAAAGAAATCACTTTATCGGAAAAATGTCGGCTCTACCTGCAGGGCTGCGCGATAACGAGTAGGCGTGCAGCCGAAACCTCATGGTTATAATCTGAAATCCCGGAGGTGTTTGATGCCCTCGATCGTAAGGAGAACAACAATGTCTCTTATGGAAAACAGGCGTGAAGTCCTGCATTCGTTGAGTTGGTATGTCCAGAGCAGCCAATGGAGTCCGCCAACGGATCTATTGGAATCCAATGATACCTACATCGTCCGGGTGGAGATCGCCGGGATGCGCGAAGATGACTTTGAGGTAACCCTTGAGAATGAAATGCTGATGATCAAGGGCACGCGTTCCGAGCCTGTCGGCCGCGTCGCTTACCACCAGATGGAGATCCGTTTTGGTAAGTTTTCCACCGCGGTCATGCTTCCTTCAGCGGTCAAATTGGAGGAGGCTGGTGCGGAATATAAGGATGGCTTCCTCACTGTGACACTGCCGAAATTAAAATCCAACCAGGCCGGGGGTAAATAATTTCCATGCCTGCCTCCCGCTGGCACTCCAGCATTAATGATCTGTATCAATGGATTGGCGAGGCTGATGATGAACTTCTGGCCATGCTGATGCCTGCCATGTTCGCACACATTCCCAAAAAGGAAGGGAGCGCAGGCGCGGAAGACGGTTCGGATTCGGATTCGCCAAAATACCCGGATGTGCTTCCGATCTTGCCTCTGCGTGGGATCGTGGTTTACCCGGATACTGCCGTACCTCTAACGGTTGGACAGCCCCGATCCATTAAGTTGGTGGATGATGTGGTCGGCGGCGATAAGCTGGTCGGCCTGGTGGCTGCGATCAACCCGGAGCTGGAAACCCCCGGACCGAAAGACCTTTACCGGGTTGGTACCATTGCCACAGTACACAGGCTTCTCCGGGCTCCCGATGGAACGGTTCGTCTGCTTGTCCAGGGCATGCATCGCTTCCGACTGGGAGAATTCGTTCAGGAGGAACCTTACCTCAAAGCCCACATTGAGTTGGCCCCTGAAACGCAGGAGGAAGGGCTGGAGATCGACGCACTGGCGCGGAATGCCCGCGATCAGTTCGCCGCAAATTACCCAGATGATCCCTTCCTTCCCCGAAGAGTTGGCCTCCTCGATTACCTCCGTGGAGGATCCACTCCAGACGGCCTATACCATCGCGAACTTTCAACGCATCGAGTTGAAAGATGCCGAGGAGATCCTTGAGCTGGATTCGGTCAGCGACAAGCTGAAGAAGCTCATCGGCTTGCTTGTCCGTGAAGGAGAAGTCCTTTCCCTGGGTCAAAAGATCCAGAATGAAGCTCGCGGCGAGATCGAAAAGGTTCAGCGCGAGTACTTCCTGCGCGAGCAGATGAAGGCCATTCAAAAGGAGCTGGGGGAAAAAGATGAACAGGCGGTGGAGACCGAGGAATACCGCCGCAAGGTGGATGAAGCCAAAATGCCGCCGGAAGCCGATAAACAGGCCAGACGCGAGTTGGACCGTCTTTCCCGGCTTCCGCCCGGTGCAGCCGAATATGGCATCATCCGCACCTACCTGGACTGGCTGACCGACCTTCCCTGGTCGAAGTCCACTGAAGATAACCTGGAAATTGCTCATGCCCGCACGATCCTGGACAAGGATCACTACGGGTTGAAGGATGTAAAAGAACGCATCCTGGAATTCCTGGCCGTTCGCAAGCTTCGGCTTGACCGCAAAGATGAGGTCAAGCCGCCTTCGGATGATGTGATCCGCCGCGAGCGCGAAGGCGTGATCCTCTGCTTCGTCGGTCCTCCTGGTGTGGGTAAGACCTCTCTGGGTCAGTCGATCGCGCGGGCAATGGGCCGCAAGTTCACGCGTATTTCCCTCGGTGGTGTGCGGGACGAGGCGGAAATTCGCGGGCACCGGCGTACCTACATTGGAGCCATGCCAGGCCGCATCCTACAGGCGTTGCGCCGCGTGGAAACACGCAACCCGGTCTATATGCTGGACGAGATCGACAAGCTCACCATGGATTTCCACGGGGATCCCTCCTCGGCGCTGCTGGAAGTGCTCGACCCCGAGCAGAACATGGAATTTCGGGATAACTACCTGGAAGTGCCTTTCGACCTGTCGCAGGTATTTTTCATCACCACCGCCAATACGCTGGAGACCATCCCCGGCCCTCTGCGTGACCGGATGGAGATTATCTTCCTTTCGGGTTACACGGAAACCGAGAAAGTCGCCATTGCTGAGGGATATCTTAATTCCCGCGTGAAATCCGCGAGAACGGCCTGCATTCTGATGAGGTGACCTTTTCCAAGGAAGCTCTGCAAAAGATCATCCGCGAGTACACGCGCGAAGCTGGTGTCCGTAATCTTGAACGCAAGATCGCTGCCATCTGCCGCAAAGCGGGTACGCGCATCGCTGAGGGCACAGGGGTGAAATTCACCGTTACTCCTGCGCTGGTGGAGGAATTCCTCGATCATCCGATCTTCCTGGGGCCGGAGGAGATAAACCAGCGAACTTCCATGCCGGGTGTGATTCCCGGCTTGGCTTGGACTCCCTATGGCGGCGATATCCTGTTCATTGAAGCCACCAACATGCCCGGAGGCAGAGGCTTTCAGGTGACCGGCTCGGTCGGCAATGTCATGCAGGAATTGGCACGCGCGGCCCTTTCCTATGTTCGCTCGCGCGCTTCCAAGCTTGGGATCGCCCAGGAATTCTTCGATAAGAACGATATCCACATGCATATCCCGGCCGGGGCTACGCCCAAGGATGGTCCATCTGCCGGCGTGACCATGGCCACTGCGCTGGTGTCGCTGATCTCTGGCCAGAAGGTCAAACCCCGCCTCGGTATGACCGGTGAGATCACACTGCGAGGTCAGGTTCTGCCGATCGGCGGCGTCAAGGAAAAGGTTCTGGCTGCGCACAGAAATGGTCTTCGCACGGTGATCCTGCCCCGGCGGAATGAACCCGACCTGGACGACGTGGCGGATGAGATTCGCAAGGATATGAAGTTTATTCTGGTGGATAGCGTGGATGATGTGATGAAAGCCGCCCTGGTGCCCGTGAAAACCAGGAAAAAACGCCTAAACGGCAAAACGCCTCACAAAGCCGCCAGCAATGAGAAAACCACAAAGCCGAAGGCAAAGTCGAAAGCAAAGACCAATGCCAAAAATACTGCTGGCTGAAGATGATATTACGATGGTGTCGCTTCTCAAAACCCTCCTTAAGATGGAGGGTTTTAGCGTTGTCGCTTTGGATGCGGATGATGATGTTCCCAGAGCCATGCGTAAGGAAAAACCGGATGTCCTGCTAATGGATGTGCATCTTTTCCGCCAGGACGGTCTGGAGATCCTGGATAGTATCCGCAGTGATCCGCATATCCGTCACATGAGGGTGGTCATGACATCCGGCATGAATCTTAGGGATGAGTGCATGGAACACGGGGCTACCGAGTTCCTGCTGAAACCTTTCATGCCTCATGATCTGGTGGATACTCTGAAAAAGGTGATTGGTCCTTCGTGATGACGGCATTTGTCCTCCGAACATTCCGGAATCCTGAAGATTATCCGTTGGTACGCACCTTGTGGGAGAGCATGGAGAAAGGTGTGCATCTGGGGCGGTCTGACACCCGGGAAGAGATCGAAAAGAAAATTGCCCGCGATCCTGATTTGTTCCTCGTGGCGGAATCGGATGGCCGGCTTGTTGGAACCGTGATCGGGGGTTTTGATGGGCGCCGAGGCCTGATCTATCACCTGGCGGTGGCGCGCGAGGTTCGTGAAAAGGGGCTGGCGACCCTGCTTATGGATGAATTGGAAAAACGGCTGCGGGAAAAGGGCTGCCTGAAGTGCTATCTGCTCGTACTGAACGGAAACGAGGAAGCTGCCCGCTTTTATGCAAAGCGCGGCTGGTCTGATATGGATCAAGTACGGCTGTTCGGCAAGGAGCTGATCTGAAGTTGCTTCGCTACGGGATCATCACAGCTTCTGACCGTTCGGCGCGTGGGGAACGCCCGGACGAATCCGGACCAGCACTGGTCGCCCGGATACAATCCGCAGGTGGGACCGTCGTTAAGCAAATGATCCTCCCCGATGACCGCAGCATGCTTGTTCAAAAAATGATCGAATGGGCAGAAGGCGGTGAGATCGATATCCTCCTCGTCACGGGAGGCACCGGCTTTAGCCCGCGGGATGTAACCCCGGAAGCGACCCGGGATGTCATCCAGCGCGAAACTCCAGGGTTGGCCGAAGCGATGCGCGCAGCCAGCCTCCGCTTGACTCCCTTTGCGATGTTATCCCGATCAGTGGCAGGCATCCGCGGGCGGACACTGATCATCGACCTGCCCGGAAGCCCAAAGGGCGCCGTGGAGAATCTGGAAGTCATCCTTCCGGTGTTGGACCACGCGGTGAAATTGCTGAAGGAAGAAAACGCCGGACATTAGAAATTCCGGCTGAGGATCCAACACTCTGTAGGGTGGGACTTGCCAGCCCTGTGATGCATGGGCTATAATCCGCCCGTTTGCAATCTATCAAGATGAGGAATGATCATGATCGACGTAAATGAGCTTCGCAAAGGTGTAACCTTTGAGCTGGATGGGGTACTCTACAAAGTTCTCGATTACAGCCACAACAAGACCGGGCGGGGGAATGCCAGTATTCGCGTCAAGGCGCGCAATTTGGTGACCGGCTCGAACATTGAGCGCACGTTTTCCTCTGGCCAGTCTGTCCAGGATGTGCGCCTGGACTTTCACAACGTTTCCTACCTCTATAACGATGGCGATCTCTATTATTTCATGGATAATGATACCTTCGAGCAGCCCGCCATTAAGAGGGATCTGCTCGGGGACGATGCCCTGTATCTTCAGGACGGCATGGAAGTCAAACTTACCTTTTATAAGGGGGAGCCGCTTGATATCGAACTGCCGACTTCAGTGGACTTGAAAATCGTGGAAGCCGATATGGCTATTCGCGGCGATACAGCCACCGGCGTGACCAAGAAGGTGCGCACCACAACCGGGCTGGAGGTTCAGGTCCCGCAGTTCGTAAAGGTTGGCGATACGATCCGTGTGGATACCCGGACCGGGGAATACGTCACGCGCGTCTAGCGGCATTTCAGAATTCATTTCAATCTCCTCCTCAGGAGAACTCCTGGGAACACGTCAACATTATGCGTACACCTGCCGGCAAGGAATGCAAGTATTTTTTCGGGGATTATTATCGCGGGCGTAATGTGGAGGAATGCCGCCTTCTGAAGGCGCACAATCTCCGCTGGACACCCGATCTTTGCCGTACCTGCCCGGTGCCGGGGATACAGCTTGCCAATGCCTGTGAATTTCTCCAGCTTTGGCCTTCTGTCACCCGTCCAGTGACCGCTGGCTTTCAGCGCCGTGTGCAGGTCCGTGCTTACTGTCAGAAAACACACCGGGATGTAGCGGAGCCGCAGATTGGTTGTGGGGAGTGTCATACGCTCCCATTCCATTTCGAAGTTAAAGAATAGTCATGCTGACATTGCTGCTTGACCTGGATGACACCCTGTTGGACACCAACATGGAGGTCTTTATCCCCGCCTATTTCCAGGCTTTATCGTTGCATTTGACAGCGTATGTTCAACCCGAAACAATGCTGCCAGCCTTAATGGATGGCACGCGCGCAATGATTACCACTGAAGATCCCGGTAATACCCTTCAGGAGGTTTTTGACCGGGAGTTTTACCCGGCCCTCGGGGTGGATCGCAGCGTCATCCAGCCGGTGATTGATGAATTCTATGATCGCGAATTTCCCAACCTCGGTGTACTGACCGGTCAGCGGCCGGAAGCGATCGAGCTTGTGCGCTGGGCTTTCGCAAAAGGGCTATCAGGTGGCGGTGGCTACCGATCCGTTCTTTCCGCTGAAGGCTACCCTGCACCGGCTGCGTTTTGCCGGCCTGCCGCCTGAAACCTTTCCCTTTGCCCTGATCTCTTCCTACGAACGGTTCCATTTCACCAAATCCCATGCTGCTTATTTTGCGGAATTTCTGGGGCGGCTTGGCTGGCCGGACGGACCGGTTCTGATGGTTGGTAACGATGCGGAGAGGGATCTTGCGCCCGCACAGGCACTGGGGTTGGCGACCTTCTGGGTGGATACCGGTTCGCCGGATGGGAGCGATATGCAAGCCACAGGCCGAGGTTCGCTTGAAGATCTAAGAAACTGGCTCGGGGATGTGGACTTCAAACAACTGGAGCCTCAGTATAAAACCCGTACATCCATCCTGGCTCTGATGACCGCTGCGCCCGCCTCCATTGCCGATCTGATCGAGGAATTACCACTTGAATCCTGGGCGGTTCGTCCGAAGCCGGGCGAATGGTCCCTTATCGAAGTCCTTTGTCATCTGCGTGACACAGAACGCGAAGTGAACCAACCTCGCCTTCAGCGTTTGCTGAATGAAGAAGAGCCATTTATCCCTGCACGCAGCACGGATGAGTGGGCCGATGAGCGTGGATATATCCGGCAGGATGGCAGGACGGCCTATAATGATTATTTGGCTGCCCGGCTGGAAACACTTAAGACCCTTAAGGCGCTAAGTCCTGCGGATTGGAACGCGGAGAGCCCGCCATTCCATCTTTGGCCCTACGACCCTGTTGGAAATGATCGGCTTCATGACCACGCATGACCGTATTCATATCCAGCAGATCTGGAAACTCCTTCACCACCCGATCTGAGTTCTTTTCTCATTTTCCCCCTGTGCAGTCGATTTGAATATGTTTCTGGCGTATCGCTTTGGCAGGGCATGTGTTATAAATCCGGGAACCAGTAGGACAAGATGAACTCTTGTCCGATGTTCTTAATAAGGAGAATTGAATGCGTAAACGAGTTGTGATCACCGGGTTGGGGTGCCTAAGCCCGGTGGGGAATAACGTGAAAGATACCTGGGAGGCCCTGCTTGCCGGAAAATCCGGTGCAGCGCCTATTACTCAATTCGATGCCAGTCTTCATAAAACCCGTTTCGCAGCCGAGGTGAAGGGGTTTGACGGTGTGGCCATGTTTGGCAATCGGGAGGCCCGCAAGATGGACCGCTTTACCCAGCTTGCTATGGCTGCTACCCTCGAAGCGCTGGATCAGGCCGGCCTGGTGATCAATGATTCGAACCGTGACCGGGTGGGCATCGTGATCGGCACAGGCATCGGTGGAATTAACACCCTTCTGGATCAAGCCGAAGTGCTGCGCGAGCGGGGGCCGGAACGGGTCAGCCCTTTTCTGATCCCGATGATGATCGCTGACGGAGCGGCAGGCTCTATTGCCATCCGGATTGGAGCACGCGGACCCAATATGGCCATCACCACGGCCTGTGCCACGGGCACCAATACGATCGGCGAATCCAGCGAGATGATCCGGCGCGGCTCCGCGGATGTAATGATCGCCGGTGGTGCGGAAGCGGCCATTACAGCCCTTTCCATGGCGGGGATGAACGTGATGACTGCTCTCTCCACTCGCAATGACGCGCCGGAGAAAGCTTCCCGCCCCTTCGACAAAATGAGGGACGGTTTCTTGATGGGCGAAGGCGCGGGGGTGGTGGTCTTGGAATCGCTTGAACATGCCAGGGAGCGCGGGGCAGCCATCCTGTGCGAATTCGCCGGATACGGCACCTCCGATGATGCCCATCATATTTCAGCCCCGGCCGAGAATGGCGCCGGTGCAGCCATCTCCATGCAGTTGGCGCTCGAAAACGCCGGGCTCGCAACTACGGATATCGGCTATATCAATGCTCATGGCACGTCCACCCAGCTCAACGATAAGAGCGAGACTGCCGCCATAAAAACGGTCTTCGGCGAGAATGCCTATAACATCCCCATCTCCTCCACCAAGTCTATGACTGGTCATCTCCTGGGGGCCTCCGGCTCTGTGGAAGCAATGGTTTGTGCCAAAGTATTCCAGTACAATATCCTGCCGGCTACCATCAATTATGAAGTGCCCGACCCGGAATGTGATTTGGATTATGTTCCCAATCATCCGCGACCGGCCAGTCCCGACCATATCATGTCGAATTCCTTCGGGTTCGGTGGTCACAACGCCACACTGATCCTGAGTCGTTTCAACGAGTGATCCTGTCGACCCGCTTTCGAGCCAAAGAGAAGGCGGGCGAAAGAGGTGTCTATGCCGTACGCACATATCACCGGATGGGGCATGTCCGTCCCCGAGCCGGTCTTGACCAACGACGATCTGGCCAAAATGGTGGATACCAACGATGAATGGATTCGGGAACATTCCGGGATCCGTGAGAGGCACATTGCCCGCGAGCAGGAGTTCCCCTCCACTCTGGGGGTCCAGGCTTCGATCAAAGCCCTGGAAATTGCCAATCTCAAGCCGACCGACCTCGATCTGATCATCTGCTCGACCTCCACGCCGGAGCACATCTTTCCTGCCACCGCTTGTATCATCCAGGACCAATTGGGAGCAACCAAGGCGGGCGCGTTCGACCTTCTTGCCGCCTGCACGGGATTTATCTATGCCACCAATATGGCTGCCCAGGCGATCCGCAGCGGTTCGATAAAGAGCGCGCTGGTGATCGGGTCGGAAACTCTTTCCCGTTTTGTGAACTGGAAGGATCGCAATACCTGCATCCTGTTTGGGGATGGTGCGGGTGCTTTCGTCTTGCAGGCCAGCGAGACCCCCGGCGGCGTTCTTTCTGCTGTCCTGCACTCGGATGGATCGGGTGCGGACCTGCTTACCCTGCCCGCCGGTGGCAGTCGTTACCCCGCCAGCGAGAGCACGCTCCACGATGGTAAACATTACATCCACATGGATGGTAAGGCGGTCTATCGTTTTGCCACCCGGGTGATGGCACAGGCTACCAAGGAAGCCCTCGATGCTGCCGGCCTGACCGAAGAGGATGTGCGTTGGATCATCCCGCATCAGGCCAATCTCCGCATCATTGAGTCTGCCGCCCGCGGATTGAAGCTGCCAATGGATCGGTTTATCGTGAATCTGGAAAAATACGGCAACACTTCCACCGCCTCCATCCCGATCGCTGCCACAGAAGCGATGGAAAAGCAGCTGATTGTTCCAGGAGATAAGATCGTTTTGGTAGGCTTTGGTGCTGGTCTGACTTGGGGGGCGCTCGTCGCCGAATGGACAGGTCCTCTGCCCGTGGAACACAAGGTCCATCCCAGGCAGTACCGCCTGTTGGGCAGGCTGCGCTCGGTTGTCCGCCGCTTCGTTCGCTTCCTCGAAGGCCTGTGGAACCGGCGCGAAATATAGATATACCCATTCAGGTTCGATTGTGGTACATTAGCACCGCAAAGTCGTAATTTATGCCAAGGAGTAAGAATGTTATTTCGTGATTTTGGTGTTCCCGAACTGCTGATCATCCTGGTGATCGTGATACTGCTTTTCGGACCGGGTCGTATCGGTAAGATCGCCGGAGAGCTCGGTAAAGGTATCCGTTCCTTCCGCGATGGGCTTGGCGGAAATAAGGATGAGGAAGAAAAAAAAGCCGAGGAAGAGAAAGACAAAACCAATTCTTGAAAGTAAAGGCCCCGCAAGGGGCCTTTTTATTTGGGAAAATTTGGCTCCAAAGCAATTGAATGATTAATTGAGTTGCCGAAATAGGGCATCCGCGCTTGTGGTTGGGAGCTGGCAGACAAATCCCTCGCACACATAGGCTGTCACCTTTCCATCAATCTCTCCGCGCTCTTCCAGCAGTGGCGGGGAACCTTCAGGGAGGGGGAGGGGAGTAGCCGCCAGAATGGTGGATGGGCGAAACCGTTGTCGGATGATCTGAAGCATCTCCTGAAATGGCGGTTGTTCACGTCTCCCAATGAGAGCAATTTCCTTGACTGGTCCAAGGGCGAAGTCTGCTGCGGAAAGCCAGTGGGCGAAGGCCGTTGGATATTTAAGCGTTTGAGCAGTAACATTCTTCAGAGCCTGATCGGCAAGTTCCAGATATTTACTATTGCCGCTGAAGGCTGCCAGCTTCAGGAGAGCCTCACAGGCAAGTGAATTCCCTGAGGGGGTAGCATTATCCTGCACGTCCTTCGGACGTAGGAGCAGCCTCTCGGCATCTATGGGGGTGTCGAAGAAGCCGCCGGAATCTGTATCACTGAAACGCTTGATCATTTCATCAGCCAGGTCGGCAGCTGCGGAATACCAGCGCGGGTTGAAGTCAGCCTGATAAAGCTCCAAAAGACCGAGGATCAGGCTGGCATAATCTTCGAGGAACACTTCCGGGCTGGTAACGCCATCCCTCCAACTTCGGTGAAGTCCGGTTTTGTTTCGCAGGGCGTGCAGGAGAAAATCTGCATTGCGCGTAGCCAGATCAATGAATGCATTATTGTTTAATGTTCGGCCAGCCTCTGCAAGGGAAGCAAGCATTAATCCGTTCCAGCCGGTGAGAATTTTATCGTCCGTCCCGGGTCGGATGCGCTCTGCGCGGGCAGCCAATAGGATTTTATGACTGGCTGCCAGACGGGAGGCTACCTCTTCTGCCTCGATGGAGAACCGTGCGGCAATGGTGGCATCATCCAGCGCGCGCTGCAAAATGGTTCGGCCCTCCCAGTTGCCTTTGAGTTGGATGCCATACGCGGTCTTGAAGAAATCCGCCTCAGCGCCAAGAACGGATTCGATTTCTTCCAGCGACCAGGTATAAAACTTTCCTTCCTCGCCTTCGGAGTCTGCGTCCAGTGAGGAATAAAACCCGCCATCGGAGTGCGTGAGCTCACGGCTTACAAAGCCGATTGTCTCTTCGACGATCCGGCGAAAAAAGGGATCACCTGTGATCTGCCAGGCATGTAAGTAGGCGCGTGTTAGCAGTGCATTGTCATATAACATTTTTTCGAAATGGGGCACTCTCCAGAAGTTATCGGTGCTATAACGGGCGAAACCGCCTCCCACAACATCGTACATTCCGCCGCGCGCCATCGCACGCAAAGCATGCAAAGCGGCCTCCGCTTCCTTCGGATCGACCTGCCTTCCATTTATTTCCTCTGCTGTGGATCTTGCCGCCCGGCCAAGTAGAAATTCTATGGTCATGGGCTGCGGAAATTTCGGCGCCTGTCCCCACCCTCCATATCCCCAGTCGTAACCTTCCACCAGCGCCTGCGCGATTCGGTCCAGGTGTTCCCTTGTCAAGCCTTCCGTCTGTTTGTTCGCCGAAAGAGCCTCTGCAAGATGTGCCGACACTTGCCCGCTGACGCGGGTGATCTCCTCGCGCTGTTCTTTCCAGGCACGGGCGAGACCGGTCAACAAGCCGTTGAAAGAGGGCATGTTATATCTCTCAACCCTGGGGAAATAGGTTCCGGCATAGAATGGTTTAAGTTCCGGAGTGAGGAATACCGACATGGGCCATCCGCCTGCTCCGGTCATGGCGGTGGTGGCTTGCATGTAAATGCTATCCAGGTCAGGCCGTTCCTCTCGATCCACCTTGATATTGATGAAATTTTCATTCATGAAAGCTGCAGTTGCCGGGTCCTCGAAGGACTCATGGGCCATCACATGGCACCAATGGCAGGCTGCATAACCGATACTCAGAAAGATCGGCTTATCCTCGGCTTTAGCCCGCAGTGAGGGCTTCCTCACCCCAGGGATACCAATCCACAGGGTTATTGGCATGCTGGAGGAGATAAGGGGAAGTTGAATCTGCAAGATGATTAGTCATGATTTTCCTTTAGAGGCCGGAATTATAGTGTATGGAGAAGGAAATCAGGTTGCTTGTGCAATCCGACACGAGGATGGATTAAGGCAACAGTATCGCATTTGTGAAAATCTTGATAGGACCATAAATGCTATTGTACCGAAGCGCTATTTGGAGTATAACAAATCGGATAAGGTAAGTCTGAAATCCTCGTTGATGGAAGGATGGAAAGGAGGCTTTTGAGCAGAAATCAACCCGTAGTTTCTCTTCGTGGACATTTACAAGTGACCTGTCTTTACCTTCCCAAGGAGATAATGGTATGAAGTTGAAGAAGACATTTGCTATGTTCTCAACCCTTTTCATGCTGATCAGCATGACGGGCATCCTGCCGGCAGCCGCGGCCCCGGTTAATACAAGTTCCTTCACCTACGCCAGCGCCGGTGCCTCCCAAACCTACGTCGTCCTCTACAAAAAGAACGCTCTTCCCTCCGATACAGCCGCGCTCATCGCCAGCGCTGGCGGTTCCATCGTTTACAGTTATCCCCAGATCGGTGTCCTGATCACCAGTTCGGACAATATTGCCTTCGGTGCGAACCTGATGAAGGATAGCCGCATCCAGGGGGCTGTGGCCTCTGTTGGATTTGCTACACAGCTCGATGTCGTTACCTCGGACGTGGCGGACGCGCCGATCGATCCGGGCATTCCAGCCCCCGGCTCGGACAGCCTTTCCGGCCTCCAATGGGATATGGTCCAGATCCACGCCCCTGAAGCGCGCGCTATTAACGGCGGTAGTCCAAGTGTCGTGGTCGGTGATATCGACACCGGTCTCGACTATACACATCCTGATCTTGCCGCCAACGTGGATGATTCCAATAGCGTGAATTGTGTCAGTGGTGCGCCTGTTCCCGGTATGGTCGCCGCGATGGATGACAACGGGCACGGTACCCACACCGCGGGAACCATCGCCGCGGCATTGAATGGGATCGGCATCGTCGGCGTTGCCCCAAATGTTAAGATTGCCGGGATCAAGGCCGGCAATGCGGCGGGCTTCTTTTTCCCCGAAGCGGTGATTTGCTCCTTCATGTGGGCAGGCAGCCACCACATTCAGGTCACCAACAACAGTTATTTCGCGGATCCCTGGCTCTTCAATTGCCGCAACGATGCAGGTCAGCGGGCCATTTGGGAGGCCGAGCGTCGAGCTATCCGCTATGCCATGCAGCAAGGCGTCGTGGTGGTATCTGCCACAGGCAATCAGGCTGATGACCTTTCTCATCCTACTGCAGATTCCACGAGCCCGGACGACACTACACCTGTGATACGCGCCATTACCAATGCCTGCGCGGTCATACCAGTGGAAGTTTCGGGGGTGATCGGTGTCAATGCCAATGGAAATCGCCTGTTTAAGTCCTTCTACTCAAGTTACGGCGTGAGTGGCACAGATGTGGTCGCCCCGGGAGGGGACTCGGTTCTCCAGCAGACAGCCGCTTCTCCCAATGGTCGCGTCCTCTCCACCTGGCCGGCTTCGTTGCTCACGGTCACTTGCCTGCCAGCCAGGCGCGTCGTGGATGCCTCTGGTGCAACCTATTGCTACCAGCAAGGAACCTCCATGGCCTCGCCGCATGCCGCAGGGGTTGCTGCTCTTATCATGAGCACGGGTATCACCTCCCCGGGCGCAGTTGCCGCCAGGCTGCAGAATACCGCGGACAAGATCGCCTGTCCAACTGACCTGACCATCTACGACTTCTTCCCGGCGGTTGATAATGGCGCTCCGCAGGTTTGCCAGGGCGGTTCGGGCTTTAACTCCTTCAATGGCCATGGCCAGATCAATGCATTAAGTGCCGTGTCGCGATAGAGCACTGCTTTACCGCTCTTTAAGCCGAATAAAGTTAAGACCAGACATCCGAGGCAGCCTGCCTCGGATGTCTCTATTAACGCTGCTGTTGTTGGTAGATTTTTATCGACAGAACGGTTTTGATGTGGTCCCGCAGCCTCGAAAGCCTTTAGCTCAATTCCTGAAGGATCGAATTAGCCTGCCGTTCAATCAACATCGTTCTACAGCAGGATGACAACCCCATTCAGATGGGGGATAATCATGGGATGGTTCCTGCAACCGCTACTGTGTCCATCCCGCCAGTCCGCCGTCTTGCCTCCCTGGATGTCTTGCGCGGGCTGATCATGATTCTGATGACCCTCGACCACGTTCGGGACTTTTTTTCCGGCGCCCGCTTTTCCCCTCTTGATCTTGCCCATACCACCCCCGCCTTATTTCTTACCCGCTGGATCACCCATTTTTGTGCGCCCGGGTTTGTTTTTCTGGCAGGGATGAGCGCTTATCTGTGGGCGTCGTCCCGGGGAAAGAGTAAAGCCCAGCTTGCCGGATTCCTGTTTTGGCGCGGCTTATGGCTGATTCTCTTGGAACTGACCCTTGTACGTCTGGCATGGTTTTTGGAGTTGGATTATGCAATATCATTGGCGCAGGTGATATGGGCCATTGGCTGGTCAATGCTGGCATTGGCTGGAATGGTTCTCCTGCCCGATTGGCTCATCCTTTCCATTGCCATCCTGATGATCGGTGGACATAACCTGCTGGACCGTTTCTTACCAACGGAAGGGTTTTTAGGTGCCGGCCTTTGGAACGTGCTCCACCGGCCGGGTTTGATCGAGATTTTACCCGGGTATTCGTTGTATGTCCTTTATCCCCTCTTACCGTGGCCCGGAGTGATGGCGCTCGGCTATATTTTCGGCCGGTTCTATAAAACCGATCCTTCTCGCCGGTCCAAATGGTTTCTGCGAATTGGAAGTGTTTTCCTCCTGGCCTTTGGCATCCTGAGAGCCTTAAACCTTTATGGCGATCCGGGTCACTGGTTTCCCCAGCGGAATGGAATCTTCACCCTCCTTTCCTTCATCAACCTGGAGAAATATCCCCCTTCCCTGCTGTTTTTGCTGCTAATGCTGGGTGGACTTCTAATTGCGCTTGGATTCCTTGAGCGTTCGATCCCTCCCTTCTTGCATTTTGCCGCGATTTTTGGCAGGGTGCCTCTTTTATATTACATACTCCATTTATTTGTAATTCATCTCGCCGCCGTGGGTCTGGCATGGCTGCGCTATGGCCGGGCAGATTGGTTGTTCGGTTCAGCTTGGTTATTTCGTGAGGGGTTTCCGCCGGATTACGGATACGGTCTGGCGGTTGTATATGGGATCTGGGCTTTGGTCGTGGTGTGTCTCTTCCCCGTCACGCAATGGTTTGCCCATCTCAAGCAAAGCCGCTCGGATTGGTGGCTTGAGTTATCTGTAGGCTGATTGTGTCCTTGAAAGGATGATCCTAAGATTGGGTCTGTGATTTGCGTGCCATCACAGCCTGGCTGCGCCCTCGCAGCACGGACAGCCTCTGGCGGAGATTCTCCAGAATCGTGGCGTTGTGTTCCATTCGTTCATGTTCGGCGCGAATATAACGGATGTATGGGTTTACCCCTTCTTTCAATCGGCTGACCGCGGATTGCGACTCATGGTTGAACTGCGTTGTCAGGGTTTCGGACATGCGCGTGCGCAGCTCTTCCATTTTCTTTCTGTAATTGTCCTTCGCCTGTTTGCGTTTGTGTGGGATCACGAAAAATCCCAGAACTGCCATGGTACTGGCAGCCACGATCCCGGTGACATCCAGGCTGGAGGAGAGCACAGCCGCGGTCACCAATGCTCCCAGCCCCACCGCCCCCACCTCCAGCAATGCGGTCTGGGCGACTGCGCTTTCCACCTGCGCAGCCAATTGGCTGGCCTCGCGGTCACGGTCATACGTCTCAACGATGCGCTGGACGGTTTTGCCCATCGATTCGACCAGCTCGCGGCGGCGGATCTCTCTTGGTTCAATGCCTTCCCCCACAAAATGCCCCGTGTTCAATGTCTTGCGTTGTTGTACCAGGCTCATCACCCTCTGCCACTCGGTCAGATCCTTCTGCACCATCCAATCGATCATTTGCTGCACCTGGGATTCAATTCGCGGTGACACATCGGCCAGGACTTTCTTTTCAAAATCCGCGCGGACCCGGTCGCCGCGCACCAGGTTTTGGATGTTGGTCAGGCGCAAGGTATTGTCAAAGAAGTCCAGGCCGCGCTGCTCCAGGCGGTGCAGGATGTTCTCCACCTCGGCTAGCCGCGGCTTCAATTCATTTTGCAGGTCGCGTTCGTATTCCCGGACGGTCGTTTCCAGTGCATCCGAAGTCTTGCGATCTTCTTCCATCCCTTCGGCTTGATCCTTGTTGACTTGCGAGGCCTGCGAGACCAGCTTCTCTGCAACTCCTAATGGATTGCCAAACTTCAACTGCAGGCGGGCTTCATCATCCAGTGTGGCGGTAACAAATCGTTCCAGATCATCCAGCCGGCTGGCAGTGCGCAGTTGTGCGCTTTTTTCGGATCGGATTCGGCCTGTGCGCGTTGTGCCAACCGGGCTGACACGGGGAAGAATTCAGGCGCATCCCCCAGCGTGGCTGTGGCATGTTTGAGCACGAAAGACAGCACCTCACCGAGGGCTTTTTCATCCTCGATGATATCCACCTTGTTGAGGACGAAGGCGACCTTCTTGCCCCATTGCAGGATGCGCTCAAGGAACTGGCGCTCACTTTCGGTCATGGGGTGATCTGCCGAGGTGATGAATAAAACCAGGTCGCTGCGCGGCACAAATTCATTCGTCAGGCGTTCGTGATGACGGATGATGGCATTGGTGCCCGGAGTGTCAACAATATTCAATTCCTTAAGCAGTGGCAGCGGATAAGTATAGATTGAAAAGCCCTCATCCATCACCTGCTCGGATGCCTGGTCGCCCCATTTGATTAACGTTACGCGTGAGGTGGTTGGGGTTGCGCCTTCCAGAAGCACTTTTTCCCCCAGAAGCGAGTTCAGTAGCGCGCTTTTCCCGGCATTGAACTCGCCGACTACCACCAGCAGGAATAACTCATCCAGTTGCAGGATTGCGTCCTGCAGAGTGGTAATATCCTCGCGCGGCACATCCAGATCAGCCAAAGCCAGCCGGATCTCCGCGAGAGATTCTTTCTCCTCGCGCAGGAAACGCGATTGTTCTTCTGTGAGCATGGAGGTGCGCATTCGATCTCCTAAAGGCGCGAAAACCATATGACCTTCCGCCAAGGATGGCGGATCAGAATAATAAATTATACAGTGATTCAAATCGCTTTTTGGGGTTGGGTCGGGATGCTTTATCCCGCCAGGCTCTTAATTTGACGCTTGAACTCTCGTGGGTGGATGGGTTTGGTCATGAACTCGCAGGCTCCAGCCTCAAGAGCTGCCAGCCGGTTCCCAAGGTCGCCGGCGCCAGTCAGGAATACGATTTTCGTGCCTTTCAAAGCGGGCTGTGCGCGCAGTTTTTGGCAAACCTCGAACCCATCCATATTGGGCATCATGATATCCAGGACGATCAGGTCTGGCAGGAAATGCCGGGCGCTGGCAACCGCCTCCAGGCTGTCAATGACGGATTGGACCTCGTATCCCTCCTGGCGAAATGTGATTTCCAGGAGTTTGATTGTCATTGCGTCATCATCGATCACCATGATCTTGGTCATTGCCTCGCCCTTGGTTGGCCTGGATTAGCCAGAATTTCCGGGATTATGGTCTTCAGCCTATTTTAATCCCTCTATAAGGATTCGCGAGTCTTTTAGGGGCATTCTTAAGTCCTATTTCTGTTACCGGTTCCCCCGCATCGATTGATTTTGGATTTCCTTTGTGCTAGTATGAAACCGAAAGGCGGCCGATGGGCCGTCTGTAAGCTTGTCTATCAACTCAAGAGGAGAAATGATATGCATGCTCAAGGGTCTTATCGAGCAGTCTCCGCGTTTGCCATTTTCTTCCTTGTATTCGGTTCACTTTTTTCGATCAGCCCCCCTCACCCCGTAAAAGCAGATCATACCCCCAACCCCACCAGCGTGACCATCGCCGGCGATATGCAGTCCGAAGCGGGCTGCCCCGGTGACTGGCAGCCCGATTGCGCTACCACGCACCTGACTTACGATTCCGCCGACGATGTCTGGCAGGGGACTTTCAGTCTTACCGCGGGGGATTATCAATACAAAGCTGCCCTCAATAATGCATGGGATGAGAACTATGGTCTCAATGCCCAACCCGGTGGCGAAAACATCCCGCTCTCTGTGGCAGCCGCCGGAGGTGTGAAATTCTATTACAGCCACCATACCCATTGGGTCACCAGCAATCTAAATGCACGCATCGTGACCGCGGCTGGCAGCTTCCAATCTGAGATTGGCTGCCCTGGCGACTGGCAGCCGGATTGCCTGCGCTCCTGGTTGCAGGATCCTGATGGCGATGGCACATATTCTTTCTCGACCACCTCCATTCCCGCTGGGAATTACGAGTTCAAAGCGGCGGTCAACGAAGCTTGGGATGAGAATTATGGCTCCGGCGGGGCCCCCAACGGCTCGAACATTCCCTTCACAGTTCCCGCTGGCAGTTACATCGTCACCTTCAGCTTTGTTTCCGCCACCAATACCCCCAGTGTCACCGTGATTGGCACCGGTCCTCAGCCGGATAACGATGTCTGGTGGGATGGCCTTCGCCACGATTCGCGCGACTTGCTCTATCGGTCTCCGGGCGGAGCAGTTCCGGCCGGGACGCCCGTCACCCTGCATTTCCGGACTTACCATAATGATGTGACCTTGGTAAAAGCCCGTGTGTACAGTGTCAATTCCGGGAGCCAGCAATTGCTGGATATGCATATTGCTGCCAGCGATGTTTCCTGCTATCAGGATGGGCTTCCCTATTCCTGTGACTTCTGGGAGGTAACTCTTCCCAATACGGCCCCCGATAATCTTTGGTATCGTTTTATCGTCAGCGATGGCACAAAAACGGTTTATTATGCCGACAATACCGCCGCATTGGATGGCGGTCTGGGCATCACCACCGACAATCCGGTGGATAACAGCTTCGCGTTGATGGTCTATGATCCATCCTTCATGGTCCCGGATTGGGCTCACAGGGCGGTGATCTACCAGATCTTCCCCGACCGATTCCGGGACGGCCGCTCGGATAACAACCCGAAGACCGGCGATGTCCGTTATGATGATCCCGTGATCAAGCTCCCCTGGGGCACCTTGCCGGAAGGATATTGCCGGAACTATACCGATGCGGCCACCAATTGCCCCTGGCGCTTCGATACTACCCCGCCAGCCGACAGCCCGACCAAGGAGCAGCCTCGCGGGCGGGACTACATGGGCGGCGATCTGAAGGGTGTGGACCAATCCCTGCCCTATCTCAAGCTCCTGGGCGTGAACACACTTTATTTCAACCCGATCTTCGATGCGGGTTCCAACCATGGATACGATACCCAGGACTATTACAAGATTGATCCATACTTTGGCACCCAGAAGGACTGGGAGAACCTGGTCAAGCATGCCAAACAGCTGGGCATTCGCATTATCCTGGATGGTGTTTATAACCACATGTCCTCGGATAGTGCCTTCTTCGATCGTTATCACCACTACACAACAATTGGGGCTTGTGAAAGCCAAACATCTCAGTACCGCGGTTGGTTCACCTTCCACGATGTTACTCCCGGCACTGGTACCTGCGTCAGCAGCACTGGTGTGGCCAATGGCGCCACCTATGATGGCTGGTTCGGGTTTGATAGCATTCCTGTCATCAACAAATCCCTGCCTGCAGTCCAATCCTACTTCCTGACCGGAAATGGCGCGGTTGGCACCTATTGGTTGAAGCAGGGCGCTTCCGGCTGGCGTATGGATGTCATGGGCGATTCTTCCTTCCCCGCCGGTTACTGGGAAACCTTCCGCAGCGTGGTCAAGGGCACCAGCCCGAATGCGGTCATCATCAGTGAAACCTGGCAGAAGGACAGCACCCTTCTGCGCATGCTGCGCGGTGACCGCGCCGATACCACCATGAACTACCGCTTGCGTGATGCGGTGATCGGTTTCCTGACGCCTTCCAACTTTGACTCAAAGGGCTTTCCTGACAGCGGCCGGTCCATCCTGCCTTCTGAATTTGCCGCCCGGCTGCAGTCCATCCAGGAGGATTACCCGAGGGGCGCGTTCTACAGCGCCATGAACCTTCTCGATAGTCACGACACCGAACGCCTTCTGTGGACCCTAACCCCTGGCAGTGAAACCCTCGCCGACAAACAGCAGAATGCTGCCAATCTTTCCCAGGGGAAGCAGTCCCAGCGCCTGGCCTCTCTTATCCAGTTCACCCTGCCTGGCGCGCCCACTGTCTTCTATGGAGATGAAGTCGCCCAGACCGGCGACGACGATCCCGATGATCGCCGTACCTACCCCTGGGCAGATAAGAACGCTTCCCCGGATCTGTCCATGTTTGCCCATTACCAGAAGCTCTCCATCCTTCGTCAGCTCAATCCGGCTATTGAGGATGGTGACTTCCGCATGCTGCTCGCCGACGATGCCACAGGAACGGTTGCCTACGGCCGTAAGACCCAGGCACTGGCTGTTCTCGTGGTTATCAACCGCAGTGACCAGCCCCACACCGTCCCGGTTTCGCTGGCCGGTTACATTCCGGATAAAACAACCTTCTATGGATTGTATGGAGTCGGAAATCCTGGCTCTGTCACGGTCAAGGTGACCGGTGGCATGCTCAGTTTGGACCTCGCTCCTCACAGCGGTTGGTTGTTGGGGACGAAGATCATTGACCTCAAGCCTCCGGCTGCACCGGCCAATTTGCGTTTAACAGGTCAGGGCAACATGCAAGTCAGTCTTGCCTGGAATGTCGTTGCGGGTTCCGCGGGTTACAACCTGTATCGCAGTCCGGTAAGTGGTGGTGGCTGGGTCAAAGTGAATACTGCACCCTTGACCGCCCTCACCTATACCGATACACCCTTGCGCAATGGCCAGCCTTACTACTATGTTGTGACTGCCCTGGATCAGCCCGGCAACGAGAGTGCCTACTCCAATGAGACCAGCGGTCTGCCTTCACTCCAGATCGGATGGGCCAATTTGCAATGGCCTCCGACGATCACCCATACCATCAGCGCCACGAACCGCACAGGGAATATCTATGGTCAAGTCTACATTGACGGAGCCACCAACCAGCCAGGAGCGACACCCGGCCTGCGCGCACAGGCTGGTTATGGGCAGGTTGGCTCCAATCCTGATGGCAATGCACACTGGGTCTGGGTGGATGCGTCCTTCAATGTGGATTCCGGCAACAATGATGAATTCATGGCCAGTTTCCTCCCTAAAGCCGTGGGTTCTTTCGATTATGTGTATCGTTATTCCACCACCAACGGCCTGACCTGGTCTCTATGCCGATCTAAACGGTCCGATCGCGGTTGGGGCCTTACCCTCCAACCCCGGCAAGCTGACCGTCCTTACCACGGGGGATACCACTCCGCCTTCAGCCCCCACAGGTTTGATCGTCACGGCAGCTTCTCCAGGTGCGATCAGCCTGGCCTGGGACCTGCATCCGAATGGGGCAGGAGACCTGGCCGGTTTTGAGGTCTATCGCGACGGCCAGTTGATCGCCAGCTTGCTTGGGGCCGGTGATCACAGCCTACACGGATTCGACTGTGTCGGAGAATTCCACCTATACCTACACCATCGCAGCCTTCGATTCCAGCTTCAACTTCTCAGGCCCATCGAATGCCGTGACTGCCACGGCAGAGCCTCGCACGGTTACGCTTGTCTTCAATGTCACCGTTCCAGCCTCGACGGATGGCACCGGCCGGTCTGTAATCATCGCAGGTTTCCTGGACCGGTTGGATGGAGGCTATCCACAATGGGATCCGGGAGCCGTGGCTCTGACCCGCGTGGATGCAACTCATTGGACCATCACGTTCACTGGTAAGGAGTCCGTGCAGATTGAATACAAGTACACATTGGGCGATTGGGACCATGTGGAGAAGGATGCCGCTTGCGGAGAGATTGGGAATCGCATGCTCACCTTGAGCTACGGAGCCACAGGGACAATGACCGTCAATGATCTCGTGCAGAACTGGCGCAATGTCTCACCCTGTGGGAATTGAGGTGCTTTCTCAGTCAAAAACGCTTGAATTGTATGTAACCTGTTCTGAAAAGGCAGCTCGCTGGTCGGCGGGCTGCCTTTTTCCAGGAAATATTTTCCGATTCCCTGTTGTCTGGGAAAAAACAGGAGTACATTTATCATATATGGAAACTCATATCTACTTAACCAACCGCTGATATAGTAACTTACCTTTGGACCGATCCTCCAGGGTGAAACGCCTTCCTTAACCGTATCCGGGGCGTCTCGTGGCTGACTTTAGTGTTGGTGACAATGGATCAACTTCCCGATTCCAACTTACAAAAGTTCAAAATCCGCTGGCAGCGCCTGCGCGCCTTTGTGAGGCGTGTTCTTCCGTATTTCCTGAGCGCTGTGGGCGCGTTCGCGGCTTTTTTGATTTTCTACACGTTGGCGATCCGGCCGCATGAATTGACCAGCCAGCAGGTCAGTGATTCCATCGCCCAGGCGATGGCCTCCGCCACCCCGGCTCCCGCCTATTCAGCGCAGGTGTACAAGATCATCCAGCCTTCATTGGTCCTCATCCAGACTCGAAGTCCCCATGAAGGCCAGAAGGATGATTTCGGCCTCGGCAGCGGAGTGGTGATCGATCAGACCGGTTCTATCCTGACCAGCCTGCACGTGGTGGCAGGAGCGAATGCCATCGAGGTCACCTTTGCCGATGGGACCAAGTCAGCAGCCGAGGTCTCCTCCACTCAGCCGGAAAATGATATCGCCCTCCTTCAGGTCGACCAGCTTCCTCCGGTAGTGATCCCCGCCGTGTTGGGGAACCCCGGCTCGATGCGCGTGGGCGATGAGGCCTTTGTGGTGGGCAATCCCTTTGGTCTTTATAGCTCAATGAGTTCCGGGGTCATCTCGGGATTCAACCGTTCCTTCCAGCCCCCTGAGGGCAAGTTTGAGCTCAAGGGGCTGATCCAGGTGGATGCAGCAGTTAATCCCGGCAATTCGGGCGGTCCTCTTCTGAACCGGGACGGCTTTGTCATTGGTATCGTCACTGGCATCGTTAATCCAACGGAGCAAAATTTCTTTGTCGGCATTGGTTTTGCCGTGCCCATTACCGTCGCAGTAGGTGGAACAGGCTCTCCACCCTTCTGAGCTTACCGAAAAAGGAGTATGCGAATGGATCCAACCGAAAACCGCAAGCCCATGGAACGCGTTCTGTATGAGGTAAAAAAGATCATCGTCGGGCAGGACCATCTACTGGAACGGCTGGTGGTGGCGCTGTTGGCGCGCGGGCACATCCTGGTCGAAGGCGTTCCGGGGCTGGCCAAGACGATGGCCATCAAAACCCTGGCGGAAGCCATCGGCGGTGAGTTCAAGCGAATCCAGTTCACTCCCGACCTTGTTCCCGCGGACCTCGTTGGCACCCGCATCTACAACCAGAAATCCGGCGAGTTCAATACTTCGCTGGGACCTGTCTTCACCAATCTCCTGCTTGCCGATGAGATTAACCGTGCACCGGCCAAGGTGCAGAGTGCCCTGCTCGAGGTCATGCAGGAAAGGCAGGTCACGATTGGTCGCGAGACCTTTAAAGTGCCGGTGCCTTTCCTTGTGCTTGCCACGCAGAACCCCATCGAAACCGAAGGTACTTATGCCCTCCCGGAAGCCCAGGTGGATCGTTTCATGCTCAAGGTGCTGGTCGGCTATCCAAATTCCACCGAGGAATTTGTCATTGTGGAGCGCATGACCGGTATGTTGCAGGCCGTCCAGAAGGTTCTGACTACCGAACAGCTTGTTGACCTGCAAAAGGAAGTGGATAAGGTCTATGTGGACCCGGCGTTGATCGAGTATTCCGTCCGTATGGTCACTGCCACCCGCTCTCCCGAGATGGTCAACCAGGCGCAGCTCAAGCCCTACATCATGTTCGGCGCCAGCCCGCGCGCTTCGATCAATCTGATCCTGACCGCCCGCGCCCTTGCCTTCGTTCGCGGCCGGAATTATGCCCTGCCTCAGGATGTGATGGACATGGCGCTGGATGTCATGCGTCATCGGCTCGTCCTTACCTATGAGGCCCTTTCCGATAACGTCAGCTCCGACGATGTGTTGAAAAAGATCATCGAGCGGATCCCGATCCCTGTCGTTCCCATGCATGAACATGCAGCCATCCACAGCAACACCTGAGCGCATCCTTCAGCGCCTCGATTGGCAGGTTATCCGCCGTTTGGATGGGTTGCTGCAGGGGGATTACCGCAGCCTCTTCTACGGTTACGGTGTGGATTTCGCCGACTTGCGGGAATATCAGGCCGAGGATGATATCCGCTATATCGACTGGAATGTCACCGCTCGCATGGAGGTCCCCTACGTTCGCCAGTATGTTGAGGACCGGGAGATCACAGCCTGGTTCCTGCTCGACCTGACTCCCTCGGTGGATTTTGGCACCGCCCACAGCGACAAGCGGCTGATGCTGGTTGACTTTGTGACTACCATCGCTCGCTTGCTGACTCGTCATGGCAACCGTGTGGGTGCGATGTTTTATAGCCGCGGGTTGGAACGCACGATTCCGGCGCGCGGCGGTAAGCTGCAGGTATTGCGTCTGACCAATGACTTGCTCAAGCAGCCGCGACGTTCCGGCCTGCCAATGACCGACCTGACGCCGCTCTTGCGCGGTGCATTGAATGCCATCCGCCGCCGTTCGTTGATCTTCATTGTTTCCGATTTCATCAGTGTGCCGGGCTGGGAAAAATCTCTCAGCCTGCTCAACCAGCACCATGAGGTCATTGCTGTCCGCTTATGGGATCCGCGCGAAATCGATCTGCCGGACGTTGGCCCGCTGATCATGGAAGATGCCGAGACAGGCGAGCAGCTTTATGTAGATACGCATGACCGGAAATTTCGCAAGGCGTTTACCGACCTTTCTAAAAAACGTGAGGAGGAATTAAAGAGTCTCCTTCCAGCGCGCTGGTGTGGATGTGATGCCCCTCTCGACCGGGGACGATCTGGTGCGCGCCATTGTCCGCTTTGCCATGCTGCGCGAGCAGCGGCGCAGATAAGGCTAGGGTTCTGAATGTCCTTCCTTTGGCCATCCTTGCTCCCCCTGCTCCTGCTGGTGCCCTTCCTTGCGGTGCTTTATCTGCTCCTGCAGCGCAGGCGTCGCCAGGTGCTGGCGGGATATGGGGATTTCGGCCGTCCTCAAGCCGGAAGCGGCTCAGGTCCAGGCGTGCGTCGTCATGTGCCCCCCGTGCTTTTCATGATTTCGCTGGCTGTTCTCACGCTGGCCATGGCCCGGCCCCAGTCTACGGTCAATCTTCCGAGTGTCGAAGGCACCGTTGTTCTGGTCTTCGACGTCTCAGGCAGCATGCTGGCGGATGATATCAAGCCGACGCGTATGGAAGCTGCGCGCGCCGCGGCTTTGAGCTTCGTGGAAAAACAGCCTCCCACTGTCCAGGTCGGAATTGTGGCCTTCAGCGACGGTGGTATCTCCGTTCTGCCACCCACTAACGAGCAGGCGGACATCATCGCGGCGATCAACCGCTTATCGCCCCGAGCGCGGCACCTCCCTTGCAAGTGGCATCCATTCAGGTCTGGAATTGATTGCCCGTTCCACCGGCCAGAGAATTGAGCCGCCTGGAGACGGCACACCGCCTGCTCCACCGCCTCAAACCGATGGCTCTTCCGGTGTGATTGTGCTCCTGACGGATGGCGAGAATAATATGTCCCCCGATCCCATGGAGGCTGCCAATCTTGCCTCACAGGCTGGTGTGCGCATCGATACCATCGGGGTCGGCAGCCCGCAGGGTGTCACCCTCAAGGTCAATGGTTTTGTAGTTCACACCCAGCTGGATGAAGAGACCCTCAAGCAGATTTCCAACATCAGCGGAGGCACTTACTTCAATGCTCAAAATGAACAGGACCTTCATAAGGTCTTTGACGGTATTCGGCCGAAACTGGTGGTGAAGGAGCAGAAGATCGAAGTCACTTCCCTTTTTGCGGCCTTGGGCATGCTGCTCCTGCTGCTGGGCGGCGCATTTTCGCTGCTCTGGTTTGGCCGTATACCGTGAGTAGTCCGGCCGCCTGAGACCCTAAGGAGCTCATTATGGAATTTCTCTGGCCCACCTCCTTTTACCTGCTGGCATTGGTTCCGCTGTTGATCGCAGCTTATGTTTGGATTCTTAGGCGTCGCCGGCGTTATGCGGTTCGATATTCCAGCCTGAGCCTGGTGAAGGCAGCTCTGCCCGCGTTCTTCACGCTGGCGGCGTCATGTTCCTTTCGCCGTGTTCCTGCTGGCAATGATCGCGCTAATAAGTGCCATGGCCCGCCCGGCCGCCGAGGTATCCGTACCTTCACGGCGTGCCACCATCCTGCTTGCCATGGATGTATCCCGCAGCATGTGCTCGACTGATATCCAGCCCAACCGGATGGAGGCTGCCAAGGCGGCTGCCCTGTCGTTTATCAAGAACCAGGAACCGACCACCCAGATCGGCATTGTGGCCTTTGCTGGCTTTGCTGAACTGGTCCAGCCCCCGACTACCGACCAGGAGCTCCTCCGGGACGCGGTAAAGTCGCTCACGACCGCTCGGCGTACCGCGATTGGCAGTGGCATCCTGAAGAGCATTGAGGGTTTGGCGGAATTCGATAAGAATGTCCCGCCGCTCGATCCGACCGGCCAGTTGGCTTCGCCGAACATCCCCAATACTGGTGGCGAGTACATCCCGGCGATCATTGTGCTCCTGACAGATGGCGTGAGCAATTCCGGACCGCTGCCTTTGGATGCCGCCCAGGAGGCCGTAACGCGTGGGATCCGTGTCTACACCATTGGTTTTGGCACGGCTAATCCCGGCTCGCTGCCGGATTGCAATTCGGCCCTCAACTTCTTCCGTCCGCAGGGAGAGTTCGGTGGTGGAGGCGGCGGCTTTTTCCGTGGCATAGATGAACGCACCCTGCAAGAGATCGCTGCTATAACCGGCGGCAAATATTATTCGGCCACCAGCGCCGGAGAGCTTCAGAAAGTTTTCCGCGAACTGCCTACCTACCTGATTACCACTCACGAACAGGCGGAGATTACTGCCATCTTTACTGCGGTTGGCGCTGCCCTGGCTGTCCTGGCGATCGTACTCTCCTTCTTCTTTCACCCGGTATCTTGAAGCTTGGGTGCTTTAGGATTGGTTCTTGCCCGGCTGGCAGGTGGCTTCATGAATCCCCGTCAGGGCATTCCACAACGAAGCGGCCATCTGTTCGCAGGCTTGAAGGGCTTGCTCTTGTTCGGCAGGGGCGAGCCTGTTGATTTGGGCTAGGATCTTCTCCGAATTCGTGCCAATTCGAGGAATGTGTTTCAAAATAAGGTGCAATCCCCTTGGGAAACTGGTAATGGGTTTGTAGGCCATTTAATTTGGATTTGGCTGTGGCAGGCTGCTGTACCTCGAACGCATAAAGTGCGCCCAGCGCGGAGGCCGGTGTGGAAAAAAGTATGCGGGCTGTCCGTGTTAATTCTTTGCCTCCATGATGCGAGGCTGGGGTTCAGGGTCTCCCAGTGCGATTCTAAAATTCTCCCATAATTGGATATGCTCGCGTTCCTCGTTTGCCGTCTCGTGATCCTTCAGGGTTTCCCATCCCTGCGGGAGTGCAGCGACAAACTCCCCATACTCGCGGGCATATATGCGTAGCGCCTCTACTGGCAGGGTTCCGGAACTCCATGCCTGATAGAACGGATGCTTGAGCAGGTTCCATTCATCGATAATTCGAACGAGCTTGGTTTTGATATCCATGACGATCTCCTTGATTAATTTGGACAATAATACTCTAAATTATTGGTTCGAACCAACAAAAAGGCAGCCCGAAGGCTGCCTTTTCAGATTGAATTCCACAGTCTGTCTATTTGATGCGTACCAGAACGCTGTAATCCACAACCTGACCGGCTTGCGGGACAACTTCGATGATGTAATCCTGAGTGGAGGGCAGGCTCAGGCTGAAATCCTTCACGCCGTTCTGCGCGCGGGCATAAGGCTGCCCATCACTGAAGCCCCAGATGGTGAGACCTGCGATATCGCCAGGGACGGTCAGAATAACATCCATCTTCTGCCCCTTCTGCGCATAGGCAACATAAGTAACCGCAAAGCCATTGACCGTTCGTCCCTTTAAAGTGGTCTTCACCTCGCCTGCGTTGAACTGGATTCTTGCAGCCACAATGATATTGAGCGAAAAGTTTTCCGTGCTGTTCGTGCCGATCACCTGGAAATAATAATCCTGTGTGGAGGGTAGGATTCCCTGCCATGAACCCGTTCCCTGGTTGGCGGGCAGCAGCACAACTCCATTGGCCCCATAAATAGCCAGCTTGATATTTGGGTTGGGGGAATCCACTGAGGCCAGCAGAGCCTGTCCCTGCTGCGCATTCAGTACATAGGTGTTACTCAGTCCGGCAGGTACAGTTCCAGTCGTCACATTTTCAGTGGCGCCTGTTGCGAACTGGATGCGGGTCGCGGCAGGTGCCGCGAAAGTAGGCGAGGGGATGAAGACGGTGGTTGGTGGCGCGCTGGTCATCGTCGGAAAAGCCGTCGGCAAAGCGAAGGTCGGAAGCGGTGTGGATTGGCCTCCCCCGGCTTGCAGTGTCCCCGCCACCATGGTCTCGAGCATCTCGAATCCCGGTGTGGGAGTTGCGGCGCCGGCCTGGCATGCCATTGAAACGATCAGCACTGCCGCGAGTGCGATGATTGGAATGTTGATCCTGCTCATATTCTTCTCCTTATTAAGGGCAGCGGACCTATGGACCCCTGCGGTACAATCCCTTTCATGCTGAAACTCAAGGAATTGCTTCGAGTTCTGGGGTCCGGCCCTCCTCATGATGTTGGTTATTTTCGCTTTCTCATCCAGGCCTTCCGCGTCCCTTCCCAACTTCTCCTGGGCAGACACATACATTAAGAAGGGTGGCCACATGCTGGGTTATGGTCTTCTTGCTTTGGCCTACTGGCGCGGCCTGGGGTTGCGCGCGGGCAGGCAGCCGGTTGCCTGGCTGTTTGCCATTGGTTATGCTATTACAGACGAACTCCATCAGACTCTTGTTCCCGGCCGTCATCCCTCCCCCCTGGACGTGTTGATCTTCGATAACCTTGGCGCATTGGCCGCCTTGTTTGCATGGACTCATTTTAGCCGCAGGACCGCACTTGCCAAAAAAGGGGAGATTCCCGATTAGACGTGATCTTCCGGCCCTCTAATCGAACTCCGTTTCGATCTCCTCGCCTTCATTCCAACCTTCCAAACGTTCGCATTGGATATCTCCGAACAGGCTTTCCTGACGGGCTTCCACGTGGTAGCGTTTGACGAGTTCCAGCAATGCCAGGAAGGTTACCACAACATCTATACGTGTAGGACTCTCGCCCAGCATCGTCCGAAAGCTTGCTCGTTCCATGGTCCTGAGTGTACGTGTGATTAGATTGATCTTTTCCCGAATGGTCACTTTGGGCAGGCCAATAACTGTCCCGAGGGATTTTTTCTCTTCTTCGCGGTGGAAAACGGCCGCGCCGGCGTCATGCAGATCGCCCAGGGTTACATTGGAGAGGTCCAGTTTCGGCTCAATATGAGGCGGAGGAGCAATACGCAGGTAAGTGCGCAGATTCTGGTCCTGCCTTTCCATCAACCAGCCGCCGATTTCCTTGAAGCGCTTGTAGAGCCTGAGCTGCTCCACCAGCGAGGTACCCGGGTCTTCCTCTCCGGCCTCCCTCTCAGGTGGGCGAGGCAGGAGCGCCTCGGACTTGATCTGGACCAGTTTGGCGGCGATCACCAGAAAAGCCGAGATCTCCTCAGGGCTGGCCTTTTCCTCCAATCCGTGGATATAGCTCAAGTATTGCTCGGTCACCAAAGCCAGGGAGAGGCTCGTAATATCCAGTTCTGATCGCTCGATCAGGCTCAGTAAAAGGTCCAGGGGGCCCTCGTAAATGGGGGTTTGGACCTTGTAACTGCTTACCTGATGGCCGAGGATATTCTCCATAAGGCCCGAATTATACCAGTGTATAATCGCCCCCATGCCTGACAAGCTTTCCCACTTGGATGAGAAAGGTCGTGCCCATATGGTGGATGTGGGCAGCAAACCTGACAGCCGCCGTTTGGCCATTGCACGCGGCGAGGTTCAAATGTTGCCTTCCACCTTCGAACTGATCCGTCAGGGGAATGTCAAGAAGGGGGATGTTCTGACAGTCGCTCAGATCGCCGGGATCACAGCGGCCAAGCGCACCTCCGACCTCATTCCCCTGTGTCACCCGCTCCCGCTAACCAAGATCGAGGTGGACTTGCAATTGGAAGAATCCCTGCCGGGAGTGGTCATCACAGCAACTGTGGAAACTACCGGCAAGACCGGCGTGGAAATGGAAGCTCTTACGGCGGTATCGGTGGCCGCGCTGACGGTTTATGATATGGCCAAAGCTGCCGAGAAGACAATGCGCATCCAGAATATTCGTCTCGTGGAAAAACACGGCGGTCGCAGCGGGGATGTGATCAATGAATAAGATCAAGGTATTGTTCTTCGCCACATTGCGCGATCGTGCCGGCACCCGCTCCATGGAAATGGAGATACCCTCCGGCCTTACAGTTCAGGGCTTGAAAGATACCCTTTCCCGGACCCAGCCAAACCTTGCGGAATCGATGAAGAGTGTACTTATCACTATTAATCGCGAATACGCCTTCGATGAAGCCATTATTCCGGAAGGTGTGGAGGTGGCATTGTTCCCTCCGGTGAGCGGTGGCTGATCGAAGTATGAGCGCCGGAAATTTCCCCACGTTCTGTTCCATCTCTGAAGATGAACTCGACCTCGATGCATTACTGGCCTCCATCACACTCGATTCCACGGGAGCGGCAGCCGTCTTTACGGGCATGGTTCGGGGTGTGACCGCGCGCGATAACCCCCATCAGACTATCTATCTGGAATACGAAGCTTACGTTCCGATGGCCGAGGCCAAGATGAGGCAGGTGGCTGACGAGATCCGTAGCCGTTGGCCAACCGTGGAAGGGATCGCCATTGTCCAGCGGGTTGGCCGGCTTTATCCCCGCACTCCCACCGTTCTGATCGCCTGCACGGCTCCTCATCGAGATACGGGTGTTTTCGAGGCTGCCCGCTATGGGATTGACCGGCTGAAGGAGATCGTACCGGTTTGGAAGAAGGAAATCAGCCCGGATGGGGAGCAATGGATCGAAGGTGACTACATCCCAAAACCGGGGGAATAATTGCATGCCATTTCCTGTTGAGACCAGCCGCCTGCTCCTGCGTTATTTTTCAGAAGACGATCTTGAGCCTTTTCTTGCCTACCGGAATGATCCGCAGGTCTATCGCTATCAAGGATGGAAGGTTCCCTTTGAGCGCGCAGAGGCGGCGGCATTCATTGAGGAAATGCACGCCGCCGTTCCGGGAATGGATGGGCGCTGGTTCCAGACAGCCCTCGAGCAAAAAGCTTCCCATCTGCTCATCGGGGATGTAGGCTTTCGCCCGATCAGCGGATCGCATGGCCAGGCTTACCTTGGATTTACTCTGGCGCGGCCTTACTGGAACCAGGGCTATGCATTAGAGGCCACAACCGCTGTCCTGAATTACCTGTTCGGGGAGTTGAAGCTCCATCGCGTGATCGCGGATTGCGACACGGAAAATACCGGCTCGTTCCGCCTGCTGGAGCGGCTGGGTTTCCGCAGGGAAGCCCATCACTGCGAGAGCTATTGGCTGGGCGACCGCTGGGGAGATGAATATGTTTATGCCCTGCTGGATCGTGAATGGGCGGCAGGGAAAGGGTCCGCACCACAGGCATGACAAAAAGCTCCCCCGCCTCGTGACGGAACTGCCGCGGCGGGGTTTTATGTATCGCCAGCTTCGGGTTGGCAATTTGAGCAATGTCAAGGAGGTACTATGCAGGAGCGCATTGTGGTGACCGGCATGGGGACGGTCAACCCTTTGGGACTGAGCGTTTCTGAATCCTGGAAGAATGTAACTCAAGGCGTCACGGGCGTTGGCCCCATTACCTTGTTCGACTCTTCAACTTTGAATGTTCACATCGCTGCCGAGGTCAAGAATTTCGATCCTGACCAATATATGGATGTGAAGGAGACCCGCCGTCGGGACCGCTACGAGCAGTTGGCAGCGGTAGCCGCCTTGGAAGCTCTCTCGTCCTCCGGGCTGCAGGTCACGGAAAAGAACGCCCCGCGCATCGGGGTTGTGGTTTCCTCGGCCATAGGTGGGTTGAAATCCCTGCAGGACGCGGTGATTACCAACTATACCGAAGGGCCCCGGCGGGTGAGCCCATTCCTGATTCCCATGCTCATGTCCAATGGAGCCTCAGGTTTGATTGCTATTGACCATGGGTTGAAAGGACCCTGCTTTTCTATTGCTTCTGCCTGCGCCTCGGGTGCAGATGGGATTGGTATGGCCTGGATGATGCTGCGCGCCGGCATGATCGATGCCGCCCTTGCAGGCGGCGCGGAGACCACCATCACCTTGACCGGTGTAGCCGCATTTGACCGCATCGGCGCAATGACACGCCGTAATGAGGAGGCCGATCGGGTTCCCCGGCCTTTCGATAAGAACCGGGATGGGCTGGTGATGGGAGAAGGCGCAGCAGTCATTGTGCTGGAGCGCGAGTCAGATGCGCGCGCCCGCGGTGCCAATATCCTGGCCGAGCTGGCGGGGTATGGATCCACGGCGGATGCCTTCCATGTGACTGCTCCGCATGAGACAGGTGAGGGGGCGCGGCAGCCATCCGCCAGGCGTTGAATTCGGCGGGTGCCAACCCCGAAGAACTGGGCTATATCAATGCCCATGGTACGGGTACTACGTTGAACGATCTCTCGGAGACGCGCGCCGTGAAGGCCGCTCTCGGCAGGCTGGCCTACGAAATCCCCATCTCCTCCACCAAGTCCATGACCGGGCATATGATGGGTGCGACGGGGGCGCTGGAGGTCATCTTTTGCATTCAGTCTGTGCGGGAGGGGATACTTCCGCCGACCATCCATTACGAGACCCCAGATCCGGAATGCGACCTGGACTATATCCCCAATACCGCCCGGAAAAAGAAGATTGACCTGGCGATCAGCAACGCCTTCGGCTTTGGCGGGCATAACGCCGTCATAGCCATTCGATCCTATTCTTAGAGTGTTGAGTGGGTGGTAAGTGCCCTCAGGCTTGAAGCTTCTCTCGATGGCTTTGGCGGATTCCACTTGTTCACCCGCAGATTGCATGCTATAATGCGCAGTCGCGTCTGGAAATCCAACCTATGTAAGGAAGAACGAAAATGGCAGATTTGCTGAAGGCCGTCGAGGCCAAACCGAATGAAAACATCCCAGAACTGCGCCCCGGCGATACCGTCAGCGTGCACGTCCGCATTAAGGAAGGCGATCGCGAGCGTATCCAGGAGTTCAAGGGCACCGTCATCCGCCTGCGCAAGGGTGGAAATGAGTCCTCCGTGACTGTCCGCCGCATGGCCAGCAATGGCATTGGCGTCGAGCGCACCTTCCTGCTGCGTTCGCCGCGCTTGGACAAGATCGTGGTGGAACGTCACAGCCAGGTCCGCCGCGCCCAGCTCTATTTCATGCGCGGTCGCACCGGCAAGTCTGCTCGCCTCAAGCAGAAATTCGACTGATCGGGTTGTTTCGAAAAGGGCGCAGGTTTCTGCGCTCTTTCTCTTTAAGGAGCCGTTATGACCAGACCGTTGATCGGTATCACCACCCGTAATGGCCGGGATGCGGATGGGCATCCCACTACGGTCTTGCAGCATTCCTACATCCTGGCCATTTTGGGTGCTGGTGGTCTTCCGATTCCCATCCCCTGCAATCTGCCTGAGGAACAAATCCAGGACATTTATTCCCGGATGGACGGGATTCTTTTTTCCGGTGGTGGGGATATTGCCCTCGATCATTTTGACGGCGAGCCGCATGCAAGAATTGATGGCGTGGACCCGCTGCGAGATTTGGCGGAATTATCCATGCTCCGATCCGCTGCCGCGCAGGGCAAACCGTTGCTGGGCATTTGTCGCGGGGCTCAGGTCATGAACGTCGCGTTGGGCGGCTCTCTCTATACTCACATCCCTGCCCAGCTTCCCCACGCTCTCGACCATGATTATCCTGGCAGCTTGCGGCGCGAGATCGTTCATCCTGTGCAGGTGGACGAATCGGCATTCGCAGCTTCGATCTTTGGCGAGACTCTCCTGCATGTCAACAGCCTTCACCATCAGGGGATCAAGGAAATTGCCCCATCTCTGAAAGCTGCCGGTCGCTCACCGGATGGGCTTGTGGAGGTGGTGGAATTGCCGGACCATCCCTACGCCTTGGCCGTGCAGTGGCATCCGGAATGGCTGACTGACCAGCCCGCCATGCAGCGCCTGTTCAGATCCTTCGTCGAAGCCTCCGGCCGTATGGCCTGATGCAGCCCTTCCTGTATTCGCCGATTGCTCTTATGATTCCCGTCATGTCTCATTCACTCCAGAACCAGCCGATTGGTGTATTCGACTCCGGTATTGGGGGTCTTTCGGTTTTGCGTGCCTTGCGCGCTGGCATGCCGGAGGAAGACATGATTTACTTTGGAGATCAAAGTCATGTCCCTTATGGTTCCCGTCCCATGCAGCAGATCCAGGACTTCTCCGAAGAGATCACCCGCTATTTGTTGGCCCTCGATGCCGGGCTCATCGTGGTTGCCTGTAATACGGCTTCCGCAGCGGCCTTGCAATATTTACGGAAAAAATTTCCCGCCACCCCCTTTGTGGGCATGGAACCAGCCGTCAAGCCTGCCGCAGAATTGACCCACAGCGGCGTGGTCGGCGTGCTGGCCACCCCGGCCACCTTCCAGGGAGTGTTATATGCCTCGGTCGTCGAGCGCTTCGCCAGCGGAGTGAAGGTTTATCAGGATACTTGCCCGGGCCTTGTGGCTCAGATCGAGGCCGGCGACTTGAACGGACCGCATACGCGTGAGATCCTTGAGAAAGCTCTCCTACCCATGCTCGAAAAAGGGATCGATACCGTTGTGCTCGGCTGCACTCATTATCCCTTTGTCATCCCGTTGATTCAAGAGATCGTTGGCGCGAATGTCCGGGTGATCGATCCGGCCCCGGCGGTGGCTCGTCAGGCGAAGCGTTTGCTGGAAGCCTCTGGCTCAATACGACACGGGGGAGGCCTTGGTAAGATCCGGTTCCGGACCTCAGGAAAGCCCGGTGCGATGTCCGCCCTCCTGCCGCTGCTCTTCGGAGAACCAGGTAAAGTGGAACAGGTTCAATTGGAAAACTGATCATGCACTGGAGTACTCGCGCGAAGACTTCTTCCCGCGCTTGAGCATCTCAACTTTGAATTCATTTTCCCCCAAAATAAAAACCGGGAATTATCAAGTAATACTGTGGGTGACAGTGGCGCCCATGCTTTGCATATCCCGGAACAGCCTTTCAGGTTCTGCGATCTGCCCCATCATGTGCAGGCCGGGGAGCCGTGCCTGGCCCTCCAGGTATTGCTTGAGGAACGCCACGACAGGGATGGCCGTTAGCTCGTAACCATCCGGATGGCCGACAGCGGCATGAACGGAGATTGGTTTTCCTCCCTTGAAGCCCTGTGCCTCCACAGCGATCTGCACCTGAAAAGGCGGCTTGGAGCGCTGCATGGCCCACCACATGAGTTTTCCCAATGGCCTTAGACCGCGCCGCGGGGCGATCTTCAGTCCCACCATAATGATGGGGGTGATCAGCCAGTCCGCGATCCAGTTCGAGCCGGATATATAGAAACCTGTATCCTTTAATGAAGGATACATTTGGGGCAGGCAGCGCATTTCCTCGAAGAACATCGAGTAACAGGTGCGGGCGCCGATCTCTCCTCCGAAATCAAATTTGATCATTTCCCACTTCCCTGGCGGCGTCCACTTGCCATCCTTGTAGATCTGCGCATTGTAATCAATAAAGCCTTCCATCAGTTCATCCAGGGCTTCTGTATAAGCAAGGCCTGGGCCGATATTCAGATAACCTGCTGTGACCGCATGGTGGATGTTGTCCATCTGGCTTGCGGCGTAGCGTACCATGGCTGATGGAAGGCCGGGATGGTAACCTGCCTCGGTGACAAAGCACAGTCCGGCTTTGCGGATTTCCTCCTCCGCGCGGTACAACGCTTCCAGTTTGGCGCTGGAAAACTGCACATCCAGATAATCCGCGCCGCCGTCTAGGCAGGCCCGGATAACAGCCTCTGCCTGGTGCGTTGTCGGCGCGGCAAGGAGACACAGATCCACGCCGCGCAGTGCTTCCCTGAGCGATTGTGCTTGGGCAGCATCCGCGTGTCTCACGGACAGCCGTGGATTGCCAAGAGTGTCTGCGAATGTCTGGGCTTTCTCCAAATGCCGCCCGGCTATGATGATTTGTGTCTCTGTCTCAGCCAGCAAGTATTTGGTCAACAACCTGCCGGTCGCGCCGTATCCGCCCAGGATTAAGATGGTTTTCATGGCATTAACTCCCTTTGAGCAGGAACCTCAGAAATCCCCCGATATCCCGCGGCCAGAACGCCGGGGTGCGTTTACGATATTCTTCGTAGGAATGGCCGAACCTGGCGATCAATTCCTTCTCCTCCACCAGTCGTACCCATCCCCACAGGTATAAACCGAAGAGGATCGCCAGCGTAAGCGCGAACCAGCTTCCATTGATCAGCGCCAGTCCCAACGCGATTCGCACTGCGGCTCCATAGATTGGATGCCTAACCACCTGATAGATGGCACTTTCCGTCCGTTTCCCCTCACTCGGGAAGTACACATAGGTCATTGTCAGGCTGTCGATTCCCAATGCCTGCACCGCCCGAACCCACAACACGATCCCAACAACAATGAACAGCCAGCCAAGCAGGATGCCCGCCGGGTTCACGATCCATCCTGGGATCATGGGACCCCCAATGAACCGGATCCGCACCAAAACTATAACGATCAGTGTTAGGCCGGGCACGATGAACCGTTTGAAGGCCAACGCATAAGCGCCCTCCCCGTATTTTTCTTTTAGGGGTTCTTTCAAGCGGAAGAATAGATAAAGGCTCAGGAATGCAAGTGTGAGCACCAGCACTTCTGCATCCAATATCCAAATTCCTCCGGCAATATCCAGGGTCAGGAAGAATTGCGACACGAACAGGAATAACAGGATGGGCAGTATCAGGATCCGCAGGATTCCCCAAAAAGATCCGGCATCGGGCAGGTGTTTTCTGAGCCGGTTATAGTCTTCGGTGAAATTGCTTCTTGTGGCCATGTTCCTCCACCACGGATAGCCGCTCGCCTTGAGGACTTAATCCTACCCGAAAAAAATAATCAGGATATGACCAATCAATGGCAACTTTATGAACCCGGGAGGCGGCCCCTCATCCGCGGGCTGCACGCCCAGTTCTTCTGGAGCAGGCCGTATCCCTTGAAATACTTCAAAGGTCAGCTTTCCCGCCGGTAGATTTCTTGCCTTACAGTAGTCTTTGTACACTCCCAGATAGCTTCGTTCCACTGCCCGCAGCATATCGAGCCGCAATAACGCTGCCATTTTCTTCACGGCTTCAAGGCTGGTTCCTTCGATCTCGATGAAATCTCCGTACGGCAGCTCATCCAGCATGATGTGACAGTTTTCAAGGTCATACACCCGCCGGTATTTTTCATAAAACGCGCTCGGCATATATCCAAGCGCCTCCAGAATTTTTGCGGTTGTCTCCAGATCGCTTACTCGTGACCTCCAGCTCCTCGCGGCTTACGATCCCCTCGACGGATTTTCCGCGGCCTTTGTAAGTCAGGTATGCCCTTTGGTCCTGTCTCAGCCTTAGAACCTGTCCGCTCGAACTTCATGGATCCGTCAGGACGGTCATAGCGCTGGTTGATTTCCAGTACCCGCGGCTGGATCAATAATCGCCCCCATTTTGAGGAGACGCTTTTCCAACCGCATCCAGATTTTTCACAAAAAACTTTGCTTCGATTTCCTGGTTTGTCATTTTAAAGCACGCTCAGCATCGTCTGCTTTTGATCCACTGTTTCCCCGGCCTTAACCCGGATGCGGCCGATCGTCCCACTACGCGGTGATTTCAGTTCGTTCTGCATCTTCATTGATTCAAGGACGATAATGAGCTGCCCTTTTTCGACTTTCTGCCCTTCCTCCACGAGGACGCTGACCACAAGGCCGGGCATGGGAGCCTTCATCTGGTATTCAGCCCCTTCCGCCACCTGGCCTCCGCCTGCTACGCGAAGCCGTTTCTCGCGCTCGTCCTCCACGGTCACTGGGAATTGACGCCCTTGCAGCATCACCTGCCAGTCCCCGTCATCACCGGGATAAATGAAGGATTCGTAGGATTTGCCGTCTATGATCAGAGAATAGACGGGTTGGCCGCTCACCGCATCAAAGTCCACCTCCATTAATCGTTCGCCCACGCGGATATGTTTATCATCAACGATCTCGATGGTATATTCCCTGCCTTCGATGGATGCAATGTACTTCATAAGGTTTGGCCCTTGGACTCCGGTCTTTTTTCCATTAGCGGTGCATCCGCTCCCAGCGCCCAACCCATTTCCAGTTGCTGGTGTCACGCTCCCCGCGCCGGACAACTTGCGCGGAACGCTCGGTCTCTTTATGTGCCACCAGTGTGGCCAGGATGGCCGCGATCTCCATATGCTCATCCGAGAAGCCGCCGCCTGCTTCCTCCATCGAGAAGCGTTCCTCGACAAACCGGGTATCGTACTGCCCGGCCATGAAGCGGTGGGAATCCATCATGGTCTGGTGGAATGGCATGTTGGTGCGTACGCCGACGATGCGATATTCCTCCAGAGCGCGGCGCATGCGCAGAATGGCCTGGGCGCGCGTCTCACCCCACACGATCAATTTGGCGATCATCGGATCATAATAAGGGGTGATCTCAAAGCCCGGATACACGCCCGTATCCACCCGGACGCCCGGCCCCGTGGGGATCAGGCTGTGCGTGATCCGGCCCGTGGATGGCAGGAAGTTGTTGAAAGGGTCCTCGGCATTGATGCGGCATTCGATGGCATGCCCGTTGAATTGGACCTGGTCCTGTGTATAGCTCAGCTGCCGTCCGCGTGCGATGCGGATCTGTTCCGCCACAATGTCGATGCCGGTGACCATCTCCGTGATGGGATGTTCCACTTGCAGGCGGGTGTTCATTTCGAGGAAGTAAGAAATTGCGATCCTTGTCCACCAGGAACTCGATCGTCCCGGCATTCATGATAATCCACTGCCTGGGCGGCTTTGACTGCAACAGCGCCCATGTGCTCCCGCAGGTCGTCATCCATGAAGGGGGAGAGTGATTCCTCGATCAACTTTTGATGTCGCCGCTGCAGGGAGCATTCGCGCTCACCCAGATGGATGACGTTGCCATGCGAATCCGCCATGATCTGGAATTCGATATGCCGCGCGCCTTCGACCAGCTTTTCAAGGTACACATTCCCGTCCCCGAAGGCGGATTCGGCTTCCCGCCGGGCGGAATTCAGGAGCATGGGCATTTCTTCCAGGTTCTTCACCTCGCGCATGCCTTTGCCGCCGCCGCCTGCAGTGGCTTTGATCAGCAGCGGGAACCCGATCCGTGGTGCGATGTCCAGCAGGTCGTCGTCCGTTAAATTGCCCACATCCTCGGTTCCCGGCACTATAGGCACGCCGGCTTTGATGACTGTGGCACGGGCTTCGGCTTTGTCGCCCATGGCCGCAATGGAGGATGGTTTGGGCCCGATGAATGCGATATTTTTATCCTGGCAGGCAGCCGCGAAATCTTCCCGTTCTGCCAGAAAACCGTAACCCGGATGGATCGCATCCGCTCCCGAGCGGATGGCGATATCCAGGATCTTGTCTCCGCGCAGGTACGATTCGCGCGAAGGAGCAGGCCCCAGCAGGTAAGCTTCATCTGCATAGCGAACGTGCAGCGCGTGCCGGTCTGCCTCGGAATAAACGGCAACCGTTTCCATTCCCAGCTCCCGGCAGGCGCGGATGATGCGCACGGCGATCTCACCCCGGTTTGCGACAAGTACTTTTTTAAACATCTGCTTTTTCCATTCGAGATAGGATGAATAAGCGGGAAAACGCCTAGAGCGGGATGTTTCCGTGTTTCTTTGCCGGGCTGGTATCGCGCTTGTTGCTCAACATTTCGAGTGCATTGATCAGGCGCGGGCGCGTCTCTTTCGGCTCGATCACATCATCCACGTAACCGCGTTCCGCAGCTACGTAGGGGCTGGCAAACTTCTCCCGATAATCGGCCACCAGTTCGGCCTTTCGCTTTACCGGATCTTCCGCCTTTTCGATCTCCTTGCGGAAGATGATGTTGACTGCGCCGTCTGGTCCCATAACGGCGATCTCGGCTGTGGGCCAGGCCAGATTCACGTCGCTGCGGATGTGTTTGGAGGACATCACGCAGTACGCGCCGCCATAGGCCTTGCGCGTGATGACGGTCAGCTTGGGCACGGTGGCCTCGCAATAAGCATACAGCAGCTTGGCCCCCGAGCGGATAATTCCGTGATGTTCCTGGTTTGTGCCCGGCAGGAAGCCCGGTACATCTTCAAAGGTGATGATGGGAATGTTGAAGGAATCGCAGAAGCGGACGAAGCGCGCGCCTTTTTCGCTCGCGTCGATATCCAGCACCCCGGCCAGGACAGCCGGCTGGTTGGCAACGATGCCCACCGAGTGCCCGCCCAGCCGTGCAAATCCGACCACGATATTCTGGGCATAGTTCTCATGGATCTCGAAGAATTGGCCGTTATCCACGATCATCCGGATGACTTCCTTGATATCGTATGGTTTTCCGGACTCATCCGGGATCAGGCTGTTTAGGGCCTCATCCATCCGCAGCGGATCATCCCCCGGCACGAAAGGCGGATCCTCCATATTGTTCTGCGGCAGGTAACCCAGCATTTTGCGGATCAGGTACAGCGTATCGGCTTCGCTGTCGGCGGCCACGTGGCAAACACCGGAGTGTTCCGAATGGACGCTCGCTCCGCCCAGTTCCTCGAAGGAGACCTCCTCGTGCGTGACGGCCTTGACCACATCCGGCCCCGTGACGAACATATAGGAGGAGTTCCGGACCATGAAAATGAAATCGGTCAGTGCAGGAGAGTAGACAGCCCCGCCCGCGCAGGGTCCCATGATGGCGGAGATCTGCGGGATGACGCCCGAGGCCAGGGTGTTGCGCAGGAAGATATCAGCGTAACCCGCCAGCGCGACCACCCCTTCCTGGATGCGCGCCCCGCCGGAATCGTTCAGTCCCATCACTGGTGCGCCGTTCTTCATCGCCATGTCCATGATCTTGCAGATCTTTTCCGCATGCACCTCGCCCAGGCTGCCGCCTAATACGGTGAAATCCTGCGAGAAGACATATACCAGCCGGCCTTCGATCAGTCCCCATCCGGTCACAACCGAATCCCCCGGATATTTCTGACCGTCCAGACCGAAATCGCCTGTTCGGTGGACTACGAAGCTGTCCACCTCCCGGAAGGAGCCCTTGTCCAGCAGCAGGTCCAGACGCTCGCGAGCGGTCAGCCGCCCCTTTTTATGCTGGGTCTCAATGCGTTCCGCGCCTCCACCTAGGCGGGTGCGTGCCTTTTGTTCATTCAATTTATCAATCGCAGTGTGATTGCTCATGAGCCTCTCTCTGGGAAAAAGCGGGATCGCAGGGTAAAGAAAACCAGTATAACCGCGAGAATGTTCAGGATCAGCAGGAAAGGCCAGTTGGATTGGGACTGCTGTAGCAGGAGCCGGTCTGCCCAAAACCAGGCTGAATAGCCAATGGTTAGGCCCGCCAGCAGCCGGCGGGTCCAGGGTTTACCGCTCCACATGCACCATAGGCTAAAGATCCCTGCTGCGATCCATACTGCGCCGCTGGCTCCAATGTAGAACGGTCCAGGTCGGGGAGCGAATTCGGCCAGCCGGTCACGCCATATGATCGCCGTCCACAGTCTCAATCCGTTCCATGCTGATATCCATAACACCAACCCTATCAGCACGGTTACACGGACGGGTGTTCTCTGGTTCACTGGCCAAATTCCATTAATACCTTGCCGCCAAATCGGTCTAGAGCAGCCCCGGTCATAAATTGACCTTTGTAAGGCGTTCCATCCAGGATGGTCGGGTTGGCGAAGATGTAGTCCAGCCCCATTGCCTCCAGATAGCCGCTCGCCTGGCCTTCCTTGAGGGCCTCAAAATACCGCGGGCTGTTGATTAATCCGTCCAGGTTGACGATCGTCCGGTCCTTGATGTAATACCCGACGTTTCCTCCGCCCGTCATGCCGATGAGGGAACCCGGAAGGGTGTGCATTTCAAGAAAGGTCGCGCTGTCCATATAAGGTCCGCCGGGATTGTGTGCGCCGTGCGGCATGCGTTCCATAATGACTGTGCCAAAGTTCCACGCCATCAATAGGCTGAAAGCCGCAGCTGCCAGCCAGACGGCGGCTTTTCCGGCAGGCAGTTGAATTAATGGCCTGGTAATTTGCCACACGGCCAGCCCCAGCGCGAACACGAGGAATAACGGTTCTGTGATCCAGTACCATTCTTTCATGGCTGAATAGCCGCTTGCGTTATAAGAAAGGATCTGGAAGAACGATGCCGTGAACAGCAGCGGTAATGCCATCAGGCTTGCCGCGCGGACTGCCTTCCTGCGCTGGAGGAGGAGTATGAATAGCCAGGCCGCACACACAACGAGCAATAACACAGCATACGTCTCATCGTTCCGGTAAAACCCTCGCCATGCGGCAATAATGCGGCTAAGCCTTTCCAACCAGCCGGTGAGCGGGTTCCAGGCATTGAAATCCGCGCCTAGATCCGTGCCCCAGAAGGCCAGCGGGGTGCGTGCAGCCCCGCCATAGGCGCGTGATCCCGGCTCGCCCCACCAGCGTTTGATCTGCCCGCTGACCGGCATCGCTGTGCCGATGACCAGTTTATTGAAGAGCATATAGAGTCCAAGTGGGATTGCGAGTGTGCAGTAATAAACGGCCCCCTCCTTCAGCCAGGTCTGCCAGCGGGTTTTGAGGGCCTCCAGGGGTGAAGGATATTCATGTTTCTTTTCCTGGGAAAAGAGCCGCCAGAGACCTCGTATGGCGAGCATCCCCGCCAGATTTAAGATCCAATCATAGACCAGTACCAGTCGGGGAAAACCTCCTCGCAGGGAGGAGGCCGCCAGCATTATCGCAGATGTCAGGATCGTGCTGAGGCTGACTGCGCTAATAACGTACAGCGCCGTGCGTCGGAAGAGATTGTTGAGGACTGGCTGATATAACCCTGACATATAATATAAGATGATCTTGCTGAAAACGGACACTGCGATCATAAAAATGACAGTTTTCGTATAGGTATAATATTCTTGGACGCCGAGCCTCAGGATAAATCCGGCAAAGACAGAAGATGCGGCCAGCAGGATATCGAGCAGTAGGAAATTCCGCATGGGTGTTCCGCGCAGGATGATCCATACACCGGCTAGGATTGCGAGAAAAACGAGGTCTAGACGGCTGAATAAAGCAAAAAGGGCACACAAGCCCAACCCTGCAATTTGGCGGGCTGTGGGGGCCGTGTTTCGCCATCTCTTTTCGAATTGAAATAGCTGGTAGATCAGTAATGCGACTGCCAGGGATGCCAGCCCGGTCTCCAGCCCATACTCATACATGACATTGTGGAGATAGAGGTCAAATGCCCACCAGCTTGCCGCGGCGATGGCCACCGGTGGCGAAATGGCCTCCCGCGCAACCCGGTAAATGAGCACAGCGACAGCCGCGCTGAACCCACCTTGGATCAGCAGAAGAATTCGCAGGGGAAGGATAAGGTCGAAGCGCGCCAGGGCAAAGATCGGGATGTTCACCAACATCCATAGCGGGTGATAACCGTTGGTGGGATTGATCCCGTCAAACGTGACGCCATGCCCTTCGGTGATGTTCTGTGCCACCTTGAAATAATAATAAGCATCATCCCGTGTGAACCAGCTGGATGGAAAATTCCATGCATCCGAGGTCGCGGCATAAACATGTACTGCCATCACTGCCGTGATGAGCAGGATCTCGAACCAGTATTTCTTCATAACCTCATCCGGCAGGGTCTCGTTGATCAGATCGCCAGCGTGATCTTGCCAAACTGTTTTCCCTCCTCCAGCCTTGTCTGCGCGGCCGCGGCATCCTTCAGCGGGTAGGTCCGATCGATAATGGGATGCAGCTTTCCTCCTGTCACCAGATCCATCACTTCATGAAACTCGGCCATGCTGCTCATTGTGGAACCCAGCAGGCTGAGATGTTTGGCGAACATGAACCGGTTGTCGATTTCGAACTTTGGGCCGCCGCTGTTTCCCACCGTCAGCAGCCGGCCATCTTTGCTGAGGCAGCGCATGGAGAGCGGGAAGGTTGTGCCAACGTTATCCACCACGATATCCACGCCTCGCTTTTCGGTTGCCAGGAATGCCGCCCGGGACCAGTCCGGCTCCTGCGACCGGTCAATGAGCACATCCGCTCCCAGTGCCCGCGCCTTTTCAAGCTTCTCTGCGTTGGAACCAACCACGAGTACACGCGCCCCTTTGAGATTTGCGATCTGGATGCTTGCGGTATTGACCCCGCCCCCTGCGCCTACTACCAGCACGGTCTCGCCAGGCTGTAACCGCCCCCGGTTCATTAATGAATGCCAGGCGGTTTGATACACGAGTGCCGCGGCTGCCGCAAGATGAAGGTCAAACCCCGCTGGCAGGCGATGAAGCTGGCGCGCCGGTAGTGTGATGTACTCCGCGTACGTGCCTCGCACCGTCTCTCCCAGGAGATGCCACTTGCGGCATAAGTTGTCCCGGCCCTGCCGGCAGAAATCGCACTCCCCACAGCCCAAGTTGGCATTGATGACCACAGGGTCGCCGATCTGTAGATTGCTAACTCCTTCCCCCAGCGCCGCTGCTTCTCCCGCCCCATCCGCGCCGTTGATATGCGGCAGTTCCAGGTTTAGCCCCGGCCAGCCCCTCCGCACCATCACATCCACCCGGTTCAAAGCCGCCGCGTGCAGGCGCACCAATACCTCTCCGGGGCCTGGTTCGGGCGTGGGAAAATCGGTATATTCCAGGACTTCAGGTCCGCCGTGGGCGCGGAAGAGCACAACCTTCATGTTCACTTCAATCCCAGCTCATTGCGCGAGATGACCATTCGCTGGATCTCGCTCGTTCCTTCGTAGATTTCGGTGATCTTTGCATCCCGGAAATAACGTTCTATGGGCAGTTCACGGCTGTATCCGATGCCGCCATGGATCTGGACCGCAGCGTGCGCGCAGAACATGGCCGTCTCGGAGGCGAACAGCTTGGCCATCGAAGCCTGCAGGGTAAATTTCTCGCCTGTCTGCTTGGAGCGTTCCTTGGCCATGGCTGCATTGTAGATGAGCAGGCGTGCTGCCTCAATGCGGGTCTTCATATCGGCGATCTTGAAGCCTGTTCCCTGGAATTCTCCGATAGCTCTTGCCGAAGGCCTGCCTCTCCGCCGCATAACTTCGCGAGGCTTCATAAGCTGCTTCGGCGATTCCCAGCGCCTGTGAGGCGATGCCGATTCGCCCCACGTCCAGGACTGTCATGGCGATCTTGAATCCTTCGCCTTCCTCGCCCAGCCGGTTTTCGACAGGGACGCGGCAATCCTCGAAGATCAATTCGCTTGTGGCCGATGCGCGGATTCCCAGCTTGACCTCTTTTTCCCGCGGCTGAATCCGGGCGTTTTGGCTCTCCACAAGAAAGGCTGAAATGCCCTTTTGTTTCTTCTCGGGGTCGGTCACCATAAAGACTACGAAATAATCCGCCACCGGCCCGCTGGTAACCCAGGATTTCCGCCCGTTCAGCACATAGCTGTCACCATCCCGCCGGGCGCGGGAACGCATATTGCCTGCATCCGAACCCGACATAGGCTCGGTCAGCGAATAAGCGCCAACGGATTCCCCCGAAGCGACCGGCTTCAGAAATTTTTGTTTTTGTTCCTCAGTTCCGAACTTCAGAATTCCGTGGCAGTACAGGGAATTGTTGACGGACATGATCACCCCGTGGGATGCGTCCGCCTTGCTGATCTCCTCCAGAGCCAGGACGTAAGAGAGTGTATCCATTGCCGCCCCTCCATACTGCTCCGGTACTTCGATCCCCATAAAACCCATTTTCCCCATCTTGCGGATGGTCTCCAGGGGGAATTGCCCGCTCTCGTCGAACTCCGCGGCCACCGGCTCGATCTCGCTCTTGGCGAAGTCGCGCGCCGCAGCCTGGATCATTTTATGCTCCTCGGTCAGTGGAAAAAGCATCGTCTCTCCCATGCGTTCCTCCGAAATTCCCTTGGTGAATTATCCAGCGATTATAACGCCTCCGTAATAGAGCATGTCATAAGCTATTTTTGCTCTTGCCCCGCTTACCTTTTCACTGGAAATTGTTCATGTGATTACCACTTCCCTGGATACAGCAGTTGTACCCTTCCGTTTCGGAACGATCTTGTTAACTCATTTGCCGATTCCGCTATAATCCTTTAGTCCAAGCGTAATACCCAATGAGCTCGACCTGTTGGCCGCCTCTTTTATCATGAACCGTATCCACCCGAACCCAAATGGCGAAGGCGAACTCATGAAGGGAGGTAGTATTTTTATTTAAGTGATTCATTATTGATCCGCTGTGCATTAATGTTGTTTGACCAAACTGAGGAGAGAGAAAAAATGAAATCCCACCTGTTTGCATTTCTGACCGTGGTTGTGTTAGCCAGCCTGGTCCTGAGCGGCTGCGGAGGCGCTCCGGGCGGCGGGGCTGCCCAACCGATGAAGTCCCTGGGCAAGGGTGAAGGCGAGGTTGCCATCGTTGCCTGGGCGGGTTATATCGAGCGCGGTGAGTCTGATCCCGCCTATGACTGGGTCACCTCGTTCGAGCAGCAGACCGGCTGTAAGGTCACCGTGAAAGTGGCCGCCACCTCGGACGAGATGGTTTCCCTGATGAATCAAGGTGGCTATGACTTGGTGACTGCCTCCGGCGATGCCTCCAACCGCCTGATCGCTGGGGGTACTGTCCAGCCCATCAACCTGGACCTCATCCCATCTTACAAGAATGTGGATCAGCGCCTGCAAAATGCCCCCTGGCACACAGTGGACGGTGCGCACTATGGGACTCCCTACCAATGGGGACCCAATGTGCTCATGTACAGCACCACGGTTTTTCCGCAAGCTCCCACCACTTGGGGAGTTGTCTTCGAGGAACAGACCCTCCCGGATGGTAAGAGTAATAAAGGCCGGGTCCAGGCCTATGACGGTGCCATTTACATCGCCGATGCCGCCCTTTATCTTAAGGCCCACCAGCCCGACCTCGGCATCACCGATCCCTACCAGTTGAATCAGAAACAATTCGATGCCGCGGTAGCTCTGCTCACGGCGCAGCGCCAGCTTGTCAATCGCTATTGGCACGATGTTGCTGTTCAAATGGACGACTTCACCAACGAGGGTACTGCGGCTTCCTCCTCTTGGCCTTATCAGGTCAACCTGCTGCAACTGGACAGCAAGCCCATCGCCTCCACCATTCCCAGTGAAGGCGCTACCGGCTGGGCGGATACGACCATGCTGCATTCCAAGGCTCCTCATCCGAATTGTGCGTACATGTGGATGGAACATTCGCTGGATCCCAAAGTCCAGGGTGATGTGGCAGCCTGGTTTGGATCTGTCCCTGCTGTCCCCGCAGCCTGCACCGGCAATGAGCTGCTTACGGACACTGGTTGTGCCACCAATGGGTTCAATGATTTCGACAAGATTTACTTCTGGAAGACCCCCTCAGGTTCCGCGGATTGCGGCGGTGCAGCTTGCGTCCCCTACTCCCAGTGGGTGGATGCTTACAATGCCATAAAAGGCAGCCAGTAATTCCATGTCCTTGCCAGCCGCTTCCAGTGGGGTTTTCTCCACTGGAAGCGGCGAAGCGATCTCCTCCAGCTCCCCTTGCGCCGGGAGAGGGGCTGGGTTAAGGGAATTGTTATTAGATCCTTCAAAGTCCTCCTGCATCGAAACGAGAATTCATGACAGACACTTCCGCCATCCGTTTTGAGGGGGTTTCCCGCCACTTTGGTGAAGTTCGAGCAGTCGATAATGTGAGCATGGATATCGGCGACGGGGAATTCTTCTCCATGCTTGGACCTTCCGGTTCCGGGAAGACAACCTGTCTGCGCTTGATTGCTGGCTTTGAGCGGCCTGATTCCGGTCGAATTCTCCTCTATGGTCAGGACGTCTCCGGGCTGCCTCCGTATGAGCGTCCGGTCAATACTGTTTTCCAGGACTACGCCCTTTTCCCGCATATGACCGTCGGCGACAATATTGCCTATGGCCTCATGCTGAAAAAGGTTCCCCGTGAGGAGCGTCAGAAACGCGTGGATGAGATGCTCGACCTCGTCCGTCTCCCAGGCCTGTTCTGGCGCAAGCCCTCCCAGCTTTCAGGAGGGCAGCGGCAGCGTGTGGCCCTTGCCCGCGCATTGATCAACCATCCCAGGGTCCTTCTGCTGGACGAGCCCCTTGGTGCGTTGGACTTGAAGCTCCGTCAGCAAATGCAGATCGAATTAAAGTCCATCCAGCGCTCGGTGGGCATCACTTTCATCTTTGTAACTCATGACCAGGAGGAGGCTCTGACCATGAGTGACCGCATCGCGGTCTTCAACGAAGGGCGCATCGAGCAAATTGGGACCCCGGCGGAAATGTATGAGCATCCGGTTACCCCCTTCGTGGCCGGTTTTGTCGGTATCTCCAATCTCCTGAGCGGCGGCTTGGCGGAAAAGATCACGGGTTCTCCGCAGCGCTTTTCCATCCGCCCCGAAAAGATACGCCTGGCGCCTGTGGACTCCTCGCCGGAACCGGGCACCTACACCGTTTTGGGGAAGGTTCGCGATGTAATCTATTTGGGACTCTTCACCCGTTATCTCGTCGAGGTGGAAGGCGGCGCCGACCTGGTGGTTGTGGAGCAGAACCTGAAGACCACCTCCATGGATGTGCTCAAGAGCAAGGGGCTGCAGGTATGCCTCTCCTGGGATCGTGATCACATCCGCCGCCTGGAGGAGGCTTAGCTAATGCGCGCCATCTCCAATTATCTTTACCAACGTCCCACTCTGGTGTTGTGGCTCCTGCTTGGCCCCCCGCTGCTCTACTTTTTGGTGGTCTATCTCGGCTCGCTGGTCAGCCTGCTGCTTAATTCCTTTTACTATCTGGATGGCTTTACCGGTCAGATTGTTCGTCAGTTCAGCCTCGCCACCTATGCCCAGCTTTTTACGAAGGCCAATCTCGAGATCTTCCAGCGCACGACCCTCATGGCCGCGGCTGTGACAGTTGGGGATGTGATCCTGGCTTTCCCGCTCAGCTTTTATATGGCCCGTTACGCCAATCCGCGTTTGAAATCATTTTTATATTTGGCTGTTTTGGTTCCCTTATGGTCCTCCTACCTTGTGCGTGTTTATGCCTGGCGGCTCATCCTGGCCCGCGAAGGCATCCTCACCTGGTTCATTGGCCGCATTGGATTGCAGCCTGTTCTTGACTGGTTGCTTTCGTTGCCCGGCATCGGTGGGCCATCTCTGGGACTCTCCTCGTTGGGCATGTTCCTTGCCTTTTCCTATGTCTGGCTCCCCTACATGATTCTACCCATCCAGACCGCCCTCGAGCGGGTTCCAAATTCCCTGGAGGAAGCCTCCAGCGACTTGGGCGCTCGGCCCTGGCAGACTTTCCGCACCGTGACGCTTCCACTGGTCTTTCCGGGGGTTGTCGCCGGCTCCATCTTCACGTTCTCCCTGACGCTGGGTGATTTTGTCGTGCCGTTATCGCTTGGTAACTCCTCGCCATTTATAGGAACGGCCGTCCTTTCCCATCAGGGGACCTCCGGCAACATCCCCCTTGCTGCAGCCTTTATCATGGGCCCTATTGTCATCATGATCGTTTACCTGTTGATCGCCAAGCGATTGGGGGCCTTCGATGCGCTCTGATTCCAAACCGCGTGCGCCTCTTTTCATCAGCCTGGGAGCATTGGCTGCCCTCCTGTTTTTGCATGTGCCGGTGTGGATCATCTTTCTGTATGCCTTTACTACGGATGAAACAACATTTTCATTTCCTCCGCCGGGTCTGACCACGCGCTGGTTTGGGGAGGCCTTTGCCCGCGGGGATATGTGGCGCGCCCTCCAGCTCTCCCTGGAAGTTGCTGCTCTCGCCACCCTGATGGCCCTCGTGCTTGGTACTCTGGCGGCTGCGGCAGTCTACCGGTCGCGCTTCTTTGGCCGGGATGCCATTTCCTTCCTGCTTGTCCTGCCCATCGCGCTGCCCGGCATCGCCACCGGCATTGCTCTGCGCTCTGCCATTGGAGGTCTGGGCATCCCTTTCAGTTTCTGGACCATCGTCCTCGGCCATGCCACCTTTTGCGTGGTCACCGTTTATAACAACGTTTTGGCCCGTCTGCGCCGTTCCTCCCCATCGCTTATCGAGGCCTCCATGGACCTCGGCGCGGATTCCTGGCAGACCTTCCGCCATGTGATCCTCCCCAACCTTGCTACCGCCTTGCTGGCGGGTGGGATGCTCGCCTTTGCCCTTTCCTTTGACGAGATCATTGTGACCACTTTCACCGCCGGTCAGCAGGAGACGCTGCCCATCTGGATCTTCTCGCAGCTTGCCCGCCCTCGTGAGCGGCCGGTCACCAATGTCGTTGCCATGCTGGTCTTCCTCATCACCCTCATCCCCATCTATCTGGCCCAGCGTCTAACCGCCGATACCTCTTCTGAATCTTGACCTCTTTCATTGCGAGGCGGGCATTCTCCCCGGGCCGCAATCTCACCTCTTGTTTAGTACATCAGGATCTCTCCTGTGAACTTGGTGAACTCTGGCGCAAATAGACAATTGTCCGGATGGCTATTTTTCCGGATTTGTCTATAATAGTGCTTGGAGAGAGTTTTATAGGTAGGTTTTCAACCTGCAATGCCATCCCACTTTACTGACCGGGATGGCGGTTTGCGTTAAAAGGGGAACTACCCATCTTTCCCTTCGTCAGTCGAAATCGCAGATCATCCTTCTGGGATACAAGTAGTACTTTAATCCGTCTTGACTTTCGAATAAATGTTCTATACAATTTCACCATGAAAGAATTCCGTCCTTTCCCGGCTATTCCACTCTTTTATGGCAGCGGCTCTATTTGCTTGGAATTGTTTTTTCAAAACTCCCAAAAAACAACACAAAATTCCATACTACCCCGCCTATCCTGTCATGGGCGTACAATTTATCCATGAAAGGAAAATGCAGATGAACAATACCCGTATGGAACATGACCTGCTCGGAGAGCGTGAAATTCCTGTGGATCGCTATTTCGGCATACAGACCCTGCGCGCCACCGAGAATTTTGCCATTACTGGCATCCCCATTGCACATTATCCCCGCCTGATCAAATCCCTGGCGTTCATTAAAAAAGGCTGCAGCCCTCACTAACCAGGAACTTGGCCTTCTGGACTCGAAGATCGCAGAGGCCATTTGCCGCGCCTGCGATGAAATCCTGGCTGGGGCGCTGCTCGATGAGTTCGTCGTGGATGTCATTCAAGGAGGTGCCGGCACCTCCACCAATATGAATGCCAATGAGGTCATCGCCAATCGTGCGCTGGAATTGCTGGGTTACGAAAAAGGCCGTTATGATGTTCTGCACCCGCTGAACCATGTCAACATGTCGCAATCGACAAATGATGTCTATCCTACTGCGCTGCGGCTGACCCTTAGCCAGAAATTGGATGGACTGTTGGTCGAAATGAACCACTTGCGGGAAGCCTTTGCCCGCAAAGCAGACGAATTTGCCGATGTCATTAAAATGGGGCGCACCCAGCTCCAGGATGCCGTCCCAATGACCCTCGGCCAGGAATTTGGGGCCTGGGCGATCATGGTGAGGGAGGACATCCAGCGGGTAACCGAGGCGCAATCGCTCATCCAGGAGATCAACATGGGTGCTACCGCCATCGGTACTGGTCTGAATTCCCATCCTGACTATGCCCGCCTGGTGACCGAAAACTTGCGCCAGTTGACCGGCATCCCGGTCGTTGGTGCGGCCGACTTGGTCGAGGCCACGCAGGATGCCGGGGCTTATGTTCAGCTCTCGGGAGTGTTGAAAAGGGTTGCTAGCAAGCTCTCGAAGATCTGCAATGATCTGCGCCTGCTATCCTCCGGCCCGCGTGCTGGTTTGAATGAGATCAATCTCCCGGCAATGGCCCCTGGTTCGACCATCATGCCGGGCAAAGTCAACCCGATCATCCCCGAAGTGGTCAACCAGGTGGCATTTGAAGTGATCGGCAACGACATTACCGTTACCCTGGCTGCCGAAGCCGGTCAGTTGGAACTAAATGTAATGGAACCTGTCATAGCCTATAACCTGTTCACCTCGCTGGATATGCTCGGTCGCGCCTGCCGTACCCTGGCGGATCGCTGCGTGGATGGCATCACAGCCAATCGGGAGACCTGCCGCAGGATGGTGGAGAATTCCATTGGTCTGGTGACTGCCCTGAACCCCTATATCGGTTACGAAAAATCTGCCTTGGTGGCTCAAGAAGCCTTGAAGAGCGGGGGCTCGGTCTATGAAATTGTGCTCGAAAAAGGGTATCTCAGCAAAAGCGGAACTCGACGACATCCTTTCCCCTGAAAATATGACCCGCCCAAGATATATCCATGGCCGCTGAGCTTGCCTTTCTCAACAGGTTGGGTGAAGTACCCTGGGTTTTACCCGGGCTTAGAGTTTGGTTGAAGGAAGGTTGGAGCGAATTGTTTTTTGAAAACCGTAAAAAAACTACACAAAATTCCCCGTTACATCGCGGGGAGGACAAAGTCCCCGAAACGGAGTGGAAGGGATCTGAGGCGGATTTGAATTTGACGCGCAATTCAAATCCTCCCCGGGTTATCCCTCATTGGGAAAGGTTGGTGAGGCCTCCCTTCCATCTCTCGAAAAGCCTTTTTCAGTGCTAAGGATGCCTTGAATAAGGAGTATTGGTATAATTTGGCACGCCATCTCGCTAAAACGGAGCCGGAATGACCAAAAATCTCAGCGGTGCAGAAATCCGCCAGACCTATATTGATTTTTTTGTGGAGCACGGGCATACCGCTGTGCCTTCCTCGTCACTTGTCCCCGGCGGGGATTCCACTCTCCTGTTCACCAACTCTGGCATGGTCCAGTTCAAGGACGTATTCCTTGGGACCGATAAGCGCTCCTACCGCCGGGCGGTGGACTCCCAGAAGTGCATGCGCGTCGCTGGCAAGCATAACGACCTCGATGATGTGGGTCGGGATGATACCCATCACACCTTCTTCGAGATGCTGGGGAATTGGTCTTTTGGGGATTACTACAAGAAGGAAGCCGTGGAATGGGCCTGGCAGCTCCTTACGGATGTCTGGGGTCTGGACAAATCCCGCCTGTACGCCACCGTCTTCAAGGATGATCAGGGCAGCATCCCGTCCGATGATGAAGCCGCCCAGGCCTGGCTGGCACAGCCCGGTTTCGATCCCTCTCACCTGTTCTATTCCGGTCGCAAGGATAACTTCTGGGAAATGGCCGATACCGGTCCATGCGGTCCATGCTCTGAGATCCATTTTGACCTCTTGCCGGATCCTGCCGAGCCTGTCACAGACAAAGTTCTCGACAGCAGCCGCTTCGTCGAGCTGTGGAACCTGGTGTTCATGCAATACAACCGGCTTGGACCGGATACGCTCGAACCTCTTCCAGCCGCGCCACGTGGACACCGGCATGGGCTTTGAGCGCCTGGTCTCCATCCTTCAAGGCGTGGACTCGAATTACAAGACTGACCTCTTCGCAAAAAGTTTGGCGGTCCTGCGCCACCTCAGCGGCTATAGTGAAGCGCAAATGCAGGCAGACTTCACTCCCTTCCGCGTCGTTGCTGACCATGCCCGTTCTGCGGCCTTCTTGATCGCCGATGGTGTCGTGCCTGGCAATGTCGGCCGCAACTATATTTGCCGGATGATTGTCCGTCGTGCCGCCCGCTTTGGTACCAAGATCGGCCTGAACGAGCCGTTCCTGGCAAAAGTGGCTGAAGCAGTGATCGAGACCTATGCTGATTTCTACCCTGAGCTGCTCAAGTCGCGGACCGCGATCCTCGATAATCTGACCCGTGAGGAGATCCGCTTCGCGCGCACCATCGAGTCCGGTACGGCCCAGCTCGATAACCTGCTCTCCAGCCTGCGTTACTACAAGCAGAATGTCCTCGATGGCCGGCGTGCCTTTGACCTCTATGCCACCTACGGCCTGCCTTTTGAGATCAGCCGCGACATTGCCCGTGAGCAGGGGTTGGATGTGGATGAGGTCGGCTTCCGGAAAGCCATGGATGAGCATCGTATCGCTTCCGGAGGCGGCAAGGCAATGGGACGTCTGGGCGGCGAGGATGCCGAGTTCTATGCCGGCATCCTTCGTGATCTGCAAAAACGCGGCAAGCTGGGGGAGCACGGGGTGGAATATGACCCCTATACCAGTACGCGCATAGAGACCGAGGTGCTGTCCCTGGTTGTGGATGGGCGGCAGGTGGAATCTGCCTCCTTTGGCGATCAGGTGGAAGTGGTTCTGCCTCGAACCGGCTTTTATATCGAATCCGGTGGTCAGGTATCGGATGAAGGGTTGATCCATTCCCTCCCTGGTACCCCCGAATGGATCATCGAGATTAACTCCATGCGCCGTGCCTCTGCCGGAGTGATCGTTCACGGCGGCGAGGTGGTCTCTGGCCAACCGAAGGCTGGCGATCCCTGTCTGGCCGAGGTGGACCTGCCTCGGCGGCATGACATCATGCGCAACCATACCGCTACCCATCTTATGCATGCTGCCCTTCACCAGGTGCTGGGAACGCACGCCCGTCAGGCTGGCTCGTTGGTCGCTCCTGACCGCTTGCGCTTCGATTTCAACCATCCCGAGGCCATGACGCCCGCACAGATCGAGCGCGTGGAAAAGATCGTCAACGATGCCATTGCCGCGGATATGACCGTCACGCCTAAACTCAAGGCGCGCGAGGATGCCATCGCGGAAGGCGCCATGGCGCTCTTCGGGGAGAAATACGGTGAAACGGTTCGCACGATCACCATTTCGCCTTCGGATCCCCGATCCTTCCTGGGCCTGGAGGAAACAGTTATCCATCCCATGGCGGCGGTGGAGGGTGAAGATAAATATTCCTACGAGTTGTGCGGCGGCACCCATCTGGACCGCACCTCGGATATCGGCGTGTTCCTCATCGTCAGTGAAAGCTCTGCCGCAGCAGGGGTTCGCCGCATCGAGGCTGTCACTGGCCGGGGGGCGTACGAGTTGATCGCGCGCCGCTTCAAGTCGGCCAGGAACGCCGCCGCGTTGGCCTCCACCACTCCGGATGAACTGCCAGTTCGCGTGGAATCAATGCTTGCCGAGTTGGCCGCGTTGCGCAAGGAGAATGCGGCTCTGAGAACCCAGATTGCCCTTTCCAGCTTTGACGCCCTGCTCGGAAATGTGGAGATGGTGCAGGATATCCGTTTGCTCAGCGCCTCCTTGCCGGATGCGGATATGGAGACCTTGCGCCGGCTGGCCGACCGTTTCCGGGAAAAATATCCCGCCCGCGCAGGGGCCTTGCTCTCTTCTGGCAGCAGTGCGCTGGCGGTGTTGACCGAAGACCTCGTCAAGCAAGGAATGAAAGCCGGGGATCTTATTACCTCGGCCGGTGGGCGCGGCGGGGGACGCCCCAATATGGCTCAGGGAAGCCTGCCGGAAGGCATGGATAATGCACAGGTCCTCCCTTCTCTCCGTAAGTACCTGGAGGGGAAGCTCCATTGATCGGTGCGCCCTGGAGATTACTTCGCCAGCCTTTCTTCACTCATTTCCTCGTGTGGATAGCCTGTGCGTTGCTTTGTGCTGCCTGTGGTGGACAGCGTGCAATCCCAATGATTGCCGTACCTACTGCTACGCTGCCTTCTCCCGCTACGCAATTTCCGGCTCCCGCTCAATCCCAGGCAACTGAGTCCTCCTCAAACATCGCTGCGCTCATTCCCACGGGTGTTCCGGCTCGCTCCTGGGAGGGGATTCCCATCATGCCGGCCGCGTTGGCAGGCGATGGGGATGACCTTGGTTATGCCTTCACCATTCAGGCCGGTGCGCAGCAGATCGTTGATTTTTATAGGAGTGAAATGCCGGGCCTTGGCTGGGAGTATTCGGTTGCCGGTTCAAACGTGAGTAGCGGGTCCCTGATGATCTTTCTCAAAGAAGGGGTAACCTTGACCATTTCATACTTCCCTCACGGAGATGAGATGCTGGTCCTTATCGTGAAGTGATCCGTTCCTGGAATTGCCAAGTCAGAGGAGACTGCATGTCCCATCCAAAACGATTGATTCTGATGATCCCGGTTCTGATCTTCCTGCTCGCCTGTCAGACCCTATTAAAGCCTATTAATGATGTTAAAGATGTGGCTGGGACAGCCCAGTCTATTGCTACCAAGGCTATCGAGATCTCCACCCAGATGGCGCCGATTTCAACTGCCTTTGCAGTCACACAGCAGCCGGACAGCTCTGGTGCGCAGACGCCGGATGTCTCCATCCCTGGAAACCTGTTTGATCCGCAAGGCACGCCCCTGACTTCCTGGAAGGATGTCCCCATCATGCCGCAAGCCGAGGCGGGCGAGGAAATCGAATCCGTTTACAGTTTCAGGGTTAACGCCACAGCCGCCGAAGTGCACGATTATTATGCAGCCCAGCTCCCTGCCTTGGGATGGACTGGCCTGTATGGTGGACAGGGAATGCCCATCGAAGTTTATACCAAAGACAGCCAGACTCTTACAATTACGATCACCGGGCAGGAGGGGTCGACTGTTGTCCTGCTGGCGCTAGGCTGACCCGTCGGTGCGCTGCGTGTATAATCCTGTGGAATGAAAACCCAGATCATCACCCTTGAGTCGCATGACGATCTGATCTCCGTCCGCGACCGGCTTTCATGGGCAAAGACCCCGCGCATCCTGCTTATTTGGCCGAAAGGGGAGCCGGTGGATTTGCGTCCGCTGGATCTGAGGGTGCTTCAGCGCCATGCTGATTCCCTGGGGGCGCAATTGGCTATTGTCACTCGTGGTGATTCAATTCGCAGGCAGGCGGAAGCGCTGGGGCTGCCGGTCTTTGAATCGAGTGCCTCTGCACAAAGGGAATCATGGCCATCTCATCCCGCCCGTGTACGCCGGGCGGTGCGCCCGCCTCGCCGCGATCTGCGAGCGCTGCGCGGTGAGGCGCTTCCTGCTGAAGCCTCCTGGCGGTCTAATTTACTGACCCGGATCGTCGCTTTTGGTATGGGAGTGTTGGCGGTTTTGGCGCTTGTTGCCCTCTTTATCCCCCGCGCTTCCATAACTCTTTATCCCGAGTCTCGATTGCAAAGGCTGGATTTCACAGTTTCGGCAGGCTCGCAATCGGATGCTGCCCTACTGGGCGGCGTCGTTCCGGTCCGCAAGGAGACCGTGACCCTCTCGGGCAGTCGAAGTATGGTGGTGTCCGGGCAGATCAATCTCCCTCAGAGCCCTGCGCGCGGGATGGTCCGCTTCCGAAATTTGGGCCAATCCGAGGTGGCCATTCCAGCGGGAACCCTGGTTTCGACCGCTGCCGACCCGCCCATCCAATTCAAAACCCTGTATGATACGCATATCAATGCCGGCGTGGATCAGTACGTGGAGACTCCGGTGGAAGCGGTGGAGCCGGGTGCGATGGGAAACGTCGAGGCCGGGACCATTGGGGCTGTGGAAGGATCGCTGGGCCTGCTGGCGGCTGTGGAGAATCCCAATGCCACCTCAGGCGGGAGCAGCCGCACCGTCACTGGTCCAGGCCAAAGTGATCGTGAACGTCTGCGTGCCGGCCTGATGAAGGAGCTGACTGCACAGGCGGATAAAGAACTGAGCGGCAGGCTTTCACAACAGGACTTTCTTCTGCCGGATACTCTGGCTCTCGCTCAAACCTTGGAAGAAGTCTATGACCCTCCGCCAGGACAGCCCGGTACTAAACTAACCCTGACTGCGCGTGCTGAGTTTAGCGTGGAATTGGTTTCTGTCGCTGACATTGCCCGACTCGCGGAAAGTGCCCTTGGTGCCGCACAGCCGCAGGGATTCTCCGCCGTTCCCGGTTCGCTTACCTGGGGGCCTCTGACAGCGCCGGCGCAGGCCGCAGACGGCCTGATCCATTGGCAGATGCGAGCGGAACGCCGTCTTCTGCGAAGCCTGGACCCTGTCTTTATTGCTGGTTTCGTGCGCGGGCGATCGCCTCAAGACGCGGCAGACCGGTTGGGGCGCGCTTTTGATTGGATGAGCCCGCCAAAGGTATCCGTAACACCGTCTTGGTGGCCGTGGCTGCCACTTCTACCTTTCCGCACCTCGGTGGTCTTCCAGTGAACGATCTCACTGGTTGGTTCACCATGAAAGTTCTGGGTGTTGATCATGGCGAGAAGCGCATCGGTCTTGCCGTCAGCGATCCAACCGGCATGCTGGCTCGTCCACTACAGGTTCTCCTGCATGTTTCGCGCCTGCTGGACGCAGCACAGGTCGCGGAGATCGCGCAGCGAGAGGAAGCAGGCTTGATCGTAATCGGCCAATCTTTTGATGAGGATGGCCATCCCAATCTGGCCGGACGCCGTGCGGCTCGCTTTGCGGAAGCGCTGGGCTCGCAAACCCTAATCCCCATCCTTCTCTGGGATGAATCATTCTCCACGCAGGAAGCACGCCAGGCTCGAATTGATGCAAATGTCCGCCGCCGTGACCGTTCCGGTCATCTGGATGATCTCGCTGCGGTATTCATCCTGCGCTCCTATCTTGAGGCTCAATCTCATCAACCTTGAAAATGACTCCTCGACGCTCTCCACGCCGCCCTATCCTTCCTGCCACAGCCATCCTCATCCTGCTCTGCACGATGACTCTTGGCCTGATCTTTGTCCCCATCCGGGCTGCCAACCTCTATGGCCGGCCCAGCGCCAGCCTTGGCCTCTGGCAGATTGAGCAGTATTCCGCCCGCTTGCTCTGGCATGACGGGATGCTGACTCGTCCATTCGATCCGGAAGGAACCGAGCGCATGTTTGCGATCGAAACAGGCGAGGCTGTGGGGACCATTGCCCTTCGCCTCCAGAATGATGGCTTTATCCAGAGCGCATCCGCATTCCGTGATTATGTAGTTTACACGGGCCTGGATACTACCATTCAAGCCGGGAAGTACCAGCTGAGCCCTGCGATGTCGGTTGTGGATCTTGCGCGCCAGCTTCAAGATGCCACCCCTGAGGATGTTACTTTTGTGGTGCTTCCGGGTTGGCGCGTGGAAGAGGTGGCAGACTCAATGCCAACCTCCGGACTTAATGTCACACCAGAAGAATTCATCGCCGCGGCATCTTCCCATCCCATCGGTTATGATTTTTTCGCAGGCGCAGCCACCTCTGAGGGATTTCTCTATCCCGGTACTTATATATTTCCGCGCACCGCCAGCGCAGAGGAAGTGCTGGATGCGTTGGTGCGGAACTTTTCTCTGCACCTGAGCGTGGAACTGAGCGAAGGCTTTGCGCGCCAGGGATTGACGGTGTTTCAAGGGGTGACCCTGGCATCCATTGTTCAACGCGAGGCGATCGAGGAACAGGAACAGCCTATCATTGCTTCCGTGTTCCTGAACCGGCTCAACGCAGGGATGAAATTGGATAGCGACCCGACTGTCCAGTATGCATTGGGATACAACACCCTGCAGGCGAGTTGGTGGACCAACCCCCTGAGCGCGCAGGATCTAAAATTTGATTCGCCCTATAACACTTATCTCTATACGGGACTCCCGCCGCGGCCCATCGACAGCCCAGGCGCCTCAGCGCTTCGGGCAGTGGCATTTCCTGCCCAGACCCCTTATTACTTCTTCCGCGCGCGCTGTGACGGGTCCGGACTGCATTCCTTCGCTGAAACCTTTGATCAACATCTTTCCAATGCCTGTCAGTGAGACGGATTTTGCCTGAATCGGCGGAGGTAGTCCCATAGAGCTGCAATCCCAAGCATCAATCCCCCCATTAACACCATCATCAGCCCCTGCAAAAGGGTCGGCTTGAGCAGTTGGTCCACAATAGCCGCGGCAAGACCGCTGGCGTTTGACAATAATACTTGAGGGAGGAAGTCAGGGGCTTTTGCAACGAGAAACCGCTCAAGTAAGGTTCCTGCCAGCGGCGCACCCAGCCAGGCAAAAACTGCTCCCAATGCGCCTGCTGCTGCCATGGCCGCCCCCCAGACCAGGAGTAGATCGCGCGGGCTCCGAACCAGAAGCAGAGTCAGCAGGAGTAATAAAGTAAGCGGGATGACCGGGGTCATCCGCATGGTCAGCCTTGCAATGCGGATCTTGTCTCGAGCGTCGCCCTTACCTCCGGTCGGGTCGGCTTGGGCGAGGGTCACTGTCATGGGAATGGCCGCAGAGATGATTTGCATCTGGCCGTGAACTGCCGGCAGAACAAACGGAATCAAATCTTCCGGAGGGTTACAAAGCGAGATCACTTGGTTGGTCAGAAGTGCCAGAGAAATGCGCGCCAATTCCTCCGCGGTGCAGGCGGGCTGTGTCTTAATAAGATTGAGCGCGGCTTGGGTTCCCGCCTCACTTGCCAGACGTTCCTTAAGCGGCGCCAGCGAAAGGATAGCTGAGCTGCCATCTCCATTCAAATAAGAGAGGATCGATGCCAGAGCATCATCGCCCATCGCTCTGAGAACGTTGGATGGGAGTAGGTCGCGGAAGAATTGCTCCCAGTCCTGTTCATCCAATCCTTGCAGCACCGTTGGAATTGCCGGTTGCAGTGATTCTGCAAGGATGGAAGGCAGGCGCCCGTAAAAATCATCATTGGCAAAGGCGCGTTGATAGGCTGAAGGAGAGAAGGCCTGCCTTTCAAGGTTGAAGAGGACCTGAGCGGGTACGGCAGTTAAAACCACAAGAAGAGCCAGCACTCCGGCTGCCCCTTTACGCATCATTTCCATGTTTATTGAACGGGTTAGTCCTGGTCGATCACTTCCACGTAGTCGTGCTTCACGATTTCGCCATCGTCAGCACCCAGCAGCTTGATCAATTCGCTGGATAGTCTGGCTTTGTGCTCGGCATCCTTGCGGCTCCATGTACGGCTCTTGATCTCAAGGAATCTTCCAATGGGCGGCTTGATCATCTCATCCAGGTTGACAAACAGCTCTGTATCCTTATACCGGATATGCCAGCGCAACCGGTCCTTTTCGATGACCAATTCACTCTCGGGCATGAAATATTCGCGGTAGAAGCGCAGGGTATGTACGGCAGGCGCAAGGAAGCGGCTGCGGGAGAGGAGGACATCATGCTCCAGATTATCCTCCCGCTTCGCGCCGATCAAGGTCAGTCGCGAACGTACATTAACCGACTCGCCCTTTTCGTTGATCAGATCATCCTCTCGGAAGCGAAGCCGGCTTTCCTCTCCGCCGCCGAAGGAGAAGTAATTGTCGAATTGACGATAATGCTTGAAGGCATCGATCTGGATCTCAGGTCTTTGGAGAGCTTCGATCACGCGCTGGGCGTCGTTAATTCGCACCTTGACCTGAACTTCGAAGGATTCGGCCTCCATGGAGCCACCCAGGGCAATCAGTTTCGAAAGCACGGATTTTTCCCGCTCAATCAGGAAGGTATCAATCCGGCTGGCCAGCTCACCTGCTTCCCGGATGAGGTCCTCCTCCTGGAGGGTGAGAAGCACGTGGGAACGCATCAGCCAGCGGCCATTGACCATAACATCAGTAACATCTGTGGATTTTGCGGCATAAACGATTTGTGCATATGCGTTATTGGGATCGCGCTGAAAGCGGGGAGAGTTATGCGCCGGCTGGTTATCGACAAGAATTAAGTCAGCGCGCTTGCCCGGTTCGAGTGAGCCGGTTATATCCCCGAGATGCAGTGCCTGCGCACCCAGTCGGGTGGCCATTGTCAGGGCGGTTTGTGCCGGGACAACAGTGGGATCATTGGATACAGCCTTGGCGACAAAGGACGCCAGCCGGACTTCCTCAAACATATCCAGATCATTGTTGGAGGCAGGGCCATCTGTGCCAATGCCTACATTCAATCCAGCTTCCAGCATCTTCTGGACCGGGGCAAAGCCTGAGGCCAGCTTCAGATTGGAGGATGGGTTGTGGGAAATGCCCACGGAATGGTTTTTCAGCGTCCGTATCTCGCCTGGATCGATGTGCACACAATGAGCGGCAATCACCTTGGCCTCAAACAATCCCTGCTTCTTCACGTATGGCACCACCGGCATGCCTTGTTCATTACGCATGTTTTCGACTTCCAGGGCCGTTTCAGAGATGTGGATATGCAGAGGCACATCGAACTCCTTCGCCAGCATGGCAGTATCGTGAAGGATTTCAGGTGTGGTGGTGTAAGGGGCATGCGGGGCCACGGAAGGGACGATCAGTGGGTGTCCTTTCCATTTCATGATAAATTCGCGGGCTCGTGCAAAGGAATCTTCATAAGCCGGGGCATCTGGCGCGGGAAATTTCATCACCGTCTGCCCACAGACCGCCCTCATTCCGGCATCTGCAGCAGCCTGTGCCACAGAATCTTCAAAATAATACATATCATTGAAAGTTGTTACCCCGCTGCGGATTTGCTCGGCGCAGGCCAATAAAGTTCCTAATCTGACGAATTCAGGCGAAACAAATTCGCGTTCCACAGGCATCATATAGCCCATCAGCCAAACATCCAGACGAAGGTCATCTGCAAGCCCTCGCAGCAGTGTCATTGGCACATGCGTGTGGGCATTGACCAGCCCGGGCATGAGGATTTTACCGCCGCAGTCGAAGGTCTCGGCTGCCTCGTAGGAAGAGACCATTTCCTTCTCCGGACCAACGGCAATGATGCTGTCTCCCTGAACCGCCAGCGCACCTGACGCGTACTGAGTCAGTTTTTCGTCCATGGTCAAGATCAAAGCATTGGTAAAAAGAACATCAACTTTTTGCGTCATTCATACTCCATTACGACGAAACTTCAACCTTTGAAGCTTAGGCAGCCTGCCCAAATTATTGGGAAAATTCAACTTTTGAGATTTCTCAAAGGACCCCGGTAGGGGGATATTGGTCTGCATTTTACCCCTATTCCATGCAATTCGTTCTCTCCATATCTATGGGCGAAAATCCAATAGGACATCGAGTACTCTCAAATTCATGGTCAATTCAGTGTTTTCGTGATCGCTTAGTTCCATATCTACAGCGGCAATGCCACGCGATACTGCATAATCTGCCAGTGTCCCGGCGTATTCGCAGCCGGTATCGACCGGGGGGAAAGGATAGGTGCTGACCCGCGCTATGTCCTGTGCCAGGCGCTTGGAACTTTCATCCCACGGGCTGCCCCCGGGAAATACTCCTAACGCGGCGCTGTGATAGCTGATCATCGCCTCCACCCGGCGGTTGCTCAGGAAGTTGATCATCACCCGGGTCTCCGATTCCGAGGCTGGCCCGCTGCCGCTGGTCGTCGGAGATTGATCGTAGCAGCCGGTTCGGTCCCAGGTTGCAGACCAATTTACCGGGAAGTTGCGGTTCAAGTCAACATTATGGTCATTGACGCGTCCATCAATACCGTGGTCGCGCGCATCGCCATCCGGGTTTAGGTCGCGAATGATGAACAAAGTTACGTCACTTGGAATAACACCCGGATGATCATTGATATATTTGATCATTTGATCGGCGAGGGCAATGGTATTCCACTCATAGCCGCCATGAATGCCAGCCACGATCAAACGCTGTCTTTCCCCCTGGCCGAAGGTGTAGACTTCGATGGGTCGCCGGGAAACGGAATAACCGATCACTTCAGGCTTTTGTCCGTAAGGAAGCACAAAGATTGTGGGAGAGTGCAAGTACGATCTGCGTGGAGCGCGGATTGGGCGTGACAGTCGCTAGATAGTAGCGGGTTGGGAAGGGGGTTGGTGTGCGTTCAGCAGGAAGGAGAGCAGTTTCTGGCGGCGCGGCACGCGCAGCAGGCCGGGCTGCATAGGTCAACAAAACTGCCAGCAAGACAAAAACGCCAAGTAGATTTAGCCCCCAGACCAGGATAATCAGGGAGGAATGTTTCTTCCTCTGAACGTGGGAAAGGGCTTGCCGTTTTACTACAAGTCCTCCATTGCCTGGAGCCGCAGTTGGTTTAATCCATTATTGAAAGCCCAGCGTGGCAAATTGCGAGGATGGCCACCATAGGTAATGCGCATACTCTTTTCGCCGCCGGGTGTGAGGATCGCCAGTTCCGCCGCCATATCTTCCACGAAGCAGCCTATCCCCAGTGCGGCCTTGGAGGAAGTGGTCTTCAAAGCAATACGCGCTTCCTCGAGCAGGGAACCGGGCTTCAGGTTGGCCAGTGAGATGAGGTTGGGGAGTTTTTTCTGCATTGATTCGCTCAAGCCGTACTCCACGCAAGCCAGGCTCCAATTTCTTTGGTGGACAGCAGAAAGGGCAACCGAGTCGAGCGTTTCATCGTCGGTTCCGAAAATCACGTAACTCAACCGGCTGCGTAGTTCCTTCTCAACTTCCGATAGCATATTGTCAGCCTCTGCCTCGGTACCAGCCTTGGCTGCCAGGCGAATATCCACCACTCCGTTATGGGCGGCGAGGCCAACAGTGGGGTTGGATAATGTCTCGAGGTCACCGATCTTCTCGTCAATCATTCCTTCACCCATTCCAGCTGTATGCAGCAGGCGTACCTTGATGACCTGTCGCAGGTCAAATCGCTTTTGTAGGTAAGGTATGACAGATTCATGCAGCAGGTATTCCATTTCGCGAGGCACCCCGGGCAGGCAAATGATGGCATTACGGCCAGCCTCCACAATGAAGGCCGGAGCGGTGCCAACGGGATTGGGAATGGCAATCGCGCCTTGTGGAACATAGGCTTGACGCTTCTGATTTTCCGCGGCAGGGCGGCCGTAGCGGCTGATGACAGAAACCACCTGCTGCCAAAGATCTTCACGGAATTCCATTTCAACACCCACAGCCATGGACACGGCCTGACGGGTAGGATCGTCCACGGTCGGCCCAAGTCCGCCTGTGGTGAGAATGATCTCTGCCCGTTCCATGGAATTGCGGATGGCCAGCGCGATACGCTCGACGTTGTCGCCAATAGTAATGGTTCGATACAGGTCGATACCCAGGCCGCGCAAATTGCGCGCCAGGTAACGAGTGTTCGTGTCTACAATTTCGCCGAGCAGGATCTCGGTTCCTATGGTTATGATCTCAGCAGAAGCCATTTCTCTCCTATGGATAAATCGCAGTGAACTCCGTGTTCTTCACCTGGAAAATTTGAATGTTCGGAGGGGCGCAATCACCATATTGTGAGCAGGTCAGTGTGCCGCTCAAACCTGAAACTCCGTTTACCTGGCGCAGGAAGTCGCGCACCCCCTGCCGCTCTATAAATACGCTGCCGCTGGAGGGAGAATTTGCTGAAATCGCCTTCTGGATGGCATCAAAAAGCAGCATGGCAGCATCATAGGCCTGCAAGTGATATGAAGCAGCCGGTTCTTCGCTATACCTGGCCCTGTATTCCTCGATAAAGGACGGCAGCTCCTCCACCGCGGCAGGACCAGATATATACATCCCCTGGTTGATCTCCATGGATTGTGTAACGAAATCCCTGCTCAGCAGACCATCTGAACTGATCAGAGCCATGCTTATGCCCAAATTCGCGAGGGAATGGCCGATATTTACTCCATCTGTCGTATAAACCGGGAAATATAGCGCCTCTGTATGGAGCTTGGAAAGCCAAATCATTTGAGGCGTTACATCCTGGCCGCTGTCGATGTGGAAACGCCCCAGGCAGTCTCCGCCGAGTCTCTCGAAGTCCTCGCAGGCAGTCGTGGTCAGCCCTTTAGAATACGCAGTCTTGTCATCGATTGTGCTTAAAGTGCGTAGTCCCAGAACGCGATAAGCGAATTCAGCCACTATTTTACCCTGGGCATTGTCGTTGTAAATGGTTCGGAAGAAACCGGGCTGGTATTGTCCCGGCAATGCCAGCGAGGCCGCCGTGCTGGAAGGGGAGATCATTACCTTCCCGGCTTCGCTCAGGATTTTGGCTGCGGGGATGGACCCGCTGGAACAGGTTGCCCCGATCACACCGACGATTTCCGGGTCGGCAGCGATTTGTTTGGCTCCTTGCTCGCCACCCTCCGCGGTACAAAGATCATCCACTTTGACCAATTCGATCGGATGGCCGGCGATTTCTTTCTGAGCAGCTATAGCGATTTCCACCCCGCGCAAAGCATCGATCCCATACGGGCTGTCCGGGCCGCTGAGGGTCAGAAGGGCGGCGACCTTGATCGGCTGTTTGTTGCCTACCTCCACGCAGCCCAAGGGGTCACTACAAGTGGTCGGCCGGGCAATACAAGCCGGCAGGATGAAGGTCAATGTAATGAGCACACCTGCGATGCGGAAAAACGGTTTCTTCACGTGCGCCTCCATGGTATTTCAAGGCTCATTTTACACGCATCCAGGAACCCTATCGTTGCCATATTATTACACGTCCGGAGTGCTCCTTTCGTCGCTCCTGGGATAAAAAAAGGGCCTGCCACCTTATGGCAGACCCTACCAGCTTGTTTTGTGGGACTATTCCACTCCGAGATACGACTTTTGTACCATTTCGTTCTGTTTCAGCTTCTGTGCTTCATCGCTTAAGATGATCTCGCCAGTTTGGAGCACGTAGCCCCGATGGGCAATGGAGAGTGCCATCAGGGCATTTTGTTCCACAAGAAGGACCGTGGTGCCTTCTTTGTTGATGGTAGTGATGGTGTCGAATATCAATTCCACCAGCAGGGGGGATAGACCCATGGAAGGCTCATCCAGGAGTAGGATGCGTGGGCGGGCCATCAATGCGCGTCCCATTGCCAGCATCTGCTGTTCGCCTCCAGAGAGGGTACCTCCCTTTTGGTGGATACGCTCCTTCAGGCGGGGAAACAGGCCGAAGACGCGTTCCATATCCTGCTCCATGCCGGTCTTCTCTTTGCGGGCATAGGTACCCATCTCAAGGTTTTCCTGCACGGTCATACGCGGGAATATCATGCGTCCTTCCGGGCTTTGGGCAACCCCGCTTTCGGCGATCTGGTGGGCAGGGAGTTTTTCAAGCGCCACCCCATCCAGAAGGACGGTTCCAGTGCGGGGGCGGATCAGTCCCTGAATAGTGCGCAGAGTGGTGCTCTTTCCGGCGCCGTTCGAGCCAATGAGCGTCACTATTTCCCCGTCCTTGACTTCCAGGGAGATGCCTTTAAGGGCGTGGATGTTGCCGTAGTAGGTGTGGACTTCCTTAACTTCAAGCATGTTTGGGCGTCTCCCTTATTTTGTCGCAGTGCCCTTGCCGAGATAGGCTTCGATGACGCGCGGATTCTTCTGCACATCCGCGGGACTGCCTTCAGCGATCTTCTCTCCGTAGTCCAGTACCGAAACACGGTCAGAGATGGACATCACCACGCGCATATGATGTTCGATCAGCAGGATCGTCAGTCCCAGCTCTTTGCGGATCCGCTGGATGAAGTTAGTGAGGTCGAGGGTCTCGTTGGGGTTCATGCCCGCTGTCGGCTCGTCAAGCAGGAGCAATTTGGGCTGGGAGGCCAGCGCGCGTGCGATCTCGAGCCTGCGCTGGAGACCATAGGAAAGGTTCTTGGCTGTGACTTCCGCATCCGATCGCCGCAGGCCCACAAATTCAAGCATTTCCAATGCCCGGACACGGGCTTCCGCCTCTTCCTTAAGAGTGCCGGGGGTTCTGAGGATCTGCCCCAGGAGATTGGAGTGCATCCGGCAGTGCTCGCCTACCAGCACGTTATCGATGGCCGACATATTCGCGAACAGGCGGATGTTCTGGAAGGTGCGCGCGATGCCCAGGGCTGTAATATGGAACGGCTTCAAGCCGGCGAGGCTCTTTCCTTCAAAGCTCATTTCGCCGCTGGTTGGGACATAGACTCGCGTCATTGTGTTGAAAAAAGTTGTCTTGCCTGCACCGTTGGGACCGATCAGGCTGGCGATCATGCCCTTGTCGATGGAAAAATCCACCTTGTTCACGGCGGTCAGACCGCCGAAGGTCATCGTGATGGCTTTTGCTTCGAAGAAATCACTCATGAGGGGCTCCTACTGGCTGCGCTACATCGCCAGGGGCCTTGGGCGCTGCCTCGTGCAACTCGGCGCGGACTTGAGCGCTTGGCAGCAGGCCTTCTGGTCTCACTGCCATCATAATGACGAGCGTTAGGCCAAAGAGCAGGAAACGATAGAGGATGGGATTAGCGTTTTGAGCGACTGCTGCCTGCAGCGTTGGCGTGCCGGTCAGCGCCGGAAGGATGGTATGCTCCAGCAGGCCTCCCAGAAAATCTTTGAGCGCAGGCAGAAACAACCGGTCTGCAGTCATGATCACGAGGCCGCCTACGATCACCCCGCTGATATTGCCCAAGCCGCCCAGGATCACCATGACCAGGACGATGATAGAGACACTGAAATCGAATACGCTTGGGAAGATGCCTGCGATATAGGCGGCATAGAATGCGCCTGCGAAACCGGAGAAGGTGGCGCCCATCGCAAATGCCAGCAGCTTGGTGGCTACAGGATTGATGCCCATCTGTGCCGCAGCCAGCTCATCCTCGCGGATCGCCATCCAGGCCCGACCCAGCCGGCTGTCTCGCAGCCGGCGGATCAGAAAAACAGATAGCAGGATGATGGCGATGATCAGGAAATACCAGGGGATCGGGTTCGACGACTGGAACTGGCCGATGAATGGCAGCGAGGGACGCCCGATGGGGCTGATCCCCTTTTCGCCGAAAGTCAGATCTTCATGCTCCATTATCGTGATGCAAGCCAGCGTGGCATTGGAGCCAAATAGTTTCAGGATGCCGGGAATGATCCAACAGGTGAACGGCTCCTTGATCGTCACATCGATCAGGTTGCGGAACAGGACGGGCACGATCTCGCCAAACCCCAGGGTGACGATCGCAAGATAATCGCCGCGCAGCGGCAAGGTGGGTGCCCCCAGAATAAAGCCCCAGGCAGCGGCCATGGCCGCTGCAATCCATATAACCAGCCAGAAATTCCAGGTGATATTGTGGGCAGGCGATGAGAGAATGCCCGTGGTGTAGGCGCCGATGGCGAAGAAAGCCGCATAGCCCAAGTCCAGCAGGCCCGCGAAGCCAACCACGATGTTCAATCCCAGTGCCAGAATGGTGAAGATCAATGCGAAAATGATCTGTGGGGTCCAGCGCAGATTGGTGCCGCCATCCACGAAAGGGAAGCCGATCACAACCAGCGCCAGCACCACAATCAGGGCAATCCTTCTTCGAGGCTCCGGCAGCGTGGAGATCACTACCATGACGAGGGCGCCCAGTACAAACAGCGCCAGCCCTGCAATGGAGGCAGTTAAAACAATGCCATACGTGGCCATCCCGATGGCGGGTGCCACCACCGAGTTTTGGAAAAGGCTGATGAGGACGAGCAAAACTCCACCGATGCCTGCAGGAAGCAGTGTGCCACGCACTGCCTCGCCCCAGGTCTTGAACTTGAGGCGATTTCCCAAGGCATAACCGAAGGCCAATCCTGCCATCCCACCAGTAACAAGAACAGCCCAGCCGCCAAACAGTAGAATGATGGCTCCGGCAACAATCGCTACCGTGATGGCCTGGCGAATTGATGATTTCATGAGGCCTCCTATGCTTTTTGTCCGTGCGTTTCGCCCAGCAAGCCGGTCGGGCGGAAGAGCAGCACCAGGACAAGAGTTGCAAACACCCAGGCGTGAGTCCAGCGCGCATTCAGGAAGCCATCACTGAACGAGGCCAGCAGGCCGATCAGCACGCCGCCCAGCATGGCGCCAGTGATATTCCCAATACCGCCAAGCACCGCAGAGGTGAACGCCTCGAGGCCTACGCGGAAGCCCATAAACCACCAGGCAGTACTGGTATAAAGACCACCCATCAGTCCCGCCGCGCCGGCCAGGCCGCCGCCGATCAAAAATGTCGCGCTGATGACCCGGTCAATGTTGATCCCCAGCATCCTGGCGGCATCCCTGTTCTGAGCGGTGGCGCGCATAGCCTTGCCCAGGCGCGTGTTCTGGACGAAGTAACGCAGCCCGAGCATCAAGCTGCCTGCCAGTACGATCACCATCAGGTCTTTGATTGTGAAGCGGAGCGGGATCCCGGTGGTGGCCAGAAGGTTGACGCTCAATCCCATATTTCCCATCAATTTACTCAGCAAGTCGGGGAAAACCTTTTGCGAGGCGCCGCCAGTCGTGCCGAAGGAGGGCACGAGCCAGGATTGGGCAGCCCAGATCAGACCGATATTTTCCAGAATAAATGACACCCCGATCGCCGAGATGAGCGGCGCCAGGCGAGGGGCATTACGAAGACGTCGATAAGCCACTCGTTCGATAGTGGCATTTAGGATCGCACAGAATATAACCGAAACGACTAATGCCAGGATAAGTCCCAGAATGATATGAGTGCTGCTGGTGGTTGTCAGTGTCCCGGTCAAAGATAATACCGTCAGGGACGTGAAAGCCCCGATCATATAAACATCGCCGTGCGCGAAGTTGATCAATTCGATGATGCCATAGACCATCGTATAGCCGAGGGCAATGATGGCAAGAATCGAGCCGTTCGCGAGACCGATGATCAGATATTGGATGAGTTGGAGGGGTCGGTCGCTGACGGCCTTCCAAATAATTGGGACATCGAAGCCTGCGATGGGGCCGCATAAAAGAGCCAGGTAGAGTACTAGGGCGGCCAGAGCGAGGGTTCTCTTCCTGAATTTGGGCGTGGCGTTCATGTTCCTCCGTCCCTCTTGCGGTGCAACAGGTGGATTTGGAAACAGGGAGGCGGCATTCGCCGCCTCCCTGTTGAAGCGCAGTCTCTCTTACTTGAACGTGCCGACAGGAGCGTAAGCACCGCCCTGGACCTGATAGAAGGTCATATCGGTCAGGCTTGTATCGCCGTTGGCATCGAACGACCAGGTGCCGAGGGCGCCATCGAAGTTCTTGATGGCGAATACAGCCGCACGCACCGCTTCGCGGTTGGTGGGATCGCCGCCGGCCGCGCAAACGTCCTCAATGGCCTTGAGGGCTACATTCATGACCTCATATCCATACACAGCATAGGGTTCGGTCAAAGGTCCGTACTTGGCCTCGTAGTCCTTCTTGAACTGCTGACCCTTGGGGCCGAGCTTCTCGAAGGGCAGGCCGGCGACGCTGGCGTAAGCGCCTTCGGCTACATCCGCACCCGCGCCGTCAATAAAGGCCTGGGTCTGGATGCCGTCCGGGCCGACATACTTCACCTTCGTGTTGTCGCCCATAATGGCGACCTTGTCCTTAAGCAGCTGGGAGGCGTTGTTGTCCACCACCATGCCAACGTAGATAGCATCCGGCGGGCCGCCAGCATTGCTGGTCGAAATCTTGGTCATCAGGGCTTTGTAATCGGCAGCCTTCGGGTCAATGCCTTCGTGTCCAACGACTGTCAGGCCGATCTCCTTGGCAGTGGCTTCGAACACATCCGCGATGCCCTTACCGTACAGTTCCTGATCGTCCAGGATGTAGACGGTCGAGGCGCCAAGCGACTTCACGAAGTTCGCGGCAACCTTGCCCTGGATATCATCCGCGGCCACCACGCGAGCGTAGTTGCGGACCTTGGTCGGGTAGTAGGAATCAGTAACACCCGGCAGATCCTTGTCGGCCTTGGTCAGACCAGGATTGGTATTCGCAGGGGAAATCATGACCAGGGGGCCGGCCTGATTGAGGATCGGAATGGACAGCTTGGCAGCGCCGGAGTTGAAGGTGCCCAGATAGGCAACGATCGACTTATCGGCAGCAGCTTTATTGGCGTTTTCAGTTTCAACCGCCGGGTCCCACTTGCCGAGAGCCGCTGAGGCGTCATCCCAGGCATCGTAAGTAATGGTGTACTTACCGCCACAGGCTTTGCCACCAGCCTGCTCAAGGCGCAGCTTGCTGGCGTTCACAATGGTCTGCGTCTGGGTTAGCGAGGAACCAGTCATCGGCAGGCTGGAAACGATCTTGAGAGTCCCACCACCCGCACCACCACCTGCAGGTGCGGCACCGCATGCAGCCAGCACCACGCTGGCTACCATGAGTAGGGACATCAAAGCGAGCAAACGCTTGGACATTTCTTACTCCTCCGTTGTATTAAGTTAGACAACAACCCCGTTGGGACGGGTAGGCGAAATTCAGTTGACAAGGCTTTTCGGTGTCGGCGTCACCTCCATTCAGCATTGCAGGTTCATCAAGCCTATATACGTCGAAGCCTGAGAAGCGTCCAATTTGGAGTTCTCACAGCTAGGATCGTTTGTCACACTTGCTTCCCGCTTGCTAACCGCCAATACTACGTGATATTCCACCGGAGGTCAAGCCCTGTCGGGGTTATTTTTGCCTATTCGGAATGACCGGTAGTACGCAATTGGCTTTCGCGGAAGCGAAGGTCCGCATTTCGCATCTTCATCGCCAGATCTGCAGCAAGGTTATACATTAATCGGAAGCCAAGGGGGGGATAAGTCTCGCAAAGCATAATGAGCTTTTCCCGCGGGATCATCAGGAGATGCGTGTCATCCTGGGCAGCGCGCGCCGAAGCGGAACGAAGTCCTTCATCCACGAGCGCGACCTCGCCAAAGGACTGGCCACGACGCAGCCGAGCGATTCGTGTATCCTCCTGCTGCGCCATACTTGCCGGGGAGACCATCGCCGGGTTTATCAGCACATCCACCTCTCCGCGGGTGATCACATATAGATCCGTGCTACGGCTGTTTTCCGGGAAGATCATTTCCCCGGCATTGAACGTCACTTCCTTGCAAAGTGCTGCCACCAGATCCAATTGGGCGGAGGTGAACTGGTCAAATATTTCGCTTTGCTTGAGAAGGTCGGCAAATGAACTCATATTTCTGAGGGGTTCCATGAAAAAGCGGGCAGATGTTTACGGATAGACCTCGTTCAGCCAATCCATCGGGTCTACTTGTATCCCATTAACCCATAATTCCCAATGGAGATGCGCCCCCGTTACGCGACCTGTACCGCCAACCAATCCAATTACTTGTCCCTGTTCAACGATATCCCCGACCTGGACCTTAAATTCGGATTGATGCCAGAATCCACTGTAAACGCCCCAGCCATGGTCAATGATGGTGGCATTGCCGCGCACGGTCAGCGGACCGGCGAACACCACACGCCCTGCGGCCACGGCAGAGATGGGCAGGCCAATACCGCCGCCGAAATCAAGGCCCGTATGAAAACCCTCCACGGAAAGCTCCGTCCCCTGGCCGATGTAAGTTCGACGGTTTCCAAAACGGGATGTGAAATAAGTGGATTCTGCATACTGGATGGCGGGTGAAATGAACTCACCCGTCCAAAATTTTTCGGGTGTGGCATCCTTCACCAGCTCAAGCAGCTGTTGCTGTTCCGGTTCGGTAGCAGCCGGGTCGATTGTGGAGGGATCCACGTAAAGAAGCGGGTCTTCCGGGTAATTTCCTGAAGTTACCAGAACCATTTGCTGAAAGGATTGCTCGCTGCCATCCTCAAGATGGGCTGTTATCGTGAGAGGATACAGCCCTGGATCCAGCAATGCATGGACCCCTTGCAGTGCCACCTGTTGATCAGTACCCATTGGAAAGAAGTGTAAGGGCATATCCACCAGCATTCCTCCCAGCGTGACGCCTGGCAGTGTTTTTACAATGATTTCGCCAGTACCCCCCTGTTTCAGAGGGAGGGTGGTGATCTTCGCGCTCAGGAAGGCGGGTGGCAAACCGTTAGATGTGTTTTCAATTCCTTCCTGGCCTCGGGCATACAAGGTATCTCCCGGGATCCCATCCCATGAACCTTGCAGGCTGTTTATATGATCCATTGTCCAGGTATCGCTGTCATGAATAACTGCGAGTTCGAGGAGCGACTCGCCAGGGGATGGGCTGAAGCCTGCCAATGGAGTTGCATCCTGCTGGCTGGGAAGGATCATGCTGGCGCCAACATAGAACTCGGTAGGGCTGGAGAGGTGGTTGAGCTTCTGCAATAATAAAGGGGGTATTTGTGTCCGGCGGATGAGACTTCGATAGGAATCACCAAAATTGATCAATTCCGTGTCCAGGATGCCGGTGACATCTTGCAGACCGGGAATGACCAATTGCTGTCCGGCTGCCAGAAGATTGGGATCGGAGATGTTGTTGGCAGACTTCAGTTCGTCCAGCGTAATATTGAACCGGCTGGCAATTAATGATAGCGTATCGCCGGGTTGGACGATATAGATGGGCCCGCTGCCCTCATCCTGGGCTGAAACCGGAGACACAGAAAGGAGGAGAATGATTAATAACAGAGGAAAAGTAAGTATCTTACGCATTTCTAAATTCTACCTGGTCGCCAGCCTGGAAATCACTCCAGTGGTCCGGGTGCAGCTCCAAAATGAAACGGGCCGGGCTGCTGGATAGGTAAGCCGGCCTCCATGGCCTGGCGATCACCCGATCCACAACCAGACCCTTTGAATTGATCCAAAAAACAGCCAGGTTGAAAGGTACGAAGAACATATGAATGGAAGAGTCGATCCTTGAGTCACGTTCTTGAACGAGAAGAATGCCGTCATCAATACTGATTTGAGAGCGAAACATCAAGCCTCGCAGGCGGCATAGGAATGAATCGCAAAATATCGCCTGTTGAGGGGATGGGAGTGGACGGGTCAGGTTGTAAATGGCAATGGGGTGCGGCATGGAGGCCAACGGAGCCGAACTGCAGGCGTTGTAGTCCGGCTAGGATTCGAGTTCCTGAGTACCGAGAACCTTCTCTACACTCTGGAGCAATTCCTGGGGGCTAAAGGGTTTGGTAATGTAATCATCCACCTTGGCGATATGCAGGGCCAGCACGCGATCGATGTTCTGAGCCTTGGCGGTGACCACAATGACGGGAATGTGACGGGTTTTTTCGTCGGCTTTCATTTGCTGGTATACTTCCCAGCCATCCATATCGGGCATCATAAGGTCCAGAAGGACCAGGTCGGGAATTTCCTCTCGTATCTGCTTCAATCCTTGAACGCCCCCTTCCGCGCCTTTCACTTCAAAGCCGCGCCTGCCCAGGATGAGTCTGATCAGATCGATCATTTCCTGTTCATCTTCAACACATAGGATGCGCTTCACTGTGTTCTCTCCCATGCTCAGTCATTGTGCTTGGATAGTGTACCATAAAAGGGAAGTAGCCTGATGAGGCTGATCACCTGGAACGTGAATGGTCTGCGGGCGATCCTCACTCGAGGCGCTCTGGATTGGGCCTGGGCAAGGCAGCCGGATGCCTTATGCCTCCAGGAGATCAAGGTCCGGCCGGAACAGTTGAAGGAGCAGCACAGGCTAAACCCGGATTATCAGGTCATCTGGAACCCGGCAGATCGGCCGGGCTATAGCGGAGTAGCCACCTTTCTACGGTCACCTGCTCGCCAGTCCCTCCTTGGTATGGACGATCCCCGATTTGATGTCGAGGGCCGTGTCATCCAGACCCTTCATCCTGATTTTCGGCTATTCAATATCTATTTTCCTAATGGAGGGCGCGGTTATGACCGTGTGACCTACAAACTGGATTTCTACGCCCGCTTGCTGGAACTTTGCGACGAGCTGCATTCGCTTGGAGAGAATATCATCCTCACTGGTGATTTCAATACTGCGCACCAACCGATCGATTTGCGCAACCCGAAGCAGAACGAGACAACCTCTGGTTTCATGCCGGAGGAACGGCTCTGGGTCCAGAAATTTCTCGACCATGGCTTTGTGGATGTTTTCCGACACTTGAATCCAACAGTTGTGCAATATACCTGGTGGACGTACCGGATGGATGCTCGCCGCCGAGGCATTGGCTGGCGTTTAGATTATTTTTTAATCAGCCAGGCCTTGCTCCCGCGCGTCCGAAATGTGACAATCCATGAAAGCGTTCCAGGTTCGGATCACTGCCCGGTGGAACTGGACATGGATTAAGGGCCTTTTTGCATCCAAATTTGGCCTTTTTAATAGGAGAATATTAGAAATTTATAGAAAGAATCTACACAATGAACCGTTGAGGATGGGGACTTGGTATAATCTGGGCACTATCTGGAGGATTCCGTGAATTCACGCAGTCAGTCGTTCATCGTTTATTTTGTCCTCATCATTGCGATTGCGGCCATGCTTTATATGGGTTTTCGTCAGGATTCCTCAACCGAGGCACCCCTGACGATTAACCAAGTGGCCCAATTAGTGCAAAATGGGGATGTAGCCCGCATTGTCATCGAGAGTGATGACAGTATTCGCGTTGTAAAGAAAAATGGGGCTGAGACCGGGGTCGAATCGCATAAAGAACCCAACGCCACTCTGGTTGACCAGTTGATCAGCCTGGGTGTAACACCGGATGCCCTCTCTCCTGACCGGGTACAAATTGAAGTGAAACCGCCTTCCCAATGGACAGGCTTGCTCAGCGGTGCGCTGTACATTCTGCCAGTCATCTTCATGGTGGGTATGCTGTGGTTTATCTTCCGTCAGGCTCAGGGATCGAACAATGCGGCCATGTCCTTCGGCAAGAGCCGTGCGCGTATGTTCAGCGGTGAACATCCGACGGTTACCTTTGCCGATGTAGCCGGTGTGGAAGAGTCCAAACAGGAACTGGCCGAAGTGGTTGAGTTCCTGAAGGAACCCCAAAAGTTCATCCAGCTTGGTGCGCGCATTCCGAAAGGCGTCCTTTTGGTAGGCCCTCCTGGCACAGGAAAAACCCTGCTTGCAAAAGCCGTATCAGGTGAAGCTGGCGTCCCATTTTTCTCCATCTCCGGCTCGGAGTTTGTGGAGATGTTCGTAGGTGTGGGCGCGAGCCGGGTTCGAGATCTGTTCGATCAGGCAAAACGCCATTCACCATGCATTATCTTTGTGGATGAGATCGATGCGGTCGGACGCCAGCGTGGCGCGGGACTGGGCGGTTCACATGATGAGCGTGAACAGACCCTTAATCAGATGCTGGTCGAGATGGACGGCTTTGATACGGACACGAATGTGATCATCATTGCCGCAACCAACCGTCCCGACATCCTGGACCCAGCTTTGCTTCGTCCCGGTCGTTTCGACAGGCGTGTGACCCTGGACCGCCCGGATGTCAAAGGCCGCGAAGCTATTCTGCGCGTCCATGTAAAGGGGAAGCCCCTGGATGCCAACGTGGACCTTGCCTCTCTTGCGCGCGGCACACCAGGTTTTGTGGGAGCCGACCTGGAAAACCTGGTCAATGAGGCAGCCATCCTGGCTGCCCGCCGCAATAAGAAATCCATCGGCCAATCGGAAATGGAAGAGGCTATTGAGCGGGTTGTCATGGGACCGGAACGCAAGTCCCGCTTGATCTCCGATGAGGAGAAGCGCATCATTGCTTATCATGAGGCCGGGCATGCGGTAGTCGCCAACGCCATTGCAGAGGCTGATCCCGTCCAGAAGGTTACTATTGTTGGTCGCGGCCAGGCCGGTGGTGTCACCTGGTTCCGGCCGGATGAGGACCGCTTGCTGATGTCTCGCAAAAAACTGCAGGCAATGCTGGCAATGGCCCTCGGCGGCCGTGCCGCTGAAGAATTGATCTTTGATGACATTACTTCCGGGGCTTCCAACGATATCGAGCAAGTCACGCGCATGGCGCGCTCCATGGTCACGCGGCTAGGTATGAGCGACAAGCTCGGCAATATGTCCTATGGGCAAAAGGAAGAATTGATCTTCCTTGGTCGTGAGATCTCCGAGCAGCGCGATTATTCGGATGCAGTGGCTGAACAGATCGATCGTGAGGTCCGCCGCATTGTGGATGAGTCTTATAAACTGGCTCAATCGACTCTGGTTAAATATCGTCTCCAGTTGGAGGCGATCGCACAGAAATTGCTTGAAGTTGAGTCGATCACGCGCGAGGAGTTTGAATCTATATTTCCGCCGCCTTATCCCAAGCGCAGCGGTACCCCGCAAGTAATCCCTGAAATCGCATAAAACATTAATAAACGAAAAAACACCCCGGTAGTGAATGAACTACCGGGGTGTTTTTACTATCCGCGAATTTTATTGCAATCTGATCTTGATCTCTCTTAGCAGGCTTTCCACATCGAATGGTTTCTGAATATAACCATCGCAATTGGCTTTTGCCGCCATCCCATCATCGTGTTCCCCGTCGCCGGCGGTTACCGCGATAATAGGGAGTCGGTGAAAACCGGGAATGCGATGAATTTTGGCACTCAGCGTATAGCCATTTATATCAGGGAGATTCACATCAATAAGTGCCAGGTCAAGCCTGCCATCCTGCAGCTTGTTCAAAGCCTCCTGGCCATCCTGTGCCTCTACAAAGGCATATCCCTCCGCCTCCAATAGCCGCCGAACCAGGCGGCGATTGTCCGCGTAATCATCAACGTAAAGAATTTTCTTTCTACTCCGCATCGGGCCTCCCATCGAAAATGACGGATAAGCGAAGTTATCATACTCTGAGCTTCCTACCTGAAAAGAAATTGGAATAAATCTGCAACCTGATCAAAAAATTGCAAAAGAACACCCCGCACGATGGCGGGGTGTGCAATCAAATCAAGCTTTTCGTATAACCGTTAGCCCGCGGATTCCTTATGCTGTCTTACCAGTTCACGCCGCAAGATCTTTCCAACGGTGGTCTTCGGGAGTTCATCGCGGAACTCATAATGTGTCGGGACTTTATATGCCGCGAGCCGCTCCCGGCAGAAGGCTTTGAGTTCCTCTTCTGTTACTTTTTCGCCTGGTTTAAGGACGATCCAGGCCTTCACCGTTTCCCCTCGATAGGGATCGGGAATACCTGCCACCCCTACTTCCATCACTTTCGGATGAGCCGCCAAAGCCTCTTCCACCTCACGAGGCCAGACCTGATAACCGCCCGGCTTGATGAGCTCTTTCTTTCGGTCCACGATGTAGAAGTAACCATCCTCATCCATCTGTGCAATATCGCCGGTGAATAGCCACAATTTGCCATCCTTCAATTTGCGCAGTGAGTTGGCGGTCTCGGTTGGCATGTTGTGATAGCCCTTCATGACCTGCGGTGCATGGACCACGATCTCGCCGATCTCGCCCTGGGCCATTTCAGTCTCGCCATCATCCAGATTGATGATCTTAACATCCACATCCGGTAGAGGCATACCGATCGAACCGGTTTTGTTCACGCCATTCAGAGGATTGCAGTGGGTGGCGGTGGGAGCTTCCGATAACCCATACCCTTCGAACACCTTCCCTCCGGTGAGTGCCTCAAACCTCTCCTTGGTCTCGCGAAGGAGCGGAGCCGAACCGGAAATACAGGCTTTGATGGAACTTAGATCATGTTTCCCGGCTTTGACTTCCGGGTGGTTGTTGATGCCATTGTACATGGCCGGTACGCCGGGGAAAATCGTCGGTTTGTGCTTGGAAATGTTTTCCAATACATCCTTGAGATCGCGGGGATTAGGGATCATCACCATACTGGCCCCGCCAGCCATGGCAAAATTCATCCCGGCCACCATGCCATATACGTGAAAGAGCGGGATGGCCATCAGTACCACTTCCTTGCCTTCGTCGAGGCCGGTCATCCAGCACTTGATCTGGAGGGTGTTGGCAACCACGTTTCTGTGAGTTGCAACCGCACCCTTGGAAATGCCGGTGGTTCCGCCTGAGTACTGGAAAAGCGCCACATCATCAGTACCTACTTCCACCATAGGGCGAGATGCATTTTCATACTTCTTCAGCAGATCAGCCAACCACACATCCCCCTCCTCAAGCCGTTCCAGCCTGAATCCGCCTTTTTTCTCCTTTAGGAGGGTGAACAGCACCCGTAAGACCGGTGGGAGCGTCTCCTTCAGATTGCTGACGATCAGGGTCTTGATCTTGGTGTTGGGTTGGGCTTTCTTGATGGTGTTGTAGAAATTTGTCATAACGAACATCACCTCGATGCCAGCATCGGCGGCCTGATGTTCGATCTCCACCGGGGTATAGAGTGGGTTGGTAGCCACCACTACCCCGCCGGCCTTCAGAATTCCGTAATATGCCATGACAAACTGCGGCGTGTTCGGCATGAAAATCCCAACCCGGTCCCCTTTTTGCACTCCCATATCCACCAGCGCTGCAGCAATGTGATCGGTGATGGCTGACATCTCTCGGTAAGTGATGACCGCGCCCTTGAAGATGGTGCAGGCGCGGTCGGGATATTTCTTCGCAAACTCCTCCAGCAGCGAAAAAAGCGGTACTTTTGGGTAATCAATCGAAACAGGTACCCCCGGATCGTAGTGCTTCAACCACGGTTTCTCATCCACATTTTCCTCCTCGGTTTCATTGGCGAAATGAAGTTGAAGTTAGTATAGTCGTGAAAAAAACAAAAGTCAAACTATCCAGCACGTACATTTGCTTCCACAAGGTTTGCCACCTCGTTTAGAAGTCCGTCACTTCCCGCATCGAACCAATGGATTTGCCGGTCGGATTCCTTGAACCAGTTGGATTGCCTACGAACGAAAGCGCGCGTGGCTCTCTTCATGAGGATTTTGGCTTCCTCTTCAGAGAGCTGGCCGCGTAGGACCAGGCAGCATTCCCGATATCCGATCCCGGACATGCTGGGCAGGTCGGGTGAGTACCCGGCAGCCAGAAGGGCTTCCAACTCCCGAAGCAACCCAGTTTTGAACATTGTCTCAATCCGGGCATCGATTCGGGCGTACAGCTCCACCCGGGGGCGTTTTAGGCCTATCGTAAGAACTGGAAAGGGTGGCGGTCCTTGAAGCCGCTGGTCAGAAAAAGGACGACCGGTGGTGAGAATAACCTCCAACGCCCTCATTGTCCGCCGAAGATTGCGGGCATCGATATTCTGTCCTGAGGCCGGATCGAGCAGGGCAAGTTTTTCATGCAACCAATTCTTCCCGTTATCCAAGGCTAATTTTTCGAGAACATCCCGCAACCGCGGATCTGGTTCGACTTGAGGAGGCTGCCACCCTTCAGTCAGAGCCCGGACGTATTGGCCAGTGCCCCCCACCAGAACAGCGTATTTCCCAGCGCGCATTAATTTCCGCGATTGCCTGGCGGGCACGAGCCTGAAAGATCGCCAGTGACCATGTTTCGTCCGGGTCCGCCACATCAATCAGGTGGTGAGGCACTCGGCCCAGCTCCGCCGAGGTGGGCTTTGCTGTCCCAATATCCATGCCGCGATAGAAGAGCCGGGAATCGCAGGAAACAATCTCTCCCCCAATGCGTTCCGCCAGATGCAGGGAAAGCTCTGTTTTGCCCACAGCGGTGGGGCCGACAATCAGAATCAAGGGGAAAGACATGCAATGATTATAAGGGAGACGAACCGAATCCCAGCTGATTGAGGAGGGACTGGAAACCGGGATTATTTTTCAATACCTGGCAGAGGAATTCTCAAGCAACATTCTCAAAATGAGTTATTTGAGGGTCACGGCCAGGCTTGCCTTCCACTGAAATCACGTCCAGTTGCCAGTGATCGATGCTGTTTTCGGCGGCGTAGTGTTCGGCGGCAAGCAGCATATGCTGGAGTTTGCGCCTATTCACGGCTTCCTCGGGAAGACCAAAACTCCTGGATGTACGGGCTTTGACTTCGATGAAATACAAGACATCCGCCCGACGCGCGATCAAGTCGATTTCGCCATAAGGGGTACGGATATTGGTCGCGACCAGCTCGTAGCCTTTGGTTGCCAGGTATTCTGCCGCGCAGGTTTCGCCCCAGCCTCCGATTTTGCGATTATGCGATGAATTCAATGCCATGGTCTAGGAGAGAAATTTTTCCATGAGGCTGCGCAGGCGGGCATCCCAGCGGCGCTGCTTGGGCTGGTAATCATAGACAAGCCGTTCATAGTGTTTCAGCATGATCTGGGTGGTGCGCTCAATCGAGTACTGGGTGGATTCCTTACGTGCTGCCTCGCCCATGCTCATGATCAATTGAGGGTCAAGGCACAGGCGGGTGAGCTTGGCGGTATAGGCAGCCAAGGTCGTGCCTGGAAAGAAAACCGGTCACCCCATCTTCGACTGTATCGCCAACGCCAGGTGAGTGAATACCAACCACTGGAAGACCCGCTCCCATTGCCTCAACCACGGAAAGGGGATGCACCTCCGTAACCGAGGCGGTCACAAAAGCATCACACATCGTCAAATAAGCCGGTAATTCGTCATAGGGGACCATGCCTGTGAAGCGTACGCGTTCCTCGATCCCCAACTCATGCACCAGTGTTTTCAAATCATCTTCGACTGACTTCTGCCCACCGCCAACGATAAGTAAATAGACATGCTCCACCGCCTGCGAAACTCCTGCGAAGGACTTTAAGGAGAAAATCGAGATTCTTTTCCGGTGCAACACGACCTGCATAGAGCAGGAGAATATCTCGATTTGTGAAGCCGAAATCCGGCCGGTTCAAGGGCTCAGCGCGTAAGAAACGGCTGAGGTCAACTCCATTGGGAACGACCTCGATGGGAACGGAAACCTCCAATTGCCGCAGGACTTTTTTCATCCCTGCTGAGGGCGAGATGACCAGGTCCACTGCCTCGCAAAAAGAAGGCAGGTATGCCTGCAGCAAGCTCTGGGTTAATTCTTCCGACAAGAGAGGAATATACGTCTGAGCGTACAAATCATAACGAGTGTGGTTGGTGAAAATGACCGGAATTTGAACTGGTCGGCAGTATCGCAGAGCCAATCGACCGCTCAGAAAGGGATGATGAACATGTACAACGTCCATTGTCTGAAGCAATTTCTTGGCCACCCGGGAGTAGCGCAAAGAAAGATAATAGCCAGTATCCGCCAGAGGCATTCCAGGGCTGCGGAGAATGCCCGGCTGGTCATCCACAAAGTCAAGGTCACCAAAAGTGAAGACGAATACATCATGCCCGGCGCGTTCCAGGTACCCTTTATTCAAATCAATGTAATTCGTAATCCCGCTGACATGGGGCTTGTAGGCATCCGTCATCATTCCAATGCGCATATTTCCTCTTTAACTTATGCTAAGGCTTTGATGAGTGCCTGTCAAGATGGAATACGGTCTGAAGGCTTTTTCCGGCGGTTTTTGCGGCAAAAACCTGCCTATGGTAGAATGTTTTCCTCCATGAGGAAACATGAGCGTTAAACTGATCCTCCGTGAAGCGGAATACGAAGTACGCCCGGGCATGACACTATTGGATGCGCTGAAAAAGAGCAGTATTGTCCCCGAATCGGTTATTGCCACCCGTTCTGGTGAGATGATTGTTGAGGATGAGATACTCAAAGATGGCGATATTATCAAGCTCATCGCGGTAATCTCGGGCGGTTAAGATCGCTGCGGTTTTATTCTGATCTCCCGTCACCCAATATTGCCCTCGGGCAAGAGGGTTTTTTACCATGAAATGTAAAAAGTGCGGACAAAAAGCCTCGATCAACATGCGCCAGCACCGTCTAGCACTCTGCAAGGAGCACTATTTGGAATGGGTGCCTGAGCAGACTGAACGCTTTATTAAGAAATACGAAATGTTCTCTCCGCAGGATCGGATTCTCGTGGCGGTTTCCGGTGGGAAGGATTCCCTTTCTCTGTGGGATATCCTTTTACGCCTGGGTTATCAGGCGGACGGCCTGTATATTGGCCTCGGAATTGATGGAGGAATTGGCTATTCTTCCGAGTCTCACCGCCTGACGGAAGCCTTCGCTGAGGCGCGTGGACTAAAGCTGCATACAGTGGATGTGGAGCATGAGTATGGCCAGCCTATCCCGATGATGGCGGAGCGCACTCATCGCGGACACGGAAAACCCTGTGCAGTCTGCGGACTCACGAAGCGGCATGTCATGAACCGCATCGCGCGCGACCTTGGTTACGATGTGCTGGCTACAGGTCACAACTTGGATGATGAAGCCGCGGTTCTTTTCGGGAATACACTGGTCTGGGAGGGCAATTACCTTTTACGTCAGGGTCCAGTGCTTCCGGCCTCAGACGGCCTGGCGCGTAAGGTCAAGCCATTGTGCCGGTTCTATGAGCGTGAGATGACTGCTTATGCTCTGCTCCGCGGTATCGATTATATCTACGAGGAATGCCCATTCGCCGAAGGATCGACCTCCATATACTATAAAGAGGTCCTTAATCAACTGGAAACTACCCGCCCTGGAGCCAAGCTGACTTTCTACCTGCGATTCCTGGAGGCCCGTAAGGATGGTCTCTTTCAGGAGCATGCAGAGGTCATTGGAAATCTCCATCCATGTTCGCGCTGCGGGCAGCCTACCTCAGCACCAGACCTGTGCTCCTTCTGTCGTATGATCGAGAAAATCAATCAGCCTGAAATTTAGGAGAATAATGGCCTCCAATACCAATTCCAAAGTCAAGCAACCCCCTGTCCTGTTTGATAAAACCCAGGCTTTGATCACCCGGCTCAATTCCTTACTGGGCGGCTGCCTGATCACTTATTGGAATAATCCGCGCGGAAGCGTCTGCCAGGATGACGTGGTGGCGCTTTATGAACTGCTGGAACATATTGGCCGGCAGAAGACCATTTACCTGTTTCTGAAATCCAGCGGCGGAAGCGGGCAGTCCTCACTCCTTCTGGTCAATCTGCTGCGCCAGTACTGCGATGAGGCCATTGCGGTGATCCCCCTGGAATGCGCCTCGGCTGCTACAATGATCGCATTGGGCGCGAACGAGATCCAGATGGGTCCAATGGCTTATCTTACAGCGGTGGATACATCCCTGACCCATTCGCTCTCGCCAATAGATCGGGATAATGACCGTGTCAGTGTCAGCCTGGATGAGCTGACCCGGGTGGTGCATCTCTGGCAGGGACAGCGCTCAGAGTCCAATGAGAACCCTTATATTGAACTCTTCAAATACGTTCACCCGCTTGTGATCGGGGCTGTGGACCGCGCCGAATCGCTTTCCATCATGCTATGCAAGGAAATCCTGGCCCATCACATTGGTGATGAGAAGACCACGGAACGGATCGCCGGAGCACTAAACTCCAAATATCCATCCCATAGTTATCCTATCCTTTATAATGAGGCTCAGCGCATCGGTCTTAATGTCAGCCGGCTGGAGCCGCATGTCAACGCCTTGCTGTTGGAATTGAATGAGCTTTACAGCGAAATGGGCCAGCGCGCGACCACCGATTTTGATGATACCCATGCGCATGGGAATGAGATCCTGAATATTTGGGAAGCCAACGAAGTGCAGGTTTTCTACCAGCAGGACAAGGATTGGTTCTACCGTACCGAGGAGCGCCGTTGGATCACTCTGAACGACAACTCCAGCTGGCGCCGCCTGCAAAAGGTGGGCACAAAGGTGGAAAGATCCATCCTTCATATTGCCTGAGCCTGGATACCTGTCCAGCCTGTTAGAATATTGTTAGCTTATACAATTAATCAGAAAAAACGAGAATCTGCCGCAGACTGGCGACGGATTTGGTAATATTCGTTCGTTTTTCTTCATTGACTCGAAAAGTGGGTAACTATGGCACTCTCATTCTATCTGGCGCTGAAAGAGATCTGGCGCAACCGGGGTCGCTTCTTCTTAGTGGCACTCGTGATCGCATTGATCACTCTGTTGGTTCTTTTCATCGCTGCTCTGGGGGAAGGACTGGGGAGCAATAACAGGCAATACATTTCCAGTTTGGATGCCCAACTGATCCTTTTCCTGGATAAATCGGATTTCATTATCTCCAGCAGCCGGCTGGATCAATCCGCATTGAAAGCGGTGCGGCGGATCGAAGGTGTAGCAGAGGCAGGCCCCATTTCCACTTCGAACACAGCCATTATTCTTGCTGGAAACAAGGTTTTAAAGGTATCCATGCTGGGGGTTGAGCCAGGAATGCCTGGGCTGCCTCCGGTCATAGAGGGCCGATTGTTTCAAAGCCAGCTTGCTCGAGAAGTTGTGATCGATGCCAATGTTGCCCTGCGCACAGGTATCAAGGTTGGGGATACAATCACCATCCGGTCTACCCAGGGGACGAAAGATCAATTCTTTAATCTAAAGGTTGTAGGTTTGACAAAGGGTCAAGCATATCTATTTGCGCCAACGATTTTTATTCCCCCTTCCACCTGGGAACGGGTCCGGCCCAAATCAAGTGCGGAGGCCAACAAGACAATCCCGGATATCAATATCATCGCAGTCAAGCTTCTGGATCCTGCCGATGCCGAACTGATAAAAAGGCGCATTCTTTCAAACCTGAGCAATGTGCAAGTCGCAGACATCCCGGAGACCATTAAGAACATACCTGGTTATAGCGCCCAGCAATCCACGGTTCAAACCCAGGCTGTCTTTACGCTCCTGATCGGGGTCTTGGTGATCGGTGGCTTTTTCCAAATCCAGATACTGCAGAAAGTACCCCAGATCGGTGTGCTCAAAGCCATAGGCTCTTCAAACACATTGGTTGGGGTCGCTGCGGTGATCCAGATCATGATCGTCACGATGATCGGGGTGGGAATCGGCGGCCTCCTTACCTATATTTTCTCGCTGTTTTTTCCGCCGACGATCCCATTGGTCTTCAATGGAACTGCCTCGGCGGTGGCAATCCTTGCACTCCTGTTGATCGGGCCGCTGGGTGGCATGGTTTCCGTCATTTATGCGGTCCGTATCGAGCCGCTTAAAGCACTGCGCTTATCCTGATGCCGAGGCTGCATGAATACCACTGCGCTTGAAGTCCGCAATGTAGTAAAGACCTTTCAGCTTGATGGCAGCAAAATCAATGCTGTCGATGACGTTTCATTTTGTGTGAATTCCGGGGAATTTGTTGCATTGGTAGGCCCCAGCGGCTCCGGCAAGACCACCATGCTCTCCATCCTTGCAGCCCTGCTCACTCCAACAAGCGGCCAGATCCTGATTGACGGTCGGGATGTGGGGGTTATGAATGAACAGGAAAGAGTCGCCCTGCGCCGTTCGCGTATCGGATTTACCTTCCAATCCAATAACTTGATCTCCTACCTTACTGCCTCGGAAAACGTTCAATTCATGCTGAGGTTGAATGGCAAAGGGGGGCGAGAGGGGCGCATTCGGGCGGAGGAATTGCTCTTCCGACTGGGTCTGGGTGACCGGCTTCGAAACCTGCCCGCACAGATGTCCGGCGGTCAGCAGCAGCGGGTGGCTATCGCTCGAGCACTAGTGCATAACCCGACGCTGGTACTTGCCGATGAGCCAACTGCATCACTTGATACGGAACGCGCTTACCAGGTTGTGGAGACGTTTGCCAGATTGATCCATGAGAACCAGCGTGCCGGTATCATGGTGACCCACGATCTGCGCATGTGCAAGTTTGTAGATCGGGTGCTTCAAATGCGCGACGGGAAATTGGTACGGATCTATGATTCGCCCGAAAAGATCGCTAAATTGGCCGAATCAGGTCTGTCGCAATAGAGGCTCCATCTATCCGCTCACAAGAAAAAAAGACTTCCGGTTTCCGGAAGTCTTTTTCTTCTCAGAGATTCTGATTTTCAGGCAGTTTCGAGATAGCGCTCAATCTCGTAATCGCTGACCTGTGTTCGGAATTGGTCCCATTCCTCCCATTTTGCTCGCGTAAAGGCTTCGAAGATGACCGAGCCAAGGGCTTCCCGAAGCACTGTATCCTTCTCAAGTTCATGCAGCGCCTCTGCCAGGGAGCCCGGTAGTTCGCCCACACCCAGCCGCTTGCGTTCTTTCTTATCAAGATGATAGAGGTTGACATTGTTGAGAGGCTTTGGCGGCACATCCTTGCAGTCAATTCCATCCAGCGCAGCCGCAAGCATACCAGTGAAGGCCAGGTACGGATTGGATGAAGGGTCGGGGAAGCGCAATTCTGCGCGCATTGATTTGTGGCGGCCCTCGGTGTAACGAGGAATGCGGATCAAAGCGGACCGGTTGATCTGCGCCCAGCCGATATATACGGGTGCCTCATAACCGGGAACAAGGCGCTTGTAGGAATTAACAGTGGGGGCTACCAAACCTGCAAGGCCGCGCGCATGGTTCAACTGTCCAGCAATGAAGGAGTGGGCAATAGCGGAGATCTTCATCTCATCGCTTTCATCGAAGAAGAGGTTATTGCCCTTGTCATCAAACAGGGATTGATGGCAGTGCATGCCCGAGCCATTGATGCCGAAAACCGGTTTGGGCATAAAGGATGCAGTTAACCCGTGCTGTGAAGCGATAGCCTTGACGGTATATTTTAGAGTCAGAACATTATCTGCCGCGCGCACCGCGTCCGCAAAACGGAAGTCGATCTCGTGTTGCCCGAGGGCAACCTCATGATGTCCCACTTCAACTTCCAGGCCCATGGAATTGAGCGCGTCCATCAATTCGGTTCGCACCACAACCGCTTCGTCGAAGGAGGAGAAATCGAAGTAACCGCCGATATCATGCGGCACGGGGTGAATGCCGTGGCCATTGGTTCCCTTGAACAGGAAGAATTCCGGTTCAGGGCCAATGTTGTATATCCAGCCGCGTTCGGCCAGTTTCTTCATAGCGCGCTTGAGCACGCCGCGGGGGTCGCCTTCAAACGGCTCTCCGCTGGGGGTAAAGATATCGCAAAATACGCGCGCCCGGCGGCGGTCGGGAGATGACCAGGGAAGCACTGCGTAAGTCTCAACATCCAGCTCCAGCCGCATGTCAGATTCCTGGATGCGGGCGAAGCCCTCCACCGAGGAGCCATCGAACCATACTCCATCCTCCAGAGCGCCTTCCAGACGGCCAACCGGCATATCCACGCTCTTTACAGCTCCGACCACATCTGTGAACTGGAGGGCGATGAATTTCACATCGTCTTCTTTAACTCTTTTGAGCAGATCCTTCGCGTCCATTCCTGTTCTCCTTCCATCAATACGTAGTTTGGGTTTGATTTTCCATCACTGCGGATGTGAACCGCAGATTGCGGACCGAGAGGTTGATCTAATCAGCTGGCATAGGCTCCTCGCCAGGCTGTACAACGTCGAGCGATTTTGAAGATTGGGATTGGTTGATGAAAACGACAGAGCCGATGATCAGGGCTGCCGCCACCAGAATTCGAATATTCAAAGGCTCGCGGGCGAAAATCGCGCCGAGCATAACCGCTACAAGAGGATTGACATAGGCATAGGTGGCAACCAGAGATACAGGCGCGTTATGAAGCAGCCAGCCATAAGAGACAAAACCGATCAGCGATCCAATGGCGATCAGGTACGCCAGTCCCAACCAGGATGCAGTACTGACCGCAGAGAAGCGGAACCCCTGCCATTCCCCGCGCAATGCGCTGGCGAGGAATAAACCCACCGAACCCATCAACATTTCGCCGCCTGTCATCATGAGTGTGGATTTCGGCACATCGGCAGAACGGCCGTAGATCGAACCAATGGACCACAAAATCGCGGCCGCAAGGAGCGTGAGGGTACCCCCCATATTAAACTGAGTACTGCCTTTGAGGCTGGTGGGACCGACCAGCAGGTAGATTCCGACAAAACCCACGAACAGCCCGATCAGTGTCCGCCAACCGGGTCTGACTCCACCAGGACGGAGAGCCTCAATGAGAATAAGCCAGATAGGGACAGTTCCAATGATCAGAGCAGCGATCCCGGAGGGTATAAGCTGTTCTGCAACAGAAACCAGGCCATTCCCGCCCAGAAGCAGTAGCAAGCCGACGATTGCCAGGGATTTCCATTGATTTCGAGTAGGGAGAGCATCGCCGGCAGACCGGCGCCATACCAAAAGAATAAGCCCGGAAACTAAAAAGCGCAGTCCCGCGCTCATGAAAGGCGGGATCGTTTCCACCGCGAAGCGGATAGCCAGATACGTGGACCCCCAAACGATATAAAGCGCCAGGAGTGCGGTCCAGACCTTGCTTTTCATGATCTCCTCTCTGCCTTGGCAACCACCTCATAGTGGACGACTTCGGCTTCAAATTCGAGCAGAAAATCTTTGTCCTCGGGATAATATTTTGCAATCTGAGGATCATTGCCTGCGAACTCTCGAATCGAATCCATGTCCTCCCAAAAAGTAAGGGTGACAAAACCAGTGACATCCACTTCAGGCCGCTCCAGAATGAACACGTTGATATTTCCTTTTACCGCGCGATAGTCGGGAATAGCCCGTCGGGTGAGGAATTCGCGATAAGCGGCGGCTTTTTGGTTGGGAACTTTTCCATGCCACATTCTGACGATCATGAGGGTATTGCTCCTAATCAATAAAAAAAGGCAAGCCCGGGGCATGCCTTAGAAATGGCACAGACGCCATTAAAATAAAACAGCCCTTCCAAAACTGACACAGGCAAATGCATATATTGCTGCCTGGATCACTGCGCCCGCCTTGTCCCAACCGTTACCGGTTGGTTTTCGGCTTGCCGGGCAGCAGCGTTTTTTTAAACCTGTCTGCCTGACGCTTGTTTCGGAAGGGAGAAAGAAGCCTGTGATCAGGCTCCAGAGGCATCCGCTGATCGATCCGATTTTTTCCCGGTGTTACCGGGGTTAGCGTGTCCCTCGCGGGACGGAACCTCCACCTCGTGATCCTGGAAACCAGGACCCAGCCGCTTTATCTCCACGTATTCGGTTGTTAATTGGCCGAATTCTACACGCGCGTGCCGCGAAAGTCAAGCGCCAGTGGTCGAAACAGCCCGAATGGGGGATAAGACTTCCTGGGGGTTGCCGCAGCTTGAAAATTTAGATAATATAAGTCAAATTATTGTGGAGGCTGCAATGAAAGCATCGTTATTCCGTGGATGATTATCTGGCCGTTATCAGGAACGGTATCGGAAAGGTTTCGGAGGGAGGGCTCAGGAAAAAGGTCATTATTGTTGGTGGCGGAATGGCGGGTCTCGTGGCGGCTTATGAGCTAAAACGTGCGGGCCACCAACCGATCATCCTCGAAGCCCAGCGACGGCTAGGGGGCCGGGTGTATACGCTGCGCGACCCATTTATGGAGGGACTGTATGCCGAAGTAGGCGCCATGCGCATCCCGCGGGCGCATAAACTTACACTCGAATATATTGAAAAATTCGGGCTGAAAACACATGATTTCACGATGGACAACCCGCAGGCATATTATTACATCGGCGGGCGCAAGATGTGCATCGCGGATGTGGATGCTGACCCGTCCCTGCTCGGGTTTGAGGTAGGATCGCAGGAAGCCGGCTTGACGGCAGGTAAATTGTGGCTGAAATGCATCCAGCCTTTGATCGATCACTTACAGGGTGGAGGAGAGGCTGCCTGGGATGAGATCGTCCAAAAATATGATCAATACTCCACGCGTGAGTTCCTGGAACTGAACAACTGGTCGGAAGGAGCCATCGAGATGTATGGCTTGCTTGCGAACCAGGAAGCGGTAATGAATTCGTCGTTTCTGGAACTGTTCCGGGAAGACGCAGGCAACTACTACACCAATATGGTCGAGATCGAAGGCGGCACGGACCGCCTGCCATACGCGTTTCTGCCTGATTTGAGGGAGAATATCCGCTTCGGCGCGCGCATGATCGCTCTCGACCAATCCCCTGAGAATGTGACAGTTCATTATCAGACGCGTTCCGGTAAGATTCCAGGAAACCGGAGATTATGCCATTATCACCGTGCCGTTTCCAGTTCTTCGGCACGTGGAAGTTCTGAAACCATTTTCGCGAGCCAAGCAGCGTGCCATACGCCAACTGCATTATGATGCATCAGCCAAAATCCTCTTCCAATGCCGCCGGCGGTTTTGGGAGGAAGATGAAGGAATATTTGGCGGGGGAACGATCACGGACCTTCCCATTCGCAATTTGTATTATCCGGACCATGGCAGGGAGACCGGCAGGGGCATCATTCTGGCCAGTTATACATGGTCGGAGGATGCTCAGCGTTGGGGATCACTTTCACCGCAGGATCGCATTGAACAGGCGCTGGAGGATGTGGCGGAAATCCATCCTCAAATCCTGGAAGAGTTTGAAGTGGGAGCTTCCTGGATGTGGCATGACGATGAATTTGCGGGAGGAGCCTTCGCGCTTTTTGACCCCGGGCAGCAAACGCTTCTGTTTGAGGAAATCATCCGTCCAGAAGGAAGAATATACTTCGCCGGAGAGCATGCCTCCCTGCACCATGCCTGGATCCAGGGGGCAATTGAATCCGGCCTGCGTACGGCTCTAACCGTTCATCAGGCTGCCTAAAACGGAATGGAGCGGACCGTACGGTCCGCTCCATACTCTGCAGGTAAAAAACACCCCGCACATGCCGTGTGTTGCAAGGTTTTGAACCTGCTTTTGGCAGGTTGGGCTCCGACCCAGAAACGCCGCCTTGGCTCAGGCCTATCGCGTTATTCCTGCAAGATAAGAGCCCATTTAGTGGGTGTTGGCCCAAAACGTGGCGGCAACATCACGAACACAGCAGGGTGTGATTCTTATACCATAAACGAAGAGGCATGAAAAGAGTTATATTAATTACCATTGATTTGCCTTTAATCCTGTGCTACTCTTGTTGCGTTACGAAGGAACCCAGGAGGAACTGATGGCCATCCGTACCGGGAATAGATGTATCCTACTGGAATGCGGGCGTGGACTGGTCAATGGTCCGCGCGACAGGCCAGCAATTTGCTTTCGTGAAAGCCAGCGAGGGGGAGCGCTATGTAGATCCCACCTTCAAGTCCAACTGGGCAGGAGCCAAGGCTGCCGGGCTGCTGCGCGGGGCTTATCACTTTTTCCGCAGCAATGCGGATCCTGGCAGGCAGGCCGACAGTTTTATCAATGCCTTGAAGGCTTTGGGCGATCCTGGGGAGCTGCCGCCGGCGATCGATCTGGAAACCAATGATGGGCAGCCCAACGCAAAAGTGATTGCCAGGGCTAAAGCCTGGATGGATAGGGTCCAAACCGCTTTTAATAAACGCCCGATCATCTATTCGGGGCAGTATTTTCTGCAGGACCACTTTTCCGAGCCTGGCGGAGGTCCGCCGGTCTGGACGAAAGATTATCCCCTTTGGGTAGCGCAATTCCCCTTAAACTATACGCCCGGAATGCAACCGGGCTTACCCAGCGGGTGGGCCAAGTGGAGCTTCTGGCAATATAGCGATAAGGGACATATCAACGGCATAGTTGATAAAGTAGATCTGGATGTGTTCAACGGGTCGCTTCAGGATTTATATCAATTCGCGGGAGTTACCCTGCCGGAGGACCGTCCTAAAACGCACACAGTGGCAAGCGGGGATACTTTTGACAGCATTGCCAGCAAGTACGGTTTATCTGTCCGTGATCTGGCGGCGGCGAACCTACAACTACTTCAGGTAGGCGCGAAATTGAATATACCGGCTGCCACTGCAACGCCAGATGAACCATCTCCCTCTCAACGGAACTATACCGTCAAGGCAGGTGACACGTTATCAGCCATTGCAGCCCGCTTCGGAACCACCGTTTCCGCGATCGCAGCACTAAACCATATTACAGATATCAACCGGCTCATCGTCGGCCAGGTTCTGAAAATACCCCAATAAAAAAAGCGGGCAGCCGATTTCGGCTGCCCGCCCCAATCTTTTTACGGATACACGCGCTTGATAGTCCGCGGGAAGGCGATGGCCTCGCGGATATGCTCAATCCCGCACATCCAGGCGGTCACCCGCTCCACCCCCATGCCGAAGCCTGAGTGCGGCACCGAACCATATTTGCGGAGTTCCAAGTACCACTTGAATGCTTCCTCCGGCAAGCCCTGGTCGTGAATGCGTTTCAGCAGGAGATCATAATCGCTGATGCGCTCGGACCCACCGCAGATCTCGCCATAGCCTTCCGGTGCCAGGAGGTCCACCGATTTGCAGACCTCGGGACGCCCGGGCCACGGTTCCATGTAGAAAGCTTTGACAGCAGAGGGGTAACCATACACAAAGACCGGCTTGTCATACTGCTGAGTGATCGCGGTTTCGTGCGGCGCCCCGAAGTCAATGCCCCAGTCGAAGCGCATCAAATCCTTCTTCTCGGGATCGGTTTCCTTTTCGCGCAGCTCTCCCAGCATTTTGGCGGCCTCATCATAAGAAATGCGCGGGAAAGGCGCCTGGATCGATTCCAGTTTGGAGATGTCGCGTCCCAGCGTCTTCAACTCCGGCGCCCGATCTCTGATCACCCGCTGGATGATATGGGAGATCATCTGCTCTTCGATCTCCATTAGTTGATCCAGATCGCAGAAAGCCATCTCCGGCTCGAGCATCCAGAACTCGGTCAGGTGACGGCGGGTCTTGGATTTCTCTGCGCGGAAGGTGGGACCGAAGCAGTAGACTTTACCAAAGGCAAAAATGTTCGCCTCGTTGTAAAGCTGCCCGGTCTGCGCAAGGTAAGCAAAACCTTCATCGAAATACGGCGTTTCGAAAAGAGTGGTTGTGCCTTCTGCGGCAGCAGGGGTCAGGATAGGAGTATCCACGGCGAGAAAGCCGTTGGTATCCAACCATTCCCGGGTGGCAGCCATGACTGTGGCGCGCACACGCAGAATCGCCCACTGGCTCTGCATGCGGATCCAAAGATGGCGGTTATCCAACGCAAAATCCACCCCGTGATCCTTCAATGCCATTGGATAGTCGCCTTCGGCAGCCTGCACGATCTTCAGATCCCGAATGCCGACCTCAAAGCCGCCCGGGATGCCAGGAGCGCGTTTGTCCTCCCGCACGGTGCCGGTGATCACCACGGAAGATTCTTGTGGAAGGCGCATGATCTGGTCAAATAGTTCTTCCGGCAGGTCGCCTTTAAAGGCAACGCACTGGACAAAGCCGCTTCCATCACGGATCAGCAGGAAGCAGAGCTTACCTTTGTCGGTGCGGTTGTAAACCCAGCCCTGGATCTGGACTTCGCTCCCAACGTATTGGGCGATCTTTTCCACGCGGATAATCTCTGCCATAAAAGTGTCCTCCTGAAATAATCGAGATGGCCGAAAAGCCTACTCGGTGATTTTAATATGGAGTTCCTTGAGCTGTCTGGGATCCACTGATGAGGGGGTATCCACCATCACATCCCGGGCATTCTGGTTTTTGGGGAAGGCGATCACCTCGCGAATATTAGGCTCGTCTGCCAGCAGCATGACCAGGCGGTCGATGCCGGGGGCCATGCCGCCATGGGGGGGCGCGCCATATTCGAAAGCCTCCAGCATATGCCCGAATTTCTGCTCAATATCGTCGCCGCTTAAACCCAGCAGTTGGAAAACCTTGAGTTGAATATCACTGCGATGGATACGGATGGAGCCAGAGGCCATCTCGTAGCCATTGCAGACCATGTCGTAGGCGTCTGAGAGGATCTCGGCGGGATTGGTTTCGAACTTGGGCAGGTCTTCCAACCGGGGCATGGTGAAGGGATGATGCTCCGCGTCCCACTTCTGTTCCTCTTCCTTCCAGGCGAACATGGGGAAATCCACCACCCAGGCAAACGCCATGGTATCCCGGTCCGCAAGGTGCAGTTGATCGCGGAGGATCAACCGCAAGCCACCCAGAGTTTTATTGACGATGGCTTTCTGGTCTGCGGCAATCAGGATCAGGTCGCCTTCTCCGGCACCAAGCAATGACTTGAGGGCTCCCACCTCTGGCGGCTGAACAAATTTTGCAGCGCTGCCCTTCAGTCCCTCGGCAGTCAATGCAATTGTGGCGAGACCCTTGGCCCCGAGCGATTTCGCGGATTCAGTCAGAGCATCCAGTTCCTTACGGGAGAAGCCTGCGCAACCGGGGACTGAAATGCACTTGATCACACCGCCGGCCTCAAGGGCAGACTGGAAAACGCGAAACTCGCTGCCGGCAAAGATCTTGCTGGCATCCTTTAGTTCCATACCAAAACGCAAATCCGGTTTATCGGTTCCGAAGCGATCGACAACTTCTCGATATGTAAATCTAGGCCAGGGGGACTGCATGAGCTTTTTCTGGGGCGCAACTGCCGGGATCATCCGCGTATAAAGTTCCTCGACTAGCGCCAGGACATCCTCCCGGTGGACGAAGGACATTTCAAGGTCGAGCTGCGTGAACTCGGGTTGGCGGTCGCCGCGAAGGTCCTCATCCCGGAAGCAGCGCGCGATCTGGAAGTAGCGGTCCATCCCTGCCACCATGAGCAATTGTTTTAACTGCTGGGGTGACTGTGGCAATGCGTAGAATTGTCCGGGGTAAATGCGGGATGGAACAAGGTAGTCCCGGGCGCCTTCCGGGGTAGTCTTGAACAAAATTGGGGTTTCAATCTCAATGAATCCATTTTCGTCCATGAAGTCCCGCATGAATTTTACAACTCTGTAACGCAAGGTCATATTCCGACTCATGCGCTCTCTGCGTAAGTCCAGGTAGCGATAGCGAAGTCGGACTTCCTCGTTCTCATCCTCATCCCGGCTGACTACGATCGGAGTGGGTTTAGCCTGATTCAGGACGGTCACCTTTCGGGCTTCCAGCTCAATCTCGCCCGTCGGCATTTTGGGGTTGAACTGATCGGATGGGCGCATCCGGACCATTCCTTCCACCTGCAGCACCCATTCGGCACGGGCGGATTCGATGATCCGATGGGCTTCCGGATAAGCAACGGGGTCAGTAACGATCTGGGTGATGCCGGTGCGATCGCGCAAAACAAGAAAGATCACGCCTCCAAAGGTGCGGAAGTTATGCACCCAGCCTGCCAGAGTTGTCGTATGGCCGGCTTGCGAGGCTCGTAGTTCGCCGCAGTTATGAGTTCTGTACATGAGCGCCTCCAACCTGATCACATGCTATCCGAGATCCATACAAAATAAATCGCCCTTCGCTTTTCGCGTTGGGCGATCGGTTTGGTGATCCTTTAATGAGTCAACCAGCCATGCTTCGCCCAACGACCCGGTGGTCGTCATTATCATTATTATCATTGGCGAAGCTGGATTGAAATGACATAGTCCCGCCATTATAGCATAAGTTACCATGCCAGCCCCGAATTATTAGCAGAGGTTGGGATTCTCTGGACTTTAACTAAATTATCGGTGAATTGTAAGGCGGTAGAAGCCTTTTGTAGTCAAAATGGGGGATGAGACAGGAAAATATATCCTTGAAGTAGACATGCGATCTGGGTATTGTTTAAGCGATGCCCATCCATTTTCCTTTCCAAGGAGATCATTCATGAACCTGCGAAATTTGCTCCTGCTAAGCGCCTTGATCGCCCTGTTCGCCTCCCTGGGGTTGTTATTGGGAGCGCCCACTCTGCTTACAGTTCTTAAATTGAAGACTGGAGCCAGTGAAAATTTGGTAGCTCAGATCCTGGGTGCAGCCCTGATCGTCCCGGCCCTGATCAGCTGGTTCGCGCGGGATGTCAGCGATCCGGGTTCCCGGGCTGCGGTGGTGGTTCCCTTGTTCCTGTTCAACGCCATCGGGTTTGTGATCACGCTCCTGGGCGTTCTCTCCAAGGCTATCGGTTCAGGCGGCTGGCTGGTCGCCGTCCTTTTCTTATTCTTTGCCGTAGCGTTCGGATGGTTCCAGTTCATTCGACCTTCGGATTGAGCGATCTTTCTTTGACCCAGCAAAACGCCTGGTTTTCCGGGCGTTTTTTATCTCTGGAGATCATCGTTGGGAGGCTTCTTGCCATCCAGTGTGTTTAAGTCTATACTAGGTCAACCCAAAGGAAGGAGCCGTCCCCATGTCCACTGTTAGAGATATGATCCGCAAGAAGGGCGGTGAGATATTTTCCATCTCACCCGATGCCAGTGTCCTGGATGCCCTCAAAATGATGGCTGAGCACAATACCGGCGCATTAATGGTTCTCGACGCCGGTGATGTGGAAGGCATCGTATCCGAGCGCGACTGTGTCCGCAAAGTGGAATTGTTGGGCCGGAATGTAGGGGAAACGGCTGTCCGGGATATCATGACCAGCAAGGTGGTCTATATCGAGGCGAGTCAGCCATTAGAGGAATGCATGGCTCTAATGCTCGAGAAGAACATCCGCCACCTGCCTGTCTATGACAACAAAATGCTGCTAGGTCTGGTCTCCATCCGGGACGTTCTGAATGAAGTTGTGGATGTGCAGAAGTTCATGATCTCTCAATTGGAGCATTACATCACCGGCGGCGGGCGTTGAGGCTGCCAAAGGGATGAGGTAAACATGCGGGAAATGGATATCCCTGAAATTCAGTCCAAGATGAGATCCGACGAGTTGAGCGCGCGACAACTCGTCGATCTTTATATGGAGGCCATTGCCACCAAGGATCGAAAAGGCCCGAAAGTCAATTCGATCATCGAACTGAACCCCGATGTGCATGCGCAGGCGGATCGGATGGATGAAGAACGACGGGCAGGGAAGGTGCGCGGTCCCATGCATGGGATCCCTGTGCTGCTCAAGGATAATATTGATACGGCTGACCGGATGCAGACAACCGCCGGCTCTCTGGCACTGGAAGGTAATATTGCCGAAAAGGATGCCGGTCTGGTTGTCCGGCTGCGGGCAGCGGGCGCTCTGATCCTGGGAAAGACCAATCTGAGCGAATGGGCGAATTTCAGGGGCAAACGATCTACAAGCGGCTGGTCCAGCCGAGGTGGCCTTACGAGGAATCCGCACGCTCTGGACCGGTCTGCCTGTGGTTCCTCCTCCGGCTCGGCAGCAGCGGTGGCAGCGAATTTTTGCTGTGTGGCAGTGGGCACGGAAACAGATGGCTCCATTATTTGTCCGGCGCAAACCAATGGTATCGTGGGCATCAAACCGACCCTGGGATTGATCAGCCGCAGCGGAATCATTCCAATCGCGCACAGTCAGGATACGGCTGGACCAATGGCACGCAGCGTATCGGATGCCGCCATACTTCTGGGAGTTCTCGCAGGGCCAGATCCGCGCGACCGTGCCACCAAAGCCAGCGCGAAACGCGGCATGACGGATTACACTCCCTTCCTGGATCTCAATGGCCTTAAAGGAGCACGGCTGGGTGTCGCTCGGAGCCTCTTTGGTACTGACCCGCGTATCCTGGCTATCATGGATTCTTGCCTGGACGGGATGCGTCAGGCCGGTGCAAAATTGATCGATGTTGATCTGAAATCCAGCGACAAATTCAGTAACTCTGAATTAGAGGTATTACTCTTCGAGTTCAAGGCGGACCTTGATGCTTACCTGGCGGGATGCCCGCAGGCGAAAGTACACTCGATGGAGGATGTGATTCGGTTTAATCAAGAAAATGAGGCCCATGTCCTTCAATTTTTCGGACAGGAAAGGATGGAGGCGGCAGTAAAGAAAGGGCCGTTAACCAGCCGCAAATATCTTGCCGCACTTGAGAAAAACCACAGACTGGCTGGAAAAGAGGGGATCGATGCAGTGATGAAAACACACCGGCTTGCGGCGATCGTCCTCCCCTCGGGTGGGCCTGCCTGGCTGATCGATCTGGTCAATGGGGATGGGGGCCGCACGTGGGAGATGGACAGCACTTCCCATGCGGCGGTGGCGGGCTACCCGCATATCACTGTACCTGCCGGCGACATTTCGGGGCTTCCGGTGGGCCTCTCATTTATCGGGCGTCCCTGGCAGGAACCCGTGCTCATTAAGCTGGCCTATGCTTTCGAGCAAATGACTCAGGCTCGTATCGCACCGAAGTTCCTGCGTACAGCAAAGCTGGATTAGCTGCTGGTTGGACAACCGACCCCCGGCTTGCATCAAAAAAACTCCCGCCGTCAGGCGGGAGTTTTCTATTTACTGGGGCTGGCTGGTTTGAGCAGCCTCGGTTGCCATGGAGTCAAAGCTGGGAGCCGTTGGCACGATTGATTTCCAGAGGTCGAAGGTTTCGACTTTATAAGTATCCCGCAAAGAGGTCAGGAAATCCTGAAAGGCCTTGTCGGTTGCAGTCTTATAAGCGGAGGCATCCAGGGGTCTATCCTCGTGGGCGATCACCTGAATGATATGGTAGCCAAAATCACTTTTGATCGGCTGGCTGATCTCGCCGACCTTCAAAGAGAAGGCTGCTTCTTCAAAAGGCGCTACCATGGCTCCCCTGCCGAACCAACCAAGGTCACCGCCTTTGGCGGCAGACCCGGTATCGGTGGAACGCTTGGCAGCTACTGCCCCAAAGTCCTGACCATTCTTCAATTCCTCGATGACGGCGAGGGCTTCGGTCTCATCTTTTACAAGGATATGGCGTGCCCAGACCTGTTCCTGGGTATGAGGAATATCCTTGGTCACTTCGCTATAAAGCTTGGTGCGGAGCAGATCAGTCCTGAAAAACTCGCGGTACTGGGCTTCGGTCAGTCCATATTTGGCAAAGTGAGTCAGCTTATCTGCGTACCTTTGCTGAAAGCCCTCCAAAGTATAAGGAGTGGAGGTGGGTTCCGGAGTAGGACTTCCGCTCAATGTGGGAGTGGGAGGAATCGTTGCTGTTGCGGTGGCAGTTGGTTCCAGTGTGGGCGTAGCCGAAGGGGTGATTTCCACGGTACCGGTGGTTTCTGCCGAAGGAGTGAGATTGGCCTCCTGAGTGGCGGTCACTCCCAGGGTGGGTGTTTCGGAGGGAGTGGCCGTAAACTCCGAGGTGGCAGTCACGTATTTCAGAACGTCCGGGGAATCGGTTGGCTCCGTAACTTCCGTCGCTGTGGGCTCAGGGGTAGGTGTACCGTTCGGATAATAATTCTCGGCCGCGCGGATGGCGTCTTCCAATTCCTGATCGCTGACCGTGATGCCGCGCTTCGCGGATTCCTGGCGGATGAGCTCATCATCGATCATCGCGTCGATGACGCTTTGGCCCAGGGTCTGGGTGTCATCCAACTGAGACTGGATCTGCTGCAATTGCGTACTGACATCGAGCCCGTATTGTTGATAGAAGTAATACTGCTGGTAGGTGTTCAGGAGCTGCTCGCGTTGGACTTTCGCGTGGACCTGGAATTCGCCTGCAGTGATCGTCTTATCACCGACCTGCGCTACCGGTTTCTGAAGCTGGAAGTACTTGATATCCAGATAGCCATAGATCAACAGGCCGACGGCGGCCAGCAGACCGACGATGAAAAAGCCAAGGATGAGGCGTGTCTGGCGGCGTTCACGCTGAAGGCGGGCAAGGTGTTTCTTGGTATGCACAACGGGTTTTGGACCCCGGTTGTCTGCCATATTCTTTCTCCTACAGGGTCTTTCACTTGTTCATTGCATGAATCAGGGCAGGCGCGCCGGAAAGGCGCGAACTGCCCTGTGGCTAAATTCAGCGGATCTCAGCCGCGGGTATCGTCCCAGAAGCGGCCGGTATAGGGGAGCAGCGCGATGTGACGCGCTTTTCTCACAGCTGCAGCCACCACGCGCTGGTGGCGGGCGCAGGCGCCGGTCTGGCGTCGCGGGCGGATCTTCCCCTCATCGGTAATATAGCGCTTGAGCAGATCGACTTTTTTATAATCAATGATCAACTGCTTGTCTGCGCAGAACTGACAGGTTTTGGGTTTCGCGAAGAAACGGCGCTCGCCGCCCTCGCCCCCCATTGTTTGTTCATCAGCCATTGTTACTCCATCTTTTTATTGACAGTCCCGATCGGGACTAGAAAGGAAATTCATCCTCACTGGCAGCAGTATCCTCAACGGAGGCGGTTTCGCCCTCCTGAGAATGGTTGCTCGCGGAATCCCGGCGTTCACCCAGCATCATCATCTCGTTCGCCACGATCTCGACGCTGGTATGCTTGGTGCCTTCCTTATCATCCCAGCGGCGGGTCTGCAGGCGTCCTTCAATAAAGACCTGCTGGCCCTTGGTAAGATACTGCTTGCAGATCTCGGCCAGGTTACCCCAGGCGACCACGTTGAACCATTCTGTTTCGCTATGCCGTTCACCGTCCGCGCTATTCCAGGAACGGCTGACGGCCACGGTGAAGGTGGTTACGGGACGGCCGGAGGGGGTGTAGCGCATTTCCGGATCGTGCCCCAGATGCCCGATGATCATGACTTTATTCAGGCCTCGGCTCATATCGAACTCCTTCTGTAAAGCGGGAAATTGCTTCTAAAATATTTAACCAACGAGCGTCAGCATATGGCGAATGACCGTTTCCTGAAAACGGATGTTGCGTTCCAGCTCGGCGGTTGCGGCAGGGTTGAGCGAGACGTTCAACAGAACATACTGGCCCTCACGCTGTTTGCGGATGGTGTAGGCCAGTCTTCGACGGCCCCAAACATCCACCTTGTCCACGCTTCCACCGGAATCGGTCACCCAGCCTTTCACACGATCGAGAATGCCGTTAAAAGCAGTCTCGTCCAGATCAGGCTGGACAATACAAACCAATTCATAATTGCGCATGGGGATGCCTCCTTTCCATGGGATTGCCACCGTTCACACCGTTGGCGAGCCGGCAGCGGAAAGGCACGTTGCTATACGTACCTGAACAGAACGGGCGGATTTTACCACAAAATTATCTTAAACCACATAAATAGGATTGCTGAAGATCCAGCCGCGCCGGGCACCAAGGTAATTGATATATGCTTCTATGCGATAGATGCCGGGGGCGGTGGTGATATGTGTCAGCGCCTGCTGGCTTTTCCAGGATTTCAGAACCGCACCATCCTTGATCAGGCGCAGTTCAGCGGCGCGCGGCAGGACCGCCTGAATGGTGACACCACCCGATGCAGATACCTCCCCGCCCATGACCACATTACGGTCACGACCTTGGGCCGTGAAGCGGAAACCGCGCGTGGAAGCAGGCAGGTCATAACCCACGAAACAGTTCCCGGCCGCGAGCGCATCATAGACCAGGATTCTATCCGCTTTGACCTCGCCACTCAGGGGTTGGGGCAGGATGACATGAGTATTAATAGCCCGGAAATGAAATTCATACGGAAAAATGACCTTGCCAAGAGGACCCATGCTGCGATGGAGGGCATGGGCATCCGATCCGCCGACAGCTACCACCCGGCGACCCTCGTTCAGCAATTCATCCCATTTATCCAGCAGGACTGGTTCGGGTCCATGCGCAATGAACTGTGGGAAGAAGGCATGGAAAGCTGCGTGCAAGCGGGTTGGGATAACGGTCTTGAACTCGCTCAAGCCGTTCCACAATTCGATGCCCGTGAAATTTGTGACCGACCAATCCACCCAGGCAATGGCAGTCTCGTCGAAGAGAGGCGCGGAAGTTTCAAAGGGATGGGCCAAGAAAGCTGAGACCTCCGGATTCCCGCACCCCGTCGATCAGTTTCTGCGGGTCATCGGCCAGGGTGGCCAGCTCCCGGCTGGCACCGAATACGAGCAGATGGTTCTTCTGCGGCTCCCGATCCTGATCATGGACCTCCTCGCCGATGAGCATGAGCAGGCGGCGGTTTTTTTCACGGTAATAGCCTTCCAGACCATCCACCAGTACATTGTGATCGGTGACGATGACGGCATCCAGATTGGCTCGCAGGGCAGCCCTGGCGATATCCCGGTGGCTTCCGGTGCCGTCTGAATAGTTGGTGTGCATGTGCAGGTTCAGGACTATTTCATGCATATGGCCTTGTTGACGATTTCCCTTCGGAACAGGTATAATGTGCCCGCTATTTTCATGGAGGCACACGCATGACGAACTTTCTGGATATCGCCGTGATTATAATCTCGGTCAGCCTGATCATCAGCGTCATCCTGCAGAGCAAGGGCGCAGGACTGGGCGGGCTGACGGGAGCTGACACAGGCGGAGTTTTTACTGCCCGGCGCGGCATCGAACGCGTTCTGTTCTGGATCACCATCGTGCTCAGCGTAGTTTTCTTCGCGCTGGTACTGACCGTGATTCTCCTGGGTCGTTGATCCTGGAACCCCGAGGGAAAGGCCGCCGCTCGTCGGCCCACGCAGTTCAGAGTGGGCTGGCGCGGCCAGCGGCCTTTCTTTTTTTCTCATTTTTATGAAAAGACTACGCTGGCAGATCCTGGTTGTGCTGGTCACTCTGGTTGTTGTGGCCGTCCTGCTGGTGGGGCAGCAGCCGCTGGGGAATCTTCCGCTGCTGCCTCAGCCTACGAGCGGCGGAGTGTATACGGAAGCCCTGGTCGGCTCCATGGGGCGCCTCAACCCTCTGCTGGATTGGAACAACTCCGCAGACCGCGATATTGACAGCCTGATCTACAGCGGGCTGATCCGTTTCGATTCGCATGGCCTGCCGCAGCCGGACCTGGCTGAATCCTGGGGCACTTCCGCGGACGGCACGATCTATAACTTCACACTGCGGTCGAACGCCGTCTGGCAGGATGGCAAACCTGTCACCAGTGACGATATTGTTTTTACCATCGATTTGATCAAAAGCAGTGGTTCTCTTTTCCCACAAGATATCAAAGACCTTTGGTCCGAGATCGAAGTCAAGCAGCTCAACGATAAGAATATTAAATTCACACTGCCGGAACCTTATGCTCCATTCCTCGACTATGTTACATTCGGCCTGCTGCCCCAGCATCTCCTCGGCTCGGTAACCCCGGACCAGCTTTCCACCTCGGACTTTAATCTCAAGCCGGTGGGGACAGGACCATACCGGTTCGACCATCTGATCATCGAGGGCGGACAGATCCGTGGTGTGGTGTTGGTTGTGAATGAGAATTATTACCTTGCCAAACCATTCATTCCGCAAGTGGTATTTCGTTACTATCCGGATTCGGTTTCTGCCATGGATGCGTATGAGCAAGGCGAAGTTTTAGGCGTGAGCCAGATCGGGCCAAAAGCGCTGGAAAAAGCCCTGTTGGATCCGGCTTTATCGGTGTATACGAGCCGGATGCCCCAACTGAGCATGGTGTTCCTCAACTTGAACAATCCAGCTGTCCCCTTCCTTCAAGATGCCAAGGTACGGCGCGCGCTGCTTATGGGTTTGAACCGTAATGCGATGGTTTCAAATTTCATGGGCGGGCAGGCGATCGTGGCAGATGGACCCATCCTGCCGGGCTCCTGGGCATATTATGACGGGATCGAGCATATTGAGTATGATCCTGAGGCGGCAGCATCCCTGCTGAAAGCGGATGGTTATGTTCTACCGGCTGCAGGAGGCCAGGTGCGGGAGAAAGACGGGCAACCGCTGGCGCTTGCTCTGGTGCATCCTGACGATGACCTGCATGCCAAGATCGCCGCGATGATCCAGAGCAACTGGGCTGAAATCGGTGTGCGCGTAGACTTGCAGCCGGCCAGTTATGAAAGCCTGGTCGGCGACTACCTGGCCCCGCGCAGCTATCAAGCCGCGTTGGTAGATCTGACCATGGCGCGCACCCCCGACCCCGATCCCTACCCGTTCTGGCATCAGGCTGAGGCAACAGGCGGACAAAATTATTCCCAGTGGGATGACCGCACTGCCAGCGAATATATCGAGACTGCCCGAACCTTGACAGATTTCACCGAGCGCGCCCGCTTGTATCGCAACTTCCAGGTGATATTTGCCAAGGAGCTGCCTTCACTGCCACTGTATTATCCCGTCTATTCCTACGGCGTAGATTCGCAGGTGAAGGGGGTGCAGGTGGCACCGCTCTACGATACCAGCGATCGCCTGTCCTTTATTACTGAGTGGTACCTGGTCACCCGCAGAACGCTCGAAGAAACACCCGCGGCGACCACAGAACCGTAAAATCCATTACAAGCAAGCCTCGGAAAAGCATCACCAGGCCGGGTAGCAACCTGGTGAAAAAACTGATCCATCATTTAATCACATCATCCTCCGGGAGGAAACATGTCCAACCTGCAATCTGCAATCGATTTTGCTCATCAGAACCATGACCGCTTTCTGAAAGATCTGGAGGAGCTGATCGCGATCCCATCGATCTCCACCAGCACTGAGTACAACGCAGATGTGCAGCGAGCGGCTGAGTTCCTGGCCGCGCGGCTAAGCTCGCTGGGCATGGAGCATGTTCAGGTGATGCCAACCGGCGGGCATCCGGTTGTTTATGGCGACCTGCTCAAGGCTGGTAAAGACAAGCCGACCATCATGATCTACGGGCACTATGATGTGCAGCCGGTGGACCCCATCGAACTTTGGAAGAGCGATCCGTTCCAGGCGAAGAAGGTCGGAGACCTGTTGTTCGGCCGGGGCACCTCGGATATGAAAGGCCAGGTTGTGGCATCCCTCGCGGCTGTCGAATCCATCCTGAAGACCGGGACGATGCCGGTAAACCTGAAGTGGCTGATCGAGGGTGAGGAAGAAATCGGTTCGGAGCATCTGGATGCCTTTATCCAAGCAAATAAAGAATTGCTGGCCTGTGATGTATGCCTGAACCCGGATGCGGGGATGATGGGCGCGGAACTGCCCACCATTACGTACGGCCTGCGCGGCCTGATGTATGCCGAGGTACGGGTCTATGGCCCGGACCGCGACCTGCATTCCGGACTCTTTGGCGGCACCGTTCATAACCCCGCCCAGGCACTCATTGAGCTGGTAGCCGGTATGCATGACAAGGATGGCCGGGTTACCCTGCCGGGCTTTTATGATAAGGTCCGGCCGCTCAGCCGCGAAGAGCACGAGGATTTTGAACGGCTGCCGGTTAGCGAGGACACAATTCTGGAATTGACCAAGGTACCGGCCCTGTGGGGAGAACCCGAATACCTGCCTGCCGAGCGCACCGGTGCGCGCCCCACGCTGGAAGTCAATGGTTTCCTCTCTGGTTTTACGGGGACCGGCAGCAAAACAGTCCTTCCCGCCTACGCGATGGCGAAAATCTCCTGCCGCCTGGTGCCAGATCAAACACCAAAGGAAACCTACCAGCAATTGGTCCGTTATATGGAGATGAATGCGCCGAAGACGATCCGCTGGGAGGTGCTCAGCCTGCACAATGCCGACGCGGCCATCACAGACCGGAATAACAGCGGCGTCAAGGCGATGGCGGAGGCACTGGAGACGGTCTGGGGTATCAAGCCTCTATTCCGGCGTGAAGGCGGTTCCATCGGTGTGGTGGTCCAGCTTCAGCAGCACATCGGTGCGGAGTCCATCCTTACGGGATTTGGACTGCCGGAAGATGATGTCCATTCGCCCAATGAACGGCTGCACCTGCCCACATGGAAAAAAGGCATCGACGCCTTGATACACTTTTTCTTCAATTTCTAAGCGCAACTATCTGAGGTTCTTACACGGTTGGATCGGAGAGTTATGGAAGATCGAATTATTACTTATGGCGGGCAGGCGGTCATTGAAGGTGTGATGATGCGCGGCCAGAAGGCATTTGCCATCGGCATGCGGGCACCGGACGGGAACGTAGTGGTCCACACGGAAAAGCTGGCTGCGGTTTATCGTTCAGCCATCACCCGCATTCCATTCCTTCGAGGAGTAATCCTTCTCTGGGATGCACTGGGATTGGGAATGCGCGCGCTTACCATTTCAGCGAATACGCAAACCGGCGAAGACGAGAAACTGGAAGGACCAGCCCTTTATTTGACAGTCGGGCTCTCCCTTGTTCTTGGGATCGCCTTGTTCTTTCTCTTTCCGGCGGCCGTTGGCGGATGGATCGAGCATTTGCTTACGCCCAAAGCCGGAGGGGCAGGCGGCGTGATGCCAGCGCTCCTCGCGGCGCCGGTGGCAAGCGGAGCCGGGTTGTGGTTGGGGAACCTGCTGGAAGGGATCTTGAGACTGGTCCTGCTGGTCGGCTATATCTGGGCCATTGGTTTCATGCCGGATGTCAAGCGATTATTTGGTTATCACGGCGCAGAGCATAAGACCATCAATGCCTATGAAGCGGGAGCCGAACTAACGCCGGATTCGGTGGCGAGGTTTTCCGTGGAGCACCCGCGCTGCGGGACAGCCTTCATGCTGACGCTGGTGCTGGTCTCCATTTTGGTCTTCACTGCGCTGGGACCGCTTCCGCTCGCCTGGCGGCTGGTGAGCCGTGTCCTGTTAATTCCGGTCCTGGCCGGCATCGCATTGGAATACATCCGCTGGACGGCAAACCATCTGGACAGCCCGCTGGTGAGATGGTTGATCAAGCCGAACCTTGCCCTCCAGCACCTGACGACGCGAGAACCAGACGCTTCGATGCTGGAAGTGGCGATCCAATCCTTCAAGGCAATGCGGACTGCAGAGGCTGAAATAAAGGCTGACTAAGCGGAACCCCGGATGTCAGGCTTTTCTGCCCTCCGGCTTTCCTAATGCTTTCCCATTCGAATCATGAAGAGAATCAGACCGCGAAAGGCGCTATGGGCTTTTCTGGCCCTGGCGATGATCCTCAGCCTGGCGGCTGCCTATCAGGCGTATGACCGGGGGCGTCCGGCCCCCATTCCCATCAAAAGGAAGATATTTTCCGGAGTCACCTATCAACGTAAGGTGCGGGTGGCGCCGAGATTCATGATCACCCACATCCTGATCATCGACCGGCGCACGAACGGCTTACAGCTTTTTGTGACCCCGGCGGACCAGGACGAAGGCGCACCGCTCCTGGCGCGGACGACCACCAGCTTCATGAAGGAGTTTGGAGTTCAGGTGGCGGTGAACGGGGACGGTTTTTTCCCCTGGTGGTCGCACAGCCCGGTGGATTATTATCCTCATGCGGGGGACCCGGTCACGCCGAATGGATTTGCCGCCTCGCAAGGACGGATCTACGCGCGAGGGGAGCGATTGCCGCCGGAGCCAAGCCTGTTTATCAGCCGCCGCGGGGAGATCTCATTCAATCGAATCCCAAGCAAAGTGCAGCATGCAATTTCGGGCGACCGTATGCTGGTGCTCAAAGGGCAACCGGTTCCGGATCTGGATGCGAATGAACGCGACCCGCGCACAGCCATCGGCCTGAGCCGGAATGGGCGATGGTTATATATCGTGGTGGTGGATGGACGGCAGCCGTTTTACAGTGAAGGGGCAACGTTTGCGGAACTGGCGGATATCCTGATCGGGCTGGGGGCGTTCACCGCGATGAACCTGGACGGGGGTGGGTCCTCCACGATGGTGATCGAGGGGGAGGATGGCCTACCCAAGGTGTTGAACTCTCCGATCGATAGTTATATCCCAGGACGCGAGAGGCCAGTGGCAAACCACCTGGGGATCTATTTGAAAAAATAAAACCGCTAGGGCTAGAAAGCGATCTCGCCAATCTGCTCGAAATCGAGGTTTAGGGAGGTCACCAGAGCAGCCTCTTGCTCGCGGTCGCCAGCCTGCGGAGCGCTGATCCCGCGGTCACAGTAGGAGCGGTACGTGCAATACCTGCATTTCGCCGTGTCTTCCGTCTGGGGGTAATCCGCCGCGTGAGGAATTTCCGAAGCCAGGCTCTGGAGGGCATTCCAATCCCGTTGATAGTGTTCCTGATCGTAGGTGAAGATGGCCGGCTCGGCGGGGAAATCCGGGAACCAGTACACCATTTGAACATTGGCAGGGTCAAGAGATTTTTCACCGATCAGGAAGCCCCCGGAATGGGCCAACAGGGCCATATAGACGCGAGTCTGCCAGCGGGCAGCCAGGAACTCGGTCCCGGTGCGCTTCTGGGAGGTTTTCCAATCGTAGATGGTCGCGCGGGAATTTTCGATCACGATCAGATCATACTTAGCGACGAGCCGGAGGCCGGAGAGCTGCGCAGATAATGTATATTCGGTAAAGATCGTACAACCCTCGAAGGCAGGGGCTTGTTCCAGGAAGTTCTGCCACCAGCGGTCAAGGTTGGGACCGCCTGCAAGGCGGCCAAGCATTTCCTTATCCAGACCCAGGAGATATTGCTGGACCAGGCGGTGGAAGAACTGGCCTTCCTGCTGTTTCCTTTCATTCTCCAGAACAGGCTCGGACTCAATGGCGGGGTATTTCAGCATGTCCATATATTTCAGTTTGAAACGCCTGGCGCAATCCGCATAATCCTGGATCGAAGTCTGGGAGAGCATCGCTAAGAGGCCGAGCCGCCATTTCAACCACCTTCCCGGTTCTGAATCAGATGGACTTCCCGAAGGAGATTCCCGCTAGCGCGGGACGATCCGATGCCTAGGGTGCCTGTTCCGGCGCGAGGCTCGAGGAGACAGACTCGCGCGGCCGTTTCCATTGTACGATCAAAACGCCGATTCCCACCAGGACCAACCCCACAATCTCTTTTGACGAGAGGCCTTCTCCCAGGAAAAGATAAGCCAGGATGGCGATCTGCGGCATCATGAGATTGTTGATGATGCTGGATTCCATGGCGGTGAGGGTGCGCATGGTGAAATTCCAAAGAGGGAAGGTCAGCGCGGTATTGACAGCTGCCAGCCAAAGGATGATGAGCCAATCCCGGGCGGTCATGGAGCCCAAGCCCTGAGTCAACAAGCCGATGAGAAGGATCAACGCAGAGCCAATGCCCATGCCAATCCATGTGATCAGGAGGGGAGAATAAAGACCGCTGCGGTTGATCTGGCGGCCAAGGATCGAAACCGGCACATTGCCCGCGAGACAAATCAACGCAAACAGGACCCCCAACCATTGCGAGGCATGAAGGGAGATCGGTAGAAAATATAAGCCCACCCCCAGGACAGTGAGAAGCACCCCGGCCCACTGCAGGGGGGAGGGAATTTCTTGAAGGAGACGAATCCCGGCAATGGCAACAAAGAGCGAGGTGAGATTGAGGATGAGGCTGGTCATGGCCGCGGGGAGGTAATCCAAGCGCGGCGAACTGCGCGGTCTGCGTGACAGTGATCGTCAGGACACCGAGCAAAACCAGTTTGGCCCAACCCTGACGCCCCAGGGCGCGGGTTTCCGCGCGGTATGCCGGGTTGAACAGTACGAACGGAGTCAGGCAAAGAAATGCCAGGCTGTAACGAAGCCCGGCAAATGTGATCGAAGGAAGATCCGATTGCAGACCGATCTTGATGAGGATCCAGGAGGTAGACCAGAGGAAGGTGACGAAGATTGCAAGAAGGATGGCAGTGAGGCGGGAAGGTGATCTGGTCATTCCCCGATTATGCCAGAAAAAGATGAGTAACCCCATGACCGGGAGGTCATGGATGTTCCCATACTTCGTGTATAATCGGGGCCATGATCTACGGGCATGAACACGGCAGGACTCCGCTATTCATCGGCGTGCGCGGCTTTATCGCTGCGGGGCATCCTCGAATCGCGCCTGCACCCTGAAGAATCGTCATAGAGTAAGTTCTTCAACCGCAGGCAGGCCTGCGGTTTTTTATTTCGTCAGGCAGAACCTTGACCATGATTCTTGAGGCATGAAATGATACAAATCCAACTTTCGAATGTAACCCTGGTGCTGGGAGCAAAGCGCATTTTTGAAGGGCTTGACTGGGAAATCCAGCGCGGCCAGAGAATCGGGCTGATCGGGTTAAACGGGGCGGGGAAATCATCCCTGCTTAAGTTGATCCTGGGTGAACACTCAGCGGAGTTAGGCGGCACAATCGCACGCGCACGGCAGGTAAGCCTGGGCTACCTGCCGCAGGAACCTGAATTGGACTTAAACCTGACCGCGCTGGAGGCGGCCATGCAGGGGAACCCGCGGGCTGCGGAGGTGCGCGCCCAATTGGAGGAGGTGGAGGGGAGCCTGGGCGATCCGCAGGTCTTTGGCGATGAACGCGCCTTGCAGAGGGCGCTCGAAAGGCAGCACCGACTCGTGGAGGAATTTCACGCACTGGGCGGCGATGCCTATCCCGAGCGGGTGAAGGATGTATTGACCGGCCTGGGGCTTCAGCCGGGAGAGTTCGATAAACCCCTTTCGGTGCTGAGCGGCGGGCAGAAGAAACTGGTCGGCCTGGCGCGGCTGCTGCTGGTACATCCGGATGTGCTGCTGCTGGACGAGCCGGACAATCACCTCGACCTGCCGGGGAAGATCTTCCTGGAGAAATTGATCCGGGAATATGCCGGGACGGTGGTGCTGATCTCGCATGACCGCTATCTGCTGGACGCCGTGGTGACACATATCGCAGAGATCGAGGACGGCAGGCTGCGAACATTCGAGGGCGATTACTCCTCTTTTGTTGCCGACAAGGAGGTGAGGCTGGCGCGGCAGGAGCAGCTGTATCAGGCGCAAAGCCATGAGATCCACCGGCTGGAAGCGACCATCAAGCGGCTTGCCATCTGGGGCAAGGTTTACGATAACGAGGACTTCGCCGCGAAGGCAAAGAGCATGCAGAAGCGGCTGGACAAAATGGAGAAGATCGAGAAACCTGTAACCGAGCGACGGAGGATGGAACTAAACCTCGGCGGATGGCGCGGCTCGAACAAAGTGCTGGCGCTGGAAGGGGTGTGCAAAGCATTCGACGGACGGCGGATCTTCGAGGACCTGAACGAAACGATCCGGCACGGGGAAAGGGTGGGACTCATCGGCCCGAACGGGGCGGGAAAGTCGGTGCTGCTGCGGATGATCCTCGGACAGGAAGCACCGGACGAAGGGGAGATCACCATCGGACCCAGCGTGAGGGTGGGATATTACTCGCAGGAGCATGAAACCCTGGACTTCCAGCAGACCGTCCTGGATGCCGTCCGCTATGCGGGCGAGATGAGCGAATCGCGGGCAACGGCTTTCCTGCTGCGCTATCTGTTCACCTACAAGCAGGTGTCGCAGAAGATCGGAGAGCTTTCGGGAGGGGAGCGCAGCCGGCTGCAACTGGCTCTGGTGGTGCTTTCGGGGGCGAACTTCCTGCTGCTGGACGAGCCGACCAACAACCTGGATATCGCCTCGGCAGAAGTGCTGGAAGGCGCGCTCGAGGATTTTGTGGGCACCGTGCTGGTGATCTCGCATGACCGCTATTTTCTGGACCGAACCGTGCAAAGGCTGCTGGTGATCGAAGACGGACAGCTGGAAGGCTATGCGGGCGGCTACAGCGATTACCTGGCGCAGAGCGGCTGGCAGAGCTGAAGGCGGTTGCTTAGCAGGATCAGTAAAGAGGCCTATAATTAGCTGGTTTGGAATCGGAAAGAGAGGATGCATGGTAGCAAAGAAACCAGGTGTGATCGCGATCCTTACAGGGGGCGGAGATGTCCCAGGCTTAAACCCGGCCATCCGGGCCGTTACCATACGCGCGCTACGGGAAGGCTGCAAGGTGATCGGGCTGCGACGCGGCTGGGCAGGATTGACCGAAGTGATCCGGGATAAGGAAGCGGATAACAGCGGAAACTATACCGAACTGTCCGAGGAGATCGTCAACCGCGCCGGGCGCACCGGGGGGACGTTCCTGCACACCTCGCGGACGAACCCGGCCCGGATGCGCAAGATGGATGTTCCGGAATTACTGCGCGAGAAGTATTGCGAGGACCGCAACGACGTAACCGAAGAGGTTCTGAAGAACCTGGATTTCCTGGGAGTGGATACCATCATCCCCATCGGGGGGGACGATACGCTTTCCTATGCCGTGAGGCTTTATCAGGAAGGGATCAAGATCGTGGCGATCCCGAAGACGATGGATAACGACGTGCCGGGGACGGATTACTGTATCGGATTCAGCACGTGCGTGACGCGCACGATCGCGCTGGCGAACAGCCTGCGCACCATCGCCGGTTCGCATGAACGTTTCCTGGTGCTGGAGGTCTTCGGACGGTATGCGGGCTTTACCGCCATGCTGCCGACCATGGCGGGGGCGGCCAACCGATGCGTGATCCCGGAATACCGTTTCGATATCGAGCACCTGACCGAATTGATGTCCAAGGACCGGATGCATAACCCGAGCCGCTATTCCATCCTGCTCGTTTCCGAGGGAGCCATGTTCGAGGGAGGGGAAATGGTGTTCGAGAAGATGGAAACGGATGCCTACGGCCACTCCAAGCTGGGCGGGATCGGGGACCTGGTCTCGGCGGAGATGCGGAACATTTCGCCCAAGTTCAACAACGGGCACACCGTGGAGGCGGTCACGCAGAAACTGGGGTACATGGTGCGCGGCGGCGATCCGGATGCCATCGACTCGGTAGTGCCGATGGCGTTCGGGAACCTGGCGCTCGACCTGATCCTGAAAGGCATCCACGGGCGGCTGGTGGTGCTGAAGAACGGCCGGTATGACAACGTGCCGCTGGATGTGGTCACCTCCACAAAGAAGCTGGTGAACGTGAGCCAGTTCTATGACATGGAACGCTACCGCCCGAAGTACGAGAACTTCGAGCTTAAGCCGCTGTTCATCATGACCAGCGAGTTGTGATCCTTATCAGGAGCATGAAATGAACCCCCGCTTAACCAAGCGGGGGTTCATGTTCTTAAAGGCAAAGTTATTTGCGCTGGGTGCGGGCGAGCCGAGACAGTTCCTGGATCAGAGGGCGGAGGTCGGAGGGGGCACTGGCATCGCTCACGCGGATGGTATGCTCGGCGCTTTCCGTCTCCACAGTGATACGGTAGCTGTAATCGTCGCGAACGGGGAGCGGGGCAAGATCCTTATCCAACTCGATGAAATGCGCCTCCTGGAGGAGGCTGCGTAATTGGTCCGCCTGCGCCGCGGGAAGATCGCTCAGGTCCACCGTCAGGTTGACGGTACGGCCCATGAAACCGCCGGTTTGTTCGAAGACGATGCGCATGTTCAGCCTTCCTGCTTCGGGCCGATCAGCCCGAGAGCCCGCAGTGTGCCGGTCAGGCAGCCATCGCCGGGCGGGGGAGTGGGAACCACATCCCCGACGGTGATGCCGACCTCCGCCCAGCCGTCCTTGACGGCCTTATGCTCGAGGCTGCCAGCGCCATAAAGCTCGGCGGCGGCGGCGTAGCTGAAAGTTGGCGGCATCGGCGAAGACGGAGTTGGTCTGGAGCTTATCCTTCAGAGTGCGATACCAGATGGCTCCGGCTTTTTCCCAGGCGCTGCCACCCAGATTGACGGCGATCACGTAAAAAGCGTGATTGGGGATCCCGGAGTTGATATGAACGCCGCCATTATCATTCAAGCGTATTGACATAGTCCTTCATGTGAGCCGGCTGAGGGTCCTTGCCAAGCACGGGGTCATCGTAGGCCGTGCCGGGGGCTTTCATGGAGCGGATGCCGACGCCGTTGACATTGGAGGTGAAGAGGCCTTCGCCGATGATCCAATCCGCCTGGGCGGCGGTCTGCTTGAGGCTGTACTGCTTGACCAGCGAGCCGAAGACATCCGAGAAGGATTCATTCAGGGCGCCGGACTGGGCGAGGTAGCGAAGGTTGGCCTCATACTGGGTGACGCCATGAGTCAGTTCGTGGCCGATGACGTCAATGGCGATGGTGAAGCGATTGAACAGGCGCTGGGCGGGAGGCAGGTCTTCATCCCCGTCGCCGTAGACCATCTGCTTGCCATCCCAAAAAGCGTTGTCATAGCCCTTCTGATAATGGACGCTGGAATCGAGCTTGAGGCCGCTGCCGTCAATGGAATCGCGGGCGAAAATATCCTTATAGAGGTCATAGGTCACGCCGCTGCCATCATAGGCTTCATTGACGGCCACATCGGCGACGGCGGGGTCGCCTTCGCCGCGCACCTTGGTGCCGGGGAGAGTGGAACCGTTTTTAACATCGTAGATGGTGCGCTGTTTTCCGGCGCTGACGGCTCCGCTCATAGCCGCGGCTCCCACGTTACTGCGGGCCTTGCGATCGGTCATGACATTGCGGTGGCTGCGCAGCCTGTCGGAGGCAGCGATGGTTTCGAGGGCGATGATGCGCTGCTCATGGGTACCGTTGCGGATGATCTCATCGAGCATGTGAGGGGGAAGAATACACAAGACGGGATTAATGCCGGGCATGATCTCTCCTTTTTCTCTAGACGGTAAATAGCCTGTGGGTACGCCAACAGTATACGCCCGAGGATTTTCCTTTACAATCCCCGATTCGGATTCTATGAGGTGCGCGAGCGCGGAATGCTTCTTGAATCCGAGGCGTGATTCGCCTATACTTAGGGAGCGAATCCCAACCCTGTCTGGAGGTCCTCATGCAAACGATCATTGCCTATCTTCTGATCCTGATCGGCATCGGAATGGAAATCGTCTCGGTGCTGGCATGGCTGGGGGTGCTCAAACCAGCGGGGGAAGGCAAAACGCTCCGATCGGTCACGTTCTGGGATGTTCTGTTGGAACTGCTGCGGCGGGCACCCTGGCCGGCGGCGGTAGGACTGCTGATGATCTATGCCGGGCTGAAGCTGCTGGGGGTGGCGCTGCCGTTCTGAGCGAGGAACGGACCAGACCGTAAGAACGTAAAGAATAACTTATAGACCCTCGGGCGCAGGGGGCGCATCCCTGGCTTCGCGGCCCCTTCCGCGACGCTTCGGAGGCGCTTCGCGCGGAGAGGAATACTTCGCGAGAGCAATCAGTCAATCAATGAGGAGATTGCTTCGTCGTGGCGTGCCCTCACTTCGTTTCGGGTAACGCCACTCCTCGCAATGACATGTTATTAGATTTCAGATATTCTCGCTTTCCATGTAGCCCATGAGGGCTTCGAGGGGGAGGGAGGGTTTCATGTCGCCGCGGCGGCCGGTGTTCCAAGTGAGGATGAGCTCGCGGCGGGCGCGGGTGATGCCCACATAGAGAAGGCGCAGGCGTTCCTTGACGTAATCGAGGCGCGCCTGCATGGTCGCTTCGCCTTCGCGGTACCAGTCATAAGGGCCGGTGGACAAGGACGCATCCAGCTGGGCGAGGGCTTCGGCTTGAAGGTTGAGGCCACCGCGGGCGAACCATTTTTCGGCGATATATGAGTCATCGGGTTGGAAGGAGGGGAAGTCATAGGTGTTAACCGACAGCATGTAGACGCGGTCCCATTCCAATCCCTTGGCCTTGTGCATGGTGGTGACGACCACACGACCGCGGTGATGCTCGGGATCGAAGCCGGTATCCTCCTCGGAGAAGCCGATGAAGCGGCGCTCATTTTTGGCGATGACGGCCAGTTCAGCGGTCAACTCGGGGAGACGCCAGGCGGGGTGGTCGGAGGCGGCGCGGCGCAGGATGGAGGCGAGTTTTTGGGCAAGGGCCAGGTCGGCCACGCTGGTGAAAATATCCTGGGCGAGGGTGAGGAGCAACTGGTCAATGGGGAGGGTGACGGCCTCCAGCCAGCGGCTGACATGAGCGCGGAAGGCAATGAGCTCCTGGAGGGAGTCCTCGGACTCGGAGGCGCGCAGGTCAGCCAGCCAGTCATGCTCAGGGGTGGGGGCGGTGAAGGATTCGACATCATGAATGCGACGAAGCAAAGCGGTCACGGAGGTCATCAACCTGCGGCGTTCCTTCATCTCCTCCGGCGAGGGAGAGGCCACGTCTTCCAGGGGCTCTTCTGAGGGAGAAGGCTGGAAGGCCTCTTCGGCGGAGGAGACGGCGGCGCCGGTCTCGCCGACCTGAGGGGCGGAGGAGTCCTCGCGCCAATCCCTGCGCCAAACCTGGTAGGCGCGGGAGAGTTCCCGGGCGGAGTGAGGCTGGGAGAGGTAGGAAAGGAGGATGCTGAGGGAGCCAGCGGCGGCGCGGGTGTTGGAGGTGCTGTTGAGGAACTCCAGATAATCAATGCCGCGGGCTTTGAGGCCGTTGATCAAATCCACGCCGCGGGTGTTGCGGGGAACCAGAACGGCCACAGTGGAATCGCGATGGGCAGGAAGCCAGCGGGCGAGGGAACCGGCCACGGCGTTCACTTCCTCTTCAGGGGTCATGCGTTTGCCAATGAGACGGATGGCGGCGCGGTCCTCGGGCGGGTTGGGCTGGGGATCACCGGGAGGGACCGGCTGGATGTGAGGCAAGCCGAGGGCGGAGCGCACCTCGGGGACGGGATGATCGTGCATCACCCAATCCACGAGGTGATTGGCGAGGTCGAGGATGGCAGGCTGCGAGCGCCCGGATTCGGGCATGTCCTCGCTGGGGTTCTCGCGGATGAAGGCGCGCAGGAGTTCGGGGGTGGCGGTGGTGAAGGTCTCGAAGATGGCCTGGTTGGGATCGCCGACGCGCACCCAGTTGCCGGCGGTGCCGGAGAGCAATTCGAGGATGGACTGCTGGAGGCGGCTGGAATCCTGAGCCTCGTCCTCGAGGATGAAGGGGAAGCGATATTGCAAGCGGGCGAGGTAATCAGGGTCGAGTTCCAACAGGTCGAGGGCGAGGCGGATCAAGTCATCAAAATCCACAGCGGCGCGATAGGCGAGGGCGTGCTGGTAACTGGAATAGATGGAGAGGCCCATCTGGGCGAGGGGCAAAGGCGCAGGGAGCGCGCTCGAGGAGGCGAGCGAGTTTGTCAGGGGTAAGGCGGCGGTCCTTGGCGGAACGGATGAAGGCCAGGGCGAGGTCGGAGATGAGGGCGGGGAGCTTGTCGCGGCGAACCCAATCGCGCTTGGAGGGCTCCAGCTGCGGATCAATGAAATCGTCCAGAAGGTCGGCATTGGCGCTGAGCCAGGCGGTGACAGCCTCGCCGCGAATGAACTCGGATTCACGTTCGTCGATGATGGTGAAGCGCTCCTCGAGGCCGACGCGGGAGGGCTTTTCGCGGACGATGTCGTGGGCGAGGCCATGCAGGGTGCGAACGCGATAACGGTAAAGGGCCTGCAGAGGGGTATCGAAGAAGCGCTTGATGCGCTGCTCGAAATTGTCCACCGCGGAATTGACGAGGGTGACAATGAGAACTTCCTGACCTTCCTGCAACTGGCCGCGCAGGATGATATCCGCAGCAAGGCGGGAGAGGATCTGAGTCTTGCCGGCGCCGGGAACGGCAGCGATGCCGAGACGGCCGCCACGATAGCGCAGGATGCGGGCTTGAGAGGGGCGAGGGATGAAGAGGTTGGCTGCCATAACTAAACTCTATGCGCCTGACCCCGCAACCAGGCGATCCGGAGAGGACAGCGCGGGAGCGGTGCGACGATATTGCTCAACCAACAGCCAGGCGATCAGGAGGGTGTTTAACAGCGCGGCCAGGTAGACAAAGCCGCGGCCGTCCTGGACGGTGAAGCCAGCGAGGAAGACAAAATAAACAAGGCCGGAGATGACCTGGTATCCCAGGGCAGCGAAGCGCATGGACGGAAGGAAGAAGGAAATCAGATAGGAGAAAACATCGGCGGGATAAAAATAGCGATCATGCATTTTGGGAAGCAGGAAGGGGACCAGCGCCACAGAGATAAAAGCCATGAGGAGCAGGATGGGCTGATCGAGGACACGGATGCGTTTGAAATAGAACACGACCCAGAGGAGGATCAACACGGCGGCGAGTACCAGGCCGACGATGAGCAGCGGCTGATACCAGGCATCCGGAAGGAAGGCGTAGAGGTTGGGCGCGTTCTTGGACAGGGAGCGATAATCGCCAGCCTGACCCAGATAGATGGTCAGCAGATCAGGCCAGGGACGACCGGCAAGGGCGGCGGGAATCATCATCATCAGATAGACGGCGGGAACGAGCAGAAGATACGTCCAGGGAATCTTTTTGCGGAGAAGGAGGAGCAGGATGAAGGGGGCGAAAAAGACAGCCTGGGCTTTGAAGGAAAATGAGAGGCCAAGGGCGAGCATGGCAGGGAGGGGGCGGCCGAGGAGCAAGAAATACAGGCAAGCAAGCAGGAAGCAGGTATAGATGGAATCGGCCTGTCCCCACCAGGCGCTGTTAAGGATGACAGTGGGGAGGAGGAAAAAACCTGCCGCGCCGAGAGCGGGAATGGGACCAGAGGGATATTTCAGCCGGATGAGGCGATAGATCAGGAAGACATTGAGCAGGTCGAAGAGGATGGCGATGAGCTTGATGGCGGTCACTTTGGCCAGGAGGCCGCGGGTGAGGGCGGCAAGGGCGAGGAGATACAGATAAGGCGGGGTGTAATTCGAGAAGGCTTCGCGAAAGGCGGAGAAACCTTTTGCGGCAAGGGTATCGTACCAGCCGAAGAGATAGACGGACATGTCGAGGGAAACCAAAGGCAGCCCGAGCCAGCGCAAACCCAGCCCAAGGACCAGGAGGAGGGGAGGCAAGACGGAGGCGAGGAGTGCCAGCGGAGGGCGCTTCATTCGGTCCCCTGAATCAAGCGCTGGAAGACGCGCAGCATGTCGCCGCGCTGCTCGAAGCCGGATTCGCCAAGCTCGGAAAGGCAGAGATAGACCTTCTGGCGGCAGCGGTGGAGGAGGCCGGAGACGAGGCGAGACATGGAATCTTGAGAGGCCTGGACCTCGTCGGCGTCGCTCCACTGGCGGCCGGGAGGCCACTGGCGGGAGAGCACATAGGGATGGGTGAGCGGCTGGGAAAGGCGCTCGTACCACTGGGTGGAACCGGCATCCAGCCAGAACTGAACGGCGGCAGGACGGTTCATGAGGAGGAAGGTGTAGGCCGGAGCGACGAGGACAGCATCCTTGTTCTCGGCGCGCCAACCCTCGAGATATTGCGCGGCGATGACGCCTTCCTGAAGGGTGGCGGAGTATTCGCGGCCCATGCTCTGCGCGTCGGTGCGGGTGGATTCGGTGGCCTGGCGGAAGCTCCTGACGGAGTCGATGAGGCTGGAGGCGACGCGGATGGAATCAAAGCGGGAGCGGAAGCGGAAGCCAGCCTGGGAAAGCACCTCACCGAACAACTTGCGGAGGAAGTGATCCAGGTAGAGCGGCTCCTCCTGGCGATAAGCGAGGAGCCAATCGCGCAACATGGAATAGCGCATGCCGACCGAGTAGGTGATGCGCTCCTGAACTTCGGGCTGGAGGCCCTCGAAAGGAGCGAGGAACAGATCGCGCGGGCGATAAACGATCTCGGTGAGGAGCTGGGCGCGCACGAGGTCCAGACCTTCGAGGGATTCCATCAAGGCATAGGCCACATCAAAGCGGGGCGGGTGAATCTCCCACTGTGGATGGGCGAGAGCGGCGAGGATCAGCAAGGCGGAGGTGGCAGGCTCGTCGCGGAGGGAACGCGAGGGACGATGGGAGCGCCAGGGAATCTCCAAGGCCTCCAGGCGGCTCATGATGGAAAAGCGCAGGGCATCCGAAAGATAGGGCGTCAGGATGACGATCTCAGAAGGGGGGAGGCCCTGAGCGAGGAGGGAGGCGATCTCCCCGGCAACGCCGTCCATCAACTCGGGATAGAAGTGGGACTGGATAACGGCGAGGGCAGAGGTGTTCTCGGCAGAGGGAAGCTGTTCCAGGGCGATGGCAGCCGAGAGGCGGGCGTCCAGCTCCTCCACCTCCGGTGACATGACGAGGGAGCGCGTAAAGGCGAGGCTTTGGTCGCATAATTCGTTCAGCGCAAAACCCGTTCGAGGGTCTGCGCCGAGGAAGATGCGGAAGCCACCGCCTTCATCATAAACAAGGAGGGCAGACTCAAAGGCGGGGAGCCACTCGCGCAGAAGGTCATGGACGCGCGGGCCGTCCTCCTCGACGTTGTCGTAGATGAGGTGGCGGAAGGTGCGGGTAAGGTGATCGCGGACGACTGGCTGCGGCCAGAGGATATTGGTGAAGATCTCCATCTGGAGGGAGAAATCCAGCAGGTTATTCTCCAAACAATAGGCGCGGAAGAGGCTGGCGCATTCCTGGGCGTTGGCATAGACATTGCGCTGAGCAGGGTCGCCATACCAGGCGGCATCCAGACGCGCGGAGATGTCCGTGTAGGGGAAGCCGATCAGGGCGGCTTTGTTAAGGTTATCGAGAAGCTGCTGATAGAGGCGATTGCGGTCAATGGTGACGGATTCGAAATAGCCCTGATCGAGGAGAGGACGGACGATGCGGGCCATGTAATACTGGGCGGTTTCGAGGGTGAGAAAGACCGGAGGACGGTCGGGGTGAGCGAAGCCAGCGGCCACGGAGGCAGCAGGCCAGAAAAGTTCCACCATGCGGCGGGCGAGGCCGCCCATGGTGACGGCAGTGACCTGGCCGCCTTCATAGGGGTCCTGCTCCAGACTGGAGAGGTATGGTTCATGCAGGAAACGCTGCGGGGTGAGCAGGAGGATGGAATTGGCGCGGATGCCCTGATCGAGGAGGAAGCGCAGGCGGGCGACCGCGGCGGCAGTCTTGCCGGTGCCTGCGGGGCCGGAGAGGAATGTCCGGCCCTCGGGAGGGAGAGCTACGATCTCATTTTGTTCAGCGGTTAACTGCATTTCCATCATGACTCACTAAAGATTCAGTTCAGGCGCTCGGCGAAGAATTTGGTCACCCGCTCCCAGGCATCGCGGGAGGCTTCGGGCTTATAGGAGCCGGGGTCGGAATCGCGGAAGAAGGCATGGCCTGAATCGGGATAAACGATCACTTCATGCTGGACGCCGATCCGATCCAAGAGGGTATCGAATTCCTGGATGGTGCCCGCGGGAATGGAGACATCCTTATCCCCGAACAGGGCGAGGCAGGCAGGGGCTTTGAATTCGGTCATGCGATCAAAGAGGTGCTGCATGCCTCCGCCGTAAAAGGTGACGACGGCATCGAGGGGGCGGGTGAGGCCGAGGGCAAGGGACATGCGGCCTCCGAAGCAGAAGCCGACGGAGCCGACCTTGCCGGTGCAATCGGGATGGGATTTGAGGAAGTCGAAGGCTTGCTCCAACACGGTGGAAGCAGCCTCTCCATATTTTTGCTTGAGGACGGTAGCTTTGTCGGAATCGCCCAAGAGGGCAAACTCACCATTGTAGAGGTCGGGGGCGAGGGCGAGGTAGCCCTGGGCGGCAAAGCGGTCGGCGATGGAGCGGGTCTGGTCATCGAGGCCCCACCATTCATGAATGACGAGGACGCCGGGCCAGGGGCCGGCGCCTTCGGGACGCGCAAGATAGCCGGAAACAGAATCCAGGTTCATCGATTTGCCCATAAGGGTTTCTCCTTCGGGATGGAGGGATAGATCCTTATGATTGTATATCATCCGAGGCGCAAATCCAATGGAAGGGAGGGGGAGCTGGGTCCAGGAGGGAGGAGGGGAATAGACCCCCTCCGCCGTGCGGGCACGTCCCCCTGAAGGGGGAGAAAGGTGGCGGGTCGCGGGAGGGGGAAGAGGATCGGTTGAATGAGGAGGGATACGGATGCCAGCGAGGATCTCCGCCATGAGGGCGGCGGTGAGGGCTTTGGATCGCCGGGGACGTTTGGTGCGGGGCTTTGGGCGGAGGAATTCCAAAGGGTAATCGGGGAACAGGTAAGGGAGGTCAGGGGAATGGGAATTCAGCAGACGCTCGCGGGTGCGGAAAATGTTCAAGGAGAGCTGGAGGAAGAGGCGGGCGGTGCGGAGGTGCCATTTGGGTTGGGGGCAAGAGGGGAGGAGAATCCGGCCGCGGGGATCGACTATGAAGCGGCCGGATTCCGCCAGTTCCTTGAGGTTCCATTGGCCGCTGAGGGTGAAATGGCGGTAGAGGGCTGAGAGGAGGGTGAAAATGCGACCGCTGCGATAGAGGCGGCGGTAGTAGTTCTGACATGAGCGCGCGGGCGGGAAGCCAGGGGGAAGGTCGGACCAACGGCTGCCGGTGGAGAGTTTCCAGAAGATGCCATCGAGGAGGCGGCGCGGGTCGGTGACAGGGCGACCGCGGCGGGTGGGAGGGCGGCAGGAGGGGTTGAGGGCCGAGGGAGGCGACTGAAGCCTGGGGGTGTACTGATGATATTCCTCAAGGGCTACGAAGGAAGAGAGTTCGCCGGGGATCTCCAAGTTAAAACGCCAGCGATTGTGAGCGATCCAGGTGGGAGGATCACCCGCAGGGATGTCGAGGTCATTTTGGGGAGGGAGGAGAGGCGCGAGGACGGCCCATTGAGGGTCGGTGAGGAAGGAATTTTGTGTTGTTTTTTTCGCGTTTTTAAAAATCAATTCGGCGGGAGAGAGGCGGCGGGGAGGTCGAGGGGATTTGCGAGAGGGATGAGAGACCAGCGAGGAGGAAGGAATCGGCGTCGCGCTTGATGCCGCAGCGGGCGAGATCCCAGCGGAGGAGCTCGAGCGGGTGCTGGAGGCTGCTTTGAGGAGGCTGGCCTGCAGAGCGGGTCGATCTGGCCACGCGGAGGATCAGGCCGTGGGTATCGAGTGACAGGCGAATGGGGGCGAGGGAATCGGGAGTCTCGGGAAGGGCGTCGATCTGTTTGAGGAGGGAATGGGCCGAGGCGAGGATATCTTCGGCGGGAGTCGGGTTGGTATGCCAGGCTTTCTTGAGGCCGCGGAGGCGAGGGAGGAGGGCGGCGACGGGGTCGCTGGATAAGGCGGAATAGAGGCCTAACTTGAGGGCATTGGCGTTGCCGAGGGGAGCGCCGCGCTTACGAGGCGCGTAGATGGAAGGGAGCATTGGGGATATTATAGCACAAATGTTCTATAATGTGACCGCCCTCTGCCCTGCGGGCATCTCCCCCCTAACTCCTCACTTCGTTCGGAGCGCTTCGCGGGGGAGAGAATGCGGGCGGGTCGCGGAAGAGGATGAGGGTGAAGGGATCATGAGGAGACCCGCCCCTACGATTCGTCTTGGGGAGAGGGTTGTGGAGTTGACATAAAGTCGGGGGGAATGTATAATCCGTCCGCTTCTGCCTCAGCAGTTGATCCGCTGGGGCGGTTGTATGAATCAACCCAGCTTCCCCGTTCGCAGGCGCAGGTTCACCCGCGATGAATCCAAGGGTAGGCAAGAAACCCGCAGGCTCACGGCGAAGTGAATGACTGGAGAATCAGAAAATGAGATACGCGATCATTGAAAGCGGCGGCAAGCAATACCGTGCCGTCGAAGGCGGAACCCTGGATGTGGACCGCCTGTCCATCGAGCCGGGTAAGAAGTTCGATCTTGAGAACATCTTACTGATGGCAGACGGGGACGATGTGATGGTCGGAACGCCGACCGTGAGCGAGATCCTGGTCAAGGCCACGGTGCTCGCCCATGTCAAAGGTCCCAAAGTTATCACCTTCAAGTATCGACCCGAAGAAGCGCATCCGTGTGAAAAGCGGACACCGCCACCAGTACACACGTCTGATGGTGGATTTCATCGGCAGACCCGATGAAGAGCGCAAGGTCGAGAAGGCGGAAAAGCCGAAGGCGAAGAAGGAAGCTGCGACTGAAGTTCCGGCGGTGAAGGCGAAGGCTGAGAAAGCGGCCAAGCCCGCTGCCAAGGCCAGCGCAGCCAAAGCGCCGAAGGCTCCTGCCAAGAAGGCGACGACCCCGAAGAAGCCGGCTTCGACCGCAAAAAAGCCTGCGACCCCCAAGAAGACGACCAAAGTAGTGTGAGGTAGAGATGGCACACAAAAAAGGCGGCGGTTCCAGCCGCAACGGACGTGACAGCAATTCCCAGCGTTTGGGTGTAAAACGCTATGCCGGACAGTTCGTGCTGGCTGGCAATATTCTCATTCGACAGCGCGGGACGAAGATCAAGCCAGGCCTGAACGTGCAGGCTGGCAAGGACGACACGCTCTTTTCGGTGATCGACGGCGTGGTGATGTTCGATGTGTACCACGGCCGCAAGCGCGTGAACGTGGTCCCGAAGAGCGAATAAAGGTAAATGAAATGAAGCCCGAAATCCATCCCACTTACTATCCGGACGCCAAGGTAACCTGCGCGTCCTGCGGTACCACATGGACAACCGGATCGACCCGCAAGGAATTGCGCGTGGACATCTGCTCGAACTGCCACCCGTTCTTCACCGGCGAGGCCGCCCGCATCATTGACATCGAGGGCCAGGTGGACCGCTTCTACAAGAAGCTGCAGGCCCGCCAGACCCATGTGCAGGAAAAGGAAGCCCGCGAGGCTTCCAAGAGCTCGCCCGAGCGCGCGATCGAAGAACTGGGTCTTTCCACCCGGGCCACCGATGCGCTGAAGAAAGGCGGCATCGATAAGATCGGCCAACTGCTGACCAAACTGGCAGAAGGCGACAAGTCCGTGCTGGCCATTGCAGGCTTCGGACAGTCCTCGCTGACCGCGGCGAAGAAGAAGCTGCGCAGCATGGGATACGAAATCCCTGAAGCGGCCGCAGCGTAAGGCTCAAAGCTGAAAGCAATCAACAGGCAGGCGTGAAAACGCCTGCCTGTTTGCTATAATAGGACATCACCGAAAATCCCAATCATCAAGAGGCAATGCGTCGGGACAATATGAAACATACCCAGGGATCGATCGAGGTCATTTGCGGTTCGATGTTCAGCGGCAAGACGGATGAACTGATCCGCCGGCTGGTGCGGGCCACGATTGCCAAGCAAAAGGTGCAGGTGTTCAAGCCAGCCATCGATGTGCGCTACGCGGTGGAGAAGGTGACATCCCATGCGGGGACGAACTATGACGCGGTCCCTGTAGAGCGGGCGGCGGAAATCCGGACAAGGCTGGAGAAGGATACGACCGTGGTGGGCATCGACGAGGCGCAGTTCTTCGACGCGGAGGTCGTGGAGGTGGCGCGAGCAACTGGCGCAACGCGGCATTCGCGTGCTGGTGGCGGGGCTGGACATGGACTTCCGAGGGGAGCCGTTCGGCTCGATGCCCGAGCTGATGGCGCTGGCCGAGCACGTGGAGAAGCTGCATGCCATCTGCATGGTCTGCGGGGAGAAGCCTCGCGGACACAGCGACTGGTCAATGGGAAACCGGCGCGGTACGATGACCCGGTGGTGATCGTGGGCGCATCGGAAATGTACGAGGCGCGCTGCCGCGTCCATCATGAAGTACCCCGATAAGGTGTGAATGCAAGAATACCAGGATGTGCTCGCCGAAATTCTGATCGATGAAGATACACTCCAAGCGCGGATCGCCGAGATGGGCGCGGAGATCAGCCGGGACTATACCGGACGCAACCTGATGCTGATCTGCATCCTGCGCGGAGGGGTGCCGTTCCTGGTGGACCTGAGCCGGAAAATCACCGTGCCGCACATGGTGGATTTCATGGCGGTGTCCTCCTACGGGGTGGGGAAGCGGCACTCGACAGGATTCGCGCGGGTGACGCTGGACCTGCAAACGGACATCCGCGGCAAGGATGTGCTGCTGGTGGAGGATATTGTGGACAGCGGGCATACCATCGCGTCGGTGCTGGAGATGCTGAGCACACGGCAGCCGGAAACGCTGAAGGTATGCACGCTGCTGGACAAGCCGGAACGGCGCGAGGCGTACGTTCCGATCGCATATCGAGGGTTCGAGATCCCGAACAAGTTCGTGTTCGGATACGGACTGGACCTGGACGAGTATTACCGCAACCTGCGCTTTGTGGGCGTTGTGGACCTTGAGAAGTACAAGCCACCTGGATAAGAAATGGGAGGCGGCTCGAGCCAGCCTGAATGGACAAGGACCTGCAAGCGTCAGCATATGCCGGACGATGGGTGGCGCGCCTGCGCGGACGGATCATCGCGCAGGGCGGGACGCCGGAGATGGCATTGCGCGGCGGCGCGGTCCAGCCGGCACAAGGAAATCCCTGAGGTAGAGTATATGGCGCTTGAACTGCCTCTGCCGCCACTGATCGAAAAAATACGGCAGGCACTGCCTGAGCAGGAGATGTACCTGGTGGGCGGTGCAGTGCGGGATATGCTGCTGGGGAGGAAATCGCCGGACCTGGATTTTGCAGTGCCATCGAACGGAAGAGATGCGGCGCGCAGCGCAGCCAACAGGCTGGGCGGGGATTACATGACGCTGGACCAGGAGCGAGACACCGGAAGAGTGATCCTGAGGGACCCAAAGGCCGGGAGAATCTATCTGGATTTTGCGGCGTACCGGACCGGGGAAACGACGGCGCTGTTCCCGGAACTGGAGACCGATCTGCGGGGGCGAGATTTCACCATCAACGCGATCGCATACGATGTGCGCCAGGGTGTGATGCTCGACCCGCTGAACGGGGTCACGGACCTGCGCGCGAAACGAATCCGCGCGTGCTCGGCGACGGCGATGATGGATGACCCGGTGCGGGTGCTGAGGGGGGTGAGGCTGGCCGCGGCGCTGGGATTCCAGATCGAAGCGGAAACGAAAAAACAGATGCGCAAGGCGGCAGGGGAACTGGGAAAAGTTTCGGCTGAACGGCAGAGGGACGAGCTTTTTAAAATCCTTGAGGGACCGAAGCCGGACGCGGCGGTGCGCGCATTAAAGATGCTGGGGGCGCTGGAGGCGGTGCTGCCGGAGCTGAAGACGCTGGAGGGGGTGGAACAAACCGCGCCGCACATTCATGACGTGTGGAACCATACGCTGGCGGTGCTGCAAAACCTGGAAGGCATTCTGGCGGCGCTGGAGACAGACAGGGACCCGGAGAAGAACGATGATCTCTTCACGGGGCTGCTGAGCGTGAAACTGGGGCGCTACCGGCAGCAATTTGCGGAACACCTGGGAGCGCAACTGAACGCGGACCGCAGCCTGAGGGCGCTGCTGTTCTTTATCGCGCTGTATCATGACGTGTCCAAGCCGCAGACGCGGACGGTGGAGGCGGGGGGAAGAGTGCGGTTTTTCGGGCATGACCAGATGGGAGCTGAGGCGGCAGCAAGGCGTGCGGAGGCGCTGCACCTCAGTAACGATGAGATCGAGCGTTTGCGTGTAGTCATAAACAATCATATGCGGTTCCATTTCCATACCAGCAGGATGGCGGGCGAGGGCAAGGCTCCTTCGAGGAAGGCGATCTATCAATTCTTCCGAGACAGCGGGCAAGCAGGGCCGGACCTGGTACTGCTCGGGCTGGCCGACCTGCGCGGGACGCAAGGGGCGGGCCTGAAGCAGGAGACCTGGGCCGCGGCGCTGGACGTGGGGAGAATCCTGCTGGAGAATTACTGGGAGAAACCGGAGGAGACGGTCAATCCGCCGCGGCTCCTGGACGGGAAGGAACTGATGGAGGAATTGGGCATGCCGCCGGGGCCGGAACTGGGAAAATTGATCGAGGCTATTCGCGAGGCCCAGGCAACCGGAAAGGTGAGTGACCGGCAGGGCGCGCTCGGCTACGCGCGTGCGTGGCTGGCGGGCAGCCGGAGCAAGTAAGAAGCCTGCGATATAATCCACGCAGTTCCGTATTTCAAGTTTTATTGATAAACAGAGGAGAGGATGAAAACCACATTCGTACCCGATATCGAACTGGCTTATGAACGGCAGGGCAAGGGAGTGCCGCTGATCCTGATCCATGGTTACCCGCTGGACCATTCCATCTGGGATAAAGTCGTACCGCTGCTGAAAGATTCGTTCGACCTGGTGATCCCCGATCTGCGCGGCTTTGGAAAATCACAAGTCCTTGAAAAAGAATACGGGATGGATGATTACGCGGCCGACATTGCGGGCCTGATGGATGAATTGAAAATCCCACAGGCAATGCTGGTCGGACATTCGATGGGCGGGTATGTCGCGCTGGCGTTCGCGCGAAAGTATCCGGGGCGGGTAATGGGGCTGGGGCTGGTTTCGTCCCAGGCCGCGGCAGACCCGCCGGACCGCAAGGAAGGGCGCTACAAGACCGCAGAGGATGTCGAGCTGAAAGGGGTGGGCATTGTGGCGGATGCCATGGCGCCGAAGCTGAGCGCCGACACGGGGCTCCAGAAATATGCGCATGACCTGATCGCGGCGCAGGACCCTGCCGGCGTGGAATGGGCGCTGAGGGCGATGGCGGAGCGGCAGGATGGGATGGATCTGATGAAGACCTTCCAACTGCCATTGGTGCTGGTCCACGGCGAGGCGGATGCGCTGATCCCGATCGACAAGGCGCGGGAGATCGAGTCGGCGGTGTTACAGTCGCGGATGTTCGCGCTGGCGGGGCTGGGGCATCTGCCGATGCTGGAGGACCCGCAGAAGACCGCGGATGCGCTGAAGCACCTGATCTAAATCAAAACATGCCCGCCGAAATCACGGCGGGCATGTCCTTTTCATGGGGATGAGTATCAGGAGGGCAGAGGGCGGGTATTACCGGAAAGGTTCAGGTTATTGAAGCCAGTGGGGCGGAGCTTACCGGTGCCTGTGCGCTGGAGCAGGCGGTTGACGCGCGCCAGAAGCACGCTGGAGGTCATGGGCTTGGTGAGGTAATCATCCGCACCGGCATCCAGGACGCTGGCGATCTTGTCGGGATCGTTGATGGCGGAGAGGATGAGGATGGGGACGTTGCTGAAGCGGCGGACCTCACGGCAGACGGCCCAGCCGTCCATGTCGGGCATCATCAGGTCGAGGATGATGAGATCAGGCATTCTTTTGGCGAGGGCGTCCATGCAATCCATGCCGCGGTTGGCCGCGGTCACCTCGTAGCCGTTAATTTTCAACAGGATGGAGAGCATGTCGGTCACGCCGGTATCGTCGTCAACGATCAGAAGGTTCAATGTCATCTGTGGGGTTCCAATAGCCCCTATTATGCATGATTTGGCCCCGGAAGTACTTTGCAGTGGGTTAACAGTATTGAGGGGAGGGTCACGGAAGGAGATGGCGGTCAATGGGTCTTGAAGAGACCCGCCATTATGTCAATTACCAGTTGACATAACAAATCGGAGTAAAATAGGCCGTATCCCCAAGATTCCTTTGTGGTAAACTTCACACATTCTGCAATTAAATCGATTACATTTTGAACTGCCAGGAGGTTCACATGGCTATCAAAGCCAAAACTGCCGTCAAGAAAGCCGCTGTAAAGAAACCTGTCCGCAGGGCAACGCCCGCGAAAAAACAGAAGAAATGGATCTATCTCTTCGAGGAAGTGAAGGCCGCGGAGAGGGCTTCGGGATCATGGGAAGGGGTGCGAGGCCTGCTGGGCGGAAAAGGCGCGGGACTGGCGGATATGACCCGCGCGGGCGTTCCGGTGCCGGCGGGTTTCACCGTGACAACCGAGGCTTGCAATGTTTTCCGCAAGACCGGCAAGTTCCCGGCGGGCATGTGGCAGCAGGAGCTGGACGCGCTGAAGAAGGTGGAGAAGGCCACAGGGAAGAAGTTCGGCGATCCGAACAACCCGTTGATGGTGTCCTGCCGGTCGGGCGCGAAATTCTCGATGCCGGGCATGATGAACACGATCCTGAACATCGGCTTGAACGACCAGACCGCCGAGGGATTGATCAAGCTGACGGGCAACCCGCGCTTTGTGTGGGACTCATACCGACGGCTGGTGGAAATGTTCGGGACGACCGTATTCGGGCTGGACGACGAGGTCTTCGAGCACCCGATGGCCCGCTACAAGGAAAGCAAGGGCTACAAGGTCGATACCGAGATGAAGGCCGAGGACTGGAAGGCACTGGTCGGCCAGTTCAAGGAAATCTTTAAGAAGAACGTGGGGAGCGAATTCCCGCAGGATGTTTATCAGCAGCTGGAGCTGGCAACCAAGGCGGTGTTCGAGTCGTGGATGGGGAAGCGCGCAGTCGATTACCGCAAGAAGACCAATATCTCCGAAGACCTTGGCACGGCGGTGAACATCGTGACGATGGTGTTCGGCAACATGGGCGAGGATTCGGGGACGGGCGTGGCGTTCACGCGCAACCCGTCCACGGGCGACCGGAAGATGATGGGCGATTACCTGCTGAACGCGCAGGGCGAGGACGTGGTGGCAGGCATCCGCAATGCCGACCCGATCGAGAATTTACAGCGGAGCATGCCCAAGGTCTACAAGCAGTTCATGGACATCACCAAGCGGCTGGAGAAGCATTACAACGACATGCAGGATGTGGAGTTCACCATCGAGCATGGCAAGCTGTGGATGCTGCAGACCCGCAACGGGAAGCGCACGGCGCAGGCCACCGTGAAGATCGCGGTGGACATGGCCAACGAGAAGTTAATCACGAAGGAAGAGGCAGTACTGCGCGTGACACCGGATGTGGTGGATGCGCTGCTGCACCCGCCTTCGACGATAAGGCGATGAAGGAAGCGCAGAACTCGGGGAAATACTTTGCGAAGGGCGTGAACGCCTCGCCGGGCGCGGCAGTGGGCCAGATCTACTTCGACGCGGACAAAGCGGAGAAGATGGCGAAAGAGGAAAAGCAGGACACGATCATGGTGCGGCCTTTCACCAAGCCGGATGACGTGCACGGGATGATCGCCTCGCGCGGCGTGCTGACGAGCGAGGGAGGGGCGACCTCCCACGCGGCCGTGGTCGCACGACAGTTCGGCATCCCCTGCGTGGTGGGAGCCTCCTCGATCAAGATCGACCTGGAACGGCGCCAGATGTCCGTGGACGGAAAGGTGATCCACGAGGGCGACTGGATCTCGGTGGACGGCACGACGGGGCAGGTCTTCATCGGCAAAATCCCGACGAGCGAACCGTCGCTGGAAGAACAGAAGGAACTGATGACCCTGCTGGGCTGGGCGGACGAAATCGCAGCCCGCAAGGACATGCGCAAGGGGCCCAAGGGCTGGCCGACACGCGGCTTGCAGGTGTGGGCGAACGCGGATTATCCGAAGGATGCACGCCGGGCGCGGTCATACGGCGCGGTGGGCATCGGCCTGTGCCGCACGGAGCACATGTTCTTCGAGCCGGAGCGACTGCCGGTGGTGCAGAACATGATCCTCTCGAAGACGAGCGAAGGCCGGACGGAAGCACTCAACAAGCTGCTGCCGTACCAGAGGCGCGACTTCGACGGGCTGTTCGAGGCGATGGACGGTTATCCGGTCATCATCCGCCTGATCGACCCGCCGCTGCATGAGTTCATGCCGGACGAGGAGAAACTGCTGGAAGAAGTCATTGAAATGCGCGTCAAGGGCGAGAAGGAAGGCCTGGATGAGAAGGAAAACCTGCTGACCTCGATCCGCAACCTGCACGAATCCAACCCGATGATGGGGCTGCGAGGTGTACGCCTGAGCATTGCCATGCCGGAGATCGTTGAGATGCAGGTGCGGGCCATCTTCGAAGCGGCGGCGGACTGCACGCTGCGCGGCGTGGTGGTCCATCCTGAGGTGATGATCCCGCTGACGGGCACGGTCAAGGAACTGGAATGGATCCAGCCGCGGCTGGAGCGCATCGCCAAGACGGTGATGGAGGAGAAGGGAGTCACCTTCAACTATAAGTTCGGCACGATGATCGAGATCCCACGGGCGGCTGTGACTGCCGCCGAGATCGCCGAACGGGCGCAGTTCTTCTCCTTCGGCACGAACGACCTGACGCAGATGACCTTCGGGTACTCGCGCGATGACGCGGAACGCAACTTCCTGGTCACGTATGTGGAGCAGGGCATCCTGCCGGTGAACCCGTTCCAGACGCTGGACCGCGCCGGTGTCGGGAAACTGATGCAGATGGCGATCATTGACGGACGCAAGACGCGCCCGAACCTGGAAGTGGGCATCTGCGGTGAGCACGGCGGCGATCCAGAATCGATCGAATGGTGCCACCTGATCGGCAACAACTACGTCTCCTGCTCGCCGTTCCGCGTGCCGATCGCGCGCCTGGCGGCGGCGCACGTGGCGTTGAAGTACAGCGGCAAGGCGCTGGCTGAAGACAAGTAAACGCCAGAGTTTTGCAGAAGGATTAAGGAAAATACCCCGGCTGAGAAAAGCCGGGGTATTTTTGTTGGATGGAGGGTCAGCGGACGCGGATGACCTGGCCGGCGTAGATGAGGTTCACGTTGACGATCTGCGGGTTGAGGGCGAGCAGGGTCTCGACGCTGGTGCCGAAGCGGGAGGCGATGATCTTGAGGGTGTCGCCGCGCACGACGGTGTAGGTGGAGGGGCCCGCAGGCAGGGAGATGACCTGGCCTGCAAAGATGAGGTTGGGGTTCATGATCTGCGGGTTGGCGGCGATGAGGTCCTTCAGGCTGATGCCGTAGCGATCGGCGATCTTGCGCAGGGTGTCACCGCGCTGGACGGTGTAGGTACCGGCCACGGGGACGGGCTGCGGGACGGGCACGGCGCCCCCGGAGGGCACGGCGAGGCGCTGGCCTTCAAAGATCACATTGACATCGAATATTTCAGGGTTGAGGCTCTTGAGAAATTCGACGCTGGTGCCAAAGCGGGCGGCGAGGGCACGCATGGTGTCGCCGCGGGCGATGACGTAGATGGCATAGCCGTTGCCTTGATCGATGAAGGCACCGGGCATGAGCAGGACCTGACCGGGGTAGATCAGGTCTCCGCTGCCAATGGACGGGTTGGCGCGCCGCAGGGCGTATACGGTGGTGCCGCAATTGACAGCGATGATGCGCAGGGTGTCGCCTTTGACCACGGTGTAGGCAGTACCGCAGGAGAGGGCGGCGGCCGGCTGGGCACACAGGAAGATTATGGCGAGCATCACGAAGACCACAAATAACTGCACGAACTTTCGGGCGATCATTCTTCCTCCAGGCTCAATGAGCCAAATTCAGAACTTGCTTTCTCAGAAGATGCTGAAGGGGAGGAAAAAGTTCCCGGAAGGACGGCCAGTCCCGCGGAACGGCGCTGCACCCCTACGATGGGGGAAAGCGGGCGCGGAGGTGGTATGTGACGCTAGAGGAGTACATTCGAACCCTTGACGGTTGGGAGGGGGAGGACTATAAGTAGGCCGCAAATTGAATCCCTCGTTAGGCCAGGCGGCTGCGTGAGATACAGGCCATTGTCCTGAAACGTCGAAAGACGCCAAAGGATAGACCAGGTGGAGTCGGATTAAGGCTTCACTCAAAGTGGCTGGGTGCAAGTTCCCTACGATCCGCAGTGCTGAAGCTCAACCAGGAGGCGATCCATCCGTGTGTGGAGATTCTGCGCGGCCGCCTCCTGTTAAGATCAGGAGGCTTTTGATTTGCCGGCATGCGCAGGCGGTCTCTTCAAGGGATGCGGCCACACCAAGCGCGTGCGACGAGAAGGAGGTTCCTGTATGGATACGGATAGTGATAGACGACCCTGGCTCACCCACTGGCGAAGCGGTCTCTACGCGCCCATACCGGTCTCCTCCACCCATTTTTTGTCTACAGGATGCAATGCCTGAGCAGACATGAGCCATGGGGGAGGCCTTCGGGAATGCAGGAGCCGCCATCGTCAGAGACGAGGCGGTTTTTTTGCCGCCATCTCCGGAAATTGGAGGCAGTTATGGCTTTTCTCAGCGAAATCCTCGGACATACCGTCACAGACCTGGACGGGCATTTTATCGGCAAACTTGAAGACCTGGTGGCGCGCGAACCCGCGGATGCGACGCACCCGGTGGTCGACGCGCTGGTGATCAAGGACAAGGACAAATTCATCACTGTGCCTTATTCGCTGGTGATGGCTTTGTTCGGTCCCTCTATTCCACTCAACTGCACAGCGAACCAGATCGAGACGTACGCGCCGAAGGAATCGGATATTTACCTTTCGCGGGATGTGCTCGACAAGCAGATCATCGACACGAACGGGGCACGCGTGGTGCGGGTGAATGACCTGGAACTGGTGCGGGTCAACGGGACGCTCTTTGTGGGGAACGTGGACATCGGGTTGATGGGAGTGCTGCGCAGGCTGGGGGTGGCGGAGCTGGCCGACAAGCTGGCCGCGAAACTGCCGATGCCCACGTTGAGGACATACATCTCCTGGGACGATGTCGAACTGCTGCGGCATGACCCGTTCATGCGCCTGCGGGTGCCAGTGGCGAGCATCTCGGAACTGCACCCGGCGGATGTGGCTGAGATCATCAGCGACATGAACAAACTGGAAGGCGGGCAGTTCCTGGACGCGCTGGATATGGGGCAACTGGCCGACACGCTGGAAGAGGTGGAGACGGAATTCCAGGCCGACCTGGTGGAGAACATGCCGGACGAGAAGGTGGCAGACCTGCTGGAGGAGATGGAACCGGACGAGGCGGCCGATCTGCTGGCGGAACTGCCGGAGGAGCGCAGCCGCAACCTGCTGACATTGATGGACAAGGAAGAATCGGATGAGGTGCGCAAGCTGCTCTCCTACCCGGAGGATTCGGCGGGCGGCATCATGACGACGGAATTCGCCTCCATCCCGGAAGGTGTGACGGCCGAGGAAGCCATCCGGCTGCTGCGCGAGGAAACGGACGAAGCCGAGACGATCTTTTATGTTTACGTGACCGACGAAGCCAAGCACCTGAAGGGCGTCTTTTCGCTGAAGGACCTGATCTTTGCAAAGCCAACCGCGCGCGTAGAGGATTTCATGGAGGCGCGGGTGAAGAACGTGGACCTGCTGGATGAGCAGGATGAAGTGGCCCAGGTCATGACCAAGTACAACCTTCTGGCAATCCCGGTGGTGGATGCGGAGAATGTGATGCACGGGATCGTGACGGTGGACGACGCGCTGGATAAGATCATCCCGACGGCGTGGAAAAAGCGCCTGCCGCGCTTCTATCATTAATCGAGGAGGCGGGCCATGAAACTCGAAACGATCTTCAAACCAAACAGGCGCTTCTTTTCCGGACTGTGGAAGAGGATGTTGATCCTGCTGGCGGTGTTCGGGCCGGCGACCATCACCGCGATGGCGGATAACGATGCAGGCGGGGTGGCGACCTATTCCATCGCCGGAGCGAAACTGGGCTATCCGATCCTGTTCCTGCTGCCGGTGATCACGCTGCTGCTGGCCTTGACGCAGGAGATGGGGATGCGGCTGACGGTCATCACGCGGCGGGGACTGGCAGACCTGATCCGCGAGCGGTACGGCGTACGGGCGGCGCTATTCATGTTCGGCATCCTGCTGACGGCCAATATCGGGACGCTGATCACCGAGCTTTCGGCGGTCAAGACCACGAGCGGAATGTTCAACATCCCGCCACTGCCGGCGGTGATCGGCGTGGTGGTGGTGGCATTCGTGTTGATCACGCGGGGCAATTACAAGATCACCCAATCCATCATGCTGGTGGCCTGCCTGTTCTTCCTGGTGTATATCTTTTCGGCGGTGAAGGCCAAGCCGGACTGGGGACTGGCGGTCTCGAACCTGATTTATCCGCACGGAGTCCCAACGGGCGCCTCGTATCTCAAGGATTACCTGATCATCGGGATGGGAGTGCTGGGGACGACGATCACACCCTGGGGGCAGTTCTTCATCAGCAGTTTTGCGTATGACAAGAAGATCGAGAAAGGGAAGGTGATGCTCTCCCAACTCGAAACCTACTGGGGCGCATTCCTCACGGATTTCTTCTCGTTCTTTATGATCGTGGCAACCGCGGCGACCCTGTTCGTGAACCATATCGTGCTGGATTCGGGGGAACGGGCGGCGCTGGCGATCGCGCCTTTTGCCGGCAAGATCGCCTCGGAACTGTTTGCGGTGGGCATCCTGAACGCGGGATTCATGGGACTGGTGATCGTCTCGCTCTCGACGGCGTATGCCTTTGCAGAATTCTTCGGCCTTTCCGGGAGTCTGGACGACTCGTTCAAGGAAAGCAAGACATTTTACATCCTGTATATTGCCCAATTGCTGGCAGCGACGATCTTCGTGCTGTTGAGCAATGTGAGCCTGTTCCAGGTGGCGCTGGTGACACAGATCATCAACGCGATCGGGCTGCCATTCGTGTTTTTCTTTCTGATCAAACTGACCAGCAACCGGGAGCTGATGGGGGAATTCGTGAACAATGCCTTCCAGCGGAATTTCGCGACGATCAGTTCCGTGGTTATCGTGGCAGCCTCGGTGTTCACCGTCGCGGCGGTCCTTTTCTGGTATTGATAAACGCAGGAACTAATTAAAAGTGAGCCAATATGGAAAAAGTAATCACAACCCAGGAACTTGAATCGCTGGTGGACGGCCGGGACTTCACCAGGCTGCGCGAGGAGACGATGAACTGGCCGGCGGATGATATCGCCGAATTGATGGAGCCGCTTTCGGCAGAAAAAGAAGCCATCATCCTGCGCTTCCTGCCGCGCAACCAGGCTGCGGATGTGTTCTCGTATCTGTCCGAGAGAGCGGCAGGAGCAATTGCTCAAGGCCATGGCGACCGAGGAAGCAGCGTCGATCCTGAACGCGCTCTCGGACGATGACCGCACCTCATTGCTGGAGGAACTGCCGGGGAAGATCACGCAGCAATTGCTGAACATCCTGTCGCCGGAGGAGCGCGCGCTGGCATCGCGTTTTTTGGGCTACCCGGAAAACAGCGTCGGACGGCTGATGAGCCCGCACTTCGTGCGTGTGCGGGCGAACTGGACGCTGGCACAGGCACTGGACCACATCCGGCGATACGGATTGGACAGTGAGACAATGAGCATGGTGTACGTGATCGATGACGAGGACAAGTTGATCGATGACCTGCGCATCCGGCAGATCCTATTATCGCCACCGGAGAAACTGGTGTCAGACATCATGGATTCGCGGTTCGATTCGCTGAAGGCCACGGATGACCGCGAGGCCGCAGTGCAGGCTTTCCGGGGGACGGACCTGTTCGCGCTGCCGGTCACGGACAGCGAGGGGGAATTGATCGGGATCGTCACGGTGGACGACATCCTGGAAGTGGCGGAAGAGGAGGCCACGGAAGACATCCAGAAAATGGGCGGTTCGGAGGCGCTGGACGAACCCTACATGAAGATCGCGCTGCCGCTCATGGTGCGGAAGCGCGCGGGGTGGCTGGTGATCCTGTTCCTGAGCGAGATGCTGACGGCGACGGCGATGGGGAGGTTCGAGAATGAGATCGCCAAGGCGGTGATCCTTTCGATCTTTGTGCCGCTGGTGATCTCGAGCGGGGGCAACTCGGGGTCGCAGGCTTCGACGATCATCATCCGCGCGATGGCGCTGGGGGAAGTGCGGCTGAAAGATTGGTGGCGGGTGATGCGGCGCGAGTTCCTCTCGGGGCTTTCGCTGGGGATCATCCTGGGCATCATCGGCTTTATCCGCATTTCGATCTGGGCGAATGTGTTCCATGCCTACGGGCCGCACTGGTTCCTGCTGGCATTAACTGTGGGATTTGCGCTGATCGGGATCGTGCTGTGGGGGACGATGGCAGGCTCGATGCTGCCGCTGCTGCTGCGCAGGCTGGGAGTGGACCCGGCGACCTCCTCGGCGCCGTTCGTGGCGACGCTGGTGGACGTCTCGGGGCTGATCATCTACTTCAGCGTAGCGGCATTCTTCCTGCGAGGGACGCTGTTGTAATCAGGGCGCGGGCCAGGGGATGGGTTTCCCTTTGGAATAGCCTTCCTTGGTGACGGTGTAGAGCGTGCCATAGGAGGCTTCCGGGCAACCGGCCTCGTCCTTGACGGTGTAGGTGGTGGTGAACTGGTCGGGGTAGGAAAAGGTCCACCACAGGTAGTTATCATCCTGGCAGACAAAGGCCTCGATGAAGTAGCCGCGGTCCTGATCGCGGGTCATGTGAACCTGCTCCCAGGAGATAGTGACCTGGGAGCCGTCGCGGACGGCGGTGACATTTTTGGGAGGGCCGTAGAAACTCTCACCGATGGTCTCGATGTTCGGCTCCTTGACCTGCAAAGTTGAGACATCGCCGACGACATCCACAACGGAAGGAGCGACCCAGCAGAAGTAGTCTAGCTTGTCAGGCTTAATGTAAAGCCAGGTGGAGTACGGGGCGCGGCCGCGAACCGTGCCGGTGTCGCCGGGGAAGAGGTCGGCGGCGTGCAGATAGGCGACGGAGGGGCCGTAGCGGCAATGAGCTTGTTTGTTCACGGTGACGGAGGGGAAGGAGAAGGTGGGGGTGGGAGTGATCGAGGGGGTGAGAGTCAGCGTGGGGGTCAGGGTTAATGTGGGGGTGGCGGTAAGGCTGGGCGTGAGCGAAGGCGACGGGGGTAAGGGTCCATGCGGCGGTGGGCGTGGGGGTAGGGGAGGCAGCCGCAGAGCAACCAGACAGGAGCATGGCGAGCAGAAGGAAAAACACGAAGAATCTCATAGGAAGGCCTCGAGGAAGTTAACGAGGTTGCTGCCCAACATGTCATTGTTATAGCCGCCCTCGAGGATGATGGCGGAGGGCAATCCCAGGGCGGCGATGCGGCGGCCAATGTCGGCGATGCCCCGGGTGGAGACGCGGATGCGCCCGAGGGGGTCGCCGGAGTAGATATCCATGCCGGCGGAGATCACCAGCCAGGAGGGGCTGAAGGAACGGATCTCGCGGAGGGCCTTTTCAAGCGTTTCCAAACAGGCGGAATCCTCTGTCCCGGCGGGGAGGGGGAAATTATGATGAAAGCCCTCGCCCGCGCCCGCGCCGCGCTCCTCGGCATAACCGGCATAGTAGGGATATTCATGGGCGGGGTCGGCGTGAATGGAAAGCGTGAGGACATCGGGGCGTTCGTAAAAGATCTGCTGCGTGCCGTTGCCGGCGTGATAGTCAATGTCGAGAAGGGCGGTCCGGCCGCGGAGGCTGAGCCAATGCGCGGCGATGGCGGCATTGTTGAAATAGCAGTAGCCGCCGCAGTTGGACCTGCCGGCATGATGACCGGGAGGGCGGGAGAGGGAGAAGGCGGCGCGCTGGCCGGAAGCGACCTGCGCGGCGGCGCTGAGGGCGCAATCCACCGAGGCGCGGGCGGCGCGGTAGGTGCCTTCCACGATGGGGGCGCTGAGGTCCATCATGTAATAACCGGCGCGGCCGAGGAGGGAACCGGCGGGGTGCTGCTGGCCGCGCAGGGCGAAGGTGGCGGGGAGGAGTTCGGAGCGGTCCGAACCGGGGGCGGCATCCGGCTCGGCTTGCCACTGCTCCCAGGCGGAGAAAAGGAAATCCACATAGCCGGGATCATGCACGGCGAGAATGGGATCGAGGCCGAATTCCTGCGGGGCCGTGATCTCCGCCCAATCCGTCGCCTGGAGAGCCTCGAGGATGCGGAAGGCGCGCTCGGGGCTTTCGAGATAAGGAACGCGGAGGCCGCCATCGAACACTTCAAATGACGGCGAATGGAGGCGGTGGGTATCGGAGTAAAATATCTTCAGCATGCGAACATTTTACAGTAACTTCGCAGAGGATCAGGAGGAAAGATGGAAGTCATCGAAGCCATACACAGCCGCCATGTTGTAAAGATCGTGAAACCGGACAGCGTGCCGCGGGAAATGATCGAAACATTATTAAGCGCGGCGGTGCAGGCGCCCAATCACCATCACGTGCGGCCGTGGCGATTCGTGGTGATGACCGGCAAGGCGCGGGAACGGCTGGGGGAGGTGATGGAGGCCTCGCAGATGAGCAGAAGACCCGACCTGCCGCCGGAGACCTTCCACAAGACGCGCGGGCTGCCGCTGCGCGCGCCGCTGCTGATCGCGGTGGGAGTGGACAAGCCGACGGAGCCGAGGATCATCGAAAGCGAGAACCTGAGCGCGGTCTCGGCGGCATGCCAGAACATCCTGCTGGCGGCGCATGCGCTGGGGCTGGGCGGCATGTGGAGGACGGGGGAATGGGCCAGCGATGCGAAGGTGAAGGAGTTCCTGGAATTCGCCGCGGACCAGATCATTGCGGCGTTCCTGTACATTGGATGGCCTGAGCCGGGAATTATTTTCCCCGAACGGCCGGGGTACGAGGACCGGACCGTGTGGATGGAGGAGTGAGGGAGGTCAGGCGCAGAAGTCGAGGGCGGCGGCGAGGTAAATATCGGCGCAGGCTTTGACGCTGGCGAGGTCCACCCATTCCTCGGCGGCATGGGCTCCGCTGCCGGAGGGGCCGAAGAGCAGGGAGGGGATGCCTTGCGCTGAAAGGAGGGCGGCATCACTCCAGAAGGGGACACCGGCGATCTCAAGGGGGCGACCGAGGACCTGCAAACCGGCGGCCTGAAGCGAGCGTACGATGGCAGAATCGGGGGAGGTTTCCAGAGGGGCGCGGTCGAGGCCGCGGTGAACCTCGGCGTTAAAGGTGGGATCGAGCGCCTGGAGTTTTTGCACGATGCGCAGCAATTCCCCCTCGACCCGTTCCGGGGTTTCGCCGGGGAGGGTGCGGCGTTCCAGGGAGAGGAGGCAGCGGTCGGGATAGGTGGACTTCTCCTGCCCGCCGGAGATGAGGGAGGCATGCAGGGAGCCGCTGCCCAGGAGGGGGTGCACGGGGTTCGAACGCAGATCATGATCGAGCTGTTCCATTTCCAAGAGAACCTGGCCCATCTTGACAATGGCATCCACGCCGAGGTCGGGGCGGGAGCCATGCGCGGCGCGGCCGAGGGTCTCGACCTCGAGCCAGACGAAGCCGCGATGGGCGAGGATCAGCTGAAGCTCGGTGAACTCGGCGACGATGGCCCCGTCGGCGGGGAAGCGGGAGGCGAGCTCCTGCGTGCCGAGGCTGGCATATTCCTCATCGATCACGGCGGTGAGGATCACATCGCCGCGAAGGTCATGCTTGCGAACCTCGGCAAGGGCCAGCATGCAGGCGGCCAATCCGCCTTTCATGTCATAGGCGCCGCGGCCATAGAGGCGGCCGGCGTGGATGCGAGGCTCCCCGCCGCCGTCCATGCCGGAGACGCCGACGGTGTCCATATGGCCATTGAGCAGAAGGGTGCGACCTCCGCCTGTGCCGCGAGCGATGCCGACCACGTTGGGGCGTCCGCTGACGGACTCGATGGTCTGCACTTCGAGGCCATGCGCATCCAGCCAGCGGGCGATGTAGGCGGCGATGTTGGCTTCGCCGGGGGCGCCGGGGACGAGGTCGGGGTTGACGGAGTTGATGGCGACGAGGTCGAGGAGGAGTTGGGGGAGGGTAGAGGGCATGAGGTTATTTTAATGGATATTAGGGGGAATGGACCCGCTCCCCGGCTTCGGAAGAACACCGAAGTCCCTGGCGGGGTTATATGCTTCGCGACCCTCCCCCTAAATGGGGGAGGGAGAATGCTGGTGCGGGCGAGCCGCGCGCTTACGAGGCGAGGGCGGGTCGCGGAAGGTGATATGGGTCGATGGTTTTTAAGCAGACCCGCCCCTACGAGGGGAGGGCTTGGTTTGGGGGAGGGGGAGAAGATGCCTTTTCCGTGCATTTGACAGGGGAAATGAGGATGATCGTCATATTCATATTAATGAATGTTTTGTTATTATATATTCAAGGTTATGAATATGAAAAAGCAAAGCATACAACTGGCCTCGGAAATGATCGCGCAGCCGCTGCAAGCCATCAGCCCGGCGCCGCGAGCGGCAATCCTGCTGGCGATCGGGAAGGGGGAGGCATGCGTGTGCCACCTGAAGGCGGTGCTGGGATGGCGGCAGGCTTATATCTCGCAGCATTTAATGGCCCTGCGCCAGGCTGGAGTCTTGAGCGACCGCCGCGAGGGCCGGTATGTTTATTACCGGCTCACAGACAGCGGATATCTTGATCTGCTTATCAGTGCGGGGGTTTTGGGCGGAGTCCCGGCGGAGACGAGCAATCAATTAATCCACGCCGAAGCCTACCCGGCCTGCCCCTGCCCACACTGCACCCCCGCATTGATCTCCGTAGAGAGCCTGCAAACCAGATGAACATCGCGTCCCTGCTCGTTGAATTGCTACATGGGGGTTTGGGAAACCTGGCCTCCTATCTTGCTGCACATGTATTGCTCTGCCTGCTGCCGGCGTTCTATATCGCCGGGGCGATGACGGCGCTCATCCCGAAGGAAACGGTCACGCGTTTCCTGGGAAGGACAACGCCGAAGATCATCTCTTATCCTGCGGCAGCGCTGGCAGGTTCGTTGCTGGCGGTATGCTCCTGCACCATCGTGCCGCTATTCGCCGGCATCCATAAAAAGGGAGCAGGGCTCGGCCCGGCGATCACGTTCCTGTTCTTTGCACCAGCAGCCAATATCCTGGCGCTGATCTATACCGGCGGGGTCATCGGGGCGGACCTGGCTTTCGCGCGACTCGCCCTCTCGCTGGCATTCGGCATCGGCATCGGGATGATCATGGCGCTCATCTTCCGAAAAGAGGATGTCGAACATGACAAGGCGACAGAGGTGATGTTCGCGGGCAAGGGAAAGGTGCGCCCGGCGGTGCTGATCTTTCTACTGACACTGGTGGCGCTGCTGCTTTCGGGGACACTCAAGGTCGGTCTGCTGACCAACACCTACGCGAGCGTCACCGTTCCGATATCAGGTATGGATAAAGCCCAGGAATTTTTACATCAACTTGTCCCTTTTGATGCCGCGCGAGGCGAGGAGGGGGTCACGGCACAAGGCGTAATCCTGATCGCTTTGCTAGTCATGATCGGAATCAGCTCGTGGAAGGGATTCGAGAACATTATCGATGGCATCAGCCGCTGGACGTGGGTCTCGCTGGGGCTCACGGCGCTGACGCTGCTGGGGGCTGCGGTTGGGATGAACCCGCATTCCGGCGGACTCGACATCCTCATCAACGGGAAATTTTTCGGGGTATTGACCGCGCTGCTCGTACTCGGCTGGGTGCTGAAGACGAAGCTGAGCGAAGACGAGAAACGCAATTTCCTGTGGGAAACCTGGAAGTTCGTCAAGCAGATATTCCCGCTGCTGGTAGCGGGCGTGTTCGTCGTGGGTGTCATCCGGGTGCTGGTGAAGCCGGAGTGGATCGAAGGGCTGGCGGGTAAGAACACGCTGGGAGGCAACCTGGCGGGGGTGATCTTTGGCGTGTTCATGTATTTCCCGACGCTGGTCGAGGTGCCGATCGCCAATATGTTCCTCAGCCTGGGCATGCACCGGGGGCCGCTGCTGGCATACCTGATGGCAGACCCGGAATTGAGCCTGCAAAGCATTCTGATCATCTCGACGATCATCGGGAAAACCAAAGCCTGGACGTATGTGGCCTGGGTGGCACTGTTCAGCACGCTGGCGGGGCTGATCTACGGTACGTGGGTGGACGGCGCGAGTGTGGCGCTGGTGGGAGTCTATCTGATCGTATTCCTCGCCCTGCTGGGAGCCATGCTCTGGTGGGTGACGCGAAGAAATCAGACAGCCGCCGCGCTGCATCAAGCGTAGCCCTAACCCGCCGATTGCATACCAAAGAAGAAGATGCGCGGCTTTGCGAAAGATCAAAATTCAAACAATCAAGGAGAACAATATGCTTACCATCAAAGTGCTCGGACCCGGATGCGCCAATTGCAAGCGTCTGGAACAAATGGCGCTCAAGATCGTACAGGATCTGGCGCTGCAAGCGGAGATCATCAAGGTGACCGACTATAACGACATTGCGGCTTACAACATTCTCTCGACGCCGGGGTTGGTGATCAACGAGAAGGTCGTGGCGTGGGGTCGTATCCCATCGATGCAGGAAGTGACGGATTGGATCGTGAACGCGGCCGAAGCTGAAGCGGCCTGATTGACAGGCGGCGGATTTTCGCATATAAGCCTCTCATTCCTGTTCAGGAGGCGAATATGTCCATGATCCAGGTTTTTGCTGAGGCGGGACCAGATACCAGCCTTGCATGGGTGCTATGGCTGGCGCTGGGGTTTTTCTTTTTGATGGTGGTCGTGGGGTGGGCGGTCAGCAGAGGGAAGCAGGGGCGATAATTCGCCCCTGCTCTGCGATTAGAAGCTGAAGTAGCGGGAAGTCGCCATAAACAGGGCGGCGATGATCAGGCTCCAGGTATTGATGGGCCCAAGCGTGGCGAGGCGGCTGCGGATGGCAGCCATTTGGGAGGCCTGCTCGGGGGTGGGCTGGCCTTTGACCTGCGCCCCAAGAGCGGCCATTTGACGGTTGGCTCCGCCAACCATCAACCCGACAGCAAAACCGATCAGGGCGAAAACGGCTCCCAACCCAAAGCCGATGCCGGGGCCGGAACGGAGCCAGGCGGAAGTGAAGCCATCCGAATCGATCCAGTAGAGGAATGCTCCAGCCAAAACATTTGCGCCTGCGGCGGCGGACATGATGCTCACCAGACGGGTCCTGCCCATTAACTGGCCGATAAATTTCTGACCGGCCTCTCCGCTGGCGCCGATGGCGGGTGTGATGAAGAAGAAGAGCAGGACCGCGCCGCCGACCCAAAAGATGCCGCCAAGGATGTGAATCAGTCTTAAAGCAATGATCAAATAGTTCATGGTATCTCTCCTCGGGATCGAAATATATCACCAAATTAGACCGGAGAAGACAGTATATTTGTCTGTGGGGTGACGACTCAGACGGGGTATTAGGAAGCGAGAAAGCCGCGCCCCTATCTGGCGAGCTGGGCGATAAGGCTGGTGATGAGGCCGAGCCAATAAGCGGCGGTGTAGTAGATGAACAACGGCTGGCGGCCGCGGCGAACCAAGAGCCAGGTGGAGAGAAGGGCAAGGATGGCGACCACGTAGAGGTCGAGGCCAATCTCCTCGAAGCCGAGGTTGGCGAGGATGCCGGCGCCGAGAAAGATCGCATTGAGGAGGAGCAGGACGGTATCGCGGCGGGTGACCTTTTCGCGATGGGGGAAGAGGAGCTGGAAGAAGAGCAGGGCAGCATTGATCAGCACAAAACCGGTGAAGAAAATCCAATGACTGAACTGATCGTCGTTAAAGATCAGGATGCGGCAAATGTCGCTGCCGGGGTCGGGATCGCAGAAGCGAATATGGAGGTAGTTGGTGACTTCATGGTCGCCGTAGCTGGCGGCGAGCAGATAGACGCCGACGATGAAGACGAGGTTCAGGGCCAGAAGTGAGTTTCCCTGGCGGGCAGGGGGATTTTGTTCGAGGGTTTTCTTGAGAAGGTAGAAGGCGATGAGGGAGATGAGGGGGAGGATGAGCATGTTGTTGAAGTCCACCCAGCGCAGGAACTGGTTGGGGAGGACGTAGCCGAGGGTCCAGGTGCCAAGACGATTCAGGGAAACGAGGATGGCGACGAGGGATTGGACAGCCAGTAAGAGATGGATGCGCTTCATGGGGACTCCTTACGGGTAAAGGTATAAGAGAAAACCCGAAAGGAGAGGGAAAGGAACGCGGGAGGGAGAATGCGTCCCCTCGCCGACCCTCCCTCCACTGCGTTTCGGGAGTCCCTGACGGGATGATATGCTTCGCGATCCCCCAAATTCGGGCAGGCGCCGAATTTAGGGGAGGAGAATTCAGAATGCGGGCGCAGCAGCGCTGCGCCCCTACAAGGAGAGGGAGGGGGAATGCGGGCGCGGGGGAGGCACGCCGCTACAAGAGGCGGGCGAAGGCTGATTTAGATCGAGGGGAAACCTCAGGGTGTGAGGTTCAGTTTGCGGAGGGCGGTTTGGGCGAGGGATTGCAGGCGGCGGTCGGAACGGTCACGGGAGAGCTGCAGAAGGGCGGTGATGGCACGCGGGTCCTGCTGGCGGGTGAGGGATTCGATCACCTGAGATTGAACGCTACGCTCGGGATCCTGAAGAAGTTCGAGGAGGAGGTCGGTTGAGTGAGATGTTTCCATGGCGCCCAGAGCCAGGGCGACATTCTGGCGGATGGCTGGCTCGGGGTGATGGGCAGCGGCTTCAAGCACAACCAGACTGGCAGGACCGATGCTGGCAAGGGCGAGGGCAGCGGCATTGCCCACTTCGTGATGCATATCGTAAAGGGCCATGCCCAGCGGCTCCACAGCGGAGGCGGCGTGCAGCCTGCCCAACAGGCTGGCGGCGAAGCGGCGGACGGCGCGCTCGGGGTCGGTGAGGGCGTCCACGAGAAGGGGAATGGCAGGCTCGCCCATGTTCTGAATGGCATCGAGAAGATCGGCGGCGGTGGATTCGCGCTCATACCACCAGAAGGAATCGTGGAGGGCTTCGATGAGGAGGGGCAGCGCAGAGGGATGGCGGGTCGCACCCAGGGCGCGGGCGGCAGCCTGACGGACCTCGATCTTCGGATCATCCAAGAGCAAGGGGGCGAGGGTCTCAAAGGTCGCAGGGAGGTTAAACGAGGCAACGGCGAGAACGGCGGCAGACCTTACCGAGGGTTCGGGATCCTGCATGGCGGCGAGAAGGGCCTCCAGGGCGCGGCTGTCACCGATGGAAGCGAGGGCGGTGGCGGCCGCGGCGCGGACGGTAAAAAATTCCCCGTGCAGTGCGGAAAGGAGTACCGGGAGGGCAGAGGAGTCTTTGATCCAGCCGAGGGCCTGGGCGGCCTGGAGGCGGACGAGAGGATGGGCGGTCTGGAGGGCGCGGGTGAGGGCGGGTAGAGCAGGCGCTCCGATGCGGGCGAGGACCTGCGCGGAGAGGGAAGGAAGATCGGGGTCTGTGGAGGCGAGGGCATCCATCAGTGCAGGGACAGCTTCGGGGCCGAGGCGCACCAGTTCACGGGCGGCTTCCGAGTTGTGCGAGGGGTCGCGCAATTGGGAGACGAGGCGCTTTGCTGTGGGAGATGCGGAGGCCAGCCACCGATGCATGGGGATATTGTACAGCGGATTTGGAGGTCTCCTGCTACCCCCTCCCCGACCTTCCTCCGCTTCGCTGCGGAGTGCTGTGCGGGACACTGGGTCGCACTTCGTGCTTTGCTGTGGAGGTGTGATATTTTGTGCGGGACACTACCCCCTCCCCAGCCCTCCCCCAAATTCGGGCGGGCGCCGAATTTAGGGGAGGGGAATGCGGGCGGGTCGCGGAAGGTGAAGAGGGTTGATGGATGGTGAGGAGACCCGCCTCTACGATTGGTCCTGTGGGTGAGAAGTTAAGGGAGGGTTAAATCCCGACAATTAAAGTCTGATATAATCCGTCGTTTGGAAAGCCCCTTTGAACAACGCCGGAGGCTCTCCGGTGTTGTTTTTTCCACGAAGTGCAGAGGGCATCATCTCAGAGCGGAGTCATTCATGAAGAAGGAACAACTTTTAGATCTGTATCATCAGATGGTATTGATCCGCCGCGTGGAAGAACGCGGGGCGGAACTGTACCAACAGGGGAAAATCGGCGGTTTCATGCACCTGTACATCGGGCAGGAAGCCGTCTCGACGGGCTTGATCGCGGCACGTGAGCCGCGTGACCGGGTGATCACGGCGTATCGTGATCACGGCGTGGCGATCAACTGCGGCATCTCGGCCAATGAAGTGATGGCGGAACTGCTGGGCAAGGAAACCGGCATGTCGAAGGGGCAGGGCGGTTCGATGCACATGGCGGAGCACGGAGAAGAATTTCTGGGGCGGACATGCCATTGTGGGCGGGCACCTGCCGATTGCGAGCGGGCTGGCGCTGGGCGACCAGTACGCGGGAAATGACAACGTCACGATCTGCATGTTCGGTGACGGCGCGACCAACATCGGGTATTTCCATGAGGCGCTGAACCTGGCGAAGGCCTGGGAGCTGCGCGTGCTGTGGGTGTGCGAGAACAACAAGTACGGGATGGGCACTGCGGTGGAGCGCGCCTCGGCTGTCTCGGAGATCCGCCAGAAGGCGGAAGGTTACGGCATGAAGAACGGCCGGGTGGACGGCATGGATGTGATGAAGGTGTATGAAGCTGCGCAGGAAGCCATCGCAATTCGTGCGGGAGAACAGCGAGCCTTACCTGCTGGAAGTCATCACCTATCGCTTTCGCGGTCATTCGATGGGCGACCCGGAACGCTACCGCAAAGCAGAAGAAGTGAAGAAATGGGAGGAAAGCGATCCGATCGGCATCTTCCGCAAGCAACTGCTGGAGAAGAAAACCGCCAGCGCCAAGGCACTGGATGAGATCGAAGCGGCGGCGGAGGAGGAAGTCGCCAGAGGCGGTGGAGTTCGCGGAGGCTTCCCCGGACCGCGCTGGAAGACTGGACAGAACATTTATCGAAAACTGATGTTATGTGCGAAGATCAGGGTTAGAGGGATAATTCAGCCTAGGCTGGCGGAATAACATGGCAAAAATACATGCGCGAGGCGATCTCGCAGGCTCTGATGGAAGAAATGGACCGCGACCCGGCGGTGTTCATCATGGGCGAAGAGGTGGGCGTATGGGGCGGCACGTATGCCGTCACCAAAGGCTTTTACGATAAATACGGCGCGGCAGCGTGTCAAGGATACGCCGATCGCGGAGAATGCGATCATCGGCGCGGCCATCGGCGCGGCGATGGTGGGTCAGCGTCCGGTGGCGGAGTTGATGACGATCAACTTTGCGTTCTCGGCGATGGACTACATCGTCAACCAGGCGCCGAAACTGCATTACATGTTCGGCGGACAATTCACGAGTCCCGCTGGTGATCCGGGCGGTGGGCGGTGGTGGACGTCAGCTGGGCGCGACGCACTCGCAGACGCCGGATGCGATCTTCGCACATTTCCCGGGCTTGAAGGTCGTCTCGCCGGGGACGCCGGAAGATGCCAAGGGACTGCTCAAGTCAGCCATCCGGTCGAATGACCCGGTGCTGTTCATCGAGCACGCCACGATGTACCAGGTGCGCGGAGAAGTGCCGGACGGCGAATATACCATCCCGATCGGCAAATCAAAGATACAGCGCGAAGGCAAGGATGTGACCATCGTGACCTACTGCAAGGGTCTGGAACTTTCGATGAAGGCGGCCGAAGAACTGGCGAAAGAAGGCATCGAAGTGGAGATCGTTGACCTGCGGACGCTGCGCCCGCTGGACATGGAACCGGTGCTCGAATCGTTCAAGAAGACGAACCGCGCCGTCGTGGTGGAAGAAGGCTGGAAATCCTACGGCGTGGGCAGCGAAATCGTCAGCCGCATTTACGAAGAAGCATTCGATTACGTGGATGCGCCGATCCTGCGGGTGGCGCAAAAGGAAGTCCCGCTTCCATACAACCGCACGCTCGAACAGGCCGCGCTCCCGCAGGTGGCCGATATCGTCGGCGGCGGTGAAGGAGGTCCTGAAATAATGGCTGAAACAATTATCATGCCCAAACTGGGCTTTGACATGGCCGAAGGGACGCTGGTCCGCTGGGTCAAGCAGGTGGGCGAGAACATCAAGAAAGGGCGATGTGCTGGCGGAGATCGAGACCGACAAGGCCACCGTCGAGGTTGAGTCGTCGGCAAGCGGTGTAGTGCTGCAGCTCATCGTGGATCAGGGAACGATCGTGCCGGTGAATGCGCCGATTGCGGTGGTGGGCCAGGCGGACGAAAAGATGGAAGCCGCGGCACCGGCGAAGAAGGAGCCTGAAAAGAAAGCCGAAGAACCTGCGGCCAAACCCGCAGAGACTCCGGCGCAGGCTGCCCCCAGAGAAGCGGCGGCTCCGGCACCCATGCCGGTTCCCATGCAGACAGCTGAGACTACGCCGCAAGATGGAAACATTAAGGCCTCGCCGCTGGCGAGGAAGATGGCGCGTGATAGAAATATCGACCTGGGACGAATCCAGGGGAGCGGGCCGGGCGGGCGGATCGTGCGCAAGGACCTGGAAGCGGCGATGGCAGGAGGGGCGAGCAAGCCCGCAGGGCGAGCCGCGCCCATGGCTGTGGCCGTCTCCGCGGAGGACGAGGTCATGCCGCTCGTCGCGGCTGCGGCAGGCGATTGCGCGGCGGATGACGGAATCCACGACGAGCGTGCCGCATTTCTATGTGACCCACGAGTTCAAACTGGATGCGCTGATGGCGATGCGCAAGCAGATCAATGAGTACCTGCCGGAGAACGAGAAACTTTCGGTCAACGATTTCATCGTGAAGGCGGTTGCGCTGGCGCTGCGCGAGTTCCCGAACCTGAACAGCTCGTATCGCGGGAGACAAGGCGATCCGCCACGGCGCGGTGAATGTGGGGGTGGCGGTGTCGGTGGAAGGCGGGCTGCTGACGGTGGTCACGCGGAACACAGACCAGATGCCGCTGCGAACCATCTCCAGCGAGATGAAACGCATGGCCGGAGGGGCGCGAGATGGCAAGGTGAGGCCGGACGATATCGAAGGCTCGACTTTCTCCGTCTCGAACATGGGCATGTACGATGTGGAGAACTTCGCAGCGATCATCAATCCGCCGGAAGCCGGAATCCTGGCGGTCGGCTCGGCGCGGGAAGTTCCGGTCGTGGAGAACGGCGAGGTCAAGCCGGGGTGGCGCATGAAGGCGACGCTCTCGGTGGACCACCGGGTCAGCGACGGCGCGGAAGGGGCGAAGTTCCTGCAGGCGCTGGCGAAATACCTGGAAGAGCCGCTCAGGCTGCTGGTGTAAAAGCAGAACACATGGCCCGGCCCGCTGCATCCTTCGCTTCGCAGCGGGCCTTGTTTTTTTTATCGAGGAGATGTGCGATGATGAACCAACCGACCTTGTTGTGGGAGGACCCGGCATGGAGGCAGGAGGCCACCCGATGGATCAAGGCAAGGCTGGCAGAACGGGGAATCCACTTGACGGGAGGGATCGAGCAGCCGCACGTGCGCCCGTGGTCCACGGTGATGAGAGTCCCGACCGGAGCAGGAAGTTTATTATTTCAAGGCCAACGCGCCGGACCTGGTGCGGGAGGCGGCGGTGACGGAATACCTGACCCGCTTCCGCCCGGAACTGTTTCCGGAACTGATCGCGGCAGACGTGCAGCGAGGATGGCTGCTGATGGAAGACGCGGGGACACCGCTGAGACAATTCATCCGGGAGGAGAAGTCTTTCGCGCGCTGGGAGGAGGTGATGCCGCTTTTCACGCAACTGCAAAAGGACCTGGCGGCACACACGGCGGAACTGCTGGCGACGGGAATCATGGACCGGCGGCTGGACCGGCTGCCGGGGTTGTTCGAGGCGCTGGTCGAGGAGCGAGAGGCGTATATGACCGACGAGGGGGAGGGACTGACGAACGAGGAAGGTGAACGATTGAGGGAATCGGTGCCGGAGTTCCGGAAGATGTGCGAAGAAGTGCAGGGGCTGGGAATCCCGGAGAGCATCCATCACGATGATTTCCATGACGGGAATATTTTCCTGAAAGACGGCAGGGTGCTGTTCACAGACTGGGCGGAGAGCGCGGTGACGCATCCGTTCCTGTCGCTGGTGGTGATGCTGCGCGGGGCGGGGAACAGCCTGGAGACCTTCACGGAGGACGGGACGGAAGCAGGGCCGGACACGCCGGAGATCGTGGAACTGCGCAGGTTGTATCTAAGCCAGTGGACGGAGTACGCGCCGCTGCCTGAACTGGAGAGGGTGGCGCGGATCGCGGAGCGGAAACTGGGCTATGTGAACCGGGCGCTGACCTGGCATGAGGGGATCTCCCAGATGCCGGAAGAGGTGAGGCCGGAGTATGCGCTGGCGGTGCCGGCGTATTTGCAGGAATATCTCGAAGGTTGATGGTGTCCGATAATGTGTTCACCTCATTCGAGGAAAGATTGCCACGTCGTTCGATGGCGCCTAACCCCCTCCACTTCGTTTCGGGGGCGCTTTGCGGGCGCCAGCTCATCTCCTCGCAATGACATGAAATGAACCTGATCTTCCTGCTGACCGTGTTCATAGACGAGCTGGTCTTCGGCGTGGGCGAGGCGGCCTGGCCGTTGATCCGCAACGACCTGCAGCTCAACTATGCACAGATCGGGCTGCTGCTGAGCCTGCCGGGAATCATTGCCGCGTTCATCGAGCCTTTTGCGGGGGTGCTGGGGAACGTCTGGAAACGGCGGATCCTGATCCTGGGCGGCGGGCTGGTCTTCACCGCCTCGCTGGTGCTGACGGCGGTCAGCCGCAGTTTCGCGCCGCTGCTGATCTCGTTCATCCTGTTCTACCCGGCCTCGGGGGCGTTCGTGAGCCTGTCGCAGGCGGCGCTGATGGACTCTGCACCGGAACGGCACGAGCAGAACATGGCACGGTGGACGCTGGTGGGATCGGTCGGGAACGTGCTGGGGCCGCTACTGCTGGGAGCCTTTGTCTTTTTCGGGCTGGGTTGGAGAGGGAGCTATGCAAGCCTGGCGGTGCTAGCGGGCATCTGCCTGGGGGCGGCGGTGCGGCTGACCCCGCGAGACCCGGCGGGGCTGCCGCGCGTTCCAAGTTTCAGCAGCGTGTGGGAGGGGTTCCGGGAGGCTTTCCAGGCGCTGAAGCGCAGGGAGGTATGGCGATGGCTGATCCTGCTGGAGTTCTCCGACCTGATGATGGACGTGCTGCTGGGATTTCTGGCATTGTATTTTGTGGATGTGGCAGGCGTGGGCGAGATGCAGGCAGGGATCGCGGTGACCATCTGGCTGGCGATGGGGTTGGTGACGGACTTTTTGTTCATCCCATACATCGACCGGCAGCCGGACAGTATTAGATTCTTGCGGCGGGCTGGCGGGCTGTCCGTGCTTGCGTACGCGAGCTTCCTGCTGGTGCCGGGATTCCTGCCGAAACTGCTGGCGGTGGTCGTGGTGAGCCTCTCCACCACAGGATGGTACCCGGTGCTGCAGGGGCGGCTGTACTCGGAGCTGCCGGGGCAAAGCAGCCTGATGCTGGTCGTCGGCGCGGTAACGATGCCGCTGGGGAAGCTGCTGCCGTTCATGATCGGGCTGCTGGCGGACTCGTTCGGGCTGGGCACGGCGATGTGGCTCTTGCTGCTGGGGCCGGCTGCGCTTATTATTGGACTCCCTCGAAGCGCCCAGACGCAAGAAGCGACATGACCACCCCGACCTCCATTTACCTGCATATCCCCTTTTGCACGCACCGCTGCGCGTACTGCGACTTCAATACTTATGCCAAGCAGGAAAGCCTGATCCCGGCATACGTGGAGGCGCTGTGCGCGGAGATCGAGTACGCGGGGACAGGCGGCGCGGGAGGAGATCACGGCGCATACGGTATTTTTTGGCGGGGGAACGCCCTCGCTGTTAAGCGCAGAGCAGTTCGAGAAAATCCTGCGGAGGCTTGAGAGAATGTTTCCACTTCCAAGAAGGTGCGGAGATCAGCATCGAGGCGAATCCGGGGACGGTCTCAGCGGAGGAGCTGCGCAGGCTGCGCGAGGCGGGAATCAACCGGATCAGTTTTGGGGTGCAATCGGCGAACACGGAAGAACTGAGGATGCTGGAGCGCATCCATGATTTTTCGGATGTGATGGATGCGGTGAGGTGGGCACGGAGCGCAGGATTTGACAATTTGAACCTGGACCTGATCTACGGGCTGCCGGGGCAGGAGATGGAGACGTGGCAGAGGACGGTGGGCCGCATTCTGGAACTGCGACCGGAGCACATCTCGGCGTATGCGCTGACGCTGGAACATGGGACGCCGTTCGGCACATGGGCGAGGCGAGGGCTGATGGCCATGCCCGACCCGGACCTGGCGGCGGAGATGTATGAATGGGCGGGGGAGTCATTCGAGGCGGCGGGCTACGGGCAGTACGAGATCTCGAACTGGGCGCAAGCAGGACGGGAATGCCGGCACAACCTGCAATACTGGCGGGGGCTGCCATATCTCGCCTTTGGGGCGGGCGCGCACGGGTATACGCACGGCACACGGTATTCCAATGTGCTGAGGATCAAAACCTATATCGAGCGGATGGTGCAGCCGGAGGAGGAGATGCGGGAATTCCCGCTGACGCCGGTGACGGTCAACCACCACAGGCAGAGCGCGGAGGATGACCGGGGGGAGTATATGATGACGGGGCTGCGGCTGACGCGCGAAGGCGTATCGGCGCGGGAATTCGAGGCGCGGTTCGGGATGAGGCTGGAGGAGTGTTACGAGAAGGAGATCGAGAAACTGAGGGGGGCGGGGCTGCTGGAATGGGAGGGGGAACGGCTGCGATTGACCCAGAGGGGAAGGCTGCTGGGGAACCGGGTGTTTGTGGAATTCATCAATTGAAGGAGAGGCTTTGGGGAAATTGGACCTCACCCCAACCCTCCCCTAAAGGGGAGGGAGAATGCACCCCCCTCCCGACCTCCCCCAAATTCAGGAGAACGCTGAATTTAGGGGAGGAGAATTTGGAGTGCAGCACGCTGCGCCGCTACGAGGCGACAGCGCTGCGCCGATACGAGATGCTGGGGCGGGTCGCGGAAGGTGGTATCGGATCGATGGATTTTGAGGAGACCCGCCCCTACGTGATTTGGGCGGGGGTTGAATTATTTTGGGAGATGCGGGCACGGGCAGGCCGCGCCGCTATCTAGGGAGCGCCGGTGACGGCGCGCCAGACGAGGGGGGCGACGGAGGTCAGGTCCACGAGGTTTTGAGAATATTCCTCCCGCGCCTCGGGGGAGCCGATAAGGAGGAGGGGGACGGGATTGGCGGTGTGGCGGCGGACGGAGAGGTCCTCCATGTTGCCGTGATCGGAGGTGAGGAGGATGAGGCCCTGCTGCTCATCCCAGCCTGCGAGCAAACCCTCCAGCACGGAATCGAAGGTCTCCAACTGGCGCAAGGCCCAGGGCATGTCCTGCTTGTGACCGGCGTAATCGGTGGACCAATATTCAAAGAAGGCGAAATCGTAATCACAGGCGAGGCGGGCAAGCTGCGCGCCGGCCTGACGGGGTTCCAGCACGTGGGTATCGGGGAAGCCGAGGAAATCGCGCCAGCCCTCGCCGGTGAAGTCGGCGGAGAGGGCGCGTCCGGCGGCGAAATCTTCGCTGGTGAAGAGGCTGAGTCCGGCGTTGGTGACAGAAAGAGGGATGGAGGAATAGAGACGTTTGCCGGAATCGATGCCATCGAAATAACGCGGGGGATAGGCATTGAGGAGGGCGGCGCGGCGGCCTGTGCTTTGCATGCGGCCGAAGATGGCTCCATCGGCAAGGGTGGCGGCGACCTCGGGGTTGGGTTTGGGGCCGTAATGGTAGCCGATCTCGGCGGGGATGTTGCGGCCGGTGAGCAGGACGGCCTGACCGGTGGCGGACTGCGGAAAGCCGGGGACGCCGAGATTGGGGTCGAGGGAAAGAGGGAGGCGCGCGGCCCTTCGAAGGGAGCATCGGCGCGGAGGAGGCGGCGCCCTTCCAGCAGGGTATTCATGAAGGGCATGCGGGCGGAGGCGAAGGGGTTGATGGCGGGGTCTTCCACGCCCAGACCGATGCCATCGAGAAAGAGGAAGAGGACACGCATAATATCAGGTGGATGCCTTGAGGAGGGGACTCTTACTGTCAGGGGAATTCAGGGTCTTTCGAAGAGGAACCAGGCGGAGGAACGGCCGCGGCTGTCGCTGCCATCCTGACGGCGGAGGAGGTTCATTTCCGTTTGGATGAGATCAAGGTCCGGCGAAGTGAGGCCGGGGCCTTCCGGCTCGTCATCGGGCTTGAAGAAGGCGTAGAGGAGCCAGTGACCACGCGGAGCGAGGACGCGCTTTAATTCCGCGAGATAAGCGGACTTATCGGCAACGGCATGCAGACAGCCCATATCGAGGGCGAAATCGAAGGGACCGCGAATCCCAGAGAGGCGGGTGACCGAACGGGCGAGGAAGCGGGCTTTCACCCGGGCGGCGCGGGCCTTGCGGCGGGCCTGAAAGACGGCAATATCGGCAAAGTCCACGCCGAGGGCATCCCAGCCTGCCTGGGCGAGGGTGATGACATTGGTGCCGGTGCCGCAGCCCAGATCAATGGCACGGCCGGGCGGGTGGGACTGGAGGTATTCGAGCAATTCGGGAGGGCTGATGCCGGTATCCCAGGGCGGGGTGCTGAGGTACCAGAGGTTGAAGGTCAGGCGGCGGAGAAGACTCATTTCAGGGAAGCGCGGACACGGGCAGCATCGAGGCCGCCGACCTCGCGCCATAACTCATTCCCTTCGGCGTCGAAGAGAATGAAGGTGGGAGTGTAGCCAAATTTGTAGACCGGAGCCAGTTCCCTGCCGGCGCTTTCCTGGGCGTTGATGCGGATGACGTGGGCGTGGGCGCCAAGCTCGGCCTCCAGCGAATCCACGACCGGCTGGATGGCGGTGCAGGCGAGGCAATAGGGGGACTGATATTCCAACAGGACAGGAGTGCCAGCACCGATCATCTCGCGGACCATGCGGGCATCATCCATCAGCGGGGTCTGGCGGGGGTGCAGGATGACCCAGGCGCCGACGAGGCCGATGAGCAGGACAGCAAAGGCGAGGTAATCATTCCATCTGGGCTTGCGAGTGAGCAAAACCAGTCCCGCCATCAGGATCAGCCCGATGGCGAGGAGAACGAACGAATATTGGTTGAGGAATAAGATCATCGGGGGATGACAGAAGTAATAGGGGGTTTATGACGCCAATATGCCCAACCGCTTTGACAATTCCCTCCCATTCCTTTAGAATCAAGACTTGGTCTTATATCATCGATAAGGAAGGGTTTCGTTTGATGAAAGAGTATACCACCGAGTTCCTTCGCAACATTGCTCTGGTCTCGCACGGTGGGGCCGGAAAGACCATGCTGGCAGAGGCTCTTCTGCATTTTACGGGGGCGACCACCCGGCTGGGTAAGGTAGAAGACGGGACCACAGCTTCGGACTATGACGACGAGGAGATCCGCAGGAAGATCTCCCTGTACACCAGTGTGCTTCCCCTTGAATTTCGCGATATCAAGATCAACCTGCTGGACGCGCCGGGTTACACCGATTTCGTGGGCGAGGTCGTTTCGGCGATCAGCGTTGCGGACGCGGCGATGATCCTGGTGGATGCGGTTGCGGGCGTGGAAGTGGGGACGGAGCTGGCCTGGAAGTATGCCGACGAGTTCAAACTGCCGCGGTTCGTGGTCATCAACAAGCTGGACCGCGACAATGCGAACTTCGAGCAGGCGCTTCAAGCGGCTGAGGGCTATGCCAATGCGGCAGGCCAGCGGCTGGTGAAGATCCAACTGCCAATCGGTGAAAAGCACGAGTTCAAGGGCGTAATCGACTTGATCTCCATGAAGGCCTTTCTGGGCGATGGCAAAACGGCCTCCGAGATCCCTGCGGAAATGAAGGACGCGGCAGAGGAAGCGCATTTTGCACTGGTGGAAGCGGCCGCAGAGGGCGAGGACGCGCTGCTGGAGAAATACCTGGAAGACGGTTCGCTCTCGGATGAGGAAATCATCCGCGGACTGAAGCATGTGGTCCATTCCGGGGCGTATGCGCCGGTGTTGTGCACGGCAGGCGGACATGAGATCGGCATCGGCCCGATGCTGAACGAGATCGTGGACCTGCTGCCGTCCCCAACGCAAGTGGCCCCGCGCATTGCGCAAGGCAAGGACGGCGAGGAACAGTTGACCGCCACGGACAGCGGCCCATTGGCGGCCTACGTCTGGAAGACGACTGCCGATCCGTTCGTGGGGAAGATGACCTATTTCCGTCTGTTCTCCGGAACGATCCAGGCAGACGCGCACTTCTGGAATCAGAACAAGAATGCGGAAGAGCGGATCTCCGGGCTGCACCTCCAACGCGGCAAGGAGCAGATCCCCGTGAAGGTGATCCATGCCGGGGATATCGGCTCGGTCTCCAAGCTGACGGTCAGCGCCACAGGCGACACCTTCTGTGACAAGGGCCATCCACTGACCATCGCGTCGCCGAAGTTCCCCGCAGCGCTCTATCGTGTGGCGATCTCGCCGAAGACCCAGGCGGATGCTGCCAAGATCTCGCCGACCCTGACCCGGCTGTGCGAAGAGGACATGACGCTCACCTGGCAAAACGAGAAGGCTACAGGCCAGACGGTCCTTTCCGGGATGGGCGACCAGCATATTGATGTGGCGATCCACCGGGCGCAGTCCAAGTTCCAGGTGGGGCTGGTGACGCATGAGCCGAAGGTGCCGTATCGCGAAGGCATCACCCGCAAGGCCAGCGCGCAGTACCGCCACAAGAAGCAAACCGGGCGGCTCAGGCCAGTTCGGCGAGGTCCATCTGCGCATCGAGCCGCTGCCGGATGCGGACTTTGAGTTTGCGGATGAACTGGTTGGGATGAATCTTTCGAAATCCTACCTGCCGCCGATCGAAAAAGGCATCCGCGCGACGATGGAACACGGCGCGTTTGCAGGTTATCCGATGAGCAACGTGAAGGTGATCGTCTATGACGGCAAGGAACACCCGGTGGATTCCAAGCCGGTGGCGTTCGAGATCGCCGGACGTGAAGCCTTCAAACTGGCAGTGCAGGACGCCGGTCCTGTGCTGTTCGAGCCGATCATGAAGGTGCGTATCACGGTGCCGGATGCGAACATGGGCGACGTGATGAGCGACCTGAACACCCGCCGCGGGCGCGTGCAGGGGACCGAGACCGAGCGTGGGAATACCACCGTGATCGCGCTTGTGCCGCTGGCCGAGATGCTGCGCTACACCACGCAGATCCGCTCGATGACGGGCGGGCGCGGCTACTTCACGATGGAAGTGGATCACTACGATACCGTGCCGTCGCATATTGCCGGGCCGATCATCGAAGCGCACAAGAAGGAAATGGAAGCGAGAAGGGAAGAATAGGAATGAACGGGCGGGCCGCAAGGCCCGCCCTGCATTTGGGGAGAGAGAGAATGGCCGGGTCGGTATCGACTATGAGAATGTCTCTCGGATCAAGAGGAGATTGCTTTCCTGCGGAATGCTTCGCGATCGTCGCTCGACGGTCCGCCATCCAGCCCTCGTGGGCTGGATGTGGCCGATGGCGGCTGGATGCCGCCTCGGCCGATCGCAATGACATAGTGAAATATTTGTGTTGACAAACAAAATAAATACGGTAAAATACGTCAAATTATGAACAGGATAGCCTTATTACATTGCTTGTGTCCCGGGCGGGGTTCCTGACCACCGTCCTGAGAAGATTCCCCAAGTAGACCACGATACGTAGAAGACGGTGAAGGACCCCCGCATGAAATCCATTCATGCACGGGCGATCGCGCCGTCTTTTTGATTACCGAAAAACAACCTATGACACTACTCGATTTTCACCCCCCACAAACGAATACTACTTTGCTCACCGACCTGACCTCGCACGTCGGGAATACGCCGCTGTTACCCCTGCGGCGGATCACGGAAAGATTGAGCCCGAGGGTGCAGGTCTTTGCGAAGGCGGAATGGTTCAACCCGGGCGGCTCGATCAAGGACCGTCCGGCGATGAACATCATCCGCGAGGCGCTGGCGAACGGAGACCTGACGGAAGGGCGGCGGCTGCTGGACTCGACCTCGGGCAACATGGGCATAGCCTATGCCACCTTTGGAGCGGCGCTGGGCATCCCGGTGACGCTGGTGGTGCCGGCGAATGCCAGCCCGGAACGGATCGCGATCCTGCGGGCACTGGGCGCGGAGGTGATCCTTTCGGATGGGCTGGAGGGCTCGGATGGAGCGATCCGGGTGGTGAGGAAGATGGCGGAGGAGGAGCCGGATAAAATACTGGTATGCCAACCAGTATGACAACCCGGCGAACTGGCAGGCGCATTATCACTCCACCGGGCCGGAAATCCTGGCGCAGACGCGGTCAGGAATCACGCATTTCGTTGCCGGGATCGGCACCTCTGGAACGTTGATGGGGACCGGGCGCTTCCTGCGGAGGCTGCACCCACGGTGCAGTTGATCGGTTTCCAGCCGAAGGATGCGTTCCACGGGCTGGAAGGGCTGAAGCACATGCCGACGGCAATCCGGCCGGGGATCTACGATGAGAAAGTGGCCGACCGCAACCTGGAAGTGGAGACGGAAGAGGCGTACGAGATGGTGCGGCGGCTGGCAAGGGAAGAGGGGCTGTTCGTGGGCATCTCCTCCGGGGCGGCGGTGGCTGCGGCCTTGCGCGTAGCCGGTGAACTGGAGGAAGGGATGGTAGTGACCGTGTTCCCGGATGCCGGATACAAATATCTGAGCGATGACTTCCCTGTGGAGCGGCGAATGAGCAGACTGGAAATCCCCGCCAACATGCTGCGCTTGATCCAAGCGCACGGGGAACTGCGCCTATCCGGAGGAAGGGGCGGGTTTCCTACTGGGGCAGGCGGGATGTGTGGTGGATATCCTGCCGCTGCCAAATTCCAGGGAAGATGGGGCGCGACACAACCGTTACCTGATCAGTGCGGAAGATTTTGCGCATGCGGAAGAGAAAGCCGAAGACCGCGGGCTGGACCTGATCGGCGTGTTTCACTCGCACCCCGACCATCCGAACCAACCGTCCGAATTCGACCGCGAATGGGCGCAGCCATTCTTCTCGTACATCATCACCAGCGTGGCGGGAGGACTGGCGATCGAAAGCCGTTCATGGCGGCTGGCCGAGGACCGCTCCCAATTCGATGAAGAAGACATTCAAATAAAAACCTTGAAATGGAGACCAACATGGCACTTTACTTTGTAAAACACCAACATTCCCCTGAGACCTGCCCGGCCAAAGACCCGAAATGGGACAAATGCTGCTTGCAGCACCTGACCATCGCAGAACGCCCGGAAATTCGGTATCGATCTGGTGGGAGATGCAGTGCTGGACGGAAAGCACGAACTGGTACTGATCGTGGAATCCGAGGACCCGGAATACATCGATAACTTCATGCAGCCGTTCGCGATGGCGGGGTCGGTGGAAGTGTTCCCAGCGTCGAGCTGCGAGGCGGTGGTGGAACGCAAGGGCTGCGATCCCGTCCCGGCGGCAGGTTGAAATTCAAGCGAATGGATGGTTAAAATGAACTGAAAGAGGAAGAGAGACAAATGGCAACTTTGAAGATCCCGACCCCTTTACGGTATTACACCGCAGGAAAGGCTGAAGTCTCGGTGACAGGAGGGACCGTGGATGAAGCCATGGGGAGCCTTCTGCAACAGTTCCCGGCACTCCAACCGCACCTTTACAGCCCGGAAGGGAAACTGCGCGCCTTCGTCAACCTGTTCGTTGGCGAGGACAACATCAAAGACCTGCAAGGGCTGGCGACCCCGCTGGGACCGGATGCGAAGCTGCGGCTGATCCCCTCGATCGCGGGAGGCTGAAGCATGCTGCCCGGACTTACACGCGAAGAAATTTTGCGCTATTCGCGACACCTGCTGATCCCGGAAGTGGGGTTGGAGGGACAGCGCCGCTTGAAAGGCTCGTCTGCGCTGGTGATCGGGACCGGCGGGCTGGGCTCGCCGGTGGCGCTGTACCTGGCCGCGGCGGGAATCGGACGGATCGGGCTGGTGGATTACGATGTGGTGGATTCGTCCAACCTGCAGCGGCAAGTGATCCACGGGACCTCGACGCTGGGCGTGCTGAAAGTGGAGAGCGCCAAGGCCCGCCTGCTGGACCTGAACCCGGATATCGAGGTGGAGACCTATAACGAGCCGTTCACGTCCGAGAACGCGATGCGGATCGCGGAGAAATATGACATCCTGATCGATGGGACGGATAATTTTCCGACGCGCTATCTGACCAACGACGTGAGCGTGTTCCTGGGCAAGCCGGTGATCTACGGGTCCATCTTCCGCTTCGACGGGCAGGTGAGCGTGTTCGACGCGCGGCAGGGGCCATGCTACCGATGTCTGTTCCCGGAGCCGCCGCCGCCCGGCCTGGTGCCTTCGTGTGCGGAGGGCGGGGTGCTGGGCGTGCTGCCGGGGACGATCGGGACGCTGCAGGCCACGGAGGCGTTGAAGGTGCTGCTGGGCATCGGCGAGCCGCTGATCGGGAAACTGCTGATCTACAACGCGCTGGACATGTCCTTTGATTTTGTGAAATTGAAGAAGAACCCCCACTGCCGGGTGTGCGGGCCGAACGCAGATGTACATGAATTGATCGATTACGAGGAGTTTTGCGGCGTGCCGGGGCATGACCACGAGGAAGGCTCGGCGGGGGCGGGATGGGACATCACGGCGGCGGAACTGGCGGAGCGCGTCAAGAGCAACCACCTGAAGTTGATCGACGTGCGCGAGCCGCATGAGCTGGAAATCTCGGCGCTGCCCTCGGCGGTGAACATCCCGCTGGGGCAACTGGCGGCGCGGCTGCCGGAGCTGGACTCGGCGCAGGAGATGGTGATCTTCTGCAAGTCGGGCTCGCGGTCGGCGCGGGCGCTGGAACTGCTGGTGAGCGCGGGCTTCAAGAAGGTGAAGAACCTTAAGGGCGGGATCAATGCCTGGGCGCGGGAGATCGACCCGAACCTACCCCTGTATTGAGATCAGGGCAAATGTCACATGGAAACGCAGCCTCCTTCAATGGGAGGCTGCGTGTTTTTCAACAAGCCTTTGGTAAAATTGCGCCAGCCAAAGGAGATGGAATGACGGGTTTAATGGAATCGGACGAGAGGCGCGTTTATAACAGTATCCTGGGGGCGATGGGGAACACTCCCCTGGTGAGGCTGGCACATATCGCGCGGGACCTGCCCGTGCCGCTGTATGCCAAACTTGAGTTTATGAACCCCGGCGGTTCCATCAAGGACCGCGTAGGGGCTTATATCGTGGAACAGGCGGAGAAGCGCGGGGAACTGAAGCCGGGCGGGACGGTGGTGGAGGCGACCTCGGGGAACACAGGCGTGGGGCTGGCGATCGCGGCGGCGCTCAAGGGGTACAAGACCATCTTCGTGATGCCGGACAAGATGAGCCGGGAGAAAATCCTGCTGCTGCGGGCCTATGGCGCGAAGGTGGTCATCACGCCGACGGCGGTGCCGCCGGAGGACCCGCGATCCTATTACGAGGTGGCGAAGAAGTTCGCGCGCGAGACGCCGCACGCGATCCTGGCGAACCAATATCACAACCCTGACAATCCGAAGACGCATGAAATCACGACCGGGCCGGAACTCTGGGAGCAGACCGAGGGCAAGGTGACGGATGTGATCATGGGGATGGGAACCGGGGGAACGATCAGCGGAGTGGGGCGCTATCTCAAGAGCCAGAACCCGAATATTCGCATCATCGGCGTGGATATCGAAGGCTCGATCCTGACGGAAATCTGGAAGAGCGGCGGAAAGATCCCGGAAGGCGCATATCCCAAGACCTACAAGGTGGAGGGCATCGGGGAGGATTTTCTGCCTTCGACGACGGACCTGAGCGTGGTGGACGGGATCGAGCGGGCGGGGGACCGCGAGTCGTTCCTGTGGGCGCGGCAGCTGGTGCGGCAGGAGGGCATCTTCGCGGGGGGCTCCTCGGGGGCGGCGCTGGCGGGGGCGATCAAGTATTGCAAGCGGCTGCCCTCCGACCGGATTCCGGTGGTCATCTTTCCAGACGCGGGCGGGCGGTATCTTTCCAAATTCTATGACGACAAGTGGATGCGCGAGTTCGGTTTCCTTTCGATGGAATTCGGCGAGATGACGCTGGCGGACCTGCTGATCGCGAAGCCGAACAAGACGCTGTTCACGGCGAAGCTGGGCGACACGATGCGGAACGTGGTGACGGTGATGCACCAGAACGCGGTGTCGCAGATGCCGGTGGTCGGGGCGGATGGGTCGCTGGTCGGGCTGATCGAGGAGGTGGACCTGCTGAATCACATGCTGGAGAGGCATGACCATTCGCCGGATGAGACGATCGATACGCTGGTGCAGAACGCGGACGCGGTGTTCCCGAGCGAGGAAACACTGGAGAACGCGATGCCGTATCTGAGGAATGGGCTGGCGCTGATCGTGGTGGAGGCGGGGAAGCCTACCGGGATCCTGACGAAGATCGATGTGCTGGATTACGTGGCGGGGAAGATTTAGGGAGGGCAAAAAGACCTCCACCCTAACTCCGGGCTTACACCTAACCCTTACAGGGTGCTTCGCAGGGGAGTGGGAAGAAGGCCTCCGAACGCTTTATTTGGGGGAGGGGAATGAGGGCGCGGTAAAACCGCGCCTCTACAAAATGCATTCGGGCGGGTCGCGGAAGGTGATATGGGTCGAAAGATTTTGAGGAGACCCGCCCCTACGTGATGCGGGTGAGGGTTGAATTTCAGGAGGAGGTTGAGGCGAGCCAGAGGTATTGGTAGGGGGAGAGGTCGAAGGGGGGCTGAAAGGTTTGACCGGAGAGGATGTCTTTATAGGAGCCCTCTGGAAGGGATTCTGCGGGGAGGGGCTGCGGGGAGTCGCTCAGGTTGTGGAGGGCGAAGAGGGTCTCGCCGCGGTAGGTGCGCTGGAAGCAGGCGAGATGGTCATTGCCTACGTCGAGCCACTTGAAGCGGCCGCGTCCGAAGGCCGGATGATCCCGACGGGCGGCGATCATGGAGCGGGTGGTGTTCCAGAGCGAGGAGGGGTCCAGCTGCTGGGCGGCAGCGTTCACGGACTCCACGCCGTACGGAATGCCGCGAATGAGGGGAGAGTAGAGGTCCTCCGCGGAGGCTGAGGAGAAACCGGCATTGGCCGCGGCGGTCCACTGCATGGGGGTGCGGACGCCGTTGCGGTCATGCATCCAGATGTTATCGCCCATGCCAATCTCGTCACCGTAGTAGATGATGGGAGAACCAGGGAGGGTGAAGAGCAGCGATTGGGCCAACTCGATCTTGCGGCGGTCGTTATCGAGGAGGGGCGCGAGGCGGCGGCGGATGCCGAGGTTCAGGCGCATGCGCAATTCGGGGGCGTAATTCTTCCACATCCACTGACGTTCCTGCTCGGTGACCATTTCGAGGGTCAGTTCGTCGTGGTTGCGGAGGAAGATGCACCACTGGCAGTTATCCGGGATGGGCGGGGTGCGCTTCATGATCTCGCGCATATCCGCGGACCCGCCTTTGCGGATACTCATGAAGATGCGGGGCATGATGGGGAAATGAAAGCCCATGTGGAACTCGTCGCCGTCGCCGAAGTAGGGGCGCACATCTTCGGGCCACTGGTTGGCCTCGCAGAGGAGGATGCGGCCGGGGTAATGCTGATCCATATAGGCGCGCAGTTTCTTCAGGTAGGCATGGGTCTCGGGGAGATTCTCGCAGTTGGTGCCCTCGCGCTCGAAGAGATAAGGAACCGCGTCGGCGCGAAAACCGTCCACGCCCAGGTCCAGCCAGAACTTCATCACGTTGAGCATTTCCGACTGGACGGCGGGGTTGTCGTAGTTGAGGTCAGGCTGGGTGGGGTAGAAGCGATGCCAGAAGTATTGGCCGGCTTCCGCATCCCAGGTCCAATTCGATTTTTGAGAATCGATAAAGATGATACGGGCATCCGAGAACTTTTTATCGGTGTCGCTCCAGACATAATAGCCGCGGTAAGGCGAGGCAGGATCGAAACGGGCAGCCTGAAACCAGGGGTGCTGGTCGGAGGTGTGATTGAGGACGAGGTCGGTGATGACACGCAGGCCGCGCGCGTGAGCGGCTTCGAGCAGTTCCCTGAAATCCTCCAAGGTGCCGTAATCAGGGTGGATGTTGTAAAAGTCGGCGATGTCATAACCATCGTCCTTCAGCGGGGAGGGATAGAAGGGCATCAGCCAGAGGCAATCCACGCCGAGGTCTTTCACGTAGTCCAGTTTGAGCATCAGGCCGCGCAGGTCGCCGTGACCGTCGCCGTTGCTATCATTGAAGGCGCGGATATAGACCTGATAGAAGATGGCATCCTTGTACCAGAGGGGGGAACTGGTGAGATCAGTCATGTTCGGTTGCGGGGGATTCCATTTCGCGGGAGGCCTGGAGGGCCAGATCAATGAACAGGGCGGCAGTCCAGCCGAAGGCCGGAGCGGCGGAGGCCGGCGGGAGGCCGGTCTCTGCGCTGTAATATTCGTAGAGGGTGGGCTGAGACATGATCATTTTCAGGGTGGCGGCCCGCAGCTCGCGGGCAAGTTCTTTGCGGCGCACAACGTTGAGAGCCTCGATAAAGAAATAGTTGAGGTTGGCCCAGACGGGGCCGCGCCACATAGTCTCAGGGTCGAAGGCGGGATCGTCGCGGGCGACGCTGGGGAGCATATAGCCGCCCCAGAATTTGCGCGGATCGGTGAGGGTCTTGATCACGCGTTTGGCAATTCGCGCGGGAAGGCGGCCAGTCCACAGCGGGAGAAGGTTGGCGGGGGTGAGAACGGGGATGGGCTGTTTGTCGTGGAGAGCGCGGAAAAAGCCAGCCTTCTCATCCCAGAGGTCTTCGAGCATGCGCTCGACGACGATCTCCGCGCCCTGTTTCCAGGCGATGGCTTCGGATTTCAGGCGCAGGAGTCTTGCCATGCGGGAGAGGGATTGCATGGAGAGAAATAGATAAGTGTTCAGGTCAGGGGAGACCACCGGCAGGCCGTGATCCCACAGGGGACTATCGTCCAGGCCGGAGGAGTAAGGATGGGAATACTGGGCGAGGCCGCCGCTGCCCTGCTCGAACCACCAGGAATTGAGGCGGGCAAGGGCGGGATATATCTCGCGAAGGAAGGCCATATCAGGAGCGGTCTCATGGACTTTGAGGGCGGCCCAGGCGAGGATGGGAGGCTTGGTAACCTTGCCGGAGATGGGATGGTCGAGCTCAAAGACGGCAGACTCGTCGAAGATGGCATCAGGGAGCATGCCATCGGGCTGCTGCAAGGCCAGGAAGGCGCGGATCTGGTCGCGGGCCAACCCCGGGTCCACATGACGGTAGGCGAGGGCATGCAGGGCGCTATCCCACAACCAGAGGCCAATGTAGGCAGATTTGGAGGGGGCCATGCCTTCCACGCCGATGCAGCCGCGCGGGCTGATGAGATTATTGGCCATGACCCACCAGGAGGCGGCGTATTTCTCCGCATACTCAGGGGCAACCGGCGGGAGACGGTCGAACCAGCGCGTCCAGCGATCGGCGGCGGCCTGTTGAATCTCGGAGAAAGGCGGGACATCCGTCAGGGGTTTGGGCGCGGGGCCAATACTGAGCAGAAGAGTGCGCTCGCGGCCAGGTTGAAGGATGTATTCGATGCTGGTCCCGCCGGTGGTGGCGGTGACCTCGTTGCGGAAGATCTCGCCGTTGGAGGCATACAGCAGCGTGCGGACAGGATCGGCCTCGAGGCCGGGCTTGAAATGGCTGCTGTTCACATCGAGACGAACCCCGGCAATGCCCCGGGAGGGAAGACCGATGGCGAGGGTCTCCTCATCGTGGAAGACCAATTTGAATTTGCCCAGGCGGGTCTGGAAGAGGAGCACATCGGGCGAGCCGTGGGTCTCGAAGGGGAGGGCCTCACCGTTCTGATCGATGAACTGGAGGGATTGAATGAAGGGAGGGCGGGCGAGGTAGGCCTCGGGATGGGAATCGAGGACGGTCAGGCGTTCGCCCAGCTTGACCTGCAGGCTGCTGCGACCGGGGGCCTGCTGGACAACCAGCCGGGAGCCCCGGTCACTGAATGGAACTCTGGAGATGTCGATCTGGCCGCGCAGCAGGTCCAGATAGTAATTTCCGACGGAAGGCACCTGCATACGGAGGCGGTTAGCCTTTCACCGCGCCGGCCAGCATGCCGCGCACGAAGTAGCGCTGGAAGGCGAAGAAGACCAGCATGGGCAGGATCATGGAGAGGAAGGCGGCGGCGGTCAGCAGCTGCCAGCCCGCGCCGTGAGAGGTGACCATGTTGCTGATCTGGTAGGTCATGACCGGGGTGGTGCCGCCGAGGAAGACCAGCGCGACGAGCAGGTCGTTCCAGACCCAGAGGAACTGGAAGATGCCGAGGGAGGCAATGGCTGGCATGGCAAGGGGGATGACGAGGCTGCGGAAGATGGTCCAGTGGGAGGCGCCGTCAATGTAGGCGGCTTCGAAGAGGTCACTGGGCAGGGAGCCGAGGAAGTTGCGCATCAGGTAGATGGCGTATGGCAGACCGAAGCCGGTATGGAAGAGCCATACGCCGAGGAAGGTGCCATTCAGACCCATCTGAGCATAGAGGCGGGAGATCGGCACGAGGGTCATCTGCAGAGGCACGACCTGCAAGCCGACCAGAATGGCAAAGAGCAGCGTAGCGGCCTTTGAAGTGCAGCCAGGAAAAGGCATAGCCGGCGAAGGCGGCGAAGAGGATGGGAAGGATGGTGGCGGGGATGGTGACGAGCAGGCTGTTGATGAAGGCGCGGCCCATGCCGCGGGGGTTGAGGAAATCCGCGGTGGTGCAGGTGAGGTCGGTGGCCTGCTTGCCTTCGGCGCAATCCTGGGAATAGGTGCGCGTGCCGCGATAGCCGACAAGGGCATCCACATAGTTGCTGATGGTAAAGCGGGGCCCAGCGCCCGAGGCAGCCGGATCCTGCAGATAGGCCGCAATGTCAGCGGCTTCCTGCGGGGTCGGCAGAGGGATGTCGCCCATGTGCGGCTGGCCGTTAATGGGTTTGCGGAGCATGGCGAGGAGCTGGAGGGAGCGGGGGAATTTATCCACCACCGCCGGGTTGCTCAGGTCCGCATTGGGCAGCTTTTTGCCGTCCGCGCCATGACAGGAGGCGCAGAGAGTGGCATAAGGGGTGGTCTTTTGGGCGGGAGCGAAGACGGTCCACCAACCGGTGGAGTTGATGTCTTGAATGGGGCGGAGGGAGGTGACGAGCAGTCCAATGGTTGGAATGATCCAGACCAGGAGGGTGAAGATCACGATGAGGTGAACGGGAAGCTTGCCGAAGAACCTGTTGATGCGGTCGCGGTTCATCTCGTCTCCTCCTGGGCGATAAAGCGCTTGATGTTGAAATACACGAAGGGAATGATGACAACCACCAGAATGACGGCCACCGCGGTGCCACGGCCGACATTGAAGTTCTTGTACATCTCGGTATACATGCGGTTGGCGATCACGTCGGTGCCGTAATTGCCGCCGGTCATCACGTAAACGATATCAAAGAGCTTGAGCACATTGATGACCATGGTGGTGATGACGACGAGGATGGTGGGCATGATGATGGGGACCATGATGCGCCAGAAGGTAGTCCACTCCGTAGCGCCATCCACACGGGCGGCTTCGAGGATCTCATCAGGGACGGCCTTGAGGGCGGCGGAGAGGATGGTCATGCAGAAGCCGGTCCACATCCAGACGCCGACGACGATGAGGGCAAAGGTATTGACCACGGGGGTGGTCATCCAGGAGACCGGCTGGCCGCCCAAGGGCTTTGATGATGGAGTTCAAGCAGGCCGATCTGCACATTGGAGGTGCCATAGTCGTAGACGAACTTCCAGATGATGCCGGCGCCGACGAAGGAGATGGCCATGGGCATGAAGATGATGGCTTTGGCCAGCGGCTCATACTTGACCCGATCGGCGAGAACGGCAAAGGCAAGGCCGATGGAAACCGTCCCCAGGGTCATGAAGATCATCCACTTGAGGTTGTTGCCAAAGGAGGATGACCAGAAGGAACTCCAGAAGGTAAAGAAGTTGCGGGAATCGATCTCATCGGTGAGGGCATGGCGATAGTTCTCGAAGACCCCCCAGCAGGGCTGCCCGGCGGTGCAGGTGGAAGCGGCGGGAGCGGTGCCGTTCTTGTTGCTGACACTCAGGCCGATGGTGTTGATCATCGGATAGACGATGAAAAAGGACATCACTATCAGGGCGGGCAGGAGATAAAGCCAGGGCACCAGCGGCCCCTGCTTCATGATCTTGGGGACATTCGTCGCGGCCATGTTCTCCTCCAAATAAGAAGACTGGGGACGCCCCGACGAGGCGTCCCCAGCTGTGGAAAAGGGTGTTACTTGCTGAGAGCTTCCTTCTGAGCGGCTGCCACCGGTGCGAGCGCAGCAGCCAGGTCGCCGCCATTGAGGTAATCCACAATGGCCTTCCACTCGGCGCTGCCAAAGCCGCCGGGGATGGTGTCGCCCAGGTCAGGAGTGAAGCCCTGGGTGGCGTAGAAGGATTCGGCGGTCTTCATGAGAGCCGGGTCGGTGTAGTTGCCTTCGGCACCTTTATTGGGGGAGAGGCCGAAGTTGGCCTTGGCCCAGTTGGCGCCGCCTTCTGCGGAGGCCAGGTAGGTGACCAGCGCCTTGACGGCGGGCTTATCACTGAAGGCCATCATCCAGTCAGAGCCGCCCTGCAGACCCTTGGCACCGGGCACGACGAAGAAGTCATAGTCCGTGCCGTACTTCAGGTTGGGGAACTGCTTGGCGATCTCGCCGCCAGCAAAGCCAGACTGCTTGACCATCATGGCTTCCGGCGGATCGGCGAAGGGCTTGTAGATGGCTTGCAGGAAGGCGGTGGAAAGGGTGCCTTCCGCGCCGCCCACGGTGTACTTGGGATCCTTGGCCCACTTGCCATAGGTCTCGTAGGCCTGCTGGACGCCGGCGTCATCGTAGGGGACGTTGCCGTCGATCAGTTTCTTGACGTAATCGGGACCCTGCTGGACAAGCAGAATGTCCTGGATGAAGTCGGAACCGGTCCAGCCGGTGGCATCACCGGATTCCAGGCCCATAGACCAGGGGACCTGCTTGTCGGCGACCATCTTCTCGACGAGGGCATCGAGCTCATCCCAGGTGGTCGGGACGGTGTAGCCGAGGGCCTCAAAGTTGACGGGGCTGTACCAGATGATGGTCTTGACATCGGACTTGACGGGCAGGCCGAGCCATTTGCCATCCACCATGCCGGGGTCAATGGCGCCGGGGATGTAGGAATCCTGGCTGGCGCCGAGGGTGTCCATGGCGAAGAGCTTGTCCTTGTACTGGTTGAGCTGGGTCACGTTCCAGAAAGCGATATCCGGCGGGGTGCCGGCCTGTGACACGGGTATCCAGCAGCGCCTGATCGCGGGTGGATTCGGGCTTGAGCACGATTCCGCAGGCGTCCACGAGAGGCTGAAGGATCTGGTTAAAGCTTTCCTCCTCCACGCCGGACCACTGGTAGATCATGCTGATCTCATCCCCAGAGGCAGCGCCCATGCAGTCTATGGTGCTCATGACGGGGGCTTCGGTGGCGGTGGCGGCTTCGGTCGCGGCAGGCATAGTGGGCGCCTCGGTAGCCGGGGGTTCGGTCATGACGGGGGTGGGAGTGGCAGCGGTGCCACAGGCGGCAAGTGTGATCGCCATCAGGGCGATCACAGTCAGCAATTTGCTGAGTTTAGACATTTTTCTCGTCCTCCAAAAAGTTGATTTGGTACGACACGGTCGAACGGGCAGAACCTAAATTTGAGGGAAATCACCTCCTTTACGGGAAATTTTGCGGGAATATTCATTTTCAGGCCCGCTGCGATACAGGAACACTGGAGGCGCGGACGATGAGCTGGGATTCGACCAGGACCGCAGTCTGGTCCAAGCCTTCGCCGCGGATCAGGCGAATGAGGCGCTCGCCGGCAGCCCAGCCGAGTCCAAAGGCGGGCAGGCGAATGGTGGTGAGCGGGGGATCGAGATATTCGGCGAGAGGGATATCGTCAAAGCCGACCACGGCCATATCCCCGGGAACGTGAAGACCGGCGTTCTTGATGGCAAGCAGAGCACCGATGGCGACAACATCGCTGGCGACGAAGACCGCGGTGGGAAGAGGCGGGTCAGTCGAGCAATTCCTGCATGGCACGGAAGCCGCTGGCAGGGGTGTAGGCACCTTCTTTGACGAGGGAGGCTTCGAAGGGGAGTTCGGCATTCTGCAGGGCGGTCATGTAGCCGCTGCGGCGCTGCTGGGCGGAGGTGTAGGTGAGAGGAGCATTGGTGATGAGGGCGATGCGGCGATGGCCACCGGCGATGAGATGCCCCACGGCGGTTTCGGCACCGGCCGCGGCGTTGACATCCACAAAGGGGATATCGGTATCGGGGAGCTGGCCCATCAGCATGACCGGAACGCCTTCGTGATGCAGGCTAAGGATCTCCTCATCGCCCTGGCGGGGGCCGGAGAGGAGGATGCCGTCCACGTGGTTCTCACGGATCAGGCGGGTGAAGCCGCCGGTATCCTCGGGGGACACGGGTTTGAGGAGGACGTGGTAGCCGTGCTCCATGGCGGCCTGTTCCACGCCCAGGATGACCTGAGGCAGGAAGGCATCGGCGAACACCTGCTCGGGGGACTGGCTGAGGATGAGACCCAGGGTTTTGGATTTTCCACTAACGAGTTTGCGGGCGGATGCGTTGGGGTAGTAGTTGAGGGATTTGGCGGCATCGAGAACACGCCGGCGTGTGGCTTCACTGATGCTCACGTCGGGGACATTGTTGAGCACGAAAGAAACGGTTGTACGGGATACCTGGGCTTTTTTGGCAACGTCGATGCTGGTGGCGCGCCGAGAAGGGGACATGCAGGTGTTCCTTGGTAACACGTGTTAGTGAAATCAGTATAAGGATAATTCATGGCATTGTCAAGCGGCAATTTTTACAAGTGCCCGTATCCTAGAACAAATATTCGTGTTTCTTCCATAAATCGGAGTCGTTTGGTCAACATATAAAAGGAGGCTGCAATGGATATGAGCACGATCAACTGGCTGGCGGTGCTGGCCTGCGTTATCTTTGCCATGCTGAGCGGTTCGGTGTGGTACCACCCCAAGACCTTTTTCCCCATATGGTGGAAGGGGCTGGGTAAGGCGGAGGCGACCGGTACGATGACAGGCGCGGGACCGATGCTTTGGGTATGGACGATCCTGGCGGTGCTGGTGGAGGTGGTGGGGGTGTCGTTCCTCATTCGATGTGATGGGGGCGAACACGCTGGCCTCGGGTGCGGCGAGCAGGGTTCATGCTGTGGCTGGGCTTGATCGCGCCGATGTATCTGGTGAACAATCTTTTTGCCGGAAACGGGTTCAAGGTGTGGGCGATCGAGACGGGAAACCACCTGCTCAATTTGCTGGTGTTCGGGGCGATCCTGGCGGTGTGGAGGTGAGGGGGATGAGGACCTCTCACCCTGGCCCTTCCTCCGCTTCGGCAGTACGGAGCGCTTCGCGGGGAGAGCGCAAATTCGAGCGAGTCGCGGAAGTTGATGTAGGTCGATGGATTTTGACGGACCTCGCCCCTACTGGCGTGAGGTGTGAAATCTCCCCGCTCCGGTCTTTTCCACTTCGTTTCGGGAGTCCCTGACGGGATGATATGCTTCCGCCTCCCCCAAATTCAGGCGAGCGCCGAATTTAGGGGAGGGGTATACGGGCTGCGGGCGGGCTCGCGGAAGGTGATGTGGGCCCCCTCCCGACCTCCCCCAAATTCGAGGAGAACGCTGACTCTACGGTGGGGAATGCGGGGGATGGGAATGCTGAGATGAGGAGAGTTTCAGATGACCTATGATGACGGGCAGGCATGGCAGGATGCGGAGGAGATGGGGATGGCGGTTTATTATGTGTATCTGCTGAAGAAGGGGCCGAGGTGGAGCCCGGATTCGACGCCGGAAATCGATGCGCTGCAGGAGGCCCACCTGGCGAACCTGGGACGGCTGGGCAGGGAAGGGAAACTGGTGTTGAACGGGCCGCTGCTGGATTCGTTCCAACTGAGCGGGGAGATCCGGGGAATCGGGGTGCTGAAGGCGAGGTCGCTGGCGGAGGCGCAGGAGTGGATCGGCAGCGATCCGATGGTGAAAATAGGGCGGCTGGTGTTCGAGCTGCATACGTGGATGGTTAAGAAAGGCGTGCTGCCTTGAGCATCCGCCGTTACGAGCCGGGGGATTTCGATGCGGTCACGATCCTCTGGCGGGTGGCGCGGGAGAAATCGCTGCCAGACTTCCAGAGGCGCAAGGGGCATTTCTTTTTCGAGGACCGGAATTACTTCCAGGATCACATCCTGCGCGAGGACGAGATATGGGTCTTTGAAGAGGAGGGCAGCGTAAGGGCTTTCATGGCGATACGGGGGGATTATATTGACCATTTGTACGTGCATCCAGACGCATGGAGAAGAGGGATCGGAAGGCAAATGCTGGAATTCGCACGGGGGCTTTCTCCTGAACATTTGTGGCTGTACACTCTGCAGGTCAACCATGGGGCGATGAAGTTCTATGAGCGGAACGGTTTCACAGCGACGCGGTTCGGGATAAGCCCGCCGCCGGAGGAGGAGCCGGACGTGGAGTATCACTGGTGGAAGGAGGGAGGGCTGATAAAATAGCAAGATGCGACCTACATATGTAGAGGTGAACCTTCCGCAGATCAAGCGGAACCTGCAGGCGATCCGGCAACGGGTGGCTCCGGCGCGGGTGCTGGCAGTGGTCAAGGCCAATGCGTACGGGCACGGGGTGGACGGGGTGGCTCCCTTCCTCGAGGACGAGGCGGATTATCTGGGGGTGGCACTGGTGGAGGAGGGCATCCACCTGCGCGAGATCGGGATCCGCAAGCCGATCCTGGTGATGGGCGGGACGCTGGCAGTGCAACTGCCGGAGTTCCTGGAATATGATCTGACACTGACGGCCTCCTCGATGGAACTTCTGGAGGGGGCGGAGGAGGTCTCCAGGCGTGAGGGGAAGCGAATGAAGGCACACCTGAAGATCGACACGGGGATGGAACGGGTGGGAGTGCGGGATACGAAGGCCGAACCGTTCATCAAGGCCTCTGCTGCGTGTAGCCACATTAAAATAGAAGGGATCTATTCGCATTTCGCGAACTCGGAACTGGCGGACAAAAGCCATGCGCGTCGTGCAGTTGGAGCGATTCCTGGAGGTGCTGGCCATCTATGACCGGCTGGGGATCCAGCAGCCTCCCATCCGCCACCTGTGCAATTCCGGAGGAATCCTGCAACTGCCGGAGGCGCATCTGGATATGGTGCGGCCGGGGATCATGCTGTACGGTGTATATCCGGGGTTGGAAGTGGAGCGGACGGTGGAGGTGAAGCCGGCGCTCACCTGGCGATCGCAGGTGGTGTACTCCAAGATCACGCCACCGGGGAGGCCGGTCAGTTATGGGTCGTTATGGGAGGCGAAAAGCCCGACGCGGATCGTGACGATCCCCTGCGGGTACGCGGACGGATATTTCCGGCGCATGACGGGGCTGCCGCAGGTATGGATCCAGGGCAAGCTGTACCCGCAAGTGGGACGCATCTGCATGGACCAGTTCATGGTGAATGTGGGGGAGGAAGATATCCGTGTGGGGGAGCCGGTGGTGCTGCTGGGAGAGGGAATCACTGCGGATGATCTGGGGGAATGGGCAGGGACGAACAATTATGAGCCATTGACCAATATCAGCGCGAGGGTGCCGAGGGTGTATGTGAGGGAGTGAGGGAGGTGGAAGGAGATTGCTTCGTCGTGGCATGCCCTCACTTCGTTTCGGCGCTGTACCACTTCTCGCAATGACATTTGATCGGAGATTGCCACGTCGCCCGATGGCATCATCCCCTCCACTTCGTTCCGGGGACAGCGTCATCTCAGCTCCTCGCAATGACATTCCATTGGGATTGCTTCGTCGCCGGATGGCGCCGTCCACTGCGCTTCGGAGGAGATTGCTTCGTCGTGGAGTACCACTCCTCGCAATGACATAAGGTGGATGGGTTACAATTGGCGCGCATTATCAACTGAGGTGATATTTGAACCGTAGCGTGAGGGATTACTTATTTTTATTCGGGCTGGCGGGCGCGATCGTGGCGCTGGACCAGTGGACCAAGTGGCTGGTGAGGACCAACCTGCCCTTCCAAGGCAGCTGGCTGCCGGATGGCTGGGACTGGCTCAGCCCATATGCGCGGCATCGTAAACTGGAATAACAGCGGGGCGGCTTTTGGCATGTTCCAGGGTGCAAGCCTGGTGTTCACCATCCTTGCGTTCCTGGTGATCGGTGCGATCCTTTACTATTTTCCGCGGGTGGAAGCGAGTGACTGGCCGCTGCGCGTGGCGATGAGCATGCAGCTGGCAGGGGCGGTGGGAAACCTGACAGACCGGCTGACGCAGGGCGGGCATGTCACTGATTTCATTTCTGTGGCCAATTTCCCGGTTTTCAACGTGGCGGACGCGAGCATTTCGGTGGGGGTGGTGGTGCTGATCGTGGGCGTATGGTGGAAGGAAAACCAGGAGAAAAAGCGAACCCAGGCATTGAACAGTGAATAGGCCACGGGGGACAGCGCACATGGATGAGCAGCAACTAGAATTCATTTTCGAGAAGGACAAGGGGGAACGGCTGGACAAGTACCTGGTGGAGAAGCTCCCCGATCTCTCGCGCGCCCGCATCCAGGGCTTGATCGCGGAGGGGCTGGTGCTGGTGGATGCAAGCGCGGCGCGGAAGGCCGGGCAGAGTGTGGAGCGTGGGCAGAAGATCAGTGTACGCATCCCTGCGCCCGCGCCGAGCGGAATCCTGGCGGAGAACATCCCGCTGGAGATCATCTTCGAGAACGATGACCTGATGATCGTGAACAAGCCGGCAGGCATGGTGGTGCATCCCGCGGCGGGGCATGCCAGCGGGACGCTGGTGAACGCGGCGCTGGGATACGACCCGGAATTCGGCGAGATCGGGGGCGAGGAACGGCCGGGGATCGTTCACCGGCTGGACAAGGAGACCTCGGGGTTGATCGTGATGGCGCGGAACGACGCGGCGCACCACTGGCTGCAAGACCAGTTCCGCACGCGGAAGGTGGAGAAGGTCTATCTCGCGCTGGTGGACGGAAGGCCGCCGACTCCAGCGGGCAGGGTGGAAGCGCCGATCGGGAGAGACCCGGCGCACCGCAAGAAGATGGCGATCCTGCAGCCGGGAAAGGGGAGGGAGGCGGTCAGCGAATACAAGACGCTGGAAACCTTCACGAAGCATACCCTGCTGGAATTCCACCCGCACACTGGGCGCACGCACCAGATCCGGCTGCACTGCGCCTTTCTGGGATGCCCGATCGTGGGGGACAAGGTGTACGGGCGAAAGAGCCAGGCGGTGGAACTCAACCGTCATTTTCTGCACGCGGCGCGGTTGAAGATCATCCTGCCGGGCGAAACGAAGCCGCGCGAATTCGAAGCGCCGCTGCCGCGGGAACTGCAAACCGTACTCGACCAATTGCGCAATCAGGAGTGAACATGGACAGCATTGACCTTCGGTCCGATACGGTCACGCATCCCACGCTTGAGATGCGGAATGCGATGGCCAGGGCAAAGGTGGGGGATGATGTGTACGGTGACGATCCCACCGTGAACCGGCTGCAGGAGATGGCGGCGCAGATGCTAGGCAAGGAAGCGGCGCTGTTCGTCCCCTCGGGGACGATGGGGAACCTGCTGGCGCTGCTGGTGCATTGCACGCGGGGGGATGAGGTGATCGTCGGCGGTTCTTCGCACATCTACCTGAACGAGGCGGGAGGGATGGCGGCGCTGGGGGGCATCTATCCATGCCCGCTGCAGAACAAGGCGGATGGCACGCTGGCGCTGGACGAAATCCGCGCATCCATCCGCTCGGAGGATGTGCATCACACGATCACGCGGCTGATCTGCATCGAGAATACGCAAAACATCTGCGGCGGCGTGCCGCTGACGGCGGAGTATACGCGGCAGGTGGGCGAACTGGCGCGGGAACACGGGCTGCGACTGCATATCGACGGGGCACGCATCTTCAACTCGGCGGTGGCGCAGAGGGTTTCCGTGCAGGAGCTGGTCGAGCCGGCGGATTCGGTGATGTTCTGCCTGAGCAAGGGACTGGCCTCGCCGGTGGGGTCCATGCTGGCGGGTTCGCAAGCCTTTCATCCAACGGGCACGGCACCTGCGTAAAATGCTGGGCGGCGGGATGAGGCAGGCAGGTGTGCTGGCGGCGGCGGGAATCGTTTCGCTGCGGTCGATGATCGAACGGCTGGAAGATGACCACCTCCAGGCACGCAGGCTGGCCGAGGGATTGAGGAGCATTGAGGGGATCGAGCTTGACCCGGGGACTCCCCATACCAACATGGTCTACTTCAATTTGCGGGAGGGCCTGCCGGAGGCGGGGGAGGTGACCAAGCGGTTGAGGCCGATGGGCGTGCTGGTGGACCCTGACGGAGCCGCGGCGGTTCCGGCTGGTGACCCATTGCTGGATCAATGAGCCGGAGGTGGACCAGGCAGTGGAGGCTTTTCGGGCGGCGCTGGCCGTATAGAGGTCGATACGGCGGGGAAATGGCAGCAGTGCAAGGCGTAGAGAAGCCATAAAAAGCGGAAGGATTGTGATATCTGATATAATCCGAAGCTATTCTGAGGGGCTGAAACCCTGATCGGTACAGGAAACGATGCAAAACTTCCTAACGCTTGAACAAATTGATGAGACCGCGCAGGCAGTGCGGGCAAGAACCGGCTATCAACCGCGGATCGGGATGATTCTTGGCTCGGGACTGAACTCGCTGGCTGAAGCGGTTGAGAAGCCGGACATTATTCCCTTCGGGGAGCTGCCGCATTTCCCGGTCTCCACGGTTTTCGGGCACGCGGGGCGGCTGGTCATCGGCGAGCTGGAGAACGTGAGCGTGTATGTGATGCAGGGGAGAATCCATTTTTATGAAGGATACAGCATGCAACAGGTAACGCTGCCGGTGCGCGTGATGAAGCGGCTGGGCATCGAAACCATGTTCGTGACGAACGCGGCCGGAGGCGTGAACCCGGAGTTCGAGCCCGGCGAGGTGATGCTGATCACCGATCACCTGAACCTGATGGGAATGACCGGCAACAATCCCCTGATGGGGCCCAACCTGGACGAACTGGGGCCGCGCTTCCCGGACATGAGCCAGGCTTATGACCGGGAACTGGCCGACCTGGCGCGGCGGGTTGCCGGAGAGAACAAGGTGACGCTGCGCGAGGGAGTCTATGCGGGGCTCAGCGGGCCTTCCTTTGAGTCGCCAGCCGACCTGCGGTTCCTGCGGATGGCGGGGGCGGACGCGGTGGGCATGTCCACCGTGCCGGAGGTTATCACGGCGAGACACGCGGGGATGCGCGTGCTGGGGCTTTCGGGCATCAGCAATAAGGCGAACCTCGACGGTTCCACCATGACCACGCATGAAGAAGTCATTGCAGCCGGAAAAGTCATCACGCCTCAAATGGAAGCGATCCTGCGCGGCGTCCTGCGCGCAATGTAAGCGTCGCAAAGCGGTTGAATGACCGGACTATTCCGCTTCCTCGACTCGTATGAGCCGTTAATCTACATCGTTCTGGCGATCGGGGGGCTGTTCGCATTCCGCTGGCTGCTGACATCCTGGCGCGAATGGCAGGAATCCGTTTTCCGGCTGGAGCGCGAGTTCTCTCTGCGTAGGATGAGCCAGGCGGCGGCGGTAAGCCTGGTGATCGTTGCACTGTTGTGCACGGAGTTCGTGGTGGCCTCGTTCATCATCCCGGGACTACCGGCGCAGGTATTCATCCCGACGCCGACATTGGACCTGCTGGCGCTGCCGCCGGGGACACTCTCCCCGGAACTGATGACGCAGGTGGCGGCGGCGACCCCACAGGCGGCCTCGGCCAACATGCAGGGCTGCGTTCCGGGAAAGCTGATGATCACCTCTCCCACGCCTGGGGAGGAGGTCAGGGGAAAGATAGACCTGGTCGGAACGGTGGACATCGCAGACTTTGGGTTTTATAAATACGAAGTAGCGCCGCGCGGCAGCGAGACCTGGGCAACGATCGCGGCGGACACCGGAGTGAAGAAGAATGAATCGCTGGGCGGCTGGGACACCTCGGCGCTCACGCCCGGCGACTATCAACTGCGAATCGTTGCCACGGACAACCAGGGACAATCGCTGCCGCCCTGCATTATTCCCATACGAGTACTGGCTCCCTAACCATGATCGAATACAGAATCCGAACCACAATGGCCTCCGATATTACCCGCCTGATGGCGATCGATCACTCGACGCGCAGCGATTACGTCTGGCAGCTGGAACTGCGCAAGGACACGGGTCAGGTCTATGCGACCTTCCGCGAGGTGCGGCTGCCGCGTCCCATCCCGCTGGCCTACCCGCGCGACCCGTTCGCGCTGGCAGACGAGTGGAAGCACATGTCCATGCTGTACACGGCCATCAGCGGGCCGGACGCCATCGGATATATAGCGCTGGCGGTGCAAAGCCCGCTTTCGATGGCGCGGGTGACGGACCTGGTGGTGGCACCGCAGGCGCGGCGGCAGGGCGTGGCAAGCGGGCTGCTGGCGGCGGGGGCGCAGTGGGCGGAGGGGCACGGCCTGCAGCGGATGATGCTGGAAATGCAGTCGAAGAACCTGCCGGCAATCCGCTTCGCGCAGAAACATGGCTATGAATTCTGCGGGTATAATGACCATTATTACCTTAGCCAGGATGTTGCCCTGTTCTTTGCCCGGGCACTGAAGTAACTTCTTTTTTACTGGAAGGCCGTATGGTTACCGGTTGGTTGGACAACCTGCTTGCGGGGATCGAGATACTTAACCAAATCCTGACGGCGGCCATCGCCATCACGGCATTTTCTCTTTTCCTTTACGCTCTCTCCTTCAATTTACGAGATCGGGTGGCAAGATCATTTGCCATCATCCTGCTGTGCGTGGTGGTGATCTTTTCCACCGAGGCATTGCAGAACAACACGCTGCCCAATTGGGGGACCGAAGCCCTGCTGCGCTTGCAGTGGATCGGGATCATCTATCTCCCGGCGGGCTACCTGCACCTTTCCGATGCGGTGCTGGTGACGGCCGGGCGGCCTTCGCGCGGGCGGCGGCGGCTGGCTGTACGAGCCGTTTATGGCGTTTCGACGTTCTTCCTGCTGCTGTTGGGAACCGGATATCTGCTCGGCGCGCTGGTGCCGAACGGGATCCCCGCGCCGCACCTGCAACGGACGCTGTGGACCGAGATCTTCACGCTGTTCTATGTGGGGGTCATCGCCTGGGCGGGAGTGAACTTTGCGCGCGCGTACCGGCGCATGCTGACCCGATCCGGACGGCGGCGGATGGTGTACCTGATGGCGGGGGCGACCGCGCCGGCGCTGGGGTCCTATCCGTACCTGATGTTCGGTTCGGGGCTGGCGGCGCAATTCCCGCACCTGTTCTGGGGCGTGGCGCTGGTGATCAACTTGATGGTGGCCGTGCTCGTGGTGGTCATGGCTTACGCGGTGGCATTCTTCGGAGTCTCATGGCCGGACCGGGTGGTGAAGAGCCGCCTGTTCAAGTGGATCATGCGCGGGCCGGTGACGGCCTCCGCGGCGCTGGGGCTGATGACCATTGTGCGGAGGACGGGGCTGTTCTTCGGAGGCATTTCGTACAATGCATTCGTGCCGCTGGCGGTGGTGATCACGGTGCTGCTGCTGGAGCATACGATCACGCTGGCAGCTCCGATCTGGGAGCGCTGGCTGTTCTACGGCCGCGACCGATCGGAACTGCGCTTCCTGCAAAACGTGGAAGAGCGCCTGCTGACCAGCAGCGACCTCAACCAATTCCTGGAGGCGGTGCTGGCGGCGGTGCGCGACCACCTGCAATCGCCCTCGGCTTTCGTTGCGGCGCTGGACGGGGAGATGCTCTCGCTGATCGTGATCGCGGGACGACAGAACCATGATCAACCAACAGGACCTGCCGGAGGCTTTGACCGAAGCCGATGGAGGAGGGCCGCGCCAGGAATTCCGGTGGGGTAATTTCTGGGTGCTGCCGCTGTATCAGAGGAACCGGTCGGACCTGGACCGGGATGAGATGCCGCCTCTGCTGGGGCTGCTGGGGGTGGCGCAGCAACGAAATCGGAAGCGATGGAGAACGACCAGCGCGAGGCACTCTGGCTGCTGGCGGACCGGGCCGCGCTGGCGCTGGAAGACCGCCAATTACAGCAACGGGTGTTCCGCTCCCTTGAAGACCTGCAGCCGCGGGTGGAGATGATCCAGCGGCTGCGCGCGGCGGGCAGGTATGACACGGGCGCAGACCTGCTTGAGGAACCGCTGCCGCAGGAAGCCGACCTGGCCACCTGGGTGAAGGATGCGCTGACGCATTACTGGGGCGGCCCGAAGCTGACGACCAGTCCGCTGATGCGCCTGCAGGTGGTGCAGGAAATGGCAGGCGACCATGATGGCAATTCGGCGAACGCCCTGCGCGCCCTGCTGCGCAAGGCGGTGGACCAGGTGAGGCCCGAGGGGGACCGGCGTTTTACCACGGAATGGATCCTGTATAACATTTTGGAAATGAAATTCATCGAAGGGCGCAAAGTACGCGAGGTGGCTTCGCGGCTGGCATTGTCTGAAGCCGATCTGTACCGCAAACAGCGGGTGGCGGTGGAAGCCGTGGCGCATGCGATCCTGGAGATGGAAGCAGAAATGCAGCAAAGGTAGAGGAGGCAACATGGCCAATCAACGCAATAAAGTGAACGAAAATCCGATACCCGTCAATGACGAGGGCTGGTGGGCTTCGGTGCTCGCTGAGGAGGGGAGGAATCTGCCTCCGCCGCCAGCGCGCGCCCAGAAAGCAGAGCCGCGCACGGATGAGCCGGCCCGCCAGACCGCGGACTGGGAGCAGGTGAAGGAACTGTATTCACACGACCAGATCGTGACACTGAACGTGACCGGGCATAACCGCGGCGGGCTATTGGTGGAGGGGAGCGGCATGTACGGCTTTGTGCCCTTCTCTCACCTGATCGAGCTGGCAGGGAGGCCGGAGGTGGTGGACCGGGATGGCTCGCTGGAAGCCTATATGGGACGCAGCTTAAAGCTTGAAGGTGATCGAATGCGTACCCGAGGACGGGCGGATCGTATTTTCCGAGCGGGCGGCTCTGGCTGAACCGGGGCAGAGGGCGGTGCTGTTCAATGCCATCCAGCCCGGCCAACGCATCCAGGGGCAGGTGACGAACATTACGGACTTCGGGGTGTTCGTGGACCTGGGCGGGGTGGAAGGGCTGATCCACATCTCCGAACTTTCATGGGGACGGGTGATGCATCCCAGCCAGATCGTCAAGCTGAACGAAAACGTGGATGTGATGGTGCTGGAACTGGCTCCTGAGCGATGCAGGGTGGCGCTCAGCCTGAAGCGGCTGGCTCCCAATCCCTGGGAGCAGGCGAACACTTTGTTCGCGGAGGGGTCGGTGCTGCCGGCTGTGGTCACGAGCGTGGTCTCCTACGGGGCGTTTGCCAAACTGGAGGCGGGCGTCGAGGGGCTGATCCATGCCTCAGAGATAGCGCTGGAGGCCGGCCAATCGGTGAAAGATGTGCTGCATGAGGGGCAGGCCGTGACGGTGCGCGTGCTGCACGTGGACCCGGCGCAGCAGCGCATGGGCTTGAGCCTGAAGATCGACTGATCCATGACCGAACGCCCCACGCCGACCCCCACACCGCCGGACACAGGCGAACCTGACTGGCTCGACCGACTCGGCCAGTTCAACCTGCATTTCGGCCGTTTTGCGCGCGACGCAGCCGGATTGTTCCTGCTGGTGGTAGCGCTGACCTCGCTGCTGGCGCTGTGGAAACTGACCAGCGGCGTGCTCATCTCCATGTGGTCGCAGCTGCTGACCACGGCTTTTGGCTGGGGAAGTTACCTGGTCATCGCGGCAATCGCCTTTTTCGGTTACGGGCTGCTGAGGAGGAACCTGCGAAGCTGGAGCATCGGGCGGCTGGTGTGGCTGGAACTGGCGGCGCTGCTGACGCTCGGACTGCTGTCCATTTTCGGAGGGAATTCGATCCAGCGCGCCGAGGCCGGGATGGACGGCGGGCAGATCGGCTGGGGGATCGCGCGGCTGGCATGGATGATCGCTACACCCACCGGCGGAACGCTGGTGCTCCTGGCCGGATGGCTGGCGAGCATTATGGCAGGGCTCAACATCTGGGGGCTGATCGAGAAAGGGCTGCTGCGGCTGGCAGGGGAAGCGCGGCCAGAGCCGATCATCGAGCCAGCGATCGTGGAGACCAAGCGCCGAACCCGAGGAGCAAGCCGCGAAGCCGCAGGCGCGGAAGAAAGCCGCGCCGGTGCTGCCGCCGGAATTCCGCACCTCGCTCAAGGTGCCAGAAAAGAAATCAGAGAAACCCGTCAATGCCCCGGAACGGGCGGAGGAACTGCCTTCGCTGCAGATCCTGCTGGCCGAAAACTCGGTGCGGGCGGATGAGCGCACCATCAACCAGACCGCCGGCATGATCATGAAGACGCTATCCGAGTTCGGCATCCCGGCCACTGTGATCGGATACCGGGTCGGCCCGGCGGTGACGCAGTTCGCCGTGCAGCCCGGCTTCATGAAGAAGGGCGGCGGATGAGGACGATGCGCAGCAGATGAAGGTGCGCGTGGCGCAGATCGCCTCGCTGCAGAAGGACCTGGCGCTGGCGCTCTCCGCCGAACGGCTGCGCATCGAGGCGCCGGTGCCGGGCAAGCCGTACGTGGGCATCGAGGTGCCGAACGCGCAGGCCTCGGTGGTGCGGCTGCGGTCCATGCTGGAAAGCGAGGCGTTCCACAAGGTGGGCGCGCCGCTGGCGATCGCGCTGGGGCGGGATGTCTCGGGGCAGCCGGTGATCGCGGACCTGGCGCGCATGCCGCATCTGCTGATCGCGGGAGCGACGGGTTCGGGGAAGTCGGTGTGCATCACGGCGCTGGCGGCCTGCCTGGCGATGAACAATTCGCCCGAGACCTGCGCATGGTGATGATCGATGCCAAGATGGTGGAGCTGCTGCGCTTCAACGGCCTGCCGCACCTGTACGGCAAGGTGGAGACGAACGTAGAGCGCATCCTGGGGGTGCTGCGCTGGGTGGTGGTGGAGATGGAACATCGCTACCGCCTGCTGGAAGCCGCCACTCGCGCGACCTGGAAGCCTACAACAAGCAAGATCGTGCGGAAAGAAGGAGGCCAGCCGCTGCCGCGCATCGTGGTGCTGATCGACGAACTGGCGGACCTGATGATGTCCGCTCCGGACCAGACCGAGCACAACCTGGTGCGCCTGGCGCAGATGGCGCGGGCCACGGGCATCCACCTGGTGGTGGCGACGCAGCGGCCGAGCACGGATGTGGTGACCGGGCTGATCAAGGCGAATTTCCCGGCCCGGCTGGCCTTTTCGGTGGCCTCAGGCGTGGACAGCCGCGTGATCCTGGATACGAACGGCGCGGAGACGCTGCTGGGACGCGGCGACATGCTGTTCCTGAACCCGGAGGTGGGCAAGCCCATCGCGGGCGCAGGGTGTGATGGTCACGGATATGGAAATCGAGCGGATCATTGCGCACTGGCAGAAGGTGGTGGCAGTACCACTGAACGACACGCCGCCGTGGGAAAAGCTGCTCAGCGAGCCGGACGAGAATGAAGACGACGGGCTGGTGGAACAGGCGATGGCCATCGTCAAGCAGACGCAGCGGGCCTCGGCTTCGCTGCTCCAGCGGCGGTTGCGGATCGGCTATCCGCGGGCGGCGCGGCTGCTCGACCAATTGCAGGAAATGGGCGTGGTGAGCGGCTCGCAGGGGGGCGGGCGCGAGCGTGACGTGCTGGCCAACGAAGAGGACGAAGACCCGTCCGACGGCGAAAATCAGCAAGGCTCGTGACTTCCTTTTCGAGTATCATTGCCCAATCTTTCTGAAAGGAATCGGCGGTGAAAAGAACCTTCACTGATTTTTTGCGCGTCACCTTTAAATTTGTACTGGACCCAATCGGCCGTTTTCTTAACCGTATCGGCCTGACACCGAATGCGGTCACATTGCTGGGGGTGTTCGGGAATGTCGTAGCGGCGTATTTCATTGCGCGGGGGCATGATCTCGCTGGGCGGGTTGATCATGCTGATCGTGTGGCCGATCGATGCGCTGGACGGCACGATGGCGCGGCTGCGCGGAGAGGCCAGCGACTGGGGCGCGTTCGTGGACTCGGTCAGCGACCGCTATTCGGAGCTGATCGTGCTGGGCGCGCTGCTGTATCATTTCAGCCAGACGAACCAGCATGCGGCGGAAATAGCCACCTTTGCAGCGGCGGCGGGTTCCATCCTGGTGTCGTATGTCAAGGCGCGGGCGGAGGCGCAAAGTTTCAGTGCGAAGGAAGGGCTGCTGACGAGGGCGGAACGATATCTAATCCTGGGGCCTTCGCTGCTGTTCAACATTCCGGTGTACGGGGTATGGATCATCGCCATCCTGGCGAACTTCACTGCCTTGCAGCGGATCATGGTGGTCCGCGCGCAGGCGCAAACCACGCGAGTTAAAACCAACTCCATAGAGGAGAGCCGACCATGATCGACGGGATTCAGATCGGGCCATTATTCGTACGCTTTTATGGAATTATCCTGATGCTGGGCGCGCTGGCAGGGGGCTGGCTGGCGGCGCGGGAGGCCAAACGCCGCGGGATCGACCCGGAGATCGTCTGGGACCTGCTGATCTGGCTCATCATCGGGGGCGTGATCGGGGCGCGGCTGTGGCACGTCTTCACGCCATCGCCGAGCGCGCTGGTGGTGGACCCGGTGACAGGGCAGATGGTCAATCCTTATTTTGCGGGGGGCACGGTGCGCTTTCTGGACATCCTCTCGATCTGGAGAGGCGGATTGGGCATTCCGGGGGCGGTCATCGGCGGCGTGATCGCGCTGTATTTCTATGCGCGCAAGAACGGGCTGGATTTCAAGGAGTGGCTGGATATCGGTGCTCCGAGCATCGCGCTGGGGCAGGCCATCGGGCGCTTCGGCAACCTGTTCAATCAGGAACTATACGGCGCGCCGACCAATCTGCCGTGGAAATTGTATATCGATCCGCAGCACCGGCTGGCGGGATTCGAGAACGTGGACTATTACCATCCGCTGTTCGCCTATGAGGCACTGCTCAACCTGACCAACATGTTCCTGCTGTTGTGGGTGACGCGCAATTACGAGCGAAACCGCAAAAAAGGAGATGTATTCCTGGTCTATTTGATCACCTATCCGCTGATCCGGTTCGGGCTGGAATTCCTGCGGCTGGATTCTTCGCAACTGGGCGGCATCAATATCAATCAATACTTCATGGCAGTGGTGGCAATCCTGGCCGCGGCGTCGCTGATCTGGCGGCACCGGCCGGGGCAGAGCCAACCGGCTGCGATGATGGAACCCATGGAAGAACCCGATGAGGATATGGACGAAGCCGGGAGTACTCCCGACTGATGTACGCCCATTTCACAGGGTGATATTCTCCTTAGCATGATCGAAACTTCAGACCTGGGCAAGCAATTCAACGACTTCTGGGCGGTGGAAGGGGTGAACCTGCGCGTCAAGCCGGGCCAGATCCTGGCGCTGCTGGGGCAGAACGGCGCGGGGAAGACCACCACGGTGCGGATGCTGACGGCGCTGCTGCGGCCGACGCGCGGCTGGGCGCGCGTGGCGGGGTATGACGTGGCCAAAGACGGCAACCAGGTGCGCGCAGCGGTGGGGGTGCTGACGGAGCAGCAGGGTCTGTATGTGCGGATGAACGCGGTGGAATACCTGGACTATTTTGCGGAGATCCATGCGCTGAGCCCGCAGACAAGGCGGGCGCGCTGCGATTATCTGCTGGAATACTTCGGACTGGCACAGGCCGCGCGGCAGCGAATCGGCACATTCTCGAAGGGGATGCGGCAGAAGCTGGCCCTGGCGCGGGCGCTGATGCACGAGCCGCCGGTGCTGCTGCTGGACGAGCCGACCTCGGCGATGGACCCGGAATCGGCGCGGCTGGTGCGGGATGAGATCGCCAACCTGAAGTCCTCGCAGCGGGGGATCGTGATCTGCACGCACAACCTGGCAGAAGCGGAAGTGCTGGCGGATATCGTAGTCATCATCTACCGGGGGCGCATCCTGATGCAGGGGACGCTGGAGGAGCTGAAAGACCAGGTGCTGGGGCCGGTGGAGTTCACGGCCCGGCTATCCCAGGCATGGGATGGCGGAGGGCTGGCGCTGCCGGAGGGAGTGAGCATGCGGCAGCCAGCAGCGGACATGATCCGCTTCCAAGTGGAGGAGCCCAGGGAGACGAATCCCCGGTTGATGGCGGCGCTGGCCGCGGCGCATGCGCCGGTGCTGACCTTCGAGGAAGTGCCGCGGAGCTTCGAGCAGGTCTATCTGAAGGTGATGGCTGAAGCCCAGGGGAGGGTGCATGAGGGCTAACCTGGGGCCGGTATGGCTGGTGGCACGGCGGGAACTGCGCGATCAGGTGCGGGACTGGCGCGTGCTGTTCCCGCTGGTGGTGCTGACGCATCGGATTCCCGTTCATCATGAACGTGGTGGCCCGGCAAACGGTGGCCTTTGTCCAACGCTACGGAGCAGACCTGGTGATCGACAGCCTGGTGCCGTTCTCGATCCTGATCATCGGTTTCTTTCCGAACACGATCTCGCTGGTGGTGGCGCTGGAATCGTTCGTGGGCGAGAAGGAGCGCGGCACGATCGAGCCGCTGCTCAGCCTGCCGCTGTATGACTGGCAGATCTACCTGGGCAAGTTCCTGGTGGGCGCTCTGACGCCGCTGGCGGCAAGTTATACGGCGATCACGCTGTATCTCGTGTTGATGCGGCATCTGAACATCACCGTGCCATCCACGCCGATCCTGATCCAGTTATATGTATTGACCGCGGCGCATACGGTGCTGATGGTCAGCGGGGCGATCGTGGTCTCGGTGCAATCCACCTCGGTCAAGGCGGCCAACCTGCTGGCATCGTTCGTCATCCTGCCGGTGGCGTTCCTGCTGCAGGGGGAAAGCGTGCTGTTGTTCTGGGGGAACGGGCGCATCCTGTGGCTGGCGGTGGTGGCGGTGGTCATCCTGGCGTTCCTGCTGATCCGCGTGGGCATCGCGCATTTCCAGCGCGAATACCTGCTGGGCCGCGAGGTGGATGTGCTGAACGTACGCTGGATGTGGTCCACGTTCTGGGCATCCTTCCGGCAGGGGGCGCGGACACCGGCGGAGTGGTACCGGCAGGCGGTCTTCCCGGCACTGCGGAAACTGGGCGTGCCGCTGCTGATCATGAGCGGCATCGCGCTGGCGGGAGGCTGGCTGGGCTATTCGCAGGTGACCGAGAATGCGCCGGCTTTGTTCGCCGGCAATTCCATCGATCAGGGGATATGTCTGACCTGAGCCAGCGGCTGCGCGAGATCCCAAGCGTCCTGAAGATGGGGGCCTCGCTGAACGTGCCATCGCTGCTCAGCAATAACCTGCGCGCGCACGGTGCTGATGTTCCTGTCGGGGCTGGTGTCCTTCGGCGTGCTGGGCATCGTCATCTATCTGATCAACGTGAGCTTGATCGGCGGGGTATTGAGCGTATTTGCCTACATGGGAGTCTCGCCGCTGCTGGTCTTTGCGGCGGGTCTGCTGCCGCACGGGTTCTTCGAGCTGCCGGCGCTGTTGCTGAGCGGGGCGGTGGTCCTGCATGTGAGCGTGGCGCTGGTCACACCGCAAATGGGAAAGTCGCTGGGGGAGGTGGTGATCGAGCTGATCGCCGAATGGGCCAAGGTCTTTACCGGCATCGTTGTCCCGCTGTTGTGCGTGGCAGCGGTCATAGAGACCTACATCACACCGCTGATCATTCAGGCGGTCTTCAAATAGGTGCACTATGGTGAGGGTAATCATCCTGGGAACTTCCAATGCCATCTCCACGCAAGGCCATGAGAACACACACATGGTCGCGGCGGGGGATGAGCGCATGGTGCTGGTAGATTGCGTGGGGAACCCGATCCTGCGACTCGAGCAGGCGGGGCTGGACTTCAACGACCTGACGGATATCGTCATCACCCATTTTCACCCCGATCACGTCTCGGGGCTGCCGCTGCTGCTGATGGATATGTGGCTGAGAGGCCGGACCAAGCCGATCAATATTTACGGGCTGGACTACACGGTCGAGCGGATCGAAAAGTTGATGGACCTGTATAACTGGAAGGACTGGCCGGATTTTTACACGGTGAAATTCGAGCGCCTGCCCGAATCCGAAAATGCCATGGTTTTGGACTGCCCGGATTTCAAGGTGGCGAGCACGCCGGTGATCCATTTCATCCCGACGATCGGGCTGCGATTTGACGCCCACAGGACCGGGAAATCGCTGGTATATTCCTGCGACACCGAACCCTGCCCGCAGATGGTGCGGCTGGCTCAAGGGGCGGACCTGCTGATCCACGAAGCGACGGGGGAGGAGACAGGCCACTCCTCGGCGGAACAGGCAGGGGATGTGGCGGCGCAGGCAGGGGTGAAGGAACTGTGCCTGATCCATTACCCGACGGGGCAGTTCGCAGATGGAGACCCGGTGCAGGGAGCGGCGGAAAAATTCAAGGGAAAAATCTTCCTGGCGGAAGATTATATGAAACTGGAATTGTGAGGCAGTCTTTCGTATAACAAAACTCCCTCCGAAATGGAGGGAGTTTTCTGTTTACCAACCGTTTATAAAGGGTTCCCATTCCCCGTATTCGACGAGATGCCTGCCATAGAGGTATACTGCGCTGGCGGGCGGCTCCTTGGGCGGGTGGAGCAGGTTCATATGGATATCGTCCAGGTTGCGGCTGCCCTTGCGGTGGTTGCAGGAGGGGCAGGCGGCGACGACATTGGTCCAGACATGCAGGCCGCCCTGATGGCGGGGTTTGACATGGTCCACGGTAAGATTGCCATCCCTGCGCCCGCAGTACTGGCAGGTATAATTGTCACGCCGGAAGACCTCCCGGCGGGTCAGCTTGACCCGTGGGCGGGGCCGATGGATCTGCTCCTCCAAGCGGATGACGGAGGGACGGGGCAGAAGCTGAGAGATCGTATGGATGTGGCCGCGGCCGTTCACGACCATGTCAGCCTTGCCGGAAAGAAGCAGACTGATGGCCCGCCGTGTGGTGCAAACGTTAATTGGCTCAAAATTGGCGTTGAGCACTAAAACTGGCTCATTCATGGAGCCTCTATAATAGGCTCGATTATACTGCTTTTCAACTGGCTGTATAGCACATCCATTCTGGGAGCACGGGATATGAAAGTACTGATCAGCGGGGGGACCGGGTTCATTGGCCGCTGGCTGGCGGCCTCACTGCTGGGCGACGGACACGAGGTCTGGGCTTTGAGCAGGGACCCGGAACAACAAAGCACGATCGAGGGCTTTAACGTCGTTCTCTGGGATGGCTGCACCACGGAGGGCTGGGGGCATTTAATGAACGAGATGGATGCCGTGGTGAACCTGGCAGGCCTTTCGCTGGATACATGGCCGTGGACGAAGGCCACGAAGCGGGAGTTCCGGGAATCGCGGGTGAACGCCGGACGGGCATTGACGGAGGCCATCCAGGCGGCTGAACACCGGCCACAGGTGCTGCTCCAGGCCTCGGGCATCAATCATTACGGCTTTTCCGGAGAGCTGGCGGATGAAGCCACGCCGCCGGGGAACGATTTTCCGGCGCAGCTGACGGTCGAATGGGAGGATTCCACGAGACCGGTGAAGGCGCTGGGCGTGCGCCGGGTGGTGACACGCTCGGCGGTGGTGCTGGCACGCGACGAGGGGTTGCTGCCCATGATGGCACTGCCGGTCAAGCTGTTCATCGGGGGGAAGCTGGCGGACGGCAGGCAAAGCATGCCGTGGATCCACATCGCGGATGAGATCGGCGCGATGCGGTTCCTGCTGGAGAACGAGGAGGCGCGAGGGGCTGTCAACCTGATCGCACCCGAACCGACCTCCAGCGAACTGTTCATGCGGGGACTGGCAAAGGTCATTACGGAGGCCGTACTGGTTCCCCACACCGGCCTTCCTGCTGCGGATGGTCCTGGGGGAGATGAGCGTGATGATCACGCGGGGCCGCTATTCACGTCCAAAGCGGCTGCTCGAGCTGGGTTACGAGTTCAAATTTCCCACGCTCAAGTCGGCGCTGGACGATCTTTATGGCTGACGGGAAATCGAATCGTCCCGTCATAAACGAAACTGAAGGAGCTAAGAAAACTATGAAACGCTGTTTGTTCATTCTCATCGCCCTGGTCCTGGTGGGCTGCGCGCCGCAAGCGCCCCAGATCCCATCCATCCCGCCGGAGGCGAACACCGGACCGACGCCGTACCTTGCGCCTTCCTATCCGACGGCGCAGTCGAACACTCTCATGGCCGACCAACAGGCAAGCGGGATCGATGTCCGTGTAGACCAGCGCCTGGCAGGACGGGAAACAGCTGAACGCCTCGGTGTGCTTCAGCCTGCCCAGCGATGCCGACTGGTCCATCTGGAAGGCGAGCCTGCAGTATGCGGGAACCAGCGTGACGGACTTCGGCACGACGCTGGAGAGCCTGAATGCGCCGGCAGAGGGGAAGGTAGGCGAGCGCTGCGATACGCTGAATTTTTACGTGACTCCGGATGCCGACCTGAGCAATGCGACCATCTCGATCGACGCGATCGCGGCGCCGCCGCGGGATGGCGAGTATTGCGACCTGTATCTGCCCAAGATCCAGGCGGCACTGCAAGCACGCGGGGTTGCCATCACGATCGAATGCGTGAATCAGGACGGCGTCCCGCAGATGCAGATCACAAGCTTCCCGCCGGAGATGACGAAGGAACAGGCCGAGGGAGTGGTCTACAGTGATGAGTTCTATTCCATCCCGGGACCGTGGGTGTTCACCTTTAACCTGACCCAACAATAAGACCGAATGAAGCGGGGTCCGAGGCCGCATTTCCGCGGAATCGGACCCTGTCTTTTATATCCATTGCCCATCACCCCTTCCTGTATACCTTATCCTTACGGATTGAACAACCCGTCAAGGTATACGGACCCCTCCGGACACAGAGTTTGTGATTATGACTGCCAAATAAGATATGAAGGCGCAGATCCGGCATATAAGCATTATGGGGAGGGACTAAGCTGCTGGGGACCAACGGATTGTTGGGGGATCGATCCAAATAGCGTGGTAGCACAAGCTCTCGGAGGTGACCTTAACGCAGCTGGGGATGCATTATTGCCTACAACATGGGGACTGCGGGGTCAAGGTGAATTTGTACCCAAAATACCATTATCAGTATTTGGGATTAAAATTCCTTGGTCGATCACTGTTGGCGGACAATTAGTTTGGAACAGAAATAACCCTAATGTTATATCCATCAATATGGATGTTGCACCTGAAATTGGCCCTGCCTTTATGCCTGACCCATTTCCCTTCGGCGCATCAGGAACTGCTGGCCCATTGATAGGTTGGTTTTCATCCGATGCTGAACAAATAACAAAAGGAGAATCTAGCGTGATGAGTGTCACCGCGGCAGGGGGAGATGGTTACTCGGCCGCCATAATTATTCCTCCCCCAGGAACCCCTGCTGATACCAAATATGGGGTGCAGCCATTTACTATTTATTTCGGAAAAGGGTATGGAGCCGGTTATTTTTCCGTTGGTACCGGACTGAGCAGCAGTTTATGGATGCTCTCCTTCGATGTCCGAGACTGGTTGCGATAAAATGCAAAGGACTAACGTAAATATCGTATTGTGCTGGTTGGTAGTAGCATTACTATTATTGACTTTTGTGATTCTCCCCGATTATATAGGCATACTATTCCATAATGTAAAGCAAGGTAATATTTTCATCCGTATGCTCTATTTAATATTCTTGAGCCATCCTTACCTTCGAGCGATACAATTGCTGCGACCTAGTCATGGTAATACAAAAGATGATACCCTTAACTTTGCTGGCTATCGAGACATTGGTCTTGGTTTAGAGTATCTCATCAGTCGAGGAGGGTATCTACTCATCGGACTAATTATTATGTTGCTGGCATTACGAAATATTTTTGAGAATCTCCAAATCCTACATTTTTTAGCAATAATCCTATATGGTTGTTCAATACTACTATTAGATATTGGGCTTGAGCGGAAAGTGTCGAAAAATAAAGACGAGCCGACCGGATGAACCGACCCGCTCGTCCTGCCTCCCCGGAAGGGGATTGCATGTGTGGCAACTTTCATTATAGGCTCTTCGCTGCGGATTTCAAGAGCCTTCGCACCTTAACAACTTCAATCACAGCGCTGCGCGAGGAGAGGAGATTCCGGACTTCGCCTCCCGGTTGCAGAACCGTCCAGAAGGCTGGTCAATTGATCGTTTTGCGAAAACTTTTAAAAAACTAGTCGGATGGGAGTATATATGTCATATATAGACTGCATTGAAGATATTAAAAAAATGCCACATTATCGGGAGTATGTCTGCTCAAACTGTGGGCACAAGCAAAAAGCATATATCTTGATCATTCAACAGAAGTGTGAGAAATGCGGAGAGAAAGCCAAGCTTCGAGGATACGAATCACTTGGCGCAGAGACCGAGGATATCATAGATACTGTTTTGGATTGGATAGGTAAAGGAGAGGAATTCAAAAATGCCCTGGAATGGAAGCGTCTCAGGGACTCGTATCCAGAGTAAAAGACGAACTGAACTGAGAGAAATACAGACAAAACTACAAGGATGAATGGGTAAATAGAGGATATGCCGAACCAGAGGGGGCTGGGATAACTATATAATTCATCATATAAAACCTATAGATACGATGGTGATAATTCATTTAAAAACGGAGTTCCAGTCACTAGGCAGGATCATGAGTTATTCAATGATTTTTGGAGGCACATGCCCAAGGGGAGATAACAACATAAGGTGAATATGGAAACCAAAGACTACTTCCGATGTATTTCAGCTCTGCGAGAGCTTATGTTGAGCGATAATAAACTGAGAATAATACATTCACATTGGACCTGGGTTGCATCGTTTACCTGGGAATCGCCTTCCTCCACCCAGATTGTTATGGATGCTGAACGACGATTGGGGCAAAAGATTCCTGAAGACCTCGCTACTTTTTTGACATCAGTATCCAATGGCGCGATTTTATATCGCAACGTAGAAGATGCTATGACAGGATATAAATTGTATAGCGTAGAGGAAATTCTTGAAGGGCAGGAGCGATGGAAGCGATCTCTTGAAGGTCTGTGGCTACCTCAGTTTTTGGCAATAGGAGAAATAGTATCCGAGGATCGTTCCCTAATTATGGACACTAACTCCCGAACCAAAGATGGGAATAGTTGCAGGCTCATTGAAGGAAACCCATACGATCCTGTTCAATATTGGATAGAACTGTCCCCCTCTTTTCATGAATGGATTGATCATTTGGTCACGGCACAAGGCGCGCAGTATTGGCTATGGCGTTAGAGATTTATATCTTTTCCAGCATTAAAGACGAACCGAACTGATGGCAGTTCAGCCCCGCACAAGATCGCACCCAAACAACTTCAACCACAGCGCCTCGCGAGGAGAGGAGAATCCGGACTTCGCCTCCAGACTGCAGAACCTCCTTGCAAGGAAATGGGGCGATGATATAATCGCCGCATGTCAGTCATCCATTGCGTTCTTTACTATCATTATTCCCATCCTTGATCCAGACGATGGTGATCGAACGCGCCCACCATCGCGGGCGCGTTTTTATTTACGCAACTTCCGCGGCGACCACACGCCGCCAACCAACCGGGTGGAGGCTTGAATGAACATTGACGACCAGATGGAACTCCTGATGCAGGGGACCGAATACGGGGACGAGGAGTTAAAGAAGGCGATGACGGCCGAACTCCGCGAGCGGCTGCTGCTGGCGGAAAAGGAAGGCCGGCCGCTGCGCGTGTACTGCGGCTATGATCCCACCTCGAAGGACCTGCACCTGGGACATACCATCACGATGCGGAAGCTGCGGCAGTTCCAGGACCTGGGGCATGAGGTCACCTTCCTGATCGGCAGTTACACGGCGCTGGTGGGCGATCCCTCGGACAAGAACAAAGCGCGCCCGATCCTTACCCAGGAACAGGTGGCGGATAACGCCAGGACCTATGCGGAGCAGGCCTTCCGCGTGCTGGACCGCGAGAAGACCAGCGTGCGCGCCAACGGCGAATGGCTTTCGGAGCTTTCGCTGGTGGACCTGATCCGGCTGGGGCAGAATTTCACCGTGCAGCAGTTCCTGGCGCGGGATAACTTTGCCAACCGGCTGGAGAAGGGCGAGCCGATCTTCCTGCACGAGACCTTCTACGCGTTGATGCAGGGTTACGACGCGGTGGCAATGAAGACGGACATCCAGGTGGGCGGAACGGACCAGTTGTTCAACATCATCGTGGCAGGGCGAAAATTGCAGGAGGCGATGGGGCAGAAGCCGCTGGTGGGCATTATCTGCGGGATCCTGCCGGGGACGGATGGCATCCTGCGCATGTCGAAGACCACCGGAAACATCGTGCCGATCCACACCAATGCCGAGGATATGTACGGGAAGGTGATGTCGGTGCCGGATTTCGCCATGAGCAAATACTACCGGCTGGTGACGCGCTTCCCGCCGCATGAGATCGACCGCATCGAGAAGGACGTGGCGAGCGGGGCGATGCACCCGCGGGATGCCAAGATGAAACTGGCGCGCGAGATCACAAGCATCTTTTACGGAGATGAGGCGGCAGAGCAGGCTGAGCAGGCTTTCGTCAAGACCTTCCAGCAGAAGGAAGCGCCGGATGAAATGCCGGAATACCAGCTAAAGGGCGGGGAAACGATCCTGGAGGTGATCCTGGCGGCGGGAATGGCCGAGAGCAAGAGCAAGGCGCGGGCGTTGATCGATCAAAAGGGGGTGCGGCTGGATGGAGAGACTTTGGAGCGCGGCGACGCGGAATTTCCGCATCCGGGCGTGCTGCAGGTGGGCAAGCGGAGGTTCTTGCGGGTGAAATGAGAGGGAGATCAATACTTTATAAAGTTTTCCAATTACGAGGAGATTGCTTCGACAAAAAACCCGTTTCGAAGAAACGGGTTTTTTTCTCGCAATGACATGAATTTATTCCGCGCCGAGGTTTTGCTCTTCGATCATCTTCAGGAATTCATCGGTCAGGCGGGGGTCGAAGCGGGTGCCGCTTTCTTCGCGGATGTAATCAATGACCTTCTGGCGCGGCCAGGCTTTGCGGTAGGGGCGGTCATATAACAGGGCATCCCAAACATCCACGAGCGCAAAGATGCGTGCGGAGAGAGGTATCTCTGCGCCTTTGATCTTATTTGGATAGCCATCCCCATCCCAACGCTCATGGTGGGAGTAGGGGATATCCAGCGCGGGACGCAGATAGGTGATGGGGTAGAGCAGGTCATAGGCGTACTGGGGGTGCTTGCGCATTTCGACCCACTCTTTTTCGTCCAGGGGGCCGGACTTCTTGAGGATATGATCCGGCACGGCCATCTTGCCGATGTCGTGGAGAAGGACACCGCGGCGGATGCTGACCATCTCTGATTCGGGGACATTCACGCGGCGCGCCAGCCGCAGGGTGAGGTCGGTGACGCGGAGGGTGTGTCCCTGAGTCTCCCGGTCACGCAGCTCAAGGGCTTTCCCCCAGCCTTCCAGGGTGGTGTCGTAGGCGAGGGACAATTCCTGATTGGTCCGCTGGAGATTATCGAACAGCTGGGTATTATCAATGGCGATGGCGGCCTGACCGGCCATGGTCTGGAAGAAGTCCATCCAATCGGCTTCCGGGGGGTGAGGATGGCGGTAATAGATCTCGAGGATGCCCTTGATCTGACCCTTGCTGATGAGCGGGACGGCGTAATAAGTGACGAATTTTTCCTGGGCGGCGATCTCTTTGCGGTGGAAATTCGGCTCGCGGCTGATATTCTCCACATGGATCAATTTGCGCTCGAGGAGGGCTTCATCCAGGATGCGGCCGCCAATGCGCAGGCTGGTCTGGATGGCCGAGGACTGGCGGAAGCCGAGGCTGAAGATGTGGTCGAGGGAGCGCATTTCCTGGTTATAGGAGAAGATGGCGCCGGCATCCGCCCGCAACTGTGAAATGGTATGGTCGAGCAGGATGTTCAGGGTGACGCGCAGGTCGAAGCTGGAGGCTATGGCAGTGTCCACGTCGCGCAGGGCGGTCAGGCGGCGAACCTGTTCTTCGCTCTGGTTGTAAAGCTCGGCGCGGTGGATGGCATTCCCGGCGATCTCGGCAAGGGTGGTGAGCAGCTGGATCTGGGCCGGGTCGATATGGCGAGGCAGAGGCACAGCGACGAGCATGGCGCCGATGGTCTGGGTGGAGGTGCGGATGGGCACGCCGATGCCGCTCCAGCCGGTGCCGGATGCCTCGGTGAGGCCTTCGCCCATGTTGGCGTCGGTCGAATAATCCTCGACGAGCTGAATATCGCCGGTGCGGAAGACGCGGCCCGGGATGGACAGGCTGGGGCGGAGATGCTTGATGCGGAGCTGATCCTGCCAACCGCTGGCGACCTTCTGGTTGAGCATGTTGAAGACCGGGTCGTGCAGCCAGATGGAGGCGGTATCCGTGCCGATGATCTTAAGGACCTCCTTGAGCAGAACCGGGAGCATTTCATCGGGCTTGTTCAGGGAACGGAAGGCAAAGGTGACGCGGCCGACCACTTCCAATTCTTCCAGACGCTGGCGGGTTTCCTGGTAGAGGTGGGCGTTGTCAATGGCGGCGGCGGCCTGGTAGGCGAAGGTCTGAGCGAGGGCAGCCGAGTTCTCATTGAAGGTGCCGACCTCAAAGCTGTCGAGGGTAATATAACCGACGATCTGGCCGCGAGTTTGAAGGGAGACGCCCATCCAACCACGCACATTTTCCACGGCCCCCCAGTGCTGAAAGCGAGAATCCACCTGGGCGTCGTAGAGGATGACGGGCTGATTGTTATTCTCGGTGATAGCCTTCAGCAGCTTGTTATCGGCGGCGAAGGTGCGGTTCATCACCTGGGCCTGGCTGGGAAGCCCCTGGGCAGCCGTGACGCGCACCTGATCGCCTTCGAGGAGGAGGATGGAACCGCTGTCGAAGGGGACCACCTGGCGCAGGGCGGTGAGGATAGTATTCAGCACCTGCTGCGGATCGAGGGAGGAGGTGACGGCGGAGGCGGCCACGCGGAGGTTCTCGGCTTCCTCGCGTCCCTGCTGCTCCAACTCAAACAGGCGGGCATTGCCAATGGCGTTGGCGGCGTTATTGGCGACGGCTATCGCCAGGTCCTCGTCCTCCTGGGTAAATCGGCCGGGTTCGAAGCTGTCCAGAGTAGCCATGCCGATGATATTTTCACGGAATACAATCGGGATGGCCAGCGTAGAGCGTATGTTGGCGATACCGGGGATCCAGCGATAGCGGTCATCGGAAAGGGTATCGGCAATGCGGATGGGCTGTTTGGAGGCGATCACGGCGCGGTTGAGGGGGAAATCCTCCAGGAGGAGCTGGTTGCCGCGCTTGAGGGTACCGGAGGGGAAGCCGTCGGCAGCAGAAATGCGCAGGCGGTCGCCTTTGAGCAACTGGATGGAACCGGAATCGGAGGGGATCAAGCGGATGAGATGCGCCAGGATGTTCTGGTTGACCTCATCCAGATCGAGAGATGAGGCGGCGAGGCGCATGAGGTCGAGCATGGCGGCCTCACGCTGACGCTGAATCTGCTCGCCGGCGAAGGAGCGCGCGTTCTGAATGGCAACGGCGGCCTGCTGGGCGAGGCTGCTCAGGAAATTCAATTCCGAAGGCTGAAACTCCTTGTCGGAGCCGGTGCGCCAAACAACCACCAGGCCGGTCAACTGGTCCTTGTTGAGGACGGGAACGCCCATGATGTGTTCTGCCGGGTTGGTCTCGGTGCCTTTGATGGTAATGGCGCGCGGGTCGGAAGCGGCATAGTTCACGATCTCGCCGATCTTGCTCAGCGCGATCTGACCGGCGATGCCGGCTCCGAGGATGAGCGGGTCGTCCTTGATCTCCTCGGCATCCACACCCTTGACGGCGATGCCGTGCAGGTTGCCATCTGTTTCGTTGAGCATATACACGGCGCTGGTCTCGGCTTTAAGGAGGTCTTTGGCATACTCCGCAATCCGATCGAGCACGATGTCGAGCTGGAGGGTGGATGAAACGTCGCGGCCAACCTGGGCGACCGCGGCAGACTCCTGAGCGCGCTTGATGGTCTCCTCGAACAAGCGGCTCATCCCAATGGAAATGGAAGTCTGGTGAGCGATGCTGATGAGGAAATTCAGCTCCGATTCGTTGAAGAAGCCCTCGGAACGCAAGCGCCAGGCATTGATGGCGCCGATGGACTGGCCGCGCAGGATGAGGGGCGAGGACATCATGGTTTCCACGATGCCATCTTCGACGGGGGTTCCCGGGACGGTAATGGTGCGCGGGTCGCCGCGGGTGTCGTTGATGATCTCGGCTTTGCCGGCCGCGATGATGTTTCCGGTGATGCCCTCGCCGACACGGATGGTATGAGAGATCAATTCGCGGCTGTAGGTGCCCCGGGCAGAGACGACCTGGACGGTTTTATTGTCGGGCTGGACGAGGTAGATGGCGACGTGACTGGCTTTGAGCAGTTCCAGCGATCGCTGGGAGACCGTGTTCAGAAGGTGTCCCAGTTCCTGCGAGGTTGCAAATTCGTTGGCGATATCGGCGAGGGCCTCGATGATCTGGGTCCTGCGGCGTTCCTCCTGGAAGGTGCGGACATTGGCGATGGCAATGGCGGCCTGGTTGGCAAAAATCTCCACCAGGCGGACCTGGTCGGGGGTATAGAAATCCGGCTTGGAATGATCAATGGCCAGCATGCCAAGGATGTCATCGCGCACCATCAGCGGGACGCCCAGCCAGGAATGGATATGCTGGTGCGGGCCGCGCTGGAAGTTTGGATAGAGGTCAGGGGCGTTGCCCAGCGCCAGGGAGCGGCGGCTGAGGATCACCTCGCTGTTGGGATTGGGGCCGGGGACGGGGAAACGCATGCCCAGCACCTCGTCAGGCTCCTGCCAACCTGTGCCCCCCACGATCTCGAGGAAGCCATCGGTCAACAGCTGCACGGAGGCGGAGTCGAAGGGAACGACCTTCCCCAATTGGTCCAGGATGCGCTGGATGGCCTGTTCCTGATCGAGGTCCGAGGCCACCACTGCGAGGGACTTCGCGCAGGGTCTCGGACTCTTTGCGGCGCTGCTGTTCGGCTACAAAGAGATTGGCGTTCTGCACGGCGCTGGCAGCCTGATTGGCGAAGGTCTGGACCAGCGATACCATCGCCGGACGGTAGGCAAACTCCTGGCGGCTGTTCAGATTGATAAAGCCGATGAGGGCATTCTGAGCGTACAGAGGGATGCCCATCCAACTGCGGATGCCCTGGATCGCTTCCAGCGTGGACAGGTCAGGTTCGCCGGGGGCGGCGGCGCGAAGGATGGGCTCGCGCAGGTCGCCAGGCTGAAGATTTTCGCGATCGAGAGAATAGGTTTTTCCAATGACGGCGGAGGGGATGTTGCGGCCTGCAACGGTGCGGAATTCATCCCCTTCGAGCATCCCGATGGAGGCGCTGTCGTAAGGAGCAAAGCCCGTCAGCAGGTCGAGGACGGTATTGAGAAGGGTGTTCAAGTCCAGGGAGCTGGTGAGGGTGGTGGTGGCTTCCCTGAGCCGTTCGGCCTCGCGGGCGCGGCGGCCTTCGGCCTGAAAGAGCTGGATCTTTTCGAGGGAGGTGGCCAGGCCGCCGGCGATGGTTTTGATCAGGCGTTCATCGGCTTCATCGAAGGCATCGGGCAGGGCGCTTTCGATGTTGATCACACCGATGATCTTCCCGTTGGAAACGAGAGGGACGCACAACTCCGAGCGGATGCCGGACTGGACTTCGAGATAACGGGCTGCGCTGCGAACATCTCCAAGGCGGATGGCCTGACCGCCGGCGACGACCATGCCCGCAACACCGGCATGGATGTCGTGGTGGCGCAGCAACTCCTCGGAAACGCCGCCGCAGTAGGAAGGATGAGGAATGAGATAATTCCCGGTCTCATCCACGAGCAGGACGCCGCAGTTATCCGGGCGGAGGGCGGTATGGATGATCTCCGTGAGGCCGCTGATCAGCGTGTCCATGTCCACTGCGCTCGAATAGGCGACCGCGGCGGTATGAAGCATCATCAGTTCGCGGAGCTGCCGGTTGGCCGCCTGGGTGGCGAACTCGCGCTGAATGGCACTGCTGAGGATGTTGGCGGCGGTGCGCAAGGAATCGATCTCGTTATGCGACCAGCGGCGTTCCTGGAGGCAATCATCCAGACCAATAAAGCCCCACAGATTGCGTTCCACCAGGATGGGGACGCAGGCAATCGAGAGGATGTTCTCGCGCAGAAATTCGGTCTGTTCCTGAGGAGGCAGCTCGCGGGTTACCCCGAAAACGGGCTCGCCTTTTTCGAACATGTCTGCCCAACGCTGGAGGCCGGAGGCGGTCATATCGAAGGATTGCAGGATCGGGTCGTCCAGCATAGGGGTGATGCCGGGCGCGCACCACTCAAAGATGTTCGAGACAACCATTCCGGAATCCTGTTTCGACAGGACCTTGAAGATGTAAACGCGGCTCACCTCGGCGGCCTGGCCGAACCTCTCCAGGATGGCATCCATGTTGGTGGTCCAGCCGGGGGACCGGAGGAACTGATCGGCAGCGAAGGTGATCGAGCTGAGGATGGCCTCCTTGCGCTTGACATCATCGTGAGTCTTCTTCTGCTCGGTGATGTCATGGAACATGGAGAGGATGCACTTCCGATCATTCAAATGAATGATCTCGTAGTAAATGGAAACGTTGAGGACCTCTCCGGACCGGGTATGGAACACATCCTGCAGGTCGCGGATGGATTTTTGCCGGTCAAGGCGTTCCAGGAAGGCGCGATGCTTTTCAGGATTGTTGGCGCTGGCTTCCAGCACGGATCGGTTAAGCATCTCTTCCGGGCCAAAACCAGAAAGCGACCAGAAGGCAGGATTGGCATCAATGAGACGGCCGTCTTCCCAGGAGGTGATGCAGGTGGGCACGGGACTGGATTGGAAGACCTTGCTAAAGCGTTCCTCGCTTTGCAAACGGGCGGCCTCGGCCTGGCTGAGGGTCAACTGCTCCAACTTTTTTTCGGTAATGTCATCACAGACGAGGAGAAAGCAGAGCTGTCCCCGGTTATCCGTAAAAGCACGGGCGCTATCCCGCAACCAGATGGTCTTTCCCGTCCCATGAGTCATGCGGAACTCGGAGCATTGAACCACCCCCGGATGGGAGGATAATTCCCGCAGATGTTCAATCATTGCGTCGTGATCGGAGGGGTGGATGAAACCCGTGAAGGGTTTTCCGATCAGGTCTTGCGGGCTGCAACCGAGGACAGCCAGCGAACTGCTGTTCGCCGTCAGGATGATCCCCTTTTCATCGAGGGTGATCAGCAGGAGCGGATCGTTCTCGTATAAGACGCGCAAAGCCCCGTCGCTTGTGAACAATTCCGTCCCGGCAGCCTTGAATTGTCGCCTATCCATAATTGGAGAAAGTTTAATCTGGAATCAGACAGGAAACCTTTTCGTTCCGTTTCAATTCCCGGAGCCGCATTCCAGAGTCCCCCGTCCCGCCGGCGGTGAGGGCGGGATCGAAATCAAAAAGCGACCTGCGGGCCGCTCTAGAGGCGTCGACGGGATTCGAACCCGTGATGAGGGTTTTGCAGACCCTTGCCTTACCACTTGGCCACGACGCCGGATTGAGAATAAAAAGAGCGGGCGATGGGATTCGAACCCACGACCTTCTCCTTGGCAAGGAGACGTTCTACCACTGAACCACGCCCGCAATTCCTGGCCGTCTTGCTGCTGGCCGAGAGTGCCGAGACCCAGGATCGAACTGGGGACACCGCGATTTTCAGTCGCGTGCTCTACCAACTGAGCTATCTCGGCCAGTAACTTGATTGTTAAGCGACCGTGATTTTACTGGTAGAACGGGAGATTGTCAAGCAAGGCTGCTGCAAAGGCCGGGCTGCTTGACCCACCGGGGGCTTCGCGCTACAATCCCGGCCTGACCCGGAAAGGGAAACATGTTCGAAACGCTCACCGGAAGGCTCAACCAGGTCTTTGAACAACTGCGCCGCAGAGGAAAGCTCAGCGAGGCGGATGTGGACGCGGCGCTGCGCGAGGTACGCCTGGCGCTGCTGGAAGCGGATGTGCATTTCAGCGTGGTAAAAACCTTCCTGGCGCGGGTGCGCGAACGGGCGGTGGGAGCCGAGGTTTCGAAGGCGCTGAACCCCGGACAGCAGGTGATCAAGATCGTGAACGAGGAACTGATCGCGACGCTGGGCGAGCCGGCGCCGCTCAACCTGACGGGGCCAAAACCGCGCACCATCATGCTGGTGGGACTGCAAGGCTCGGGCAAGACGACGGCAGCAGGCAAGCTGGCGCGATTGCTGCGCTCCAAGGGCGAGCGGGTGATGCTTGTGGCGGGGGATCCCTATCGCCCGGCCGCGGTGCAGCAACTCCAACAACTCGGGCAAAAGCTGGATGTGCCGGTGGAGTCCGACCTGACGCTAAAGCCGCCGGAACTTGCGAAGCGCGCGCTCGACAAAGCCGAAAAGGGCGGGTTCGGGGTGATGATCGTGGATACCGCAGGCCGATCCCAACTGGACTCGGAACTGATGGGAGAACTGAAGGCGCTGGCGGCCAGCGTCCACCCGGTGGAGACGCTGCTGGTGGTGGATTCGATGTTAGGCCAGGAGGCGCTCAATATTGCGCAGGGTTTCCGGGACAATGTGTCCATCAGCGGGCTGATGCTGACCAAGCTGGACGGCGACTCGCGAGGGGCGCGGCCATCTCGATCCGCTCGGTAACGGGAGTGCCGATCAAGTACATCGGCACGGGCGAGAAGCTGGATGCGCTGGAAGCCTATGATCCAACGCGGCTGTCCTCGCGTATCCTGGGCATGGGCGATATGCTGGGACTGATCGAGAAGGCCGAGGCGGTCTTCGACCAGCAGCTGGCGGAAAAGACCGCGGAGCGCATGGTCAAGGGGCAGTTCTCGCTGGATGACTGGCTGGACCAGATGAAGCAGATGAAGAAGATGGGGCCCCTCAGCCAGATCCTGGAAATGCTGCCGGGTCAGATGGGGCAGGCGGCGCGCCAGGTGGACCCGAGGGACATTGAGGCGAATTTCAAATCCACGGAAGCCATCATCAGTTCGATGACGCGGGCAGAACGGCGCAACCCGGACATCCTCAATGCCTCCCGGCGGCGGCGCATCGCGGCCGGCTCCGGGCTGGATGTGCAGGATGTCAACCGGCTGATGAAACAATTCCGGGATGCGCAGAAACTGATGAAGACCCTGCAAAAGACGGGCGGGCGGGGGCTTTCCGATCTCTTCAAATAGCCGAGCCGGTTCCAAACGCACATTTCTCCCAACTGACTTCACAACCAATTCACAACCCGCTTCTATACTTCCATCTATCAATCCAATTCAAGGAGTTCAAAATGGATGGAAAAATCGTTGCTCGTGTTGTGTCTGGCCTGGTGTTGATCGCGGCGATCGCAGTCATTGCCATCTTTGCCTTCAATGCGGGCATCACCAAAGGCTCGCCGGTCACGATCCAGGCCCCCTCCGGGGAGACTTCCCCGGCTCCCTATCCGTATTACGGATACCCCATGTTCCGCCCGTTCGGATTTGGGTGGGGACTGGGATGCCTCGGAGCTCTGATCCCCCTGTTCTTCCTTTTCATCGCCTTGAGCGCCTTCCGGTTCCTCCTGTGGGGACCGCGCTGGGGCCATCGCATGCACAGGTTCGGCCACGAGGGCAGGGGCTGGGGCGAAGGCGTGCCGCCCATGTTCGATGAATGGCACAAGAGGGCGCACGGCGAGACCTCCGAAACAGATAAGAACGTATAATAGCGGCAGGTCAAGGCGAGGGCAGAATGCCCTCGCCTTGATGGCAGGCATATGAAAACCATCCTGGTCGTGGATGACGAACCCAAGATCACCCGGCTTGTTCGCGATTATCTCGAACAAGCCGGTTACGCCGTCCGGACCGCGCAGGATGGCAGATCCGCTCTATCGGTGGCCAGGACAGAGAAACCCGATCTGATCGTGCTCGACCTGGGGCTCCCCCAGTTGGACGGCCTTGACTTCACCCGCGAAATCCGCAAGAGTTCCAATGTCCCCATCATCATGCTCACGGCACGCGCGGAGGAGACCGACAAATTGATCGGGCTTGAGCTGGGCGCGGACGATTACATTACCAAGCCTTTCAGCCCCAGGGAACTTGTGGCGAGGGTTCGGGTAGTGTTCCGCCGGATCGAAAATGTGCTCAATTCCGCCAACGAGGTGATCCACGCGGCTGACCTGACCCTGGATGTATCGCGATTGCAGGTAGCGGCGGAGGGACGCGTGATCGACGAATTGACCCCCACGGAGTTCGAACTGCTGGCCTGCATGGCGCGCCAACCCGGACGTGTTTTTACGCGTACGCAACTGCTGGACGCGATCCATGGCACAGCTTTCGAATCTTACGAGCGGGCCATCGATGCCCATATCAAGAATATCCGCCGCAAGGTCGAGGTGACTCCTGCCGAACCGCAGTACATCCTGACCGTCTACGGCGTCGGATACAAGTTCGTGGACCGGTAAAGAATGCCCATGCCGCGCCATTCCCTGCACCGGTATCGTGGAGCCAATGAGCCGAAGCCTGCCTGGTGGCCGGAGACCGAGGCCTGGCCGCCAGAATACCGCTGGCCGATGCAGCGCAGCCCATTTTTACGACGCATGGGCTGCATGTTCGGAATCCTAGTCCTGACAAGCCTGACCATATTCCTGGTGATGCTGGGAGTCGTTCTAAACACCCTGGGCGTGATCCGTTTCCATGCACCCGTGCTGCCCTGGGTGCTGCCTCTTGCGGGTCTGTTCCTGCTGCTGATGGCAAGCCTGTTCGTTTCCACGGCGAGGAGCCTGCGCCGCATTACCAGACCACTGGATGAAATGCTGAAGGCTTCGGAGCAGGTAGCCAGCGGGGATTATTCCGTCCGAGTGGATGAGAGGGGGCTGCCCGAGGTGCGCCTGTTGGCGCGCGGCTTTAACTCGATGGCCGCCCGGCTGCAAGAAAGCTCCTCGCGGCGCCGGGATATGCTGGCGGATGTGTCCCATGAGCTGCGCACGCCGCTGACCGTGATCCAGGGGAACGTCGAAGGGATGCTGGATGGCCTGTATGCCGCGGACGAAAAGACGCTCAAATCCATCCTGGAAGAAACCCAGATCCTCTCCCGGCTGGTGGAAGACCTGCGAACGCTGGCTCTTGCCGAGAGCGGAGCCTTGCAGCTGAAGCGCGAACCCGTCCAGCTCAAAGACCTGATCGAGGAAGCGGTTGCGGCACATAGCTCCCTGGCGGAAGCCGCAGGGGTGGAACTAGCCGTGGAAGGCAGCTCGCCGCAGCCCATGGAGCTTGATCCGCTGCGGGTGCGGGAGATCCTTTCCAACCTTCTGGCGAACGCCATCCGTTATACGCGGCGCGGGGGCCGGGTGCGCATCATTTTAAATGGAGGGACCATCAGCGTTGAAGATGAAGGCCCCGGCATCCCGCCGGAGGACCTGCCGCATATCTTCGAGCGCTATTACAAGTCCAGCGATTCCGGCGGGATGGGGCTGGGTCTCTCGATCGCCCGTTATCTGGTGGAGGCGCATGGAGGCAGCATCCATGCGGAGAGCGCGCCGGGAAAAGGGACGAAAATCAACCTTTCCCTGCCGCAAAATCCCTGAGATATCCACGCCTGGCGCAGCGAAGCGGTAAAACTCTGGTAAAATATGCGCTTGTGGATTTCCGGCCCGTGAGGCGTGTCCTTTCACGCACACCTCTCTCACGCGCATGATCCCACCCAACATCCGAAACTATATTCAAGGAGAACGTTCTCGATGGTTCGTATTCGTTTACGCCGTGTCGGTCTCAAGGGCCAGCCTTCCTACCGTATCGTGGTAGCGGACAAGGAAAGCCCGCGGGACGGCCGTTTTCTGGAAATCCTGGGTTTCTACAACCCACGCACCGAACCGGCTACCATTACGATCAAAGAAGACCGCGTGTTTCACTGGATGAAGAACGGCGCGCTGCCGACCGAATCCGTGGCGCAGGTCTTCAAGTCCGCGGGGCTGCTGGAGCGTTACGAGCGCTTCAAGAGCGGCGAGGCTGTGGAAGGGCTGATGCAGGAAGCTGCCGAGGCCGAGACCAAGCGCGCCGCGCCCAACAAGACCCGCAAGGACTGATCCACCGGCAGCCATCCCTGCCACTGGAAATATTATGAAAGACCTGATCGAATACATAGCAAAACAGCTTGTCGAGCATCCCGATCAAGTGACGGTCAGCGAGAGCGTCAGCGGGTCACGCGTGCGCCTGGAGCTGAGTGTAGCCCGTGAGGACATGGGCCGTATCATCGGCAAAAGCGGAAAGGTCGCCAATTCGATCCGCGCGCTCCTGAGGGTGGCGGCCGAACGGGATGGGAAACAGGCCACGCTCGACGTGGTCGAGCCCTGATGGTCGAAACCAAACACTCAGGCTCGCCGACCGGCGAGCCTGACTATTTGGCAGTGGGATTTCTGCGCCGCCCGCATGGTGTGAGCGGCGAAATCTTGATGGACCTGATTACAGATTTTCCGGAACGCTTGAAACCCGGCCGCCCTCTGTACCTGGGTGATGCGCATACGCCGGTCACCTTGACGCACATCCGCGCTCACGGCAAAAGTATGCTGGTGAGATTAGAAGGAATGGACACGCCGGAGGAAGCGGGCAAGTACCGCAACACCTGGCTATTTGCCAAGACGAGCGAGGTTCCGGCGCTGCCGGAAGGCCAGTATTATCAATATCAACTGCTGGGGCTGAACGTGCTGGACGAAGAAGGCCGGAGCCTGGGCGTACTGCGCGAGATCCTGGAAACCGGCGCGAACGATGTCTATGTTGTCACCGATGAGGCAGGCCAAGAGACGCTGCTGCCCGTTATCCCCGAAGTGGTCCTGGAGCTGAAGCCGGAGGAAGGCTTCATCCGCGTGCACATGCTCGAAGGACTGTAAGACACCCACCCGCATGGACGATAAACGATACTGGATCGGATTCACCCTGGTGAAGGGAATCGGCGCGGTGAGAATGCAGGCGCTGATCGACCATTTTGGAGACCTCGAAGCGGCGTGGAAAGCCGGTCCGTTGGACCTGGCGGCAGCCGGGCTGGGAGGCAAGTTGGTCGAGCGGGTAATGGAGGCGCGCGAAAGGCGTGGACCTGGAGCGTGTGGTGGATAACATCGCGGCGCAGGGCATCCAGGTGCTGACCTGGGAAGACGAGGCTTACCCCACGCGCCTGAAAGAGATCGCCCAACCGCCGCCGGTGATCTACCTGCGCGGAGAATATCTGGCGGAGGACCTGTTCGCGGTGGCGATCGTGGGCACACGGAAAATGACGCCCTACGGGAGACAGGTAACCGCGGATATTTCCAGTTATCTCAGCGCGAACGGCGTGACGGTGGTGAGCGGACTGGCGCGCGGGGTGGATGCGCTGGCGCATACCTCGGCGCTGGAGGCCGGGGGGCGCACGCTGGCAGTGCTCGGCTCGGGAGTGGACCGCATCTATCCGCCGGAGAACCGGGGGCTGGCGGAGAAGATCATGGCTCACGGGGCAATCATCAGCGATTATGCGCCGGGGACCGCGCCGGATTCGGCCAACTTTCCGCCGCGCAACCGGATCATCTCCGGACTGTCGCTGGCGGTGGTGGTCGTGGAGGCCGGAGAAACCAGCGGCGCATTGATCACCGCCGGATTCGCGGCGGAGCAGGGGCGCGAGGTGTTTGCGGTACCCGGAAACATCCTTGCCCCGCAGAGCAAAGGCACGAACAGACTGATCCAGAACGGCGCGCTGCCGCTGTTGAACATGGAAGATCTAATGCAGCCGCTTAACCTTACCCGGCTGCCGGAGCACAAGGCGGTCCGTAAGATCATCCCTTCAGATGCTGTCGAAGCACAGCTCCTGAAGACGCTCAGCGACCAGCCTGTGCACGTGGATGAGATCCAAAATCAGACCGGCTTGCCAATCGAGAAAGTCTCCGCTACACTAGCGCTGATGGAATTGAAGGGCATGATCCGACAAGTGGGCGGGATGAACTACGTGGCGGTTCGGGAGACCCGGGAAGGATACAAGGCATGACGGACATACTGGATCACACATATGCCGTGATCATGGCCGGGGGCGGCGGGACGCGGCTGTGGCCGGTCTCGCGGCGCGACCACCCCAAGCAGATGCTCCCGCTGCTGGAGGAAAATCGGACGCTGTTCCAGACCACGGTCGAGCGGCTGGGAGGCCTGCTGCCTCCCGAACGTATCCTGGTGGTGACCGTGGCGGACCAGGCAGAGGAATTGCGGGAACAAGCCCCGGGCATCCCGGAGGAGAACTTCCTGCTGGAACCCAGGCCGCGCGGCACAGCGTCCGTGGCAGGTCTGGCGGCGGTTGCGCTGCGGAAGCGCGACCCGCAGGCCGTGATGGCCCTGCTGCCGGCAGATCACTTCATCCGCAACCGTGACCTGTTCCATCTGCTGATCCGGGTGGCGGTGGATGTGGCCGAGAAGGGATACATGGTGACGCTGGGCATCAACCCGACTTATGCCGCCACGGGATACGGATATATCCAACGCGGGGAACCGATTTCCGAGCGTGTGGTATACCCGGTCTACCGGGTGTCGTCTTTCAAGGAAAAGCCGAACGAGGAGAAGGCGCGGGTGATGATCTCAACGGGAGACCATTCCTGGAACTCGGGCATGTTCGTCTGGCGCGCCGGGACCATCCTGACGGAGATCCAGAGCCAGATGCCGGCGCTTGCGTCCGCACTTGACGAGATCGAAAAGGCGTGGGATAAGGCAGACCGGGAGGCGGTCATCCAGCGGGTCTGGCCCGCCCTGAAAAATGAGACGGTGGATTACGGCATCATGGAGCATGCCGAAAAGGTGGCGGTGCTGCCCGCAGGCGGGTTGGAGTGGAGCGATGTCGGCTCGTGGGATTCGCTGTTCGATGTGCTGCTGCCCGACCAGAACGGTAATATCGTGTTCGCCGGACAGCATATCGGCGAGGATACGCACAACTCGCTGGTCTACGGGAACCGCGGGGAACGCATGGTCGTGACCATCGGCGTGGACGACCTGATCATCGTGGACAGCGGCGATGTATTGATGGTGTGCCACAAGGACCAGGCCCAAAAGGTGCGGCGCGTGGTGGACCAACTGAAAGAACGAAAACTGGAACAATATTTATAGAGACCGTCATGAGTCCTGGACTCTTTAGCGGTGCTCTGGAGGTAATGTGGAAGCTTATTGCATGAAGTGTAAAACGAAACGGGAGATCAAAGACCCCGTTGCATCCTTCAACGCGAAGGGCTCGCCCGTGACCACGGGAACCTGCCCGGTGTGCGGGACGAAGATGTATCGCGTGGGGCGGACGGACGCGCATAAAGATATGACAGCTCCCTCAAAGCAGGAGAAGCCGCGGCACGGGAAACTGGTGATCGTGGAATCGCCGGCGAAGGCGAAGACGGTCAGCCGCTTCCTGGGCAAGGGATACACGGTGCGCGCCTCGGTGGGGCACGTGCGCGACCTGCTGCGCTCGCAGCTATCGGTGGATATCGAGAACAATTTCGAGCCGAAGTACCGCGTCCCGAACGAAAAGAAGGAAGTGGTCAAGGAGATCAAGCAGCTGGCGCGCAACGCGGAGCAGATCTACCTGGCGACCGACCCGGACCGCGAAGGCGAGTCGATCTCGTGGCATCTGATGGAGGCTGCGGACATCGAGCCGGAGCGGACGCACCGGGTGGTATTCCATGAGATCACCGAGCCGGCGATCCATGAGGCGTTCGCGCACCCGCGCGACATCGACATGCACCTGGTGGACGCACAGCAGGCGCGGCGGGTGCTGGACCGGTTGGTGGGTTACAGCATCAGCCCGATCCTGTGGGAGAAGGTGCGCAGCCGCCTTTCGGCGGGACGCGTGCAGTCGGTGGCGCTGCGACTGATCGTGGAGCGGGAGCGTGAGATCGAGGCGTTCACCGCGGTGGAATACTGGACGATCGGGGCGGAACTGAAGCCCGAAGGATTAAAGCAGACCTTCATCGCCCGCCTGGCGAAAATGGATGACAGCGAGCCTGCGCTGACGGACGAGGCAAGCGTCCAGCCGATCCTGGCAGACATGGAGACGGGGCGCTACGCGATCAGCAAGATCAAGCGCGGGGAGCGACGCCGCAGGCCTTCAGCGCCGTTCACGACCTCGACGCTGCAACAGGAGGCTTCGCGCAAGCTGGGCTTCACCGCGAAGCGCACGATGGCGGTGGCGCAGGCGCTTTATGAGGGCCAGGATGTGGGCGAAGGCGGGACCACCGGCCTGATCACCTACATGCGCACCGACTCGACGAACGTATCCACGCTGGCGCAGAACGAAGCGCGGGCGTTCATCAAGGGGAAGTACGGCGAGGATTACATGCCGTCCGAGGCGCCGGTCTATAAGACACGGACCGCGGGCGCGCAGGAAGCGCACGAGGCCATCCGGCCGTCATCGGTGATGCGAGAGCCGGAAAAGATGAAGCATTTCCTCGAACCGGCGATGTATAAGCTGTACAACCTGATCTGGCAGAGGTTCGTGGCCTCGCAGATGGAAGCAGCGGTGTATGACACGCTGCAGGTGGAAGTGACAGCCAAAACTGCGGCGCACGAATACCTGCTGCGCGCCTCGGGTTCTGCGGTGCGATTCCAAGGTTACCTGGTGGTCTATGAGGAGGCCCGCAACGAAGACATCCGGTCGGAAGACGATGAAAATGTCCGGATCCCGGCAGGCATCCTGGAGGGGCAGGCGCAGAAACTGGTGCGGCTGCTCCCCGAACAGCATTTCACCCAGCCGCCGCCGCGCTTCACCGAGGCCTCGCTGGTGGCCGCGCTGGAGGAGAACGGCATCGGGCGCCCCTCGACCTATGCGCCGACTCTCTCCACGATCCAGCAGCGCGGTTACGTGGTGCGCGAAGACAAGCGTCTGGTCCCCACCGAGACGGGCTTGCTGGTGAACGATCTGATGATCCAGTATTTTTCGGACATCATGGACCTGAGCTTCACGGCGCGGATGGAAGAGGACCTGGACAAGATCGCCGAGGGCGAGGCGCAGTGGGTGGACGTGATGCAGGAGTTTTACACTCCCTTCGCCGAGGACGTGAGGAAAGCCCAGGCGGATATGCCGGTGGTCAAGTCCGGGCCGGAGCTGGTGGGGAGGTTATGCCCGGAAAGCGGGCACGAATTGGTGATCCGCTACGGGCGCTATGGAAAGTTCATCTCTTGCAGCGGCTTTCCGGAGTGCCGCTATACCGAGCCCTGGCTGGAAAAGATCGGTGTGGCCTGCCCGAAGGACGGCGGCGAGATCGTGGAACGGAAGACGCGCAAGGGCCGCGTGTTCTACGGCTGCCTCAATTATCCCGCCTGCGATTTCACCTCGTGGAAGAAACCGCTGCCCCAGCCCTGCCCGAAATGCGGCGGGCTGCTGGTGATCGCAAGCAAGCGTGAAGCCCAATGCACCAACTGCCAGGAGACCTTCCTCCTGGAGAATATCCTTCCTGAAACCGTTGACTAGAGGCCAGAATGCTCTTCTCGAAACTTCCCTATCTTGACCCCGGATCCGGCAGCTTCATCATCCAGATCCTGATCGCCTCCCTGCTGGGACTCGGCCTGGCGCTGCGCGCCTCGTGGGGGAAAATCAAGGCCCGCTTCGGGGCAAAGCCTAAAGCGGATGAGGACGACACCGATACCGATACCGACGAATCCACGGATGCCTGAAATCGAGGCACTTGGGGCTTCCTTCCGGGACCCGGCGGGGTTCCTGTTTTCCCGCGAGGGCGTCCTGTACCGGCAGGTCAATCAGGCCGGCGCGGAGGATTATTCGCTATTGATGGACTCCGGGCTGTATGCGAAGCTGGTCAAGGCCCGGCTGCTCATCGCGCACACCGAAACCGAGCAACCCTTCGCGCGGGAGGCGGAGGGCTACAAGGTCCTCCAGCCGGAACGTGTGCCGTTCATCTCTTATCCCTATGAGTGGTGCTTCAGCCAGCTGAAGGATGCGGCGCTGGCGACACTGTCCATCCAGAAGCGGGCGCTCAAAGCGGGCATGACGCTGAAGGATGCCAGCGCGTATAACATCCAGTTCCAGGGCGGCAAGCCGACGCTGATCGATACGCTGTCCTTTGCGCGGTACGAGGAGGGAAAGCCCTGGGATGCGTACAGGCAGTTCTGCCAGCACTTCCTGGCGCCACTGGCGCTGATGGCGTATGTGGACGTGCGGCTGAACCAACTGCTGCGCGTGCACATTGACGGCATCCCGCTGGACCTGGCGAGCCGCCTGCTGCCGCTGCGCACACGGCTGAACTTCGGGCTGCTGACGCACATCCACGTGCATGCCGGCGCGCAGATGCGCTACTCGCGGGCAGAGGAGCAGGCGAAAACTCGGGGGAGCATGACCACGAACGCGTTCACGGCCCTGATCGAGAATCTCTCCGACACGATAAAGAAGCTCTCCTGGAAGGGAGGGCAAACCGAATGGGGGAATTACTACGAGATCACAAACTACAGCGATGGCGCATTCGAGCACAAGAAGGAACTTGTACGCCGCTGGGCAGTGCAGTTCCAGCCGAAGACGGTCTGGGACCTGGGGGCGAACAACGGCGTCTTCAGCCGGGTGGCGAGCGAAGGCGGGGCGTTCACGGTCGCCTGGGATGTGGACCCGGCGGCGGTGGAGCAGGATTACCTGCAAGTGAAGGCGGCCAAGGAGACGAAGCTGCTGCCGCTGCTGCTCGACCTGACCAATCCCAGCCCGGCGCTGGGGTGGGACAACCGCGAACGGGATTCTTTCGGGGAGCGCGGCCCGGCGGACATGGTGCTGGCACTGGCGCTGATCCATCACCTGGCCATCTCGAACAATGTGCCGCTGCCGCAACTGGCGGAATTCTTCGCGCGGGCGGGAAAGCGGCTGGCCATCGAATTCGTGCCCAAGTCCGACAGCCAGGTGCGCATCCTGCTGGCGAGCCGCAAAGATATCTTCCCGGATTACACGCTGGAGGGTTTCGAAGCGGCGTTCTCCAAACGATTCACGATCGTTGAAAAAGTCCCGGTGCGGGAATCGGAGCGAGTCCTATACTTAATGCAACCATGTTGATGGTCATTAAGTGGACGCTTTTAATAAGATTCACATTTTGTTCTAATTCTCTTGTATAATAAGCAGGCATTCAGGCTTCTTCATCTTCAAGGAGTGACTTATGGGAGTCATCCAAGACTTGTTAAAACGTCCTCTGGTCCTTGCTGCAATCGGCCTCGTGGCCGGCCTTGCGCTGGGGCTTTTCATGGGATGGGTCGTATGGCCCGTCCAATTTGTTGATGCAACCCCCTCCTACCTGCGCGCGGACCTTCAGGAAGATTACCTGAGGATGACGATCGACTTATTCCGGGTGAACGGCGATGTGAACCTGGCTGTGCGGCGCTGGCAGGACCTGGGAGCGAACGGCCCGGTCATGCTGCAGCTTGTCCAGGCTGCGCCGAATGGAGTGGATCCGCAGGTGCTGGCGTCGTTCTCGCAGCTGGCGGCGCAATATCCGCCCACGGGATCGAATGTCACGCCGGGCCAGGCTTCGAACCCCTGGGGTAAGCTGATCCTTTCGATAGGCGGCATCCTGCTGCTGACGGTGGCGGTCATTGCGGCGTTGGTCTACGGCCGGAGGCTGCTGGCAACCCGGATGTCGGCCGAGCCCACCGCTGGAATGCAGGCGGCGGAGATCAGCCGGCAGACCGAGCGAACCAACTTCGAGAACATGGGGCTGGCGCCGCCGATCACGCAGACAATGACGACCTATCTGCTGGGGGACGATCTGTATGACGAATTCTTCAGCATCGATACCCAGGGCGGTGAGTTCCTGGGCGAGTACGGCGTGGGCGTCTCCGAGACCATCGGCGTGGGCGACCCCAAGAAGGTGACGGCGCTGGAGATCTGGCTGTTCGATAAGAACGATATCAAGACGGCGACCAAGGTGCTGATGAGCCCGCATGCCTTCAATGACATGGGCATCCGCGGGCGGCTGGAGCCGAAGGGCGAGCTGGTACTGGCCGAGCCGCAGAAGCAGGTGGTGCTCGAAACCGATACGCTGCAACTGCTGGCGACGGTGGTGGACCTGCACTATGGGGACGGGGCGCTGCCTGAAAACAGTTACTTCGACCGGCTGACACTGGAACTGGCCATCTGGCCAAAAGGTGCGTAATCCAATGATCGCCCGGCTGAAAAGCCGGGCGATTTTTTTAACCAGAGCAACACAGGTGGGCACGGGCGCAGCACGGGCGTAGCAGCGCTACGCCCCTACAACCCGAGGTTATTATTCGATCTTCAGTATTTTGAAATGGATCACTCCTTCGGGAGCATCCACGTCGGCGACCTGCCCCACTTTTTTATCGAGGAGAGCCTTGCCCATCGGAGACTCGTTGGAGATGCGCCCATTGCGCGGGTCGGCCTCGGTCGGCCCGACGATGTGATAGGTCTCGGGAGGGAGGCCTTCCTCCTGAATGGTGACATGCGACCCGATGGAAACGGTGTCACCGGCGGCGTTCTTTTTGATGATGACCGCGCTGCGCAGGATGGCTTCGATCTCCTGAATGCGGCCTTCGAGAAAGCCCTGATCTTCCTTGGCCTTGTGATAATCTGCGTTCTCGGAGAGGTCGCCCATCTGGATGGCAGCGCGCAGGCGTTTGGACAGATCGTCACGGCGCGGGCCTTTGAGTTCAGCCAGCTCGGCGAGCAATTTTTCTTCCCCTTCGGGGGTGAGGTATTGTTGGGGTGCGTTCATGGCTCCTCGTAAATCCTAAAATAATCAATTCCTGCGGCGGAAATTCGCGCCGATCCAGAGAAACATAGAAAGGCGGGATCAGAGATGAGACCGGGGAGGTCAAGGCCGTTCGGCCGGGTCGAAGAGCTTGTTGTACTCCTCGATGGCGTAGCGGTCGGTCATGCCGGCAATGTAGTCGCAGATGGTGCGCTCCAGGCCGCGCTGGGGGATGAATTTCTGAACGTGATCGGGAAGGATGGCAGGTTCTTCCTGATAGGCTTTGAACAGATCGCCGATGGTGCGCTCGGCCTTGACCTGCATGCGGACCACGCGGAAATGGCGATATAAGCGGGTGTACAGGAAGTCCTTGAGGTCGCGGTGGCGGCGCTGCATATCCTCGCTGTAGCCGATGACGTTGTGCTTGAGTTTCTGGATGTCCAGCGCGGACTTGACCCGGCTTGCGTTGATGCGCTGCTCGGTGGATTCGATCATATCCGTGACCATCAGGCCGACGAGATGGCGGATCATGCGGTGGCGGGCAACCTCGTCCAGGTTCGGGCCTTTCCATTTGAAGGTCTCGCTGAGGATCTCCCAGAGGGCGATGCCGTTCAGCATGACAGGGGTGAGCATGCCGGAGCGCAGGCCGTCATCGAGATCGTGGGTGGTATAGGCCAGCTCATCGGCCACGTTGGCGATCTGGGTCTCGAGGTTGCCGCGCAGGTCGGGGTTGAACTCGCGGGCGTCGGAGATGTCGTATTCCGACTCGTGCTTGACCATGCCCTCGCGCACTTCCCAGGTCAGGTTGAGGCCGGGGAACTCGGGGTAACGCTGCTCCAGCTCGGTGACGATGCGGAGGGACTGCTTGTTGTGATCGAAGCCGCCGTGCTCGCTGCATCAGGCGGGAGAGCGCCACCTCGCCGGAGTGGCCGAAGGGGGAATGGCCGAGGTCGTGAGCCAGGCAGATGGCCTCGACAAGGTCCTCGTTGCCGCCCAGCGCGCGCGCCAGGGTGCGGCCGATCTGGGCGACCTCGAGGGTGTGGGTCAGGCGGGTGCGGAAATAATCGCCCTCGAAGTTGATGAAAACCTGGGTCTTGTATTCGAGGCGGCGGAAGGCGGTGGTGTGGATGATGCGGTCGCGGTCGCGCTGGAAGGCGGTGCGGTGATCGGGCTCGTGGTCCAGGTGGGCGCGGCCTTTGCTGTCCCGGCTGCGCATGCCATAGGGGGCAAGACTCTTATCCTCGATCTCCTCAAGCTGCTGGCGGTTGAATAACATGGGTTCCCTTTGAGCGGCTGTAATGACAAAATCCGAAGCCTGGCGGCTCCGAACAAAGAAGTGGGGCGAGTGGGGGTCGAACCCACACAGTATCTCTACCGGCGGATTTTAAGTCCGCTGCGTCTGCCGATTCCGCCATCGCCCCGGGCAAGGTAATTCTACTCGAAGGGGGGATTCCGTCAAGTCGGAAGGGTGGAGGCAAGAAAAAAGGCCTGAAAGCAGGCCTTTTTCTTGCAGGCGATATTCATTACCCGCTGCGAACGGGTAAGCGGGCTTAATCCTTGAAGAATTTCTTCTCGTCCACGAATTCCACGCCGGCGGCCTGTGCTGCCTTTTTATCCACCTTCTTATCCCCGATCATGAATGTATCTTCGGGAGAGATATCGAGCTCCTTCATGATCTGGAGGAGCATGCCAGGATGAGGCTTGCGGGTGATATCTTCGCGGGCATAAGGATTGGGCTTGCCTTTCAGGCGGTCCCGGGCATGCGGGGCATAGGGGCTGAGGCGCCAGGTGGAAACGCCTCCGATCTTCTGCGCGCAATTATCGACAAGGGCCTCCGCCTGGTCCAGAGTGATCAAGCCGTGAGCGACGGCAGGCTGATTGGTGGCGATGGCGATCTGATGCCCGGCAGCGCGGAGGGAGGCAATCTTTTCATACACCCCGTCCTTTAACACCTGTTCTTCAGGTTTGTCCGGCGAACGGCTGAACAGAAGCCATCTCCGCACCGGGCGGAGGAGGGTCTTATCCTTATCAAAAATATACAAACTCAAAATCGGCTCCCGGGGTAAAAGATTATCCTTATTGTGGAAGAACCCCGATATTACTCAATACGAAACGCCGGGAGATTCAATACGCAGATCAATCCACTCCAGAAGGGGCAGGCTGACTGCGGGCCTGCCTCCAATCCTTGATGGCGAAGGGGAGGTAGAGGAGCAGGAACATGACCACGCCGAGAGCTTCCATGTACAAAATATAGATGGGCCAGGGCGGCATCAGATCCAACAGGCTGGGAGTGTTCGGTTTGGCGTTGATCATCAGGTAATTGCTGCCGATGGCGCGGTTGATGAAGAAGACCACGACCATGTAGAGGTTCATCCAGACGGCGACGCGAAGGAGGGATCTCCAGGTGGGACGAAAGCCCTCCACGACGGTCATGTAGATGGCGGAGGTAACGATCAGGCCATGGGAGATGAATGTCTGGAAGTAGCGGAAATGAGGAAAGCCATAGATGCCCAGATCAGGCGTAAGCAAGCGCTTGCAGCGCGCCGCTGATGCCGAGGAGGTAAGTAAATTCGTAGATCGTATAGTTGCGGGTCACCAGCATGAAAGCGCCCACCCAGACGAGAATGCTGCACAAATGGAGAGGGATCATGGTCTGGATGGTCCAGCGGCCGACGGCGAGGTTCCAGAGATGCCAGGCGATCTCATTTCCCCAGAGGACGAGAGCCATGCCCCAGCGGAGGCGGGAACGGGTCGCCTCGCTGGCGCCGCGGAAGCGCAGGAGCCATAAGTTGAAGAGGATCAAGACCGCCAGGGCGGCGAAATGCTGAAGGCTGAAGAGAATGAAGGGATGATCGGGAAAATCCGCTGAGAAAAATTGATCCATGAGGAATCCTTGAAACTGAAGATGTAGCCTTTGTCAGGCTTTGGGGACCCGGTAGCCGAGCAGGTTGGCCTTGGGGTAATATTTTTCGCTGACCTGATAAAGCTGGGTCTGGGGATCCTGCTGGTTGCCGCCCAATACCTTGATGTCGGAAGCGGTTTCCTCGAGATAGAAGCCTACGTGGCCGAAAATCTTTTGGCGCTCGAAGACGACGATGCAGCCGCGGCGCGGCGTTGAGATAGGGACGCCCCAATCCAGCCAGGAACGCGCCAGCGCGGATTTCGTTCCCTGCAAGCCGGAATCGCTGCACACACCAATTGACAAAGGCGGAGCACCAGGGAGTTTCATCATGCGAGCGGGCCGAGAGGCCGATGTTGGTGGTGGAGTTGAGGTATTCCAGAACGCGGGAATTGTTGCCGGTTCCAGGGACCTCGCTGACGCCCTTCTCTGCCTCGGCAATGGGCATCCAGGGGAATTCCTCGACGGGAGGCTGCGGAATGTCCTCGATGACCTTATCCAAAAATCCCTTCACGCACCAGCCGTACACCTCTCCCATGCGGAACATCAACCATTTTTTATCGTCCGAGACGCTGAGGGCCTCGACGATATCGCCCTGCTTGAGCTTTCCCAGGAGCCCCGCCTTGGGGTTCGGCTCATCGCGGATGTTCAGGGACCACGGCCTGACCTTGTATTTATCGACAGCCATTGCAATCTCCTTCCGGTCACTTCAGCATGACCACGGCGACATGGCAGGTGGGACAGGAATCACTCATTATTTTTCCCAATCTTAGCATAAGACGGTGCCGTGCATTCAAGGAAGGAGAGATAAAGTTGTACAATATTATTGATGAGCCGGTCCTTTTTCATCCTGCTGACGCTGGCGGCGCTGGCGCTCCCCTCGCCCGTGCGGCTGGAGGCGTGGGAGATGGGGTCCGCCGGCCTGCGTCAAATATCCCTTCCGGCGGGGAGCCTCCCGATGCCGGTTGATAGGGTGAGCGATCTGGATGGGGACGGCTCGCCCGAATCGCTCCAGCTGGACCATGGGAAGCTTCGTATCGAGTCGGACGGGATCACGCGCTGGAGCAGCCCTACGGCATGGGAGGTCCAGCAGGCCCAGATCGCAGACCTGAGCGGCGATGAACATCCGGAGGCGGTCCTGCTGGTCAGCCGGCCGTTCCAGGCCTGGCCGGTGGACGCATGGCTGCCGAACGGAGGCCGGATCGAAACTTTTCAGGACGCGCGCGGCTATGCCTCGCATATCATCCTGATCGGCTGGAAGGGAACGAAATTTGGCGAGATATGGGCCGGGTCGGCAATGGCCGAACCGGTGAAGTCCTTCGCGGTGGCTGCGCTGGAGGGAGAGCGCCAGCAGCTCATCACTCTGGAGGGGGAATACGATGATCCGCCGTCCCAGCCTGCCCGCAGGTTGAAGGTGTGGGAATGGAACGGATTCGGCTTCGGACTCGTCTCAGTGCTGGACGGCCCCTTCAGGGAGATGACCGCGTCGCAGGTCGGCGGGCAGCGGTTCCTGATCCTGGAGCCATAGCCGGTAACAATTCAAGGAGAATTGCATGAACACCAAACGGCCTTTGCATGTGATCATGGTCAGCCTGCTCGTGCTGGTCGCCATGGCGAGCACAATGGTATGCAGCCTGGTCACCCCTCTGCTACCCACGAAGGAGCCGCAGGGGACTCCGACGTCCTCCAATCCCGGACCGACCCCGCCCGCGGGGGTATACCCTCCCACCTTTGCGCGATTCCGGCAGATCGCGGTGACACTGCCGCAGAAATTCGCCAACGGCGAGTACACGCTGCCGGTGGCGCTCGAAGGGGTCCAGTATGCGGACGAGATCCAGCTCAGCGAGGCGCAGCGGGCACTGCTCGCGCAGAACGGATTTGTGGTGCAGTCACCTCAGGCGGGGCAATACCAGGAGTTCTACCAGATCTATGAATCCGGGCGTTACGGCGAGAGGCCCGGTCTTCATCACAACCGATTCGGTCTACCATGTCTATCATCTTATCTTTGACAAGATGCTGCGCGATCTTGAGACCGAAACGTTCATCAACACACTGGGCTCGCTGACCACCACGATGCTGCAGGCCAGCCTGAACCAATACGATGCGCTGCGCGGCTCTCCGCTGGAAGGGCCGGCACTGCGCAATGTGGCGTATTTCGCGGTGGCGGCGCGGCTGCTGGACCTGCCGGCTGCAGTGCCACCCGAGGCTGAGACTTTTGTGGCTGCCGAGCTGGCGCTGATCAATGCGGCGGCAGGCCCGCAGGTCTCACCGCTGTGGGACCGCCCGGAACTGCCTGCGGACGAGAAATTGATCGAAGATTATTCGCAGTACATCCCGCGCGGGCATTACACCCGTTCGGAGGAACTCAAGAAATACTTCAAGACGATGATGTGGTATGGGAGGCTGACCTTCCGCCTGAAAGATGCCTTCGAAACCCGCCGCGCGCTGCTGATGACGCATTCGCTGCGCAACGCCTCCAGCGCGGATGGCGTCCCGGCGATGCTGCTCTGGCAGAACATCTATGAGCCGACGGTCTTTATCGTGGGGAAGGCGGACGATCTCTCCTTCTTCGAGTACGGCGGGTTGATGGATTCGATCTATGGCACAAACCCCGACCCGCGCCAGTTCGCGGACGATACGCTTTTCGCAAAATTCATGGAAGCGGCCAAGACCCTGCCGCCTCCGCAGGTCAATTCCATGTGGGTGTGGATCTGGCAGGATACCGAACAGGTGACCAAGGGCTTCCGGTTCATGGGCCAGCGGTTCACGCTGGATGCCTATGTGTTCGGGCAGATGATCTGGCGCAAGGTCGGCAGCACGGACGCGCCGCGCGGGCTTCCGAAGGGGCTGGATTTCACCGCGGCCATGGGCTCGGAGGAAGCCTATAACATCCTGAGGGATATGGGCGAGACCGGATTCGCCAACTATGATACGCAGATGGCGAAGGTGCGCTCGGAGATCGCCGGGCTGCAGGAAGATTCCTGGACGCAAAACCTGTACTGGTCCTGGCTGTATTCGTTCCAGCCGCTGCTGGCGGTGAAGGACGAGCGGTTCCCGGCATTCATGCGGACGCAGGCCTGGACGCGCAAGGATATCCAAACCACGCTGGGCTCGTGGACGGAGTTGAAGCACGATACGATCCTGTATGCAAAGCAGGTGATGGCGGAAATGGGCGGAGGCGGGCCGGAGGAGACCCCGCACAGTTATGTGGAGCCGAACCCGGAGGCGTATGCCCGATTGCAGGCGCTGGCCGTGATGACGAGGGATGGGCTTTCGCAGCGCGGGCTGCTGAGCGAGCGCACGGGCGGAAACCTGGGGAACCTGATCGAGGAACTGCAGTTCCTGCAGCGCATCGCGGAGGCCGAGCTGAACGGCGGAGAGATCACGAACGATGATTACACCCACATGGTCTACTGGGGCGGCGTGCTGGAACAGTTCACGCTGGCGGCCGCGGATGCCGGCGGACCCCTCCGAACGCGACCTGAGCGACCAGAAGGCGGCGCTCGTCGCAGATGTGGCGACGGGCCTGAACCAGAACGGCGAGGTGGTGGCGCTGGAGGAAGCCATCGGACAGCCCACAGTGATCTACGTGGTACTGCCCGGGCAGCCCGCACGAATCGGAACTCGGCGCGGTCTACAGTTATTACGAGTTCCCGGTGCCGGTCGGGTCGCGCCTGACCGACGAGCAGTGGCAGGAGATGGTGGCGGCGGGCAGCGCGCCTCGCGGCTCCGGATTGGACCAGCCTGTTCATCGCTCCATGAGGCTCGCCAGGAAGGTTAAGAATTTTCGCACAGGGCGCGCTGCTGCTCGCCCTGTGCGCCTGCCAACCTGCCCATCCCCCGGCTGTCGCGCCTGGCGCTGCTGGGGGATGTGATGTTAGGCAGGGGTGTAAAGCCATCCTCTGAGAGTTTCGCCTATCTCGAGCCGCGCTTCGCCGAGGCCGACCTGGCGCTGGCAAACCTGGAATCGCCGCTGACGCACGCGCCGGCGGCGAACGGGACAGCCGTATATCCTGTGCGCTGCGCCGGAGAACGTCAAATACCTGGCGGAGGCCGGGCTGGACCTGCTCTCTGTGGCGAACAACCACAGGATGGACTGCGGCGCGGCGGGGGAACAGGAGACGTTATCCACGCTGGAGGCGGCGGGGCTGGGGGCTATCGGTGTGAGCGTGGAGCCAGTTTACCGGGAGGTCAATGGGATACGGCTGGCGTTCCTGGCGTTCGATGCCACGCGGGAATGGGATCCCCGCGCAGCGGTGGAGGCGGTAAGGAAGGCCAAGGGGACGGGTGCGGTGGTCGTGGTGGCGATGCACTGGGGGTCGGAGTATCAATCCGGGGAATCAGAACAGCAGGAGGCCATTGCCGGGGAACTGGCGGAGGCGGGGGCGGACCTGATCTGGGGGCATCACCCGCATGTGCTGCAACCGGCGAAATGGATCGGCCGGACGCTGGTGCTGTACAGCCTGGGAAATGCGCTATTCGATCAATACGGGTTGGCAAGCACACGGGAATCCGCGATGGCAGTGGTCACGCTGGATGAGCGAGGGAGTTAAAGAGTTCGAGGCGGTGCCGTTCGTGATCAATGTGGCGAGGAGCCGGATCGAGGGACCGGAAGCGGAGGAAGCTGCGAAAATAATGAGGTTTTTCACGGGGGCGAGCGGGCAAGATGATAGCCCCGTAACGCCGTAGGAATCCTTAAGGTTTGGTTATAACGTCAGGATTTTGTCTCAGGGTTTGAATTGTAGTGATAAAATTCTCAAAATTGACTTTTCGGATAAACATTACCATAATAGTGGTGAAAATATTATCAGCAGAAAATCAAAACGGGCGGACTTTATGGATCATTCCTGTTCCATTGACCGATCAGAGCAAAGCAGATAGCGACGCGAGGCGGAATACGAGCAATGGTTATTCGTCTATTTTAGAGATGTATTTTAAAGGAGGCTGGCGTGTCAATTACAAAAGGGCGTAAGAGACTTCTGACCATTTCGGTGGCGCTGGTGGGAATCATCTCCATCCTGGCCACATCCACGGGTTCGGTGGCGATGGCGCAAGATCAGCCCGGGTACTGGCAGTACATGCGCACGATCGAAACCCAGCCGCTGGGCGTGGAACGCCCGACCGGGCTCACCTACCTGCCTCAAGCCAATGCTTTCGCCGTGGTGCAGGCCAATAGCTCGCGAATTCGTGATGCTGTCCTCGGTCGGGGACCCGGCCGGCATGCTGGACCTGGGGACCGCGCTGAAGGACCCGCTGGACCTGACATTCGACAGCAAAGGCAATCGTTTGCTGGCATTTGACCCGGCAAGCCAGGCAGCTGGTCGAGATCAAGGCAGGAGCCGAACGGTGCGCCTGATCTGAAGAGGCTGCGGCGCTACGATGCCCGCGGGCTGGGATTGCAAAACCCGCGCGGGCTGACGGTGGATCCGGCGAGCGGGCGGTTGTACGTGCTGGACAGCAGCGGGCAGCGCATCGTGCGCATCGAACCGGCGGCGGACGGCAGCCTGGATATCGGAGCGGCGCTGAGAGCGGGGCGGGTGTCCCGGATCGACCTGAAAGGGATAGGGCTGACGAACGCGCGGGGGCTGGCGTTCAATCCAGTGAATGGGCATTTGTATGTACTCGATACAGTGAAGCAGACGCTGTACGAATTGACCGAAGGGGGGCAGGTGGTGGTCGTGCGAAACCTGTTCGACTCCGGCGATTTCGATCTGATCGATCCCCAGGGCATGGTCTTCGCACCCGCGAGCGACACATCCGATCCGACCGCTCAGAGCCTGTACATTGCCGACAGCCATCAAGGCGACCCATTGCAGCGGCCGGGCAACATCATCGAATTATCCGTGGTCGAACCGCAAGTAACCACCCAGCCCAGCGCCTCTGCGCCAGTGGCTCCGCTGGCGAACCAACCGGCGCAGACCCTGGCTGGCGATCCGGTGATTGTGGGCGCGGGGGATATCGCCAGCTGCAGCCAGACGCACGACGAAGACACCGCGAATTTGCTGGATGGCATCGCCGGCACAGTGATCACGCTGGGCGATAACGTTTATCCCAATGGTTCGTTGACCGAGTTCAACAATTGTTACAACCCGAACTGGGGCCGGCAATTTACACGCACCTATCCCGCCGCTGGCAATCACGAATATGATCTCAGCGGGGGAGCAGTCGGCTATTACACCTACTTCGGCGTCGGCAGCCTCGCCGCTGGATTCCAACTGCACCAGCAAGTGCAAGGGTTACTATTCCTATGACCTGGGGGAATGGCATATCATCGTGCTCAACAGCAATTGCTCGCAGGTTGGCGGCTGCACTCCGACCAGTCCACAGGGAACATGGCTTCAGGCGGACCTGGCAGCGCATCCAATTGCCTGCACGCTGGCCTACTGGCACCATCCCCTGTTCAGTTCGGCGGGGACGAATAACGCCGTGAAGCCCCTCTGGACGATGCTGTATGCTGCGGGAGCGGATGTCGTTCTGAACGGCCACCGGCATAACTATGAGCGCTTTGCCTTGCAGGATCCCAATGGGGCGGCGGATCCGGGCCGCGGCATCCGGGAGATCATCGTCGGCACGGGCGGCGAGGGTCTTGGCGGGGTGAACAACGTAGCCCCGAACAGTGAGGTGCGCAACAAAACGACCTGGGGTGTGCTGAAGATGACATTGCACGCGACCAGCTATGACTGGGAGTTCGTTCCCGTCGCGGGCCAGACGTTCACCGATTCGGGGAGCGCTCCGTGTGTGAGCGTGGGCGGAGGCAACCCAACGCCTACGCCTACACCGAGCAATACACCGACGCCCACGCTGACGCCTACACCGAGCAGTACACCGACACCCACACCGACGCCTGACGGCGCCGATCCGATCTTCAGTGATGGTTTTGAATCCGGCGACCTCTCGGCGTGGACCTCCAACAGCAACGGCTCCGGTGACCTGAGCGCCAGCGCGGGGGCTGCCCTGGTGGGCGGCTTTGGCCTGAATGCCCTGATCAACGACAACACTTCCATGTATGTCACCGATGACACGCCCAATGCCGAGCCGGTCTATCGCTCGCGTTTCTACTTCGATCCCAACTCGATCTCAATGGTCAGCGGCGATACACATTTCATTTTCATCGGCTATTCCGGTACATCCACGGCGGTATTGCGGCTCACATTCCGCTCTTCCAAGGGCGCGTATCAAATTCGAGGCAATCTGCTGAATAATTCCGGCACCTGGGTCAACACCAGCTGGTTCACAATCAGCGACGCCCCGCATTATATCGAGACGTATTGGCGTTCAGACGCGACCAACGGCGGGCTGACGCTGTGGGTCGATGGCGTGCAAAAGGCTGATCTGACCGGCGTGGCGAATGACACGCGGCGGATCGATCGCGTCCGGCTGGGCGCGGTGACCGGCATCGACAGCGGCACGCGAGGCACGTATTACTTCGATGCCTTTGAGTCGCGGCGGCAGACCTACATCGGCCCGTAATCCGGGAGGCTCCACGATCCGATCATAAAAAAACCGGCGTTCAATGATCGTTCATTGAACGCCGGTTTTTTCGTAAACGATACCTGGCGGCCCCGACGGGATTCGAACCCGCGATCTCGGCCTTGACAGGGCCGCATGTTAAGCCACTACACCACGGGACCAGTTATTTCTTGAGCGGGCAGGAGTTTATCATACACCCATGAGGGTGTCAATACGCGTATGCGGGATACAGCGCGGGATCGGTGGGAGTGAGGCCGGAGGGATCATGGACATAGACCCAGTCGCCTTCCACGGCCCAATTGAACAGCCAGTGCGCATCGCCGACGGACAGGTTGACACAGCCATGCGACTGAGGATAGCCAAAGCGTGTGCGCCAGTAGGCGCCATGCAGGGCGCGCGCGCCGTCGAAGTACATGGTCCACGGCACGTTTTCCAGATAGTAGAAATCCGAGGGATCGTTGTTGCGCATCGTCTCGGCTTCCAACTTCTTGAAGATCTGGAAGGTGCCGGGGCGGGTCCAGAAGGGTTCCAACCCGGTGGCGATGACGGTGGCATAGACGAGGCGGTTCTGGTCGTAGACCGCCAGCGACTGCTCGGCGAGGTTCACGTCGATCCAGCGGCCGGTGGTCACGCCTTCGGGGGCGGCCGTGTTGATGACCACCTGAGCCACCTTGCGCGCCTCCAGCCACTGGTCGGGGCCGATCATGTTCCAGTCCGCGCCATCCACGTTCTGGGTATCGAAGATCTGGACGACCTGGAAGGGGTAGATGATGGCTCCGGTATCGGGAGAGCCATAACCGGGAGCGGCTTTCACCGGCAGCTGCTCGAAGGCCCAGCCAAAGGAATTGCGCGGGGTGGCGGTGAAGGCCAGGCCCTGGAAGGCGGAAATCTCGCCGACGCGGGCACCCTTGCCGGGGATCCAGCCGCCGTTCTGAAGGAGGTAATAGATACCGGTGGCGGTGTCGGCGCGGTCCACGTAGGAGATATAGTTGAAGCCGGGAGGGAAGGACTGGCCTCCAGAGCCGGTGTCACCGGGGGCGCTGTAGACGGGAACGGTGGCCTTGCCATCCAGATGGAAATAGCTGTAGGGGAGCTGTGCCAGGGCGGGGTCGGGATGGGCGGCGGGAAGCGGCTTGAGAGGGAACGAAAGACCCTTGCGGGCCAGGTCGGTCAGGTAAGCGGAAGGGCCCAGGGCCAGACATTCGTCCGGCGGGTTAAGATAAACGCCGGGAGGACAGACGACCGCGCCGCTGTCCGGCTCAGGGGGGAGGGCATCCTGAGCGAAGGCTCGGGATGGATGGAGAGCAAGTACAAGGGAGAATAGAACCAGAATCAACAATATTTTTCGCATTCAAAATCCTCAAATCGTCCGGGGATTATAGCATGGGCGCCAGAGAGGGGCGTTAAAAGCCCGAAAAGGCCTGGAAAGGTGCTTTTCCAATTTGCAAAGGCGCTTGCTTGACACAACCGTACCCCTGTGCTAAATTTACAGCAGTCTTCTTAAGGTTTACATCCGCCCTGACGGTGCGGGAAAACGGTCCGTTTGGAGGGCAGGTTTGTCAAAATCGCGAACACAACAAATGGTGGATCGCCTGCGCGAGCTGCAGGCCTCTTCGCCGGATATTGAGGCATCCGCAATCGTCAGCGTGGATGGTCTGACGATCGCCTCCGCGCTGCCTCAAGGCGTGGAAGAGGATCGTGTGTCAGCCATGTCGGCAGCCATGCTCTCGCTGGGAGAGCGGATCGCCAACGAGCTGGGCCGAGGCTCGCTGGAGCAGGTCTATATCAAGGGGGAAAAGGGCTATGTTGTCCTGATGTCCGTGGGAGAAGAAGCCGTGCTGACCGCGCTGGCGCGCGAGCAGGCCAAACTGGGCCTGATCTTCCTGGACATGCGCCGCGCCACTGAAGACCTGACGAAATTGATATAGTGGAGTCCCAATGAGCCCCGTTCAAAAAAGCGGTTTGTACTATAACAATAAATTTGGCTTGATCACGATAAAATCCCTGGAAGAAGTGATGGGGAAGAATGGGTTGAATGCCATCCTGAACCTGGCAGGGTTGAACAATTACATTGAAAATTACCCGCCGGATAACCTGGACAAGGGATTCGACTTTGCAGAACTCTCCGCCATCGGCGTGGCGCTGGAGGAGATGTACGGGCCGCGAGGCGGGCGCGGGCTGGCGCTGCGCGCCGGGCGGGCAACCTTCTCCGACGCGCTGAAGAACTTCGGCGCGCTGGCTGGAGTGGCAGACCTGGCGTTCGTGGTGCTGCCGCTGCAATCCAAGCTGCGCATCGGGCTGCCGGCGTTCGCAAAGATCTTCACGCAGCTCACCGACCAGCATACCACCGTGGAAGAGAAGGATAACGAGTTCATCTGGACGATCCACAAGTGCCCGGTATGCTGGGGACGCTCGGGGTCGGACAAGCCGGTGTGCTTCATCGCGACGGGCCTGCTGCAGGAAGCCCTCAAGTGGGTTTCGGGCGGCAACGAGTTCCGCGTGAACGAATCGAAATGCGTTGCGATGGGCGACCCGGTCTGCGAATTCGTGATCCAAAAAGAACCTCTTACCTAGGCCCGGTCCGTGGTCGAGAACAAACCCAAAATCCTTATTGTTGAAGACGACCTCGATATAGCCGAAATGCTGAACGCGTATTTCCGCGTTCAGGGCTATGAGGTATTTACCGTTAACTGGGGGGAAGACGGGGTGCGCTCGGCGTTGACGGTCCACCCGGATCTGGTGATCCTGGATATCCGGCTGCCGGATATCGATGGGTTCGAAGTGGCGCGGCGGCTGCGCACAGAGCGGCGCACCCAGGATATCCCGATCATCTTCCTGACCGAGAAGCGCGAGCGGGCCGACCGGCTGAAGGGGCTGGAACTGGGCGCGGACGATTACATCACCAAGCCGTTCGATGTGCAGGAACTGCGCCTGCGCGTGCGCAACGCGCTGAAGCGCATGAGCCAGGGGTCGCTGACCAACCCGGTCAGCGGGCTGCCGGAAGGCGCGCTGGTGGATGAACGGCTGGCGGAGTATATGAGCCGGGGCGGGTTCGGGGCGCTGCTGGTGTCGCTGGTGAACATGGATGCCTTCCGCGAGGCGTATGGATTTGTGGCCTCGGATGACGTGCTGCGGGCGATCAGCGTGATGATCGTCAATACGCTGCGCGAGGTGGGCAGCCCGGATAGTTTTCTGGGGCATCTCGAACCAGCGGATTTCCTGCTGATCACACCGGCGGGCAGCGTGTCGACTCTGGTGGAAAAGCTGCGCTCACGGCTGGAACAATCGCTGGACTATTTTTATCCCCTCAAAGACCGGGAGCAGGCGGCCAAACGAACGGACCGGCTTGCGATCAAGATCGCCGAAATCCAGCAAGCGCCGGGACAAATGCTCGGACCGGAGGAGATCAAGGCGGAGCTCCTGCGTCTGAAACGATAGAGAATCCTTGAAGATCGTCATTGTCACTCCAACCTATAACGAAGCGGAGAACCTGCCCAAACTGGTCTCCGCTTTATTTTCGCTTCCGCTTGACCTGCACGTGCTGGTGGTGGACGACAACAGCCCGGACGGCACGGGCAGGATCGCGGACGAGCTGGCTCAATCGGACGGGCGCGTGCGTGTGCTGCACCGGGCGGGGAAGATGGGGCTGCGCTCGGCCTACATTGAAGGATTCCGCATGGCGCTGAGCGGGGAGGCGGGCGCGGTGGTGCAGATGGATGCGGATTTCTCGCATGACCCTGCCGCGCTGACGGAGATGCTCAGGCTGCTGGAGACGAGCGATGTGGTGCTGGGCTCGCGTTATGTGCGCGGCGGCTCGGTGGACCATGACTGGCCGGCATGGCGGAAGGCGCTCTCGGCGTTCGGGAATTTCTATGCGCGGACGATCCTGGGGATGCCGCTGCGGGATGTGACCACGGGATACCGCATGTGGCGGAGGGAGACGCTGGAGGGGATGCCGCTGGAGCGGATCCAGGCCAATGGCTATATCTTCCTGGTGGAGATGATCTACCTGGCGCACTGCCTGAAATACAGGATCGGCGAAGCACCGATTTATTTCGCGGACCGGCGCTGGGGGAAGTCGAAGATGTCGCTGAGGATCCAGATGGAAGCGGCAGGACGCATCTGGCAGGTGTTGTGGAATTACCGGGACCTGAGGAAACTGGGGGAAAAAGCGCGGCGGGTCTCGCAAGCAGGGAACTGAAATTACTTCAATGAGCGGGGCAGTGACCGCGGCAAGGCGCCGCCATTCGTCGAGGGTCAGGGTTTCGGCGCGGCGCATGGGGTCGATCTCCACGCTGCGGAGAAGGGCCTCGGCGTCCGATTTGGAGAGGTGCAATCCCGCCGAGAGGGAGTTGCGCAGGGTCTTACGTTTCTGCGCGAAGCCGGCTTTGATGAGGAAGAAAAAGGCCGGGAGCATCGCGCGGGGGATGCGCGGCTCGGGGTAGATATCCACGGACAGGACAGCTGAATCCACCTGGGGGGCGGGGCGAAATGCGGCGGCGGGGATGACTGCCTTGATCTCCGGCTGGCCATAGACCTGCACGCTGAGCGCAAGGAGGCTCAGATCGCCGGGCGCGGCGCAGATGCGCTCGGCAACCTCCTTCTGGATGGTCAGGACGATGCGGCGCGGGCGGACCTCGCTCTCCAGCAGGCGGCGGATGATGGCGGAGGTGATGTAGTAGGGGATGTTGGCGACGACGAGATAACCAGGCTTTGAGATGAGCGCAGAGAGGGGGAGTTTGAGGATATCGCCCTGAATGACCTGCACATTGTTGAAAGGGGCCAGTACGGACTTAAGCGGTGGGATGAGGTCGGAGTCCAATTCCACGGCGATTACGCGCTCGCAGGAAGAGGCCAAAAGGCGGGTCAGGCTGCCGAGGCCGGGGCCGACCTCCAGAACGGTGTCATCCGGCTGGATGCCGGAAACGGAAACAATCGATTCGAGGGCGGCCGAGTCTTCGAGGAAATTCTGCCCGAGTTTCTTATCGGGGCGCAGTCCGTGGCGGCGCAGGAGGGCGGGGATGTCGAGGGGTGGCAGTTTCGAGGAGGTCATTGGCAGATGATGGGCGAATCTTCCTGCGGCGCGGAAGGCAAACCTGCGGGGGGCCAGGTGCCGGCCTGAAAGCGGGCGACGTAATCCCGAAGGATATTGAAATCCACATCCCAGATGAAGACGTTCTTTTTGAAGACCGGGTCGTAGATGCGCGTCCCTTTGAAGAGGTCCTGCGGGAAGCTGGCGAAGACGATGTTGGCGGGATCGATCTGCGGGCCGAGGCAGGCAAGCTGGCTGATCAGATCGGGGGAGAGGTCGGTCTGGATGCTGTGCTGGAAGGAGGCGATCAACTGGGGGACCTGGGTCACGACCTGAGGACGGGTGATCTTTTCGCGCAGGGCGCAGAGGACAATGTCCTGATTGTCGGCGCGGGCAAAGACGCCATCGTTGCGGATGCGGGCGAGCGTCAGGGCCTCGTCGCCGTTCAGATGGTTGTGCCCGGGAGGAAAGACCAGGCGCTTGCTCTGGTCTTCCGCGGTGCGCCCGTCCATGCCATTGGGGAGATAGACATCGATACCATCCACGGCGTTAACGACCTTGACGAAGGTGCGCATGTTCACCGCGACATAATGGTCGATGGTGACGCCGAAGTTGAGGGCAAGGGTGCGGGCCATCAAGCCGGGGCCTTGCGCGGGATCATCGGTGTAGCCGAAGCCGCGGTTGCCATAGAGATAGGCCTGGTTGAGCTTCTCGTGGTCCTGCCCGTGCAGGTTATCGGCGATATCGGGGATCTCGACCCAGAGGTCGCGGGGAAATTCGAGAACTGTGATGCGGGGAGTCAGTGAATCGATGCGCACCAGGCGGATCACATCCCCGAGGCCGTAGGTATAGCTGCTGCTGCGCGCGTCCGCGCCGACGACAAGCAGGTCCGTGACGGGAGGCGCACCGCAGAAGACGCGCACCGGAGGCGGCGGCGAGGTGGACAACCCGAAAGCCGGAAGAGGCGTCTCCACCAGAATGGAGTTCGGGTCACGCGTCACCTGCGGGGTCTGGGCGAGGCCCGCCTGCAAGGCGGAGGGGGAGGCGGTCCAGGTGGGAGGCAGGGAGTAGGGGGTGAGCTGCGTGTCACCCGACAGCGCCGGGCCGAGAGGCTGGCTGGCCCAGTCCTGATAGACATTCAATCCCAGACCGGTCACGATGACGAACAGGCAGCAGGCAGAAAACAGGAGAAGGCTGAGGATGGCTTTTTGTGTCCCGCTCATTTATTCCAGCACATAGATGATATTGGAGGGAACCGGCGTGAGGAAGTAGACGGTCACCCAGCTGCCCCACTGCTGGTAATCACTATCGCTGTAACCCAGGTCGATCCAGGGCTTGCCGACGCAGCCGCCGCAGGAATCCTCCACCGTGGCGCGGCCATAACCGGGGATGTAGAGCGGCTGCCCGCGCATGCCGGCGTAGAGGTCGGTGCGGAAGGCGACCACGCCTTTTTTCACAGGCTTGCCGCTGGCGGTGCTGGAGTAGCAGCGGTCGGGGGAGGAGCGGCAGGGGGAATAGGCGGTGGCGAACATCTGAACGGAGCGCCAGTACTCGATGTTCACGCCATCCACGCTGGCGGTCTTGACCTCCACTTTGGTGCCGTAGCCGACGACACGGTTTTGCGGCGGGCGGACGAGGGTTTCGGACTCGGTCTGGCGGGAGATCTCCTGACCGTCCTCGTAACGGATGCGAATCCGGCTGACGCTCAAGCCGGTCTGGCCGGGATTGAGAACCTGCTGCTGGTCGAGGGGGACTTCGGAGGAGGCAAGAAATTCGTTTTCAAAGGCGATGGGCTTCTGGGCGAGCACCAGGGATTCGCTGACATGCACGAGGCGGATCAAGCCATCGGCAGGGAGAGGATCAGTTTCGGCGGGGAGGGTGTAATCCAGACCGGCGAGCGGAAGCCCGGCCGCGGCGAGTGCCTGCCCGACCGAGGGCGCGGAGGAGCGGAACTGGACCGAACCCGAGGCCGTTTGGACGGTCACAGGCCGGGATGGAGAATAGGTTACCGAGAGGGAGGCGGTCAGCGGGGTTTCAGGGGGCGGATCGATGCGGTCGCTGGCGTAGAGGGTGTAGCCCGCCTCGTGGAGCGCCTCGCCGATGGTCCCGGCTGTGGTTTGGAGGACGCGGGGGCCATCGGGTCCATGACGGTCAGCGTGAGGGCGCGGCGCAGTTGGAGAATGGCCGAGGAAGATTCGGGGAGAGGCTGGTCCAGCGGAACCGGGAGGCCGTTGAAGAGGGCCTGATCCTGCGGACCGAGGATCAAGCCCGCGCGAATGAACAAATCTGCGGGGATGCGTGTAGTGGCTGGAAGGAGTGAGATATTTTGCCCGTCCAGAACGGTGATGAGGGCAGGGGAGGCGGGCTGGCAGGCGCACAGAATCAGGGCCAGGAGCACAGGCAGCCTGCGGAGAGATTTCATGCCGTTATTATACGTCCGGCGCGGCCAGGAAAAAGGAAATATTCGCGTCCCGCAGACCAGGCGATTCAGGGCGGAGGCGTTTTGGCGCAGAGTTTCACCATTTTGCAAGCGTGCCTTCCTTGATGGTCCAAACCGAGGAGGCAAACTGTTCGATGAAATAGCGGTCATGGACAACCACGAGAACCGCGCCTTTGAAACGGGAAAGGGCCAGCTCAAAGCGGGCGCGCGAGGGGATGTCCAGATGATTGAGGGGTTCATCCAGGATGAGGAAGGTGGAACCCTGGGCGACGAGCAGGGCAAGCTGCAGGCGGGCGCGCTCCCCGAAGGAAAGATCCGCGGCAGGGCGGAGCGGCTCATCGCCCGAGAAGAGGAAGAAGTGGAGGAAATGACGCGCCTCGGTTTCGTTGAACGGGGCGACCTTCTGGATGCTGCCCAGGGCGCTCAGGGCGGGATCGAGCAATTCCTGCTCCTGCGCCATGAAGCCGATGCGGACCGAGGGACCCAGGCGGAGATTCCCGGCAAGCGGCTCCAACCGGCCGGTGATGGTGCGGATGAGGGTGGTCTTGCCGGTCCCGTTGTCGCCGACCAGCGCGATGCGGTCCCCGTGGCGGATATTGAGGTCCAGGCCGGAGAGCAGAGGCGGACCGGGCGGATAGCCCACCGCCAAACCTTCGGTCACCAGCACGTTCTTTGAATAATGATCCGGCTCGCCGAAATCGAGTTTCATCTGCCAGGACTGGCGCGGCTTTTCCAATTTTTCCTCAGACAGGATGCGCTGGATGCGAGCCTCGATATGTTTGGCGCGGCCAGCCGTGTTCTTGGTGGCGCGGTTGCCGAAGAAGCCTTTGGCGAACTTGTCGCCGCCATCGGCTTTGCCGCCGACCTTCATTTTGGTGAGGCCGCGGATATGGGCGGCCGCGGCGCGAAGCTGGAACAACTCATCCTGCTGGTCCTGGTAATCCTGGGCTTGTTTCTCGCGCTCGGCGATCTTCTGCGCGGTGTAGTCGGAAAAGTTACCGGGGTAGGCCCGGGTGGTGCGCGTCTGAGGATCGAGCTCGAGGATGGAAGTAACCGTATTATCCAGGAATGCCCGGTCGTGCGAGACGATGAGCACGGCCCCGGAGAATCCGTTGATCCAGCCTTCCAGCCACTCGAGCATGGCGATATCGAGGTGGTTGGTCGGTTCGTCGAGCAGGAGGAGATGCGGTTCCTGGAGGAGAACGCGGGCGAGCAGCAGGCGGGTCTTTTGCCCGCCGCTCAGGTGAGCGACCGGCGTTTCCGGAGGAAGGTCTCCAAGGCCGAGGGATTCCAGGACGCCGCGAGGCTGAGGATCCTCCTCGGACAAGCCTGCGGAGGACCGCATCATAGCGGACCTGGATGACCGGATCCTCGGGATGCGAGGAGAGCTCGACGAGCCAGGTGGGCGAGTTCGGTTTCCAATTCCTGCGGCGAGGAACCGGTCAACATGGAGGACATCCCCGAGGGTCCCGCGAGGGTCACTTCCATCCCCTGCGGAAGATAGCCGATGCGCAGATCGGGGTGGGTGGCGAGCACCGTGCCGGAATCGGGGCGGTCGCAGACCTGCCAGGATGCGCAGGAGGGTGGTCTTGCCGCAGCCATTGGGGCCGATGAGGCCGATGCGCTCCCCCTGGCTGATCGAGAAACTGATGTCTTGAAGGATGGGCTGGACGCCGTAGGATTTGTTGAGGTGATGAGCGGTAAGCATAAGAGTCCTGTAATCCGGGTGAATTAAAAACGAAAACCGAGGGCAAGCCCTCGGCCGGGATGAAAGATCTCAGCGGATGGTGCCCTGAAGTCGCGGGGTTTACAGGCTGCTCGTCATCGGTAATGCTCCAAAAGTGAACGGCAAAATTATATCATGGGTGCGGGCAAGTAGGCAACGGCAAGCGCTGCTCCTAGCGGGCGAAGACGGCCACCTGCCAGACGCAAAGTCTGACGATGGAAGCGGCGGGTCAGGCCGTTGGCATGGATGAGGGCCTCGACGGCAGAGGTGGGATGGACGTAACTGCGGAAGTTGCTGCGCTGCAGGCGCAGAAGGAAATTGCCGATCCTTACGCCCAGCCGTGTCCACCAGGTATCGCGCGGATAGACCACGCCATAATATCTGCCAGCCAGAGCGGAGGACAGGCTGACCAGTTTCTGCATATCGTCATAGCAGCAGATGACGCGGTCCAGCGTGACCACATCGGCAGGGGGGAGTTCTCCGGCAAGGGCGACAAAGTTGCCGTGCTCATAGCGGACGCGGTCGGAGAGTCCCCGGCGTTCGGCTTCGGCGCGGGCGGCGGAGAGGTAGGCGGCGGAGGCGTCCACATCTGTGGCGGTGCTCACCCCGGCGGCCAGAAGGCTGTGCTCGATGGCGCCCACGCCTCCGCCGATGTCGAGGAGGGTCGAGCCCTCCAATCCCATGCGGCTGAGAGCATCCACCAACATTCGGGTCGTCTTGGACGGGCCGCGGCGGCGGTAGGTGGTCGAGCTCATCCTTAACTCTATCCTCGCTGAAGATCTCCTCGAGACCCTGGCATTGACCGCAATTCATTGGATACCTCCTAAAGTCAAGGCAGAAGGACCAGCCTAATCATCAGAATCATCGCCCAGATTCCCGGCTTTTTCAAACGATTCCCGGCCTTCATTGACCGAGAAATAGATGAGGCCCAGCGCGCCGAGACTGTCGACAAAGCCGAACCCGGTGAACTGGTAGATCAGGCTGGCAGCCAGAAGGACCAGCGACATATAGATGCAGACGAGAGTGCAATTGGCGTCGGCGAGAATGGGAGCGGAATCGAGGGCGCGGCCGACCCTGCGCTTGGCCGAGACCAGCAGCCACATAGCCGCAATGGAGATCAGAGAGATCACCAGCCCGGGCAATGCCGTCACCGGCCTGTGACCGGTGACGAGGTTGTAGATGGCAGTGACGGCGAGGCCCAGCGGCGAGGAGATAGAAGGAGATGCCGGTCACGCGAAGGGCGGTGCGTTCGAAGCGCGTCCGCCCGGCATCCGGGGAACGGGTGATGCGGAGCACCATGGCAAGGATGCCGATGCCGGAGATCACTTCGATGAAGGAATCGATCCCAAAACCAAAGAGGGAAAGGGCCTCGTCCGAGTAGCCAAAGCCAACCGAAACCAGGCCCTCGATGAGGTTATAGAGGATCGTGAAGACTGCAAGCCAGAGAGCGAACTTCCAGTAACGGTCGGTTGAAGACCGGGTAGTCAGTGTGGCCATGGATACCTCTAAATAGAAATCGAACCAGCGAAGCGACTGTAAGCGCGCGAGGAAGAGCTCAGGGACCGTGTTTTTTCAGCAATTCCCGCAGCGCGCCCAGAAACAGCATGACATTCTCACGGCGGCTGGAGTAACCCATCAGGCCAATGCGCCAGACCTGATCCTTAAGCGCCCCGAAGCCCGCGGCGATCTCGATATTGTAGTCCTCCAGCAGGCTGAGGCGAACCTTGTGCGGATGGACGCCATGGGGAACCCTGGCGGTGGTGAGAGGCGGAAGCCGATAATCCAGCGGAATGAACGGGGCGGCACCCAGCTCCTCCAGGCCAGTCCAGAGCATCTCCGAATTGGAGCGGAAGCGGGCGAAGGCGTTGTCCATGCCCTCTTCCATCAGAATACGGAGGCCTTCGATGAGGGCGTAATGCAGGGTGGCGGAGGCCGTGTGGTGATAAATGTGATCCGGCCCCCAGTAGGAAGCGTAGGCGCGCAGGTCCAGATAGAAGGAGGCAACCTTCGATTTGCGCTTTTCGACTTTTTCCTGCGCAGCAGGGCCCAGAGTAATGGGGGCCAGGCCGGAAGGAACGCCGAGGTTCTTCTGGCTGGCAGAGTAGGCGGCATCCACGCCCCAGTCGTCCACCTTGAGCGGAATCCCGCCCAGCGAGGTGACCGTATCGAGGAGCAGCAGCGCGCCATGTTTATGTACGGCATCGGCGATCTCCCGGATGTGCAATTGCTCCGCGCCGGTGGAGGTTTCGGCATGCACAATGGCAAAGAGCTTGTAGGATTTCCGGCTGAGAGCCGCTTCGATCTCCTCGACCGTGAAGATCTCGCCCAGAGGCCGGGTGATGCGGTCCACGCTGCCGCCTGCGCGCCCGGCGATCTCCGCAAGGCGCTCGCCGAAGTAACCGTGGACGGCGACCAGCACTTCATCGCCGGGTTCGATCAGGTTCACCAGGGCGGCTTCCATGCCGGAAGTGCCGGTGCCCGAGAGGGCGAAGGTCCATTCGTTGCGGGTCTGGAATGCGTCGCGGAGGAGCTGCTGTTCCTCGGCGTAGAGGGAGAGGAGTTGAGGGTCGAGATGGCCGATGGTCGGCAAGGTCAGTGCGCTGATCACGCGGGGATGGGTCATGCTCGGGCCGGGGCCAAGCAGGATGCGGCTCTTGATATCGATCTCCGGTTTAAGAGGGGCGGTCATCCATGCTCCGTTTCTATTCCTGCAAGAACGCGGCTGAGTGGCGGGAGGAAGCGATCTGCAGGGAATGCTGATTAAGTTTACAGCAGAACAAGGTACAAGGATAGGCAAGAATTTGGGAGGCGGAGGAGGACTATAATTACCGGCAGTCTCCCCGGGGAGGGAGAACAAACTTTAATTTCCGCGATGAAAGGAACTGTAATCATGAAGAAATATCATCTTGCGATCGTTTTCGTTGTGCTGGCAATCCTGCTGGCAGGCTGCGGAGGCGGAGGCAAAGCGGCCTCCAATTCGATCCAAGTGACCATGACGGATTTTCATTTCACCCCCACGACGTTCACGGTGAATGCCGGGCAGGAGATCAAATTTTCGGGAAAGAATAATGGGGCGGTCACGCATGACTTCATTATTATGAAGGCGGGGGTGGACGTAGGCGATAGTTTCGACAAAGAGGACGAGCCGAACGTGTTCTGGAAGATCGAGATCCCCAGCGGGCAGAGTTCGGAGGCGACCTTTACCGCGCCGGCAGAGGCGGGAGAATACCAGGTGCTGTGCGGCATCCCGGGACATTATCAGGCCGGAATGTCGGCGACACTAACGGTCGCGGCTCCCTAGCAAGGAATAACGAATCAAATGCCGCCTAGCGGAATTGTCACCAGCCTTTCGAATCCTGCGGTCAAGCAGGCGCGGGCCCTGCGGCAGCGCAAACAGCGCGCCGAAACGGGGCTATTCCTTGTGGAAGGACTGCACCATGCCGGAGAGGCGCTGGAGGCAGGCTGGGAGGTGGAGTCGTTGTTCCATGCGCCGGAGCTGCTGACCAGCGAATTCGGGAAGGAACTCATCGAGCGCGCGGCGGGGAGAGGGGTGAAGGTGCTGGCGGTTTCGGCGCAGGTGATGGAATCGCTGGCGGAGAAGGACAACCCTCAGGGGCTGCTTGCCATCGTGCGACAGAGGAAGCAGGGTATGGATACGCTGCCAACTTCCATGCCTGTAGTAGCGCTGGTCTCGCCGCAAGACCCCGGCAATGTGGGGAGCATCCTGCGGACCATCGATGCGGTTGGGGCTGGCGGGCTGCTGCTGCTGGATTCCAACCTGGATATTTTTCACCCGACGGCCGTGCGGGCGAGCATGGGGAGTCTTTTTTGGAAACCCATCGTGCAGGCATCCTTCCAGCAATTCCTGGATTGGGCGCACGGCGAGGGGAGGCAGGTGATCGGCACCTCGGCGCACGCGGCGCAGGACTACCGAGGTTTCGCGGCGCGAGCGCCCTGGGCGCTGGTGATGGGCAGCGAGCAGAAGGGTCTTTCGGCGCAGCAGATGGAGGCATGCGATGCGACGCTGGCGCTGCCGATGCGCGGACGGGTGAGCTCGCTCAACCTGGCTGTGGCCACCGGCATCCTGCTGTATGCGCTGATCCAATAAAAAAAGCCCGCCTCGCAAGAGGCGGGTTTTTAGTTCGCATATAAAGCCAAATCGCTAGAATTCGTCCTCGTCTTCATCGAGCCAGCCTTCGTCGTCCTCGTCCCCCTCTTCCTCCTCCCATTCCTCAAGTTCCTCATCCTCATCCCAGGTCTCGCCCGCCGCGGCTTCCTCGGAGGGGGTATAGGTGTTGCAGCCAGTGTCGGGATCGATCTCCACCGCGGCTGCACTGCAATAGCCTTCATCCAGAAAAACACAATCTGCGTAATGGCATTTGATGCGTGGCATAAATCCTCCTGTTTTATGACTGACGTACCAGCCGGATGATGGAAAGGATAAAGATCAAGGTCATGGCAGCCTGGGATGTCAGGCAGAAGGGGCAGATGGCCTTGATCAGCACAACTTCGACGTAGATGAGCCAGAGGGTGAAGAGAAAGCCGGTGAGCGCCAGCCCGAAGACCAGCAAGGTGCCATTCTCGCGGAGGAAGCCGCGCCCACGCGAACTCGAAGAACATCACCGCGAGGATGGCCGCATATCCGGCAACACCGATGAGCGCAACGGGAACGCCATTGACCTCCGCATAGCGGCTGGCGTTGACGGTGCCGCAATCCCCGCTGCCCAGGCACATGGCGTTGTTATTGGTCAGTTTGTAGATGGTCATGTAGACGGAAACCAGCAAACCCAGGACCGCCAGGCCGATCAGAGCCCGGTTAACCCAATTTGTCATTCATCCTCACAATATCCAAGCTTCCACTTCCCAACCAGCAGGCGCAGATTTTACCCCAGCGGGGATAATAAGTAAAGCATTTGCCCGAACCAGTGCAGGGAGGTTGGCGGAGCCTTGATGACCGGTTAAAAATGCGAGCGGGCCTTGCGGATGAAAACGAATTTCGGCGCGCAGGTAGCTCTCGCGGCCATCCGATTCAATGGGTTCGCCAAGCTTGACGGAAATGGAGGGCTGGAGAAATCCTTCAGCCCGGAGAGGCGGCGGATGGCCGGAAGGGCAAAGACCTCGAAGCCGACAAAGGCCGAGACGGGATTTCCCGGCAGGCCGATGAAAGGGATGGAACGATAGTCGCCAAAGGCGAGGGGTTTGCCGGGGCGCATGTTCACGCGCCAGAAGTCGAGGCTGCCATTGGTATCCACCACTTCCTTGACAAAGTCGAAGGCTCCGACACTCACCCCAGCCGAAGAGATGATCAGGTCCGCTTGAGACATGGCAGCCTGCTCCAGGAGGCCGGTCACTGCGTCGCGGCGGTCCGCGGCCACGCCGAGAGCGATCAATTCGGCGCCGGTCTGTTCGATCAACGCGGAGAGCATATAGGAATTGGAGTCATGGATCTTGCCGGGTTCGAGAGGCTGCTCCACAGGCAGCAATTCATCCCCGGAGGAGAAGAGAGCGATTCGCGGCCTGCGATAGACGGAGACCTCGGCCTGACCGACCATTGCAAGCAGGCCCATCTCCTGGGGCCGAATGACATGCGAGGCCGAGAGCACAGTCTCGCCTGCCGTGACGTCCATGCCGCGCGGGCGGATGTTTTCGCCGCGATGGACCTCCCGCTGGATTTTCACGGCGGGAGGAAGAGGTGCGCCAGCATCGCGCACTTGAAAGTCGGTATCCTCAACCGGGACAACGGCATCCGCGCCGGAGGGGAGGGGCGCGCCGGTCATGATGCGCGCGGCCTCGCCAGGGTGGAGGGAAATGTCCGCCGAGGAGCCGGCGGGGATGTCGGCGACGACGCGCAGTTCGTGAGCACCAGCCCGCGAAAGGTCTGCAACGCGGACGGCGAAACCGTCCATGGAGGAATTGTCAAAGAGGGGGAGGTCGAAGGCTGCGGTAATGTCCGCGGCAAGAACGCGGCCCGCGCAAGCGGCCAGCGGAAGGGATTCCACCTTCACCGGCGAAAGCCGGCTGAGGATGCGCTCGCGCGCCTCTGCAACACTGAGCAGGCTCATATGAAAGCGGCGAGATTATACCATTGAGAGGGGAATCAACCGGGATTGGTGCGCTGGGCTTCCATCACGTTGGGGAGGGATTCGATGCGGGTCAGGATGCGGCTGAGCTGCGCCAGGTCGCGAACCTCGACGATCAGGTTGAGGTCCGCCAGACTGCGGCTGACCTTGACACCCACGTCCACGATGTTCACGCCTTCGCCATCGAGGAGATTGGAGATATCGCCCATCAACCCCTGGCGGTCATAGGCTTTGATCTGGATGGGAACGGGGAAGGTGCGGACCGCATGCCCCCAGTCCACCTGGAGCAGGCGCTCGCGGTCCTTGAGGCGCAGGATGTTGGGGCAATCCTGGCGGTGGATGGTGGCGCCGCGGCCGCGAGTGATGTAGCCGACGATCTGGTCGCCGGGCGTGGGATTGCAGCAGCGGGCCATGCTGGAGAGCAGGCCTTTCAGCCCGACGACTTCGACGGCATCGGTGGAGGTGCTTTCTGTGGCCGGGCCGGTCACGGAAAGCACATCGAGGTTTTCCTTGTCTTCGGAAAGCTCGCGGATCACCCGGTTGACGGAGAGGTCGCCGTTGCCGAGAGAGATGAACATCTCCTCGGGGGATTTGTGGCCGAGACGGCGGGCCATCTTTTCGAAGTTCAATTCCTGGATGCCGAGACGCTGCATCTCGTGTTCGAGGGTATCGCGGCCCTGGGAAAGATTCTGCTCATCCTCCTGCTTCTTGAACCACGGCGGATCTTGGATTTGGCGCGCTGGGTCTTGACAAGACCCAGGTTGGGATTCAGCCAGTCCCGGCTGGGGCCGCCGCGCTTGGCGGTGAGGATCTCGACCTGATCGCCGGTGTTCGAGCTCCTGATAAAGAGGGATCAAGTTTTCCGTTGATGCGCGCGCCGCGGCAACGGTGGCCGATGTCGGTATGGACGTGATAGGCAAAGTCGATCGGCGTGGAACCGGCGGGAAGATCGATGATGTCGCCGCGCGGGGTGAAGACGTAGACGCGGTCCTGGAAGACATCCGAGCGCATGGAATCCACGAATTCCTGGGCGTCCTTCACATCGCTGCGCCATTCCATCATATTGCGCAGCCAGTTGATGCGCTGCTCGTAGCCTTTTGTCCGATTGGCGGGTGCCTTCCTTGTAACGCCAGTGGGCGGCGATGCCGTATTCGGCGTTCTGATGCATCTCGGTCGTGCGGATCTGCACTTCCAGAGGACGTTTCATCCTCGTAAATGACGGCGGTGTGCAGGGACTGGTAAAAGTTATCCTTGGGCGCGGCGATGTAGTCATCGAACTCGCCGGGGATGGGACGCCAGTGGGTGTGGATGACACCCAGGGCGGCGTAACAGGAGGGGACATCGGGGACGATGAGGCGGACGGCGCGCACGTCCCGTACCAGATCGAAGGGCTTGCCCTTCTCCTTCATCTTCTTATAGATCGAATAGATGTGCTTGGGGCGGCCGCTGATCTCGGCGTTGATGCTGTTCTGGGCGAGGAGCGCCAGCAGGCTTTCCTTGATGGTCTCGATCTGGGCTTCCCGGTCGGGCCGGCGCTGGGCAAGCTGCTCGGCGATCTCCTTGTATTTTTCGGGATTGACGTAACGGAAGGCAAGGTCTTCCAATTCCCACTTGATCTGCCAGATGCCCAGGCGGTTGGCAAGCGGGGCAAAGATATCCAGGGTTTCCTGCGCGATGCGCTGGCGTTTGGACTCGGGCATATAGCCGAGGGTGCGCATGTTGTGCAGGCGGTCGGCCAGCTTGATGAGCACGACGCGGACATCCTCGCCCATGGCGAGGAAGGTCTTGCGGAGGGTCTCGGAGACCATGTCCGCGCGGCGGCCGAGCATGGCGGGCTCATCGGGATAAAGACTATCCTCGTCCCCGTCGCTGCTTTCAGCGTGCTGGTCGCCGCGGGTGACGCGCGGCAATTTGGTCAGCTTGGTGACGCCATCCACAAGGAGGGCGACCGAATCGCCAAAGTCCTGCCTCAAATCCGGGAGGGTGATATAAGTATCCTCAACCGTGTCGTGAAGCAATCCGGCGGCGATCACATCCGCAGGAACCCTCAGCTCGGCGAGGATGCTGGCAACCGCGAGGCAGTGGTTGATGTACGGCTCGCCGGAAGCGCGTTTCTGCTCGCGATGAGCCTCCTCGGCCACGCGATAGGCGCGTTTGATCAGATCCCGGTCGGCAAGGTTGTAGGAATCCGGGAGCTGAGTCAGGAGCTTCTCAAGAGGAACGGCGGCGGTCGAGGTTTTCATTAGCCCTTTATTTTACTACGCAAGGACAGGGCAGAGCCCCGGGCAGGGGTAAACCCTGCCCTTAGAGAAGATAATGGAGGCTGGGATGCCTGTGGTGAACAATGTAACCCGGTTTTTGGATGCGCACGGGGTGAGTTATGAGGCGCATGAGCTTCCGGCAGAAAAGCTGGGGGCGATCGAGGCGGCTGAAAGAATGGGCGTGCCTGCGGGGGAGGTTTATAAGACGATCGTGGTGCTGCGGGAGGGGGCCGGGGGAAAGGGGAAAAAGCCGGTCCTGGCGGTGGTGCCGGGGACGGCGGTGGTGGACCTGAAATTACTGGCCGCGTTCCTGGGCGAGAAGAAGATGAGCCTGCCGACGGAGCGCGAGGCCGAAAGGCTGACCGGCCTGCAAGCGGGAGGCATTTCCCCGCTGGCATTGATCCATAAAGGGTTTCAGGTGGTCATCGACGCGTCGGCGCGGAATTTTGAGAGGATCTATGTTTCAGGCGGGCAGCGGGGACTGGATATTCACCTGCCGGTGAAGGCTCTGGCCGAGCTGACGAAGGCGCGCTTCGGGGAGATCGCGCGGCCGGAGTGAATGGCTAATTGCTCCCGGACTTCTCCAGTTCCACGGTCCCGAACAACTGCGGTGCGGCCACATAGATGCCGCGCCCGCTGACCGCGACAGTACCATCGGCGAGGCGGATCACACCCTCTGAAAAGGTTTTTGTCTCGTCGCGGGCGGTGATGCGAGCTTCGAGAGTGAGCGGCTGGTAAAGGGGCAGCGGCTGGCGGTAATTGATCTCGATGTTGACCGCGGCAGCCTTCACCCCGGCAGCCCAGACGACGAGGCCCATGGCTTCATCCAGGATGGCTGCGGAGGCGCCGCCGTGGCCGTGGCCGGGAGGTCCCTGCTGGGCTGCACTCAGGGTGAATTCCGAGGTCATCACCCCTTCGTCGTCGATCCACCAGGTGAGGCCGATGCTGTGCGGGTTCTCGGTGCCGCAGACAAAACAAACGCCATGCTCAGGAAGTTTGCGTTTCATGGTTGTATTGTAATGTAGAACGGAAGGCCGCCGATGCGGAGGTCAGCGTTCCAGCAGGCTCATGGGGTCGGCGGCGGAGGCGAAAAAAGACCGGTAGGCAAGGGTCTCCTTCAGGAGGGTGGAAAGGGTTTTGGAGAATTCCTCCTGAATGACGGGGTTGGGCGTGCCGGAACCGTTGGTGAGGACAAGTTCCTCCTCGCCTTCAAAGTCAATATGTCCGGCGGCGCGCAGCCATTCCAACCCGTGCAGGATGGTGATCTCGCGCTGGGAGGAGGCGGCGGCAAGCTCCGTGACGGAGGTGTGCCCACCGCGATGGGCGAGAGCGTATTTGCACAAACCCGAAAGCTGGCGGAGGAAATCTTTCGTTTTTTCCTCCCCGGCGTTGACAGAGAAGAGATAGACAACCTGCGGCGAGACGGCGCTGAGCGCCTGGTGCAGGACGGCGGCGGAGGGAGGGCGTGGTATAGATGGCAAGCTGGCGAGCTTCCTGCAATTCGTGGCGCCGCCTGCCAAGCGACTTCTCAGAACCTTCAGCCCAAATCTGGATATCTGGATGGTCGTGTTTCAATTTTTGCAATTCCACAACGGGCTGAGCGGCTGCCCGCAGGTCAATGCATTCGATCCGGGATGGCAGCGATCTCCACCGGTCTTTGCGCTTCCGCCAGACGGAAGCCGATGAGGCTGGCGGAGAGCTGCCGTTTCCCGCGATAGACCTGAGGCCGCATGGAGAAAGCAACATCCATCTGGCTGCCGGTCTCGGGCAAGTCTTCCTCGTCCGCATTCCAGACCAGGATGTCACGGGAATGGCCGCCTGCATCCGTAAAGGTCAGGCGGATATGATCCTTCGTCCTGCCGACCGGGGAGGCCGATTTCAAGGTGAGATCGCGTGCGGCAAAGACGACAGGCGGGTTGCCCGCACCGAAGGGGGCGAGACGCTCCAATGGCCTCGGCGAGGTCGAGGGTCATGTCCTCCAATCCCAGCCAGGCGTCCAATTGGAGGGTGGGCTCTTCAAAGGCGAAGGCTCCCAGTTGCGATTCCACGGCGCGCGCAAGCCCCTTGCGGAAGGCAGGGAAATCGGCTTCCTCCAGCGAGAGCCCGGCAGCCATCGGGTGGCCGCCGTAGCCCTTCAGGAGGGCGGACTGGGTGGCGATGGCCTGGGTGATGTGCAGGCCTTCCACGGATCGGGCGGAGCCGCGCAGGATGCCGTCCGCGGACCCGCTGAGGAGAATGGCCGGTTTGTTGTAGCGCTCGACGAGGCGGCTGGCAGCGATGCCGATCACGCCGCCGGGCCAATCCGCCTGAGAGAGGATCAGGACAGGCTCGGTGAGCAGAGAAGGGTTCTGGCGAAGCTGCGCCTCGGCAGCCTGAACTACCTGGCTGGTCAGCAGCCTGCGCTGAGCGTTCAGGCCTTCGATGCGGGAGGCGATCACCCGCACCAGCTCGGGATCGTCAGAGAGCAGGAGGTCCACGGCGGGGTTGGCATCGTCCAGACGGCCCAGCGCGTTCAAGCGGGGGCCGAAGGTGAAGCCGATGGTCTCCTCGGTAAGCGTTTCGAGTTCGGTCTGGGAGTTCGCGGCAATGCGCTGCAAGCCGAGGCGGCGGGTGCTGCGCAGGGAGCGGAGGCCGCGCTGGACGAGGGAACGGGTCTCCCCGCGCAGGAGGGCCACATCCGCAACCAGGCCCAGGGCGGCGAGGTCCAGCAGGTCCGGTTTCTCGAAGTCGCCTCCATCGAGCAAGGCCATAGCGAGGTGATAGGCAACGCCAACCCCGGCAAGGCTGGCAAGAGGGTGATCGGGCGGCAGGAGCTTGGGATTGAGGATGGCATCGGCGCGGGGCAGGGTGGGACCGAGGTCATGATGGTCGGTCACGACCACTTGCAATCCGGCGAGGCGGGCGTAATCCACGGCTTCATGGGCGGTGATGCCGGTATCGCAGGTGACCAGCAGTTTGACACCCGAGTCGATGATCGGCTGGAGGGAGCGGATATGGACGCCGTGACTCTCCCGGGCGCGGACCGGGATATAAAAGGAAACCTGCGCGCCCAGGCAGCGCAATGCCTGGACGAGCAAGGCCGTGGAGGTCTGCCCGTCCACGTCGAAGTCGCCCCAGACACAGATCTTTTCGTTCCTTTGGAGGGCGGCGCGGATCAGGCTGACGGCTTGATCCATGCCGGGGAGCGTACCGGGGGAAGAGGATGAGGGGTCTAGGAAGGCGCGGGCCGAGTCGAGATCGGTCAAACCCCGGCGGATCAGGACCTGCGCGGCGAGAGGGTGCAGGCGGAGGGAATTCGAAGGAGGCAGGGACCTCCACGGATGGAGGGTCAAGCCAGCGGAGGTCAGCGGAATTAGAGCGGTTCAAAGCGGGCCGTGAAATGCCTTAGTAATTCGGGCGCGTAGGTAAATTTATAACCATGAATATCCCCGGCATGCTCTTTGATGCCAGTGAGAATATCGGCGACATAATCCATGTGGCTTTGCGTGTAGGTGCGGCGGGGAATGGCAAGGCGCAGGAGTTCCAGTTTGGGATAGATCATTTTTCCGCTATCAGGATCGGGGTAGGCGAACATGACCGAACCGATCTCCACGCCGCGGATCGCGCCCTCGCGGTACAACTCCACGGCGAGTGCCTGACCGGGGAACTCGCCCTGCGGGATGTGCGGGAGGACGGCATGCGCATCCAGGTAAACGGCATGGCCGCCGGCGGGCTGGATGGTGGGGATGCCGGCGTCATTGATGCGCGCAGCAAGGTAAGCGGTTTGGGCGAGGCGATAGGCCAGATAGGATTCGTCCAGGCCTTCGTAAAGACCCACGGCCATCGCGTCCAGGTCGCGGCCAGCCAGCCCGCCGTAAGTGGGAAAGCCCTCGCGCAGGATCAACTCATTCTTGACCTGCTCGAACAGCTTTTCATCGTTCAGGCAGAGCAGGCCGCCGATGTTGACGATGGCATCCTTCTTGGCCGACATGGTCATGCCGTCGGCGAGGGAATAGATCTCACGGGCGATCTCGATCACCGGCCGGTTCCCGCAGCCCGGCTCGCGCAGCTTGATGAAATAGGCGTTTTCGGCGTAGCGGGCAGAATCAATGAAGAAGGGGATGCCGTACTCGTGATACAGCGCGGAAACAGAGCGAAGATTCTCCAGGGAAACCGGCTGGCCGCCGCCGGCATTGTTGGTGATGGTCATCATTCCAAAGGGAATATTGGACGGGCCGACCTTTTCGATGAAGGCGCGCAGTCTGGCGATGTCCATGTTGCCCTTGAAGGGGTGCCGGTTCGCAGGGTCGAAGGCTTCGTCAATGACGAGGTTGGTCGGGCGGCCGCCGCGCGCGCGGATGTTGGCATCCGTGGTGTCGAAGTGCATGTTGGAGGGGATGTACTGGCCGGGCTTGACCAGGCAGGCGGCAAGGATATTCTCCGCGGCGCGGCCCTGGTGGGTGGGGACGAAATACTTGAAGCCGAAGATATCCTCCACGGCGGTCTTCAGGCGGTGATAGGAACGCGCGCCGGCATAGGACTCGTCGCCGCGCATGAGCGCGGCCCACTGCTCCTGGCTCATCGCGCCGGTGCCTGAGTCGGTCAGCAGGTCAATGAAGATGTCCTCGGCTTTGACGGAGAAGAGGTTATAACCGGCCTCTTTCAAGCGCGCCTCGCGCTCTGTGAAGGGGATCAGGCGGATGGCTTCAGTGACCTTGATACGGAAGGGTTCAGGAGGATAGGAAGGCATCAATTCTCCGGGTTATGAAGTTCGCACAGGGTGAGTTTAGCACCGATTTCAGCGGATAGTCCAGACCCATTGCAGCTATCCCCGAAAGTATTGTTCTGGGGACTTTTTTATGATAATGTTCAAGGAAGTATGGAGGTGAAGCATGCGTGTGTGTGTTCTCTATGATGATGAAACTTATGGATTTACACCGGCCGCGTTCTTGAAAAAATTCGACTGGGAGATGGTTACATTGCGCCGCCCGGTCTTCCCAAAGATCGAAGCGCTGGCAAAAGAGAACCGCTTCGATGTTTATTTCAATTTGTGCGACGGCGCGGCCGACGAGGATTATCCCGGGGTGGACGTCATCCAGGCCATGGAAGAATTGAACATGCCCTACACCGGGTCGAACAGCCACTGCTACGATCCGAGCCGGGAGGAAATGCAGGCGGTGGCGGATGCGAATGGGATCGGGTTTGCGCGCGGGCACCACATCAGCGGGGAAGAGGGGGTCGAGGAGGCCGTGAAGGACCTGCGCTATCCGTTGATGGTCAAGCACCCGCGCAGTTACAGCAGCATCGGCATGACCAAAGCCTCACGGGTGGAGACTCCCGAACAACTGCGCGAGCAGGTGCACAAGATATGCGCCGAGTTCGGCGGCGCGCGGGTGGAGGAGTTCATTGTCGGGCGGGAGTTCAACGTGTTCGTGGTGGACAATCCGGACGACCTGAGCCATCCGTTCGCCTACCCGCCGACGGAATTGATCTTCCCGCCGGGGGAGGAGTTCTGGCATTCGGACGTGAAATGGGATTATTCGCTGGCCTTCGAGTTCCGCGAGGTGGAGGACAAGGCGCTGGCGAAGCGATTGCAGGATATTGGCCGCAGGATGTTCCTGGCGATGGGAGCGAGCGGGTACGGGCGGCTGGATGTGCGCATGAACGAGGCGGGGGATTTGTTCATCCTGGAGATCAACCCGAACGGCGGCATTTTGTACCTGCCGGAGGAATACGGCCCGGCGGACTACATGATCCTGTATGACGCGGACGGATATGACGGGTTCTTCGACCGCATCTTCCGCTCGGCGATGGTGCGCAGGGAGCTGAGGGCCAAAGCCAAATTATAAAGAGGCAATCCATGCAAGGGCGATCCGCGGATCGCCCTTGTTATTTAAAGGTAAAGCATAACGGCCGGTTATCCCCATCGTAATACAGTACACAATGTAAATCCATTAAGGCGCATGTCCGCGCGCAATTTTAATGTTTAACCTGAAAAGGAAAGGAGCAGCAAATGGCAACTGAAAAACAACTGGCTGCCGCCCGCGAGAACATCAAGAAGGCGCAGAAACGCTGGAAGGAAATGCATTCCAGCGAGCACGCGCGCTCCCAGCCGCAGGGCAGAGGGCGCCAGAAACCGGGAAGCACCGGCGAGGGCGAGTACTATCACGTGCAGGTGAGGCCGAAGAGCGAGTTCAAGACCTTCCGGACACAGGATGTGGGCGGCAAGGGCCATATCCAACGGGTGGCGGGGAAGCGCGAGAGCGGGTCGTGGGCGACCGTCAAATGGCTGATCAGCAAGGACGATGCGCACGTGCGCGGCGGACGGCTGGTGGCGGACACGAAGGACGCGAAGGACCTGCTGGCGAAACTGGGTTCCGAGCCCAGGCAGCAGCGCGGCGACCAGTTCAAGGCCAGCGACCGGCCCAATGTCCCCGAACGGAAGAAGCCGACGGCGGCGCAGAGCAAAGCCCGAAGCAGGAACATCAAGAAGGCCCAGGCCAGCCGAACAAAGAAATCGAACAGCCGGTAGGAAGCCAACGGTGCAACCTGCTGCGGTCCGTGCAACTCCCGGTCCGGCACGCGCGGGCTTGAGGAACAAATTGAGCAGAGAGACGAAAGGAGAAATTTAAATGAAACTTTCAGAGATTATGACACGCGATGTGATCGTGGTCCAGCCGGATGACAATATCGAGACGGCCGCCAAAAAAATGCGCGAACACAATATCGGTTTCCTGCCGATCTGTGACGGGGATAAACTTCTCGGAGTGCTGAGCGACCGGGATATTTCCTCACGCGTGGTGGCGGATGGCAAGAACCCGAAAACGGTTGCCAGCCACGAAGCCGCTTCGAGGCCGGTCATTTATTGCTTTGAGGACCAGGAAGTGGGCGATGCGGCGAAGATCATGCATGACCAGCAGATCCGCCGGTTGGTGGTGCTGGACCGGAACTCCCGGAAGATGGTCGGGGTGATTTCGCTGGGCGATATTGCCACCAACTCCGCGGAGGAAATTTCCGGGGAGGCATTGCAGGGCATCTCCAAGCCGGAGAACTCCACGAAACCTGTTTGACGGCCTGAAACGCCGATTGACGCTTGGAAAGACAGGGTCCGCAGCCTGAAAGCTGCGGGCCCTGGCGTTTAATGCAGCGGGGCAACGCGCCAGTTATAATATCCGAACCATGAGCAGACAACGGAAATTCCTCGCCCTGGTCATTCTACTGGTTTCCCTGACCCTGCTGGCATGGGGGTTCTGGCCGGTGCAGCATGAGAGGAAGGTGCTGCCGATCGAGCCGCTCAACCTGACGCTGCCGACGCCATCCTCCTTTGTGCCGGGAATTTATCTTCCGGGTAACCTGGCATGAAGATGAAGAGGAGACACGGCTTTCTTTTTCTTGCCGGGGCGGCGCTGATCGCTGCCAGCCTGGCATGCAGCGGGGCTGCCAGCGGCGAGCCCATCGCGCCAGCGCCGCAACCGACGGCCTCCATCTCGGAGCCTGAGGTCCAGCCAACGGGAATAGGGCCATCGGAGGGGACGCAATCCACCGCGGCCGCGCCCATGCCGGCGATCCCGGAGAGGCGGCGGGTGAGTCTGGAATACCCGCCCACCATCCGCGCCGGGGATTCGGATGTGATCCGCCTGACGCTGGAGATGGATGACCTGGGCGGCGTGACGCCCACGGCCGAGGTCGAAGGGAATGTGATCACGGGGAAGACAGTGGAGATCCCCAACCTGTATGAGACGCACAACGTGACTGCCGAAGCGCGGCTGGATATGGCGGGGGTGGAAATGCGGCCCGCGGAATTGATCAGCTCGCCACTGGAACCGGGCGGAACGGTCACCTTCTATTGGAGCGTAAAGCCGCAGTCCACCGGGACGTTCAAAGGAACGGCCTGGCTGCTGCTGAAGTTCGTCAACAAGAGGACCGGAGAGACCAGCGAAAGGGCGATCTCCGCACAGACGGTGGAGATCCGCTCGACGAACTTCCTGGGGCTCTCGGCGGGGGTGGCGAGGACCAGCGGGGCGGTCGGCTCGCTGATCGGCGGGATCATCGGATTCCCATTTTTTGAAGACATCCTGAAGTTCGTCTTCCGGCGGGCGAGGAGGAAATAAGCCGTTCCAGCGGCGATTCCATGCAGAAAGGGGGAAAATTCGTAACAAACGCAAAGTGGATAGAAAGGGGTAAATATATGACGAATATCAGGGAAATACTTGACATGCGGTCATGAGGGCCTATTGTTCTTCATGGTACAATGTAGCCCGTTTATAGCGTGGGTGACCGCGCACACTCATAAATCATCTCGCCTTTGGAGCAGCTATGAACAACCAATGGCTCTGGGTAGCCTTTTTCATTTTCGTGGGTTTATTGATCCCAGTTGGCGCGATTGGTGTCGCCTGGATCCTGGGACCCAAAAAGCCCAATCCCATCAAGCAGACAACCTATGAATGCGGCATCGAGACCGTCGGCGACAGCTGGGTGCAGTTCAAGGCGCAGTATTACATCTTCGCGCTGGTCTTCCTGGTCTTCGATGTGGAGACGGTGTTCCTGTTCCCCTGGGCGGTGAAGCTGGGGCAGCTGGGGCTGTTCGCGGTGATCGAAGGTATCGTCTTCATCGGCATCCTGGTGGTGGGGCTGGTGTATACCTGGCGCAAGGGGATGCTGGAGTGGGCGTAAGTCTTGGGAATGCTTTGAGAAGGCTGACAGGAGCAATTCCTTTCAGCCTTTTCTTTGTGTGCAGAGGAGTAATGCATGAATTTTTGGACTGATCCGCTCAAACTGGCTGCAGACTGGTTGATCGGGCTGCTGACGGGATGGGGATGCCTCGCAAGGGGTGGCCACGGGCATCGCCGTCTTCCTGGGCGTCATGCTGCTGATCATGCTGCTGATGGTGGTGGACATCCTCCTGGTCTGGGTGGAGCGCAAGGTGGTGGCGCGCTTCCAGGACCGGCATCGGCCCGAACCGCCTCGGCCCCTTTGGTTTGATCCAGCCGTTCGCAGACATCATCAAGCTGCTGATCAAGGAAGACATCACGCCGGCGAACGCCGACAAGGTTGTCTACAACCTGGCGCCGATCCTCTCGATGATGTCGGTGCTGATCCTGTGGGCGATCGTGCCGCTGGCTCCCGTCATCCTGGGCGTGGACTTGAACGTCGGCGCGCTGTACATCATCGCGGCAGGTGCGATCGGCACGCTTTCCATCATTATGGCGGGCTGGTCGTCGAATAACAAATTTGCCCTGATCGGCGCCTTCCGCCAGGTGGCCGTGCTGGTCTCGTTCGAAATCCCGATGATCGCGACGCTGCTGATCCCGACCATCCTTGCGGGGTCGATGGGGATGAACGCCATCATCCAGGCGCAGAATATCTGGTACGTCGTGCTTGTCGCCGCTGGGCGCGATCATCTTCATCGATCGCGGCGATCGCCGAACTGGGACGCGCGCCCTTCGACATGGCAGAAGCCGAGTCCGAACTGGTCGCCGGTTACAACATCGAATATTCCGGGCATGAAGTTCGGCATGTTCTATGCAGGCGAACTTCTGCACGCCTTCACCTTCGGCGGCTTCTGGGCGATTCTGTTCTTCGGCGGCTATCGCTTCTTCGGCCTCGAGCAGGTGAGCCCCTTCCTGGCGATCCCGATCCTGCTGTTCAAGGCATTGATCGGCTACTGGATCATCATGTGGGTCAAGTACACGATGATGCGTATCCGCATCGATCACATGCTGGCCTTCAACTGGAAGTTCCTGACGCCGCTGGCCTTCGTGCTTCTGATGGTGACGGCGCTGATGAATGCGCTGCTGCGCGGAACCTCGCTGTGGATGTATGCCGCGGGCATGTTCCTCTCGAATGTCGTGATGGGCCTGATCGTGACCGAGATCGTGCGCCGTTACAGCCAGGGGGAACGGGCGAAGGTGGAAAAGGCCTATGAGGCCCGCATGGAAACCACAGGGCACTAAAGGGAGCAGGACATGACGACTGCACAAATCATTTTTCTTATCGTGGCGCTTCTTTACGCTCGGTTCCGGCTTGATGGTGGTCAGCACGGGCAACCTGATCCATGCCGCGCTGTGGCTGGTCGTCCACCCTGTTCGGGGTGGCGGTCCTCTATGCCCTGCTGAACGCCAGCTTCCTGGCGGTGGTGCAGGTGGTGGTGTACATCGGCGCGATCGCGATCCTGTTCATCTTCGCGGTGATGCTGACCCGCAAGGATATGCGCGACCAGGGGCGCGCAGCTGAACAAGGGCTGGTGGCTGAGCGCGCTGCTCTCGCGTGGTGACGTTCGGCGGGCTGGTCGGCCATGCTGTGGGGCTGGAAGCGGATGTCCCGGACGCGCGGCAGACCTCCCGTCGGGTTTTGATGCGATGAACGAACTGGGCGACGGCGCTGATCTCGCCGAATGCGTTCGTCCTGCCGTTTGAGGTGGCATCCGTGCTCCTGCTGGCGGCGCTGGTGGGCGCGGTCTACGTCGCGTTCAATCGGAAATAGGAGGCCGCGATGATCCCTCTTTCCTGGTATCTCATTCTTTCGGCGGCACTGTTCAGCATTGGTCTGTTCGGTGTGCTGGCGCGCAGGAACGCGGTCGCCATCCTGCTGGGCGTGGAGCTGATGCTGAACGCCGTGAACGTCAACCTGGTGGCTTTCTGGCGCTATCGGCGACCCGACGCCGATGGCCGGGCAGGTGTTTGCGATCATCGTCTTCGCCGTGGCGGCCGCGGAAGTGGCGGTGGGCCTGGCGCTGGTGATCTCCGTCTATCGCCGGCGCAATACGGTGGTGGCGGATGAGATTGATATGATGAAGTGGTAGGGACATATGATGACGACTGAAACCACTGATCTGGTTGATCCCCCTCCCGCCCGCTGCTGGCGTTTTTCCTGATCGTGCTGTTCACGAACCGGAACAAGGCGCTCAGTCATAGCGATGGCGATCGGCGCGGCGGTGCTTTCCTGGCTGGGCAGCATGGTCGTGTTCTTCCGCGCGCTGGGCGTGCGAGCATCTTGGGCAAGCAGCCATTCGAGTCGTCGATCCCCTGGCTGCCCGACGGGCGACACCTGGTTCAAGATCGGCGTGCTGGTCGACCCGCTTTCGGCGGCGGTGCTGTTCTTTGTGGCCTGGACCGTGCTGATGATCTTCATCTACAGCGTTGGCTATCACAACTTACGGTCAGCCCGCGGCGATCATGACCACGCTGGGTCTGCCGCCGCACGGCGCGACGGTGCGAAGAGCACGGACACAAGCACGCGGTCCCTTCCATCGAGCCGATGTACTCGCGCTTCTTTGCCTTCATCGGCCTGTTCGCCTTCGGCATGTACACGCTGGTGGTCTCGGACAACCTGCTGACCCTGTTCGTCGGCTGGGAGATCATGGGGTTGTGCTCGTACCTGCTGATCGGCTTCTGGTATGCCAAGCCCTCGGCGCGCGATGCAGCCATCAAGGCCTTCATGACCACCCGCGTCGGCGATGTGTTCATGCTGCTGGGCATCGCCTTCCTGTACTAGCGCGACGGGCACGCTTTCCTTCCGTGAGATTTTCACCGAAGAAGTGCTGCACGCTCTGGCGACCATCCCGACGCCGATCTTCGGACTTTCGGCGGCGGGCTTGATCGGGCTGCTGCTCTTCATCGGCACGGTCGGCAAATCGGCGCAGTGGCCGCTGCACGTCTGGCTGCCGGACGCGATGGAAGGCCCGACCCCGGTCAGCGCCATGATCCATGCGGCGACGATGGTTTCGGCGGGTGTCTACGTGGTCATCCGCATGTTCCCGCTGCTGCAGCCTTGGACCCGCAGCACGATGACGGTCGTGGCGTTCATCGGCGCGTTCACGGCCCTCTTCGCCGCGACGATCGCCGTGGCGCAGAACGACATCAAGCGGGTGCTGGCCTACTCGACCATCTCGCAGCTCGGCTTCATGATCGCCGCGCTGGGCATCGGCGCGTATGTGGCGGCCGTCTTCCACCTGGTTACGCATGCCTTCTTCAAGGCGCTGCTCTTCCTCGGCTCCGGCTCGGTCATTCACGGCATGGAGCATGGCGTGCTGCACACGGGCAACCACGAGGTTGATCCGCAGGATATGTTCAACATGGGCGGCCTGCGCAAGAAGATGCCGATCACCTTCTGGACCTTCCTGATCGGCGGCTTTGCGCTTTCGGGTTTCCCGCTGGTCACGGCAGGTTTCTGGTCGAAGGATGAAATCCTGGCGGATGCCTTCGCGCAACGGTCATATCTGGTGTTTTCGTCACGCTGGCCGTCGCCGCCTTCCTGACCGCCTTCTACACCATGCGCCAGATCACGCTGACCTTCCTGGGCGAGCCGCGCACGAAGGAAGCCGAACACGCGCACGAAACTCCCTGGACGATGACCGTGCCGCTGGTGGTCCTGGCGGTCTTTGCCGTCGACTTACGGCTGGGTGGGCATCCCCGAGCATTTCCCATGCTGGGCGGCACCTGTCGCCGAACTGGTTCCACGAGTTCGTCGGCGGGACGCTGGCGGAAGAGCCCGAAGCGGCGGCGTTCAACTGGATCCCGCTGCTGACCTCGCTTGCTGGTGGCGCTGGGCGGTCTGGCGCTGGGCTGGCTGGTTTATCGCAACGTCAAGACCGCCGGCGGAGGACAAGCTGCAGATCCCGGTGCTGAAGAACAAGTGGTACTTCGATGAAGCCTATGACTTCCTGTTCGTCAAGCCGGTCATCTGGTTCGCCGAAGTCTTCGTCTCCAAGTGGATGGACAAGGGCGTCATCGACGGCATCCTGCACAGTCTTCGGCAAGGGCACGGCAGTTCCTGGGCGCAGCGATCCGCAATTACATTGACCTGCCGGTGATCAACGAGTTCTTCGGCGACGGCTCGGGCAAGGTCGTCAAGTGGACAGGCAGCAACCTGCGCCCGATCCAGACGGGGCGCATCCAGCAGTACATGATGCTCTCGCTGGTGGTCATGGTGGTCGTTGGCGGCGCGCTGGTCTATTATCTCCACCAGCTGGGCCTGTTTAAGGAGCGAACGATGAATTTCATCGCTACTCACCTTCTTTCCCTGATCCTGTTCTTCCCCGCCCTGGCGGCGGTGGTCATGCTGTTCCTGCCTTCCGGATGAGAACAAACTGCTGCGCTGGTTCGCACTGGGCGCGAGCCTGGTTCCGTTCGTGCTTTCGCTGATGCTCTGTGGATGAGCTTCCAGGCCGGAGTGACCGGGCTTCCAGTTCCAGGAGCAGTATCCCTGGTACGAGGCGCATTGACTCCTCCCTGCACCTCGGCGTGGACGGTCTTTCGCTGACGATGGTGCTGCTGACCACGCTGCTGACGCCGCTGGCCATCCTGGCCTCCTTCAGCATCACCGACCGCGTCAAGGCCTACATGATGCTGTTCCTCTTCCTGGAGACGGGCATGCTGGGCGTCTTCATGGCGCTCGACCTGCTGATCTTCTTCGTCTTCTGGGAAATTGGCCTCGTCCCGATGTACTTCCTGATCAACCAGTGGGGCAGCGCCAACCGGGATTATGCCTCGCTCAAGTTCATGATCTACACCATGGGCGGATCGCTCGGCCTGCTGCTGGCGATCCAGATGCTCGGCGTTCTGTTCGGGACCTTTGACCTGGCAGTATCATCACGGCCAGCTGGAACGCCTGTACCAGGCCGATCATGCTGGGCATGCCCGTCGCGACGGTCAAGACGATCGCCTTCTGGGCGTTCGTGATCGCCTTTGCGATCAAAGTTCCCGATCTGGCCGTTCCACACCTGGCTGCCGGACGCGCACACCGAAGCGCCGACCGCTGGCTCGATGATCCTGGCGGGCGTGCTGCTGAAGCTGGGCGCGTACGGTTTCCTGCGGCTGGTGCTGCCGCTCTATCCGGCGGAGGCGAAGATATTTCGCCGGGGCGCTGGCCTTCCTGGCGACGGCCGCCATTGTCTTTGGCGCGTTCGCTGCCTTCGGTCAGACGGACTTCAAGCGGCTGGTGGCCTATTCCTCGGTCAACCACATGGGCTTTGTGGTGCTGGGTATCGCCGCGGCGGCCTATGGCGGCCGGGACGGCCGACGCGCACATCGCCCTGAACGGCGCGATCCTGCAGATGTTCAATCACGGACTTTCGGCGGCGGGCATGTTCTTCCTGGTCGGCGTGATCTATGAACGGACGCACACCCGCAACCTGGAAGACTTCGGCGGGCTGTTCCCGCTGGTGCCGATCTACGGCGGCATCCTGATCTTCACCAGCATGGCCTCGCTGGGCCTGCCGGGACTGAATGGTTTCGTCTCCGAGTTCCTGGTGGTGCGGGGCGCATGGCCTGATCCTGCACGGTCTACACCGCCATCTCCATGCTCGGCCTGCTGTTCACCGGCGCGTACATCCTCAAAGGCATCAAGAAGGTGCTGCATGGTCCGCTGAACGAGACATTGGGCGCACGGCGAGCACCGGCTGACCGAGATCAACACGCGCGAGATCCTGGTGATGGCTCCGCTGATGGCGCTGATCCTGTGTGATCGGCATCTGGCCGGCCTGGATCCTGGACGTGATCAACAAAGCCGTGATGCATGCTCTTCTAAAGCAGGTGGACCGATGAACTTTCCAGTCCTGAGCGTAATCGTCTTTACCCCCATGGCGGCGGCCGTGCTGATCCTGATGATCCCGGCCGACCGCAAGAACGAAGTGCGTGGTCACTGCGCTGGCGGCGGCGGTCTTTGCGCTGTCCCTTTCGGCCTGGGTCTACTTCCAGTACCTGACCCAGCACATGACCGGCTATCAATTCATCGAGCAAGTATCAACTGGCTGCCCGCGCTGGGCATCAGCCTGCATTTCGTGGGCGTGGACGGCATCAGCGCGCCGCTGGTCCTGCTGACCGGCGTGGTCATGTTCACCGGCGTGCTGATCTCGTGGGGCGATGACGAGCATGTCAGCCGGCATCCAGGATCGGCCGCGTGAGTTCTTTGCCTTCCTGTTCATCCTGGCGAGCGGCGTGTTCGGCGTTTTCGTCTCGCTCGACCTGTTCATGTTGTTCTTCTTCTATGAGATCGCCGTGTTCCCGATGTACCTGCTGATCGTCATCTGGGGCTGGGTCAAGACGCGCGAATACGCGGCCATGAAACTGACCCTGTACCTGTTCATCGGTTCGGTGGTGTCCCTGGTCGGCGCGCTGGCCATGTACTGGGTGGCGGGGCAGCAGACGGGCATTTACTCCTTTGACATGCTGCGACCTGGAAAAGGCGGGCTTCTCGACCGCCTTCCAGAACCTGTGGTTCCTGCCGGTCTTCTTTGGCTTCGCGGTGCTGGGCGGCATCTGGCCCTTCCACAACTGGTCGCCGGACGGCCACGTGGCCGCACCGACCGCCGTCTCCATGTTCCATGCAGGGCGTGCTGATGAAACTGGGCGCGTTTGCGGCCTTGCGTGTGGGCATCATGCTGCTGCCGGAAGGCGCGAAGACACTGGTCCTGGCTGATCATGCTCTTTGCCGGCATCGCGGTGGTCTATGGCGCCTACATCGCCTTCGTGCAGACCGACTTGAAGTACATGATCGGCTTCTCCTCCGTCTCGCACATGGGACTGGTGATGCTCGGCCTCTCCACGCTCAACCGCGACGGGCTGACCGGCGCGGGCGTGCAGATGTTCTCGCACGGCGTCATGACGGCTCTCTTCTTTGCTGTCGTCGGCATGATCTATGACCGGGCGCATACGCGCCAGATCCCCGAACTGGGCGGCATGGCCAAAGTGATGCCGTTGGCGGCGGTCGGCTTCATCATCGGCGGCCTGGTCTCGATGGGTATGCCGGGCTTCTCCGGCTTTGTGGCCGAGTTCCCGATCTTCATGGGCGTGTGGCAGCGCAGTGGCTGGTGGCGGTCATCGCCTCGCATCTCCATCGTCATCACCGCGGCCTACATCATGCTGGACATCCGCCAGGTGTTCTTCGGCGAGATGCCTGCGAACCTGGAAGGGCATATCGGCCCGCTGCACGATCCTCGACAAGGTGGCGATCGTGCACGCTGTGCCTGCTGATGATCGGCACTGGGCTTGTTCCCATCGCTGATGGTCCCGATGGTCTCAACCGGCGTTCAGAATATTCTGCGCCTGCTGGGAGGTGCATAGATGTTCACCCCAACCATGCTTCCTGGCCATTCTCCCTGAAATCCTGATCCTGATCGCTGGGCATCCTCCTGCTGGTCGTTGAGCCGTTCTGGAAGGAAGAGAACCGCCGCAACGTTGGCTGGCTGACCGCCGGCGGGTTGTTCGCTCACTCTGGTCGTCAGCCTGCTCTTCGGCCCGCCCGGCGAGCCGACGGCCGTGTTTGGCGGCATGGTGCGCTTCGACTGGCTGGGTTTCTTCTTCAAGATGCTGTTCATGTTCGGCGCGGCGCATCACCGCGCTGCTGCTGATGGATCATGAAAAAGCTGGGCAAGCGCGGCGAGGCCTATCTTGCTGCTGCTGGCCTCGACCATCGGCATGTGCCTGATGGCCTCCGCGGCCGACCTGGTGATGCTCTACCTGGCGATTGAGACGACCTCCATTCCGCTGTACGTCCTTGCGGGTTTCATGCTGGATGACGAAGCCTCCACCGAAGCGGGTTTCAAGTACCTGCTGTTCGGCGCGATGACCTCGGCGATCATGCTCTACGGTTTCAGCCTGCTGTTCGGCTTTTCCGGCACGACCGACCTGTATCAAGATCGCCGGGATGATCGCGGGCGGAACAGTAACTGGCTGTTGACGCTGGGCTCGATGTTCCTGGTGCTGGTCGGGCTGGGGTTCAAGATCTCGACGGTGCCGTTCCACTTCTGGGCGCCGGATGTGTACGAGGGCGCGCCGACCCCGGTGGCTGGTTTCCTCTCCACGGCCTCCAAGGCTGCCGGTTTTGCGGTGGTGCTGCGGCTGTTCGTCGGCGGCCTTCCCGGATTATTCGCTCCTCCTGGACGGTGATCCTGGCGGTCCTTTCGGTGGTCACGCATGACGGTGGGCAACCTGCTGGCGCTGGCGCAGACGCAATATCAAGCGCCTGCTGGCGTACTCATCCATCGCGCATGCGGGCTATGCCCTGATCGGTGTGGTGGCTTTCTCGCCGCTGGGCGACGCCGAGCGTGGTCTTTTATCTGGCGGCCTACATCCTGACCAACCTGCTCGGCCTTCGGTATCGTCATGGCGTTCAGCCGCGTCACTGGCTCGGATGAGATCAAGGATTACGCCGGGATGAGCCGCCGTTCGCCGGGGCTGGCGCTGGTGATGCTGGTGGCCTTCCTCTCGCTGGCGGGCATGCCGCCCTTCGGTGGTTTCGTGGCCAAGGTCTTTGTCTTTGCCGCGGCCATCCAGAACCCGGCGCTGATCTGGCTGGCAGTGGTCGGTATCCTCAACTCGATCATGGGTGTGTACTACTACCTGAACGTGCTGAAGTATGTGTACCTGTACCGCATGGAAGGGGAGGATGAGGAGCAGCATCCCATCCCGCTGACCCGGCCGTATGCGATCGCCCTGGTGGTGCTCACGATTGGCATCATCCTGATCGGCACGGTCTTCGCACCGTGGTTTGGATGGGCGTCTGCGGCGGCTCAGAATCTGTTTTAGGGCATTTATTGACCCTGGCAGACCCCTCAGTTATAATCGTGCGACATGGCACAATCGGAACTCCAAGCGGAAGAACATGCTCAGCACGCTGTTGATCGTTTTGATCGGCCAGGTGGGGTGTTTGACGCTGGTGATCATTCTGGCCTCGGTGTTCGGCGGGCTGTGGCTGGATAAAACATTCGGGACGAAGCCGCTCTTTACGCTGATCCTGCTGTTTGCTGGCATCCCGCTTTCGGTGTTCCTGATGCTGGTGGTGGCGCGCAGAACGCTGGCGAGGCTGAAATTACAGGCCGAATCAGAAGAAACGAAGGCTGATTAAGGTGGAGGCGGAATTTGGATCGAAGAAAAACGCAGACCCTGGCGGCGATGGGTCGTCCTGGTGCTGATGATCGTAGGCTTTATCGTCGGGGGATTTCTTGTGCCTGTGCAGCCTGACATCTCGGTGAAGGCGGAGAATCTGCTGGGCGAGGCGGCATCCCTGGCTGTTCGGTACTGCCGCTGGTCAATACGCTGCCGACGCTGGCGGTGACGATCATCCTGATCGTGTGGCTGGCATGGGCCACCAACCGGTCTCTCAGGCAGAGCGAGCGCACGGACCTGGTGCCGCGCGGCATTGGCAATCTGATGGAAGCCTTCTTCGAAATGCTCTACAACCTGACCGAAGGTTCGGCGGGTGCCAAGTGGGCCAAGGTGATCTTCCCCTGGTTTGCGACGATCATGTTCTATGTGCTGTTCGCCAACCTGCTCAAACTGATCCCGGGCTTTGAGTCGATCGGTGTCTTGCATCACACCGAGGCTGCCGGGGCAGGGCATGCGATTCAGCCGCTCTTTGGCAACTGGTCCATCCATCCTGCCGAGTGGAGAGGGCGAATATATCCTTGCGCCGTTCTTCCGCGGTATTTCCGTGGACCTGAACTTCACCGCTGCGCTGGCGATTGATCGCGGTGGTCATGATCCAGGTGATTGGTTTCCGGGCGCAGGGATTTGGCTATTTGAGCAAGTTCTTCAACACCCGCACGATGTTCAAGATGCCGTTCTTCGGCGCGATGGACTTTCTGGTCGGCCTGCTGGAGTTGATCTCGGAACTTTCCAAGATCCTCTCGTTTGCCTTCCGTCTTTTCGGTAATATGTTCGCGGGTGTCGTGCTGGTCGCCATCGTGGCAGGGCTGCTGGGAAAGATCTCCATCCTGCCGGCGATGATCATGATGTTCGAATTGTTTGTCGGTATCATTCAGGCATTCGTGTTCGGCATGTTGACCATGGTCTTTATGGCGCAAGCCACGCAGGGTCACGGCACGAAGAAGAGCACGCCGAAGCTCAGGCTGAAGCTCACGAAATATAAACAACCATAGGAATCATTCAAGGAGGCTTGAAACATGGAAGGAAATATTTTGGATGCTGCGCGGTTCGTTGGCGCTGGTCTGGCGATGATCGGTGCGGCGGGCGCGGGTGTTGGGATCGGTCTTGAGCGTGCAGGGCGCGCTGACCGGCATGGCTCGCAACCCGGATACCTACGGTAACCTGCTGACCAACATGATCCTGGGCATCGCGTTCTCTGAAGCGATCGCCATCTACTGTCTGGTCATCGCGTTCCTGATGCTCTTCAAAGTCGTGTAGGTTCACAGGAGAGTTACATGGAAGCACTTGGTATTAATCTCGGTCTGCTCATTGTTCAGATCATCGCGTTCGCCATCGTCTTTCTGACGTTGAACGCCTGGGTCTACAAACCGATGCTGAACATGATGGAGACCCGCAAACAGAAGATCGCCCAGGGGCTGGAAGATGCCCGTGTGGCTGCCGAAGCCCGCGCGGATGCCGAAAAGGAAGCCGCGCGAATCATCTGCCGAAGCGCAAGCCGAAGCGGGCAAGATCGTCCGCGAAGCCACCGAGCGCGCCGCCGCAGCCACGCAGGACGTGAAGACCGCAGGCCGAAGCCGAAGCGGCGAAGGCCCGCGAAGCCGCCATGGCCGAAGCCGAAGTGGAGCGCAATCGCATCCTGGGCGACCTGCGCGGGCAGGTGGTCGCCCTGTCCATCGCGGCCGCGCAGAAACTGGTCGGTGAGGCGCTGGATGAGAAACGCCAGCATGCGCTGATCGACGAGTTCTTCTCCGGGCTGCGCTCGAAGAAGGTGGTCGTGCTGGAGAATGCGGATTTCAAGGGCGAATCCGCCGAAGTGACCAGCGCCCTGCCGCTGAGCGACGGCGAGAAGGCCACCGTCAAAGAGGACATCCTGACCAAGATCGGCGCGCAGGCAGTGACCTTCCGGGTGGACCCGTCCATCCTGGGCGGCCTGGTCATCAAGGTGGGGGACAAGGTGCTGGACGGCTCCGTTTCGGGACAGCTGGAAAACCTGCACCAGTCCCTGAACTGACGCAATAGTGGATTTTGAACGCAAAGAGGTTTGCACGAAGGCGTGCAAACCTCTTTTTTGTCGAGAAACGGGCTTTCGGATAGGCTTGTGCGGGAAGGAATGATACCTTTGCCCATTAATACAAACTAGGTCTTGATTGTCATCTGGTTTTACCTTACAATGGGGGCTACTTAACGACCAGGCCAACACGTGGAGCGGAATTTTAGAGGCAGCTATGAACGAGATGCGCATCCAGCAGGTGCTTGAGATCGAAAAACAGGCTCAAGAGATCCATGAGGCCGCCGTCAGCGCGGCGCAGCAGATCCCCCAGCAGGCCGAACAGGAAGCCCAGAAGATCCTTGCCGAGGCGAGGGCGAAAGCGGAAGAAGAGGCCCGGCAGCTGATCGCGAAGGCGCAGGCGGAGGAAGAAACCGCCAAGATCCTGGCCGAGGCCGAGGAAAAGAACCGGCAGATGGAAGCGCGGGCGATGAGCAATTTTGACCGCGCGGTGGCATTCGTCCTCGACCGGGTCATCGGGAAAGCGTAAACGTATGGCTGGCGGCGGGGTTTCCGGGTATGCAGCGATCAGCGCAAGGGTCCGAGCCATGTTTGCGGACCTGCTTAAACCGGAGGATATCGAACGGCTCAGCGAGGCGCCTGACCTTCCCAGCCTTGTATCCCAACTGAAGAGCACAAGTTACGGGCCGTATCTCGAGGGCCTGCGGGACCAGGAGATCACCCCGCAAAAATTGCTGCTGGCGCTCAAAGGCCGGCTGGCCGCGGTGTTTAACAGCGTGATCCAGATGGCCCCCGGGCAGACGCGGCCGCTGCTCATGGACCTGTACCGCTATTATGAAGTGGACAACCTCAAGGCACTGCTGCGAGGCATCCAGACCGGAGCAAAATGGGAGGAGATCCGGGACGTGCTGTTCCCTTTCGGTCCCATGGGGGTGCTGCCAGCGCAGGCCATGCTGGAATCGGGGAGCATCGCCGCGGCGGTGGAACTGCTGGCGGGTACGGTCTATTATGAGCCGCTGACCTTTGCCATGCGCCGCTTCAGCAACGAGCAGAACCTGTTCACGCTGGAGGTGGCGCTGGACCTGCACTACTGGCGGCTGTTGTGGCAGGAGGCGAAGAAACTCACGGGGATGGACCGGGACCAGGCACTGCGGATCGTGGGGGCGCTGATGGACATGAACAACCTGGCCTGGGTGATCCGCTACCGGGTCTATTACGACCTTTCCGAGGAAGAACTGATCAACTATACCCTGCCGTTCGGTTACCACGTGCGGGATGAGGACGTGCGCGCCATCGCGGCAGGCTCGGATATCGCCTCGGTGGTGGAGGGGGTCTATCCGGGGCTGCCCAACGTGGACACGCTGATGGCGGAACCGCGCAAGGGGCTTCCGCAGCTGGAGGTCCTGCTGAAACGGGCGCTGATGGAACAGTGCAAGGCGGCCTTCATCGGAAACCCCTTCCATATCGGCGTGCCGCTGGCGTTCCTGGTGCTGAGCGACCTGGAGATCCAGGACCTGACCGTATTGATCGAGGCAAAATCCTCCGGGATGGCGGAGGCGGACTACCTGCCGTATTTATTGCAGACCACGGCAGGCGTGAGGATCTAACGGCCCGCCGGGGCGGGCACGAATACACGACCCTTTATTGATTGGAGACGACATGTTTTTTCCGAAAACAATGTCCGAGATCGAGCTGATCGTCCCGTCCAAGGACATGCTGGCGGTCACGAAGGTATTAAGCGGTTACGGGGTCTTTCACCAGACGGACAGCAATTATCCCGGCACGGCGAGCGGGCCGGCCAATACCTGGCAGGAGCGCGCCGGGCAATATGCGGCGCTGGAGCGCCGCATCCAGGTGCTGATGCAGACGCTATCCATCCAGGATGAGAACCCGGTTTCGAATTCCAGCGATTCGATCGTGGAACTGGAACAACTGCGCCCGGCGGTGGAGCAGGTGGAGGCGGAGGTCAAGGACCTGAGCGAAGAGGCCTCGGCGGAGCGCAAGAAATTGGAGCAGCTGGAGAGCACGCTCCACCAGCTGGAGCCGGTGGAGGAAGTGGATATCGACATCAGCTCGCTGCGGAACCCGCAGTTCATCTATTCGATGCTGGGGGTGATCCCGGCGGCGAACGTGGAACGGATGCGGACGAGCCTGGCGCGCGTCCCGCATGTGTTCCTGACGCTGCGGCAGGACCCCGGCAAACAGGTGGTCTGGCTGGCGGGGAACAAGCTGAACTCGGATGTGCTGGAACGGGCGGCCAAGAGCGCATACCTGAACCCGCTGGTGCTGCCGGAGGATTACCAGGGAACGCCGGGAGACATCATCCGCAACCTGCGCGAGACCATCGAAAAGACGCAGAAGCACATCGAAGAACTGAAGGCGAAGCTGGATGGGATCGCGGCCACGAAGGGGAAAGACCTGGAGGAACTGCTCGGGCAGGCGCATACCAGCCGGGTGCTGGCGGATGCCATCGTGCGCTTCGGGCAGCTGCGGCACACCTATGTCATCACGGGCTGGGTGCCGGCGGAAAAACTGGACACACTCACACAGCGGCTGCGGCAGGCCTCGAAGGAGATCCTGATCGAGGCGCTGCCGACCAAGCGGTTCGGGGATAACCTGCACGTGCCGGTGGCGTTATCGAACAATCCGCTGCTGCGGCCATTCCAGATGCTGGTGACCACCTACGCGCGGCCGCGCTACGGAGAGCTGGACCCCACCTACCTGGTGGCGTTCACCTTCCCGCTGCTGTTCGGCGCGATGTTCGGCGACGTCGGTCAGGGACTGGTGCTGATGCTGCTGGGCTGGCTGATGAGCTCAGGCAGGATCAAGGCGCTCAAGAGCATGGCGAGCCTGGGCGGGTTGATCATCATCTGCGGCCTTTCGGCGACGATCTTCGGGTTCCTGTACGGCAGCGTGTTCGGGTTCGAAGAGAGTTTCCTGGGGATCGAGATCCATCCCCTGTGGATCAGTCCGATCCATAACATCTTGCAGATCCTGATGGTGGCGATCGGAGCCGGAGTGGTGCTGCTGGTGATCGCATTCCTGCTCAGCATCCTCAACGGGTTCCTCTCGCGGGACTGGGGGCATCTGATCTTCGGGCATACGGGCATCGCCGGTTTCCTGCTGTACATCTCCTTCCTGGGGATCATCGCCACACGGCTGATCAAGCTGCCCATCCCGTCGGTCGTGTTCGTGGTTCTGGCGATCCTCGCCGGGCTGGCGGTCATGCTCTCGGAGCTGTTGATCAACCTGGTGGAAGGGCACCGGCCGCTGATCGAGGGCGGCATCGGGACATACTTCATCCAGGCGCCGGTGGAATTGTTCGAGGCGGTGATCAGCCTGCTCAGCAACAGCCTGTCGTTCGTGCGTGTGGGCGCGTTCGCGGTGGCGCACGGCGGATTGAGCTCGGCGATCTTCATCCTGGCCGAACTGGCCAGCCCCACGCACGGGTTGGGATACTGGATCGCGGTGATCATCGGCAACATCTTCATCGTCGGCTTTGAAGGGCTGATCGTGGGCATCCAGACGATGCGTCTTCACTACTATGAATTCCTGGGCAAGTTCTTCACCGGCGGCGGCATGCGCTTCGAGCCGCTGACCCTGCATACACCCGAGCGCGAATAATCATCAATAGCCGGGACGAAAGAAAACACATTTTTAAAGGAGATGGAACATGTTCTTGATCGTGGCTGTACTTGTAGGTCTGATCCCGTTGGTCCCCGCCGTGTACTTTTTCATCCGCGACCGGGGGAACTCGCCGCTGAAGGCCACCCGTGAAATGGTGCTGGGATTGAACGGCTTCAACGTCCTGGTGGGCATGATGGCCACGGCGTTCGGTGTCTTCTGGCTGTTCTCCCCGACGGCCGCCTCGGCAGCCGGTCTCAGCCAGACGGCCGCAGGCGATCCGTATGCCAGCCTGGCAGCGGCGATCTCGACCGGCCTGGCCTGCGTGGGAGCCGGCATCGCAGTGGCAGGCTCCGGCGCGGCAGCGGTGGGCGCCACGGCGGAGAAGCCTGAGTCGTTCGGCCGCTCGCTGATCTTCGTGGGCCTCTCAGAAGGCATTGCGATCTACGGCTTGATCATCGCCTTCCTGGTCCTGAACCGGTAAGCGGCCATGAAGGTGCTTGTGGTCGGCCATCGGGATGCAGTGCTGGGATTCTCGCTGGCGGGCGTGCATGGAGTGGCGGTCTCCACCGCCGAGGAGGCGAATCAGGCGCTGGATTCGGCGCTGGCGGCGCGGGACGTGGGCATCATCCTGGTGACGCAGGACATTGCCCGGCTGATCCAGGCGCGGGTGGAGGATCTGAAGCTGCACAGCACGGTGCCGCTGGTGGTGGAGATCCCTTCGCCGGAAGGCGTCTCCGGCGGATGAGCCGTCGCTGAGCGAACTGGTGCTGCGGGCGATCGGCATCCGGCTTTGAGAACGGCGGGAGCCTCCCCTGACTTTAGTGGAAACGGAATTTATCCATGAAACCTGAAGATGAGACGATCGAAGCGCTGTCCCGCTCCATCCTGAGGGACGCGCGCGAGGAAGCAGAGCAGATCCAGACCGGAGGGAAGGAAAAGGGGGATGAGATCCGCCAGAAGGCAATGAAGGCGGCAGAGGCGGAGAAGCAGGAGATCCTGGGGCGGGCGCGGCAGGAAGCGGAACGCATCCGCAGCCAGGTGATCGCCTCGGCGCAGCTGAAGGCGCGCACGCTGCAACTGGAGCACCGCGAAAAACTGCTGGAGCGGGTCTTCAAGGCGGCGAATGAAAGGATCTCCGGCATCCAGAAGCGATCCGATTATCAGCAGATCGTCATGGGGCTGCTGCGCGAGGCGGTGATGCAGTTGAGCGCCTCCAAGGTCTCCCTGCGCGCGGACGCCGAGACCCAGAAGATTTTGAAGGGCGCGGTGGAGGCCTTTTCCAAGGAGCACAATGTGGAGGTCTCCTGGCAGGAGCCGCTGGAGGAAGGGGTGGGGGTGGTGGTGGACGCCTCGGACGGGCATCTGCATTTCGATAACACGCTGGAGACCCGCCTGGAGCGGCAGAAGAATTCCCTGCGCTCGTCGGTCTATCAGGTGTTGATGGGAGAGAAATTATGAGCGAACAGATCGGGACGGTCACCTGGATCAACGGGCCGGTCGTGCGGGCCCGGGGGTCCCGACATGTGGGCATGCTGGAACTGGTGGAGGTGGGCGAGGAGCGGCTGGTCGGGGAAGTGATCGGTCTGGAAGGCGACATCATCACGGCGCAGGTCTATGAAGAGACCTCCGGGATGCGCACCGGGCGCGCCGATCTATGGCACGGGCCTGCCGCTCTCGGTGGAACTGGGACCGGGCCTGCTGAAGAAGCATCTTTGACGGAGTCCAGCGGCCGCTGCCGCTGATCGAAATGCAATCCGGTTCCTTCATCGGCCGCGGGATGCGGCTGGACCCGCTGTACCGCAAGGACCGCTGGAAATTCACGCCCACGCTCAAGGAAGGCGACGGAGGTCAAGGGCGGGGAAGTCATCTGGGCACTGTGATGGAGACCGAGACCTTCGAGCATCGCATCATGGTGCCGCCGGATCTGTCCGGGACGATCGACCTGGGTGGCGCCGGAAGGCGAATACACCATCGAGGAGCCGATCGCGCGGATCAAGAAGGGCAAGGAAGAGAAGGAACTGACCATGCTCCAGCGCTGGCCGGTGCGCCGGCCGCGCCCGTATAAGTCGCGCCTCGGGCAGGACCACGCCGCTGATCACAGGGCAGCGCGTGCTGGACACGTTCTTCCCGGTGGCCAAGGGCGGCGCGGCGGGCATCCCGGGGCCGTTCGGTTCCGGCAAGACGGTGACCCAGCACAGCATCGCCAAGTGGGCGGACGCGCAGGTGATCGTCTACATCGGCTGCGGCGAACGCGGCAACGAGATGACCGAGGTGTTGCAGGAGTTCCCGCATCTGGTCGACCCGCGCAGCGGGCGCCCGCTGATGGAACGCACGGTGTTGATCGCCAACACCTCCAACATGCCGGTGGCGGCGCGGGAGGCCAGCATCTACACGGGCATCACCATCGCCGAATACTACCGCGACATGGGCTATCACGTGGCGCTGATGGCCGACTTCGACCTCCCGCTGGGCGGAGGCGCTGCGCGAGGTCTCCGGCCGGCTGGAGGAAATGCCCGCGGAGGAAGGTTATCCTGCCTATCTGGCCGGACGCCTGGCCGAGTTCTATGAGCGGGCCGGTTATGTGGAAACGGTGAACGGCGAACACGGCTCGGTGACCATCGTCGGCGCGGTCTCGCCTCCCGGCGGTGACTTCTCGGAGCCGGTGACGCAGCATACCAAGCGTTTCATCCGCTGCTTCTGGGCGCTGGACAAATCGCTGGCCTCGGCGCGGCATTTCCCATCGATCAACTGGCTGGACAGCTACAGCGAATACCTGGAAGACGTGGCCGGATGGTGGCGCGAGAAGGTGGGCGTGGACTGGCTGAAGATGCGCAACCACGCCATGGAGATCCTGAGCGAGGAGAGCCGGCTTTCGCAGATCGTGAAGCTGGTGGGACCGGATGCGCTGCCGGATGAGGAGCGCCTGGTCCTGGAGACGGCGCGGCTGCTGCGGGAAGGGTTCCTGCAGCAGAACGCCATGGACAGCGTGGATGCCTACTCGACGGTCGAGAAGCAGATCCGCATGCTGGAACTGATCCTGCACTTCCACGAGCGGGCGCTGCAGATCGTCAAGCGCGGTGCGCCGATCTCGGTGCATCCATGAGCTGCCGGTCGTGGATACGCTGATCCGCATGAAGACCTCGGTCCCCAACGAGGAGCTGGACAAGCTGGACGAGATCCGAAACGCAGATTGACGAGCAGATGAGTCGAGTTAGATGCGGAGTACCGATGAGCGACGTGATGGTAATGCAGAAGCGGACAGGAAGTCATGGGTGTCAGCCGGATCGAGGGCCCGATCCTGATCGTGGAGGGCGCGGCCAACGTCAGCTACGACGAGGTGGTGGAGATCCGCGATGCGCAGGGAGGCATCCGGCGGGACGCGTGCTGGAAGTGGGGGAGAAGATGTCGCGTGGTGCAGGTCTTTGCCGGTTCCACCGGGCTTTCCATTGACGGCACGCGCGTGCGCTTTCTGGGCGATACGCTGCGCATCCCGGTCGCCGAGGAGATGCTGGGGCGCGTGTTCGACGGGCTTGGGCATCCGCTGGACGGAGGGCCGCATGCCGCTGGCGGACAAGTTACGCGGACGTGAACGGACAGCCGATCAACCCGACGGCGCGCGTGTACCCGCGCGATTACATCCAGACCGGCATCTCGGCCATTGACGGAATGAACACGCTGCTGCGCGGACAGAAGCTGCCGATCTTCTCCGGCGCCGGGATGCCGCACGACCAACTCGCGGCGCAGATCGTCCGCCAGGCCACGCTGGGCGCGGACGGCCGGTGACGCCGGCCTCGCAATCCGAACAGTTCGCGATCGTCTTCGCGGCGATGGGCGTCAAGCACGATGTGGCGGATTTCTTCCGCCGGTCCTTCACGGAAAGCGGCGCGCTCACCCGGGTGGCGATGTTCCTCAACCTGGCGGATGACCCGCCGGTGGAACGCCTGGTCACGCCGCGGGCCGCGCTCACGCTGGCGGAATACCTGGCCTACGAGCGGGATATGCACGTGCTGGTGATCCTGACGGATATGACGAACTACTGCGAGGCGCTGCGCCAGATCTCCAACATCCGCGGCGAAGTGCCCAGCCGCAAGGGGTATCCCGGTTATCTTTACAGCGACCTGGCGTCCCTGTACGAACGCACGGGCCGCATCCGCACGAGCGAAGGGTCCATCACGCAGATCCCGATCCTGACCATGCCGAGCGATGACATCACGCACCCGGTGCCGGACCTGACCGGTTACATCACCGAGGGGCAGATCACGCTGGGGCGCGACCTGGACCACCAGGGCGTGTATCCGCCGATCGCGGTGCTGCCGAGCCTCTCGCGTTTGATGAAGGACGGCATCGGGAAGGGCCGCACGCGCGAGGACCATCCCACTGGGGCGCGCAGCTCTACGCGGCGTATGCCCACATGCAGGATGTGCGCGCGCTGGCCTCCGTGATCGGCGAAGAGGAGCTGGGCGATGTGGACCAGAAGTATCTGCAGTTCGGCCGTGCCTTCGAGCGTGAATTCGTCAACCAGGCGCCGACGGAGAACCGGACGATCGAACAGACGCTCAATATCGGCTGGCGGCTGCTGTCGATGCTGCCGCGCGAAGAACTGACCCGCGTCAGCCTGGACGAGATCAAGAAATATCTACAAGGGTGAAGATGCCGACCATTAACGTTGCGCCGACCCGCTCGAACCTGATCCGCATCAAGAAGGAACTCAGCTTCGCGCGCGAAGGGCTATGAGATCCTGGACCGCAAGCGCGAGGTGCTGACCACGGAACTGGTGCGGGTGGCGCACGAAGCGGATGTGCTGCAGAAGGAAGTCTGGGGGCTGCTGGAGACGCGCCTATCGCGGCGCTGGAAAAGGCCCGGCTCACGCTGGGCAGCGACCACGTGGAGTGGGCGGCGCTGGCGGCCAACAAAACGGTGGATGTGCATCTCAAACTGCGCGGCATCATGGGCGTAGCCATTCCGGTGATCGAGGCGCGCGGAGAACCGCAAAAGATGCTCTACAGCCTGAGCGGGACGAATGCGGCCCTGGATGAAGCCAGCTGCGGCATTCCGGGAAGTGATCATCAAGACGCCGCAGTTATCCATGCTGGTCACAACGGTCTGGCGGCTGGCGGGGGAGCTGCGCAAGACCCAGCGGCGGGTGAATGCCCTGCAGCACATCTTCATCCCCGCCTACGAGGAGACGGTGGCCTTCATCGTCAGCTCGCTGGAGGAGCGCGAGCGCGAAGAGATATTCCGCCTGAAATGGCTCAAGACCAAAATGGCCTCCACAAAATCCCAGGCGTAAGGCCTACTTCATTTATAATTGACGGAACTTCTCGCGCGGCCTGCACAGCGGCCAGGACATCACAACAGCGTAAAAGGAGATCGGCATGAGAATCGGCGTACTCGGGTCGGGAATGGTAGGTCAGGCGATCGGGTCAAAACTGGTGCATCTGGGGCACGAAGTGATGATGGGCTCGAGGGATGTGGATAACCCCAAGGCCGTGGTGTGGTCGAAGGAAGAAGGGGGCCAGCATGCATTGTTCGGCAATTATGCCAACGCCGCCGAGTTCGGCGAGATCATCTTTAACTGCACACTGGGGACCGCTTCCATCGCCGCGCTGCACATGGCCGGGGCCTCGAACCTCAAAGGCAAGATCCTGATCGATACGGCCAATCCGATGGACTACTCCACCGAGCACTGGGCGCTGACCATCTGCAATAATGATTCGCTGGGCGAGCAGATCCAGCGCGAGTTCCCGGAAGTGCGCGTGGTCAAGACGCTGAATACCATGAACGCGGACGTGATGGTCAATCCGAGCCGGTTGAGCGAGACGACGGATGTCTTCGTGAGCGGGAACGATCCGCAGGCCAAGGAAAGCGTGGTCAAGATCCTGCGGGAATGGTTCGGGTGGAAATCCATCATCGACCTCGGCGATATTTCGACCTCGCGCGGGGTGGAGATGTACGTGGTGCTGTGGCGCAACCTGCGGCTGGTGGTGTCTTCGAGGCAGTTCAACATCAAGCTGGTGCGCTCGGCGTGATGTCGTTGCGAGGATAGTGACGATCTACCCGTAGGGGCGGTTCTCGAACCGCCCTTTTTTTATTTCATTGCGAGGAGTTGAGCCGGCGCCAATGGCGTCAGGGAATGACAAAGCATCGCCTTCTGTATAAGGAGATTGCTTCGTCACAAGCCTGTCCGCGCAGCAGACAGGCTTAGTTCCTCGCAATGACATTGCCATTTGGCATTAAAATTACCCCGGCCACATCCTCATGAAAACCATCCCTCAGCTCTTCGTTGATTTCCCGTTCCAGACGCCGGCAGCCCTGCCGGAGATTCCCGTTCACGGGATCGCCATTGACAGCCGCCAGGTGCGGCCCGGTGATCTGTTCGTGGCGATGCAGGGCGAGACCGCCGACGGGCATCATTTCATCCCGCAGGCCATCCACAACGGCGCGGCCTGCGTCATCGGCCAGAAACCCATGCCGGGGATGCAGGTGCCGTATATCCAACTGGCGGACCCGAGGGAGGCGCTGACCTGGCTGGCGGCGGCTTTTTACGATTGGCCGGGACGGAAGCTCACCGTGATCGGCATCACCGGAACGGACGGGAAGACCACGACCAGCAATTTGCTCTACCAGATCCTGCTGGCGGCGGGGATCAAGGCGGGGATGATCTCGACCGTCAATGCGGTGATCGGGGATGAGGTGCTGGATACGGGCTTTCACGTCACGACGCCGGATGCGCATGACGTGCAGCAGTACATGAAGCGGATGGTGGACGCCGGGCTGACGCATGCCGTGCTGGAAACGACCTCGCACGGCTGGTCGCAGCACCGGGTGGACGCCTGTGAGTTCGATGTTGGCATCGTCACGAACATCACCCACGAGCACCTCGACCAGCATGGTTCCTATGAAAACTACCGGGCGGCCAAGGCGCGGCTGTTCGCCAGCCTGGAATGGACGCATGCCAAGCCGCAGGGGAATCCACGCCTGGCGGTATTGAACCGGGACGACAGCGCGTATGAGTTCCTGAACGATCTCAGCAAAACCGCCAGGAAAAGCTACGGCATCGAGGGGGAGGCGGATGTGCGGGCGGAGGAAGTGAGTTTCAGCCGCGCCGGAAGCCGGTTTACGGTTGTTTCGAGCGACTTTCGTGTAGATGTAACCAGCCATTTGATTGGAAAATATAACATCTCCAACTGCCTCGCCGCACTGACCGCCGCGACCTATGGGCTGGGAATTTCCCCGGAGACGGCAGCCAGGGGGATCGCGGCTGTGGAGGGAGTGCCCGGGCGGATGGAAAGCATCGAAATGGGACAGGAATTCCGCGCCATCGTGGATTTTGCACATACGCCGAATGCGCTCAAGGTGACGCTCGAGACGGCGCGGGAGCTGCTCAAGGCGGAAGGCGGGGGCCGCGTGATCGCCGTCTTTGGATCGGCTGGTCTGCGCGATAAGGAAAAACGCAGAATGATGGCCGAGACCTCGGCGCGGCTGGCGGATCTGACCGTCCTGACCGCCGAAGACCCGCGCAGCGAATCGCTGGATGAAATCCTGGAAGAGATGGCCGCAGGGGCCAGAGCCGAAGGCGGGCGGGAGGGGCAAACCTTCTGGCGGGTCCCCGACCGGGGCGAGGCGATCCAGTTCGCCCTCTCGCTGGCAAAGCCGGGCGATATCGTCCTGTCCTGCGGGAAGGGGCACGAGCAATCCATGTGTTTCGGTGCGACGGAGTACGCCTGGGATGACCGCAAGGCGATGCGCGCCGCGCTGGCGAAAATGCTGGGGATCGACGGGCCGAAGATGCCGTATCTCCCCACGCAGGATAAACCCGAGGCGGAATGGCTGAAATAATGCGGGTCGAGCCGGTGATCCTGACCGGGAAGCGCGTGCGGCTGGAGCCGATGACCGAGGCGCACATCCCCGCGTTGGCCGAGATCGGGGCCGGGCAGCCGTTCTGGCAATTCATGTTATACGGCGACATCGAGACGGAAGAGGATATGGCAAGGTGGGTACGGGAGATCCTCGGGCGCGGCGGAGAAAGGGACCGACATGCCCTTTGTCGCCATCCACCTTGCCTCCGGGCAGGCGGCCGGGGCGACGCGTTATCTGAACATCATGCCCATGGACCGGGGGCTGGAGATCGGCGGGACGTGGTACGGGCCGGAATTCCAGCGCACGGTGGTGAACACCGAATGCAAGTACCTGTTATTGAAACATGCCTTTGAGGACCTGGGGGCCATCCGCGTGCAGTTGAAGACGGATGCGCGCAATGAGCGCTCGCAGCGCGCCATCGAGCGGATCGGCGCGGTGAAAGAAGGCGTGCTGCGGAATCACATGATCCTGCCGGATGGCAAGTATCGCGATTCGGTGTTCTACAGCATCCTGGATACGGAGTGGCCCGCCGTCAAGGGACGGCTCGAGCAGTTGATGGAAAGGTAGGGGTTCTGCGCCTCAGCGGGATAAGTACCCGCCGTCCACAGGATAATAGGAACCGGTCACGAAGGAGGCCTTGTCCGAGCTGAGCCAGATGACCAGCTCGGCGACCTCCTCAGGCTTGCCCAGGCGGCCCAGGGGGTGGAGAGAGACAAGCATGTCATAGGCTTGCTTGTTATCCTCGAGGCCCTGGATCATGGGGGTGCTGATAAAGCCCGGCCCGACCGCGTTGACCCGGACGCCTTTGGAGGCATACTCCACGGCGGCGTTCTGCGTGAGACCGAGCACGCCGTGCTTGGCGGCGACATAGCCCACCGCGCCGATGAAGGATACCTCGCCCAAAATGGAAGCCATGTTGACGATCGAACCGCCGCCGTTCTTCAGCATGGCGGGAATCTCATACTTCATGCAATAGAACACGCCGGAGAGATTCACGCCGATGACCTTTTGCCAGCCTTCGAGGGAGTAATCGGCGGTGGGATTCTGTTCCCCGCCGATGCCTGCATTGTTGCAAGCGAAATCCAGCCGTCCGAACTTCTCCAGCGCGGCGGAGACCATGCGCTCACAATCCTCCGGTTTGGATACATCCCCCTTAACAAAGGCTGCGCGTTTGCCGGTCGAATCAATGCCACGCGTGGTTTCCTCGCCGAGATCGGCGTTGATGTCCGATAACAGAACCGAAGCGCCTTCGCGCATAGAATTCGGCAACACACTTTCCGATGCCGGAGGATGCGCCGGTCACCAGAGCGACTTTCCCATTCATGTCCATGATTCATGCCTCCTGATACCAATATTGACGGGCATGGATATTATATTCATTCCGGCTAAATGGGAGATTAGCCATGCGAAGCGGCCTAGTCCGCAGTGGGGATGGAAAGGGGTGCAGCAGAGGCGGCGGTATCCCTGCGGGAGAGGAAGTAAAGGCTGGCTACGCTGAAGAGGCCAAGAAGGAAACCGCCAACCCAGATGGAGCGCGGCGCCACGGCATCATTCAGAAAGCCGCCGATGAGCGGGGCGGTGGCGCGGGCAAGACCCCAGCCGAACCAGTAGATGCTCATGTAGCGGCCGCGCAGATGCGCGGGAGCGCGGTCCGCCACGTATTTGCTGGCGGTGGGGACGATGGTCAGTTCCCCGAAGGTCAGGATCACCATGCTCAGCCAGAAGCCCCAGAAGGAGGACATGAGGGCGACGCTGCCGGCTCCGGCGGCGTAGATCAGCATGCCGGCGGCGACCACGGGCAGCGTCCGGTAGCGGCGGGTGATCCGCGTGACCGGGAACTGGAGGAAGACACACATGATGGCGTTGGTGGTCGGGATCCAGCCGTAGACCGCCTCGGAGATACCGAAATTCGTTTTTGTGTAGACCGGCATGAGGATCCACAACATGGTCGGGGCGATCAGTCCGAGGCTGGTCGCCAGCATGAAGGCCATGTAGGGGCGGTCGCGGAAGGCTTCCATGTAGCCGCCCTCGGGAGGCGGCACGATCTCCCGCAGAGGCTTGGGCACGGCGGGATAGCGGACGGAGGAGGACAAGCCGGAGGTGATGGTATCGGTCCTGCGCGCCAGGGTCTCGCGGGCCAGGAGGAAAAGGAGCAGGCTGTAGATGAGAAAGCCGGCTGCGGCGCCGATGAAGGTCAGATTGTAAGAACGGGCGGCAAGGAAACCGCCCAAGGCCGGCCCCAGAGCAAAGGCCGCGTTGTTGGCGATGCGATTGATGGCATAGGCATCGGTGCGCTTCTCGGAGGGGATCATGTCGGCGAGCATGGCGTCCGCGCCCACCTGATAGAGCGGATTGGACAGCCCGATCATGACCATCAACAAGGCGAACTGCTGGTAGGTGCTGGCGCTCATGAGGAAGAAGAAGGCCAGTCCGTTCACGGTCAGGCTGAAGTTCATGACGACCTTGCGGCCGATGCGGTCGCTCACCCATCCGGCAAGGAAGGAGGCGAACAAGCCGGTGCCGGCATTGATCGAAATGAGAGTGGCGACGGTGCTGAGCGGCAGCCCCAGTCTGGAGCTGGCATAGATGAGCATGAACGGCCAGACCATGCTGCCGCCGGCGGTGCTGATGACGATGCCGCTGATCATCAGCCAGTACTGGCGTGGATATTCGTTGTAGAGGCGTTGGAGAGAGCGCAGCATTCTTTTCCTGAAGGTGAGGATCACAGGCGGTAAAAAGGGCGGGCCGTTGCGACCCGCCCTGAATGGCGAAAATTACACGGGGCTTGCGGCTAGCGCCGGTCGCCTCCGCCGCGGCGATCACCGCCGCCGCGATCGCCACCGCGGTCGCCGCCACCGCCGCGTGCAGCCGCCGGGGCGCGCCGCCGCCGGGCTTGCGCTGGTCTTTCTCGCGCGCCTCTTCAGCGGTCCAGCCTTCGAGCACGGCCTGGCGGGAGAGGCGGATCTTGCCTGCCGGATCGATGTCGGTCACCATCACGGTGATCTCGTCGCCCATGTTGACAACATCTTCGACCTTGTTGACGCGCTCGCTGTCCAGCTGCGAGATGTGGACCAGGCCGTCCACGCCGGGCAGGATCTCGACGAAGGCGCCGAAGTCCGCGATGCGCACGACCTTGCCGGTGTAGATGCGGCCGACTTCGGCGTTCTCGCCCAGGGCTTCCACGCGTCTGGCGGGCGATCTTGGCGCCGACGCCCTCGGTCGGAGGCGATGTAGACGGTGCCGTCCTCCTCGATGTCGATCTTGGTGCCGGTCTCTTCCTGCAGGGCGCGGATGTTCTTGCCGCCGGGGCCGATCAGCGCGCCGATCTTGTCGACCGGGATCTTGACGGTGATGATGCGCGGGGCGTGCGGTTTCAGCTCGGCGCGCGGCGCGGCGAGCACCTCGAGCATCTTTTCCAGGATGGACATGCGCGCCACGTGGGCCTGTTCCAGGGCTTCCTTCATCATCTGCGGGCTCAGGCCGCGTGATCTTGATGTCCATCTGCAGGGCGGTGATGCCCTGGGCGGTGCCGGCGACCTTGAAGTCCATGTCGCCGAGGTGGTCTTCGGTGCCCTGGATGTCGGTCAGGATTTGGTAGCGGCCGGTCTCGTCGGTGATGAGGCCCATGGCCACGCCGGCCACGGGCGCCTTGATCGGCACACCGGCATCCATCAGCGCCAGCGTCGAGCCGCAGACCGAGGCCATCGAGGTGGAGCCGTTGGAGGACAGCACCTCGGAGACGACGCGGATGGTGTAGGGGAAGGTCTCCTCGGCGGGGATGACCGGCTCGAGGGCGCGCTCGGCCAGCGCGCCGTGCCCGACCTCGCGGCGGCTCTGGCCGCGCAGAGGCTTGACCTCGCCCGTGGAGAAGGGCGGGAAGTTGTAGTGGTGCATGTAGCGCTTGCTGTCGATCGGGCGAGAGATTGTCCAGTTCCTGCGCCTCGCCGAGCGTGCCGAGCGTGGCAAAGGAGAGCACCTGGGTCTCGCCGCGGGTGAACAGGCCGGAGCCGTGCGCGCGCGGGGAGAGGCCGACCTCGCACCAGATCGGGCGGATCTCGGTGGGGGTGCGGCCATCGGGGCGTTTGCCCGTGCTCAAGGATGCGCTCGCGCACGATGCGTTGTTCGGCCTCGCTGAAGGCGGACTCGGACAGTCCTTGTCGGGTAGGCGCGAATTTGAGTCGCCTTCGGACGTGCACAGTTCGGCCACGACGGCAGTCCTGGAGTTCATCCATGCCGCCGTAGAACTCGGCCTTGCTCAAGCGGCTTGTCGAGCAGTTCGTTCATCGGGCCGTTGACGCGCTCGAGAACTCGTCTTCTGAAGTTCCTCATTGGCAGTGGTGATGGTCGGCTCGCGCTTGGGCTTGCCAACTTCGGCCTGCATCTTCAGTTGCACGTCGATCATCGGCTGGATGGACTTGTGTCCGAGATTCGAGCGCGGCGGCCATCACATCTTCGGGGATTTCGTCCGCGCCGCATTCGACCATCAGGATGGCATCGTGCGTGCCGGCCAGGCGCAGGTCGAGGTCGGAGGCGTTCAATCTCGTCGAAGGTCGGGTTGATGATGAACTCGCCATTGACGCGGCCGACGCGCACCGCGCCGACCGGGCCGCCCCAGGGGATGTCCGAGATCATGATGGCGGCGGAGGCGGCGTTGATCGCCAGAATATCCAGCGGGTTGATCGCCGTCGGAGGAGAGGGAGAACATCATGACCTGCACTTCGTTGCGCATGCCGTGCTGGAAGAGCGGGCGCAGGGGGCGGTCGGTCAGGCGGGCGGTGAGGATGGCATCGGTGCCGGGCCGGCCTTCGCGGCGGAAGAAGGAACCGGGGATCTTGCCGCCGGCGTACATGCGCTCTTCGTATTCCACCGAGAGCGGGAAGAAGTCGATGCCCTCGCGGACGCCGCCCATGGTGGCGGCGGCGAAGACGATGGCGTTCGTCTGTCCCAAAGGTCACCGCGCCGCCGGCCTGAGCGGCCAGTTTGCCGGTCTCAAAAGTAACGGTGTGCGTGCCGACAACGGTTGAGTAACGTTTTACTTCTGGTTTCATTTTGTCTCCTGTGTCAGCGGGAGGCAGTCCCGGAGAAGGCCGGGGGCTCCCTGTCTATTTCCGCCTGGTCAGGGACTGAAGAGTGGGCACAACCGGGTTGTTCGCGCTATTCAATTCCTGACAGAGACGGAGTAGGGGCACAAACGTGTGCCCCTACGGGTGGTTGACCTTGATCTATTTGCGGCGGAGGCTCAGGCGGTCGGTGACTTCCAGGTAACGCGGGTACTCCGTCTTGCGCAAGTAGGCCAGCATTCTGCGGCGGTGGCCGACCAGCTTGAGCAGACCGCGCCGGCAGGACTTCATCGTGTTTGTTGGCGCGCAGGTGCTCGGTCAACTGGAGGATGCGATTGGTCAGGATCGCGATCTGCACCTCGGGCGAACCGGTATCGGTATCGTGGCGATGAAAATCCTGAATCGCCTTGGTCTTGACTTCTTTCGCGAGCGGCATGACGTGTGCTTTCCTTTCTTAAGATTTTTGCAGGTCTCCGTGTCCACAGCCGAAACCGTGGGACAGGACCAGTCACGGCGTCGAATTATACCAGAAAAAATCAGGCGTTTTCCAGCGCAAAACAGGGGATATTCTAGCCTTCGACGTCTTTCCGGCGGTTCTTCTTGACAGCGCTCCGCCTTTTCTTCTCCTCCAGGCGGGCTTCTTTGGAGGCCGCGGTGGGACGCGTGGGCCGCCGGTGTTTGGGTTCCTGTTCGGCGCGCAGGAGCAGCCCGGCGAAGCGCTGCAGGGCATCCTGGCGATTGGCCTCCTGGGTCCGGAAGCGGTGCGCCTCGAGGATCAGGATCCCCTCCGCGGTGAGGCGGCTTCCGGCCAGTTTAACCAGCCGGTGTTTGACAGCCTCGGGCAGGGAGGGCGACCCCAGCACATCGAAGCGCAGCTGGGCGGCGGTGGCGACCTTGTTCACATTCTGCCCGCCCGGGCCGGAGGAGCGGACGAACTCGATCTGCAACTCATCTGCGCGAATGCGCGACCTTGCGGTGATCTGCAGCATGGGTAAACGATCAAGGGCAGGGGACCGTCACCCGGATGAGCGTGCCCTTGCCGGGGGCGGAGCATATCTGGGCTTCGCCATTGATCGCCTGGGCACGTTCTTTCATCCCCACGAGACCAAAGTGGCCTTTGCGGGCAAGGCCATCCAGGTCGAGGTCTTCCGGCATGCCTTTTCCGTTATCGCGAATGTCCAGGATGAGTTTCCCCTTGCGGTAATAATAACGGATCCTTGCCCGGCTTGCATGGGAGTGACGGACGATATTATTCACAAATTCCTGATAGATGCGATAAAGGGCAAGGATCACCGAAGCGGGCAGATCGACTTCCTTGGGCGGGAGATCAAACCGCCATTTGATCTCCGGACAGCGGTCCTGAATATCTTCGGCGTGCAATTGGATGGCCCTGGAGAGCCCCAGGCGGATCGTGGAAGGCGGGCGCAGCTCGCTGATCACCTGGCGGAGTTCCTGCACCGCGCTCTGGACGCTCGTACCGACGCGATCCAGTTCCATCCAGAGTTCCGGCTGGGGGAAAGTCTCCTTGATATATTGGAGATCATAGGCGATGCTGGCGAGGGTCTGGATGGGGCCGTCATGCAGATCGCGGGCATAGGTCTGGCGCTCATTTTCGCTCTGCTCCGCCAGCCGGTTGTGGATCTCCACCCGGGTGATGGCATCCTGGCGCTCCTTTTCCAGATTGACCTGCTCGGTCACATCCAGGCGCGTGGCGACCACTCCATCGCCCAGTTTTACGGCATGAATATCATAGACGCGCGTGTCTTCGGGTGTCTCTCCAAATGCGACGCGTTCCATCAGCGGCTGGCCGGTCGTGATCACCTGCGTATAGCGGCTGAAGAGTTCCTTTCCGAGGTAATTGGGATATACCTGCAGCAGGGTGGATCCCTCCAATTGTCCTCGGGCCAGTCGTTTACCCTGTGAGCCGCGGGGTTGGCATAAACATAACGCAGATCGCGGATCTTTCCCGGCTTGCCATCCTTGCGGGTCTCACGAACCGCGGAATACAGGATGAAGCTTTCCATGAGGCTTCCGATAGATTCGCGGAAACGCGCTTCGCTTTCGGTAAGGGCTTTCTCGGCGCGCGCCCTTTCCACCGAGGCCCAGGTGCGCTCGGCAGTTTCCACGATCAGAGCCAATTCCTCGTTCGTCCAGAGGTGCGGGCAAGTTTGTTCCACACTGAGCAGGGCAACAAATTTCCCATCGAGCAGCAAGGGGACATCCACATGGGCGCCGACGCCCACACCCTTATAAGCAGCTTTTTGGTCCTCATTAAGGCGGGGATCGTTGAAAGTATCGGAGATCACATACGGCTTGCCATTCGGGTGATCTTTCTTGAGATCGCGGGAGAAGTCTGAAAAGCGGAAGCGGCCGGTGAGCGGAGCAACTCCGTCGGCATAACCGGGCTCCAGGATGATCTCTGCACCATCCGCCACAATGGATCCGTAGAACACACGGCTGGCGCCGAGTTTCTTTCCAAGAATCTCCGCGGCTGTGGATTTGATCTGCTCGGGGTCGGTGAGACGGCGGAGGGCATCCGCAAGGGAAATACGATAGGCATCCCGTTCCGCATTCACGCGGAGGGCACGCTCGGCTTCCGTGCGGGCGGTGATATCGACATACACGCTGACAGCGCCGGTGACATTCCCTTCGGCATCCTTGAGGGGATTGGCACTGCCGAGAAGGGTGATCTCCCGCCCATCCTCGAAGCGGATCTGAGCTTCATATTCTTCCGTCGGTTTTCCGGTGCGCAAAGCGACATTGATGGGCGATTCCGCAGGGACGATCTCAGCTCCGGCATGCGACTCGCTCTGAATGCCTTCAGGATAAGTGGCCGAAGCCAGACGTGAGAGATTGGAGCCGGGTTTTGCCTGAAGCATTTGATAGGCCGTATGATTCCCTATCACCGACTGCCCGATGGCATCACGGGCGATGAAGATCGGGGAGGGGATGGCGTCAATGATGGCTTGCAGCTCCCTGGCGGGTATCGTTCCCGGAGCCTCGATATCCCCGTTTTGATCCTGGATCATCTCCTGATGAACGTACTTATCCAGGAAAGCGGAAAAACGGTCCAGTTCGGCGGCAGCGTGCTCCTGATCGGATGCGGACTGTGCTTCAAGGCGGAGCAGAAATTCGTCCAGCAGGTCCCGGGCTTTGGCGGCTTTTGTATCGAGGGAAGATGGCGTCATTGAAAGTATCCTCATGTACAAGAGTCAATTAGAAAATTGCGAAAATGAACGGTGGTGAACATCTTAATGTTACACTAAATTGCTGTCTGTGTGCAGAGAATCAAACTCCCCTTATCGGAATAAGGGGAGTTATTTTCCTGATTCAGCTGTTTTAGAACATCAAAGCGTTGATCTTGTCGATGGACTCCCGGCTGGGCCGGAGATCTGCCTCGGTGAGACGGTTGAGAGGGGTATCCACAAGGTGGTGGGTTTCCATCAGGTTCGGTTTATCGGTCTCGATATAGATCAGGCCGGTGATCAGCCAGTTGTTGCGCTGCGCTTCTTCGAGCGTGCGCAGGGCTTCCCAGCGGTCGAGGGGGTTGTAGAATTTGTCCAGGTTTTTGAGCAAGACCACCGAGCCGTCATGCAGGGTCACTTCGCGGACTTCGCCGTTCTCGAGGTCCTCCTCGAGCATGATCTCCTCGCGGGCAGGGACGAAGGAAATCTCGTGCAGAGGTGCTTCGTGATCCTTGCCCCAGGCGTAGGAATGAAAGGCATTTTCCTGGTTGTTGAAGGTCACGCAGGGGCTGATGATATCCAGCACCGCGATCCCATTGTGGGCCAGGGCGGCCTTGAGCAGTTCCTTGACCTGCTTGGGGTTGCCGGCAAACGAGCGGGCAACAAAGGTGGCGTTGGAGGCCAGAGCTTCCATGCAGATGTCGATCGGCATGTACTGGTTCACGCCCTGCTTCTTGAGCGAGAGGCCCACTTCGGCGGTGGCGGAAAACTGGCCTTTGGTCAGGCCATAGACGCCGTTGTTCTCCACGATATAGACCATGTTGACGTTGCGGCGCACGATGTGCTTGAACTGGCCCATGCCGATGCTGGCGGTATCGCCATCACCGGAAACGCCGAGGCCCTTGATGGTGGAGTCGCCGAAGAGGCCGCCGGTCGCCACGGAGGGCATGCGTCCATGCAGGCCGTTGAAGCCGAAGGAACGGTTCAGGAAATAAGTGGGGCTCTTGCTCGAGCAGCCGATGCCGCTGAACTTGATGATGCCTTCGGGCATGATGTTCATTTCATAGAGCGCTGAGATGATCTGGTTCGAGATCGAATTGTGTCCGCAGCCCTGGCATAAGGTGGTGGGGTTGCCGCGGTAATCGTTCTTGGAAAGGCCCACGGCGTTCACCTGCGCGGGGGCTGCACCAGCCATGGGGAGGGGTTGAGTCATTTTCATATCTCCTTACTGCTAACGAGCCTTGGTTTTGGCGGGACGTGCCGGCCGGCTGCCATTGGCGGGTACTTTCTTGCGGGAAATGGAAGCGACCTGGCTTTCCCTTGCGCCCGGGGAGTTCTTATCCGCGCGCTGGCGGACCGGGCGATTCCTTTTCGCGGCCGGTGTATGCTGCTTCGTCAGGATGCCCTCGCGGACCCAGCTGGCGGCGGCGGGCATGCCATCCCCGTGGGCGACCGAGACGAGCCGCATGGCGAATTCGGGATATTCCAGGGTCAGGAGCTGGTGCATCTGGCCGTCGCGGTTCATTTCCACCACGTAGCAGACATCGTGCGCTTCCACGAACTTGCGGACCTCTTTGGTGAAGGGCAGGGCGCGCACGCGCATGAAGTCGGTGGGCAGGCCATGATCCTTCTTCAGTTCATAGCGGGCTTCCTCGATGGCCGGTTCGGTGGAGCCGTAGGCGATGATGCCGACCGTGGCGCCGCGGCATATTGCGCACGACAGGCGCGGGCACGAACTTGCGGGCGGTCTCATACTTCTTCTTGAGGCGGTCCATGTTGCGGAGCCAGACCGAGGCTTCCTCGGTGTAGCGGGCATTCTCATCGTGACCGGTGCCGCGCAGGAAATAGGAGGCCATGGGGTGTTTGTTGCCGGGGACGGTGCGATAGGGAATGCCATCGCCGTCCTTGTCCAGATAACGGCCCCAGTTGCCCTTGAGCTCCTCGAGATCCTTTTCCCACAATATCTTGCCGCGATCCATGGGGGTGTCGGGATACTCGAAGGGCTTGCTCATCCACTGGTTCATGCCGATATCGAGGTCGCTGAGGACGAAGACGGGGGTTTGCAGCCGCTCGGCAAGGTCGAAGGATTTCCAGCCGAATTCGAAGCACTCATCCACGCCGCCGGGCAGCAGGATGACCTGCTGGGTATCGCCGTGACCCATGAAGGCGACAAAAGTCAGGTCGCCCTGGGAGGTGCGGGTGGGCAGGCCGGTGGAAGGGCCGATGCGCTGCACGTCCCAGACCACGATGGGGACTTCGGTGTAGTAGGCCAGACCGGCAAATTCGGTCATCAGGCGAGAGGCCGGGGCCGGAGGTGGAGGTCATGGAGCGCAGGCCGCTCCAGCCGGCGCCGATGGTCATGCCGATGGCGGCCAGCTCATCCTCGGCCTGCACGACGGCGTAGGTGTGCTTGCCGTCCTCGCGCTTGCGGAGGATGGGAAGATAATCGTTCAGCGATTCGGCCAGAGAGGAAGCCGGGGTGATCGGGATACCAGGCGCCGAACTGGACGCCGCCGTAGATCGAGCCGAGCGCGGCGGCGGTGTTCCCGTCGGCCATGATCATGCCGTCGGTCTTGTCCATCGGCTCGACCATGTAGGGGTCTTTCTTGTCCAGGTTGGCTTTGGCCCAATCGGCGGCGGCCTTGACGGTGTTGAAGTTCAGGGAGATGGGCTTTTCCTTGCCCTTGAAGTGGAAGGAAAGGGCGGATTTGATGGTGCTCAGGTCAATACCCAGCATCTGCGCCAGGATGCCCACGTAGACCATGTTGGAGACGAGGTCGCGCAGGTTGGAGGGCACGTCGGTCTGTTCGCGCATCAGCTGCTTGACGGGCATCGCATAAACGGTCATGTCTGTCGCGGGTGATGGGCTGCTTGATGTCATCGGAGTAAAGGAATACCCCGCCGGGATCCACGGAGGCCAGATCACGGGTGAACGAACCGGGATTCATGGCGACCATGATCTCGCTGGTCTCGCAGCGGGCGGTGAAGCCCTCGCTGTTCAAGCGGATGGTATACCAGGTGGGCAGACCCTGGATATTGGAGGGGAAGAGGTTCTTGCCGGAGACGGGGATGCCCATCTTGAAGATGGCCCGCAAGATGGTGTTGTTGGCGGTCGAACTGCCCGAGCCGTTGACCGTTCCCACCGTGATCGAAAAATCATTTACAACTTTCCTGTTCATTGAGCTCCTCTATGCTTCAGACCGGCCTTTGATAAAGCAGGCCGATGTGTGTGACCAGGGCTTCCAGCCCGGCTGAGTAGTCGCCAGTGCAGATCGATTCGACCATGATCTCATGGTAGTTCCAAACCTTTTGCAGATAATCGTAATCCCCGGCGAAGACATTCAGCCCGACGCCTTCGTAGGCATCCCAGTAGGCTTCCAGCAGACCGGTGACGAAGGGATTCTCCAGACGCCGGTAGATCAACAAGTGCAGGCTGCGATGTTCCTCGTGGGGGATCTGGATGTTGGGGGCGCTGAGCTTGTCCCGGGCGCGGTGGATCAGGCCTTTCAACTCCTGCTTGTCCGCCTCGGTCAGCTTGCGAACGGCCTCGTCCCAGTAGGCGATCTCCAGGTGATTGCGCAGCTCGGAGAATTTTTCGAACTGGCCGTCATCCGCCTTAAGGGCATAGGCCAGGCTCAGCCGGACGGCAGGCCGGAAGGTGTAGGGGAGGCGGCGGATACCGATGCGAGGGCGGACATCCACCAGGCCGAGGGCGCGCGCCACTTCCAGCTGTTCCCTCAGGGAGGCCACGCTGACGCCCAGCTCGCGGCTGAGGTCATTGAGCGGGGGCAACCCCTGAGCCTCCGGCTTCCTCTGTTGTGCGAGGTAGCGCATGAACTCTGAGATCACTTCGATTCCGGTTCTATTTTGCAGCATCATATGATTAATCTGATTATTCGAATAAATGTATTATAAACCCCCGATTCAGACGGGTCAAGTGATTTTTGTCATTTAATATGGAAATCTAATCCAAGCGTAATAAATTCAGCCTAGGAAAAGGGGGGAACTCAGGGAACCGCCTCATCCCTGACCAATTTCCCGGCTCGTTCCTTGGCTGCTTTCATCAGCCCGAGGAACAGCGGATGGGGGCGCATGGGCCGCGAGAGGAATTCCGGGTGGAACTGGCTGCCGATCATGTAGGGATGGTCGCTCAATTCAGCGATCTCGACCAGCTTGCCATCCGGGGAGATGCCGGAAAAGACCATGCCCTTTTCCTCGAACGGTTTTCGATAGGAATTATTGAACTCGAAGCGATGGCGATGGCGCTCATCCACCTGGGGAACACCATAAGCGGCGGCGGCCTTGGTGCCGGGCTGGAGCACGCAGGGATAAAGACCGAGGCGCATCGTCCCGCCCAGGTCGGTGATGGAACGCTGGTCGAGCATCAGATCAATGACCGGATGCTCCGTGCTGCGGTCAAATTCGGAGGAGTTGGCATCCTCCAGGTCGAGGACGTTGCGGGCAAACTCGATGCACATGACCTGCATGCCCAGGCACAGGCCGAGATAGGGAACCTTCTGCTCCCTTGCGAAGCGCGCGGCGAGGATCTTCCCCTCGATGCCGCGCGAGCCGAAGCCGCCGGGCACCAGGATGCCATCCGCGCCGCGGACGATATCCCAGCCCTTGTCCTTCTCCAGGTCGGCGGAATGAACCCAGGCGATCTCCACTTCCACACCGTTGGCCAGGGCAGCATGCTTGAGCGCCTCGCGCACCGACATGTAGGCATCCTGCAGCTCCACGTATTTTCCCACCAGGGCGATCTTTATCGAGGGGTGAGGCTTGCGCACCTCCTCCACCAGTTTCTGCCAGGGTTTCATGTCCGGCTTGCGGGTGGCGGTCAGGTTCAATTTTTCGAGGACCAATTCACCCACGCCCAGATGCTCCAGCATGAGGGGTACGTCGTAGAGCACATCCGCGGTCGGCATGGGGATGACCGCGCCCTTTTCCACGTCGCAGAACAGGGCGATCTTGTCGCACAGGCTGTCGTCTATGGGAGCATCGGCGCGGGCGATGATCAGGTTGGGGGAGATGCCGATCGAGCGCAGGGCGGCGACGGAATGCTGCGTGGGCTTGGTCTTCATCTCATCGGTGGCGCCGATGACCGGCAGCCAGGTCACGTGGACGAAGAGACAGTTCTCGCGGCCGACTTCGTTGCGCAGCTGGCGCAGGGCCTCGAGGAAGGGCTGCGATTCGATGTCACCGACCGTCCCGCCGATCTCGACGATGACGATCTCCGCGCCGGTCTCGTGGGCGGCCAATCCGATGCGGCGCTTGATCTCGTTGGTGATGTGCGGGATGACCTGGATGGTGCCGCCGAGATAGTCCCCGCGGCGCTCCTTGGAGATCACCTCGGCGTACACCTGGCCGGTGGTGAAATTGCTGACCCGGCCCAGGCGGATGTCGATGAACCGCTCGTAATGGCCTAGGTCCAGATCGGTTTCGGCGCCGTCATCGAGGACGAACACCTCGCCGTGCTGGTAGGGGCTCATCGTGCCGGGGTCCACGTTGATATAGGGGTCCAGCTTTTGAACGGACACCTTGAAGCCGCGCTCCTTGAGCAGCAGGCCGGTGGCGGCGGCGGTGACGCCCTTGCCGACCGAGGAGACCACGCCACCCGTAAAGAATAAATATTTGGTTGTCATAAATCACCTCTTTGAAATCTCTCCGTGCCCATATAAAGGCAGTGGGGAGGGCGTTGAGCCCTCCCCACCGGAGTTGTTGATGCTTGCAGTGCGGCGAATTTCAGCTTGTTCATCCCACCAGTTTCGCCAGGTCTTCTGCAGCCCGGCGCATTTCGAGGAAAATGAGGCCCAGCTTGGCCTCCTGGCGGGCGAGAGCGGTCAGGACGGCCTCCTCGCCGATGGAGGTCAGGACAATGGAACCGGTGCTGCCCTTGATATAGACCTGTTCCAATCCAGCGCGGCCCAGCTCGCCGGAGATGCGCTCGCCCAGGCTGAGCATGGCGGCAGACATGGCGGATACGCGGTCTTCCTCCACTTCCTGAGGCAGGGCGGAGGCCATGATCAGGCCGTCCACAGAGACGACGGCTGAGGCTTCGATATCGGGAGCGGAGGCCTGCATGGAGCGCAGGCGTTCCACCAGGAGTTCGGCGCGGGATTTGGTCATAAAAATTCTCCTGTTACAACGCTTTGAGTTTACCATAAATTCGAGGAAGGCCGTCTCCTGACATCTCCCCTCGAGGTACCAGAGAGGTAAAAAAACAGGCGAGAGACATGAAAATTTGACCTTCACTTGCCGCCATGATAAACTTATCTGTTCGATGGTCATGGGAATCACACCTGTTCTTTCTGTGATCCTGGTATTCGCGGCGGGCCTGCTGCAGACCGGCCCGGTTCTTAGCGCGCCAGCGGAGGGCGCGGTCCTCCAGGGGACGGTGGCGATCACGGGCAGCCTGGGGTCGAACGGCTTTACTTCGGCCGAACTGGCTTTCGGCTATGCCGGGGATGCCACCAACACCTGGTTCCTGCTGCAAAATTACCCTCAGCCCACCGATCCGGGAATCCAGTTCACCTGGGATACCACCTCTTTGACGGATGCGGATTACCGGCTGCGCCTGCGGGTTTTCCATGGCGACGGCTCGACGGAAGACGCCATCGTGGATAACCTGCACGTCCGCAACCGGACGGCAGAGGCAAGCGCAACCCCGGCTGCGACCAGCACGGCGCAGGGGACCGAGACGCCCAGTTTCGCGGAACCGGAAACCACAGAGGCGGTGCCTTCCCCCGTTCCTGAGACACCGGCGGCGCCGACAGAATCCGGGCGTTCTTTCGTGACTGCGCCGACCAACCCGATGGAGATCACCACCGAAAAATTGTATTCGAACCTGGGCCGCGGGGCGCTGCTGGCCCTGGGCTTGTTCGCCGTGCTGGGCCTGTGGCTGCGCTTGCGCCGCCCCTGAGAAGACCTGGAGTTTTAACTTAGCGATGGACACCTACCTTTTGATCGGGCTGGGAAACCCCGGCCGGGAGTACCGGAACAACCGGCACAATGCCGGTTTTATGACCATTGACCGGCTGGCGGTGCGCCTGGGCGCAGAAGGGTTGAAGCTGCAATCCAAGGCGGTGGTCACCAGCGCCGTTCATCGAGAGCATAAACTGATCCTTGCCAAGCCGCAGACCTTCATGAACCTGTCGGGGCAATCCGTGCAGGGGCTGGTTAATTTCTACAAGATCCCCCTTACACAGGTCATGGTCGTTGCGGATGACCTCGACCTGCCATTCGGAACGGTGCGCATCCGCGCATCCGGAGGCGCAGGCGGACAGCGCGGCATGGGCTCGGTCATCGAGCAGCTGGGATCGAAGGATTTCCCGCGCATCCGCATCGGCATCGGGAGGCCTCCGGGGAAGATGGACCCGGCGGCCTATGTGCTGCAGGACTTTTCCAAGGATGACCTCCTGCTGCTGCCGGAGATCCTCGGGCATGCCGAGGATGCCATCCTGGAATTCGTCACCAATGGCCTGGATGCCGCCATGAACAAGTTCAATGGCGCTGCGGTCGAGATGTAAACCTGTGCGGCTTTCCAATTCAAAAAATGATCCTGACCAAGATCCAACAAACTGAGTCTTACCAGCAGGTCCTTTCTGCGCTGCGGGAGGGGCGGAAGATCCCTGCCCTGGGCCTTTCACGGGCTGCGCGGCTGCCGGTGACAGCGGCGCTGCAAGCGGACCTCCAGCTGCCCATCCTGCTCATCACGGACCGGGCCGACCATGCCATGTCGCTGTTCGATGAGTTCGGGTTCTGGATCCAATCCCCGCGCCACCTGTTCGCCGAGCCCAACCCGCTGTTCTATGAGGCCGGGGCATGGGGCGCGACCACGCGCAGGGAGAGGTTGAACACGCTGACCTTGCTGGCCGGGTATCATCTGCCTTTCGTACAAAAGCCGGCGGCTCCGCCGTTGATCGTATCTTCGGTGCGGGCGCTGATGACGCGCACGATCCCCAGGCGGGATTTTCTGAAGGCTTGCAGCCGGCTGGCCCAGGGACAAAAGGTCTCGCTGGAATCCCTGCTGCATGCCTGGTCGGGGTTGGGATATGAGCGCGTGAACACGGTGCTGGAAACCGGGCAGTTCTCCTCGCGCGGCGGGCTGCTGGACGTCTGGCCGCCCGCGCAAAGCCATCCCGTACGCCTGGACTTTTTCGGGGATGAGGTCGAGAGCATCCGGAGCTTCGATCCTGCGACCCAGAGGACCGTCCATCAAATGGAGGAGGTGCTGGTCACGCCGGCGCGGGAATTCCTGTTGAAAGACGCGGAGGCGATGACCGGCCTGCTCGAAACGGGCATCGGCTTTGACGAAGAGAAGGCCACTGAGCTGCTGATCCCGGCGCTGCACTCCGCTCCTGCCAGCCTGCTGGATTATCTGCCGCAAAAACGGCTGGTGCTGATCGATGACGAGGGCCTGGTGGAGATGAGGGCCAATGAGATCGAGGAGCAGGCGGTCCATTTCCGCGCGGAGAGCATCGAGGAAGGTGTTCTCTCGGCGGACTTCCCGATCCCTTATATCAGCTGGTCGGAACTGGCCGACACGCTTCAGGACAAGAACACGCTCGAATTAGGCCGTTCCAGCGAAGGCGAGACGCCCCAGCCGGGAGGGCTGGCGGACCAATTCCAGCATATCGAGCGGTTTGCCGGGCGGCTCAAACCCTTTGAAGAATACCTGACCCGGCTGGTACAGGCCGGGAAGGAAGTCGTCATTGCCTCGAGGCAAAGCCCGCGCTTGCAGGAGCTCTGGGGGCAGCGCGTGGTCGAGCCGGAGGATGGCTCCGCCGAAATTCATGAGCCTGAATTCATCGAGGTTTCGCTGTCTGAGGGATGGCGGCTCGGAGACCTCTTTCTGATCACCGATTCGGAGGTGTTCGGCTGGGAACGCCCGCAGCCGCGCACGCACCAAAAACCGGCCGTGGAGGCTCCGGAGACGTTGTATGCCGACCTGCAAACCGGCGACCTGGTGGTGCATGTGGACCACGGTATCGGCCGCTTTGCCGGGTTGGTGCAGCGAAGGCTGGAAAACCATGAGCGCGAATTCCTGGCAGTGGAATATGACGGCGGGGATACGCTGTATGTGCCGGTGCATCAGGCCGACCGGCTCACGCGGTATATCGGGGCAGACGGTTCCGCGCCCTCGCTGGACCGTCTCGGCGGACAGGCCTGGACCGAGAAAAAATCGCGCGTCCGCGAGGCCGTCCAGAAGGTGGCGGTGGAGCTGCTGGACCTGTACGCGCGGCGGCATGTATCCGTCGGGCATGCCTACCCGGCAGATACGGCCTGGCAAAAAGAGCTGGAAGATTCCTTCCCGTATGTGGAAACCGAGGACCAGGTGCGCGCGCTGGAGGAGATCAAGCGGGACATGGAAAACCCGCGGCCGATGGACCGGCTGCTGTGCGGGGATGTGGGCTACGGCAAGACCGAGGTAGCCCTGCGGGCGGCGTTCAAAGCGGTGATGGACGGCAAGCAGGTGGCGATCCTGGTGCCGACCACGGTGCTGGCGCAGCAGCATTTCGAGACCTTCTCCCAGCGGCTGGCAGCCTTCCCGGTGCGCGTGGAAATGCTGTCGCGGTTCCGCACCCCGCGGGAGCAGTCCGAGATCCTTCTGACGCTGGGGCTGGGCGAGGTGGATATCATCATCGGGACACACCGGCTGATCTCCTCGGATGTGCAGTTCAAGGACCTGGGCCTGGTGGTCATCGACGAGGAGCAGCGGTTCGGCGTCACGCACAAGGAGCACCTCAAGCGGCTGCGCACGGAGGTGGACGTGCTGACGATGACCGCCACGCCGATCCCGCGCACGCTGTACATGGCACTGACGGGGGTGCGCGACATTTCCAACCTGAACACCGCGCCCGAAGAACGGCTGCCGATCATCACGCATGTGGGCCCGTACTCGCCCCGGCTGGTACGGCAGGCCGCGCTGCGGGAACTGGAGCGCGGCGGGCAGATCTTCTTCGTGCACAACCGGGTGCATACCATCGATGCGATGAAATCGCATCTGGAGAAGCTGATCCCGGAAGCGCGTGTGGATGTCGGTCACGGACAGATGCCGGAGCAGGAGCTTTCCACGGTGATGCACCGCTTCAACAGCGGCGATATCGATATCCTGCTTTCGACGACGATCATCGAATCGGGGCTGGACATCCCCAATGCGAACACGCTGATCGTGGACCGGGCGGATACCTTTGGCCTGGCGCAGCTGTACCAACTGCGAGGCCGCGTCGGGACGGGGCGCGATGCGCGCGTATGCCTACTTCTTCCGGCACAACAAGATGAATCCGACGCTGGACGGGCAGCAGCGGCTGGAGGTCATCGCGGAAAACACGCAGCTGGGGGCGGGGTATTCGATCGCGATGCGCGACCTGGAGATACGCGGTGCGGGCGAACTGCTGGGCACGCGGCAGCACGGCTTCATTCAGGATGTCGGTTTTCACCTGTACACACGCCTGCTGGCGGATGCCGTGAGGCGCATCCGCGGCGGGAAGATCGTGCGCGGGGCAACCACCCCGGGGGCTTCCACGCTCGACCTGCCGCTGGCGATACCGGTCAATGTGGACCTGCCGCTGGAGGTGGGCATCCCTGCCGATTACATCGCCGACCAGGACCTGCGGCTGCGGCTTTACCGGCGCATCGCAGACCTGCGGGACGAGAGGGAGATCGAGGCGCTGAGCGCGGAGTTCCGCGACCGGTTCGGGCCGCTGCCGGAGATGGTGGAGGACCTCTTCTACCAGATGCAGGTCAAACTGCGCGCGGAGGGGGCAGGGCTTTCCGGCATTAGCTGGGAGAACGGGCAGATCGTCCTGCGCTACCCCGCGGCGCATGAGGCCAATGCCGAGCGGCTGCCCGACCTCGGGCCGAATGTGCGCGGGGGCAAGGGGGCGTACTGGTGCAATTTTGCCAGGGACCCGGATTGGAAGGAACGGCTGCTGGAGGTGCTGTCCATGCTGCCGGAGGAGGCGCATTGAGCGCGCGCATCCTGCTCTGCGCGCTGACCCTGCTCGCGCTGGCGGGCTGCGCCGCGCCGCAGGTCGTGCCGGTGACGGGAACGCCGCCCGCTCCAAACGGCCATTTTGCCGCCGCCAATCACTCCGGGGACGGAAGAGGCTGCTTTCGGCGCGATCACCGGTCGGCTGTCCTATCCGGCAGGCGCGCTGCCGGCGATGCGCGTGGCGGCGTTCGATGCTTCGCTAACGCAGGCTCATTATGTGGATACCGAACTGAACCAGGCGCGGTTTGAAATCAAAGATGTTCCCGCGGGGAGCTACTCTGTGATCGCATATTCACTTGGCGGAAATGGCTTTCCCTTCGGAATTGCCGGGGGATTCACCGCTGCGGTCCCCTGCGGGCTGACCTCAGACTGCAACTCGCACCAGCTCCTGACGGTGGCGGTGGCGGAGGGACAGGCCATGACTGACATCCAACCGGCGGACTGGAACATGCGCGAACTCCCGGCCATGCCCGCCGCGCAGGCCGCGGCCGCAGGGACCGGCTCGATTTCAGGGACGCTGAGCTTCCCGCCGCAGTTCATCCCCGCGCTGACAGTGGTTGCCTTCCCTGTTGCAGGCGAAGGGTTCTATTCCGTGGAAACTAAAGAGGGGCAAAGCAGTTATTCGCTCTCCCTGCCCGCCGGAGAGTACCTGATCGCGGTCTATGCACACGGCAGCGGATACACCGGCGGGTACACGCAGGCGGTGGTCTGCGGCATTGCGGCGAACTGCACGGACCATTCTCCGGCGACGGTGACAGTGGGGGCGAACGAAACGCGAGAGGGGATCGACCTTCTGGACTGGGGCGTGCAGGCAGGCAGCGTTCCCGGCGAATCCTGTGCCTTAGTTAAGTCCCGCAGCCAAGTTCATTCGAGAGGGAGGATTTCAGGGAGACTCCAGCCTGCTGCCAGACTGTGCAGAGGGTCAGGCGCATGGCCTTGCTGTTGGTCAGCGCGGCGGCCGGCGCGGGTGAGGGCTTCGGCATCCGCCTGTTTGCCAAGGGCGAGGCTGGCGCGCAGGAAAGGGAGCATCTCCGCTCCGATGAGGGGAGCGAAACCCTGGCTCTGCGCGGAATCCCAGATCTGCGATACGGCAGGCCAATCCCCCTGCTGCGCGGCCAGCTCGGCTTGCTGATAATAAGTACACCAGGTGGGAGGGGTCTTCAAGGCCTGACTAAATATCTTCGTGTTGAGTGATGGATCGGATGAGATTCGCCCGTTATCCGAATAGCGGGCGATGGATCGCAGGAAATCCGAATAGAGACGCGAATCCGAATCCTGAGGGGTCAGGATGTGCAGGCAGGGGCTGGTGGAAACGTCATACCAGACGACGAGGATATTCCTCCCATTCCCGTTGAAGCGGGTCGAGAATTTTCTTTCGTGGATGTCCCCGCTCAGGTATATTTTTTCAGCGATGGGGTCGTCCACATTGGTGGGGAAATACCAGAGTCGGGCTTCGCCGTCTTGAGCGATGGGGGAATAGGCCATGTTCGCTGCGAAGGCGGTCGGATAATCTCCCATGAGGCTGAGGACCTCGCCCTCCGAAATGATGGCCGTGCCGGGTTCGATGGACGGCGCGCGCACAGCGAGTTGATTCAGAAAACTCACCTCGCGTTCCCAGGCGATGCGATAGATGTTCCCGGAGCGGAGCAGAAAGCCAGCGGCGAGAGCCAGCAGCAGGGCATAGATGAAGATTTTCTGCTTCGGGGTGCGGATGGCTGACTCCACAGCCCAGCAGAGGAGCAGGGCAGCCCCGAACATGGAAGCCATGCCCAAACGGCTGTTCCACAGGGGATTGGTGTCATACAGGGGTTGGTGGGTCACCCAGGCCGGGATCGGCCCGAGGAGGAGTCCCAGCAAGCCGAGCAAGGCCATCTGGCTGTTCGCGGCAGGCCACTCACCGCGGAGGGGGAAATTTTTCAGGTAGAAATAGAATGCGACGAAGGTGAGCACGGCAAGCAGTAAGATCGCCAGACCCACAGGGGTGAGATCCACGAGCAGGGGAGTCAGGGTGGCCGACCAGGCGCCGAAGAGGATGAGGATCGAATCCTTGAAGACCGCGCCGAGCAGATACAGGATGGTTTCCAGCGGCGAAGTCAGCAGTTCCCGCAGGACGGTCGGGGCATTATTATCCTGGGCGGGCGACTGAAAAACCAGGCCGCGCCACAAGATGAAAGCCAGGAGGGCAAGCAGGTAGGGAGCCCACAGCCTGATCACTCGACCGATCCGCTGCGGGGAGGGCTTTTCCGGGATCGAAAGCGCCATCCAGAGGACGACCGGCCGCAGCAGCTCGATCCCGTTGAAATATTCGATGGTGAACAGTTGAAGGGTGTCCAGCAAAATGGAAAGGATGAAAAAAGGCCAGAAGCGATCGGGGGTTCGTATTGCCAGGACCATCAGCCAGAGCGAAATGAAATACAGCAGATAGCAAACCCAGTGGGTGATGTAGGTGACGGCCATGGGCTGCAGGGTGTACAGAGGATAGACTGCGAAGAGCAGGGCCGGGACGATCAAGAGCCTTGCCCGTTCGGGCCAGAGAGCGCGGAGGAAGAGCCAGAAGGCCGCTGCGGTCAGCCAGCGGAGGACGATCCCTGCCACCTGCCAGGCAAGAGGATGGAAGCCAAGCAGGGCAAACCCGCCAATGTAAGGCCAGGAGGCGAAGGGGCGGTTATCGTAGGCGGAAAGCTCCCAGAGCTTGCTCAAACCCTGATTGGCATAATAGATAAAATGCCAGTCATCCTGATAAAAACCCAGCCAGGGGATGAAAACCCCAAAGGCGAGCAGGCATGCCCCGAGGAGAGCGAGCAGTCCATGTTCCCTGTGAGGCGCAGAGGGGTCGTGCATCGGATTGGATTATACTCTTGCCTGAAAATGGAAGTCCGAAAACCATCCCGGCGGCTTTCAAGCCTCGTCCTGCTCGCTCTGGGGGTACTGTCAGCGGCAGGACCGTCTGTTTTAACCTACCTTCTCGTGCTTCAGGCTCCGGTGGTTAGCGGGCAGCGGGTCCTCCTGGCGCTGCTTATGATCCCGGTCTTTGCTTATCCCACTTTTCGGGTTCTCTCCAAGGCAGGAGCATTTGACCGGAGCCGGTTCCTTCTTACGGGCCTGACTGCAATCGCGCTGGCATTGCTCGGATTGCAGGCCATGTTTTATTATCCGGAAAAGACCTATTTATTTTTCGGCCAACACAGCCTGATCCTGACCTCACGGCCCAGCGATTTTGAGATACGCGGCATCCGCACCTCGATCAATGATGTCAGTTTCCGCGCGCTGGATGGGGTGGATGGGTGGGAATGGCAGGGGAACACGTTGAAACCAACGGCCTCCAGCCCGGCGCTCAGCTGGCGAGGCTGGACCGGGGATTCCATCCGTCTCGAGGTAAGGGGATCACCGGGGAGCATGTTTCAACTGGCCTGGGATGGCCGGGTGCAGGAATATCAATTCGGGAAGGACAGGGATAAATCCCTGGTGATCGAAGAGCATTTCAGCATGCCGGCAGCCGGGAACGCTGCGCTATTCGTTATCCTATGGCTCGCCATCTGGTATTTCATCTGGCACCTTTTTCCTCTGCCGGAAGCGCAGTGGGGGGAAATATCCACAACGCTGCGAGTTTTATTTCTCATCGCTGCGGCTGCCGGATGGGGCTTTCTGCTGCTCAAGATCTATCTCATGATCCATCCATCGCTTATGTTTCCCGACCGCGACTCGGGTTTCTTCATGTACGCGGGAAGGGCGGTCCTGGAAGGAAAGATCCCGTACCGGGACTTTTGGGACCATAAAGGCCCGGTCATCTATTATCTCAACGCGCTGGGGCTGCTCCTTGGCGGAGGTTCGGCTGCGGGCGTGTGGGGATTGGAGCTTGTCTGGGCGGGGGTGTCTTCGGTATGCCTGTTCCTCCTGCTGCGCGAACTCGGCGGAGAGCTTGCAGGTTGGGCGGGGGTGATGGTTTTTCTATTGGGTCTCAGGGATGCGCTGGGAGGCGGGAACTTTGTAGAGGAATACAGTCTCTTATTTACGATCCTGACCCTCCTCTTGTTCCGAATATTCCTCAGATCCAGAAATGTCAAATGGCTGGCCCTTTGCGGCATATTGACCGGCATGACGTTTCTGCTGCGCGCGAACCTGATCAGCGCCGGTCTGGGGATCTTCGCATATCTGCTGATCTTGGCAATTCGCGACCGTTTTTCAAAGCTCAGGTTGATTTCGCTACTAAGCTTTTCGGCAGGTGCGGCTGCTCCAATCCTAATGTACTCTCTCTACATGGCCGGTCATCACGCCTTTTCAGATATGGTCAGCGAGATGATCCTCTATAACCGAACCTATGCGGGGCCATTGTCCTTGAACGTGCTGGAAGATTTCCGGCGCGGACTGGCAGGATTCCCGTGGCTGGGATTCTGGATCGTCAGCGGGCTGGCGGCGGTTTCCCCAGGAATCTTGAATCGCAGCTAAACCCGTCCGGTGGGAACCTTTTACGGCAGTCTTGATCCTTTCCGCTGCTTTGGAAATGTATCTGTCCAATATTTCCCACGCTGGATACAGACACTACTATATCTCGTGGCTTCCCTACGCTGCCTGCCTGGCTGCCTATCTATGCTCCAGCGTTCAAAGATTCCTGGGCGGCATGAATTTGAGATGGCAGCCTATGGTCTCGAAACTCGCGTATGTCCTGGGTATTCTGGCAGCGCTAGGATTCGGCTGGGGTTCGTTGAGGCCGGTGTTGAAAGCAGCTTCTGAAGTTCATGGGCTTGCGCGGCCGGCCTGGGATACGCCGGCGCATCCGCTCAACAGGTTGAGGGAATACACGGAAGGCTATGCGGATCTTGTGATGTGGGGAAACGAGGCGGAGTATAACTTTCTGCTCGATAAGGACAGCCCGACCCGCTTTGTATATCAGTATGCGCTGATGAATCCCGCCTTCGCTACCGACCAGATGGTGGAAGAGTTCGTGAGCGGCCTGGAGGCGAGCATGCCGTTGATCGTGGATGCCTCACGGGGAAATGCGGATGCGATCCCCCTGGAGCCGGGGAGGCGCGCGGAACTGCTAGCCGAACCGGGCGCCTCCGATAAATATCGTTATCTCCAACCCCTCTTCAGTTTCATTGATGCCAATTACCAGCCAGGGGGGAATTTAGCCAGAAATTGGATCGTCCTGGTGCCGAATCCTTAATTGGCCTCCCGGTTACGGGCCGGTCAATCAAACGAGCTTGCTGGAGTCTTCCCCGGCGGACTCTGAGGCATAAGGCTGCGAAGGGAAGATGCCCTTTTCGCTGGAGCGGACCTCCTCCACGGAGTAAAAGGCCTCCGGGGAGACCTCACGGATCAACTTCGTTACCAGCGGCAGATTCTTGCGCTGGAGGACCGTATAGAGGAGGTTGACAGGCCCCTGGGCGCCTTCGCCGTTCACGCTGGTCACGCCGAAGCCTGCGGTGCGCAGGGCGGAGGTGAGCTCGGCGGCGCCCTTGTTGAGGATGACGCGGAGGACCAGCGTGCCCATCGCCATGCGCTCCTCGATGAGCATGCCGACGTAGGTGCCGGTGGCAAAGCCGGCGGCATAGCCGATATACGCGACGGGATTCTGGATGCGGCCCACGACCTGGCTGACGACCACGATCCAGATCAGGACTTCCACGAAACCGAGCACGGGCGCGATATTCCGCTGGCCGCGCGAGGTGAAGATGATGCGCAGGGTCCCCAGCGTCACATCCACGACACGGGAGGCGAATACCACCAGGGGAAGGATCACCCAAGCATACCAATCGAAGGCTGCCATCATGTTATTCTTAGCGCTCCTTATCCGGGAAATCCTGGCGCGGGAAACAGGGCTCTGCCTGTCACGCCAGAAATGAAACCCGGTCAATCTTATCACGCGTGGAAGGATGAAACGGGGGGTGAAACGGCCGGTAACCCTGTGAAACATGCATGGCAGCAAAATGAAACATCTTTGCGAGATGATTTTCTGTTACACGCCATCCATTTCACAATGGCGATTCAATGTCAGGGGGTGTCCTCCTGCCAGGTGTCTGCGGGACAGGGGTGACAAAAGTCGCAAATCATTGGGTGACAACGCTTCGGGTGACAATCCTTCGGGCGGCAGCCTGCCACCCGAATTAATTAACCGGAACCGATTAATTTAAAGAGAATCTGGGAATAAAGAGATTCGGGTGACATGGCGCCACCCGAATCCCGTCTACAGCCGTACTGGTTCTTATGGATGCTCAGTGAACCAGCGTCACCTTCCCGGGGTCCATGTAGACCTGGTGTCCGGCGCTCTCAATGATGGCCCGCCTCAATTGTGCGAAGGTCATAGCCATGATGAGCTCCCCTTGCAAGTCGATTTGGAAACCGGCGGTCCGGGGTAGACGACCGATGTGCCCGTGGATGAGGAGTTTTTCCCTATTCAATTCCAGTATCAAGTGGATGTCATCGTCATTCAAGCCGCTATTGTTTTCCGACTGTGTGAGCTGGGGATGCAGCCTGCCTTTTCCGTCCAGCAACGATTTCCCGATGGCGAAGAACCAGCCGCCGACCTTGCTTCTCAGCCCGGACATGATTTTGCCCATACAACTCCTTTTGTTGGTGGGTTTGACGATCTTATGGAAATTGTTTGCGGACCTTACCCCCTCTTCCGCATGGAACCTGAGGTTCTTGTTTTTGTCAGCCTTTCATGGCAAGAGAAAAACCGGATTTCCCACAGGGGCGCAAGTTTAAATCAAGAGCCCCGGAACGTCAAGAGGTTGAGGCCAGTAACCTTTTATAATTATTCAAACATGCTATAATAGAACTTGTGTTCACTTTATTCCCGAGAGAGCAAACATGGATTTCAAACTTCAAGCCCCTTTTCCCGATGGGCGACCAGCCCGAAGCCATCAGCGGACTTGTGAAGGGTGTCCGCGAGGGCATGCACAACCAGGTTCTGCTCGGCGCGACCGGCACAGGCAAGACCTTCACGATTGCCTCGGTCATCCAGGAATTGCAGATGCCAGCGCTGATCATGGCGCACAACAAAACCCTGGCGGCGCAGCTGTATGCCGAGTTCAAGGAGTTCTTCCCGGAGAACGCGGTCGAATATTTTGTCTCCTACTATGATTACTACCAGCCTGAAGCATATGTGCCGCGGCATGACCTGTACATCGAAAAAGAAACCGAGATCAACGAAGAGATCGAGCGCCTGCGCCTGGCGGCGACCACCTCGCTGGTCTCGCGCCGGGATGTGATCATCGTCGCTTCGGTCTCGTGCATCTATGGCTTGGGCAGCCCGGAGGAGTTCGGCAAAGGGACGGTTGTCTTGCAGGTGGGACAGATTTATCGCCGCAACGCCCTGCTGCGCCAGTTGATCGAATCGCAGTATCAGCGCAACGACATGGAATTGAAGCCGGGCACCTTCCGGGTGCGCGGCGATACGCTGGAGATCATCCCGGCCTACGAGGATAAGCGCGGCATACCGCATCACGTTCTTCGGCGATGAGGTGGAGCGCATCATGCAGTTCAGCCCGCTCACCGGCGAGATCTTCGATGAGCCGACAGGAGGTCTCCATCTATCCCGGCCAAGCAATATCTGACCGATGCGACCGGTTGAAGGAAGCGATCGCGGATATTGAAACGGAACTGGAAGAGCGGCTCAAGTTCTTCAAAGAGACGGGCAAGTTGCTCGAAGCCCAGCGCATCGAACAGCGCACGCGCTATGACCTGGAGATGCTGAAGGAAGTGGGCTACTGCTCGGGCATCGAAAACTACTCGCGCCACCTGGACGGCCGCGCGCCCGGCACGCATCCGTGGACGATGATCGATTTTCTGCCCAGCGATTACCTGCTGGTCCTGGACGAGAGTCACATGACCGTGCCGCAGATCCGCGGCATGTACAACGGTGACCGCTCCCGCAAGGAAACGCTGGTGGAATATGGCTTCCGCCTGCCGTGCGCGATGGACAACCGTCCGCTCAAGTTCGATGAGTTCGAGCAGGTGATGGGTTACACGATCTACACCTCCGCGACGCCGGGGCCGTATGAGATGGGGAAGGCCGACCAGATCGTGGAGCAGATCATCCGCCCGACGGGGCTGGTGGACCCGGAGGTGGAAGTGCGTCCGACCAAAGGGCAGGTGGATGATCTGGTCGGAGAGATCCAGCCAGCGGGTGGAGAGAGGCGAGCGCATGCTGGTCACGACCCTGACGAAGCGTATGGCGGAGGACCTTTCCGAGTATCTGCAGGAACTGGGCATCAAGGTCCATTACCTGCATTCGGAAGTGGAGACGCTGGAACGTATCGGCATCCTGCGTGACCTGCGGCTGGGCGTGTTCGATGTGATCGTGGGCATCAACCTGCTGCGCGAGGGACTGGACCTGCCCGAAGTTTCGCTGGTGGCGATTCTGGACGCGGACAAGGAAGGTTTCCTGCGCTCGGGCACGGCGCTGATCCAGACCATCGGGCGCGCGGCGCGTAATGCGTCCGGGCGGGTGATCATGTACGCCGACCGCATGACCGATTCGATGAAGTGCGCCATCGACGAGACCAACCGCCGCCGCGCCAAGCAGGTGAAATACAACAAGGAGCACGGCATCGTGCCGATCAGCATCATCAAGGCGATCCACGACCTGACCGAGAGCATGACCGCCAAGGCGGTGGCGGAGACGAAGGGCGAATATAAGACCAAGGCCCGGGCGGAATGCCGCGCGGAGAGCTGCAGAAGATCGTTGACGAAGTGGAAAAGCAGATGAAGGAAGCGGCGAAGAATCTGGAATTCGAGCGGGCCGCCGCGCTGCGCGATGAGATGTACGAGATCAGAAACTGGATGGCTGAGGACGAGTTGCTGAAGCCGTGGGAGCGCATCAAGCTGCTGGCCGGCGAGGAATAAGATGCAAACCGATCCTGCAAGCCTGGACCCCGAGGAGCGCACCAACAAGTTCTTTGCGTTGTTCTCCGCGGCGGCGGGATTGCTGAGCCTGTGCGCCTCGCTCCTGCCGATCTGCGGGGCGGGGCTGGCCATCCTCGGATTGATCACCGGCTGGATGGGGATCAAGTCGGAAAATGAGAAGATCGCCATTGCGGGAATCATCCTCTCGGTGATCGGGCTGCTCACGGCGATCATCTATACCATTCTTGTACAGCCTGCTTCCGGCTGACAGGCAGAACTTTCTTATCCCGATCTTGAAGCTTCCTTTATGATTTCTTCACAATGATGCGCTATCCTTCAGGCAGCATTGGATCGAAAACATCGAAAAAATCAAACAAAGGAAAATATACAACATGAAGAAAATCATTTTGGTTGCAGCGGTCGTGGTCGTGGCTCTGGCCGCTCTGGGGGCGGGGGCAGTTTACGCTCAGGGAGGCCAGCCTCCGTTCGGCGGGAACATGATGGGCGGCGGGCGCGGCTGGATGCACGACTATGTAGAGCAGGCGCTGGCCGCGAAACTGGGCATCACCGAGCAGGCCGTGGAAGATGCGCTGGCCTCGGGGAAAAGCATGTACCAGATCGCGCTGGATGCAGGCACTGCGGAAGCGGACATCCCGGCTTTGATGAACGAGGTTCACAAGGCGGCGTTCGACAAGGCTGTGGCGGACGGGGTGATGACCCAGGCGCAGGCCGACTCGATGCTGCAGCGCATGCTGCGCATGCAGGGCAACTGGGCCGGCGGTGCAAGCGGCAACTGCCCGATGCACAACGGAACCAACGGCCGAACAATGGCTCGGGGTTTCGCGGCGGGATGATGGGCGCTGCTAGCGCGGGTATGTCATAATCTTCACCCGACGTTGCTCTTTCTGGTGAGATTGCTTCGCCCTCACTATGTTCGGGCTCGCAATGAAACAGAACGGGCCTCCGCGGAGGCCCGTTCTTTGATTTTGTTTTATAAGACAAGGATGCTTTATCCGCTAGGCGTCATCGGGTTCCGGCTTGCCAACGATCTTATCCACTTCCTCGAGGACGTCGGGGGTAAGGAGGGGCAGAACCTCCAGGGCCTTGAGATTTTCCTGAAGCTGCTCAATGCGGGAGGCGCCGGTGATGACGCTGGTGACATGCTCATTGCGGGCACACCAGGCGATGGCGAAACGTCGGCAATGTGGTCCCGAGCCGCTTGGCCAGCCTGCCGAGTTTCTTGACCTTCTCGATCTTATCGGCAGTGATCTCTTCCTTCAGCCAGGTGTTGCCCTTGAGGGCGGCCCGGCTGCCAGAGGGAATCCCGGAATTGTACTTCCCGGTGAGAATGCCCGAGGCAAGCGGGCTCCAGATGGTAGTCCCCAGGCCGATGTCGTCATAAAGACGGGCGTATTCCAGTTCCACCCGCTCGCGATAGAGCAGATGATATTGCGGCTGCTCCATGGCAGGCTTATGCCAGCCGTGACGGTCGCAAAGATCCCAGGCGGTGCGGATCTCCTCGCGCGCTCCATTGGGAAACACCCCAGTAGATGGCCTTGCCGGACTCAACGAGGTTGTGCATGGCATGGGCGGTCTCCTCGATGGGCGTATTGGGATCGGGCCGGTGACAGAAGGCGAGATCCACATAATCCAGGCCCAAGCGCTTCAGGGAGCCGTCCATGGCTTCCAGCAGGCGCTTGCGGTTGAGGGTATTGCGCTCATTGACGCCGCGGTGAAGCCCCCAGTAGAACTTGGTCGAGATCAGATAGCTGCCGCGCCGCCAGCCGAGCTTCTTCAGCGCGGCCCCCATGACCTCCTCCGAGCCGCCGCGAGCATAAGCCTCCGCATTATCGAAGAAATTGACCCCCGCTTCGTAAGCGGTGCGCATCATGTCCACCGCGGCATCCACATCCAACTGGTTTTGAAAAGTGATCCAGGAACCGAGGGACAGCACACTGAGCTTGATCCCCGCCTTCCCCAAACGCCGGTATAACATTTCCACAAAAACACTCCTTGATCTGAATTGCGTTTATTCTAACGGAAAAAGGAAAGCCGGTGAAAACAAAAAACGGCAGACGTGATCACGTCTGCCGTTGGAGAGCGGTTAAGGCAGCGGGGCTATTTGAGCGGCAGCAGCAGCAGGGGCAGGCGCGTGGTGCGGGCAATATTGGGCGCGACGCTGTGGGACCAGAATGCATCGATCCCGGCTTTTCGATGGGTAGCCAGGATCACCAGGTCGGCTTTCCAGCGCGCGCCGGTGGCGACGATCTCCGAGGCGGGGTCTCCACGGGCGATGAGGGCGGAAACATTGAAGCCTTGCTTCTTGAGTTCGTCAAGATGCACCTGGAGGTGGCTGCGCGGTATTGTTCTCCTCGATATCCAGGAGGGCGGCGGTGGTGCCGGGGAGAAGGCTGCTTAAGGCTGCCTGCTCGCCGACCAGCGTTCCATAGGTGGGAATGACCGAGAGGAGAGCCAGCTCGGCGCCGAATGCCTTTGCCAGGCCGGTGGCATAGGGGAAAACATCATCGTGGATCGATTCGCTGTCCAGCGGGACCAGCAGCCTGTGGATCTCGAAGGCTTCACCGGCTTGCGGCTCGTGCGGGCGCAGGAGAAGGACCGGGGCGATGCCGCGGGCGATCACCTGCTGGGCGATGCTGCCGAAGAGCATGTCGCGGACCCCGCTGCGGCCGTGGGTGCACATCACCACCAGGTCGGCGTTCAGCTCGGAGGCATGATCGGCGATGCTGGCAGCCACATCGCGGACCTCGGCGGTATGCACATGCCAATCCACGGGAACGCCTTTGAGGAAGTGCTGGCGGGCCATGCCGGCCAGGTAGCTCTCCGCTTCGGCTGCCTGCGTCAAATGATGATCGTGGTGGACTGCTTCAGGGGCATTTTGTTCGATGACATGGAAGAGGGTGACCTGCGCGTGCAGAGTGGAGGCCATCGCAGCCGCGGCGGGGAGGGCGCTTTCCGCCAGAGAAGACCCATCGAGAGGGACAAGGATATGTTTGAACATGGCTAGCTCCCCAGGAAGATCTGGTAAAGGAGGAAGAGGTTGAGCGAAAGGATCAGGGCGGCGATCACGCTGGCAACGATCGTTGTGATCCTATGATTGACCAGGTCGCCCATGATGTCCCGGCGGGAGGTGAACATCACCAGCGGGACGATGGCGAAGGGCAGGCCGAAGCTGAGCACCACCTGGCTGAGGACGAGGGTGCGGGTGGGGTCCAGCCCGAGCAGGATGATGATCATGGGAGGGATCACCGTTACGAGGCGGCGGACCCAGGTGGGGATCTGCCGGTGCAGGAAACCGCCCATGATGACCTGGCCGGCCATGGTGCCCACCGAGGAGGAGGACAGGCCGGAGGCGAGCAGGGAGATGCCGAAGACCAGGGAGGCATGCACTGCCCAGAAGCGGCTCGCAGGGTGCGGTGCGCTTCTTCAATGGTGCCGATATGGGTCAGGCCGTTATTGAAGAAGGTGGAAGCGGCCATGATGAGCATGGCGGCGTTGATCAGGCCGGCCAGGCCCATGGCGATGCCGATGTCAATGATCTCGAAGCGGAAGAGCTTCTTGCGCTGGGCGCTGTCCTTGACCACGATGCGGCCCTGGGTGAGGGCGGAGTGGAGGAAGATGACATGCGGCATGACCGTCGCGCCGAGGATGCCCGTGGCGATGAGCACGCTTTCCGTGCCGGAGAAAGAGGGGACAAAGGCATGATAGGCCACATTTCCCCAGTCGGGCTTGTCCAGGATGGTCTCGATGAGATAACTGAAGGCGACCACGCCGACCAGGGCGGTGATGACGGCCTCGAGGGGCCGGAAGCCGTAACGCTCCAGGCCAAGGATGAGGAAGGTGATGGCAACGGTCATCAGCCCGGCGAGCCAGAGGGGGATGCCGAAGAGGAGGTAGAAGCCCAGCGCGGCGCCGAGGAATTCGGCGAGGTCGGTGGCCATAGCCACCAATTCGCTGATGACCCACATGCCCCAGACGACCGGGCGGGGGAAGTTGTTGCGGCACTGCTCGGCCAGGTTCAGGCCGGAAGCGATGCCGAGCTTGGCAGAGAGGGACTGGATGAGCATGGCCATCAGGTTGCTGGCGACGATCACCCACAAGAGCGTGTAGCCAAACTCGGCGCCGCCCTGGATGTTGGTGGCGAAATTGCCCGGATCCATGTAGGCGACGCTGGCGATGAATGCCGGGCCCATGAAGGGGAGCAGGCGGGCAAAAAAGCCCTTCTTGCTCGTACCGCTGAGGACCTCGTTGGCGGCTTGCAGGGTGGCGGAATTGCCGCCTACAAGTTCGGCTGGTTTGGTGGATTCCTGTTTTGCTGACATGGCCGCCTTCTATTCCATTATCTCATGCCTGGAGCGAGGTGCGCGCTGGAGGCGGGGTAAAAATGCGCCGGTGGTGCGCATGTAATCCCGATATTCGTCGCCAAAGGCAGCGATCAAATGCGCCTCTTCGTTGGGAGTGCGGAGGGCAAGCAGGATAAAGGCAAAGATCGCCAGAACGGCAAAGAGCCAATTATCGGCGGCCATCCCGAAGGAGAGAAACAGAAGAGTTCCAAAGGTATAAAGCGGGTGCCGGATATAGCGATAAGGGCCGCTGGTGACGAGGCGATGATCCTGCCGCGTGGAGACGGTCGGGCTGATCGAATTGCCCAGGCTGCGGAAAAGCCAGAACACCAGGAGGTCGCAAATAAGCCCCATTCCCACGCCAAGCCAGCGCAGGGGCAGGGGTAAGCCCGCTTTGGACCAGGCCATCCACGCAGGATTGATCAGGTAGGCGATGGCGCTGAGCCACAGCAGGAGCCCGCCCAGCCTCAAGGCCAGGACCATGAGCTTGCCTTCGTCGCGGGTGGAAACCCTGCCGCCGGACTCGCGGTCTGCCTTGCGGCGGTGGTATACAGAAACGCCGATGGCGCTGAAGAGGATGACGGCGGCGAGGATGCGGAAGAAGGTCTCGTTCATGACAGCCCCCGCTGCGCGCCGAAACGGGGAAGAAACCTCCCGGTGCGCTGCATATAGGCCCGATATTGATCCCCGAACTTTTCGAGGAGATGGGCCTCCTCTTGAGGAAGCCGAACCAGCAATACCAGAAAGACAGCGATGGATAGCAGGGCGATGAACCAGTTGGCAGCCAGAAGGGCGAAACTCAGGTAGGCGAGCATCCCCATGGAGTAGAGGGGGTGCCGTACCCAACGGTAGGGACCGCTGGTCACTAATTGGTGGGCATTGCGTGTAGCGACAGAAGGTGATACGTTGTTGCCGAGATTGCTGAAGACCCAGTAAGAGAGAATATCGGCAGCGAGGCCGAGGGCAAGACCCAGCCAGCGGAGCCAGCCAGGGAGCTGCAGCTGAGACCAGGCCATCCAGGCCGGGTTGATCAGATAGGCGAAGACGGCTGCCCAGAGCACGAGGCCAAAGACCCGCAGGGCGATCATGACGGGCAAGGCCTTCGGCGCGAGGGGAAATGCGTTCGCCGGTCTCGCGGTCCGCTTTCCGGCGGAACCAGGTGGAAATGACGGCGCCGATCAGGAAGACGCCAATGGCAGAAAAACGGTAAACATTTTCAGGGTACATTCTTTCCTCATTGGTAAAAAAAATTTGATCATTCATTGGAAACGAAGATGCGGGTGGAGATAGCCGGGCCGATCACGATGGTTCGCCCTGCAACTTGCAGGGTGAGGTTGCCATCAAATTCCGAGTAATCCTGAACCAGGATCCGCGTTCCGGGGACCAGCCCCAATATTTGCAGGTGGCGGAGAAAGGCGGATTCTTCATCATCCACGCGCTCGATGGTAGTTTCCCGGACGGGGCGCAGGAAGGAGAGGGGGCGGGTATCTTCGGCAGGCATGGTCAAGTCGGCGGAGGGGATCAGGTCGCCGTGGGGATCGCGGACGGGATTCCCAAGGGCGTTTGCGATGCGCGCCTCGAAATCCTCGGAGATGACATGCTCAAGACGGTTGGCCTCCTCGTGGACCTCGTCCCAGGAATACCCCAGGGCCTGGACCAAATAGGCTTCCAGAAGGCGGTGATGACGGATCACTTCCAGGGCCGCGCGCCGTCCGTCTTCGGTGAGGGTGACACCCTGATGCTTCTTATACAGGATCAGAGGGGGATTGGCGGCGGCGAGGCGCTGGACCATGCCGGTGACGGAGGCAGGGGCGACATCCAGACGCTGGGCCAGATCGTTAGTGCTGGCAGGGGTGCCGCCTTCGCTCAGATCATAAATTTGCTTCAGGTAATCCTGAATGGATTGGGTGAGAACTTCCGTCATCAGATTCCTTCAGGGCTAACAGGTTTTGCGAAATAAGAAATTAGGTTAGCCTAAATTATTATAGCAACAAAACTGTGTTTGTCAAGAAATTGGCTCTTGACTTTTCTGTGCGGGGCTGTACAATAAGTTTGTTAGTCCATTGAATTTACAAAGTCATTTCTGGTTCCCCGGAGTCCCAACGGCCCATGAAGAAAGCAACTCACCAGCAGACAAAACTTCATAACCGCGACCTGGTGCTGCGGACGATCTTCACCCATGACACAATCAGCCGGGCAGAGATCGCGCGGGTCACCAAGCTCACGCGCACGACGGTATCGGATGCGGTCAGCGGATTGCTCACGGCGGGCCTGGTCCGAGAGGTGGGGTTTGGATCATCGCTCGGCGGTAAAAATCCGATCCTGCTCAGCCTGGAAGCGGATTCGCGCTACCTGGTCGGTTTGAACCTGGCACAGGACCGCTTCATCGGCGCGATCGTCAACCTGCGCGGGGAGATCAAAGAGACCTGTGAACTGCCCGTGGTGAACCGGAACGGGGACCAGGCGCTGGAACTGGTCTATCAGATCCTGGATGAATTATTGAAGGGGGCATGGAAACCGGTGGTCGGCATCGGGGTGGGGGCGCCGGGCCTGATCAACACGCGCGAAGGCGTGGTGCTGAATGCGGTCAATCTTGACTGGCGCGACCTGCCGCTGGCGAGGGCTGCTCAAAACCCGTTATGGGCTGCCGGTAGCGGTGCTGAACGACAGCCAGGCGACCGCGATCGGCGAATATGTATATGGCGGCGGGCATAATCCTGACGAGAACCTCGTGGTGGTCAATGTAAAGCAAGGCGTCGGCGCGGGCATCCTGATCAACGGGCGGCTGTTCCAGGGGGATGGCGGCGGCGCAGGCGAGATCGGGCACGTGGTCGTGCAGGAGAACGGGGATCTGTGCCGGTGCGGAAAGCGGGGATGTCTGGAGACCGTTGCCAGCGCGCATGCGGTGGTGAAGCGCTTCCAGGCCCGGAGCGGGGGAAAGTCTGCGAAGACGCTGGAACAGGTGCAAGCGGCATTTGAAGCGGGCGACGAGGCAGCCCGGGAGGTGGTGCTGGAGGCCGGGCATGTGCTGGGGAATACGCTCGGTAATCTGATCGGGACATTGAATATTCAAAAGATCGTGCTGACCGGGGATATGACCGGCTTCGGCGAACCCTGGCTGAAGGCGATCAACACGGCGATGAGAAAAACGGCGCTGCGGCGGATGGTGGAAGGCACAAACCTGGAGGTGGGAAGGCTCGACTACCGCGCTTGCATCCTCGGCGCCTCTGCACTGCTCGTGCTGGACGACTATGCCATCCTGCTGAGCGGAACGGAGGAGGGCTAATGACGGACCAGGAATCCATGCGTTTGCGCGTGCGACCTCCGCTGGATGAAAATTTTCAGCCGGTGGTGCTGGCAGACCGGGCCTTTGACCAAAAGGTCGGCGGCAGTGGTGTCCCTGCCATGCTTGGGTTGGAGCGGTCCGGGAATGATTTTTCCCGACTCGATTGCCAGGTGCTGCCGGAGGGGCATCCCGATTTTGAGGAGAACTGCGCGTATATCGAGCGAAAGGTGAAATTCCTGCTCTGGCAGCGCGGGGGATATAAGCTGCACTTCTCAGGGCCCGCGGCAATCGGAGAGCATCTGCGCAAGGTTTATGCAGAAGATGGCGCCAGGGCTTTTGATTTCCACTTCATGGGGGAGCAGGTTTATGAACAGACCTTCAGCGTCGTACTTTGCGGCGCGGAAGAGATGCCGCGGGCGAGAGAAAGCGGTAAGCAATTGGGAAGGCACCTCGAAGGGAACCGCATCGGTTTTGACCTGGGGGCTTCGGACCGCAAAGCCAGCGCGGTGATCGATGGCAGGCCGGTATTCAGCGAGGAGGTCATCTGGGAGCCCCGCCTGCATGCAGACCCCGAATATCACTACCAGGAAATCCTGGCCGGACTGAGGAGCGCGGCTGCGAAACTGCCGCGCGTGGACGCGATCGGCGGCAGCTCGGCGGGGATCATCATTGATAACCGCCCGATGGTGGGATCGCTGTTCCGGGGAGTGCCCGCGGAGAGATTCCACGAGGTCAAAAGCCTGTTCCTGCGGCTGCGAGAGGAACTGGGGGTCCCGCTGGAGGTGATCAACGACGGGGAGGTGACCGCGCTGGCGGGCTCCATGTCGCTGGAGGATAACGGCATCCTGGGGATCGCCATGGGGTCGAGCGAGGCGGCGGGCTATGTGGATATGAACGGGCAGATCCTGGGGTGGCTCAATGAGCTGGCGTTTGCGCCCATCGATGCCAGCCCGGATGCACCGGTGGATGAGTGGTCCGGTGACCGGGGCTGCGGGTCTTCCTACCTTTCCCAGCAATGCGTCTTCCGGCTGGCCCCCAAGGCAGGGATCGAAATTCCGGAGGGCCTGACGGATGCGGCGAAACTCAAATTCGTGCAGGAGAAACTGGAGCAGGGAGAGCCGGGAGCGCGGATGATCTGGGAAAGCATGGGCGTCTATCTGGGCTATGCCCTGGCGCTGTATGCCACGTACTACGATATCCGCCACGTGTTGATCCTGGGCCGCTGCACCTCCGGCTCGGGCGGGCAGATCCTGCTGGAGCAGGCCGAGAAGGTGCTGCGGCTGGAATCTCCGGCTGTGGCCGATTCCATCACCCTGCATTTACCGGATGAAAAGGTCCGGCGCGTCGGGCAGTCGGTGGCGGCGGCAAGCCTGCCGGCCAATAAAGTCTTGAAAAACACGGAGCAACTTCAAAGCACATGAAATTCCACCATGAGAGCGCCGAAGTCTTTGTGCCCGACAGTATGCCGATCGCGGAGGCATTGCGCCGCACCACGCACCTGTGTGTGGCGGCGCACCAGGATGATATCGAGATCATGGCCGCGCAGCCGATCCTGGAATGCTTCCAGCGGAAGGATGCATGGTTCACTGCGGTAGTGATGACCGATGGACGCGGGTCGCCGCGCAACGGGTTGTACGAAACTTATACGGATGATGAGATGCGCCAGACCCGCTGGAAGGAACAGCGCAAGGCAGCAATGGTGGGCGAGTATGCGGCGCTGGTGCTGCTGGACCATCCCAGCAGCGCCGTGAAGGACGGCTCCGGGAAGGGGCCTGTGGAGGACCTGCTCGCCATCCTGCAGGCGGCTTCGCCCGCGAATCGTGTTTACCCATAACCTGGTGGATAAACACGATACGCATGTGGCTACCGCGCTGCGGCTGATCGCGGCGCTGCGAGGCCTGCCGGAAGCGGAACGCCCGGAAAAGCTGATCGGCTGCGAGGTGTGGCGGGCGTTGGACTGGATGGTGGATGCGGATAAGGTGCCGATGGACGTCTCGGAGCACGAAAACCTGCAAGCCGCGCTGCTGGGAGTATTCGATTCGCAGATCGTAGGCGGCAAGCGCTATGACCTGGCCTCGATGGGGCGGCGGCGGGCGAACTCCACTTATTTCGAGTCGCACGGTGTGGACACCACCACCGGCCTCTCCTTTGGCATGGATATGAGCGCATTGATGAACGAAGCCAACGACCCGGCGGAATTTGCCCAGGGTACTATCGATCGTTTTTCCCGGGAAGTTCAGGACCGCCTGTTCCGGCTTAATTAGATGAGAGACATCTCGACCCCCGACCGATACCAGAAAGGAGAAAGAACATCAAGGCCTATTCCAAAAAGATCGTGCAAGAAACTGGAACCCAAACGACAAAAGGAGAAGATTTGATGCGTAAGAACCTGATCGCCCTGTTTTCCATCCTTGTGCTGCTGAGCATGCTGCTGGCAGCCTGCGGCGCCCCCGCCGCGACCCAGGCCCCGGCGACTCAAGCCCCGGCCACTCAGGCCCCCGCCGAGCCCGCCACCCAGGCACCCGCCAGCGAGCCGGTCACTTTGAAGGTCTACTTGCTGGACTACACCCCCGACACGATCGCCTGGCTGAAGAGCGATATCAACCCCGCCTTTGAAGCGGCGCACCCGGGCGTGACCGTTGAGATCACCGAGGGAAGCTGGACCGGCTGGGATACCACCTTCAGCGGTTTCTTCGCTGCCGGTGAAGGCCCGGACATCATCAACCTCGGCTCGGAAATGAACACCCTGTACGGGCAGAGCCTGGCCGATATGGATCCTTATCTGGGTGAGGCAGCCTGGCCGGATATCAAGAACTTCGGACCGGCGCTCGAGAATGCCAAGTATGAAGGCAAGCTGCGCGGCCTGCCGATCTTCACCGCCCCGCGCTACGTTTTCTGCCGGACCGACCTGATGAAAGCATCGGGCTGGACCACCGGGACGCCCAAGAATTTTGCAGACTGGAAAGCCTTCGCAGCCCAGGCTTCAAAAATCGACCCGGCGACCAATTCCCTGACCCAGCAGGCGCTGGTGCCGGTGGATGCCGGTTCCATGGCCGACTGGCAGTGGTGGCTGTTGGTCTTCTACTCGCTCGGCGGCCAGCTCTACAAAGCCGACGGGACACCGAACTTTGACTCCCCCGAAGCACTGGCGACCACCCAGTTCCTGCTCGACATGCGCCAGGCCACCTATGGCCCTGCCACCGACGCGGTCGGCTCCCTGCCCACCGGCACCGGCTCGGTCATTGACGTGAGCGACGACACCCAGAAGGATAACGGCGCGGTCTGCCTGGCGCACTCCGGCTGGGCTGCCCCTGCCTTCGACCGGCCGGTCTGGTCGAATGTGACCATCGATCCCGTTCTATGGCGACCCGGCGAACTTCCCGAACAGCAAGCCGGTTGTGCTGGCCTTCAATGACTGGCTGGCCGTGGCTGACTACAGCCCGAACAAAGAACTGGCTGCTGAATGGCTGAAGATGGCCTTCTCGAAGGATGCCAACCACAAGTGGAACGAGACGATGAGCCTGATCCCGGCCCGCAATGACGCGCAGTTCGGCTACGTGACCGATTCGCCGCAGCTGAAGGCGGAAGCCGAACTGGCCTCCAAGTACGGCGTGGGCTTCGCGGGAATCAAGGAAGCGGCCAAGCTCTCCACGATCATGCAGGACGCGCTGGGCAAGCTGATCACCGAGGAACTCACCCCGCAAGAGGTGGTGGAAAAGATCCAGGCGGATTACACGGCTGCCCTGCCGAAGTAAAATAGTAACGAACTAACCGGAAGGGGATGGAGGTTCACTCCATCCCCTTCCACCCTTCGAAAGATAGACAATATCCGGAGGCCGGCGCATGCATAATAATCCCTATATCCAGGCCATTTTTACCGCAGCCGGGGCGCTGGTCTTTATTCTGGCGACCAGTTACGGGATGGGGACGCTGGCGCGCTTTATCGCACGGCTGCGCGGGGCCACCCCCAAGAATCAGGAAAACACCTTTGCCGGATACATGTTCGCGGCGCCGTGGATCACGGGATTCCTGATCTTCGTGGTGATCCCGCTGGGATTTTCCCTGTACTGGAGCTTCACGGATTACCGGGTGATCGATCCAGGGCCTCCGAACTGGGTGGGGCTGGAAAATTATGCCCGGGTGATCCTGCAGGACAGCGGTTTCCGGGCTTCGATCGTCAACACGCTGTACCTGACGGTCATCGGGCTGCCCTTGCAGATGGCATTTGCGCTGTTCCTGGCGGTGCTGCTGAGCCAGAAGCTGCCGGGGGAACGGGTCTTCCGCATGGCCTTTTACCTGCCGGTGATCCTGGGCTTCAACACTGCGGTGCTGCTCTGCTGGCGATTGATGCTGAACACGGGGACGGGCATTATCAACCAGATGATCCGTTCGCTTTCGAAAGCCTTCCTGCCATTCGATCTGATCAACCGCAGCGTCATTTTTATTCAGGAAATCGTCAGCGCGTTCTTCCTGGGCGTCAGCAGCGGGAAGTTCAGCCTGCTGACAAAGCTGATCGAGAGCGGGTTTCCGCCTCCCAACCGGGTGCCGCTCTGGGTGCAAAGCCCGCTGTGGTCCAAGATGTCGGTGGTGCTGCTGATGATCTGGGGCTGCGGGGCGATGATGCTGATCTTCCTGGCCGGGCTGAAGAACGTGCCGCGGGAACTGCATGAGGCGGCCGAGGTGGATGGGGCGAACAGCTGGCAGCGTTTCTGGAGGATCTCCTTCCCGCTGCTGACCCCGTACATCTTCTATAACCTGGTGGTCGGGCTGATCAACTCGCTGCAGATATTCGAGCCGATCTTCGTGCTATACCGGGACAACCAGCCGCTGGTGCCATCGGCCATCTCGATGGTGTATTACCTGTGGCAGGCGAGTTTCCAGCATTTCGAGATCGGCTACGGTTCAGCCATTTCATGGGTCATCCTGCTGATCATCCTGGTCGTGACGGTGATCCAGTTCAAATTGCAGGACCGCTGGGTGATCTATGAGTTGTATTAGGAGCCGCGGATGAGAAACCTCTGGCCGATACTCCAGCGCATTTTTCTGTATATCTTCCTGACCGGGGCGACGATCCTGATGAGCTTCCCGCTGTTCTGGATGATCTCCACCTCGCTCAAGACCCTGGAGGAGACCAATTCCGCGGGGATCGTGTGGATGCCGAAGGCGCCCACCCTGGCCGCTTATATCGGCATCTTCCAGAACAGCGATTTCCTGCGCTCCTATTTCAACACGGTCTTCTATGTCACCCTGGCGCTGGTGGGGACGCTGCTCTCCATCGCGGCGGTTGCGTATGCCTTCAGCCGGATCGAGTGGCCGGGGCGCAACCTGGTCTTCTTCCTGATGATCTCGACCATGCTGATCCCGCCGCAGGCGTTGATCGTGCCGCAGTATGTCTTCTTCAACAAACTGGACTGGATCGGGACCTTCAATCCGATCGTCATCCCGGGATATTTTGCAGGGGGCGCGGCGATGGTGTTCCTGCTGCGACAGTCCATGGCGCAGATCCCCAAGGAACTGGATGAATCGGCAGTGGTGGACGGGGCCAACCACGTGCAGATCTTCTGGGAGATCATCATGCCGCTGGTCAAGGCGCCCATGGCGACGGTGGCGACCTTCCTTTTCGTGGGCCTGTGGAACAGCCTGCTGGCGCCGCTGATGTACCTGCAGACCATCGACCTGTATACACTGCCGGTGTACGTGACCACGTTGTTCAATATCAACCTGACGGTCCAGCAATGGCCGACGATCATGACGGCCGCGGTGCTGACCACCGTGCCGTTGATGGTGGTCTTCTTCTTTGCGCAGAGATACATCCTGGAAAGCGTGGTCATCTCGGGTTTGAAGGGATGAGCAGGGAGATTTTGCAGGCCGTGGGGCAAAGGCTCCTGCTGGCCTTTGAAGGAAAAGAACAGCCCTCTCAAGAAATCCTGAAGGCCATCCGGGAATACCGGCCGGCAGGGATCAGCCTCTTCCGAAGCCTGAACATGGACGATCCCGCGCAGATCCGGGAATTGAACCGCGCGCTGCAGGCAGCCGCGCGGGAAGCCGGGCTGCCGCCGCTGCTCATCGCAACAGACCAGGAAGGCGGCCAGCTCATGGCGATGGGCGACGGAACCCCGCTGCCGGGGAACATGGCGATCGGAGCGACGGGGTCGGAGGATCTGGCTCGGCAGGCGGGGGAAGTGCTCGGGCGGGAGATGGCGGCGGTGGGGGTGAATGGAGATTACGCACCCTGCGTGGACGTGAATATCAATCCGAAGAATCCGGTGGTGGGGGCGCGCTCTTTTGGGGAGGACGCAGGAGAAGTGGCAAGGCTGGGGGCGGCCATGGTGCAGGGGATCCAGAGCCAGGGCGCAGCTGCGACCGCCAAGCATTTTCCGGGCCACGGCGACACCGCGAGCGATTCCCATCATGGGCGGGCCTTGGCGCCGCACGGGTTGGAGCGGCTGCGCAAAGTGGAATTCGAACCCTTCCGGGCGAGCATTCAAGCCGGGGTAAAAATGATCATGAGCGCGCACCTGGCACTTCCGGCGGTGGACGGACCGGAGGCGCCTCCGGCGACGCTCTCCGCAAATATCCTGCAAAACCTGCTGCGCGGGGAACTGGGTTACGAAGGGGTGATCGTCACAGATGCGATGGATATGCAGGCCATCCAGCAGGGTAAGGCCCTGGGCGGGGAGGCCGTCAAGGCCGCGGAGGCGGGCGCGGACCTGCTGCTGGTGACATCCAACCCGCTGGATCAGGCCAGAATCCACGCGTCGCTCGTGGAGGCGGCGGAAAGCGGGAGGCTGAACCCGAAAGGGCTGGAAGCTTCTGCGCGGCGCATCAAGGATTTGAAAGGGTGGCTGAGCGACGGCCCAGCCATGCCAGACTTGAGCGTGATCCGCTCGGCGCGGCACATGGAGATCGCGGATGCCATCGCGGAGCAGTCCATCACACTGGTAAGGGATGAGCACGGGATATTGCCGATTCGATTAGGATCAGAGCAGCGGATCGCAGTCGTGCTTCCCAGGCCGGTGGACTTGACCCCGGCGGATACTTCCTCTTATCTGCTGCCGGACCTGGCGGGGGCGGTGCGGCAATATCACCCGCAGGTCGAATCTTTCGTGACCCCCTTTGCACCACAGGAGGCCGATATTGGGCCGCTCATGGAAGCTCTTTCGGGATATGATCTCATCGTGATCGGTACCCTCAATGCCTTCGACCAGCCGAGTCAAGCTGGAATGGTGAAGGCGGCGCTGCGTCTTGGAAAACCGGTGATCGTGCTGGCGCTGCGCCTGCCCTACGATCTGGCAGCCTTCCCGGAGGCGCCGGTTTATGCCTGCACGTACAGCCTGCTGGACCCGTCCCTGCGCGCGGCAGCAAAGTGCCTGTTCGGACAGGCGAAGTTCCGAGGAAGGCTGCCGGTGAGCATCCCGGGCCTATACCAGGCAGGGCATCGATCAGAAAGGCAAGCATGACGCTTCATTCCGAAATTCTCGAACAACCGGAACGCATCCGGGCGATGTTGGGAGCGCAAAAGAAGGCCGTGCAGGAAGCGGTCAGGGCCATTCAAAAGCGGGAAATCTCCTATGTCTTTCTGGCGGCGCGGGGGACCTCGGACAATGCAGGCCGGTATGCCAACTATCTATGGGGGGCCAGGAACCGGCTGCCGCTGGCGTTGGCGGCCCCCTCGCTGTTCACATATTACCAACAGCCGCCGAACTTGAAAGGGGCGCTGGTGGTCGCGGTATCCCAATCCGGACAATCGCCCGATATTATCAGCGTTCTGGAAGAGGGGAGGCGGCAGGGGTGCCCCACGCTGGCGATCACGAACGAGACCGATTCGCCGCTGGCACAGGCCGCCGAATTCGTGCTGGATATCCAGGCCGGGCAGGAGAAGGCCGTGGCGGCCACCAAGAGCTACACGGCGGAACTGATGATCATTGCCATGCTATCGGCGGCAATGAACCGGGACGCGGAGGCATGGAAGGAACTGGGATTGGTCAGCCGGTGGATGCGCGAGGCGCTCAAGCAGGAAGCGAAGGCCAAAACGGCGGCGCAGCGCTACCGGTACATGCGCCAGTGTGTCGTGCTGGGCAGGGGATACAACTATGCCACAGCCTTTGAATGGGCGCTGAAATTAAGGAGCTCACCTATGTGGAAGCCGAGCCTTATTCCTCGGCAGATTTCCTGCACGGGCCGATCGCCATGGTGGAAAGGGGATTCCCGGTGATGGTGGTCGCGCCGAAGGGGCGAGTGCTCCAGCCGATGCTGGAAATGATGGCCCATCTGCGCAAGGATTTTATGGCGGAACTGCTGGTGATCTCAAATGCGCGCAAGGCGCTTTCGCTGGGACAGGTGCCGTTTGCCATCCCGGAGGAGGTGCCAGAGTGGCTTTCCCCGATCATCAGCATCATCCCGGCGCAGCTGCTGGCTTATCACCTGACCCTGGTGAAGGGCTATGATGCCGACCATCCGCGCAGCATTCACAAGGTAACAGAAACCCGCTAGAAAAAAGATCAGAACGCCAGGCCGAGGACCGCGAGGAAGTGCGCGGCGGCTCCCAGCAGCACGAAGATATGCCAAACCTCGTGAAAGCCAAAGACTCCGGGGACGAAGTTGAAGATCCGGGTGATGTAGACCACGGCTCCCAGGGTGTAGATCACGCCGCCTGCGATCATCCAGGCCAGAACCCAGGCGGGAAGGATGGCTATCTGACCGGCGGCGATCACGCACAACCAGCCCATGAGGATGTAGATGCCCGCGGTCACCCAGCGCGGCGCGCGGATGACGAAAACCTTCACGGTAATGCCGATGAGGGCGAGCGACCAGATGATGGCCAGCAGACCCCACTTCCAGAAGCCGGTGAAGGCGTTGATGCAGAACGGGGTGTAGGTCCCGGCGATGAGGAGATAGATGGCGGAGTGATCTATCTTGCGGAACACCTCCAGGGCTTTTTCCCCGACGCGCACCATGTGGTACGTGGCGCTGGCGGAGAACATACCGACCAGGCTGAGGCCATAGACCGCGAAACTAACGGCTTTTGAAGGGTGGGCCCAACCCAGAACAAGGAGCAATACGGCTCCCAGCGCAGCCAGCGCTGCGCCAGCCCAATGGGTGAGACTGTTGACAGGTTCACGAATCCATTTCAAGTTAAAGCATCCTTTTCCAGTTCGGCGATCACGATCAGCAGCGTGGCTGATGGGCTCGTCCAGCGTGTGAATATCCACGCGGAAGCCTGCCTTTTGCAGCGGTTCGATGAAGCGGGCTTTGATGACCTCCAGCGCCTCCGAGGGAGATTCGCCGGTGATCTTGAAAAGCCATCCAAGCAGGCGGTTGCGCGGCCAGGCAAGCGGGAGCATGACAAGCCGCCCACCTGGGGCAAGGACCCTGCGGGCCTCCGACAAGGTGAGGGGATCGATAATATATTCGGATGGGAAGGTGGATACCAGGGTGTCCAATGACCGGCCGCGAAAGGGGAGCGACTGGGCCAGACCTCTCACGAGGTTGAGGTTCCCGGCAGCGCCACCCCGAAGGCGCGCGGCGGCCAGCCGGCCCATCTGGGGGGACTCATCCAATCCGAAGACAAGAGGAACAGTGGTTCGCAGAGGGATCTGCAAATGACCCGGTCCGTGGCCCAACTCCAGGATGCGCGTCCCCTGTACATAAGGCAGCACGGCGGCGGTCCACTCGCGCCAGTGACCCAGGGACACCGAGGCGGCGACAAGATCGTACGTGAAGGCCAGGGGATGATACAGCCATCTGAAGAACAGGCGCAGGAGGCGTGAAAGGGGCATGACAACAAAACAAGGGTTTGACCGCCGTCAAACCCTTGTATGTGAACCCTGTCGGGATCAGCCGGCAGTCTCGGTGTCGGATTTTCTCGGCTTGCGGACGGCCTCAACGGCTTCCTTGCCGCGGGCGCGGGCTTCCTCGAGGGCAACCTTGCCGCGGTCACCGACCTGCTTGGCAAGTTCCTCGGCGCGGGCGCGGGCTTCTGCCGCAGCGGCTTCGGCGCGAGCAATGGCCTCTTCAGCCGTGGTCCCGGCCTTATCGCGAAGCTCAATGCCCTTATCCTTGATCAAGGCGCGTGTTTCCTCGCCCGTCTGAGGGGCAAACAACAGGGCGACAACGGCGCCCGTCAAACCGCCCACCAAAAAGCCGACCAGGAAGGCCCCAAATTCATCACGATCAGACATGTTGCTCTCCTTTTCCCAGGTTGATCACTTCTGTTTGAAGCGCATTAATTCTAACACACGTTGAAAACCGGCCAGATAGCCGTTCAGCTTAATGACCGGTTCGACGACACTCTCGCCGAGGAATTCGGCAGTGCCGCGCAGATTGTTGACAGTTTCGCTGGTGGAGTTGAGGATCGGGCGGACTTCATTCTGCAGGAGATTGATGAGACTGGCCAGCTGCAGGATGAGGACGATCATGGCGATCCCCAGCAGAAGGGATTCAAAGGAAAGGAAGATAAGGAAGATATCGCGGATCTTATCGGTGGGGGTGGCAGGCTGTAAAAGGAAATACACCGCAAGAATGATCAAGGCAACCAGAATGATCACCGCAATGACAGCGATAATAACAATATTGCGCTGCTTGCGGGCTGCCTCGGATTCGGCTGGAGTGATTTCGGGTTTGGGAGGTGGAGGGGTTTCGGGTATGGGTATATCCATGAAAATATTATAGCATAGGGATAATTTCAAAAGTTAAAGCAAAACTAGAGACTGTAAGAGGCGGAAGGCTCACTTGCGGGCTGCCGCTTGACTTTCGCCTCAAAGCGGTGTATGCTTAAACTACCGACCGTTCGGTAGGGAGCAGATATGACACGCGACGATATCCTCGATGCAGCAGCGCAGATCTTCCGGGAAAAGGGGTTTCACGGAGCTTCCATGGAAGACCTGGCCACCGCGGTGAACCTGCGAAAAGCAAGCCTCTATCACCATGTGGCCTCCAAGCAGGATATCCTGCTGGCGCTGCTGGAGCGGGCGCTGGGGATGTTGACGGAGCATATCGCCGGCATCGCAGGGCAGGAAGTCCCGGCGGATCAGAAAATGCGCCAGATGATGAGGGCTTACCTATCGGCGCTCTCGGATAACCCGGATCTCTCCTCGGTGCTGCTTTTTGAGCACCGCTCCCTGGATAAAAAGTCGCACGCAAAACACGTGCCGCAGCGGGACAAGTTCGAGGCGCTGTGGCGCGGGGTGGTGGAGGAAGGGGTGCGGGATGGGATCTTTGACTGTCCCGACAGCGGACTGGCTGTGCGGGCATTGATGGGGATGATGAATTGGACACTGACCTGGTATCGACCCGGGGGAGGCAAGAGCATCGAAAAAATCGCAGATGAATATGCCGAGCTTATTTTCAATGGGATGCTTAAGTAGCGCCATCCCAAACTGCGCGGTGGGGTTGAAGGTCAAAACCGGAAAGGAGAAGAGAGATGTATTCGTTCGAACCGGATGAGGAACAAAAAATGCTGGTGGAGGCCACCGGCAGGTACGCGGCTTCCGACCTGAGGCCGGCTGCCCGGGAGGCGGAGGAGAGCCGCAGCCTGCCATCAAAGCTGGTGGGAAAAGGCTGGGAGCTGGGGGTGCTCCAGGCGTCCATTCCGGAAGCGTACGGCGGGTTCGGTGAGCGCCTGGCGGTTACGGGGGTGCTGGCAGCCGAAGAACTGGCCTTTGGCGACCTGGCGGGGGCGCTGGCGGTCATGACGCCCGCGTTGTTCGCCACGCCCATCCTGCTGGCAGGCAGCGAAGAGCAGAAGCAGGCCTATCTGCCGGGGATCGTGGAGGGGGCATGGAACCCGTACACGGCCGCGCTGATCGAGTTTACCTATGACTTCGACCCGAACGATCTGCGCACGACCGCCAGGAAGGACGGCGAGGGGTTCGTCCTGAACGGGGAAAAGGCCTATGTGCCGTTCGCGAAAGATGCCAGGGCCATACTGGTGTATCGCGAATCTGGATGGGAAGACGCAGGGGTTCATCGTCCCGCAGGGGGCTGCGGGAATGAACATCTCCGAGGACCGCGAGAAATTGATGGGTTTGAACGCGCTGCCGCTCTACCGGTTGAAATTGGACGGCGTCAAGCTCCCAGCCCATGCGCGGCTGGGCGGCGAGGCCGGGCATGATTTCGAGCGCATCCTGGCTTCGATGCGGGTGGCATCAGCGGCAACAGCGCTGGGGGTGGCGCGAGCGGCTTTTGAGTACAGCCGGGATTACGCCAAGGAACGGGATGCCTTCGGCGTAAAGATTGCCCAGAAACAGGCCATCGCGTTCATGCTGGCGGAAATGGGCACAGAGATCGAAGCGATGCGCCTGCTGACCTGGGAGGCCGCCTGGAAGCTGGATGTCGGCAAGGAAGACGCCTACACGGAAGCCTACCTGGCTGCCACCGGCGCTGCGGACATGGCTTTGATGGTCACGGACCGGGCGGTGCAGATCCTGGGTGGGCATGGATACATCCGCGAGCATCCGGTCGAGATGTGGCTGCGGAACGGGCGCGGGTTCGCCATGCTGACCGGCCTGGCGATCGTCTGAGATCAAGTCAAGGAGGAACATTATGCCTATCGAATTTGAAGCTCCCAAGCCGGTCGTTCAGATGCAATATGTGCTGAAGACCGTGGCTGAAGAAATGATGCGCTCGCGCTCGCGTCACTTCGATGAACACGAGCACGAAATCCCCTGGGATTACATCGAGTTCATGCACACGGCGATGAAGTCCATTGGAGGCGGGTCGCTGGCGCCGAAGGAAGAAAAGCCCAATGGACACGATGGAGGGGAGCAGAAACCAAAGCGCCCGCCCATCGGCTACCAGGTGCTGGCTTCCCAGATCGAGACGCTGTCCTGGGGAGATGTGGGGATGTACCTGGTGACACCGGGGGGAGGGCTGGGGGCGGCGGCGGTGCAATCCGCAGGCTCGGCCGAACAGCGGGCGAAATTCCTGGCCCGGTTTGGCGAGGAGAAGCCGACCTTCGCGGCCATGTGCATGACCGAGGCAGGAGCAGGCTCGGATACCTCGGCGATCCGCACCCGGGCAGTACTGGATGAGGCCACGCAGGAGTGGGTGATCAACGGCGAGAAGATCTTTGTCACCGCCGGTGATAAATCCTTCCGCGAATACGAAAAGCTCGGCAAGGGCTTCATCGTGGTGTGGGCCTCCATCGACCCAGCGGCCGGACGCGCAGGAATGCGCGCGTTCGTGGTGGATGCGGGGACGCCAGGGTGTGTCGATCAGCAAGCTGGAACACAAGCTGGGGATCCGGGTGAGCGACACGGCGTCGATCGCGCTGCAGGATGTCCGCGTGCCGTTCGACCACATCCTGGGGAGCCCGACCGTGGAGAAGACGACCACGGGCTTCAAGGGAGCCATGGCGACCTTTGACGCGACCCGCCCGCTGGTGGCGGCTTCGGGAATCGGGGTGGCAAGGGCGGCGCTGGAATTTGTGAAGGAGAAACTGGCCGAGCAAGGCGTGCAGATCCGCTACGGGCTGCCGCGCCAGAAGTTGAGCTGCGTGGAACGGGATGTGATCGAAATGGAGATCATGCTCAAGTCGGCGTGGCTGATGGTCATCAAGGCGGTCTGGATGGCGGACAACAAGAAGCCCAACGCGCTGGAATCCTCGATGAGCAAGGTGCGCTCCGGCGACGTGGTGACGCGCATCACCCAGAAGGCGGTGGAGATCATGGGTCCGCTGGGATACAGCCGGGAGTTCCTGCTGGAGAAGTGGTTCCGGGACGCCAAGATCACGGACATTTATGAAGGCACCGGACAGATCAACCGGCTGGTGGTGGCGCGCCAGCTGCTTGGCTATTCGGGCGCGGAGCTCAGATAACAGGGCAGGCAGACGGGAGAGTGAAGGATGAAATATCAGATCCATAAGGCTGTGGTGATCGGTTCGGGGACGATGGGGGCGGCACTGGCCGCGCACCTGGCGAATGCGGGCGTACCGGTGACGCTGTTGGATATTGTGCCCAAAGGGGCAGCGGAAGGAAACGCGGCGGAACGGAACAAGATCGTCAATGAGGGATGGGATCGCTGTATCAAAGCCAAGCCCGCCAACCTGATGTCGGCGGATTTGAAAACCCTGGTAACGCTCGGAAATTTGGAAGATGATTTCGATGTGATCGCTGGGGCGGACTGGGTGATCGAGGCCATCGTGGAGGACCTGAAGATCAAGCAGAGCCTGATGGCCCGCATCGACGCGGTCCGCAAGCCGGGCGGGATCGTCAGCACCAATACCTCGGGCATCCCGGTGAAGGATATCGCCGAGGGGCGCAGCAAGGGATTCAGGCAGCACTTCCTGGGGACGCACTTCTTCAACCCGCCGCGCTACCTGAAACTGCTGGAGATCATCCCGACGGAGGATACGCTGCCGGAGGTGGTGGAGTTCATCGGCCATTTCGGGGAGATGCGCCTGGGGAAGGGCATCGTGCTGTGCAAGGACACGCCGAACTTCATCGGCAACCGGGTGGCGTTCGGCACCGGTGCCTTCGCGCTGGATTACATCCTTGCCAACGATTACAGCGTGGACGAGGTGGACGCGGTGACCGGGCCTTTGATGGGACGTCCGAAGACCGCCACCTTCCGGCTGATCGACCTGGTGGGCGTGGATGTGTGGGACCATGTCGGGCGGAACCTGGCCCCGGCGATCCCGCATGACAGGCTGGCGCAGAAATACCTGGGCTCCGAGGCGGCGAACCAATTGATCGCCGGACTGATCGAGCGCAAGTGGCTGGGGAATAAGACCAAGACAGGCTTCTACAAGGAAGTGCGGTCCGAGGATGGAAAGAAGGAGTTCTGGCCGCTCGATCTGAAGACCCTTGAGCATATCCCGCCATCCAAGCCGCGCTTTGACTCGGTTAAGGCGGCGAAGGACCTCGAAGGTCTGAAAGATAAATTGGGAGCGATGCTGGAGGCGGATGACAAGGCGGCGAAACTGGTCCAGGCGCTGACCTACCAGGGCTTCCAGTATGCCTCGACGCTGCTGCCGGAGATCGCAGATTCCCCGAAGCCGATCGATGATGCTGTGCGCTGGGGATTCCAGCATGAAGCCGGGCCTTTCGAAACCTGGGACATGCTGGGGGTGGCAGAGACAGCCAAACGCATGAAGAAGGCGGGTTATCCGGCGGCGAAATGGGTAAAGGAGATGCTCAAGGCGGGCGTTGAAACCTTCTATCAATATAAGAACGGCGTCAAGACGGCCGTCTATGACGTCGTAAAACAGAAGTATGTGAAGCTGAAGAAGCCTTCCGAAATGCTGCTGCTGAGCACCCTGAGGGGAACGAAAAAGGTCATCAGCCAGAACAGCGGGGCCTCGCTCTATGATATCGGGGACGGGGTCAGCCTGCTGGAGTTCCATACGAAGATGAATTCACTGGATGAGGACATCTTCAACATGTTCTCCGAGGCGCTCGACCGGTTGGATGACTTTGACGGGCTGGTGGTGGGAAACGAGGCAGAACACTTCTCGGCAGGCGCGAACCTGGCCCTCATCCTGATGGGCGCAAAAATGGGGCAATGGGAAACCCTGGACCAGGCGATGCGAAAACTGCAAGGCATCGCCATGCGCATTCGCTATTCGCCCAAACCGGTGGTGATCGCACCAGCGGGGCTGGCGCTCGGAGGCGGGCGCAGAGCTGACGATGCACGCGAGCCGGGTAGTGGCAGGAGCGGAACTGTACATCGGCCTGGTGGAGGTGGGGATGGGCCTGATCCCGGCGGGAGGCGGCACGAAGGAGATCATGCGGCGGGTGATCAACCCGGCGATGAAGACCGAGAACGCGGAGGTCTTCCCATTCATCCAGCGGGCCTTCCTGCAGATCGGGCAGGCAAAGGTCGCCACGTCCGCGGAAGAAGCGCGAGGCATGGCGATCCTGGGCGCGCAGGACCGGATCGTAATGAACCGCGAGCAACTGCTCACGGAGGCCAAGCGCGAAGTCATGCACATGGCGGCCTCGGGATACCGCCCTCCTGCGCCGGAGATGATCTACGCGCCGGGGAGGGATATGTACGGGGCGATGGAGATCGGCGCCTGGCAATTCCAGCAGGGCGGGTATATCACCGAATACGACGCGCACATCGCCACCAAACTGGCGCAGGTGATGGCGGGGGGATGCCTGAGCCGGGCGCAATGGGTGAGCGAGCAGTACATCCTTGACCTGGAGCGCGAGGCCTTCCTCTCGCTGTGCGGCGAGGAGAAGACCCAGGAGCGCATCTGGTCGTTCCTGCAGACCGGGCGGCCGGCACGGAATTAGGAGGTATGAGATGACACGTGAAGCTGTAATCGTGACTGCGGTACGGACGCCGGTGGGGAAGGCCAAGCGCGGCGGGCTGGCAACTGTCCGCCCGGATGAGATGGCCGCGGCGGCGATCCAGGAATTGCTGCGGCGGACGCCGGAAGTGGACCCCGAACAGATCGAAGACGTGGTGATCGGCTGCGCGTTCCCCGAAGGGGAACAGGGGTTGAACATGGCGAGGATGATCGCGCTGCGGGCAGGCCTGCCGCAATCGGTGCCGGCGGAAACCATCAACCGCTACTGCTCATCAGGTGTGCAGTCCATTGCCCATGTAGCCCAGGCGATCAAGGCCGGGGATATCGAAATCGGCATCGGCGGCGGTGCGGAATCGATGTCGATGGTGCCGATGATGGGATACAAGTTTTCGCCCAATCCCTACTTTGCGCAGGAACTGCCGCACTACTATACCAACATGGGCCTGACCGCCGAGAATGTATCGGTGAAGTACGGGGTCAGCCGCGAGGACCAGGACCGGTTTTCGGTCCATAGCCATCAGAAGGCCGCGCGGGCGGTGGAGACGGGTTTGTTCGACCCCGAACTGGTGCCGATCAAGGTGGAATTGACCGAATATGCGGACGGAAAGGCCGTGAACAAATCATTCACTGTCGCGCGGGATGAGGGGCCGCGGAAGGATACCAGCCTGGAGGCCCTGGCCAAACTGAAACCGGCATTCAAGGAAGGCGGTTTTGTGACCGCAGGCAATGCCTCCCAGATGTCGGACGGGGCGGCGATGACGACTGGTGATGTCGGCTGACAAGGCGCGGGAACTGGGCCTCAAGCCGCTGGCGCGCTTCGTTACGCTGGCGGTGGGCGGCGTGCCCCCGGAACTGATGGGCATTGGGCCGATCGTGGCGATCCCGAAGGCGCTGAAGAATGCCGGACTGTCCATGCAGGACATCGACCTGATAGAATTAAACGAAGCATTCGCGGCGCAATCGCTGGCGGTGATCCGCAGCCTGGAACTGGACGAGGAAAAGATCAACGTCAACGGGGGCGCGATCGCACTCGGGCACCCGCTGGGATGCACGGGAGCCAAGCTGACCACGCAGTTGATCTACGAGATGGGCCGCCGGCATTCGAAATACGGAATGGTCACGATGTGCATCGGCGGCGGCATGGGCGCGGCGGCGATCTTCGAAAACCTACAAAACTAAAGGAGAAGGAAATGCCCCTGACAATTGCGGAACTGATGGAGAAAATGCCCGGCGCGTTCATCCCGGAAAAAGCGCAGGGCCTGGATTCGGTGATCCATTTCAAGTTCACCGGCGCGGAACCGGGTGAGTGGAACGCGAGCATCAAGGACGGCAAGGTCGCGGTGGCGCAGGGAATTCCGGCGCGCCAGCCGAACATGACACTGACAGCCGATTCCGCCGACTACATCAAGATCTTCACCGGCGAGCTGGATGGGATGCAGGCTTTCATGCAGGGTAAGATCAAATTAGCTGGAGACCTGAACCTGGCAATGAAATTGATGCAGATGTTCAAGATACGGTAGGAATTGGAACAACTCGAGCAGGGGCGATTTGGCGAATCGCCCCTGCTGTCTTTTTAATAGGCTTAAAAGTGTTAAAAAAGAGGTGTTTAGAAGGAATGTGTTCGCCTCAGCGAGGGCCAATGCAATAAGACAACGATCACCAGCATCCCGAGGGCCATATAAGCCAGTGCCGGCTCCTGATGCCAAATGCCGGAAGTGAGGCATGCAAAAACGAATAAAGGATGGTGAGGAGGGGCATGAAGCGAGCGGTGCAGAATTGGTCAAACTCGGAAGTGGAGCGAGACCGATGGACATGACCGATGAACAATGGCTAATCCTGAAACCACTGATCCCTGCGAAACGACCACGGGAAGATGGAAAAGGGAGGCCAAGAGTGGGTAGTCGAGAAGTGCTGAACGGCATTCTCTGGGTTTTGCGGACTGGGGCTGCCTGGCAAGACCTGCCCGATCGATATCCTTCGCCAGCCACCTGCCACCGGCGCTTCCAAGAGTGGCGGCGCGCGGGTGTGCTCGAGAAGATCCTGCAAACACTGGCCATGGATCTGAAGGAACGTGGCGAGTTGGACCTATCTGAATGCTTCATCGACGGCTTCTTTGTCGTCGCAAAAAAGGGGGCCGGGCTGTGGGAAAGACCAAGCGCGGTAAAGGTACGAAGGTCATGGCGCTGGCAGACCGCGCTGGTCTTCCTATCGCCGTTCACATTGAAAGTGCTTCGCCAAATGAAGTCACCCTTGTGGACGCAACTCTCGCATCTCGATTTATCCTGGCAAAGCCGCAACGCTTGATCGGTGATGGAGCCTACGACAGCGATCCGTTGGACGAGCACTTGCGCAGGAAAGGGATCGAACTGATTGCTCCCCATCGTACAAATCGTGTCAAACCTGCCACACAGGATGGACGCAAGTTGAGAAGATACAAACGCCGATGGAAGATCGAACGGCTGAACGCCTGGTTGCAAAACTTCCGTAGAGTGGCTGTCCGTTATGAACATATCGCTGAAAACTACCTCGGCTGGCTTCATCTGGCCTGCATCCTAATCCTGCTCAAAGTGTTTTTGAGATGGAATAAGCCAGTGCCGGCTCCTGACGCCACATGCCGGAAGTGAGGCAGGCAATAAACGAATAAAGTATGGTGAGCAGGGGTACATAGAAAGCGAGCGGTGCGAGGGGGACGAGGTGGAATTTTGGCTTGAGCGAGACAATGAAAAGAACCGCAAGCGCAAGGACTACGAGGGCAAGCCAGCCGTGATATTCCAGGGGCAAGACATAAGCCATAAAGGCATTGGCAATAAAGATCACCATCAGCCCAACGAGTATCCCCGTCAGGCCGGGAAGCCAGACCGGATTTCGATCCCTGCGCTGCTCGGGGAGCCTATATCCAAAAGAAAATGAGGCTACGACCAGGAACCAGGCGATAAAATTCCCGTAGGGCACGCCGAAAAACTGGAACGAGAGGCCGCGGCCCCAGTCCCAGAAGCCCAGCCGGATGGCGACTGCATCCAGGGCGAGATCAATATTCAGGCCGAGCAAGCCGTCCAGGAGGGAGCGAGCCCAGGGCGGGAGGCTTGTGGCATTGGAGAATTCCATCACGCTGTAGATGATACTGCCCCAGGCTATCCGCAATGCACAGGGGAAGATCAAGGACCATAATTAAAAAATGCCCATACTGATAGGCATTCAACTGGCGGAGAGTTCCGATCTCGAGAAGCAGACCAAAAATAACCCCCGAGAAGAGTTTCATGAGCGCGGCCGGACCGTGCCTCCAGGCGTGCAAGAGGCACAGGAGGAACTGGAAATAAATGATCAGCTCAAACACGAGAAAGTATAAGTCTGGCATGACATAAAAAATTATAGGCGAACCCCAAAATGCTCCCAGAGACAGCGGTTGAATTCCTCTTCATCCTTCAGGAGAACGCGCGACTGCACTCCGCGCGTAGTGGTGACCAGCTCATTGCCGCTGATGGTGATGCGCCCCTGCGGCGTCAGGCGGGAAATAAGGCGCTGGTGGGTGAAGGTGGATGCCGGGGAGGTCTGGTGATACAGGGAGCCGGCTTCATAGTCAGAGGGGAAGGAGCGGGGCGTCAGGTCGAAGTGATACTGGCGCTCCAGGGCGCCATCGGGACTGCGCTGCCAGAGCTGCAAGCCCCCGCGGAAAGGCTCCAGACGGTAACGATAACCGCCGCGAACCTGATCGCCGCGCGCATCCAGATCCAGCGGCTGGGTAAAGGTCTCGCCGTAGCCGACGTCCACAAGCCAGCGGGTGGGATCAGAGGGAGCGGTCACGAGCAGGGCCAGATGGTCGAACTCGATGTTGAAACGGTGCTCGGCATCGCGATAATGGCGGCCGTTCAAGTGCGTGACCGTGTACCCGATCTGCTGCAGAAGCCAGGCGAAAAGGCCGTTCAGCTCATAACAGAAGCCGCCGCGCTTGCGAAGGACGATCTTATCCCACAATGATTCCAGATCGAGGCGGATGGGACGGCCAAGCATGATATCCAGGTTCTCGAAGGGAACAGCATAAAGATGCGCCAGCTGCAGGGCGCTGAGGGTTTCCCTATCCACCCGCACGGGCTTACTGTACTGGATGCGATCCAGATAGGAAGCGATATCCATACAATGGCAATCAAAGACCAAGCCACTGCGCGGCCATTTTCGGCAGGTTGGACATGGGGCCCTGCCGGGAGGTGCATTGCGGAAGGGATTCGAGGAAGAGACGACCGTATTGCTTGGTGAGGACACGGCGGTCGAAAATGGCCACGACGCCGCGGTCCGAGGCAGTGCGGATCAAACGGCCAAAGCCCTGGCGGAATTTGAGGATGGCTTCGGGCAGGTAATATTCGTTGAACGGGTCTTCATACAGCTCGGAACGGGCCGCGATCAAGGGGTCGGAGGGGACATCGAAGGGCAGTTTGGTCAGGACGACCACCGAGAGCGCATCGCCGGGGACGTCCACGCCTTCCCAGAAGGCGCGCGTGCCGAGCAGCACGGCGCGTTCGGCGGAGCGAAACGATTCCAGCAGGGCGTTCGGGGAGGCGCCTTCCCCCTGCTCAAAGACATAGATGTCATTGGCTGCGAGCGGCTGGGTGATGGCCTGGGCGGTCTTTTTCAGGGCGGTATAGGACGTGAAGAGGACCAGCATGCGGCCGCCGGTGGCGCGCGCAAGCTGGACGAGGCCGCGGTCAAGGGCCTGCTGATAGCCCGACACGTTCGGCTCGGGAATGTCATTGGCGATGTAGAGAAGCGTGCTGGATTCGTAATCGAAAGGAGAGCCGAGCAACAGTTCGTCGGCTTCATCGGCGCTGAGCGTGTTGCGCACATATTGAAACTCGCCGTGGGCGGTCATGGTGGCAGAGGTCAGCACCACACTGGCCTTCTCATGCCATAAATATTTTTGGACGAGAGGCCCGACGCGCAGAGGGGCGGCATTGAGCGAAAGGCGGTCGCCGCGCGGGTTGACCTCCACCCAGTAGATCTGGTCGGCGGAAGGGCGGCTGATCAGGCCATTGGCTGCGGCTTCGGCCTCGGTCATCCGGCGGAGGAGGTTGCCGAGAGTGCTCATGACCTCTTCCAGGTTCTCATGCCCGTCCGAATAGAGCGAAGCGACATCCTTGTAGAGTTCACCCAGAGTCTTGAGCAGGATGACCATCGTCTCATCGGCTTCGCCCCACATGATCTCCACCTGTTCCCAGGAGGCAAGGGTGCGCGTGGCCGGAATGATACGAAGCTGCCAGGCGTAATTGGAGACGGGCTGGCCCTCGCGCTGATCGGCGGTGAACTCGCCCAGCACGATGAAGAATTGCTTCATCAACTGCTCGACGCGGAAGGCCTGGTCGGTGGCGCGCTTGACCTTTTGCTGGAGCAGGGCAAAATCGGAGGGCCGCAGCCCATCGTGCATTTCGGTGAGCATGCGGCCGAGGATGCCCGCGGAAGAGCCGCCGACCTCGCGGGTGAGACGCTCCATATCGAACTGGGTCAGGCGGAAGCTGAGGGCATTGGTGGTGGCGGCCTCCATATGGTGGGCTTCATCCACGATGACATAACTGTATTCGGGAAGCACCTTGCTGCCGGTGGCGATGTCCGATAGGAGCAGAGCGTGATTGACCACCAGAACGTGGGCGGATTGGGCGGCTTGTTTGGCGCGGTGAAAGGGGCAAGTCCCGCCCATGCGACCGAGGCAGGTTTCGGTGGTGCAGTTATCATCCTCGGCAGAAAGCCGCGCCCAGACCTCGCGCTCCGAGGGGCCGGTGAGATTGAGCTCGCTGCGGTCCCCGGAGGGATTCTGCAGCTGCCAGACGAGGATCTTGGAGAGCACACGCAGCTCGTCATCGGTGGCAGGGCCATGCTGGCGCATGTATTGGAGGCGGCGCGGGCAGAGGTAGTTCGAGCGGCCTTTCAGGACCGCGGCGCGCAGGTCAATCCCCAGGGCCGCGCGCATGTCGGGGAGGTCCTTCTTGATCAACTGCTCCTGCAGGTTGATGGTATTGGTGGAGACGACCACGCGCGTGTTGTTCTGCATGGCGAACAGCGCGGCAGGGATCAGATAGGCGAAGGATTTTCCAACGCCGGTGCCGGCTTCGACCATCAGGTGCTGCCCGTTGCTCAGGGCATTGGAAACAGCCTGGAGCATGGCCACCTGTTCGGGGCGATGCTCATAGGCCTCGAAATAACGCGAGAAGGGGCCGCCATATTCAAGGATGGAGGAAACTTCGTCCGGATTCAGAGGGGCGGGCATCTCCGGATTTTGAATGGGGGGATGATCGGCAAAGGGCTGATCCAGCGCGATGGCAGGAGAGGATGATTTGCGCGTCTTTTTGGCCTGGACGCCTTCATGGGCGCGCGCACGCAGCGCCTGCTCCAAAGTCCAGGCGGCATCCCAGTGCAGAGGCTCGCCCATGCGGATGATCTCGGCAAGGGTTTCGATTGGCAGTTCTTTTGCCAGATCGAAGAGGCGTGAATAGACCAGATGGGTGAGACGGGCATCTGCCAGGCCACGATGCAGAGGCTCGACGGAGGGAATGTTCAACTGCTGGCCGAGCGATCCCAGGTTGTAGCGGCTGGCGGAGGGCATGAGCACTGCGGCCAGCTCGTAGGTGTCCACGACCTCGTTGAACTGGAAGAGGCCCGCCCGCTGCAGAAAGCCCACATCAAAGCGGACATTATGACCCACGATGGGCAGATCCCCGACGAAGCTCTCCAGCTCAGTAACGACCTCAGGGAGAGGCGGGGCCTGGCGGAGCATGGCGTCCTCGATGCCGGTCATGTTGGTGATGAACTCGGGAATGTGCCGGCCCGGATTGATCAGCGTGGAGAACTCGTCCTCGATCCGGTTGCCGTTGAAACGAACCGCGCCGATCTCAATGATGGCGTCGCGGTCGGCATCCAGGCCGGTGGTCTCGATATCAATGGCTACAAGGGAGGTCATAATAGAACAAGTGTATCATGATTGGGGGATGTTGGAGCCAGGGCTGGCTAAAAATTCCAGCTTTTCGGGTTGAAGGGCAAGCTCGATCAGTACGATGGCGAACAGCCAGGTGAATAAACGGAACATGGTCGTGGCGATGAGGGTATGACGAACCAGGGCATAAGCATCCCCGAAGATGTTGATGAACATCACGATGTGGGCGGCGAGGAAAAGCCAGGCCGCCAGCCAGGCCCAGGCGACGGACGTCGGATCGCGGCGACGGAAGGCGATCCACACGAGGCCGAGGAGGAGAATGGCGTCCAGCAGCAGGGGAGCCGGGCTGGAAAGGTGCAACAGTTCCCCAAGGGAGATGAGAGGCTCTCGAAAGGGCGCTTCCGGGGTGGTGAAGTATGGCTGCAAAGGGGAGGCAAAAGCGGCCAGGCCATCCTTGTAATAACCGGTGAGGACATAGCCGGGGTGGGAGGCCAGAAAAGAGATGTAGCCGCTCTGGGCATGAAGGTTGAACCACGAGTCAAATTCCGCCGAAGCCGGCTCCGGCATGCCCAGGGTGCGCATGTACTCAATGCGGGCAGGTGAGGAGAGGATGTTCGCCTGATATTCGTTCCGCAGCTGGATGGCGCTGCGGCTGCTCTGCCGGGCGGTAATCCAGCCGAGGGCGAACAGGAGCGAGAGGACTGCCAATCCTGAGAGGATCAGGATGGAGGCCGTGGCGCTGGCGCATTTTTCGGAAAAGAAACAGGCTGGAGAGGGCAACGACATCCAGAAGCAGGACGTAAAGGTGGGCGTCCTTTAAGAAGGTCCAGAAGAAAACGACCAGCAGCCAGGCAGCGAACAGGAGACTGGTCGAACGGCGGGAGGCTGAATCGGAGAACAGCCTGAAGACGATGAGGATGAGAAGGCCGAACTGGAGGGCGAACAAGGAGAAGGTCAAGGATTCGGAGGCGAGCAGGCTGTCCCAGTCCACCAGCTGAGGGGTGTACGCAAAGACGGCGATGCTCAGGGCTGCAATGACCTGAAGGAAACCGCTTTTCAGGCGGCTGGCAAAGATGCAGGCCAGGGCGGCCCAGCTCAGGGCAGAGAGGATATTTTGGAAGACCACCAGCGAGGCAAAGGCCGGCTGGAGTTCGCGCCGGGTGGTGGCGGGACTGCCGTTGACGAGAATCTCATAGCCGTCTGCAGGCCTGAAGATCGAATAGAGCAGATTGGTGGTGAAGAGGCGGCGGCCCGTGAAGAGATCCCAGGAAGGGAAGCGGGCTTCTGCGGCGGAGATATACGTTTCCGTGTCGTTATTGGCGATGGAAAGGCGCAGGTCTCCATAGAGACGCAGGCGCAGAAAGCACGCCGCGCCAATGAATGCCAGCGCCAACCAGAAGGTCCAATTCTTTACACGGGGAGTCATCCCGGGTTTTCTAGAGCGGATTTCACGCGCTGCATGTCCGCCGATTCCAGAAAATTCTCTTTGGCCTTCTGGCGCATGAAGTCCTTGATCTGCTTGAGCCGCAGCGCGGGCAGGGGCGAATCGGCGGCTTCGATCTCGACGGCCTCATTGGTGAAGACAAGCATGGCGTGGATGGGAGGGATCTGGTCTTCCTGCATGTGATGGGAAAGTTCTTTTTTGACCGCGCTGATCTCTGACTCGGCTTCGGCCTCAGGACGGCCGAGGCTTTCCTGGCCGAAGAAGCGCATATAGCTCTGCATGAAACCGCCACCACCCATCTTCCAGCGGCCGCCGCGGTAGGTCACTTTCCCGGCCTGGCGGAAGGGCACAAGCGTCCAGATGCCCGCAGGCCCCACGAGCAGGTGAGGAACCGGCGTGGTGAAATGATAAATGGTGAAATCCCCGGGCAAGCCTTTGAGCCCGGCATCCAGACTCTCGTCCGGGCGCGGGGAGCGTCCATAGCGGTTTCCGAGATAGATGCTCACCTGGGTGAGGATGAACCCGACCAGCAGGGAGATGAGGGCATAGTTGAAGAGGTCGGCGCGCTTGATGGTGATGAACATGCCTGCGGCGAGGACGATGACACCCGCCAGGCTGGTGTACTGGCCGATCTTGCCATTGCGCTTGATGAGGGCTTCGTTCTTGATGATCTTCATGGGGTTGTCTGTTTCAGGCTTTCTTCGATGGCGGATCTCATGGCCTCCAGGACGCGGGCTTCGACGGCGTTCCTGGCGACGCGGATGGCGTTCTTGATGGCGAGGGTATCGGAGCGGCCATGGCCGATGAAGACGAGGCCGTTGACGCCGAGCAAGGGAGCAGCGCCCTCCTCGCTGGGGTCGAGCATTTTCCTGATCTTCCCCAGGGCGGGCTTGACGAGCAGGCCACCGAGCATGGCCGAGGGTCCGCCTTCCTTGATCGATTCTTTTATTTTTTCAACGATCAGCTTGGCGACGGCCTCGGAGGTCTTGAGCATGACATTGCCGGTGAAACCATCGGTCACGGCCACATCCACTTTTCCGCCGATGACCTCCTTGCCTTCGACATTCCCGAAGTAGTTCAGCGAAGAGGCTTTGAAGAGAGGCGTAGCGGCGCGGACCAGCTCATTGCCCTTGCCTTCCTCCTCGCCGTTCGAGACCAGGCCAACTTTTGGATCGGCAATGCCGCGCACTTTCTGAGCGTAGATGCTGCCCATGATGCCGAACTGCAAGGAGGTTCTCAGGCTTGCAATCGGGGTTGGCGCCGATGTCGAGCACCACACAGGAACCTGTGGCGGTGGGGAAGACGGGCGCCAGCGCGGGGCGGTCCACGCCGCGGATGCGTCCCAGCCGAAAGAGGGCAGTGACCATGGCCGCGCCGGTGTTCCCGGCGGTGACAAAGGCATCCGCCTTCGCCCTTCTTGACCAGGTCAATGCCGACGGCCATGGAATTGTCGGCGTCCTTGTGGCGGGCTTTGAAGGCCAGTTTCTCGCCCTTGTCCTCCATGGTCAGCATGTCGGGCGCGTGAACGATACGGATGGGCAAGCTCCAGCGGTATCCTGCGCGGATCAAGCGCGGGGCTGGATGCGGGCCTCGTCGCCCACCAGGATGATCTCCACGCCGTATTCCCGGGCGGCCATGACGGCGCCCTCACATCGGGAACCGGGAAGGCGTCACTGCCCATGGCGTCTACAACGATAACGGTCATGCGAATCTCCTGAGGATCTTTGTTTTGCCCGCGCTCTGCTTGACAAGGGAGGCATGCCGATTATAATACGGCCTGCTCGCGCTGGTGCTGGAATTGGCAGACAGGCATGGTTGAGGGCCATGTGCCGCAAGGCGTGGAGGTTCAAGTCCTCTCCAGCGCACAAGACAGAAATGATCCCCGTTGCAGGACGGGGATTTTGATTCGGACCTAACCCCCAGCCCCTTCCCAAATGGGAAGGGGAGTGATGTTTGGCCCTTCGGCAGTCAGGCTTGAGGGGCATGTGCCGCAAGGCGACGCACTCGCTGCGGCAGTGTCCTTGCAGGACACTGCCAACTCGCTCGGCGCGCTTGTTCCGTTCTGCGACCGGAACTGCGCGGAGTCCTCTCCAGCGCACAAGACAGAAATGATCCCCGTTGCAGGACGGGGATTTTGATTCGGACCTAACCCCCAGCCCCTTCCCAAATGGGAAGGGGAGTGATGTTTGGCCCTGCAGCAGGCAGGCTTGAGGGGTATTTGGAAATGTTGGTACAACGCAGGCCGGATTATGCGACGCCCTCACTTCGGGTGGTGTCCCGAAAGGACACCACCACTCCGATTCGCCCCTTCCACTTCGTTCCGGGATGCTCCGCGAGCGTGCTCGTGCCGGTCTCCTGACCGGCACTTCGCGGCCCTCTACAGGGTGCTCATCCAGCCGAAGGGCTGGATTTCGCGAGGGTAAAACAATCAGGAACAACCCATATTTGGGCTGGGGAAGGGGGTCAGCATACGGGTAAATGGGTCCGGGAAGCCGTGGAATTGAATGATTGTTTTCGTCAAAAAAGCCGCTTTTTTTGGCATTATTTCGCGAAAAGTGCTGCCGGAACAGTATTGATGGCTTATACCATTCTGTTGATCCCGGTCAGTCTACTAGGGTTTGTGGTAATGTTGGCTGGAACGACCCTGGGCGTTGTTCCCTATGCCCGTATCCTTGGGAATCGACTTTGTACCAGGTTTCGGTGGAAACTCAACCCTGGCCGGGAGGCTGCGGCCGGAATGATATTGCTTGCATTTTTCGTGGAAGTATTGCGCCTGATACCGGTTATCGGAACGTTGCCGATACTATTCATGTTCGTTTCTGCGTTGGGCGCGGTCTTGCTTACCCGTTTTGGATTGCGGCGTTTTGAAGTTGATTTCACGAACTAACCGTTTGTGTCTTTTTGCATCCATAGGTGATTTAATAATCATCCAACAAAGCGTCCACCTGGCCGGTGAGCTTCGATCGCCCAAAAGAAGTTGACTCTTTGTAAGAACATTTCCTGTATAATTTCATTATCCACCCCCGCCTCCAGCGGGTAACAAAATCTATTAGCCAACCAAATAGAATCCATCGGAGGAAAGGAATATGCCTGACACGCTATTGGTCACGTTCGCATTGATAAGTCTCGTAGGGATAATTTTGATCGTATCGGGAATCAGAAATAAGCCTAGCCTTGGCATTCTCATTTCGGTTGTGTTAATCTTTATTGCTGCTCGGCTGGGGCAAACCAGCCTTGCTCAAATTGGCTTTTTCCAACCCGAAAACTGGTTGATAACTTTGCTGTTGGGATTGTTGATTGGCAGCGGCTTATCGTTACTCTCTATCATACTAATCGAGCCGCTAATTGAAAACATCACCAAACAGCCCCACGATGTAAGTGTGGTAGAAGGCGTTCGTGGGAACTTGAAATCCTTACTCTCATGGCTGGTCCTGGTCTGGGGCATTGTGGCGTTTGGCGAAGAGGCGCTCTATCGCGGCTTCTTGATGAGTCAACTCATCAAGTTGATAGGGGACAGTTTCCTTGCTCTCCTTTTGAACGTGCTCCTCACTTCAATCGTTTTCGGTTTATCACATTCGTATCAAGGTCGCAGTGGAGCGTGGAGCACAGGGATCATTGGCGCATGCCTTGGCATCATCTATATCTTGAACGGATATAATCTATGGCTACCCATCCTGATTCATGGCGTGATTGATACTGTCGCGCTTATCTTGATCAGTCGCGGTGCAGATAAGCGGCTCAAAGAATTGATTTGGAAAAAACCGCTACAGCCTGCGAGCTAACCACTAATTAAAACGGTCCGCCTTCGGTTCGCAAGTCTGTAGTTGGGTTGGGAGTTCTTACCGCTGGTCGCATTTCTATATCCACCGAGACCTAACGTTTTCAAACTTATCCTTAATCCTGCTTGTCCGCTTGCTTAAGAGTTAACCAATGACTTGTTGTCCTTCTCGTCTGGGAGCAAGTTGCCGTTTCTTTGGGCGAAACTTAGGTACTTACTGAAGGAATTGCGGATTAAACCATAATAAATTCGGTCTGGAAGAATGCTCAGCAGAAGTATTCGGATTCTTGTTGACCATCCAGGTATGCAAACAACCTCATTCTTTTCCAATCCTTTTAATGATATATCTACAATTTCATCCGGTGACCTCCATCTCACCAAGCCCTTATTCACTTGTTCCGCCTTCGCCATACCCATTTTTTCATGAAAATCAGTTCGGGTTAGCCCTGGACAGAGAACTTGAACCTTTACGCCGGTTCCCATAAGTTCAAGATGTAATGATTCGGTAAATGCTCTCAGGAAAGCTTTGGTTCCCAAATATACTGTATTCTTAGGAATGGATAGGAATGCCCCTACCGAAGATACATTTATGATTGCACCGTTCCCTCTACTTATCATATTGGGCAACACAGCATGAATAAGCCTCATAGGACAAATAATCTGTACCTGCACCATCTCTTCTTGGATTCTAAGGTCCTCTTCGCAGAAGTAACTGTTGGTTCCAAAGCCAGCATTATTAATTAGTATATCTATGTGTAGATTACTAATTCTTTCAATTAGTGCTTCTAACTCGACAATGTGCGATAACTCAATATTGATTACGTCAACATTTACAGAGTATGCCTCTGAAAGCTCATTGGCAAGAGCATTAATCTTTTCCTTTCTTCTCCCAGTAACTATCAAATCGTATCCATCATGGGCAAGTCTCTTTGCAAAAGCAGCGCCAATACCACTTGTCGCCCCTGTGATAAGAGCAATTTTTTTATTTCGGTTATCCATCAATAATTCCTCCAGAGCTATGCCGCCCAACTTAACTATTAATTGTTCTGACTTTTGATATGCGGTAATTATGCTGTGATCCTGCCCTGTCATGGTTGAATATACTACTAATAAATCGTGTAATTTGCTTTTGACAGAAGCAATAGCCAAAATACACAAATACCCCACAAAATTTGTTCTCAGGATATCCCCCATAATCCGCTAATTCCTGTTGCACTAATTATACGGCATCTTTTTCCCTGAGTTCAACCTGTCGTAATCCCGGTTGGCGCGATCTGTCCCCGCCCCCTTAACAATCCGTCTCCTGAATAGTTATCCGGTCAACTCTACAGAACAGGAAACAGCCTTGCCAGACACCGACCGCAAGCAGCAGGCATCGATCAAAGAGGAGCTTTCTTCGTTCCCTTGTAATGATATTAAACTATCAGGCTGCAACAAGTAACGGCGCCTTCGGCCTTGAGGATCTCGGAGAGGTCGAGGGCGATGACCCTGACGCCGCGCGCCTCGAGGCGGGAGCGGGTGAGGGGATAGGCGGAGGGATAGAGGCAGCCGTCACCAACCGGCAGGATGTTGGCGGCGTGCGGCTCGGCGGGATCCACCTCGAGGAGGTCAAAGCCTTTGAAGAGTTCCTTGTCCACCATATGCGGGTTGATGAGCAGGGAATCTGTCGTTGATGCGTGTAACCGCAGATTTGAGGTGCAGGCAGCCGCAGATCGAAACGCCGAAAACGCGATAGCCGAAGCGTGCCAACTGGGACTGGATCTGGTCAATGGCACAGTCGCCGCTGCGAGTGGAGAGACCCACGTAGATATCCTTGCCCAGCACCAGCACGTCGCCGCCGTCCACGGTGGCAGGTTCACGGACGAAGACCAGCTCACGGTGGGGACGGAGGGCCTCAGCGATGGAATCCACTTCTCCGCGGCGGGAATCCGCTCCCGGGCGGGTGATCACGGCGACCTCGGGGAGGATAAAGGCGGCATCTTCCACAAAGACAGAGTCAGGATAATCTGGAAGGGGAGGCAATTCAATTATTTGGAATCCAAGAGATTCCAGTGTTTGCGTGTAGGCATAATGCTGGGTGTTGGCGAGGGGAAGGTCAATCGGGACCCGCTCCGCATAGGTAAGCTCACATTTGGCGAAGCGGGGGCTGACCTGGCGGGTGATGGCGGTGGGCATTACTCGGAACCGGATGAGTGATAACGGTCGATGAGGGCGCGGGTGCGGGGATCTTGAGGGTGGTCAAATAGCTCATCCGGGGTGGCCTGTTCGATGATCTGCCCATCGGCCATGACCACGACCCGGTCGGCCACCTCGCGGGCGAAGCCCATTTCGTGGGTGACCACCAGCATGGTCATGCCTTCCATGGCGACCTTCTTCATCACGTTCAACACCTCGCCGATCAACTCAGGGTCGAGGGCCGAGGTGGGCTCATCGAACAGCATGAGCTTGGGCTCCATGGTCAGGGCGCGGGCAATGGCGACGCGCTGCTTCTGGCCGCCGGAGAGCCGGTTGGGATATTCATCCTTTTTCCAGAGCATATCCACGTTATCCAGATTTCTTTCGGCGAGTTCGATGGCTTTCTCGCGGTCCATCTTCTTGACCGTCACCGGGCCTTCGATCACGTTTTCCAGCACGGACATGTGCGGGAAGAGGTTGAATTCCTGAAAGACCATGCCGGTCTTGAGGCGGATGTCGTGGACCAGCTGGCGATGTTCCTTGCCCTTCTCGCCGCCCTCGGTTTGCAGCCCGTCCACCTCGATGGTGCCGGCGGAGGGCTCCTCGAGGAAGTTGATGCAGCGCAGCAAGGTGCTTTTGCCGGAGCCGCTGCGCCCGATGAGACAGACCACTTCGCGAGGCATCACTTCGAGCGTGATATTCTTGAGCACGTGCAGGCGACCGAAATACTTATCAAGATTGGATACTTTGACGATGGGATTCATCTTAGCGATCCCCCTTCGACAGCCTGGCTTCGATGCGGCCCTGGAAATAAGAGAGGATCAAGGTCAAGCCCCAGTAGAAGATGGCTGCCATGATGAGCGCTTCGAGGTTGTTGAATTGGGCGCGGCCAACCTTGGTGGCGCGCCACATCAATTCATGCACAAAGCCCGTGGCCGAGACGAGCGCCGAGTCCTTGGTCATGGCGATGAATTCGTTGCCCGTGGGCGGGATGGCAAAGCGCAGGGCCTGCGGGATGACGATGCGCGTCATGGTCTGGCCGGGGGTCATGCCGAGGGCCAGGGCGGCCTCGCGCTGACCCTTGCTGACCGAGGCAATGCCGGCGCGGAAGATCTCGCTCATGTAGGCCCCGTAATTCAATCCGAGGGCGAGCACCCCGGCGAACAAGCCGGTAAGGACGATCCCCAACTGCGGCAGGGCGAGGAAGAAGAAGAATATCTGAAGATAGAGAGGCGTGCCGCGGATGAGGGAGACGTAAAAAGTGCTGATGGCATAAATGGGCGGGAAGGTGGAAAGACGGCCGAGGGCGGCGAGCAGGGCAAGGACAGTCGCCAGGAGGATGGAAAAGAATGAGATGCGGATCGTTTCCCAGAGACCCCCGCCGATGAAACCGATGTTATTGCGAATGAATTCCGTGTCCAGGCTGATGGTCTTGATCCCCAGGAAGTTCGAACCGCTGAAGAGGAAGACGATCACCATGAGGAGGAAAAGCCAGGAAAGCCCCACGTTGGCCCGGAAATGTCGCTCCCGGCGCATCTGGGCATCATAGATCAAGTCCGCCTGGGACTTGGGCGTGCCGGGCTGAGGTGCATCGATGGCGCTCATGGGCAAAATCCTTTACCTGCAAGCAGGGAGGCAATAATCAAGGGAAGCGGCGTGAGCCGCTTCCCTTGATGTCTGGAATAGCCTAGTTCGGAGCCTGGGTCAGGTCCGAGCCAAACCACTGGTTGGAAAGTGCGGTCAAAGTCCCGTCCGTGTGCATCTGAGTGATGATCTTGTCCACCTCGGCGCGCAGGGTAGCGGTGGGAAGGGTGGAACCCTTGTCAAAAGCCGCAGCAAGGTCTTCAGAATAAACCGGAGAGCCGAGTTTCTCCACGGGAAATCCAGCAGCAATGTTGGCATCCACTACCGTGCCGGAGGTCAGGTAGGCGAGAAAATCCTCGCGGCCTGAGGCGATGGACTGGGCGCATTCCTGATCGGTGGACAAGGTGACGACCTTGACGCCTTCGGGAACGTGCTGATAAATGGACGAATCGGGCAGGCCAAGGCCGGCCATATCATTGTTCAGCCAGAAATCGTAGGTGGTGGAAGTGCCGGCGCACACCGCCTTGCCGGAGAGGTCCGCCAGCGACGCAATGCCGGAGCCCTTCTTCACGGCGATCACGGCAGGGGTGTAGTAGTAGGGGACGCTGAAGTCCAGGATCTTCTGGCGGTCGACGGTGATCGTCATGGAGCCGACGCTGAGGTCCCACTTATCCGCCCAACTGCCGGAGGTGATGGTATCCCAGTCCGGGGTGGCAAAACAGGTCTCAACGCCCAGGGAGTCACCGATGTGCTTGGCAACGTCCACATCAAAGCCCTGCATTTCGGCGGTAGTCAGGATATCGCTCGGGCATTTGGTATCCGAGGGGCGCTTGCCTTCGGTGTTCAGGAAGGACTGCGGCTCATAATTGGGGTCGGTGGAGACCACGAGATATCCCCGTTGTTTAATGGCGTCCAGGAGATTGTCAGCTTTGGCTGGAGCACCCCCGCAGGCGCTCAAAATCATGGCAGCCACGGCGACAAGGCTGACCAGCGCGAACATTCTCTTCATTGTTATTCCTCCAAAAGTAGATCGAACTGTGATGTTTCTACTTGCTCCCGAGATTGGCGGTCGAAAATGGGTTTGGCGAGGCTCCTTTCCATGCATGAAAAACGGACGCAACCTCTTTCAGCGCGTATATACAAGCATAGACCATTTTACCCATTTGTCAAGATTTTTTATATATGATTTGACCAATTTGAACCGATGGGGTTATTTCCCTTTTGGAAAGGCTTTCCCAGGCCAACAAATTCTAGGAAAGATCGCCACGTCGCTCGATGGCGCCTAACCCCCTCCACTTCGTTTCGGGGGCGCTTTGCGGGCGCCATCAGCGTGCCTCGCAATGACATGGAGGCATGGTATATAATACGGCCTTCCCTGCCAGCAGGGCTTCTCCCATTCCCACTGGAGGTTTTTTATGAACGCCGAGGTTGAACCAAGATCACCAGTCATTATCGAAATCCCAGAATCCCGCCGATCGCTTCCAGCGAGGCTTTCCAGCTGTGAGCTTTTCGGTATTGATGCATTCCTCGAGAATGACCTGGGTTATGCTCCTTCGTGACAGGAAATGTAAAAATGACGGAAAAGTATTTCTCTTATCTCAACCCCAAGTGCGATACGGGGGCCCTCGAGGAAAAAGGCGGCTGCGGTGTATTCGCCAGGGAGCCCATCCAGGAAGGTGAACTGGTCAGCCTGTGGGGCGGGCGCATCGTGACGGAAAACGAACTCGACCCCGGCATGCACAATTTTACACAGAGGATCCTCCAGATCGAAGAGGGACTATACCTGGAGACGCCGGAACCTCTGGAACCAGCGGACTGCTTCAACCATTCCTGCGAGCCGAACATTGGATTCAGCGGGCAGATCGGCCTGCGAGCCATGCGGGATATCCGCGCAGGCGAGGAGCTTACCTTCGATTACGCCATGTGTGACGGCTCGGCTTACGATGAATTTGACTGCTACTGCGGGTCCTCTGACTGCCGGGGACATGTGACCGGCGAGGATTGGAAGAAGCCGGTCCTGTGGGAGCGCTATGACGGATTCTTTTCACCCTATCTGGCGAGGCGCATCGAGAAGTTAAAGCAGGCGCTGGCGATAAAACCCTAATAATTTACGGATTCCAAAACTAAAATAATCCCTTTCCAGGCCGGTCTTGATAGCCCGGCATATGGTAAACTGCCTCGCATGATCTCCGCCCGGACCATGATGCTGCGGCTCTACGTGGTGGCACTCCTGCTGCGGCTGGGACCGGTCCTGCTGGCGCATCAACTCGGGCATCGGGCTGGACGACATGTTCCAATATGACATGCTGGCGCGAAGCCTGGCCAGCGGGAACGGCTATCGCTGGTATGCAGAGGGGGATCTGAAGCAGCTGGCTCCCTATGTAAAATTCGATCTTTCCAGTGTGGATTATGACCCGGTGCGAGGCGTCCCCACTTCCTTTCGGGCGCCGTTATATCCGGCTTTCCTGGCGACTGATCTACTCCATCAGCGGGAGCGGGACAGGACGCTTTTTCGCGGCAAGGCTGGCGCAGGCGATCCTGCTGGGAGCGCCGCTGGCTCCGCTTACATACTTGACTGCGAGAAGAGTCCTGAGCGGAAACGAGGGCGCAGCACGCGCCGCGGGTTGGATCGCGGCTGTCTATCCGATGCTGCTCCTTTATCCTCTCGGCCTGGGGACTGAGAATTTATTCTTCCTTCTGTTACTTGCCTCCACTTTGTCACTTGCTCAAGGCGGCGCAGGAGCCATCGACGGTCAACTTCCTGTTGGCCGGACTGCTGCTGGGATTGACGGCGCTGACGCGTTCGGTCATCCTGCCTGCGGCAGGACTGGCCGTCCTGTGGGCCTGGCTGAGCCTGAAGCAATGGAAGGGCGGCAGTCTTAATGGGGGCGATGCTGGCGTTGACCGTCCTGCCGTGGGTGGCAAGAAACAGCCTGCTATACGGGAGCCTGACCGGGATCGAAACCTCGCTGGGTTATAACCTGTATGTCGGCTACCACCCGCAGAGCACTGGGACCTTTACTTTTGGCCCCTCGCTGGACCTGGTGCCCATCCTGAATGATAAGGTTCGCGATGAGATCGGGACCCGCAAGGCGCTGGAATTTATCCGCCAGGACCCGGGACGCTTTCTCCCGCTGGCGATCAGCCGGCTCGGTCATTTCTTCAGGCTGGACCTGCGCATCCTGGTCTATTTTTATTCGAGCAATTTCTTTGGCTATATCCCCGCGCCGCTGCTCATCGGATTGGGATCGCTGTTCGGACTTCCCTTTGCCATCCTGTCCATCAGTGCATGTTTCGGCGCGCTGCGGATGCCGCCCACCCCCGGCAGAACCTTGCTCCTGCTCCTGTTCGCCGGATACCTGCTGCCGCATGTGTTCATACTCTCGGAGGAGCGTTTCCATCTTGCGATGATCCCGATCATGGCCATCGCGGCGGCGTGCCTGTGGACAGGCGGGCGGGAGGAGCGGAGCGTAAAAGGGGGGATAAGGCTAGTCGTGCCCGTGCTGCTTACCCTGCTGCTGCTCTTTAATTGGACTTACCAGTTCAGCAGCGAGGCCGGGAAATATAAAGCGATCCTGGGACCGCAAGGCAACCATTCCTCATTCCCCTATTGAGGCCGCATGACCATAGCTCCACGCGAGAAACTAAGATTCGATTGGAAAATCGTTACCATCACCGTGGTCAGTACCTTGGTGCTGCTGATAAGCTATTATCACCGGTTCACGTTCAGCCGGGCGCTTGACCAAACGCTGCTCTTTCTGGTGATCCCCATGCTGATCATCCTGCTGGTCTTCCGGGAGAATCCACGGGACTACGGGTTCGGCCTGGGGGATTGGAAGGCGGGAGTGGTGATCACGCTGGGCGCGATCCTGCTCATCGCACCGGTCCTGTGGCTGGTGGCGCGCGGGGGCACCATGCAGGCGTATTACCAGAAACAGGTGAGCGGCCTGCCCTGGAATACTTTTCTGGACCTGTTCGGGTGGGAATTCCTGTTCCGAGGCTGGATCCTGTTCGGATATTTGCGAAAATTCGGGCCGGAGGCACTGTGGCTGCAGGCTGTCCCTTTTGCGATCATGCACCTCTCCAAGCCTGAGATCGAAACGCTGTCCACCATCTTCGGGGGGTTCGCCTTCGGTTGGGTGGCCTACCGGACCCGTTCCTTTCTGTATCCTTTCTTGATCCACTGGTTCGTAGCATCCTTCACGATCCTGGTGGCAGGGGGAGTGATTGGCTGAGGTCCGGCTGCGCAAGGCGGAGGCAGGCGATGAAGCCGCCATCCGCGACCTGATCCACCGGGTGCAGATCAACCCCAACGGATTGGACTGGCACCGGTTCCTCCTGGCGGTGAACGAGGAGGATGGGATGATCGGCTGTGTCCAGCTTAAACCGCACGGCGGCGAGGTGATGGAGCTGGCTTCGCTGGCGGTGGAACCGGCCTATCGTTTGCGCGGCATCGGCAGGCTGCTGATCGAAGAGACCTTGAATACCGGGCCGCGCCCGCTTTATCTGATGTGCCGCGCGGAACTCGGACCGCTTTACGAAAAATTTGGGTTCGAGAAACTGCAGGTGAAGGAAATGCCGACATATTTCCGCCGGATCAAGAGGCTGTTCAGCGCTTATGAGCGGCTGAACCGCGGCCATGAAGTGCTTCTGGTGATGAAGTTGAAGTAAAATGGGGTCATGCGCTCAGCCTTAACTGTTCTTCTCGGGGTACTGGCAGGATTTCTCCTGGCCGGGGCACTTTTCCTGATCGTCCGTGCGCCTGCCGGAAAGCCGATTGAACTGCTCCCGGCGCCCACCAAGACGCCGATGCTGGTCAACGTGGTGGGAGCGGTGCCGCGGCCCGGGCTGTATGAATTACCCGAAGGCAGCCGAGTCCATGATGCGGTGGATGCAGCGGGCGGGCTGCTGGCGGATGCGGATACCTCGAACATCAACCTGGCTGCTCCTCTGGAAGACGGTGAACTGCTTGCCATCCCCTTTGTTGGAGGCGGTGACGCATCCCTGCCAAGCAGCCAGTCCGGGATCGCCACCCAGGAGCCGGTGGCTTCGGACCTGATCAATATCAATACCGCCACGGTGGAAGAACTGGATAACCTCCCCGGAATCGGGCCGACGACAGCGCAGAAGATCATCGACTACCGGACCGAGAATGGACCGTTCCAGAGGATCGAGGACTTGCTGAACGTTTCCGGCATCGGTCCATCGACATTCGAACTGCTAAAGGACCTGATCACAGCCGGACAATAAATTATTTACGATGGAAGTGAACGCCCTCCGTTAGCGGAGGGCGTTTTTTATGCTGGCAGGTTATTGGAGGATATGCCGGGCGATGACCAGGCGCTGGATCTCGCTGGTGCCTTCGCCGATGGTCATCAGGCGGGCATCGCGGTAGATGCGCTCAACGGGATACTGGCTGGAGTAGCCGTAGCCACCGTGGATCTGGATGGCATTGCGACAGACGCGTTCCGCCATCTCGGTGGCGAACAGTTTTGCCATGGCGGCGTCCTGGATATAGTCACGGCCCTGTCCTTTCAGCCAGGCGGCGTGGTAGAGCAGACTGCGGGCGGCCTCGATCTCGGTGGCAGCATCGGCAAGCATCCACTGAATGGCCTGGAACTCCGCGATGGGCTGGCCGAAGGCCTGTCTTTCTTTGGAATACGCCAGAGCGTACTCGAACGCGGCCTGGGCCAGCCCGAGAGAAAGGGCGCCGATGCTGAGGCGCCCGCCATCGAGGGTGGAAAGCGTCTGGTGCAAGCCCTGACCTTCGGTGCCGATCAAATTGGACGAGGGGACGCGCACATTTTCATAGGTGACCGCATGGGTGGGAGAGCCATGCAGTCCCATCTTCTTTTCGGGAGGGGCGATCGTCAGGCCGGGCGTATCGGTGGGGACGAGGATCTGGCTCAGGGAGCGCGAGCCGCCTGAGGGGTCGGTGCGAACGAGGGTGATGATGTATTCCGCGATGGAGGCGTTGGTGGTCCACATCTTGGAACCGTTGATGACCCACTGTCGCCTTCCTTCACCGCCCGGGTCTTGATACCGCCTTGCAGGTCCGATCCGGCTCCCGGTTCGGTCAGCGCGAGGGAGCCGAGCTTGTTCTGACCGCTGGCAACCAGCGGCAGCCATTTTTGCTTGAGCTCTTCAGAGCCGAACAGAACAATGGGGGTTGTGCCGAGGCCATTGTGCGCGGCGATGGCGAGGCCGGTGGAACCGCAGCCCCAGCCGAGCTCCTCCATGGCGATCACCGCGCTGATCGGGTCCACGTTTGCGCCCCCGTATTGTTCGGGGATGTTCAAGCCGAGCAGTCCCAGCGGACCCATCTTGCGGACCGCAGCCCAGTTGAACTCGCTGGTCTCATCCACCTCCCGGGCTTTGGGCCTCACCTCCGCGGCCACGAACTCATGCACGGCCTTTTGCCACATCCTCTGTTCTTCGGACAGATCAAAGTCCATCTTGCCTCCTCAGCATGGCGATGCGGCTGATTGTAGGGGAAACTCAGTCCATATGCAAGAGCAAATTGCCCTCTTCTGTCAGGGTCACGCGCAGGGGTTTGAGAGGCAGTTTTGCGGGGCCTTTTTTCACCTCGCCCCGGTCATTGTATTGCGAGCCGTGGCAGGGACACTCGAAGCCGGTGTCCTTCTGTTCCACCGTGCAGCCCAAATGAGAGCAGGTCAGGCTGAGCGCGCGGAATCCATTTTTGGGGTCATGGGTCAATACGGCCGGGATATGCAAGAGGAGGCTGCGGGAATTGACCGGATAGTTGGCCGCGGGGCCAAGATCAAATTCAGTGGGCGGAGCCGGATCCATCTCATAAGAGAGGAAACGGATCAATCCTCCCAACCCGAGGACGCCGCTCAACGCAAGCAGGCCATCGGTGGTCAGTTTGAGAAAATCTCGGCGGGATAGTTTAGACATTGGCTGTGGGCAGGAGAGAAAGCAGTGTAAGGCCCAAAATGATCAAGGCCAGAGTAATGACGATGATGCGTGCCAGACGGCCGCGGCGCGGGAACCAGCGGCCAGCCTCCTGACGGTCCGGGCCGGGGAGGACATAGGGGATGAGGGAGACGAATACAAGCACGGCAACCGGGAGCAGAACACCGAACAGGAAGGCGTCGCCAAGTTTTAGCAATTGCTGGACCCATAAGAAAAACCAGGGCGCGCGCGTGTCAGTGGCCAGGGAGGGATTACCTTGCAGCGGAGAAGCGATGGGCGCGGGAGCCAGTGTCGACAGGACCAAGAGCACGACTCCGCACACGAGCATGGCGAGGATCTCCCTCTGGAGAAGCTGGGAACGGGTTATCCTCGCCGGGGACGTATCCGGAGTTTCCGCAGAGAGGTGTGACGGGCGCGGCAATGCCGCCATCGCGGCGGACGCGGAAAACATGCCAAATGACCACAATGGCAGCGGCCGCGCTCAAGACGAAAATGTGCCAGGTATAAAAGCGGACGATGGTGGCCGGGCTGATCTGCGAGCCGCCCACGACGAATTTATATAGGCCCGGGCCGATCAAAGGGATGGAACTCAGGAGGTTGGTCCCGGCGGTCAGAGCCCAGCGAATCCCCTCGTCCCAACGGAGGACATAGCCCGTGAAATCCAGCAGCAGAACGAAAACAAAAAGACCCATGCCGAGCAAATAGTTGAAACGGCGCGGCGCGGCATATGCTCCCGTCAGGATGATGCGCAAGAGATGGATGGAGGCCACAACGACAAGGAGCTGGGCCGACCAATAATGAAGGTTGCGGACCAGCGCGCCAAACGGAACGAAGGCCTGGATGGTCTCCACCGTGAGAGCGGCTTGATCGGGAGTAGGAATGTAATAGAACATTTCCAGAAGGCCGGTGACCAGCAGGACCAGACACAGGAAAACGGCAATGCCGCCCGCTCCAAGCGTGTAACGCCATCGAGCCTGCATGGCAGGGATGGCCGGTGGGTGGAGATGAGCGATGAAGCCAGGACGCCTCACAGGAGCCCGATGAGCGGGGGAAGGGACATCGACTGGTTCGAGGCGAAGGGGAAGGGCTTCGCGAAGGACGACGCCGAGAGTGATGAGAGCAAGCAAACCAGCGAAGATGAGGGCTAACTGCGAGTCGTTTGCGGGGGTGCTAAGGGCGCGGTGTACCGGGATGGCAGAGGCAACTGTGCCGTCCAGGAAAACGCCCTCTGGAAGGGTGCCGTTCAGCTCGAGGAGAAAGGCGGTCACCTGCCAGCCCTTATCGGGTGAAAGCGAACCCGGATTCCACCAGGGCATCATGGCGACAACATAGTCATATAGCTGTTGAGCCGAGGAGAAGCGACCCAGACGGCCGCCTCCTGCAATAGCCGGAACGATATTCGGAAACTCAAAGCCCTCGGGAGGGTGGTTGCTGGCATGACATTTCGAGGTCCAGCAATCCCTGTCCTCGCCAAAAGCCTCCTGCCGCCATTGATCCGTGAGGCCCTGCCCCTCGTTTCCATGGCAGACCATGCAAATCTCCCAGAAGATCAGATGGCCGGCCTGCACCTGAGTAGGAGGATTGGAAACAACGGGTCGATCCAGGATGCTGGGGAGGGGAATGGCATAGGCGGTTGGAGTTTGCGGCGCAGCGGTCAATGAAGGCGCGGGGCGGCTGAATTGTCGGACAGCAAGCACAAGACCCATAACTCCAAGAAGGAGGAGTGTACTGATTGCGGCGAGGATGATGAAGCGCGATGAACGAATTTTTTTCATTCCCATGAATTTCACTGCCGAAGCTTACTCCGCTGGTTTCTGAAATTCCTCCAGCAGTTCGCGAGCCACGGCGGCTTTGTCCTTGGGGACAAACAACTGGACAAGTCCCAGACCGTCAATGGTGACCGGATAGATGTAATGTCCGACGGCCTCTTGAAACAATTCCACCGGGATCTCATTGGCCTCAAGATAGCTTTTGAGCATCTCGGCCTCAAGGCGGCCATTGGTCTCGACAAGCAGTTCCCAGGTCAGTTTTTCCATTAGAGCCTCCAGAGCACGATAAACAAAAGGGTCCACAGCGTGCTGATGATCAACTGGCGGATGCCTACACGGGTCGGCTTCCAATTGATGGCAGGATGCTCAACCCCCCAGAGATTTTCGAGAAATTGAAGCAGGTAGGGGAGGAATATCCAGACAGGGAGCAGGCGGAATCCAAATCCAAAGGCAAGCGAGAAGGCAAGGTTGAAACCGCTGAAGAGGAGGCTCTGCGCGCCCGCTCGGAAACGCTCACTCCGTGAGGGCAGAGAATCCCAATCGCGCTGTTCGAGACGCAGGTAGGCGTAGAGAATCGAGGCCGCGGATTGGATCGAGGCAAGCAGCCAGAGCCACCAGCCCTGCGGCGAATAATGGCCGGTGCCCACCCAGTAGGCGGCAGGAGCAGAAAGCGCCAGCGCAGCCGCGGCCAGAATGGAAACAGCGGACTGGCGGCGCTCCTTGCGGAGGCTGACCAGCCAGAGATGCCAAACAAAGACGATGAGTGCTGGAGGGACCAGGTAGACCAGAAAGCCGAATCCACGGGTAATCAATCCGCTTACATTAGCGAGGATGACGGCTCCATATACCAGGATCCAAAAACCGGCGGCAGCTTGATCGGTGCGCGGGCGGCGTCCCGAGCGGGCTTTGACGAACATGGTGACCGGCTGGCGCAGGAGAAATGCACCCATGGCAGCAACGAACAGCATCAGCGAGGCGGAGGTAAAGTTTCCGGCGGCAAACAGGCCAATGAGCAGGGGACTGAGAATAAAGACCCAGGAGCCATGATCCGCAGGGAAAGCGATCTGGCGCCTGAGAAGAGCGGCTTCCATGGATAGGATTATAAGAGGAAACCATCCGTCCAAGGTCATGATTTCAGTGGAAATATGTCAGGTCTCGTATCGAGGGTTGTGGAGAGGAAAACAAACCATTCCGCCCTGTATAATGTCAGAAATATGGAGAATTGGACCGGAAAACGGCTTTTTTATCTTCAGCGCGGAGAAAGGGAGAGGAAGAATGAAAAAAGAGCGAGTCATCCGAAACCTTGAAGCGGCCTGGGCTGAGTTCGAGGAATCCTACGCGGGGCTCACGGACGCAGAGTTGATCGAGCCGGGGGTGACCGATGATTGGTCGGTGAAGGATATCCTGGCTCACGTGTCCTGGTGGGAGGAGGAGGCGCTCAAACACCTGCCGTACATTCTGGAAGGCGGGAGGCCGCAGCGATATTCCGTGCTGTACGGCGGAATCGATGCCTTCAATGCCCAGATGACAGCCAAAAGGCAGGCGGTGCCTCTATCTCAAATCGAGAAAGATCAGGCAGATATTCATATGAGGCTGATGCGCTATTTAGAGACCATCTCAGAAGAACAGTTCACGACGGAGACGCGATTCCGGCGCAGATTGAGACTGGATACGTACAGCCATTACCCGATCCATACGAAAGCGATCCGGGAATGGAGGGAACGGAAGAAGAACAATGTATGAGAAGTGAAAAGCCTCCCCATAAGGGGAGGCTTCTTTTTGGATGCAGGGAAATCCTAACCGCAACCGCCGCCGCTTTTATCGCGCTTGAGCTGCAGTTTGATGCGGGCCTCGAAGGTGAGATTCTCGTATTCGATGGGGCTGGGGCTGCAAGACTCATACCGGTCGCCCAGCGCCGCAGGGAAGATATATTTCAGCTGGTCGTCGCCGGCAGAAGGGTTCGCGGTGAGTTGAGGCAAGTCATCCTTGCCGAAGAAGGTAATCCAGTTGTTCACGCCGCCTTCCAGGATATAGACATTGGGAACACTGGAGGCAACCAGTGTCTTCCATGCCTGAACAGCGGCAGTTTCATCGTTGCTCATGACCACATAGACGGTATTGGCAGCGGGTTCGGTCAACAAGGCCGGTACAGCTTCCGGGACACGCTCCAACGGGAGGTGGATAGAGTCCGTGATGTGGTACAGGTTGTAATCGGCTTCCGAACGCACGTCCAGAAAGACCGGATTCATCGACTGGTTGTGAACCGAATTGAATGCCTCAGCCGGGGAAATGAAAACGCTGCGGTCTGCCAGCACGGCATCGGCATTTACCTTCACAGCCTGCCCGTTCACCTCGCGGTTGAAGGTGACCTTTTGATAACGCTTCTCGAGAGTCGGCTGACCGATGAAGAGGATGGCGAGGGCAACGACGATGGCTGCGCCCGCGCCGAAGAGCCGAAGGCGTGGCTGATGGGACATATCCTTCTTGCCGACGATGCGCTCCAGCTGCTCCGCGCCCCAGAACATGAACAGGGCCATCAAAACCACCAGCAGGACGACCACGCCGACAGGCAGATGGAAGACCTGGTCGAGGGTCAATCGTCCGAAGTAACCGGCGTTGTTATACCAGTTATCGAAGTATTTCTCGGTCTCGCCGAAGAAGAAGGCGCCTACGAAGCCGCCAACGATGAAGAACATCCCGTCGATCTTTCCCGTGGCAGTGGCAGCGATGGAGGTGGTCGGGCAGAAGCCGCCGATGATGAAGCCGACGCCCATGATCAGGCCGCCAAGGATACCCGAGGCCAGATAGGTGGGGTTCACCCAGACCTGGCTGAAATCCAGGAGACCGAGGCTGACTGCGAGGAAGGTCAGAACCATAGCGGTCACGATGGCGGTAAACATGACCTTCAAAACGGTCAGTTCTGTAAAGTAGAACTGAGCGGCGAGCTTGCGGCTGTTGCCGAACCCAGACATCTCGAGGGCGAAGCCGAAGCCGAAACCGATCAACGCAAAGACCACATAGGTCCAGGGGTTGGCGGCGCTGACGGCGATGAAGTCTTGAAGTGGGAATGACATTTTGATCCTCCTTGCCGGATGGCGCTTAATTCCAGAGCTTGCGGACGAAGAAAGCCATGGCGTAGGCACTGGCGAAAATGCACATCATGATGGCCCAGGAACCGGCCGACAATGTGGCCCCGCCGGTGAGAGCCTGACCCGAAGTGCAGCCGCGCGCCATGCGGGCACCATAGAGGAAGAGCACCCCGCCCAGGAAAGAGAACAGGTAGCGGGTGCGATAGGAAATCTGCGGGCCTTTTCCGCCCGGCTCCAGCTTGAGGCGGCCAGAGATCAACCCGGAAGCGAATGCTCCGGCAAAGGCTCCGAAGAAGACGGGAATGATCCAGTCGTCGAGAGGGTTCTTGTCGCCGCCTGCCATCTTTAGAAGATAGGGGGTGCGGTCAACATGCGCGGGAGAAATGGTGTCTTCGACCAGGGCCACAAGGCGGGTGGTCGCGCCGGAAGAGCCAAGCCCATTTCCGGTGAGGAAAAGGGCAAGGAAGAGGATAATGCCCAGCACGAAACCACCCAGGTAAGGTTGGACATAGGGTTTGGTTGGGCGATTGAACAGGCCCTTGGGTTGCTCAGGGGCAGATGCGGTCATTTCAGTCTCCTTTACCTTCTTCGTCTTGAGAAGCAGGGTCATGGGATTTCGACTTCCTCCCAACCCGTGACCATGGCACGCGCGGCTGCCAGAGGAGAGGAGCCGGTGGTGGTCAGATAGACATGGCCGATGATGAAGGCGGCGAAGAGCCAGGCCACGAGCGAGTGGAAGGGAGCCAGAACCGGCAGGCCGCCAAACCATCCAGCCACAGCCGGCCACCTCTGCACGCCCCACATCAGGGCGCCGGTGATGATCTGCAGGGGAAGGAGCACGAGCAGGATGGCAAAGTAGGTGGCCTTCTGGATGGGATTCATACGATCGGCAGGCGTCTTCTCGAATGGATGGGGCTGACCCTTGAAGATTCCATTCAGGTAGTATTTGACCTGCACGATTGCATCGTCGAAGAAACCGTAAGGCCGGGGAATGTACTCCTTCAGCCTGCCGGTGGTGATGTGATAAAAGATGGACAGGACGGCGTTGATGACCAGGAGGGCAGCGAGGACATTGTGGATAGACACCACGCCGCGGAAGGAGAAGACGCCGAAGATGTCCGGACGGTGGATGATCAATCCGGTAAAGAGCAGGATCACGATGGCGGCGGTCTGGAGCCAATGCCAGAAGCGCCGGTAGGGTTCGTACATGTAAGCGGCTTTTGTGGCTGTCTTGCCGCGCGGGCGGCGGATGAAGTTCACGTAGCGCAGCGTCCCGTGCCCGAGCACACCGAGGAGGACGCCGGTAAAGGCCAACGCGCCCAGCCAGTCAATCCAGCCAACACGGCTGGAGCCGAAGATATACATTTTGTCCTCGGACGGACGGGGTTGGTAATAGAGGGCCCCATCGCTGCCGGTGACCAGATCGCCCGTGGCGTTCACGTTGGTGCCTTCCACGAAGGCAGGCATCACGCCATCCGGGACGTAATTGGCGAGCTTGAAAGGCTGGCTGATGCGCGAGGCCGACTGCGTGGTATGGCAGGACTGGCAATCGTTGACGGCATCTGCACCCCGGGCAACATCATGGTTGATGCTGTATGGCTGGACCAAGCCTTGAATGCGCGGGTTGGCCAGGCCGAGGGCGGTAAGCCGAGATGCGACGGCATCATTTTTAGCACTACTATCAATGACCAACTCGCCGGGCTCCAGGCTGCCGCTGCCGTCCGCATCGAAGGCGGTGAGAATAGCCGGAGCGTATTGCCCGTTCTCCTGATAGGCGTTTTGCAGGTCTATCAGACGTACCGGGCGGGAACCGTTGGCCGGATCGTCATAGACCCAGAAGTAGGCTGTGACCAGGTTATAGGGGGCCAGAAGCTGCTGCCCATCTATATTGGTGCGATTCAAAAGCGAAGGGGTGAAGCCAATCACGAGGGAATCAATGGAGCCGGGATCGCCCTCCACGCCGCGGCAGGTGCGGGCAGGCTGGCCGTCTGCAGCCAAAACGGTCCAATCGTAGGACTGGATGGCGGGCGCGTACATCTTCGGGATGTGGCAGGTTTCGCAGGCGACAGCCTGCATGTGCTTGTCCACGTAGGGAAGCCAATCGGAGTGCGCCCTGGTAGCGTCGTGGCAGGATTCGCAGCGCCGCATAGTGCCCTTCATTTCAGGGTCGATGTTGAACTGGGCACTCTGGCCGCGGGCCAGATTATGGTCGGGCTGGTTGATATATTCGCCGATATCGAGCCGGCGCGGGTCATAGATCAGATGGGAAGGATTATCGCCCTGGGTATCAAGGGCGTGAGCAGGATTGTTGAGCGAAAAATGACAATCGGTGCATTTGAGCTGGCGCTCGGCATGGATATCCCAGGAGCGATCAGCGGACTGCTTGTCCGCAAGATTCATGCCGGATTCGCTGATCTTCTGCGCGGCGATGACCTGACCGGTCACAGCGGTCTGACTTGCAGAGAGGTCGCAGGCGTTCACGGTAAGAGGCGCGCTGTCATCGGTATGTACTGCGCCGTGGCAGGCCGCGCAATTCTCATTGGTCGGGTCCTGGATCTGAATGTACTGGTCCTTCAGGTTCCCGTCCGCATCGAAGGCGGCGTCATTCCAGAAATACCCATTGGAGGTATGGGTCACGATCCCGGTACCTACGAGGGTGGCAGTGCCGGCTTTGCCGAACTGCCCGGCGCGAATGGCTTCGACGCGGGCGGTGTTATTGGGACTTTGCAGGTGGCAAAGGAAGCAGTTCATCTCCATGGTGCCGGACTGCGACCAATCCCAGCCGCCCGTCAACCCAGTCTGGGTATCGAGCAGGCTCACTTCGGGGCTCGCAACGTCGGGCTTGAGGCTTTGCAGGGGTTGACCCTCGCGGGAAGTGGTGGCCGGGCCGCCGCCCACTACGCGGTCAGCGTTCAGCATGAGCCAGCCGGCAGTCGAGAGATCCAGCCGCTGATCCCCATTTTCGGAAAGATAGCGATATGTGAGCGGATCCCACTGACCGAAGATGCCGCTGCTGGCATTCCAGGTATCCGCGGAGGGATCGTACGCGCTCAGGCCGAGGTCGGAATGAAAGGCATGGGACTGGATGAAGTCCGTGTCATGACATTCGCCGCAGGTTTTGATGGTGGAGACATCCCCGCCGCTTTTAAGGACCTGTTCGCCCTGCGCATCCAGCAATGCAAATACTGGGTGAATGGGGGAGGCTTCTGTCCTCGGCGTTTCCGCTTTTCCGGCCAGGACATTTCTAATACCAAAACCCAGGGCGATGACCAGCAGGCCGGTTAGAAGGAGCAGGTACGAAAGATGGCGTTTTTTCATATTGGTATCCATTTATCGGGTCGAGCGCCCGCCCCATTCAATAGGATCGCCAGGGTAGCCCAGGGCTTTCCAATCCATCCGGCCATTCTCGCCGTGGCATTGCTCGCATTGGAGAGCTTTAGCGGCAGGCTGGACCATGTGCGTAGTCGGCCAGTACATGTAAGTCTGGGTGAAACCATACTGGCCGCTGTAATCGAGGCCGGTGATGGGGGCTGCCAGTTTGAAGGCGCTGTTCCAATCGAAGGTTGTCCAAAAACCATCCTTGCCGGATGTGATGGGCTGGAGCAAATAGTTATTCACCACGTCATAGGGTTGTTTGGCGACATGTAATTTGAAAGGAGCAATTTTGGAGGCCGGGTCCTGGATGTCGCCGGCAGGCTTGTTAATGTAGGTAACGCCGTCCTTGCCGAGTTGGTCACCCAGGAGATAGCGGTAGGAATTATTTCCGTTGAACCACAAGTAGGTGGGCTGGACATTCGTATCGTAGAAGAACGTGCCTTTGATCTTCAGGTAGGTAAAGTGATCATCCACGCGGCCTTCCTGTCCGGCCTGTGACCAATCCCAGATCAACTTGGTGGGGTCCTGAAGGGCAAAAGCCGGAATGTGGCAGGTCTGGCAGGCCACTGAGGCAAGGTGCGTATTGATGCGCTCATCCTCGTGTTTCTGGTTCACGTGGCACTGCTCGCAGGAAACCTGTTCAGCCGGGTCAATGGTGTAGTTATCCACGAGGAGCCGGCCAAGGATCTGATGGTTTTTGGTCACGTGACAATCGGTGCATTGGAAGTCTGCCTTGCCCATGTGGACATCAATGCTGCCGTCCGGGTAGTACAGGCTCTCATCGAGGTCGCCGTGCTTGACGCCGTTGCCGCCGCCGCCATCAAAGTGGCACTTGCCGCAGTTCTCACGCGTCGGTACCCGGACGCTCTGGGCCGCAGCAAGCAGGTCCACACTTGCTGTCGGGTTGCCGTAATCGCCCTTGCCATAGAGACCGCTATCCGCGTGGCAGGCGAGACAATCCACGTTGTCCTGGTTGGATAGGGCAGCCTGTTTACCGGCTTCCCAGCCATAACCTGCATGGCAGGACATGCATTTGTTCTCGTTGCCCTGCGAGCCGATGCAGAAATTATTGATCTGGTTGATCTTGCCGATGGTAACGGCGGTGTCGCGCCAGGGAACATTGAAAGCCTTGCTTTCCCATGTCCAATGGGTGGTCTTCATGAGATCGCTGGCAGCCTCTTCATGGCATTGAAGGCATGCGCGGGTCACTTCCTGCGGCGTGGCGAAAGGGCCTTTGACGATGTCCTTGTGATCCACGTGCACAGGGTGGACGGGCAGATGGGAGGCGGGATCATTGGCAGCCCGAGCGGACCGCGGCATGAAATAGAGGACCGGAATAAGGATCAATAGAACAATGGCAGCCAATCCCAGGGTCCAGAAGGGGAAAGCGTTTCTTCATTCAGTGATCTCCTTATCGAGTTCAATGATCAGGTTGGCCCGATGGGAAATGCCATCCCGCATGACGTTGAGCAGGATGTCGAGGGCATCGATCAAGCGGGAGTCCGCCAACTGGTAGGTGATGGTGGTTCCCTGACGGGTGGTCTGGACCAGGCCCCGCTCGCGGAGAACTTTCAGGTGGCGGGAGGTGGTAGGCTGAGAGTTGCCAAGCTCCGTAGTCAGCTCGGTCACATTGCGGGCGCCATCACGGAGCGCGTAAAGCAGGAGGATTCTGGTGGGGTCGGATAATGCAAAGCAGAAATCAGCTTGTAGTTGACTTACTTCTTGTTTCAGGGTTGGGGAGAGCAATGTTTCCGCCTTTCATACGCATACGCATATATATGTATCAATCATATCCATCGTGACTATTTTCACTAGTGGAGCATGTCATATTAAATTGTGGTAAATGTCACATTAAAATCGCAGTATAATTCGACAATTCTTCTCCGATATAGGAGGCATGATGGCTTTATCAGAGCGGGAAGCTATTTCGATCGATGTGGGAGCACGGCTGCGTGAACTGCGTGACGGCGCACAATATTTCCATGCGCGGGCTGGCCACCGCCAGCGGATTATCGGCCAACGCGCTGAGCATGATCGAGCGGGGCAAGACCTCGCCTTCAGTCAGCACGCTTTACAAACTGGCGGATGCCCTGGGAGTGCCCATCACCGCTTTCTTCGGGGATGAGGCCAAGAAGAGGCAGGTTGATCTTCGTCAAGGCCGATCAGCGGGTGCGGGTGCCGTTCTCGCGCGGCGTATGGGAAGGGCTGGGCGGGGAACAGTTCTCCGGCAGGATGGAGCCATTCCTGCTGACACTGGAAAGCGGGGCGAGCAGCGGCCCCCACAATATGGTGCACAGCGGGCACGAGTTCGTTTACTGCCTGCGGGGACAGCTCGGAGTATCAGGTGGAGAAGGAACAATTCCAGCTGGAGGCCGGGGACAGCCTGTCTGTTCGCGGCGCAACTCCAGCATCGCTGGCACAATCCAGGCAGAACCGTGACCAATGCATTGATCCTGCTTTCAGGTTATTCCGAAAATGAACAGCCCCAGGCCATGCACTGGCGCGGCAACGGCCAAAAAATAAAAATAAGCGCCGTCCATTTTGGACGGCGCTACTTATCTTCAGTCAGGGTGCGAGGCTCAGGCGTACATGCCCCAATCCAGGGCAGAGGGATCTTCCATCATCGAGAAGTCCCACATATCCATGCCCATTTCGATGGTAACAGGCATTTCAGCACCTTCCACAGCCTTGGCTTTGGTCATTTCGATCATGGCCGGGCCATAGGGGCAGAACGGGGTGGTCAGGATCATCTTGAGGCGGGCAATATCATTTTCGATGGTCACATCGCGGATCAAACCGAGCTGGATGATGTTCATCCCGATCTCAGGGTCCACCACCTCGGAAAGCTTTTCGCGCATCGGCTGGACCTTATCCGGATGGGTCTCGTGGATGGTCCATTGGATTTCTTTAATTTCGGATTCTTCACTCATGCTGATACCTTTTAAGATTTGATGCGGGTTTGACAGGATTAATTACTTTTTACGGCTGCGGGAGCTTGAACGACATAGGTGCAGTGGGTCCCACCGCTCAGAATACACTGGACTTTGCTGGCAGGGACGGCAAGCATCCTCGAGATCAGAGTTTGATCCACGGTGCAGACCTCAGGATGGGCTACGCCGATCTGATAGTAAGGGCAGGAAATCTCGTGGATCTGGTATTGGTCGTCTTTCCGTTCCCATTCCACCGTGAAGCCCTCTTCGGCCAGAAGGGTCTTGACGAAATCCAGCCGCTCCTCCATGCTCAGACCCTGCATCTGCCCTTCGTAGTCGTTGGCAAGGCCTGTGGCGATCTGGTTGAAGAGCTCGGCGACCATCGGCTTGGGCATGGTGTCTTTCATCTGCTGCAGGATGCGGGTGGTCAGGCGCAGATAGCGGGTGGGAAACTTCTCCATCCCATCTTCGCTGAGAGAATAGACCAGGCGTGGGCGTCCCACGCCGTGACGTTCTTCCTCCGCCAGGACCAGCCCTTCCATCTGGAGGTTGGTCAGGTGATGGCGGACAGAGATGGGGTTGATGCCCACCGCCTCAGCCAGCTCATTGATGGTCCGTTTCGGGTTTGCGCAAAAGGGTCTGTAGAATTCGATCTCGCGTGCTTTTCATGTTTTTTCCTGTCTGTCCGAATCCAGTATAACAGCCCCCTGGCGAGGTGTCAATATACTAGATAAATATCATAAATATCCCCGCGGAAGCTTTGGGGTTGCCTCTGGAAAGAAAAAAGCCCGGCGGAGAGGCCTCCGCCGAGCAGTAAGGGCTAATATTCCGGGCTAGCGCCAAAAATTCGGGAAAAATGTCCGGACCAGGGTGTCCAGAATCAGCCCGAGCACGAAATAATTGCTGAAAACCCGGTTGTGAACGAAGCAAACCGTGGAAAACCGAGCGCGGCCAGATGGGATAGCCGGGCGGAGGTTCGGTTGGACGGGGCTGGGAGAGGCGCTGGAGCGCAGTGCGCGCCGGCTTGACGGCCAACAGGACCAGCAGCATGAGAGGGGTGAAGAAATGGGTCACAAAGATCAGATAGATCACGATCAGGTAGGAGAGGGTGATCGCGCCGATGGTGATATAGCGGGCGGCAGGTTCGCCGACCAGCACAGGGAGAGTGCGGACTTTCTTAACCACATCCTTCCGGAGCTTGTCTGTGTGCTTGCCCAGGTTGATGGTCACCACGTTCAACCCGACCGGTATGCTGGCGAGCACGACAGGCCAACTCCACAGGCCGGTAAGCACGTAATACACACCGGCGATCATGAGAGGCCCCCAGATAATGAAAATGGAAAGTTCGCCGATGCCGACGTATTTCAGCGGGTAGGTGTAGAAGAGCAGGATGAAGGCACCCACTGCAAAGAGCCAGATGACGATCGGCGCAAAATTTGTGTAGATGAGAGCCAGAATACCCGCGAGAGACGGCCAGCAGCCCGCTTACGCCGAACCAGATCAGGTGAGTGCGCTTGCTCCAGAAGCCCTGCGCGAGCGGATGGACGCCGTACTGTGTGCGGAAGTAATTATCCTTATCTATGCCGCGGACGTAATCCGTGTAGTCATTGATCAGGTTGTTGGTACCGTGCGCGATAAAAAGCCCCAGGGTGAGGACCAGCCACATCAGGAAATTAAACGGCCTGCCGTTCCGGTAGAGATATTGCCAGGCGAGCAGGCCGCCGATCAACCCGGAATAAAGCGTGACCGTGCCGACCGCGGAACGGGTGGCGATAAACCACTTCGAGAGAACGTCCAGCGAGTCCCATTCCCGCTTATCCTCCATGCGGATCAGCTGGGTCAGAGACTTGCGCCACATTGACAGGGTTGTATTCATTCTGCCTCCATATTGCCTGTCCATATATACACCAAAACGCCCCGGAAGTTTTCTTCACCGGGGCGTTCCAGGGAGGGCTAAAGGCGGCGGAGAATCCTCCTGAAGAGGAGCTCGACGAGCATGATAACTTACCAGCGGAAATGACAGCAAGCATGATCCAATTGGCGGGCCGCGGCAGAGCACCGGTTAACATGATGCGCTGGAGCGCCTGAATGCCATGAGTCAGCGGGATGAGCTGGGTGAAATTTTGCATCAGCGGGGTGAAGTTTTCCAGAGGCAGGAAGAAACCACTGAAGAAAATCGAAATGAGGAGCACGAGCATGGACAACTGCACGGCAGTGCTGTCGCTGTTGGAGATGCAGGAGATGATGAAGCCAATGCCCAGTGAGGCGACGATCAGCAGGAGCAGGAGTCCCGCAAGCACCCGGTAATCCCCCAGGAAAGGGGTTCCCAGGAGCATCAGCAGCACTACCAGAGCCCCCGCCAGTAAAGCCAGGAATACCGTGTAGCCCAGATATTTTCCGACGATGACGCTGGACGAGGAGACGGGTGCCACGCGAAACATCTCCAAGGTGCCGCGTTCCCGCTCGCGGATGATGGAGAGGGCCCCCAAGGTGACCGCAATATGTTGAAGGATCAAGGCCAAGACACTGGGGGCGTAGAAGTTCACAAAGCTCAGGGAAGTCCCGTGCAGGTTCTTGTATTCCGGAGTGAGAGGTGAAACGACCGTCTGGGGGGAGAGGTTCGGTAAGGGCGTTGGATTCCTTCTGTACCCCAGCGATGGCCGTTTCCAACAGAGCACGATTCATCTCGTTGATCTGAGCTGTGCCGAGATATTTAACCCAGGATTCGTTGAATGGGTTGACCTCCGAGTAGACGAAGGATACGGCTGACTGGCGCCCTTCGGATATGTTGTTTTCCACATTCGCGGGGATGATCTCTACAAGGTCCACCTGGCCGCGGCGGAGGCGTTCCATGGCCGCGTTCTGATCCGAATCGAGACTGACCAGGGTGAAATTATTCTCGGTGCTCTCTTTCATTTTTTGCATCTGTTCCGGGGAAAAGCCTTCCGGCACCACGACAGAAACACGGAATTGCGGCACGCTGCCGGTATAAGTGATCCCAAACAAGAGGAGCACCAGGAAGGGGCCAAGGATCAGGCTGATCACCAGGCGGGGCTGGCGCAGGATCTCGCTGATCTCCTTGAAAAAGAAAGACAGCAGGTGGATCAGGGATTTAATCATTTTCCCCTCCGGACTGCCTCATCAGCTCGATAAATACATCATCGAATGGGGGAACATAACGCTCGGCCTGCCTGACTTCAATATTCTTCTCCTGTATGGCGGCCAGAAGCGTGGGAATGGCAGAAGCCGCGTCATTGGTGCTTACATAGAGCAGGCCGGGCTCGCTTTGTGAGCGCCGGACATCGGTGACCTCCTTCAGGCTATCCAGGAGCTGCGCGGTGACAGGGGTTTGAGGCTGGTCAACCTGGAGACGGACCACATCGCCGCCGAACGCGCGGCGGCGCAGGCCTTCCGGCGTATCCACATACAGAAGGCGGCCGGCTCGCATGATGCCCACCACATCGCAGTGCTCGATCTCGCCAATGTATTGCGTGGTGATGAAAAGGCTGTGACCTTCATTGCGAAGGGAGCGGAAATGCTCCCAGAATTTACTGCGCAGGAGGGGATCGATCCCGGCGGTGGGCTCATCGGCGAAGAGCAGCTGCGGGCCGTGGGCAAGTGCACATGCCAACTGGAGACGCCTCTGCATCCCGCCGGAGAGTTTGCTGGCGAGGCGGTTGCGGGCATCATATAACTCCACGAACTTGAGCAGGGATTTCAGGCGTTTCCCGCGGCTGAGGAAACCCATGCCATACAAGGAGGCCACAAAGTTGAGGTTCTCCCAGACGGTCAGCATCGGATAGAGGGTTTGATGCTGAGCCATGTAACCGATATTCTCGCGGGTGCGGCCGGTGAATTGGGACGGCTTTTCGCCGAGCACAGTGAGCTCGCCGGCAGTCGGGGCGTGCATACCGGTCAACAGGCGGACTGTAGTGGTTTTTCCACAACCACTGGGCCCTACCAGACCAAAGATGACCCCGGTGGGGACCTGAAAATTCAAATCATGGACGCCGAGGTCGGGATTGTAGAGGTAGTCGACATGATTGGCGCGAATAATCATCCCGCTGGTGGGAGGCGCCGCTTCCTCCACTGGCTTGACCTTGATGGGAGAGGTCTCCTCCAAAGCAGGATCCAAACCGGGGTCGGGAACCCGATCAGAATCTCCATTATTGAGAAGGAAGCGCGGAATTTCCCCCTGGGGTTGGATAAATAGGTTTTTTTGCCGGATCGGTAATAGCATAATCTCTCCCAATAATCTGATTGCTTGTCAGGTTTTTAACGGAATAAAGGTGGATTCATTATGAAAAGCCTGCATCGTGTAGGCAAAGTAAATAATATACTAGAAAAATATGATAAATATTGACATATCCCCATCACCCTGCTATAATGCGGCAGTTGAAGGATTCCGCCATCAGGCGAATTTTGCACAGGAGAACTGTATGTCAGATTTGGTGATCAAGAACCTCCACGTCAGCATCGAAGACAAGGAAATCCTACGGGGGCTAGACCTGACTGTGGAGCAGGGCAAAGTGCATGCGATCATGGGACCGAATGGAACCGGGAAATCCACCCTGGCCTATACGCTGATGGGTCACCCGCACTACAAGGTGACGGAAGGTGAAGTTTTCTTTAAGGGTCAAAATGTGCTGGAGTTGGAACCGGATGAGCGCTCACGACTTGGGACTCTTCCTGGCATTCCAGTACCCGGTCGCCATTCCGGGCGTGACGGTAGCAAACTTCCTGCGCACGGCCATCAATGCACGCCGGCGCGCGGCAAACCCGGAAGATAAGGGCATGCCGATCCCTGAATTTCGCAAGATGCTCAAGGAAAAGATGGAGCTCCTGAAGATGGACCCTGCCTTTGCGGGGCGATATCTGAACGATGGCTTTTCCGGCGGCGAGAAGAAACGCGCGGAGATCCTGCAAATGGCTACGCTGCGGCCGGAAATCGCCATCCTGGATGAGACGGATTCGGGGCTGGATATCGACGCCTTGCGGATCGTCTCGGAAGGTGTGAACGCTTTGATGGACCAGGATCTTGGCGTGATGGTCATCACTCATTACCAGCGCCTGTTGAACTACATCAAACCGGACTATGTGCATGTGATGATGGGCGGGCGGATCGTGGAATCCGGCGGGGCCGACCTGGCTTTACACCTCGAAGAGAAAGGCTACGAGTGGATCCGCGAGAAGTACGAGGAGACGGCTGCGGCCTGATCCATTTCCCGGCAGACAGCAAACCAATTTTATATATTGCGGTTTCCTGCCTGCAGAAATGACTGGTGAAATATGACTGACGACTCAAAAATCCTGGAAGATATCGGACAATACAAGTACGGGTTTCATGACCCCGACGATAAGTACATCTTCAAGTCCCGCAGAGGGCTGAACCGCGAGGTGGTGGAACAGATCTCGCAGATGAAGGGCGAACCCCAGTGGATGCTGGATTTCCGGTTGAAAGCTCTGGAGCATTTCTAAGCAGCGCCCGATGCCAACCTGGGGTCCTGACTCTAAGTGCACTTGACCTGGACAACATCTTTTATTACGTCAAGCCAAGTGAGAAAAGCGAAAAATCCTGGGACGATGTTCCGGATGACATCAAGCGCACCTTTGACAAACTGGGCATCCCGGAAGCGGAGCGGAAGTTCCTGGCCGGTGTGGGTGCGCAGTACGAGTCAGAGATGGTCTATCACTCCATCCAGGAGCATCTGGAAAAGCAGGGTGTGATCTTCCTCTCCATCGAAGACGGACTGCGGCAGTACCCGGACCTATTCCGGGAATACTTTGGGACCGTCATCCCGATCGAAGATAACAAGTTCGCGGCGTTGAACAGCGCAGTATGGTCGGGCGGGTCATTCGTCTATGTCCCGAAGAATGTCAAGGTGGACCTGCCCCTGCAGGCATACTTCCGCCTGAACACCGCCAATGTCGGGCAGTTCGAACGCACGCTGATCATTGTGGATGAAGGCGCGTCCGTCCATTATGTGGAAGGCTGCACGGCTCCGCAATACACCACCAACTCCTTCCACTCCGGCGTGATCGAGATCATCGTCAAGAAGGGCGCACGCTCGCGCTATTCGACCATCCAGAACTGGTCCACCAATGTGTACAACCTGGTGACCCAGCGCGCCAAGGTGTTCGAGAACGCCACCCATGAATGGGTGGATGCGAATCTGGGCTCCAAGGTCACGATGAAATACCCGTCCTGCTATTTGATGGAGCCGGGCGCCCACGGCGAGATGCTCTCGATGGCCTTTGCCGGACCGGGGCAGATCCAGGATGCGGGCAGCAAGATGTACCACTTTGCGCCCAATACCACCAGCAAGATCACCTCCAAATCCATCACAAGAGGCGGCGGGCGGGCGTCCTACCGGGGCCTGTTAAAGGTCTATAACGGCGCGAAGGGCGTCAAGTCCAACGTAGTCTGCGACGCGCTGCTGCTCGATCCTCAATCCCGCTCGGACACTTATCCTTCCATCGAGATCGATGAAGACGATGTATCCATCGGTCACGAGGCTTCGGTCTGGAAGGTGGGCGAGGAACAGCTCTTCTACCTGATGTCCCGCGGGCTCAGCGAAGAAGAAGCCACGACGATGGTGGTCTCCGGCTTCATCGAGCCGCTGGTCAAGGAACTGCCGATGGAATATGCGGTCGAGATGAACCGGCTGATCCAGCTGCAGATGGAAGGCTCAGTCGGCTGATCCGGGAACCATTTATGCAGATAGAACATCACCTATTCACCGAGAGAAAATGCAGGAAAAACCAAAAGTAACAGTATCCAGGACCCGGCGGCCAGAGACGGCTGCGCAGGAGTTTAAATTCACACGAGAAATGATCCGGGGCGGGGGCTCTGTGGCGGCCTATCGTGAAAAGGCCTGGGAGGCCTTCAAGCGGCTGCCACTCCCAACGACGCGGGATGAAGCCTGGCGGCGCACGGACATCCATGCCATGCCCATCGGTGAGATAAAGCTGGCCGGAGAAAACGCAGACAAGGGCAGCCCGGTCCCGGCAGACCTGCTCAAGCCGTTGGCCGCGGACCAACATGGCGGACAGATCGTGCTGACTGCTGCCGGGGCATCCATTGAACTGTCGGAGGAGCTCTCCAGGAAGGGAGTGATCTTTACCGACCTGATAACCGCCGAGCAAAAGCATCCCGACCTGCTGGAACGGATGATGGGGAAGACCGTAAACGTCGAGGAAGGAAAGTTCGCCGCGCTGGCAGGGGCGCTGGCGCAGAACGGAATTGTCCTCTACGTTCCCAAGGGCGTCACGGTGGAAGAGCCGCTGCATTCGATCCTGTGGGGCGGCGGTGCCGGGCTGGCATACACTTCGCATCTTCTTGTCCTGGTGGATGAAGGGGCCTCGGTCACCTACGTGCACGAGTCCGCCTCGCCCGAAGAACCCGGAAGCGCCTCCATGCACGCCGGGCTGGTCGAAATCCAGGTCATGCAGGGCGCCTCGCTGCAGTTCGTCGAGCTGCAATCGTGGAGCCGGCACGTCTGGAATTTCTCGCACGAGCGGGTCCGCGTGGAGCGAGACGGAAATCTGGACTGGATCTTCGGCGCGATCGGTTCCCGGCTGACCAAGAATTTCTCCGAGCTGGACCTGGCAGGGCAGGGCGCGACCGGACGCATGTCGGGTTTTTACTTCACCGACGGCAACCAGCACCTTGACCATGATACCCAGCAAAACCATCTGGCGCCCAATACGACCAGCGACCTGCTGTTCAAGGGGGCGCTGAAGGGAAAGAGCCGTTCCGTATGGCAGGGCATGATCTATGTGGCTCCAGGCGCGCAGAAGACGGATGGTTATCAGGCCAACCGCAACCTGGTGTTGAGCGAGGGTTCACGGGCAGATTCGATCCCCGGGCTGGAAATCCTTGCGGACGATGTGCGCTGCACCCACGGCGCCACGGTGGGCAAGCTGGAAGCGGAACCGCTCTTTTATCTGAAGTCGCGCGGCATCCCGCAGGCCGAAGCGGAAAAGATCGTTGTGGAAGGCTTTTTCGACCCCATCTTCCAGCGCATCCCTTTTGAGGGCGTGCGGGAAAGGTTCCAGGAATATATCTCAGGGAAGATGAGCAGTTAACCCTGATGCGCCCGTTCTGGATGCATGCGGGACGAAATCGAGTGCTTCGGTTTTATGAATTTCATTCTATAATGAAGGAAGAAAAATGAGCAATACCCGTGCCAATCGTGTTTCACCTCAGCCTGTTGCGCGAACCAAATCAAGGGGAGGTCGTGTGGGACAATTTTCATACATGCGAGCACCCGGCTCCGATCATGGCTTTGAAGTCGGTGATGCAGTGGATGTTTTTTGCGACCACGAGAAGAACAATGACCGAGTACGCGGATGGATCAAGGGCATCGTGGTCCAGGTGGACAACAAGATGGTGGCCGTTCAGTTCCGCTCGAACGTGTTCCTGACGGATGGCTGGATGGTCCCGGACCGCATCCTGTGGTATCCGCTGGCTTCTGAGCATATCCGCCTGGCGGCAGGCAAGTCGAAGAAAGCCGCGAGCAAAGAGATCCCGAACTATTAAGAGATCAGAACGAGGAACCCGACGCGAAAATGCGCCGGGTGAATTCCATGTCCATTGATTTCGAGAAAATCCGTCAAGACTTTCCAATTTTGAGCCGGGAAACCAGACCCGGAGTCAAGTTGGTCTATTTGGATTCCACGGCAACCAGCCAGAAACCCGCCAGGTCATCGAGGCGATGGACCGGTTTTACCGCCACTCGAACGCCAACATCCACCGGGGCGTGCATACCCTGGCGGAAGAGGCCACCGCGCTCTATGAAGAGGCGCGGGCGAAGATCGCAGGCTTTATCCATGCTCCGGCGGCCAGCCAGGTGATCTACACGCGGAATACAACCGAATCCATCAACCTGGTGGCTTACACCTGGGCGCGCGCCAACTTAAAGGCGGGTGACATGGTGATCCTGACCGAGATGGAGCATCACTCGAACCTGGTCCCCTGGCACATCCTGGCTGCGGAGCGAGGGGTGGAGCTGGAATTCATCCCGGTGACCGCGGATGGGCTGCTGGATATGGATGCCTACCGGGAGCTGCTGAAGCGCGGCCCCAGGCTGGTTTCGTTTATGCACATGTCCAACGTACTTGGGACGATCAACCCGGCCGCGGAGATCATCCGGCTGGCCCACGAAGCCGGTGCGATGACGCTGGTCGACGCGGCACAATCTGTGCCGCACCTCAAGGTGGATGTGCAGGCTCTGGACGCCGATTTCCTGGCGTTTTCGGCGCACAAAATGTGTGGTCCGACCGGCATCGGCGCTCTCTATGGGAAAGCCCAATTGCTGGAAGCCATGCCGCCGTTCCTGGGCGGCGGCGACATGATCCGTGAGGTGAAACTGCGGTCCTTCCGGCCCAATTCGCTGCCGCACAAGTTCGAGGCCGGGACACCGGCCATCGCCGAAGCGGTAGGCTTCGGGGCGGCGGTGGATTACCTGCTCGGGATCGGGATGGACGCCATCGCGGAGCATGAGCACGAAGTCGGCGCCTACGCGCTGGAACGGCTGGAGGAGATCCCCGGCGTGCGCGTATTTGGTCCCTCCGCCGAGCATAAGGGCGGGGTTGCCTCCTTTACGTTGGAGGGAGTGCATCCGCATGACGTGGCGCAGATCCTGGATGAGGACGGGATCGCGGTGCGCGCGGGACATCACTGCGCGCAGCCGCTGCATGAGAAATTCGGGATACCGGCCACCAGCCGCGCCTCCTTCTATCTCTATAACACAAAGCAGGAAGTGGACCTGCTGGTCAATGGGATCTACAAGGTCAAGGAAATCTTCAGCTAGTATCCCGGCCGGCGACAGCGGTTAAGGAGAACCATGGACGACCTGTATCGCGAAGTCATCATCGAACATTATAAAAATCCATCCTATCGGGGGCATCTTGACCCGCATGATATTTCCTTCGCGGACAACAACCCGCTGTGCGGCGACCATATCCAGGTGGACCTGCGGGTGGACGAGAACGGCAAGGTCACGGAGGCGCGCTTCGACGGGCACGGCTGCGCCATTTCCCAGGCATCCGCCGACCTGCTGATGGAAGATATCATCGGAAAGCCGATCGAGGATGTGAAGAAGATGAACAAGCAGGATATCCTCGACATGCTGGGGATCGAATTTGGCCCGGTCCGGCTGAAATGCGCGCTGCTTTCGCTCAAGGTGCTGAAGGCCGGTGTTTACGGGCTGGGAGCGGCGAGCGATGAGCTGGTGGAGTGAGGCGGGGTGGAACCAATGATGTTCAATTACACGGCGCTGGATGAAGCCCGGGTGGATTTCGTGGAAATCGCCCCGGTGGAGGATCTGCCGAACGGTGAACGATTGTTCGTGGAGATCGCGGACAGGCCGATCGTGATCTTCAATATTGCCGGGCAATTCTTTGCCATCGGGGATGTGTGCACTCATGACGATGGCCCACTGGGCGATGGGGATCTGGAAGGCTATACTGTCGTCTGCCCGAGGCACGGGGCGGAGTTCGATGTGCGGACGGGCAAGGTGATGCAAATGCCAGCAGTGGTGGATATCCCCGCTTATCCGGTCCAGGTTCGCGAGGGAAGCATCTGGATCGGAGTACCCAGAGAGTAAAAAAAGGAGCCGATTGGCTCCTTTTTATTTCAGGTGGATTACCAATCACCCGCATAAGCGATATTGTACGGCTTGGTCAGCCGCTCAATGTGCAACCGCCGCAGCTCGACCAGCTGGCGGATGTGAAGGTTATCATGGGCGACCCAACTTGCCAGCATGTCGCCGGCCGTGAATTCCCCAAACTCAGAAACAAAGCGGGTGTCCCAATCTTCGGCGGAGAGGCTTTCCAGCCATTCCAATGAGGCACGGCGCTCAGCGGCGAATCCGTCTTTCATTTCCTGCCAATCGCGCTGGTTGTAATGGCGCTCCTTGACCCAGCCTTGAGGATCAATGCGGTGCCAGGTCCGATCCTGCTGCCCGTGGAGGATAAAATCCAGATGTTCGCGAAAATCCTCGCGTTCCTCGTCCAACAAGTGACAGACGACCTCGAGGATGGACCAGCTTTCAGCGTCCGGTTGTATGCGCGCTTCCTCCGCGTCGATCCCATCCAAGAGTGCCTGGATGATGCGGTAACTGAAGGTTAATTCCTGTATCAAAGATCGTGATTCCATGACAGGCCTCCAAAATTAATGCGGGCAGCCATGAGTCCTGAAACCCCCAATGCAATCATGCTCAGCTAAACACATCTTTCAAAAGTGCCGACGATCCTCAGGATGTCGAAACCTTCAGCGTACGGACATTCTGCCAGTGCGCCGTGCCGGATCATGATGGAGCGGGTCAGTTCGCTGTTGAAGTAATACCGCTCGCGGTAGGTTTCGTAGGCGGCCAGCGCCTCGACCTTCTTCTGAACATCCTCTTCGTTGACCTCGACGAGGAAGTGCGGGAAGAATCCATAGGAGGAACGAACCACATCATAGCCCAGGACGGTGATGCCGCGGTAGGCGCGCAGGGCTTCTTCGGTGATGACGTTATGATCCTGGTGGATGTCATGCTGCGAGTGGACGAAGATCAGATCGGGATTAAACTCCCGGCGGAACTTCAAGAAATATTCGAGGATCTCCTGGCGCGCGTCCGGAAAGACGCGGGTGATAAAGGGGCCGAAGACCACCTTCTCTTCAGGGATGCCCAGCACGGCCATTGAACGCAGGTGTTCCTCTTTGAGGCTCACCAGGTCGGGGTTCTTCTGGTTGTCAGAAAGCGTTACGCAGAGTATTTCCGTCTCATTGGTGATGTGATGCAGCAAGGCCCCGCAGCCCAGCTCGATATCGTCCGGGTGCGCACCGATGAAGAGGACCCTTTTTCCGAAGAAGTTCATGGATTTATCCTGCCCTGAGCGCCGCCGCAACCTGCAGCGGTTATTTTGTGGCTAGAATTCCGCCAACGACCTTGGTCATGACAAGTTTGCCATCGCGCTCAAACCAATGCCGCGCAACCGCCTCGATGCGGCCGATGAGGGCTTCATATTCTTCCTTGCCATTGAACATGGAGGTCCACAGCTTGCGGTCCTCGCTCAACGAGGCGCGCACGTATTCGATGAAAGGCTCTACCGCGGGGAAGGTGAGATGGTTCTCGAACTTGTGCAGCTCGGTGCTGGCGAATATTCCATTGATGGTGTCAAAGATCTCGCCTTTGAAGCGGCTCGAACCGGGCATCGGAGGAATGGCCGCGTCGGTGGCTTCCTTGATGATGGCATAGAACATCTGCTTGTTCTCCGGCAGCGGCCCGGAAACGAACAAGCGGCCTCCCGGCTTCAGAACCCGGTGCGCCTCGCTGAAGGTGAACTTCAAGTCGGAGGCGTAATAGATGGCAAAGGCGCTGGTGCACAGATCGAATGTATTATCCGGAAATTCAAAGGGCTTGTTGAAGTCCAGGAAGCGGAAATCCACATCCGCGCCGAGCTGGGCATTCTTCTCACGAGCCCGGGCAAGCAATTCCTCGGAAAAATCGCCGCCGGTGATACGGGCCTTGCCGTGGGTGTATTCGTTGAACAAGAAGCAAAGTTTTCCCGCGCCGCAGCCTACATCGAGGATCTGCATACCCGGCTGCGGATCGAGCAGCTCATTGGTCCACTGATCAATGTTGGCAGACCCGTATTTCTCGTGAATGTCGATACGGGTAAGCAGGTCTTTGCTGGTTTCCTGATAATTAATTTCCATGGAATCTCTCTCCTGGCGGTGGGTACGGGCAAATATACCACAGGTTAAATACAGGGACGGCGCCCGGCGCCGTCCCTGTGCATGTATTTAATTCAACAAGCTTTGCAGAGTTTTTTCGATGGCCGCACAGATGTCGGGCATGGCGCTTTCCACCTGGCGGCTCAATCCGGCTCCCAGTTCCATCTGCCCGGCTTCGATGCCGATGATGCGCACCTTCACGGACCGGGCCGGTAATTTCAGCTCCTCGGCGAGGGCAAGGGTCTCGGCCACTCCCCAGCCATGCGCCGACTGCGCGGCGCCGGTAAAGGCCGCCAATTGGTCCGGCTCGAGGCAGTGGATGGTGCCCGCGGGGGCCGAGCTTCGAACGGCATCCACCAGGATGGCCGCGTCCACTTCGGTGAGCAGATCGAGCAGGTTCAGGCCGGGGAGCCCGCTGGCTTCCACAGAGACCTCCGGCCTGCTGGCGGTCTCCCGGAACGCCTGACGCCAATGGCGGACCGCTTCCAACCCTGCAGCGTCATCGCCTTTCATCGCTTGCCCGATGCCAATCACTGCAATCTTCATGAGCTTTCACCCTTCCTGGACTAGATCTCTTCCACCTTCAGTTTGAGGAAGTGGGTGGCGCAGGAAATGCAGGGGTCGTAAGAACGGACGAGGTGTTCTGCGGTCAGGGTGGCCTCAGCTTCCGACATCCGAACGAGGTTGGGGGCCATGGCCATGAGATCAGCCTCGATGCGGGGGAGGTTCTGGGCCGTGGGCGGTGTAATGCGGGCGAACTTGATCAAGCCCTGGTCATCAATGCGATAGCGATGATAGAGCAGGCCGCGTGGCGCCTCGGTGGCACCGGAGCCCTCGCCAGCCTTCAGTTTTAGCTCGCTGTGGGCGGGACCCTGCGGGTCGTATTCTTTCACCAGCTGGATGGCCAGCTCGTAGTAGTGGACCAATTCAATGGCGCGCGCCAGGAGAGATTTGTAGGGATTGCGGAGGGGCAGTTGGATACCCGTCTGCTTCAGCGCTTCCTGCGCAGCAGGGAGAAGCTGCTCGTGATTGAGGTTCAGGCGCGCCAGAGGGCCAACGAGATAGTTGCTACCCTCTACAGTATGGCCGTGCAGCGCGTTGGAATGAGGGACATGCTCTTCCATGTAAGCGGTCTCGAACTCCGGCACGGAAAGTTTGCGCCCGGTGGATGACCACACATCGCCGTCAATGACCGCATAATGGTCGGGGTGATGGAGGGCGACAAACTCGTAATCGATCTCCAGTTCCGGATAGGGCAGGGTTGTAGCCCATGCCGCGCAGCCTTTGGCGGCTTCCAGGCCCCACTCAAGATCCGGCAAAAGGGCTTTGAGATCCGCGGCTTCGGGCCACTGGTAGAACCCGCCCACGCAGACATTGACGGGATGGACCGAACGGCCGCCAATGGCTTTAAGGATGTTATTGCCGATCTTTTTGAGACGCAGCGCGTCTTTGACAACCTGAGGCGCAACCGCGGCCAATTCCAGCGCAGATTCCTTGCCGAGCATGTCGGGAGCCTGCAGGAGATAAATATGCAGGGCGTGGCTCTCGATATATTCACCACAGTACATGAGATGGCGGAGCGCCTGCGCCTGCGGACCAACGGCGATGCCCAGAGCGTTTTCCAGGGCAATGGCCGAGCTCATCTGGTAAGCGACCGGACATATCCCGCAAATGCGGGCGGTAATATCGGGGACTTCCTGGAGGAAGCGGTCGATCAGAAAGCCTTCAAAGAACCGCGGCGGCTCATAGATATCCAGACGGACTTCAATTGCCTTGCCATCCTGCAAGCCGATAAATAATCCACCTTCACCTTCCACGCGGGCGAGAGCGGGGACAGCTATGTTCTTCATTTGGTCTCCTTTCCGGAGATCAGGTTTTCTGCGGCGGTGCGGAAGGCCGTGGCATTGCCGCTGATACCGCGGAACAGGCGGACTGCCTCACCGGAGTACCTTTCATTCCTGGTCAGAATGCCGGACAGGGAATTCAGGTTTGCGCCGGGGACAGGGCCGAAGCAGCCATAGCAGCCGCGGCTGAGGGAGGGGCAGATGGCTCCGCAACCCGCGCGGGTGCCGGGACCAAGACAGGGAACGCCCTTGTCCACCATGACACAGACCGTGCCGCGCCGCTTGCATTCCATGCAGACGGAATACGTGGGCAGCACAGGGCGGCGGTTATTCAGCAGGGCGATGATCACTTCGAGGACCTGCCCTTTGTTGACCGGGCAGCCCCAGAGCTCAAGATCGACCTGGACATGCTCGGCGATCGGCGTGGCGGTTTTCAGGAAATGAAGATACTCAGGATGGTCATACACCGTATTCGCCAGCGCATCCGCGTCCGCGAAATTGCGCAGCGCCTGAACGCCCCCGGCTGTGGCGCAGGTGCCCAACGCTATGAGAGTCTTTGATTCGCTGCGGATCTCCCTGATCTTCTCGATCTCGTGTTCCGTGGTGACGGAGCCTTCCACAATGGCGATATCGTAGGGACCGGGGCGGGTTGCACGTGTGGCTTCGAGGAAGTAAGCGATATCCACTGCATCGGCCAGGCCCAGAAGTTCGTCCTCCATATTCAGTATGGAGAGCTGGCAGCCGTCACAGGAGGAAAATTTATGGACTGCAATCGTCGGTTTATGGGAAGCCATTAGAATTCCTCCACGTGGAAATAGGATTGGAGGGCATCGAAGCTGAAGACCGGACCATCCTTGCAGATGAAGTACGGTCCAAGCTGGCAGTGGCCGCAAGAGCCCTGTCCGCATTTCATGTTCCGCTCGAGGGAGACATAAATGCTCTCCGGGGGCACGCGGCGGGCAAGCCCTTCAAAGACCACGAAGCGAATCATGATCTCGGGGCCGCAAGCCAGGACGGCGGTTTTGGCGGGGTCCATGCGGAAGTGATAGAAAAGCATGGGCACGACACCCACCTGCCCCTGCCATTTCTCGTCGGCGCGGTCCACCGTGACGTGCATCTGGATATCGGCGGCTTCCCATTTCTTGTATTCGCCGGGATAAAGCAGGTCGGCGGGAGTACGGGCACCGTACAGGATATGGACGCTGCCATAGCGTTCACGATGGTTCAGGATATGGTAAATGGCAGGCCGCAAGGGGGCCAAGCCGATGCCACCAGCGGCGATGAACACATCGCGGCCTTCGACCGCCTGCATGGGCCAGGTGGTGCCGAAGGGGCCGCGCAAGCCAACGACATCGCCGACCTTCAGACGGCTGATGGCGCGGGTGACGTTACCGACGAAGCGGATCGTATGACCCAATGTGGCGTGATCTTCAGAATCTGAACTTATTGAAATTGCCGCTTCCCCAAAGCCGGGCATGTAAACCATATTGAACTGCCCCGGCTGGAAGCGATAGACCGATTGGACCTGAGGATCTACAAAGTGAAACCAATAGGTGGATACGCCCTGAGCCTCAGTGGTGATGGCGGAGATCCTGGCCCATACGGGTTTCAAGAGATGATCGGGATGCACAGTGACGGTGGGGGCGGGGACGGTAGCAACCATTATTTGACCTCCTCGCGTAACGCGGCGATCTCGGCTGTGATATCAATGGCGGCCGGACACCAGGTGATGCAGCGGCCGCAGCCCACACAGCCGAAAGTTCCAAATTGCTGCTTCCAGGTCCCGAGCTTATGTGTGATCCACTGGCGGTAGCGCGAATGGATGGTGGGCCGGGTATTCCCGCCCGCCTGATAGGAATAGGAAGGATTGAAGCAGGAGTCCCAGACGCGTTCACGGCTGGTCTCCGCCCCATCCAGAGAGAGATTATCCAGCGAGTCCCAGCAGAAGCAGGTGGGGCAAGCCTGGGTGCAGTTGGCGCAGGAAAGGCAGCGTTCTCCGATTTTGTTCCAAAAAGGATTTTCGAGATGATCGAGGAGCAGGCCGGGCAAATCAGAGGTATCCAGCTCGCGACCCATTCCCTGCGCAGCCCGTTCACGGCCGCGGTAGGCGGTGTTGAGCAGGAAAGCACTGGCGACCTCGAAAGGGACACCGGCGAGCATGGCACGACCCAATTCGGAACCTATTTCCACCAGGAACAGATCCTCCAGCTCGGTCAGATTAAGATCGAAGCCGGGGCCGGGATGCGGACCGGTCTCCATGGATTTGCAGAAGCAAGTGCCTGCAGGGTGGAGACAATCCACCGTCAGGATGAATGCCCGCTCGCGACGATTGTGATAGAGCGGGTCCACAAAATCAGGCCGAAGAAAAACAGCATCCTGTATCTGGATGGCAGCCAGTTCACAGCCGCGCACGCCGATGAAGGCATAGGCGGGTTTATTGTCCTCGGTTTCCTGGATCTGCCATTCACCGCCAGTCTTTTGCATTTTAAAAAGCTCGGTGCGGGAAGGGAAGAGGTACTGCTTCCAGGAAGCGGCGCCAGGGATGATGTCAAAATAGTGCGAGCCACCGGTGAAGATCAACCGAAATTTTCCGGCTTCCTGCTCGGAGATATAACCTTTCGGGAGGTCAGCCAGATTGTCGATCGGACCATAGATCAGGGTCTCGTTCTTGATGCGAGGTCCAAGCAATTCATAGCCATTATTCTTCAGGTTTGACAACAGAATGTCGAAATCGGTTTTTTGGATGGCGAGGGTGCTGCCGATCTCGGGGCGTATCTCAGTTTGCATTCTTGGCCTCCGGCTCGGCAAAGATATCCAGCAATTGGAGGCGGCTGATCATCAGGCGGCTGGCGACAATGTTGGCCAATCTGCGCATGACGAGGTAACCCAGATCATGATCCTGGTCGCAAAGCTCGCGGAGCTTTGCGGCTTCCACAGAGGCAACCAGCGAATCGACGACCGCGGTCGCTCCGGCAGTCCTCTGCCGGACAGTGGGTGTCACGCTGGACCAGCCGAAGACCTCCCACTTTTCCGCTGTGTAGAAGCGGATCTTGCCGCGCGGGGGGACCATCATGTCCAATGCGATGCGCCCATCCAGGACGATGTAGACACGATCTTCCCGGTCTCCTTCACGGAAGAGGACCTCGCCCGCCTTCGCATGTCGCAGTTGCGAGATCTGAGCGATCTTATCGAGATGATTAATGGTCAGATCCCTGAACCAGGGAATCCTCTGAAGCTCTAATTTAATTTCATCCAAAGGCAGCATCCTGAACTCCTTTCAGACTTGGCCAGTGTTGCCGGTATTCTTCCACTTAATTAGTACTATTTTTCACAATAATGGTCTAGTGCGTTCCTTCCCGATTGGAGTGACGATTGTCATACAATTCCGGTTCGGAAATGAATTACGCCATGCAAGGTCACCGGAAGAGACTTTTTGACCATCAAAAAGCATCTTATCCATTCCAAATTGAAGTATCGCAAGCGGTAAATATGCTACAATGCGGGTCAGTTTTTGGGAGTAAAAATGAAATCATCCATTCGTCCAGTCAAAGGCACACGCGAGTTTTATCCGGAGGAGATGGCGCTCCGCAACTACCTGTATTCCAAAATACGGGAAGCCTCGGAAAAATTCGGCTTTCAGGAATGGGATGGGCCATTCATCGAAACGATGGAGCTTTATGCGGCCAAGTCGGGGGAGGAGCTGGTCAAGAAGCAGTCATTCGTCTTCGAGGACCGCGGCGGCGAGATGGTGACGCTGCGTCCCGAGCTGACGCCGAGCCTGGCGCGCATGATCGCGGCCCGGCAGGGATCGCTCAACTTTCCGCTGCGCTGGTGGTCGTTCGGGCCCTTCTGGCGCTATGAGCAACCACAAAAGGGACGCACGCGCGAATTCTTCCAATGGAACGTTGATATCCTGGGACCTGATTCCCCGGAGGCGGATGCCGAATTGATCGCAGTGGCGGCAACCTTTATGAAATTGGTAGGGCTGACACCGGAAAAGGCTGTCATCCTGGTAAATGATAGAAGGCTGATGGATGCCCGCTTTGAGACGCTCGGAATTCCGGCTGACAAGCGAATGGAGGTGTCCAACCTGGTGGACCGGCGCGACAGGATGGAGCCGGGTGCATGGGACACGTATGCATTGGAGATCGGGTTGAGCGCCAAGCAGTTGGAAGGCTTGAAGGAACTGCTGGCGGACACTGAACAATGGCAGTCGGAGCCCAACCTGGTGCGCCTGTTCGATGCACTGGATGCACTTGGAGTTCGGGAGTATGTCAAATTTGATCCGAACATCGTACGCGGGCTGCTGTACTACACCGGCACAGTGTTCGAGGCCTTCGACCTGAGCGGATCGCTGAAGCGCGCCATCCTCGGCGGCGGTAGATACGACAACCTGCTGGCGGATGTCGGGGGTGAGAAGCTCCCGGCGACGGGTTTTGCGATGGGCGATGTAGTGATCGGCATCATCCTGCAAGAAGCCGGACTGCTCCCGGATTTCTCTGCCAGCCCGGCGCCGGTCATGGTGACGGTTTTCAGCCCGGAATTGTGGAAGGCCTCGCTCCAGGTATCCGCGCTGCTGCGCGCGGAGGGGCTCAAGGTGCTGGTATATCCGGAGCCGGCCAAATTGCAGAAACAGTTCAAATATGCCGACCGGCTGGGCGTCCGCGTGGCGGTGACCATCGGGCCGGATGAAGCCGAGCGGGGAGAAGTTTCCATCAAGGATTTAAAGACAGGATTGCAGAAGAGTGTACGCCGCGAGCAGGCGGCAGAGGCGATACGGGAATTATTGAAGGGAACTGTTTAGAAACGAAGCAGCTCTTCTTAATCAGGAAGTTGCTTTCTCTGACGGAACACTGCGCCGCACTGGGTGCTTACCAGTGCAGATGTGCTTCGCGATGGTCGCTCGATGGTTCGCTTTGCAAACCATCTCAGCTCCTCGCGATGACATGAGTATTTTTATGATAAAATATCGCCCGTTACGGAGGCTGTAGCTCAATGGCAGAGCGCCACATTGTGGGTGTTGCGCTCAGACAATTTAATATGGAGGGCGTAGCTCAATTGGCAGAGCGTTACACTGTGGATGTAAAGGTTGCGGGATCGTTCCCCGTCGCCCTCCCCTAAAAAGGCCCGGAATGAAAGATTTCCCGGCCTTTTGATTTTAATATCATCCCCAGCTTTTATAAAATAACGAATACAGACGGATCTGGAAGTGAGGGAGGAATAAGAGAACTTGCCAAATTTTGTCGGGAAGCTTCAGCAATCGAGATGTAATAACCTTCATCTATTGAAGTAGAATGAATATGATAAGAATGATGCCTTTTCGAAGGTAAAGCAAAGCAATCTAGTACGGATTCCCCGTCCGCACCGTTGAAGTCACTCAGTAATTCTCAAGGGAAAGCCCTCCAAGGCATCAGACATATAGAACAGAAAAGGTGGATCTGCTGGTCAAATGACTCCGGAAGATTCCAGGTGTGGGCCGTGTTACCTTCCAATACCTGACTCCGATTAAAATCGGCGGTAATCAAATCCAAAGGAATGTACCATGTTCGAGCTTATTCTTGTGCCGTTGGACGGTTCTCAATTGGCAGAGTGCGTTCTACCTCATATTGTTGCCGTCGCCCGTTGTTTTAATTCAGAAATCACGCTGCTGCGAATCCTGGAAAAAAACCAGGCAAGCGCCTCCGTGCAATTGTTCGATTCGCTTAATTGGCAAATCAATAAAACAAAGGCAACACTCTACCTAGAAAAGATCCGGGCACGCCTTCAAGAATCCAAGACTACGGTAAAGGCGAAGGTACTGGAAGGTCTAGTCGCCGAAGGTATCATCGAATATGCCCAAAACAAGGGGATGAAACTGATCACCTTGAGCAGCCACGGACGCCACGGCCTGACTCAACTGGGTATTAGCAGCATTACACAAAAGATCATCCTGAGTGTACAAACCTCGGTGCTCATCGTCCGAGCACAGCACTACGGGGTACTGCCTGGAGGACTATTGGAGCCTGTGTCTTACCGGCGGATCCTGGTACCTTTGGATGGCTCGCAGCGGGCCGAACATGTCCTGCCAGTCATCACACAATTGGCGCATTTCCATAAATCCGAGGTGCATCTCGTGCAAGTGATACAAGCACCAGAAATGGCTCGCCAAATGCCTCCGGCCCGCGAAGACATTGATCTATCCGAGCGCGTTGTGGCACGCAACCTGGAGGAAGCCCGCCGCTACCTCGAGCAGGTGAAAGGGCGCTCCTATCTGGAGGGTCTTGACGTCCAAACCCACTTGATCACAAGCGACAATGCCGCTGCTGCATTGCATAAGCTGGTGGAGCAGGAACATATTGACCTGGTGACACTGAGCGCACATGGTTATTCGGGCAATCAGCAATGGCCATATGGCAGCATGGTCAACAATTTCATTCTCTACGGCACCGTGCCGCTGCTCGTCGTGCAGGATCTGCCTGCCAAACAAGAGCCAGCATCCTCCGATCTTCCATCCAGAGAACGCACAGAGCGCTAAACTTATGCAGACTGTCCCACAGGCAATTTTATCCGAACCAGATCATACAGATGCAGAGACGAGACTGAGGCAGTTTGCCCGGGACCTGGCTGCAACCCATCGCTCTGAAATATCGTACTTCTCAAAAAATCAGCTGCTGAAGAATCTCAAGAGCTGGGAACTGGCACTGGGAAAAGCCCACGCGATATTCCTATCCATACCAGCCAAGGATTTACCAGCTGCCCACGCCGCCGAATGGATGCTGGACAATTATTACATCATCAAACAAACTTTCCGCCAAATTGAAGAAGACCTGCCGGTAAGTTTTCTGAACCAATTACCAAAGCTGGCCGGGACGCGGCTGGCAGGATACCCGCGCATTTTTGCCGCGGCTGTCGAGTGGATCGGATACGGCGGCAGCCTGATTGACCTGGCACAGGCTGTCACTTATGTGCAGGAGTACCAGCAGGTCACATCCCTGACCATCGGGGAGCTCTGGGCGCTGCCGATCATGCTGAGGATCGGGATATTAGAGCGGTTGGTCCGGGCTGTCGCCGAATTAACGGGTCAGGCTGTGCCGGACAGCCTGACGGCCATCCCCGGCCGTGCAGTCTCCCCGACTAGAGAGACCATCGTCGCCAACTGTTTTCTCAGCTTGCGCCTGCTTTCCACAACCAATTGGAATGATTTCTTTGAGCAGACCAGCCGGGTGGAACAAATCTTGCGTGATGACCCTGCGGGGATTTATGAACGCATGGATTTTGAAACCCGCAACAGTTATCGCAGTGTCATTGAGGAACTGGCTCGTCACTCCAATACCAATGAAGAGAGCGTGGCGCACGCCGCAATTGAGCTTGCCCGCAACGTGGATGACCCTGCTACGGACCGGAAAGCGCATATTGGCTATTACCTGCGCGACGCCGGGCGGAGGACCCTCGATAAGACCGTCCAATACCACCCGGAATTTGGTACCCGGCTGCGGAGTACTCTGCTTGCCTTCCCTACCGTCACTTACCTGGGAAGTATCGCTCTCCTTTCAGTTCTGTTCGACCTGGTCCTGCTCGCTTATGTGGCTTATTCGGGCGGCTCGCTTGCACAGCTCATCACCGCCGGCTTGCTTGGGCTGGGATTGGGAATGGAGTCCGCGATCACACTGGTGCACTGGGTCGTGACCCACCGCATCAAGCCCGAAAGCCTGCCGCGCATGGATTTCTCAGAAGGCATTCCCCAGGGGAACCGCACCATGGTGGTCGTCCCAACCCTGCTGGAAAGCGCCGGCGAACTCAACCATCTTCTGCAGGAAATGGAATTGTATTATCTATCCAATCCAGATCCTCAGCTGACCTACGCTCTGCTAACCGATTTTAGTGATGCTCCCGCGCAGCTCATGCCGGGGGACGAACAACTGCTGGAGCTGGCCAGCACCGGCATCGAAAGCCTCAATCATAAGTATGCCGAAACCTCGCCATTCTATTTATTCCACCGCAGGCGCGAGTGGAATCCATCCGAAGGCGTTTGGATGGGCTGGGAGCGCAAGCGCGGCAAATTGGCAGAGTTTAATCGCCTGCTGCTCAGCCGCGAAGAAACCAGCTTCACGACCCCGGTGGGGGATTCGAGCCTTCCTTCCGACATCAAATATGTAATTACGCTGGATGCAGATACGTCCCTGCCCCAGGGCAGCGCCAGCCAACTGATTGCCACGCTGGCACATCCGCTTAACTGCGCCGAGTTTGCAGCAGATGGTCGGTCGGTTGTCGCCGGTTATACCGTGCTGCAACCGCGCGTGGCGATCAAGCCTACCAGCGCCAACCGCTCTATTTTTTCACAAATCTTTGCCGGGAACTCCGGGTTTGACCTGTATTCCTTCGCTGTTTCCGATGTCTATCAGGATCTGTTTGGCGAAGGCAGTTATGTTGGTAAAGGTATCTACGATGTCGCCGCATTTGAACGCAGTCTGGCCGGGCAGGTACGCGAGAACACCCTGCTCAGCCACGATCTGTTTGAGGGCATTTACGGACGTGCCGCGCTTGTCACCGACATTGTCCTTTACGAGGAATTTCCCTCGAATTATCTGGTGTATGCCCGACGATTGCAGCGCTGGATTCGCGGCGATTGGCAGCTACTACCCTGGTTGCTCCCCATTGTCCAAACCGAAAACGGATTGGCCCCCAACCGCTTATCCGCCATTGATATCTGGAAGATATTCGATAACATGCGGCGCAGTCTCACGCCTCCCGCCATAATAGCCCTGCTCGCCGCGGGTTGGCTTTTTCTACCTGGCTCGCCTCTGGTCTGGACTCTGCTGGTGCTGCTGCCTACTGCTCTGCCCCTGTTTGTACAGACCCTCCAGGATGCCTGGCATAATATCGGGCGACTACCTCTCAATCAGATTCTTAAACCCTCCCTGCTCCCGTTAAAACGCTGGACGCTTTCCGTGGTTTTTCTGCCATACGAGGCGCTGCTGATGCTGAGCGCCATCGGCACTACCCTGGTCCGGCTGTTGATCGCGCGGCGGAACCTGCTGCAATGGACAACCGCAGCGAAGGCCTCGCGCTCCATTCGATCGAACGAGCGTTCCCAAACCTGGAGGCAGATGTTTGGAACCGCGGTAATTTCTCTTTTGTTGGGGGCAGCTGTCGCCGTGATCAAACCGGCGGCTTTATGGACAGCCTTTCCATTCCTGGCTGCATGGCTGCTGGCCCCACAAATCGCATACGTCATCAGCCAGCCCCAGGCACATGTCACCACACCTCTCTCGGAGGATCAGGGCCGTCAAGTCCGCCGCCTGGCGCGGCGCACCTGGGCGTTTTTCGAGCAATTTGCCGGGCCCAATGATCACTGGCTGCCTCCCGACCACTATCAGGAGTCGCCCCTCGGCAACGTGGCGCATTACACCACGCCCACGAATATTGGTCTGTTCCTGGTATCGACATTGTCAGCATTTGACCAGGGTTACCTGGGTGTGTTGGAGCTGGCTTTGCGCTTGCGTTCCACCCTTGAGAGTCTGGAGAAGCTCGAGCATTACCGGGGACATCCATTGAACTGGTATGACTCGCAGACGATGACTGCCCTACCTCCCCGTTATGTGTCCACGGTCGATAGTGGCAATCTGGCGGCCTGCCTGATCACACTCAAACAGGGATGCCTGGCGCTGAAGGATGTACCTGTGCTCGGCTCAAACCAGTGGCAGGGTTTACTCGTTATTCTGGATATTCTCCTGGAGGCGCTGCAAGTGCTAGAAAAAAACAGCCCTCACGCCTCCCTTGAGTCATTTGAACGGGAATTAACCGGAATGTACGAACGCGTCAGTGCCATCCAGAACCAGCCTGCAAAGTGGACAATGACCCTCTCCTGGCTCAATGGTGATGGCGCGCAAAAGGTGGCGCAGCGCTCGATGGAACTGCTGGAAAGCTATCCTCACCTCCAACGGGAATCCCTGACCGAGCTCCAGCTCTATCTGGATTTACTGCACCACCACATGAAAGATATGGAACGGAGCCTGAATCTATTTGCCCCCTGGCTCAGCCGCCTGGACGAACCACCAGCACAGTTCGTGGATTCACCTGCCTGGCAGGTTTTTCGTGACGGCCTTCCAGATGAACTGCCGACGCTGGGTCAGGCAGGCGAGGTGTATGACCAAATCAGGAAGGCTTTGATTCAGTTCCGAGAGCAGTGGCAGGATGAATCCGCGCAGGAGTGGTGCCAAAAACTGGAGGATGATCTATTGTCGGCGCGAATGGCGGTAACACCTCTATTAATCGGATTCTACGAGCTGGCCGGGCAAGCAAACACCGCGGTAACCGCCATGGACTTTCGCTTTTTGTTCGATGACCGCCGCCAGGTCTTCCACATTGGCTACAACGCCAGCACCGAACAGCTCGACCCGAGTTTCTACGATTTACTGGCATCAGAAGCCCGGATTGCCAGCCTGATTGCCATCGCCAAGGGGGATGCACCGCAGAGCCACTGGCAGCATCTTGGCAGGCCGGTTACGAAAGTGAACGGCAAGCAGGTACTGCTCTCATGGAGCGGCACCATGTTCGAATATCTTATGCCGGCCCTTTTCACTAAAAACTATGCCGAGACGTTTCTTTCGGACAGCTGTCGTACCGCTCTCGAAGCACAGATGAGCTATGGACGGGAGAAGAAGGTGCCGTGGGGCATTTCGGAATCGGGCTACTTTGCCTTCGATCTCAATCTGAACTACCAATACCGGGCTTTCGGTGTGCCGGACCTGGGTTACCGGCGCGATCTGCCCGATGATCTGGTGATCGCTCCATATGCATCATTGATCGGGCTCTCGCTGCAGCCTCAAGCCGTGCTGGAAAATATGGCGCACTTGCAGCAATTAAACATGCTTGGGCGATTTGGCTTTTATGAGGCGATCGATTACACCAAGTCCCGCCTGCCTGCCGGCCAGGCGCATGCCACCGTTCAGTCCTATATGGCGCACCACCAGGGAATGATCCTGCTTGCGGCGTGTAATTACCTTTCGCATGATCTGGTGGTGAACCTTTTCCACGCCGACGAGCGCATCCAGAGCGTGGAACTCCTGCTGCAGGAAAAAATCCCGCTTAATCCCCCCATCGAATATCCTCATCCCGATGAGCCGGTGGATCTACCCTCGGAGATACGCTCGGTCAACAGCGAGCCCTGGCGCGTGCTTGTCGATAGCCCCATACCACAGGCGCATGTACTCTCACAAGGCGAGGCAAGTGTAATGATCACCAATGCCGGGGGCGGCTACAGTCAATGGCGCGATTTTGCGCTCACACGCTGGCATTCTGACACCACCCTGGATCAGTGGGGGACGTGGATCTATGTGCAAGACCGCGAGAGCGGAGCACTCTGGTCGGCCACATGCCAGCCCATAGGATCTGCACCGGAGCAACAGGAAGTGTTGTTTTACCCGCACAAGGTTGAATTTCGGCGCTGGGATCATGGTATTTCCCTGCACACTGAAATCACTGTCTCTGCCGATGGGGTCGAGATACGGCGGGTGAACATTTTGAACGAAAGCGACCGCCCCCGCAAGCTGAGGTTAACCAGTTACGGCGAGGTGGTCCTGGCCGCACAGTCCGCCGACGCGCGGCATCCGGCTTTTAACAAGCTTTTTATTGAGAGCGAATATCTCCCCCTGGAAAATGCACAGCTGTTTCATCGCCGCTTGCGGTCTGCGGATGAAAAACCTGTGACACTGGCGCATGCACTGCTTGTTGAGACCGGTCGTAAAGTGACAGGCGAGCATCAGAGTGATCGTGCCCAGTTTTTAGGCCGATCCCAGACGGCACGCGCACCCCAGGCTCTGCAAGGCGTCAATCGCCGCCGTGCCAATCTCGCAAATAAGTCTATCGATCCTATTCTGTCACTGGCGCAGGAAATCGATCTGAAACCGCACTCGCGCACCCGGGTCACCTTCCTGACGACCGCTGCATCGTCGCGCGCCGAGGTATTGGAGAGGATCATCCGTTACCAGGGCCCCTACAGGATCAGCCGCGCCTTAGAAGAGGCCCGCATACACAGCGAGATGGAGCTGCTAGAATCTGGTCTGAATTCCTCTACTGTGCAGAACATCCAGCAGTTGTACTCGGCTTTGCTCTACCCATCCGGAGCCTTGCGCTCTGCACCGCACATCCTGGCGCAAAATGAAAAAGGGCAGCCCAGCCTGTGGGCATTCGGTATTTCCGGCGATTACCCCATTTTGTTGGTGCGCATCCAGAACGGTGAATCTCCCTTGCTGAGCGAAGCATTGCAAGCCTTTACCTACTGGCGCAGCCGACATGTCACGGTCAATCTGGTGATCCTGAACGACCAGGATACCGGTTACGCCCTCGACCTGCACAACGCTATTCAGCGCCAGATCCGGCAATTCGGCGCAGAGAGCGCGCTGAATCAGCGCGATGGCATTTTCGTGCTGCGCACAGACCAGCTTCAAAGCGCGGACAGGATCTTGTTTGAAACAGTAGCGGGCGTTATTTTGGATGAGAAGGATGGCACGCTGGCGGAACACGCCCAGCGCCTTGCCGCCCAGCCTACGCGACTGCCATCTTTCAGCCCTGTAATCTCCCAAGCGCGTGACCCTGAGCCAACGCCGCTGCTCCAACTACCAGATGACTTGTTAATGGACAATACCTACGGCGGATTCAGCAAGGATGGGCACGAGTACGTCATACATCTCCAGCAGGGGCAGCACACGCCGCACCCGTGGATCAACGTGATCGCCAACCCACAATTCGGGTTTATGGTATCCGAAGCTGGTTCCGAATGTACCTGGGCAGAGAACAGCGGCGAGAATCGCCTAACCCCCTGGCGCAACGATCCGATCATCGATATGCCCGGGGAAGCTCTGTATCTGCGGGATGAGGAAACGGGGCTGGTCTGGTCGCCGACTCCCATGCCCGCCGGGGCAGAAACGGCGCATGTGATTCGTCATGGGGCGGGCTATTCGGTCTTTGAGAGCCAGAGCCATGGCTTGAATCAAAATCTGCGGCTCTTCGCCGCTCCCGATGCGCCGGTCAAAGTGGCACACCTGCGCTTGCATAACCTCTGGCAGCGCCCACGGCGGATCACCGTCACCTATTACGCCGAATGGGTGCTCGGCACAACGCGCGATACCAATCAGGCGCATATCATGCCTGAGTTCGATCCCGATCACCATGCTCTACTCGCCACGAACCGCTTCAACAGCGAATTCGGGGAACGTGTGGCATTCCTGGCGGCAAATAGAAGACCGCATGGCGTGACCGCTGATAGGACCGAATTTCTTGGGCGCATGGGCAGCCTGCGCAGTCCGGCGGCGCTGGGCCGTATCGGGCTGGCGAGCGCGGTAAATGCAGGGCTGGATCCATGCGCTGCCATCCAATTGCACATTGACATGGAGCCCGGCGCGGTGGAGGAAGTCTTTTTCCTGATCGGTGAAGGGGCGAACAGGGCAGAAAGCATTGAACTCATCGAGGGGATTCAATCACAGGGACAGGTTGATTCGGTGTGGCAAGCTGTCCAGCAGCATTGGGATGGCATTCTTAACGACGTAACAGTGGAAACGCCTGACCCCGGCATGAATTTGATGCTGAACCGCTGGCTTCTGTACCAGACGCTAAGCTGCCGTCTATGGGGCCGCACGGGACTCTACCAATCCAGCGGAGCGTTTGGGTTCCGCGACCAATTACAGGATGTCCTGGCATTATTGCATGCCAGGCCAGACCTGGCCCGCGCTCAGATCCTCGATGCGGCGAAGCACCAATTCGAGGAGGGCGATGTGCTGCACTGGTGGAATCCGCCCTGGGGGCGCGGTGTGCGTACGCGCTTTTCAGATGACCTGCTATGGCTACCCTTTGTTACCGCGGACTACATCACGGCTACTGGCGATGCATCCATCCTGATGGAGAAAACTCCATTTCTGAAAGCTGAGCCTTTAAGACCCGAGGAAACCGATCGTTACAGCCAGTTTGATTCGACTACCGAGCTGCACACACTCTATGAACACTGCCGCCGGGCCATAGCAAAAGGCTCTACGGCCGGGATTCACGGTTTGCCTCTAATGGGTGGGGGAGATTGGAACGACGGGATGAACCGGGTCGGGGTCGAAGGGCGCGGTGAAAGTGTTTGGCTGGGTTGGTTCCTGCATGCTGCGTTGATGCGTTTTGCCGGCTTATGTGAATTAATGAAGGACGATCCCAAACCTTACAGGCAGCGGGCCGGACAGCTATCCCAGGCGCTCAACGACAATACCTGGGATGGAAACTGGTATCTGCGGGCTTTCTATGATGATGGCTCCTTGTTGGGTTCGAGTAAGAACAATGAATGCCAGATCGATTCGATCGCACAATCCTGGTCAGTTTTATCGGGCGCCGGGGATCCTGACGCGGGCCGCGCAGGCGATGGAATCCGTCAAGCGCATATTGGTTAAACAGGCCGAGCAGCTGGTCCTGCTGTTCACCCCACCTTTTGACAAAACCGCGCACGACCCCGGTTACATCAAAGGCTACCTGCCAGGTGTGCGCGAAAATGGCGGGCAATACACCCATGCCGCCATTTGGACCGCCTGGGCATTTGCCGAACTTGGTCAGGGCGAGCGCGCGGGGGAGTTGTTCCACATGCTGAATCCCATCACCCATGCAGATACGCCCGAAAAAGCGGAGCGCTACGGGGTGGAACCTTACGTAATCGCCGCCGACATCTACAGCATACCGCCTTACATGGGCAACGGCGGTTGGACCTGGTACACCGGTTCCTCCGGCTGGATGTATCGCCTGGGCCTCGAAGCCATTCTGGGCATCTCGCGTGCCGGCAATGCTCTACGAATCAATCCGTGCATCCCCCGCGATTGGACTGGTTTCCAGGTGAATTACCGATTTGGAAAGGCAAATTACAGGATCAGCGTCGAGAACCCAAACCACGTAAATAGGGGCATAACGCAGGTTTTTCTGGATGGGAATCAATTACCCGGCGGTCTGATCCCGCTGGTGGAAGAGGATCAGCCGCATGAGGTGCGAGTATTAATGGGATGAGCAGGTCTTCACAAGCGCTGTTTCGGTCATTTGTTTTGCTCTCGGGCAATATCTAGCCTGAATTCCTTTATGCCGCCCTCCTACTTCCCAGGGAGGGCGGAATGATATCTCAAGGGGATTTGAGATAAAATAACCGGATGGCGCAAAACCTGAACGTACTGTTCCTGGCTTCCGAGGCCGAGCCTTTTGTAAAGGTGGGCGGGCTGGGGGATGTGGCCGGGGCATTGCCGCGCAGCCTGCGGGCCTGCCGGCGGAAGTGACAGGGGACTCAAAGCTGGATATCCGGCTGGTGCTGCCGCTGCACAATGCGGTGCGAACCGAAGGGTTGAGGCCCCTGGTCGTGTATTCGATCCCGCGCGGCGATACGGAAGTCCAGGTTGAGGCATTCGAGGGGGTGCTGGATGGAATGCCGGTCTATTTCATCACCGGAGAACCCATCCGTTCCAGCGGATCCGTGTATTCCTTGAAAGCCGAACTGGACGCAGAAAAATACGCGTTCTTTTCCCTGGCCGCTTTGGAACTGCCGCGCCAGATCGGCTGGAATATCGATATCCTTCATGCCAATGACTGGCACACTGCTACAGCGCTGTACAGCAACCTGACCCGGCGCTGGGAGGAAGGGACCCGGCGGGTCGCTTCGCTCATCACCCTGCACAACATGCCTTTCATGGGCTCGGATGTTTCGGCGATCCTGGCATCCTACGGATTGCCCCTCGCCCAGACCGATCTGCCGGAGTGGGCGCGGGTCCTGCCGCTGCCGTTGGGGCTGTGGGCATCGGATGCGATTGTTCCGGTCTCTCCGAGTTATGCCGAGGAAGTCATGACCCCTGAATTCGGGTGCGGCCTGCAGGATTTCATGATCTCGCGCGAGAACAGCGTGCATGGCATTTTGAACGGGATCGATGCAGCCTCTTATAATCCCACGGATGATGCCGATCTCGTCTCACCTTTCTCCATGCTTACCCTTGAGGAGCGGCCTGCGAACAAGGCGGCGCTGCAGACGAGACTCGGCTTGCCTGTCCGACCTGAAGTGCCGCTGTTCGGCATCGTATCCCGCATGGACCGGCAGAAGGGCATGGATGTGGCGATCAAGGCGCTAGGTTCGCTCAAGGCCGATTTCCAGGCGGTCATCCTCGGTGCAGGCGACCCGGATCCTGGAGCAGATGGCGCTGGACCTGCAGAAGGAACACCCGCAGAACATCCGCGTGGAGACACGCTACGATGCCTCGCTGGCGCGGCAGATCTATGCGGGGACAGATATGTTCCTGATGCCCTCGCGGTATGAACCCTGCGGTCTCTCCCAGATGATCGCCATGCGCTACGGGTGTGTCCCCATTGTGAGCGCGGTAGGCGGGCTGCGGGATACGGTCACCAAAGAAACCGGTTTTATCTTCAAGAAACCAGTGGTCCAGTCACTATCCGCGGGGATACGCGCGGCACTGAAGGTGTTCCCGGATCGCGAGCGCTGGCAGGAGATCCAGCGTGCGGGAATGGCCAAAGATTTCTCCTGGGGAAACTCAGCGAAGCAGTATTTTGCACTCTATCAATCCCTCATCCATGAGACCACACCTGTTAACTCCTGATAACCAATGACATTCAAACGAGTATCTGGAATTCTTCTTCATCCTACCAGCCTGCCAGGACCATACGGAATCGGCGATCTGGGTCCGCAGGCTTATCGCTTCATTGATTTTCTTGCCGATTCGGGCGGCAATCTCTGGCAGGTTCTGCCGCTAGGCCCGACCGGCTACGGCGATTCGCCTTACCAGTGTTTTTCCGCCTTTGCAGGTAACCCGTACCTGATCAGCCCGGACGAACTGATGGCAGATGGGCTGTTGACCCCCGAGGATCTGACGGACAAACCGGACTTCGATCCAAAGCAGGTGGATTTCGGCACCCTGATCCCATGGAAACTCGAACTGCTGGAAAGAGCCTTTGGTCATTTCGAATCGCTTTCGGAATCCACTTTGCGACAGGCATTGGCAAATTTCCGCGCGGAGAATGCCGCCTGGCTGGATGATTTTGCCCTGTTCATGGCATTGAAGGAGGCTCATGGGGGCGGCGCTTGGGATGCATGGCCGAAGGCTTTGCGCGAGCGCGATGAGAAGGAACTGGCGAAAGCCAGACAGATGTATGAAGGCCGGATCGCGCGGCATATTTTCTTCCAGTTCCTGTTCTTCCGGCAGTGGTGGACGCTGCGCAGCGCATGCCAATCAGCGCGGCATCCGGATCATCGGCGACGTCCCGATCTTTGTTGCTTATGATTCGGCGGATGTCTGGTCACATCCTGAACTGTTCTACCTGGATGAGGAGGACCGGCCAACGGTGGTTGCAGGGGTGCCACCGGACCTGTTTTCCTCCACCGGCCAGCTCTGGGGAAACCCATTATATAAGTGGGAAGCCCACCAAAGGGACGGCTACCGGTGGTGGCTGGAACGCGTGCGGGCTACATTGGGATTGGTAGACATGATCCGGCTGGATCACTTCCGGGGGTTCGCCGGATATTGGGAGATTCCAGCTGGAAATTCGACCGCCGAATTCGGCCGCTGGGTTCCGGGACCGGGAGCAGATTTCTTTGATACGCTGATGTCCGACCTCAAAGAACGTAATGAAGCGAATGACCTTCCGATCATCGCGGAAGACCTGGGCGTGATCACCTCTGACGTTGTGGAATTGCGCGAGCGCTATCACCTGCCGGGGATGAGAATCCTGCAATTCGGTTTTACCGGGCCGGATAATCCCTTCCTTCCACACCACTATGTGCCGAACTGCGTGGCATATACCGGCACGCATGATAACGACACAGCACGCGGCTGGTTCGAGGCAGCTCCGGAAGAAGAGCGCAGCTTTGCCTTACGTTATCTAGGGACGGATGGAAGTCAGTTCGCCGCCGACTTGGTTCGAGCGGTATGGTCATCTGGAGCGGTTTTCGCCATAGCACCCATGCAGGACCTGCTGAACCTGGACACGGAAGCGCGCATGAACTTTCCGAGCACCCTGGGCGGTAACTGGGAGTGGCGCATGAAGGAAGACGACCTGAGCCAGACGCTGCTTTACCGGCTGCAGGAATTGAATTACCTTTACAGCCGTTAAGCCATCTGAAGCAGTAGCAGCCGCATCCACAGGATGCGGCTGCTTTTTTGATGGCTATTGTTAGCGCGCGGTGTCCTGCTCGCGGACGGTGAGGTTGACCACAATGGCGTTGCTGGCGCGGATGAGGTTCTGCGGGGTGATGAAGATCTCTTCGCCCCACTGGCCCGCGCCGACACCCAGAACAGGTTCATTCATCAGACTGGCTTCCAGGAAGTTGCGAAAGCCTTCGGGCTGCCAGCAAAAAGGCGGGATGGAACCGATCACGTAACCCGTGGTCTCCTTCACAACCTCCGGAGCGGCCATCTGAATGTTGCGGGAGCCAATAGCCTTTTTCAGGTTGCCGGAGATGGCGGATTGGTCACCGCCAAGCATGACCAGCACTTTCTCACCGGTGTCCACCTGGAAAATCAAGGTCTTCACCGCTTGCCGCTCCGAAAAGCCCAGAGCACGGGCGACATTCGCAGCGCCCTTTTCGGTTTGTGGGGAAAAGGATTTGCGCTCATAAGGGATGTTCAGCCGGTCGAGAAAAAGATGAGACGGGAGGATGAGGTCAGTCAAGGATAATCCTTTCCGGAGCGGGCTGGCGGGAGGCCATATAAATGCCCGCCAGGATAAGGATCCCGCCAATGATGGTCAGAGGCCCGGGATCCTCCTGCAGGATGATCGCCGCCAAAATTGCAGAGCCGACCGGCTCTCCCAGGTTGGCAGTCGCGACCATGGAGGCGGGGAGATAGCGAAGAGCCCAATTGTAAGTGGAATGGCCGATCAACTGGGGGATGAGGGCCAGAAGAACGATCCAGAGATAGGTCAGGGAAGAATAACCAAGCATCCGCTCCCCAGCGGCGAGGGCGAAAGCCAGGAGAGCGAGGGATGCCATTCCGTAGACCAGGAAGATGTAAGGGATGAGGGCCATGCCGGAACGCAGCTTGCGGCCGATCACGAGATAACCGGCAACCGCCCAGGCCCCGGCGAGCGCAAGGAAATTACCCCACATTGCCTTGCCTTGAAAGGCCGTGGAAAGGCTGGAACATTCCAGGCCGCGATGCCAGATGCAGGCACCGGCAAGGCTGACGGTCAGGCCACCCAGCAAAGCCAAAGCCAGACCGATCCAGGCGAAGCGGGAGATGCGTTCCTTGAGCAGCAGCGGAGACACCAGCGCGACCCAGAGCGGGCCGGTGCTGACCATGACAACCGAACTGGCTACGGTGGTGTATTCCAGCGAAGTGATCCAGGTCCCAAAATGGACCGCAAGGAATATTCCGGATAGGATGGCCAAGCCGAGTTCGGAACGGGTGAGGGCGCTGAGCTCGCTTCGGTAACGGATGAGGGCGATGGGGGCCAGAACCAGGCTGGCGATACTGATGCGCAAGGCAGCGATCACCAGGGATGGCGCCTCCGTCTGGGCGAAGCGGATCAGGATCGAAGCAGAAGAGACCGCCAGGATGGCGATGAACGAGGCCAACGCCAGGCGTTAATGGAGATCTTTCGACAGGAAGGGAAGGGGATTGGTTTGGGTCTGGTTCGGACATCCGGTTGAACTGCCACCCAGGAAAAGGATGGCACTTTCCAATCAGGCGGGAAGTATAAACGAAATATATGAGCAGCGTCCCCTTTACTTGACATTGCCAACTTCAAGTAATACAATTTTGATTACATTTATCTTAAATATCTGCCATCCGGCAGGCCATTCAGAAGGAGAGGAACATGGCGTTCGAACTTCCCAAGCTGTCCTATGCATATGATGCCCTGGAGCCGTACATTGATGCGCGCACCATGGAGATCCACCATACCAAGCATCACCAGACCTACATCACCAACCTCAATGGGGCGGTGGAAAAGACCCCCGAATTGCAGGGGAAATCACTGGAACAATTGCTGGGGGACCTTAATGCGGTGCCTGAGGCGGTACGCACCGTTGTGCGCAATCATGGCGGTGGAACATTCAACCACAATCTTTTCTGGGAGATCATGGGGCCAGGCAAGGGCGGCATGCCCACCGCAGAATTGGCCAAAGCCATTGATTCCGCTTTCGGAAGCTTCGACGCTTTCAAAGAGGAATTCACCAAGGCTGCCAATGGCCGCTTCGGTTCCGGTTGGGCGTGGCTGGTGAAGAAGGGGAGTGGGCTTGCGGTGGTCTCGACTGCCAACCAGGACAGCCCGCTCTCGGATGGGCAAACGCCCATCCTGGGGATCGACGTTTGGGAGCATGCCTATTATCTCAACTATCAGAACCGCCGGGCAGATTACGTGAACGCCTGGTGGAACGTGGTGAACTGGGATGCAGTGACAGGCAAGTTCTCTGCAAAATAGCATCGCAATAGAAGAGCCGGAAACTTACCCGGCTCTTTTTATTTCACCTAATATGGCAGTCTTGCGCGGTCTGAGAAGAAAGATATAATACAGGGAAATCGGTACAATCCATCAGAGGAGGTTTCCTATGACCCATATCATTACCAGCCTGTGCGTGCGTGACCGCGGCTGTATCGAGGTCTGCCCGGTGGAGTGCATGGTCCCCGGTCAGCCGATCGCGGAATGGCCCTGGATCTATATCGATCCGGACACCTGCATCGACTGCGGCGCGTGCGTCCCGGAATGCCCGTATTTGGCGATCTTCCCGGAAGATGAGGTTCCTTCCGCATATACCGCCAAGGGCGGCGAATACATCAGTAACCTGGGTCTAACCGGGCATTTCGAAGCCACCAATCACCACGGAAACCCGATCGTTTTGGACATTACCCGGCAGCTGGCGGCAGGCGAAGTAATCGATCTGACCCCCGATATCAAACCCAACTATGATTTCTTCAAGACTGGTCCTGGCTACAGCGCCAAGGATGTGGATGACGGAAAGTAAACGATAGGCAACTAAAAGGCCAGGCATTTGCCTGGCCTTTTTGATTCGAACTACCAGCCGGCTAAGGTGATATAGAGCCCGAAAGCAGGCTGCGGCCGATCTGGCGGGCGAGGTAAATATTATCCTCTTCCAGCGCCACCACCACGGCAAGGCGCGTCCCCTGCCAGTCCGGAAGGGTGCCGCCCAGATACCAGGTGGTGATCGAATCGTTCTGGCTGGCCTGACCGACATATTCCCAGTAGGATTGCCCATTCACGAGGAAGGCTCGCGCGGCGGCATCTGCGGATGCAGTGGGTATGGCCTCTTTCGGTTCGCCGAGAGGCGGGAGGATGATCCAGCCCTGCTGAGTAGTGTTGACGGCCAGGGCGATGCGCGGAGCCGGGCGGATCCCATGATTGCTGAGGGCGCCAGCGGCAAGGACCATCTGAAGCGGGCTGACGGATACTTTCTCAAGGCTGGTACTTTGTGTAACCGGATTCAAAGGAATGCGAATCTGGGGAATTGAATAAAAACCAAGCCGTGAGAAAAGATCTTTAAGTTCGCCTTCGCCGTGATCCCCTGAATTACCCAGAGTGGATATAAAGGGAGTCGTAGCGGTTCCCAACAGGTAGGCTCCCTGCACTGCACGGTTGAGAAGGGGTGAATGAGAGTCGCTGGCAAGCTGCTGACCTTCCTGATCCAGCGCGTTCGGGTCAAAGGTGGGATGGGAGGCCATGACGATGATCTCACCGCTCTGGGCGTTGAGGAGAATGGCGGCGCCAGCATGCAGGGCAAGCATCTGGTCTGCCTGTTTCTGGCGGGGGAGGCTGAGACTGAGACGCACGTCGAGGCCGGGAGGTGGTGTTCCATAGAGGAGATGATCCCACCAGACGAGGCTGGACGGGTTCCCTTTCAGGCCGCGGAGATAATCATCGAGGCTGACTTCAAGCCCCGCCTGACCAAACACGGGATGCGTGTAGCCAGTGATGGGACCTAATTCGGGAACCAGATACTGGCGGGTAAAACCACCACTTTCGCCAACGGTTACATTAATGCCATTATTCTGCTGGTCCAACAGACTGCCGCGCTTTACAAACCGGTCCACGATGGAACGGCGCGGGTTGTCGGTTCGATTCAGAAGGTCCGGGCTGCGGACAACCGCCCACCAGGTGGTTCCCACTGCCGCGGCAAGCAGACCCAAGCCAAGAAGAGCAGACAGGATGAGGTAAGGACGGGAAGAGGGGAGCGGCGCAGGTTCGAGTTCCGTGCCTCTGCCAATCTGAATCAGAATGATCAAGGCGACAAACGATGTGAGCAGGGAAGAGCCGCCGTACGAAACGAAGGGCAGAGTGACACCGGTCAATGGCACGAGGCGCAGGTTGCCGCCAATAATGAGGAGTCCCTGAATTCCAAGATAGGCCGTCGTGCCCGCTGCGAGGAGACGGCGGAAACGATCCGGCGCATGCAAGGAGGCTAGGATCCCGCGGGTCAGCAGCAGACCGAAAAGGCCAAGGAAACCAAAAATGCCTGCCAGGCCAGTCTCTTCTGCGATGGCGGAGAAAATAAAATCCGAGATGGCGACGGGTACGAGGGTGGGACTGCCAAGACCCGGGCCGCGTCCAATGGCGCCGCCATTGGCCACTGCCAGGAGGGATTGGATGATCTGATAAGAACGGCCGCTGGGGTCCACCCAGGGGTCAAGCCAGGCGTCCACGCGGATGCGAATCACGCTGATAAAGAAATAACCAACGAGCCCGGATATAGCCAGCCCCGCGAAAGTCCCGATCAGGACGCGGCGATGGTTGGTCGCCAGGAAGAGGACTACCGTAAAGATGAGAATAAAGATGGAAGCGGTGCCCAGATCGCGCTGGACAATGAGCAAAAGCAAAGCCAGCCCGGTGACGAGAAGTGTGGGCAACAGCAGAGGAAAAACCTGCGTGCGAACCGGGATCTGGTCCGCGAGGTAGGCGGCCAGATAGATGACAAGCAGGAGCTTGAGAGGTTCTGAGGGTTGAAAATAGACACCGCAACAACCCAACCACAGGCGCGGTCCAAAGCCGCCGGGATTGGTGCCAAAGAGGAGGGTCAGGGCTGTCAGGATCAAGCCGCCGGTGAGCAACACGTATTTATAGCGGCGAAGGGACTGGAGATCGGAGGAAAGCCTGATGCCCAGGAGCAACACAGCCGTGCTAATGCCCAGCCAGGCAAGCTGCCGGAGGCCGAAGGTTTCGTCCAGGCGCCAGATCGTAAGAAGCCCCCAGCCGCTGAGAAAAGCCGCGACCGGCCAGAGGTAGGGGTCGCGCTCAGGGATCTGAAGGATGGTGACCTGATTGACGAATTCGGCCAGTATCAGCCAGATCGTGAACGCCAGCCAATGGGACCAGCGCAGGTCCACATCCATGCTGCGGGCACGGACCGCGGGGGAGAGCGTCAGAATGCAAGAAAATAAAAAGAGGAAAATTTCAGCCCAACGAAGAAGCCGGACCTGGTTGGCATCATACATGGGAGGATTTTAGATATTTTCCAGCGAGAAGTTCCAACCGGGAGCGGGTGCTTTCCGGAACCAGATCGGGACGGGTGATCAATGCGTCCGAGAGGGAGTCGTTGCAGGAACACTCACGTTCTTCACGCAGGGAGCGAGCGAGGGTGCGAATGGCATTTTGGGCAGCAGCGGTATTCTGGTTGAGGGTGCGGATGACCATTTCAACCGAGACCGGGGCTTCCTCCAGGTGCCAGACATCGTAGTCTGTGACATGAGCCAGTACCGCGTAGCATATGCCGGCTTCACGGGCGAGGAAGGCTTCCGGGGAGGTGGTCATGCCAATGAGCGACATGCCCCAGGAACGGAAGACCTGGGATTCGGCTTTGGTGGAAAAGCGCGGGCCTTCGATGGTTATGAAACTCCCCCCAGCATGAACCTTCGCACCGGACAGTTGGATCGCGCTGAGGAGCTGCGCCGAGAGGTCCGGGCAGAATGGATCCGCGACGCCGACATGTGCTACCAGTCCCTCACCGAAAAAGGAATTCACCCGGCGGCGGGTGAAATCGAACAACTGGTCCGGAACGGCCATATCCCCCGGAGCGTAATCTTCACGCAAGGAACCGCATGCGCTGATGGCGATCAAGCGGGTCACGCCAAGCATCTTCATGGCGAAGATGTTGGCGCGGTAGTTCACTTCGGTCGGGGTGAGGGTATGGCCGAGGCCATGACGGGCGAGAAATGCCGTGGGTCGTCCTTCGAGCAAGCCAACTACCAAGGGCGCACTAGGCTTACCAAAAGGAGTATCCAATACGTATTCATGCGCATCCACAAGGCCGCTCATCGCATAGAGGCCGGAACCTCCGAGAATGCCAAGGGTGACAGGATCGGTCATGTTCACTCCATCAGGCGTTTCGTGGAGGAGATGGGCGTCTCGGTGGTGATGCTGACAGTGATGCGGATTTGCCCGAGGTCGATCTCGTCGGCCGAGGTGAGGACTGTGGGCGTGGTCACGAGGACCTGGTTCAAGCGCGTGCCGTTGGTTGAGTTCAGGTCCTCCAGCCACCACTGGCTGTGATGATAGACCAGGCGGGCATGGCGGGCGGAGACGGTTTCATCGATGATGGGAATATCACAAACCGGATCGCGTCCCAGGTTAATCTCAGGCTGGATGAAATATTTGACGGCGGTCAACTGGCCGGATTTTTGCACTGCCAGGCTGATGCCAGGGGCACGGCGGGTTACGATCCGATCCGCCTCACGCTGAATGTCGCGCCAGAGGGTCCACAAAGCCCAACCCAGGAAGGCGTACAGTGCAAGCGCGAGCAGCAGGCGGAGCGCCAGTGCAATCAGGCCGCTCATTTTTTATTCTTGAACTGGGCGGTATCGTGCTCTTTTATGATGGCCGTTTTTCGGTCAGCGGCGGAAGGTTCGTGAGGGCTAGTATCGACCTTATCCGTAGCCGGAAGCGGATTGTCCTGGCCGAAGATCAAGGCTACACCTGCGAGAGAGATCACATCCCCCGGATAGAGCACGGTCTGGCTGGCGCGCTGTCCGTTCACAAACGTACCGCCAGTGGAATTCAGGTCAAATAGAACAAAGCGGCCGTTGATGGCGCGCAGCTGGGCGTGAGTGCGGGAGACACGGGGATCGTCAATGACCAGCTGGTTGTCCATCCTGCGGCCAATGTTCACCACAGAAACGTCAAGGGGAAAACCTTTACTCCCTCGATGATGAGGAAGGCATTTTCGGGAATGAGGCCAGCGGCGGCCAACTCCTCCATAGAGTCATTCACCATTCCCACGGTCTCTTCCACGGCAGCCACCCGGTGGGAGGCCATGATATTTACTTCTTTGGACGAGAGGGATGTATCGGTAGATATCGTTATTTCAGGCTGGGAGGCGAAGGTAAAGCCCGCCTCCGCCCCGGCTGATTTTAGAATGCCAACCAAAGCCTCAAGGATCTGGGGCTGCTGCCATTGCTGTGCAGCGGATGGATTTACGATGATCGTATAGACATTCGGAGCAAGCGGCAGCCTGCCCTCCTCAGTAATGAGGTTGGTATGCATGGCAGCGGCCAGACGCTGGGTGACCAGATCATCCAGCTTTTGGCCTGGAAATACGCTCGGTAAGCGCACTTCGATCAGATCTTGAATTCGGGATTCCAGTTCTTTTAGATTCATGCCGGCTGCAGGTATTATAGAAGGTAGAAACGAATTTCGCAAGTCTAACCGCTGAAAACCAGCTTAAAAACAAACCCGGCGGTAAAACCGCCGGGAATTTGGGTCAAAGCATCTTTCCGCAATTGGGGCATTTGACTTCCCCTAAATTAATTACATAGCCGCAGTAGCGGCAGGTGCCAGGCTGGGCTTTCCCAAGCGGAGCGCCGCAGGCCATACACGATCCCGCTCCAACCGGGTTGCCCGTGCCGCAGTAATCACAGATGATACTGCGAAGGCGCTCGGAAAGCGCAAGGGAAGCCCCGGCGGTCTGTGCGCAAGTCCCGATGGTCTGCCAGACCCGCTCCGTGAGCTGCAGGTTTTCGATATCCTGCGCCAGGTCATCCAGCCGTCCCAGCAGGCTGAAGGGGTTCCGGATGGCCCAAAAAGCGGTGGTTCCCAGGCTGGCGGCCACTCCCAGCCAGGCCTGCTGGCCGATCTCGGCCATGATACCGTCCTCCCAGCCCTGCAGGGTGACGGTGATGGCCGTGTTTCCACCGGATTGGGCGCCGGGCCGGGTGGCGATCTGGACGATCATCTTTTCCCGGTCACCCAGCGCTTGCGCGCGGAGGTTGCCATGGTTGAATTCCGCCAGCAAGGCGCTGGCCACATCGGTCGGCTTGATCGTTCCATGAAAAACTCGGCGGTCCATAATCTGGATTATAATCGCCTTCGCGATTCTCCTTCATCTCCTATTTACGCATATGAAGCGAAACTGGTTTCAAATCACCCTCTGGGTTTTCATTCCGGCTGCCGTTTGCGGGTTGGCACTTTTCCCGTCGGCACCGGGAGTCGTGCGCGCGCAGCAGCCCACCGGTTCCGTGCCTACAGTGACCGGCACGCCAGCCGGCGCATATATTACCGTCAACATGGACGCGAATCAGCCGCAGATCAACGTCCGCGGGGGGCCAAGTACCTATATTTACCCGCCGATCGGTGTGCTTCTTTACGGGCAGCAGGCGCCGGCGCTGGGCCGCTCGCCCGGCGGGGATTGGATCCAGATCAGTTATCCAGGGGTGCCCGGTTCACTGGGCTGGGTATACGCTCCCCTGGTGCGGCTCTCTCAAGGCGCGAATCTGCCGATCGTGGAGCCGCCGCCAACGCCAACCCCGGCCTCGACGCCGACCATCGACCCAACGCTGGCAGCGATCTTCATTGCCCCGGAGACTGCCACAAGGCTGCCCACGTTCACACCGCCGCCCGCGCTGGAAATCCCCACCTTTTCGGATGCCACAGCGGCGCCGAGCCGGGTTCCCGATCGGACTGCTGATCTTCGGTTTCGGGTTTGTGGGGGTGCTGGGCGCATTTATATCGTTCCTGCGCGGCGGGCGTTGAGCAGCAGATCAAAATAAAAAGACCGGCAGCGCCGGTCTTTTTTTATTCAGTAGCAGCCAATCAGTTATTGCAAGAGCAGGAGCCGCCGCAGGAGCAGCCCTCCTCGCCGTGCTCATGTCCGGTGCTGGCGTTGGGGCTATCCACAAGGAACCCGGCTCCATGCTGGGGATCATTCACGAAATCCACGGTGGCCCCGCGCAGATAATCGATGGAAACATTATCCACCACCAGCTTGATCCCGTTCATGGCATAGATGCTATCCACGTCGCGGATATTATTATCCAGCGCCATGCCGAAGTTCACGCCGCAGCAGCCGCCGCCCGCCACGTAGACCCGCAGGGCGTAGCCCTCGAGCTTGCGTTCGGCAAGAATATCCTTTACAGCCTGGGCGGCGGTATCCGTAATTGTAAGAAGTTGAGTGTCAATTTCAGACAACATGTCTGTGCTCCTGGCTACCTGGTATCAAAATTTGATAAATAGTATCAGAATTAGGCCCACTTGTCAACGCGCCTGCAGGCAGACGCATTCCCTCATAAAACAGTGATTTTCTTGACACAAAACCTCTCGGCTTGTACAATCTGCCTGCTCAGAAGCTGGCACTCATTTGCCGGGACATTTAATTCGGGAGGAGAAACCCAAATGTATTACATGGAAGGTCTTACAGCTCTGGAAGCGGCGGCAATTTGGGCTGTTTTCGGCGTAGCCATTCTTGGACTGGCCTACGCCGTATTTTTGCGCAGTCAGATCATGCGCGAAGATAAAGGAACGCCCAAAATGCAGGAGGTATGGAACGCCATCCGGGAGGGGGCAGACGCCTATCTCCGGAGGCAGCTGCGATCCATCCTGCCATTGATCGCCATTCTCACCATTGCACTTTTCTTTTCCGTCTACATTGTGCCGCCCAGTGAGGAAGCGCTGTCCCGCTTCCAGGGGATGACCCAGGACCAAGTCCGCCTGATCATCGGCTTTGCCCGCGCGCTGGCGTTCATCATGGGCTCCGGCTTTTCGCTGACAGTCGGGCAGATCGGCATGCGCATGGCGGTGCAGGGCAATGTGCGGGTGGCTTCGGCTTCCCGCCGGTCCTTCAGTGATGCGCTGCGGATCGCCTACCGCGCCGGTACGATCACCGGCATGCTGACAGACGGCCTGGGGCTGCTGGGTGGAACGCTGATCTTCATTGCTCTGGGGATCGCGGCACCGGATGCGCTGCTTGGCTTCGGCTTCGGCGGAACGCTGCTGGCGCTGTTCATGCGCGTGGGCGGCGGTATCTTCACCAAGGCTGCGGATGTGGGCGCCGACCTGGTGGGGAAGGTGGAAGCGGGCATCCCGGAAGATGACCCCCGAAACCCGGCTGTGATCGCCGACCTGGTGGGAGACAACGTCGGTGACTGCGCAGGGATGGCGGCCGATATTTTTGAATCTTATGAAGTGACGATCGTGTCCGGCCTGATCCTGGGCCTGGCGCTTTATCATGCTACAGGTCACCGGTTGGAGTGGATCATTTTCCCGTTGATCGTGCGCGGCATTGGCGTGCTTTCCTCCATCATCGGCACCTACCTGGTGCGCAGCGACCCGGGCAAGAGCGGGAATGCCATGGCGGCCATTTTCCGCGGGTTCCTCTCCTCGGCTGCCATTTCGGCTATCCTCTTCTTCATTGCCGGTTTCTTCTATCTTCAGAAGCTGAGCGATTATGGCGGTTGGTGGCGGATCCCGATGGCTGTGGCGGTGGGCGTCCTGCTTGCCATCCTGATCGACCGGCTGACCGAATATTTCACCGGCACGGACGCATCTCCGGTGAAGGAAATCAAGAAGGCGGCGGATACCGGCCCGGCAACACTGATCCTGCAGGGCATTTCCTCGGGGTTTGAATCCTCCGTTTGGTCGGTGCTCGTGATCGCACTTACCATCGTCGCATCCATCTTTATCTTTGGCACCATCCCGGGACTGGACCCGGCCCAAAAGGTGAACTTCATCCTGTACGGCGTGGCCATGACCGGCATCGGCATGCTCACTTTGACGGGCAACAATGTCGCCATGGACTCCTTTGGGCCGATCTCAGATAATGCCAATGGCATCGGCGAAATGGCCTGGTCCGGGCAGGAAGACAAAGAAACCCGGGACGCGCAGCAGATCATGGCGGACCTGGACGCGGTGGGCAACACCACCAAGGCCATCACAAAGGGTGTTGCCATCGGTTCGGCGGTGATCGCGGCCGTCTCGCTGTTCGGCTCCTTCCTGGTGGATGTTTCGCGCGCACAGACCAACCTTGGCGTCCCGGTTGCACAGCAGATCACCACGACCGGCATTCGGGTGGATTTGCCGGACGTGTTTGTGGGCATGTTGATCGGCGGTGCGCTGCCCTGGTTGTTCTCTTCCTTCGCCATCCAGGCAGTCACTCGGGCGGCTTCCCTGATCGTGCTGGAAGTGCGGCGGCAGTTCAAGCTGGGCGTGCTGGAAGGCAAGATCCCGCCGGATTACAAGCAGGCGGTGAACATATCGACGACCGCAGCACAGAAAGAATTGGTCTCGCTGGCGCTGCTGGGCATCGTAACTCCCATCGTGGTGGGCTTGCTCCTGCAGGTACAGGCACTTGGCGGGTTCCTGGCCGGCATGATCCTCTCCGGGCAATTGCTGGCGGTGTTTCTCAATAATTCCGGCGGGGCATGGGACAATGCCAAGAAGCTGATCGAGGACGAGCCGAAGAACCCGGCGGCGAACACCGGCAAAGGCTCCGAACGGCACAAGGCCGGCGTTGTGGGCGATACTGTGGGCGATCCATTCAAGGATACAGCCGGCCCGGCGCTCAACCCGATGATCAAAGTGGTGAACCTGGTATCGGTCATCATCGCGCCAGTGGTGGTCCAGTTCGCCGGAGCGACTGGCGGCACGAGGATCGTGATCTGGGTCGTGGTGCTGGCGCTGCTGGGCGTGCTGGGATGGGCGATCACCCGCTCCAAGGCTCCTGCTCCAGAGATAAAGGGTTAGAATCACATAATCAAGCCCTGCCAATGAATGGCAGGGCTTTTTGTTCTTCACTCCATTGCAGAGCAACAAGAGCAGTAAATAGTATCGACCTTGTTCAGGGAAGACATGTCTGAAAACGAATTATCTAATGCAAAAAGGTAAAAGATCCAAAATTGCCGTGCGGGAGCATCTTGGCAGTATCCTTCTCATTGTCTATGGAATGTCCTGTATTATCCTGTTCATGCTCACAACAGGAAAAGGTTCTTTTATCCACCAATATACCCTGGATGACTGGAAATCATTACCATTCGCGTTAGCAAGGATCCAGTGGTCTAACTTTATTTTTGGTTTCATAGTTTCGTTGGCAGGTATGATGATCGTCTTTCTTGCCTGCACGGCCTTGGGGTGTTGGGTACTGCGAAAATTGGGGATCGGACAAGAGTTGGGTTCCATTAATGGATTACAACAATCCGCCTATTTGGTGAGTGGGTTTCTGACAGGACAATTAATCAGCTCCTTCCTGTTTTTTTTCCTGGCTGCGGCTGGCAGAATGATCCCATTATCAGTCGGACTGGTCCTGCTTTTCATGCTCAGCTTTTCTCTGCCTGTGTTACGGGATATCCGAAATTTGTTTCAAAAAGCACAACAATTGTTTTTCCGCGAGGAAAGACCTTTCCTTTTCGATAAGGTGCTGATCTGGTTTGGGCTGGCCTTGCTCGTAGGCGGTCTGTTGTATTCTACCTCGCGCCTGAGTTATGATGCTGTCTCCATGTACTTCTCAAATGCCAAGTTGATGGCGATGACCGGCCGTATCCTTTATGTGCGGAGCGGCTCATTCCTGGTCAGTTCGCTCCATCTTGGAGTGCAATATGCTGCCATCATCCAATTGTTTGGAGATCAGTCCGCGGTGGATGAATTCATGGGTGGGCGGTGTCAGCCTTATCGTATTGCTGCTCGACATGGGCCGCGTATTTGGCATCTCACGCCGGGCAGAGGTGATCTTGTTTACCTTCTGCATAACGTCCACAGCATTCTTTGATTTGCTGGGGGATGGAAAAATCGATCTAATGGCGTCCGCTTATTCCTTGGGGGCGGTATACTGGCTGCTTCAACGAAAGGCCGGCGCGGGAGGCCGGGCAGTAATCCTCGCCGGGGTAATGGCTGGTTTTTCCATTATCTCAAGGCCTTACAATGCATTCCTGTTAATAGTATTTATCGGTTTATGGATCCTTTGGTCTGCACGTATAAGAATGGAGGGTTTCAGGTTTATTGAAATAGTTCTTCTGGGGACCACTGGCGCGTTGATGATCTGCATGCATCTGGCTGCCAGCTGGATGGTTACCACTAACCCATTGGACACGCTCACTACCGCGATTGCAACCGGGACCAAAGAATGGCAATGGACAATTTCACCAGAGAATTTGTGGATTGCTCGTATTCTGTATCCGTTTTTCGCAACATTTATTAATACGCCGCAAAGCCTTGGAAATATTTCCCCCCTATTCCTGGCAATCTTGCCAGGCCTTTTCCTTCGATCGGAAAAAAAGAACAATAAAGCAAATGATGGGCAGAGAGCATGGTACCTGATCGCGTTGATCACCATAGCATCCTGGCTGATCGTGTCTTTCGCGGTACTTGAGATACGGTATGTACTCTTCCTTTGGGGGATATTATTTATCCCATTGTCTGTGCGGATGGATGAATTAATCAGCAGCAGGTCTATTTATCTTCGAGTTGGTCTTAAATCGAGCATCCTGGTTTTGATCATTTTCATGATCGGACGGACTCTCGTGATGTCAATTGGCACTTATTCGCCGATCGACAACAATGGGGCTGCTCATTGTTTTGACAGCCCAATATGTGAATACCTGCGACCCTTAAATGATATAGCGCCGGTGCAAAGCCGTGTCCTGACATTGAGCTCCAATCGTTATTATTTTCGCCCAGATCTCTTTTTGTGCGCGACCATGGCTAGGGATTATGCGGAACTGAAGCCCTTATTCTCAAGATCGCCAGAAGCATTCTGGGAACAGGTGTACCGGATGGGATATGAATATGTGGCATATGAGGAGAATTACAGCACCCGCCATCTGAACTTTGATTTTATAAAGATAGCTAATGAGGCCCCAGATTGGGTGGATCTCCGCAAGATTTCAAGCAGTCGCGATGGAGCACAGGCGACTTATAGAATTACTTACATCGGCCGTCCGCCAGTTACAAAACCGGCTTGTGTATCTCGTTTCAATTGATGTGATTTTGGAAGGCGGAGCTTTCTATCACTTCTGTGTAAATTTTTGCTTCCACTCGAATAGTTTATTGAGCGCCTCGATGGGGGAGAGGGCATTAATATCAACTTCCTTCAATTCGTCCAGCAGAGGGCTTGTTTCTGGAAAGAGAGCGGCCTGCTGGGCAGCGTGCGGCTCGATGCGTACTGCGCGGCCGGAGGTCTTTTCAAGTTGGCTCATGATCTCGTTGGCGCGCGGAATGACGGGCCTGGGGAGCCCTGCCATTTGTGCTACGTGAATGCCATAGGATCGGTCGGCGCCGCCGGGGATGATCTTGTGCAGGAAGACGACCTTGCCGTCCCCCTCGCTGACGGCAACATTGTAGTTGCGGACACCCGGCAGGAGATCGGCCAGCTGGGTCAGTTCGTGGTAATGCGTTGCGAAGAGGGTCTTGGCGCGCAGGTGGGGATGGTTGTGGATGTATTCGATCATGCCCCAGGCGATGGCAACGCCGTCATAGGTGGAGGTGCCGCGGCCGATCTCGTCAAGGATGAGCAGCGAGCGTGATGTAGCGTGGTGAAGGATATTGGCCGCCTCGATCATCTCGACCATGAAGGTGGATTGCCCGGCGTGGATCTCGTCCTGTGCGCCGATGCGGGTGAAGATGCGGTCCACAAGACCGATGCGGGCAGAGTCAGCGGGCACAAAGGAGCCGATCTGGGCCATGAGGACGATAAGAGCAGCCTGGCGCAGGTAGGTGGACTTCCCGGACATATTCGGGCCAGTGATCACCCGGATGATCTCACCCATCTCAAAGGTGACGTTATTGGGGACATAGCGCTCGCCGCTGTGCAGACTGTTTTCCACCACAGGATGCCGGCCTTCGCGAATATCCAGAACTTCTGAAGAAATAATTTCCGGCCGGCAATAGTTGCCCAGCGCAGCCGCCTCAGCCAGACCGGTAAGCACGTCCAATTCCGCGAGGGCACGGGCAGTATCCAGCAGCCGGGTGGTCGCCCTGGCGAGGTCTCCGCACACTTCCCGAAACAGCCTCAATTCGATCTCGCGAATGCGTTCTTCGGCATTGAGCACGAGAGTTTCGTATTCCTTCATTTCCGGCGTGATGAACCGCTCGGCATTGACGAGGGTCTGCTTGCGGATATAGGAATCGGGGGCTTTGTCTGCAGCGCCGCGAGAGATCTCGATGTAATATCCAAAGACCTTGTTGTAGCCCACCTTGAGGGTGCGGATGCCGGTCCTCTCGCGTTCAACAGATTCCAGGTTGGCGATCCATTCGCGGGCATGACGGGAGGCTTCGATCACGCCATCCAGTTCCTCAGAATAGCCATCCCGGATCACGCCGGTATTTTGCAGTGTGGCCGGGGGGTCTTCGGCGATGGAGCGCTGGAGCAAGTCGAGCTCAGCGCTCAAAGCCTCGATCCGCGGGAAATCCACAGCCGGCTTGCCGAGCGAGGCAATGACATCGGGAAGCTGTTCCAGGGTGCTGCGCATGGCCACAAGATCGCGCGGCTGGGCAAGACCTGCCAGGACTCGATTCACCAGCCGTTCAAGGTCGGCCAGAGGTTTCAGGGAGGCGCGCATTTCCGCGCGGCGCATACTGTTCTCGAAAAAGTAGGCAACGCGGTCCTGGCGCTGGCTGATCCGGTCGGGGTCGAGAAGCGGCTGGCTCACCCAGGCGCGCATCAAGCGCTTGCCCATGGGCGTAACGGTATGGTCGAGCACGCTGAGCAGCGAGCCTTTGACCTCGCCTCGCAGGGTTTCGGTCAATTCCAGGTTGCGGCGTGTGGCCGCGTCGAGAGTCATGAATTCGGAGAGACTATACACGCGCAGCCCGGTCAGAAGCTGGAGGGCATCGGCCTGGGTCTCGCGGATGTACTGAAGGATGGCTCCGGCGGCGCGGATGGCGAGGCTGCGTCCCTTGAGGCCAAAGCCATCCAGCGAACCGGCGCCAAAGTGCGCCAGCAGAACCTCCTCGCATTTACCCGGCTCAAATCGCCAGGCTGGCCAGGGAGTGAAGTGTCCCATCAGACCGTCCGAGGGAGCCTGGGTATCGGGATGGAGGATCTCGGCCGGGCTCAAGCGGGTCAATTCCGCGCGCAGCGTTTCAGCGTTCAGCTCGGTGACCGCGAACTCACCGGTAGTGATATCTGCGTAGGCGACAGCAACCGGATAGTTCGTCGATTCTCCCTGGAACAACGGATCCCGGACGATGGCGGCGAGATAGTTATTGGCATCACCGGGCAGAAGGCCGGGTTCCACAACGGTTCCCGGAGTGACAATACGAACCACCTTGCGCGGGAATATACCCTTAACCGGCTGATCTCCCACCTGCTCACAGATGGCGACATGATAGCCCTTTTCGATCAGGCGGGCGAGATAATTTTCGGCTGCATGGTAAGGAATGCCCGCCATGGGAATGCGGGTGCCCTTGGCGACATTCCGGGAGGTCAGGACAATATCAAGCTCACGCGAGGCGGTCTCGGCATCCTGATCGAAAGTCTCATAGAAATCCCCCAAGCGGAAGAAAAGGATCGCATTCGGGTGCTCGCGTTTGATCTCGAGATACTGCTGGCGGATCGGAGAAACATCATCACTAGTCATGGTTGTTGTGGGGAGTAGGACTCAATTTCGAAAGAATCATTGCAGAATTCGGGTCATTATACCAGCCAGGGCTAAAGCGGATTTTCAGGCCAGCAGGTCGGAAATTTTCGAACCTGTAGTATCATCGAGCTAATGAATATAATATATGGCTCGCTTTGAGCCAAATCTCCATCAAGGAAGCCAGAATGTATAAAATCGTTCTTGTACGCCACGGTCAAAGCACCTGGAACCTCGAAAACCGCTTCACCGGCTGGACGGATGTGGACCTGACCGAGCAGGGCAGGACGGAGGCGCACAGCGCCGGGAAACTGCTCCGAGATGGCGGTTATGAATTTGATACCGCTTATACCTCGGTCTTGAAACGGGCGATCAAGACTCTGTGGATCATCATGGAAGAGATGGGTCTGGAATGGCTGCCGGTCACGCGGGCATGGCAGCTCAATGAACGCCATTATGGTTCGCTGCAGGGGTTAAACAAGGCGGAAATGGCGGAGAAATTCGGCGAGGCACAGGTGAAGATCTGGCGGCGAAGTTATGATGTACCGCCGCCAGCATTGGAACTGGATGACGAGCGGCATCCTCGTTTCGACCGGCGCTATGCGGGGCTGAGTTCGGAACAACTGCCGGCCACCGAATCGTTGAAGATCACGCTGGATCGCGTGCTGCCTTACTGGCATTCGACGCTGGTGCCCGCCATTCAATCGGGTAAGCGCCTCCTGATCGTGGCGCATGGGAATTCCATCCGCGCCATGGTGAAGTATCTGGATAACATTTCAGAGGCAGAGATCACCGAGCTGAACATTCCGACAGGCATCCCGCTGGTCTATGAGCTGGATGAAGAGATGAAGCCGGTCAAGCACTATTACCTGGGTGATCCGGAGGAGATCGCTAGGGCGGCAGCTGCGGTTGCCAATCAGGGCAAAGCCAAGTAGACAGCAGCCTCCAGGCTCCATCAGCCTGGAGGCTTTTTTTCAGCCAGGCCGAATATATTGCCGATAAAGAGCAGTAAAATCTCCCCCATGCCTTTCACCGAAGAAATTGCCTCAGAATTGCGTAAAGAGTTGCGAGGGCCCCTGCGCACTGACAGGAGTTCCCGTATCCTTTACAGCACGGACGCCTCCATCTACCAGATCGAGCCGCTGGGCGTGTTCCTGCCTCGCGATCAAGAAGATCTGCAGGCAATCGTGGAGTTGGCGGCACGATATTCCTTTCCCATCCTGCCGCGCGGTTCCGGTTCGAGCCTGGCAGGGCAGGCGATCGGGCAAGCGTTGATCGTGGACTGCTCCCGCTGGCTTGATCGGATTCTCGAAATCGACTTGGAATCCCGGACCGCAATCGTGGAACCGGGCGTGGTGCTGGCCACGCTGAATAAGGCGCTCGTAAAACACGGACTTCAATTTGGGCCGGACCCGGCATCGGCTGAGCGTGCCACGCTGGGAGGCGTGATCGCAAATAATGCCACCGGCGCACATTCCATCCTTTATGGCATGGCTGCGGACCATTTGAAAAGCGCCGAGGTGATCCTTTCCGATGGCGTTTCGACCACGTGGGGGGAAATCAGTTCAGGCGAACTGAGCATGGCCAGGGAAATGAACCGAATGGGCGACATCCTGGCATCCATTCAACGAATTCGCGAGGAATATACGGGGGTGATCCAGAATCATTTCCCCCGCTCCTGGAGAAATTCAGCCGGATACCGGTTGAACTATCTGCTGCCCTGGTCACTTTCCCGCCCAGCCCGATGGGAAGGGCATGAATATCCTCCCATCCTGCCGGGAAAGTTGAATCTGGCAACTTTGTTGGCGGGGAGCGAAGGTACATTGGGAGTCATTCGAAGGGCAACACTCAACCTAGTGCCCAAGCCCCGACACACCATCCTCGCGGTGCTAACCTATCAGGGAATCGATGCCGCTTGCGAGGATGTCCCACGGTTGTTGAAATCTGAACCGAGCGCCATCGAACTGATCCCGCGCAGCATTGTGCGGCTGGCGCAATCCGTGCCTGCCTATGCAGCGCAAGCGGCTATCCTCGGGGGTGATGCGGAGGCTTTGCTGGTGGTGGAATTCAGCGGGGATCATCCATATGAGCTTCGCCGGATGGCGGAGGCGCTTCAGCCCGGATTGATCGCCAAATCGCAGGACGACCAGGCACGCATCTGGAGTGTTCGCAAGGTGGGGCTGGGGCTGCTGGCTTCACGCACTGGGGATGCAAAGACGATTGCATTCATCGAAGATTGCGCCATCCCAGTTGAACGGCTGGGAGATTTTGTCCGCGGTGTGGAGAACATTTTGAGGGAGTACCAGACAAAGGCTGAGTATTATGCACACGCCTCAGCCGGCTGTTTGCACATTCGCCCCATCTTGAACTTGAAAAAGGATATAAAGGCGCTGCGAGGCATCGCTGAGGCAACGCTTGAATTGACACTCTCTCTGGGCGGCTCCATGTCCAGCGAGCATGGGGATGGGCTGGCAAGATCCGAATGGCTGCGCAGGACTTACGGGGATCAAGTCATGAAGGCTTTTTCATCGCTCAAGCAGGCCGCCGACCCACATGGAATCCTGAACCCCGGCAAGATCCTCGATGCTCCGCTCATGGATACAAATCTCCGCTACGGAGAAGGTTATCGAACCAGGACATGGGTTTCCTCGCTTGACCTGACGGAGCAGGGCGGGCTGACGGGGGCCATTGAACAATGCAATGGGCAGGGGGTGTGCCGAAAAATGGATGGGATGATGTGCCCGTCTTTCCAGGCGACACGGGAAGAGATGCATTCGACGCGCGGACGGGCCAACCTGCTGCGGGCTATGATCTCCCAGCTGCCAGCCGGGGATCTCACAGACGGGGTCTATGAGGCGCTCGACCTGTGCCTTGCCTGCAAGGGCTGTAAATCGGAATGCCCCTCCGGTGTGGATATGGCGCGGCTCAAATTTTCGTTCCTGTCAGAGTATCACAAGACCCACCCACGCCAACTCAGGGATTACCTGTTCGGTTACTTTCATAGCGGTTTCGGCATTGTTGGCTCCCATCGCACCGATTGTCAATGCAATTACCAGGGCTGATCCGTTGCGCCGTTTGATCGCTCAGGTCACAGGGATCAGCTCCCAGCGGCCGTTCCCTGTCTTTTCGAGCCGGGGCGCCAGGCTTCGAAAACCGACCTCGATCAATTCCGGCCAAAAGGTGCTATTCCTCAGCGATTCGTTTACCCATTATGTCGAACCACGAGTCGAGCAGGCGGCTTTTGATCTGTTGACGGCGGCAGGAATTGAGATCAGGGTAATCCCCAGCATGGGCGCAGGCGCGGCACTGCTCTCGAAGGGATTTTCAGATGCGGCGCGGAAGCATGCAAAGAGGCTGATCGAGAACATCGAGCGTCTTGATCCACGTGGAGAATATGCCATCGTGGGGTTGGAACCGCCGGAAATCTATATGCTCAAAAATGACATGGGCATCCTGCTTCCGAGCATGAAGGAGCAGCTGGCGAGATTGGCAGACCGGACATGGCTGCTGGATGAATATCTTATCCGCTCAGAAGCTGGTTAAAGACCTATTTTCAGCCATCCGGAGCAGGGTTTCAGGAGCGGGAATAAAAATTCGCTTCCAACCGCATTGCCACCAGCGTGCTGAGCCTCCCGCGGCAGACGGGCTCCCTTCAGGTGCGGGCGCAACGATTCGATTGCTTAAGGCTTGCGGATTTGATAATTCGGAAATCATCGAAGGCGGATGCTGCGGCATGGCCGGCACGTTCGGCTACGAAGCGGAGCATTATGACCTCTCCATGCGTGTGGGGGAGTTAAGTTTATTTCCCTTTATCCGGCGAACTTTGGAAACCGATCCTGATTTGGTCTTCCTCGCCAGCGGATCCGCCTGCCGCTTGCAGATCGAGCAGGGTGTTCATATCCCTGTCACTCCATCCGCTTGTGTTTCTGAGCAGGTTTTTATAAAGACGTTTGCATGGTCAATCCCATTAATATCCGCCTGATGTATCGTGCTAAAATTCCTGCGGATCAACTCGCCGGATGAGACAACTTATTTCCCAATTCATTTTGGATAAATATGCCGCGAGGGAGTACCGCGGAAGCATACCTGCCGCGGCTGTCTTCGTGGACGTCTCTGGATTTTCCGCTTTAACCGAAGCGCTGGCTCGACAGGGGGATCATGGTGCGGAAATCCTGGCCGAAGTCATGCGGGCGCTCTTCGCACCGCTTGTGGAGGCAGTTCATGGACAGGGTGGATTTATCGTCGGCTACGCCGGGGATGCTTTCACGGCGATCTTCCATGAACAAGAAGATGAGGCACCCTGCGCGGAACGGGCTCTGGCCGCTTCCATCCAGATGCAGGAGCAGATGCGGACCAGCCCGTTGATCCAAACCGAGTTCGGGGAATTTCCAATATCCATCAAGGCAGGAATTGGATTTGGCGAGGTCAGTTGGTTGATCATCAAGGATGCCTCGGATATGCGAGCCACTTATTGCGTCCGCGGGTCCAGCGTAGATGGGGCAGTCCTGGCAGAGGGGTTGGCCGAAAAAGGAGAAATCCTCCTTGACGTGGCGGCGTATCACATCCTGAAAGAAATCGTTGTGATCGAGCCTGTTGGTAAGGGCTGCCGATTAAAAGCTGTAGAGGGCGAGCTTCCCGATTCGCGTGCATTTCGATCACCCCAAAGTCCGGCTGGATTTACTGAGCGATTTCTATCCGGTCTCTCTGATCGGCCAGGAATTGACGGGGGAGTTCCGTCAGGTAGTCAACGTTTTCATTGATATTCCCATGGACCCTACCGAGGAGAGTTTTGTCACCCCGTTCATGGAGACCTTGTTCGCACTTCAACGACGTTATGGAGGCTTTTTTCTGCGACCGGATATGGGTGACAAGGGTTTCAATATTCTCATGGTGTGGGGCGCTCCCATCGCACATGAAAACGATATCGACCGCGCCTTGAATTTCGTACTCGATCTGCGAGAACAGACCGGTGTCGAATTCCGGGCAGGGATCACTTATAAGCCTGCATACGCCGGATTCATTGGAACCCAGCTTAGAGAGGATTACACAGCGTACGGCGTAGGCGTTAACCTGGCGTCGAGGATGATGGAAGCGGCCAGCCGGGGAGAATTCTGGCTGGATGAAGAGGTGGTTAAGCGCGCCAGCATGCGCTTCCAAATGGAAGATCTAGGATTTTTACCTTTTAAGGGGTTTGAGAACCGATTCCAAACATACAGGCTGCGGAATCGAAAACGGCTGGTGGAACTGGCTTACCGCGGTGCAATGGTAGGCCGGAGGGAGGAACGCATCCGCCTGCTGAAATTCCTTGAGCCGCTAAAACAAGACAAATCTGCGGGGGTACTCATACTTCGAGGCGAAGCAGGTATCGGGAAGAGCCGGTTAATCTACGAGCTTCAGGATCTGGGGCCAGGAGAAATCGCCGAGTCGGAATGGGTAGTCTTGCAAAGCGATGATATTGTTCGAGAGCCCTTGAATCCTTTCAAGAATTGGCTGATGCAATATCTTGGCATTTCGGAGGAGCAAGGCCGGTCTGAAAACGAGAGAGCATTTGAGGCCGGCTTGCGTTCATTGATTGATCTGCCGGAGGACCCTGGGCTGGCTGCAGAAATCCTGAGAACCTCCTCTGTGCTGGCAGCGCTGGTCAACCTTGAGCAGCCGGGATCCCTTTATGACCAGCTGGACGCCAAGGGACGCCATGATAATACACTGATCGCCCTGGACGCTGTTCTGCTCGCGATTGCCGCACAAAAAAAGGTGATCTTGCTGATAGAAGACCTGCAGTGGTTGGATGAGGAAAGCCGGCTTTTCCTCGCATATTTCATCCGGAAATCGAGTACCGAGACTGAGCGAGATTACCCAACCGCAATACTTATCACTTCGCGGTCAGAAATGCGCCTGGCTGAGGTCGACCAGCTGGCAAATGTGGAATACCTCGACCTTGGACCGCTTGCGGCCAGCCATATTGCGGAGTTGGCCCGCAGCCTGCTGGATGGCGAGGCGTCGAACGAGCTGGTCAAACTCATCGAACAACGCTCCGATGGCAACCCGTTTTTTGCCGAGCAAGTCATGCGATATCTGATGGAGAAGGACCTGATCGAGCGCGGCGGGGATGGGCTGTTTCGGGCGCGAAAGACCGCCAGTGAGCAAACCCCAACAGATGTTCAGGCAGTGTTAATTGCGCGGCTGGACCGTCTTTCGCGGGAGATACGCGATGTGGTTCAGACTGCTTCTGTGCTGGGGCGTGAATTCGAGATCAGGGTGCTCGCCTCCATGCTAAGAGGAGATGACCGGCTGATCCAAAAGGTGATGGCGGCTGAGGAATCGGAGATATGGTTTCCCCTGAACGAAATGGAATATATCTTCCGGCATGGCCTTCTGCGGGATGCAGCCTACGGCATGCAGCTACTGACGCGGCAGCGCGAACTGCACGCACTGGCCGTGGAAGCAATGGAACTGTTGTATTCGGACGATCTCTCCCCGCACCTGGGAGAGCTGGCCCATCATGCCGAACGCGCTAATATGAACGCACGCGCATTTGATTATTTAATCCGGGCTTTCAAGGCTGCAGCCGATGCCTATCAGAATTTACAGGCCCTGGATTACCTGACGCGGGCTATAGCCCTTGCACCTACGGAGAACCTGGCAGCGCGGTTTGAACTCTATGAAAAGAGAGTTGATCTTTATTCCCGCATAGCGAATCGCGACGAACAAACGCGGGACCTGGACAGGTTGGATGCATTGGCGGGAGAATTGAACGAGGCCGGTCATTATGCCCGCGCCGCGGGCATGCGGTCAAGTTATCATTTTGTTTTGGGTAACTACCCGGAGACCATCCAATTTGCGGAGAGTGCGATTTCGCTGGGCAGGCCATCCGGCGAAATGGATACCTGCATGGTTGCTTATAACAACTGGGCTATGGCCCTGCTGAGGCAATCCAAGCTCAAGACCGCCATGAAGATAGCGTTGGAGGGGCTGGAGCTTACCCGCCAGCAGCAGAATAAATATTTCCAGGGATTAACGCTGAATACAATGGGGATCGTTGCTCATATGCAGGAAGATCCTGATTCCGCAGAACGCGCTCTGGAAGAAGCAGACAGGCTTGCAACGGAGATCGGGGATCGGGCTTTACTGTCCAAGATCAATACCAATCTGGGCAATGTGGCCGGGACATTACGCGGCGATTATGCGGCGGCCCGAAGGTATTACGAGCAGGGTCTTTCCATCCTGGAAGAACAGGGTGACCGATATGGTCAATCTGTTCTTCTTCTAAATATGGCATGGGCCGCCGGCATCCAAGGGGATTTCCCAGCCTCGCGAGCTTACAACAAGCAGGCTGTTACGTATCGCGCGAGGTTGGGAACCCGCAATATGAGGCTTACGCGCTGATCAATCTTAGTGCAGTGGCCAGCATCCAAGGCGATATTCCCACTGCAAAGGAGTCGGCAGGCCTGGCGTCCGAACTGACGGCCAGGATCGGTGACCGGATCGGAGAATCCTGGGCGCTGCTGAACATGGGACATGCATATATGGCAGCAGGGGAGCCAGAGGAAGCGGCAAAAAGTTATCAACGCTGTATGGATCTGCGCCTAGGGCTGGATATGCCCGGGTTTGAAATCGAACCCATGGCCGGGTTAGTTCAGGCTGCACTTGGGCAGGAGGACCTGGCGTCTGCGTCAGAATACACCGAACGCATCCTGGCGCACCTTGCGCGCGGGGGCACTCTCGAGCGGACCGAGGAGCCACTGCGCATCTACCTCGCCTGTTATGAAACCCTTTTGCAAAGGAAAGATGACCGGGCTCGCGCTCTGCTCGAAGAGGCCGGGAAGCTGCTTGATAATCAAGCTGCAAGACTGCCTGACGAATCGGCCAGGCAGTTATTCCTGAACAGCACTCCCTGGAGGCGTGCCATCCAGAGAGCCAGGGAAAATAATCTCTAACTTACGGGCCGAAGCCGATCGGAGGATCGCCAACCGTCATGGTGAAGCGGGTTTTGTTTTTATTGGTTTTAAAATCCGATATTTCATGAATCTGGCCGCCGTAATAAGCGAACAATCGTTTATCAGCAGGAAGGGCATCGATGGTCACTGTGTAACTAATGTCCGCGTAATCCCCCATGGATTTATCCGCTTTCAGGCGGCGGATACCAAAGGCAGCGAACCATTGAATATCGATGCCGTCATACGTTTTTGGAATAGCAGGATCCAGCTCTTTTTCCAGTACTGCGAGCTTTGTGAAATCATTTGCCCCCAAATCCAATTCGACGTTCCTGCCTCCCGAAATGTTATACCGGCCCTGCGCGTTACGATTAACAGGCGTTTCCTTCATGCTCATCTCCCTTTCTCCTCGGCTAATGATGCCCATTATACGCCGAGTAATCCGCATTTTGAAACAACCGCCAACATCAGCAGCTCAATACCAGGCAAGTCTCCTATCAGGGAGCGATTAAGACATGATTCGCCCGATTGAAAGAACTGATAATTGGCTCCCCGCTAAGCACAGCTCAGCTAAAGGATAACAGGCTGAACAAAATCCGGGCTCTGGCGGCCTTCTCTCCGGACGCGCTTTCGTCCATCGCCTATGCCAACCAGGAGATCTACCTGGGGCTGCTAATGGCCGGAGCCGCTGGTCTTTCGCTTGCCTGGCCGGTGGGGCTGGCTGTGGTAGTGGTATTGACCGCGGCGGCCTTTTCCTACTTTCAGACCATCCATGCCTATCCGAACGGAGGCGGTTCCTACGTGGTGGCGCGCAGCAACCTTGGCGACCTGCCGGGACTGATCGCGGCCGCAGCGTTGATGATCGATTATGTACTCACCGCGGCGGTCAGCCTGACCGCGGGCATGGATGCCATGGCATCGGCCGTTCCCAGCTCTTTGGCCGTACCGTATGCACCTGGCGCTTGGGATTGCTGATCTTGATCACATTGATCAACCTGAGAGGGATCAACGAGACCGGCACCTTGATGTCGATTCCGGTCTATCTCTTCCTTTTCACCTATCTCCCGATGCTCGCTATACGGTCTACTGATCTTACAGCATCAGGGACCAGCGACTCTGTCGGCCGCTCCGCCCTCCACTTCAACCGTTATCTCTTTTCCTTGTCCTGCATGCATTTGCCACCGGTTGCACGGCGCTAACCGGCATCGAATCGATCAGCAACGGTGTTCCCGTATTCAAAAATCCCGCTTCCAAAAATGCAGGGCAGACCTTGATCGTTATGGCGCTGTTGATGAGTGTATTGTTCCTGGGAAGCATCGGCCTGACGCAAGGGCTGGGCGTGGTGGCAGGGCCACAGGAGACGATCCTATCCGCTCTGGCTCGAAAAATACTTGGCGGTGGATGGATGTATTTCCTGATCCAAACTTCCACTTTATTGATATTGACGGTGGCGGCGAATACGAGTTTCGCAGGTTTCCCACGGGTGACGGCCATCCTGGCGCAGGATGGGTTTGTTCCGCGTCAGTTCACCGCCCTCGGTGACCGGCTTGTCTTTGCCAATGGAATTGTTATCCTGGCGGCGGCTACAGCAGCATTGATCGTGATCTTTCAAGGAAATTCACACCTGCTTGTGCCGCTGTTTCGCAGTTGGAGCATTTCTGGCTTTTACCTTATCGCAAATGGGCATGGTTCTGCATTGGTGGAGAGAACGGGGTAAAAATTGGCTTCCTAAAATGGCTATAAACGGCTTTGGGGCGCTTGCAACCGGCATCACCTTGTTCATTGTGGCAATTACAAAATTCCTTGAGGGGGCCTGGATCACGATCATTATCATCCCCCTGCTGGTAATTTTATTTTTGAGAATAAGAATGCATTACCGCGAGATCAGCAATGAACTATCACTGCATGGCCTGCCGCCCACACTCAGGCCGATTCCCGCACTGCGGGTGGTCGTCCCGATCTCAGGCGTACATCGAGGCGTGATCGAAGCGGTTCGCTTCGCGGAGACCATTTCCAACGATGTAACGGCGGTCATGGTAGAGATGGAGCCAGGACAGGGGGAGTTAGTCCGAAGCAGGTGGGAAAGGTTCTGGCCGGATATCCCGTTGGAGATCGTCCAGTCACCCTACCGTTCCTTTATTCAACCATTATTGGAATACCTGGATAGAACGGATACAGAGCACAATGACGGGCAGGAGGCAACGGTGGTGCTGCCGGAATTCGTGCCAGCCCATTGGTGGCAGTCCTTCCTTCATAACCAGACGGCATGGCAATTGAAAGCTGCGCTGCTCTATCATCGCCGGAGCCAGGGCTACCGGAGGGTTGTCATTGATGTGCCTTTCCATCTTCGGCACTAGATGAATCAATAATTTTTCAGGCTGCTGAGCTGGCAGGCAGCGGCCCCGAATGCCACCGCTACATTCAGGGAGCGTTTGACACCACGCATGGGAAGGCAGGTAATCAGTCGGCCAGAGAAGCAGGTCAGGGTCGATACCGGTCACCTCGCTGCCGATGACCAGAACTACGCTTTTTCCGTGGGACATGCTGAGATTGAAAGTGTCCAGCGGGACTGCGTCTTCGCAGGTTTCCAACGCCAGGATGAAATGGCCCTCCGCTTTCAACCGGCGAGCCAGCTCAACGGCATTTTTGTGAAGCGACCAGTGAACAGACTTTTCGGCTCCCAGGGCGGTCTTGCGGACGCCCGCATTGGTGGGATCAGGGGTAATACCACAGAGATAGGCGTGGGAGAACCCGAACCCATCCGCAGAACGGAGGATGGAGCCTACGTTCCAGGCTGAGCGGATATTATCCAAAAGGACATCATATTCTGCGCCCAGGGGATTTAATTTGGATGTTTTATCATTTTCTTTCCGGAGTGGGATTTCGAGTTCGACTTTCGTGATGCCCAGGCAGGAGGGGCAGCGTTCCCCGAAATCCTGCCCCGTGATCTGCGGGTAGCGAAGACCGCAATCGGGATTCTGGCAGACGCGGATATGAAAGACAGCGGTGCTCATCGGGTAAGATTATAGCTGTGACCACGCTGATATTCAACAAGCCTTACGGTGTGCTTTCCCAGTTCACAGATGAGGGAACCGGGCATCCAACTCTTAAACAATATATTCCCATCCCAAACGTTTATGCAGCTGGCCGGCTTGACCGGGATTCGGAAGGGCTATTGCTGCTCACGGATGAAGGAGCTTTGATACAGAGATTGGCAGATCCTGAATATCGTGTAGCCAAAATATATCAAGTTTTTGTAGAAGGCGAGCCAACACCGCAAATGCTGGACCAATTGGAACGGGGAGTGCATTTAAAGGAGTATCGAACCCGACCTGCAAAGGTGAGAATTATTCCTGACCCAGGTCTGCCGCCGCGAATCAAGCCAGTGACCCCACATGGACCGACTACATGGCTGGAGATGGCGTTATTGGAAGGCAGGAAACGGCAGATCCGGCACATGACCGCGGCGGTGGGATTATTCACGCTTCGCCTGTTCAGGGTGGCGATTGGGCCGATCCGGGTGGAGGGGCTGGAAGCGGGGCAGTGGCGATCACCTGACATCCGGCGAAGTGCAGATGCTCTCCGGCAAGGTATAATCCAGACCGAATTTGAATGCGCAATCCCGAGCTCGTATTGACCGCCAGCCTGCTGGTCGTGCTGGTTGTCAGCCTTTTCCCCGGTCAATCGCAAGCACAGCGTTATCAGGTACCTTCCATCCAGAGCGGATCGGACCTTTTGGCTGCTGTGAACTCACTGCGCGCCTCAAGGGGCCTGCCAGCCTACAGCGCAAATTCCATCCTGATGGGAATCGCTCAGGCTCAGGCTGACTACATGGCGGCTACGGGAGGGGCTTATGGCCACAATGGACCTGGAGGCAGCACGCCAAAAGACCGCGCTCTGGCAGCAGGATATCCAGCCACCTTTTTCTCGGAGAACTGGCAAGCGGGCAGCGGGCTTTCGCCTTCGGGCGCGGTGGTTGCATGGCAGGGGGATGCGCCTCACCTGGATACGATGCTTTCTGCCAGCTTGTTAGAGGCGGGTGCGGGTGTCAGCAAAAGCGGAAGCGTGATCTATTATGTCCTGGATGCCGGGGCACAAGGCTCTGCATCCAATCCAGGGGCTACGCCGGTGGCTGGAACCATTGTGTCTCCTGGCACTCCCAAGCCTTCGCAATTTATGGTGCCTGTCATGATCAATACACCGGATCTGGACGGGAAGATCTACCATGAGGTAGCTTATGGTCAAACCCTGTGGAGCATTGCCATTGCATACGGGACCAAGATCGAGGCCATTCAGAGGTTGAACAACTTGTCGGGTTTGGAAATTTTCCCCGGCCAAAAGCTTCTAGTGTTGTTCGGGCCGACGCCTGCCCCGGTGACTGCCAGCCCCTCGGGATCGGAAACGCCAGCAGCAACCAGTGCCAGTCCAACCGTAAGCCTGGCCGTTACGAGAACGCTGATCATGCCTACCCTAGTGCTTCCGACGGTGGAACCATCGAAGGCAAATATCCTCCCGGAACGCGGACGGTTCAATCTGACCGCGCTGGTCATTTTGGGCGCCGCGCTGCTCTTCGCCATTCTGGGTACCTGGGCCGGCGCGCGCAAGTCTGCCTGAAAGTCGATCATTTCCACATGAAAAAACTTGACCAGTTGACTTTCACCCGCTTCATTGCCGCCTTCATGGTGCTCGTCTTTCACGGCGGGATCGGTCTGTTTCCTTTCAGTATCTTTCCGATCGTGCCCCTTTTGAGCTCGGGGCAAACTGCGGTCAGTTATTTTTTTGTTTTGTCCGGATTCGTGATGGCGCTGGCGTATTACCGACCGGGAAAAGCCTTCGGATTTAGTAGTTATTGGAAGGCCCGCTTCTCGCGTATTTATCCCATCTATATCCTTTCCTTTGTACTGACAGCCTTCTTCTACCTGGAACTGATGGCGAAAATGAAATCGCCGAAGATCTGGGCGAACATCCTGCTCTACCAGTCCTGGATCCCGGTGTATTCCCAATCCTTCAACATGGCCGCATGGTCGCTCTCGGTTGAAGCCTTCTTCTATGTCCTCTTCCCCGTCCTTGCCATTCTGCTGACGCGTTTTTCCACCCGTTTCATCATCCGGTTCTCGCTGGTTTTTTGGGTAATAAGCCAACTGATCCATGCAGCCATGTACAGACAGATGATGCCCGATGGGCATTTGCTCCTGCTTTATTTCCCACTGTTCCATCTCAGTTCGTTCCTGCTGGGAGCAGCGGGTGGAGTGTGGTATCTGAGCGAAGGGAACAAGACGACCATTGACCAGAAGGTGAACCGTCGCTGGCTGCTGGCGGCATTGGGACTGGTCTCACTGGCCTTGATGGGACGCTATCTGCGGCCGGCTCTCTTCGCAGGCTTCTCGCTTGATGTGGGGATTCTGGCGCCGTTGTTCCTGGTCATCATCCTGACCCTGGCATTGGATACGACTAGGCTATCACGGTGGATGAGCAGCCCGAGATTGGTGCTGCTGGGTGATGCCAGTTACGCCCTCTACATCCTGCATGTCCCGGTGAGATGGTGGATCGAGAGGGGAGTGGCTGCGTTGGGGAACCCTATCAGTTTTGAGACGATGTATTACCTGTATATGCCTTTCATGATCGCACTGTCGGTTGCTGTATTCGTATGGATCGAGCGTCCAGCCCGGGACTGGCTGCGACTGAATATGAACAAGCTGCCGCTCATGTTGATGGATATTCTGCTTGTGGCACTGGCGGTTTGGGCGGGTTTTGCTCTGCGGCTGGGCGGCGGGCAAGACTCCTTCCAACATGCCCGATTGTACGCATTCAGGACAGCACCGGTGCTTTATTTCCTGGCTTTGCTGGCGTTTCGCTTTTATGATCAGGGCAGATCGCCTTATCTCCGGCTTGGTCTGGCGGCAGGCGCCGGAACAGTCGCATTGGCCGCGTTCATGTATTTTGCCTGGACAGCGGGCTGGGTGGAAGGTTTCTCCCGCATTATCCTTCTGCTCATTGCCGTCCTGACGTTCGGGTTGATCCTGGGCTCACGCCTCTTACTGCGACTGTGGAAACCGCAGGTGATCCTGGCAGGGAAACAAGCTTAATGGGCGGCTATGGTATCCTTGGAATATGTCTTCTCTCATCCGGCTTTGGGCATTTGTCCGGCCGTATCTTCCCCAAACACTAATAAACCTGCTTTCCCTGCTCCTGCTGACCGCTCTCAACCTGGTGGTCCCGCGTATCTTGCAGGGTGTCATCGACCAGGGCCTCAAGCCGGGACAAATTTCCTATCTGGTCCGTTCGGCATTCATCCTCCTGGGAATTGGCTTGATCGCGGCACTGCTCAATCTGGTTCAACGCTACCTTTCCGAGTGGATCGCTGCGCATGTTGGGTATGATCTTCGAAATCACATCTATGATCATATCCAAAATTTACCGTTCACCTATCATGACCATGCCGAAAGCGGGCAGTTGATCTCGCGCTGTATTGAAGATGTGCGTTCCATCGAGCGGTTCGCGGGCGGCAGCATTGGGGATTTCGTGCGGCTGGTCCTGCTGGGAACGGGGACCATTATTCTGATGATCTCCTCCAATCCGACATTGGCGGTGATCGCGCTGCTGCCGATCATTCCTCTTATCCTGATGACGGGCGCATTTGGTACCAAGATCGGCCCGCTTTTCTTTGCCGTGGATAATGCGGTGGGGGAGGTGTCAAACCGCCTGCAGGAGAATGTCTCCGGTGTTCAGGTGGTGCGAGCCTTTGCCCGTGAGGATTATGAAACCGAACGGTTTAAGACGGCCAATACCCAGGTCTTCGTCCACTGGGTGAAGGTGATCGATGAGTGGGCGCGCGTCATGCCGACCACAAGCTGGCTGATCACGCTCAGCACGATTCTGATCCTGTTCTTCGGCGGCCAGCAGGTGATAGCTGGTGAAATCACAGTGGGCGCGATCGTCGCCCTGAATGCCTATGTGCTGATGCTGGGCGAACCTGCCCAGCAATTGACCAACCTGGTCAACCAGGCCGGGGAGACGGTGGCCGGAGTTCAGAGGGTATTCGAGATACTGGACCGGGAACCCGAGATCAAATCGCCGGAGGGAGCGCTCCAGCCGGGAACGCTGCGAGGGAAAGTAGAATTCCGAAATGTGAGCCTGAAATATGCGGATGAGAGAACGGCTTCCATATCAGACATAAACCTGGAAGTGGAACCCAACCAGCTTGTGGCGCTCATTGGCCCTACTGGTTCAGGAAAGACGAGCCTGGTAAATCTGATCCCGCGATTCTATGATGTCAGCAGTGGGGCAGTTCGGGTGGATGGTCACGATGTGCGCAGTCTCGATCTTATTCACCTGCGAAGGCAGATCGGGATCGTGCTTCAAACATCCTTGCTTTTCTCGGATACGATCCGAGGCAATATCGCTTATGGCCGGCCGGAAGCCTCGGATGAGGAAGTTATCGCGGCATCCCGCGCTGCCCAGGCGCATGAATTCATTACAGGGAATGCCCCAGGGTTACGAGACCGTGGTCGGGGAACGTGGTATTACCCTCAGTGGCGGGCAGCGTCAGCGGGTGGCGATCGCCCGTGCGCTGCTCATGGACCCGCGCATCCTGATCCTGGATGATTCGACTTCCAGCGTGGATACACAGACGGAAAAATTGATCCAGACCGCGCTTGACCATTTAATGGAGGGGCGCACCACCTTTGTTATTGCGCATCGCCTGAGCACAGTCCGCCGCGCCGACCTAATCCTGGTGATGGAAAGAGGCCGGATCATCGAGAGGGGAAAGCATGAGGATCTATTGAGGCAAGGTGGTTTGTATCGCGAGATCCATGACCTGCAACTGGTAGACCATGATCTGTTTTCAGAAGCCGCGGAGGAAGTCGCGTCTCCATCAGAATTCGGGCACAGCGGGCAGGCCGATCTGGCGCGGGATGAGCAAGGCTGACCGGTTCAACGATGACTGCGATTAACCCTCCCACTTACATCGCTCAGTCCGAAGAGCAACTGGATAAGGCTTACGATCCCCGGGTTGTGCGCGGATTACTGCCCTTCCTCAAGCCCTATGAAAAGCAAAGCCTTCTGGCGCTTTTATTAATGGTCATTGCCACTGTCACTTCTGTGGCCGGCCCCTATTTTGTCAAGGTGGCGATCGATACCGGTATCACGCCGAAGAACTACGGCGCATTGCGGTCGGCGGTATTGATATATTTCTTCATCTCTGTGGTTCAACTGATCACCAACTATTTCCGCGTACGCATCATGTCTCGCGTGGGGCAGCATATTCTCTTCGACGTCCGGATGCGGATGTTTGAGCACCTGCAAAAACTCTCGCTGGGTTTCTATTCGCGCTATAGTGTCGGACGCGTCATTACCCGGGTGATCAATGACGTGGGCACGCTGCGGGAATTCATCACCTGGGCTGTCATGGCCATCGCGCGCGATGTCTTTGCTATCGTCGGAATTCTGGCCGCGATGCTGGCTCTCAACCTGAGGCTTTCTTTGCTGACCTTTTCAGTCCTGCCGCTCATGGCGCTGGCTACCATGCTATTTCGGCGGGCAGCCCGGCGGAATTATCGAAGGGTGCGGGCGGCGATTTCATGGGTCAATTCCGTCCTGGCCGAAAATATCAACGGCGTGCGCGTGGTGCAGGCGTTCAGCCGCCAGGCATATAACTATTCAAATTTTCATGATAGGGTCAACCGGTACCATTTCGAGACCAGCCTGAATGCCGCCCGCCTGGCTGCGATGTTCTCTCCGGTCGTGGACCTGCTGGGCGCACTTGCCACAGCGCTAGTCGTCTATGTCGGCGGAACCGCAGTCCTCGGAGATCAGATCACGGCTGGAGTTCTGGTGGCTTTCGTCTTGTATATCGATCGCTTCTTCGACCCCATACGAGATCTCTCCCGCCGTTTCGATACCATGCAATCCACCATGGCAGGGGGCGAAAGAATCATCACTCTGCTGGAGACACCAGTAGAAATACAGGATCGTCCAGATGCGACGACCCTGCCTGCCATACGTGGAGATGTTACGTTCGAGCATGTGTCCTTCCATTATTCGGATGATCCCACCCCGGTCCTGAACGATATCCATCTGCATGTACAGGCTGGTGAAACTGTGGCGCTGGTGGGTGAGACCGGCGCAGGAAAGACTACTTTCATCAAGCTTCTGGCCCGATTCCATGATCCAACATCAGGCCGTGTGCTTGTGGATGGACATGACCTAAGGGATGTCACGCAGGAAAGCCTGCGGAGCCAAATGGGCATGGTATTGCAGGACCCGTTCCTGTTCAATGGAAGCGTGGAGGAAAACATACGCTTCGGGCGATTATCGGCGGGAATTGAAGAGATCCAGGCGGCTGCCGCGTCCGTGGGTGCTCATGACTTCATTGCCAATCTTCGCGAGGGATACCAGACCCAGATCCAGGAGGGTGGAGCGCTGCTTTCGGTTGGGCAGCGACAACTTATCTCCTTCGCCCGGGCTCTTATCGCCGATCCCCGTATTTTGATCCTGGACGAGGCGACATCCAGCATCGATATCCAGACAGAACAGGTCATTCAACGCGGGTTGGAACGGCTGCTGAAGGGCCGGACGGCGTTCGTGATCGCACACCGCCTTTCGACCATTACGAATGCCAGCCGGATCGTAGTGATCGAGGGTGGGCAGGTCGTGGAGACAGGGCGCCACGCGGGAACTGATGGAGCGCAGGGGAATCTATTTCGAGTTATATAGAACCGGATTTCAAGCCTAATTAAGAACCTTTTTGATACAATCTGGCGATGCGTCCAACAGCCGTTGTGACCCTGATCCTGTTATTTCTAACCTCCTGCGCACCGGCGAAGGTCATCCCGGGCGCGCCTTTGCCCACCGCGAAAGTAGTGGTCCAGCCATTCCAGTCTCCAACCCCTGTTCCCAGCCCCAGCCCCACGCCAACGGTAGAAGAAGCGATCTGGCCCTTTACCATTGAAGGCCTGCGAAAACATGATTTCAAGAGCGGGAATATTTCCCTGCTTTCCCAGGTTGCTGAGACCAAAGACTACCGGCGCTACCGTATCGCTTATCCCAGCGACGGCTTGACGATCACCGGGGTTCTCCAAATTCCCATGCAGGGGAAGCCGCCTTTTCCGGTCATTGTCATGAATCACGGTTACTTTAACCGCGCCGACTTTTCCTCAGGGGATGGTACGGACCGGGCCGCAGAATTCCTGAACCGCCGCGGTTATTTGACCATCGCTTCGGATTACAGGAGCTGGGGACGGTCCGACGTCGGTCCCAGCCTGTTCTACACCGGCCTGGTCGTGGATGTGGTCAATCTCATCCGAGCCATCCCCTCCATTCCGCAGGCAGACCCGGATCGCATCGGTATCTGGGGACACAGCATGGGAGGCGGTGTCACCATGAAAGTGTTGATGGTGGATACGCCCGTTCGAGCGGCAGTCTTATACTCAACCGTGAGTGCGGACGACGAGGATCTCATTCAGCGCTGGGGGCCCGGCTGCTTCGGCGATATTGCCACGGGTGAAAAATATTACGGATGCAATTCCTCGGACATCCTTCCCGATGATCTGCCAGAATCGCTCAAGGAGGCCTATCGCGCGGCCGCGAAGGATCCGCAAATGCTTCAAGAAACCTCACCCTTTTATCATTTGGACCTTATCAAAGTGCCTATCCAAATCAATTATGGAACTGCTGACGGGGTAAGCATTGCAGGGACTCCACCTGATTGGTCTCGAAAACTTCAAGCAGCCTTGCTGGATGCAGGTGCCGATTCGGAGATCTTCGCTTATGAGGGCCAGGGCCATTCCTTCCTTGCGGATGCCTGGTTTGCTTTCATGGAGCGGTCTGCTCGCTTCTTCGACAAGACTTTGAAAAAACAATCCTGAAATTCTTGCGAGTTTTTATATGAGCCGATCTTATCGTTGGTTTTTATTATTTATCAGTATCCTTTTCCTGGCGGCTTGCTCCTCCAGACTATCAACTCCGCCTGTTGCCGCGACCGGAACCCCTGCTTCCCCTCTGGATGGGATTTGGAAAGGGGAGGGGACAGATGCCGCTAACAGAAAGTTCCTGATCACCTTGACTGTGAAAGAGGAGAGATTGGCGGGGGTGCTCTATTCCTTCGAGGGTACGGATGGGGTGAGCTGCACAGGAATTGAGTACAGCCAAATTGCTGAAGATCAACAGCCCGAAATTCAAGGCGGTACGCTTTCGGCTTCACTGGGTGGGGACTTCGGAATTTCCGGCACCTTTCCGGAGACGGGAAAAGCCTCTGGCCATCTCAGCATCCACTGGCTGGCGCGTCAGCCGCGCTGTAATGGAGATTACGAAATCGAATGGTCAGCCAACAGGTCCAATGCCCCTGCTCCTTCCGAGGCGGGAAGGCCGGTTGCACCCGCGCATCCTTTTGCGACTTTCCTTCAACTCCTGGTGTTCGGCCTTTCGAACGGCTCGATCCTGGCTTTGAATGCGATCGGTGTGACGATCATCTATAGCACGGTCCGTATTTTGAACCTGGCGCACGGAGATGTCTTTGCGTTAACCACTGCACTGGTAACCTCCATCATCAACGCGGCGGGGATCAACCAGAATTGGCCTGCAACCCGGCTTGCAGTCGCACTGATCCTGGTTTTACTGGCTGCCATCCTGCTGGCTGCCTTGCTGAGCATGGGTGTGAACCAATTTGGTTTCAAGCCCTTCCGTGGTTCCTCGCGCCTTGCTCCGTTGATCGCGACGCTTGGGCTTTCGTTCATCCTTTTCCAGGGGGCGCTGGTCTGGCGGACATTTCAAGGCTCGTGGATTCCGGGTGAGCATCGCAGCGTCCCCGGGCTACCGGAGGTCCCCACCGATGGAATCCCGAATTTGCTGCCTGAAGTCAACCTGGCGGCGAGGCTGGGAATACCCAATCTGGTCGTCCGCTTCACGGATGTGCTCGTTCTCATTTTGGCCCTTGTTTTTGTAGGGCTGGCAGCCTGGTTTTTATACAGGACGCGCACGGGTTATGCCATTCAAGCGCTGGCGCAAAATACCCAGATGGCCCGCATGATCGGCGTTAATGTGGACGCTACAATAAGGCGTGCTTTTGCTGTGGGGGGCGCGTTTGCTGGAGCGGCGGCATTCATATTTGCCCTCTATTATTCCCGTCCATTCGGTGCCCACGGCGCGCAAAGCGGGTTAATGGCCTTTGCGGCAGCTTTGCTGGGAGGGATCGGCTCCCCGGTAGGCGCGCTTCTGAGCGGCTTGTTGATCGGCATATTTTCCTCGCTCAGCGATTATTACCTGAGCGCGCAGTGGACTCCGGTATTGCTGCTGGCTCTACTGGTGGGCTTGCTGGCGTTGACGGCCCGCAGGTCTGGCTACCGCTGCGGACAATCTCTTTGTCGCGAACTCCGGAGAAGATGCTGTAGCGCTTTCCGCCATTAAGACCGGTCTGCGAAATCGGCTCTGGACGATGATCCTCCTGGGGGGATTGGCAATTTTTCCTCTGCTCGCAGCAATTTTTGGCTGGAGCGGCCTGGTGGTGCTGAGAACTGTTGGGGTGTTCATATTGCTAACCTTGGGCCTTACTCTTGCGCTGGGCGTGGCTGGATTGCTGGATTTCGGCTTTGCCGCCGGATTTGGTCTGGGAGCCTATGCCGGTGCGCTGCTGAGCCGATATGATGGACTGATCGCGCTGCTGGCTGGTGCGCTTGCGGCGGCTCTATTGGGCGTAATCAAAGGCCTCCTGGCAAAACGGCTGCGGGGGGATTTTCTTGCAGTGGCCACACTTACGCTTGGCCTGTTGGTCCGGCAGGTGGCGATTAATCTGCCAGACTGGACTGGAGGGGCAGGGGGACTTGGTGGATTTCCTGTGCTGCATTTCCTTGGATGGCGGCTTATGGACCCGAACCTGAGATACTACATCGTGCTGGCGTTTGTTGTGCTGGCAGCGGTCGGTACTCAAAGACTGCTCAATTCCAGAACAGGGCGTGCCTTCCTGGCCTCAAGCGAGGATGAAGGAGTGGCGGAATCGCTGGGAGTGGATGTGGGCCGCACACGCCTTCTCGCGCTGGTAATCAGCTCAGCAGTCGCTGGATTGGCTGGAGCATTATATGCGGGGACATTCTCGTATGTTGATCCGGAATTGATGTCATTTCACGTCTCCTCGCTGATCCTCACGATGGTGATCCTGGGCGGATCGGGAAATGTGCCAGGGGCTATACTCGGGGCGGCAGCGATCGTTCTCTATGACAAGGTTTTTGTCCCGCGTCTCGCAGACCTTGCGGCACTCATATGGCCAAGCGGGCTTAATATTGGGTCTGCGCCGGATATACGTGGAGCGAGCTTCTTTAACTTCGGCATCGCTCTCTACCTTACAGTACTGATCCGCGCGCGGAGACGGAAAAACGATGCTTGACACTTCCGTGCCGCCGGAATAAAATACATTAAATATTTTGAAGGAAAGGAGGCACGTCAATTTATGAATGCAACCATTGCTCAATTCGTTCTTTGTATTGGCGCGTCTCCTGCCGGACAGATGTAAATAGGCATTTCGAGAATTCCTCGAACCGCAGGCGTGCCAGCCTGCGGTTTTTGATTCCCAACCCGGGCGATAGTCTCACATGCTTTCAAAATCAAGAGGAATTACGTTACCATGAGCAAGGATCTTTTCGAGTATTACGAACAACTAGACGATAATGACAAGTTCAGCCGCGCCACTTTTAGCAGCCAGGGTAATCCGGCTCCTGTTTCACGACTCCGCAAGAAACTGGCAAAGGAAGAGCAGACCTTCATCGATGCCCAGGATCATTCCCGAAGCACCTTCCAGTTCACCTATCATGCGGCAAGGTTCGAATCGTGGTGGCTGCTGGAATCGCTTAACGATTTCTACGAGCACCAATGGGTTGCGGATGTGCTGCGGCGGGTGAAAGGGGGGAAGGAAGCCTCGGTGTATCAGTGCCGCGCCGGCGCAGCGGTTAAATCGGATTTTGCGGCTGCCAAGGTGTACCGGCCGCGATCACTGCGCAACCTGCGTAATGACAAGCTCTACCGCCAGGGCAGGCAAGATCTGGACGGCGAAGGAAAGGCGATCATAGATGACGGCATGCTGCATGCCATCAAAAAGAGGACAAACTTCGGACAGGAACTCGAACATCAGTCCTGGGTGGCCTATGAATATACATCCATGAAGACCCTGCACGGAGCAGGCGCAGATGTCCCGGAGCCTTATCACATGGCAAAAAATGCCATCCTGATGGAGTTCATCGGGAATGCAGATCGCCTGCGCACCGGCTCTGAACGAAGTAAGCCTGGGCCGCTCCGAGGCACGCGTGCTTTTTGACCGCGTGTTGAGAAATATAGAGATCATGCTTTCTAATGAGCGCATCCACGGCGATCTGTCCGCTTATAACATCCTGTATATGAACGGGAAGATTGTGCTGATAGATTTCCCGCAGGTGGTGTCACCGAAGATCAACAAGCATGCGTATGTAATTTTCAGCCGAGATGTCGAAAGGATATGCGCTTACTTCCGCCAGCAGGGTGTTTCTTCGGACCCGCACAAGCTGGCTGAAGAGATTTGGACCTCGCGAGGCTATTCACTCCCGCGTCTGGAACCGGAGCCTGAGGAATAAACAGGAAGCCGGCTAATTGCCGGCTTCCTGTTATTTATCCGAATGCCCACCGGAGGGAGAAATTTCCCCAAAGGCCGAATCCCTGCCTGCGGCGCTCCTCGCGGCGTTCGTGCTGTTCGTGGATCTCTTCAATATGAGCAGATCTTCTCCTCCACGGCAGCCTCCATCCATAAGCGGCCTTTTTCCGCGGTGGCATGACTGCCCGCGCCGTAGGCACCTGTGCGGGTGTCATCATCCCAGGGAGGGTTGGCAATGAGCGAACCTCCCTCGATCCAATCCATGTAATAGGAGGGAGTGGTCACAAAATCGGTTTCATCCACGACGCGTTCCATGTGGACGAGATCGGGCCGCAGATGCAGCATAAAGGAGGTTTCCAGCTCACAGGCATGCCCCATGCCCCCGATCTTTGAAGTACGGTGTTTTTCGAGGGCGGCTGCTCCGATGGGACCGGAGGTATGCAGGAAGGCGGTAGCGCAAAAGATACGCCGGTGGCGCTCGCCCGCATATTTAACGATATTTACGAGGAAAGACATATTACCGCCATGACCGCTCATGAAATAGAAGCGGTCAAAGCCGCGTCCTGCCAGGCTATCCACCACCGCCAGCCAGAAGTCTTCAAATGCCCGGCCTCCCGCGTTCAAGGTGCCTGCGAACGAAGATCGATGGGTGCTCACGCCATAGGGCATAACAGGGAGTGCATACGTGCGTGTAGCCACTTGACTTACAGTTTCCCGGGCTATTGCTTCAATAATCACCGTATCAACAGAGAGGGGCAGATGGTAGCCATGCTGTTCGGTATGACCGATCGGGATGAGAATGACTTTGCCTCGTTCAGCATCTGGCGGTAGAAAGCTCTGCATTGAAAATAGACTGGAATTAGGTTGAAAGATAACCGGAACATCAGCGCTCAATAGTGATTGCGGGTCGTAATTTTGCGGGAAAAGGGCAAATACTCGCGTGAAGCCATCCTCGCGAAGGCTTTGGATCAAGTTGCTCACATATCTGGATAAAAGAGCCTCTGAAACCTCCAAGCCGCTTCCTCGCCAACCAAAGGGTATCGCTGGCAAAAATCCTGCATGCGCTGGCCCTCCCAGCTGCTCCGAGAGCATAGCGAGGTTCCATCCTGATCCAAGAGGCAGGACAAGGGAAATATCACGAGGTAACGCAGCTACCTCAGGCCAAGTCAACTGATCATACGAGAAGAATTCAGTTGCCGTCATCGCAACCTCTCTCAAGAGATAGAATTCGTGTAGTCAATAATCCTAACAATAATATTTATTTCTTATCTCGGAAGCAAATACCAATCGAGGAAGCGCTCAATCCGCTCGAACACATCCAGTTGGTTGTCGCGCCGAAGAAAGCCATGCGGCTCATCATCGTAAGTTTTGTATTCATACGTCTTTCCCTCCCGCTTCAGCGCTGCGACCCATTCTTCAGAAGCCTCCGGTGGAACAACATCATCGAGAAGCCCGTGCAGGATCAGCATCGGTTTTTGGACGTTGGACGCATCAGTAATGGGGGAGCCGGCTTGATAGACAGGCCGGTTCTTAGCAGGATGCCCGAGAAATACCTCGGTGTAAAGCCGCAGTTCCCGGCAGCACTGTGCCCAGGAGCTGACCAGATTCGAATCACCATATTTGGCAATACCACAGGCGAACAGGTATTCAGGATCACGCGCCAAACAACTGATCGCCAAATAGCCTCCATAACTGCCGCCCATGATCGCAAGGCGGGCCGGATCGATCCAATCCAGGGTCCGAAGATATTTCGCGCCGAATAGACAATCCTGCGTGTCGCCAAGCCCCCAATCTCCGTAGTTCAAATGCTCAAACTCCACTCCATAACCGGTCGAGCCGCGATAATTTGGCGCGAGAAAGGTGTAGCCTTTTGCCACCAGGTACTGCGCCAAGATATCGAAATCCATCGCATACAGCGATGAAGGACCTCCATGAGGGTGCAGCACTGCGGCTCCATTGGGTTTTTCCGGTTTAAACATAAGGGCAGGGATCTGCCTGCCATCGAAACTTTTATAGGTCACACGAACAGGCATCACCATCTTTTTCGCCGGAAGAGCAAGCGGCTGGGAAAACGTCAGCTGGCGAACTTGCCGGTGTTTCCATATCCAGGCTGAAAATATCAGCGGTCTGGACGGGAGACTCAAACTCGAAGGTAATCACCTTCCCATCCGGGGTCCAGCGAGGTCTCTGATGAAAACCGGTTTCGGTATGAAGACCCGTCACTTCCCCGCTCGAAGGATCGATCAAAACCAGTTCAAAGGATGAATCACGGTTGAGAGTGGCCGCGATCGAACTGCCATCGGGAGCCCAGTCAATATCGGAGATATCCAATGGTTCCTGCGTAACCTGGCGCGCCTCAGACCCATCCGGCCGGACCATCCATAGATGGTCATGACCGGCTTCCTGGGAAATAAATGCCAGCCACTCTCCGTTGGGAGACCAGCGCGGCATCCACATCCGGACTTTGGGGAAGCCGCGCACCATGGCAGAGTTTCGCCATTGGATACGATCGATCAGAGCAGATATCCAGCCGGTTTAAGATCATCAAAAGGACGATACACAAAAGCACACAGATTTTCCATCCGGCGAGGGTTGGGGATCCCAATGATCACCTTTCAGAATCGGTGGTCAGGCCGCGCGGCCAGGTGCCATTTCAGGTCGCTAAGCAGGATCTGGTCTGCGTCCCCGCGTTCCACGCCGATCAACAACCCGTGCGAATCAGGCATCCATCGGGGAGTAAAGGTGGAGGGCAGGAAATCCAGAATATCCTTAGGAATACCACCTTCCCTGGCCACAATATGGACGCGTTTCTTCATCGTGAAGGCGATCCAACGAGAGTCCGGCGACCACTGCGGAATTTCATCATCCCAATAAGCCACCAAACCGCGCTCCGTGCTGATCCTGGAAGGCCAGCCGCCCTCGCGCGGCAGCAGGTAAATATCCGATAGAGATTCTGAATCCTTAATAAATGCAATAGTCTGTCCGTCCGGTGACAGGCTGTGATTGCGGATGCGCTCGATCGAGGTCGCCAGAGAAATGCTCCACCCATCCGGCGGCTTTATATCAGGCCGGGCAATGGAGGGCCAACCATTCCTTTCGTATTTCTCAACCAAGTGGATGATCTTTTCCATCAGGTCCTCGCTCTTCAGACTGACTCTCCCATCAGTATATACTCTTTTCCTAAATCATAAAATCCAGTACAATTTTAAACAGGAACCCCTTTTGAACAGATCTAAAACAGACTTTAAACGCATTCCGAACACCTGCTGAGCGAACTGCGCCCGGGCGGTCCCATCCGCACCGGACGCGGTTTTGTTTTGGCTTTCAACCGATCCTGGAGGAGAATGTCATGAAGCAAAAACTGTTCTTTGTGCTGATCCTGGCCGCGCTGGTCTTTTCGGCCTGCGGCGCACCCGCCACGGCCCCGGCTACTGCAGTGCCGACGGTGGAACCGGCAGTGATGCATTTTGGCTGGCTGGGCAAGCCGGATACTCTCAATCCGGCATATGCTTTCCTCACCGAGTCCTACACAATATTTGATTTGATCTATACCCCGCTCACCACCGAATCGACCGATGGTTCCTATATTGGCGGACTGGCCAAGGACTGGACGGTCTCGGATGACGGCCTGACCTGGACTTTCAACCTGAAGGACGGCATCAAGTGGCACAATGGGGAGGCTCTCACTGCCGATCAGGTGGCCTGGGCGATCAATGCCGTCATGGCCGAACCGGATGGCTGGGCCGCGCTTTCAGGTTACGTTGGCGGCTTCAGTGAAGTGACCGCACCGGACCCAAAGACCGTCAAGGTTGTCACCGAATACCCGATTGCCAATATGGAGTACCGGATGTCATTCCTGTATGCGGTCTACCCACCGGACTTTGAAAAATTCACCAACGCAACAGACCTGCAGAACTTCACGAATTTCAGCCCAATCGGTACCGGGCCGTTCAAAGTGAAGACCTTTGACAAGGATACCGGCGTTCTGATCCTGGATGCCAACCAGGACTACTTCGACGGCGCTCCGAAGATCGATCAAATCATCTTCCAGACCTTCGATAACACGGATGCGATGATCCAGGCGCTCAAGGTTGGCGACATCGACATTATCAATGAAGTCCCTGCCACCTCCTTCGAGACAGTCAAAGGCATGGAGAATGTGACGGCGACTGCCATTGATGGTCGTTATTTCAACGAGTTGATCATCAACTCGGTGGACCCCAATCATGACCCCAAGCCCACCGGAAACCCTGCCCTGGCAGATCCGGTGGTGCGTCAGGCGATCGCACTCTCCATCAACAAGCAAGATATCGTGGATATCGTCCTGCAAGGACTGGCGTCGGTGGGCGATTCGATCGTTCCGCCCACGCTGGGCGGCGGCTTCTGGCACAGCCCCAACATCAAAGATGTGCCTTTCGACACGGCGGAGGCAGGCCGCATTCTGGAGGAAGCCGGTTATGTGAAGGGCACAGATGGCGTACGGGCCAAGGGCGACCTGCGGCTTGAGTTCCGCCTGCAATTCCCGGCCGATAATTCCTCCTACCCCCGCATTGCTGACATGATGGCCGGCTGGTTCTCGGAAGCCGGGATGAAGGCCAACCCCGAGGCAGTCGATTCGGACAGCCTGATCGCAGCGACCACGCCTGCCGGAGACTACGACCTGGTCATCTGGGGCTGGGGCCCGGATCCAGACCCCGACTTCATCCTGAGCATTATGACCACCGACCAGTTCGTGGATGGCGGCTGGAGCGACAGCGGATACCACAACCCCGAGTACGACAAGCTCTATCTCGAACAGCAGCAGGTGGTGGACAAAGCGGCGCGCCAGCAGATCGTCTGGAAGATGCAGGAAATGATCTTCAACGACCGCCCGTACATCGTCCTATATTACGAGAAGATGATGCAGGCCTATCGCTCAGACCGGTTCAAAGGATTCCTTGTCTCGCCCATCGGCATAGAAGCAGGCATCTCGCTGCAGCAAGTCGAACCTGTGAAATAGAATCAATATATAGTTGAGGGGCTGTTCTGATTCGACAGCCCCTCAACTCAATGATCAATGAACCGCCGGGATTACCTTCTCCGTAAGCTGGGCTTTTCCCTACTGACCATCCTGATCGTGCTGGTCATCAACTTCCTGCTGTTCCGGGTGCTGCCGGGCGATCCCGTACGAGCGGTGATCGGGCGCAACATCCGCATCTCAGCGGAGACGCAGGATGCGCTGCGCGTGCAGTTCGGACTGGACAAGCCCATCTTCCCCGACCAATTCCTCGATACTCTCGGGCAATGGGCGCGAGGCAATCTGGGAGTTTCCTGGTCTCTGCGCCGGCCGGTGAGCGAAGTGCTGCTCTCCAAGCTGTGGAACACGGTTTTGTTGATCGGCCTGGGGCAAGTGCTGGCGATCATCTTTGGGGTGATCCTGGGGCTGCTGGCAGGCTGGAAGCGCAAGACGGCCATTGACGTGGGGGCACTGACCTTTTCCCTGATCGCCTGGGCCATCCCCACTTTCTGGCTGGGAATCATCCTGCTGGCGGCAGGCAGCAGCTGGTTCGGCCTGCCCACAGGAGGTATCGTCAGCCCGGCCAATACCGGCAAACCGCTCTATACGGTTCTGCCAGATCTGGGTAAACATCTGATTCTGCCGACTCTTACGCTCACCATCCTCTATCTCGGCGAGTACATGCTGATCATGCGGTCCTCGATCCTGGAGGTCCTGGGAGAGGATTACATCCTTACTGCCAAAGCCAAAGGGATGAGCCACTGGCAGGTGCTGCGGAGGCATGCGCTCAAGAACGCCATGCTGCCAATCGTGACATTGATCGCGCTCAACCTCGGTTTCACTGTCTCAGGAGCAATCTACATCGAGACGGTCTTCTCCTACGACGGCCTGGGCAAGCTCTTTCAGACCGCGCTGACCAAGCAGGACTATCCGCTTGTTGCAGGGAGCCTTCCTGCTGCTGGCGGTCAGCGTGATTGTCGCAAATATGATCGCGGATGGTCTGTATGTAGTGCTGGACCCCCGGGTGAAGGCGAACTAGGATGGATGATCGTTGGTTCCTGCTGCGACGCAATCTCCTTGCTTTCTGGAAAACATTCCGGCGTAACCGGCTGGGGCTGCTGGGCGGCTTCCTGGTGTTCAGCGCCATCCTGGTCGCACTGTTTGCCCCGCTGATAGCACCCTATGCTCCCACTGAAGTGATCCGGGATGAAAACGGGCGCGGCCTGACATTCGCACCGCCTTCCGTGCATGGACCGCTCGGCACCGATGATGCCGGGCATGATGTGTGGTCGCTGCTCATGTACGGGGCGCGGATTTCGCTCACCGTGGGCTTCCTGGCCGGAGTCATCGCCATGTTCGTCGGCAGCCTGTTCGGCATCCTGGCGGGCTACTTTGGCGGCGGGATCGACAACCTCCTGATGCGCATCACCGATGTGCTGCTGGTCATTCCCGACCTGCCATTGATGTTGATCCTGGTCGCCACGCTGCGCCAGATGGACCTGCACATTTCGCCCTTGCTGGTGTTGATCCTGGTGATCGGACTGCTGTACTGGACCAGTACCGCGCGGTTGATCCGTTCGCAGGTGCTGACCATCAAGGAGCGCCAGTTCGTCGCACGAGCGCGCGCCATCGGCGCCGGGCATGCACATATCATCCGCAAGCACATCCTGCCGCAGATCATGCCGCTGATCGTTGCCAACACGGTGCTGGTCCTCTCCACCGCCATCCTGGTCGAATCCGGGCTGGCATTCCTCGGGTTGGGCGATCCCACCAAGCCTTCCTGGGGCACCATGTTGAACTTTGCCTTTGACCGCAGCGCGATCACCAACGGAGCCTGGTGGTTCTACCTGCCTCCGGGGCTGGCCATCGTCTGGGTGACGCTGGGCTGTGTCCTGCTGGGCAATGTACTGGAGGAGATGCTCAACCCGCGCTTGACGGCCCACCATCTGGAGGGGGAAGAGAATATGATCGCCATAGCAGGGCAGGGGGCTGAATGACGGAAGCCCCCCTGCTTTCGGTGCGCCATTTGACCACCGAATTCGTATCGCCATCCCTGCCGCCGGCGCGTGCGCTGGAAGATGTTTCCTTCGACGTCATGCCAGGTCAAACAGTTGGGCTGGTGGGGGAATCAGGCTGCGGAAAAACAACCACGCTGATGTCCGTGATGCGCCTGCTGCCCGCCACCGGACGCATCACGGCAGGAAAGGTCCTTTTCAAGGGAACCGACCTTCTGGGAATTTCAGAGCGCCAGATGCGCGCCTATCGCTGGAAGGAAATGGCGATCATTTTCCAGGGCGCGATGAATGCGCTGAACCCGGTGATGAAGGTGGGCGACCAGATCCGCGAGGCCATGATCCTGCATGACATGATGGATGGAGAACAAGCCGATCAGCGCGTGGACGAACTGCTGGAGCTGGTTGGGATTCCGCATTCACGGCGGGACCAATATCCGCATCAGTATTCCGGCGGCATGCGCCAGCGGGCCATGATCGCCATGTCGCTGGCCTGCGCACCCGATCTGCTCTTTGCCGATGAGCCGACCACCGCGCTGGATGTGATGATCCAGGCTCAGGTGCTGGCTTTGCTCCGTGAAATTCAGAAGGCACTGGGGCTGGCAATCGTGCTGGTCACGCATGATCTGGGGGTGGTGGCTGAGACCTGTGATTCGGTGGTGGTGATGTACGGCGGGAAGGTGGCCGAGTATGGTTCGGCGGATGCAATCTACAATCGCCCTCAGCATCCGTACACACGCCGGCTGCTGGCATCCTTCCCCGACCTCAACCGGCCAGCTGACAGCCTGGCCTCCATCCCGGGAACTCCACCGCGCCTGACCGACCTGCCCACAGGCTGCCGGTTTCACCCGCGCTGTGAAGAAATGATCGAAATTTGCCCGATCGAATCCCCGCCCATTCTGGAAATCGCGCCAGGGCACTTCGCGGCCTGCCATCTCTGTACAAAGGCTGAACGAGCATGATGCCGGGCTCCATCCTCGAAGCCCGGGATCTGAAGACCTGGTTTCCAATCACGCGGCCTGTATCCGCGGTTTTGCAGCGCAAACCGCAGGAATTTGTCCGAGCGGTGGACGGAGTTTCCTTCTCATTGAAACAGGGGGAGGTGCTGGCTGTGGTCGGGGAATCCGGCTGCGGGAAGACCACCATCGCACGTACGATCATCGGCCTGGAACGCAGCACTTCTGGGAAAATCCTGTTCGAGGGACGGGTCATTGCACGCCAGGGAGGGTCTTCATCCGCTGAGCAGATATCTCTTATGGAACTCCGCCGCCAGGCCCAGATGATCTTCCAGGACCCGTACGAATCGCTGAACCCGCGCGCCTCGATCGCTGAAATTGTCGCTGAGCCTCTTACAGTCCACGGGATCGCCCGCGGCCGCGAAGAGCGGGCCGAGCGCGTGAAAACGGCTTTGGAAGATGCCGGATTGCGTCCCGCAGAAGATTATTTGCTGCGCTATCCCCATGAACTTTCAGGCGGACAGAGACAGCGCGTGGTGATCGCGGCGGCCATGGTGCTGGAGCCCCGGCTCCTGATCGCCGATGAACCGGTCTCGATGCTGGATGTATCGATCCGGGCGGAAATCCTTAACCTGCTGCGCGAGCTGCAGAGGAAACGTGGGGTGAGCATCCTTTTCATCACTCACGACCTCAGCACGGTGGCATATTTTGCCGACCAGATCGCGGTCATGTACCTGGGGAGGATCGTGGAATACGGCCCGGCCCGGGAGGTGCTTTCCAATCCCCGCCATCCCTATACGCGTGCGCTGATCTCCGTGATCCCTGTGCCCAATCCGCGGCAGCGCCGGGAGCATGTGATCCTGCAGGGTGAGACACCGAACCCGATCAACCTCCCGACCGGCTGCAGGTTCCACCCACGCTGCCCGGTGGCCGTGGAAGAATGCCGGAACATTGACCCGCCGGATGTGGAAGTTGGCGGAAACCACAGGGCAGCATGCCTCCTGATCCGATGAACTACGATATCTCCAGCGCCCAGAATCCGCGTATCAAGCAGATCGTCAAACTGCGGGAAAACAAACGCCAGCGCGTGCGGGACCGTTTGATGCTGGTCGAAGGCTGGGACGAACTCAACCTGGCACTCGCCTCCGGAATGGTGCCGGAAGCAGTATTAATGGCGCCGGAACTCACTACACGGCTTCTAGAGGGATTGATATCCAGGCCATTGACGGTCAGCCGGATCGTCTTCGAGAAGATCTCTTATCGAGAAAACCCCGACGGCTGGCTGGGAATCTTCCCCATCCCGGAGCGGTCGTTGGAAGATATACAACTTTCCGCGTCCCCCCTGGTGATCATCGCAGAATCGGTGGAAAAACCGGGCAACCTGGGGGCCATCCTGCGAACTGCCGATGCTGCCAGTGTGGATGCGCTGCTGCTCAGCGATCCGCGCGCGGACCTGTGGAATCCCAATGTAGTGCGTGCCAGCCGCGGTGCAATTTTCACCGTCCCGGCTGTGGAAGTTGGAAATACGGCGGCGCTCGACTGGCTTCGCTCCAGAAAAATCGAGATATTAGCCGCTACCCCTTCGGCAACCATGCCATATACGCAAGTGGACTTGACAAAGCCGTTAGCAATCGCAGTGGGCACTGAGGATGAAGGTCTGACGGACTTCTGGCTCTCCAACGCCGAACAGAAGGTCCTTATCCCCATGTCTGGCAGGGTTAATTCCCTCAACGTCTCGATCGCGACCGCATTGATCGTTTACGAGGCAGTTCGCCAGCGGAAGAATCCCTGACAGTAAAACGCAAGAGATAAAAAGCAGGCCCTGAATAGGGCCTGCTTAGTTGTAATTTGGGAGGTCAACTCCGGGTCCATGAGATCATTGGGTTGATCTGCTTGGTAAGCCGGTAGGCCACATCCTTAAAACCGTAACGCGGCCAGTGGCGGGCAGCCAGCAGGTTGGAGCTTATCCAATTGGTATAGCAGACCCGGAAACCCTCGGCGCGCGCCTGTTCCAGTCCCTTCCAGGAGAGATATGTGCTGACGCCCCGGCCGCGTGCTTCGGGCTTGGTGGCGGCAATGGAAAGATAAACAGTCTGCGGCGAAGCCAGCATCTGTGTGTCTTCCTCCCATTCAGGCCGGAAGCCTACGGTACCGATCGCCTCGCCATTCTCCAATGCCAGCCAGACCTTCCATTCATTGTCATCTGCCAACTCGGACCAGCCTTCCCTCAATTCGTCCCAGACCTCCGGGACCGTGGGATGCCAGTAAGGTGCTTCCGCCAGCGCACGGAAGATCACATTTGAGAGGCCGGCCATATTGTCATTATCGCCTGCGCCAGCCTGCCGCACCGAGATGTTTTCCGGGACGGGGACCTCAGGGATGGACATGGCGGTCAGATCCAGCAGTGCATCCACGCGCTCCTTGCCGAAGCCAATGTTGAAAAGGCTTCCAATGATATGCCGGTCGGCAGTCGAGACATACAGTGAATGACTGAAGCAACCATTTCGGACCCATCCTTCGCCAAGCAGCGCGTACAGGTCCTGGATGGTGTTAGGGCTTTCATCCTCTGCCAGAGCATAACCTGGCAGGTGAACATAGCCGCAGCGGCCCCAGGGTTGGATCACAAATTCCCCGAGAAGGTATGCAGTCATTTTATCCTCGCAGTAGGCGGCAAACCCGCTGCGATGGCTGGTTTCCCAGAGAATCCGCACAGCCTGGGCAGCAATAAGGGGGTCCTGGAAGCGCGTGGGCAGCAAGGGCTGCTCTTTCCGGTTGGCACGGTGCCTCTGCGCAAGCAGCGCTCCGGCCTCGGAGATCATGCCTTCGGTAAACTCCCTGTATTCGTTCTTCATAGTGCTCCTTGCCAGTAAATATTCTAACTGGATCCTGTTTTCTAACGGTCGAATCAATCTGCGGCAACAGCCTCGGATGCATCCGTGCTGGCTGCCTCTTCGACTACTCCATATTGTACTTCCAACTGGTGCCGGAATTGCTGGGTGTACAGGCGGTAATAATGGCCGCGCTCCTGCAACAATTCGGCATGCGTGCCCTGCTCGGCGATGCGTCCATCCTTGATGACCAGAATGCGGTCCGCGCGGCGGATGGTGCTCAGGCGGTGCGCAATGACGAAGGAAGTGCGGCCCTTCATCAGAGGCCTCCATTCCGCGCTGGATCAACGCTTCGGTAAGAGTGTCCACGGAGGAGGTGGCCTCGTCCATGATGAACAACTCAGGGCGGGCCAGAACGGCCCGCGCCAGGCTGATCAACTGTTTCTGTCCGACGGAAAGCAGGTTGCCGCCTTCACCGATGTTCTGGTCATAGCCTTTCTCCAGAGTAACAATGAAATCATGCGCGCCAGCCAGCCGGGCGGCCTCGACGATCTCCTCTTCGGTGGCATCCAGCCGGCCATAGCGAATGTTATCCCGGACAGTGCCGGAGAACAAGTGCGGCGTTTGCAACACAATGCCGATCCGGCTGTGAATGGATCCCAGCGTGTAGTCCGTATAATCCCGGCCGTTGATGCGGATCACGCCGCGGCTCGGCTCGTAAAAACGGCAGAGGAGGTTCACGATGGTGGACTTCCCGCCGCCAGTCGGGCCGACGAGGGCGATAGTCTCACCGGGCTTAACATGTAGGGAGAAATCGGAAAGCACCGGCTTGCCGTCCTCGTAGTTGAAATCCACATGGTCGAATTCGATCTCGCCCAGCAGTGTTTCGGCAGGGATGGCGCCCTCCCGATCATGTACATCCGGAGGGGTGTCGATCAATTTGAAGATGCGCTCTGCGGAGGCAATGGAGTGCTGCATCTCTGCATACACGCGTGCCAGGTCCTGCACCGGCCACATCATGAAGGTCAAGTAGGAGACAAAGGCTTGAATGCCGCCGATGGTCATGAGACCGGCCTGGGTTTGCAGGCCGCCGTAGCCGATGATGAAGCCGAGGGCTGCCGCGGCGATGATCTGCACAGTGGGCAGGAAGAGCGCGGACAGCCAGGCAGCGCGATACGAAGCCTTGTACATGCGGGTGGTCAGTTCCTCGAACTCGCGGGTATTCTCGTCCTCGCGGCCGAGCGCCTTGACCACCCGGACACCCTGGATGTTCTCGTTATAAGCGCCGGTGATCTTGGAGTTGGCGCGGCGGGATTCCCGGAATTGCACCAGGATCCGCTTGCGGAACTGGAAGGCGATCAGCATCATGACCGGGATGATGGCGAACACGATCAACGCCAGCCGCCAGTTGATGATGAGCATGAAGATCGTGGAGGTGGTGATGTTCATGACCGCCCAGGTGGAATCCACCACGCCCCAGGTCAACAGGTCAGAGACGCGCCCCGTGTCGGAGGTGACGCGCGCGATCAAGCGTCCCACCGCATTCTGGGCATAATAGGAGAGCGAAAGCTCCTGCAGGTGGTTGAACAGCATCCTGCGCAGGTCATACTGGATACGCTCGCCGAGCACGCCTGCCAGGTAAATAAACGTGAACACCGTACCGGCCTGCACCAGGATGAAGGAGCCGTAGATCGTCGCGATCTGCCGCACCCGCTCCGGGTCCCGGAGGGTAATGCCCTGGTCTATGATCTGCTTGTTCAGATAAGTGAAGTAGGCATCAAGCACCGAGGTAACAGCAATCGCCAGCAGAAACCCGATCAGCCATTTCCAATGCGGCTTAAACAGACTCAGGATGCGGCGGAATATGGGTGCCGTCAGATTCGAGGTGTATTCTTCTTCTTCGAGTTCGATAAGTTCTTCAGACATTTCTTATTCTCCGTGCGGATCAGCCCGCGCTGGCGATTTCCTGCTTTAGTTCCTCATCAATGCGAGTCTGGATATCGTAGATGCGCCGGTACATGCCATTTTCCTGCACGACCAGCTCATCATGAGTACCCGCCTGGATCACTTCGCCTTTATCCAGCACCAGGATCCAGTCTGCGATCATGACCGATTGGATGCGGTGGGCAATGATAAAGGTGGTGCGATCCTGCATCAGGCTGTTGAGCGCCTCGCGGATCTCGGCTTCTGTCTCCAGGTCCACTGAGGAGGTGGAATCATCCAGGATCAAAATGCGCGGGTTCTTCAACAGAGTACGCGCAATAGTCACGCGCTGCTTTTGCCCGCCGGAAAGGGTCACGCCTTTCTCGCCGACCAGGGTGTCATAACCCTTCGGGAAGGACAGGATCACATCGTGAACAGCAGCCGCGCGCGCGGCGCCCTCGACCTCATCCTGGGATACATCCCTGCCCACGCCGTAAGTGATATTCTCGCGGATCGAACGGCTGAACAGGAAAGGCTCCTGCTCGACGATGCCGATCTGCTGGCGAAGATAGGAACGAGAGTATTCTTTCAAGTCCACGCCGTCCAGCAGGATTCGACCGCCAGTGTATTCGTGGAAGCGCGGCAGCAGGTTGACCAGAGAGGTCTTGCCTGATCCGGTGGATCCCAGCAGGGCGACCGCCTGCCCGGGCATGGCATGGAAGGAGATATTCTTGATGACCTCCTTCTCGCCATCCGAATAGGTGAAGGAGACATCCTCGAACACGATCTCTCCGCGCGCCGATCCCTGCGGTTGGTGAGTGCCATCGAAGAGGGGCTCGCGCAACTGGCGGACGATCTCCATCAGGCGACCGTAGGAGACCATGCCCGTGGAAGTCTGAACGATGATGCGACCCAAATTGCGGATCGGCCAGATCAGCCAGACGACAAGCCCCACATAAGCGAGATAGGTCCCTACCGTGATCTCACCGCGAATCGCCATCATCGAGGCGAACACGAATCCAAAGAGCATCTGCGCACCCAGCACAATGTCCGATAGAGGCCAGAACATGGAGTGCATGAAGAGCAGCGTCTTCCCTTTGAGATATTTGCCCCAATTATCCTTTTCGAATTTGCCTTTTTCGTAATCCTGGCGGGCAAATGCCTTGACGACGCGCACGCCGGTCAGGTTCTCTTGCAAGGTCGTGGAGAGCACGGCTTCCTGCGCCTGGTAGGCCTCATAAGCCTTGGTCAATTGCTTGAAGAACCACAGAGAAACCAGCAGCACGAGCGGGATGACAACCACGGATACCAGCGCCAGCCTCGTATTCAGGTTCAGCAGGGCAATAAAATTGACGGTGAAAAGCAGTACGATACGACCCACGCCGATGGCCTGTTCACTGAAGAAGCGCCGCAGGGCATCCACGTCTGAGGTCACGCGCTCGATCAGATCGCCGGTGGATGTGGTGGCGTGATAGGTGAAGCTTAGCCGCTGGATATGGTCGAAGAGGAAATCCCGCAGCCGGCGCGTGATGCCCTCGGCTGTGTAAGCCGCCAGGCGGCCGGACAGGTAACTGGAACCGCCTTCCAGGAACGCAAGGCAGATAAAACCCAGGCCGATCACCAGCAATGTCTCGGTCATGCTTTTGCCAATGTATTTGGACTGCCCAAGGACATCATCTACAAAGTAGCGCAGCAGCATGTAGGTAAAGGTCTTGGACAGGGCAGCCAGAGCCAGCGCCACGGTTGCGGCCAGGTAGGGCAGCCGGTAGTCGGACATGACCCGCCACAAGCCTTTCATGCGGTTCTTGTCCAGGGTGGTGCGGAAATCAAATGTGAGAGGGGCGGGTTCCTGAGTGGTCATTCTGGTTACCTTTTGAGTTTGAGCAATAAAAAAGCCACGAGGCTTTGTGCACCGTGGCTGTAAAGGTCAGGAAAAGGAGAGACCTAGTTTGGGCAGGCGGCAGGCGCACTTCGCGAATAGAAACGACCAGCGACGTCGAGGCTGGTAGTGATCTTGGTGAACACAAAGCAAATCATAAAGTGCGCCTCCTTTCTCAGGAATTAATAACAGTTCGAGTTTACCCCGCGGCAATAGAATATGTCAAGGATTCGCGAGAAATTGGAACAGGGAAGCCGGTGCGCAAGACTATAATCAATGGCATGGTTCAACTCTGGCTGCTCAATGGGGAAGAAGCGGTACCGCTTATGCTCCAGGATATGTCATCCTTGGATGCTGTGACACGCATGCTTCCAGTCGGCTTATATACCACTTTCCGCACTTTTCATGAGCGCACCTACGCGCTTGGCTTGAAATCCCACCTGCAACGACTTTACAGGCCGGCTTCCCGGCTGGGCGTCAGGGTAACAGCCATTGCTACAGTTTTACGCGCCCACATTGCCATGCTGCTATCGGATTACTCAGCACAGGAGGCACGCGTCCGGGTGATCCTGGCCACGGAGAAAGAACCCGGCACGGTCTATCTGGCCATCGAGCCACTGAAGACGCCTTCACCGGAGATCTACCGGAGGGGTGTTGGAGTCTTTACCACGCAGGCGCATCGCCATCACCCGGAATTGAAATCCACAGCGTTCATCGAGGAGAGCCAGGCGGAGCGGCATAGACTGGAAGGAAGTTCTGCGTATGAAGGGCTTATTGTCCAAAACGGACGCATCCTAGAAGGCCTCACCAGCAATTTCTTTTATGTTCTGGAGGACAGGTTGGGAACTGCACGGCGAGGCGTTCTCAACGGCGTGACACGCCGGCAGGTGATCCGCATTGCAGAGGGGCAGGAGCTTTCCGTAACGTACAAAGCCTTGATGATTTCGCAAATCGAGTCACTTCAGGAAGCATTCCTGACCAGCAGCTCTCGAGGCATTGTTCCAATCGTCACAATTGATGAAATGACGATTGACAACGGAAGGGTGGGGGAGTGTACGCACCGGTTGATGATGGCTTACTCAGAGGAAGTCGAACAACAAATCGAGCCGATCTCAGCGGGATCTTAAGACTGCTGTAATCGTGGCATGATAGGATTTGGCACCAACTTCCGGAGGGCAGTATGCGAAAATTTATCCCCTTATTCCTGGCGCTGATCTTGTCGGCTTGCAGCGTCGGCGGCCAGTCTCTGACTTTCCCGACTGCGACCCTCGAGCCAGCTACTTTGGCCCCAACTCTGGCAGCCCAGCAGACCTCGGTGACCGCGCCTGCGGGGGAAACTGCTCCTGCTGCCACAGGCGGAGCTGCGGACCCGTTCAGCGAAAATTTCCTCACCCTGCCTGCACCAGATTGCACTACGCTCACTCCTCAGCAGACCGAGGGGCCGTATTACACGCCCGGCTCCCCGGAGCGCAGCATCCTTTATGAGGAGGGCATGGCGGGAGAGAAATTGATCGTGGCAGGCTTTGTCCTTGACCAGAACTGCCAGCCCATCCCCGGTGCCTGGCTGGATTTCTGGCAAGCGGACGCCAACGGGGTATATGACAACTCGGGATATACATTGCGCGGACATCAAGTGACCGATGCCAAGGGACGCTACTTCCTCGAAACGGTCATCCCGGGCGAATATCCAGGCCGCACCGAGCATATTCACGTGAAGGTGCAGCCTCCGAACGGCGCGCTTATCACCAGCCAGCTATATTTCCCCAATTTGACGGCTAATACATCGGATGGCATTTATGACCCGGCGCTGCTCGTGAAACTGGAAGAGCGCGAGGGCCTGTATGTGGCCTACTACAACTTTGTAGTCACGAAATAGAGGCTAATCTTTTTTCTGCGGGCTTTCAAAGATCTCGTGATAGCCGCGGTCCAATTCATCATCGGAAAGATGAGCATAGCGCTGCGTGACCTGAATGTTGGCATGCCTTGCCAGGGCCTGCGCCAATTTCAGATTGCCTGAGCCGCGGAGGACAGCGGTCACAAAGTAGTGGCGGAAAGAGTGGGGGGTGATATGGCCTTCGGCTTCTGCGCCAAGCGCCTGCCGGACGCGTTCGCGAACAATGCTCCGCCCGGTGGCGGTGGTAATGGGCTTGATCTTCTTCCCGGCGCCTTTATCGTGGCGGGCAAAGAGGGGCAGGGCTGACAGTTGTTTTCCGGAGCGGCCATCCAGCGGGGCGCGCAGGGCAAGGTAATCGCGCAAGGCCCGAATGCTGCGAGAAGAAAACCTTACTACTTCTTGCTTATGTTTGTTCTCAAAAATTACAGCTCGCTCCTCGTCCAAATCCACATCTCCATGCTTTAATTCGCATGCCTCGTGAACACGTAACCCGGTATCCGCTAATGTCAGTAGGAATGCTCTATCCCTCAAAAAACGCAGATCCTCATACAGGTTATTAAGAGCGCCTGCTGTGGGAAAATTAATATCATCTATCATAAAGTCCAATACGCGATTTATGGCATTTGTCGGAACCTCGATTCGGCGTATTACAGAGTGCCGGGTCTTCTGCCGAAGGAGAAGCCGCAATCGCGGGAAATTTACGGAAGCAAATCTCTCTGCTGCCAGGTATTCATAAAAAGCCATCACAATATGCAGGTATAGCTTCTCTGTGGCGGGAGAAAGGTCCTTCAAGTAGTCCATCAGCCATGCGACAGCTTCCTCTTTCAATTGGCTAGCAGGAATGGTCTCGGCATGCTCTCCATGCGCTTCAAGAACACGGAGAAATGTGGACATTCCGTTTGAATATGCCCGTGTCGTATTTTCATTCCTGGTGACATTTACGCTATCCAAGAATTTTATCGCTGTTTGTGCGATTGTGGGTGAAGGAGTATCTATCATGGGTTCTCCGCGTGAAACTTTTCCCCTTATCTTGATTTCTTATCAAATATCTTCTTGTACTCATCATCCAATCGGTTAGACATCATCGGATCTTCGTGTGGTCCATTTGCGTGCATAACATTGTATAGTGGGTTTAATTTCTTGATCAAATAGCCCTCAAGCGTAATGATTGGGATGTCGACTGCATTTTGACCGTTCAATTCCTCCCTAAGCGCCTCTCGGCAGTCCTGGTTTGTCCATAACTCAATAGTCCAATTCCATGAGTCCGGAAGGCGCCTCTTTATCACATCTCCAATCGTGCTGTTTCCGCGAATGCTTTGTTCCGAGAGGATTTCCATGTGACTTCCATATCCACCGAACCATCGATCCCAGACTGAATTCCGGGATATTCCAATGTACATTACCATATCAACATCTTTAACTATATAGAGTTCATACCCAAGATCTTCGAAATCACTATTAAAAAATTGGGCGAAGGACAGCTTTATCATTCTGGGCTTCTATTGAATACACCATCATAGATTTCGTCTATTCTTCCGCCTATATGTGCGTACAGACTGGTTGTCTTGGAATCAGAGTGACGAGCCAGTTCTTGAGCAGCCTTTAGATCACCGGTCGCCAGGTAGATCATCGTGACAAAATAATGTCGGAAATCATGGACTCTGATCAATTCTGGGGATACGCCGGCTTCCTTTATTCTCGCTTTGACCGCATACCACATCCCATTTGATGAGATCTTAAGCACACGTTTCCCCGATTTCTTGTCGTGGCGGGCAAAGAGGGGCAGGGAGGAAATTGGCCGGCCGGTTTCACCATCGAGTTTGGCCCTTGCGGCAAGATAATCCTTAATTGCCTCCATCGAGCGGTGTGAGAAGCGTATAACGCCTTGCTTGTCGCCTTTACCAATCACCATGGCGCGATGCTCCTGCCAGTCTAGATCGCCGCGCCGTAAGCTGCAGGCTTCTGAGATTCGCAATCCGGTATCGGCCAGGGTAAGCAGGAAAGCTCTATCACGAAGCTCAGGAATATCTTTTTTTAAGTTTTTCGCATAGTTTAACGTTTTTTCGATCCCATCGCGATCAAATTGGGGTAGTCTTCGACCTTTCTTCTTGATGTAACGCTTCGCAGCTGATTTAAGCGCCAGGAGATTGACCTCTCCGCCATTCTCGGCAAAATAGGCGTATAACCCAAGAACCGCTGTTTTATAGGTTGCCTGGGTAGATGGCGAGTAATCCTTCAGGCTTTGTAAATACGAAGCATAAGTCTCGGAGTTAAGTGGGGCATCTTCACCAACACTCTCTACAAAATTCTTCATGGCCTGCTTGTAAGTATCAAAGGTTTTTGAGCTACGCGCATAACGGATCGACTGCAAAAAGCCTGCAAGGCATTCTCGGGTACTCCTTATTTTATTCATACTAATGCCAATTATATTGAATAAAAGAAATTTGTCAAGGCCAATGCTTTGGGAAGGATTAAAACGCACCTGCCCCTCTTAAATTTTATGGCCTCGGTGCAGGACTCAAGCAATTTATCTCCGCGCTATAAGGCGCTTCGGAATCCTCAAAAATATTCATGACACCCGTGTACTCGTTGGCCTTGAACCATTACTCCCCCACCCCACCCGTTTCTCTCCTGAGATTTGTTTTCCCCTTTGCTTCTTTGCCTGTTTGCGTTAAGATTTCATCACCATGACCAATACCTACGATATCCTCATCATTGGCGGCGGAGTCCACGGTGCCAGCCTGGCATTCCATCTCGCCGCACGCGGACTCAAGCCCGTGGTGCTCGAAAAGCGCTTCCTCGCCGCCGGAGCCACAGGCCGCTCCAGCGGGCTGGTGCGCATGCACTACGATCTGGAAGCCGAGGCGCGGCTGGCGCATCTTTCGTTCGGGTGGTTCAAGGACTGGGCAGCGCGCGTGGGCGGCGAATGCGGATTCACGCGCACTGGCTTTTTACAGTTCGTCAGCCCGGACCAGATCGAGGCGCTGAAAGCCAACGTGAGCACACAACTGCGGATTGGGATCAACACTCAACTGGTCAGTGCGGAGGATGTTTGCCGCCTTGCACCGGCATTTGCGACCGAGGACATTGCGCTCGCGGCTTATGAGCCGGATTCGGGCTACGCCGATCCGGCTTCCACAACCGCCGCGCTGATGAATGCGGCGCGCCGGCTGGGCGCGGACTTCATGCAGGATTGCGAGGTGCTAGCGCTTCACGTCTCGGGTGGCAAGGTAAAAGGCGTGACGACTTCAAAGGGAGATTTCTCGGCTCCGGTGATCGTCAACGCAGCCGGTGCCTGGGCAAAAGGCATTTGCGAAATGGCCAGCCTTGACCTGCCGCTAAGCACATGGAGGCACGATGTGATGTTCGTCCAGCGCCCCCCGGAACTCCACGAGCCGCATCCCACCGTCATTGACTTCCCCAACTCGATGTACTTCCGCCCCGAGGGAGACGACCTCACGCTGGTGGGCCTGGAGGATGGCAACCCGCTTGGCGAGTCGCCTGACGGGGACGCGGACCATGCACGCAAGGGCTTTGTGGAGGCCGCCATCGAGCGCATCTGCAAGCGCATCCCGGCAATGGAATCCGCGTCACCTGCACAGCGCGCACGGAGGATATGACGGTATTACTCCCGATCAGCACCCCGCCCTGGGACCCATTGGTCCGGAGGGCTTCTGGCTGGATACGGGATTCAGCGGAACGGGCTTCAAAATTGCGCCAGCTGTGGGATTGTGCATGGCTGAATGGATCGCGGACGGGAAACCGTCAAGCGTGGATATCACCCCCTTCTCCCCTACCCGCTTCGCCGAAGGCCGCGGCCTGACAGGCGAGCATCCTTACGAGAGCATATGGAGATGAGAAGCCTTCCAATATCATATTAGCTGAGCAGATCAATATCCGCTCAGCTAATACTTTTCGCAATGACTTTTTTAGTATGAACCACGACCCTCGCGTGCCTGGCCGCGCTGACGCTGGCGGACCGCCTGTCGCGCTTTTGCCATCTTCAACTGCTGTTCTTCCCGCCTGCGCAAGCTCAGCATTACCAGCCAATATGCAATGAGAAACAGCGTCGCAAGGAAAGTGCCTTTATACAGCCAAGCCGCGATCGGCAGGGCCGAATCGGTCCCGGCATAAAATCCATGCAAAGTCGCACCAATGTAGCCGAAAAGGCTCAGATAGTGAATTTTACGAAACGCACCCATGCCGATCTGCCGTCGAAGGTAGAACGTGACCGTAACAATCAACGACAGATAGAGTGAAATCACCCCAATGCCCACCCACAGGGGCCGATAAGGCGAAAGGAACGGGATAAGCACCTGCCAGAGCGAATAAGGCAGATACTTATCAGCCATCAGCACCACCACATGCACGGCGATGAAGGCCAGACCAAGCAGCGAGAGCCACTCGTGGAAATCATAGGTGAACGTACGCTCGAGGAATGAGTCCAATATCTTGCTGCTGACCGCCAGGCCCCAGGCGGTGGAAAGCCATAAGAGGAAATATCCCATCAGGCCTGCTGCGCGGGTGAGATACCACCAAAATTGCAGGCTGTTGATTGCGAATAATCCTGAAAAAAGATTGCTAAGAGACATGGTAACCCTCCATGATTCCACTTAAAAGAACCAACTTCCCCTGCTGATCGGCGCCTAACGCAGTGATGCCGGGGTTCTCCCGGCTGAGTGCCGCTGCCTCTTGCTCGTCCGCCATGAGGAACGCCTTGGCAAATGTCTCCGCTTCGGCAGCATGCGGAGCCATCACCGTTACGCTCAGCCAGGGAGTGACCGCAGGCTCACCCGTGCGCGGGTCTATCAAATGATGTCGATTCACACCGCCCTGTTTCCATGTGCGACGCGTAATCGAGGAGGTGGCCACTGCCCCTTCCTGCACACGCAGCAGCGCCAGGTCGCAGGTGATATCGCGCGGATCTTCCAGGCTTACCTCCCAATAATCTTGATCTTCGGGATAGCCATTCATGAACATGTCGCCGCCGGCGTTCACCGCACAGGCTGTCGAAAATTTTTTGAGGATACCAGTAGCCCTTTCTGCGATCCAACCCTTGGCGATGCCGCCCAGATCGATCTGCATGCCTTCCGGCAAGGTGATCATGCGCCCAGAAGGATCCATTCCGACTGTATCAAAGCCATGCCTGTGCGCTGGAATGGGACCGCCCTCCCCTGCCCCGTGGATGCGAAGTTCGTCCATGCTGCGCGTATAACCGGCATTTTTCAACTGCGGAAGGATCGAGGGGTCAAACAACCCGTGCGTACGGCGGTAACAATCCCGTGCCTCTTCCATCACCGAGAAAAAATCCTCTGACGACAGAAAATGCTTTCCCGCAGAGCGATTCAAGGAGGAAAGCTCGCTGTCCTCGGAAAAGCGCGTAAAGCGTCGCTCGCTTGCCTCGATAAAATCCCGGACTTCGAGAAAGCCCTGGCGGACCGCCTGCTCATTCCCTTCGGCAAGCAGGACGATCTCCGTATTCATGGCGCGGAACGATTCATCGAACATCTATGATCCCCGAGTGCGCAAGCGCGTCATTGGCCGCTGCACTATGGATGGGCCAGGGTCGAACTGCTGGCCAAGACTAAGATCCTGGATGGACGGGATGGGTGGAAGGCTGGGCATGGCGGGAACATCCGCCGTTTTGGCTGCCACAGGCTTGGGCGAATGCGCCAGGGCGATCCATGTACCGGCAAACAGGGCGGCGCTGGTCAAGAGCAGCCAAATCCGCATCAATAATTTTTGAAGTTTCATGGTTTCACCTTATTATCTGGATATGGAAATGCTGCCGTCCGGGCTGATGGACAGAATACCGCGGTTCTGAAGCGCCATCAGGAGCATCTGGTACTGCTGGAGCTGCGCATTGGCCTGCTGCAGGTTATTCCCCGCGGTCTGCAATTCCTGCTGATATTGAGCTTCGCGCGCCTGATATTGGTTCACAAGGTCTTGAAGCTGCTGGATTTGCGCCTGCTCTGCGGAGCTGGCCTGTGCAGTGGCAGTGGCCTCCGCGGCCGAGTTGGCTACGGGAGCGCCATGCCTGTTGAGCAGTGCACTCCCGCTGAACAGCAGCATCCCAAGCCCCATGCAGGCCGTGATCAGAAAGGCAGCCAGTAACGCAGAATATTGTTTTTTCATAGGAATCTCATCCGTTACCTCAGGTTATTATCCGCAGTATAGCGGGTCAGAATGACAGCGACATGACAAAATCCGAACCTGCGCAGCCAAAATAGCTTTCATCCAAGGGTCATTTTCCAGTGCTACAATAACCTCTGGAGGATAGAGTGAGAATACTCCTGGTCGAAGACAACCGCAGACTCAGCGACACCTTGCGCCTTAGCCTGACCGATGATGGCTACGCGGTGGACGTAGCCTACGACGGCCGCGAGGGCGAGGAATTGGCCGAACTGACGCCTTACGCCCTGATCATTCTGGATGTGATGCTGCCGATGATGAATGGGTTTGAGGTCTGCCGCTCACTCCGAAACAAGCACATCCAAACCCCTATCCTGATGCTCACCGCCCGGGATGCGCTGGATGACCGTGTTCAAGGTCTGGACAGCGGCGCAGATGATTACCTGGTCAAGCCTTTTGAGATGGACGAGCTGCGCGCCCGCCTGCGCTCGTTGTTACGCCGCGAATCCGGTGACAAGAGCGGCCTGATCATCATTAGTGACCTGGAACTGGACCCGGCTACTCACTTTGTGCACCGTGGTGGCCACCCCATCGAGCTGACCTCGCGCGAGTACGCACTGTTGGAATACCTGATGCGCAATCCAAACCGGCTCATCACCCGTCAGATGGCCGAGAATCAGTTGTGGAATTACGACTCCGCGGTTGCGTCCAATGTGATCGATGTATATATCCGCCGGCTGCGGGGCAAGATCGATGATCCCTATGAAGTCAAACTGATCGAGACCGTGCGCGGCGCGGGTTACCGCCTGCGACGTCCAGGCTGAGGCGGAATGTCTGTTTTCCGCCGGTTCTTTTCCCGCCTCGATACCCTGGTCCACAGCATTCGATTCCGGCTGGTATTGTGGTTTGTCCTGATCTTATCCATTGTCCTGGTCAGCTTCGGCGCGCTCCTGCTCTACGCCCGCGTCCGGGAGTTGAGGGCAGAAAGTGTCAACCGGCTCGAAGCGAAATATGAAGGCGTCGAGCGGTTTATCCGTTCGGGTGCCCTGGCTTTCACAAACCCCGATGCGCTGCGCTCCAGCAACGGGAGCGGAGAAGGAGCCCTGCTCGAGCAAGTCGATGTTCTGGCGCTGCTCAACGCTGACGGTTCCCCGGCATATATTTCTGGTCCCCTGACTCAACCGCCTCTCTTGAACCTATCCCATGTCGAAGTGGACCCTAGCCAACATGCTGTGGAATACAAGACCTACTTCCGCCCCCGGAGTATTGACCTGTATGCTTTTTTGATCACACCCGTGGTTGCTGCGAACCGCGGGCTGGCAGGATTTATTGTTATTGGAACCCCTATCGATCCCACCGGGGCGCTCAAAAACTTACTGGTTACGCTGCTCGTTCTCACAGGCCTGATGCTTCTCCTCGCTTTTGCCGGCGGCTTCTGGCTGGCGGACCGGGCCATGCGACCGGTGCAAACGATCACCTCGCGCGCGCGCAGCATCAGCGAGACCGACCTGAGTGCACGGTTCAATCTCAGGCGCAAGGATGAAATCGGCCAGCTGGCAGATACCTTTGATTCCATGCTGGCACGGTTGGAGACCGCCTTTGCCCGACAGCGCCAGTTCACAGCCGACGCCAGCCATGAGCTGCGCACGCCTTTGACGATCGTTAACCTGGAGGCATCGCGCGCGCTGGCCGCACCCCGCAACCGAACGGAATACCAACGCGCGTTGGAGATCATCCGCTCGGAAAACGAAAACATGAGCCGCCTGGTCAATGATCTGCTGACATTGGCGCGCATGGACGCCGGCAGAGAGCCCATCCACCGGGAGCCGGTGGATCTCAGCGACCTGGCACTGGAAGCAGTGGAGCGACTGGAACCTCTCGCCTCCCGCCTCGGAGTACAACTCCGCGCAGGCGATCTGCCGGAGGCGCGTGTCCTCGGGGATCACCAGGCTCTCGTCCGTCTGCTGAATAACCTGATCGAGAATGCCATCAAGTACACAGCAGGGAATCCGAAGGACACAGAGCGCCGGGTTCTCGTTCAGACTGGTGTTGACGCGATCCGGTCACTAGCCTGGGCGCGCGTCACCGACAGCGGCCCGGGGATCCCTTCTGAACATTTATCACACCTCTTCGATCGTTTCTACCGTGTCGACAAGGCTCGAACGCAATCCCGGGTGGATTCACAAGAAGACCCCTTCCCCACCAGCAGCGGCCTCGGATTGGCCATCGTCCAGGGAATTGCCAATTTGCATGACGGTCAAATCGAGGTAGAGAGCCGGGAAGGCGAAGGCAGCCAGTTTGAGCTTTCCCTTCCGCTTCTAAAAGACAACCCATCCCCAGAATAAAACAGAAAACTTGACTTATCAGAACATAAGTTCTATAATGTCCTCAGGACTACCTTGAGGCGTCAATGAAACCATGCCTCCCTGAATTTGATCCCGTCTTTAGTATTTTGATGAGGTCCTGATGGAACCGATAGATCGTTTGAAATTCCTCTCCTCCCAGATGAGCTTTGAGCCGGACGGTGAACGGCGCGGGAATACTCCTGATTGTTATACTCCTAAGGAAAAAGATCAGGTCTTTATCCATCCGGCACAGATGCCAGGCGGTAAACAGATCAAGCTGCTCAAAACGCTGCTCACCTCAGCTTGCGAACGGGATTGCTTTTATTGTCCCTTCCGTGCGGGCAGGGATTTCCGGCGAGCCACCTTTAAACCGGAGGAATTCGCCGGGTTGTTCGGCAAACTAACCCAGTCCGGTGCAGCCGAGGGAATTTTTCTCTCTTCGGGCATAGCGGGCGGCGGTATCCGCACGCAGGACAAGCTGCTGGATACAGCGGACATCTTACGTCATAAACTCGGTTTTCGCGGCTACATCCATCTCAAGGTCATGCCCGGCGCGGAGAAAGCCCAAGTGGAGCGAGCCATGCAACTTGCTGACCGGCTCTCTGTAAACCTGGAGGCCCCCAATACAGAGCGCCTGGCCCGGCTGGCACCAGGAAAAAACTTCATGGAGGAACTGCTTCTGCGATTGCGTTGGATCGAGGAGATTCGCCGCACTCAACCGACCTACAAAGGTTGGAATGGAAAATGGCCTTCTACCGTCACGCAGTTCGTCGCCGGCGGCGCAGATGAAGCTGACGTCGAGCTGCTGACCACAACGGAATGGCTGATGAAGAATGTTCGCCTCAAGCGAGCCTATTATTCAGCATTCACACCCATCCGCGATACACCGATGGAGAACAAGGCCGCGGTAGATCCCCTGCGTGAACACCGACTTTATCAAGCCTCCTTCCTCCTGCGCGATTATGGCTTCGTGCTGGAAGACCTGCCGTTCGCGCAGGATGGCAACCTGCCACTTAATCACGATCCAAAGCTTGCCTGGGCAGAATTGAATTTGAGCGAGCACCCTCTCGAGCTCAATCGCGCCGAAAAAAAGGAATTGCTGCGCATCCCCGGCATCGGTCCGCGTGGAGCCGAAGCCATCGTCAATTCCCGGCGCCACGGAAAGCTGCGCGACCTCGCCGCGTTGAAGAAACTGGGCATTGTTGCCGAACGCGCGGCGCCCTATATTCTTATGGATGGTCAGCCGGCCCAACCGGCAGCTGGCATTATTTTGATCATCCTTCAACCTTAAAGAATCATAATTATTAAGCTAATCACCTTGCATTATTTGTATTGGTTGCTATACTAATCAGGATAAATGAAAGGAGATTGGTATGACAACCGATGTTATAAGCATTAGAACCGACAATAAATTTAGAAGCCTTGTCTCGCGCCAGGATTTCCTCCCCGGCGAGGTGATCTACTCCATCCCCAGCGAGAAGATATTCGACAAGCCCAACCGCTTTACTGTTCAGATGGATCGCCACTTGCACACCGAGGTGGGAAAGCTTTCCGCGCTTAATCACTCCTGCGACCCCAACGTCATCCTGGATATGGAGCATATGGTCGTGATCGCCTGCCGGGACATCAAGGCAGGAGACGAGCTTACCTTCTTCTATCCCTCCACGGAATGGGAGATGGATGCGCCGTTCATCTGCCTGTGCGGCGCGGCCAATTGCATCCATGTGGTGGCTGGCGCGCGGTTCCTCCCGCTTTCCACCCTGGAGACTCACTACCTCAACCGGCACATCCGCGAAGAGATGATCGATCTGCTGAATTCCACCCAGCGCCATCTTGACGACCTCAAGTCAAAGTGATCGAGAAACCGGGCGGGTGTTGTACACCCGCCCGGCTCTTTGAAAATACACAACAATTTGGATAATCTGTTGTGTAGAATCCCGCTTCTTACAGTTTCCCCATAATTCTTTAATTGGCCTCTAAGCCGGGGCGGCTATAGTTCGCCAACTTTGGAGGCACAACGTGGTTAATCAACCAAAAAAATCTTTCAGTAGACTCATGTCCGCTGTTCTTCTGGCAGTTTTGGTGCTCACGGCGTGCAGTACCGCCGCAACACAATCACCGACCGAGTCAACGCTAGTTCCGGCAACAACTCCGGCACAGGGTGCAGCCACCACTACTATCCTACCGGCAGACGCGTCAGCAAGCCCTACCGCTGAGGCCGTAGCCCAGGCAGGAGGCGCTGTCAGTTTCTCCAGGGACATTCTTCCCATCTTCAATGAAACCTGCATCAAATGCCATGGTGGAGATAAAACGGAAAAGGGGTTGGACATGAAGAGCTATTCGGCGCTGCTGGCGGGTTCCGAACGCGGCGCTGTGGTCGTCCCCGGCGATGCCAATGGTAGCCGCCTGGCACAATTGGTAGTCAATGGAAAGATGCCCAAACGCGGACCAAAGCTTTCCTCAGAGCAGGTGCAACTGATCCTCGATTGGATCAATTCAGGCGCGCAGAATAATTAATTGCTCCTCGAATCGAAAGGCGGATCGTTCGATCCGCCTTTCTTATTTCCCAAACATATCATTCAGGAATGGGTTGATGGTTTCCCAATTGGGAGAAAGCACCTGGGCTCCCCCGGAGGTGGTCCAGGGCGTGACCATATCCAGAGAGATCGTCCGGGCATCCACTCCGAACCAGTGCGCACGCAGCAGGCTAAAAGCCAAGCGGGGCCACTGCCAGAATGGGATATTGGTATCTACTGCAGCGGAAAGATTTACCAACACAGATGGCAGTCGCGGCCAGGATACCGGAGAAAGCATTCTGGAAAACACCGCCTGGAGCAAGATCTGGCCCTGCTGCATGCGCGAGAAGTCATCCGCGCTGTAACGCTCGCGCACAAAGGCCAGAGCCTGCGCTCCATCCATGTGATAAACGCCCTTCTTCAAACCGCCGGCTTTGTGATCAAGGACGAGGTCCACGCCCCCAAGAGCATCAATAACTTGCACCAACCCTTCCATATGAATTAGCGCATAATAATGCACCGACACTCCGAAGTTCTGCTGGACGGTACCCATAATCGCCTGCGGTCCGGCTCCGGTCTGACCGGATTCGGCAAAGAAATAAGCCGTGTTAATTCGCTGTTCTCCAACCCCGGGAATGGAAAGCCAGAGATCCCTGGGTATACCCAGCATCCCAACATAAGGCCGCAGTGGGACAACAGTGGTCAGGATGATGGTATCCGTCCTGCCTAGTTCCCCGCGCAGCGAGGAATCGTCGGTTCCCAGAAGGAGAACATTCGTGCGCAAGGGACCCAGGAAATAGACCAAGAGTAATGCCAGCAGGAGGGTTCGCCAGGGATGCCGCGCCGGTGCTTTTTGCGGCAGGCTGCGCACAACAGGAATGGGCTGAAAAGCATCCATTCCGAGTGGGCGTGTAGGTTGGGTTCTTTCCAGAGCAGGCTGGGTATGCTCCAAATCGGTTTGGGACATGGGACTCTATTGATCTTGCAGCGCGCGCCAGCTCCCGGTCCAGGGCGTTCCAAGGCGGTGGTTCACGCTCACTTCCACCTTGCCGAGATGAGATGCAATTTGCGGAAGCAGCATGGCAATCCCAGCCCAGTCGTCGGTGAGGAGTGCCTGTTTCATCTTCGCGGCCAGCAGGCCGGTCCACATCCAATCCATGCGGAAACGGTCCGCCTTCACCCAGTAACCACGCTTCTCCCAGGCAGCCACGGAAACATCGATCCCATCGGAGATCGATTGTAAAGCGAGGGCAATGAACGCAGCAAGATCCCGGGATTCCTGACCCGGGGCATTCTGTCGGGCCAATTCCCGCACCGCCAGAACGATGGATTTGGTCAGGCGGTTTCGGTCCTTACCAGCTGAATCAGGATTGATCACACGGCTCATTAATCGGCTCCAAGTTGAATATCAAGCGCCGCATTATACCGCGAACCTCGTTGACGCTCCTCTCCCCCTCGCTTATAATCCTTTCGCCAAGCTCACCCCCTAGCACTGGGGACGTGCTGGAACTGGCAGACAGGCATGACTTAGGATCATGTGCCGAAAGGCGTGTGGGTTCGACCCCCACCGTCCCCACAACAACATATTGTCATCATGACATTAACTGAAGGGAAACTCCGCATTGAAGATCGAAAAGCAAATCCAGGATGACCATCAAGCCCGTCTCGTCGTCGATGTCGAGCAGGAAGAGATGGAGAAAAGCAAACGGCGCGCGGCGCGAAAAATGGCTGATCGAGGCAAGATTCCCGGCTTCCGCCCGGGCAAGGCTCCCTACCCAGTGATTGTGCGCTACTTTGGCGAGCAAGCCATCAACGAGAAAGCCATCGATGAGCTCGTCGAAGATCTCTATCCGAAGATCCTAGAAGAAGCGGGTGTCAACCCGGCTGCGGCAGGTTCGCTCGAGTCGATCGAAAACCTTGAACCACCGAAATTAATCTTCCGCGTCCCGCTGGCTCCTGAGGTGGACCTCGGAGATTACCAATCGATCCGCATGCCATACGAATGGACTGCCGCCAGGCCAGGAAGCTCAGGATGCGGCCCTGGAAGACCTGCGACAGATGTATGCCTCGACGGAAAATGTTGACCGCGAAGTCCAGATGGGCGACTACGTTCTGTCGATGTCAAAGGTGAGTATGCCAAACCCAAGGAAGGTGATGAAGACAAGAGCGCCGGTCTATCGCGCACCGGCTTTGCCACTTTTATCCGTGAACAGGATCGGGACGAGGAATGGCCATACAAGGGCTTCAACAAGGAACTGATCGGAATGAAGGCTGGAGATACGAAGACCATCAAACACAAGTATCCCAAGGACGATTCCGACGAGAACCTGCGCGGTGAGACGGTGAAATTCGAAGTGACTGTCAAGACCGTGCGCGGGGTGATCCTGCCTGATCTGGATGATGATTTTGCCAAGACAACGGGCGCGGGTGAAACTCTGGAGGCGCTGAAGGAAACTCTCAGGAATGAGGTGGAAAACCGATCCAGAGCCGAATACGACGACAAGTATTTCGTGCGACCTGATCGAAAAGATCAAAGAAGGTTCAACGATCAAGTATGCTCAACATTCACTGGACCACGAAGGAGAGCATGTCCTGGAGGATCTTCAACAACGCCTGACGAAGCAGGGATTGGACCTGCAAACCTACTTCAAGATGCGCAATACTACCCAGGAGCAGTTCAGCATAGAGGAAGTCCAGCCCGTGGCAAAAAAACGACTGGAACGCTCTTTGATCCTGGATGAATTGATCCGCAAGGAAAATATCCAGGTGGACAATGCCTCCCTCGACAGCGAGTTCAACAACACGCTGAACGAACTGCAGATGCAGGGGCTGAATCTGGGCCAGATCCGCGGTGGAAAGCAGGGACAGCAGCGTGTGGCGGAAGCCGTTGCCATGGAATCCGCCAGCCGCCTGCTTACCCGCCGGGCCCTGGATACTCTGAAGGCGATCGCCACGGGCGAATACAAATCGCCTGAGGCTGAGGCACCAGCTCCAGAGATCCCAGTGTCCGAAACAATAATCACAGAAACCCCATCTGAAGATAATAAAACGGGTGACGAGCCAATCGAAAATACCGAGGACAAAACAGACTGATTTTTAAATGTGAGGCGCGGATCCGTAATCCGCGCCTCTTTCTACAATTACTTTGGAAAATTAATATAATTCAAATATTGAATGGGTATGATTGCCCTAATTTGGAGGAACCATGATCCCTGATTTCAAGAACGTTATCCCTATGGTGATCGAATCGTCCGGCCGCGGTGAGCGCGCTTATGATATCTATTCTCTCCTATTGAAGGAACGCATTGTCTTTTTGGGCACGCCCATTGATGACCAGGTAGCCAACCTGATCGTCGCGCAACTCCTCTTCCTGAATCATGAGGACTCGGAACGCGAGATCAATATGTACATTAACTCTCCGGGCGGGCAGATCTACGCGGGGCTGGCCATTTACGATACGATGCAAATGCTTTCCAATCCGATCAGCACGGTGGCTGTAGGCGTGACCGCCTCATTCGGTACTGTTCTTTTAACCGCCGGTACCAAGGGCCGCCGTTTCGCCCTGCCCCACTCGACCGTCCACATGCACCAGCCTTTGGGCGGCGCACAGGGCCAGGCTACCGACATTGAGATCGCAGCCCGGCAGATCCTCCGGCAGAAGGCCATTCTGAATGGCATCCTGTCCAAGCACACCGGTCAGTCTCTTGAAGTCATCGAGCGCGACACCGACCGGGATATTTATTTGGATGCCCGGCAGGCTGTCGATTATGGCCTGGTAGACCAGATCCTCGGGATACCGGAAAAGGCTGTCGCAACGTAGGCAGGATTCAGCCAGCTAAAAGCCCGCTGAGAGATCGGCGGGCTTTTGATTCCAGCGGGTATAATCCGCACCGTGAGGCAGCCTTGACCTTTTCTGTTGTTGCATGCGATATCGAAGAAAGAGCATGGGGTGTGGCAGTTGCCTCGAAATTTCCCGCAGTTGGCGCGGTCGTACCCTGGGCCAAAGCCCTGGCGGGAGCGGTTGCCACCCAATCATTCGCGAACACAGCTTATGGTCCTCAGGGGATCGCTTTCTTGGCAGAAGGCATGTCCGCACAAAATGCCTTGAGCCGGTTACTGCAAGACGATCCCGACCGTGAACTACGCCAGGTTGGCATTGTGGACGCGCAGGGGCACTCTGCAAGCCATACCGGTAATGGATGTTTTCCGTGGGCTGGAAGCCTGACGGGGCCTGGATATGCCATACAGGGGAATATCCTGAGCGGTGAGCGCGTCGTGAAGGCCATGGAGAAAGCTTTTATCACCAGCCAGGGTAATCTGCCAAAGCGCCTGTATCGGGCGCTGCGGGCCGGGGATCGAGCCGGCGGCGATCGCCGCGGCCGCCAATCGGCTGCCATCTTAGTGGTGAAACCAGGCGCAGGATACGGTGGTTTTAACGATCGCTGGCTGGATTACCGGGTGGATGACCACGAGGACCCAGTGACGCGGCTCGGAGAGTTATTGGAGATCCATGAGCTGTACTTTGGGAAAAGTCCGATGGAAGACCGGGTCAATCTGAAAGGCAGCAGCCTGCGCCGGATGCAGCGAATTTTGGAGGAGCTGGGCTATCTCCAATCCGCACCAGGAAGTTATGATACGCCTACGCGCGAAGCCTTGACTGCATTTTTGGGAAACGAGAATTTTGAGGAGCGAGCCGATACAGCTACCGGTTGGATCGACAGGCCGGTTTGGAAATACATACTGGGTAAATTTGGAACCGCAGATGCTGAAAAACATTGAAGCCTTGATCCTGGACATGGACGGTGTCATCTGGAAGGCAAATTCGCCTCTGGGCGATCTTCCCTCCATCTTCCGGCATCTGGAAGAGCGAGGTATCAAGTACATTTTTGCCACCAATAACAGCACACAGACACCGCGGCAGTATGTGGAACGCCTCGCCGGTTTCGGTGTACACGTAGAACCCAGACAAGTGGTTACTTCCTCCCAAGGGGCGGCATACCTGCTCTCCCAAAATTTTCCTGCAGGATGCAACATTTACATGGTGGGTGAGGAAGGCTTGAGGACTGCACTCGAGGATAAAGGATTTCAAGTTCTTACCGACGGTCAACCCGATGGCGCACAAGCGGTCGTGATGGGCATGGACCGAAACATAAACTTCAAGAAGATGGCCGAGGCGACCTTGTTGATCCGCAGCGGGGTTCCTTTTTACGCGACAAACCCGGATAAGACCTTCCCCACGCCGCGCGGTCAGATCCCAGGGGCTGGCGCATGGCTATCGGTTCTGGTAACTGCGACCGGCATCCAGCCAGTGATCGCCGGAAAGCCATATCCTTATCTAATGGAACTTGGATTGGATATCCTTGGGACCAGCCCGCGAAACACCCTGGTTGTCGGCGACCGGATCGAGACAGATATCGCAGCTGGACAGGCTGCAGGCTGCCCGGTCGCATTAGTCCTTTCCGGTGTCAGCACCCGTGCACAAGCAGAGGCGTGGCAGCCTCGGATGGATTTCATCTTCGACGACCTCACCACACTGGCCATGGAATTATAGGACTTAATTATTTTGAACCTACCGCTTATCTATGACTTTGACCGATCCGACCTCATCGCCCAGTTCGCGGTATGGGGCGAACCTGCTTATCGTGCCGACCAGGTCTGGGAGGGGTTATACCGGCATTTCTATGATTCGCCTGATCAATTCACGAATCTGCCGAAAGCATTAAGAGGAAAACTTGCAGAGGGGTTGAGATTCTCCGCCTTCGAGCCCAAGCTGACGTTGGATTCTTCGGATGGCTTGACGCGTAAGACCTTGTTTGAAATTTCAGGGGGAAGCCTTATTGAAGCTGTGCTTATGCGCTACGATCGACGGCGGACGCTATGCATCAGTACCCAGGCTGGCTGCGCCATGGGATGCGTTTTTTGCGCCACGGGCCAGATGGGTTTTAAACGCCATTTGACCAGCGGAGAGATCGTGGCACAGGTACTTTTTTACGCACGCAGCCTTCATCAAGTGGGATCAACCGTCAGCAATATCGTCTTGATGGGGATGGGTGAACCATTCCATAATTACGACAATACCATGGCGGCAATTGACAGGCTGAATGACCCCCAGGGCTATCAATTTGGCGCACGCCGGTTTACCATCTCAACTGTTGGCCTGGTTCCGGCGATCCGCCGGTTCGCGGATGAGAAACGCCAGGTAAATCTAGCAATCTCTCTTCACTCCGCAGATAATAGTGTCCGCTTGGAAATGATGCCCGTGAACAAGCGCTACCCCATTTCCGAGGTCATGCAAGCATGCCGCTACTATGCAGATAAAACCGGCCGCCGGATCACCTTTGAATGGGCATTGATCAACGGCGTCAACGATACCCCTGAAGCCGCGCGTAAACTGGCCTCCCTGTTGAAGGGATTGATCTGTCATGTAAACGCGATCCCCCTCAACCCCACTGCGGGCTACTCAGGTCAGGCAACAAACCGTGAGCGAGCAGAGATATTCAAACAAACACTTAATGCTGCAGGAATTCCCTGTACCATCCGAATGAGACGGGGCATAGATATCCAGGCTGGCTGTGGTCAGCTGGCGGGTTCTTATCAGAAAATAAAATAAAATATTGATTTGGATATATTGACTATGCGCAATAATGCTGGCTTGCTTGTCAGAACATCTTTCATGAAGTATAGTCAGAACATCACAAAACTCGGGAATTGGTGACAAATGCAACAGAAAGCAAAATGGCTGGATCGACCCATTCACCCTGCCCTTCCAGCAGTCACAATAGAAATTCTGATCTTCGCCATCATTATCCTGCTCGCCTTCATTTCACGCTTCTATAATCTTGGAGCGCGGGTGATGAGTCATGACGAGAGCTTGCACACGTACTTCTCCTGGCTTCTCTATCGCGGTCAGGGTTACCAGCATACGCCCATGATGCACGGCCCCTGGCAGTTCCACTTCATCGCGCTCTCTTATTTCCTTTTTGGGGTCAGTGATTTCACTGCTCGGATCCCGGCAGCTCTTTTTGGGATTGCAACGATCGCCATGGTCTGGTACTGGCGGCATTTCCTGGGTAAGGTCGGTGCTTTGGTCGCCGGCGTGCTGCTGCTGATCTCGCCATACTTACTTTACTACAGCCGATACGTTCGCGAGGATATGTACGCGGTCTTCTCCGGCGTCCTGATGCTGTATGTTGTCCTTCGTTATCTGGAAACCGGTCGTCACCGCTACCTGTATCTCCTGGCAATTTCTCTTGTGATTCATTTCCTCGACAAAGAGACCTCTTTCATCTACGCCGCCCAGCTGCTCTTGTATCTGGCCGTGTACTTTATCGCCCGGGTCACCCGCAAGCCCTGGCGCGAGCACCGCGGTGATTATCGAGGTTTCATCATTGCGCTGGCAATTGGGATTCTCTTCATCACCGCAGCAGGCGGCGTTGCGCTCTATGCACGTGAGGCGTCCACTCTTTCCGGGACAGAGACCGCCGCGCCGTCCAACCCAGGCCAGGGGGGAGCCTCGCCACTAGAGCCGGTGGACAGCACGCCAGTGGCGGCTCTCGGATTGCTTGGCTTCCTGGGGGTGGCTGCCTTTTCCATCGCCGGTTATTATTTGATCCGGGGCTATGGCTGGCAGAATATATTGGGCGAGAGATCCTTTGACATGCTAATCCTATCAGGGACCCTCGTCCTCCCCCTCCTGACGGCATTTCTTTTAAAAATCTCCGAACGCTGGGTGAAGGTAGCCATCCCCACTGATGGGCCTTCGGTACAAAACCTCACCTCTCGTGAGATCGTTATTATCGCCATTTTCCTCGCAATTACCTATGCGGTTTCCATCGTCATCGGATGGATATGGAACCGCCGGCTTTGGTGGAAGCTGGCATTAACCTTCTGGGTTCCCTTCACGGTTTTTTACACTACTTTCTTTACCAATAGCGATGGCTTTTTTACCGGAACACTTGGCTCGCTGGGCTACTGGATTGTCCAGCAGGGCGTCGCCCGTGGCAGCCAGCCCTGGTATTACTATCTATTGGTCCAAATCCCAATGTACGAGTTTCTGCCTGCCATGGGGCTGATCCTGGCGGTATACCTCGGTCTGCGAAGGAAAAGGAATAAAGCATCATCGGTGGAAGAGAGTGAAGGGGAATCTGCCCGGTTGGATATCACTGAAGCATCAGAAGTGGAACAAGCGGCTTCTGAACCAGGGCCGGATTTTGTCAACACATTCAGTTTGCTGGTTTGGTGGAGCATTGCAAGCCTGATCTCCTTATCGTACGCTGGCGAGCGTATGCCCTGGCTCACCGTGCATATTACCTGGCCAATGATCCTTATAACCGGCTGGGCAATCGGTGAGGTCATCACCAGCACAGATTGGAAAAAACTTCGTGAACAAAAGGCCCTGCTCACTCTTGGTGTGGTAGTCATCTTTGTAGCCAGCCTGGCTAACGCGCTGATCAACTGGAATAAAAATCCACCTTTCTTGGGAAAGGAATTGGCGCAGTTGCAAGCGACCAGTTCGTTCCTCCTCCCAGCCGGAGTCGCCATTGCCTCGGCTATAGCGCTTGTTTATCTTTTGCGCGGGTGGACATCCACGCTGATCAAACAGGCTTTCACACTCACAATCTTCGCGTTCCTGCTCATTCTTACAGGGCGGGCTGCATTCCGGGCTGCCTATGTTGATTATGATGATGCTACAGAATTTCTTGTCTATGCGCATGGAGCAACCCCGATTAAACAGGTGATCGCCCAGGCCTCGGAAATATCGGGGCGAACCGCTGGTGGCCTGAACATTGCGCTGGCGTATGACGCCAGCGCGCCTAACACTGGCGTTTCCTGGCCATTTGTGTGGTATCTACGCGACTTCACCAACCAGCGTTCCTTCGATGCCCCAACGCGTTCGCTGCGCGATAACGTCATCGTGATCGTGGACGAAAAGAACTTTGACAAGATCGAGCCTGCTCTTGGTCCGGATTTTTACCGCCTGGACTATATCCGTATGTGGTGGCCGATGCAGGATTATTTCGGGGTGGTTACCCCTCGAGATCCGGCCGTGCCTTTTGATGAGAATTATTCCTGCCGAGGATTGCTCAGTTTCTTTAAATTATTCAAAAGCCGGGATTATTCACGATTCTGCGATGTTTTCACCAACCAGGAGATCCGCGCCGGCATCCTGGATATCTGGCTAAACCGGGACTACACCCGTTACGCCCAGGCAACCGGCCATACCGATCTAACCCTTGCGAGCTGGGAGCCTTCCGCCAAAATGCGCATGTATATTCGCAAGGACGTTGTTGCGCAGATCTGGAATTACGGAGTCGGCCCCGCGCCTTCTGAGACTGTAGTGGATCCCACCACAGCGAAGACCGTCATGCTCACAGCGGACCTGGTGATTGAAGACGCACAAGTACAGCCAGCCGGTTTGAACACTCCCCGATCTCTGGCATTTGCACGCGATGGCAGTGTTTACGTAGCCGATTCTTTGAATCAGCAAATCCTGCATCTGGATGCCAACGGAGCATTGATCAAGCAATGGGGCTCCTTTGGCCAGAGTACCGATCAGGTTCCCGCCGCACCCGGCACATTCAATGAGCCCTGGGGCGTGGCGGTCGGCCCGGATGGTGCGGTCTATGTCACAGATACATGGAACCACCGCGTTCAAAAATTTACCGCGGATGGCAATCCTCTGCTCCAATGGGGACACTTCGGCCAGGCTGAAACATTGGATGCCCTTTATGGGCCACGCGGCATCGCAGTCGGGCCGGACGGGCGAATTTACGTGGCCGACACAGGCAACAAGCGCATCGTGGTATTCGATGCCAACGGAAATGGCATCACCCAATTCGGAACAGGCGGTTTCGATCCCGGGCAATTCGATGAACCAGTGGGGATCGCAGTCGATTCGACCGGCAAGGTGTATGTGGTGGATACATGGAATCAGCGTATTCAGACTTTCCTGCCCTCTCCGGACGGCCAGACCTTCAACCCTGACAAGCAATGGGATGTATATGGCTGGTTCGGACAATCGCTCGATAACAAGCCTTTCATCGCTGTCGATCAGCAGGGCCGGGTATTCATCACCGATCCCGAGGGCTATCGCGTGATGGAATTTTCCAATTCCGGGGATCTGCTTCAAGTTTGGGGGGATTATGGAAACTCCGATACGACCTTTGGCCTGCCTTCCGGGGTTGCAGTGGATCCAGAAGGCCGTGTGTGGGTGACGGATGCCGGCAACCACCGCATTCTGCGATTCACCATACCTTAGGTAGGATGGATCCTGATCAATTTCATCTAATCACAAGGAGCATGAGGCACATGCTCCTTGTGATTCCTGTGAAAACTTCCGTTAAATTGCCGGTGGTATAATCGCCGTGCAATAAATCCAGGCGCAAGCCTGCCAAGAGGATTCAATGAAACTGCATGAGTATCAATCCAAACTGTTATTTTCCAAATATGGCATACCGATCCCGAAAGGACGCGTAGCGGCAACCGCAAGCGAAGCAAGGACTATCGCAGAAGAACTCGGTGGCCGCGTTGTTATTAAATCGCAGGTGCTCGTTGGCGGGCGCGGAAAAGCAGGCGGCGTCAAAGCTGGCAAAGAACTCCCAGGAAGCCGGGCAGCTTGCTACTCAGATCCTCCGCATGGAAATCAAAGGCCTGCCAGTGCGTAAAGTGCTGGTAGACGAGGCAGCGGCTTTCGACCAGGAAATCTATTTCGCCATTACGAACGACCGCGCCGCCAGGAAACCCGTGATGATGGCTTCCTCGGCCGGAGGCGTGGAGATCGAGGAAGTTGCCGCGACGACACCGGAGAAGATCGTCAAGGTTCATATGGATCCGCTGCTCGGCCTGCGCGATTATCAGGCTCGTGACATTGCAGCCTCCATAGACCTGCCGCGGCAGAATTGGAAGGAATTCATCTCCATTGCCAGCGGTCTGTGGAGGGCCTACAGCGAGAATGACGCCACACTGGCAGAGATCAATCCGCTTGTGATCACCAAGGACAAGCGGCTGATGGCGCTGGATGGCAAAATGATGATTGATGACAATGCCCTGTTCCGCCACACCGACCTGGCCGAAATGCGAGATATCGATGAGGAAGCCCCGGCAGAAACCGAAGCGCGCAAGTATGGTCTGACCTACATCAAGCTGGATGGCAATATCGGCTGCATGGTCAACGGCGCTGGCCTTGCCATGACCAGCATGGATATCGTGAAATTGTCTGGCGGTGAGCCGGCAAACTTCCTGGATATCGGCGGCGGCGCCGGCGCCGAGAAAGTAGCCGCAGCCTTGCGGATCATTCTCTCGGATCCCAATGTGAAGGCTGTCTTGTTCAATATCTTTGGCGGGATCACCCGCTGCGACGAAGTCGCCCGCGGCATCCTCACTGCCATGGCGGAGGTGAAACCCAAAGTACCCATGGTGGTGCGCCTGGTGGGGACAAATGCAGAAGAGGGACGCCAGCTGCTGGCGGATGCGAACATGATCACTGCAACCACGCTGATCGACGCCGCACAGAAAGCGGTTGCGGCCGCGAAGGAGGTGCCGGCATGAGCATCCTTGTCAACAAGAACACGCGCCTGCTGGTGCAAGGCATTACGGGGAATGAAGGCCTTTTCCATACGACCCAGATGGTGGCTTATGGCACCAATATCGTGGCTGGTGTCACCCCTCTCAAGGGCGGCGAATGGGTTTTGGATGGAAAAATCCCGGTCTTTGACTCCGTCAAACTGGCTGCGGAAGCCACAGAAGCCAATGCGTCGATCATCTTCGTTCCCGCCCGCTTTGCCCCGGACGCGCTTTTCGAAGCAGCCGATGCGGGGATTCCCCTGATCATCTGTCTCACGGAAGGTATTCCCGTCCAGGATATGATGCGGGTTCGCAACTATCTCGATCAGAAGAAGGTCCGTTTGATCGGTCCCAACTGCCCGGGACTCCTGACGCCCGGCGAGGCCAAGGTGGGCATTATCCCCGGCAATATCGCCATCCCCGGAAATATAGGCGTGGTCTCACGGTCCGGAACTTTGACGTATGAAGTGTTATATGCTTTGATGCAAGCCGGAATGGGAGCATCGACCTGCGTAGGCATCGGCGGCGATCCGATCAACGGGACCAACTTCATCGATGTGCTGGACATGTTCGAGCATGACCCGCATACCGAAAAAGTGGTCATGATCGGCGAGATCGGCGGGACGGATGAGGAGAATGCTGCCGAGTTCATCGCTGCGAAAATGACAAAACCGGTGGTTTCCTTTATTGCCGGGCAAACCGCCCCTCCCGGTCGGCGCATGGGGCATGCCGGCGCAATCATCGAAGGCGGAGCAGGCACTGCTGCTGACAAGGTAAGGGCGCTGCAAACCGCAGGTGTTCGGGTGGCAAAACATCCCGAAGAAATCCCTTCTCTATTGAATTAGCACCCGTTCCTCTCCCGGGTTCATTAAACTGATAGAGCCGCCCTCGAGGGCGGCTCTAAGTTATAATCGCTGGTGTAAAACTACTTGTGGGAGTCGATGTACTTCACAGCCTCGCCCACGGTCGTGATCGTCTGGGCATCCTCGTCTGAAATCTCCGCCCCAAATTTGTCCTCAAAGGCCATGATCAACTCCACCAAATCGAGCGAATCCGCCTCAAGTTCTTCACGGAAGCGAGCTTCCGGGGTAATCTTTGCCTCGTCAGATCCAAGCAGATCAACAATGATCTTCTTGACCTCTTCGTATGTATCAGCCATCTGATCCTCCTGAAATTGGGTCCGAAAATATGGGCTGGCCTATTGTAACCTTTTCGATTAGACTGTCAAGCCAGCCAGTTTCCCCGTAGGGGGGGTACTCTTAGACAGGAACACTGCCCCATGTCAAAAGTTGCGCCGATCACCAAACGGAAAGATGAGCATATCCGGATCAACCTTGAAAAGGATGTGCGCTCTGCCCTGACCACCGGCCTTGAAAGATATCAATTTATCCACGAGGCGCTCCCTGAAATCAACCTGGAGGAGGTTGATACCCGGTTCGAGCTATTCCGCAGGGCTCTCTCCGCTCCGGTACTGATCAGCTCGATGACCGGCGGAACCGCCGAGGCGGGAGAGATCAACGCGCGGCTGGCTGAAGCCGCCCAGGAACTGGGGGTAGCCATGGGAGTTGGCTCGCAGCGCGCCGCGTTGGAGCAACCCGAACAGGCCGCTACATTTAAAGTTCGCAAGGCTGCACCGGACATCTTGTTATTCGCAAACCTGGGCGCCATTCAGTTGAACAATGGCTATGGACTGGACCAGTGCCGCCGCGCGGTGGAGATGATAGAGGCAGACGCCCTTTACCTGCACCTCAACCCTCTTCAGGAAGCGGTTCAGCCCGGAGGCAATACAAACTATGCAATGCTCGCCAAAAAGATAGAGAAGGTGGCTGCAAAACTGGATGTCCCGGTCATCGCCAAAGAGGTCGGTTGGGGGATCTCCAAACGCACGGCGCGGCTGCTGGCGGATTGCGGGGTGGCCGCGATCGATGTGGCTGGCGCCGGCGGTACCAGTTGGTCTCAGGTGGAAATGCATCGCGCTCCGGATGAATTTACCCGAGATCTGGCAGCCACCTTCATCGGCTGGGGAATTCCCACGGCGGACTCGATCCTTAATGTCCGAGAGGCCGCCCCCGGGTTGAAGATATTTGCCAGCGGCGGCATTCGGGACGGTCTGGATATCGCCAAATCGCTTGCACTCGGTGCAAGCCTCGGCGGGATGGCAGGGAATTTCCTTAAGGCCGCGGCGATCTCCACAGATAGGGTAGTGGAGACCGGGAAATTAATCATTCAGCAACTTCGAGTCTCCATGTTTGCCACAGGGGCCGGGACGCTCAAGGACTTGAACGAGGAAAGGCTTGTTAGCATTTAACTTGCTCACGGGGTAGGACAAAATCAATCCAATGACAATCACCACTTTTATATTCGACTTTGGCGGAGTCTTGATCGATTGGAATCCACGTTACATTTATCGCCAGTACTTTTCTTCATCGAGCGAAATGGAGAATTTCCTGACAGAGATCGACTTTAACGGATGGAACTTCCAACAGGACCAGGGACGCCCGTTCTCCGAGGGTGTCCGGGAGCTGACCGCGCGCTACCCACACTACAGCAAGTTAATCCAGGCTTATCACGAGCGATGGGAGGAGTCTCTCGGGAATCCCATCGCCGGCAGCCTGGAAATCCTTCGCAGGGTCAAACAGTTGGGATATTCTGTTTTCGGCCTGAGCAACTGGTCAACGGAGACCTTTCCGCGGGCGCAGGAAAAATTCGATTTCTTCTCCCTGCTGGATGGCTATCTGTTATCCGGTGAAGTCGGGACAAACAAACCCGATCCCTTGATCTTCAAGCTGGCGCTGGAAAAGTTTCACCGGCAGGCAGATGAATGCCTGCTGATAGACGACTCTCCTGCGAACACCAAGACCGCGGCAAGTCTTGGCTTTACATGCATCCAATTTCACGATCCCCTTCAACTGGAACAGAAATTGGAATCCCTGGGTGTTTTGGCGAGGCGGCAATGATTGCTGATTTACGGAAACTGATCGAGGCTGAGCTTCAACGCCAGGTATCCCGGTTGGATGATCCCTTGACTCTCCCCTTCCATGAAATGATCACCTATCACATGGGTTGGAGCGGCGAGGGAGCCGGGCCGGAAGCCACTGGGAAAAGGCTCCGGCCTCAACTCCTGTGTCTGGTTTATCTGGCTTGCCAACCGGCACACGGGGTCCAATCGGTGTTACCTGCGGCCGCGGCCGTTGAGCTCATCCATAACTTCAGCCTGGTCCATGATGACATCGAGGACAACTCCCCTGCCCGCCGCGGACGGCCAACTCTCTGGGCAAAATGGGGCGTTCCCATGGCAATCAATGCCGGGGATGCGCTGTTCGTGATGGCAAACCAGGCAATGATGGACCTGACCGGACATCACCCACCAGAGACAACCTTGCGCGCAGCTGCCATCTTGCATGATACCTGCCTGAACCTGACGAGAGGCCAGTATCTTGACATGAGCTTTGAGGAGCGGCTTGACCTGGAACTGAGCGATTACTGGGAGATGATCTCGGGGAAGACCGCGGCGCTGCTTTCAGCCTGCTGCTCCATCGGAGCGATTCTCGGCGCCGCAGACAAACCCATCGAGACGGATTACGCCGCATTTGGGCATGACCTCGGCCTGGCATTCCAGGTGCAGGATGATATTCTGGGGATCTGGGGCGATGAAGACTCCACAGGGAAATCCACTGCCAGCGATCTGGTCGAGGGCAAGAAATCCCTGCCAGTCATGTACGGACTGCATCAAAACAAGGAATTCGCCCGCCGCTGGAGGCTAGGTCCTGTCCTCCCTGCTGAGGTTCAACAAATGAGTCAATTGCTTAGGGATGAAGGCGCTTATGACTATGCGCAGGAACAGGCAAAGACCTGGACCTCCAATGCTATCGCGAACCTGGAGGCCGCGTCTCCCGGCGGTGAAGCAGCCAAGGCTTTGTTCGGATTGGCAGAACAGCTCCTGCAGCGCAATCACTGAGCTTCCTCACGTGCTCACTTGACATTGCCTCTTCCGCTGGCTATAATCCCCCTCGCTATGCGGGTGTAGTTCAGTGGTAGAACGCTTGCTTCCCAAGCAAGATATCGTGGGTTCGAGTCCCATCACCCGCTCTCTCCTGGTCGAGGCCAAATGGCCTCGACTTTTTTGTTCGGTGATTTGCAAGGTTGCTGTTATGTAGGCATTCCAGCCGCAATGTAGAATCGGATCGGAGCAATAGATGCCAGAAAATGAAAACGATTCTCTACGTTGAAGACAATCCGGATAACCGGAGCCTGGTTCGCCGCGTATTGGAAGCGGAAGGCTACCGCGTCGCTTGAGGCCGCCAACGCCACAAATGCCCTGGACGCCCTTGCGGATGGCAATCCTGACCTGATCCTGATGGATATCAATATGCCGGATATGGACGGCTACACCCTGACCGCGCAGATCAAGGTCCATGCCTGCGCATTCAAGCATGTCCCGATCATCGCCGTCACTGCCAACGTTATGCGCGGCGACCGGGAAAAATCGCTTGAGGCAGGTTGTGATGGCTATATTCAAAAACCGATCGATATTGACACTCTGCCAGAACAGATCGAACGATTATATAAGGACTTCGAATGACTAATCCGGCACCACCAGTTTCCGATACCCAACCCATAAGCAAACCCACCATCCCCAAGGATACCACCGTCCTGGTGGTTGAGGATAATGTTTCGAACTTTGTCCTGATCGCGCGCATGCTGGGATACCTGGGCATCCACTGCGAGTGGAAGACCTCCGGATATGAAGTCGTGGAATACGCAGATACCCTGCCGCGCCTGGATCTCATCCTGATGGATATCCGCCTGCCCTATGAGGACGGCTATGGCGCTCTCAAGAAGATCCGCGCTTCCGAACGATTGAAAAGCATACCGATCATCGCCGTGACCGCAGAAGCCAGCCGCGAGCAGATGAACAAAGCCCGCAGCTCGGGATTTGATGGCTTCCTTGGCAAAGCCGCTGGACCCTGACCGCTTTCCCGACCAGATCCGCAGAATCCTCAGTGGTGATCAAGTATGGGAATTCACCTAAACCATGAGTAACTCAACCGACTCTCCCTCCCCTGAAGCGGGAAACGTAAAATTCAGGGCGAGCCTGCGGCGTTCTCTCATCCAAACGCTCATCTTTCTAACCCTCATTCCTTTGATGGCAATGGGGGTTGCGGCCTATTTGCGTTCCAGCAGTCTCCTGCGCCAGCAGGCCGTCACCCAGATGCAGACCTTGATCAGCGGCCAGTTGAAGGACACTGTTCTCTTATTTAAGACGAAGACCATCCGATTGGAACGCCTCACCAACCGCAGCGACCTCACCTCTGTAGTCGAGCAAGCACTGCACAGCAACCGCCAGAGCACGACATTTAATGCCATCCGGGGGGAACTCCTCAATCAATATTTTGCACTCATCGCTAATGAAGAAAACCCGACCTTCAATCAACTCCTGGTAGTCCGGCCCAATGGGAATATCCTCGTATCCAGCCAATCCCAATGGGAAGGCCAGTCCATCGCGGGGACACCGTTATATCGGAAATTACAAGCGCGCGAACCCGTCACAGCCACGATTTATGATCTTCAGCCGCTCTACCCGGGGCAGTTAACCGCCTACACCATCCAGCCATATTTCAGCAAGAACGGCTCCTACCTTGGCGCACTGATTGGCATCACCGAGCCGCAGAATATGGCGCTGCTCTTGAAACCGCTCGTCAACCTCAGCCCCTCCTCGGAAGCATATTTCGTCACATCCAATGGCGTTCTCATTGGAACAGATCCCTACACGGGCGATCTGGTTGTCATCAAATCCTCCGAGGAACAGACCTCCGCCATCAGTTCCGCATTTGCGGAAATGATGAAACCGAACGCAGCGGCGGCGCCTGCCTCGCTGGTCTTCCCTCGCGTGGATGGCAGCCGGGTGATCGCACAGGCGGAGTGGCTCCCGAATCTGGAAGCCGGCATGGTACTCCAGCGGCCTGAAACGGTGGTCTTAGGCGAGATCAACAGTCTGATCCCATTTACGGCTATCATCATCCTGGCTGCGCTCCTGGGGATGGCAGTCGTTATCGGCCTGGCGATCAACCGCTTGATCAACCCGGTGATCTCTCTTACCGATATCACACGCCAGTTCGCGGATGGCGATCTTACCAAGAGGGCAGCGGTGACCAGCCGGGATGAGATCGGTCTCCTTTCCCATTCGTTCAACCAGATGGCGGATGAACTTACGTCCGTTTACCGGTCCCTGGAACAAAAGGTGGAAGAGCGCACCCGCCAGATCCGCACGGCAGCCGAGGTGGCGCAGGGTATTACAGCCGCATCCAACCTGGAAGACCTGCTCCGCACCACCACCCGCTTGATCGTGGAACGCTTCGGCTATTATCATTCCGGCATCTTCATGCTGGACAGGACGGGCAGGACTGCGATCATCCGAGCTGCTTATGGACCGGCAGCCAATGTCATGCTGGAACGAGGACACCGGCTCGAGGTGGGCTCGAACTCCATCGTGGGCTGGGTCACCGCCAACAACAAACCGCGTGTGGCCTCCGACGTCGGCGAGGACCCTGTTCACTTCAAGAACACATTGCTCCCCAGCACCCGGGCCGAGGTCGGCATCCCGATCTCCTCCGGCGACCTGGTGTTTGGTGCGCTGGACGTGCAAAGCACCGAATCCAATGCCTTCGACTCCGAGGCGATTATCGTGCTGCAGACACTGGCCAACCAGATCGCAGCAGCCATGCAAAACGCCGGACAGATGGAGTCCACACAGGTCAACTTCCAGGAGCTGGAACGATTGTACCGATCCAGCCGCCAGATCGCCCAATCGCTGAGCATTCCGGAGGCGATGTCGGTTGTCTCCACCGCCCTTCGAGATTCGCCATATATCACCGCCACATTTACAGCCCTTCCCTCCTCGTTGAGGCTGGATACTCTAAACGATCCTCAGAACCAGGCGGATCAGAGTAACGCTCCCAGGAAGATCATCATCTCCCCTGCCGAGGCCGTCCAACACATAGCGGCGGGGACGATCTACGATCTCAGTTCATCTCAATGTTCCCTCCGCCTTCGCCCGCATCCCCAAAGCCCTGGGATGCCAGTCCGCTGCTTATCTGCCCCTGATGCATGCCGGGGAGCTGATCGGCCTGCTCATGATCGCTTCACGAAGCGAGATCCTGAGCCGCACAGGACTCCAACCGTACGCCAACCTTGCCGATCTAACTTCGATCACCATTGAAAAGATCCTGGCCTCCAACGAAACCGAGAAACGCCTGCGCGAACTGGATGCCCTCGCTTCTGTTGGACAGACCGTCTCCGCTGCAACCGAGTCGGATGATCTATACACCTCGCTGCACAGGCAGGTTCAGACCGTAATCGGAGATTTCGCCTTCACTGTAGCCCTTTATGATGAGGTCGCCAACACGATCCAGATCCCTTACTCCTATGAGGATGGAAGCGTCTCAAAGATTGATAGTATTCCACTAGGCGAGGGTCTTATTTCCATATTGATCAAATCACAGCAGCCCCTCATGCTGGTGGAAGACACCGAACGACGCTCGATCGCCATGGGCGCAAAAATGGTCGGCCGGCCTGCGCAGTCCTGGATGGGCGCTCCCATGATCCTTAACGGCCAACCCATTGGTGCGCTGATCGTCCAGGACCTGGAGCGAGAGAACGCCTTCAATGACGACAACATGCGATTTCTTTCAGCCCTGAGCTCCCAATTGGCCGGGGTATTCTATAACAACCGCCTGCTCGAGGATAGCCGCCTACGTGCCTTACAACTCGAAACCGCCGCCGAGATCGCCCGCGATATCAGCAGTTCCCTGAACCTCGATGAACTGCTCGCAAAGGCCGTGAACTATATCCGCGAGCGCTTCAGCTTCTATCATGCGTCCATCTTCCTTCTTGACCCAACCGGGGATTACGCCGTTATCCGCGAGGCCACCGGTGAAGCCGGTGCCCAGCTCAAGCGCGCCGGACACAAGCTCGGAGTCGGTTCAAAATCCATCGTGGGATATGTGGCAGGACGCGGGGAAGCCCTGGTCATCAATGACACCAGCAAAGACCCCACCTACTATGCCAACCCTCTCCTGCCTGAAACTAAAGCCGAGGCAGCCACGCCATTGAAGGTCGGCGAGCGTATTGTCGGCATTCTGGATGTTCAAAGCACCCAACCTTTCGCCTTCAATTCCGACAACCTGCGCACCCTGCAAATCCTCGCAGACCAGCTTGCGATCGCAGTAGTGAACAGTGAATTATTCTCGGAAACCCAGGAACATCTTTCGCAGCACCGACTGCTCCATCACATTACGACCACCGCCGCCTCCGGGACCACGCTGGAGGAGGCTCTGTCCAGCGCAGTGAACGGCTTGCAGGTCACACTGGGCGGGGATCGTGTCTCCATCCTGCTGTTGGACCGGGAGCGCAATGAACTGCAGATTCAGGCATGGGTGGGCTATGCAGAGGATTCCGGGCGCATTCGTATCCCGGTAGGAACCGGCGTCACCGGTTGGGTTGCCACCCACCGCCGGCCCCTGCGTGTGGATAACACGGCCGAAGACCCACGCTATATCCAATTCAGCTCCAATACCCGCTCGGAATTAGCCATTCCGCTGGTCTATCGGAATGAATTGCTTGGTGTTCTCAACGTGGAAAGCGAGCAGATCGCGGCTTACACCGACAATGACGAGGAAATGCTCGGAACTCTTGCAGGCAGTCTGGCAGCGGTTATCGCCAACGCACGCCTTCTGGAACAGATCCGCAGCCAGGCAGATCGGGAACGCCTGCTCTTCGAGATCACTGGACGCATCCGCCGTTCCACCGACATGGATACCATCCTCTCCACGACAGCCAGTGAACTGATCAAATTCCTCGGTGCCCGCCGTACCCGCATCCACGTGGAACCTGTTGGAGCACAAGAGGATCCGGGCAGCCGGGACAGCCAGGATCAGGGGAGGTTACCGCAATGAAATTCAACATTGATGCAACCACCCGAAGATTCCTGCAAAAACTTGGCGGCATGTATGTGCCAGTCGCAGTAATGCTGGTCCAGCTCCTTGCTTTTCTAATTGGCCCTTCCTTCCTTGTTTCCCAGAACATTGCCAGGTTCTCCGCAGAGCAGTTCGCAAAAGGGATGGGAATTTCGACGATCATGGCGATAGCAGGGATCCTGGTCGCAGGTATCTGGGGATACTTCGGAAACCGGGATGCGCGCAACCGGCTGGACCAATGGCGGGCTTCGGGAAACACAGTCTCGAACCTGGCGAGGAGACCCGTGCCTGGCGAAATATCAACTCCCTGACCTTGAGGTTCATCCCGGTCTCGTTTGCAGTCTTCCTGATCGGGCAGTTTCTCCCGGTCGCGGCTTATCTGTATCTCGTTCACCATATTTCATGGAACCAGATCATTTATATTCTGCTCGCCACGCTGGCGTGCACAATTGGGGGAACAGCGCTGGCAGTCTTGATCCTGGAAATCCTGTTGAGACCGGCCCGGCAGGTCCTTCTCCCCTCAAAATTCGAGGCCCAATTGCAGGGATCAGGCCAATTCAGCCTGACCTTGAAACTAATGGGCATTGCCGGCGCCCTCACTTTTCTGAGCATTCTTCTGATCGGACCCATTGGGTACCGCCATACCCTTCTGGCAGCCACCGCCGTCGAAGCACCTGCCCAAACCCTTTTAAGCTTCCAGATTCAATCTCTGCTGGCAACGCTCGTCATGACCGTACTCGGGTTCCTGATGGCGTTTCCTTATTGTCCGGGCGTTGAACGAACCCATCCGGTCCATGATCAATTCGTTCAAGCAAATAGAAACCGGGGACCTCACTCAGCGGATCAACCTCACGACCACCGATGAAATCGGCGAGTTATCCATTTACTTTAACCATATGATAGAGCGCCTGGCCAACTTGCAGGAATCGCTCGAAACCCAGGTGCGGGAGCGAACCGCTCAATTGAGCGCCACAGTGCAGGTGGCCAATGCGATCAGCGCCATCATGGATAGCGACGATTTGATCGAGCGTGTGGTGAACCTCATTGCAGACCATTTTCACTATTACTATGTTGCTTTATTCCTGATCGACCCCTCCGGCAAATGGGCTGAACTGCGGTCTGCCACCGGAGATGCCGGACGCGTCCTGCGCGCGAACAAACATCGCCTGGAGATCGGCAACCGCAGCATGGTGGGGCGAGCCATCCATACGCATGAGGCAATCGTGGCGATGAGCACGGCCGAGGATCATATCCGTTTCGATAACCCTCTCCTTCCCTACACCCGCTCCGAGATCGCTCTGCCTTTGCTGGTGGGTGACCGCGTGCTGGGAGCGCTGGATGCACAGTCCACACATGAAGGAGAATTTGGCCCGGAAGAAATCGAGATCCTCAAGACCATGGCCAATCAGGTATCGGTCGCCCTGGAGAACGCCCGCTCGTTCCAGAGCGCACAGCAGGCAATCCGGGACCTGAACGCCATCCAGCAGCAATACCTAATGACCTCCTGGAAGGGCTTCGCCGAGGAAAAGGGCACATTGGACTATGCCATTGGTGAGGCCGAACCAGGTGAGGCTATCTCTGAATTGGAGATCCCCCTGACACTCCGCGACCAGGTAATCGGGGGAATACAGATCGCCGGGACACGGGATTGGACCAGAGAAGAAAGAAATATGATCGAGGCCATTGCAACGCAGGCGGCGCTGGCACTGGAAAATGCCCGGCTGGTGGAAGAAAGCCAATCCTCCGCTCACCGGGAACATCTGGTGGCAGAGATCACAGGAAAAATTTGGACCTCGCCCAGCGTGGACGCCATCCTTCAAACCGCAGCCAGGGAACTGGGCCGCGCACTTGAATCGGATGAGGTGACCATTGAGCTAAAGGTGGATGAACAATGATCACAAGTCCTTCAAAAGATAAGGATAACCGTAATTTCTCATTCCAAAGCTGGCGGGTCAGGTTCCTCAACCTGATCCTGCGAGGCGCGGTGGTCTTTGGTCTGGTTGCCCTCATCCCCACTCTCCTTACCAACACCGATCCCATTTTCTTTGTGATCTACGGGATCGCCTATACCGCCTTATTAGCAATCACCTTTATTCCCCTACCATATCTGCTGCGAGCATGGACATTCATTGCGCTCTTCTATCTACTGGGCGTCAGCGGAATCTTTGACACCGGCATCTGGGGTGATTCGCGCGTTTTCTTTGTTGCTGCGACCGCCATCACAACAATGCTTGTATCTCCAACCGCAGGCATTTGGATGACAGTGGGCACGCTCCTCACGGCTGCTGCAGGCGGCTGGTTCATCCTGACCGGGAGGTTACAGCTCTCGACCCAGGGGATTTGGGCTGGCAACCTGGCTGCCTGGGTCAGCGGAGGCGCGCTGATCCTCATGCTCGATGCCATCCTGATCACCGGCTTGAACCTGCTGCTTAACGGGTTTTCCCATGCCATGGAACAAGCCTCACAATCGCTCAAGGACCTTGAAGCTGAACGGGGCAGGCTGGAAGAGAGAGTGGAGAGCCGCACACAGGAATCGCTGCATAAGACGATCCAATTGGAAGCGGCCGCCTATGTAGCCCGCAGGATCACGGATATCCGCGACCTGCAAGTTCTTTTGAAGGATATTGCCGGTAATATTGCCAGTCAGTTCAATTTCTATCATGTGGGGATTTTCCTTCTCGACGAAAACTCCCAGTTCGCTGTTCTCGAAGCAGCCTCCTCGGAAGGCGGAGCGAAGTTGATCGATGGCGGCTACCGGGTAAAAGTAGGCAGCCGGATCAGTGTGGGAAACGTGACAGAGACGGGCACGGCGCGGATTGCTCTCGATAAAATCTCGGATGTTTTCTTTAGCACAAACCCGGATCTTCCGGATATGCATTCGGAGATGACGCTGCCTCTCAATGCGCACGGAAGGGTGATCGGCGCGTTGGATATTCTTTCAGACAAACCTGAAGCCTTTTCAGATACCGATCTGGAGATCATGCAAACTCTGGCAGACCAATTGGCCGCAGCCATTGAGAATTCCCGCCTTTTCAATGAATCCGAGAACACCATCAGCCGCTACGAGGCAGTTAGCGCCTTGCAAACTCCGCAAGCCTGGAGCAGCTTCCTGAAGGGCCGCAAGCATGCCTACCAGTACCGTCAAACCGGTCTCCGACCTTTCGATGGTTCGGATTCATCAAATGACAGCGGGAACTTGCGTATCCCTCTAAAACTTCGCGGCCGCGAGATCGGCGTGATCAACCTGCGCCGAAAACCGTCTTCCCCTCCCTGGGGAAATCGGGAACGCGATCTGGCTGCGGAAGTTGCCGGCCAGGTGGCACTGGCGCTGGACAATGCGCGCCTGCTGGAGGAGACCACTCACCGTGCCGAGGTCGAGCGGGTGACTTCCGAAATCTCTTCCCGCATTGGCTCTTCGACCCTTTACGAATCCATCATCAAGACCGCGGCTGAAGAACTCAGCCGCGCCCTCGGTGGCTCCGAGGTACTGGTCCAACTGCTGCCTAACCAGGCGGAAAAGGTTGGCGGAAATGGTCATTCCAACACGGAGGGCGCAGCATGACCGCTTCCTCTCATCAGGTTTACGAATAAAAAGCGGGTGAAAGAGAACCATTATGCTGGATCAAAAAACACCACAACCGGCTGCTGAAGAAGCCGAACGAGCCGCGGAACGCAGGACCAACGCGCTATGGATCAGCATTCTAGCCTTCCTCGCGCTGGCTATCGCTACGTGGATCAGCTACGGTCTCACCGCCCAGGCCGAAAACCCTGACTTTACTGGAACTTATCTCGCCGGGGGTTTCGCCCTGCTTGCATTGTCGATGGCCTTCCTTGCCTATTTCAAGCAGGTGACCATCGGCAGTTCCCTGCTGCTGGGCAGCCTGCTGCTGCTCACCATTGCGCTGCCCTATCTTGCTGCAGGCCAGGTCACCGCTCCAGCCATTGCCAGCCTGTTGATCGTTACAGCCATTGCATCCGCAACCTTGAAGTCCCCCTGGAATTTCAGGATTGGCGCAGCCAGCATGGTAGTCAGCCTGACAGCCATCCTGTTGGATCTGTTCCTGCCCCCCACCTTTGGGATCCACTCACGCGTCATCGCCGCTGTTCCTCTGTCCATCGCTTTTTCGGCTATTTATATCTATTTCATCCTTCGGCGGTTCGCATTCTATTCTCTACGAGTTAAGTTGTTGATCGCCTTTACCCTGGTGGCCTTTATTCCTCTGGCGATCCTGGGCCTTTATAACAATTCATCCACACGCCAGAACCTTACCGAGCGCGGACAAATCGAGCTTCAAAACCTGGTGACCCTGACTGCCACCCAGGTCGACAAATTCGTGAGCAATCAGCTGGATTCGATCCGCATCAGTGCGGAACAGCCAGTCCTCTCTGCTTTCATGTCTCAGGAGCCGAATATCCAAAAAACTCCTGCCGAACAGAAAGCTGCCCTCGACGTCATGCAGACCTTCATCACGGAAGACCCGATCTTTATTGAATCCATCGGCCTCCTGAACCTTGAAGGAACCAATGTTCTGGATACCAATGCGAAGTATATTGGTAGAAATGAACTGAACAATGATTACTTCTTGAAAGTGGTTCTGGTTGGCCAGGCATTCGTCTCCAACCTGACATTCCAGGATCAGACACCGGAAATCTACTTCAGCGCTCCGCTCCGCGATCAAGCCGGCAAGATCATCGGAGTGATACGCGTTGAATACAACGGTTATGTCTTGCAATCATTGATCAAGCCGAACGCCTTGCAAACCGGCCTGCTGATCTCCCTGGTGGATTCCACTAATTTCGTTCGGATGGCCTATTCCGGCAGGAATTTTGAGCTTCACAAATCCATTAGAGCGATATCTGACCAGCAGATGAAGGAAATGCAGGTCAAGGGGCTGCTGCCCAAAGGTCAGAGAGAGGATGCGATAGCTCCCGCGGATGACATGCTCTCCGGCCTCGTCAACATAAAGCTTTTACCGTTCTTCAATGTTTATTCAAACGATCTGGGCGAGCAGACCCTTAGTACGGCGGCCTCGCTGCAAAATGTGGATTGGGTCGTCGTCGCCAGCCGCTCCGAAAGCGCCCTGTTCGCTCCATTGCGGGTACAGGCACGAGCTCTGGCGTTGATCGCTCTTGGTTTGATCTTCGTGGTCGCGCTATCCTCCCTGTTTGCTTCCAGGATCCTCATGGAACCTATCAGCGACCTGACCACGGTGACCGAACGGATCGCCAGTGGTCACCTGACCGCCCGTGCGCATACCACTACTCAGGATGAGATCGGGACGCTGGCAAACGCCTTCAACAATATGACCTATCAGCTTCGCCAGGCATTGACCGGACTGGAAGGTCGCGTCCGGGATCGCACCGCTGACCTGGAAAAATCCCGTGCCCAGAGCGAAGGCCGAGCCCTCAAGCTCCAAGCCATCAGTGACGTGTCGCGCGTCATTTCCTCAGAGCAGAAACTGGAAAACCTGCTCCCTCTGATCACACAACTGGTGAGTGAGAAATTCGGTTTTTACCATGTGGGCATCTTTCTGGTCGACCCGACGCATAGATACGCGATCCTGCGCGCAACCAATAGTGAAGGCGGCCAGCGCATGCTGGCACGCAGCCATCGTCTGGAAGTCGGCCAGACCGGTATCGTGGGTTACGTCACCGGCACCGGAAAACCCCGTATCGCGCTCGATGTAGGTGCTGACGCGGTCTTCTTCAATAACCCCGACCTTCCGGAAACTCGCTCGGAGATGGCTCTGCCTCTCTCCATCCGCGGGGAAACCATTGGCGCATTGGATGTGCAGAGCACGCAATCCGGGGCTTTTACGGAAGACGACATCAATACACTCTCGATCATGGCCGATCAGATCGCGGTCGCAATCGAAAACGCCAATCTGTTCGGGCGGACCGAACAGGCCCTTGAAGAGGTACGCGCTCTGTACAGCCAATATCTCCGCCAGGAATGGCAGGCTTTCGCAAAACAGGAAAATAAGATCGGCTATCACCAGACACTCGCCGGTGGTAAATTGATCGAAGAGCCTGTTGAAAATGAACATATCCGTATGGTTTTGGAAGAAGGACAATCGCTTGTCCTGGATTCCAGGAACAGCCAGGGCGAGCCGGGCATCGTTGTCCCCGTCAAATTAAGAGGCGAAACCATCGGGGTGTTAAATATCTCCTCGCCGCAGCAAAGCCGGGAATGGAGCCAGGATGAATTGAACCTGGTCCAGGCCGTGTCTGACCGCCTCGCGCTCGCGCTGGAAAATGCCCGCCTCCTTCAAGATTCCCTGCGCCGGGCAGCCAAAGAGCAGAAGATCGGCCAGGTCACAACCCGCATTGGTGCCACCATCAATATGCGTAACATGCTGCAAACGGCTGTGGAAGAGCTGGGCCGGGCGCTCCCGGGTTCCGATGTGGTGATCCAGTTCCAGCAAAGCGGCAATGGGGCTGCAAAGAACAGGATGTCCAAATGACCGATGCTCCGATCCGTTCCCGATCCCGGGAGATCATTGAGTCCTGGAAGCAGCCGCTCTATCAAAAATTTATCGCTCCGCAGGCATCTGTCCGCGATGGCGGGGAGCAAATACGAGCCATCCTGCTCGCCATCTACTCACTGGTTCTCACGGCAGTTCTTGTGACGGCCATTATCCTCCGGCCAACTTCGGCGGGAGGCATTCTTCCCCTGATGGCCCTTGGCGCAGTTTCCTACGGCTTAAGCCGTTCCAAATATTACAACATAGGCTTGATCATTTTCTGTTCCGGGCTGGTTGTTGGCACCTTTGCCCTGCCTGTAGTGAGCCGAGATCCAAATCTCATCGCATCCACCACAGCCCTGATTGCAATTGTCCTGATCATGGCTGTCACGATCCTGACCCGCAAGGTCTTCCTTGCAATCGGTGCGGAAGCCTTCCTGCTAACCTTTCTGACGCCGATAGCCGCGAAGATCCCTTTTAGTGAAGCCCATATCCGCCTCTCCGCGATGGTATTTGCCACCGCTGCCATTCTCTACGGGATCGATTCGTATCGCGAAAAAATGGAGAAGGATCACCTGCAGGAAGTCCAGTCCGTCAACCGCAATCTCGAAAGCGCCAAGAACGGTTTCGAAGCCCGGTCGAATGAACTGGCCCTGGAACTTGGCGGGCGCACTGATGAATTGACTCAAAGATCTCTGGAATTGACCAACCTGACTCACCGCATGGACAGGCGCAAATCCCAGCTGGCTGCCGTTTCTGAGGTGAGCCGCTCCATCTCCACTATCCATGACCTGCCAAACCTTCTTCCCGGCATTACTTCGGTGGTCAGCCGGAGTTTCGGTTTTTATCATGTCGGAATTTTCCTGCTTGACGATAACCGGGAGTATGCCCTCCTCAGCGCAGCCAACAGCGAAGGAGGTCAGCGTATGCTGGCTCGCAGCCATCGCCTGCAGGTCGGCCAGGAAGGTATTGTTGGCCGTGTAGCGGCGACAGGCAGGCCGCGCATCGCCCTCGACGTTGGAACCGACGCAGTCTTCTTCAATAATCCCGACCTCCCGGAAACTCATTCCGAAATCGGCTTGCCTCTGCTCAAAGGCGATTACGTTGTCGGGGTTTTGGATGTTCAAAGCACCGAGGCTAACGCATTCAGTGATGAGGATATCGAGATGTTGGGCTTCCTTGCCGACCAGGTCAGTCTGGCCATTGAGAATGCCCGCCTCTTTGGGGAGACCGAACGCTCTCTGGCGGAAGCCGAGACTTTCAGCCGGCAATATCTGCGGGAAGCCTGGGGCCGTCTATCCAGCGAATTGCAAATGGTAGGTTACCGCTACGACAAAACCGGCGCCGCGCCTTTGTCAAAACCTGTTGAACTGGCTCACGAGGTCGAGGGCAATCCGGCCCCATCAAATTCCAGCCAGGTCGGCGTTCCGATCCAATTACGCGGGGAAGTGATCGGCGATCTGATCGTCCAGGCCCCGGCGGGCAGGAAATGGACCCAGGATGAGCTCGACCTGATCCGCGCGGTTGCCGAACGTGTGGCTCTCTCTGCAGAAAATGCCCGCCTTTTCGAAGAGACCAACCGGCGCGCGGAGCGTGAACGCATGGTCTCGGATATCACCTCCAAGATCCGTTCCAGCAACGACCCAAATGAAATGATCCGTGTGGCGATGCAGGAATTAAAGAGCGCCCTCGGGGTAAGCCGCGTGGAAGTAATACCGCAGCGTGTTACGAACCGGGAAGCATAGGAATTGACATCATGACCAACATTATTGCCGTTTCCAACGAAAAAGGCAGGTGTGGCAAAAACCACCACCACCCTCTCGCTGGGTGCTGCGCTGGCTGAGCTGGAATATCGAGGTGCTGCTCATCGATCTGGACCCTCAGGCCAACCTGACCCTCGCACTGGGTATCGATCTGGGGGAGAACGAGCAGACCGCCAGCAATATCCTGATCGAATCATCCCCCTTGATGGGAGCGATCCGGACAACCGATGTGTCTCACGTCGAGATCATCCCCTGCAACTCGAAGATCGAGACGGCTGAACAATATTTGCCCATGCGCACCGGTTATGTGTCCACTCTGCGCCGCGCCATCATGAATGCAAGCCCTCTGGTTTACGATTACATCCTGATGGATTGCCCGCCAGCGCTGGGCGCAATTACACTGAATGCCTTGAGCGCAGCCAATCTTCTTGTGATTCCCAGCCAGGCGGAGTACTTCTCGGCTTACGCCCTGCGCAACATGATGAACATGATCCGCCGCGTTCGAAACGAGATCAATGCGGACCTGGCCTATCGGATCCTTATTACCATGTTCGACCGCCGTAATCGGACGCACCGCAATATCAGCGACCAGTTGCGCGGGACATTCGGAGAGGGCGTCTTCACGACCATTATCGAAGTGGACACCAAACTCCGCGAGAGTCCCGATCGCAGGCCTGCCGATCACTCAATACAAACCAAATACCCGAGGCGCTTTGCAATACCGCGTGCTTGCACAGGAACTGGTGGAATATGCCAAAGAAGAAACCACAACTCGACAAGCGTCTTGACACGCTTTTTGAGGGGATCAAGCCCGACGAAGCGCCGTTAAAGCCCAAGCGGGGCTCGATTAAGACCGAGCGGCCACGGGAACCGAAAAGTGCCTTCACTCCGGTCGTCAATGCTGCCGAGATCCGGCCAGGGATCAGCCCTACAGTAACCCCACGCGCCCAACCACTGTTCATGGAGGAGGGCAGCGAAGCGGTCCCTGCCAGCCTTTCGCTGGCTTTCCAGATGGACCAGACCAGCTGGGCAACCCTTCAAGCTACTGACGAAACAAGTTCCCGGAGCTGGAGCCTGGACGAACAACTGCTGGTCAAGCAGGTGACCGACCAACTTTCGCTGGCATTGGAAAATGCACGCCTCTTCCAGGAGACCCAAAAAAGAGCCGATCAGATGGCGCTCATCAACCGCGTCGTGACCAGCGCCTCCGCAACTCTGGATGTGCGCCAAAACCTGGTGGACATAGCCCGGGAGATCACTTCCGCCCTTTCCCTGGATGCTGTCACGATTTCCCTGTTGACGCCGGCTCGAGATGCCATGGAAGTGCTTGCCAATCTGAGCGATCTCTCGGTATCAAGCGGTGTAGGATCGCTCCATCCTCTCTCGGAGAATCCGGTTTTACAGGCCATCCTGGAAAGCGGAAAGACCTTTGTAATCACCGATGTTCCCACCCGGCCGCTATCTCCCGGCATGAAGTCCGTGCTTGAACAGACTGGCACCCAGACTCTGGCAATCATTCCAATGCTCTCCCAAAACCAGCCTTTAGGCCTGGTTGGTCTTCACCTTCGGGATCGGAGCCGCAGTTTTACACCCGAAGAGCTGACTCTCGGTGAAACGATCTGTTCACAGATCTCCACAGTGGTTGAGAATGCCCGCCTCCTTCAAGATGTGCAGGACCGTGTCGCCCTGCAGGAAGTGATCGCGCAGATCACAGATGCAGCCCTCAACTCGGTGAGCATGCCGGACCTGCTGCACTCCATCCATAAGGCCGTCAGCCACATCCTGCCAGGCCGGAATTTCTTTGTAGCACTGCAAGATGCAGAACTGGAGCTTCTGACATTCCCCTATTATGTAGATGAACATGGCGGGACGCTGCCGGACCAGAAAACCGGGCGAGGCTTGACCGGATATGTTATTCAAACCGGTAAGCCTCTGCTGGCAAGTCCCGAGGTCCGTGCGGAACTCATCAATCAAGGGAAAATTGCCGACGGCGGCGAACACTGCATAGATTGGCTGGGCGTTCCCCTTCGGGCTTCCAATGCAGTACGCGGCGCAATGGTGATTCAATCGTATGAATACGAAGTGCGTTTCACAGAGAAGGAAAAGGAAATTCTCATCGTTCTGGGAAACCAGGCGGCCGGGGCCATTGAAAGACTGCAAGCCCGCTCAGCACTGGCAAAATCCGAGTCTGACTTGCGCGCCCTGTTCGCATCCATGGAAGATGTGGTGCTGGTTGTGGACCGCAATGCCCGTTATTTACGCATCGCTCCCACAAACCCTGGCCGCCTCGTGCGCCCTGCCGATGAGCTGCTCGGCCACCTTATGGAGGAATTTGTGCCCGCAGAGACGGCAATCCGCTTCAAGGAGGCGATCGCCCAGACTCTGCATACCGGACGAGACCGTACAGGTCGAATACGAACTTCCCATCAACAATCAGCAATTCTGGTTCCTGGCAAGTCTTTCTAAAATGGATGCCGAGACCGTGTTCTGGGTGGCCCGCGACATCACCAGCCGCAGGCAGGCAGAGCAGGAAATCGCCAAGTTCAAGCTGGGCATCGAAAATTCAGGGGATGCCGTCTTCATGACCGACAAGAATGGGATCATCACCTACGTGAATTCCTCCTTTGAAAAGATCTATGGATACAAGGCCGAAGAAGCAATTGGTAAAACGCCTCGCATCCTGAAGTCCGGGCTGCATTCCAGGGAGCAATATGAGAACTTCTGGACCACACTGCTCTCCGGGCAGGCGATCACCGGCGAGATTGTCAACCGCACTCGTGATGGCCGGCTGGTCCCGATCGCAGCCACCACACAGCCCCATCGTGGATGAGCATGGGGTCATTCAGGGCTTCCTGGCCGTACATCACGACATCACGGACACCAAACAGGCCGAAGAAGCACTACAGCGGCGCAACACCTATCTGGCGGCCTCCGCGGATATCAGCCGCCTGGTCACCTCCACCCTGGATCTCCACACCATCTTCTCCAGGACCGTGAACCTGGTGAGCGAACGATTCGGCTATTACCACGCCGCCATCTTCATCACCGATGAAACACGCTCCTTCGCCCGGCTGGAGGAGGCCACCGGCGAGGCTGGCGCGGTGATGAAAACCCAGGCGCATGCCTGGCGAGTCGGCTCGAAATCGATCGTCGGCGAAGTCACCCAGACCGGCTCTGTGGTGGTGGTGAACGACACGCTGCAAGAATCCGCTGCACAAATTCAACCCGCTCCTGCCGGATACCCGCGCCGAGGCAGCCATCCCGCTGCGCGTCGGCGACCGCATCATCGGCGCCCTGGATATCCAGTCGCAGAAGGCGGACGCCTTCAGCGTGGACGATATCGCCGTGCTGCAGACCCTGGCCGACCAGGTGGCCATCGCCATCGACAACGCCCGCTCCTACGAACTTATCCCTGCAGGCCGTCAAGGAAATGCGCGAGGTCGACCGGCTGAAGAGCCAGTTCCTGGCCAACATGAGCCATGAGCTGCGCACCCCGCTCAACTCCATCATCGGCTTCTCGCGCGTCATCCTGAAAGGCATTGACGGTCCGATCACCGAACTGCAGCAACAGGACCTGACGGCCATCTACAACTCCGGGCAGCACCTGCTCGGCCTGATCAACGACATCCTCGACCTGTCCAAGATCGAAGCCGGCAAGATGGAAATGGCCTTCGAAGAGGTCAACATCTCTGATGTCATCTCCAGCGTCATGTCCACCGCCGACCGGGCTGGTCAAGGACAAACCGATCCGGCTGGTCAAGAAGGTTCCCGATGAGCTCCCCATGTGCATGCAGATCCCATCCGCGTTCGCCAGGTCTTGATCAACCTGTTCTCGAATGCCGCCAAGTTCACCGACGAAGGCGAGATCACCGTGGACGCGATGGTAGAAACGAATTCGGCTGGTGTTCCCATGGTGCGCATCAGCGTCACGGACACCGGTCCGGGCATCGCTGAAGAAGACCAGGGCAAACTGTTCCAGGCCTTCTCGCAGGTGGACGACTCGCCCACACGCAAGACCGGCGGTTCCGGCCTGGGTCTTTCCATCAGCCAGCGACTGATCCAGATGCATGGTGGGCAGATCGGCCTCACCAGCGAAGTGGGCCAGGGCAGCACCTTCTACTTCACCCTTCCCGTGCATCAGGAACTCGGACTCGAAGTCGCCTTCTGACAAACTGGTCCTGGCCATTGATGATGACCCGCAGGTCATCAGCCTTGTATGAACGCTATCTGCAGCCGCAGGTTATCAGGTGATCGCCTCTGACCGATCCCTCCAAGGCCGTGGAACGTGTGATCGAACTCAAGCCATTCGCCGTCACGCTGGATATCATGATGCCCGGCATCGACGGCTGGCAGGTGCTCACCGAGCTGAAATCCAATCCTGCGACCAGGGATGTCCCGGTCATGATCTGCAGCATCATCGAGGAACAGGAACGCGGCTTCAGCCTGGGCGCAGCGGATTACCTGGTCAAACCGATCCTCGAAGAGGATCTGATTCGAGCCGTCAACCGCCTCAATTCCAATGGCAGCATCCATGAGGTTCTGGTCATCGACGATGATCCGAACGACCTGAGCCTGATCGGGAAGATGCTCAACGACCAGGGCAGCTACAGGCCGATCCTGGCCAACGGAGGACCGAAAGGCTGGGAGATCATTGGAAGGCAACCCGCCTCAGGCCGTGATCCTTGACCTGTTCATGCCCGAGATGGATGGCTTCAAGATCCTCGAAAAAATGAGCGCCAGCAAGTGGCTGCGCGACATGCCTGTGATCGTCGTCAGCGGCGGCGACCTCACCCCGAACCAGAGGCAACAGCTCGGGGATTATGGGCGACAGCTTATTGAGCAAAAGCGCGTCTGAGCCAGAATGAACTGGTCGTGAACCTTGAGAAGGCACTTGAGTCGGGTGAAAGTTAAATAGGGAGAGAGCAAACTGTGACATTCACCATCAAATGCCTGGATTGTGGTCATACCGCGGAATATTATCCCGGCTCCATCAACTGCCCGCGCTGCAACAGTCAGTGGCGCGAAGCGGAATATGATTACAAGGCGGTGGCTGGAAATTTCATCCAGCAAGTATCGTCGCGGCCCTTTGATCTTTGGCGGTACCGTGAACTGCTGCCGATCCGCAATCCCATGCCAACCCTGAAACTGGGCGAAGGTGGAACGCCGCTCATTCCGGCCGTCAACCTCGGCATGATGCTGGGCTGCCCAACCTGTTCATCAAGGATGAACGTCAGGGGCCGACCGGCTCCTTCAAGGACCGGCAGGCTGCAGTCACGATCGCGGCGCTCAAAGAAGCCGGCATCACGGAAATGGTGGCAGCCTCCACCGGCAACGTCGCCATCTCCTATTCGGCCTATGCCGCGCGTGCCGGCATCAAGCTATGGGCGTTTGTCACCAGCCTCGTTCCGGCCGTCAAGATGCGCGAGATCGCCCTGTACGGCAGCCAGGTCATCAAGGTCACCGGCTCCTACGACCAGGTCAAGCAGATGGCCGCCGAGTTCGCCCGACAGCGTAACCTCTATCTGGATATGGGCGCGCGCACGGTGACCTCCATCGAAGCGATGAAGACCATCGCCTTTGAGATCGCCGAGCAATTGACAGCCGAGTTCGGACCTCCGGCACCGACCAACGGCAACAAACCTGTCCCTGGCGCACACCGGATTGGTACATCCAGGCCATCAGCGGCGGCATGGGTCCCCTCGGTGTCCATAAGGGCTTCTGCGAATTGCAGCAGATGGGCTTGATCGACCGCATCCCTGCCATTGCAGCCATCCAGGCCGAAGGCTGCGCCCCAATGGTCCAGGGGTGGAAGCGCGGGCTTGAAAATGCCGAGCCGGTGCTGATGCCCAGCACGCACATCGAAACCCTGGCAACCGGCGATCCCGGGCGCGCCTATAACATCCTGCGCAAGCAGGTCAGGGATACGCATGGCACCTTTGAAAGCGTCAGCGACGAAGAGGCCTTCCGCGCCATGCATGTCCTGGCCAAGATGGAAGGCAGTATCCGCCGAACCCGCCGCCGCGGTGGCCTTTGCGGGTCTCTTCAAGCTGGTCCGCTCCGGGGTGATCAAACCCACCGATACCGTCGTGATCAACTGCACCGGACATACGATGCCTGCCGAACAATTCCTGCTGGGCGACGACTGGGCCCGCAATGTCGTACTTCCCGAACAGGAGGCAGCGCCGCAGGAAGGCCTGCTCTCCGCGCTGAACAACGTGGCGCCGGAACGCTTCCCGCGTATCACTGTTGTGGACGATTCCGAGGAGGTGCGACGCTTATTCCGCCGCATCCTTCAATCGCAGGGAAATTACTCGATCTTCGAAGCATCCAATGGGCGCGAAGGATTGGAATTGATCCGCCGCGAACTGCCGGACCTGGTCATCCTCGACCTGATGATGCCGGAAATGGATGGGTTTGCGGTCCTGGATGAGCTTCGCAACCAACCAGATACCGCCAAGATCCCGTCATCGTCTCCACGGCCAAGGAATTGACCCAGCAGGAGAAGAGCCGGATGAAGGGACAGATCCAATCCCTGATGCAAAAAGGCGATTTCCTCAACGACGAATTCCTGGATGAAGTGCGTTCCCTGATCAAGTAACCACCGTCGAATCCAATCAAAGAAGCAGGGTTATTTGCAGGATAAACGTAAAGCCGGCATCGCAGCCGCCCTCGGATCGGCATTCTTTTTGGGGGTATCCCCTGTCCTGGGTAAAATGGCGATCACGCTGGGCCTCAGCCCTTTGGCTGTAGTGGCCCTGCGTACCAGCCTGCGCGGCCTTGCTGCTCCTGCTCATCGTTGCGATTTTCAAACGGTCCTTTTTATATATATTTCCCATTGGTCTGGCCGGCTGTGTCCTGGCAGGGGTCATCAACGGGGTCGGTTCGCTTTTTTATTACCTGGCTCTGGATCGCTTATCCGCCAGTCTAGGCCAACTTCTTTATTCCCTCTATCCATTCTTTGTCGCGATCTGGCTGATCCTCGATCACCAACCCCCGAGCTGGCTGACCATGCTAAGGTTGAGCATCGCCACGGCAGCCGTGCTGCTGCTGACGAACGTCCCGGGTACACATGTGGATCCAGTGGGCGTGGTAATGATGCTGGTGGCGGCCATCCTGTATGCGCTGCATCTGCCCATCAACCAGCGCGTGCTTTACGAAGTCCCGGCGCCAACCGTCACGCTATATACCCTGCTTTCGATGAGCGCTGGTGGTAGTCCCCGCCTACTTCATTTTCGACCGCGCCTGGCCAGCAAGCAATGTGCCCTGGGGACCTGTTGCCGGACTTGACGCTGGCAACCTTCCTATCCAGGCTATCCCTCTTTCTGGGGGTGAAGAGGATTGGCGGAATGCAGACTGCCCTGCTGGGATTGGGGGAATTGCTGGTGACGATCCTGCTCAGTCATTTCTGGCTGCACGAAAACCTGATCAGGTTATCAATGGGTGGGCGTGATCGGGCTTGCCATGAGCCTGTTATTGGTCCGCTACGAGAATCCCCCAGTTGAGAAACACGGTCCGACAGGATGGCTCTCCTGGATACGCGCGCCCGCGATCCATAAAGACATTTGGCCCCCTCTTCAATAGGCTAATTTTCTCCCTCGTATACATAACCGGTGCCGCGCACGCTGGTCACCCGATTGTTCAACATGGGGAAGGTCTCCAGTTTATGCCTGAGGCGGCTCACCAGCGGCCGCAGGATCTCCGGTGCTTCCCGCTGAGAGGCGTCATAGCCCTGTACAAGCAGGACCAGTTCGCGGTGGGAAAATACTTTTCCCGAATTCTCCATCAGAATGCGCAACAGCCTGCCCTCCGCGGGTGTGAGATGCTCGATACGTCCTTTCAGCCGGATCTGCCGCCGGGAGAGATCAACAACAGTCCCGTCTTTCAAGGTGATCTGGACAGGCGTATCATCTGCATCGCTTTCCGAAATACCACCGCTCTTCGCCCGCAATCGGGCTGTCCGGCGCATGAGGCCTTTCCGCACGCTTGACATGATCTGGGAGGGCGAAGCGGGTTTAAGCAAGTAATCATGGATACGCAATCTGAGCGCCTGAATGGCAGTGTCAGTGGAACCAAAAGCGGTCAACAAGATCACCTCGGTCTCCGGTGAGACCTGGTTAACTACCTGCACCACTTCCAGCCCATCCATGCCCGGCATACGCAGATCCACGATCACCAGATCGACCGGATGCATGCGCACATGCTCGATCGCCGCGTGCCCGTTAGGGGCAGAGGCCACACTGTAACCTTCCAGTTTCAATATATCGGTCAAAGATTGCCGGGCTACCGGCTCATCATCCACAACAAGGATTGTTGACTTCATAGCTCGCTTCCTGTTGGCAGATATACCCTGAAACAAGCCCCCGGACCTCGATCCGGCAGCAGTTCCAGGAGGCCTCCGTGTGCGGTCATAATATTGTAACTCACCGTCAAACCCAGGCCTGTCCCCCCTTCCTTCATACTGAAGAAAGGCTCGAAGATGTTGCCCTGTTCTTCCACAGGGACGCCGGGACCTGTGTCCTGAAAGAGTATCTCCACGCCATCGCGCGTAGTACGGCCGGTAATACGGATTTTTCCGCCTTCCGGCATGGCATCCGAGGCATTCAAAATTAGATTGATAAATACCTGCTGTATCTGGCTGTCCACACCCTGAACTTTTGGAAAACGCTTTGCGAAATCGATGTCCGCGACTACCCCTTTTTCCGCAAGCTGCTTGGAGAGAAGTCGTACTACATGTCCCAGGCTTTCGCGCAGGTCGATATCCACAGCTGCAGGACTCCCCGGCCGGTAAAAATCAAGCATGCGCTGGACAGTGATCATCAGGCGTTCGAGTTCAACCCGCGCCAGGTCAAAATATTCCTTCCTTTTTTCGGGAGGCAGGTCTTCACGACCTGCCAGATGAAGGCAGTTCTGAACGGCTTGCAATGGATTGTTCACCTCATGGGCGATGGAGGCGCTTAACCGCCCGGCGGTTGCCATTTTTTCCACCTGGAGCAGAGCCTTTTGGGAGTCCTCGATCTTGCGCACATATTCAAGCTGTTCTGCATAGAGACGGGCATTCTCCAGGGCCGTCACCGCCTGACGCGCCAGGATCTGGAACATTTCAAAATCTGACTCATGGAATGCAGGTTCGCTTGCTTCACGGACCGCATAGAGAACCTTGCGAAGTTTCGGTCTGGAGACTGGTACGATCATGGCAGATCCAATACCGAGCCGAACCAGTTCATCCTTGAATTCCGTTTCGTGCGGCCCACTGACCAGCAACAGCATCGGAAGCCCGGTCTCATCTGCTTTGGATAGAACATGATCGAACCCATCTCGTAACGGTCGCCCGCGTTCAGCCTGGATCTCCAGACTGCCGTCCTTGCCAACCAGATAGACCCCGGACTGAGGACAGCGAAGGTAACCGCAGATGGCACTCGTGATCAATTCCAGCAGCCGGTCGCGTTGGGTTTCAGATACGAGCGATTCGGTGATGGTGAACAGCGGGCGCAAAGCCTGTGTTCGGGCAGCGTCGCTCTTTTGCTGCTTATCCGTCATTGCCTGTTGCACCGCCTCAATCAATTCCTCCCCGCGCGCGAAAAGGCTTGAGCAGTAATCCGTCCACGCCTTGCCGGAGGGCACGGATGGCAGTTTCCACAGTGCCATGTCCGGTCATTACCAGGATGGCCGCTCCGGGCTGGCAGTTACGGGCATACTCGATCACTGCAAAGCCGTCCACATCCGGCATCCGTATATCCACCAGCAGCAAATCCACTGAATGGTTCTTCAGATGCTCCATCCCCGTCCGCGGATCGGTAAAGACTGTCACCCGGTGTCCAGCGCGCGTCAACAAGCGCTTGCACAGCAGGGTAATGCCTTCTTCATCATCAATTACAACGATATCAATCGGGTTCATAGAGGCAACCGCACTTGAAATTCCGAGCCTTTTCCGATTTCACTCTCGACCACGATGGTGCCGCCATGGTCTGTGACGATCCCGTAAGTGATCGAAAGCCCAAGACCGGTTCCGCCGCGCTCGCCTCGCGTGGTGAAAAACGGTTCGAAGATGCGCTCCTTGTCCTTCGGGGCAATTCCTGATCCGCTATCGCGAACAAACATTATGGCCCAGGAACGGTCATCGATTACGCGCGTCTCAGTTGCCAGATAAAGGCTGCCACCATCAGGCATCGCTTGCAGGGCATTATGAATCAGGTTGAGAAGCACCTGCTTCATCTGGTTACGATCCACAGACGCCCAGGGCATATCACCCATCAAGTTAACCGTCAATTGCACGCCGCTGGTATGGATCAGGTGCTGCGTCAAAGCCAATACGTCTTCCACAATCTCGTTCAGATCGGCTCGGGTCCGCGTCCGTTCCCCCTGACGGGAGAAATCCAGCAAACGCCGGACAACATCCGTAGCCCGCCGCGCTTCGCGCTGCACCATTTCCAGCTCCTCCCGATAACCGACACCCTCAGGGATCTCCTCCAGCACAAGCTCGGTAAAGCCTGTGACAGTGGTCAACGGGTTGTTCAATTCGTGGGCAATGCCAGCCGCCATTTCGCCAACGGCTGCCAGCTTGGCTGCCTGGATCAGGCGATTCTCTGCCGCTTGCAGCGCATCCATCTGGGATTTCAATTCATTTTGGGTTTGGCGAAGCTGTCGAATAGTATTTTGCAGATGTTTGTATTGGTCTGCGCTGGCCACAACTTCGCTCAGGATACCGGAGAGGGATTCTATAGCGATCAAGTCATTCGCCGTGAAGGAATTGGACTGCGAGCTCTCCACATTGATAATGCCAAAAACCCGATCCCCTTCCTTCAATGGCACGCAGATGACCGACTCTGCACTCCAGCCTTCCAGGGGTACGTAGCGGCCATCCTGCGGCGTATCGTTTACCAGAACGCTGTCTCCGGATGCATATACATAACCAATGAGTCCCACTGGGGACTCGAGATCATACCCGCCGTTAAATTTGGCGACTTCCACCCCATGCTGGCCGCCGAACCCACGCGCGACCAGTTTTTGCTGACTGTCCTGGAACATGACGGCCGCCAATTCATAACCAAAATAATCAGCCAGCAAGTCCGCAGTGATCTGAGCCATTTCCTGCTTATCTGTCAGGCCGATCACCTGTTGAACCACCTCATGAATCAAACCGAGACTGCGAGCCCGGCCCTCCGCCTCCTCACGCAGGCGGCCGTATTCGACCAGTCCGGCCAGATGACTGGCAATGACAACCATCAGGTGCTCATCATACTGGTTGAATGCCTCTGGACGCGGATTCTCGATAGTCAGACCGCCGATAGTCTGGGTACGGTATTTGAGGGGAACGACCAGCGCGGAACGGGCATCCGGGTTCAAAAAGGTATACCCACTCTCGGCCACATTGTCTATGCGGGCCAGCCGAGGTTTGCGCAGGAATGAGGAGATCGGATGGTCGGTGATGGAAGCGGTTTGCGCCACCACTTTTTTGTCCCGGCTCTGGAAAGTGCGGATCGTGCGCCCATCTGTCGAAAGGAGCGAGAGAGCCACCATTTCCGTTCCGAAGGCGCGCGAGAGCAGATCGAAAACACGCCGCGCGATCTGATCGAGGTTTTGCGCGGAGGAAACGGTAAGCGCAAAATCATTCAACATTCCCAGTCGTCCCAGGTGGGTGCTCATCTCGGAAAATGTTGCCGCCAATTCCACAAAGGGGGCAATGCGGGAAGCCAGACTGCGCAGGTTTCGCCATTGTTCATGGCTGAGCTTGCTTGTGCGCCACAGGGCGACGCCACCGATCTGCCGCTGCCCGATGACGAGAGGGATCATGACCCAAACGCTGGCCCCCCGCCGCTTGCCCCAGCTGGGGATAAATTCCCACTCAGGCTGCCCCTGCTCCGCGGCAACTTCCGCCAGTGTCCTGTTTACGCGCCGTAACAATTCATTGGAATCGATCTGGAACGACATCCCTTTTACCTTGGGATCATTCCATTCCGCCATCACGTCCAATGCTTCTCCCTTGCGGATACCCAGCCATGCGCTCTGGCAGGGAGCGACCTCCACAAAGGCACTCAGTACACGATCCAGTGAACCCGCCAGATCATACGGCAGCTCCGATAGCATATCCGGCAGTTCGGGTTCCTTGTCCCCGGCGGCGGATGACTCGTGAAGAAGCGAGGCGACCATGCGCCACAATCTCTGGTCTTTTGCAACCAACTGGTCCACCCCCACAACCAGGACGCGTGTCGTCCTTGCTATTGGATACGCGCATAAACGGGCGGCCTGAAGTCCGCTTCCATCTGGAAGCGAGGCAGAACGACTATTGCCACCATTCATGGCGCTGCACAGCCAGGAATCGACCGAGGAAGCAGCCAGCACCTGCAGGAGTGCGTTCTGCATGGCCTTTGGAAGGCTCTGGGAGGCGATCAGAGACCATTTCCCGCCCTCCCGGTCCACCAGAGCCGCCCAGGATGCTGAAGTAAGCTGCAAGGCGTCTTTTATTGACCCGTTGTACTTGGTTGCTGCGGCCATAGGTTATGTTAAATTATACAGCAGACCGGATGGTACAATACATTTCATGACTGACCTGACCATAATTGGCGGTGGCCTGGCGGGCAGTGAAGCAGCCTGGCAGGCGGCTCTCCGAGGTTTGAAAGTCCGACTTTACGAGATGCGGCCTGCCCTGACCACCGGAGCGCACCAGACTTCGGATCTGGCGGAACTTGTCTGCTCAAATTCCTTAGGTTCCAACCTCCCCGACCGTGCCTCAGGCGTTCTCAAAAACGAATTGCGCGTGCTTGGCTCGATGCTGCTGGAATGTGCTGAAGAGACAGCACTCCCTGCCGGAGGTGCTCTGGCTGTTGACCGGGAGGCCTTTTCAAAAGCGGTTACCAAACGCATCGAAAGCAACCCGCGCATCGAATTGATCCGCGAAGAGATCACCTCCCTCCCTTCCTCGCCAACTATTGTCGCCAGCGGACCGTTGACATCCCCTGCTCTCTCCACCTCTATTGCCGAGTTATCGGGCGAGGAGCATTTGTATTTCTTTGACGCCATCGCGCCGGTCGTCTCGGCGCAGTCCATTGACATGAACGTTGCCTTTCGGGCTTCCCGCTATGGAAACCCTGACGAGGAGGGAGGCGATTATATCAACTGCCCCCTGAACAAGCAGGAGTATCTTGATTTCGTGGAAGCCCTGCTCGCGGCTGAGCGCATTGAACTTCGCTCTTTTGAGGAATCCATCCGCACCGGTGTCCGCGCGGGGCATTTCTTTGAAGGCTGCCTGCCGATTGAGATCATCGCCGAACGCGGCATCGATTCGCTGGCCTTCGGACCCATGCGGCCGGTCGGCCTTGTGGATCCGCGAACCGGTCACCGGCCATGGGCAGTAGTCCAACTACGCCAGGACAATCTGGCTGGCACACTCTACAACCTGGTGGGCTTCCAGACCAATCTCAAATTTCCAGAACAGAAGCGCGTCCTGCGCATGATCCCCGGCCTTGAGCATGCAGAGTTCGAGCGCTTTGGTCAAATGCACCGCAATACGTTCATCGCCTCTCCGAGGCTGCTCAAGCCGACTCTGCAATTCACGGCGCGCGAAGATCTTTTCTTCGCCGGCCAGATCACCGGAGTGGAAGGATATATGGGGAATATAGCCACCGGTCTGCTGGCCGGTATGAATGCCGGGCGGCTGCTCCATCGCCAGAGTCTTCTGGAGTTCCCGGTCACTACAATGCTGGGCGCTCTATGCCATTACATTACACACGCTGATCTGAAGGATTTCCAGCCCATGAAGGCCAATTTTGGCATCCTGCCTCCGCTGGAAACCGCTGCAAGGCTTGGAAAACGCGAGCGTGGCCAGGCCTATGCGGAGCGCTCGCAGGCAAGCCTCGCAAATTTTCTGGAAGCCAATGAAACTTATACCCAGGCGTAGCGCGACCGCCTACGTTGGCGCGATCGCTATCCTTCTGACCGGCATGGTAAGCTGGTATGCGCTTTCCTTTTGGAAGCAAAAGACGACGGTAACCGATTTCGATGGTGCACGTGCGCTTGCTGATGTGCAATTGCAAGTTAGTTTCGGTCCTCGCATTCCGGGAACGGAGGGACACGATCGCTTTCAAGCCTGGCTAACAGGAGAACTGGAATCCGCCGGGTGGTTGGTCGAGATCCAATCGACAGAGCAGAATGGTCATCCGGTTGAGAACATTGTTGCAAAACGAAGCGCTGATCTTCCGGACCTCGTCCTTGGGGCACACTACGATTCCAGAATATTTGCCGATAACGATCCCAACCCGGCTCTTCGCGACCAGCCGGTGCCGGGTGCCAATGACGGTGCTTCTGGAGTCGCAGTCCTGCTGGGGCTGGCGCGCAGCCTGCCTTCGGATACTCCGAACCTCTGGATGGTCTTCTTTGATTCTGAAGACAACGGGCGCATTGGCGATTGGGATTGGATCCTTGGCTCGCGGGCATTCGTTGCCCAGAACCCGATCAAGCCGAGGGCGGTCGTGGTCTTGGACATGGTCGGCGATGCAGACCTGAACATCTATTGGGAACAGAACTCGGACATCGCAATTCGTACGGCGATCTGGCAGGTGGCAGCCGAAAAGGGATACGGCGATGTCTTCATCCAGAGGCCAAAGTTCAGCATGCTCGACGATCATACCCCCTTCCTGGAAGCCGGTATCCCGGCAGTGGATATTATTGATTTCGATTATCCTTACTGGCATACGACCGGTGATACCCCGGACAAAGTGTCCGCCGAAAGCCTGGCCGCCGTAGGGGAAACCCTGCAAGCCTGGATTCTGGAAGAAAAGCAGCCTCCGAAGTAATATGGTCAAAATGCGCAACTCAGCGTACACTTTGAAAACATGACCATCCAGGAACTCCTCACACGTGCCCGTACCCCCTGGATCCAGAGGGTGTCAGGGACTCTGGCACGCGGCACCGGGGTCCGCGAGAGCTTTGAGCTGCAGCTGGGTCGCTTTTATGATCTCGTGGAACAGGCTGTGCTTTCCGGAGATTCTGCCTGGCTGGATCCAGTGCTGTATGATTGGGCACGCTCCCCCACCGAGACAGACCTTGAGGAAGGCCAATACCACGTTGCCTTCCTGATGAACCGCATCATCAGCCTGACCATCGAGGTGGCGCGGGAAAACCTGGGGGACTCGGAAGCACTGGATTACGTGACCGCAGTCATCCCTGTTTTTACCTACGGCCTGGAAGTGGTCGCGCGCTATGAGATGGAAACACGCCTGGCGCACATTTCCACCGAAATGGCGGACGTACAGAAGAAGATGGAGCAATTGGATCGCAGCAAATCCAGTTTTATCTCGGTAGCAGCGCATGAACTGAAGACGCCTCTTACCTTGATCGAAGGTTATGCCGCCATGATGCACGATGTCGCCCTTCAGCCCTCCAGGGAAAACATGGACGATCTTTTGAAAGGGGTTAATACCGGTATCCTACGGCTGCGGCAGATCCTGGACGACCTGATAGATGTTTCGCTGATTGATAACAATCTGCTGTCGCTCACCTGGCAGCCGGTCCAACTCGGGCAGCTTTTTGGGCTGCTGAAGGGCGATTTGGAATATGCGATCCGCGACCGGCATCAGCACCTGGAGATAAAAGCCTTTAACGGCAGCGAAGCCTGGATCTTTGCGGACCCGGAGCGGATTTACCAGGCTCTTCGTAACATTATGATCAACGCCATCAAGTTCACTCCCGATGAAGGCTGGATCCGGATCGACGGACGGGTACTGCCCGGGTTCCTCGAGGTGACCATATCCGATACCGGCATTGGCATTTCTTCCGAAGATCAATCCCTCATCTTCGAGAAATTCGGCCAGCTGGGGCAGGCTGACCTGCATTCCAGCGGCAAGACCAAATTCAAAGGCGGCGGTCCAGGCCTGGGGCTGGCTATCGCGCGCGGTATCATCGAAGCCCACGGCGGCACGATCTGGGCTGAATCAGAAGGTTATGATGAGAAACAACTGCACGGATCCACTTTTCATATTCTTATCCCTGCGAGAACCCAGGCCGATGACCCTCGCATTGCCCGGCTTTTCGAAAGCCTGGATATAAACCCGATAACCCCCGATGTCAAAGAAAACCCTCGTACCAACAACTCCACCTCGTGAACGCGCCTTCCTGGTAGGGGTGGAGATCTCCAGGCAGAAAAACCTGCTCTCCCTCCAGGACTCACTTACCGAGCTGGCCCTGCTATCCGATACGGCCGGCCTTCAGGTAGTCGGCGAATTGACCCAGCGGCTGGACCATCCCAATGTGGTAACCTATATCGGCCCCGGCAAGCTGGATGAACTTAAGAGTCTTGTGGAGGAAACCCTCTCCCAGATGGTGATCTTCGATGACGAGCTTAATCCCCGCCATCAGCGTGAATTGGAAAAAGCCATGGGGGAAAATGTGCGCATTCTGGACCGCACAGCGTTGATCCTGGATATCTTCGCTCAGCACGCGCACACCCGGGAAGGTATGCTTCAGGTCGAGTTGGCCCAATACGAATACTTCCTGCCCCGGCTCACGCGCCAGTGGACCCACCTGGCGCGGCAGGCTGGCGGAGGAGGTGGGCGCACAGGCTCAGCCGGAGGCGTGGGCCTGCGCGGCCCCGGCGAAACCCAGCTCGAAGTGGACCGCCGGGCGATTCGCACACGAATCGCCCATTTGAAAAGCGAACTGGAAAAGGTACGCGCCCACCGTATGCGTTATCGCGCCCAGCGCAAGCGCTCCCGTATCCCCATCGTGGCTTTGGTGGGCTACACAAACGCCGGCAAGTCCACCCTCTTGAACCGCATCACGCACGCGGATGTTTAACGGCCGACCAGCTCTTTGCCACCCTGGATCCCACCACGCGGCGGATCGAGCTTCCCGGCGGCTACCAGGCGCTGGTGACTGATACTGTGGGATTCATCCAGAAACTTCCCACCATGCTGGTTGCAGCCTTTCAGGCAACACTGGAAGAAATCGCCGAGGCCGACCTGCTGCTCCATGTGGTGGATATCTCGCACCCCAATGCCCTAAACCAGTTCGAGGCCGTGCAGGAGACCCTGGAGGAGATTGAGGCCAGCCATATCCCCATGGTGACTGCCTTGAACAAGATGGATCGGTTGAAGGATGCCGAGGCCGCGCGGGAGATTGTCCGTAATTTTCCAAAGGCGGTGGTCACCTCTGCCTTGCATGGAGAGGGCATCCCCGATTTGCTCCGGCTGATCCAGGAGGAACTTTACGAGTTCCTACGTTCCCATCGAGGTCAGGCTCCCCTATAAGGAAGGGTCATTGATCTCCATGTTCCATGAAGCGGGACAGGTGGAGCGGATCGAGCATGAACGCGGCGCGGTGGTCATGCAGGGACGCGTGCCCGGCCGCCTGTTGGCGCAGTACACGCCGTGGTTCCTGAGCAATACCGCCTCCCCGGAAGACAATGAAGAATTCATCGATGAAACCTCTTCGGACGAGGAGAAGGAAGATTGATGTCCAAATTGCTGGATCTTCTCTCGGAATACTTAGCGCACCGCAAAGGCCTTCTGCCGCTCACCGGTATCGCCTTGATCCTGCTCAATTTCTTGTTACAATTTTTCCTTCCTTCCGGAAATCTGATCACTTCCACCAATATGTTTCTTCATCTGGGACTTGTCATCGCGCTGCTCGGGCTGATGCTTGCCTGGGCGCTCTGACCTTACTCCTGCTTTTTGCCGGAAACTCACCCCTTTTTCATGACAGAAGTGACTTTTACGCGCCCCTCACATTATATATAATATACAAAGAATGGTACTCTCCCCGGACACATTGCAGCACAAGCCTTTGAAGGAGGAGATCTTTGAAACGCTCCACCAGCGGGTTATAACCGGCGTTTATAAACCCGGGGAGTGGCTCAGGCAAGAGGATCTGGCTGACCAGCTGGGTGTTAGCATGACACCTGTCCGTGAGGCGCTGGATCTATTGGCGGCCTCAGGTTTGGCAGAGCGCGTCCCCTACCGCGGTGTGCGTGTGGTCGAACTTGCCCCCGGTGAGATCGTCGAAGCCTACGGGAAAAGGCTGCTTCTGGAATGTCTATCGGCGCGCCTGGCGGCTGCCTGCATCACTCAACTTGAGATCAAAAACCTGCAGCGGATCCTTGGAGAGATGGAGGGGCATTTCACGCTCAAGGAACTTTCTTCCACCCGCCAGTTGAGCCGGGAATTTCATCTTTCCGTGGTGCGCGCGGCTGGTGACAGCCTTCTACTCCGGCTGTATACGATCGTCTCCAACTCCTTCCCCGATTGGATGCTTTACGAAGCAATGGTCCGCCAGCCGGACCTGATGACTTGCAGCCTTGAAGAGGAGCATACCGAGCACAAAGCGCTGTTATCCGCTCTTATAGAACATGACCCGGAGAAATCCGTTCACCAGGCAATGGACCACATTCTCCACATGGGCAGGCATCTGGAATCGCTATTACAGATACCCGCCCGGGCCTTACGAGAACAGGAACAAGGGGTTATGCCTTTCTTTTTGCAAAACTAGAGGAGAAAATATGTCAGAACTTTTCAACCAGATGACCCAAAGCATCATTGATGGGGATTCAGACCTTTCCGCCCAACTTGCGGAGCAGGCCGTTCGCGAGGGGCTCGATCCCCTGGAGGCCATCACCAATGGGTACGTCCCCGGCATCAATCACATCGGCCAGGAATTCGCTGCCGGGAATGCCTTCCTACCTGAGCTGGTCATGTCCGGCGAGGCCATGAAGTCGGCCGTTGCCGTACTCGAGCCCGAGATGATGAAAAGGGGCACCCATCGCAAGATGTTGGGCAAGGTGGTTTTGGGAACCGTTGAAGGCGATATCCATGAGATCGGTAAATCCCTGGTAGGGACCATGCTTACTGCCGCCGGGTTCGAGGTCTTTGACCTGGGCGTGGATGTGCCCACCGAGAAACTGATCGGCAAAGCAATCGAAGTTAACGCAGATATCATTGCCATGAGCGCACTGCTGACCACCACCATGGTCAAACAGCGCGAAGTGATCGATGAGCTGGAAAAGGAAGGGCTGCGCGGCCGATTCAAGGTGATCGTGGGCGGGGCGCCAGTCACGCGTGACTGGGTGCATAAGATCGAAGCCGACGGTTATTCCGAAGACGCCATCGGGGCGGTCAATCTCGCCAGAAGCCTGCTCGGGATTTCCTGACAGTTCGATCTTGTGAACATTTCCCGGTGCCGCCTGAATTTTAGGCGTGTTTCCGGGAGAGCGGCGCGCCAATACCATAATGGGAGAATTGCATGTCCAAGAAGATCAAATCCATCACGGATCCCAAATTGCATTTGGATATCCTTTCCACAAATGATGTTAAAAAAATCCACGAGGCCACGCTGTGGATCATTGAACACGTCGGCGTAAGATTTCCCTCTGAACGTGCATTGAAGATCTGGGAGGAAAATGGCGCGCAGGTGGACCATCAGACCATGATCGTCAAGGTCAGGCCCGAACTGATCGAGAAGGCCCTGAAGACCTGCCCGCCAACCTATACACTTGCGGCCCGCGACCCGGAACAGGATCTGCCTCTGGACGGAAACCATGTATATCTCGGTACCGATGGCTGCGGCGTGGAAGTGATCGACCTGGAGACCGGGCAGCGTCGAATGTCCCGATTACAGGATGTAGCCGATATTTCGCGGCTGGCGGATGCCACCGAGGAAGTAGCCTTCCACTGGGTGCCGGTATCCGCCCAGGACAAACCGCCGGAAACCCGCGGCCTGCACGAAATCCGCACGATCTGGGCCAACTCCACCAAGCACGTGCAAACGAGAATCGATCTACAACGAGCGCGAAGCCCGCGCTTCGCTGGAGATGGCATCCTTGATCGCCGGCGGCCGCGAGGCGCTGCGACACCGCCCGGTGCTATCGCTCATGCAATGCAGTGCCTCGCCGCTGGGGCACGATGGCGGCTCGATCGAGGCTGCCTTGCTTGCCGCAGAGGCGGGAGTCCCTACCGGATTCATGACCATGGCCGCCTGCCTGACCACCGGCCCGGCAACCATGGCCGGGGATCTGGCTGTTGGCAATGCCGAAGTGATCGCTGCGACAGCCCTTCTCCAACTGCATGCCCCTGGCGCGCCCGTCTTTTATGCTGCTGCGCAAACCGCCTCGGACTTGCGCAGTGGAGCCTATACCGGCGGCGGCCCTGAGGATTTTCTCTTCGGCGCCGCGACGAACGTGCTGGCGGATTTCTACGATATTCCGCTCTCCATGGGCTCCTTTGCAACAGGCGCGAAGGAACCGAACTGGCAGGCGGGCCTCGAAAACAGCCTCTCCACTTTTATGGCCAGCCTGACCATGTCCGATATGCTTCTCGGGGTGGGTTTCCTGCACGGAAGCCGCGTCTGGTCCTATGCGGAAATGATGATGGACGCGGAGATATTCTCGATCGTTCATAAGATGATGCAGGGCATCCCTGTGGATGACGAATCGCTGGCTCTGGATGCCATTGCAGCCGTAGGTCCTGGCGGCAACTTCCTGGCTCAGAAACATACCCGCCGCCATATGCGCGATCTCTTCCTGCCGCAGTTCATGGACCGCCGTCCGTATGTGGAATGGGAAAGCCGGAAGGACAATGCCGCTGATTGGGCTCTCGCCAAGGCGCGCAAGGTACTTGCGGAGCACCAACCCGATCCTCTGGATGAGAAGATCGTGACCGAGATGGATCGCATCATCGCAATGGAAGAAAAAATAACCGTCTGACGGACATAGGAAACCACTCATGCAGCCCAGAATCAACCTGCTTTCACCGGACCTGGTCAGCCGCATCCTTGACGAAGCCTTCCAGCTCATGATGCAGCCGGGGATCAAAGTCCAGAGCGCGGAAGCGCGTGGGCTGTTGGCCGCTGTTGGAGCGGAGGTTAGCCCGGAATTCGGAGATCGTGCACATCCCGGAGAAAGTTGCCCGCGAGGCGCTAAAAACAGTCCCGTCCGAGTTCAAACTTTACAACCGCCGGGGCGAACCTGTGGTCTGTTATGGCGGCGATGCTGTTCACTTTGACCCGGGGTCCTCTGGCGTCCATATCCTGGACCCGGAGACGATGGAGCACCGCCCCGCAGAGGCACGAGACCTGGCACGGCTGGTCAAAGTGGCTGAGATGCTGCCCCAGTATGACGCCCAATCCACAGCCGTGGTCTGCAATGACGTTCCCAAGGAGATCGGCGACCTCTACCGGTTGTATGTGGTTCTGCTTGTTGTCTGGAAAACCCATCGTCACCGGCGCCTTCCGAGTTGCCAACATCCAGGCCATGCGGGAAATGCTGGCCGTCTTCGCTGGCGGATGCGAGGCACTGCGCGAGAAACCCCAGGCAGTCTTCGATGTCTGCCCCAGCCCTCCGCTGATCTGGAGCGACTTCGGCGCGGGCAACCTAATGGCTCTGGCGCGCGCCGGCATACCCGCCGAGATGGTATCCATGCCTCTGGCAGGCGCGGCAGCCCCGGTTACCCTCCTTGGTACGGTCACCCAGCATGCTGCCGAATGCCTGGCGGGCATTGTCATCCATCAGGCGGCATGCTCTGGGGCACCGATTGTCTGGGGCGGCGCTCCGGCCATCTTTGACATGCGCAAAGGCTGCACCCCCATGGCCGCCATCGAGACCTGCATGATCGACGCCTCCTATGCCCAGGTGGGCAAATCCCTTAATATCCCCACCCACACTTATCTAGGCGGCTCAGATGGCAAGCTTGTGGATGCCCAGGCAGGGCTGGAAAGCGGGATGACAGCGCTCATCGGCGCGCTGGCGGGCATCAATATGATCTCCGGCGGCGGGATGCTGGATTTCCTCGCCTGCCAAAGTCCCGAAAAGCTCGTCCTGGACGCTGAGGCCATCGCCATGGCACAGCGCTTTCTGGAAGGGATGAAGGTTCAAACAGAGACTTTAGCCACCGCGATGTTCGAGGGGATCCAGTTCAAAGGTGATTTCCTCAAACAGCGGGCCACGCGCGACCTGTTCGCCCTGGAACAATATTTGCCCGGACCGTTCATCGATCGCGATTCCATGCGAGGCTGGCAGGCTTCTGGCGGGCTGGATGCATTTGCACGCGCACGCCTGCGTGTGAATCATCTGGTCGAGACTTATACCCCACCTCAAACCGATCCTGCCCTTGAAGATGAACTTCGCGGCAGGGTTGAATCCCTTGCCCAGGCCGCGGGTATGGATAATTTACCTTCTCTAAACTAGCTTTTACACTGAAATCAGTTTGAATTGACAAGGCGGAGGTTCTGAAAGGTAAGGAACCCCCGCCTTGTTTTGTCTTGTGTTTATGCGAAAGTTCGTACTGGCTATCTTTCTAATTATTTCAGCGTGTTCCAGCGCGGTTCCCGCTCAGATCACCCCGCTGCCAGCCGTCCCAGACATGACGAACGTTCCTCTTTCCACTGCTCTCCCCTCCCCGGCGCCTACGCTTCAATCATCCAGCGAGTATAGCAAGTCCCACTCCGGATTCGATTGACAACCCTCTCGCCATTGAAACACTGCGCAAAGGCTCGTATCCCGGCAGCCAGATCGTCATCGAAAAGGAACTGGACCGCGGCGCCAACTATCGCCGTTATTACGCTTATTACCTGTCCGAAGGTTTGAAGATCTACGCGCTTCTAACTGTTCCGGATGGAGAAATGCCGCCGGGCGGCTGGCCGGCTATCCTGTTCAATCACGGATACATTCCTCCAGAAATTTACAAGACGACCGAACGTTATATCGCTTATGTGGATAGGATCGCCCGCAGCGGCTATATCGTTTTCCGGATCGATTACCGCGGCCATGATCAGTCCGAGGGTGAAGCCCGCGGCGCTTATGGCGACCCGGGGTACTTTATCGATGTGATGAACGCGCTGGCCTCCCTGAAACAATACCCTCAAGCCAACCCGGATAAAATCGGGATCTGGGGGCATTCCATGGGAGGCTATCTGGCATTGCGCGCCATGGTCGTTTCCCAGGATATAAAAGTCGGAGTGATCTGGGCAGGCGTGGTCGGCTCTTATCCGGACTTGATCTACCGCTGGCGTCGCACCGGTCCCACCGTTACACCATCGCCCAGCTCGCAGGGCCGCGGCTGGCGGCAGCAGTGGCTCAGCCAGTACGGGAGCCCGGAGCAGAACCCGGCTTTCTGGAATGCCATCTCGGCCAACTCATATCTGGCGGACTTGTCCGGACCCATCCAACTGCACCACGGCACCGCGGACGAGGATGTTCCTCTGGAGTTTTCCGAAACCCTGTATGAACAGGTTCGCGTGGCTGGCAAATACGCCGAACTATACACTTATCCCGGAGACAACCACAACATATCGAACTCATTTGATCTCGCCATGAGCCGGACCATCGAGTTCTATGATCAGTATTTGAGATAAACCTTCGGGACAGGTATTCCCAACCTCATTGCATTCGAGTCCCAAGTCAGCTAGAATGGGTTCGAGGCCTTTGTGTTTGGGAAAAAGAAAGCGCCCCACCCTCTCTTCAGTCAGCGCAAATCTCCACGGCGTATCCCCGTCACCTGGATCGTTGTGGGCCTTCTTTTCCTGGCTATTCTGGCTGGTCCCTGTCTATGGCTCCCCCCTGGACTATCTGGCAGGACGCACGCCGGTCTCCATCAATTTCACACCGCCTCCCCCCTCCACATCTACGCCCAAACCCACTCCCGAGCACGGCGGGCGCATCGTCTTCACCTGCACCCGCTCTAATTACAACCAGCTCTGCATGATCAACGCCGACGGGAGCAACTTGCAGCAGCTTTCCTCCGACCAGTTCGCCAACGATTATTATCCAAGCTTCAGCCCGCAGGGGAATACTCTGGTTTTCGCCTCCAATCGCAATGGCACCTTCGATATCTACTTGCTGATGTTCGGCCAGCGTACCATCCTTCAAGTCACGAGCGGCGTAGGGGACGTAGTCTCCCCGGATTTTTCTCCCGACGGCAGTCAGATCGTTTTCGCCAACCGTCCCGCAGAAGGACCCACCTCCATCTGGATGGTGAACAGCGACGGCTCCGACCCGCACCTCTTTTACGCGGGTGCGGATACCATTGTCGCCGTGGCATGGTCCCCGGACGGCAAGACTATCGCCTATGCCATGCAGGTGGATATTCCCAATCAATACGAGATCTTCCTGATCAACCTGGATGGTTCGAACCTGCGCCGTCTGACCAATGGCATCAGCGGCATCGGTGGATCAATAAGCTGGTCCCCGGATGGCCAGTCCATCTTGATCTCTGCAGGGCCGGTGGGCGGCAAGGAAATCTACCGGTTGGATGTGACCACTGGCATGCCAACGCAGATCACGCATGGCGGGAATTTCGTCGCGCCCTCCTATTCCCCGGATGGGCGTTATATCGCCTTCAACTCGGCGCGCGGTGGGGAGCCCTCAGACATATTCATTATGAACGCGGACGGCTCCAGCCAGCGCCAGCTCACCAACGATCCGGAACCGGACTGGCAACCGCGGTGGGAACCTTAAATCCAGGGAATCGAGCGGGGCGGGTGTGATAGCCCGCCCCGTTGAATTTTTCTATAAAGTCCTTTTCAAACCTTGGGTCCGGCTTCAATCACCTCTCGCGGAGTCTGATCTTCAAATTTGGCAAAGTTCTCAATGAACCGGTGAGCCAGATCCTTGTAACGTTTATCGTAGTCGGCACGGCTCGGCCAGGAAGACCATGGCTGCAGGACCGAATCCGGCACATCCGGGCAGGTCTTCGGGACTTCAAATCCGAACACGGGATCCTGGTAGTACTCGACATCCTTCAATTTGCCCGCCAGCGCCGCGTTGAGCAGCGCACGGGTGTGCTTGATGCTGATACGCTTGCCCACACCATACGGCCCGCCCACCCAGCCGGTATTGACCAGCCAGCAGGTTACGTTGTAACGCTCGATCTTGCGCCTGAGCAATTCGGCATATTTATACGGGTGATGCACCATGAAGGGGCCGCCGAAGCAAGCGGAAAAGGTGATCTCAGGTTCGTCCCGCAGGCCGATCTCCGTTCCGCCCACCTTGGAGGTGTAGCCCGAGATGAACTGGTACAGCGCCTGATTCGGAGACAGGCGCGCGATGGGAGGCATCACACCACTGGCATCACAGGTGAGCAGGATCACGTTCCTCGGATGGCCGGATTTCTTCTCCGGAACGGCATTATCAATGAATTCCAGCGGGTAGGAAGCGCGGGTGTTCTCCGTGAGCGTATCATCGTCCAGATCAATGTATCGCGTCACCGGGTCGCAGGGCACATTCTCCAAAATGGTCCCGAATCGCTTCGTGGTGGCATAGATCTCGGGTTCGGCGGATTCCGACAACCCGATCACCTTGGCGTAGCAGCCACCCTCAAAGTTGAATACGCCGTCATCGCTCCAGCCGTGCTCATCATCACCGATCAGCCGGCGGGTGGGGTCAGCTGAGAGTGTGGTCTTGCCGGTTCCGCTCAAGCCAAAGAACAACGCCACGTCGTTCGGATCTTCAGGACTGACATTGGCGGAGCAGTGCATCGAAAGGACGCCTTCCAGCGGCAGCAGATAGTTCAAAATGGTGAATACCGACTTCTTGATCTCCCCGGCATAGGCGGTATTGCCGATGATCGCCAGCTTCTTCGCGAATGAGAGGCAGATGAAGGTCTCGCTGGCGGTATTATCCATCGCCGGCATGCCTTTGAAGGACGGGATCGAAAGAATCGTGAATTCGGGGACGAAGCGTTTGTACTCCTCCAGCGACTTTGGCAGTATGAACATGTTACGCACGAAGTGACTGTGCCAGGCCAGTTCGGTCACAATGCGCACCGGCAGGCGGTATTTCTCGTCTGCGCCAGCATACACATCCTGAACGAACAGGTCACGCCCCTGGAGAAAACCCAACAGGCGATCATACAAGACCTCAAACTTTTCAGCAGCAATGGGCCGGTTATAGACACCCCACCAGACATTCCCCTCTGAGTCGGTCTCGCGAACCACGAACTTGTCATTGGCGCTGCGAGCAGTATGCTTGCCGGTGTTAGCCGCGAACGGGCCGCCCAGCACAGTCACGCCTTCACCCCGGAAGACAGCCTCTTCGTAGAGGGCTTCGGTCGCCAGGTTCCAGTAGGCCAGCCGCAGATTCCCGACCCCGTGATTGGAGAGGTTGTAGTCCGCCTTGCGAAACTGGGCGACCCCTTCGGCAGGTGTTTTGATGTTGAGTATATTGTTCATTGCCGTCTCCTACAGCCAATCCCGAATCATTTTCTTGTCGCCGATGTAGATTTCATTCGGGCTGGTAGGATCCAGCGCCCATTTAATCCTGGCGATGCCTTCCGTTACATCCTTGACCGTCCCAGAGATGGACAGGCGGATATGCCCTTCCATGCCAAATTCCTTCCCCGGCACGGTAACAACCAGGGCTTTCTTCAGGAGGAATTTTGAAAGTTCCACCGAATTGCCATTGAAGGCGCGCAGGTCAGGCATGGCATAGAAGGTGCCATCCGGTGTGATCAACCGCGCGCCTCTGAAGGACTTCATTTCCTGGAGCAGCACTTCCCGGTTATTCTGGATCTGCAAGCGGATGGCTTCCACCACAGACTGCAAGCCGTTCAACGCGCCTTCAGCAGCCGCCTGGCTGACCGGCGAGACTCCGGAGGTGGTCTGTGCCGTGACGTTGGTCATTACGCGCACAAGCTGCCGCGGCGCCACGACCCAACCGACGCGGAAGCCCGTCATGCCATACACCTTCGCCACCCCGTTCACCACAATGACATGCGAATCCTCAATGTCCCGGCGCGTGAAGCGATAGGCAGGAGGTGCCTCTTTGTGGTCGAATACCAGCTTGTGGTAGATATCGTCACAGACCATGAAGATGCCTTTGCCCTCGCAAAGCTCCACGATCTGGCTGATCAACTCGGGAGGATAGACCGCCCCGGAAGGATTGTTCGGGCTGTTGACAATGATCGCCCGGGTATAGCCGGTGACAGCTTTCTCGATATCCTCAAAACGAGGTGTGAAGGTCCCATCCTCGGGCGTGACTACCACGGGCTTACCGTAGCACATCTTGATGATCTCTGGATAGGAGACCCAGTACGGCGCGAGGATGATGACCTCGTCCTGCGGGTTCAGGATGGAGTACAGGATGTTAAAGAGCGACTGTTTGGCGCCATTGGTGATCAGCACGTTTTCAGGGGCTGAAAGCCGGTCATAGTTTTCCTCGGTGTAACGGATAACCGCCTTCTTGAGTGAGGGCATGCCATCGGCGGGTGTGTATTTCACTTCGCCACTGGTCAGCTTCGCCGCGGAGGCAAGGATGGCCGCGATCGGCGTCTTATTCTTCGGCTCCCCGATGCCAAGATGGATGATAGCTTCCCCACGCTCCCGTAACTGGCGGGCTTCCTCATTGAGGGCCAGCGTCGGGGATTCGGCAATATCCAAGGCTAGTTTGCTTAGTTTCATGCTTCTCCTTGTTTTTCTTTCCCGGTCGAAAAAGATCGTGAAAATAAAACTCTGGTCAGGAGGCACCTGACCAGAGTTATAGTCTCAGAACCGTAAACAAACGGCGCTGACAATACAATTGTCAGACAAGACGCACATGCCGCCATTATACCCCACTCAATCAAATGGGCAATTCTTCACAAATTGCCTTTTCCTTACAGTTCGTCAGACAGAGCCGAGCGCCAATGCCTCAAAATCCTTCGGACCTCCAAGCGAGAGGCCTGTTGCGGAGGGGTCGATCCGGCGTAAAAGCCCGGTCAACACATTTCCACTGCCGATCTCAAGGAAGGTTTGGATGCCCTGGGCGCGCAAAGCCTGAATAGATTCGGTCCAGCGCACCCGGGAGGTCAATTGGGCAACTACATCTGCCCGCAGCGCTTCTAGCGCGGTCATCGGGCTCGCCTCCACGTTGCTGATAACCGGGACGCGCGCCTCGCTGATTCCAGCAACCAGCACCGCGGCCTCAAATTCCGCCTGCACCGGCAGCATCAATGGAGAATGGGCTGCAATGCTCACGGCCAGAGGGATTGCCCGCTTGGCTCCCGCAGCCTTGGCCGCCTCGATAGCCCTCGCTACCGCTTCCTTCGCGCCCGAGATCACCACCTGCCCCGGGCAGTTGTCATTTGCAACCTGCACGATCTCTCCGTCCCGGCTGGCTCCCGCGCAGACCGCCTCCAGCGCCGGAATGTCCAGCCCCATAACGGCCGCCATGCCTCCGGGTGAGATCTCCCCCGCGCGCTTCATCAATTCCCCGCGCCTGTGGACTAAGGCCAAACCCTCGGGGAACCCCAGCGCACCACTCGCCGTAAGCGCGGAGAGCTCACCCAGCGAGTGTCCCGCGACTGCAGCCGGCTGAAAACCGGGATGCAATTCATTGAAAACTCGTAGTGCCGCCACCGAGTGGACGAACAGAGCCGGCTGTGTATTGATCGTTTCGTTTAATTCCTCAGCCGGTCCTTCCCACATCAAGCCGGAGAGGCGGAAGCCCAGCAGATCATCGGCCTCGCGGAAGGTTTCGCGGGCGGTAGCATGAGCCTCTGCAAGCTCCTTGCCCATGCCGACAGCCTGGGAACCTTGTCCGGGAAATAAGAAAGCGGTTGTCTTTGGGTCAAGTATCATCGGGGTCTCCTGCCCTTTAAACACAAACGGGCCGTGTTGGTCACGGCCCGTCAGGTTTTCCTTACTCGGCCTTTTTCTTTTCTTTTTTGATCTCGATGACTTCGCGGCCCTGGTAGAAACCGCAGTTGGGGCAGACGATGTGAGGCAGGCGCATCGATCCGCAGTTCGAGCAGGCAACCAGGTTGTGCGGGATCAGCGCGTCCTGGGCGCGGCGGCGATCGCGGCGGCCCTTGGAATGTTTGCGCTTTGGATGAGGCGGCATGATACTTTCTCCTTATGACAAGAACATGCCGGGCACGGAAGCCCGGCGGATTTCCAGACAAGCGGACGGATTATAGCGGGTTCATCTCCAACCGTCAAGTGGAATGCCCCGCAACCCATTAACTATCATGCGTGGTCATAAACCATCCGCCAGAAGGGAGACCTCAACAGGAAGCCATAGTAAAATCACACTATGGAAGTCCAGATCGCGGTTGCCAAGGTCAACAAATACGCCATTTCCGAGAGCGGCGACACCTTCGAGGCCGTCGAGCGCCCCAACGGGGGCCTTTCCGTTGTTCTCGCCGACGGCCAGACCAGCGGCCGGGGGGCCAAAGCCGTCTCCCAGATGGTGGTGCGCAAGGTGATCGGCCTGCTGGCCGAGGGCGTGAGGGATGGAGCCGCGGCGCGCGCCGCCTCGGATGCCCTTTTTACCGAAAAACAGGGCAAGGTCATCTCCACCCTTAATATCGCCTCCGTGGATCTCCAAAGCGGGACGATTGTTCTCACCCGCAATAACCCCTGCCCCATGTTCATCTGCCGCGACGACCAGGTTGATTGTCTCGACGCGCCGAGCATCCCTCTGGGGACCTCCCGCAATGTGCGGCCGCTCATCACCGAAATCGAGTTGCAGCCTGGACTTATGATCATCATCTACACAGACGGGCTGACCCACGCCGGCGAGCGCCGCGGTCATCCCATGGATGTCGGTGCAGCGGTACGCTCCATATTGGAAGACCAGAGTCCCTCCCCCCAGAGCCTTGCTGATGCGCTCCTTTCCCACGCGGTTCGCCTCGATGAGAACCGACCTGCGGATGATATCTCTGTGGTCGTCATCAAGGTGACGCCGCTCTCAGGGGATGATGTTCGCCGCACAGCCATCCGCCTGCCCATCAACCGGGGAAAACGATCGTGAGACGGCGATTTCCGGCGCTGGAGAGCATCCTGGCGGGATACTGTTATCCTTCTGGACGAGTTCCGTACCCCCCTGCTCATCTTCACAATTGCCATAGTCGGCGGCGGCATTCTCTATTATTGGCTGGCCGGCCTGGTGAACGAACCGGTCTCCAGTATGGCCGAGTCGATCTATCTGGTGCTGACCGCCACCTTCCTGCAGCCGCTGGGCGATTTTCCAAGAAGCTTCGTTCTCCAACTTTTTCATTTCCTGATGCCCATCGTAGGCATCGGCATCCTGGCTCAGGGGCTGGCCGACTTTGGCAGCCTCCTGTTCAACCGGCGGGCCCGCAGCAAGGAGTGGGAAATGGCAGTAGCCTCTACCTTGAACAATCATATTGTCCTGGTCGGCCTAGGGCACCTGGGCTATCGCATCGTCCAGAACCTGCACGACATGGGCGAGAACGTCGTCGTGGTGGATATGAAGACCACATCCGATACCATCACTGCCGTCCGAGCCCTTGATATTCCGGTAATATCAGATGATGCCTCGCGTCCCTTTGCGCTGGAAGGTGCCAATATCCGCGAGGCGCGAACCATCATCCTCGCCGGTCAGAATGATGCACTCAACCTCCAGATCGCGCTGAAAGCCCGCAGTCTCAACCCGAAAATCCAGGTAGTGATCCGTATTTTCGATGTGGATTTCGCCCATGCGCTGCAGGAACAATTCGGGTTCAATGCCCTGAGCGCCACGGAGATGGCCGCCCCGGTTTTTGCGGCTGCCGCGGCAGGAGCGGATGTCACCAATCCCATTTCCATCGAAGGCCAGCAATTGAGCCTGGCGCGCCTGACCCTGAAGCCTCAAGGTAAGCTGGACGACAAGACTGTCGGCTTTGTGGAAGATAATTACCATCTCAATATCATTCTCCTGCGCAGCGACCACCAGTCTCACATGCACCCTACAGATACCCAACCCTTGCACGCGGGCGATACCCTGGCAGTGCTGGGCGGCCCGAACGAGTTAAGCCGATTAATGCATGATAACGAATGAGCCTCCGCGTCGTCCACTTATCGGTGTGGTCGGACCATGCGGCTCCGGAAAATCAACCCTGATCGCTGGCCTCGAAAGCCGGGGCTATTCCTGCCGGCATATTGCCCAGGAACATTCGTACGTCAAGGACATGTGGCTGCGTCTTACCCATCCGGATGTGTTGATCTTCCTGCAGTCATCCTTCCCGGTCAGCACGCGGCGCCGCCAACTCAACTGGCGCGAGGCGGACTTCGTTGAGCAGCAGCGGCGCCTTTCACATGCTTATGAGAATGCCGACCTTGTAGTTGGATACTGATCCACTCACCCCTGCAGAAGTGCTCAGCACAGTTCTGGAATTTATCAAGGAACACGGCCTATGAAACGACTGCTTGCTTTTCTGCTCCTCATTTCTGTTCTGCAATTTTCCTGCAGTCTTTTCTCCCCTTCTCAAGCCACCCCTAGCGCCCGCGCCTTCCAATGACCCCTTGTCTCTGCCCTGGGATGAGCGCGAGATATTCGCTCCTGGCATGATCCAGGCGGATCAGCATGTGCTGGAAGAAATGCCCTCTGCAACGGTCTATCATCTGCAAATTAATCTTGACTCAGATCTCATTCACCTTCGCGGAAATGAAGAGGTCCACTACACCAACACCGAGACCGAAGCGTTGAATGACATCCGTTTCCGGCTTTTTCCCAACTTGCTGGGCGGCGAAATGAAAATATCCCTGGCCCGGATGGATGGAAAGCCGGTTACTCCTACATACTCTCTGAAGGACAGCCTGATGGCCCTCCCATTGCCGACCCCACTGGAACCAGGGAAAAGTATCGACATAGGTCTGGACTTTTCAGAGACCATCCCCCAGACCGTGGAGTTGAACTTTGGCGTCCTGGCGTATGCAGACGGTGTCCTGGCACTGGCTCATTCCTATCCAATGATTCCCGTTTATAACGAGGAAGGCTGGAACGCTGAAATTCCGCCTCAGTCCGGGGACCTGACCTTTGCCGATATGGCTTTCTTTATTGTAAAAGTGACCGCGCCTAAAAACATGGCGCTGGTCGCGGTCGGACGCGAGATCGCCCGCACAGAACAAGCAGCGACCCAGACAGTCACATACGCAGCGGGACCAGTGCGGGATTTCTATCTGGCCGCCAGCCCAGATTACGAGCCGCTGACTGCAAAAGCCGGGGAAACCACAGTCAACTTTTACGCACCGAAATCTCTACAGAGCGGCGCCCGAGAGGGTTTGGATACGGCAGTCCGGGCTATCGAAGATTACAGCACACGCTTCGCGCCTTTTCCTTATTCGGAAATGGATATCGTCAGCACTCCCACTCTGGCGCTGGGCATTGAATATCCGGGAATGATCGCCATCGCCGATCGGATCATTGAACCGGGGTCGCAATACCTGGAAGGCACCATGGCGCACGAGGTGGGCCACCAGTGGTTCTACAACCTCGTCGGCAATGACCAGCTCGACCAACCCTGGCTGGATGAATCCATGGCCCAGTTTGTCACCCTGCAATATTTCACCGACCAATATGGAGCCGCGGGTGAAAATGGCTTCCGGCAATCTCTTATTCAACGCTGGCAGCGGGTGGACAGCGCACCAATCCCCATCGGGCTGCCCGTGGCAGGCTACACGGACGTGCAATACGGGGCCATTGTTTACGGCCGCGGCGGGCTTTTCTTTGATACTCTGCGAAAAAAGATCGGTGAACCCGCCTTTGACGAATTCATGAAGGATTACACTGCCACCTACTCATGGAAAATCGCCACGCCAGAAGGCTTAAAATCGCTGGCAGAGAATCATTGCTCCTGCGACCTGACTGCTCTATTCCAGGAATGGGTCTTTCCCTAGTTCTTAGCCGCTTAACAGCCTTTTTCAACCTACCCGGCCCTTTTCATTAGGAGTATAATCATTCCCGCGCCAGCCCCAGGCTGGTATTTTTGTGATGGAGTGATACATGAATCGCAGTCGCAATACGTGGTTGATTGGCATTGTCCTGCTGGTGGCCTTTTCTCTATGGATAGACCTAAGCAAGATCATGCTGATCATCAACCCATTCAACCAGCAAACACTGATCAACCGGAACGTGGACGTCAAACTTGGCCTAGACCTGCGAGGCGGGCTGCAGACGCTGCTCGAGGCAGATGTGCCGGCGGACCGTGTGGTCACCGGGGAGGAAATCAACAACGCCCGCAGTATCCTCGAAAACCGCGCCAACGGTTTGGGCGTCAGCGAAGTGGTCATGCAGACCGCCGGTGACCGCCGTATCGTCGCTGAATTCCCCGGGATCCAAAACCCGGAGGAAGTTGTGGCCTCTCTCAAACAGACCGCGCTTTTGGAATTTGTGGACATGGGTGACAGTCCCGTCGCCGCAGGAACCGTGATCCAGACCGACTTTGCCCAAACTTCGGACACAAGCGGTACGACAGCCACAACCGTGGCTCCCACGGCAACCGCAGCCCCGGCAGCAACCCCGGCAGCCACCCCGGATGCCGCCGCGACTCCTACTGCTGCACCGACCATTTATCACACTGTCATGACCGGCGCCTCGCTGGATACGGCGGCTGTCCAGTCCTCGTCCGGCCAGTACGTCGTGTCCTTTACTCTAAAACCAGACGCGAAGGACCTCTTTGCCACTTATACGACAGCCAATCAGGGCAAGTACCTCGCCATCGTTCTCGATAAGCGCGTGGTCTCTGCGCCTGTCATCAATACACCCATCACCGATGGCGCTGGGCAGATCCAGGGCGGGTTCACCCTCGATTCGGCCAACACCCTCGCCATTCAACTCCGCTCCGGCTCCCTGCCAATCCCGATCAAGGTGGTCGAAAGCCGAACCGTCGGGCCGACGTTGGGCGAAGAATCTGTGCGCAAGAGCCTCCTGGCGGGCATCATTGGTCTCACCGTGGTTATGCTCTTCATGGGCCTAAACTATCGCCTGCCAGGCGTGATCGCCGACCTGGCACTCATCTGCTACGCGCTGATCTCGCTCATGCTCTTCAAATTGATCCCGGTTGTGCTGACTCTTCCAGGCATCGCCGGTTTCATCCTGAGCATCGGCATGGCCGTGGATGCGAATGTGCTGATCTTTGAACGCTTGAAGGAGGAGTTGCGCGCCGGACGCAACCTGCGCCAGGCTATTGACCTGGGCTGGAAACGGGCATGGCCATCCATCCGCGACTCGAACATCTCCACCCTCATTACCTGCCTGATCCTGTTCATCTTTGGCAACACTTTCGGGGCCAGCATGGTGAAGGGATTTTCAGTAACCCTGGCGCTCGGCGTGATCGTATCCTTATTCACTGCCATCACCGTCACGCGCACCTTCCTGCACACCGTGCTGGACGATCTCAAATTCGGCGATCATCCCCGCTGGTTCGGTCTGTAGGATGATGGGAGCGACATCATGAATATCATCAAGCATCGTTATCTGTACTTCCTGATCTCCTTGATCGTGATCATTCCAGGCCTGATCTTCATGGGCCTGCACTGGGCAGCCAATCCCCAAGAAGGTCCGTTGAAACTCGGTATTGACTTCCGCGGCGGTTCCCTGCTCGAGGTCCAGTTTGCTGGAACACGGCCGTCCGTTGAAGAGATCAATTCCATCTATACCAAATTTTCCAGCGCGGATGAGCAGATCGCCGATCCCATCGTCCAGCCTTTGGGAGAAGATGCTTTCTCCATCCGCTCGCGGACGATGAGCGACGAAACGAAGGGGCGTATCGTTTCTGAGATGGAATCCCGTTTCAGTTCAACGGTGACAGTTTTGAATTTCACCTCGGTGAGTCCATCGGTCGGAGCAGAGGTGACGCGCGCCGCCGGCCTGGCGATCCTCATGGCCGCAGTGGCCATCCTAATATATATCTGGTTCGCTTTCCGCGGCGTGGATCACTCTTTTCGCTATGGCACGGCCGCGGTGATCGCCATGCTCCATGACGTGCTCGTGGTGCTGGGCGTCGAGGCCATCTTCGGTTATGTGCTGGGCTGGGAGGCGGATGCGCTATTTCTGACCGCCCTCCTGACCGTCATTGGCTTCTCTGTTCACGATACCATCGTGGTGTTTGATCGTGTGCGCGAGAACTCGCATATTTACCGCCGCATTGACTACGAAACCCTGGTTAACCATTCGATCGTTCAGACGCTGGATCGCTCCCTGGCTACACAGTTGACCGTTATGTTCACCCTGACCGCCCTGGCATTATTCGGCGGGGAGAGCATCCGTCACTTTGTGATCATCCTGCTGATCGGTATTCTAAGCGGCACCTATTCCTCCATCTTCAACGCAGCTCCCATCCTGGTCGTCTGGGAGAACCGTGAGTGGAAAAATTGGTTCAAGAAAAAAGAGCAACCGGCTACGGCCTAGACTCAAAGAACGAGAATCAAGGAGCGCACGGCAGCTGCCGTGCGCTCCTTTTATTTTGAGGTTGGATTAGCCCAACACTTCCACGTCATGCGGGCCTGATTCGCGCAGTCCCGCGCCGGTCATCCGTACAAAGATCGCCTTCTCCTGCAATTCGCGGATCGAGGATGATCCGCTGTAGCTCATCCCGGACTGCAAACCGCCGATAAGTTGTGTCAGCACCTCGCGCGCCTTGCCGCGGTAGGGAACCGCGGCCTCCACGCCTTCCGCTACGTATTCATCGATCTCCTCCTGGGTGAGATCGGAACCCTCGCGCTGCTTGCGATCAAGAGCCGCACCGCGTGAGGCCATGCCGCGCGAGGCTTTATAACGATGTCCCTTGCGAGTCATCATCAGCCCCGGGCTCTCGTCCGTTCCCGCCAGCATGCTGCCGATCATGGCCGTCGAGGCGCCTGCCGCCAGAGCTTTCACCAGATCGCCCGGCTGCCGGATGCCTCCATCGGCAATGATCGGCACTCCATAGGATTCGGCAGCCTGGGAGCACTCGATGACCGCACTAAGCTGAGGGACCCCTGAGCCTGCCACAACCCGCGTAATGCAGATCGAGCCCGGCCCCACTCCCACCTTGACCGAGTCCGCACCTGCGTCGATCAGCCGCCGCGTCCCGTCGGCGGTCGCCACGTTCCCGCCGATGATCTGAGCATTTGCAAACTGCTTGCGGATGCGTTTGATCATGTCGATCTCAAGTTCCGAATCCCCGTGGGCAATATCCACGACGATGCAGTCGGCACCGGCCTCCAGCAGCGCTTCCACGCGCCGCATCTCCTTTTCGCGAACACCTACCGCCGCTCCAACTGCCAGCCGGCCGCGCGTATCCTTGGTAGCCTTCGGATATTGGGTGATCTTCATGATGTCTTTCATCGTGACAAGCCCGTGAATGCGGCCCTGTTCATCCACCAGGGGTAACTTTTCCACGCGGTGCTCATGTAATAGCCGCTCAGCCTCCTTCAGCGAGGTGCCAGGCGCGCCCGTGATCACATTTCTTTGCATGATCGAGGTTACAGGTCTGCTCAGGTCCTGCTCGATCAGCAGATCCCGCGTGGTTACGATGCCCACCAATTTCTGATCGCCGTTCAGGATGAGGATGCCGCCCGTCCCGGTCTCCTGGACCACCTGGATCACATCCGCAATGGTATTGGATTCGGTCATCGTGATCGGTTCATCCACCACGAAAGACTCGGCCTTCTTTACTCGCTGGATCTGTTTCGCCTGGTCGGCAATGGACATGAATCGGTGGATCATCCCAATGCCGCCTTCGCGCGCCATGCAGATGGCCATCTCACTCTCGGTCACCACATCCATGTTTGCCGAGACGATCGGCACCTGGAGGCGGATTTTTTTCGTCAACATGGTTTGGGTAGACAGCCCGCGCCGCGAGTCCGCAGTGGAATATTGCGGCACCAGGAGGACATCATCATAAGTTAAGCCGGTTTCGGTCAGTATTTTCATTTTGTCACCTCGTGAACCGCAGGAATTATAATGCCATGAGATGGCATTGCAGTCACTCTCCCCGCTTGACGGACGATACGCCCAGGCAGTGGCCCCTCTACGGGTCTATTTCTCGGAATTTGCCTATCTGAGAACACGGCTGCTGATCGAAGTGGAATACCTTTCAGCTCTGGGACGAGAAGGCCTGATCCGCTCCTTGAGCGAACGCGAACAGGCTGATCTTTCAACGTTCACAGACAGCGACGCCCTCCGAGTCCAGGAGCTGGAAAAGGTCACGCGGCATGATGTAAAAGCCATCGAATACTTCCTTCGCGAACGCATCCTGGCAGCCCAGGTTTCACTGGATTCCGAAAGTGGGAGTCTCAGGAGCATCCTGCCCTACCTGCATTTTGGCATCACTTCGGAGGATGTGAACAACCTTGCCCAGGCACTGGCTCTTCGAGACTCGCGTGAAATGGTGCTCCTTCCGGCGCTGGACGAGCTGCTGGGCTCACTCGAACGGATTGCCGAAAAATATCGAAGCCTTCCGATGCTCGGCAGGACACATGGCCAGCCTGCTGTTCCAACTACCCTTGGAAAGGAATTTGCTCTCTTTCTGGATCGCCTTGGTAAGGCGCGGGATGAGATAGCCACGCACCCATTTGAAGGAAAATTGACCGGAGCTGTAGGAAATTTCAATGCATTGGCCGCAGCTGCGCCTCAGATTGAATGGCTAAAGTTCAGCAAAACCTTTATTGAGGGCTTAGGTCTGACCTCCAATTTTGCCACCAGTCAGGTGCTACCCGCCGATAACTGGATCCGCTATTTTCAACACATTCATCTGTTAAATTCCATCCTCATTGACTACGCGCAAGACATCTGGAGGTATATCAGCGATGGCTACCTAACACAAGCTGTCGTTGAAGAGGAGATCGGCTCCTCTACCATGCCGCAGAAGGTAAACCCCATTGACTTTGAGAACGCGGAAGGGAATGCGGGGGTAGCCAACGCGCTTCTTGGTTACTATATCCAGAAATTGCCGATTTCTCGCCTCCAACGCGATCTGTCCGATTCCACTGTACGGAGGACTTTTGGCGTTGCACTCGGACATTCGCTTCTCGCCTGGCAAAACATCTCGCGTGGAATGTCCCGGCTGGATGCGCATGAGGAAAGGCTGAAAGCTGACCTTAACTCCCATTGGGAGGTCATCAGCGAGGGCGCGCAGACCATCCTGCGCAGTGCAGGCCAGGATGCGGCGTATGAATCCCTGTTGAAGCTCACCCGTGGAAAGATACTCACCAAATCGGATTACATCAGCTGGGTTACCAGCCTGCAAGTGGAAGAGGCAACACGAGAGCGGCTGCTAGCCCTTTCGCCAGAAACATATATCGGCCTGGCAGCGGAAATCGTGGACCAGATCCTATTACGCAGACGATCCGGGTTGAGATAGATTCCTTTTTCAAACGGAGGCGGCATGACCGTTACAGCAGTAATCGGTTCGCAATGGGGAGATGAGGGAAAAGGTAAAGTGGTGGACCACCTCGCCGGAAGTGCGGACTACGTCGCGCGCTTCAACGGCGGCAATAACGCCGGCCACACCGTGATCAATTCCTATGGCACTTTTAAAATCCACCTTGTACCTTCCGGCATCTTTGCTCCGAACGCGATTGCGCTGATCGGCGGAGGCGTAGTGATCGACCCGCCTGTTCTCATTGAAGAGATTGACACGTTGAGACAGGCTGGAATCGCTGTGGATGGACGGCTCTGGATATCACCTCGTTCACACCTGATCATGCCTTATCACCGGATTCTGGATGGTCTATATGAAGCTGCCAAAGGCGCGGGAGCCACAGGGACGACCCGTAGAGGTATCGGTCCTGTCTTTAGCGATAAGGTGAGTTATAACGGTATCCGTTGGACAGATTTCACCCGGAAGGATATCCTGGTTTCGAGGTTAAAAACGCAGGTGGAGATCAAGAACCGCATTATTCAGGCGCTGGGCGGTGAAGCCTTGAGCTTCGATGAAATTCTTGAAGCCTACCTGGGATATTACGAAAAACTGAAACCTTTCCTGCGTGAGCTATTTCCCATCGTACAAGAGGGCCTCTCCAGTGGCCGGAATTTCCTCCTTGAGCAAGCAATGGGCACTTTTCTGGATAATGATTGGGGTACTTACCCTTTCGTCACTGCCTCGACAACCATCCCTTCGGCTGCATCCGCAGGGTTGGGCATCCCGCCCCGGCAGATCAGCCGAATAATAGCAGTGACGAAAGCCTACACCACACGCGTTGGCGCAGGGCCTCTTCCCACTGAAATTTTTGATACAGAAAGCCCTGCATACAGGAAATTCGCAGAGACGGCAGCCACGACAGGTCGCACGCGCCGGGTGGGCTGGTTGGATCTCGAATTGGTACGCACCGCCGCAATACTGAGCGACGCGACCGAACTCTGCCTCACCAAACTGGACGTATTGACTGGTCTAAACGAAATCCGTGTCTGTACCGGTTACATAGTGGAGGGGAAAGAAGTAGGCTATGTCGACCTAGACAGTTATGGATTGGGTGAGGCCGAGCCGGTCTATCGAAGCTTCCCGGGTTGGGATGAAGATATTTCCTCCTTCCAAAAAATGACTGACCTCCCGAAGAATGCGCGCAACTACGTGGAGTTCATAGCCGGTTTCACCGGAACTCCAATCAAATGGATCTCTGTGGGACCGGAACGCGGAGCCATGATCGTGCTTTGAAACAAAGCAGAGAGGATTATCATGCTGACAACCGCTCACGGACTGCTCGAAGACCTCATCCACTGGCGCCGCGACTTTCACATGCATCCGGAGCTCGGCTTTACGGAGAAGCGTACCAGCGAGGCCGTAGCTGCCGAACTGGAAAAACTCGGATATCGCGTCCGGCGAGGGGTTGGGCGCACCGGTGTTGTTGCAGACCTTGGCGACGATAGCGGCCCGACGATTGCGATCCGTGCGGATATGGACGCACTGCCTATCCAGGAATCTGCCGATCGGGAATATGCTTCGCTCAATCCAGGCATCATGCACGCCTGCGGCCATGATACACATACAGCCATGGCGCTGGGAGCTGCAACGCTCCTGGCTCGCGAAGGTTTTCCTGGCCGGGTCCGATTTTTATTCCAACCTTCCGAAGAGACCAGTGACGCCGAGGGGCTCAGCGGTGCGCCGCGGATGGTTCAGGATGGTGCGCTTGAAGGTGTGGACATGGTCATTGCCCAGCATGTCGATCCACACTCACCAGTTGGGGCGATTTCCATCAGCTCCGGTATCTCAGGCGGAGGGGTTTCTTCCTGGTATGCGGCTATCCTGGGCGTGGGTGGGCATGGAGCTCATCCAGATAAGACGATCGATCCTTTCTTCATTCTGGCACAGGTGATCAACGGGCTCAATGGCATTGTGTCAAGACGGATCGAGCCTTTTACGCCTGCTGCGATCAGCATAGGCCAGGTCCACGGTGGCTTTACTGAAAACGTTATACCTGATCGCCTCGATCTTACCGGCACGCTGCGCTTCAACAGCGAGGCCTCCCGCCTGAAGATCGAGGCGGAAATCCAGCGCGCTTTCGAGATGGCGCGCGTTCTGGGCGGTGACTACGAGCTGCGGTTCGAATACGGATGCCCTCCGCTTATGAACCATGCCTCCGCTGTGGATTTGATCCGGCAGGCAGCACTCCCCCTTCTGGGAGAATCCAACGTAATGCCCATCGTCCCAACCCTGGGAGCCGAGGACTTCGGGTCGTTCATCGAGCATATCCCGGGGGCGATGTTCACACTGGGAACTCTCATCGAAGGCGATGAACGAACCTTGCACCACCCGCGCTTTGATATCGATGAGCGCGCGCTTCCGATCGGAGCCGGCCTGCTGGCGGCAATCGCTCTCAAATACTTGAAGGGCTGATCAGTTTCAGAAAATTAAATGAAATAAGAGCCAGTAGAGCAAGGCTCCAACCAGTGCAGTGGCCGGCACAGTCAGGATCCAAGCTATCACCAGGTTGGCAGCCACGCCCCAGCGCACTTTATTGACATGCTCAGCAGCACCCACGCCAATAATCGCCGAGCTGGCTACCTGTGAGGTACTGACCGGCCACCCAAACAGGGAGGCTGCCAGCATGACCCCTGCCGAGGAGAGCTGTGCTGAAAAGCTGTGCACCGGCCTCACTTTGTAGAACTTGCCACCCAGCGTCCGGATCAATCTCCAGCCACCCAGAGCTGTTCCAAGAGCCATCACTCCCGCACAAGCGATGACAACCCAGAGCGGGATCTGAAAAGAACCCAGACTTCCCGAGATCACCAATGCCAGCCCAATGATCCCCATGGCTTTTTGGGCGTCATTGGCACCGTGCGTGAGCGCCAGCGCAATGACCGTGAATAATTGTCCGCGCCGAAAGGATTCATTGATCCGAGGCGTGGCTCCAACCGCCAGGAGGTAGATCAGCTGCAGTAGCCCAAAACCCAGTACAAACCCTAATAGCGGCGAGAGGAAGAGCCCGTAAAGTACTTTGATCAGTCCTGCACTTTGGAGCGAGTGGTAAGCCTGAGCCAACAATGGCCGCACCAGCCATTCCCCCGATCAAGCCGTGGGAGGAACTGCTGGGAAGCCCCAAATACCATGTCAACCCATGCCAGGCAATGGCAGCCAGCAATGCAGCAATCAATATTTCGAGCGTAACCTGCTCGGGATGGATGATCTGAAGGCCCACCGTCCGCGCCACGGCCGTCCCAAAAAGAAAAGGTCCCAGGAATTCCGCCAGTGCTCCAATGGTGAGAGCTGTGCGCGGACCAAATGCCCGCGAGGAGATCACCGTAGAAACCACGTTTCCCGAACCATGCACTCCCACTAAGAAATCAAAGACCAGAGCCAGCCCAATAACTACTTGAACGAGGGAGGGCATCAAGTACGCTTCACGACAATGTCAGCGATCACATTGGCAGCCTCATCTCCCCGGTCGGCCGCGTTGCTCAGATGGCGGTACACCTCCCGCATCTTCAGCATTTCCATCACATGCTGGATGCTCTCCGGCCCGCTGAACAGATCTGCCAGCGCCTCACGGTAAACTGCCTCCACGCGGTTTTCCAGCGCTTTTGCGCGCTGAGCGTGGTCAATTGCCACACTGGGATGCTCCTTGAGGCGCAGAACTCCCTGGTGAATCTCAAAACCGGCCTCCCGGATGAGTGAAGCCATCCGTTGAAGATAAGGTGTAGATCTAACCTTCAGGATCTCCATCTCGCTAACGGTGCTAAAGGCATAATCCAGCACATCATCAATGGTACGGGAGAGCGTAAAGATATCTTCGCGGTCAAAAGGTGTCACAAAAGTGCGATTTAATTCATCGATCAGGATACGCCTGACTTCATCGGCCTCTTTTTCCTTCTGAGAAAGCTGTTCGGCAACCTCATGGTCCTGATTCTCAACATACTTGCACAGGAGCTTCAGCCCATCCAAGGTCACTTCGGCCTGCTGCTCGATCAGGCGGTGAAAAACCTCGTCCCGCCGCCTTAAAAATTTGAACATAGTGCAACCTCTTCACAGATATGGTCAATAATCATAACATGAATGAATGGCATTCCCGGGCTATGAAGGCCCGTGGATACCGCATTTGTATGCATTGGGCCTGCTGGTATCGCCGATTATAAAAGTGTATAATTTTATGAATGTGTTTACCACTATTTAGTTAATCACCTTATTGAAGGCAGCCCCATAATGGCAGGCAGAAAAAACGATAAAAAGGTTCCCATTAAAGGGATAGGGCAGAAAGCCAGGGGGCCTTCGAGAAATTCCAAGGAGTCCAAAAATTCACAGCCGGACAGGGATGGTCTGACAGTTGTTGGGATCGGCGCATCGGCCGGGGGGCTTTGGGCGCTGCAGTCGTTTTTTGACAGCCTGCCTCCCGACACCGGTATGGCTTTTGTGGTCGTGACGCATATGCATCCCGAGCATGAAAGCCATCTTGCAGACCTGTTGCAGGTTCACACCGTAATGCAGGTCAATCAGGTGCAGGGAATCATGCCAGTTCAGGGTAACCACGTATATGTCATGCCGCCCAACCGGCAGGTACTGATCACCAATTCCCATCTGGATCTCGGAAATTTTGAGGAGCCGCGCGGCAAACGCACGCCCATTGACGGTTTTTTTCGCAGCCTTGCTGCCGCCCATCAGGATGCCATTGGAATTATCCTTTCCGGGACCGGCACAGACGGTTCGGTGGGCATCAAGGATATCAAGGAAAACGGCGGACTGATCCTGGTCCAAAGCCCCGAGGAGGCCGAGTACGATGGAATGCCCCGTGCAGCCATCTCGACAGGCCTGGCTGACGTGGTCCAGCCGGTTTCGCTGTTGGCTGGGAAACTGGTGGAATACTCCCGGCAGATTCCCAACCTCCCACTCAAACCGGAACACTTAAGCGATGAACAACAGGATGTCATTGACCGCATAATAGGACACGTGCACGCCCGAACTGGAAATGATTTCGGACAATATAAACGCTCGACCATTCTAAGACGTATCCAGCGCCGCATGCAGTTGAACAACATTCTCACCCTCGATGCTTACCTGGAATATCTGCGCGAGCACGGTGCAGAAGCTAACGCCATAGTTTCCGACATCCTGATCGGTGTCACCAATTTTTTCCGTGATCGCGCTTCCTGGGATGCTCTGGCTGCGTCCGCCATACCAGCCATTTTTGAAAACAAGAACAGTGAGGCTGCCATTCGGGTTTGGAGCATTGGCTGCGCCACCGGCGAGGAAGCCTACAGCCTGGCGATGCTCCTCATTGAACATGCTGCCGCGCTGGAAAAACATTACGACATCCGGGTGTTCGCTTCCGATCTTTCGGATGTCGCTCTAAGCCATGCCCGCGAAGGAATTTACCCGACCGCGATTGAAGCGGATGTCCCGCTTGAACGCCTGGAGCGCTTCTTTACCCTGAATGGGAATCATTACCGGGTCAAACGGGAATTGCGGGACATGGTCATATTTACCAACCATAATATTCTCCGCGATCCTCCCTTCTCCCACATCGATCTGATCGTATGCCGAAATTTGCTCATTTATCTCCGCAGGGAAGTGCAGGATACTCTCTTCGAAATTTTCCATTATTCCCTCAACCCGGGAGCCTACCTCTTTCTGGGAAATTCCGAGTCAGGCGATGCTGCCGCTGATATGTTCAATCAGGTGGATAAAAGTCACCGGATCTATCGCTCCCGCCCGTCGCGGGATGAGCAGTTTCATCTGCCCATTCTGCCCCAAATTACGGGTGCCTCCAGGTGGAAAGAGCCGGCGCATTTCTGGCCTGTGCCCGAAAGCACCAAAACTTCCAGGGCTTCGTACCTGCTGCAGGAGCATGAGGCGGCTCTTGAAGATTACAGTCCGCCCAGCATGATCATCGATGAACAATATAACCTGCTGCATGTATCCGAAACCGCCGGCCGGTTCCTGCTCCAGCCAATGGGTGAGCCCACACGCGAATTGTTGAAACTTGTTAGACCTGAATTGCAGTCTGAACTGCGCATGGTTGCATTTCAGGCCTTCGAGCAGGACCGGGCCTGCGTTACCAATCCGGTATGGGTCGACTTCAATGGCTCCCCCCGCCGTGTGACGATCTTCGTGCGTCCAGTTGAGGCAGCCGAAAAAGAGACAGAGAAAAAAGCTCTGGTGGTATTCCTGGAAGATGAGGTCAGCGAATCTTCCAGAGAAGCGGACACCCCCAGAGACAATGCGGTGCAAGACACAGATGCAATGATCGCAAAGCTGCAGGCGGAAGACAGGAGGCTCCGGGAGCAATATCAGGCCATGGCCGAGGAGTACAACAGCTCCAACGAAGAGATGAAGGCGGCTAACGAAGAACTGCAATCGATCAACGAGGAGTATCGCTCGACAACGGAGGAACTGGAAACCAGCCGCGAGGAGCTCCAGTCTGTGAACGAGGAGCTGCAGACCGCCAATAATGAGCTCAAGAGCAAATTGGATGAGATCATGCAGGCCAACGTTGATCTGGAAAACCTTATGGCGACTTCCGAGATCGCAACGATCTTCCTCGATCGCAAATTTCGGATCAAGCGTTTCAACTCCGGAATGGACAAGATTCTAGGCCTGCTGGCTTCGGACCAGGGGCGGCCTGTGGCCAATTTTGCCAACAAGCTGGGTTATGACAATCTGCCGGCGGACGCCAATACTGTTTTGGAAAACCATTCCACCCTGGAGCGTGAAATCGAGGATAAGACCGGCGTCTGGTATCTGATGCGCATACGGCCGTACCGCACCATCAATGAAAAAATTGATGGGGTGGTGATCACCTTCATGGATATTTCGGACCTAAAGGAAGCCCAGCGCGCCCTCCAGGAAATGAATGAAAGCCTGCAAGGGCGGGTTGAGGAACGGACCCAGGCGCTCGATCAGATCAATCGCGGTCTCACCGCGGCGAACAACATGTTCTCCACCCTTTTAATTCCAATCCCATCCCCACAGCGATCAACCGGCTCAAGGATTGGGCCTTTCTGAATGTGAACCAGGCTTATCTGGATTATTTCGGCGTGGAGAAGGAAAAGCTGCTCCACCAGTCGGCTGTGGAAACCGACTTTGCTCCTAATCTTGAAGTGCGTGCCCGAATGCAGGAGATATTGGAACAGACCGGACAGATCTCGCGCATTGAGCTGGACTTGCCCTCTTTGCCGGGGGGAGAACGCACAGTGATGGCTTCTCTGCAGCGTGTTGAAGTGGAGGGCGAGCAGCAGGTAATCTCATCTTTTATGGATATCACCGAACGCGTCCGGGCGGAAAAACAGATACGCGCGCTGGCTTCGGAGCTAACGATGGCCGAGCAGGCGGAAAGACACCGCATTTCACGCCTGCTGCATGATGAATTGCAGCAGCGGCTTTTTGCCATCCGCATGCAATTGTCATTCCTGCGACCTGAGCACACCTCCGGCGAACAAGTGAATGTCGAAACTGAAATTAGCCAACTTGAAAATTGGTTGAATGAGGCCATTGAAGTCACCCGCGATCTAAGCATAGAACTGAGCCCGCGGATCCTGCAGGATGAGGGATTATTGGAAGCCGTGACGTGGCTTTCCTCCCAGATGGAGGAGAAGTTTGGCCTTCAGGTGGAATTGAACGAAGAGGGAATGGGGGTCACCGGTAAACTTGAAAACAGCACGCGTATTCTACTGTATCAGGCGATTCGCGAAATTCTCTTCAATGTCATTAAGCACTCGGGGACTCTGGAAGCGCAGGTGAACATGCAACAAACCGGCGACCACTTAAATATAACCATTACTGATTATGGCGGAGGCTTTGATGCGAAATCAATGCAGGCAGGAAAATTGTTTCCCCACGGGCTTGCCGAAATAGAAAAGAAATTGATCATGATGGGATGCTCGATGAAGATCGAGTCGACACCCGGGATTGGAACCCGGGTCTCCCTCGATGCGCCTATTTCCATGACAGAAGGATAGGCATGGCCTCGATTCTGGTCGTGGAGGATCACAACATGCTGGCCGCGGCACTCCTGCGGGTTCTACAGAACCGGGGGGGTTATACGGTGCTCGCTGCGGTGCCTTCCGCTGAAATGGCCCTCCAAAAATTGCCGGATATCGAAGTGGACCTGGTGCTGGTGGATATATCGTTACCCAGGATGAGCGGTATCGATCTGGTAGGTTTGATCCGGATCCAATACCCCACGCTTCCCTGCCTTATGCTCTCAGGGCATAACGCTGCCCAATATGTGGATCGATCCGTGGAGGCCGGAGCCCGCGGTTATATCCTCAAAGAGGATATCACGGGCATCCTGGAGGGGATCGAGAAGGTCTTGCATGGCGGAACCTACTTTAGCAAGCAATTGCACCGGAGCTGAGGTTTTCCTAGTACAAGGAAAATGTCCTCGAACAGTAAAATTCATCCTCACTCTGATTTTGTATTGCAGGTAACACAAATCATATCTGCATCAAAAAAACAGTACCTTGAGTTAATTTTCTCAAGGTACTTTCCTGGCTGGGGATTAGAGATTCGAACTCCAATTTTCACATCCAGAGTGTGACGTGCTGCCGTTGCACCAATCCCCAGTATTTATTTCGACTGATCCAGAGTCAGCCGTCGTGCAAGTTGATGAACCCCCAATTTGCATATCCAGCGGGCGGTATTGTAGCACAACCCCCCTATTCTTTCAAGCCTGACCCGCGCTTAACCCCGCCGGGTCTGGCGCATATCCTCTTCCATGTCCATCAAGATTAAGAGCACCCAACTGATAGCCTGCAAGGCAACAAAATAGACTATTCCGCGGAAGGGCCGCTCCAGGATATACAGTACATTGGTCATCAGGTCAGTAAAGCCGAGGCCCAGGAAAAAACCGCGGGCATACTGAAGGATGAACACCCCTAATGCCAGCAGGATATCGACTGCATAGATGACTACCACAACCCAGGACAGGATATTCGCCCAGCGCGAGACACGCAGGACCGCATCGCGGTCAAAATAAGTTCCGAGGAATCTACCCGGCCGGGATTCAGTTTCACTCATCGTATTTTCTCCATTGGCGGCCATGCTTTACCCGCCCGCTCGAAGGCTTGTTCTCATGGATGGGAATTATATATCATCCCGGCACTTTGTTATAATGGACAGAACCCGGGCGGGTCGGACGCCGAATTCGAGTTCCGCCAGGTTACGCTGCAACCAACAATCAGAGGCTGGTATTCATGAACACCGAAGAGACGAAACCCGTTGATTTCATCCGCGAGGCCGTGGCGGAAGACCTCCGCACCGGACGCTTCACCTATGTGCGCACCCGCCTGCCTCCTGAACCTAATGGATATCTTCATATCGGCCACGTCAAAGCCTTCATGATCGATTACCTGATCGCCAAAGAAAATCACGGCGAATTGATCCTGCGCTTCGATGACACCAACCCGGCCAAGGAGGAGACCGAGTACGTGGAAGCCATCGAGGAGGACGCCCGATGGCTGGGAATTGAATGGGCCAAGGTTACCTTTGCCTCCGACTACTTCGAGGAGCTGTATCAGTGGGCCATCCGCCTGATCAAAATGGGCCTCGCCTATGTGGACGACCAAAGTCCTGAGGAGGTGAGCGCTACACGCGGCACCCTGACCGAACCTGGACAAAATTCACCATACCGGGAGCGGACCGTCGAAGAAAACCTGGACCTGCTCGAGCGCATGAAGAACGGCGAATTTCCTGACGCGAGCAGAGTGCTGCGGGCCAAGATCGACATGGCCAACCCGAATATCAATTTACGCGACCCGGTCATGTACCGCATCATCCACGAGCCGCCGCATCACCGCACCGGTGACAAATGGAAAATCTACCCGATGTACGATTGGTCCCACGGGCAGAATGATTCGATGGAAGGCATTACCCATTCCCTGTGCTCTCTCGAGTATGTCAATCACCGCCCGTTATATGAATGGTTCCTGGAAAAGCTGGATGCCTTTCGCTCCCGCCAGATCGAGTTCGCGCGATTGAACCTGAACTATACGGTCATGAGCAAACGCAAGCTTCTCCGGCTGGTGCAGGAGGGCCTGGTCAGCGGTTGGGACGACCCGCGCATGCCCACGCTTCGGGCCATGCGCCGGAGAGGCTACACCGCTGAAGCGATCATTGACTTCGTGACCCGCATGGGAATCTCACGTGTGGCGGTCTCCAACTCCGGCGTGATCGCCGACATGGGCTTGCTCGAGGCTTGTGTCCGCGAAGACCTCAACAAGCATACACTCCGGCGTATGGCAGTATTGAAACCTCTCAAGGTAGTGATCGACAACTATCCGGATGACCTGGTGGAGGAAATGGAGGCGGTCAACAATCCGGAGGATCCGTCGGCCGGTACTCGCAAGGTTCCCTTCTCCAAGATACTTTACATCGAGCAGGATGATTTCCGGGAGGTCCCCCCGCCCAAATATTACCGCCTATCCCCCGGGACAGAGGTGCGTCTGCGTTATGCCTACTTCGTCAGATGCACGGATGTGGTCAAGGATGCAGACGGTAATGTCACCGAAATCCATGCCAGCTATGATCCATCCACGCGCGGCGGCGACTCGCCGGATGGCCGCAAGGTGAAATCCACGATCCACTGGGTCTCCGCGGCACATGCTGTCCCGGCTGAGATCCGTATGTACGACCGTTTGTTCACGAAGGAAAATCCGGAGGAAGGGGAGGAAGACTTTATCAATGCGATCAATCCCAATTCCATGGCGGTCCTGCATGGATTTGTGGAACCCGGTCTGGCCGAAACTCAACCTGGAGACCGCTTCCAGTTCGAGCGCCAGGGGTATTTCTGCACAGATCTCAATTCTCTTCCCGGCAAACCTGTCTTCAATCTTACAGTTACACTGAGAGATACCTGGGCAAAGATCGAAAAGAAACAGAAATAAAAAAATCGGCGGCCTCGAGGCCGCCGTTTTATTACATGCTTTCCAAGATTTGAATTGACCGCTTTATTCTCTCCAAGACCTTCACGTCGCCCGATCACTTCCATACTTTCAAACAACGGAGGGCTGACCTTCTGACCGGTAACAGCGACGCGCAGGATGCCGAAGACCTGGCTCGCGCTCAGGCCGGAGGATTCGACATAAGCGCGCATCGGCGGCTCGGCAGCAGCATGGGTGATCTCCGGCAGGCCGGAGAGGATTTCATAGGATTTCCGCGCCACCTCTGCAGACTGTTTCGCATCCAGTCCTTTTGCAACCAAGTCCTCAGGTTTCGGCTCCACGTTTTCCCTGAAGAAGAATGCAGCGAACGGCAAGCAGTCATCCAGCGTGACCAGGCGCTCACGGATCAACGGCACAATGCGCAGCAGCTTCTCATCGTTCACCTGGAGCCCTTCCTTCTCGAAATAGGGCTTGATACGCGCCGCCAGATCCTCCATTGATAACAGCCGGATGTGTGCGCCATTGAAGTGATCCAGCTTCTGGAAGTTGATCGCCGCAGGCGAGGCAGTCAGGCTGTCAATAGAGAACCGCTCGATCATCTGATCCACAGTCATAACATCATCTTCCGGAACCCCCCAGCCCATCAAGGCCGTCCAGTTGAGAACTCCCTCGGGGGTAAAACCCAGGTCCTCCAAGGTCCTTGACGAGGACAGAATGGTTTCCCGTCCTTGATCAGCGCGGCGATCCCGTTTGCTGAGCTTCCCCTTTCCGCTCGGATTCAGGAACAGCGAAAGATGGACCCAGACCGGCTCCTCCCATCCGAACGCGCGGATAATGTTCACATGCAGCGGAAATGTAGGCAGCCACTCAGCGCTGCGGAACACGTGCGTGATCTCCATCTCGTGATCGTCCACCATCGCCGCCAGATGATAGGTTGGCAGGCCATCCGTCTTGAGCAGCACATAATCATTCAACTGGCTGTTCTCGGTTGTGATATCGCCGCGCAGGTGGTCGTGAGCCACCGTAATGCCGTCCAGGGGCATCTTGAAGCGGATCGTGTGCTTCTCCCCGGCGGCAATACGCTGCTTCGCTTCCTCCGGAGGGATCAAGCCGGCAGGTGCCATCGTAACGCGGATTTTCCTTGCGCTTCATCTGCTCCTGCCGCACCTGTGTCAACCGCTCCGGCGTGCAGAAGCACGGAAAGGCATGCCCATTCTCGACCAATTCGCCTGCCCGCGCCGTGTAGATCTCCCGGCGCTCAGTCTGCCGGTAGGGTCCGTACGGGCCGCCGATATCCGGGCCCTCATCATAGTTCAAGCCAAGCCAGTGCAGGCCATCCATGATCTCCTGCTCCGAGCCCGGCACGGTTCGCTGAACGTCCGTATCCTCGATGCGCAGAATGAACTGCCCGCCGGTCTTGCGGGCAAGCAGGTAATCATACAGGGCGGTCCGGGCGGTAGCCAGGTGCATATGACCGGTGGGTGAAGGTGCAACACGCGTACGGGCAGGTTTCATGGGCAAAGATTTCCCTCGTCAGAATTCCAGTTCTTTGTGGCGCATGGCGACGCTCTCGACCAGCCCGATGCCGACCATCAACGACATCAAGCCCGAGCCGCCATAACTGATAAAGGCAGCGGCAAACCCGAAACAGGGATCAGGTTCATGTTCACAGCAATGTTGGCCGCGCCCTGGAAGAAGAGCAGCGCCGCGACACCAAAGGCGATCATGGAGCCGGACAGGTCCCGCGCTTTCTGGGCGGCACGGATACAGCGCCAGACAATGAAGCCCAGGATGAGGATGATCAGCAGCCGCCGATCATTCCAAATTCCTCCGAGGTGGCCGAGAAAATAAAGTCCGTATGGCGCACCTTGAGGAACCGCAACTGGGTCTGCGTGCCGTGACCGTAGCCCTTGCCGAACAACCCACCCGATCCGATGGCGATCAGGGCCTGCTGCACGTTATAGGTCGCGCCGTAACTTGCATTTGGGTCCGGCAGGAAAAAGGTGAGCATGCGGTCCTGCTGATAGGTCTGCAGGAACGGGAAGGCAATGGCTCCCAGCAGGACGGCGGCGAAGGCCATCCAGGCGATCTGCTTGATCTCGATGCCGTTCATCCAGACCATGAACCCCCAGATGACCATGGTCACGATCACGTTGCTGAGGTTCGGTTGGAGCAGGATCCAGATCACCAGGCCCCAAACCCATGCCAGGCTCTTAAGCAGCCACTTGAGGTCCCGCGGATCGTCCTGGCTTTTTTCAAAATACCGAGCCAGGATCAGGATCACGGTGATCTTGGCAAATTCCGTCGGCTGCAGGAACAGCACGCCAACCGTGAACCAGCGCTGTGCCCCGAAGGCCGCCTGGCCCAGGCCGGATAGCGAGATCAGCAACACCATCGTGACGATGTAGATCGGCCAATGGATGGAGAGCCAGTAGCGATAATCGATGCTGGCAAGCAAAAAGATCACCACCAGCCCGGCGGCGGCGAAGTAGATTTGACGTGTTGCAAGAGGGAGCAGCGTTTCGTTGCCTGCCACAGCTGAGCGGATCATGGTGATGCCGAAGGCCGAAGCCATCACCACCGCGCCCAGCAGCAGGAAATCGAAGTTGCGCCAGGAAAGGCCGCGCAGCATGCTTATCCTGCCCGGCGGCGAGCCACGCTCCGCAGTGGGATATCCGCGACCAGCCTTTGTTCGCGTCCATCGCGTTCCAGCGCGATCTGGACCGCGTCCGGATCAATATCAATATGCCTGGAAATCGTCTTCAACAGATCATCCTTCAATTCATCCAACTCCGCAGGAGTGAGATCCATGCGGTCGTGGACCAGTACCAGCTGCAAGCGCTCCTTGGCGCTCACAGCACTGCTCTTGCGACGAAATAATCGATCAAAAAAGCCTGCCATAGTTATTTCCTCCCCCCGGTAATCCGTGAGAGGCGGTCCCAAATGCTGCCCTGTTTATCCAAATCCATCAAAGGGACATCCACTCCCTGCAGCCGGCTTGGCAATGTTCCGGAATGCCATTCCAGCCCGGCTCTTTGGATCGGCTGCCACCGGCGACCCGCGATTGCTACCGATAATCACGCTGTCGTCCTCCGGCACAATGCCCAGCAGGCGAATACCGAGCAGGTCGAGAACATCATCAGCCGAAAGCATGTCGTGGTTCTTCACCATGATAGGGTTCAACCGGTTGATGATGAGCGCCGGGGCATATTTTTCCTCGGCCTCCAGCAAGCCCACCACCCGGTCTGCATCCCGTACCGCGGAGACTTCCGGGTTGGTGATTACCAGCACCCGATCCGCCGCCGCAATCGCATTGCGAAAGCCGCGCTCGATCCCGGCCGGGGAGTCGATCAGGATAAAGTCATGGTCGGGTCGCAGTTCATCACAGACCCGTACCATGTCGCTGGGCGAAACCGCATTCTTGTCCCGCGTCTGCGCCGCAGGGATAAGATACAACTCAGGGTAGTGCTTGTCCCGGATCATTGCCTGCCGCAGGCGGCAGCGCCCCTCGATGATATCCACGATATCGTAGACGATGCGGTTTTCCAAGCCCATGACCACATCCAGATTGCGCAGGCCGATATCGCCGTCCATGCAGACAACCTTCTTGCCATCTGCGGCAAGGGCCACGGCCAAATTCGCGACGGCAGTGGTCTTGCCTACCCCGCCTTTTCCAGATGTGATCGTAACTACTTGTGCGGTCATGAAGGGTTCCTGTAAATGAATTTATCCCGATTTCCAGGCTTCAGCCTGCAGCCGGCCGTCCTTGTTGATGCGGGCGATTTCCGGACGGGGGGTCTTTTGTGGTTTGAACGGAGCCGAGATCTCATCGGCGATGCGCAACTGAGTGGCGGACAGGTCCAACGCGCAGATTACGGCATTGCGGTCACCTTTCGAACCGGCATGCACCATTCCGCGCACCCGCCCCCATACAATCACATTGCCCTCGGCGATGATCTCAGCCCCGGGGTTAACATCACCCAGGACCACTACATGACCGGCAAACTCAATGCGGGTTCCGGATCGCAGGGTCTTGGTCAGGAAGAGGGCAGTCTCATTACCCAGATCTTCTACCGCGAACTTGTGCGCCTCTTCCGGCCGCGGCTTGGAGATACGGGTGGCCATCCCCAGCAATTGAGTTGTCTTCTCGGTCTTGGGCGATTCGCTGATCACAGCCCAAAGTGAAACACTGCGCTCGGAGAGCAGGTCCCGCAGTTCCACCATTTCATTTACGCCCAATGCGAGCACACCAATGTCCAGAGCAAGACGCGCCCCGTGGAAAAAGGCAGACCGCCCATCGATCTGCGACAAGTAGCAGATTGCGCTGGTCTTCCCAGTCCTCTCCTGACAGAGTAACCAGTAAACCATCGCGCAAACCTTTGATCTGAATGGCGGGAGACGTCTTTTCCATAACACCCAGGGCGCTATAGGCGTGAATTATACTGCCACTTTGACCAAATTCATCCCGCTTGAAAGGGGCTTACTTATTGGCTTTAAGGCGAGGTAGGGTTTCCCTGGGCAATATCGATGGACTTCAGCTCAAAATAAGCCTTAATGACCCTGGCCACCATTGGCGCCGCCACACTGGCGCCCTCACCGCCGTTGTAAGCGAAGGCCATGACTATGATCTCCGGATCTTCATACGGTGCGTAGGCCAACGTCCAGGCATGGGTCGGCCAGGAACCGAACTGGCAGCGATTGGCCTCCCTGGCTACATCATCGCAATATTCCGCAGTCCCGGTCTTGCCGGCGACCGCGATCGGCAGCGGATAGACGTTGGTGAATATCTTATGGAGCGTCCCGCTCGGGTCCGTGACCGCGGTCCGAGTGCCCAGCCGCACCGCGTCCACGGTAGCGGGATTCACAACTTTGAATTGGCCGGTTTTGTCACAGTAGCCCTGGTCGCAGCTATATCCTTCAATGAGAGGCGTCTTGGTAATATCCCACTTGAGATTCGGGACAAAAGGCGAGATCTGATAACTTCCTTCAGGGGGCCTGTCGAGGCTTGTCCCCGGGTTGGCGGGGTCCACATATACCTTCCGGGTTCCCTGGCCGGTTGTAGAAGTCTGTGCATACCATACGGTAAAGTCCGCAGGATTGAACCAAACCTCTCGAACATTCCCTTCGGAATCGGTCACGTCACGGACAATGGTCGGCTGCATCAATCTCCCACTATTTGCAATGGTTGCCCCTGACATCAATACCTGCAGCGGGGTGGCAAGCACATACCCCTGGCCCACGCTGGCAATGTAAGTATCGCCTGTGGACCAGTTCTCAGTGGTTGTAATTCGCTTCCAGTCGGGGTCGGGTATCAAGCCGTCGGCTTCACCTTGAAGCTCGATGCCGGAAGGGCGGTCATAGCCCAACGCCCGCGCATATTCACCGAGCCGGACGATGCCCAGTCCTTCGGGAATCTCATCCCCATAACCGCCGCCCAGCTTATAAAAGCACACGTTACTGGAGTAGGCGATGCAGTGCAGGAAGTCGATCTGGCCAAAGCCTTCCGGTCGGGTGTCGTAGATCCAGTCTACAAATGGGCGGGAATTTGCGGGGCCGCATTCTACATTGGCAAGGAACTTGTCGCACAATTCCAGCTTCCCGGGAGCAAAAATGATCTTGTTCAGATCGACAACTCCTTCGTTGAAGGCGCCGGTTGCCGTGGAGAGCTTGAATACCGAGCCGGGAGGATACTCAGCCGAGATGGCATTGTTCAAAAGCGGGTGACGGGGATCTTCACTTAACTGCTGATAATAGTAAGCCGGGATGATCTTTGCCAGGCGGTTGTTTTCATAGGTCGGGTATGACACCATAGCGAGGATCTCACCGGTCTTTGGGTTCATGGCGATCATCACACCACTGGAAATACGGATTTTTCCGTACCAGGTATTCCAGTAGTTGATCTCGTCATTCAATGTGGCATCCGCCGCAGCTTGCAGGCGCGTGTCGATGGTCAGGGTGATATTATCCCCTGCCACCGGTGCAACTGGCGGTTCTAGATTACGCAGTTCCTTGCCGGCCACATCCACCTGAATGATACGTTTACCATTCTGGCCTGCCAGAATGTCCTGCAGGGAGGCTTCCACGCCGGAGTAGCCCACCTTGTCACGGTTTGGTTCGAAATTCCGGGCGCGGAACTCAGCCTCGCGCGCCGCCGGGATCGGTCCCAAGAAGCCCACCACCGCGGCCGTCAGCGAACCGGTAGGATATTCGCGGACCGGGTCGATCCCTACTGAAACGCCAGGCAGGTCCACCTCACGCTCCTGCACAAGGCGTGCTACATCCTCGGTCACATTGCATTTGACCCTCACCGGGGTGTACGGGGCATTCGATTCACCCAGAGCTACAAGATCGGAGATGCTGGGTCCTTCTATGCAGGCAGAGAATAGCTTGGCTTGAGCCAGGGTATCCTCCGTAACAGGGCCGCCCACAGGGATTCCGGTAAGAGAGGATACCTCCCTATATACACGCTGGATATCCGCTTCGTCATCTGGAAGATTGGCGGGAGTGATCTCCACATCATAAGAGGCGACGTTTCGAGCCAGAACAAAACCATTGCGGTCATAGAGAATGCCGCGTGCGGATGGCAGGCTGATTGCTTTGGTATAGTTCTCGACCGCCTGGTCATGCCAGCCCTGACCACCCACTACTTGAAGGATAACGAGCCGTCCAACCAGCACGGAAAGAACAACGAACACAACCCCATAGACTACGAATAGGCGCCAGGCTTCGAATTTTGTCGAACGTGGAACAGAAGCGGAACTCATTAAGTCTCCTCGCCCGGATAGGTCCAACGCGCGAGATCGCGCATCAGGGCATAAACGGGGATAGCAAACAGCAAATTAAGCAACAAACTGGGCAGGGTGATCAGACCGACAACTTCCTTTATTGAAAGGAGGCTGCCCCCAATGCTCAGAGCAGCAAAGGTGAGTAAGTGGCTCCAAATGGTGCCCAGAAAAGTCACTGAGAACATGGCGATAAGGGGCGCCTGCCAGACGCGCCTTCTCATGAGCTGCGCCATCACCACTATCGCGAAAAAGCTCAAGGTTACAACAGGCCAGGGAACCCGGCTGATAAATCCGACCAGGATGCAGGTAAGGAAGGCCCATTGCCAGCCTGAATCCACCCGGGGCTGGATCGCCCAGGCAGCGAGCATGACCAGCGGCAAGTCAGCATAACCGGATAGCAAAGTGATGTGACTCATCACGGATGACTGGAACATAACAGCCAGTCCAAGCAGCGGAATGGCAAGCAAATTACGCATTAACGATCAGGGGGCTGCCGTGGGAACCAGCGGCGAGATATCCACCGGGCGGAAGTTGGTGATAACCAGGACGATCTCCAGTCGGGCAAAGTCCACCGCAGGCTGCACGGTCGCGCTGTTGGAACAACTCCACGTCGACACTGCGCGTGGAGACCACCTGGCCAATGATAAGGTCAGGAGGGAAGCCTCCGCCGAGGCCGGAGGTGAGGATCAAATCACCCGGCTCGACTGCTATGTTCTGGGATATCATGTCCAGGGAGACATCTCCGGTCACCGAGCCAACAAGAACCGCATTGGTATCCGCATTCTGCAGGCGGACATTGATGTTCGAAGCCGGGTCTGTGATCAATTGGACGCGGGCAGCATCGGCGATCACTGCATCCACGCGTCCGATCAACCCCTGGTTGGTCACAACAGCCATTCCCCGTCGGATGCCATCGTTGGATCCCCGATTGATCACTACATAGTGAAGGAAGGGGCTGGGATCGCGCCCGATGACTGCGGCAGCCTTATAAGTGCTCTCCGGATTACTGCGTGAAAAATCCACCAACGCGGCCAGGATGTCCGTCTGATTGACGCGCTGCTGGAGTTCGATCACTCGCGCTTGTAACAGGGACACCTCAGACTCCAAATCTGCATTACGGGTGCGCAGGGAGGCAATATCCCGGGGCGCGGTCAGGAAATCCTGAATTGCCAGAACGCGCGTTGCAATCCAGGTTTGGACACCGACCAGTGAAGCGGTAAATTCATTGGAGGCGCTGCTAAAGAACCCACCTAATGCCAGCGCCAGGATTCCCCCCACTACTAAAAATATGATCGTTGTTTGTAATGATCTTGAAAAGAGGTTTCTCATTCCTTATTTGCTTGCTCGGACGCCAGAGATAGCGCCAGGGAACCTGCTAAAGCGTATGCCGTGTACTGCCACGCTCAAGACCAACCAGGTGACGGCTGGATGCATCGAAATTCTCGAAAACCATCGCTGCGCCGCGCGCTACGCAGGTGAGCGGGTCTTCCGCTACCCAGACACGCAGCTTAAGCTCATCGGTCAGGCGCTCGGCAAGACCTTGCAGGAGGGCTCCCCCACCCGCCAGGCAAATGCCAATGTCCATCAGGTCTGCAACGATTTCCGGAGGGATCTCATCGAGCGCATCCCTCACCGTGTCCAGGATGACCTGAACGGAGCCTGACAGCGCCTCCCGGATCTCAATGGAGGAAACTTCCACGGTTTCCGGAAGCCCCGTGACGAGGTTGCGTCCCCGGACCTGCATGGTCTTCTCCGGTTGGAGGGAATAGGCGGACCCGATGCGCCATTTGACCTGCTCGGCATTGCCTTCACCGACCAGAAGATTATACTTGTTTCGGAGATATTGGATGATGTCCTGATCCATCTCGTCTCCGGCTACACGCAAGGAGCGAGAGAGCACTACGCCACTCATAGACATCACTGCAACCTCTGTGGTCCCCCCGCCAATATCCACCACCATCGAGCCCTTGACCTCCCCAATCGGAAGCCCGGCTCCCAGTGCTGCGGCGATCGGCTCTTCGATCAGAAATGCCTGGCGCGCTCCGGAAGCCATGACCGCATCATATACCGCGCGTTTCTCCACTTCTGTGACGCCGGTCGGGATTCCCACCACAACCCGCGGCCGTGGCAAGGGAACCACGCTCTGTTCGTGCACTTTTCCGATGAAATATTCGAGCATAACGCGGGTAACATCAAATTCCGAGATCACCCCGTCACGGATAGGACGGATCACCGCTACATTGCTAGGTGTGCGGCCGACCATTTCTTTGGCTTCCAAGCCTATCGCCAAGGGTTGGCGAAGTCGCTTGTCGATGGTGACCCAGGAAGGTTCATTAATGACAATCCCCTTACCGCGCACATGGACAAGTGTGTTAGCCGTGCCAAGATCGATGGCGATATCCAGCGAAAACAGGCCTAGCAGCCAGTTGATGGGGTTGAAGGCCAATCGGGGCTCCTCGATGAAAATCTCTAGAACGGACTTACGCGAATAATTATACCATGAGCAATTAGAAAGCCTGTTCTTGCAACTAACGCCCCAAAACGGGGTTAAAAGGTGCACATTCCACCCTCGGGAGGTTCCATGTCCAATATCGCCTTCGTCACCGATAGCACAGCCTACATACCTGATCAATTTCGCAAGGAACTTAACATCCGTGAGGTACCACAGGTGTTGATCTGGGGAAATGAGACCTACCAGGATGGTGTGGACATCCTGCCGGATCAGTTCTATGCCCGCCTGCGTACCGCCTCCACCATGCCCTCGACCTCACAGGTCTCCGTAGTGACCATGCAAAAGGCTTTTCAGGAACTCATCGACCAAGGTTTTGATGTTGTGGGGATTTTTGTCTCCGGGAAACTTTCCGGAACCATGCAGTCGGCTGTCCAGGGATGTGATGCACTGGGCCCTGCCGCAAAGAAAGTGACGCTGATCGATAGCAATTCCACAGCCATGGCAATGGGCTTTCAGGTCCTGGCCGCGGCGCGCGCCGCGCGTGACGGCGCCAATCTGGTGGAAGCGGTGGCGATCGCGGAAAAAGCGCGCGAGCATACCGGCGTGTTCTTCGCCGTGGATACGCTGGAATTCCTGCATCGCGGAGGCCGCATCGGCGGCGCCCAGCGGTTTATTGGGACCGCCCTCAACATGAAACCTGTTCTGGAATTGAAAGACGGGCGGGTGGAGCCGATCGAGCGCATCCGTACACGCAGCAAGGCGCTGGAGCGTGTGATCACCCTGGTGGAGGAACGGACTCGCGGCAAGACCCCCATCCACCTGGCAACACTGCATGCCAATGCCGAAGCCGAAGCCAGGAAGATCCTGGAAGAGGCAAACGCAAGATTGCAAGCGGTGGAAAGCATCCTCACGGAGGTCAGCCCGGTCGTCGGAACCCATGCCGGCCCGGGGACCATCGGGCTGGCCTATATGGCCGGCATGTGACCGTTCAGACAGATAACAGCTCCGGAAAACCCGGAGCTGTTTCTTTGCAGGTATAATCCGCGCATGACACATAGCGTGCCCCTTGTGATCGGGATTGCCGGAGGCTCAGGATCGGGGAAAACCACAGTCGTCCAGGAGATCCTCAACCGTGTCGGGGCTTCAAATATCGCCTTCCTCCAGCACGATTCATATTACAAAGATCTTAGCGGATTACCACCTGCCCAGCGGGCAGAGGTCAACTTTGACCATCCCGAATCGCTGGAAACAGAATTATTGATCTACCATCTCCAGGAGCTTCGGGAGGGCCGCGCGGTCCAGGTACCGATCTATGACTTCGCCCATGACACGCGGACGGAGCAAACCTTCACGGTTCAGCCGCGCGGCGTCATTATCGTGGAAGGCATCCTGATCTTCGCCGAGCCCGAATTGCGCAAGATGTTCGATGTGAAGATATTCGTGGACACCGACCCAGACCTGCGCCTGATACGCCGCCTCCAGCGTGACATCAGCGAGCGCGGCCGAACCGCCGAATCCGTCATCCGGCGTTACATGACAACCGTGCGCCCGATGCACCTCGAATTTGTGGAACCCTCCAAACGGTATGCCGATGTCATCATCCCCGAAGGCGGCTTCAACACCGCCGCGCTGGATATGGTGGTGGCAAGGATCAATGCACTGCTAAAAACTTAATAAGGAGAGAAATGAATGGCTAAACAGTGGAATACCCCCCCGGCAATGGAGATCGACCCGAAGAAGAAATATACCGCCCGCATGGAGACTGATAAGGGCACCATGGTATTGGAGCTTTTTGCTGACAAAGCCCCGAAGACCGTCAACAATTTCGTATTCCTGGCACGGCAGGGGTATTACGATGGAGTAATTTTTCATCGAGTAATCCCAGATTTCATGGTACAAGGCGGCGACCCAACCGGTACCGGTTCCGGCGGGCCGGGTTACAAATTCGGGGATGAATTTCATCCCAGCCTGAAACATGACAAACCCGGAATGCTCTCCATGGCAAACGCAGGCCCGGGGACCAATGGCTCGCAATTCTTTATTACCCATGTCCCCACCCCCTGGCTGGACGGCAAACACAGCATCTTCGGGCAGGTGGTCGAGGGAATGGATGTTCTGATGTCCATCCCGCCGCGCGATCCCATGCGACCCCAATATCCCGGCGTTAAGATCCTGCATGTTAACATCGAAGAAAGCTAACTGAAAATCCCCCACAGATGTCTGCAGGCAAGCCCTCTGCGAACGAGAGTGATCCGCGCTCGCTGCCCAAAAAGTCAGGCTGGGGTACTGCTGTTATCCGAATTCTGGCGGTGCTCGCCGTGGTCGCGATCAGCGTATTGGTCTTCAGCATTCGCGACCGGGTCGAACAATTTGCAGCCTTTGGCTATCCCGGTATTTTTCTGATCGCGCTGCTGGCCAATGCCACAGTCTTCCTGCCGGCTCCGGGCGTGGCGGTTGTCTTCGCCATGGGGCATGTCTTCAATCCCCTTCTGGTAGGCCTGGCAGCCGGAACCGGTGGCGCTCTGGGGGAGTTATCCGGTTATCTCGCAGGTTTTGGGAGTCAGGGCGTGGTCGAGCGCACGGATATCTACAACCGCATCCATCCCTGGGTGGAAAAATATGGCGGTTGGGCGATCCTGATCCTATCCGCCATCCCCAACCCGTTTTTCGACCTGGCCGGCGTTGCAGCTGGAGTGACGAAATTACCTCTTTGGCGATTCCTGCTCTTTTGCTGGGCCGGCCAGCTGATCAAGATGACTGCATTTGCATACGCCGGGGCATATTCCCTCAATTGGCTGCTCAATTACCTTAAATAGGAGAAGGTCATGTCCGATTTTTCCAAGATCGATGCCTACCTGGAATCGCACCTGGATGAAAGCCTGGGCGAGCTTGCCCGCCTGGTTGCCCAGCCGAGCGTCTCCGCCCAAAAACTGGGATTGCAGGAATGTGCTGCGATGGTGGCTGAAATGCTCCAAAAGCGCGGCTTTACCACAGAAATACATCAGACCCCAGGATCTCCCATCGTTACCGCTGAGCGAAAAGGCAAGTCGGACAAGACCCTGTTGATCTACAATCATTATGATGTCCAACCACCCGAGCCGCTTGAGCTGTGGGAGACCCCGCCTTTCGAGCCCAGCCGGCGCGAAGGAAAGATGTTCGGGCGCGGCGTCAGCGATGACAAGGGTCACATCACCTCGCGGCTCGCCGCCATGGATGCTGTACTCGCCGCAGAGGGCGATCTCCCGATTACCATCAAGTACATCATCGAAGGCGAGGAAGAGACCGCGAGCATAAACATGGTGGACTTTGTCCAAACCCATAAAGACCTGCTTGCAGCGGACGCATGTATCTGGGAATTTGGCGGTGTTGACCACACCGACACGCCGATGCAAACCCTCGGCCTGCGGGGAATCTGTTACGTTGAATTATCTATAGATCTGCTTTCCACGGATGTTCATTCCGGTTTGGGTGGGAGCATCTTTCCGAACGCGGCCTGGCGTCTAATCTGGGTGCTGAACTCGCTCAAAGGACCGGACGAACGCATCCTCATCCCGGGCTTTTACGATAACATCCAACCGCCCACGGCACGCGACCGGGAATTGATGAGCAAACTGGCCGACCCCACAGAAGAATACAAGTCTCGTTATGGTGTCCCCTACTTCCTCAAAGGCCTGACCGGGGGGCTGGACCTCAAAATGGAGGAAGTCTTCTCCCCCACTTGCACCATCTGCGGGCTGACCAGCGGCTACCAGGGACCTGGATCGAAGACCGTCCTTCCGGCGCGCGCCTCTGCCAAGGTGGACTTCCGACTAATCCCAGACCAGGACCCGGTGGACATCCTCAATAAATTGCGAGCCTATCTGGATTCACAGGGTTTCACGGATGTGGAGATCACCGACCTGGGTGGCGATGCGCCTGCGCGCACAGACCCAGACGACCCATTCATCCGCATGGTGGCAGAAACGGCCAGGGACGTATACGGTGTGCCGATGACCCTGGTACCGCTCACCGGCGGCTCAGGTCCCAGCCATCCTTTCGTACATGATCTTGGACTGCCAGTCGCCACTGGCGGCATGGGCTACCCAGATTCGCACATACACGCCCCCAATGAGAACATCCGTGTGGACCTTTACTTAAAGCATGCACGCCATATTGCACGTGTGATCATGGGTTTTACGGGCTGAGTCTTGGACAAATCAGTCTCATTCCGTGATTTTGTTCCTATTATTATTGTGACAAATTAAACCTGATTGGAGTATATAATCGGCTTGTAGTTATTTTCACAAAGAATTTCTGGAGGCCTCTCATGCTCGTCGGTGAAAGAATGTCACGTCCGGTCATTACAATTCCGCCCACCATGCCCGTGCAGGAGGCTTTAGCCCTGTTCCGCAAAGAACACATCCGCCGCGCGCCAGTCGTCAAAGACGGAAAGCTCGTGGGCATTGTCTCGGATAAAGACCTGTTGAACGCCTCCCCCTCCACGGTTACAAGCCTTAGTGTCTGGGAGATCAATTATTTAATCAGCAAGATCAAGGTCTCCGAGGTCATGACCAAGAAGGTCATTACCGTAACAACCGATACCCCGATTGAAGAGGCCGCGCGCATCATGGCGGACCACAAATTCGGAGGCTTGCCGGTGATGGATGAAGCCCGCTTAGTGGGCATCATCACGGAGACCGATCTTTTCAAGATCTTTCTCGAACTGATGGGTGCCCGGGAACCGGGAGTGCGCGTCACAGCCGAGGTGGCTGACAACCCCGGCGAACTGGCCAAGGTCACAAAAGCCATAGCCGATATAGGTGGAAACTTCATCGCCTTTGGTCAATTCACCGGACCGAAAATTGACAGCCGGTTGATCACATTCAAGGTTGCAGGCACAAAGAAAGAGACGATCCGTAAAGCGCTGGATGGAGTGGTCAAGAAATTCTGGGATATCCGCCAGAGCTGACCCACTCTAAGGAGCAAAATAAAATAGGCTGGCGAATGCCAGCCTATTTATTTTGCTTGAGCTCGGAGACTTCGGCAGAGGTTAGATGCCGCCACTGACGCGGCTTGAGATTACCCAGGCGCAGGCTCCCGATGCGCACGCGGATGATGCGCACCACCGGCAAGCCGAGCAGCGCCCCAATCTCGCGGATCTGCCGCTTGCGGCCTTCCCCCATGACCACACGTATCCAGGCGCCTTTGCCTGAGGTTGATTCAAAGCGGACATCGGCAGGTGCGGTCTTGTAGCCATCCTCAAGCACGACCCCGCGCTTCCACACTGCAAGCTGGGCATCATCCGGACGGCGCGCAATTAGCACCCGGTATTCCTTTTGATGACCGTAACGAGGGTGAGTGAGCCGGTTGGTCAGCTCGCCATCATTCGTCATCAGAACCAATCCCTCGCTGTCAAAATCCAGCCTTCCCACAGGGTAAAGGTGACCTTCCAGGGGAATCAATTCCCTCACAGTCTTTCGATTGTCCCCAACCTCCTGCTCCACGGTCGAAAGGACATTGCGAGGCTTATTTAGGGCAATGTAAACCAGCATTTCGGCAGCCGCCAAAGGTTTGCCGTCCACCATGATCTTATCCCTGGCCAGGTCTGCCTTCTGCCCGATCACAGCAAGCTGCCCGTTCACCCGTACCCGTCCCGCCTCGATGATCAATTCACAGGCGCGGCGGGAGCCGTAACCTGTCTGCGCAAGGATTTTTTGAAGTCGCTCTTCCATAGTTCATCATTATAGCGTATGCCTGAACCTTCCTTTCCCCACCAAAAAAATCCCCGGAGAACTTCGGTTCTCCGGGGCAATTCCATATCTTTACTTTGCCGGCGATACCGACCCGGCGCCAGAGATCTGCTTCGTGATGGTAGGCGTGCCAAAATAATGAACCGACCCCGCACCCGTAATAGCCGCATCCAAGTTTTTCTCGACGCGCACGATCGCACTGCCTGCACCGCTGATGCGGACTTCGGCGCTCATGCTGGCAAGGTCAGTCCCATTAAAACTGCCAAACCCGCTGATCACCAGCTTGAGTTGGTCCGCGGTTCCATCGGCGTGGATGCTGCCCGCGCCGCTCAGGGTTCCATCCAGTGTGCCGAGTTTTACATCCTTCAATGTGACGTCACCCGCGCCGCTCAAGGTAAGCTTAAGAGTCTCCAGACTCCAAGCCGTTCACATCCAACTTTCCGGCACTCGAGAAATCGATCTCTTGCAGATCCTTCACCGTGATGGTGATCTTCACCGGCTTGGAAGGGTTGACGCGTTTCGTCCAATCCCTTTCCTTCGTGTCAATGACAAGTTTTCCGCCGGTGACATCAGTTCGAAGCTGTGGGACCACGTTATCCTCAGCCTCGATCTTTAGAGATGTGGCAGAACCCTGCTGGACCACGATCTCAGCAGGATAATCGACCTCGAGCATTTGAAAATCACCGATCTTTCTGGCTTCCGTGATCACGATCCCAGAACCGGCGACGCCTCCGGGCAATCCGCTGTCGAAGGTCAGAAAGCTGGGTTTGTTCCAACCCAGCTGCTGCGCAAAGAATACAGCGCCGATCGCGGCCACCAGGACCAGCGCGGAAAGAATTTGCCCGGCAAGAGTCCAGCGGCTGCGCACCAATAATGCCAGGCCAAAACCCATAAGGGCGTAGGGAGCGAATTGCACCAGCGCCCAGAGATTCGTCGAGGGGATCGTACCAAGAGTGATCAGCAGCCAGATGACACCGGCAGCGATCAACAGTGTCGGGCCAAACAGGGAACGATTCTTCATGGTGTCACTCTCCTTCATTTCTGGGCATTTCCACCGGTGTGACTGACGCATCCGAGCGGCGGCCCAATAAACCGGATCGGGCTGCAATGAGGTACACGCCAAGCAGGATCAGCGCAACCGGGAACAGGTATTTCGAGAAGCGGAAGGAATTAAGGAACATCTCGAAGAAACCGCCAAAGATAATGAACAGGACGCCGCCGACTTTCATGAGGTTCTTGCCGCTTTGCTGCTGACCCTCATTTCCCCCGTACAAGCCCATGATATAGATCCCCAGGCCTACAGCGAAGAGAATTACTGTCCATCCATAGGACCAGCTTTCCCAGTAGTCAAATACATTTTGGACGAACAGCATCAGGCCAATGACACTGATAATCGTCCCCGGGATCGCCAGACCGGCGGCAGATTTACCGCCAGCGAACATCCCGATAAAGAATAATGCCCCCAATCCTATGACAAAGAACGGCCAAATCAATCCCCAGAAACCAAGTTGACCGAAGAATTCGCCCGCGAGGCTCATGAGGCCGATCGCGATTAGTACAGCCCCGCCAACCAGGGGCCCAACATTGGAGCGGTTGGTAGACATAATCATTCTCCTTCTGGATTTTCGTCTACCAATTTATACGGATTGGAGAAAAAAAGGTTGCATTCCCCCTGAAATTCGGCTACGGGGAGTGCGGCGAACCCACCAGGATCGGGTCTCCAGATTCCTCCGACAGCGTTTTCATCCTCACCATTTCCGGGAAAAAGCGGCTGACGACAAGGACCACTACAAGCGTGCCAATGCCCCCGAAGATGACGGAAAGGACTGGCCCGACCAGCGATGCCACGGCACCGGATTCAAAGCCACCCAGTTCGTTCGAAGCCCCGATAAAGATGCTGTTTACCGCCGAGGCTCGCCCGCGCATTTCATCCGGCACACGCGTCAGCATCAGTGTGTGACGAATGACCACGCTGATATTATCCAACCCCCCCAGGACGCCCAGCATCATGATGGACAGCAAAAAGTTCTTTGACCATCCGAAAACGATCGTGGCTAAACCAAAACCTGCCACAGCCAGGAGCAATGTACGCCCGGCTTGTTTGAATGGCGGCCGATGCACGAGCAAGAAAGCCACCAGGATGGCGCCAATGGAAGGCGCAGCGCGCAGGAGTCCCAACCCCGTAGCGCCTACGTGCAGAATATCCGTTGCATAGACCGGAAGAAGCGTTACTGCTCCGCCGAAAAGTACTGCGAACATATCCAGCGTGATCGCAGCCAGAATAACGCGCGTCCCCCGAATGAAGCGCCAACCTTCTGCAAGCGAGTCGAGCGTGGCAGTCTTGGGAGCAAGGGCAAGCGTGCGACCATGGATCAGGCTGATTAGAATCAGGAATGTGAAGGCAGCCAGAGCATCCAACACATAGATCACCGTAACGCTCTTGAGCAGGGCGGCGATCACGCCGGCCACTGCCGGTCCGGCGATGGATGCGAATTGCCAGGCGCTGCTTGACCATGTGGCGGCGCTCGTAAAATTAGCCGGCGGCACGGTCTGAGGCAACAGCGTGGAGGCTGCTGGATCATAAAATGCGCGGGCAATGCCGATGCCAAGCAGGCAGAGATAAATTAACAGGATCGGTCCAGCGGTAAAGGAAAGCCAGGCCAGGCTCAGTGAACAAGCCGCCAGCAATAATTGCATAACAAATACGATCCGCTTCCGATTGTATTGGTCGGCGATATGCCCGCCCGGCAGGGAAAGCAGCATGATGGGCACCACCTGCACCAGCCCCACCATGCCGAGAGCGAAGGTGCTGTGAGTGCGCAGCCACAATTCCCAACCGATCGCAAAGGAGAGCATCTGCCCGCCAAACGCAGTAATTAGACGCCCGGCGAACAGCAAGCGGAAATCCCGGAACCGGAAGGCCGCGTACGGGTCGTGCTGTTCCGTGGTGTTATTCAATAAGCCTCATATAAGGAAAAACAAGATCCCAGGGAGCAAGCGCGGCCAGCCCAATTTGGATCCACAGGCTGCCGCAGTATGGAACAGTCAAAGGGAATGGAACGGGATTATCCTTTTAAGAGCTCACCCGGATGCGTGGAGTCAACCTCGGGTATTGACAACGAAGGCATATCGTCCAATGAATTGATGCCAAAATGCTGAAGGAAGACAGGCGAGGTGGAATACAGGATTGGCCGCCCGGGACCATCGGTACGGCCAGCCTCCTGAATCAAGCCTTTGCCCAGCAGGCTCTTCATCATGCCATCACTGTTCACGCCGCGGATCGAATCGATCTGAGGCCGGGTCACCGGCTGCTGATAGGCTACGATCGCCAGGGTCTCCAGCGCGGCGCGGCTGAGATGGGTGATCGCTTCAAGGCCCAGGAATTGTTCGATCACTTCGGCCAGTTCTGCGGCAGTTGTGAGCTGGACTCTGCCGGCGTGCCGCTGCAGCCGGACGCCGCGTCCTGCCAATGATCCTTCCAGTTCTTTGAGCCCCCGCTCAACCACCGAAACGGTCACATCCAGGGCTGCTGCCAGCTGTGCCAGCGTAACCGGTTCTGCTGCAACAAACAGCATGGCCTCCAGATTGACCGCCAGTGGCAGGTCAGGAGAGGGCGATTCGCTCATGCTATAATAGCTCCCGTCTTTGAAATCTTATCCATGTGAAACGTATGAAAAAAAACGCATTTCCCATTCTTCTTGCCGTTCTCTCCCTGTGCGCCTTTGCCTGCACGCTTTTCATCGGAGGACCGGATTACCCGGCAGACCCGATCCAGGTCTCACCGGATGCTGCCCAGAGCCTGCGCGATCAAGTACAACAAGCGATCGAATCCGGGAGTCTGGATGGGCCGATCACCTTTCAGTTCACCGAATCCCAGATCACTTCCTATGTGGCTGAGCGTCTGGCAAAGGAGGCCAATCCGATCCTGACCGAGCCCAAGGTATTTCTGCGTAACGGCCAGATCGAGGTCTTCGGAAAATTCCACAAAGGCTACTTCCTGGCGAATCTGGCATCCATCGTGAACATCAGCGTGGATGCGGAAGGCCATCCCAAAATAGATATAGTTTCCACGAACCTTGGCCCCTTCCCTGTTCCTCAGGCTCTGAACCATTTCATCAGCGCAACCATCGAGGAAGCCTACACCGGCTCTCTTGGCCCGGTTGCCACGGGTTTCAGGCTGGAAAACATCACCATCGCCGATGGGGTCATGACGCTCACCGGGCGCATTAAATAGCGGCTGGATTATACCGCAGGCCATGCACCGCTCTCCTCCACTACAGAAACTTTTGGCCTTTCTGACCGCCGCCTGCCTACTGTTGGCGGGATGCCGCTCCCCCCAGTTCGGCGGGAGCATGACAGTGACCCTGACAGCGGATGGGCAAACCCGTGACATCCGAGTGGGTTCCGGCAGCACGGTTTTGCAAGCACTTCAGGAAGCCGGTATCGCCGCTGGAGATCTGGATAAAGCCGAACCGCCTTTTTACACGGTATTGAGCAATGGGGATAAAATAAAGCTTACGAGGGTGAGCGAAGAATTTCAATCCGAGATCGTAACCGTGCCGTATGAACATCAAGCCATTCGCAATGAGACCATGCCCGAAGGCGAGACCCGGCTGGTCCAGGCAGGTGTAAATGGCCAGACCGAGCTTACCTACCGCAAGATCCTTGAAGATGGGGTGGAAACAGGCAGGACCGTAGTGAAAAGCGTGGTACTTCAGGAAGGTTCGCCCGAGATCGTTATGGTCGGCGCACAGGCATCTTTTACTCCCTTGACCATCCCTGGAAGCCTGGTTTACCTGGCAGCCGGGAATGCCTGGTTGATGGATGGCTCAACCGCCAACCGGCGGCTGATCGTGGGCAGCGCCGATCTGGATGGGCGCGTCTTCACTCTTTCGCCCAGTGGCGAGTACCTGATCTTCACGCGTAAATCCAAGAAGCCAGCCTCGGAGGAGATCAATACACTCTGGGTGGTCCGGGTGGGTAATACCACGCCCAAACCACAATACCTCAATGCAAAGAATGTAGTCCACTTCGCCGGATGGATTCCCGGTACCAATTCAGTGGCCTACTCCACAGTGGAACCTCGCGATGCCGCCCCTGGCTGGCAGGCCAACAACGATCTATGGAGGGTAAGCATCACCGGCGGAGCTCCACGCAGGCTGCTGGATGCCAGCAGCGGCGGCGTATATGGGTGGTGGGGTATCAATTTCACTTATTCCGCCGACGGCAGGCTGGCTTATGCCCGTCCGGACGGGATGGGACTGGTGGACCAGGATGGCGGCTATCTCAAACCAATCCTCTCCATCACTCCGCTCAACACTCACAGCGATTGGGCATGGATCCCGGGCATAACATGGGGGGCAGATGGGAAAACGCTGTTCGTTGCCACCCATGCACCCGCTCCAGCCCCCATTACGGATGAGGAGTTGCCCTATTTTGACCTCTCGGCTGTTTCACTGGAAAATAACGCGGTCGTTCCCGTGGCAGGGCAAACGGGAATGTTTGTCTACCCGGCCTCCTCCCCCATCCGGCAAGCAGGGACTGAAAAGCTCTACCAAATCGCCTATTTACAGGCTATTTTTCCCGACCAAAGCGAGACCAGCCGCTACCGCCTGATGGTCATGGATCGGGACGGCTCCAATCGCCGCAGCCTGTTCCCGCCTCAAGATTCGGGAGGACTGGAACCACAAACACCGGCCTGGGCGCCGGAGTCGATTGCCGGACAGGCCGGTGATTTTGTTGCTGTGGTCTATCAAGGGAATCTCTGGCTGGTGGATAGCGGCAGCAGCCAGGCCTATCAGGTGACCGGTGACAGCCTGATCACGAAAATTGATTGGAAGTGAAATTCTTGTATTCTTGATCGTTCAGAAATAAAAAAAGGAGAGGCGACATGCGTATTCTTATCACTGGTGCAGCCGGATTTTTAGGTTCCCATCTTAGCGACCGATTGCTATCCGAAGGACACGAAGTAATCGGCCTGGATAATTTTATTACCGGTAACCCGGATAACATTGCTCACTTGATGGGGAACCCGAAGTTTTCCTTCCAAAGGCATGACGTTTCCAATTACATCTTCGTTCAGGGCAAGGTGGATGCAGTCATGCACTTCGCCTCGCCGGCAAGCCCCAATCCGCAATCCCCATCCGGGTACTTTAACCTGCCCATACAGACCATGAAGGCGGGCGCGCTGGGCACGCATAACTGCCTGGGGGTTGCCCGCGCTCATAATGCGCGTTTCCTCCTGGCCTCCACAAGTGAGATCTATGGCGACCCCGCCGTCCATCCGCAGCCCGAGACTTATGCCGGCAACGTTGATCCTGCCGGGGCACGCGCGGTTTACGACGAAGCCAAGCGCTTTGCCGAGTCGTTGACCATGGCCTACCACCGCGCACATGGATTGGACACTCGCATTGTGCGCATTTTTAACACCTATGGTCCCCGAATGGATCTTGAAGATGGGCGCGCCCTGCCGAACTTCCTCAAGCAAGCCCTGCTCGGCCAGCCCCTCACAGTCTATGGCGACGGCGGGCAAACCCGCTCGTTCTGCTACGTGGATGACCTGGTGGAAGGCATTGTCTGCCTGCTGTATTCCAACGAGCACATGCCCGTCAATATCGGGAACCCCAACGAGATGACCGTCCTGCAATTCGCGGAAGCCATTAATCGCATCACCGATAATAAAGGCGGCATCTCCTTTGTTCCGGACGCGCGTAGTGTACGCGACCCGCAAAGGCGCCAGCCGGACATCACCCGGGCGCGCGAGATCCTCCACTGGGAGCCGAAGGTTACCCTGGATGAGGGCATCCGCAAGACCGTTCCCTATTTCAAACGCAAGCTGGGACTTGAATGATCTTAACCAACCCCAAGGAACGCACGCGCTTCATGCGCTTTGCCGCAGTAGGCACGATTGGTGCTGTTGTAGACTTCGGCATTTTTAACCTGCTTGCCTGGGGATTTCATCTGCCCGAAGTGCCATCCAGCGTTTTCTCTTTCATCGCCGCGGTCACCAGCAACTTCCTTTGGAACCGCTATTGGACGTATCCGGATTCCCGCTCGAAGAACCTGGGGCACCAGGTCAGCCAGTTCTTCTTTGTCAACCTCATCGGCCTGTTGATCCGCACGCCCATCTTTGCCTTGCTGGAAAATCCCCTGGGCCGGATGTTCGCCACGCTCCCCGCTTTCCATGCGTTTCGCCCGGAAAAACTTGGGCACAACGCGGCGCTGGCTGTCGCCGTGGGTGTCGTGATGCTTTGGAATTATTTTATAAATCGCCATTGGACTTATAATGATGTAGAGTGAGGATCACAGCAATGGAAACGAAAACCATACCAGCGCTTATCCCGGTCTACAGTTCCAGGGGTGATACAGAAGCCTTTCTTATGTATCCTTACCTTTACAACCGCAGCGGGGAATGGATCGGGTGGGTCACCTCGCGGCGGGAGGTCTATTCCGTCCTGGGATATTACGTTGGCTATCTGTCAGACGACCCGCGCATCCTGCGCAAACGCGCAACGAGCACCCTCAAGCCACGACTCCGCCCGCCGACAGCGCCTCCACGTTTACGGCCACCTGCCACCATCGCACTGGCACCTTTGATGAGCGAGTTGTCCCATAGTGTCATCGATGTACTAGCCGAGGAGCCGGAACGCCTGCACACGCTCGATACTGGCGAACTTCGCGACGACCTGAATTAATCTCAAAACCTTATTTGAATTCATGAGAGACATTTTGGAACCTCGCACTGTTAAAGCCTCCCGCATCAGCATCGCACAGGTGATGCAGCCGGAGCATGCCAACAACCTCGGCAATGTACACGGCGGCTGGATCATGAAGTTGGTGGATGAAGCCGGCGCGTTGGCTTTTATGCGCCATGCACGCAGGCGCGTGGTAACCGTCGCCATTGATTCCATGGTCTTCCGCCAGCCCATCCGAATCGGCGATCTCGTCATCCTCAACGCCGAGGTCACCTACGTGGGGCGGACTTCCGGCGAGGTCGAGATCGAGGTGGTCGCCGAGAATCCGGTCACAGGCGAGCAGACGCATACAAATACGGCCTATCTCGTTTACGTCGCATTGGACGATAACGGCCAGCCCGTCCAGGTTCCCCCACTGAAAACCGAGACCGAATCAGAATTACGCAGAATGGAAGCAGCCAGGGAGCGACAGCAGCGGCGTTTGCAAAATAAATGATCGAAATTTATTGACAGTTGGATATTAATTAAAAAATCCCGGAACCCGAACAGGGCAGGGATTTTTTGATTCTTTCCGCTCCTGCATGTCCATCAACGATCTGCAAGTCCCATTATAATGAGGCGGTCATGGCAGCCACCCAATCCTTCAATGCGGTCCGTGTCAAGAATCTCCCTGTCCTGATTCTCATCCTTTTCAATGTAGTTGTCGGCTTGCTGACCTTTCGCAGCTATGGGTTCTCCCTGGACGAACCATTATTTTACGGCTATGCGGACGCCATCGGCTACGCTTATAACCCGTTTGAATGGGTAAAGCCGGATTTCGATCTGGAGCGCGCCTTTGGACCAAGTCCCTGGGATCATAAAAATCGCGGACCAGCTTACCTGTTGCTTGCCCGGATTCCAGCCCATCTCCTCCAATCCCTGGGTCTGGACCAGGCTTCCGCCTGGCATCTGGTCAATTTCCTGGCCTTTCAGGTTTGCATTTACTTCTTCTATATCCTCGCGCGGCGGTGGATGCATCCGTGCGCAGCGTTCTTCGCCACTGCCCTTTTTTCCACCCAGCCGGTATTGTGGGAACATGCCTTCATCAACCCGAAGGACCCGCCTTTCGAGATGTTCTTTCTGATCTCGCTGGAATTGGGTTTCCGGATGTCGGAATATCTCGCCACCGCGCCACCAGACGAAAAGCCAACCCGTCTTTTAAAGCATATTCTCCTGCCCGGGATCGTTCTGGGCCTTGCCACGAGCATCCGAATCCTGGGGCCTCTGGCGGGGCTGTTGGTAGGGCTGCATTTCTTGCTGCAAAGAAAATCCACCCGACTTGGCTGGTTTGCTGCCTATGCAGGAATCGCCATCATGGCGATGTTCGTATCCTGGCCCTATCTCTGGGAGTCTCCGTTACGCAATTTCATCAGCACTCTGACCTTTATGGCAGATAATCCCACGGACCTGCGCGTGCTCTTTTATGGGGAGATCTATCGGGCCGATAATCTGCCTTTACGCTATCTCCCCTCCTTGCTGCTTTTCACCTTGACGGAACCCGTATGGCCCCTTGCCTTCCTCGGCGGGATTGTTGCGCTGTTTCGCAGCTTTCGCAAGCAGCTGGATTGGAAAACCTTGCTCCCAACGCTGCTCTGGTTCATCCTCCCTCTGGTCTATGTGCTGGTATCCCGTCCCACGATGTATGATGGCTTTCGACATTTTATGTTCATCGTGCCGCCATTATTCATCCTTACCGGTCTGGCAGTGGATGCATTATTCGAAAAGTTTTCGAGCGCCTGGCTAAGAATCCCCGTTCTTGGGCTTCTGTTGTTACCGGGCATCCTCGCTTATAACCAACTCCATCCTTATGAATACACCTATTACAATCAGTTTGCGGGTGGAACCAGACAGGCTGCTGCCCGCTTCGAGACCGATTATTGGCTGACCTGTTATAAAGAAGCGATGGAGAAGGCTCAGGTACTTGCACCTATGCATCCAACGATCTTTGTCCGCCGCGAGGGCTATATTGCCGCTTATTATGCTTCGCAGGGCATCACTGTGATTGACGGAGGCGAGATCCGGGCTTCGCCGCAAAAGGGAGAATACATCCTCGATAATTCAAGGGCAAATCCCGCCATCCAGAAATATGCCGGCAGTAAAGACATGATCGTCATTCAACGCCAAGGCGCAGTCTTCTGCACCGTTTATCTCGATACAAAATGATCACCCATAGAGAACGAATTCAGGCTCTCCTAAAAGGCGACATTTTAGATCGCCCGCCGGTTGCGTTGTGGAGGCACTTTCCAGTAGATGACCAGACACCGGGTGGGCTGGCCGCGGCAACCCTCCAATTCCAGGGGACCTATGACTTCGACCTTGTCAAGGTGACGCCCGCCTCATCATTCTGCCTGAAAGACTGGGGCGCGGAGGATGCCTGGCGTGGAAACCCCGAGGGAACGCGCGAATACACGAAACGGCCCATCCAGGACCCCCAGGACTGGGAAATCCTGCCGGTATTAACACCCCAGAGCAGCCACCTGGCTGCGCAGCTGGAATGCTTGCGGGAAATCCGTGCGGCTCTCCCATCAGAGACACCGCTCCTCCAAACGGTCTTCAGCCCTCTTGCACAGGCACGAAATTTGGCCGGTGCCGAGCAGCTGCTGGCGCACCTGCGTCTATACCCGGACGCGGTACTAAAGGGCCTTGAGATCATTGCCGGGACAACCCGGCGCTTTGTGGAAGCCGTAATGGCCGCAGAAGTAGATGGCGTCTTCTATGCGATCCAGCATGCGCAGGCGCAATTGATGAACCGTGAGGAATATCAAACCTTCGGCCTGCCCTTCGATCTGCAATCCCTGCAACCGGCTGAGGCTGGCTGGTGCAATATGCTTCACTTGCATGGTCATAACGTGTACTTTGAAACTGCCTCCAACCTGCCAACGCAGATCGTGAACTGGCATGACCGTGAAAGCTCCCCTTCCCTCTCGGAGGCCAGGGACCTCTTCCGCGGTGGTTTATGCGGAGGGTTACGCCAGGATACTCTTGTCTATGGCACCGCCGAAGAGGTGGAAATGGAAGGATTGGATGCCATCCGGCAAATGGACGGGCGGAGATTGCTCCTGAGCACCGGTTGTGTTGTCCCTGTGATCGCCCCGCAGGGCAACATCCGGGCCGCGCGGCAGATTGTGGAGACAAAACAATGAGCCTTCGAGTGATCTCCGGAGAAGCCAGGGGTCGTAAATTAAGAGCTGTCCCCGGGGATACCACACGGCCCATCACCGACCGCGCGAAGGAAGCCTTGTTCGATATCCTTGCCGGCGATGTGGTCGATTCCCGGTGGTGGGATCTCTTCGGCGGGACCGGCGCGGTGGGTATTGAAGCGCTCAGCCGCGGGGCAAGCTTCGTGCGTTTCAGCGAACGGGAACGCGCCGCCATTGAAACCATCCACTGGAACCTGGAGCATTGCCGCTTCAACGAGCGTGCTGAGGTGCGCCGGGGGGACGCATTCGCCCTGCTTGCCGCCTCACCCGACCAGCGGTTCGATTACGTCTACATCGCCCCGCCGCAATTTAAGGATATGTGGTCTCAGGCGGTCTCCCTCCTGGATGAGAACCCGGGCTGGTTGAGCGAAGATTTTGAGGTGATCGTTCAAATTGCCCCCAAGGAATATCAGCCTCTGGACCTGATGAATATGGTTGAATTTGAGCAGCGAAAATATGGAACCACACTGCTGATATTCTACGAATCCAGGCAGAGACCGCCGGAACATCCTGATCCAAATTGAACGCCGGTTTTCAGCCGGTCATTTCCACGGGCGCACGATAAGCGCTGTGGTCGGATCGGCAGCGTGGCCCAGGTAGGAAAGACCCCAGGCCTCCGCGATGGTCTTCAGCAACGAATAGTGTGTGTAAGGCGTATCATCCTGAAAGGCGGCTTTCGCCTGGGGTGAGATCAGGATGGTCGCCACACGTCCACCCGCATGCTCCGGCAGCCCGCAGCAGGAATTGTCACCCTGACCCTCATCCCAGGTTACGATGATCAAGTAAGGCTTCCCGTCCTTATCCAGCGCCGGAACCAGCCGGTCTAGCAGCGTATTCAGCCAGGCATCCGCCAATTCCAGCCCGCAGGAATGCGCCGAATAACAGATATTGGGGGTGATAAAGAGGAAGTTCGGCAGCGCTCCTGCATTCATATCCACATCCAGCTCTGTTAATGGGACAACGCTTCGCGTACATCGTTCTGCATTCAGCCGGATGGGATCGAAATACATAAAGGGATTATGCTTCTGCACGTAGACGTTGGTATCTCCGGAGAAACAAGGGGATGGCATGTCTTCCTGATAAGATTTCCAGGTTCTTCCACTCGCCTCGATCTGGTCTGGGAGGCTTTCGGCATTGATGAAGCAGTCTATGCAATCATCGGTGATCCCAAAAGTATCCCCGCCGATCAAAGCCAGATAATTTGGCAGGCTGGGATGCATGACTGCATAGTGTTGGGTCAGCAGCGTGTTGGATTCAGCCAGGATGTTAAAAATAAGGGGCTTTGGCGCTGCCGATCACGCTCCCGAACTCCTTGTTCTCGAACATGATCATGACAATATGCTCAAAGTTCGGGACTGCCCGGGCGGGTGTGGAGGTGACCGCCGGAGTAACGGTGGCAGCGGGTGTCGGACTCGCGTTGACAAATGGCGCTGGAGTCAAGGTGGGCAGAAGGACAGCGGTCGCAGGCGGGCTTGGCGGAGGGGAACAGGCTGTGAACAGGAGAAGCATGAGAGCCGCGCATTTACGAAGCATCGCATCCACCTTTTTGAGAGTTGACTTTTGTTGTATCATAGATTTACCCAACCGGCAATTTGAGAGGATCCATGGAACTCAAAACAATTCAGATCGAGAAACCCGAAGAAATCAATTTCATCCTGGGACAATCCCATTTCATCAAGACCGTTGAAGACATGCATGAAGCCTTGTTTTCCAGCGTGCCGGGCATAAAATTTGGCCTGGCATTTTGCGAGGCATCCGGTCCATGCCTGGTACGCTGGTCCGGCACGGATGATGCCATGATCGAGCTGGCCTGCAAGAATGCGCTGGCCATCGGCGCGGGCCATTCTTTTATCCTTTTCCTGGCTGACGGATATTTCCCTCTTAACGTGCTCAATACAGTGAAGTCCATCTCCGAGGTCGCACATGTCTTCTGCGCCACTGCCAATCCCACCCAGGTCATCGTGGCCGAGACCGAGCAGGGCCGGGGCATCCTCGGAGTGATCGACGGGAGCTCCCCAAAAGGCATTGAGAACGATGAGGACCGCCTCGCACGCAGGGATTTCCTGCGCCGAATTGGATACAAATTTGCATGAAAAGTTATGACTATACCCGCAGGAAGGGAGTGGAGGAGATTTCCTGGGAGCAATTCGCCGGAATGTGCGACGCGCTCGCCGAGGAGATCTCCGACTTCAAAGCAGATCTGATCCTCGGCATTGCACGCGCAGGCTTATTTCCAGCAACAGCCATCTCCCTCGCCCTGCGCCGGGAGCTTTACCCGATCCGCCTTACCGCGCCGCGTCAATGACATCGTCTCCTTCGACAAGCCGGTCTGGCGGTTGGATGTCCCGGCTATAGTGCAAGGGCAGCGGGTGGCGATCCTGGATGAGATCGCAGACACCGGGGAGACCCTTGCTCTGGTCGCGACCCGGACGCTGGAACGCGGCGCCAGCCAGATCAAGACCGCCGCTCTGGCAGCCCATACCTGGGCAGATCCACAGCCCCATTTCGCGGCCCTCGTCAGCGATGCGCTGATCGTCTTCCCCTGGGACCGCCGTTTCCTTATCGACGGCCAGTGGAGAGTCCATCCTGAGATCGAAGAGGCCCTCAAGTCCCAGAAATTTCCTCCCGAAGAAGACCTCACCTCCGGTTGACAGGCTCGTAACACCCCCAATACGCCATCGTTGGTTAATACGCCCTGTGCCTTCGGGGATGGTCTATGCGCAATCAAGTTCATGGATCAAAGGCGCATGCACCATTTCGATGCCCCGGAAGAACGTGCCGGGTCAATTGGCGGGAAAACCCCATAAAACAGGGCCTACTCTTGAACCCAATCCCTGCCCATCTGGCAGAACCAGCCTTAGGAGCATATCATGAGGATCAAGTCTCTCGCTCGTTTGATAATACCGTTGTTAAGCCTGACCAGTCTCCTGGCATGCAGCACAGCGACGGCAACCCCAACTCCCGCAGTGGTCGAAACTTCGGCCGCCGACACGCCCACACTTGAAGCGCCAACCGCCACAGCTGCCGCGTCGAATGCAGGTGCATGTTCCAACCCGTACTATCCAGTGGTCAATGGCGCCACATGGAACTATGCCGGCAGCGGCGGCCCTAATGGCAACTATTCCTATACCGATACCATCAGCGAAGTCCGCGCGGACGGTTTTACAGTCACGACGGTCATCGATAACAGTGTGACCACCACCCAGCAATGGTCCTGCAAACCGGAAGGCCTGACCGCCTTGCAGCTTCCGGGCTTTGTTACCATTTTGGCCATGCAACAGTTGAACGCCACCTTGCAGACAAGTGATATCCAGGGAATCACTCTCCCGGCCGCCATCTCCCCGGGAGATGACTGGTCGTACCAGCTGAACCTCCAGGGATCCATTGAGGCCGACGGGATCAAAGCCGATACCAACGGAGAGGCGGTCTACAACTTCACAGCCGGGGATACGGAAAGCGTTACCGTTCCGGCAGGCACTTTCGATGCCATGAAGATCAATGGCGTTCTGACTTTCGATTCCACCGCCTCGATCTCCGGCTTTTCGCTGCCGGTGAAGATCTCGTTGAACACCACCTCCTGGTGGGCGCCGGGAGTCGGGATGGTCAAGACCCAGATCACCGGCGATATGGTCGGCACGGCGATCAACGATACAATCGAATTGCAGTCCTACAACATACCTTGAGTAAAACGGGCGGCCATCCGGCCGCCCGTTCTTTTTAATCTGCGAAGACCACCTTCAAATGCCCCTGCTCATCGTAGAAGGAGCGGGCAGCGAAAGGGAGGATCGCCTTTACGCATCCGATGGATGCGGGGCAGAAGGACAGGCAGGTCTTCCACCACCGGCAGCGAGACAAGCCGGTCGAGCGAGAGCCACTCGGCGAGGCCTTCGGGAGAGGACTTCAGCTCGCCGGATGGGAGATTCGCCGAGAATGACGAAGAGGCAGATGCCGGTCTCTCCGGCATCCACCAGCACCGTTCCGCACAACCACAGGTCCGCAGTTAAGCCAGTCTCCTCGAGCAGTTCCCTGCGCGCCGAGGAGAGAACATCCTCGCCGCGTTCCACATGCCCGCCGAGGGCATTATATTTCCCGGCCCAGAGCCGCTTGGCTGGCGCGCCCTTCAGGAGGAGATACTCGCTACCGCGCCGCAGGAAGATCGCGGTGCGCGGGATGGCCCGGTAACGCGGAAGGCTGCTCCCCTGCTCGGATTCAGGCATGGACTGGCATTTGGGTTAAAGGCTAGTCGGCGAGGTCGCTGACATCCTCGGCGGCCGCGGCATCCTTGACATAATCCGCCAGATGAGGAGGGATCACGATCGGCTTGATGAATTGGTCCACGTACTGCTTTGTGTCGCGGATACCCAGCAAACTGAAGAGCCGGTCGAACTGCGCCTCCCAGGCGGAGGCCAGTTTTTCAATGGCATACTCACCCAGCGCGTAGGATTTGGCCTTGAAGACGCCCACCGCATTCTTGCGGGATTTGTAATAGAACTGCTCATCGGTCATGCCTTCCTTGCGCTCGGAGGCGGCATTGACCATCAGCCAGCCGTAGATCTCCTGGCGCAGATCGGCGGGGATCAGGTCAAAGAACATGTTCATGAAGTTCGTCGCCAGGTGGACCTCGATGGCCTCATTGGTGACAAACTGGTTGAAGTTCTCCTCCGGCAGGGTCGAGGCACCGTGCTGCACCGTCCCGCCGAGATGGTAATTCGCGCCGAGCCACGCGGCTCAACTCGCGCAGGGTATCGAAATCGAGGTGGACCTTTGCAATGGTGCCATCCGGCAGGACCGTTCCGCCGTGGGAAGTGCCCGTCTGAATGCTGATCTTACTCAAGCCGGGCTTGCCGGGAGCCAACTCGGCCAGCATGGAATTGTATCCGTCCATATACGCCCGAAGCTCGGCTTCGTTGGAGTTATGTCCGCCCACCTCGCCGATCTCACCCCCGACGGAAATCGTGATGCCCTCCGGCTCGATCTCACGGATATGAGCGCCCATCTCGGCGGAGAGCGTGTAGTTCAGGAGCTGCTGTTCGGGGACGGTCGGTTTTTCGATATCCACCAGGGTGGAGGTGTCGATGTCAATATTATAGAACCCGGCGCTGACGGCTTCATCGGTCAGGTCGCGGACGGCTTTCAGCTCGGTTTCCGGGTCGCTTTTATAGCGTTTCGCGGAGACCTGGAAATGGTCGCCCTGCAGGAAGACCGGGCCGCGGAACCCCTCCGCGATGGCGGCGGCGAGGATGTTGGTTGCATATTCGGCGGGACGCTGAGCGGTGTAACCGATCTCGGAGCGGGCGATCTCGAAGATGAATGCGCCGGCATTGATCTTCCGGGCGGAGCGGAACATGGCGCGGGCGGCGTGGAAGGAAAGGGTACGCAGGTTGAAGGCCGGGGTGCACCAGGTCATCGGCGCATCGCCGCGGCCGCGGGCCAGGTAGAGTTCATGAATGGAGGAGGGAATAATCCCCAATTCCAGCGCGGCGGAGCGGACGAGATAACGCGCCCAGCCCACGGAATCCCCGTTCCCCATCGCCGAGACCTCCACGAGCTTGTGGATATTCGCGCGCAAGCCGGGTTCATCCACCACTTTTACGTGCGTTCCATCCACGCTGAGGCAGCCATTGATCTGAGCGAGCAGGTCCTGTAATTCCTTGGTCATGTCATCACTCCCATGTAATGAAATCAATCTTATCCGCGCAAATTATAACGGAAGATGCTCTCTTCGTCCGACTTCACTGCCGGCTCCAGGCGACCCTGGAAATGACCCGGGGCTTTCGTCGGAGCGATTCGCGGAGAGAGGGAAATACTAAATGCTTCCCTCAAATAATCCAGACTAGAGACCTGTCGGGAAAAATCCGGCTATAATTAACCGGCACTGTGAGACCCAACAGCAGTTCCCTCGTATATCATCGCAGGAGGCACAAATGAGCGATTTCTTTGAAAAAGTGGCAAGCCAGACCGACCCGTTCAAGAAGCTGGTCGGGGCGATCCCGGGGTTCAAGGGCTATGTGGAGCGGCAGAACCGCCGCGATGCGGACAAATTGCTGCGCGATACCGTGGCGCGGCGCTTCGAGGAGCAGTGGAAGCGCGCTTCGAACCTGCAGACCGACCTGGTGAGCAGCGGGATGATCGAGTACGTGGACGACCTGGAACGGGCTACCATTAAACTGCGCACCTTCATCGACAAGATCACGACCGCGCCGCGCGGCTATTCGGGGCTTTTCGATGCGGTCAAGATCAACGAGGCCGAGCTGCAATCCCTCTACCAGTTCGATGCGGCGTTCTTCGACCTTTCCGACCAGATCGGACGCGCGCTGGACAACGTGGAAGCGAGCCTGGCGGACAAGGAAGCTCTCCCGGCAGCCATCCGCAATCTGACCTCGCTGAGCCGGCTGGCGGTCGAGACCTATAACAAGCGCACCGAAGCCTTCACCGGCAGCAAGTAATTCCAACCAAATCGGCTCCGCTCCCTCCGGGGAGCGGAGTGCGGGAAGGCCGGCTTGCTGCCGGCCTTCCGCAACCCGGTTTTCGAAGTCTCCCGAGGAAACCTATGTGGCACGATTACTTTACAGCCGAATCCACTGAAGATGTCGTGCGATTGCTGGCCGAACGAGGGAGCGCGCCCGCATCGTGGCCGGGGCGACGGACTTGATCCTGGAACTGGAGCGCGGCGTCCGCAAGGGCATCGATACGCTCATCGACGTGACGCGCATCCCGGCGCTGGACAACATCTCGCTGGACGAAGACGATGTCATTCACCTGGGGCCGATGGTCACGCACAACCAGTGCGTGGCATCGAAGCTGATCCGCGAGCGGGCTTTCCCGCTGATGCGCGCCGCCTGGGAGGTGGGAGCGCCGCAGATCCGCAACCGCGCCACGGTGGCCGGTAACCTGATCACCGCCTCGCCGGCCAATGACACCATCACACCGCTCATGGCGCTGGGCGCGTCGGTCACGCTGCAATCCCTGCGGGGGATGCGCACAGTACCTCTGGAGGAGTTTTACACGGGCGTGCGCAAGACCGTGATGCAGCCGGATGAAATGCTGGTGGATATTTCCTTCCCGGCGATAAAGCCGGGGCAGCGAGGTACCTTCATCAAACTGGCACTGCGGCGGGCGCAGGCCATTTCCGTCATCAATGTCGCGTTGGTGATCGGGATGGATGGAAGGCGGGTCCAAACCGCCTCCATCACACTGGGCGCGGTGGCGCCGACCATCATCCATGCCCCCGAGGCGGAACATTATCTGATTGGAAAGGAGCTCGACGAGGAGACCATTGCCCAGGCCGCGGCGCTTGCCATGCAGGCTGCGAAGCCGATCACCGACCTGCGCGCTTCAGCGGACTACCGCCGCGAGATGGTGCGCGTCTGCACCGGGCGCGGGTCTCTCGCAGATCAAAGCCGGGACCGAACAAGCGGGCATGCCTGATAATCCCATCCTGCTGTGGGGCCACGAGCTTGCGAAACCGAAGCCGAACGCGAGGAAATTCCCCGCGCCCATCGAGACCACGATCAACGGAAAAAAGGTCACGTTCGAGGGCGGGCATGATAAGACCCTGCTGCGCCTGCTGCGCGAGGATGGGATGCTGACCGGCACCAAGGAAGGCTGCGCCGAAGGGGAATGCGGTGCCTGCACGGTCTTCCTGGATGGCGTGGCCGTGATGGCGTGTCTCGTGCCCGCGCCGCGTGCGCACGGCGCAGAGATCGTCACGGTGGAAGGGCTGGCTGAAGAGGATCAACTGCATCCGATCCAGCAAGCCTTCATCCAGGATGGCGCTGTCCAATGCGGATACTGCACGCCGGGGTTCCTGATGTCCGGCGCGAAACTGCTCGAGGAGAAGCCGGACCCAAGCCGGAACGACATCGAGCAGGCGATCACCGGCAACCTGTGCCGCTGCACGGGTTACTACAAGATCGTACAAGCCATCGAGGATGCCAGTAGATTGCAGAGCGAGCAACCATGAGCAAGTACACCTCCGCCGCGAATCGAAGGTCCATTCCAAACCAGCAGGGTCCGCACCCGATATGGAGCGCGCTGGGCTGCCTGATGCTCATCGTCGTGCCGGCCATGTCCATCGCAGGCGCGGTGATGACCATCCAGACAGGTCTTGCGGCCGGATGGCCCATCCCGCCGCAGTTGCTGCGGCCCATCTTTCTGCCGGGCTGGTTGGTGAGATATCTGCCCGGCCTGGCCTCCCTGCTGCGCCCGGCTATCTCGGTGGACAATCTGATGGCGTATGCAGCCGTCTCCATCGTTTACATCATCGTGCTCGGTGGCATCGTCTCGATCGTGTATGCGGCACTCTACCGGTTCACAGGGCCGCCGAAGTACGGGCCCATGGACGCGCCGCCCGATCGTTACCGCCGAAGCACAAAAAAATCACGGTGAAACCCATGAATCATTCTTCAGTTGGTCAGTCCGTACCCCGCATCGACGCCCATGGCAAGGTCACCGGCAAGACTTCCTATTCCGGCGACCTCGGCATGCCTGGCATGCTGTTCATGAAGATGGTCTTTGCGGAACGACCGCACGCGCGCGTGATCAGCATCCGCACCGAGGAAGCCAGAGCGGCCGCCGGGGTTGCAGCGGTCTATACCTCTCTGGATATCCCGGTCAACGAGTACGGTTTGCAGATACCGGACCAGCCGGTGTTGTGCGGGCCGGCAATCGAGGGCGAGGTCAAGTCAGACAGAGTCCCCCCGGATGTGGTGCGCTTCATCGGTGACCAGGTCGCCGCGGTGGTGGCAGAGACCGAAGCGCAAGCTGCGTACGCGGCGAAACTCATCGAGGTCGAATATGAGGACCTGCCGGTACTCACGGATCCGGTCAAGGCCATGCAGCCGGATGCGCTGCGGCTGCACCCGGAGCGCGGCGACAACAATATCTGCGTGCATTACCGCATCCGCAAGGGGGATGTGGAAGCGGGCTTTACGAACGCGGATGTGATCGTGGAATGCGAATACAAGACCCCGGTGCAGGAACATGCCTACCTCCAGCCGGAAGCTGGCCTGGCTTATCTGGACACGGAAGGACGCATCACTGTGGAATGCGCAGGACAGTGGACGCATGCAGACCGGGCTGGCATTGCGCATGCGCTCGGGCTCCCGGATGAGCAGATCCGGGTCATCTATCCGGCCATTGGCGGGGCATTTGGCGGGCGTGAAGACCTCTCAGTGCAGATCGTACTGGCACTGGCAGCCTGGAGACTTGGGCGGCCAGTGAAGATCATCTGGAGCCGGCGTGAATCGCTCATCGGGCACGGCAAGCGGCATGCGGTCCTCCTGCGCGCACGCTGGGGCGCCAGCCGCGACGGGAAACTGACCGCCATCGAGAACGAGATCATCGGCGATGGCGGCGCCTACATGTACACCTCCAACAAGGTGCTGGGGAACTCAACCATCACCTCCAGCGGCCCCTATGCCGTACCCAATGTGAAGACGGACGTGTACGGCGTTTATACCAATAACATTCCGGGCGCGGCTTTCCGTGGATTTCGGCGCGCCGCAAGCCCTGTACATGGCCGAACTGCAAATGGACAAACTGGCGGAGAAGCTGGGCATGGACCCGGTGGAATTCCGCCTGAAGAATGCCCTGCGGGACGGCGACACGCTGGGAGTCGGCACACCCATTCCAACCCCGGTGAGCATTGTTCAGGTCATCGAGGCTGCGGCGGAAAAAGGCATTGGGAGCCAGGCCAGGGAGATAACCACCTCCGCTGCGCACATCAAACGAGGTCGGGGGTTTGCCGCCGGTTTCAAGAATGTGGGTTTCTCCTTTGGTTACCAGGAGAATTGCTGGGCAAAGGTGGAGATCCATGGGAACGGGCAGATCGAGCGCGTGGTGGTGCATCATGCCGGCGCAGAGGTGGGCCAGGGGACGCATACAGTGATGACCCAGATGGCCGCAGAGGTGATCGGCATCCCGGCCAGCCAGGTGGAGATGGTTTCCTCCGATTCGGCCACACAGGGGAACCCCGGCTCGGCCTCCGCTTCGCGCATGACTTTCATGGCTGGCAATGCCATCAAAGGCGCGGCTGAAGCGGCTATGGAAAAATGGAGAGCCGAGGAACGGCCGGCCATCGCGGAATTCAAGTATCTGGCGCCGCCCACCACCAAGATGGACAAGGAGACCGGTTATTCGATGCCCAACTTCTCCTATGCCTATTCGGCGCAGGCTGTCGAAGTAGAGGTGGATACCGAGACCGGCCACGTGCGCGTGCTGAACGTGATCGCTGCGGACGACGTGGGCAAGGCCATCAATCCGGATCTGGTGGTCGGGCAGATCGAAGGGGCGGTCATCCAGGCGCACGGGTATGCCGTGACGGAGGATTTCAAGAGCCGGGACGGAAAGCTGATCTCCGACCAGTTGAGCACTTACCTGCTTCCGACCATCCTGGATATTCCCGAGAAGGTGGAATCGGTGCTGGTGGAAATCCCCGATCCCAACGGGCCGTGGGGGGCTCGCGGATTGGGCGAGCTGCCATTTCTGCCCTACGCGCCGGCGGTGGCGGCTGCCATCCACGACGCCACCGGGGTATGGATCAACGAGTTCCCGTTTACGCCGGAGCGCGTCCTGCGCGCGCTGGGAAAGATCTAGCCAAGGCGAGGGGGCAGCGGGAAATGCCATTCCCATACCGGGGAGAAGACCGCGAACTGAATGAAACGACCCGGGCCGAAGCACCCGGGTCGTATGCGCGCCTGCCGGATGGCATGACGCATTATGAGCTATCAGGTCCTGCGGAGGCGCCGGTCGTGGTGCTCGTGCACGGTTTTTCCGTCCCCGGTTTTATCTACGATCCCACTTTTGAATATCTTTGCGCCAGTGGATTTCGCGTCCTGCGTTATGACCTGTTCGGACGCGGCTGGTCGGACCGGCCGGCGCTGCCGAACAATATGGACTTGTTCGTCCGGCAGCTGCATGACCTGCTGGACGCGCTGGGGATGAACAAGCCGGTTACATTGACCGGGTTATCCATGGGCGGGCCGATCACTGCAAGTTTCACCGAAAAATACTCGCAGGCGGTGGCAGCCAATATCCTGATCGATCCATCCGGAACCTACCCCATCCGTTTGGGCATCCTTGGATTGCTATCCCTGCCGCTGGCAGGAGAACTGGTCCTGGGGTTGTTGGCGGGCGAGCCCTTGGTGCGCAGCATCGCCTCAGATTTCTTCGATCCCGCCCAGGTAGAGCAATTCCAGGAACGGTACCGGGTCCAGATGCGCTTTGGCGGGTTCCGGCGTTCCATCCTCTCCACGATCCGCAACCACATGCTGGGGGACTTTTCCGGGGCATACAGGGCAATGGGACGGCTGGGAAAGCCTACCCTGCTCCTGTGGGGGCGCAATGACCGGACCGTGCCGTTAGCCCACAGTGCAGATCTGGTCAGGCTCATTCCTCAATGCGAATTCAAAGTGATCGAGGGTTCCAGCCATATTCCGCATTACGAGAAGCCCGAAGAGGTCAATCCACTGCTCTCGGACTTCCTTCACCGAATCTAAACCTGGTGAGGTGGAGGAGTTCAGGAAACTTCTTCCCGAAGGAAGGAATCCCCGGCATTAATAAGGGATGCTACAATAAGCCCATGCAAAGAAATCGCACCTCATTTTTGCGCCAGAACCGTTACCGTCTGGCGCTGTTGATCTTGATGGCGATAGCCTCGATCATTTGCGTTCTCTTGGTGGCCGCGCGGATGCAGTACAGCGATTCTGTTCGCTACACGAATTTGGTCTGGAATCTTTTCCTGGCATGGATCCCGTTCGTGCTCTCCTACGCAGCTTATTTTCTCTCATGGAAAAAACCGCTGCTCTACCTGGTCATCCCGGTGTCCGCGTTCCTGTGGCTGCTTTTCTTCCCCAATGCGCCCTACATCCTGACAGACCTTCAGCACCTGGCGATTGAATCCACCAAGGCGCCGCTCTGGTATGACGTGATCATGCTGGTGTGGTTTTCCTGGACGGGACTCCTGCTTGGGCTGGTTTCCCTCTACTTCATGCACGAGATCATCCAACGCACCTTCGGAAGGTGGACTGGGTGGACATTCGTGCTGCTAGTTTCCATCCTGAGCAGTTTCGGCGTCTACCTGGGAAGGTTCGTGCGGTTCAACTCCTGGGATTTCCTTCAGGCCCCGGGAGAGATCGCCATCAGCATCCTGGGCCTGGTGATCGATCCGTCTCTGCGCCTGATCGCGTTCACCTTCCTGTTCGCGGTCTTTTATCTGTTCGTTTACCTGACCCTTTATTCCTTTGGGCACCTGCTGCAAGAAAAGGAGGGAAATAACCTTGTTCCAGAGGCTGCCTGAAGGGTCATCATATTCCAAATATCCCGATAAAAAAAGCGCCGGGCGGTTGTTCGGTATTCAAGACCTGACGCGCTCAAATCGCACATGAATTCAGACCTGATCCTCTTGCGCGGCGGGGGCGACCTGGCTTCCGGCGTGGCCCTGCGCTTACACCATGCGGGTTTCCATGTGGTCATCAGCGAGCTGGCCGAGCCTCTCGCCGTACGGCGGGCTGTGGCCTTCTCAGAGGCGGTCTATAGCGGGACCCATCAGGTGGAAGGCGTGACAGGCCGGCATGTGGAATCCGCCGGAGTTTCCGATTCATTGACGGCGGGGGAAATTCCGGTGCTGGTGGACCCGGATGCCGCGATATTGGGGATGGACGGGTTCAGTTGGAAGGCGGTGGTGGACGGGCGGATGAGGAAAACACCCCCTGCCCCGCTTCCCGCAACGGTCCCTCTGCATATCGGCCTTGGGCCGGGATTCCTTGCGGGGCGCAATTGCAGCGCGGTAATCGAAACCCGCCGCAGCCATACCCTAGGGCGGGTCTTCTGGGAAGGCGCTCCACAGGCAGACAGCGGGCTACCGGAAGGCGACCCGCGGCGCGTGCTGCGCGCACCGATCACAGGGTTACTTTCGGCTGGCGCAAAGATCGGAGACATGCTCGCGGTCGGGCAGGTTGTCGCGGTGATCCGGGGGGAGAATGGCAATGAGAAACCGATCATCAGCCCGCTAGCGGGTGTACTGCGCGGACTGATCCACGAAGGGGTAGAGGTCCCGCAGGATATGAAGATCGGAGATGTGGACCCGCGCGGCGATCCAGCGGCTTGTTTTCTCGTTTCCGATAAGGCGCTTGCAGTGGGCGGCGGTGTCCTTGAAGCGATCCTGGCGTTTCAGAATGGAGTTCATTAATTGCTTGGAATTATATTGCCTTATGAACTCTCAGTCGAAATGGCTATGCGCAAACTCATGATTGACGCCAATTCATTTCTCGATTGCAACTCCTTATGAATCTTAGCTCACGCAATCAGGCTACTCCCGGCCACCAACCCGCTGCCTGAAAGGGTCATTGCATTTGCGGGTGCAGGCGGCAAGACCACTGCCCTATTCCAGTTAGCCCGGCTTATTGCGCAAGCTCGCAAGGGTCCTGTCGTCATTTCCGCCACATCTCACCTGGGAATCTGGCAAGCGGCACTCGCAGACCGACATATCATTCTAGGGCAGGAAAAGGAACTCCCGTCACTGCCCAATTCCGGCATCACACTTCTCACCGGCCCGGCGGAGGGAGAGCGCTACCTTCCCCTTCCAGCGGAAATGCTCGACCGGCTGAATAATATCTGCAAAAAAGAAAACCTGCCTCTGCTCATCGAGGCAGACGGCTCCCGGCAAAGACCACTGAAAGCTCCTGCCGCGCATGAGCCGCCCATCCCTGAATTCTCCGAACTGGTAGTCGTCCTGGCAGGACTGAGCGGGTTGGGTAAGCCCAACACAGAATCCTTTGTCCACCGACCAGAGATCTTTGGCCGCATCACAGGATTGGAACAAGGTGAGCGCATATCGGAGGAAGCGATTGAGAGTGTCCTCAGGCACCCGGAAGGCGGCCTGAAATCCATCCCCGCGCAGGCACGCCGCGTCGCCCTGCTCAACCAGGCAGAAACTCCTGAATTACTTTCGGCTGGAGGCAGACTGGCAACCTCGCTATCCGGCGTTTATCATTCGGTTCTGGTGGGATCGCTCCATGAGCAAAGATTCCAAACCTTTGAGCGAACAGCTGGCATTATCCTGGCTGCAGGAGGCTCACAGCGACTGGGGCGGCCCAAACAGCTTCTCGATTGGCGGGGTGAACCGTTCGTGCGCGCGGTGGCTCGCACCGCGCTAGCCGCAGGACTGAGCCCGGTTCTGGTCGTCACCGGGGCGCATGGCGATCAGACGGAAGCGGCGCTGTACAGCCTGCCAGTGCAAGCGGTACATAATCCCGGCTGGCAGGAAGGACAGGCGAGCTCGATCCGCGCCGGGCTGCAAGCGCTTACGGGGAATGAAAATCTTCCCGGCTGGGCTCGGCCATTTTCCTGCTCGTGGATCAACCGCAGGTCAATGTGCCGGTATTACAGGCATTGATGGAAAGCCACTCTGCCAACCTGCCAGCCATCCTCGCGCCGATGGTCATCGATCAACGCGCCAACCCGGTACTGTTCGACCGGATCACTTTTGCGGACCTGATGCAGCTCAAGGGGGATACCGGCGGGCGCGGTATATTCGATAAATACCGGATCGAATATCTCCCCTGGCATGACGATCGGCTGCTGCTGGACGTGGACACTCCTGAGCAGTATGCCCGGTTGATCGAGGATGAAAGCCTATGATCAGTGCAATTATCCTTGCCGCGGGGCTGTCGCAGCGGATGGGACAGCCCAAGATGCTGCTGCCCTGGAAGGAGAGCACAGTCCTGCAAACCGTGATTGAGGCCTTTCGGACGGTCGGCCTGATGGACATTGTCGTCATCGCTGGGGCCGGAGGACGTCAGGTCGAGGAACTCGTTGGAGCCTCAGCAAGAATTGTATTCAACCCCAATTTTGCAGAAGGTGAAATGCTTGGCTCGATCCAGGTTGGGCTGTCAGCGCTGGGCAGTGGAGCGGAGGCTGCATTCATCGGACTGGGTGATCAGCCCCAGATCCAGGTGATCACCGTTTTGCGCTTGCTGGAGGCTTACGAAAAAAACCGGGCCTCCATTATCGTGCCAAGCCATGAGAACCGCCGCGGGCATCCCTGGCTGGTGGACCGCGAGCTCTGGGACGAGATCGGTGGTCTGCGGCCGCCCGCCACCATGCGGGACTTCTTCAAAACGCACAATGACCTCATTCAGTATGTCAATGTGGACAACCCAAGCATCCTGGCCGACCTGGATACGCCTGAGGATTACCGGAAATATCGTCCCTAAGATTCGCGTACTGTCCACAAATCATCCCGCATGATAGACTTGCAGAATTCCAATCAGGGAGCAACGCGTGAAGTATCTCATCATTGTCAACCCGATTTCCGGACGTGGTTTCGCAGAGAAAATGATCCCCCGCATCGAAACTCTGCTTCAAGAGCATCATCTCGACTTCGAGATCGTGCGGACCGAGCGACCCTGGCACGCCGCGGAGATTGCCGAAAAGGCATCCCGGGAGGGGTCCTGCGATGTGATCGCGGTCGCCAGCGGGGACGGCACGGTCAATGAAGCCATCAATGGCTTGATGCGCGCGCGCAAGGCGGGCTTCAACCATACAGCCATCTCCATGCTTCCGGTGGGAACCGGCAATGACGCCGCCTATGGGCTCGGCTTTTCGCAGGACTTGGAAAAAGCAGTTGAGGCGCTCGCCCGTGATCAGCGTCACCGTGTGGATGTCGGTCTAGTTTGCGGCGGGGATTTCCCCGATGGCCGCTACTTCATCAACGGGGTTGGCATTGGCTTCGATGCGGCAGTCGGCTTTACTGCGGCCAGGATCCGCTGGGCACGCGGATTGCTGGCATATCTGGTCGCCGCGCTGGAGACGATCTTCCTATATTACAAACCGCCGACAGTGGAATTGCAAATGAACGGCAAGACGACCACGCTGCCGGCCTTGATGGTATCGATCATGAATGGGAGGCGGCTGGGAGGCGGGTTCTATACCGCGCCTGAAGGGGACGACACCGACGGGCTGTTCGATGTGTGCATCGCCTCGGTGGCAAGGCGATTGCGTATCCTGCAGCTGATCCCCTATTTCCTGAAAGGCACGCAAGCCAGCCAGCCCGAGATCCGCATGGAACGGACGAACAGTATCACCGTGCGAGCGGTAAAAGGAGTGCTGCCGGCGCATGCCGACGGGGAGACGCTGTGCTACGAGGGGCAAGAACTTAGTATGGAATTAGTCCCCGGTGCGCTGGAATTCATTCTCACAGCAGAATAATCCATGAACTCCACGGGGAAATTCGTCGCTGCCGCTGCCAGGCTGGGATTGGAGGCCATGTGCCGGATCGACAAGTCCCAGCTGTACAAGATCCCGATGAGGGGTCCTCTGATCGCGTATTCGAATCATACCGGGTCGGTGGAAGTACCGATCATGCTGACCCAGCTCCTGCCGAGGCCTGTTACCGGACTGGCCAAGATCGAAACCTGGAACAACCGTTTTTTGGGATGGATCTTTAACATCTGGGGAGCGATCCCCATCCGCCGCGGGGAATCGGACATGACTGCCATCCATAAGGCCCTGGATGCCCTGAAGGAGGGCTACATCCTGGGGATCGCGCCGGAGGGCACGCGCAACAAGACCGGGCAATTGATACGTGGCCAGCCGGGGATCGTCACCTTGGCCTTGCACAGCCATGCGCCGCTGCTTCCCGTCGCCAACTGGGGAGGAGAGAATTTCCTCCGCAATCTCAAACGCCTGCGGCGGACGGATTTCGGCATAGCGGTGGGCAGGTCATTCCTGCTGGAAACACACGGAGAGCGTGTTACGGGGGAGGTTCGCCAGAAGATGGTGGATGAGATGATGTACCAGGTGGCCGCATTGCTGCCGGAACAATACCGGGGTGTCTATTCCGATCTCGAACACGCAACACAGCATTACCTGAAATTCCAAGTCTAAGAAACCAACCTGTTTACGGTTTTCTTAGAAAATCCCACAAAAATTGATGAATTTTCGAGGGGGTACTTATGTACCAAAAATGCCATCCTTGCATGGTTGAAAGGATTCTTAACCGTTAAATAATTACAATAGTAGCAGCCCGGAAAGGAGCAAATAAATAATGAAATTCAGATTAGTAACCATCTTTGTGGTTCTGGCGGCTTTGCTGGCGGCGCAATTCGGAACCGCGCTGGCAGCCCCAGCCGCACAGACCACAACCCCCATTACCGGTACTGTTCAATCCATCACCCTTGAAGATCAAAACGGCATGACAGTAGTAGTGGTCACCGTGCTCACAGCGGATGGGACCCAGGATATCCGCTTAAGCGTCGACAATGCAGTAAGCCTCGGTCTGGTCACTCTTGACCCGAACACAAACCAACCGATCGTGAACGAGACTGCCATCAACTCCCAGGTGACGATCGAACCGGGGCAGATCCTGCCGGTCGAGCCGCTGCCAGAGGAGCAGGCTCAGCATCCGGTTGGCTCCGCCCTGGCCGACTTTTTCTCGCAGCTGCTGGGAGTGGATTACAACCAGATCATGGAAGTCCATGATGAAGGCGTGGGATTTGGCGTGATCGCGCAGGCTCTGTGGATGACAAAGAAGCTGGAAGGCGATTCAACCCTGTTCACCGCCATCATCGAGGCCAAACAAAGCGGCGATTACAGCGCTATCACGATGCCCGATGGCTCGACGCCGACCAATTGGGGCCAATTCAAAAAGGCTCTCCTGCAAGGTGACCGGAAAGCCAACCTTGGGCAGATCATGTCCGGCCATGCAGTCAGCCCCGAGGAGGGCACCGCGCCTACCACTACTCAATCGCATGGCAACGGCAGTCAGAAGGACAAGACAAAAGGCCACGGCCACGGGAATGGTCACCAGCCGTAACCGGTTTAATAATCAAAAAGGAGGCGGCCTCGGCCGCCTCCTTTTTGATTCCTTTTAATCCCTGGTCGTCCTTAATTATTCATCCCGGAATTTGTAAACGTAGGCGTTCGTCTCGCGGAGTTGAAACCCCATGCGAGTATAGAGTCGGTTGGCAGCTTCACGCTTCGGGTTGGAGGTCAGCGTCACCGCCGGCGCGCCTTGGAAGCGGGCTTCCTCCAGCGCGCGGAGGACCAGCGCCTCACCGATGCCCTGACCGTGGGCGGAGCCGTCCACGATCACGTCTTCGATGATCGCCCGGATGCCGGTGGGAACGCGGTAAACGGATACATTTGCCGCGCCAACGATGCGGCCGCCATCCTCCAGGGCGATGAAAAGGACCGAGGATTTCAGACTCAACCAATAAAGCCAGGTCTTGTTCCGAAGGAGGCGGGTTGTTGTTCGTCAACTGCGGAACGAGCCGCTGCATGGCTTCGAACAACTCCCTGTGTTGCACGGGTCACGCGCTCGATCCGCATGGAGGCTTTTTATCCGTCAGGCCTTGAGCAACCCGACTTTGAGAGTTTCGCCATCGAATGCATCTTCGACCACGGCGGCATTCTCAGGCGGGGGAGCAAAGCTCAGCTCGACGGGCAAGCGTTTCCGTCTTTACATAATCCTGGTGCGTTTGGATGGCAGCCTTCAATCCTTCGGAGACATCCACAAAAAGATCGATCCTGTCGGCGACATCCAGGTCAGCAGACTTGCGCAGGTCCTGGACGCGGCGGACAAACTCGCGAGCCAGCCCTTCCTGGACGAGTTCGGGGGTCAGATCGGTGACCAGCGCGGCCACATAGGCGCCATCTTCGGCCACGGCGAAACCGGCATGCGCGGCAGCCCTCACTTCCACTTCATCCGGCAGGATTTCAAAATCCTCGCCGCCTGCGCGAACTTGGAGCGGCTTGCCAGCGAGAAGCGTGCGGGCTGATTCCTCGGCATCCAGCCCGAGCATGGCTTTCTGGATGGCAGGGAACTTGTTGCCATATTTCTGGCCCAATTGCTTCGGCAGCGGCTTGAGCGTGTGCGAGACGGCCTCAGTAGCAGAATCCAGCAGACGCACCTCTTTCACATTCAACTCATCGGCGACGATGTCGGAAAAATGCTGCAACGCCCTGCGCTCCGAGGCGCTGCCCACCGAGAAGGCTGCGGCCGCAAGCGGCTGGCGCACCTTGCGATTGGCTTTCTGGCGGGCGGCGTGTCCCAGCGAGACCAGCCGCATCACAGCTTCCATATCGTGGTTGAGCGATTCGTCGATGAACTCCGGCATCAACTCCGGCCAGCTGGCAAGATGAACCGACTCAGGCGCACCTTCATCCACCGAGCGGACGAGGTTCTGATACAGCTCCTCGGCCAGGAATGGCATGGCAGGCGCAAGCAATTTGGCAACGGTCACCAGCGCGGTGTAGAGGGTCGAGTAGGCGGATTGCTTATCGGAATCCGATTCGTTTTTCCAGAAGCGGCGGCGCGAGCGGCGCACATACCAGGTGGACAGCTTCTCCACGAACTGCTCGATGGGACGCGTGGCATTGGGCACATCGTAAGCTTCGTACGCGTCCGTCACGTCGCGGACGAGCACATTCAGTTCGGAAAGCAGCCAGCGGTCCAGCTCATTGGCGGCCACCGGCACGTTGGGCATGCTGGGTTGGTCGAGGTTCGCATACGTCACAAAGAACGAATACACGTTCCACAGCGTGAGCGTGAAGTTGCGGATCACCTCGCCCACCAATTCGGAAGAGAAGCGGCGTTCCTGTCCCGGCGGAGTGGCCGTGTAGAGATACCAGCGGAAGGCATCCGCGCCGTGGGCGTTGAGAACATCCCAGGGCGCGATGATGTTGCCTTTGGACTTGGACATCTTCTGGCCATCCTCATCGAGGATCAGGCCGAGGCAGATCACGTTCTTGTAGGACGGTTTATCAAAAAGCAGGGTGCTGATGGCATGCAGGGAATAGAACCAGCCGCGCGTCTGGTCCACGGCCTCGCAGATGTAATCGGCGGGGAACTGCTGCTCGAACTTCTCCTGGTTCTCGAACGGATAATGCCACTGGGCGACCGGCATGGAACCCGAATCAAACCAGACGTCGATCAGATCGGGGATGCGTTCCATCCTCCCGCCGCATTCGGGGCAGTCCCAATTCACGTTGTCCACATAGGGACGGTGCAGGTCGAGGCCGCGGCCGGAGTTGATGGAAGGGTCGCGCAGGTCACGGCCGGTTTTCGCCGCCAGTTCCGCCACCGAGCCGACACATTCGCGATGATGGCAGCCGGCGCATTCCCAGACGGGCAGCGGCGTGCCCCAGTAACGCTCGCGGGAGAGCGCCCAATCCACGTTGTTCGAGAGCCAGTTCCCAAAGCGGCCTTCCCGGATATGCTCGGGGACCCAGTGGATCTGGTTGTTCAGTTCCACCAGGCGTTCGCGGTGGGCGCTGGTGCGGATGTACCAGGTATCGCGCGCATAATAAAGCAGCGGCGTATGACAGCGCCAGCAGAACGGATAGGTATGGGTGTAGCCTTCGGACTTGAAGAGCAGCCCGCGCGCGTGGAGATCCTGGATGATGAGCGGATCGGCATCCTTGACGAAGACCCCACGCCAGGGCGTCACCTCAGGGATGAAGGTGCCATCCGGCAGCACGGTCATCAGCACGGGCAGGTCATTCTCATTGGCGGCCAGCATATCCTCCTGGCCGAAGGCAGGGGCCATATGCACCAGCCCGGAACCGTCCTCGGTGGTGACGAAATCCTGCAAGACCACGAAATAGGCGGGCTTGTCGGGAGGCATGAAGGTGAAGAGCGGATTGTATTTCATGCCCTTCAGCTTGCGGCCCTTGAAGGTTTCCACGACCTTGACCTCTTCGTCTTCCGAACACCTTCCCCACCAGTGATTTGGCCAGGATCAGCTTTTCGGTTGTCCCTTCGTTGTCGCGCTCCACGGTGACGTAATCCACATCGGGATGGGCGGCCACGGCCACATTCCCTGGAAGCGTCCAGGGGGTGGTCGTCCAGACCAGCAGCGAGGTACCCGGCTTATCCACCAGGGGCATGCGGACAAAGACCGAGGGGTCGGTCGCGTCCTCGTAGCCCAGCGCAACCTCATGGTCAGAGAGAGGCGTGCCGCAGCGCGGGCAATAGGGAACGACCTTGTAGCCCTTGTAGAGCAGGTCCTTGTCCCAGAAATTCTTCAGGATCCACCAAACCGATTCTGATGTAGTCGTTGGTATAAGTGACATAGGCATCCTCCAGATCAACCCAGAAGGCGATGCGGTCGGTCAGGCGCTCCCAATCCTGGATGTAGGTAAAGACCGATTTGCGGCACAGCTCGTTGAACTTCTCGATGCCGTATTCCTCGATCTGGTGCTTGTTGTTGAAGCCAAGCTGCTTCTCCACCTCGATCTCGACCGGCAGGCCGTGGGTATCCCAGCCGCCGCGGCGCGAGACGTGGAAGCCGCGCATGATCTTGTAGCGTGGGAACATGTCCTTGAAGGCGCGCGCCAGCACATGATGCACGCCGGGCTTGCCATTGGCGGTCGGTGGGCCTTCATAAAAAACAAATTCGGGCGCACCCTGGCGCTGCTCGACGGTCTTCTTGAAGATGCGATTGCCCTTCCAGAACCTCAGGACAGCATCTTCCATGGAATTCACATCGAGTTTCGAGGATACTGGTTTGAACATTCAACCTCCGGGTTTACAGGCGCAGGCCGGATGACCGGCGCTTAGGAAATCCTGTGACTTAATGAAAAAAACTCCCGTCTCCATCCAGAGACGAGAGCCAGGCTCACGCGGTACCACTCTGCTTCCCGTCCATTAACGGGCGCTCGGTCGAAGACGGCAGATGCTTATCTTCGCGCCCTGGTAACGGAGAGCGGCTCCGTCTCTCCTACTTTGAGCCAGGCTCATTTCAGTTCGAAGCTACGGGAGGATTTTCGATCCACTTCCCAGACCTGTTTCACACCGGTCACAGGCTCACTGGCTGTTCGGGGGACCTACTCGTTCCCATCGACGCTTTTCCTGCAAGGCAGGTATTTAGATTTGCCGATTATGCCACAGAACAGCATGGGGGTCAACTTCGAACAGTGCTTGCGCATTGCAGCCGAGGCGAGGATAATGGGGGACATGGAAAAAACGCTGAAGCTCGCCGGTCTAACCTTGCAGGTCTCTGCCAACGCGATCGAAGAGAGGGAGGACCGACTGTTCCTGAAAGGCGCGCAAGTCAAACTCAACCTGCCGCAAGGTCCGGCGCGTTACCTGCGTCACGGTTGGCAGTCCTGGTCGCTGGCCGCCTGGACAGACCCCACCCCAATGGAAGTCTCGAGACCGCGAATCCTCTTTCCGTTGCAGATGGACCCCGCTTATGCTGAAGAAAAACTGCCGAACGGGTCCTGGCTGGGCGCAGTGGAGTTCGCGGACGGGAATGTTCTGCTCCTCGGAGCACTGAGCCTCGACACGCATGTACGACTGAACGGAACCCTGCTGGAAGGATGGAGCGAAGCCGGCGATGCCGAATGGATGGTCGCCTGCGGAGAGGAGCGTGAGGTCTTTGACGGTTACACCGAACTGCTGGCAGGAAAGCTCGGAAAGCCGGCGCTGAAGCCTGCCCCGCGCATCTGGTGCTCCTGGTACAGCCTTTACACAGCCATTGACGAGTCCCTGCTGTATAGAACCTTCGATGAGTTGAAAGCTTTCCCCTTCGATGTCCTACAGGTGGATGATGGCTGGGAAGAGGCGATCGGAGATTGGGAGGCAAACTCCAAATTCCCTTCGGGCATGCCCGCGCTGGCGCAGAGGATCAAATCCACCGGACGAATGGCCGGCCTATGGCTGGCCCCATTGATCGCGGTGAAAAGTTCCCGCTTGTTCCGGGCGCATCCAGACTGGTTCCTGCGGGATGAACGTGGAAAACTCGTCTCAGCCGGGTTCAACTGGGGGGAACAGGTTTATGCGCTCGACACCACCCAGCCTGCGGTCTTGACCTGGCTGGAGACCTTGATGAAGCAGGTGCGCGAGTGGGGCTTCGATTACCTGAAATTGGACTTCCTGTATGCCGGTGCGCTGCCAGGGAAACGGCACCAGGATCTGCCGCGGGAACAAGCATACCGGCTGGGTTTAGAGCATATGCAGAATGCGATGGGGAAGGATGCTTATTTCCTGGCCTGTGGGGCGCCAATCCTCCCTTCGCTGGGCCTGTGCGACGCGCTGCGGGTGGGACCGGATGTGTCCGGGGAATGGGAGAGCCATCGTGATGCCGTATTGCTCGCAAATTTCACAACTCCAGGCACGCTGAACGCAATCCGCACGACACTCCACGAACTATGGCTGAGGCCGTTGGTCCAGCCCGATCCGGATGTGGCCTATTTCGGCACACGCGGCAACTCCCTGAACCCGCTGCAAAAGCACGCCCTGCAAGACCTGGCGCTGGTCTGCGGCTTTAAAGCGACCTCCGAATTACCCCAGTGGCTTTCGGAAAAGGAAAAGGAAGAGCTGAAGGATTTTCTGGAAGACTCGTCTGCACCCACCCAGACCGGGCGGTACAGTTATTCCATAGGCGGGCGCCAAGTGGACTTCACGGATCTTCTGCCGCTGCCCTCCCCTGCCAGCGGCCTGGATGCGATCGCGGCTCCGATCCTGGGTTGGCTGGCCAGCCAACCCTTTGCATTGCGAATCTTTGATTGGCTGAACAAACGCTCCCTGGAAAAAATGCGGCGCGAGCTGGATCAAGACAGCCTGGCTCATCCCACGAAAAGGTAACTCATGGACACCTGGTACTCCCTTCCCCTTGGCGACGGCATGACGGCCTCCGACCCTTCGGATACCATCTGTTCCCTTTTTCAGCCTCGCTTCGAGGCTGCCGGAAGCCCTGCCGGGATGGCGGTGTTCACTTGCTTTGATTCGGAAGGTCGTCTGCAATGTGATGTCACGGCATATTTCTCGCCCGACTGCGCGGAGATCGCGCAGGGTCTCGGAGCGCGGCCGTGCAACAAGCCTCCCAAAGCAGGACTCTCCCTGCTAGCCGGCGATGAGCGGGCATGGATTGCATTATTCTCCTAGCCGGCGGTTATTCCAGAACTTCGCCAGCCAGTTCCCTATCCGCGGCGGCAAGCAGATCATCGAGAATATCCACAACATTCCCGGGCAGTGGATCCGCCAGCGGAGCAGCGAGAATTGATTTCACTTTTTCGCGTGCGTTCACGTACATGGTCGGTTTGCCAAGATCCGTCCAGGCTTCGTAGGGATGCCGGTCCATGAGCCTGGACATATAGAATTCGTCCGTGTGGGCGGCATTCCGGGTATTACGCGAACCCAGGAAGTTCCCGCCCGGGCCCACCTTGGCGATATCGTCAAACAGCTCTTTGGTGGGGCTGCCATCCACCCCGGCATACAGCCGCTCACACAACCGGCCGATCTCATTATCCACCACCAATTGTTCGAGGATAAGCAATTGATCGCCCTCGATCTCACCTGTCCCCACGATGATGTCTGAGCCCGCACACACCGGCGGGATGGAGGTCATCATTTTATCGAGAATCGCTTCCGCGCCAGGCTCCTTGGCATCCGAGGAGCAGCCGGCGGAAGTGCTTGGCAGATTATAGTAGCGTCCCATCGTCACCAGCGCAGCCGATTGCAAGCCCATTTCCGGCGTGCCCGCCAGGTAGGCTCCGCTGCGAAAGTCCGCAGTCCCCGTGGCGCTGCTGTAGATGACCGGACGACCAGGATGCGCCAATTCCAGCACGATAATCGTGGAAAGCGCTTCGGCATTGGCAAGACACAGGTTGGAGAACAGGCTGGCGGGACCGGTGGTCCCGGTGACCGGCATGGGAAGAACCATGACGGGAACACCCCAATCCCCCAGTTCGATATAGGCATCCAGCATCCCGCCGTCGTGAACGAGAGGGGCCACCGGACAATATATGAGCGAATAACAGGGATGCGCTCGTAACGCTGATTCGCTTCCTGCTACGGCTTTCAGCCCTTCAACAAGATAGGGAACCTGGGAAGGATGATGGACCTCATGCTGCCCATGCTTTGAAGTGAATTTCATGATGCCGAAGAACTCATGCAAGACTTTGGAGTGCGCCGGCGCATCGGAAGCTACGGTGGGTGCCCAGGCCATAACCCCCATATCCATCTGCTGGAAGATGCGCAGGCTGTTCTTAATATCGCGCGCCGTGCCATAACGTTTCTGTCCGGTCTCAAAATCCAACACAAAGGCAGCCGTGCCATCGATGCAATAGCGGCTCACCGCTGAGGGCATGGGGTAACTATAGGCGGGATTGCGCGCCTCGAGGACAAAGCTGCCCGGCGCGGCATGCAGAGCTTCCATCACCATTTTCGCCGGGAGGCGGGCGATTTTGGAGTCCCAATCCACCCTGGCTCCATGCTTTTCGAGCAGCGGCAGGGCTTTACTTCCGTGAAACTTGACCCCGACTTCGGAGAGGATGCGCAGGGTATCTGCATGGATATGATTTTGTTCTTCTTCGGAAAGGAATTGTGCAGTGAATTTCATGGCTGCCTCTTCCGCAGGCACAGCTGGGGATTACACTTCTTCGGACCGCATACGGCGCTCAAGCCGTTCCAATTCGAGGGCCACGAGCGGATCGAGCGGCAGAGGCTGGTGGTTGTTGAGGACCTGGCGGGTCATATCCTGGATCTGATCGACAATATCGGGCATGCCGGCTTTCTTCCAATTCTCATAAGTGTCATGGAAGCCAAACTCGCTGAGGTAGAACTTCCCCTCCCGAAGCGCCTGGCTGGTGGATTTCTGATTGAGGAAGTGGCCGCCGGGACCTGCCTGGGCGATCACAGCATCCAGCCAGCGGTCGGAATCCGTGTGAATGCCTTCATGCAGCCGGGCGCAACGTCGGAAGATTTCAACGTCCATTAGCATCTGTTCGAGACACAGGATCGTTGAGCCGCCCAGGAGACCCGGGCCGACGAGGATGTCCGGCCAGGACAGCGTGGGCAGCGTCCAATTGATGGCGCGTTCATATCCTGCCTGGGCACCCGGGTAGTATTGATCCGTTCCTCCGGTTGGGGCTTCCACCGGAAACCCGTAATAACGGCCCATGGCAGTTGTCGCCGCGCCAAACAAGGAATTTTCCACAGCGCCGCCTATGTAGCGCCAGGTGTGAGGCTCGATACTCTGCGTAACGGGGGCATACAGGACCGGCGTACCCGGGCTGGCGGCTTGGACCAGGCAATGCATGGCAAGGAATTCCGTATTCGCCATTAAGATACTGGAGATGAGGCTGGCCGGACCGGTGGCACCCATCAAGGGCATCGGCATGATAGCGACCGGGATATCCCAGCCGGTCATGGCGAGGTACGCATCCGTATATTGTTCATCGATGACCAGCGGCGATCGAGGGCACAACAGAAAGGAGAAGGGATGCTTGGCGCGCAAACTTTCCTTATCGCCGAAGACAATTTGCAGGATCTCCAGTAGGAGTTTTGACTTCCTTGGACTGTCTGTTGAATCCTGCAAGTGCTTGGAACAATTCTGAAATACATTCCGCCAATACAGAACATAATCGCCAAGCGAGCGGCTCTCCAGTCCCCCCTCCACCATGTTCCAGTAAACACCGATCTCATCGAGAGCATCAATCAGGTGGGTGGCATCGAGCCAATCCTGGAAGGTACCGGATCGAATTTCCCCGCTTTCCCAATCCAGCACGCTGACCGCACCGCCATCGGCCAGCAGAGAACATTCTCCAATGTTCATGTCCAGATCCCAGTCCGGCCGCCGCCCGCCTAATTTGAATTCCTTCGGTGCAGCTTTCAGGCTTTCTTCGATCAAGGCATGGGGGAAGCGCACCCGCTGAAGGTTTTCATCGACCAGCCCACCGGCTTCCTTCAACAGGCGACGCGCCTGCTCTGATGCAACGCGCACACCTGTCTCAGCCAACAGCTTCAGACTGTGCTCATGCACCTGCGCGCATTCGTCAGCAGAAAGCACCTGTGATTGGACCTTCATCATTTCCTTTCGGGGTCCGGCTTCGGAATCCACAAAGAGGCTACTGCTTGCGTATTTCCCGATCTGCGGCCGCCAGGATGCGATCCAGCTCGGCCTGCCGGGCGTCGTCCAGCGGTTCGGGGTGATGGTTTTCGAGGATCCATTTAACCTGTTGGATGGCAACCTCGCGCGGGTCCATGTATTTTCCATCAGGTCCAAACTGGTGGGCAACCCCCCGCTTCATGGCATCCCGCATGTACTTGCGCGTGTGTCTCTGACCCAGATAGTGACCGCCAGGCCCGACTGCCTGGATCGTATCGAGCGCCAGTGTCTCCGGGCTTACTTCCATGGTCATCAGATAGTGGCGGGCTTTCTGATAAATATCATTGTCCAAAATGAGGGCTTCGGGGTAAAGGCGGGTATAAGTGTGCGACAGCCCCATCCCGGTGACAAATTCCGCTCCGCTCAAGCCGGCCATGTAAGCATCGAGGGCAACTTCAGAACCGGATTGCCAGGTGCCGGTCTCGCGGGAGTCTGTCCCATAGCAAGCTCCGAGGGAAGGCATCCCCCAGTGATGCGCCATCTCCACAGGAGCATAACGGCCGCGAGCATCCAGCGGATAGCTTACATAACTGCCCGAACGTGGATCAGCCCACGCCTGCATAATCGAATGAAAAACAGGCGAACCGGGGTTGACCATTTGCATCAGCACTGTGGCGCTGATCACCTCAGCATCTCCCATCGCCAGCGCTCCGGCAAGGGTGGCAGGCGCGGTGGTCCCCATGGTCGGCATGGACAGGAATCCGACAGGCACGCTTTCCGCGGCCAGCACCATCGCGGCTTCGATACCGTCCTTGTCCTGGATCAGCGGCGCGATCGTACAGACCAGCAGCGAGAAGTTGGGGCGCCTGCGCATTTCCTCGCGGCTGCCGGCAATGACGGCGGACATCTCCACCGCGTAGCGCGCCGAGGCTTCGCCCATGATGGTCTCGCTCTGGATATGCTTGAGCGTATTGCGGAAACCGGCATCCAGGTCATGCAGGGGTGCAGTCTCGCCATATTCCTGCGAACTAACCATCGGCCAGTAGAAGGCCACCGAGGGAAGATAATCGGAGACGCGCGCCATCATGGCGACATCCTCCTTGCAGGACGGGCGGTGCTGGCGGGTTTGCAGGTCGATGGTCTCCACTCCGCATCCATCGGTGGTGAAATAGGTACACCCGTCGCCCAGATGAAAATCGTAGAAGGGATGGCGCGCACCGATATTGAAATAGCGCGGCATGCTGGCAAGATATTTCAGCACAAGGTCGCGGGGAAAGCGGACGACCTGTGTTTCAAAATCGACCTTTGCGCCGTGGTCGGCTGACACCTTTAGCGCTTTTTCAGAAGGGAATTTCACCCCGGTCTGTTCCATGATGGTTAACGTGGCATCCTGGAGATGGTCCAGTTGGTCAGCCGTCAGGTATTCCAGCCGGTACGAAGATTTGAGCGGTTCGAGAGGCCTTAATTCAGCAGACATAGCATGCTCCCTTATTGGTGACATCGGACAGTGAGGATCGAGTTATGGCTACCTTTCCCCCGCTTTCTCCAGAACCTTGTAGGGATCAAATGCATCCCGCAAGCCATCGCCGATATAGTTGACCGAGATGATCGCAAGGAAGATCATCAGGCCGGGGAAGATCGCCAGCCAGGGATATCGGATGAAGTTGTCCTGGGCATTGCTGAAAAGATTTCCCCAGCTGGGGGTCGGAGGCTGTATGCCGAAACCGAGAAAGCTCAGGCCGGATTCCTCGATGATGGCGTAGCCCAACTCCAGCGTGGATTCCACAATGATCGGGCCAATGGCGTTGGGCAGGATGTGGCCGAGAACGATGCGCGGAGCCGAAGCGCCCAGGCTTCGCGAGGCCGTGACAAAGTCCATCTCGCGCAAAGTCAGGAAGGTCGCACGGACAAGCCGGGCAAAGGTCGTCCAGGAGAGCAAGCCGATCACCGCGGCAATGGTAATCACACTGCTGCGCTGAAATATTGGTAATTCGACTTCGCGGAGGATGGCGCTCAACAGGATCAACACAAGCAGTGAGGGCAGGGAGAGCGTGGCATCGGTAAGGCGCATCAGAATGGTATCGACGATGCCGCCCATATACCCGGCGACCGCACCGATGGTCACGCCGATGCCGAGCGTGATGGCAACGACCAGGCCGCCAACCGTCAACGAAATGCGGCCGCCAAACAGCACGCGCGTGAGCAGATCGCGGCCGAGACCGTCCGTGCCCATCGGATGCTGCCAGGACGGCGCTTGAAAGCGCTCCGAGACATTGGATTTTTCAGGATCGTAGGGGGAGAGCGGCGCTGCGATAGCCGTCAGGATGAGCAAGGCCAGGACAATAAAGCCTGCCACCGCCCCCGGATGGCGTCGGAATCTTTTCCCCACCCGGTTGGCAGCAACCCGGTTTTCCATCCTTCTTAATCTTGACAGGGTGTTACCGATCTCCAGAGCCTGCTTCATGCGCCGGTCCTAACTGTAGCGGATCCGTGGGTCAAGATAGGCATAAAGCACATCCGCCAGAAGGTTGGAGAGATTGATGGCAATGGCACCGATGATGAGGATGGCAAGCAGGACGGGATAATCCCGCTGGAGAGCAGCCTGATAATAGAACAAACCCATGCCTGGCCATGAAAAGATCATCTCGATGAAAACGGCGCCTCCGATAATATATGGCAGATCCAGTGCGAGCAGGGTCACCAGCGGGATGATCGCATTGGGGAGGGCATGCTTGAACATGACGCGGGATCTCCCCAATCCCTTGGCGCGGGCCGTGCGCAGATAGTCCTGATGGATGACATCCAGCATGCTCGAGCGCAGGAAGCGCGAATACCAGGCCAGCCACCCCAGCGCACCGGCTGTGACCGGCAATATCAGGTGCGCGATCCGGTCGCGAATCGAAAATGCCATGCCGGTCGTGTAGATCCCGCCTGCAGGCAGCAGCGGCTCCCCGGTGACGGGATTCTTTAACACCACATAAAAGATGATGATCAGGATCAAGCCCAGCCAGAAATCAGGCAGCGCCTGCCCGGCAAAAGAAAATGTCGTCACGGCGATATCGAACAAGGAATACTGCCGGATGGCCGATAGCACGCCAATAGGGATGGCGATCAGCAGTGCGACCACAAGGGTCACGGACATGAGATAGATCGTATTGGGCAGGCGGACGGCAATTTCATCCAGCACGGGTTTCCGGTTGCGGAACGAATAACCGAAATCCCCGCGCAGGATACCGCGGCGTGTCCCGTAAGTATCGGGAATCCCATCGCCATTCGTATCCACCTTCATCCAATCGTTGCCGGCCAGCCAGATAACATATTGGACAGGCAGGGGCTTATCCAACCCCAGCTGACGCTTCAACTGCGCCACTCTTTCAGGAGGCACGTGCCGCGCTTCGCCATAGCCGGAAAGCGGGCCGCCGGGCGCAAGATTGACCAGCGCAAAAAAGACGACGCTCAACAGGAGCATCATCCCTACGGCTTGCATCAGACGCCGCGAAATATACTGCGCCAAATGATCCTCTAAAAGGAGAAAAAGGGAGGCCGCGAACGGCCTCCTGACATCCAGGGGTCTATTTGCTCAACACCCAATCCGCCACATTCCAGCTCACAACGCTGTTTACATTCGCCTGAATCCCGCCCAGCCGGGTCGAATAGGCATCCGCGTTGATGGTGGAAAAGAGCAGGATTTCGGGCAGTTCCTGATCAAGCGTCGCAGCCATCGAGCAGAAAGCAGCCCGGCGGTCTGCCTCGTTCAGGGTATAGGCAGAATTGAGCATTTCATCGAAAGCGGGGTTGATCCAGCGCCCTACGTTCCAACCCATATCGGGGACCGCAGAATCAGAATGGTAGTACTGCCAGATAAAATCCGTGGGGTCGACACCGGCGTAACCATCATCGTAGAGATCCATTTCAAAGTTTCCGGATTGCTCCGTGCCGCCGCTGGAGGTATCCGCCCACATGACGCTGCCCTGGATCTGCGACAGGTCGGCCTGAATGCCGACAGCCTTGAGGTTTTCAGCGATCAACTGCTGTGTCAGGATCAACGGCTCGCCATACTCCGAATAGGTGGTCAGCTCGAAGCGAAACTTCGTCCCGGCCGTGGCGTTCTTGCAACCGTTGCACTCGCGAATGCCGTCGCCATCCGTATCGGTCCAGCCGGCCTGCTCGAGCAAGGCTTTGGCTGCCTCGGGGTCAAACTTCGGACGCGGAATATCACAGATATAGGGTGTACGGAAGAATTCCGACCACACCGGTTTGGCAAATCCATACCAGATCGAATTGGTAATCGAGTCCACGTCAATGGCCGCGCGGATCGCCTGGCGGACGTTCACATCCGCGAAGAACGGGCTGGGTTCCTGGCTTGCATCGGTGGAACCTTTGGCTGCCAGGTTCAGGAACAGGCGCATGACGAAGCGGGCAGTGGGACTAATGCTGACTTTGACATTGGCATCGTCCTTCAGCGCGTCCGCCACCTGTTCGGTTGCCCACATGAGCACATCCGCATCTCCCTGGCGCATCATGGTGGTGCGAACCGTGGCATCGGGCACGATCTTGACAATGATCTGATCGATCTGCGGCTTGCCCGCCTGGTAATATTTGGGATTTTTGACAAAGGTCAGATGGTCTCCGGTTACCCATTCCTGGAGGGTATAAGGACCATCGCTCAAGGGCTCACGCCCGCAATCCCAATTCTGGTAACCCTGTTCGGCCTTGCAGTAATGAGCCGGCCAGATCACGATCTGCCGTCCTCCGAAAAGTGTCAAATACGAAGGATATACACTACTGAAATGCACCACAAAAGCATTGTCAGCGGTTTTATCCACACCGGTCACCAGGTCGCTGCCCGGGAACCAGGTGCCGGTGTCCGCGTTGGACATGGCTTGGTAGGTGAAGAGGACATCATCGGCAGTCACTGGCTGGCCGTCTGACCAGGTAATATCCTTGCGCATGGTCCAGGTCACATCCATGGAGCCATCGTCATTGTTCACCACTCCCCCATTATCTACTGTTGGCAAATCCGCTGCCAGCACCGGGTATACATTTCCATCCGGATCGACCGCGGTCAAGCCCAACAAGGTCATGTCCATGACCAGGGCATCGTAGCCGGTATCGCTTATCAGCGCATTGAAGCTGGGGGGTTCCTCGGGGATAACCACTGTAATGCTTGAGGCGGCTCCGGTAGTCCCCGCAGCCGTGGGACTGGCACTGGTCCGTGGAGCGGCTGTGCCGCATCCAACTGTACCAGCGAGAACGATCACAGCCAGAATTGTACTTGCGAGCTTCTTAGCGCGAGATCTGTTGTTCATGTGTACCTCCCGACAGGATGAACAAATTTCCAACTTCATCCAACAAAAAACCGACATTCCTCGATGGTATCCGGAAGGAATGTCAGTCTCGCCATTTGAGTGCAGCACGGGTTATGGATTTGCAATGGAAACCAGGATGGCATATCCCTTGCTTCATTTTATAACCTTAGCACAATCAGAACTGAGTGTCAACAATTTATCTTCCACAGGGCGCCCTGTGGGAAAATAAGGGCCGCAGCGGGAAACCCTGATGTGTCAGGCCAGTTGGTCCGTCCGGGCAGCCATGATGAAGTCATTCATATGCAATCCATGGATGATGTGAGTCCACCAGGTAACAGTGACGCGCCCCCATTCCGTCACCAGGCGCGGGTGATGGTCTTCCGCCTCCGCAATCGCGCCGACCTGATCTGTAAAGGCCAGTGCATCGGCGAAATTCTTGAACTTGAAGACGCGTTCCAAACGCTTCTCACCGTTCACTTCTTTGATCTCCCAATTGGGGACTTGGGGCAAGAACTGGTAAATCTGCGACTCGGTCAGGGTCGGTTCCCCTCCGCGGCAAGCCACGCATTTCATTCGCGATAAATCTGTCATTGTTATTCCTCTTTCGGACCATGGGTATATTCGGGAAGGCGGGCTTAAGTATAATGCCTGCGCTGGGAGTGGCGCAGGCATTATGATTTTATTTGGATGGATTGTCCAAGTGTATGGAGTTACTTATATTTTCCTTAAATAGGCAATGCTATTGCCTGCTGCGGTCAGAGCATCCGGCCTGGGTAGAAATTCCCCGGACACCCAGCCGGCGTAGCCCGTGGCGCGCAATGCTTGCAGAATGGTGGAGAAATCAATATGCCCGGCACCGGGATGCCAGCGGTTGGAATCGGCAACGTGGAAGTGGAAGATGCGCTCCCCGCATTGGCGGATGGCATCCGCCATTTGCGGTTCTTCGATGTTCATGTGGAAGGTATCCAAAAGCAAGCCGAAGTTTTCAGCCCCTACGCGCTCGATTAGTGTCAGCCCTTCGGCGCAGGTGTTGATGAGCGTGGTCTCATATCGATTGATGGGCTCCAGCGCCAGCCGCAGGCCGAATGGCTTCGCGGCACGGCTGCATTCCTGGAGCGCTTCGACAAGCCAGTTCATGGCCTGCCCCGATTCCACACCCGGTCTGACCAGGCCGCGGATCAGCCCGATGATGATGACCGCGCCCAGACGCAGCGCCCCCGGAATATGGCTGTTAATTCGATCGATGGCGCGGCGGCGAACATCGGAAGAAGGATCAGTGAAGGAAAGCCCCTCTTCCCCCCAGGCCTGGCCGGTGCCGATAGCCGGGACTTGAAGATTGAATTTCCTGGTGAGGTGATCCAGTTCAGCGTAGTCCACCAGAGCCGGGTCACGGATGGCCAACTCGACGCCCTCATAGCCAAGGGATGCGATACGTGCAAGATTTGACTCGAGATCACCCTTGAAGGTGGCGGCTTGAAATTGCGCCGCCTGGGTGGACAGGACGATGGAATACTTCATCAAGGCTCCGGAAAGAGAGGCAGGTCCCGCGCGACGCAAGACCTGCTCCTCAGGCATTAATTGGCGATATAGGTCACCTTGCACTCGCGCCGGTCGGTCTGCAGTTTGAGAACGTTCTCGGGCAGTTCCTCCAGGCCGATCTTCTTGGTGCTCATGGGGGTCATGTCCATGCCGGAGGCCATGCACTCGATGACCCGCGGGAAATTTCCGTGGCCGGAGTGGCCCTGCGCGCCGATGATGCGGGCGCGGCGCACCTGCAGCACCTCGCCTGTGACAGGCATCTTGGCCTCGGCACGGGCGGTCACGACCACCGTGCTGTTGAGAGTGCGCCCTTCCCAAATGACGCGCTCGATGCCGGGGTAAACAAGCTCGGGAAGGCCAGTGGCCTCCATGAACATGTCGGCGCCCATACCATCCGTGATCTCCAGAACGCGGTCAGCAAAGTCTTCTTTAGAGGGGTCAATATGATAGTCAGCGCCCAACGCGAGCGCCATTTTGGCGCGCTCGGGCTGAGTCTCAGAGATGATCACCTTGGAGGCACCGGCGCGCTTCAGGATGGCGCAAGCCGCGATGCCCACCGGGCCGCCGCCCAGGACAACCACGCGGTCTCCGGGACGAATGCCGCCGCCTCGTTCGATGACGGCGTTGTAGGCCACAGCAGTTGGCTCGACCAGGCTGCCGGCGACGAAGATGTCATCGCCCTTATAGTTTTGGCGCAGCGACTCAAGGCTCCAGACCGTGCGGGAGGGCAGCACCATATATTTGGTATAAGCCCCATTGACATTGAAGCCCACCTCATTCAACTGTTCGCAGTGGTTGGGCTGACCATCGGCGCAGGGCTTGCACTGACCGCACCACAGCATCTCCTCGGAGGTGACCGGCTCTCCGCCCTTGAAGGGCTTGTTCGTGCGCTTGTTGCGGGCCTTGCTCCCTGCCTCCACAATCACACCGGAAAATTCGTGTCCCAGAATGCTGGGGAACCCGGTCAGGCCGGGGTAGAAGATGTAGCCATCCTTTTCCTCCTGAGACATATGCACATCCGAGCCGCAGATGCCGCAGGCTTTGACCTCGAGCACCACCTCCTCGGGGCCAGGGGTGGGGATGTCGTATTCGCGGATCTCAAAACGAGGATGGCGCCATACCTGGCTGCCCAGGTAGGTCTGCCGGCCTTCGATATCCTTCGCGCCCAGCTTGAAACCCGGCTTGGGGTCCCAATCCGCGATCAGGGTAACGCCTTGCATTGTGCCTTTCATGCTCATTCTCCTTTTTACTCGTTGGACTGCACGCTATACTTCGGTACCCTGGCCGATGCGCGGGATGCCATAGACGGTCTTCCAGCCCTCGCTGAGCGGCTCGCGCAAGTAGGGCTCCATGTCCTTTTCGGTGCGCAGGGTCACTTCCTCGACTGGTGGAACACTTCCGGCCGGGAAGGCCTCCAGCACATCATCGTGCCAGAGGGTCAGGTATTTCAGGATGGCTGCCATCGGGCGTTTGGCTTTCTGCGCGGAACCGGAGCGGGCTTTTCCGACCACACCTTCGGGTGTGGCCGCGATCTCAATGGCAAAATGACCTTCGCCCTCCGACCAGCGGCTGGGCCGCCCGAAGGGGTCCACGGATTTGTCGAAATGGCCCTCGGGCAGGTAGGCCTTGCCCTCAGTATCCACGGCGTAATCCATGTCCACCATTTCCGGATGCAGCAGCAGGCCCAGGGAGGTCTCGGACTCGTCGGCATGGACGAAGTTCGTGCTCATCTGGCCGCCGCGTTCCACCGGGCGGAAGAACTCGCGCACACCACGATGCCAGTCGATGACGCGGAAGATGCCGGGGAGCTGGTAGCGCTTCTGGAACTCCTGCACAGCCGATTCCAGCATCCAGAGCTGACCGTGATTATTGACGATCAACTGCTTGCGAAAGCCATCGTTCCACAGACCGAGCATCACGTCGATCATCATCTCGCGCACCACGTGCTCGCGAACGATGACCGTGCCCGGCATGCCCAAATGGTGATAAGGATGCCCGCCGTAATTGAGCGGCGGCAGCGCCAGGTTGACCGGCGCGCCGCGCTGGGCGGTGAAGCGGCGCACACCCTCGCAGATGGCGCTGACATACAGCGTATCCGAGGCGCTGGGTAAATGCCGTCCGTGCAGCTCAGTGCAGCCGACCGGGATGAAGACGATGTCGTTCTTTTTCCGGTTGGCCTCCACCTGCCAGCGGGTAGTGGTCTGGATATACGAACCCGATTTGCCCCATTCGACCGGGGAGGGGATGCCATACTCCTCCAGGATGGTATCGATCTGCTCATCACTGGCTTCCCAGACCTCCTTTTTCATCCGGCCCACCGCGTTGTCCTCGAAGAACAGGTCCGGTTGGTTTGAGGGAAGAAAACCTTTGGGTGCGATCTTTTCCAACATTTTATTGCTCCTTTTCATGGATCATGATGGGTCGGGCAAAACCTTGCCCGGATTGAGGATGTTGAGTGGATCGAGTGCTTGTTTGATGCTTCTCTGGACGCGGATCGAGAGCGGGCCCAGGGCTTTCTGCATGTAGGGACGCTTGAGCGCGCCCACGCCGTGCTCGCCGGAGAGTGTGCCGCCGAGCGCGAGGGAGAGGGCGAATTCCTCTGCGACCATCTGCTCCACCTTCTCCCATTGGTGGGGGTCGCGCTTGTCGAACAGGATATTGGGATGCAGGTTGCCATCTCCGGCATGACCGAAGATGACGATCGGCAGGCCGTACCTGGCGCTGATATCCTTCAGACCGCGGATGGCTTCGGGGATGGCGCTGCGCGGCACGGTGATATCCTCGCCGATCTTGTTGGGGGCCTTGCGCGCCAGAGCTGGCGAGACCGAGCGGCGGGCTTTCCAGAGCTGCGCCCGTTCCGTTTCGTCTGCGGCTTGATGGACGAGGCGCGCGCCGCATTCCCGGCAGATGGCAGCCGCGGTCTCGATCTCGTTCTTTGCAGCCTGCTCATCGCTTCCATCTGTCTCGATCAGCAGAATGGCTTCCACATCCAGCGGCAGGCCCAGATGCATGGCCTCTTCGATACAGGCGATGGCGGTCTCATCCATCAACTCCAGCGCAGCGGGCAGAACGCCGGCGGAGAGGATGGCATTGACCGTGCGCGAGGCATCTTCCAGTCGGGGGAATTCGACCAGGGCCGTGCAGGCGAAGCGGGGTTTTGCAATCAGGCGCAGCAGAGCTTCGGTGATGATGCCCAGTGTGCCTTCCGAGCCGGTAAAGAGGGCGTTCAGGTCGTAGCCGACCACGTCCTTGATCAGCTTGCCGCCGGTGTGCAGCACCTCACCATCCGCCAGAACAACGGTAAGCCCCAGCACATAATCGCCGGTCACGCCGTATTTCAGGCAGCGGGGTCCGCCGGCATTGCAGGCGATATTTCCGCCCATCGTGGAGTGCCGCAGGCTGGATGGGTCGGGGGGATAGAACAGGCCGCGCTTTTCCACCGCGCTTTGCAGGTCAGCAGTGACGACCCCGGCCTCCACACGGGCGGTGGCATTGGCTTCATCGATCTCCAGGATGCGGTTCATGCGCGTCATCGAAAGGCTGATGCCGCCGAGGAAGGGGACGCTGGCAGCAGTCAGACCGGAGGCCATGCCGCGCGTCACCACCGGAATGCGCTCGCGAGGCCGCCAGCTTCACGACCTGGCTGACCTGTTCCGTGGTTTCGGGAAGCACCACCAGGTCCGGGCGGGCTTCTTCAAACGTGCCATCGTAACTGTAGACCGCCAGGTCCTCAGGGTGTATGCAGGACATTGGCGCGGCCTATCTGTCTTTCCAGTTCATCGATCAGCCGAGGGGGATCGACGCAGACTGGCGAAGTGCCGTGCTCATAAGTCTCCACCTCCATAGCCTGGTCGAGCAGTTCCACGGGGTGCACCACCTGGACTTTCAGTCCGCGCTGCGGACGCCGCGTTATCTGCATCTGGCAGCCAGGGCAGCCGGAGGCGATCACTTCCGCACTGGTACCTGCCAGGTTGTTCATCTTGCGCTCCAGCACCGCGCGGGAAGTCTCATAATGCGTGATGAGCTGGCTGCCTGCCGAGCCGCAGCACCAATCGGCTTCGGGCAGCTCCACGAATTTCAACCCGTCGATCATGCCAAGCAGCTGCCGGGGTTGTTTCCACACCCCCTGAGCCGCGGCGCAGGTGACACGGATCATGATAGGTGACCCGGGCTGGAATGCGCCCGGCGGTTTTTCCAGCGGGATGGAGGCCAGGAACTCGCTGATATCGCGCACCTTCGTGCTGAATGCGGCTGCCCTCGCCGCCCATTGAGGATCATCCTCCAGGATGCGGCCGTAATCCTTGAGCATGGAGCCGCAGGTGGCGCAGTCAGTGACGATGATCGGTGCGCGGGTGCTTTTCGAAAAGGGCGATGTTCCGGCGCGCCTGCTCCTGCGCCAGGTCCATTCGCCCGTAACCTGCAGCGGGCATCCCGCAGCACACCGTTTCGCGCGGAGTGATGACGGTGCAGCCGTTGCGCGTCAGGACCCGTACGGTCGCCTCACTCTGGGAGGCAAAGAGCAGGCTCTGCGCGCAGCCCAGAAAGAAGGCTACATGGTGGCGTCGCGTACCCAAAGCAAGACTGACTTCGGGAAGGCGCGGCCGGAGCGGGCGAGGAGGAAGAGGCGGCAGCATGGCTTCCAGGTCGCGCAGCCTGGCAGGCAGAAGGCGGTTCAATTTAAGAGCGTGAAACCAGCCTCCGCAACCGAAGGGATTCATAAAGCCGCAAGGGCAAGGTCCCCAGCTCCAGCCGCCGAGGCCGGGCCACCCATCCGCCAAAAAGCGACTGCTTCCAGCGAGATGGGTGGAGTTCCTCCCGTCTGCGGCGCATGTGCAAAACCAATTCCGCCGGGTGAATACCCACGGGGCAAATCTCATCGCAGGCCATGCAGGTGAAGCACGCATCCATCTGCTCGGCAAGGTTCGGGCTGGAAGCCAGGCAGCACTCCAGGTCCATGCGGGCCAGTGCTACGCGCCCACGCGGCGAAGAGGTTTCGCTCAGGGATTCGCGATAGGTAGGGCAAACGGACAGGCACAACCCGCAGCGGATGCAGTTCAGGTATTCCTCTTCCGAGGGGATGTGCACGTCCTTGAACATAATGGAAGCCTAGCCGATCTCGCTCACCTTGACCGGGCGGTTCTCCTGCATGGACTTGTTGGCTGCCATGGCAAGCACCACGGCCATGCGGCCATCGTATCCGGTGGTGGGCGTCGGCTTGTCATCACGGACAGCCTCAATGAACTGGCGGACCTCATCCACGTAGCAGGTAGCAAAGCGCTGCATGAAGAAATGTTCCAGGCGGGCGGAGTGGAAGCCTTCGCGGTTGCCTTTCTGGATGGTGGTCTCGGGGATGTTTTCGGCCATGGCGACACCGTCCGAACAGAAGACCTCCAGGCGCTGGTCATAGCCGAAGACAGAATTGCGGCTGTTATCGATGGCGCCCATAGTGCCGTCAGCGAAGCGCAGGGAGATGACGCCCGTATCGATGTCATTGGTCTCCTTGAGCTCGGGCGAGCAGAGCAGAGCACCCATGGCGAAGACTTCCTCCACCTCACCCAGCTGAAAGCGGGCCATGTCAAAATCGTGGATGGACATGTCCAGGAACATGCCGCCGGAGAGGCGCATGAACTCCATGGCAGGGACACCCGGGTCGCGATTGGTGATGCGCAGGACAACCGGGCGGCCGATCTCACCGGAATGGACGATCTCGCGTACGCGGCGGAAGCTCTTATCGAATCGACGGTTAAAGCCGACCTGCAGCTTGACGCCTGCCTTCTGGACGGCATCCATCACTTCATCGATGGTCTTCAGGTCGGGAGTGAGTGGTTTCTCGCAGAAAATATGCTTTCCTGCCGCGGCACAATCCTTGACGATCATGGCATGGGCATCCGTGCTGGCCGTGCAGAGAATTGCCTCGATCTCGGGATCAGAAAGCAGGGCATGAAAATCGCGAACGACACGCGCTACCCCGCATTCGGCAGCGATTTCTTGAGCGACTTCCAGACGAAGATCACAAACGGCTACAAGATTAGCCTCCGGAATCTGGTGAGCCACGTTTCGCACATGCACGCTGCCCATGCGTCCAGTTCCGACCACAGCTACGTTGACTTTTCTAGTCATAGGATTCCTTCCCGTCCTCACCCCTGCCCTTCCCCTAATGGAGAGAGGCAGGCGCGAGGAAGCGGTCTCTAGCACACATCCATAACGATCTTCATGGCGCCTTTGGGATGGTGGGTCAGTGTCGGGACATCCAGACCCAGGCAGTCGAATGCGCTCAAGCCCTGTTCGAGCGGGATGCGCTTGGTGAAGAAAGGCCCCATATTGAGCCGGTTTTCCTGGAAAATGCGGATGGAGGGGACCATCGTGTTCTGGCCCAGGTATAGCCCCAGGATCTTGGTAGCCCAGCGGGTGATCTCGTTCGGGACGATGGTGGCCTGGACGGAGGAGTCCATGCCAAAGGGAAGCACCTTTCCACCGGGGGTCACGCATTGGAGCGCCTGCCAGAGGGCATTTCCCGTGGCCTCGATGACGATGTCAGCCTTGCGTCCGTAAGTGAAGTCGGTGATGTTCTTGACCACATCCTCTTCGTTGGGATTCCAAACCGTCAACCCGCATTGCTTGGCGATGGAAATTCGGAAGGGATCGATCTCGGTGACAGCCACCTTGGCAGCGATATTCCTGGCCATCTGAGCGAACAGATAGCCAATGGGGCCGAAACCCAGGATCATCACATAGTCATAGGGCAGCATGAGCAGGGTATTCATGCCATTGACCACCGTGGCGAGGGTTTCCACCTGCGTGCCCAGAATGTCGTCAATCTCATCCGGCAGGACGAAACACTGTTTTTCAGGGACCAGGCAGTACTCCGCATAGCCGCCGTCGCGCATCACCCCAAGGGCGCTGGTCTTGATATCCACGCATTGACTGGTCAGCCCCATGCGGCAGAAGGAGCAGAACCCGCAGCGTATGTTATTGTCGATCGCCACCCGGTCGCCGATCTTGAGGTGATGGACGTGGGAGCCGATCTCCACAACCTCGCCGCAGAACTCATGGCCCAGAACGGTATCCGGCTTGAAGTGGTGCTTGCCCTCCAGGATCTTGACATCGCTGCCACAGATGCCGACATTCCTGACCTTGAGCAGCACATCATCGGGGTCCTTGACATGGGGAATGGGGCGGTCTTCCAAAACGAGTTTGCCAACGTCTTTGAAAACAAGAGCCTTCATCTTTTCCATTTCATTCTCCTTATTACAATTTATGCACACGTGTGCATTAGAACCGAAGAAATTTCATTTTTAGTCACCTAAAGCTCACACCTATTACCTCTGAATGCGGGCGGAACCGCCCTGTGCAAACGCGATGACCTGCTCGAGAGTCGCCATGGTGGTATCTCCCGGAAAGGTGGTTAATAGCGCTCCATGCGCCCAGCCAAGATTCACGGCATCCTGTTCGGCTGCACCCGATAAAAGACCGTAGAAGAATCCCGAGGCAAAACCATCCCCGCCACCCACCCGGTCGTACACGTTCAGATCGCACGTTGGAGAAACAAAAGCTTGCCCGTTGATCCAGGCCACAGCACCCCAGCAATGCTGATTGGTCGAGCGGACCTCGCGCAGGGTGGTGGCGATCACCTTGATATGCGGATATTTCTCCAGCACCCGGTCGATCATGCCCAAAAAAGCCGCCGGATCCAGTTTGGAGTGGGATGCCACCTCGGGTCCGGGGATGCCAAGCCCCAGCTGGAGGTCCTCCTCGTTGCCCACCAATACATCCACGTTTTCCACGATGCCACGCACGATGCTCTGGGCGCGCTCCGGTCCGCCCCAGATGTTCCAGAGCTTGGCGCGATAGTTCAAGTCGAAGGATGTCACCGCGCCCAAAGCCCTGGCAGCCTGCATACCCTCCATGATGAGCGGTCCGGTCGTTTCGGAGAGCGCGGCAAAGATGCCGCCGCTGTGGAACCAGCGGACACCCCCCTCAAAGATGGAAGCCCAATCGAAATCACCGGGCTTGAGCTGCGCGGCGGCCTCATTGGCGCGGTTGTAAAACACCACCGGCGCGCGCACACCCAGGCCCTGGTCACTGTAAACCACAGCCATGTTCGGCCCGTTCACACCGTTATGCTTGAAGCGTTTATAGAAGGGCCGCACGCCCATCGATCGCACCCGCTCGGCGATCAGCTCGCCGATGGGGTAATCCACGAGAGCGCTGACAATGCCGGTTTTCATCTGGAAGCAATCGGCCAGGTTGGCGGCACAGTTGAACTCGCCGCCGCTCACATGGATCTTGCACTCCGTCGCTTTACGGAAGGGGATGATGCCAGGGTCAAAGCGGTGGACCAGCGCGCCCAGCGAAACGAAATCGAGCTGTCCAGCGGGTTGAATGTTGAGACCGTACTTCATTGAGTTCCTTTCTTGACATTTCATCACCAGTGGAAACAGTTCACATGGACCGCAAGCGGTAGAGCAGCTCGCCGGCGCGCGGCACCATCAGGATGCCCTCGCTCTCGCGCTGCTCCCATTCCTCGGGGTCAATATCCGCAGGGTCGAGGTAACCCAGCCCCAGGCGCGCGCAGTCTTCCGCAGGGATACGGCTGGCAAGGGTTACGCGCACGTTGGGTTTCTCGATGCCGTTTTCCATCACGCCCGAGCCTCGCAAGTGGGTGCTGTGCGCCAACACCCCCAACGGGATATGCCTGAAATGCTCCCAATCCTGGAGGAAATAAGGCAGGATATGGTAGCCGATCTCATAAATATATTTCCCGTGCACAAGGCTGACCTCCTTCAGATGAGGCGCGTAGATGATGACCTCACCGCCTTTGGCGACAGCCGGCTCCAGTTTATACATGGCCTTGGCGGCGGTCCACAGTTCATCGTACATGGGCGGTGCGCAGGAAAGGACTCTCTGATAGGGCGAATCTGACCAGCGGATATGGCGCTCTGCGGAAAGATCGGCTGCTTCGCTCCAGGCAGCGAGAGGATCACCGATGAACAACCCGCTCAATTCGTGATTTTCCACAATCAGCGCGGCCAGTGTGACGGGCGTGGAGAGGCGGCTCGCGGCCGCGTGGATCATGGCACGCACCGGCGTTTCCTTGCGGCCGATCGTACCGACCACGCCGGATAACGCACCCAGCCAGTGCGTAGCGTTGATCATCTCCGAGCCCGAGATACCCGGGAAGAGATACTTGAAGCCTCCCGAAAAACCCACGACCTCGTGCGGGTAGGTCGGTCCCAGGATCAGGATGTGATCGCATTCGAGGGCGGCCCGGTTGATCCGGATATCCACCGCGCGCGGCAGCGATTCGTGCCAGGATGCGCCGGCGATCTGCCGGATCTCATCCTCTTCCATGCGGCCGATAACCTGCAGTGTGGAAGGTTGGTCCCAGGTGTGATTCAACAGTCCGACATGAGAAAAGGCCGAGGCCCTTTCTTCAGGAGTGATACCCACCAGCCGGTTCAGGCTTTCCTCGCTCAGAGGCGGATGAGTACCCAGTGCCACCATGAAATCCAACTGCTTCACATCCCGCAGGATATCCACCAACGCGCGGAACAGGAAGGGCAAGGGCAGCGAACGTGTATGATCTGGGATCAGTACGAGAACGCGCTGGCCTGTGAACTTCCCGCCCAGACCCTGCTGAAGAGCTGCGGTGATCGCATCCATTGAGAGGAGCTGTCCGGCGGGAGAGATGGCCTGGGAGAGGATCATATCTGTTCCGCTTTACACGCCGCTGAAGGCTGAGAAGCCGCCATCGATGGGCAGAACGACACCGGTCACAAAGGATGCCGCAGGGGAGAGCAGCCATAGGGCCGCGCCTTGCAGGTCCTCGGGGGTTCCAAAACGATTCATGGGGGTATGTGCCAGGATGGCCCGGCCGCGCGAGGTGAGTTCTCCCGTTTGTTTGTCCGTCAATAAATAACGGTTCTGTTCCGTCAGGAAAAAGCCCGGCGCGATGGCATTCACACGGATGCGGGGCGAGTAGTTCTGCGCCATATGCACCGCCAGCCACATGGTGAAGTTGCTAACCGCTGCCTTGGCGGCAGAGTAAGCCGGGATACGCGTAAGCGGGCGCGAGGCATTCATGGAGGAAATATTCAGGATGCTGCCTTCACCGCGCTTTGCCATGTCTTGCCCGAACACCTGACAGGGCAGGATCGTTCCCAGCAGGTTCAAGTCACTGACGATCCGCAGCGCATCAACCGGCAGATCGAAGAAGGAGACATCGGCAGTGGTAGTAGCGGAAGGGTGGTTACCTCCAGCGGCGTTGATCAGAATATCCGCGGGGCCGAAGCGTGATAAAACCTGTTCCGCAGCCTGAAGCAAGCTTTCGCGCGACAATACATCCGCGCAAACTCCCATTGCAGGACCCCTTTTTTCGGAGTTAATTTCCACGGCTGCCTGCCTGGCACATTCCTCGTTGAGGTCCAGGATGGCGACAGTGGCATTGCAGCCTGCCAGTGCGCGCGCCAATGCACCTCCCAGGACTCCCCCTCCACCAGTGATGACCGCTGTTTTTCCTGAAAGGTTATACAGGTCGGAAAGCATTTGAAGGTTCATAACCTAAGCCTCCTTCGCGAACGGGCGAAGGTGACGGACGAAGTGCCTTTTGAGGTTTTCCGCATACGCCTGGGGATGGAGATGAAGCAGTTTCATGAGGCGCTCATGAAAGAGCGGGCTCCCATCCTGGGATTCCGCGGTGAGAACCGAACCGAATGTGACATGCAGAATTTCGCGCGCGTCGAACTGGTCCAGCAAGGCGGGCCAATCCGTTACATCACCGGGCTCCGGGGCGCGATCGAGCTCCGCCGAGACGTGGTAGCTGGCTCGATCGGCCGGGTATCGCTCCCGGGCGAAGGCATAGACCTCACGGAAACAGGTCCAGATCCAACGCGGCTGCGGTGCGAAGCGCCTCCAGGTAACTGGTCCCGGCCGTCTTGAGATGCACCAGACCGCGCGTTGCTTCCATGATGATGGGATAGATGCTGAACTTGTCCGAGCCAGAATGAATGCTCAGCTTATAGGGGCCGAGAGCACGGGCGATGGCGGCATGACCGTTGACATCCTGATGGAAAGCCTGCAGGTCCCCGATATAATCCACGCCCTTTTCAAACCGTCCCACAAAACGCGGCGCCAGGCTTACCCATTCCACCCCCAGGCGCTTCAGCTCGCTGGCTATGTAGACATGCTCGGCATGTGTGGTCGGCTGATCGGTCTCATCCACGGAGACTTCAAGCTCAAAGGGCCGCGCGAGCGGCCTTCGCAGACAGGTGGCGGTACATCGCCGCCACGTGAGCCACTGCCCGCCCATACTTGACTGCGGCGCGCAGCAGGGTGACCTCATCAAAGGTCAGATTGAGTCCTTCAATGTGGAAGCTCCGGTCAAGAAGTCCGGAAGCAGAAGGGGTTATCTCATCGGGAAGTGCGCTTGCCAAGCTCGCGCAATTCGCCAAGGCTGGCGAGGGCAGCACGGTCATCCACGTACGCACCCGGGTCAATGGTGAAGAAGGTGAAGCCGGCCGCCAGGCAGTCATCCAGGTCTGCAGTCGTCTTCATGTGGTCGGCGTCCGCGCCCACGCCCAGGGTCCAGCCTTCGGAGAAGATTCCCCAGGTGGCGTCATCCATTACCTGCTGCGGGGTGCGCCGGGTGCGGCCCATCTCCCGCGCGGACTGCTGGGCGAAAATGGGGGCGATCCCGCCTCCCACAGCGCGCAGCGCCTGCACATGGCCGGGCGTAGCCAACCCCAGCCGGTCACCCATGCCAGCGGATGTCGCCAGCCCCAGGGGGCGCGGCCGGAGCCAGTCGAAGCGCGCCCTCAGCGCGGCGGCGTTATGCGCATCGAGGGGTCCGAGCAAGACCGTTCGTTCCATGATCTCGGTACATTCCCCGTGAAAGGCCGCCAGAGCCTGTGACCCGTTTGGGGCAGCGATCAACAGATTTAGAGTACCTGCATCCCCGCGGGCCAGCGCATAGATCGCATCCTGTTCCATCTGGATGGAGCGAGGCAGGGGTTCAAGCCGCAATGAGGACAGAATGGAGTGATGAACTTGCATATTGCTCCTGGTCATGAATGGACCGCGGCGGTCGACCCGCGCACCAGCAGCCGGCCTTTGAGGATGCGCACATTGGACTGGCCGGGATCCTTGGCGGCTCCGCTGCCGTTCAGCAGGTCGAGCATCAAGCGGGAGGCTTCTGCACCGATGAAGCGCTTGGGTTGATCGAAGGTGGTCAGGGGCGGGTTGGTATAGGCGGAGAAGATGACATTATCGAAGCCGGCGACAGAGACCTGCTCCGGGACCTGAACACCTGCGCGCTGAAGACCTTTGAGGAGACCGATCGCCAGCATATCGTTATAGCAAACGAAGGCGGTGGGATGTTCCGCCAATCCCATAAAATAATCCACCGCATGAGCCCCGGCGGCGGGGCCTCCGCCGGGAAGCTGATGGATGAAATCCTCCGGGATGCGCAGCCCGGCAGCCTTCATCTCCTGGCGAAAGCCGAACAACCGGTCCTGGTTGCTGCGCCCGGAAAGCGAGTTGCCGAGGTAGGCAATGCGCGAGTGGCCAAGATCGATCAGGTGGCGGGTGACCTGGCGGCTGCCATCCACATCGTCATGGTAGATCGAAAAACGAAAATCCTCCATGGCCTGGTTGTTGATCACAACGATCGGCGCGCCATACTGGAGCAGCTGCCCGCTTTGCTCTTCCCCGAAAGAAGGCGAGCAAATGATGACCCCATCCGCGCTGCGCTCGACCATCGCCTGCACGATGCCGCGCTCACGGTCGGGATCGCCATGCGCAGCCGCGATGAAGAGGCTGTAACCACTGCCCTGAATGCCATCCTCGATGCCCTGCAGGATCTCGCTGAAGAACGGGTCATCCAGGCTGGTGAGGATCACTCCCAGCACGAGGGAGCGGCGGGTCTTGAGGGTGCGCGCAGCCGCGGAGGGAAAATAACCCATTTCGAAGGCCAGGCGCCGGATGCGACCGGAGACTTCCTCCGAGATCAGGGAACTATTGTTCAAGGCGCGGGAAACGGTGGAGTGGGAAACACCGGCCTTCTGAGCAATGTCTTTCACGGTTACTGGCATATGGTCTTTATTGCACACGTGTGCAATCCTATACATAGTTTACACAATCACTATCCCGCTTGTCAACCTTTTTGAAAGATTACTTGCAAAATTATTGAAAATGTCGTATTATGTGCAAATGAAAGTAAATTTTCATAATTCTAAAAAATGAAGGATTGATCATGGGCCACAATATCGAAGCCATCTTCCTGGATATAGGCAATACCCTGCGGGTTGTCGTTGAAGACCCGCCGTTCATGGCCCAGGCGAAAAAAGACCTGATGGCGCTGGCGGGAACAGGCGAACCGGAAAATGTTTTCTTTGAAGGCCTGGAAACCCGCTGGAAGGCCTACCGAAAACAATCCAAAGCTTCCTTAAGAGAAGCCTCTGAAAGAGAACTATGGACCCAGTGGCTGCTGCCGGACTGCCCCGCGGAACGGATCGGTCCGCTTGCAGGAAGGCTGACGCGCCTGTGGCGGGACCATGATGGCCGGCGCATTCCGCGTCCCGACGCCAAGGAGACTATCCTGGAGTTGGACCGCCGCGGGTACATCCTGGGCATAATCGCCAACACCATTACCGAGACCGAGATCCCGGATTGGATGGAGGCCGACGGTGTAACGAATTATTTCAAAGCCGTCGTGCTCTCATCGAAAGTAGCACTGCGCAAGCCTGACCCCGAAATCTACTGGGAGGCTGCACGCCGGGCAGGTGTGGAACCGGTGCGCTGCGCGTACGTGGGCGATAATCCTGTCCGAGATGTGGAAGGCACGCGTGCAGCCGGGTTCGGGCTCATGATCCTCTTTCTTGAACCGGCTACGCTGGCCAAGGAACCTCCCGACCGGGAATTTCCAAAACCGGATTACACCATCCGCGAAACGCGCGATCTGCTGGATATCTTTCCGCCGCGGTGAGGGGGAACTCATGACACAGGACATCCAAGCCATCTTCCTGGATCTGGGCAACACCCTGCGCATCCTGATCAAGGATGAGGAGCATATGGCCGCCGCCCGCCGTTCCATGGCTGCACTGGTGGGGACGAAAGAAGAACCTGAAGCTTTCTGCGAAAAGGTTAACGCGCGCTACAAGGAATATCGCAAATGGGCTTTTGATAATCTGACCGAGGCGCCCGAGTCTGAATTATGGACGCGCTGGCTGGCTCCAGATTTTCCAGCGGAGAAAATTGGCCCCCTGGGTACCGAGCTGACCTTCCAATTCCGCCAGTCCATGGGGCGTCGCGTAGTGGTAGAAAACGGGCGGGAAGTAGTGGAGGAATTGGAGAGACGGGGCTACATCCTGGGCATCATCAGCAATGTCATTACCTCCCGGGAGATTGGGGACTGGCTGGAAGCCGATGACTTCGCCAAATATTTTAAATCCGTGGTGCTCTCCTCCGTCTTTGGGAAACGCAAGCCTGACCCGGCTCTTTACCTGGAAGCCGCCCGCCGGGCTGGCGTGGAACCTGCGCATTGCGTTTATGTAGCCGACAACCTGAAGCGGGATGTAACCGGTACCCGCCTGGCCGGATTCGGAATGGTCATTATCATGATCTCGCCCGAAGAACTGGCGGAACAGGAAATTACCGAAGAAAACCGCCCTGATCTGATCATCCACGAATTCAAGCAATTGCTGGATGTTTTTCCTGCTCGTGCAATGCAGCCTTTGGAGGATGGGAAAATCCCCGGGGACTCATAGGAGGCGATCATGCTTACAGGCCAGTTGACGTCTGGCGCGCTTGCCCTCGGCAAAGCCGTTCAAAGGCTTTACACGGAAGGAGAAACGGACTATTCGCTGGAACCTCTCATCGCAACCGACGGGCAGGACCAGCCAATTGGACGCATCCGAAACGGGGACGCGGTTGTTTTTTGCTGCCGGCGCGGCGAGCGCGAAGCGGAATTAACCGAAGCCTTCACGCTGACGGACTTCGAGTACTTTTCACGCCCGCCTCTTGGATCAATTGCAGTTCGCCATCCTGACCCTTTACCATGAGAAGTTCAAGGACCTGCCGGTGGCTTTTGCTCCCAGCCGTTTGGAAGGCACCCTGGCGGAAACGGCCGCGCAAGCTGGGCTCCGGCAGCTGCACATTGCCGAGTCTGAGAAGTTTGCGCATGTAACCTTCTTCTTCAATGGGGGACGCAGCCAACCATTCGAAGGCGAGGAAGACATCCGCATCCCCTCCCCGCGTGGAATCTCTTTCGATCAGGTGCCTCAGCTCAGTCTGGCTGAAGTAGCCAGCCAGGTCATGCAGGGGGTTGCAGATGGATTTGAGCTGATCGTCGCCAATTTTGCCAATGGCGATGTGATCGGCCACACCTCCAACAACGCGGCAAAACTGAAATGCGCATCGATCGTGGACCATCATCTGGGTCACGTGGTGGAAGCCGCTCTCTCGCAGGAATACGTAGTGTTCATCACGGCCGATCATGGCAATCTGGAGGAAATGAAGAACGCGCACGGCGCAGCGCATGTTTCGCACACGACCAACCCGGTGGAGTTCATTGTGGTGGACCCGCGTTCCGAGCCGGTGAGGACCCTTCTCGATGGATGTCTGGCGGATGTGGCTCCGACCATCCTAGAGGCGCTGGGCGTGGAGAAACCCGCAGCGATGAGCGGTGGGACGTTAACTCCCGGGCACAACTGGGATGGAAAGCGCCGCGTGCTGCTGCTCATCCTCGATGGGTGGGGCATCGGCCGCCCTGACGAGGGCAACCCCATATTCCTGGCACGCACTCCAGTCTGGGATCGCCTGATCTGCAAACATCCACATTCCTCCTTGCAGGCCGCAGGGCCAGCGGTGGGACTCCAGCCGGGCAAGAGCGGCAACTCGGAAGCCGGACATATGAACCTGGGTGCAGGCCGCGTCGTGCTACAGGATGACATCCGTCTGGAAAAGGCAATGCAGGATGGAACCTTTGGATCGAACGATGTTTTTCTGCGCCTGATGGGTCATGCGCGTGAAAATCACACACGTCTGCACCTGATCGGTCTGCTCAGCGAGAAAAGCTCGCATGGTTCCATCGAATACCCGCTGGCGCTCCTGCGCATGGCGAAGAAGGAAGGGCTTCAGGAGGTGTACTTGCATATGATCTTCGATGGGCGCAGCACCGAGCCGGGCAGCGCGCCCGCTCTGCTGGAAAAGCTGGAGGGGCAAATGGCGGAGATCGGGCTGGGACAGGTGGTCACAGGCATCGGGCGCGGCATCGCACTGGACCGCGATGGCAATTATGAAAAAATCCGGCGGGCATTTGAAGCGCTCGTGCTGGGCGAAGGCCGCCATTTCCAACTGGCCTCCTGAACCGCAGGTGGAACCGAAGTGGATACACAATTTCCTCACAACCTGATCATTCCGGCTGAGACAAAGATCATCCTGCTCATCCTTGACGGGCTGGGCGGGCTGCCTCTCGAACCCGGCGGCTGCACAGAGCTGGAAACGGCCCGCAAGCCCAACCTCAATGCACTGGCGCAGAAATCCTTACTGGGGCTGACCCAGCCCGCCGGGCCAGGGATCACGGTGGGCAGCGGGCCGGGCCATCTTGCCATCTTCGGTTATGACCCCATCCAGTACGAGATCGGGCGCGGCGCGCTGGAGGCGCTGGGGGTGGACTTTGAGCTTGGCCCGCAGGACGTGGCGGCGCGCGGCAATTTCTGCACGCTGGACGCGCAGGGCGTTATCACCGATCGCCGCGCAGGACGCCTCCCCACTGAGGCCGCATGCGAGCTTGCAGAGGTTTTGCGCTCCATCCGGATGGATGGAGTGGAATTCTTCATCGAGCCGGTCAAGGAGCACCGCTTTGCCTTCGTCTTGCGCGGCCCTGGTCTGAGTGATGCACTCTCGGAGACCGATCCGCTCAAGACCGGGCAAGCGCCGCTCCCCGTACTGGCACTGACGCCGGAGGCGCATCACACCGCCGAGATCTTAAATCAATTCATCCAGCAGGCTCGCACGCTGCTGACCTCGCGATCACCGGCCAACATGATCATGCTGCGCGGCTTTGCCAGGCTGCCGCGCATTCCCACCTATCCGGAATTATTTGGATTGCATGCAGCGGCCGTGGCGATCAACGGCATGTACCGCGGCGTGGCCCGGCTGGCCGGCATGGAAGTGCTGGACGTGCATGGCCAAACCATCGCAGATGAGGTCTCTGCGCTGGAGCGGTGCTGGAACGAATATGACTTCTTCTACATGCATGTCAAGAAGACTGACACCTGCGGCGAAAATGGGGATTTCGAGGGGAAAGTGCGCGCCATTGAGGAAGTGGATGCATTGCTGCCGCGCATCCTGGCCCTCCAGCCGGATGTGCTGGTGATCGGCGGCGACCATTCATCGCCAGCGGTGCTCAAGTCGCACTCCTGGCATCCTGTCCCGCTGTTGATCCATGCGCCTCACAGTCCGTCCGGACGGGCTGGAGGAGTTTGGGGAACGCACTTGTGCGCGCGGCAGCCTGGGGATCATCCCAGCCACTCACGTGATCCGTCACATCCTGGCCAATGCAGGCCGTCTTGCCAAATACGGCGCCTAGAGGCTTGAATATGAACAACAACGATGATTTCTCCCTGCGAATCTTCGAAGTCATGAAGCAGGTCTGCCCGGTTGTAAGAGACCTGGAGCTCTATGAATTCCGTTACGGGCTGCACAATCTGCTTCCCGAAGCGGGCTGGGCGTCGGTCAGGCCTGCTCCGATGCAGGCTATTGAAGCGCAGGTGAAGAGCCGCGCATTCTATGACAGCCTCCAGATCAAGCCGCGGAATGGTGAGCGCATCATCCTGGACAACCAGATCGTCGAGCTGAGCCGGATGCTGTTCGCCGGGCTGGTCTGCGGGGACTACCCGGTGGATTGGGTGAACCGGCATTTTTATTTCGATCTGCGCGGGTTTTTCTTCTTGCATCGCACGGATTACTTCACCGAGCCGGTGCTGGCGCACCTGGGCGGAAGGCCTTTCAGGCAATTCGACCAAAGGCAGAAGCATTTCGAGACCTGCCAGGATGTCGGGTACAAGGCTTTCAAGGAAGCCAATGCGGAGGTGGACACGCTTTTCATCCAGAGCGTGCAGAAACTGATCGAGCTTCATGGCACGCCGGTGCTGCTGGCGATCGCCGGGCCTACCGCGGCAGGCAAGACGGAGATCGTCGAACGACTGCGCATCGCTTTTGAATCTGGAAATCGTAAAACCACCTCCCTGGAGCTGGACAATTTCCTGACCGACCGGGAATATCGTGAGGAAAAGGGGATCTTTACACAGGGCAAGGAAGCCCTGCACTTTGAACTTTTCAAGCACAGCCTGGAAGATCTGCTGCAAGGGAAGCCTGTCTCGATCCCGCGCTATGACTTTGTGTATGCCACCTCCAGCCATGACTTGCAGGGCAATCTCAAGCCGGACGGAGTTCCCATCGAGATCGAAGCGGCGGATATCATCTTCATCGAAGGCAATTTCCCCTTCCTGATCGAAGATGTAGCCCAACTCATTGACATCAAGGTGGTGTATCTGACCGATGATCCCGTGCGTCTCAAGCGCAAGTGGAAACGGGATATTGATTACCGCAAGAAGTACGAGCCGACCTATTTCCGCAACCGGTTCTTCAAGGACCAGTTCATCATGGCAGAGATCGCCTACCGGCCGCAGATGATGGTGTGCGATCTGGTGGTGGATACCACCGGCGCGGCTTTATGGGCTGCACCGGAAACAGCTCGATTGCTTTCAGAGGGGTGAACCTTCCTTCATGAAGCCGCTGCCTGGTGCCCCGGCACGTACCGCTCTGCGAGGAAAAACTTCCCTCGCAATTACTTTCCGTGCCCTCAGTCACCGCAACTACCAGCTCTGGTTCTTCGGACAAGGTCTCTCGTTGATCGGCACTTGGATGCAGACCATGGCCCAGCAGGTACTTGTCTACCGGCTGACCGGCTCGGCTACTGCGCTGGGGATCGTTAGTTTCATGGGAGTCATCCCGCTGGTGCCTTTCGCGCTGTGGGGCGGCTCCCTATCCGACCGCTTCCCCAAACGCAGGCTGCTCATCCTTACCCAGACGCTGATGATGGTGCAGGCAATCGTGCTGGGAATACTGATCCAATCCGGCGGCGTTCGCATATGGCAGATCTACCTGATGGCCTTTCTGCTCGGCGCGTTCAAAGCAGTAGACATGCCGGCGCGGCAATCCTACGTAGTGGAGATGGTTGAGGGCCGGGAAGACCTGACCAGCGCCATTGGGTTGAATTCCGCCATCCACAACGCGGCGCGCACGCTGGGTCCGGCACTGGCCGGCGTGGTGGTAGCTATGCTTGGCGAGGCACCCGCATTCTTCCTGAACGCAATAAGCTTTCTGGCGGTCATTATCAGCCTGCTGCTCATGCATGAGTCCACGCCTGCTGCCTCCGCCAGGCAGCCCGATGTTCCGATAGCCGCACACATGCTGGAGGGGCTGCGCTTTGTGTTCAGCCAGCAGGCGCTTCTGGTGCTGATGAGCCTGGTGGCAGTCAGTTCTTTCCTTTCGCGGCCTTACCAGACATTGATGCCAGTCTTCGCGAACGTGACCTTGAAGGAAAGCGCTGCCCCTTTGATCGCCGCCCTTTGCGGTGGGGCCTTTCCCTTCCTGCGCTGCCGCGCCCCGGAAGCATTACCCCTAGGCTTGCTGCTCTCCGGAGTCGGAGCGGGGGCCATCATCGGCGCCCTGCTGGTCGCCTCCCTGCCTGAAAAAGCCCCACGCGGGAAGATGCTCACGCTCGGCAACCTGGCCTTCCCGGCTTTCCTGCTACTCTTTGCAGGCTCAAGATCACTCTCCTTTTCTCTCATCATCATGTTATTCGTAGGCTTAAGCCATGTTTTCCAGAACGCAATGGCGAACACCTTGCTGCAGCTCAACGCCCCGGACGAGCTGCGAGGCCGGGTCATGAGCCTCTACTCGCTGGTTTCCGGCGGGATGACGCACGTGGGCGGCCTGCAGGCTGGCTTCGGCGCGGACTGGCTGAGTGCCCCGCTCTCCATTGGATTGGGAGGCGCCATATCGCTTGCTTACGGCATATTCGTGGCAGTACGGTACCCGCGGGTCCGGCAGCTGGCCTGACACAGGGTGACAAAAGTCACTCGTTCTGAAAGATATCTTGCAAAGTTCGCTGGAATGCTGTATGATGTTCAAATGCAAGTAAAGTTTCATTAATTTTGTTTTTGCAAGATTGATTTGAATTGGCAACACAAACGAGGAAATCATGAGTTCTGCGCCTACAACCCAGGTTACCGTTGATTTTGGCCAGATCATTGCAGATAAATATAAGGAATTGACCAAAAGCGAAAAACAGATCGCCGATTATCTCCGCAAGAACCAGGAAGAGTTAGCCTTCCTCTCTGCCGGTGAGGTCGCCGCGCGTCTGGAACTGAGCGAAGCGACCCTGGTGCGCTTTGCCCGCTCGCTGGGATTCGATAGTTACCCGGCTATGCGCGAGGTGCTGCAGGAGAATTTCCGTCGCCGTGTGACACACGCAGCCCGCTTGCGCAGCCGCTTGGATGATTTGCGCGAATCTGGCGATATCTTTGAGCGCTTGATTGTCTCCGAGATGGATTACATGGCCCACTCGCTGGAAACCATCAAGCGCGAAGCCTTCTCCGAGGCGGTGGAGCTGCTCAAAGCCCGCCGGCGTGTTTTTATCTTCGGCCTCGGGCCTTCGGTATCCCTCGTGGATCTCATGCAGCTGCGGCTGGCGCGTTATGGCAAGCAGGTGACACCGCTGACCACCGAGGGGCGCGAGTTCCTCGAGCCGCTGCTGAACCTGAGCCACGATGATCTATTGTTCGTGATCTGTTTCTTTGATGTGACCCCCTCGCTCCAGCTGGTGCTCGATTATGCCAGGGAGGTGGGCTGCCCGGTCATCATGCTGACCGACACGCTGGGTTCCATCCTTAGGGACAGGGCGGACGTTGTCTTATCGGCCAAGCGCGGGCCGGTATCCGGCTTTCATTCGCTGGTGGTGCCCATGACCATCATCAATGCCCTGCTGCTGGCTCTGGCGGGCGAGCAGGGCGAAGCCCTGGATAACCTGGACAGGCTGGATCAACTTCGCGAGCGCTTTAAACAATATATCGGTTCAGCAGATTAACGTTTTCCCAACTGAATAGCGGACCCCCCTTTAGAGTTGCCGGAATAAGAGTTTTGACGGCCGTATGCGGCCGCACCAATACAAACTCTATGGAGCAACCATGACAAGTCCTGCCATCGCTGCCGAGGTGCCGTTGTCGACTCGCCTTCTTGCGGGTATGAGAAGGTTTTACCACTGGCTGACCAAGCCGCATGTCATCCTGGCATTGATCATGCTGGTGCTCATGTTCTACATGGTCATCATCCCTCTGTATAAACTGGTCGAGACGACGGTTACATGGCAGTCTTCGGATCTCAGTCGCAATCCGGATGCTGAGGTGGGCGGATGGACCGCTTTCCACTGGGTAAGGATGCTGACCGGTATCTTCGGCAGGATCTACACCTACACCCCTCTGACGCATTCTATGACCATCGCTGTTGGCACGGTGGTGCTTTCGCTATTGATCGGTGGTTCGCTTGCCTGGCTGGTGGTACGCACAGATATGCCAGGCAGGAAAACGGTCAACCAATTAGCGGTGCTGCCTTATATCATGCCCTCCTGGACCCTGGCGCAAGCCTGGCTGGTGGTGTTCAAGAACCGGCTTGCAGGGGGATCACCGGGACTTTTTGAATACATAGTGGGACAGAGTCCGCCCGACTGGTTGTCGTACGGGCCGGTGCCAATCATCATTTGCTGTGCGCTGCACTACTACACCTTTTTCTTCCTGTTTGTTTCCGCCGCGCTGATGTCAATCGATTCCAACTTGGAGGAGGCCGGGGAACTGATGGGCGCCAGCCGTTGGCGCATCCTGCGCAAGATCACTCTGCCGTTGGTCCTGCCGGCCCTTCTTTCCGGTTTCATTATGACCTTTTCCAAGGTGATGGGGACCTTTGGCGGACCGAACATCCTTGGCTCGCCGGTCAAGTATTACGTGGTCGCCACCATGGTCCGCGGCAGCCTGGCGGCTGGAGACAGGGCGGACGCCTTTGTACTGGCGATCGTCTTGATCATGTTCGCAATGGTCACGATTTCGCTTAATCAGAGACTGGTTGGCACGCGCAGAAGCTATGAGACCATCGGTGGGCGCGGCTTTGTCGCCACGCCAAGCAAACTGCGAAATATGAAGAAGGTTTTCTTTACCGCCGTGATCATCTTTCAGCTGCTGGTGCTGGTTGTTCCGCTGGGCTTGCTGACTTATGACACATTTCTGCTGCGATCGGGAGACTACAGCTTTAGTAATCTTACCCTGCAAAACTGGATCGGACAGAAAAACCCGTTGTATAACGACGGCGAGCCGGGAGTTCTGCTAAATCCGAGGGTCTATCAAACCGCCTGGAATTCCATCAAACTCGCCCTGTATACCGCCTTTTTTACCGCCCTGCTGGGAGTCCTTCTTGGATACGCCATCGTCAAGGGCAGGGGTACCCGCCTGGCCAAATTGGTCGAGCAACTGGCTTATGTCCCATATGTCATACCGGGCATTGCCTTTGGCGCGGTCTACATCGCCATGTTTGCCAGGAAAATAGGACCACTTCCCTCTCTATATGGCACCTTTGCACTGCTGGTGGTCGTCTCGGTTGCAAAGCACATCCCTTATTCCTCCCGCTCGGGAATCTCGGCGATGATGCAGGTGGGCCACGAATTGGAGGAAGCCGCCCAGGTAGCCGGAGCCAATGTCTGGCAGCGTTTCAAGCGGGTTATCTTCCCGCTAACAATAAGCGGTTTCGTTTCCGGCTTCCTGCTAACCTTCATCACTACCATGCGAGAGCTATCACTGATCATCCTGCTGGTCACGCGTGACACCCAACTGTTGGCCAGCCTGACCATGAAATATATTGAAGCTGGAAGGGATCAAATGGGGAACATCGTCGTCCTAATCCTGGTGGCTATCACAATCGTAGGTAACGCCCTGATCGGCCGCTTCACCGGGGGCAGTCTTAAAAAAGGTCTCGGGATGTAAAGAGAGGACAACATGGAAACAACCATCAGAATAAACAACTTAACGAAAAAATTTGGCGACGTGGCTGCGCTCAACCATGTCAGCCTGGTCATTGAACCGGGAACTTTCGTGACCTTGCTGGGTCCCTCCGGGTGCGGCAAGACCACCCTGCTGCGCTGCGTGGCCGGCTTGGAAGACCCGGACGGTGGCGAGATCTATATTGGAAATAAACTGGTTTTTTCTTACGACCAGGGTATTTCACTGCCCGCGAACAAGCGCGATCTGGGACTGGTCTTCCAGAATTATGCCTTGTGGCCTCACATGAAGGTGGATAAGAACATCACCTTCGCCCTGGAGATCCAGAAGATGCCCAAGGCTGAAATGGATATACGCGTAAAGGAATCGCTCAAGGAAGTACAAATGGAAGGCTACGAAGACCGCTATCCACGCGAGATGAGTGGTGGTCAGCAGCAGCGCATTGCTTTGGCTCGTATGCTGGCCTACCGCCCCAAGGTTTTCCTGATGGACGAACCACTCTCCAACCTGGATGCCCGCCTGCGCATGGACATGCGCGCCGAGCTTAAACGCCTGCATCACATTTCCGGCGCCACCACCATCTACGTAACCCACGACCAGGTGGAAGCCCTGACCATGTCCACTAATATCGCCGTCATGAAGCTGGGTCTTGTCCAACAGTTCGATACACCCGACAAGGTCTATCATTTTCCGGCCAACCTGTTTGTGGCAGATTTTATTGGCAACCCAAAGGTGAACCTGCTGGAGGGTGAGGTCAGAGGAAAAGACTGCGTGGATCTCGGATCGTTCCAGATCGCAGTGGAAACTTGTTCGAAAACCGGCAAGGTCGTGGTCGGCATCCGGCCGGAAGATGTCACCATCTCGGAACGCCCCGAACCAGGAGCGGTGGAGTTCAATGCTTATTCTGTTCTACCCTCCGGGGCTGACTCGACTATTATCGCCCGCCTGGGGGATGTGGAACTCACCATCCGGGTAATGGGCATCAGCAAGATAAAGATGGATCAAAAGATCTGGCTGTCATTCGACCCACAAACCCTGAATCTTTACGACAAAGAAAGTGGCAATCTCATCTCAGCCTGAAGATACCGGAGAATGTGGTTTTATCTTGACTCAGAAATGGCAAAAACAAAAAAGATCCAGTGAAAGGAGGCTCGATAATAAAAACAATTTGTTTGGAATGCGGCTCGAATATATTCTGTCCGTTTCCGACTGTTTGAGGAGGAAGCAATGAAAATGCTCGTAAGATTGATGACCTTGATCGTTCTGTTCACTCTTGTCGTGAGCTGTGGAGGGAAACCCGCTACCACAGTAGCACCTGCGACGGGAGCTCCCGTTACGCAGGCGCCTGTCGCCGAGCCCGCTCTCACCGCAAATGAGGAATGGGCGAAGGCGAATGGCGTCGGACCCTATCAACCTGCCGCCGATGACTGGGCGGCGATCGAAGAGGCGGCCAAGAAGGAAGGCAAAGTGACGGTCTATGCCAATTCGGGCGGGGTTGAAGAGTTACCGGATGCATGGAAAGCCCTGTATCCGGACATCGAACTCGATGCTGCCGACACGGATGGCATCGACACCAAGATGCAGGCGGAACAGGAAAGCGGAAATGTCATCGGGGATGTCTGGTTCAACAGCGACGGTCACATCCTGTACGGGAAATTTGTTCCCAACCAATGGATGTGGTGGTTCGTTCCCCGGGATGTGTCCATGCCGGAACTGACCGCGGATCGTCCGTTTGCCATTGCGCGTCACTCGACCGACGTGATCGGGTACAACACCAAATTCTACCCGGACGGCTGCCCGGCCACCAACATCTGGCAGATCGTGGAACCGAAATACCAGGCTAAATTCTTCATGGAAGACCCGATGTCGGACGTCAGCACGATGGCCAAGATAGCCACCTTTGTGCAAAATGGCGACCAGATGGCGGTCGCCTATAACGATCTTTACGGGAAGGAATGGACTACCGATGAATTGGCCAAACCAGATGCCTCCGGCATAGCAGTAGAGAATGCCGGCTATCTGTGGCTCAAGAAATTGGCTTATAACGATGTGGTTGTGCTCGACGACGGCGATATGGTGGACGCGGCGTTTGCGGGGCTTGAGCTGCCTGCAGGCGAGGAGCCCGGGTTTGGATGGACCGGTTACTCGACCCTCGAAGCTGCACAGGCTGGCGAATTGAACATGTCCCCCTGTTTTAATATGGAACCGGTCATGGGCATCTTTAAGACCAGCTTCCTGGGCATCGCCAACAATGCCCCACACCCCAATGCGGCAAAGTTGTTCATCCGCTTTATTCTCTCGGAAAAAGGATTTGAACCCTGGAACGAGATTGGCACCTGGCCGGCGGCTGAAGGCCTGCCTCTTTTCGAAGGCAACCTGCCTATCGCTGAACTGATGCCTCAGGTCTGGGAGATGGATCCGGTCTTCGACTGGAATAATGTCAGCAAGGTGCGCGATTTCTGGGCAGCCAGCCTGCTTTCCGCTCAGTAGACCGCGAAACCATAATAACAAATTTTCCAGCACCATAATGTGTTTCCCTGGACACGGACAAACTGTGTCCGTGTCCAGGGAACTCACTAACCTTACCAAGCAACACTCTGGCTGTTTACCCAAGGAGTGTATAGTGCGCACCAGTCTGGTTGTAAGCCCTGATCAGTGCGTGAAGTTAGAGTATTACCTAATCGTGGAGCAATCGGCATGAGGATCCAGGCAGTCTTTTTTGACATGGGCGGCACGATCGAAACTTTCAGCTACACGCGCGAGTTGCGCCTGGAAGCCACGCGAGAGCTTCAAGCCCGCCTGGAGCGTGCAGGCATCGTGCTTCCCCTGAGCATTGAGGAGCTGCTGGACCTGATCACCGACGGGCTGCAGCGCTATAAGATCACCAGTATTGCCAACCTGGATGAACTGTCTCCCGTGCAAGTCTGGCGCGATTACGTGTTTGCGGGGTACGAAGTGGACACGAAAAAATTGGGGGATATCTCAGAAGAGCTGGCCTTTTTTGTCGAGACATCCTTCTATCAGCGCGAGATGCGGCCCGAGATGCCGGCAGTGCTGGAAGCCATCAAAAAGATGGGCCTGAAGATCGGCCTGATCAGCAATGTCAACAGCCGCGGCCAGGTCCCGACCAATCTCGAACAGTACGGTATTCGTCATTATTTTGATCCCATTGTTTTGTCCAGCGAATACGGGCGGCGCAAGCCTGACCCATCCATCTTTCATTATGCTGCCCGGCTGGCCAACATGCCGACCAGCGCTTGCCTGTATGTGGGGGATCGGATCGCCAGGGATATAGCAGGTGCGCGCAGAGCCGGCTTCGCGCTAGCGGTCCAGATCCAACATCATTTTGAGCATGGCGAGGACGACCTGGGCGCGATGCCAGACTTCGTGATCCAGGATATGAGCGAATTGGTGGATATCTTGAAGGCAGATGCCGTGCGGACGGCGCAGCAGAGAATGCCGGAACGCCCTCTGCAGGCCGTGCTCTTTGATGCCGGTGATATCCTGTATCGCCGTCCCGACAAAGGGAGCGCCTTTAAGGCCTTTCTGGAGGAATTGGCGCCTGTAGCGACGAATGAGGTGGCAGCCGAGAAGGAAGTGCTCACGCAGCAGGCTTATCGCGGCGAGATCGACCAGGACGAGTTCTGGGAGGGACAACTGCGCCTGCTCGGAATCGATCAGCCGGAGCTCATCGCGCGCGGCAAGCAAGCACTACAAGAGGACAATAACAGGCTCGTGTTCATGGAGGGTGTGCAAGAGACATTGATGGCGCTGAAGGCCCGAGGATATCTGCTTGGGATAGTGACCGATACAGCCAACCCGATGCACGTCAAACTGCGCTGGTTTGAAAATGGGGGGATCGGGAATGTGTGGGATGCCATCATATCCTCCAAAGAAGTGGGCGCACGCAAGCCGGACCCGCAGATCTACGAGGCCGCCCTGAAGCAGTTGGGTACGCCACCCGAGCGGGCTGTGTTTGTCGGCCATAAAGTGTCCGAACTGGAGGGGGCCTGCGCGGTGGGCATGCAGACCATTGCCTTCAACTATGAGGCCAATGCCCGGGCCGATTACTTCATTGAGAACTTCTGCGACTTGTTGGAGCTGCCAATCCTTCCCTAGGGTAGGCGGCACCAGTAATAATGGAACCTGGCATGATTGATAACATTGAAGCCATTTTGTTTGACATGGGCGGGACATTGAGATACTCCATCCCTGCTGCAGAAGCCACTCGACAAGAGGCCCTTCAAAGCATCATCAAGCTGACAGGCAGCGATGGCTCCCCGGAGGAGCTTGGACAGCTGCTTTCGATCCGGAGCAAGGCTTATATCTCATGGGCACGCCGGACAAGGACCGGCCTGGACGAGTCCCAGCTTTGGACGCAATGGATGATGCCGGAGCTTCCGGCCGAACGGATCGCTCCCATCGCGGTGCAACTCAACCAGCTCTGGCGGGAGGCCTCGGGAAAGCGGATCGCCTTTCCGGAAACAAGGGAAGCGATATTGGAATTGTTCCGACGCGGTTACCGGTTGGGACTGGTGAGCAATACAACCAGCAGCACGGAAGCGCCTACACTGCTCAAGGAGCTGCAAATTTCCGGCTGTTTTGAAGTCGTTCTGCTTTCCTGCCAAACAGGAAGTCTGAAACCGGACCCGGCCATGCTGCTGGAGGCGGCCGGATTGATGGGCGTGCCGGTGGAAAGATGTGCTTACGTGGGCAACCGGTTGGACCGCGATGTGAGCTGCGCACATGAAGCCGGATTTGCTTCGGCCATCCTGAAGGCTGATTTCATCTTCGTTCCAAGAACAACAGGCTAAGAACCCGGGGGTGTCTCCTGACGAGCACATCGAGAATCTTGGTGAACTGCTTGAGATTTTCCCGGGGCCGGCAGGCGCGCCGCAACCGGAGGTGATCTACAACGCCTCCTGCTCCACGATGTGGCATAAGAAGAACTTCCCGGTCCTTCCGGATTTTATGGAAGCCGCGCGGCGCGCAGGCTTTGCGTGGGTGGAACTGAACCATCAGATCAATACTGCCATGCTGGAGGGTATGCAGTTGGATCGCTACCCCATCAGCAGCATCCATGAACCCTGCCCATCCGATATCTCCACGGATGAATTGAAGGAGCGAGATTGGCTCATTTCCTCACCGGATGACGGATTCCCGCCGCCAGGGCGTGGAAGCCATTCGCCGCAGTGTGGAACTTGCCGCAGCGCTGAAACTACCGGTCATGGTCGTTCACTGCGGCATGGTCTCCCTGGACTTTGCCGACGAGAAGAAGCTGCGCCGCATGCTGGAAGCCGGCGAAGGCGGCACTCCCGCTTACCAGGCCATCCAGGAACGAATGCGCGCAGGAACGCGCCCGGCTGATCGGCCCACGGCTGGAGTCGGTCCGGCGCAGCCTGCTGGAACTGCTCGAATTTGCCGCGCCTTCGGGCCTGCGCCTGGGGCTGGAGAACCGCTATCATTTCTTCGATCTTCCCTCGCCCGATGAGATGGAGGAACTGCTAGCCCTGGCTCCGCCTGACCGGCTCGGATTCGTCTACGATGTGGGCCATGCACAGGCTCTGGACCGCCTGGGCTTCTACCCCCATGAAGAATGGCTGCACCGCTTTGCGCCGCGCATCATCGAAACCCACCTGCACGATGTGATCGGTGTCACCGACCATCTCGCTCCCGGCCTGGGCGAGGTGGATTTCGACCGCATCGCGCCCTATCTCCCCGCGGAAGCGATCCGCACGCTGGAACTTCACCCTTCCAACACACCGGCGCAGGTCAAGTCCGCTTTGAAATATCTGGCCGAACACGGTTGTATTCAAATCTCTGTCTAAATCTATTAAAAGAGGTGCCTTATGCGCATCAGCCTGCAAAAACGTCAGAACAAATTCATCAAGCTAATCAATGAGCAAGCCAGCCTCACACTGGAGGGACTCGAAGCTCTGAAGGTATATATGGAGAACCAGGACGCCGGCGCGGCCGACCTGCTGCGCGAAAAGGAAAAGCAAGCCGACGAGGCCCGCCGCATCCTGATCGACGAGCTGAACCGCACCTTCGTCACCCCCTTCGACCGCGAGGATATCTTTTCGCTCTCGCGCGCCATTGATGATGTACTGGACTATGCCTATTCCACTTCGGATGAGATGGAAATCCTCAAGGTGGAACCCACACCATTTATGCGCCGCATGGCCTCCCTGCTGCGGGACGCTGCCTATGAACTCTTCATGGCTGTCAGCCGGCTGGAGAGACATGCACGGGTGGCGGGAGAGCATGCCCAGCGCGCCAAGGCGCTCGAAAACCGCGTCGAGGGAGTGTACCGCGAAGCGCTGGCCGATCTCTTCTGCGAGCCGCAGGATATCCAGGATATCACCCGTATGCTCAAGCAGCGGGAGGTTTATCGCCACCTGAGCAACGCCGCCGACATGGGCGACGAGGCCGCCAATGTCATCGCCGACATCGTCGTGAAGATGACCTAGGAGTGCTTTTCTGGTATGACCATTCTTATCATCACCGTAATCATCTTTGGCACTGCTGTTCGACTTCCTGAATGGTATCCATGATTCCAGCAATATTGTTGCGACCATGATCTCATCGCGGGCCTTTCTCACCTGTGGTGGCTCTGGGTGTTACGGCAATTGCTGAACTTTCTGGGTCCGTTCATCTTCGGTGTGGCAGTGGCAACAACCATCGGTCACGAGATCGTTGCCGCAGACACCATCAGCACACAGGTGATCCTCGCGGCGCTGGTCAGTGCGATTCTCTGGAACCTGCTGACATGGTATCTTGGTTTTCCGAGCAGTTCCTCGCACGCGCTGGTAGGAGGCTTCGTAGGCGCCGTGCTCATCAGTGCCGGCTGGCAGGCGCTCCGATCTGCCCGGCCTTGAAAAGGTGCTGATCGCGCTTTTTGCATCACCGATTGTGGGCTTCATCATCGGCTATCTCGTACTGCGGCTCATATACATCCTCTCCTGGAATGCCACACCTGCCATCAATTCCGTTTTCAAAAAAGGCCAACTGGTGACTGCACTGGCATTGGCGCTCAGCCACGGCTCCAATGATGCGCAGAAAACCATGGGCATCATCACACTGGCATTGATCACCGGTGGATGGTTGTCGTCCTTTGAAGTGCCATTGTGGGTGATCCTCATGTGTGCCGGCATGATCGCGCTGGGCACGGCAGTGGGCGGCTGGAAGCTCATCCGCACACTGGGAGGCAAGTTCTTTAAGATCCGCCCGGTGGATGGCATCGCTTCGCAGTTTGCCTCGGCTGCAGTGATCATGAGCGCTTCGCTGTTCGGCGGCCCGGTCAGCACCACACAGGTGGTCAGTTCAGCCGATCATGGGCGTGGGCGCGGCGGAGCGGCTCAACAAGGTGCGCTGGGGAGTGGCCGGGGAGATCGCCACGGCCTGGCTGCTCACCATCCCGGCTACAGTGTTGGCAGGCGCCGGATGCTACTGGCTGATCATACAGTTTGTACCGGTATAAAATGAATGCTGGCACCAACCTTGTACTGTGTGCAATTTTAACCAGGCAAGGAGTGTAAAGCAGCAAACTCCAGATCATCAGGAGATTGCTTTAATCGCCGCTGCGCGGCTCCTTCGCAATGACATGATCGCCTGGTAATCCATTTCCGAAAGGCTTTTTGTATCCATGATCGAAAAGACTCTTTATGATGTCGTCTGTATCGGCAATTACACCAAGGACACCATTGTCAATCCCCTCGGCATCAGTCATGTGGACGGCGGTGCGGTCAATTATTCCGCCCACGCTGCTGCGCGCCTGGGGCTTAAGGTGGCTGTGGTCACGCGGCTGGCACATGAGGATGCCCGCGTGGTGGATAAATTTATATCCTCGGGCATAGACTGCTATCCCATCTATACCCCGCACTCTACGAATATGCGTCTGGAGTATCCCACAACTGATCCTGATATCCGCACGCTGTCGGTAGCGGCCACCGCCGGTTCGATCCGGCCTTGCGAAGTGGAAGGCCTGAGCATGCGCTCGGCCATCATCGGGACCAGCCTGCGCGGGGAAGTGGGGTTGGATATCATCCGGGGTCTGCATGAACAGGGCGTCTTGCTGGCAGCGGATGTGCAGGGTTTTGTACGTGTGCTGCGAGAGGGGCATCTCGCCTATGAGCCTTGGGAGGAGATGCAGGCGACCCTGGCTCACGTGGATATTTTGAAGTCCGACGCAGTCGAAGCCGAGTTTCTGACCGGCGAATCGGATATCCATCGCGCAGTTGAGGCCTTCGCTGCGATGGGACCACGTGAGATCGTGCTCACCCACCGCGATGGCTTGCTCATTTATGCGCAGGGACAGGCCTATCCACTTCAGTTCCATGCCCGCCAACTCAACGGCCGCAGCGGCCGCGGCGATACCTGCATTGGTTCATACACAGCCATGCGGCTGTCTCGCTCGCCCGAGGAAGCCGGTCTGTACGCCGCGGCGCTCACCAGCCTGAAGATGGAAACACCGGGGCCATATTCCGGCACGCGTGAGGATGTCGAAGAACTGATCCATGCCCGCTACAATGGAAGAATCATCCAGCGCGCCAATTAGCATCGAAACCAGGCGGTCTGATTCAATTCAAAGTTACCTGGCTGTCTGGGCTCACCTGATCGCTGAGTGGAACGAGCCCGACATAGCTAACCGGCTCTGGTTGATGTACTCCGCCAACTATCTGCTGCGGACTGCCGGCTTGCACTGGGCTATTGACCCTGTGCGCCTGTCTCACCGATTGTATGGGGCACCGGAAGCGAATTTCCGCCGCGGCCTGGAATCACTTTCCCTTGTCGTCCTCACTCACCGGCATGAGGATCACCTCGACCTTGGGTTGATCCACGAGCTGCGGGAGCTGCCCATCCTCTGGGTAGTACCCGAGGCGATTCTTTCTCTGGTTCTGGAAGAAGGGGGCGTGCCGCGCACCCGGGTTATTGTCCCGGAAATGCTGCGTCCCCTGGATTTCCCCGGCTTACACCTGACGCCATTTGAAGGATTACACTGGGATCAGCAGGCCGATCACTTGCACGGTGTCCCTGCTGTCGGTTACCTTGCGGAGTTCGGAGGCAGGCGCTGGCTCTTTCCGGGCGATACGCGCACTTATGCTGCTTCCCGGCTGCCTGACTTCGGTCCCATAGACGGGCTGATTGCCCACCTCTGGCTGGGCCGTGGCTCGGCACAACTCGAGAAGGCTCCGCTGCTGGAACCATTCATCGATTTCTGCCTGGCGTTTCAGCCGCGGCGTATCCTGCTTACTCACCTGGATGAGTTCGGGCGCGGCCCTGAAGATCTCTGGGAGGAGAGGCATGCCCGCCTGGTTTGCGAGGCCATACGGCAGCGCGCGCCGGGCATCCAGGCAGCCTATGCCCGAATGGGGGATTCCATCGAACTGGATTGACTTTCCCTATCGCACTGTAAAAGACCCACTCCTTGCCTCCAAATCATTTACAGCCGTAGATTCCGGCTGCATGGAGGCGTGTGAAATCCTCAGACTTGTGCGACGGCAGCCTTACTGCGGGTCTCAATGGTCGCCAGGAGCTGGTCAAATGAATCGGAGAAGGATTTCACTCCTTCCTCCTCAAGCTCGAGGCCGACCTGCTCCATCGAAATTCCGAGCGCTTCGATCTCGGCAAGCGCTCTGCGCGCTTCCTCCACGCCCTCAGTGATGGTGATCTGCCACGCGGCCGTGATCCTTGAAGGAAGCCAGCGTGGAGGGAGGCACGGTATTGATCGTGTCCGGGCCGATCAGATTATCCACGTAGAGATTATCGGGATAGGCAGGGTTCTTTGTGCTGGTGGAAGCCCAGAGCGGCCGCTGAAGGTGCGCACCTCTGGCGCGCAGTTTCTCCCAGCGTTCCCCCTGGAAGGTCTTGAGGAACTCCTGATAGGCCAGCTTCGCATTGGCAATGGCTGCCTTGCCGCGCAGCGGCGAACCTTCGGGGAGTTTCTTGTCCACCTTGGTATCCACACGAGACACAAAGAAGGAAGCCACGGAGGCAATGGTATCGATCGGCTGCCCGCTGGCGAGCCGGTCTTCCAGCCCGCTCAGGAAGGCTTCCATCACCTGCAAATAACGGGACACGGAGAAGATCAGGGTAATGTTCACACTCACGCCTGCCGCGGTTGCCTTGCGGATGGCCGGTATGCCCTCCGCCGTAGCGGGGATCTTGATCATCAGGTTCGGGCGCGCGACCCTCGCCCAGAGATCCTCGGCCTGCGCGGCGGACGCATCGCTTTCATGCCCCAGCCTGGGGCTGACCTCCAGACTAACGTAGCCATCGCCTCCATTAGTCTTATCATACAAAGGCCGGAAGAGGTCCGTAGCCATGCGGATATCCTGAATTGCAAGCTCCCAGAATATCTTTTCGGGATCCCAGCCTTCCTTTGCCAGAGGGATCAGGGCTTCATCATAATCAGATGTCTTGCCAATAGCCTGATTGAAGATGGTCGGATTCGAGGTGATGCCGCGTATATCCCCCTGCTCGATCATCGCCTTCAGTTCGCCGTTGACCAACAGCTTGCGCTGCATATTGTCGTACCACAGGGATTGCCCCAGTGAATTCAGTTTTTCGATCTTCTCATTGATCATTTTGTTCTCTTGCATCCTTTCCGGTTCAGTCACTCATTAAATGATCCGCTTCCATCTGGTGGATCTTGCCGACGCGGCGCGCCAGCCTTTCGCCGCCCGGGTCATTCCCAATATAGCGCGCGTTCAAAAATGCGACGACCAGAACCCGTGCCAGCTCGGGGCCGATCACGCGCCCGCCCAGGCAAAGCACGTTCATGTCATCGTGCAGGACGCCCTGCGCCGCCGAATAGGTGTCATGGCAGATGGATGCGTAGATGCCCTTCATCTTGTTGGCTGCCACGCAGGCCCCCACGCCTGAGCCGCAGATCAAGATCCCGCGCTCTGCCTCGCCGGACTGGATGGCCAGGCCGATCTTCTTTGAGTAATCCGGGAAATCCACCGGATCGGTGGAATCCGTTCCCAGATCGAGAGGCTCATGCCCGGCAGCGCGCACCGTTTCGATCACCATCGCCTTCAATGGAAAACCTGCATGATCGCAGGCAACCGCGATCCTCATCTCGTCCCTCCGCTCTCACGATCATTCTCAACGTCCACATTCATCAGTAATCCATGTGCCTTTTCCACTACATGATCCACAGTGAACCCGAATTTTTCGAAAACCACCGGGCCCGGTGCGGAGGCGCCGAAATGCTCCAGGCTGATCATATCGGCGGCATATTTCTCCCAGCCCTGGCCGACTCCTGCCTCCACCGCCAGCCTCGCCCGGATGCGGGCAGGCAGTACCGACTCGCGGTAAGCCTCATCCTGTTTCTCGAACAATTCCCAGGAGGGGAATGACACCACACGTACCGAGTGTCCTTCGGCATGGAGCTTTTCCGCCGCGCCATAGACCAAATGGACTTCAGAGCCGGAGGCCATCAGGATCAGAGAGGGGTCGCTGCCGAAATCCTTCAGCACATAAGCGCCCTTCTCAACCGTCGGGCCTGTAGGCCGCTCAAAGGTGGGGACGGATTGGCGGGTGAGGATCAAGGTCGTCGGATCCTTCCGATTCTGGACTGCAAGCCTCCATGCCTCGGAAACTTCGTTGGCGTCCGCCGGACGGATCACAATGAGGTTCGGCATGGCGCGCAGCGCGGCCAGATGCTCGACCGCCTGATGCGTGGGTCCATCTTCGCCCAGACCGATCGAGTCATGAGTAAAAACGAAGATCGAGGGAATATGCGACAACGCCGCGATGCGGATGGCAGGGCGTTCATAATCGGAAAAGATGAGAAAGGTGCCTCCGTAAGGGATGATCCCGCCGAAGACCGCCATGCCGTTCAATGCCGCACCCATAGCGTGCTCGCGCACGCCGAAATGCAGGTTCCTGCCCTGCGGACTTTCCTTCTGAAAATCAGGGCTGCCCTCAATGTGCGTGTTATTGGAAGGAGCCAGATCCGCAGAGCCGCCCATGATCTCAGGCAGGCGGGCCGCCAGCGCGTTCAGAGCCTTCCCCGAGGAAGCCCGGGTCGCCATGCCTTTGGGATCAGCAGGGAATGTAGGCAGCACGGATTCCCAGCCTGCGGGAAGCTCTCCGTTCAGGCGGCGTTCGAACTCGCTCCCTGCGCCGGAAAAGCTCCGCTTGTAAGCCTCCAGCCGATCTTTCCATTCGCTTTCTAGTTTTCGGCCCCTGTCAACAGCTTTTCGGAAGAAATCCAGCGCCTGGTCAGGGATCAGGAAGCGCGGCTCTTCCGGCCAGCCAAGATTTCTCTTCGCCGCATTCAATTCCTCGTCTCCCAACGGCTCTCCGTGCGCTTTGGCAGTCCCCTGGCGGGTGGGCGCGCCAAAACCGATGATATTGCGCACCGCGATCAGCGAAGGGCGGGGGTCGGCCTTGGCAGCCTTGATGGCGTTATCAATGGCTTCCAGATCCGTCCCATCGGCCACCGACTGCACATGCCAGCCATAGGCCGCAAAACGGGCGGTACGGTCCTCGGTGAAGGCCAGATCGGTGGAACCATCAATGGAGATGTGGTTGTCATCGTAGAGATATACCAGACGCCCGAGTTGTAAGTGCCCGGCCAGAGAAGCCGCCTCCGAGGCCACACCCTCCATGAGGTCCCCATCGGTCACAATGGCATAGATGAACGGATCGATCAGGTTGTAACCGGGCCGATTAAATGCCGCACCCAGATGGGCGGCGGCAATGGCCATTCCAACTCCCGTTGAGAAACCCTGACCAAGCGGACCTGTAGTGGTCTCCACGCCGGGGGTCAGGTTGTATTCCGGATGTCCCGGGGTCTTGCTCCCGAATTGGCGGAAGTTCTTCAACTCCTCCAGGGGCAGGTCGTAGCCGGTCAGGTGGAGCAGCGAATAGAGCAGCATGGATCCGTGCCCGCCGGAAAGGATGAAACGGTCGCGGCCCGGCCAGCGGGGATTGCGCGGGATTGTGGCGCAGATGGCGCGTCCACAAAACAAAGGCCATCGGTGCGGCTCCCATGGGGAGGCCCGGATGGCCTGAATTTGCCTGCTGGACGGCATCTGCGGAAAGGAAACGGATGGTGTTAATGCAAAGGGATTCCAGGTCCTGATTCATAACTCTCTCTCATCTCTCGATGCTTCGGGTTGGGTAGATTTTACCATTCCCCCTTGATGGCAATTTGCCGGTATGGAAAGAAAGGCCCTCTGCCTGTTCAACAGGAGAGGGCCTTTTCTTAATATTTCGACTTTAGCGTACCCGGCAGGGTGACTTCCCCTTCTTCCGCCTCGCCAATGTGGGAGATCATATCGGGGTGATGCGCAGCCAGCCAGGCCGTGTAGGCCGCCGCCAGCACATCCAGCATTTCAGCGCTGTAGACCTGGTCCAACGGCAAATGCCCTTTCAGCAGCTTATAGCGGGTGATCTCCTCGAAAAAGAGCCATGCATCTTTCAGACGCACGCCCCGGTCATGGAGGATCAACTGGCGCTGGAGGCGTCCTTCCAGGGAAGACTTCGCAAGCGGGATTTGCTCCAGCATGACGCAGAAACAGGCATGCGGATTGGTCTCCAGCCATTGGTGCGAGGCGTCCCCCGCGGGATAAGGGATGAATCCCATTTTGGAGAGCTTCTCATACAGCCCAAAGCCTGCCTGGATCCAACCCGCGCACAATTCCTTGCGGGAAGGCGTACCCGCGATCAGGATGCCCCGTTCGCGCAGCTCATATTCCGCAAGGCGGATATCGGCGCCGCGGATCTGATGCTGGCCGGGCGTCAGGCTCTCGCTCTCCAGTTTCTTGCGTACCAGACCGCAGTTCACCCGAGAAGGCGCGTTCACAGCCACCACCGCCGAGGGCTGGCCAGCCAGGAATGCGCTGAGATCTTCCATCTCCCCATCCGCCAGGGCGACCAGGTTCAGGTCCCGGTCCAGCGCAGCATAGGAAAAGGCCTTTCGCCCGGAGGCCGGATCAATGCCCACATACACAGCGTCGGTAAAAAGCATAGTAATATATCCTGATTGGAAGATACTAAAAGTGTAGCCGAAAAATATCACGAATGCAACAAATCCAAAGACGGATTCTGTATACGCTTATCCTGATCGCTGGCCTGGCGTGGACAGGCATCAGCGCCGATCGCTCCGCTGGCACCTCGCCGGGCGGCATCCAAGCCGCACAGGTTGGCTTTCTTGCGCCGGACTTCACCCTGAAAACCCCGCAAGGCGAATCTTATACCCTCTCTGAGTTGAAAGGCAAAGCGGTCATTGTCAATATCTGGGCCACCTGGTGCCCGCCCTGCCGCGCCGAAATGCCCGCCCTTCAGAAGCTCCAGGATGAATATCAAGCCCGGGGACTGCTCGTTCTGGCCGTCAATTCCACCGTGCAGGACGATCCTCTGGCGATCGCGCCATTCGTGAAGGAATACGGGTTGGGCTTTCCCATCCTGCTGGACGAGACCGGGGATGTGACCCGCGCCTACGAGGTGCGCGCGCTGCCTTCGAGCTACTTCATCACACGCGAGGGGAGGATCAACGAGGTTGTGATCGGCGGCCCCATGTCCGAGGCGCTCCTGCGCACGCGCATCGAGGAGATCCTCAAGTAGTATGCTGGAATTCTTCAGAACGCTCTTTTCGCCTCCCCGGGATCTGATCCTCCCCATGCTGGCTGCCTGGCTGGGATTAACGCTGGCCGAGCGGCGCGCGGAACGGCACGCCATCGGGAAGGAAGACCTCAATACACTTGTCTTTTACGCGCTGATTACATTCGTTCTCGCCGGGCGCATCGCTTATGCGCTGGCTAATTTCCCCGCATTCGTCGAAAGCCCACTCAGCCTGCTCTCTCCCAATCCTGACCTATTCGACGTGACCGGTGCTTGCGTAGGTGCGGCGCTGGCCGGTTTTATAGTCTGCAGGAGAAGGAAGCTGCCAGTGTTGAACAGCCTGGATGCGCTGGCGCCCTTCTTCGCGGTTCTCGCCATTGGGATCGGATTCCAACACCTGGCTGCCGGGACGGCTTTCGGTCAGCCAACCCGTGTGCCCTGGGCGATCCATCTGTGGAGCGCCGACCGCCATCCGAGCCAGATATATGAAATCCTCTTCGGTCTTGCTGTTCTGCTTTTTATTTGGACCTCAAAGATCCGCTTCCGGGCGGGAGTATTGTTCCTGCTCTTTGCTGCATTGACCGCCGGTGGACGCCTGTTCCTCGAGGCCTTCCGCGGGGACAGTACCCTGCTGCCCGGTGGTTTTCGACAGGCCCAGGTGGTCGCCTGGATCATCCTCAGCCTGTGCTTCATTCTTATAGAGGTGGTAGGCAATAAGCATGCGCCCGATCCCTCCGTAATGCATGAATAAGCGATATTATGCCTATACGAAAATGATAATTAAAATACACGGGGAGAGCAGCTGCTCTCCCCGTTTCATATTGCCAGCGGGAAAGACTATAACGAATCGAAGTAGCGGGCCAACTCCTGCTTAAGAGACTGCAGAGAGTCGAAAACGAAAAGCTGATTGTTGAAGCTCCAGATGGCTTTGTCAAAGTTCACGATCGTTTCCACCTTGAAATCCATCAGCGGGGTTTTACCGGCCAGAACGTGCTCCATCTCGGCACTGGAGGAGATCAGCCCGGTGCCGAATACCTTCAACTCGCCGTTCTGACGGATCAGACCGAATTCCGTGCTGAACCAGGCCAGCCGCTTGATATTCTCGCGCTGCTCATCCGTTGTGGCCTTGTGGAAAGCGGGCGCGAACATCTCCTGTATCTCCACATAGTACGGCAAAGTGAAATAAGGCAGATGTCCGTACACGTCATGGAACATATCCGGCTCGGGGGTGAATTCCAATTCCTCGCGGCTTCGTACATAATCGGTGATCAGGAATTCATGCCGGGCGAAATGCTGGTACCACTGAACCGCATCGGAGTAGCGCACCTTGGTCCTCACCGTTTTCCAACCGGTGCGCGGAGTAATGCGCTCGTTCAGCCATTGGACAGAGGGAATGCGGTCAGGGGGAAGCTGAAGGTTGTCAGAACCTTCCAGATATTCACTACACGCATATTGCTTTATTTTATCGGCCTGCCTTGCATATAAATCCCGCCATATTCCATGCTGCTCCTCCGTAAACTCAACATCCGCCTCCACCCGCGACTCATCCGCCGAAACGCTCATGGGCTACCTCCTGTTGGTATAGTGAGATAGTATCACGACTAAAAATTGAAGTCAACAACCCAGACCTGATTTGCCCTGATTTTTGCCGTAAGGATAGGCAGGCGTCTGCCCATGTCGCCTGGCATCAATGATAAAATCCTCCTCGATGACCGCTCTTCTTGAGGGAAAAACTGTCCTTATCACCGGGGCAGCGCTGCGCATTGGCCGCGCTCTCGCCCTGGCTTGCGCCCACAGCGGGGCGGACATTATCATCCATTATAGGAGTTCGCAGGCTGAAGCCCGGCAGGCACAGGAGGAGATCCAAACAATAGGCCGGAAAGCCTGGACACTCCAGGCCGACCTCCGCGAACCGGAGCAGATCACCCGGCTGATGGAACAGGCAGCCTCCACCGCCCCGCTCTTTGCGTTGGTCAACAATGCCTCGATCTTCGAAGTCAGCAGCCTGAATGAAACCACGCTGGATGATTGGGAACGCCACCTTGCAATCAACCTCACCGCGCCCTTCCTGCTGAGCCAGGCCTTTGCGAGACAAGGTGCAGCCGGGAGCCGATGGCAGGATCGTCAACCTGCTGGACTGGCGCGCCCTGCGACCGGGCGCGGACCATTTCGCCTACACGGTAAGCAAAGCGGCGCTGGCCGGGCTGACGAAATCGCTGGCAGCTGCGCTGGCTCCTGCCATCACCGTCAACGGACTTGCGCTGGGCGCCGTCCTCCCTCCCAAAGACGGAGGCGACACCAGCCGCATCCTCGAAAATGTGCCTGCAAAGCGCTGGGGAAGTTTGGAGGATGTCAGCCGAGCGCTGATCTTCCTGCTCGCCGAGGCTCCCTACACAACCGGCGAGATCATCTACGTGGACGGCGGACGCCATCTCATTTAGGAGTATGCATGGATAAAGTCATCATCAAGGACCTGGTCGCACGCGGTGTGATCGGGGTGAACGAATGGGAACGCAAGATCATCCAGGAGATCCGTATCAACATCGTGGCCTACACGGATACCCGCCGGGCCGGGGAAAGCGATAATATTCAGGATTGCGTGGATTACAAGGCTCTGTCAAAAAAGGTCATGGCGCATGCCGAGAGCTTCGCCCCGCTCACCGTGGAGGCAATGGCCAACAGCCTGGCAAAACTGTGCCTGGAGAATCCGATGATCGAGCGAGTGATGGTACGGGTGGAAAAACCAGGCGCCGTGCGCTTCGCCGCATCGGTGGGCGTGGAGGTGGAACGCAGCCGCGATGAGTAACTCTCATCAAGCCTATCTCTGCCTGGGATCGAATATCCAACCCGAAACCCATCTTCGCCGGGCGCTTTCATCGCTGAAGGAGCGCGGCCAGGTTCCCGCCGTCTCCAGCGCATGGGAGACGCATGCCGTCGGCGCTCCCGGTTCCCCGAATTTCCTCAATGCCTGTGCCCTGCTGCTGACGCCGTATAGCCCGGACGAGATCCTGGAAAACGTGATCCGGCCGATCGAGACCTCCCTGGGCCGCATCCGCTCGGAAGACAAGAACACGCCGCGCCCCATTGATATTGACCTGGTATTGTTCGACGACCAGCCCCTGCGCCTCGAATACTGGCAGGAAGCCTTCATGCTTGTCCCGCTGGCGGAATTGATCCCGCAATTTATCCAGCCCCTGACCGGTCAAAGCCTGGCTGTAGAAGCTGAGAAGGCACGCAGGCGGATCTGGATCGCAGCACGCCCGGAAGTCCTGCAAGGCTTTCCACGGTGGAAGCCTAGATCCGCAGCGGCCCCGCGCCGCGTGAGATGTTATTCAAAAATTCCTGGCGGGTCGAAGGATTGGTGCGGAAGGACCCATGCATTGCCGAGGTGGTCATGCGCGCGTCGTGCTTCTTGACACCTCGCATCATCGAGCACATGTGCATCCCCTCCACGACCACCGCCACGCCCTGGGGGCTGAGCAGCTCCATCAGGAAGTCCGCGATCTGGCGGGTCATGCGTTCCTGCACCTGGAGGCGCCGGGCGTACATATCCACGATGCGGGGGATCTTCGACAGGCCCACAACCTTGCCATCCGGAATATAAGCCACATGAGCGCGCCCGATGAAGGGAAGCATGTGATGCTCGCACAGGCTGTAGAATTCGATGTCCCGTACGATGACCATCTCATCATAGCGGATGTCAAACAGGGCTTCGTTGATCAGCGCCTGGGGGTTCATTTGATAACCGCTCAGCAGTTCGCGGTACATGCGCGCCACCCGCAAGGGCGTTTTTTCCAACCCCTGGCGCTGCGGATCCTCGCCCAGTGCGATCAGCAGCATTCTCACGGCCTCCTGCGCAGCGGCCTCATCTGCGCCGGGCGGGAGGGTTGCCTCCCCGTCCAGATTATCGTCAAATTCCAGTTCTTCCATCTTTTGCTCCGAAAAAATGGCCCAGCCGGAGCTGGGCCATCCTGCTTTCCTTCCCGGCATCATCCGATCTCGGGCTCGATCAGGCCGTAACTTCCGTTGCGGCGGCGGTACAAAACGTTGATCTTACTGGTCTCGCCATTATAAAAGATAAAGAAGTTATCATGGCCCAGCAGTCTCATCTGCTCAATGGCTTCCTCCTCGTTCATCGGCAGCAGGAAGAACTTTTTGCGGCGGCCAATGAGCGGCAGAAGTTCGCCTGTTTCTTCATCCACCGGTACTTCGGCCGCCAGGTCTCCCATGGATTGACCGTCCCCGCGGCCGCGGTAATGCTTGCCTTTGTAGCGGTCGATCTGCCGCTGCATATTCGACATGGCTGCATCGAAGGCGGCATGTATTTCGTCGGCGCGTTCCTCGGTGCGAAGAATGATGCCTTTGCCGCGCACCGTTAACTGGGCTACATTGCGGTCCGTTGCGTTGCGGGCGGTCTTGTAGTGGGTGAGCTCCACCCGGGCTTCCTCGATGGCGGGTAAATAATGGTCGAGCTTGGCAGCTTTTTTGGTTACATAGTCTTCCAGGTTTTCGTTCAAATGCATATTACGGGCCTGAACTTCCACTTTGTTGGGCATGGGACCTCCTTGGTGGGATGGATGGGATCGTGCTGCTCATGCAGCAGCCGTGCCCGCCAGTCCTGCACGGGCGGCAGTAAAGGCAAATACTTGAGCCGCTCCGGAAGCCATCAGGGCTTCCGCAGCAGAGGAAAGTGTGGAACCAGTCGTTGCGACATCATCAATGAGGAGAATATTCCGGCCGCGCACCAGTCTCCCGTCGGCCCGGAAGACACCGCTCACGTTCTTCCGCCGCTCGGCTCCGTTCAACCCCACCTGGGAGCGGGTCTCGCGCCAGCGTTCGAGGGCTTTGGGAGAATAGGCCAGGTCAAAAGCCATTGCCAGTGGACGCGCGATCAAACCGGCTTGATTATATCCTCGTTCAGCTTGGCGTGATTTACTGAGCGGTATGGGAACGACCATCTGAACTGGCCAGCCCTGGTTACGGACTGCCGGGAGCATTTGCTCCGCAAGAGTCTGGCCGAGGGCCAAATCGCGCTTGTACTTCAAACCCTGGATGACCTCGCGCAACGAGCCTTCATAGATCCCCCAGGATCGCAAAGAGTGAAAACAGGGCGGCTGTGCAGCGCATTCCCTGCAAATGGCGTTGTGCGGCTGCGGCTTGCCGCAGCAGGGGCAGACGATCTCACCCACCTCCCGCACTTCGGCCCTGCAATCTTCGCACCAGCGCGTGCCCGGTTTTCCGCAGCCCGCGCATTGAGGCGGAAAGACCCAGTCCAACACTTCCCAGAACGAACGGTAAAGCGGATAGACTCGGGATGGGCCAGCCATGCTCCCTCAGTAACCAAATTGATGCGGTGGGCAGCCCGCATGATACTCGCCCCTGGCTCTGAATTGCCTGTTACTGGATGAATACGCCCAGTGTCTTGGAAATTTGAATACCGGCCGGGGCCAGAAGGATGATCAGGATGGAGGGGAAGGTCAGGAACACCATCGGGAGGATCATCTTAATGGGGGCCTTGTGAGCTTCCTCTTCTGCCCGCTGGCGGCGCTTCACTCGCATCTGGTCGGACTGGATGCGCAGCACCTTGGCCAGGCTGACGCCCAGGATCTCGCTCTGGATCACCGCGGCCACAAAACTGGTCATTTCGGGAATGCCCAGCCGGTCGGCCATGTCGCGCAGCGCATCACGGCGGGTCTTGCCGAGCTGGATCTCACGGATGGTGCGAACGAAGGCACGCGAAAGCTCGTTATCCCATTTCTCACCCACCAGGGACATGGCTGCATCGAATCCCAGGCCGGCTTCCACGCAAATGGTCAGCAGGTCCAGCGCATCCGGCATGGCCTTTTGGACTTCGTGCTGCCGGCGGTTGATGATACTCTGGAGCCACAACTGGGGAAAGAAGAAGCCCAGCGCGCTGAACACGACCACCACCAGGATCACCCGGGATAAAGGCCAGGGGCTGGGAGCGAACAGGGACACCGCAAAGAGAAGTCCGCCGAACAAAAGTGCAACAAAGAACCGCGAGGCCAGGAAGGTGGCAGCGTCAATACGCCCGGGGTTGCCGGCCATTTCCAGCTTGTGGCTGGTGTCCTGGAGCAGTTTCTGCGGTGTAAAGCGGGCAGACAATTCCCCAAACGAGCGCAGGAAGGGAACGATAACGCGCTCGCTGAAAGGCTGCGAGAGCTCGATCTGTTCGAGGGAGGTCATTTCGCCGCGCTGGCTGGCTTCAGCAAGACGGGCCAGCAGCGGGTCGCTCTCCTCCTGGTGACCTCTGGCGAACCGGGAGCCGACGATCCCCAGGATCACCGCGCCCCCAATGATGATGATGGCAACGATCGCCCAAAGGAAGAGATTCATCCTACACCTCGATATCCGAGATCTTCATCATGATCGCATAACCGGTACTGATCAGGAAAACCACGGCAACGATCACACCGATCACACAGTAAGGTCCGCCCCCCTCAAGGGAGAGCAGATATTCAGGGTTGAGGAACCAAAGGATCAGGGTGAGACCCACCGGGATAAGCGAGAGCACCGATCCGGAGGTTCTCACCTGAGCGGTCAGGGTGCGGATCTCGCCTTTGATGCGCACACGCTCGCGGATGGTGAAGGAGATGGTGTCCAGGATTTCCGACAGGTTACCGCCCACCTGGCGCTGGACGTTCATGGCGGTGACCATGAAGTCGAGGTCAGCGCTGGGGATACGGCGCAGGAGGTTTTCAAGCGCCGTCTCCATGGGGATGCCGATTTGCATTTCCTGCACTACACGGCGGAACTCGTCGCAGATGGGAGCCGGCATTTCCCGGCTTACCGCTTCCATGGCCTGCATGGTGGAATAACCGGCACGCAGGCCGTTCACCATCAGGTTGATCATATCGGACAGCTGGTCATTGAAGCGTGTCAGGCGCCTTTTCTGCTGGCGACCCACATACCAGCCCGGCAGGATGAAACCGATCACCGCGCCGATGATGAAGGAGATGGGAGAACGGCTTCCCAGCAGCCAGCCAACGGCGCCCACGCCGATCACGGAGATGACGATCAGGGCGATATATTCCGCCACCTTGAGTTTCACATCTGCGCGCGCCAGTTGGCGCGAGATACGGTCGCCTATGGACGTGCTTTCCATGCGGCTCGAGAGCCAGTCGGTCAGGACCGTGGATTGCTCGCCCCGTTTTCCCTCATCCTTGGAACGATCTTCGCCGATGTATTGACCAAGGCGCTGATCCAGGACCGTCCGCTCGCTGGAGACTGAGACAACCAGTCCGATGGAGAGCAGAACGATCAGGGCCAGACCGCCACCAATGATGATCCAGGTTGTTAACATAGGCAGCTTTCGTTTTGCGAATTAATAGCGGCGGCGTTCACCGATCCCGAAAATGGATGGGGGCAGGTGAATGCCGGAGGCTTCCAGCTTGTCCATGAACTTGGGCCGCAGGCCGGTCGGCCGCAGGTGGCCCATAATCTGTCCGTTATCAATGCCCGTCTGCTCATAGACGAACAGGTCGGTCATCGTGATCACTTCGCCTTCCATGCCGCTGACCTCGGTGATGTTCACCACTTTGCGTGTGCCATCGCGCATGCGCTCCTGGTGCACGATCAGGTCGATGGCCGAGGAGACCTGCTCCCGAATAGCGCGGGAGGGCAGCTCCATGCCGGCCATCAGGGTCATGGTCTCCAGACGGGACAGGGTATCGCGAGGGCCGTTGGAGTGCAGCGTGGTCATGGAACCGTCGTGACCGGTGTTCATGGCCTGCAGCATGTCCAGCGCGGCCTCATCGCGGATCTCGCCAACGATGATGCGGTCAGGGCGCATGCGCAAGGAGTTGATCACAAGCTGGCGGATGGTGATCTCGCCGCGCTGCTCGATGTTCGGCGGGCGCGACTCCAGCGTGACCACGTGCTCCTGGCGCAGCTGCAATTCTGCCGCGTTTTCAATGGTGACAATGCGCTCGTCACCCGGGATGAACTGCGAAAGGATGTTGAGCAGCGTCGTCTTCCCGGAACCGGTACCGCCGGAGATGACGATATTGAGCCGGGATTCCACGCAGGCTTTGAGGAACTGCAAGGCCTCCGGGTTGATGGTCCCGAACTGAACCAGCTGTTCCAGAGTGATCGGGTTACGGGCGAACTTTCGGATGGTCAGGATCGGGCCGACCAGCGAAATGGGAGGAATGACCGCATTCACGCGGGAGCCATCGGGCAGGCGGGCGTCCACATAGGGACTGGCCTCGTCAATTCGTCGTCCGAGGGGCGCCACGATGCGGTCGATGATGCGCAGGACGTGGTCGTTGTTCTCAAAGGTCACTGGAACGCGGTGGATCTTGCCCTTGCGCTCGATGTAGATGTTCTTGGCGCCGTTGACCATGATTTCCGTGATGGTCTCATCATCCAGCAGAGGCTGAAGGGGACCAAATCCCAGGATCTCGGCCGCGATCTGTTCGAAGAGCCGCGCCCGCTCCGGGCGGGAAAGAACGATATTTTCCTCGGTCAGGATCTGCTCGAACAGGTCCTGAATCGTCCGGCGAACCTCATCGGTCTTGCTGATATCCATCGAAGGATCCAGCTCGCCCAGCAATTTGTTTTGCACGCGCGTCTTCAGGTCAAAATAAGAACCTGCCTGAGGACTGGTGATGGGTGCGCTGACCCGCCGCGCCTGTAGAGAAGAAAGGCGCGAGCTGTCATTGGAACCTGACTTCCCCCCCGAACCACCCGGCTCCGGGGCTGGAACCGCCCTGACCCTGTTCAATACGTTTAAGCAAGGACATATTTCACTCCTTAACGCCGGCCTGCGTTCGAACTCACTTCCTCGTTCTCCAGAGCAGCGAGTCTTGCACGCACAGCTTCGGCAAGTCCATAAATACCGCGAGCCACCAGTGAGTTTTTGTTATCCACCATGAAAGGCACACCGTGGTTCACGGCATTGATCACGATCTTCTCATCCAGCGGAATGACCGCACCCACTTCCTGTTTCAGGTTCTTCCCCACACGTTCCGGTGTGATCGAGATCCGCTTATCGAAACGGTTGATGGCCAGGACCAGGTGTTCGCGTCCCACACCCATCGTCTGCATCACATCCAGGCACAGGCTGACGTTCTTGACCGCCGGAATTTCCTGGGTGGTCACCAACACAACGGCATCACTGTTGTCAAAGGCCGCCAGGGTTACGTCCGTCAGCGTCGAGCTGGTGTCGATGACCACGTAAGAATACAACTGCTTGAGCAGGTGGACCACCTTGCTGAACTCATCGGCGGAAACCTTCTCGGCATATTCCGGCTTTTGGGGCGCAGCCAGGATGTGGATGCCTGAAGCCGTATGCTTGATCATGATCTCTTCGATCGTTTCGGCATCCAGCTCGTCCACGCGCGGCGCGATCTCGATGATCGTATTCTTGCCCTGCTCATTGACGAAAATCGCCACGTCACCGAACTGGAGGTTGGCATCCACCAGGACGACACGCGTGTCTTCCTTGTGCAGGGCAATGGCAAGGTTCACCGCGACCGTAGTGGTTCCCACGCCGCCTTTGGGGCTGAAGACCGAGACCACCTTCCCCTGCATCAGGGCCGGCAGCATCTGGACAGTCGTAGCGATCCCGGAGATCGTCCCGGTCCCGCGTCCCCCCACTGACTTGTTTCGCTCGACGCGCGACATTTCGCCGGCGCGACGGATGGCGGAGATCAGCTCATCCCCCATGGGAGGCTTGGTCAGAAAATCCCGGGCGCCCGCCAGCATGGCGCTGCGCATGTAATTCTGATCACCCTGCACCGACAGGATCACCACCTGGATGTGCGGGGAACGCCGGCGGATCATCTCCGTAGCTGCAATGCCATCGATATCCGGCATGTTGATGTCCATCAGGACAACATCAGGATCCAACTCCTGTGCGAGCTGAATCCCCTCCTTGCCGGAGCGAGCCGCCCCGACCACTTCCACGTCGGGTTCAAATTGGAGCAGTTTTTTTACGTTCTCCCGGGTCTCTGCGATATCATCTACGATCAAGACCCGGATTTTATCTGCCGGCATAAGCAGCCTCGATTAAAGATAGGTAAGCTATCCCGCCGGTTTTACGGTGCGGGAACGACATCATTCTGTAAAACAGGGGCCGTCAGGATATCCAGGCCGTAGGGGAGCTTGGCCGGAACTGGAATATTATACTGGCTCAACATGAATTGGAGAGTTGCAGCTTCCGTGGCCTGGCGGGACTGGTCGCTGGGGTTGCGCAGGGAAAGCTGGATCTTGGCTTCCGTATAGGCAAGGTAGGTCAGCGTGTTCGCGTCCTGCGGCGATACGATCAGCGTGACGATATCCGGCACGTTGGTCGGCACGGCAGCCTGTTGACCCTGCTGTTGCTGCTGGGTGGTCTGCTGCTCAGCAACGGCGGTTTCCGGCAGCGGGAAATTACCCGCCCGCAAAACCGGAACATCCTGCATCAGCAGCTGGCACACCATGCGCGGTAGAGGCGTGCTGGAGGGTGTCAGATAGAAAGGCTGCTGAAGCGAGGGGTCCAGTTCCAATCGGCCGGCAACCGCAGCGGTGTCACCCGAACTGACCGTCGCGCCCAGAGAGAGTATGGGCAGTTGATCGGGAAGGATTCCCGTACCGGAGATCACTGAAACGTGGTTCGGCAGCGGGGATTGGAAATCGGGGTCCAGGTCCTGGAAATTGAAGCAGCCGGTCACATTCACATGCGCACCGTCCGCGACGGCATAACCAGAAAGCCCCAGCCGGGAAGAGGGGATCGAAACCGCCACCATGCCCGGAGGCACCAGCCCCGCCCACTGCGGGCCTTCCACCGCCACAGCGACCGATTTATCGGCGATCATGGCTTCGGTGATGACCGTCCCCTGGTCGAGCGGCAAGCGGGCAATCTTGTTGGTGGTGAGCTGGGCCAGCTCATCACGCGTGAACTCCACGCTGACCACCTTGTCCTGGGGGACAAAAATGGTCGTGATGACCGCTTCAGTGATGGCGCCCCCCTGCGGAATGTTCTGGGCCGCAACGTAGATCTCGGTGTTTGCAGGCGCTTGAGGCTGGCGTATTCGCAGGAATTGCTGCAGCGCAAAAACTCCTACAATCAGGCCGATCACGATGATCAAAATCACGAAAATCAGTATTCTTCCGCGACGCATACAAATTCTCCTCTCTTAACCACCTGCTGTATTGCCTAAATATCATTAGCATTATACAGGAAAATGAGAGAATTTCCCCCAAAAAAACGTAGGACTCTGGAGTCACCAACGAAATTGCAATGAATAGGGCCCTGTTTTTCCATTTCAGGGCCCCGATTTCGGATCAAACGGAGTTAAGGCTGCTGTTAATGGCACTGAAGGTGTTGCCGATCATTGGGCCCAGGATCAGGAGGGCGGCAATAACAACAATAGCGACCAATACAAGAATCAAGGCATATTCCACCAGCCCCTGGGCCTGTTCCTTTGGACCATTCCACATTGAATTCACCTCCTCTCTGTCCAGGTTTCTCTGTCCCACTTCAGAGTTATCTGATTATATATCCGTCCCACGATGGCAGGCAAGCGCCAATCTCCCCCATTCGACCTACGACCCGGGGACCTGATGGGCAAACAAAAAGCGGCCCGTTGTTACGGGCCGCTCTTTCGGCTACAGACTCTCGTGGAACTACACAGTTCCGAGGCTGCTGTTGATCTTGCTGAACACATTGCCGATGATCGGGCCCAGGATCATGAGAGCCGCGATAACAACAATGGCAACCAAAACAAGGATCAGCGCATACTCAACGAGGCCCTGGCCTTTTTCTTTAGGGGCGAAAAACATTGGGGTATTCTCCTTTCTTTATGAAATCTCCGGGAGGCCGTCCACAGAGTTAAGCCCATTATAGCCAGATTAGCGAAGATGGCAAGATGACAATGGGCTAATTCCTTATCAATTATGTTAGCCTGACAAAAGTGAAAGACCCTTAATCCAACGCGTGGATCACAACCGATCAGACTCTGCTTAAGCGGACACCGGCACGGAAAATGAGATGCGCGTGCCTCTGCCCATCACGCTGTCCATCTCGAATTTTCCGCCGAGCATTTCGGCGCGTTCGCGAATGAGCTTCAGTCCCAGGCTGGTGCTTTCCTTGAGCGAATCCGTATCGAAGCCTTTGCCATTGTCATCCACACTGACCCGCACGGCCTGGTTGCCCATATCGAGCTGCAGCTTGACCTGCGTGGCCTGGCTGTGCCGGGACGCATTCCCCAAAACTTCCTGGATGGCGCGGAAAAGCATAACTTCCAGATATGGTTCGAGCCGGCGGTCATTGCCGGTCAAATTCATATTGACCTCAAGCCCCGTCTGCTCCTTGAAGGCATCCACATATTTTCGGATGGTCGGCACCAACCCCAGGTCGTCCAGCATCATCGGCCGCAGCTCAAAGATGAAATTGCGCACCTTCTGGAAGGTACCCAGCGCAGCCATCTTCAAGTTGCCCAGTTCTTCCTTGGCCTGGGCCGGGTCGGCATCCAGCAGCCGCATGGCGATCTCGGTCTGGAGAATGAAATTGGAAAGCGCCTGCGCCGGTCCATCGTGCATCTGGCGCGAGAGCCGCTGGCGTTCTGCCTCCTGGGCGTTGACGATCATCTCAACGCCTTCCATCGGGCTTTTGGCCGTCGTGGGCATGGCGCCGGTAGAACTACCTCCCCTCGTATTCGCGAACTCAAGGGCGTTCTTTAACTTTTCCAGATGGGTCTTGTCATTCTGCAGTTTTTCCAGCTGGCCGCGCATCACGAACAGCCGCTGCTGCGCATCGAGCGCCGAGTCGTAGGCCATGCGCAGATCTTCGATGGACAACGCGCCGGTCTGTTTGTGGATCTGCTGCAAATGGGAATTGATGGCGGTATTGCGCTGGGAGATCTTGGACAGTTCTCCCTGGCTCTGTTCGATCATCAGGGTCACTTCGCGCAAAGCCCGCCGGGTCTCATCCAACTCGGCATCCAGATCCATTGCGCCCTGGGGGGCGCTTCCCTGTGTTTCACTCAATGTCATGGAGTCTCACTCCTCAAGTCCGAACTTAGCGTCCTTCAATGTTACCCACCCACGTTTGAGCGCGTATACCACGGCCTGCGTGCGGTCTTCCACCCCAAACTTCCTCAGAATTGCAGTGACGTGATTCTTAACCGTCTGGTGGCTGATACCCAGCAGTCCGGCGATCTCTTTATTGCTCAGGCCGCGCACCACGCACACCAGGACTTCCATCTCGCGGTCCGAGAGAGGATGGAACGGGCTGCCCGGCTCGCTGTAAGAGCGCCGTGCTCCTTCCATCTGGTCATCCACCCACTGTTCCAGTTCCTTGTGGTTGAAGACCTGCCCGCCCATGACGTATTTGCCTTCCGCCACATCCCGGATGATGCGGGGAAGCGTTTGCGGCTGCAAATCCTTGGAACAGTAAGCGGCAGCGCCTGCCAGGGCGGCGTGGATGGCCTGCTCCACGTCATCATAACCCGTCATGAGCAAAATGCGAGTAGGAAGTTTGTCCTGTGTCACCTGATGCGTGATCTGCTGCCCGTTCAGTCCGGGGAGGTTCACATCCAGCACCGCGACCGTGGGCCGCAGAGACCGGATAAGGGCGAGGCCGTCGTCACCATTGGAAGCCTGGCCAACCACGCTCATATCCGGTTCCAATGAAAGCGCATCCACCACCCCCTGCCGAAAGAGGGGATGGTCGTCCACCACCAGCAAAGTAATCTGTGTCATTTTCCGTCCCATCCAGTTTGGGTTTCCTTCCCGTTTATTTTATCGCATTCGTTTCATTTCCAGCGATATATGACCATATTCTCATACCCGAATTTGGGGGAAAATTCCCCCGAGGTTTGAAAGACCTCTTTTTTACCCAATGTCAATTCGGGATAAAACTCGGGAAAGGCGATCAGATAGTCCGCCCCGCGCCGGTCGAGGAAGTCCCTCAGGCGGCTTTCATCACGGATAAACGGCACCGCCTCCGGAGAGATCAACCCGGCAAGATCGATGAGCGGGTGATCGTCAAAATAACCCAGGGCGCCGATGTCATGTGCAGCCACCAGGGCGCCCGTCGGGGAGGTTGGCACTGGCCCATTTGCGGATGCCACCATTTCGCTTTCGATGACCGCCACATCCTCGCCATACGAACGCGCTCCCAGGATCGACGAACAGCGCCGTCACCAGCCCGAGGCTCATCTGCCAGAGGGTTCGGCCGAACCAGGCATAGCGTCCCAGCCGCTCTGAACGGGACATTTCGAAAAAGCCCATCAAGCCCCACAGAAAAAAGATCGGCATGGCGGGCATGATGTAACGGCCATGCTGGTAGAGAGGCAGCCGAGAGATGTACAACCCCACGTAACCGATGAACCAGATGACCGCCGCCCAGACGGCATGATCAGGTTTCCGAAGCCTGGCAGCCAGCCAGCCAATCACACCTGGCAGCAGGATCACCGCCGGCCCTATCAGGAACTGGATGAAAAGCTGCCCCGCCTTCTCCAACACTGGGCTTGCCTGCCAGTCGGCATACTCCGCCTGCTTGGCATAGAATGTGTTGGGCATCGGGCGTCCGCCGACCCACAGATTGAAAAGCAGGTAAGGCAGGAACAAGGCCCCAAAACCCATCAGGTACCGCTCGAGGGCATGCAATTTTGAGGCGTTGTCCTGTTCATCCAGTAAGATCATGAGCAGTACCGGGCCTAAGCAGCGTCAGGCCGTCCGGCCGCACCCATACGCTCAGGCCGGTCAGCCAGCCCAGCTGCAAATAGTTGCGCGGTCTGACCATTAAGGCCATCAAGACCGCTGTTATCAGCAAGGCATGCAAAAGCGTTTCCATGCCGGACATCGCCGCCCAGGCCATGTGCCACTCGAAAGCCATGAAAATCCCCACCCAGGGGACTGCCGGGCGGTAGGTGTCGATTGCTTTGCGGACAGCCATTTCGCTCACCACGGCGAGGCCGAACAGAGTCAGGAAACCGAGGAAATAAGACCAGATCTGTGGCGCAAGCCCGAGCCAGTATCCAACTGCCAGCAGCGCAGACCACAGCGGCGCGGTGGAACCTGCCGAGGGAATGCCGGTGCGAAACGACCATTCCCCGTGCAGCGCCAGGTTGCGCGCATAGGTCTGGTGGATCCACGAGTTGTCCAGGGGAAAGCCTGTCCGGAAGATCAGCGCGCTGGCGGTCAGATACACCGCCCCACTGAAGAGAGCGGCCGCAGCGAGGACAAGCACCTGCTCGCGGGAAAGCAGCTTAGGGGATATGGAAGATCCGGGTTTCATTCACCTCACCCAGGTATTCAAACCCGGCATACTCATGCGGGTTGTCATAAACATCGCGCAGCGGCTTCAATCTGCCCTGCGCCTCGAAGGCGAAATAATGCACATCATAGCGTTCTGCCAGCGCCAGCAGGTTCTGCATATCCGTTGCAGGCTGGGCGTAGGCCGGCCGGCCGGTCATCATGGTGTAGCCCGGCGCGCTCAAGGCGATCACCGGCTCCTCCTTTTGAACCCCATGCTGGACCAGGAAAGCCTCCACGGCCGGGTAATTGAGTTCACCCTCATCCCATCCCGGCTGGATCACGCGCGCCCAGACAACCCAGGCGGAGAGGATGGCTGCAATCATAACCATCGCTATGCGAAAGACCACAAAGGCATCCTCGGTAAAGCGGCCATGCTGCCGGGCCCAGGCAACGACCGCATCCAGACCGATGGGCGCGAGCGTCCAGAATAAAGGTTGCAGCGCCGCGCCGGCATGGAAAAAACTTCCGCGCGCTCCGGCGAACGGAAACACCACCGTCATGACCACAAGAAGCGCCAGCCAGGCCAAAGCCCCGATCTGAACCCGACGGTCCCTCCGCTCGATCCACATACCGGCGAGGATAAAGGGAAAGAGGATCAGTCCCCCTTGCGCCGCAGCCAAAGTTTGCAGATTATTGCCCAGCGACCACAAACGCACCTTGAGAATGGCATTCCAGCCGCTTGCCAGCCAGGACTGCATATTGACCTGTGCTGGCCGGATAGGTAAAGGTCTGTTCATAATTGGTCAGCCAGAGAGCGCGGGCATTGCCGGGAGACATCAGCGCGCCATACACCGAGTAATTGCGCAGGTACCAGGGACCCATAACCAGCAGGAATCCGCCCAGTGCGATCAAGGATTGACCGGCTGCAAAACCGATCCCCTGCTTCTCGTCCCTGCTGCGCAGATAAAGGAACAGAAAGGTCAATGCCAGCCAGAGGATCCCATCTGTCCGCGCCAGGGTAAATACCCCCGCCAGCAAACCCAGCCAGAAAGCCGGGCGCTTGCGGTCCGCGGCAAGGAAGTAAAGTCCACCCGCCAGCATATAGATGCCGTAATTATCCGGCACGGGGAGGAAGGCGGTATGGAACACCGGAAAAACCGCCAGCAGCCCGGAGGTCCAGGCGAGGGCGGTTTTGTTCGTAAAGCGATAAGCCAGGTGCGCGGTCAATGGCGGAACCAGAGAGGCGAGCAGGATGAAGCCGAGCCGCCCGGCCGCATAGGTGGTCTGTCCGGTCAACGCCATCCCCAGCGCGGCAACCAGCGAAGCCAGCGGCATCCAGTAGCCATGCGAAGGGTGCGGAATCCCCTGCGGGTCGTCCAGATAGTTCCAGATGAAAGGTTCGGTAAATCCCTTGCCTTCGACGAGCTGCCTTCCGCCCATGAAGTAGTAATCCGCATCCAGATAACCGGGGATCGTCTGGAAGGAAGCGACGATCAGTTGGACACCCAGGCCCAGCGCGAAAAGAATCGAAATAAACGCGCGGTTTCATTTGTACTCGGAGATGCTGGCGCGCTCCAGCCAGGTGCGCGCCGGGCGGATGGCCCACCAGCGGGTCCAGAACAGCCCCAGGATGGTCAAGACCGGGGGCAGCGCATAAGATCAGGTTCAGTTGCAGCGCCGCAGGCAGGTAATTACCGAGCAGCAAGCCCCAGGGAACCAGCAGCGCCGAGATCAGCACCAGGGCTCCCAGCCAATACCCGGCCATCCAACGCTCGCGGACGATGGCAAGGATGAAGGCAAAGGGAATGATCAGGATTACCAGGTCCTGGAATTCTCCTTTCCAGCCCAGCAGAGGCGAAGCGGCGAGGCTGAGGCAGGCGGCCCAATGAACCCGACGGAAATCCGACCTGCGCGCAATGCTCCATTCAAAAGCCAGCAGAACCCACAGGAGAATACTGACCGCGCGGCCAGCGAGCGCGCCGTATTCCGGCCAATAGGCGCTCAGAATGGAAGCGGGCGAGTAACCGTAATGCCATTGGAGATCCGCCAGGTTGGCGCGCAGCCAGGGTTCCACCCAACCTGCACCTACAAAAAAGGAGAGGACCAGCAAAATAAAAACGGCCATGAAGAGTCCGGTCAAAACCCGCCAGCGCTTTTGAGAAAATGCCCACAGGAGAATAAAGATCATGAACGCGGCGCCGGTCTCCCAGTGATGAAACGATGAGCGCCATGAGCAGCCCGGCGAGTTCATCTCTTTGAGAACGGAGCGCAAGCAAAGTTCCGGCATACAGCAAGGCGAGCAGGAGCACGGGGCTTCCCTGCATGAGAGCCCAGAGGTTATACAAACCCAGGGCGGAAAGGAGAAAGAAGGCAGCCAGGAAGAAACGACGCGGCTGCCAATCGGCCAGCAGCAGGCTGAACAGAAGCAGCACAACGAATCCCGCCTCGGAGACGAGAAGAAACACGGCACGAGCTGTCCCTGCATCGGCGAATAAGGACAGAGGAAAATACAGGAGCAGCAGGAATGCAGGGGTCTTTAAGATATAGGGATTCTCTCCCGGCTGCGCATCCCGGCCATAGACCTGCTGCTGGACAAAGTTCGCCACCTGACCGGAATAAGGTTCCGCCTTCTCAAAGAAAAGCTCACGCGCACCTTTCCATGGCAGGAGAAAATCCCCGCCCGCACCCAAACCCTGAACCACCCTGAGGTTCATGCTGACAAAACCCGCCAGCATAACCAGACCTGCGATCCCTGCAAAGAGGAGGAACAGGATCTCGCGCCTGGAATAACGCGGTCTCAATGGACCCCTTTCCAACCCGCAGTTAAGGGATTCAAACCAGAACCTTCAGCCGCCCAGGCTGGATCGAATAGTGAAAATCCTGGATCCATTCGGGAAACAATTCGCCATCCGTGTGCGCCGGGGAGGGCCGGTCGAAGTGGAAATCCACCCGCGTGGTATCCACCTCGTACATGCCTTCCATCTCTACGTAACTGCCCTCGCCTTCTTTAAAAGCACGGGGCAGCGCCGCGAACAGGCCGCGCCGGGTGCCGCGGTATCCAAAAGCGAGGGTCAATTTCCCATCTGCAACGTCCGCGTGAGGCGTCATGAAGAACCCCCCGGTTCTGCGCGCATTTCCCACGGAGATCAGCGAAATAGGTCCCTTATATTCTCCATCATCCCAGCGCACATCCGCCTGCCATTCCGGTTTGTCCAGGATGGCCCATACCGCCGCAACGAGATAACGTCCCATCCCTTTGATCCAGTGGATGCGCTCGTGCTTCGTGGTGACATAAGGCTCCAGGCCCGCCGCCGAGTTGTTGGCAAAATAGCGGTCGTTGCATTTGCACAGATCGATGTTCCGTGTGTTTCCTCGAGCGATCACCCGCGCCGCTTCGACCAGGTCCGTCGGCAGGCCCAGCGAGAAGACCAGATCGTTGGCCGAGCCCAGAGGCATGATCCCCAGCGGTCCAAGAACCTGCGCATCCGCATCCGCCGCCCTTGCGAGACCATTGACCGCGTCCCCGATAGTCCCATCCCCGCCGGCAACAATGATCGGCGAAAAACCTGCACCTACCGCTTCCGCGACCAGGTCGGTAACCTGGCCCTTGCGCTGCGAGGTGGCAAGCTCAAAATCCACGCCTGCATCCTTCAGTGCCGCCTCTGCCTGAGGCCAGCGGGCCTGTGAATTCCAGCGGTTCGAATAAGGGTTGAGAATGACTTTCGCCGTCAAGTAATTCCTCCACCGGGCAGTATATATGAAATGGGCGCATCAACCTATTAAAATGGGAATGGATCAACCTGGGTAATGGGTTGATTTTACACGGAAACCCGCTGCCGAGCCTGAGAGAACAGGATGGCTGCGAAGATCAACACACAGCCCGCGATCTGCACCGGCAACAAGGTTTCCCCCAGCACCACCCAGCCTGCCAGCGCGGCGAACACCGATTCCAGACTGAGGATCAAGGCCGCATCCGCCGGGGGCGTATGGCGCTGCGCCCAGACCTGCAATGTATAGCCCATCCCCAGAGAGAACACAGCCGTATACAACACTGGAACCACAAGCATCCGGACCTGCGCGGCATCGGGCCGTTCCAGCAGCAGCCCGAGCACGCTGTTCAATATGCCGCAAATGAACAATTGCCCCATCGAAAAGGCCATCGGTTCGAATCGGCTGGCCACCTTTCCGATCAGGATCACGTGCGCCGTCCACAAAATGGCTCCCAGCAGCTCAAAGAAGTCACCTGTCTGAAGTTTCAGTGCGCTGCCACCGGAGGACAAGAGAAAAGCTCCGGCCGTCGCCAGCATTACGCCGAGGATCGCCAGCCAATGAGGTCTTTCCCTCCAAAAGAAGAAGAGGGCAACCGGTACGAGAACAACGTACAGGCTGGTGATGAAACCGGCATTGGCGGCCGTGGTGGATAGCAGGCCGATCTGCTGCAGTGCGGCTGCGGCGAACAACACCACTCCGGCAGCCGCCATCCACAGCCATTGGGCGGTTTTGGCTTCAGTCGCTCTTGGAACCGTTTTCGCCGCCCGTATGGCAAATGGAAGGACGACCAGGCTCGCCAGCAGAAAGCGGGCTGCATTGAAAAAATATACGCTCCCCAGCTGCCCGGCGACGCGCTGCGCGGCAAATGCCGAGCCCCAGATCACGGCGATCAAAAAAAGTGTGAGATCCGCCTTCAGTCGCATTTCAGGTCACAAACCGCCTAATTCTTCGTATATCTATATCATAGCATGCAGATTCCGCGCGATACTGTAATCATGCCGGAATTCTGCTACCAAAACAGGAACTAGACCGGCATTTGAGCCGCTCCTATACAAATGTCTAGTAGCTCCCAGCGCAGCCCCTCATTCTAATGCCGGCTTAACATCCCATCGCTATACTGCTCTGAAGGACAGGTGACCATGGATACTATTTTTAATTCTGCCGGGACGGTGAAAGACGCTTTTACGAAGCAAAAATACATCGCTTCGAATGAAATCTCCACGATCGTTTATCTCGCCGAAAAACTTGGGAAACCCCTGCTCGCGGAAGGGCCTGCCGGCGTTGGAAAAACCGAGCTTGCCAAGGCCATCTCCGGCGCGACCGGCCGGGAACTGATCCGCCTCCAATGTTATGAGGGTCTGGATGAATCCAAGGCGCTGTATGAATGGGAATACTCCAAGCAATTGCTCTATACCCAGCTCCTGCGCGACAAACTGAATGATACGCTGGGGAAGGCCGCCTCCCTGGCGGAAGCCGCCGACATGCTTGCCTGCGAGGAGGACGTGTTCTTCTCCTCCCGCTTCCTGTTGCAGCGCCCGCTGCTGCGCGCCATCCTGAGCGAAAAGCCGACCGTCCTGCTCATCGACGAAATTGACCGCGCAGATGCCGAGTTCGAGGCCTTCCTGCTCGAGGTGCTCAGCGATTTTCAGGTATCCGTCCCCGAACTGGGGACACTGGAAGCACGCCATCGCCCCTTTGTCATCCTCACTTCCAACAACACGCGTGAGCTGTCCGAGGCTCTGAAGCGCCGCTGCCTGTATCTCTTCATCGATTACCCGGATATCGAGGCCGAACTGGCCGTGGTGCGGCTCAAGGTCCCCGACCTGAATCCCAAGCTTGCCCGCCAGGCTGTCGAGTTCGTGCAGCATCTTCGCGAGACCGATATGCGCAAATCTCCGTCCATCAGCGAGACCCTGGATTGGGCCAATGCGCTGGTGGCGCTCAACGCTCAAAACCTCGACAAGGCGACATTGGAAGAAACCCTTTCGGTCCTGCTCAAGCATGAAGCAGACCTGCAGAAAGCGCGCCGCCAATTCAATTCGCCCCCGGCCTCCGGGCGTCACCGCCCGGATGACTTCAGCCGGTTCTCGGGGAATTGAGCCTCGAGGCAACCGGCCGACCCTTTAGCGGTACAGGAAATTACTGATGGAATCCCGCATCTTACAATTGATCTCTGCCCTGCGAGCCAGCGGCGTGCGCGTTTCCCTCGCCGAAAGCACGGAAGCCTTCTCCGCTGTGGACTTGATGGGCATCCAGGACCGGGAAGCGTTCCGTCTTTCGCTGCGCGCCACGCTGGTCAAGGATGCCCGCGATATCCCCGTCTTCGACAAGTTATTCCCGCTCTTCTTCGGCTCCGGCCAGGCGCCTCCCATGGGCGGCGACCCCACCGCGGACATGACCCCTGAGGAAGCCCAGATGCTGGCTGACGCTCTGCGCGACATGGCTGGCAACCTGAAAAAGCAGATGGAACGCCTCATGGATGGCAAGCCGCTGTCGCAGGAGGAACTGGAGCAGCTTGCCCAGATGGTGGGATTGAACCGGACCGACGACCTCCGTTACCAGAACTGGATGACCCAGCGCATGATGCGCGCCATGGCCTTCCCGCAGGTGCGCGAGGCGCTTAAGGAATTGATGGAAGCCCTGGCAGAGATGGGCATGGACCGGGAGCGTGTGGAACAGGTCCGCAAACAGCTCGAGGCCAACATGCAGGGCATGCAGGAACAGATGGAACAGTTCGCCGGGCAGCGCATCGCCGAGAATATCAGCAAGAAACCTCCAACGGAAAATATTGACGGCTTGATGGACCGGCCATTTCAGGCGCTTTCCGATTCCGAGAAGAAGCTGCTCCAGCACGAGGTGAAACGCCTGGCGGCTGCGCTGAAGACCCGCATCGCCCTGCGGCAGAAGCATGCCCGCACCGGGCAGCTGGATGCCAAGGCCACCATCCGGGCCAACCAGAAATATCACGGCGTCCCCATGGAGATCCGCCACCGGGACCGGGTCCGCAAGCCGCGCCTCGTCGTGATCTGCGACATCAGCACCTCAATGCGCTTCTGCTCGGAACTGATGCTCAGTTTCCTGTACGCGCTGCAAGGCCAGGTCAACAAGACCTTTGCGTTTGCCTTCATCGATCACCTCGAGTCCATCTCGGAAGACTTCCAGGGTTCGGAAGCCGATGAAGCGATTGCATCCGTCCTGCTGCGCATGCCCGGCGGTTATTACAGCACCGACCTGGGCTGGTCGCTCAACGACTTCAACGAACAATTCATGCACACCCTGACCGGACAGACCACCCTGCTGATCGTGGGCGACGGCCGCAACAATCACAACGACCCGCGGCTCGACCTCTTCAGCCAGATGTCCCGGCGCGCCTCGCGGACGATCTGGTTCAACCCCGAGCCGCCCACCCTGTGGCACGGCGACAGCGACATGCCGCAGTATGCGCCCCTGTGCAATAATGTGCTGAAGGTCAGCAATCTCAAAGAACTGGCGTACGCGGTGGATCAGCTCCTTTCCACCTGAATTTTTCCAATCCAGAAAAAAACCGGAGCAGCCATTCCCACTGTTCCGGTTTTTGATTCCGAAAAGACTTGGCTTCCCGGCGCGGAGCCGTTACACTTGATGCATGAGCCCTCTCGCCGAAGTCGCCGCCCTTTTTCTCAAACTGGGCTTCACGGCATTCGGCGGCCCGGCCGCCCATGTGGGTATCATGCACGATGAGGTGGTGAAACGCCGGAAATGGCTCACGGACCAGGCCTTCCTCGATCTGTTGGGGGCTACGAACCTGATCCCAGGTCCCAACTCCACGGAGATGGCCATCCATATCGGATACCTGCGCGCGGGATGGCCGGGACTGATCGCCGGGGGGCTTTGCTTCCTCACCCCGGCCGCGCTGATGGTCCTGGGGCTGGCCTGGTTGTACGTCCGCTTCGGGGCCACCCCGCAGCTCGGCTGGCTCATGGTCGGCATCAAACCGGTCGTGATCGCCATCATCCTTCAGGCCCTCTGGAACCTGGGCCGTAAAGCCATCCGGAATGTCCCCGCCATTCTGGTCGCTGTTACCGTCTTAATCCTGTATTTTCTGGGAGTCAATGAGCTGCTGCTGCTCTTTGCCGGCGGGCTGGCCTTGATGTTGTTTGTGAACTGGCGGCGGTTGCGAAGTCTGCCCCCGGCGGCGCTGCTTCCTCTGGCAAACCTGGCTCTGCCCGCCCTCGCCGCTCCCTTCAGCCTGCCGCTGATGTTCCTCACCTTCCTGAAGATCGGCGCGGTCCTGTATGGCAGCGGTTACGTGCTCCTGGCGTTCCTGCGCTCAGATCTCGTCTTACGCCTGGGCTGGATCACCGACCAGCAATTGATCGACGCGGTGGCCATCGGGCAGGTGACGCCCGGCCCGCTCTTCACCACCGCCACCTTCATCGGCTACCTGCTTGGCGGCATACCCGGGGCATTCCTTGCAACCCTGGGGATATTTCTGCCTTCTTTTATCTTCGTTGCCATCTCCAACCCCCTCATCCCACGCATCCGGCAGTCCGAGTGGCTGGGCAGCCTGCTGGATGGGGTCAACGCATCCTCCCTGGGGCTGATGGCCGCGGTCACGATGCAGTTGGGCCGGGCCTCCCTGACAGGCGTCCCTACCGTACTGATCTGTATTTTGAGCCTCATCCTGCTCATCCGTTATCGGGTCAATTCCACCTGGCTGATCGCAGGCGGCGCGGCTCTGGGCTTGTTGTTCTCTCTCCTGAGATAACTTAGCCTACTTCGATATAGAGCCGCTTGTTAATGGCTCCTTTGCTGCGGTAATCCACCACGCGTATCTTTCCGACCTCGCGCGTATTGTTGACATGCGTGCCTCCGTCCGCTTGCAGGTCCAACCCCACGATCTCCACCGTTCGAACGAGGGGAATGCCTTCGGGCAGCAGGTTGATCCGCGTGCGGATGAGGTCGGGGATCTGGAAGGCTTCCTCGCGCGGCAGGATCTTGACCCGCACATCCCGTTCCTGCGCGATCTCATGGTTGACAGCGGCCTCGATCTCATGCACCAGGTCCGCCTGCATCCTCTCGAATTCAAAATCCATGCGGCCTTTGAGCGGCTCCATATCCCCGCCGGTCACCAGCGCGCCGTAATCCCGAAAGACCGTCCCGCACAACACATGCAGGGCGGTATGGGTGCGCATCAACTGATAACGGCGTTCCCAATCGATCCTCCCTTGCAGGCTCATGCCCGCCTCGGGCAGCGGCGCGGCCTGCCCGAGGAAATGCAGCACCTCCTCGCCTTCCTTCTTCACCTTCGTGACCGGGATCTCGATGTTTCCGCTGACCAGCACGCCCAGGTCGCAGGGCTGCCCGCCTCCGCCCGGATAGAACGCCGAGCGATCCAGCACCACCGCCATCCGCTCCGCGTCCACGCGCTCGACCCGCGCATCGAACTCTTTTAGATATGCATCCGTTTGATAAAGCAACCCGGTCATCTGTTCCTGCCTTTCAGGTTTTTACCATTATATCCGCGGGGAATTGCGACAAGTTCATCATATTAGCATTTGATTAGAGTCTCTTGCGCTGCTTGACTTTGATCTCTGAAATCTGTATATTTATCTTCGGTTACATCCGCGGCACAGCCCGTCCTTAGGCTGCTGTGCCGTTTGTTACGTTAGCAGGTCTTTCATTTTTATCAAGGAGTACTAATGATCCGAGTCAATGGGCTCACAAAGGATTATGGGGATCGAAGGGCTGTTGACAATGTCACCTTTGAAGCCCAGCAGGGAGAAATCCTCGGCTTCCTCGGTCCGAACGGCGCCGGTAAGACAACCACCATGCGCATCCTGACAGGCTACATGCCTCCCACCGACGGGGAGGCCTATGTCGCAGGCTACAACGTGGTGGATGAATCCATCGAGGTCCGCAAGCGGGTTGGCTATCTGCCAGAGACCGTGCCGCTTTACACCGATATGGCGGTCTTTGATTACCTGAAATACATGGCCGACCTGCGTCAGCTTCCGGACGCGAGTGAAAGAGTGGACGAAGTCCTGGAGTTGATGGGACTGAGCGACCGTGCGGCAGGGACGATCTCAAACTTATCCAAGGGCATGCGCCAGCGCGTAGGTTTGGCTCAGGCGCTGCTCCACCGGCCGGAAGTGCTGATCCTGGATGAACCGACCATCGGGCTCGACCCGGGCCAGGTGGTGGAAGTCCGCCATCTTATCCGCGAGATCGGCAAGGAAAGAACTGTGCTGCTCTCCACCCACATCCTCTCCGAGGCGCAAAACATCTGCGACCGCGTTCTGATCATCAACAAGGGCCGCATTGTAGCCGAGGACACCCCCGAGAAGCTGCAGTCCCGGCTGCTGGGCGCGGAGCGGGTTTACCTGCGCGTCGGCGGTGAAACGGACGGCCTGTCACGCAGCATCGAAAAGGTCCAGGGTGTGCAAAGCGTGGAACCCAAGGGCGAAGGGGTGGTGGAATTCCAGTTCGCGCCCGGGCAGGATATCCGCCCGCAGGTCGCCCGGACGGTGATCGAAGCGGGGTTCGACCTGCTGGAGATGCGTCCGCTCGGGATGAGCCTGGAGGAGATCTTCCTCGAATTGACCAGCGGTGAGGCGGGCAGCAAAGAACGAGGTGGAAAATGAAGAACGCCTGGACCATTGCGCGGCGCGAATACAACCATTACTTCAACAGCGCCATCGCTTACGTGGTGGCTTTTATGATCCTTTTCGTTCTGGGAATCATCTTCACCCTCATCGTGCGCAGTTCCATTGACAGCGCCCTACAGTCCTTCGGCTCCGCCCCGGACGTGAGCGCCATTACCGGCAATATCGCCTTCCTGCTGGTGTTCTCCGTGCCGGCCATTACGATGCGGCTGGTCTCCGATGAGACCCGCATGGGTACCATGGAGCTGCTGCTCACTGCACCGGTCCGCGACTGGGAGTTGATCCTGGGAAAATGGCTGGGCGCGTTCCTCTTCCTGTGCACCGTGATCGCTATCACGCTGGTCTTCCCCATCATAATGAACAGCCTGATCACTCCCGGGCTCGACCAGCGCCATGTGCTGACCGCCTACCTGGGCGTGATCCTGGTGGCTGCTGCTTTTCTCGGCATCGGCGTGGGCATTTCCGCCCTGTTCACGAATCAGATCGCTTCGTTTTTCCTGACCCTTGGCATCCTGATCCTGCTCTGGTGGCTGATCGGCTTCCCCGCGGACATGCTGCCGGTCGGCGGCAGTGTCTTCCATTATCTGGATATGAAATCGCATTTCTATGATTCGATGAATGCAGGCATCATAAACTTGAGCGATATTGTGTATTTCGTCAGCCTGACCGTGCTCGGCCTGTTCGTCGGCACCACCGCGGTGGAGATGCGGAGGTGGCGCTGATGGGCAAGCCTGAAAAGACCAACCCCACCCGCTACGCGCTCATCCCGCTGCTGGTTGCCGCCCTGGCATGCGCAGCCACCGGAGTGACCGTGCTGGTGATCGGCCTCGTGAACATGCAGCTTTTCACGGTGGCGAATGTGGATAAATGGAAGACCGCCGCCTGGATCAGCCTGGGCATCCTGATCATTGCCGCGGCCGTGTATGTGATCCTCGAACCGGAGCGCATCCGCCGGTTCCTCACCGGGCGGCAGGCGCGCTATGGCTCGAACTCGCTTATCCTGACGCTCGCCGTGGTGGGCATCCTGTTCGTTGCCAACCTGCTGGCTTTTGAGAACCCGAAATCGCTGGATTTCACCGAAGACAAGTCCCATACCCTGGCGCCTGAAACCCTTCAGGCTCTGGAAGGACTTCCGGGCAAGGTGGACGCGGTGGCGTTCTATTCCCAGCGCCTGTCCGCTACCACCGCCACCGAACTGCTGCAGAACTTCAAGATCAACAGCAAGGGCAAGTTCGATTACCGTTTTATTGACCCGGATAGCAACCCGGTGGCCGCGCGCCAGGCCGGGGTGACGGGCGATGGAAAGATCATGCTGGTCATGGGCGATAAAAAGGAGATCGCCTCCTCGGCCAGCGAAACCGAACTGACCCACTCGCTCATCCGCCTGATCAGCCCCGAGGCGCGTACCCTCTACTTTCTGACCGGACATGGGGAAAGGGATATCGCCAACGCCGGGGATGGCAGCATGACTGTGGCGAAGAGCACACTGGAAGGGAAGAACTACTCCGTCAAGGCATTGAACCTGTTAGCCGAGAATAAGATCCCTGAGGATGCGCAGGCCATCATCATCGCCGGACCGACCAAACCGCTCTCCTCGCAGGAAGTCACCCTGCTCGACAAATACCTCCAGAACGGCGGAGGACTGGTGGTGATGGAGGACCCCACGCCGCTCACCGATTTCGGCACCTCCTCCGACCCCCTGGCGGACTATCTTGGCTCGAAATGGGGTATCACCCTCCAGAACGATATTGTCATTGACCTGACCAACAGCGGCAACGAACTGTTCGCCACCTCCTCGTCGCTGTCCTCCGACCATGCCATCACCCGCTCGATGACCCTGGCCGCCATCCTGCCGCGGGCGCGCAGCGTTTCGCTTGGCACCCCTCCCGAGGGCATCACCACCACTCCACTGGCCGAAACGACGGCACAATCCTGGGGCGAGACGGACTTTAACAGCCTCTCCGGTCAGGGGGTGAAGTTTGACGAGGGTGCGGACATTGTCGGGCCGGTAACGCTTGCCGCAGCCGGCGAAAACAGCAGCACACATGGCCGCGTGGTCGTCTTCGGCGACAGCCCCTTCGTCTCCGATCAGTTCTTTGATGCCTACGGGAATGGGGACCTCTTCGTCAATGCCGTGGACTGGTCAGCAGAACAGGACAACCTGATCCAGATCACGCCGCGCCAGCCCATCGAGCGGAGCTTCAATGTCCCCTCCCAGGTGCAGTGGCTGATGATCCTGCTCGGCTCGGTGTTCATTATTCCCGGGCTGGTCATTGTTGCCGGAGTGACCAACTGGCTCTCCAGGCGCAGGCTGGGTTAGGCCATGGTTCGCAGGTCCACCTGGCTCGCCTTGATTCTCCTCGCGGGGCTAATCGGCTTTACCGTGTACATGCGGCAGACCAAAGCCCGCACCGCCGAGACCGCGGCTACTCCCACCGCGGAAAGCGCACCCCTCTTTGCCGCAGAGACTGGCCAATTGAACAGCCTCAAGATCGATGCCGGTTCGGGTGGCAGTTTTGCCATGATCCGCGATGGCAATGACTGGCTTATCAAGCAGCCGGTGGAAGCCAAAGCCGACCCCGGACAGGCGGAGGCTGCTGCCACTCAGGCTATTGCTCTCCGTGTACTCTCTCAGGTGGACCTGGCGCCCGCGGATGTCGGGCTGGACCATCCGGCCTATACGTTCACCATTGGATTTACGGATGGCGACCAGCACCTCCTTGTGGGCGACCAAACCCCCACAGGTTCAGGTTATTATGCCCGGCTGGATGACGGGAAGGTGGTTATCGTATCCTCGGACGGGATCCAGGGTTTACTCAACCTGCTGCTCACTCCTCCCTACGCCGAAACGCCCACGCCCTCTCCTATGCCCGCCACCGAGACACCCGTTCCCACGGCTGGTACGAGCTCAACACCCGAGGGAACGCCCGTAACTCCGGCTCCATAATTGGGAGTGACGTAAAACAATAGCATTACAACCCATCCGGAATAGTACTGGGGTATTGATTTTTGCCCCAAAAATGTGTATTCTGGACTCAAATTCAACCTTGGAAGGCAGAATGGATGTAGAGAAGATACTTATTGTGGATGAGGAAGAAGAGTTTCCTGCGATCGCTCGATTGATCGAACTGGGGCGGCAGAAATCGTATGTCACACTTGACGATATCCTGCACTTCTTTCCTGAAGCCGAGCAGGATGTGGAACAACTGGAGGAGGCCTTTTCGGCGCTTCTTAGCGCGGGGATTCCCTTCGTTGAGGATGCAGCCACCAGCGAGCCCACCGAGGACGAGCTGGTGGCCGCCGAAGAAGTAGCCGAAGTCGGACCGGACCTGGGCCTGGATGACTACCTCGCCAACATCGATACAGACGACACTATCGGGCTTTACCTCAAGGAAGTCAGCCGGGTCCCCCTGCTGACCGCGGAAGAGGAAGTGGAGCTGGCCCAGCGCATCGAGCGCGGGCGCATGGCGCGCGAGGAACTGGCGCACGGGAACGTAAATCCGCGCCGCCGCACTGAGCTGCGCAAGTTGATCGAGGACGGCTGGGCCGCCCGCGAGCACCTTATCACAGCCAACTCCCGCCTGGTGATCTCCGTGGCCAAGAAATACATGGGCCGCGGCGTCCCCTTCCTGGACCTGATCCAGGAAGGCAATATCGGCCTGATCCGCGCCACCAAGAAGTTCGATTACCGGCGCGGGCACAAGTTCTCCACCTATGCAACCTGGTGGATCCGCCAGGCCGTCACGCGTGCCATCGCCGACCAGGGCCGCACCATCCGTGTCCCGGTGCACATGGGCGACCAGATCAACAAACTGCTGCGGGTTCAGCACCAGCTGACCCAGCGCCTCGGCCGCGAGCCGAGCGTGGAGGAACTGGCCGTCGCACTGGACGTGCCACCCAAGAAGGTCGAGAACATGATCCAGGTGGCGCGGCGGCCGCTCTCCCTGGAAACTCCGACCGACGACGAAGAGGATTCGGTGCTCGGCGACTTCATCGAAGACGATGAAGCTCCGCCGCCCGATGACACCGCCACCTATAACCTGCTGCGCGAGCATCTGAGCGAGGTGCTGAACGGCCTCCCGCCGCGCGAGGTGCGCATTCTCCAGCTGCGCTACGGGCTGCTGGACGGCCAGGCTTACACACTGGAAGAAGTAGGCCGGAAGATGGGCGTCACCCGCGAGCGTGTCCGCCAGATCGAGGCACAGGCGCTCAGCCGCCTGCGGCATCCCTCCATCCGGCGCAAATTGCGCGACTATCTGGGCGAATAATCGAACAAGCAGCGCACCTGAAAAGGTGCGTTGCGCTTTTAATGCAAAAAATCGGCGCGGGGGAATGTTGTGTAGAATCATTTCATGCGCCAGCTTTTCAACCCACCTCGCACATTGCTGCTCGCGGTCCTGGCATTTGCCATTCTACTGCGCGCGCCCGCGCTGGCCACACGGCCCATCTGGTACGATGAAGCCTTCTCCATCCTTTTTGCCGAAAAAGGGCCTGCTGCCATGCTCCAGGGTACGCTCGCCGCAAGGGGCGCTCAGGCCGCAGAGGAACATCCTCTGGGTTATTACATGCTGCTGTGTGGTTGGATGGAGATGTTTGGCCGGAGTTCTCGCAGCCGTCCGGCTCCTGAGCGTCCTGGCCGGGCTGGGTGTCGTGGGGCTGCTCTACCTCATCGGCCGCGAATTATTTTCAGAAAAGATAGGCCTGATCGGCGCCCTCTTCGGAGCGTTGGCCCCCTTTCAGATCCATTATGCGCAGGAGATCCGCATGTACGTTTTCCTGGCGCTGTGGTTGCTGTTGGCGACCTACGCCTATCTTAAAGCCAGCCGCACACGCCGCTGGGAATGGTGGGGAATCTTCGCCTTGAGCGCAGCGCTGGCACAATATGCGCACAGTCTTGCAAGCATCTACCTCATTCCCCTTGCGCTGACCCCGGTTTTCCGCAGAGATTGGCGCACTGCGAGATCTGTCCTACTCTCCGGCCTCGCCGCCCTGCTCCTGTATGCCCCCTGGCTGATCCAACTTCCCGCGCAAATAGCAAAATTGAACAGCGCTTACTGGCTGGCGCGCCCAGGCCCTGAGAAAATCTTCTCGCTCCTGCTGGTTTATACAACCAACTTGCCTCTACCGGGCGGCTGGGTTTTCCCTGCCCTGGGCATTGCTCTGTTCGCGCTTTTCCTCTCGATCTGGCAGACGGTACGCACATACAAGGCGAACCAAAAGGAAGGGGAGCGCGGCCTCTGGCTTCTGTACTTGGCCGTGATGCCCGTGCTGCTATCTTTTCTTATATCCCAATGGCAGCCGGTATTCCTCGAACGATCCTTTCTGGCCTCCGGCGCGATCTACTGCCTATGGCTTGCCTGGAGCGCTATTCGCGACTGGCCTCCCTCGCCCGGTCCGGCTCCTGGCCGTTGCCGGGCTGGCAGCCGGTGCGTTCATCGGCATTTCCCAGCATTTCTTTTATGCCGGTTTCCCTTATGCACCCTACCGCGAGGTGCAAGCCTCTCTGAGCGGCCGCCTGCAGCCCGGGGATGAGATCATTCATTCCAGCAAGCTAACTCTCCTGCCGGCAGTCTATTTCGATGACAGCCTGCCCCAAATATTCATCGCCGATCCACCGGGCAGCAGTGTAGATACACTCGCCCCGGCCACCCGGAAAGTCCTCGGCGTTACTTCAGCCGCCGATATTGCCAGCGCGGCGGGAGATGCGCGCCGCATCTGGTTCATAATATTCCAACAATCCATGGACGAGTATGCCGCCGCGGGTCAGGGCATACCTCCTCAGCTCGCCTGGATGAGCGAGCACTACGTTTTGGATTCCACTCAGGACTTTGGGGACCTTAGAGTTTATCTTTTTACCCGATGAGGATGGATGAAACCAGCGATTAAAGAGTGGGGCCTCGTTGTGTTGATCTCCACCTTACTCCTGGGCTGGACTTCCATCCCCAACTGGAGAGGTTATTCCCTGCAAAACGAGGAATGGTCTTATAGCGGGACTTTCTATGATGCCGCCGATTATGCGGTTCACGTAGCCATGCTGCGGGCGGGCATGCAGGGAGAATGGGCATACAGTTTTCGCTTTACCACCGAACCTCACAGCCCTCAATACATCCGCATGTTTTATATCACACTGGGACAGCTCAACCGCATTCTGCAAGTCGAACCCGAAAGGCTCTATCACGCTGCCCGCTGGTTTTTTGGAATTGCAGCTTTGCTGGCGCTGTACCGGCTGCTTGGAAGGATATTTGCATCCCGGCGCAGCCGCTGGATCGCCTTTTTTCTTGTCGCAGCCGGCTCCGGCTTTGGCTTTATGGAGAGGATGTTCGGCTGGGGACCCGACCAGATCACTCCGGTGGATTTATGGCTGATAGACGCCTACTTGCTTTTCAGCCTGGCGATTTTTCCGCATTTTGCATTTACGCTTGCGCTGATGTGCACAGGCATTACCGGTTATCTGGATTATCTGGAGAAGGGCGATTTTCGAAACCTGGGGATCGTGATCGGTGCAGCCTTGATCGTCCAATTTGTGAATCCGATCGCCTATGCTTCCGTGAATATCATGCTGTTTGCCCTGACGATCCTCAGATGGTGGAAAAACTCCAGGGTGATCTGGCGCGAAGCCTGGGCTCCTGGCTTTATTGCTCTGGCCCAGCTTCCCTTCCTGCTCCACAACTTCCTGCTCCTGAATGACGACCCACTCTGGAGCCGGTTCATTGCACAAAATGTCACCCTGTCTCCGGCTCCCATTTATTATGTCTTGGGGTTTGGACTTTTTTGGCTCTTTGGGCTGATTGGGGCGGCGCTAGCCTTCAAAAAGCGCGATCCGATTCCCCTGGCGGCGTTCGCATGGCTGTTATCGGCTTTCATATTCGCCTATGTTCCCTGGGCCACCCAGCGGCGTTTTTTATTGGGAATCACCATCCCTTTTGGCATCCTGTCAGCCTATGCGCTGGAATGGATCAGCGCCCAAATAACCTGCCATGCTGGTCCGCTGAGCCGGAGAGTCCCTGCTTTGATCCTGCTGGTCGTGTCGTTCATGTCGATGACTTCGATTGTTCTTAGCCCTGCCTATGCAGTGTACCTGGAGAGCCATCCCGCGGCTTCCTTCTACCCCCATTCGCTGGACCCGGCATTCACTTGGATCGCCAGGAATACGCAGCAGGATGATTTCATATTGGGAACCGAGGATACCGGACAACTCGTGGCTCAGAAGACCGGACGCCGGGTGTACCTGGGACATCCAATGGAAACCCTCTATTACCCGGAAAAACTGGAAGAAGTGAGGGCGTTTTATCAGGGTAAACTACCCGCCGATTGGCTTTCCGGCTTTCCCGTCCAGTGGATCGTTTATGGGCCCTATGAACGGCAGCTTGCGCCCGATTTTCAACCAGGCCCAAATCTCACCCTGACTTTTGATACCGGGTCAGTAAAGATATTTCATATCAATAAACCTCTGGCTGGTACTCTTCTCCTGCCATTGTCTTCCAGCTCTGAACCCTTCCATACAGCCACAACAAGGTATGAGAAATCACATGACGAATAATAGCTCGGTGATGAAAGATCGGACCATGCTACTTATAGTTATCTACACAACCATCCTCGCTGCGGCGGTGCGGCTGGCGATGCCGGCTAGCGATGCCGCTCAATTCGCAGATGCCCCTGAATGATGGCGGGCCGTTCTATTCGATGATTCAGGATATCCAGAAGAACGGCTTTGCCCTGCCGCTGTTCACCAGTTACAACTTGGACCACATCCCGCTGGTCTATCCGCCCCTGTCATTTTATTTCACCGCCCTGCTTTCCACGCTCTTTCATCTTCCAGCGCCTCGAGCGCGCCGCCCCATAGTACCGCCCACTATCCCGCCCGGCTGACCGCATCCACCATCAGAGCAATAAAAATAAACAGAAGGTACATGCTCGACCAGCGGTACATGGTGAAGGCTACTTTATTTCCGGGCACCCGCCAGACCCGCCAGGCGGCATAGACCAGTGCGGCCCCCAATACCACCGCCGAGATCAGGTACACCTGTCCTGCATAGCCCAGCACAGGCAGCAGCAGAGTTGTCGCCACAAGGATGAGGGTGTAGATCATGATCTGCCGGCGGGTCTCCTCCTCCCCCGCACTACCGGCAGCATCGGCACCCCGGCGCGCTCATAATCGCTCTTGCGCACAATGGCCAGCGCCCAGAAGTGCGGCGGCGTCCACATGAATACGATCAGGAATAAGATCACCGCAGCCAGGTTCAGGCTGCCGGTCGCGGCTGCCCATCCCACCATCGGAGGGATGGCTCCCGCGCCTCCACCGATGACGATATTTTGCACAGTGGCCTTTTTCAGCCAGACGCTGTAAAAGAAAACATAGTAGAAAATGCCCGCCAGGGACAGCAGGGCAGCCAGCAGGTTCACGAACCCGGCCAGGATGTAATAACTGGAAAGACATAGCGCCAGCCCGAACGACAATCCTTCCGCAGGGGTCAGGCGCTCGGCTGCCAGTGGACGCTTGGAGGTGCGCTGCATGTGCCGGTCCAGCTCACGGTCGATATACTGATTTAGAGCCGAGGATCCCCCCGCGGCCAGGGCGCCCCCCAACAGAGTCCAGCCGATAAGAGAAAGAGGCGGCCAGCCTCCATATCCGGCCACCAGCCCGGCCAGTGTAGTTGCCAGCAGCAGCGCGACGATCAACGGCTTGGTGAGGACAAAGAAATCCTTGAACCGCTGCTTTCTGTCGGCTGGCGGCAGGCTCTCGGGGTCCGGAGCGATCACCCCGGAAACGAAGGTCAGCACCGCCAGCGCGATCCACAGCGAGGTGGCAGTCAGGCCATGCAGTACTTCCAGGTGGCGGGGATAGCCGCGGGTGGCGCCCAGTGCACCGATGAAGGCCTGCCCCAGGAAGAGGACGGTCGTCACCGTGGTCAGGGGAAGCATCACCCGGTTGTCCCGCTGCTCGCGCCAGGCTTTGAGGAAGATGCCCAGCATCAGCACCGCAGCCAGCCCAACCAACCCTCGATGGACGAATTGCACCCATCCCAGGGGCTGGGTCGGCAGGCAGACCGGCCATCCCGCGCATTGCGCAGCAGCCCCGCTGACGGCTACGATCCTGCCGAGCACGGTCAAGGCCAGGACGACCACCAGCAAGACCAGCATTCGTCGGGCAAATGAGGAATGGAGGGAATACTTCATCCCTTTTTCTCCTGTCGGCGTAAATAAAGGAGGGGGTATCCGAACAACAACAGCGCGGCAAACGTGAACCACTGCCCGGCATAGCCCATATGCGGCCCCTCCGAAATATCCACCTCCGGCTGAAATGGAATGGGGGGTGTCACATCGGCGGGATCAGGGTTTGGCTGAATATAAACCGGCAGCAGCTGGTAAGGAACCTGTTCTCCGATGCGCTCCAGGTTGACCGAATTCCAAAGATCGAGGCGCGTTTGCCCGGGAGTCAGTGTGGGGTCGGGCACACCGCCAACTTCCGGCTTGGACCCGCCCAGGCGCAGGATGCCGTTTACTCGCACCACCCTGGCATCGTCATACTTCCGCCAGGCCGCGGGCTGGTCGTTCCCTCCGCGGGGATCCAACCCCGGTCCACCAGGATGGCCGTTTCATCCGCAATGACAAGAGGCGTGAGCAAGTGAAACCCGTACTCATTTTCATTGTACTGGTTGCGGAGTGCCACCTGGTTCTCAAGGTCATACCGGCCCTCTGCGGTTACATCCCGATATTCATATCCGGTCAGGTCCTGACCGAAGGACGCGTTGATGTACAGGGACTGCTCGGCGCGGACGGCGAGGTAATGGGCGTTGAACGCCCGCCGCTGCGCCAGCCTGTCCAACTGCCAGATGCCCAGCCGCGCGCACAGCGCAGCGCCCGCAAAGACCAGCAGGGTGGTCAGGATCCATTTTCGTGAGAACATCTTCAAAACGAAATGTCATGCTCCCTGTGCTTTTTTTCGCGGCGCCAGCAGCACGCTGTACACCGCAAAGATCGCTCCCATCGGCACGCCCGCAAAGAATATTCCGGTCAGGCGCGTGCCGAATGTCACCGGCGGGTTGACGTCCACGCCCAGGTATTTGCTCGGCTGGAAGGAACACTCGAACGCGAAACTCTGCTCGGTCTTCAGGTCCATGCTGGCAGAGTTCCCGGAAGGGATCCAAAGCGGTCCCAGCTGATGGTCCACGCTATCCTGATTGACGACAACCAGGGTGTCTCCGATCACGAAGGTCATGTTCTGCGGAATGCCGGGAGGAGCCTCGCCGGCTGCAACGCGTTCCGCGGTGCCCGCCGGGATCACCAGTTCGATCCGCTCCGGTTCACGGTTCTCGCGCTTCAAGCGTGCGGTAGGCAAGCTCCGTCATGATACCCGCAAGAACGATCCCTATGAGCATCGCCAGTGAAACCCGTTTGATGATCACCGGGAGTGGCATTTTTATCTCGCTTTCAGTCTTGAAAGAAAGTGCGACTCGGAGGCTTCAGCCCTCATCCATCAGCAGTTTCAGGTCATGCAGGATATCCTGCCAGGTGGCATCGGTATTGATCGACAGGCGCAGGTTGCCCTGCCGGTCGATCACCGTAACGCGCGCGGTATGGGAGACTTCGTAATTGCCCGCTGCGTCCTTGGGACCCAGTTCGCGATAGACGCCGTACTGGTTCCAGACCGTCTCGAGTGCGGCTGTGGGGCCGGAAAGGCCGATGAACGACGGGTCGAAAGTGGTCGCGTACGCCTGCACCCCCTGCGGAGTATCCCTGTCCGGGTCCACCGTGATGAACACGACCTGGACATCCTTCGCCTGCGGGCCAAGCTGCGAGACGGCCTGCTTCAAGTTCGCCATGGTCGTCGGGCAGACATCCGGGCAATTGGTGTAACCAAAGAACAACAGAACCGTCTTTCCCCTCTGGTCGGCAAGGTCAAACGTACTGCCGTCGGCGCGAGGCAGGCTAAACTCCTGCGCGGCCTTCGGCTCATAAACTGTCGCATAAAACTCAGGCGGGCGGGCAAGCAGCGCTGTGAGAACGGTGGCCACCACCACGATCCCCAGGACTCCACCCCGACCCAGATCAATTTGCGATCCATTTCTCTCTGCCTCCAACATTACGGGGCGACCCCTGGCCGCCCCGATCGTTTTTCGTTTTCTACTATACCAGACTCCCCATGCGCTCGCTAGAGAATCGCTTTTCCGATCAGATACAGCGCAGGATAGAAGAAGATCCAGACCACGTCCACAAAGTGCCAGTACACTGCGGCCGCTTCCACCGCCCAGTGCTTTTCGTCGGAATACAGCCCTCGCCGGGCATTGCAGCAGCACCACCAGCAGCAAGATCAGCCCGGTGAACACGTGGAAGGCGTGCATGCCGGTCATCATGAAGAAGACCGCGCCAGGCGCGCCGGAGTCGGGGGTCATGCCTTCACTGATGGCAAGCCGCCACTCCACCAGGATCACGCCGAGCAGGAAGGCCAGTCCCAGCACGAAGGTGATCACCGTATTCGTCAAAAAGCCCTTGCGGTCGCCATGCGCCATGGCTGTCTCGCCCCGGTTCATGAAGAAGGAGGAGATCAGCAGGACGGAGGTCACGGCCAGACCGAGCAGCTGGTTCAGCTCGGGCCGGGTAAGTCCGAGCAGGTTGATGCGCGTCACCATCAACCCGCCGAAGACGAACGAGTCCGAAAGCAGGAACAGCCACAGCCCGAGCCGGTTCGATCCAGTCTTATAAGCAAACGAATGGCGGTCCACGCGGTGTCGTCCGCGTTCAGGTGGTAGATGTGCATGTAATAGTAGAACACCAGACCGGCCTTGATCAATGCCAGCAGCACGAGCAGAGGCACGCTCTGCATGGCCACTGCCACGAAAAATTCCAACCCCGTCAGCACCGCCAGGTAGACGAAGATCATGATGCCCTGGGTCAGGGCGGCTGCTTTTGTTTGTATGTGATTCATTTCGTTTTCCTACCCGTGTTTGGTCTCGATAAATCTTACATATTGCGAGTCCGCCAGCCCGTAATCATACGGCTCTCCGACGACCTCGAATTCCTGGTCGTAATTGTGGAGCGGCATGGGCGAGGGGACCTGCCATTCAGGTGAGCGCGAGTTCCACACGTTGCCCGTCGCAGGCTCTCCATTCTTCATGCTGTGGAAGAAGTTGTTGATGAAGATCAGCACCGATAACGCGATCAGAAAACCGGCAATGGTCATGACCAGGTGAGAGGTGTCAAAGCCCAGCGCCGGATCGTAGTCCGCGATGCGGCGGCGCATGCCCAGCAGGCCGACCCGCATCATGCAGCAGGGTCAGGGTGAGGAACGAGGGTGTCATCATCCAGAAATGGAGCTTGCCCAGCGTCTCGTTCATGCGGCGGCCGGTCGCCTTGGGGAACCAGTAATAGAGGGCGGCAAAGAAGGGGAAGATGAAGCCGCCGAAGATCGTGTCGTGGAAGTGGCCGACGATGAAATAGGTGTCCTGCAGGTGCAGGTCGGTGGAAACGGTGGCGTTCGGCGGGCCGGTAAAGGCCGCCCAGCAGGAAGACGACGATGCCGCCCAGGACGAACAGCATTGGCGTCGGGAGTTGTGATCTTGCCCTTCCACAGCGTCGCCACCCAGCGAGAAGAACTTGACGCCGGTCGGCACGGCCACCAGCAGCGTGCTGTACATGAACGGCACGCGCAGGTATTCGTTCATGCCGGAGGTGAACATGTGGTGCGCCCAGACCAGGAAGCCGACCAGCGCAATGCCCAGCGACGACATGGCCACCCAGCGGTAGCCGAACAGCGGCTTGCGCACAAAGACCGGCAGCAGTTCGCGAGATCACGCCCAGGCCTGGCAGCACGAAGACATACACCGCCGGATGCGAGTAGAACCAGAACAGGTGCTGGAAGAGGATCGGATTGCCGCCCTTGGCGGGGTCAAAGAAACCCATTCCGAACAGCCGCTGGAACATCACCAATTGGAAGGAGAGGCCGATCAACTGGGTGGCGGTCAGAGCTGATGATGCGAGGTGGCCAGCGCGGCCCAGACGAAGATCGGCATGCGGAAGGCGGTCATGCCCGTGGCGCGCATGCGCAGGACGGTGGCGATCACGTTCAGCGCGCCCAGGATGGAAGACCAGCCCGCGGTGAAGACGCCCAGGAAGAACATCTGCATGCCCACCGGGGCGCGCGCCGAAAGCGGCGGATACCCCGTCCAGCCGGTGTCGAACCCGCCCAGGAAGAGGCTGGACCAGCAGCAGCACCGCGGCAGGCACGGCGATCCAGAACGAGAAGGCATTCAAGCGCGGGAAGGCCATATCCTGCGCGCCGATGCAGCAGCGGCACCAGATAGTTGATCATGCCCGCGACGCCGAGCAGGATGGAGACGATCATGACGATGCCGTGCAGGCTCATCAAGGTGTTGTAGATCTGCAGGCCGTTCTGGTCGAAGATGTTCAGGCTCTTGGTGAGGAACTGCAGCTGCGACTGCGCCAGTTCCGTGCGGAAGATCATGGCAAACGTACCGCCGATGCTGATCAGCAGCAGCGAGAGCATGGTGTACTGAACGCCGATCACTTTATGGTCGAGCGAAACTCCCAGATATTTCCGGGAGCCTTCCATTTCGTGATGTTCCTCCGGGGTTTCGATCCCGCGCGCCCACTTCCACCAGTCAGAAACGGCTCCCACCCCGGCCACAAAGGACAGCGCCCCCACCAGGCCTCCCAGCACCCAGGCCGGCTCGGTGAACACGAACGGACCAAGAGGCTGCAAACCCATCAACAGGCGGATGAGGGTGACGAACAGCGCGCCTGCCAGCGTCCCCAGGAGCTGCCAGACCAGGCCGCGCGTGATGCCTTGATAACCGTTCACCCCGAAGAAGAACAGGATGGCTCCGATCAACAGGGCGAACAACCCGCCGACCGGCGCAGTGAAGTTGAACTGCCCCTGCACTGCCGCATCGATCCCCACACCCACGAAATAGCCAATGGCGGCCCCGATGACCAAGAGGATCAGGCCGCGCCATACAGGCTTGATATTACTCATGCTCGCTCCTCCACACTGTTACTTCAGCGTCTTGATGTATTCGATAATATTTGAGATCTGCTGGTCGGTGATGCCCAGCGCCTTGGCATTGAAGGACATGGGCGGGAAGCCATGCACCACCTGCGAAGCCGGTTCCAGGATGGACTGCTTGATATAGGCATCGTCGGCTGTGACCGTGGTCCCGTCCGCCAGTTTGACCTGGCTTCCATACAGCCCGCGCCATGTTGGGCCGATCAGCTTGGTTCCATCCACCGTGTGGCAGGCGAAGCAGCCGAAACTCTGCACAGCCGCCTTGCCTGCGTCAGGTCCGGGAGTATTCGCCAGCGCCTCCGCGGCGGCCTTTTGCTGCGCCGTCCACGAGTCAAAATCCTGCTGGGAGACCACGTTGACCGGGGCTTCCATGTAGGCATGCGAGATGCCGCACAATTCCGAGCAGCGCACCTTATAGCTTCCGATCAGGTTGGGAGTGATGCGATACTGCGTGATGCGTCCGGGAACCACATCCTGCTTGATGCGGAACTCCGGCACCCAGAAGGAGTGGATCACGTCCGGCGATTCCATCTGGAGCACGACCTGCTTGTCCACCGGCAGGTAGAGCTGGTCGGAACTAAAACCGAAATCCGGATAATCGAACTTCCAGGCCCACTGGAAACCCGTCACTTTGATGATCATGGCATTGGGATCGACCCGCCGGGTTTCCCCGAGCGAATAAGCCCCCAGGTAAGCGAAAACGACCACCAGGATCAGAGGCACCACCGTCCAGGTGATCTCCAGCGGCACGTTCCCCTCGATGTGTTCCGCGTCCGTGTTATCCCCGCGCCGGCGGCGGAAAACGATCAGGCTGTAGATCATCGGGACAACGATCAGCGCGAACAGGAAGGAAATGGTGATGAGTTCCAGGTTGAAGAGCCAGTCGATCGAGATGGACTGGACACTGGCTTCCACCGGCATCAAGTGGACTGCGGTCAAACCCGCATAAGTAAGAATGGCTCCCACAATAACAAGAATGCCTGCAATCACAAAGTGTCGCATACCCTCGCTCCTCTGACGTTCCATTCACCTTGGCGGCAAAACAATGGCCGCGTCAGTCCCCCCGAAGGGCTGAGCGTGCCACGCAGTAATTTACCAAATAATGACCAATTTGTCACGTTTTTTGAGCACCCAATTCATAGGGACGTTAGCCTATGAGATGCCCTGGAATGCCTCCAGCACCTCGGCGCTGTGCTCCGCAGGCCGCACCTTTTCGAACACGCGCAGGATCTTTCCCTTCGGGTCGATCAAAAAGGTGGTGCGCAGCACTCCTTCATAATTCCGCCCGGCCAGCGTCTTGGGCCCCCAGGTATTGTAGAGATCACACACTTTGTGACCCTCATCCGCCAGCAGAGAGAACGGAAGCTGATATTTTTGCTTGAACTTGACGTGGGATTTTACGGAATCAGGGCTTACGCCCAGGATGGTAACCCCGGCCTTCTCGTAGGCCGAATAGTCATCCCGGAAGTTGCAGGCTTCCTTCGTGCAGCCCGGGGTGTCATCAGCCGGATAAAAATACAGGACTACCTTCTGCCCCCGCAGATCTTTCAAGCGCCTTAAGTGGTTTTCATCATCATATAACTCAAAATCGGGGGCTGGAATCCCCGCACTGATCGGCATGCTCTCCTCCAAGAGTTGATATTTTTCGGAGTATTATACTCCTCGTTGTGTAGTTCCACCATTCAACGCCTTACGCAGTTTGAATGGAACGTTGTAAATCTCAATTATCTGATTTTTTGGGACAACGCGGCGCAGATTATACGACCACTCCCCCCTGCGTACAGATGATAGTCGCAGAACAGCCTTAGAGCACTTTGGCAGTTTGCAAAGCAGCTTCCAGCGAATTCGATCGTAGCCGGCTTGACGATCATGGTCGCAGCCCCTCCGCGGAAGACCTTGCGGCGGGTTTCAGGTTGGTCATCGGAAGTGATTACGATGACCGGGACCGGCGAGAGGCGCGGCTCGCGGCTTCAAGTAGGAAAGGATTTCGGTCCCGTCCAATCCGGGCATGTTGATATCCAACATCACCACGCGGGGTGTAAATCCCTTCAACAGCGCCAGTGCCGGGCTGGAGCCGTAAGCCACCCGAGCGTTAACCCCCAGGACACTCAGCATCTGCCGCAGGGCATCGGCGGTATTGCGGTTGTCATCGATGATCAGTGCATCCTGCATTCAATCCTCCACGGGACTCTCACCCATCCGGCTGATGTCATAGCCCGGCAGAACCGCAACGGATTGCCGGAACCCGGTGTCCTGGAGCGCATCGAACAGAGGGGCCATCAGGTCCGTATCCCAATATTGCAGGGGTATGACCAGATCATAACGCTCCTGGAAAAGCGGCACGAAATCCAGATCCAGTGCCTGCGCGGCCGCGGCGATCCCCAGGCCGCAATCCGCCCTCCCGGAAGCCACGGCGGCAGCCACAGCCAGGTGGGTGTATTCCTCCTGATTGTAGCCCAGGATTTGCCCTGCGGATATCCCCAGCAGATCCAGTTGATAATCCAACAGAACGCGCGTTCCCGCGCCGCGCTGCCGGTTCACCATGCGCACATCTCCGCGCTTCAAATCAAGGATCCCGGTCAGGCCTTTCGGGTTTCCGCGCGGCACCATCAAGCCCCTGCGCGCGGTAGACCAGAGTGACCAGCCGCACCTCCAGATCCCCCAGATACTGCTTAAGGTATGGAAAGTTATATTGCCCGGTGAGTGGATCGAGCAGATGCGAACCCGCCACATGCGCCTCGCCTCTGCGTAATGCCACCAGGCCGCCCTGCGAGCCCACGTTTGCAGAAACAAGTCTCCTCCCGGACTGCGCCAGGTGCTGCGCCAACAGGTCGAGGATCACATCATGAGAGCCGATGCAGAAAATGGTCTGATGCAGTTCGGCCGGAGGGCGCAGCAGGCGCACCTGCACCTTCTGACCGGCTTCCACCCCTTGCTCGCCTCTGGGGATGACCACCACGCCATCCGCCTGGCTGAGCGAGGAGATCACGCCCGCGCCGCGAGAAAGCGGGGCCGCGAGGATCCTGCCTCCCACCTCACCCGCCACCACGCGGACATATTCATCATCGCCTCCGGGTGAGGCGATCTTGCGGGTCAGGATGGCTTCCTGAATTTGGGGCTCAAAAGGCGGTCTTCCCAGCCAGCGGGCGACAAGAGGCTCAACGAAAATATCCACAGTGAATGCCGCAGAGACGGGATAGCCGGGGACGCCGACGATCGGCACCTGGCGGGCTTTGCCCTCTCCGGCCTCCCGCTTGCCCATGCCCAGGATCACCGGGTGACCAGGCCGCACAGCGACCCCATGCACCAGCAGACGTCCCGAGTTTTTGGACGACACGCGCCGAAAAATCCTCCGCGCCTGCCGAGGAGCCCGCATTCAGGAGGATGAGGTCGAACGCTTCCATCGCCTCCCGGACACGCGCACAGATCAGGTCGAAATCATCAGGCGTGATCGGAAAGCGCACCGGCTCCCCGCCCATCGCGCGCACCTGTGCGGCCATGACCACCGAGTTGTATTCGATGATCGCGCCCGGCTTCAGCCCGGCCCCGATGGGGACCAGTTCCGTGCCGGTCGGCAGGATAGCCACGCGTGGCTTGCGCGCCACGCTGATCTGTTCATGGCCGGAGGCCGCGATCGCGCCCAGGTCTGCGGGGCGCAGCGCGTGCCCGCGCGGCAGGACAAGCTGGGTGGCAACGATATCCTCCCCCAGCGGGCGCACATGGCTCCAGGGGGCAACCGCCGCGCGGATGCGGATCTGTGCAGGCTTGCGAATCAGAGGCGCGAGCTGCCCCTGCGCATCCAGCGCCTCTACATTCTCGATCGGGATGACGGCATCGAATTCAAGGGGCAATGGATCGCCGGTGTCCAGATAGCGTGCGGCACTTCCGGCTTCGAGCATAACGGGGTCAGCGGGACCAGCCCCGGCGGTATCGGCTGCCCGCACGGCAAAGCCGTCCATGGCCGAGGCGTGATAGTGCGGCGAGGAGATTCGAGCCCAGACCGGTTCGGCAAGCACGCGCCCCAGCGCGTTCTCATCCACCGGGATGCGCTCCTCTCCCAGCAGGCCGTCCAGCCCGGCTTCCTTGAGCGCGTTCCAGAAGCGCGCCTGCGCCTCGGGCAGCGGGATGTCATGCAGATAGACGGACGCGCCTGCTTCCATCCTAATGCTCTCCGTGCAAGGCCGCGTGAAGCCCGTGAATATGCGCCGGGGTGGTCCCGCAGCAACCGCCGATGATACGCGCCGGCCAGCCTGCCGCATAAGCGCAATACGCGTCGGGAGATTCTGCGTCGGTGTTCACCCAGCCCTGCACTTCGTCCGCATAGCCGATATTTCCATAGGCGATGAGTGGGAGGTCCGGACCGCAGGCCGCGCGCAGTTCTTCTAGCGGCTGTTTAAGGTAGGGGGTTGGCCCGCAATTCACGCCGATGGCCGCCAGCCCAAGCGGCAGCAGCTCGCGGGCCGCCTCCGTCAGCGATTCGCCGGAGAGGATCCTGCCGGAGGGGTCGCAAACAAAGCTGACGATGACCGGCGTCCCAGAGATGGCAGCCAGTTTGGCGGCAACCGCCGCCTCACGGATGGAGTTCATGGTCTCGATCAGGATCAGGTCCACACCCGCTTCGAGCAGGTGATGGACGCGCTCGGAGTGCTCGGCGCGGCACTCGGCTTCCCCGGGCACCAGGTCCGGGCGGTAACAATCTTCCAGTGTGGAGATGGAGCCCGCGACAAATCGCTTGTGTTCATCGGGTTGCGAAGCAATGGCAGAACGGGCGATCTCCACAGCCCGCCGCGTGAATTCCAGCGCGCGGTCGGCATTCCCGCTGGCCGCCAGCGCGCGTCGATGCGTGCGGAAAGTATTGGCGGTCAGGATGTCTGCACCCGCGTTGAGATAATCGGAGTGGATCGCCTGCAGCACCGCCTGACCCTGATCGGACAGAAAGGCGTTCGCTGACCAGAGGGGCAAGCCGGTATCCACGCCGCGGCGGTTCAGTTCCGTGCCGGTTGCCCCATCCAGCAGCAGGATCGGGGAATTTGATAGTGACCTCAAAAAATCCATAACGGAAAGATTATACCAATTTGGGATGTTACAATCCGCAGCGAAGGAGCGGCCATGCCCCCTACATTCGAAGATATTCTCGCCGCGGCGGAGCGCATCCGCCCCTATATCCATCGCACCCCTGTACTCACCAGCGCTAGCCTGAATGATAAGGTCGGCGCGCGGGTCTATTTGAAATGCGAAAACCTGCAAAAAGTGGGCGCCTTCAAATTCCGCGGGGCTTCGAATGCGGTGTTCTCCCTGAGCGACGAGGAGGCCGCGCGCGGTGTAGCGACGCATTCCTCAGGCAACCACGCCCAGGCACTGGCACTGGCTGCACGGCTGCGCGGTATCCCGGCTTACATTGTGATGCCCTCCAATGCGCCCACGATTAAGAAGGCGGCGGTTGCCGGTTATGGAGGGCGCATCACCTTTTGCGAACCCACCCTGGAAGCCCGCGAAGCCACCCTGGAGCGCGTTCAGAAGGAGAGCGGCGCGGTTGTCGTCCACCCCTATAACAATGAGCGTGTCATTGCCGGGCAGGGAACGGCGGCGCTCGAATTACTGGAGGATATCCCTGATCTGGAGGTCATCCTCGCGCCTGTGGGCGGCGGCGGGCTGCTCAGCGGGACCGCGCTGGCGGCCAGGGGCAAGCAGCCCGGTATACGCGTGATCGGCGCCGAGCCTGAGATGGCCGATGATGCCTATCGCTCATTACAGGCCGGGCAGATTCTCCCCTCGATCAAACCCCGCACCATCGCCGATGGCTTGCTTACCTCTCTCGGGACGCTGACCTTTCCGATTATCCGCGAACAGGTGGAACAGATCGTCACCGTCAGCGAGGCGGGCATCATCGAGGCTATGCGCTTCGTCTGGGAACGGGCGAAGATCATCATCGAGCCCTCCGCGGCCGTGGCGGTGGGGGTTCTGTGGGAGCATAAGATCGATCTGACCGGAAAGAAAGTGGGGGTCATCCTCAGCGGGGGCAATCTCGATCTCGACCTCCTTCCGTGGCAGAAGTCGGTCCTTACCGGAAATCTTGCCTAGAACAGGCGCACTTCAACGATCTCCCCCGCACTGATGCCGGTGGCATCCGCAGGGATCTTCAGCAGCCCGTCGGCACGCGCCAGCGTGAAGATGAGGTTGGATTTCCCGAAGACTGGCTCAGCCAGAGGCATGCCGGGATCTTGCGAAAGCAGCCGGACCGGCCACCAGTCCTCCCGCCCGGCTTGTGAAGGGAGATTGACCGTTAACTGCCGCGCGGACCACCGCCTTAGGCTTTGTGGAGCAGCCCAGCAGCTTTCCGATCAGCGGGACGACAAACAGATAACCGTTGACCAGCGCGCTGACCGGGTTACCCGGCAGCCCGATGACGGCCTTCCTTGAACAAGCGCCCAGGATCGTTGGTTTCCCGGGGCGCGTGTGAATGCCATGTACCAGTACTCCCGGCTCTCCCAGCGAATCGATCACCGCGGCAGTCATATCGCGGCTGCTGGCCGAAGAACCGGCGGTGAGAATAACCGCATCGCATTCCGCCAGCGCCCGCCGGGCAGCAGCCTCCAGCGCGGGACGATCATCCGGGAAAATCCCATAGTTCACAGGTTCACCGCCTGACAGAGTAATGAGGGCAGCCAGTGTCTGGCTGTTAACATCCCGCACCTGACCCGGCAGCGGCTGCGCGGCGGCTTCCACTACCTCATCGCCTGAGGAGATCAACCCAATTCTTGGCTTTGTGACTACACGCAGATCAAGGATTCCAACCGCTGCCAACCCGCCCAGCTCTGCCGGGCGCAGCATTTGTCCTTTCGGGATCAGCACCGACCCCGCTGCGGCATCCTCCCCGATACGGATCGTGTTCTCTCCTTCGGCTGCCGGTTTCAGGATTTCAATATCAGTCGAATGAGTGCCACCCCTCTCCACATACTGAGTAAATTCCAGCATCACGACCGCATCCGTCCCCGGCGGCATCATTCCACCCGTGTGGATCAACGCGCATTCGCCGCGCGCCACCGTGAAGCCAGGTGCCTGCCCCATCTGCACCTCCCCTTTCAGTGCAAGATAGGCGGGCAGGCTTTCGCTCGCGCCGTAGGTATCCGCCGCTGACACGGCGTACCCGTCCATGGTGGAGCGAGGGAATTCCGGCAGCGGGTGCGGAGCGAGGACCTCTTCTGCCGTGACACGTCCCAGTGCATCCACGCTGCGAACCTGCTCCGAGGCGGAGAGTGGGGCATGGATATGCGCAAAGAGCATTTCACGTGCCTCTTCCGGCAGCCGTAAACTTAAGAATTCAGGCATGTTATCGCAACCAGAAGGTCAGCGTCAGGAAATAGGCAGTCAGGCCGAAAACAGCCGTGGCCGTGGCGCTCAGCAGCATCCAGATGGGCCTTCCACCCTGCGCAATGTTGCGCAGCAAAAAGACCTGCAGGATGGCGAATGGCAGCGTCAGGAAGGCCGGCCAGATGACCGCCAGCGAGACTCCGAACAAAGGCGCCGCCAGCAGCACGATGTAAGCCACACCGATCAAGATATTGTGAAGGGGCAGCGCCCTCTGCCAGCCCATCTGTACCAGCATGGTGCCGCGGTTGTACTTCCGGTCCCTGGCAAAGGTTGGGAAGTTCAGTACCAGGAAGCAGGCCAGCGCCAGCAAGGTCAGCGGAAAGACCAACATGCTCAAAAGCCGGTGATATTCTCCTGCCGGGATCAAAAAACCGAGGGAGGGGATCACATAGGCCAGGTGAATTGCCAGCAGCGGTTCGCCGAATCCACGGTTGACCAGCCGAAATGGAGGAACGGCATAGAGTAACCCCGTAAGCAGTTCCACCAAAAAGAACAGCGCAGCCTGGCCGGAAAGATGGCCGCCGTTAAAAGAAGAAAAACAATGACACAGAAGACTGCCAGCCCGGTCAGCGCGCTGTAAAGCAATTGGTCATGCAGCGAACGGCGCTGCTGAATGGTCTCGTCGGGGAGAATCGGGTCCGTGACCGGCCGGAAAACTTCCGCCAGCAGGGTCATGACCGCCTGTGCAAGCAACACCGCCGCCAGCCCCAACCAGAACGCAGCCGGGGTGCCGGGATCGCCCAGATACCCTGCCAGCGTTGCACCGAGGGTGTAGGTGAGCGCCGCCAGTAATAAATAGAGCGGCCGGATCGATCGAAGCAGATTAGTCATGAGCCTGGGAATGCGTCCGTCAGATATTCTTCCAACCGCTCCACCGCCTGCGGAAGGTTCCTGCGCCCCAGCCCGATGCGGAAATGATTGCCTGTGTCTCCGAAGATGGGACCCGGCACGAGCAGCACGCCCGCGCGTTCCACCAGACGTGCGCAGAACGCCTCCACATCCCCTTGCAACAGCCGCGGAAAACCGATGGAACCCGCCCGCGGCCGGACCCACTGAAAGAGATTGGCATGGCGCTCGAAGAGCCCATCCACCACCGCCAGGTTCGAGCGCACAATATCCAGGTTACGCTGGACCAGCAGATGGCGCTTGCGCATCGCCAGTTCCGCCAGGAACTCGCCGGGCGCGCTGCTGCAGATGGTGGTGTAATCCTTGATGGAAGCCATGCGCGCGTAGATCTCCTGATTGCGTGTGGCGATCCATCCGATCCGCAAGCCGGGCAGCCCGTAAGCCTTGGAGGTGACTCCCAGTGAAACCACGTTCTCATCCTGGTCGCAGCCGGCCGGCAGCCGGGTATCCGCATCGTACTCCAGCTCGCGGTACACCTCATCGGAGAACAGAAGCAGGTCGTTCTCGCGCGCAAAACGGTGCAGCGCATCGAAGTCCACGCGGGACATCAGGTAACCGGTGGGATTGTGCGGGGTGTTGACCACGATCGCCCGCGTGTTCCGGCGCAGGAGTCCGGGCAATTCGTCCAGGTCGAGCGCCCATCCATTCTCCTCGCGCGCCTGCCAGGGGGTGACCTCGCAGCCGATGGAGCGCGCCACCTCGGCCAGCGATTGATAGCAGGGGGAATGCACAATGACGTGCTCACCGGGCTCGAGCGCCGCGTGCATGAACAGGAAGATGGCCTCCTCCGCGCCGCTGTGCACCAGCACCTGCTCGGGTTGGATCGTTTCATACAACCCGCAGATCGCCACCCGCAGCGAGAGACTGCCCTGCAATTCCGTATAACCCAGCCAGGTCTGCGAAAAGAGCAGGTCCGCGCCGGGCTCCAGCGCCAGCAGTTCCCCCACGGTCATCGATTCGCAATCCGAGGCGCTGAGCAGATATTCAGTGTTGAATTCGTATCTGGCGAAATAACGTTCGAGAGCAAAATCCTTTAATTTCATAATGCGCTCTTTTTCAGAATAAGGGTTGGCTCACTTCAAGACTTTTTTCAGGTCACGGTAATGGATCTGGTTGTGCAGGTACACCATTTTGATCATCTCGCGCAACGTGGTCTGCTGCAGGTAGGGATGGCGGCCCATCTTTTCGAGGTCGGCCTCCTGCAGCGAGGAGACGAACCGGATCATCTCGGCACGGGTTTCGCGGTAACGGGCCAGCAGTTCCTGCGGAGCCAGTTCGCGGGTTTTCTCCTGCTGGCGGGCATTATAGCGGTCAATCGAGAAGTCCTCCGAGACGCCTGCCCCTCCATCGCGGATGGCGCTGAATAGTGTGATGAAGGATCGTTCCACGGTCACCAGGTGCGCCAGGATATTCCGGATCGTCCAGACCGAGCCTTCAGTATAGACCTCCGTCTTCCATTGCTGCTCGCTGAGCGAGGCAAAGAAATCGGACAGCCGGGCTCCTTCTGAGTCCAGTTTCTGAGCCAGTTGCAGGACCTCGGACATGGGCGTCTCCATTTCAGCACACCGGTCAGATCAGCGAATAGCCCCCATCCACCAGGAGAGTCTCGCCGGTAACGTACGCATTGTCCAGCAGATAGTCCAGCGCGGCGGTCACCTCACCGGTTCCGGCCGGGCGCTGGAGCGGCAGCCGCGCACGTGAGCCGGTCCCATTGTTCCTCCGGGACGATATCCGAACGCAGTACCAGCCCGGGTGCGATGGCGTTGACGCGCACCTTCGGCGCGAAGGCGCGCGCCTGAACGCGTGTCAGCGCCTCCAGCGCGGCCTTGCTGACCGTGTAAGCAGGATACGCATGCCAGGATTTGCGTGCGGCCACGTCCGAAATATTCACGATCAAACCGCCTTCCAGCATGCGCTGCGAGGCTTGCGCCGCGCAGAAGAAAGGTGCGCGCAGGTTGAGATCCATCGTCTGGTCCCACTCCGCCAGCGTCAGGCTGCCAGAGTCGGCGCGTTTCATCAGCGCGGCGGAATTGACCAGCACCTTGAGCGGGTGCGGAAGGCTGTCCACGAACTTGAAGAGTTCCTCGATCTCCTCGGCGGCGGTGAGGTCGGCCTGCTGGATATAAACCGGCCCGCCCAGCGCGCGCAGTTCCTCCGCAGTGTCATAGGCCCCCTGCTGATCGAGGTGATAATGAACCAGTACGGCATGCCCGCGGCGCGCCAGTGCCCGGGCAAAAGCCCTTCCCAGGCGCTTCGATGCGCCCGTAACGATCGCCAGAGGATACTCGGACATTCTTCTGTTTTACCACAAAAAATCCGCTGCATTAATGGCAGCGGATCGATTGTTGTTTCTTTACGCAGACCCGATGATTACTTGCGGAAATAATTGGAAATGAAGAACCAGATGTTGGCCGGTCTCTCGGCAAGCCGCCGCATGAAATACGGATACCAGTGCGTTCCAAAGGGGACATAGATGCGGACGGGGTAGCCTTCCGCCGCCAGGCTCTGCTGGATGTCGCGGCGGATGCCATGCAGCATCTGGAACTCGATGGCATCCTTGGGAAGTCCCACCTTCTCGGCATACTGTTTGGCGAAGGCAATGCGGTTGTCGTCATGCGTGCCCAGCGCGGGGATGGGCGGAACGCGCCCGTCCTCACTGACCTTCGGGCAGCCGGCTGCCAGTGCGGCATCGATCATCAATTTGGCCAGCAGATCATAGTTCGCGTCCACATCGGCCTTCTTCGGGAAGGCTTTGTCGGCAGGCTCCAGGTAAGCCCCCTTCACCAGCCGCACCGGGATCTTGTCCTCCATCAGCCGCCGGACATCCGCCTCCGTGCGATAAAGCATGGACTGCAGCACCGTCCCCGTATTCAGATAGCCCTTGCCGCGCATCAGGTACAGCATGTCGAGGGTCTTATCGGTATAGGGGGTGTCTTCCATATCAATGCGGATGAAGATGCCTGCGGCCTGAGCGCGGCTGAGGATGCGCTCCAGGTTTTGTGCGCAGACGTTCTCATCCAGCCCCAGACCGATCTGGGTGAGCTTGATGGACAGGTTGGCGCGCACCCCGGTTTTGGCGATCTCATCCAGGGTGGTTAAGATGCTGTCAGTTGCGAATTGGGCTTCTTCCGGCTTGCTGGTATGTTCCCCCAGCTGGTCGAGCGTGGCGTTGATGTTCCTGGAGTTCAACTCTCCCACCACACGGATGGCATCCGTCAATTGCGAACCGGCGACGAATCTGGAGGCTGCCCGCCAGGCGATCCCCCAGTGGGTCACCAAATTTTGCGCCCAGGCTGCCTTGGAAAGATAGATCAGGAACGAACGGAGCATTGGTTGGCCTTCCTGCAAGAATGTTTGCCCCGGCGCGTCAATCACCGGCGGAACGGCGGTTCAATTCTAGCACAGGTGCCCAAATTGGTTGTGTTATACTCTTCGGGTGATTTTTGTCACCTTTTCGGAGGTTTGAGTGCAGAACCGCAATGCCAATATATGGCTGCGGGGCATATCCATTCTGCTGATCAGCGTTGCAATCGTCTTAACCGTTGTCTCGCTGGTCGGTTACAGTCGGCAGCGTAATAACTATCCCCCCGGCATGACCATTGCCGGGGTGTCAGTCGGCGGCCTGGATCCCGCGGCAGCATCCCAACGCATCCTCGAAATTTACACCTCACCTGTAGAAGCCCGCTACGCCGGGGCCGTCATCCATATCGGCCCCCAGCTGGTCGGCTTCAGCCTGGACGTGGACAGCATGATGGCCGCGGCCGACCTGATCCGCACCGGCGGGTCGTTCTGGAGCGGATACTGGTCCTACCTGTGGAACCGCCTCCCGGAGGCGGCCACGGTGCCTCTGCGCGCCACCATCGAGGAGCAGCGGCTGCGCGCCTACCTCCAAGACGAGATCACCACCGCGCTATGATATTCCTCCGCTGCCTCCACAGCCCATGCCCGGCACGACCAGCTTCACGGCCAGCACTCCCGGGCAGACCCTCGACATGGACCGCGCGGTCCAGTTGATCGAGGACGCGCTGCGCTCCCCCAGCAACCGCGTCGTCTCGTTGTCCTTCCAGGCAAACACGGCCGCGCGTCCCACGCTCGACAGCCTGCAGATCTTGCTGGAAAAATACATTACCTCCACCGGCTTCGATGGGATCATCGGCCTGTTCCTGACCGACCTGCAGACCGGGCAGGAGATCCATTTTGCCCTCAACAATGGCGAGCCCCTTTCGGTGGACCCGGATATCGCCTTTACGGCCTCCAGCACGATCAAGATCCCGATCCTGACCTCCTTCTTCATCCAGCGTGGCGATACGCCGGTGGATACCTCCACGAATGCGATCATCCTCAACATGATCAAGAAATCCGAGAATCCGCCTTCGGATGCCTTGATGGCCGAACTGGACCCCGGCACAGGGCCGCTGGTCGTCTCGCAATATATGAAAAACATCGGGCTGGATAACACCTTCCTGGCGGGTTTCTTCGAGCCGGGCTCCCCGCTGCTCCAGCGTTTCAGCACCCCGGCCAACCAGCGCACCGATATCAACACCGACCCCGATCCCTACAACCAGACAACCGCCTCCGACATGGGCATGCTGCTCGTGGATATCTACCAATGCGCCGAGGACGGCGGCGGAGCGCTGGTGGCCGCCTTCCCCGAGAAGATGAACCGCGACACCTGCCACCAGATCATTGATTACCTGGCGCAGGACAAGATCGGTGTGCTCATCGAGGCCGGAGTCCCCGAAGGGACGCAGGTCGCGCACAAGCACGGCTGGGTGGTGGACACGACCACCGGCTACATGAAAAACGTCAGCGATGCGGGCATCGTTTACAGCCCCGGCGGAAACTTCGTCCTCTCCATCTATTCCTACCATCCGGTACAGGTGGTCTTTGACAAGGCCAATGCGATGTTCGCGAACCTCGCCCAGGCAGTATATAGTTTCTATAACATTCAATGATCTGTATGTCATTGCGAGGAGCTGAGATGGCGCGTGCCGCGCCATCGAGCGACGAAGCAATCTCCTCTGCTTATCAACCCTGCTCATTAGCCTCGAGGTCGTTAGGTTAATTCTCAAAAAGGGAAGGGATGGATTGCAATGAAATTGGCAGAAGCACTGGTTTTGAGAGCTGATAAAAAGAAACGAATCGATCAACTCAAGCAGCGTATCGTGAGAAATGCAAAAGTCCAGGAAGGTCAGAAACCTGCTGAGGATCCTGAGGCATTGCTAATCGAACTGGAAAGTATCTCTGATGAGTTGGCCGAATTGATCCAGCGCATCAACCGAACCAATTCAAAAACGGAATTTGAAAAGGGGGTATCACTCTCAGACTCAATCGCATCCCGCGATATTCTGACCATGAAGGGTTCGATCTATCGCGATTTGGCGCAGGCTGCTACCATAACGCAGGACATTCGGACAAAATCCGAAGTAAAGTTCATCGGCACAGTGAGGGTTTCCCAAATCCAGAAACGCCGCCGACGAACTTGCGAAGGCTCGCCGGGAGCTTGACACGCGAATACAGGAGATGAACTGGAAGACGGAGTTGGAATAAAAAATTAGTTGGTAGCCATTTTGCACGGGCGAGCACAACCCCTCCAACTGGGAAAAGTTGGATCTGGCAGACGCTCGGGGCAGTGTCAAGTGGGTTCGAACCCCACAATGTACAGTGTATGCCCAGAATTGTTACAGGCGTACAGGGTATTGTAAATGTCACTTCCGCGTGCTGGCGTGTCGAATGGCGAGGGTGGGTCTGGGGCATTCAGGTGCGATTAACTCATTGCGCCTGATTTTCCGCGTAAATGCGTCTTCCAAATCACCAGAACGAAGTATTCCCCTCATCCAATCAGGAGGTTGCTTCGTCGTTCTCCAGACCCGGAGTGACCAGAGAAACTCCACGCAACGACATGATCATCGCAACGACATCGTAATTAAGTACTCCCGTCGCCTGACCGTTTCTCTTTTATAATGAGGCCATGAGTGCCGCCCTCGGACTATTCCGTCTTCAGCAAGTTGACCGGCAGATCGATCAAGTCCAAGCCCGCCTGAATGCCATCCAACAGATCCTGGACAACGATGCAGAGCTCCGCGCAGCGTTGAACGGGGTCGAAGCGACTGGAAAGGAAAAGACCGAAGCCGAAAAGCTGCTGCATGAGGCGGAGGCGCAGGTCAAATCCCAGCAGATCAAGATCGAGCAGGCTGAAAGCAGCCTGTACGGGGGCTCGGTTCACAATCCCAAGGAATTACAGGATTTGCAAAATGATGTCGCTTCCCTCAAGCGGCATCTTTCCACGCTGGAGGAACGGCAGTTGGAAGCCATGATCCAGCTGGACACCGCACAGGCCGGGGCCGAAGCCGCCGCGAAAGAACTCTCCGACCTGCAAGCGCGCCGCGGCTCTGACCACTCCCGGCTGTTCGGAGAGCAATCCACTCTTCAGAATAAACTCGTGCCCCTGCAGGCCGAGCGCAAGGCCGTGGTGACCGACCTGGCAGCCAAATCCCTGGAATTATATGAAGACCTGCGCGGGCGGCGGCGCGGCATCGCCGTGGCCGAAGTGACCGATGACTCCTGCTCGGCATGCGGAACGACCCTGAACGCCGCCCTCCAGCAGAGCGCCCGTTCCACCATTCAGATGTCCTTCTGCCCCTCGTGCGGGCGGATCCTCTATGCGAGCTGACCGCGCATGTTCTTTGTCATCGATCTTCCTTCCTTCCTGATCGGCCTGGTCACCGCCAGCATCTTCTGGTGGCTGGTGGCGCGTGCCCGCCCGCTGCTGACCGAGACGCGCGCAGGCATGCAGGAAAAGCGCGAGTCTGCCCTGGCGCGCCGCACCTCGAACATCGAAGAAAACCACCGGCGCACCATCCTGCGCCGCGCGCAGGGCATGCACCTCGCCGCGCCGCTCTTTGCCCTGGACGAGATCCTGCAAGAGCCGCGGCTCCTGGCCCCGTTTCCGGCAGCCGCGCCCGGCGAAACCCCCGTCTCGCAGGATACTGTCCGCGAGGCTGTGCCCTACCTCCCCACCTGGCCCGAATTTTCAGCCGTTTATAACCCGCAGACGATCAGCCTCCCGCAGGCATTGGCAGGCGGCAGAAACCTGGTCATCACCGGACATCCCGGCGCAGGGAAGTCGGTCGCCCTGGCGCACCTTGCCTCCCTGTCCGCCAACCGCAGCCCCCTGCTCGGCACCCTCCAGGAGCATGTGCCCTTCCTGCTGCATGCCGCCGACCTGCGCCTTCCCATCCAGGACCCGAAACATGTCCTGGACCCGGTCAATGAAGTGGCGGATGCGCTCGCGCCGGTGATGGATCTGGGAAAACTCCCCGGCTTTATCGATCAAACCTTCCGCACTGGTCGCGCCCTGCTCCTGCTGGATGGCTTTGATGAATTGCCGGTGGAAGGCCAGAAGGCGGTCTCGGATTACTTAAAACTCCTGCTTCAAACCCATCCCAAAACGCGCATTGTGGTCACTGGCGCTTTCGAGAGCCTGGATGGCTTGATCGGTTTGAACTTTGCGCCGCTGGCGCTCAGCGGCTGGAACCAGCCGCGCGTGGAGACCTTCTTCCAATGCTGGGGCGAGCTCTGGACCCGCTTTGTCAGCACGGAAGCCTGGGCGCAGACTGGCCCCCAGGCAGTGGACCCACTTTTGCTCAATGGATGGCTGTCCAGCGCCAGCGATGGCCTGAGCCCATTTGAGCTCACCATGCTGGCCTGGGCTGCCTATGCCGGGGATGGACTGGGGGCACACGTGGTGGATGCCATTTCCACTCATATCCGCAGGCTTGCCCCCGCGAACACACCGGTTGCCGCGCTGGACACGCTCGCCCTGCAGGCTGTGGTCAGCAGCCAGCCTGTCTTCGACACGCACAGCGGCGGGGAATGGGTGCGGCATTTCGAGTTGGTCGAACCTGCACCGGGAGAGGCTCCCGCGGAGAGCGACTCCACAGATGCAAAAAAAGCCTCCCGCGATAAGCCCAGGAAGGATGTAAAGACAGTCACAGTCCAGTCGCCCTCCTCCGGCCTTCTCAGTCGGATGGCCGGCAGCGGGCTGCTGGTCATGCATCCCAACAGCCGCATGCGTTTTGCACACCCGATCTTCGAGGCCTTCCTCGCCGGGCGCGCCTTGAACGATTTCAACAGCACCGATAATGTCCTGAACCAGCCGGATTGGATCGGAAAGATCCTGACGCTGCGTTTCCTCGCCGTCCACAGCGATGCGACCAAGGTGGTCGAACGGCTGCTGGAATGGTCGCGCCTGCCCATGCACCGGCCTCTGCTGGCGGCCGCCCGCTGGCTGCGGGATGCGCCTCGCGAGGCCCCCTGGCGCGGCAAGGTCATGGCCGCTCTGGTCGAGCTCCTTCAAAGCGAGGGACTGCCGCTGGCCTTGCGCGGCCAGGCCGCTGCGGCGCTGGCGCTCAGCCGCGACCCCGGCGCGCCTCCTCTCTTCCGGCAGTTGATGAACACGCTTTCGTTCGAACTGGTCCAGCTTTGTGCGCTGGGCAGCGGGGTTCTGCGAGACACCAAGGCGGTCAAGACACTGGAGGCGGTATTGAATGCTCCCAGCCTGGCTGCGAGGCAGGCAGCCTGTCTTGCCCTGGTCGCCATCGGGACTGAAGAGTCCGAGGAAGCCGTTGCGCACACCTTGCTGCAAGGCGACGAAGAACTGCGCCGCACCGCAGCCGAAGCCCTTGCAAACGATCCGCAGGAAGGCCATTCGATGCTCCGCGAGGGCGCCGGCCTTTCCGATATTCTGGTCCGCCGCGCGGTGGTCTATGGCCTGGCGCGCGTGGACCAACCCTGGTCGGATGAGCTGCTTCGCAAAGTGCAGATCGATGACGGGCAGTGGGTGGTTCGCAACGCGGCTGCCGAGGTCCTGGAAAACAAGTCGAGACTGGACCCCTCCATCCCGCGCACCCTGCCAGCGCCCTCCGAGACGCCCTGGATATTGGAATTTGCCGGGACGCAAGGCGTGGGCGTTCCCCCCGGCTCGCCCGCCACCGAAATCCTCTTAGCCGCCCTCAACAGCCCGAACACGGAAATTCGCCGCGCCGCCCTCCCCTATCTCATGAAGACCCCCACCGAGGGCGTAGTCACACGGCTCTACCAGAACATGTATTCCGATGACCCGGAGATGCGCGAGGCTATTTACATCGCCTTGATGGAGATCGCCTCCTCCGGCCTCAAATTACCGCATCCCACCAAATTCGGGATCGCTTGAATTGAGCGTCCTGCATCCTATAACACAGGCGGCGTTACACGGCGGCCTGTCTTCCGTGGAGACACTTTATGACTGAACCCTCAATGCAGCCCCTTTCGATCGGCATCCTCGGCGGCACAGGCATGGAAGGCAAGGGGCTGGCCTATCGCTGGGCGAAGGCTGGATATCCGGTGCGCATCGGCTCGCGCAGCGCGGAGAAGGCCGAGGCTGCAGCCGCCGAATTGATGGGGCTGCTCCCCGACGCGCACATTCAGGGAATGGATAATCTCGAAGCCGCCGAAAAATCCGAGATCATCGTGGTGACCGTGCCCTACGCCGCCCACCGCGACACGCTCATGTCGGTGAAGGACTCGCTGAAGGGCAAGCTGCTGATCGATGTGACCGTGCCGCTGGTGCCGCCTAAACTCTCCAAGGTTCAAATGCCTCCCGCCGGATCCGCCGCGCAGGAGGCGTTGGAGATCCTCGGCCCGGAAGTCCTGATCGCTTCCGCCTTTCAAAGCATCTCCTACAAGCACCTGATGGGCGAAAGCATAGCCGATTGCGATGTACTGGTGACCGGGACATCGCCCGAAACCCGCGCCAGGGCTATCGAACTGGTCAAAGCCGCCGGTTTCACTGGCTGGGATGCCGGGCCGATCGAAAACTCGGTGGTCGTGGAAGGGCTGGCCAGCGTCCTGATCGGCATCAACAAGAAATACGGCTCCAAGCACGCCGGCTTCCGCATCACCGGCGTCCCGTCATCCCTGACACCCGCCTGCGCGCATGACCCTCACGCTGACCCCTCTTCAAAACATCCCCATGATCCAGCCCGGCGACGACCTGGCGGAGATGCTCTGGTCCAATCTGGCACAAAACGGACTGGAACTGGCGGATGGCGATATCCTCGTCCTGGCGCAGAAGATCATCTCCAAAGCAGAAGGCCGCCTGGTGAACCTGGCTGAAGTCCAGCCCACCTCGAGGGCACTGGAGCTGGCCGCGCAGGCCGGGAAGGACCCGCGCATAGTCGAATGGATCCTGCGCGAGAGCAGCGAGGTGCTGCGCGTCCGCCCGGGCACCATCATCGTCCAGCACCGGCTGGGATTTGTGTGCGCCAACGCGGGCATCGACCACTCGAATGTCGCCGGGGAAGGCACTGCGCGGGAGGAATTCGTTCTGCTGCTCCCCGAGGACCCCGACCGCTCCGCTGCCGCCCTGTGCCAACGCATCCGCGAACGCACCGGCCGCGAGATCGGCGTGCTCATCATCGATTCGCACGGGCGTGCCTGGCGCAATGGCACGGTGGGTGTCGCCATCGGGTTGAGCGGGATGCCCGGCCTGGTGGATCTGCGCGGGAAGCAGGACCTTTTTGGTTACACGCTCAAGAACACCCTCGTGGGCGCGGCGGACGAACTGGCCGCGGCCGCATCGCTTGTCATGGGGCAGGCCGCCGAAGGCACGCCCGCGGTCCACGTGCGCGGCTTTCCCTATCCGCTGCGCACCGGCTCGCTGGGCGAACTGCTGCGCCCGCGTGACCAGGACCTCTTTCGATGACCTGACCTTTGTCGAAAATCGCAGGGCAAACGTATGTGAAAGGATAAGTGTAATTTAACTGAAATCTTATATGAAGCGGTTACACTTATAATGATGATGATCGTACATGGATGGGTTGGAAAGAAAACAGTTTCTGACAGAGGCAGCCTCTGCATGCAGAACCTGGTGCGATTGACACATCAAAATATCATCGAGGCACAATGAGCTTTCCTGCACGATACCGGGACCTTCTTGGCAAAGACAGCAAGGCCCTGCTTTACCTCGCCACCAGCATGCCGGACGGGTCGCCGCAGGTGACGCCCGTCTGGTTCGATGTGGAGGGCGATCTGATCCTGATCAACACCAATGAAGGGCGCGTCAAGGACCGCAACATGCGCGAGCGCCGCAAGGTTGCCCTGGTTATCCAGGACCCGGCCGACCCTTATCGCTATCTCGGCGTGCGCGGGGAGGTGATCGCTTCCACGACCGAAGGAGCGGATGAGCACATCAACGAATTGAGCCTGCGTTACGATGGCAAGGCCTGGAAATACAGCCCGGATCAAAGACGCATTATCTATAAGATCAGGCCGATCCACTTTGACCTCCACAATTGATCTGCACACGTTCCTGCGAACACGCCGGTCCGTCCGGCGCTTCACCCCCGAGGCAGTGCCTCTCGAGGTCCTGGAACGCATCCTGACCAGCGCGACCCATGCCCCCTCCGCGCATAACCGCCAGCCCTGGCGCTTCCGCGCCATACTCTCGGAAGCCGTCAAGGACTGCCTTGCCACAGCGATGGCCGGGGAATTTCAGCGCGATCTGGCCGCGGATGGGACACCGCCCGAGAAGATCGCCGCGCTGCTGGCGCGCTCGCGGGGACGCATCCTGTCCGCGCCCGCGGTCATTATCCTATCGATGGACATGAGCGAGATGGACACCTACCCCGACGCGCGTCGCAGTGAAGCCGAGCGCAGCATGGCGATGCAATCGGTGGCCGCAGCCGGGGCAACCCTCTTGCTGGCCGCGCATGCCGAAGGCCTGGGCGGCGTCTGGGTCTGCGGTCCGCTCTTCGCCCCGCAAACGGTCCGGCATGCGCTCGACCTGCCGGAGACCTGGGAGCCGCAGGCCATGCTTTTGATCGGCTATCCGGATGACACGCCAAAGCCTAAAAACCTCAAGCCGTTAGCTGAGGTCGCAAGGTTCGATGAGTGAGTTATGAATACAACCAAGCCGCTTTCCACCTCCCGGCTGCTCATGTCCAACCCCGTACTGCGTACCATGTTCATATTCATGGCAATTCACTTTGGAAGCCTTTTGATCGGTGGATACTCGATCTTCATAATCGTCATAGGACTCTGGTTCGCGCTTTACAAGCCATTATTGATGTATTGGCCGCGCACTCGAGCCTGGGCTCTTCGCGTTCTGGGAATTACCGAACTCACAGCACCATTACCAACGAACCCCTCTCCGTTCTGGAGAATAGTCATTACACTATTCCATATATTAGTCTCGATAATATTTTTCATTGCTGGAATGAAAATAGTCAGCGTGGGATTAACCATGTTATTGCAAGACGGCTTTCTTGCATCAAAACCTTATCTATATGTTGTTTTTTCAGAAATGAAGATGGGGATGTTGTTGTGAAGATTGTTGCACTGGCGGGCGGGGTTGGAGGAGCGAAACTCGCTCACGGCCTTGCCCAGTGCCTGCCCCCGGAAGAGCTTACCGTCATCGTGAACACCGGTGATGACTTCGAGCATTTCGGCCTGCATATCAGCCCCGACCTCGACACGGTCTGCTATACGCTGGCAGGGCTGGCCAACCTTGAGACCGGCTGGGGCCGCACCGGGGAGACCTGGCAGGCGATGGACAACCTGGCGAGATTGGGCGCGCCGGGGTGGTTCCACCTTGGCGATCAAGACCTCGCCACCCACCTCGAGCGCACGCGCCGCATGCAGGCAGGCCAGACCCTCTCCGCGGTCACGCGTGACTTCTGCAAGCAGTGGGACGTTAAACAAGTTGTGCTGCCGATGAGCGACTGGCCTGTGCAGACAGTGGTCGAGACGGACGAGGGCGACCTGCCCTTCCAGGAATATTTCGTCCACCGGCAGTGCGAGCCGGCCGTGCGCGGCTTTCGCTTCGAGGGCATCGAGCTGGCCCGACCCGCTCCCGGAATTTCTGAAGCCCTGGAAGACGCTGAGGCAGTTGTCATCTGCCCTTCCAACCCCTGGGTCAGTATCGACCCGATCTTGAAGGTGGTCCGCGAGATCACCAAACCTGTGTTTGCCGTTTCGCCCATCATTGGTGGGCATGCAGTCAAAGGTCCCGCCGCAAAGATGTACGCGGAGATGGGGATCGAGCCTTCGGCTCTCGCCGTGGCGGACCACTATCGGAATATCCTGTGCGGATTTGTCCTGGATCAAAAGGATCAGGATTACGAAGCGGCTGTCGGTTTGCCCGCCCTCGTCACAGACACTCTGATGAATTCCATCGCCGACCGCGTACGTCTTGCACAGGAGTTGCTTGTTTTTATCGGGAAAAACATATGACACTCTGGGCGATCGTCCCTGTAAAACCATTGAGGCGCGGCAAGTCACGCCTGGCCGGGACACTTTCTGCCGATGAACGCGCGCACCTGAACGAGGTGCTGCTGGAACACACTTTGAAGACCCTCAGCGACCTCAAGGAGGTCGAACAGGTCCTGGTCGTCAGCCGGGACCCGCACGCGCTGACCATCGCGCGCAACCACGGTGCGCGCACGGTGCGCGAGGACGGCCAGTCCCACCTCAACATGGCGCTCAAACGCGCCACGGTGATCGCGCAGATCTACGCCACCGGCGGGGTTCTGGTCCTCCCCGCGGACCTGCCGCTGGTGACGCCCGAGGACATCCTGGCGCTGGTGGACCGCGCCACGCGCCCGCCGGTGGTGGTCATCGCGCCGGACCGCCATCTGAAAGGCACCAACGCACTCCTGATGTGGCCTGCCGGGTTGATCGAATATGACTTCGGGGATGACTCCTTCAACCGTCACTGCGAGCTGGCCCGCAAGGCCGGCGCCCGCCTGGAAGTGGTCAATCTGCCGACATTGGGTTTGGACCTGGATCTGCCCGAGGACCTCGAATTGGTCCGCAAAATGGAAGCCATCAAGGTCTGAGCCTGCCCGCGTCCCGTTAACTAGAGCCTGTCCCGGTTGGGACAGGCTTTTTGATTCCGCCCCTCACCGCAGGCCAGCAATAACCGTTCCTTTTTCGTGCATTCCGCTCCTTTTTCCCGGATGAATATGACATAAAACCGGTTGGAATAGGATGTTTTACATTTCGAGGAAAGGGGCCAAATGCTATAATGATTTTGTGTTTTTCGACACAAAATCAACTAAAAATTTGCTCGACCGAGGTGTGCAATGGATGAGTTCGGCAGCGCAGGTGTCCCGATGATGACGCGGCACCAGCTTCAGGCGGAATTGCTCCGCTGTGAATACTGCGAGGAGAAGCCCTGCACGAAGGCCTGTCCCGCCAACTGTTCCCCCTTTGACTTCATCATGGCCGCCCGGGTGGGCAACCCCTCCGACATCCAGCGCGCGGCCGCCGAGATCATGAGCAATAACCCGCTGGGCGGTGTCTGCGGTCAGGTCTGCCCGGACCGCTTCTGCATGGCGGCCTGCTCGCACAAGCGCTTCGATGGGGCCATCCAGATCCCCAGTGTCCAGGCCGCGCTCGTCCACCTGGCGCGCGAACTCGGTGGAATTCCTTCTTTCAAAACTTACCCGCTCAACGGGAAAAAGGTCGCCGTGGTGGGCGGAGGACCGGCCGGTCTGGGAGCCGCTGCGGCCCTGGCGCAGATGGGCTATCAGGTGGACATCTTCGAGAGCCGCGACCAGCTCGGCGGCATGCTGAACCTGATCCCTGACCATCGCCTCGACAAGAGCATGGTGCAGGAGGACATCGGCTTTGTCCTTTCGCTCGGCGCCATCACCGCCAAAACCGGCGCATGCATTGACGATCCAAAGGCACTTCTCGCGCAGGGCTACGATGCCGTCTGCGTCACCGCCGGATTGTGGAAGCCCATCCAGCTGGGCATCGAGAACGAGAACCTGGCCATCAAGATGGCCGACCTGCTCTCCGCGCCGGAAGATCACCCGCTCGAGGGCCGTGTGGCGGTCATCGGCGGAGGCGCCACGGCCGTGGACTGCGCCGTCACCGCCAGGGCCTGCGGCGCGAAGCATGTGGAACTGTTCATGCTGGAGAAGATCTCCGAGATGCCTCTCGAGCGCGAAGGAACGCGAGGAACTGGTGGATTTCGATATCGAGGTGAACGGGCGCATACGCATCACCCGCCTGCTCACCGAGGATGGCCGGCCCTCCGGCATCGAGACCCGCAAGGTCGAGCTCCCCGAAGGGATGCCCTTCAAACCTGCCAACATCCGCGACCTGGAAGGCACCGACACGCTGCGCCGCGGCTTCAGCGCGGTCATCATGGCCATCGGCATGCGCTCCGCGCTGCCGCGCGAGCAGGCGCCCGGCCTCTTCTACGCGGGCGACATGGCTCACGGTCCCACCACCGTGGTCGAGTCGGTGGCCTCCGGCAAGAACACCGCCCTGGAAATAGATGCCTGGCTGACCAGGCGGCCCGAGCCGGTCTTTGAGGGCCGCATCAAGTCCCACTACCTGCTCCCCGGCAGCAATCCCGTGCCGGTTTCCCTCGAGACGGATTTCTTCGGACGCCCCATCCACTCCCCCTACCTGCTCTCCGCCTCGCCGCTGACCGACGGACTCGAACAAATGAACCTCGCTTACCGCAGCGGATGGGCGGGCGGCATCATGAAGACCGCCTTCGACAACGTGCCGATCCACATCCCCGCGGAGTACATGTTCACCTTCGGCCCGCACACCTACGCCAACGCCGACAACGTCTCCGGGCATCCGCTGGATCGAGTCTGCCGCGAGGTGGAACAGCTGATCAAGCAGTGGCCGGACCGCCTGACGATGGCCTCCACCGGCGGCCCCGTCACCGGGAACGATGAGAACGACCGGCTCGGCTGGCAATCCAACACCCGCAAGCTGGAAGCCGCCGGCGTGATGGGCATCGAATACTCGCTTTCCTGCCCGCAGGGCGGCGACGGCACCGAGGGCGACATCGTCTCGCAGAACGCGGCGATCACCGCCAAGATCATCGACTGGATCATGGAGGTCGGCTCGCCGGATGTTCCCAAGCTCTTCAAGTTGACGGCTGCCGTCACCTCCATCGTGCCCGATCCTGCGCGCCATCCGCAGGGTGCTGGACAAATACCCGCAGAAGAAAGCCGGCATCACGCTGGCGAACTCCTTCCCCACACTGGCATTCCGCCTCGCGCCGGGCCGCCTCTGGGAGGAAGGCGTCGTGGTCGGCATGAGCGGCGAAGGTGTGACCCCCATCTCCAATCTGACCCTCGCCACGGCCGTCCCCCAGGGGATCGAGATCTCCGGCAACGGCGGCCCGATGAACTACAAGGCTGCCATGGACTTCCTGGCGCTGGGCGTCAAGACCGTCCAGTTCTGCACCATCGCCACCAAGTTCGGCTACGGCATCATCCGTGACCTTGAGTCCGGCACCGCCTTCCTGATGCGCGAGCGCGGCATCCACTCCATGCAGGAATTGATCGGCATCGCCCAGCCGCATCCGATCACGGACTTCATGGCGCTTTCCCCGGTCAAGAAGATCTCCGAGGCGGACTTTGCATTGTGCGTTTCCTGCGGCAACTGCGCGCGCTGTCCCTACCTGGCCATCCACCTGGATGCCCAGGGCCGTCCGCACACTGACCCCGCCCTGTGCATCGGCTGCTCCATCTGCGCGCAGAAATGCATGATCGGCGCGATCCAGATGCGCGTCCGCACGCCCGAAGAACTGTCTGTGCTCCAGGAAAATTAAACTCGCCTGCAGGAAACGAAAGGACACTTTATGACCACCCGCTTTGAGAACGGCATCGTCGTCACCCTGGGCGAGAACAACCAGGTCCTGTGGAATTCCAGCGTGGTGACCGAGGGCGAAAACATCGCCGCCATCGGCAGGCGCCGCCGAAATGCGCCAGCGCTTCCCCGAGGCCGAGGTGGTGGACTGCACGGGCAAGATCATCCTGCCCGGCTTCATCTGCACCCACCATCACTTCTATTCGACCATGGCGCGCGGCATGGCCATCCCCGGCGAGCCCGCCTCCAACTTCGTGGAGATCCTGGAACGCCTGTGGTGGAAGGTGGACATGGCGCTGTCCGAGGAGGATATCCTGCTCTCCGCGCAGATCCCGCTGATCGAGTGCATCCGCAACGGCACGACCACCGTCATCGACCACCATGCCTCGCCCGCCATGCGCGACGGCTCGCTGGACCTGATCGAGAAGGCCGTCCGCGAGGCCGGCCTCCGCGCCTCGCTGTGCTACGAGGTCTCGGACCGCAACGTCCCCGGCGGAGGCGTGGCGGAGAACGAGCGCTTCATCCGCAAGATCGGCAAGGGCGACGGGCAGATCGCGGCCATGATGGGCCTGCATGCCTCCTTCACGCTCTCGGACGAGACGCTGGAAAAATGCGTGGGCATCGCCAGGGATGCGGGCGTGGGCTGCCACATCCATGTGGCCGAGGACGCCGCCGACCGGGAGGACTCGCTCCAGAAATACGGCGTGCCCACCGTGCACCGGCTGGAGAAGCTGGGCGCGGCCGGAGAGAAATCCATCTTCGTCCACTGCGTCCACATTGACGAGTCCGAAATGGACATCATCGCCCGTACCGGGACGATCGTTGTCCACAACCCCGAGTCCAACATGAACAACGCCGTGGGCGTCACCAAACTCTTCGATCTGCTGCGGCGCGGCATCCTCGTCGGCCTGGGCACGGACGGCATGTCCTCCGACATGCTGGCGCAGATGCGCTGTGCCTACCTGCTGCACCGGCTCGCCAACCGCGACCCGCGCGTGGCCTTCCTGGAAGCCCCGCAGCTGCTGCTGCAAAACAACGCCCGCATCGTGGAACGGCAGTTCGGCGTGCGCCTCGGCGAGATCAGCGTGGGCTGCCCCGCCGACCTGGCCATCCTCGATTACCAGCCGCCCACTCCGCTCGACCGCGGACAACTTCCTCGGCCACCTGATCTTCGGGCTGGTGGACGCCACTGTCGACACCACCGTCTGCAAGGGCAAGGTGCTGATGCAGGGCAAGAAGATCCTGGCACTGGACGAGGAGCGCATTGCCGCCCGCTCCCGCGAGCTGGCCCCCGAGATGTGGAAACGGCTCCAAGCACTTCCATGATCGCTTAACTCTAAACAATAAAATATCCCGGCTCTGTACAGAGCCGGGATATTTTATTGTCGTTCTGAGATCGATCGGCATGGAGCCTTCGGCTGTCCCATCCGCATATCATTCTCCCGTACCGCACGTTTATGTAGATAGCATGGGTCTGGATTTTATTGCTGTGTTTCCCTTGCTCGATAACTGGTTGGTTATCTATGACACATACCCCTCATGGTCTTCGTGCGCCCGGCTGGCTTGCCCGGCATCTCGCTTTCGTGTTCAGCCTGGTTGATTCTCGGCAGCCTGGTCTTTGGCGTTCTGGCCTACGAGCTGCAGACCAATGGTCCCATGGTCCAGTGGGACATTGCAGCTGGAAGCCAGATTTCACGAAATGGCGGACAAGCTTCCGCCCTCGATCAATGAGCTCCTGACCTATGGTTTTTTTCTGGGCAAGGAAGACCTTCAGCTCCTGGGCGTGATCCTGGGGGTCTATTTCATCCATAAGCGGTTCTGGGAGGAGCTGGGTATGGTCCTGATCGGCTGGGCGAGGCGGCTCATTGATCTGGTCACCGATGATCTATTACTTTCAACCGTCCCAGGCCTGAAGCCCAATCGGGTATCGAGGTCCGCATTCCCTCCTTTCCAAGCGGGCACAGCATGTTCGCGCTGCTGGCTCTCGGCCTCCTGGCTTACCTGGTGATTCCCAGGATGCCCTCCACTCTTCTGGAAATGGGTGATCGCCATTGGTGCTGTCTTGCTCATCCTGTTCATCGGGCTCAGCCGGGTGCTTCCAGGGCGGTCATTACCTCTCCGACGTTATAGCCGGTTACGCGCTCGGGATCGCGTGGGGATCCCTGGTTTATTCCGTATTGGAATGGATCGCCATCCGCAGGCGAGGCCAAGTAACAACTAAGGCTTAGATCTCCATATTTCCAATTCACCGCTCGAGAATCTCCTATCCCTTAACCAAGACCGTCCCCGGACATTTCCGGGGACGGTCTTCTTGCAGGCTTGCTGCGTGATCTTATTTTCCTGGCGCCGCGCTAGTCTTCTGTGCCGCCGCGGTATGCTGAAGGATCTCCTCCAGCCGTGGATGCTGGCACAGGAAGCAGTACCCGAATGGCAGTGCATAAGCACAATTGTTGGGACCTTCCCGCAGGCACTCCGCAAACCCTCCTGCCAGTACCTGGCCGGCGCGGCATTCTTCGATATTTTCCGGGACTTCTGTATTTTCCATCGTCATTTCCATGTCAATCTCCTGATGAAGAGCTTCTCTCTCCAGGCTCGCTTCCAGTATAGAGGCAATCGCCGCCGGGCTCAAGATGATGATGCTCCTCATCCGGCTGACGTTCATCCCGCCAAATCCTTTCAGGTATAATCGCGACTCTTACCCGGAATGACCGGAATCCTCTCCCATTGACCCGCCGGGAGCGATCCAGGGCAGCACACCGCACAGGAGGACAGCGCATGGAAAGAGTGGCTTTATACCTGCAGGACTCTCACGACCTGAGGGATGGTCTGGATTATGTCCGTTATGCGGAAGCGCGCGGCTTTGAAGCCGTCTGGCAGGCCGAATCCCGCCTGGTGCGGGATGCCATCGTCCCCATGGCAGCCTATGCCGCCGTCACCGAGCGCATCAAGGTGGGCTCGGGCGTCATCAACAACTGGACGCGCAACATCGGCCTGCTGGCTGCCACCTTCCTGACCCTGGACGACCTGGCTCCGAACCGTGTCATCTGCGGCATCGGCGCCTGGTGGGACCCGCTGGCAAGCAACGTGGGCATCGACCGCAAGAAACCGCTGCTGGCCATGCGCGAGACCGTGGAGGTGATGCGCCGCCTGCTCAACATGGAGCGCGTCACCTTCCACGGCGAGTTCCATCACGTGGAGGGCATCGAGCTGGATGTGGTCCATGGCCGCCGCGAGCCGCGCAACATCCCGATCATGATCGGCGCCACCGGCGACCTGATGATGGAAATGACCGGCGAGATCGCCGATGGCTGCGTGATGAACTACTGCGTCCCGCCGGAATACAATGACCGCGCCCTGGAAATGCTGGATAAGGGCGCGCGCAAGGCAGGCCGCACCCTGGATGACCTCGACCGCCCGCAGTTGATCGTCTGCTCGGTGGATGAGGACCATGACACGGCCATCGAGACCACCAAGATGCTGCTCTGCCAGTACCTGGCGCAGCAGCCGCACATCGCCAAGGCCTCCGGCGTCGCCACCGAGGTGGTGCAGCAGATCCAGTCCATCCTGGGCTGGCCTGCCACCAAGGAACAGATCACGCAGGCCAAGCACCTGGTCCCCGATGATCTGGTGGATCGCATCACTGCCTCCGGCACGCCTGAGGAAGCCCGCCGCAAGGTGGCGGAATACATCAAGCGCGGCTGCACCTGCCCCATCCTCTACCCGGTCGGCGGCAACTTCCGGCTGCTCATCGATACCTTCGCCCAGAACTGACAATCCGCGATATAAGTCAGGACGGCAGACACATACGCGTTCTGCCGTTCTTTCATATAATCGGCCTGTTTTGGTCAGAAAATTCCTGCACAGGAGCAATGGCATGTCCGTCAAAACACTGCTGAAAGGGGTCTCCGCGCTGCTCATTCTTTCCTTTCTGGGCGCCTGCGCGCAATCCCCCGCCAAACCCTTCACGCTGAAGATCGCCGTCCTGCCGATCATTGACACTCTCCCCATGTATGTCGCCCAGCAGGAAGGTCTGTTCGCCAAGAACGGCGTAAGCGTCGAGTTCGTGCCGGTGGCCTCTGCGCCCGAGCGCGACCAATTGCTCAGCGCAGGTCAGGCGGACGGCGCCATCAACGAGATCCTGTCGGTGATGCTCTTCAACAAGGAGACCGTGCAGATGCAGGCAGTGCGTTATGCGCTGCGCCCCGAGCAGGGCTACGGCCATTTCTTCATTCTGGCCTCCGGGCAGAGCGGCATCACCGCGCCGGATCAGCTCAAGGGCGTGGAGATCGGCGTTTCGCAGGGAACGGTCATCGAGTATGTCACCGACCGCCTGCTCCAATCCGAGGGACTGACCGCCACAGACATCCAGACGATCGCCGTGCCGAAGATGCCCGACCGCATGGCGCTGCTTGCCTCGGGCGAACTGAAGGCGGGCGTCCTGCCTGACCCGCTGGCCTCGCTGGCCGTTTTGCAAGGCGCGCATATCGTCATGAGCGACGCGCAGCACCCCGAATTCGGCTTTAGCGTGATCTCCTTCCGCAAAGAGGTGATCGATTCGCACCCTGAGGCGGTGCGCGCCTTCCTGGCTGCCATCGAGCAGGCCACCACGCTGCTCAACGCCGACCCCTCCAAATATCAGCCGCTGTTGAGCGAGCAGAAATTGGTTCCTGAGCCGTTGATCGGCAAATATCAGGTGCCTCCGTTCCCCCTGGCCGGTGTCCCGACCGAAGCGGAATGGAACGATGCCATGAACTGGGCGAAGGACAAAGGTATCCTGAACGCTGACATCTCCTACACGGATTCAGTGAATTCAACCCTGCTGCCCTGACCTGTCATCATGATCCACTGCCGCCGCCTCACCTTTGCTTATTCCGCCCAGCCCCCCGTCTTTGAGGGCTTTGACTGGCATGTGGATCGCGGTGAAACATGGTCCGTCCTGGGACCCTCCGGCTGCGGCAAGACGACTCTGCTGTACCTGCTGGCGGGACTGCTCCAGCCCTCTTCCGGCGAGATCGAGATCGCCGGTGCGCCTCTGGCGCGCCCGCGGCCTCTCACCGGGTTGATCCTGCAGGATTACGGCTTGCTCCCCTGGGCCACCATCCGCCAGAACGCCGAGCTGGGATTGCGCGTCCGCGATTTCTACGGCCCGGATGGAACCCACGCCCCCGCGGAGCATCGGTCCGTGCCGGATGTGACCCCCTGGCTGGAAAGGCTGGGGATCGCCAGCCTGAAGGATAAATTCCCCGGCCAGATCTCCGGCGGGCAGCGGCAGCGCGCCGCCATCGCGCGGACGCTGGCGCTCAACCCCGACCTGCTCCTGATGGACGAGCCCTTCTCCTCGCTGGACGCAGTGAACCGCGAAGACCTGCAAAGCCTGACTCTGGAACTGTGCAGCGAGCAGGGCCTGACGCTGGTCATGATCACGCACTCCATCGAGGAGGCGGTCATGATGGGGCGCAAGATCCTCATTCTGCGCCAGCCGCCGAACATCACCCCGAGGGTCTTCGAGAATCCCGGCGCGGGCCGCGCGGCCTATCGCATGGAGGCTGGATATCAGGAGCTGTGCAGGGAACTTCGCGCGGAGATGGGCAATGAGATCGAGGCGTGATCTTTTCCTGGCCGCCCTGGGACTGGCCCTCATCTGGGAGACCGCCGCGCTGCTGCTCACAGCGCGCCATCCTCCCTACGCCGCTGTTGGTAGCCAGAGTTTTTATTTCGGAACTGGGGAATGGCTTGCTCGTGCACGCGCTAGCCTCGCTGTGGCGGGTGCTAGCCGGCACATTGTTATCCGTTCTCGCCGCGGTCCCGGCCGGGTTGGCGCTGGGAGCCTCGCCGCGCTGGAACCGGATCTTCTCCCCGCTGATCTACCTGCTTTACCCGATCCCCAAGGTGGTCTTCGTGCCGATCATCCTGCTTTTCCTGGGCATCGGCGACGCGGCCAAGATCGCCATCATCTTTCTGATCCTCTTCTTCCAGATCCTCGTGCTGGTGCGCGATCAGGCCGCCGATCTGCCTCCGCAGCTCTTCCAGAGCCTGCGCAGTCTCGGCGCGGGACGGCGGGCGCTGTTCCGCTTTATCTATCTGCCCGCCAGCCTGCCCGCCATCCTGACAGCACTGCGCCAATCCGTGGGCACGGCGGTCGCGGTGTTATATATCGCCGAACTGTTCGCTACGACGCGCGGGCTGGGCTATTACATCTATTATCAGGGCAGCACTCTAATGAATTACCCCGCCATGTATGCGGGGGTGGTCGCCATGAGCCTGCTCGGGCTGGGGTTGTATTTCGCCGTGGACTGGCTGGAGCGGCGGCTCGTCCCCTGGAAATTTTCCGCCTAGCGCGCCAGCGCCAGCCCGACCCAGAACAGCACGCTGAATAGCAGGGCGGTCTGCCCGGTGATCGCCAGAGCAGCGTTCAGGGGGCGCCCCGTTTTTGTCCGTACGATATACGCCGCTTCGATGCCCAACGGGATGGAACCCAGCGCGAGCAATGCGAACGGGGGAATCACATGCAGCCACACAGCCAGCAGCAGGAAGAGATAAGCGCCCAGCAGGCAGGCGAAATATTCGATCTTCGTCCCCTGTTCGCCAAGACGCACCGCCAGTGTATGCTTCCCGCCCTTCAGGTCGTTTTCGAGGTCGCGCAGATTGTTTACCACGAGGATAGCCGTGATGATCAACCCCGGCGGGACCGCCATCCACCAGGCCGCCGCGCTAATATAGCTCGCCTGTACGTAATACGTCCCGGTTACGGCCGCCAGCCCGAAGAAAACAAAGACAAAAATATCCCCAAGCCCGTGATAGCCCAGCGGGTACGGACCGCCGGTGTAAGCCACTGCCGCCAGGATGGAGGCCGCGCCGATCACGATGACCGGCCATCCGCCCACCCAGGCGAGATACAGGCCGATCAGTGCGGCCAGCCCAAAGACCACCCCCATTCCGATCTTGACTTCCCGCGCGCTGAGGATCCCGCTTTGCGTGACGCGCACCGGGCCCAGCCGCTCCGGCGTATCGGTGCCGCGCTCAAAATCGAACACATCGTTCGCCAGGTTGCTCCCGATCTGCAGCAGCAGGGCTGCCAGCAGGCAGGCCAGCGCCGCCTTCCACTCGAACAGGCCATCCTTCCAGGCGAGGGCACAGCCCGTCACCACCCCGGCGGCCGCGGCAGGCAGCGTCTTCGGGCGGATGGCAAGTTCCCAGGCCTTCCAGTTCACCGGCACTCCCATGACCCTGATCCAACCTTCTTGAACATCATCCATCCAAGTCCCTTTCCGATAACAGATATGTCATTGCAAGCGGAGTATCCCGTAGGGAAGCAATCTCCTGATAATTAACCATACCCCATATCAGCGCGGCAGTATATCATAGCCCCCGCGCTTATAATTGCCCGAGCCTTGAGGAGGAGATTGTATGACAAAATTGAAGGGCGGTGAGCCTGCACGCCAGGTGCAGGGAATGTTCAGCCGCATTGCCCGCCGCTATGACCTGATGAACCGCCTGATGACCGGCTTCCAGGATGTCCGCTGGCGCCGCATGGTCATCCGCCTCGCGCGGCTCTCGCCCGGCGACTATCTGCTGGACCTTGCCACCGGCACGGGCGACCTGGCCCGCGAGGCCCTGGCGCAGCAGCCCGAGGCGCGGGTCTTCGCCGCCGACTTCACGCTGGAGATGATGCAGGCCGGCGCGAGGCTCGGCCCGCTGAACTGGTGCGCCGCGGATGCACTGGCCGCGCCCTTTCCTGCCGGGACTTTCGACGCGGTAGTGTCAGGCTTCCTGATGCGCAATGTGATGGACCTGCCCGGCGCCCTTCGGGAGCAATATCGCCTGCTGAAACCCGGCGGGCGCATTGTCATCCTCGACACCACCAAACCGAAACCGGGCTTGCTCTCGCCCTTCATCCGCTTTCATATGCACGTGATCATCCCTTTGCTCGGTGGGATGCTCACCGGCTCGCGCCAGGCTTATACCTACCTCCCCGACAGCACCGAGGGCTTCGTGACCGCCGAGGCGCTCGCCGCGCACATGGCCGCTGCCGGCTTTCAGAAGATCGGCTTCCAGCGGCTCATGTTCGGCACCATCGCCATTCATTGGGGCGGGAAATGAACCTTATGGCTGCTCACGCTCAGCCCGGCTCGCGTACTCAGGTATTACGGTCATCGGCGGCCGCTCCACCTCGGCGATCTCGTTCACTTCCAGGAACAGGCTGCCCTGCTCGTAGCGGATGAGCTTCATCGTTTTGTTCACATCGTCAAGGATGTTGTTCCCGTAGCGCCGCTCCAGCCTTCGCACCACCGTCTGGATGATGGCGAAGGACATCTTGCTGAGCGATTCCAGCGGCTGGTTGTGATGGATGCGCTCGCTCAGGTCCACCTGTGCCAGCGCGCTCAGCCCGTATTTCTCAAAGATGTCGATCAACAGCCCGATCTCCACGCCATAGCCCGAGGAGAAGGGCATTGTCTCCAGTGCCGCGCGCCGGCCTCCATACTCACCGGAGAGGGGCTGGATGATGCCCGAGAGTTCGGGGTAGAACAGATTGAGCAGCGGGCGCGCCGGTCAATTCGGTCACCCGCCCGCCGCCGCTGGCCTGCATCTTGCCGTCCACCTTCAGCGGCCGCTGGTAATAGCCCTTGATGAACTGCACGCCCGGGGTTGAGCAGCAGCGGACCCAGCAGGCCGTAAATGAAACCGGGGCTGATGTTCACGATGTCCGTATCGAGCCACAGAATGATGTCCCCGCTGGTCACGTACAGGCTTTTCCACAGCGCCTCGCCCTTGCCCCGACGGGCTCCATAGTTGGCGAGGACATGCTGGTGGATATATACCGGTAGACCCAATCCGGCGGCGATCTCGCGCGTCCGGTCGGTGGAGTTGGAATCCATCAGGACCATTTCATCCAGCACCGGCACTTCGTCCATCAGCGCGCGCTTAAGCGTCCCGATGACCGATCCGACGGTGTCCTCTTCGTTCAATGCCGGCAGTGCCAGGCTGACCTTGAGGTTCTGTCTGTGTTTGAGCCTGACCAGCGCCTCCAGATCGGAAAACTCCTCAGCATGGTAGGTATTCTCCGCGAACCATTTGTCCACCAGCACCGAGATGGCATTCTGTCCCACCAGCTCGCTCTCCATGTCCTCATTCAGCGGGCCGAGGATCTTGACGATCAGCGTGGCCTTGCTCCGCGCGGCGAGGACGGTCTCGGCAATGGGGCCGATGCCCACCGGCTCGCCCTGCGGGCGCACCGTCGCGCCCATGATCAGCAGGTCGCAGCCCTCGGATTCATCCAGGATGGCCCGCGCCGGGTCGTCCGTGGAGGCCTGCGCGCGGCGGACCCGGGGCAGGTTCTGCAGCACCCGCTCGATACCTTTATAGGGATTATCCCGCACCGGGGCGGCTTCCTTGGGCAGCAAATGCAGCGTGGTCAATTCCGCGTTCTGATGCTCGGCAATGGAAAGCCCGATACGCAGGGTCAGTTCCGCGCTGGGGCCGCCGCGCTGCGCGACCACCAAACTGCTGATCTTCCGCGGCACCTCACCTGCGATCACGGCAAAGCTGCACGGGGGTCTTTTCAGTGCTTCCTGCAGGCTGATCCCCAACGTTCGGAAATGACAATCCTCCAGGATCAGCAGGTCTGGTTGTTCAGACTGCACGATGCTGACCAGTTCATCCCAGGGCCGGTTCGCCACGCGGATCTGCAGGTCCACGCGCACATCCAGCTCCTCCTTCCACTCGCGCATCCACTTGCGCAGGGAGCGCGCCGGCAGAGCGCCCTTGCTCAGCGACTCGGTCTCCTCAACTCGCACAATACCCACCAGCAAAATATCCCGGCCGCGCGCCAACGCCTGCGCCACCTGCAGCGAAACGCTGCTGTCACAGCCGGAGAGCAGCGGGACCACGATCTTTCTGAACAGATTGGACGGCATGAGTTATCCCTCCCTCAGAAGCGGGGCGATCTTTTTCTGATAGACCTGCTCCCAGGTATATTTTCCCAGCACATGCTGGCGCAAGCGGTAGGTTTGCGCCGCTTCCAGCCGTTCGGCGATTTGGGCTGCGACCTCGCCGGGCTGCGCCTCCAGCGAAAAGAAATGCACACAATCCTCCCCCAGTTCACGCAGCGGCGGAATATCCGAGCAAAAGACGGGGATGCCTGCCAGACCTGCCTCCAGCAGAGGAATGCCAAACCCCTCCTCCCGGCTGGTGAGCAGCAGCGCATCGGCCAGCCGGTATTGGTCGGCCACCTCCTTATCGGTCAGCGGTCCTCCCGGCGGCCTCGGCCAGAAAATGGACTGCCTGCTCCAGCCCCAGTTCCGCGCGCAGTGTCTTAAGGCTCTCCAGATAAGCGGCGTTGCGCGGGTTGTGCGGGCCGGGCGGCCCGGTGACGACCAGCCCCGCGCGCGGCATGCGGTCCCGCAGCGCCGCGAGGATGCGGATCGCAAACTCGATGTTCTTCCGGCCCGTGATGCGCACCGGAACCAGAAGAAGCGGCGCGGCCTCCAGCAGGTTCAGATCGCGGGCAAGTTCCGCAGTGGTCTTTTCCAGCCGCAGGAACGCAGCCGCGTCCACGCCGTTCGGCACCACATGCACCTCCGCGGCAGGGATGCCGAATAACTCCACCACCTCTGTGCGGCGAAATTCGGAGATCGTCACCTGCGTCACATCCGGCCACGCCGTGCGCAGCAGGTCCCAGGGATACCCCTCATGCAGTTCCTGGCGGTAGCGCGGCGTCGTCCAGGCCAGGTCGTGATGCCAGAGGATCAGCCTGCCGAGCTTCTCCTCCTGCGAGAGTTCGTGCAGCGCGGCAGTGAGCGCGAGGTTCTTATTGAGCGAGCAGACATTGTGCGCGATCACCGCATCCATGCTCTCCAGTGCCTCACCCAGATCCTTCTTCAAGCGGTTCACCAAATGTGCAAATTCCGGCGGGATCTCTCCGCGGTCCAGCGATGCCTTGACCGCCAGCACTTCGGGATGCTGCGAATCCACCAGCGGCAGCGAGAGGAATGCCACGCGCGGGTCGGCCTGCGCGCCGCGCCCGGCGACGATGCGCACCGCATGCCCCGCATCCGCCATCAGGCGTGCGTGCTGACCCATCACGGCCTCCACTCCCCCCACGACCGGCGGCGCGCTGTGATGCAGCAGGGCGATCCTCAAAACCTGCCATCCTCTCCAAAGAACGCGTAGAACAGGGCGGTCAACTGCCGGCGCAGCATGGAATAGGAAAAGAACTTGCGCGCCAGCTGGTAGTTGTTCTCTATATTATCCCGGAATTCCTCCGGTTTTTCCAGCACCCGCCTCGCTTCGTTCACGGTGTCTTCGGTGATGAAGCCGTCGAACTCTATGGCCCAGAAGCCGCGCGGCTTGATATCGGTCGAATAGATCGTATAGTTGTTGACCAGGATCGGCCTGCGGTAATAGATGGCTTCCAGGAAGGCATTCCCAAAGCCCTCGGTCAGCGAGGGATAGGTGACCAGGTCGGCATAGGGATAGACATCGCCCAGCGCATACACCTTGCGCCCGTCGGCCAGCGTGGCGCGCTCCACACCGATGAGGTCTGAGACGAAATTGACGGGGGTATCCAGCAGTTCGGCATACTTGCGGACATGCTCCTCATAGATATCGCCCTCGTCGCCGCCGGCATGCGAGATGACCAGCCTCCCCTTCACCCCCAGCCGCTTGATCAACTCCACCGCGTACTCGATGCCCTTCCGCCGCACCACGCGCGTGGGCTGCAGGAACATATATTCATCCGGCGCGACGCTCAGGTCCGCGCGCAGGTTTTTGGTATAGCCATCCACCGGCTCGGGCGGATGGTCGAAGTCCATCACATTGGGGATGATCAGCGTGGAAAGCCCGCGCCTGCGTCCCAGTTGTGCCCCGGCCAGTGAATTGATGACCACGTGGTGGATGCTCGGCAGTTTGGGCGGGAAGGCCATCTCCAAATAATCGCCGATGCAGTTGGTCAGGAAACGTTTCCGTTCCCAGGCGAAATCGTGATGGTGGCCGATGGTCGGGATGCCGGTCTCGGCGATCAGCTCGGTCAATGCCAGCCCCAGCGGGATATTCATGGGGATGGACAGGGCATTTTCGACGATCAGCAATTCAAGGTCGAACTTGGCGATAAAGGCTTGCAAGTGTTGTTTCAGATATTCGCGCATGTCGTGGATGCGCCGCGTGATCTGCGCCGGGCGGGTGGGGTGCGAGTAAGCCACCTGGCTGATCTCCCAGATATCGGGGTCCATGAAGTGAGCCTCGGGCACAACGTAACTGATCTCTTCGGGCAGGTCGGAGACCCCCGCAAAGTAGAACAATTGCTGGCCCAGGTCCGTCAGCACCTGCGCCCATTTGTGGGTTTCAAGGGACACGCCGTCAGTGCTGCTGAAGCGCGTGGAGACAAAGCCAATGCGATGAGGCGGGATAATATCGTAAGCCATTAAAATTCCTTTCTTTCTGCCGCCAGCCACAGGGTTTCATACGGCTCGAGGAGGCGGCTCTCGTTTAACGGGATGGATTGCCCGGTGATGATGTCACGGGCGGGGCTGCTTGTGCCGAGGGCATTCGTCGCGCCGCCCGGAATGGGCTGCGCCCTCGCGCTGATGTTTTGCAAGCAGAGGACGCGTTCGCCTTCGTCCGGCGAGAGGCGCAAGAGCGCAAAGACCCCATCTGCCGCCGGGATCACCTGCTGGCTCCCGAAGGGATGGAAGGCCGCGTGCTCCGCGCGAGTTTTCAGCAGGCGGCTGGTACGCCCGAAAACCTGCGCCTGCCGCGAACCTTCATCGGCGAGGGCAGCCTCGATCTCATAACGTTCGAATTTCTGCCGGTTGATCGTCCGGTGGCGGCCGCTGGCGGTGGCGCCTTCGGGCCAGCCGCGCGAGCCAAACAAGGAGTGAAAGTAAATGCCCGGCATGCCCACCAGAGACAACAGAACCGCATGCGCGGTGACGAAGCGGTCCACCTGCAATGCGAGCGGCTCGCCGGTGCCCGGTGGATTGAGCGCATCGAAGTAATTGATGTTCAATTCATACGGCAGCAGGTCCCCGCCTTCCACGGTCTTATAGGAGACCAACCCGCCGTTCTGCTTCGCCCCGCTCCACCACCTGTGTGATCTCGGCCTCGCTCAGGATGCCGCGCAGAGGGTTCAGCCCGATGCCGTCATGCGAGGCGAGGAAATTGAAGAAGGTCACTTCTTTGGAGGGCAGCCTCAGCCCGCGCGCCCACTCCGCAAGGATTGCCGCCGAGCCGGTCTGGAAGGCATGCAGGAGCAGCGGCGGCAGCGAGAAGTTATAGACCAGCCGCGCCTCGTTCGTGCCATCCCCAAAGTAGGAGATGTTCTCGGCATGCGGCACGTTTGTCTCGGTGATGATGGACACGTGCGGCGCGATCTCGTCCAGAACCGCGCGGAACAGGCGCACCACCGTGTGAGTCTGCGGCAGGTGGATGCAGGTCGTACCCCGGCTGCTTCCAGAGATAGGCGATGGCGTCCATGCGCAGGAAATCGGCTCCGTGCTCGATGTAGAACAGCAGCGTATCCACGATCTCCAGCAGCACATCGGGATTCGCGTAATTCAAGTCCACCTGGTCTGCGCTGAAGGTCGTCCATACTTTCTTCACGCCGTCCGATGTCGGGAAAGGTGTCAGCAGCGGCAGCGCCCGCGGCCGGACCACCTCGTGAGAGGTCGGCATCCTCGGGAGGGACGATGAACCAGTCCTCGTACTTCGCCTCCCCGGCCTGCATGGCTTTGAACCAGTCGCTCTCCGCCGAGACGTGATTGATGACCGCGTCGAACATCAACCGGAAGGAGGCACGCAGCGAATCGAGGTCATTCCAATCCCCATACTCAGGCGCGACCTTGCGATAATCCACCACAGAGAAGCCGTCATCCGAGGTCCAGGGATAGAAGGGCAGGATGTGAATCCCGCTGAGAATCCCCGCTAAGTGCTCGTGCCGCAGAAATCGGCCAGCGTCCGCAGCGGCGGGATATCCGGGCTCGCGTACCTGGTCGGGATAGGTGATCAAAAGGCTGTCGCGCTGGCTGAGTCCCCCGAGGCGCGGCGTTATCCGCGGTCTGCGGGCATCCATCACCCCCATTAACTTCTCAAGGACCGCATCCGCCGCACCCTCGCCATACAACTGCACCAATAACTTTCTCAACCTGCTCTGATCTATCATCCTAAAGATACCCAATGGAAACGTGGAGAGAATTGTACACGATTCCTATTAGGGAGCCATGAGCCTTCGACTGCATGTGTGTATAATCCCCTCCATGCCTCGAACCAAACAACCCAATTCTCGCATGTGCTTCATCTGCGGCCTCGAGAATCCCGTCGGGCTGCACCTGCATATCTATGAGACCGAGCCGGGCGTCATCGAGACCTCCTACACCGCGCCCGAGCACTTCCAGGGCTACCCCGGCGTCCTGCACGGCGGGATCGTCGCCGCCATCCTCGACGAGATCAGCGGGCGCGGCGCACATGGGCGAAGCCTCCAGTCCCCGCTTCATGTTCACCGGCAAACTCGAGATCAAGTACCGCAAGAACGTGCCGACCGGAAGGCCCCTGAAGATCGTGGGCAAGGCCGGGAGGCTGCGCGCCCGCATGGCCGAGGCCTGGGCGGGCATCTATGACGCCGAGACGGGCGAGCTGCTGGCCGAGGCCGAAGCCTTGCACATCAATGTCCCCGAAGACCAGTTCGATAACTCCAGGCTGGAGGAACTGGGTTGGAAGGTGTATCCGGAATAATGTCATTGCGAGGAGAGTGGTAGTACGCAAAGCGTACTGCCGAGCGACGAAGCAATCCCCCATTTTGAAGGCAGGAGATTGCATCGTCGCTCACGATCCGGCGCGATTATGCGAGATCGCTTCCTCGCTCACCTGCCCCTGCGGGCAGGATCGCGCCTTCGCAACGACATAGCATATTTTCCCTGTTACCTTTTTTGGCACTGCCGCAACAATCCTCCATGACAGGAGGACTATGGATACCCCCATGACCGCACCCCCACAAAGCCCCCCACTGGATGAAGTCTCGCTGGCCCACGAAGCCGTCCGCGACGCGGACGCCTTCGCCGAGCTCTACCGCCGTTACCTGCGGCCGGTCTATCGCTATCACCTCATTCACACCGCGGACGTGAAGGATGCCGAGGACCTCACCTCGCAGACCTTCATGGCCGCCCTGGAGGGCATCCGCACCTTCCGCGGGGATGGCCCCTTCGCCGCCTGGCTGATGGGCATCGCCTCGCGCAAGCAGGCACTCTTCTATCGCAGCCGCCGCCCCCTCACCCCGCTCGACAAGGCCGGCCATCTCGTCGATCCCGGCCAGCCCACCGACGCGGCCGCCATGCAGAACATCCGCCTGAAATCCGTCTCGCAGGCATTGAAAAGCATCAACCCCGACCGGGCCGAGGCCATCCTGCTCACCGCCTTTGCCGGTCTCACCCACCGCGAGGCGGGTCACCTGCTGAAACGGAGCGAAGCCGCCGTGAAAATGCTCGTCATGCGCGGCCTGCAGGAGCTCCGCCAGCGGACCTCCCTCGCCCTGGAGGTGGAATAATGGACCCCAAGAATAATCTGAATTCCCAGGAATCCGCCGACCTCCGCGCGCTGGAGCAGCTGGCGAACACGATGGAACCTCGATCCAATTTTTCTGAACGCCTCGAAGCGGACCTGAGGGCAGGACACCGCCCCGCCCGCCGGGTCGAGATTCGCCCCGGCAGCCTCTTGCGCTATGCCGGCCTTGCCGCGGGCCTGCTGCTCCTGGCAGTGGCCCTCAACTGGCTCATCGGCTCGCTTGCGCCCACGCATGTCCCGGCGAAGGGCGGCACGCCCACCCCGGCGGCCGTCACCACCGGAACCCCTCAGGCCCAGGTACAGGGAGAATCCTACGAATGGCGCGGCACGACCCTCTTGCTCAACGCGGCTCCTGCCCGATGGCCCCGCGGAAGCCGCCGTCTCACAGGTTGGGATGGAAACTCCTGCTACGCTGGAGAGCGCCCTTGCCCTCGCCGCTCAGTACGGGCTGCAAGGGAAAGCCTACCAGGCCCCCGGCGAAATCCCTGGAACGAGCGGCATCACCATCTCGGACGGCAAAGCGCACCTGTATGTCCGCTCCGACCAGTATTACAGTTACTATCCGGATTACCCGGCCTACCTCTCCACCGCCGCGGTCTTCCCGGTCGATGACGCGGAGGCGCAGATCGCCGCCTTCCTGTCCGCGCACGGAATGGACTTCCCTTATCGTGTACAGCCCTCCGAATTCTATGGAGGCTATTACGCCCTGCCTCTGGCCGAGGACGGAGTCGCCACCCGCTACGATTACTTCAAATACAGCGGGCTGCTCTTCCGCTTCAATGCGAACGGCATCACTGCGGTCGAGGCCAGCCTGATCCATACCCAGCCGGTCGGCACCTATGCCATCCGCAGCGCGCAGGCAGCGCTCGACCTGATCCTCGCATTGGACGTGCCGGGCGGCATTCTGGAAGGTGTTCACTCGCCCACCAGCGGATACGGCTCCTGGTATCGAGTGCATCCTCTGGATACGACCCTCACCATCTATGCCACCCCCGCCCTCCTGCCATCGCTGGATGGCTCCGAGCCGCTCGTCACGCTGGACGGCTACCCCGTCCCCGGCGCAGGGAATGTGCCCGAGGGCTTTGCCGATGCGGATCTCATCCGCGCCACCGGCCAGTTCACCATGCAGAACGGCATCCAGGTCTTCAATGTCCAGTCCTGGGAGGTCTATCCCGGCATGCAGGATGGCTGGATGGGGAACCTCGAAATGCAGGGCGATCAGGCGGTCCTGATCACACAGGAAGGCGATACCTTCAAGATGCCCGACCTGCCCTCCGGACTGACACTACCGATGGAGAACGTGTTCGTGCTCGGCGTCAAGGAGCGGGATGTGATCCAATGGAGCTTCCTTTGACCTGCGCATGGCGAACGGCGGCAGGGGCGGCGGTGGCGGCGGAGGGATGGGCCTCTACAAGCTCAACCTCTCCGGCACGCCCATCCCCTTCCCGACTGCCACGCCCGTCGTGACCGCCCTCCCGCCTGGCAGCGGCTATCCCTACACAGTGGTGGCTGGTGACACGGTCGACTCCATCGCCGCAGCCTTCGGCATCACGCCCGAGGAATTGATGACCGCCAATGGCTTCACCGATCCGGCCACCCTATTCATCGGCCAGACCGTCACCATCCCTGCCGCGCAGAAAGCGGACGGCTGGCAGGGCCTGCTGAACCTCACCATCTACAAGTCGGCGGACGGCTCGCAGCGCATGCAGTATGGATTCATGCTGGAAGGCGGCGCGGGCTTTTACATCCTGCAAGGCGACCTCTCCGCGCTGGACACGTACCAGAACCGGCCGGTCAAGGTCTGGGGCTCCGTTCACAGCGACGAGACCCAGAACAGCATGGTCATCGAGGTCGAGAAATATCGAGATACCTTACCCCGACCTGGCTTTCACGATCCTCAAGGGCCGCCAGTCCAACCAGACGGTCAACGGTGAAATGCTCACCCTTCTCGCCGCTGAGGATGGCAAGACCTACGTGACCCTCTATCCAGACGGCATGCCCTCCAGCAATCCGGTCGAACCTGGCAGCGAGGATGTTCTCGTCGAGTCGTTAGCCATCCCCGGCGAGACCTATGCGGGTTATCCGGCGCTGCGCGTCTTCAACAGCGGCCTCGCTACCAACCCCAAGGATGGCGTGACCACCGTAATGCCGATCACCTCCGACGCACCCTACACGGTCATCGAACCGGGCGCCTCGGATATGCCCGAGATCCCCACGCGCGGTCATTGAGAACGTCCAACTCGTGTACTTCACGCGCGACACGCGCTACAACCCGCCGGTCGCCGGGCAGGTGATCTACGTCCAGCCGATGTGGCTGTTCACCGGCCATTACAGTAACGGCGACGAATTGGAGATCCTCGTCCAGGCGCTTCAGCAGCAATATCTCTCCCCGGAACTGGAGCCCGTCGAACCGCCGGGATAATTCACCCCCACCCACCCTCTCCCAAATAAGAACCCGAGAACTTTGTTCTCGGGTTCTTATTTGGGAGAGGTGCCCCGAGTATCGGGAGGGGTGGAGGGGGTGTGCATTTGCAATACTCTTGCGAGCCTCGGCACGGACAAGGCGGGTATAATCTGTGCCAACCGACCCATGCTCACGGACAAGAGATGATCACCGCCTATCACCGCCCTGCGACCCTCGATGAAGCCCTGCAGCCTGCTCTCGCAACCGAATACCCTGCCGCTCGGCGGCGGGACGCTCCTCTCCCGGGGAGACGGACAGCCCGTGGAGGTCGTGGACCTGCAATCGCTGGGTCTGAACGCCATCAACCGCAAGGGCAACGACCTCGAGATCGGCGCGATGGTCACTCTCCAGCAGTTGTTGGAATCAAGCGAATGCCCCGCGGACCTGAAGACGGCGATCAAGCTGGAAGCCCCGCTGAACCTGCGCAACTCGGCCAGCGCGGCGGGGACCCTGGTCACGTGCAGCGGCCGCTCCACCTTCGCCGGCGCGCTGCTGGCGCTGGATGCGAAGCTCACCCTGATGAACCCCGGCCCCTCCGGCATGGCACTCGGCGAATATCTGCCGCTGCGCCCCGCGGGCTGATCACCTCCGTGAGCATCCCCATGCAGGCCAGGTTCGCCTTCGAAAGAGCCTCGCGCACCCCCTCAGACCGCCCGATCGTCTTTACCGCGCTGGCACGCTGGCCCTCGGGCCGGGCGCGGCTGGCGGTCGGTGGATTCGGAGCTTCGCCCTCACTTGCGATGGACGGCACCGAAGCGGAGGGGCTGGAGACCGCCGCCCGCAACGCCTGCCACGAATCCGGCGACGAATTCGCCTCCGCCGAATACCGCAGGGAAGTGGCGGCTGCGCTGGCAGCCCGCTGCCTGGGCAGGCTCCAGACATGACTGCCTTCGATACACCGGGGACTCATAGACGCCAACAACACGACCAGAATGCAAGCCGAATCTGATCCTTTAGAATTTGCAGTAGCCCAACTCGCCGCCACCCGCGCGCGAGAGGGCAGCAGGAGTCATAGTATGCCGTTTGTTTTGATCCAGGAACGCGAGATCCCCGAAGTGAACTCGCGCGCCCGCCTGTATACCCACGAAAAGACCGGAGCGCGCCTGCTCTCGCTGGTCAACAGCGACGAGAACAAGGCCTTCGGCATCACCTTCCGCACCCCGCCAGCCTCTTCCAACGGCGTGGCGCACATCATGGAACATTCCGTGCTGTGCGGCTCGCGCAAATACCGCGCCAAGGAGCCCTTTATCGAGCTGGAGAAAAGCTCGCTCAACACCTATCTGAACGCCTCCACCTTCCCCGATAAAACCGCCTATCCGGTGGCCAGCACCAACCTTAAGGATTTCTACAACCTGGTCGATGTTTATCTGGATGCGGTCTTCTATCCGCTGATCCCGGAAATGACCCTCAAACAGGAGGGCTGGCACTACGAATTGGAGTCCCCGGACGCGCCGCTCACCCTGAAGGGCGTGGTCTTCAATGAGATGAAGGGCAACTACTCCTCGCCCGATAACCTGCTCGGCGAGCACAGCCAGCATGCCATCTTTCCGGACATCCTCTACGGCCTCGATTCGGGCGGCGACCCGCTGGTCATTCCCACCCTGACCTACGAGGAATTCAAGAATTTCCACGCCAGTTACTATCATCCCTCCAACTCCTACATCTGGTTCTATGGCGACGACCCCGAGGAGGAACGCCTGCGCCTGATGGACGCCTGGCTGGAGGCCTTTGACCGGCAGGAGCCCCGCTCCGCCATTCCGCTGCAAAGCCGCTTCTCCGCCCCGCGCCGCGAGGTGCATCAGTACGACTCCGGCGAGAGCGAAGACCCGAAATCCTATATCACCCTCAACTGGATGCTGGACGAGAACGAGGATGCCGAGACTTCGCTGGGCCTGTCCATCCTTGCCCACATCCTGACCGGCACGCCCGCCGCGCCCCTGCGCAAGGTGCTGATGGAATCCGGCCTGGGCGAAGACCTGGCAGGCTCAGACCTGGGGGAGCAGTCTCGCCAGATGACCTACTCCACCGGCATGAAGGGTGTGCAGACTGCCGACCTGGAAAAGGTGGAGGCGCTGATCTTAAAGACCCTCCAGGAATTGGCCGTGCACATCGACGCGGATACGATCGCCGCCTCGGTCAATACCGTGGAGTTTTACCTGCGCGAGCTGAACACCGGCCGTTTCCCGCGCGGCCTGGCGCTCATGTTCGGCGCCGCTCACCTACTGGGTCTATGACCGCGATCCTCTGCAGGGGCTGATCTTCGAAGCCCCGCTGGCCTCGATCAAGGAAAAGATCGCTGCGGGGGAGAAATACTTCGAAGGGCTGATCGAAAAACATCTGATCTCCAATCCGCACCGCAGCACCGTCATCCTGGAGCCCGCGCCGGATGTTAACGAACAGCGCGAGCAGATGGAAGCCGGGCGCCTGGAAACCATCAAGGCCTCCATGAGCGCCGCGGAGATCGAGCAGGTGATGCGCGACGCAGAGGAACTGAAGCGCCGCCAGGAGACCCCCGACACGCCCGAAGCCCTGGCGACCATCCCCACGCTGGCGCTGGATGACCTGGATAAAAAGATCCGCACCATCCCGCTGGCTGTCTCCGAGATGGCCGGCGCGCAGGTGCTGTATCATGACCTCTTCACCAACGGCATCCTCTACCTCGACCTGGGATTCGACCTGCACAACGTCCCCCAGGACCTCCTGCCCTATGTGGACCTGTTCGGGCGCGCCCTGCTGGAACTGGGCACAGAAAAAGAGGACTTCGTCCGCCTCACCCAGCGCATCGGCCGCAGCACCGGCGGCATCCACACCAGCACGCTGACCTCCACCCGCCGCGATACCGAAGGCTCGGCGCTGTGGTTCATGCTGCGCGGCAAAGCCGTCATATCCCAGGCTTCCGAATTGCTTTCCATCCTGAAGGACGTGCTGCTCACCGCGCGGCTGGACGACCAGGAGCGCTTCAAGCAGATGGTGCTGGAGGAAAAGGCCGGCGCCGAATCGGGCCTCGTCCCCGGCGGGCACGGGGTGGTCAACTCCCGCCTGCGCGCCCGCTTCAGCGAGGCGGCCTGGGTCAGCGAGCAGATCGGCGGCCTGGAGAACCTGTTCTTCCTGCGCAAACTCGCCGACGAAGTGCAGAAGGATTGGCCCGCGGTGCTCGCCAAACTGGAGGCGCTGCGCAAGTGCCTGCTCAACCGCGCAGCCATGATCGCCAACATCACGCTCGACGAAGCGAACTGGAAGACCTTCCAGCCGGAACTGGCGGCCTTCCTCGCCGCGCTGCCCTCCGCAAAGCCTGTCCCTCAGCGCTGGGAGCGGGAATCGGTCTCAGTCAACGAGGGCCTGACCATCCCCGCGCAGGTCAATTTTGTCGGCAAAGGCGCGAACCTGTATTCGCTGGGCTATGAGCTCGACGGCTCGATCCATGTGATCGAGAAGTACCTTGGCACCACCTGGCTGTGGGAGAAGGTCCGCGTGCAGGGCGGCGCGTATGGCGGCTTCAGCGTCTTCGATCCGGGCTCCGGCGTGTTTACCTATCTCTCCTACCGCGACCCGAACCTGCTCGCCACGTCTGGACAACTACGACAACACTGCCCGCTTCCTGCGCGAGTCTGAAGCTGGACAATTCGGAATTGACCAAATCCATCATCGGGACGATCGGCGGCATGGATGCCTACCTGCTGCCGGATGCCAAAGGCTACACGTCCATGCTGCGCCATCTCATTGGCTACACGGACGAGGCGCGCCAGCAGATCCGCGACGAGGTGCTCGGCGCGGACCTCAACGATTTCCACCGCCTCGCGGAAGTACTGGCTGCCGTCGCCGAAAAAGGCGAGGTGGTCGTGCTTGGTTCCGCGGAGGCCATCGAACAAGTCCAACCAGGAAAAAGGCCGTTTCCTGGATGTGAAGAAGGTGTTATAGGTTCGATGAACATGTGGGTGTCATGCAAGCCGCAACAGAATATTCATCGCTGCCCTCAAAGGAGTCTGCCCCATGCAAAACGTCAAACAAAGCCTGATTAACAGGCTGGAAACGGCCTCCGAATTGGTCCTGCGCTCCGAGCCGGAGTTATGTGTCGGCGCCTCGCGGAGCTGGCCATCAATGCCCTCACTCACATCCGCGGCCAGCTGGCGGTTACCGGCCCGGTGGACGTGGTGAAAGCCCGCCTGCTCTTCGCCCCCACCGGACTGCTGCACGAGATCTCGATGGACAACGACTGGGGTCACCAGTTCGTTGAGCTGGCGCGCGATATCGATCTCCTGCTCACCGAGTTGAAGGACCAGGCCTAGCGCCAATGCACGACCTCCCTGTGGATCAGATCCTTGCCGGGGATTGCATCGAGCGGATGGCGGCGCTGCCGGAAGGCTCGGTGGACCTGATCTTTGCCGACCCTCCCTACAACCTCCAGCTGCGCAATTCCCTTTACCGCCCCAACCTGACCCGGGTGGACGCGGTGGACGAGTCTTGGGACAAGTTCGAAAGCCTGGAGGAGTATGACACCTTCTCGCGCCTGTGGCTCTCGGCCTGCCGCCGCGTACTGAAGGACACCGGCACGCTGTGGGTCATCGGCTCCTATCACAACATCTACCGCCTGGGGGCGATCCTGCAAGACCTGGATTTTTGGATCCTTAATGACATCATCTGGATCAAGAGCAACCCCATGCCCAACTTCCGCGGCGTGCGTTTCACCAACGCGCACGAAACGCTGATCTGGGCCCAGCGCGAGCAGGGCAAAAAGTACACCTTCAACCATCACGCCATGAAGGCGCTCAACGACGACCTGCAGATGCGCTCCGACTGGTGGAGCCTGCCGCTGGCGACCGGCAGGGAACGCCTGCGCGAGGACGGCGTCAAGGCGCATCCGGCGCAGAAGCCGGAAGCGCTGCTCTATCGCATCCTCACCGCGACCACCAACCCCGGCGATCTGGTCCTCGATCCTTTCTTCGGCACCGGCACCACCGGCGCGGTTGCAAAAAAACTTGGCCGCCATTACCTCGGCATCGAGCGCGATACAGAGTACATCCGCATCGCGCAGGCGCGCATCCAGGCTGTGACGCCCTCCGATCCCGCCAGCCTGGATGTCTCCCCGCCCAAGCCGCCGCGCATTCCCTTCGGCGCGCTGCTGGAGGCCGGGCTGCTCTCGCCGGGCCAGAGCCTTTATTTTTCAAAGTATGATTTGCAAGCGGAGATCCTCTCCAACGGGCACCTGCGCTGCGGAGAGATCACCGGCTCCATCCACGCCGTTGCCCGCGCGCTGCTGGGCGGGGTCCCTGCCAATGGCTGGGAGGTATGGCTGTATGAGGATGAGACCGGCGCGCGGCATCAAGATCGACGAGTTGCGTTCCCGCTTGCGTAAGGCATCGAGGACAGGTTAGTCCGCGGCCTGCCGTGTAAACACAATGGTCGATATCCGTTTCCTGGAAGAAATCGCGATCGCGCTGCTGCTGGTCGCAACCTTGGTGGGGATTATTGCGCGGCGTTTCCGCATGCCTTATACCGTTGGCCTGGTCATTGTGGGCATTGCCCTGGCGCTCCTTTTCCGGCAGTACGATCTTGAGATTTCCCCACAGCTTATCCTGGGCATTTTCGTTCCCCCCCTGATATTTGAAGCGGCATTCCACTTGCCCGTTACTGATCTCCGCCGCAATCTGGCGCCCATCCTGATGCTGGCCGTCCCCGGGGTTCTGCTCACCACTCTCGTTGTGGGTGGAATTGTATATTTTGGGGCAGGTCTCCCTCTAAGCCACGCCATTGTTTTCGGTTCGATCATAGCAGCGACAGATCCTGTCGCCATCATTGCCTTATTTCGTACCCTCAAGGTTCCCAAACGGTTACAGGTTCTGCTCGAGGGGGAAAGTCTGTTCAATGATGGAACAGCCATCGTGGTCTATAACCTGGCAGTTGGAAGCGCCATCTCGGGCGTTTTTCACCCCGCCGTGGCGATGGTTGATTTTATCCGGGTGGCCGGATTCGGGATCGTGGTCGGCCTGGCTCTTGGCTGGCTGGCTTCCCTTGCCATCGCACGCATCAACGATCATCTGATTGAAACCGCCATCACCTTTGTCCTGGCCTATGGCGCTTTTCTCGTTGCCGAATCTTTTCATGTCAGCGGCGTACTGGCAGTTGTCGCAGCCGGGCTGGTAAATGGAAACATTGGTCCGCGCGGCATGGCGGCGACAACCCGCATCGTGGTGTTTAACTTCTGGGAGTTCATGTCGTTTCTGGCCAACTCCTTTGTATTCCTCTTGATCGGCCTGGTCATAGATATCCCTCTACTGGTGGAGAACTGGCAGGCCATTCTTTGGGGAATTCTTGCAGCATTGTTGACCCGGCTGGTCGTGATCTACGGGTTGTTTCCACGAACCCCTTCCATTCCCAATCAGTGGAAGCACGTACTTTATTGGGGCGGCCTGCGAGGTGCGATCTCCCTTGCCCTTGCCCTGGGACTTCCCCTGGGGCTGCTTACGCTTTCGGGAAAAATCCAGGCCATGGTTTTTGGTCTGGTGATTTTCACGCTGCTCGTCCAGGGTTCCAGCATGAGCACCCTGATAAAATGGCTGAAGTTGGTAAAACCCCGGGCGAACCGTGAGGAGTATGATCTGCGTCGCGCCCGTTCCATGACCGTTAAAGCTGGTTACCAACAGATGAAGAAAGCGCATGGCGAAGGCATGATATCCAATCATGTCTGGAACATCATGTCGGGCAGCCTGGAGGAATATCTGAAGGGTCTGACCGATTCCATGCGTGATCTCCTCGTCGAGCACCCGGATGTCGAGGCCGAGGAACTGGATGCCGGATGGCGCGAATTCCTCCAGCATCAGCGTACAATTCTTATCAATTTGCACAATGACTTGACCATCTCGGATGATATCTATAACGAATTATCTTCCCAGATAGATGAATTGCTTGGCACATCCAAAATTACATGGGAAAATGTTGAGGATCTCAATGCTTCGCTCTGGCGGATTTTTCCCGAGTCCGGCGAAGATAATTCCAACCTGGAATTGGATCCAGAAAATCTTGATTAAGGAGCCGTCCATGCTTCTTTCTTTGACGATCAACGGCCAGCCTCACGAGCTGGAAGCGGCCGCGGGGGCCACTCTGCTTGCCGTGCTGCGCTCACTGGGCTTTCACGGGGTGAAGTTCGGGGACGAGGACGGGCTGAGCGGCTGCGACACGGTCCTGCTGGACGGGAAGCCCGTCAATGCCGGGTCGCTGCTGGCCGCGCAGGCGGAGGGGCATAAGATCGCCACCATCGAGGCGCTGGGCGAGCATCCGCAGCAGGGCTGGAAACAGACCGGCGGGCTGCATCCCCTCCAGCAGGCGTTTGTCGAGACCGGCGCGATCCAGTGCGGCTATTGCACCCCGGCGCAGATCCTGGCCGCCAAGGCGCTGCTCGACCAGAATCCGAACCCCTCCGAGGCGGAAGTGCGCGAGGCCATCTCGGGTGTGCTCTGCCGCTGCACCGGTTACATCAAGCCGGTGCAGGCCATCCTGCGCGCCGCGGCGGTGATGCGCGGCGATGAGCCGGTGGACTGGGGCGAAGGCGTCACCTGGGACTTCGGCGGGTTGGACAGCGGCCCGCTGCCCGGCAGCCAACCCTCCGCGCCGCCCTCCGAACTGGGCGCGCAGCTGCTCACGCGGCCGAAGGTGGTCGTCACCCCCGAGTCGCGGACCTGGCAGACCGTCGGCAAACCGGAGATCAAAGTGGACGCGGTCAAGCTGGTGCAGGGCAAGCCGGCCTTCACCGCCGACTTCGAGATGCGCGGCATGCTGTATGCAAAGGTGCTGCACTCGCCGCACGCGCATGCGCTGCATCACGCGCATCGACGCCAGCAAGGCGCGCGAGCTGGACGGCGTGGCCGCGGTGCTGACCTGGCAGGATATTCCGCGCGTGGTCTATTCCACCGCGGGCCAGTCCGACCCGATCCCCGGGCCGCTGGACACCTTCTCGCTGGACCACAAGGTGCGCTTCGTGGGCGACCGCGTGGCCATCGTCGCCGCCGAGACGCCGGAGATCGCTGAAAAGGCCCTCGCGCCTGATCGAGGTGGAGTATGAGGTGCTGGAGCCTATTCTCGACTCGCGCCAGTCCATGACCAGCCCGATCCGCATCCACGACGAGCCCGAGTACGTCAACTTTGCCGATTCCAGACCCGGAGAAAAACCTGGCCGCCGAGATCCGCATTGACATCGGCGATGTGGAAAAAGGCTTTGCCGAAGCGGATGAGATCTTTGAAGGCGATTACGAAGTGCCGAAGGTGCAGCAGGCGCACATCGAGCCGCATGTCTGCGTGACCTACTGGGACGAGGATGACCGTCTGGTCATCCGCACCTCCACGCAGGTACCCTTCCACGTGCGGCGCATGCTGGCCCCGGTGCTGGGGCTGCCCGTCAAGCGCATCCGCGTCATCAAGCCGCGCATCGGCGGCGGGTTCGGCGGCAAGCAGGAAGTGTTGATGGAAGACGTGGCCGCCCATCTGACGATTGCCACCAGAACGGCCGGTGCATCTACGAATACACGCGCGAGGAGGAATTCACCGCCTCGCGCTCGCGTCACCCGATGCGCGTGCAGATGAAGACCGGCGTCAAGCGCGACGGCACGATCACCGCCAACTCGATGTACGCCCTCTCCGACACCGGCGCGTATGGCTGCCACGCCCTGACCGTCACCGGCAACACCGGGCACAAGAGCATGGCTTTGTATGTGGGCGATGGCGAATATCGCAAGTCGCCCAACATCCGCTTCTATGCGGACGTGGTCTACACCAACACGCCGCCTGCGGGCGCTTTCCGCGGCTACGGCGTCCCGCAGGGCTACTGGCCGCTCGAACGTCACATGGAAAAGATCGCCCGCGCGATGGGCTTCGACCCGATCGACTTCCGCCTGAAGAATGCCATCCACCCCGGCGAATATCATCCCTTCTCAACCGCCTGGAATGAAGGCCGCGAACCGCGCCCGGAGATCATCCAGACGGTCGGGCTGGAGCAATGTGTGGCGCAGGGCAAGGCTGCCATCGGCTGGGATGACAAGTATGGCAACGAGGACTGGCATGCTCCGCTCGGAAGGCGGCAACGTCGGCGACGAAAGGCATCGGCGTGGCGATGGTCATGCAAGGCACAGCCATCCCCTACCTCGATATGGGCGGCGCATCCATCAAGATGAACGACGACGGCTCCTTCAACCTGCTGGTCGGCGCGACCGACCTCGGCACCGGCTCGGATACAGTGCTGGCGCAGATGGCCGCGGAAGTGCTGGGCGTGCCGCTGGAGGATGTGATCTGCTATTCGTCCGATACCGACTTCACGCCGTTCGACAAGGGCGCCTACGCCTCTTCCACCACCTACATCTCCGGCACAGCGGCGGCCAATGGCCGCGCAGATGGTCGCGGAGCGGATCAAATTGCGGGCGGCCAAGCTGCTGAAGGTGGACGACCCGGAGTCCATCCAGCTTGCGCGACCGGCATGCCTATCGCGCCGGATGGCCGCTCGGTCAGTCATGCCGAGATCGCCCTCGATACGCTGCACAAGTCGGACCAGGAACAGATCATGGGCGTGGCCTCGTATGTCTCCCCGGTCTCGCCGCCGCCGTTCGCGGCGCAGTTCGCCGAGGTGACCGTGGACAGCGGAAACCGGCGAGGTGACCGTGGACAGGCTGGTCATGGCGGTGGACTCGGGTGTGATCGTCAATCCGCTGACCGCCTCGGGGCAGATCGAGGGCGGCATGACCCAGGCGCTCGGCTACGCGGTGTGCGAGGAGATGCGCTACGACGACAAGGGCGACGCCATCGAACGCGACTTCGACCGCTATCACATCTTCCGCGCCGACGAGATGCCGCGCCTGGATACCATCTTCGTGGAGACCTTTGAGCCGAGCCATCCCTTCGGGGTCAAGGCTGTCGCCGAGATCCCCATGGACGGCGTGGCGCCGGCGGTGGGCAACGCGATGCTGGACGCGGTCGGCGTGAACGTCGACGACAACCCGATCACGCCGGAGAAAGTCTGGCGCGCGTTGAAGAAATAGTGTCGTTGCGAGGAGGTTAGGAGCCGCGTGGATGCAGGATATAATTCGCCCGGAGTTATTGTAAATGTCAAACCAGATCTACGTGATCGGGCATGTAAACCCGGATACCGATTCCATCGCCTCGGCGATGGGCTATGCCTGGCTGCTGCGCGAACGCGACGGCGCGGATACCCTCGCGGCGCGCGCCGGCGCGGTCAACCCGCAGACCTCCTGGGTGCTCAAGAAACTCGGACTGGAAGCCCCCGTCCTGCTGACCGATGCCTCGCCGCGCTTCGAGTTGGTCATGCGCCGCCTCGATACCATCCTCCCCGACCAGCAATTGGGTCTGGCATGGAACCTCGCCAGCCGCACCGGCGGCCTGGCCCCGGTGGTCAACGAGGATGGCAAACCTTACGGTCTCATCAACGGCCTGAGCCTGTTCAAGTATTTCACCGAGACACTCGGCCCGCGCCCCGGCACAACGCCCGTGCGCGAACTGATGTCCGCGCCCTGCTCACTCGCCGCGGATACACAGGTGCCGCGCTACGCGGCCAACGCGCACATCCGCGACAGCCTGAATCGCTTGCTGCGCGATGAGTACACCGATTACTGGGTGGTGGACGACCAGGGAATTTACCTCGGCATCGCCAGCCAGCGACAGGTGCTCAACCCGCCGCGCCTGAAGGTCATCCTGGTGGACCACAACGAGCCGCGCCAGGCCATCGCCGCGCTGGAAGAAGCCGAGCTGCTGGAGATCCTCGACCATCACCGGCTGGGCAACCCGCACACCCACTCGCCCATCCGCTTCACGGTGGACATCGTCGGCTCGACCTCCACCCTCGTGACCGAGCAAGCCGCCGAAGCGGGCATCTCCCCTCCGCCCGCCCTCGCAGGCATGCTGCTGGCGGGACTGCTGGCGGATACGCTCATCCTGACCTCTCCGACGACTACTGGCCGCGACCGCGAGGCTGCCGGGCGGCTGGGCCGCTGGGCTTTCGTAGGCGGAGGGCCTCTGCGCGGCGAAACCATCGACACCTACGGCCGCGCGGTCATCTCCGCCGGCACCGGGCTGGCGAACCGCAAGCCCGAGCAGATCGTCAGCACGGATATCAAGCCCTACGAAGCTGGCGGATTCAAATTCGTCGTGGCGCAGGTGGAAGTGACCGATCTGCTGGAGATCGGCGAGCATCTTTTACCCCTCACCGACGCGCTGGATGACTTGAAGAACAAGCGCGGCCTGGACTTTGCCATGTTGATGATCACGGATGTGGTGCGCGGCACCAGCCGGCTGTTGTTGTCACGCTCCACGCCGCCCATCCTGGATGAACTCCCCTACCCGCCTCTGCCGGATGGCACCCGCGACGCGGCGGGCGTGGTCTCGCGCAAGAAACAACTCCTGCCGGTGGTGTTGGGTCTGCTGGAAATCTAATGCCATTGCGAGGAGTGGTGACAGTCCCTCGGAGACAGCCACCACTCCTCGCACTGACACGAATCAGACCGCCCCGTGAATTTTCACGGGGCGGTCATTTGTCTGGCAAAGGTTGTGGCCTCTTCAGGTCAGGCGGATGAGAATGGATAGCAGGACCCGTCTCGGGCGGCGCCCTCTGCAGGATGAAAAAACAGAGTTTGCCTCTCTTGGACAGGTCCTGCTACGGTCTGCTTAACGAATAGTTTTTCCGGGGCGTTATCCCTCACCCGTGAGATGCCGGTAAGAGTTGACTCATGCCCGGCTCATGCGCCGCGCAAGGGCGCCTCCTGCTATAATCAGGGCATGCCATCCATCTCCCGGGCGCTCTACGAACTGGAACAAAAACAGGAACCCGCTGCACTCTGCACCGTCGTCTCCAGCCAGGGGTCCACGCCGCGGCATGTGGGCAGCAAGATGCTGGTCTATGAGAACGGCAGCTTCATCGGGACCGTGGGCGGAGGCGACCTCGAACACCGCGTCCTGGACGAGGCCTGGATGGCGCTGGCGGACGGACAGGCCCGGCTGCTTTCCTACAACATGTCCGACCCCTCGCGCGGCGACCCCGGCGTGTGCGGAGGCCAGGTGGAGGTCTTTGTGGAACCGATTCTCCCTGCTCCCCTGCTGGTCGTCATCGGCGCGGGGCATGTCGGCAAGGCGGTGGTCCATCTCGCCAAGTGGCTGGGCTTCCGCGTGGCGGTCAGCGATGACCGGGCGGAGTTCTGCACCCCCGAATCCGTACCGGGCGCGGACGCCTATCACCCCGTGCCGATGGGCCAGCTGGCCGAACAGCTGAAGATCACCCGGCGGACCTTCATCGTCATCACCAGCCGCGGCTCCAGTGTGGACGCGGAGGGGCTGCCCCCGCTGCTGGCCTCCCCCGCAGCCTACATCGGTGTGATCGGCTCCCGGCGCCGCTGGGCCACCACGGTCAAGGCGCTGAAGAAGAAAGGCGTCACGGAAAAGCAGATCGAGCGCGTCCATTCCCCGATGGGGCTGGAGTTGAACGCCGAGACGCCCGAGGAGATCGCCGTCAGCATCCTGGCCGAGGTGCTGATGCTGCGCGATGGCGGCACAGGCAAGACGATGAAACTGGAGAAGGCGGTGCGGGAAAAGACCGCCACGGCGTCCGGCTGAAACCTGCACGGCCAAATCCCGTATACACAAGAGGGCGGGTTCATGCGCATGGTTCTTGTGCAGGCCTCCCCCTTCGACTATAATGAATCTGATAATCAGCGAACAAGGAGAGTGTCATGGCCAGAATTTTTGATGTCATTGAATATCCGAATGAGATGGCCGATGAGATCGTCCATCGCTTCCCGGAAAGCGGCATTGGCGATTTCCGCATCGGCTCGCAGGTGATCGTGCGCGAGAGCCAGCGCGCCGTGTTCTTCCGCGACGGCAATGCCCTGGATGTGTTCGGGCCGGGACGCCACACCATCACCACCGCCAACATCCCGCTGCTGATCGACTGGATCGGCAAGGCTTTCAACGACCGCACGCCCTTCCCCGCCGAGGTGTACTTCGTCTCGATGAAGGAATTCGCCAACCAGAAATGGGGCACGCCGCAGCCGATCATCGTCCGCAACCCGGGCATGGGCCTGGGCGTGGCGCTGCTGCAGGGCTTCGGCACCTATTCCTTCCAGGTGAAGGACCCGCAGCAGTTCGTGACCCAGATCGTCGGCACGCAGGGCGCGTACCTGCACCTCGCAGATCGAGGAACGGCTGCGCACCATGCTGCTCTCGAAGCTGCAGGATGTGCTCGGCGAGACCGGCGCGAAGAACTCCGTTCCCGAAATGATCGGGCTGACCGAGGAGCTCGGCGCGGCGGTGCGCGCCAAGGCACAGGATGACTTCGAGGCCATCGGCCTGACGCTCAAGACCTTCTATGTCGGCAACCTCAAGCCCTCCGACAAATCGGCGCAGGAACTGCGCGACATGGGCATGCTCGACATGGCCACCTACACCCAGCTGCAGGCCGCGGATGCGATGCGCGACGCGGCGCAGAACCCCAGCGGCGGCGCAGGCCTGACGGCCGGTATCGGCGCTGGCATGGGCATCGGCAACCTGATGCAGCAGGCCACCTCCGGCGCGGTCCAGCAGGGACAGGGCGGCGGCGCAGCCAAGACCCCGGCGGGCATTCCCGACGTGATGACGCCCGCGGAAGCAGCCGGAATCCTGCAGGTGTCCGAAGAGGACGTGCTGGCGGCGATCAATTCCGGCGATCTGAAAGCCAAGAAACTCGGCAATGCCTACCGCATCAGCAAGGAAGCCCTGGAAGCCTTCCTGAAGGGCTAGGAGCCAAAAATCCACGTAAACAAAGCCCGGCATACGCCGGGCTTCTTTTTTTGTTCCACAGGCCTTCCTGAGCGGTTATGCCAGGTCTGAAAGCACATCCGGGATGGAATCGAGCAGGTCACTGGCCATGACCGAAGCCGTGCCGCCGAGCGCCTCGGCAGCCTCCAGCCCGCTGCGGGCATGGATCCAGGCCCCGGCCACGGCCGCGGAGAAGGCATCCAGCCCCTGCGCGCGCAGGCCGACGATCAGCCCGGCCAGCACATCCCCGGTGCCGGCGTGCGCCAGCGCTGCGCTGGCTACCGGGATGACCGTGATGCGGCCATCGGGCGCGGCGACCACGGTGAAGGCGCCCTTCAGCACCACCACATGCCCCCACTCCTTTGCAAAGCTGCGCCGCGATCCCTTCCCGGTCCGCCTGGATCTGCTCCACGGGGAGGCCGGTCAGCACAGACATCTCGCCGGGATGTGGGGTGAGCACAGTCTGGGCGGGCAGCAGCGCGGGCCAGCCTGCGATCTTGGCCAGCAATTTAAGCCCATCGGCATCGAAGACCAGCGGAGGCAGATTGGCGCGGGGCGCATCGGGCTGTGCGTTCACTTCGTGCAGGAAGCCGATATGCGAGGAGGACCCTTTGCGCACGGAAGCCTTGCCGCCCAGAAAATCAGCGATGAAATCGCGGGTGGTGTCCTCGAGACCAAAGCCCGGGCCGATGAGCAGCGCGGTGGCACGCTCCAGGTTTTTCTTGAGCACCGAGGACGCCTGCGCTGCGATCATGCCCTGCTCGTGCGGGAGCAGGATCCAGGTGGCCTCGGGCAGGCGGCCTGCCAGCGAAGTGTGCAGCGGCGCGGGCACCGCCAGGGTGACCAGCCCGGCCCCCGAGCGATAAGCCGCAGCCCCGGCAAGATACGCCGCCCCCGTATAGTTGATGGAACCGGCGACGATCAGGGCAGTGCCAAAGGTGCCTTTGTGTGACTCGGAAGGCCGCTCCGGCAGCATGGCCGACACCATATCCTCCTCGGCCACCTCCCGCTGGAGAGAGGACCAGGCGGTCACCTTTTCGTCCAGCCCGATATCGGCCACGATCAGATCACCCATCAGCTCATAGGCGGGAAACTTGAGCATGCCGTCTTTGACGGCGCCCATCGTCACCGTGAGATCGGCAGGCAGCACGGCCTCGGAGGCTTCACCGGTGGCGCAATCCACGCCGGATGGGCAGTCCACCGCAACGATGAAGGGCTGCTCCTCCGACTCGTCCAATGCGCTGTGGACCGCCTCCAGCACGGAGGCCATATCCTCTTTGAGAGGCAGTTTCACGCCGGTCCCGAGGAGGCCGTCCACAAGGATATTGGCGGAGGCGAGCATCTCGCGCAGGGTGGAGTGGTCGGCATCCTTGCCGCCTTCGAACACCTCCCCGCCCATCTCGGCGAACTGCTGGATCAACTCGTCGCCCTTGACCTTGCGCTTGACGAGGTAGGCATGCGCGCTCCATCCGTCCGCGGCGAGGTGGGTCAGCGCGACCAGCGCGTCACCGCCGTTGTTGCCGGGGCCGACCAATGCCAGGACCGAGGCTTCGTCCTCGTCCCCATCAAAGAGCGGCAGATCGGCGATGGCATAAGCCAGTTCGCGCCCGGCGTTTTCCATCATGTCGGCATAGGCCAGGCCTTTTTCGTCGGCTTCCTTTTCGATGGCTTTCATCTGTTCCACGGATACGAGTTTCATTAAGGCTCCGATCCAGAAATGGTGCTGGCGGGCAGGGGGTGCAGATCCTCCAACCCCAATTCCGCCAGTTTTTCGCGGGTGGGGCGGCCGGTGGAAAGGTCCCAGCCGCGCTCCATGTAATAGGCATACAGCATGTTGCCCAGGTCGGGGACATAACCCGCCGCGCCGCCCTCGGCCAGCGGCTCCAGCAGGCGCGGGGCAGGCGGTCGGCGGAGCCATCCAGCCCCATGCGGTTGTTGATGAGGCGTTTAAGGTTCCAGCCGCGCTCCCCGAAGGCCATCAGTTCTTCGAGGCCCCAGTCCAATCCGCAGGCGGCGTTGACCAGTTCCACCAGTGCCTCAGGCTCCACATTGGCAAACAGGCAAACCGTGAGGGCATTGAAGACGGTGCGGAAATCCTGGTGGCGCGCCACGTTGCCGGCTTTTTCTGCGCCGGCGTGGCGTTCGATGTAAGGGATGCCGATGGAGGGCTTATCCTCGCCCCAATCAATGAAGAAGTAGTCGGACTGGTTATGACATGCGCCGCGCGGCGAGGTGGCATAGACGAGCGCCATCCCGCTGACGCCGCGCGGGTCATGGTAGGCCACCTCCAGCCCGTTGACCTGCACAGCCTGGTCCTCGGCATGGAAGTGCCTGCCGAAGCGCAGCGAACCCTCCGCGAGCAGGTCGCCGATCCCCTGGCGCCCCGCGATCATCGGCAGCAGCGCGCGCACCGCCTCGATGCTGCCCCATGCCAATTCGAGGCCGCCAGTGTCCTTGGCGGTCAATCGTCCCTGGTCATAGAGCAGGAAGGACAAACCGATGGTGTTGGAAGCGCTGATGGTATCCATACCCAGCCGGTCGCACTGCTCGCCCAGCCCGACGATGGCGGGCAGATCGCTGATCAGCAGGTTGGGGCCAAAGCCAACGATGGTCTCGTATTCCGGGCCTTTGCGCTTCACGCCGTCCTCGAGCCTGACGACGCGCCCGCAGGCGATGACGCATCCCTGGCAGGCCGACTGCCCGACGAGGATGGTGTTGGTCATCGTCCCGCCGGAGACATTGTCCACTTCGGGGAAGGCGCCTTGTGAGTAATAGCGTGAGGGCATCGCGCCGAGGTATTCGGAGTAGTTGGCGCCGCCCGCAGTGCCGGTCTCGTGAAGGACTTCGGAATTATTAAGCGTCTTAAGCTCGCGGTTGGCCTCGGAGCGCAGCGGGGCGTAGCGCGCCAGGTCGAAGACCGGGATGGTCTGCGTGCCGCGCACCGCGACGGCTTTGAGGTTTTTGGCGCCCATCACCGCGCCGAGGCCGGTGCGCCCGGCGAACCGCCCGTGGTCGCACATGATCGAGGCGAAGCGGACACGGTTCTCTCCGGCCGGGCCGATGACGCAGACCCGCGCACCGGGCCGCGCCAGTTCGGCCTTGACCAGTTCCTGGGTTTCGTAAGTGTCCCTGCCCCACAGCTGGGCGGCATCGTGCACTTCGATCTGCCCGTCGAGGATCGAGAGCCAGACCGGCCTTTCCGCTCGTCCGGTGATCCACAGGCCGTCATAGCCTGCCTTGCGCAGCTCCGGCCCCCAGAAGCCGCCGATGTGAGACTCGGCCCACAGGCCGGTGGCGGGCGACTTCCCGCAGATGACGAACCGACCGGTGGTGGGACCGGAGGTGCCGGTGAGCGGGCCGGTCATGAAGAGCAGCGGAGCCTCGGGAGATAGCGGATCGAGCGAAGGCAGTCAGCGAATCGTACAGCAGGCGCGCGGCGAGCGTTGCGCCGCCCAGGTACTTGCGCTGCCACTCCTCGGGCACCGCGATCTCGCGCCGGGCGCCTGTGGACAGGTCAAAGTGCAGGATGGGCTGCATGGGTCAGAGGATCTGCCCGGTATTCTCGGCAGCGCAGCGGACAAAATCGAGCACGGTGGGCACGTTGCGCATCATGTAGGACATGGAGCCCTTGACGCGCAGCTTGTTGGTCATCATGGCGGTCATCGGGTTGAGCTTGCCGGTGAGGATGCCGGTGATGTCGCGGTAACTGGCATGCAGGATGAAGGCGGGGTGCGGGTATTTGGCGGGATCGGGCGTGTATTCGACCGCGCGGCAGGTCCCATGATACAGGTCGAGGTAAAAGGTGATCTGCTCCTTGAGGTTGTCCGACGGCTCGATGAAAAAGAACAGGTCACCCTCCCAGCTTTTGGCGATGCGGGCGTATTGCGCGTCGCTGTTGAGCCGTTCCTTGAGCGCCTCCAGCCATTCCGCGCTGGGGAAGATCGCTGCCATGGTTTTGCCTCCGTGTCACTGCGAGTGAAGGATGCAGGTATTTTACTGCAACTGCTGCGCGCCGGGTCTTGCGCGTCCTGCGCATGGGGATCCAAACAGCCCTCCAAAATTGTGCCCTGCGACGACAACGACAAAATGCGTTAGTGGTTGTAGTGGTGGTTCAACTGATGATTGAATGGCGGTTCTAATGACGGTTCGGGTGTATCCCAATGCACCCCCCTGGTGCATTCCAGTACACCCCGGGGTGAATCCGGATGCACCCCTCCGGTGCATGCCAGTGCACCCCCCGGATGCAAGTTTTGCATCCAAAGAGGCGCATATTTTTGCACCCCCTGGCTTGTGCATGGCCTGGGCCTGGAGATTGATTTCACATGGATCTCCTTTCCAGTTGTGCTAAGATTCAGGGATCGCAGATGGACACGCGATTCGAGGAACCGCGCCCGCCCGGGCTGGCTGGAGGCGTTCCGGTGTATCCGTCGACAGATGCACCGGGATGCCGCGTCGTCATTGTCCTGCTGCACTTCGCTCGCTGCTTCTACTATATAGAACATTTGTTCAATTGTCAAGCGTGCAGAGATGAAAAATCTGTCGCAGGTGTCGCAGGTGTCTCCACTTTGCCAAATTGCCCTATCAAAGGCTGCCGCGCGAGGCACATTGGCCCATCTTTGCGCCCGTGCACCTGTCCACCTTGCAGTGGCAAGCGACAGGGTGTATCATGTTAAAGCTTTGCAGACCGCCTTGCGTCCAGGCGGTTTTTAACTATCCGAGGCCGCATGACACCACGGAGGATTTAATGGTGAAAAGCCTGGCAAGGTTCGGTTTCCATTCAGACATCCCCGGTCCCGCTCCCTTACCGATCCTGGGCTGGCTTCCGCAGATCATCCAACTGGCTTTCCGGCCGCTGAGCACGCTTGAGGCCCTGCAGCGCAGGTATGGCAACCTCATCCGGCTTGGCCACGGAAAATCGCCTGCCATCCTGATCTTCGACCCCGTTCTTAACCGGCAGGTCCTTCGAGACCCTGCCGTTTTTTATAGTTATGACCTGGAACGCTCCCCCATCCCCATCCCGCAAAACACTTCCATGAGCCGCCTGATCACCGGCATGCCCTTCACGAACGGAGCGCGGCATGACGCCCATCGCGCGCACATGCTGCCGTCCTTCCACAAAAAATTCATCACGCGTTATCACGAAGCCTGCGTGCAGGTGGCCGAGCGGAAAGCGGACTCCTGGAAGCCGGGGCAGGTGGTGGACATGCGCGCCGAGATGGAGCAGCTGGCGATCTGGCTGGTGACCCGCCCGGTCCTCGGGATGGACCCCGAGCAGGAAGGCGAGCGCGTCGGCAGGCAGCTGGAGGAGACCGTCAAGCTGCTGTTCTCTCCGCTGGCGCTGCTCTTCCCCCATGATTGGCCGGGGACGCCATTCAGGCGGCTGCGCCAGTCCGGGGACCGGATGGAGCGATTGGTGAGGGAGATCATCGCGCAGCGGCGCGTCGGAGGGATTGGATGGCGACGACCTGCTCTCGATGATGATCAAACTGCATGACGAGCAGCCGGAGCAGTTCAGCGAGGACGATCTGCTGGGCAACACCATGACCATGTTCCGCGGTGGTTATAACCCCAATGGCATGGTGCTGTACTGGGCGCTGTTCCTGCTCAGCCGGCACCCCGAAGCGATGCAAAGACTGCGCGAGGAACTGGAACGGGTCCTGTGCGGGGCAAGCCCGCGCGCAGACCAGCTGGACGATTTGCCCTTCCTCGAGTGCATCATCAAGGAGACCATGCGGCTGTTCCCGGCGGGGACATGGACAGGGCGGTACAGCATGGCGCCCTTCGAAATGTGCGGGCACTCGCTCCCCGCGGGGACGTGGGTAATGCTCAGCCCGTACGTGACCCAGCGCATGCCGGAGGTCTTTCCCAACCCGCGGCGCTTCCAGCCGGAGCGCTGGCTGACCATCCACCCCTCGTCCTATGAGTTCATGCCCTTCTCGGCGGGGCCGCGCTACTGCATCGGCGCGTCACTGGCGATGATGCAGTTAAAGACCTCGCTGGCGATCCTCCTGCAGCGCTTCCAGTTCCAGCTGCTGCCGGGCGCGCGAGTAGACGTCGCCGGGATGAATTCGATCCGGCCGAAGAACGGGCTTCCGATGATCGTTCAGCCCGCCGCGGGGCTGCCCCCGTTGAGTCGTTTTACCGGCAGCGTGAAAGCGATCGTGGACCTGAATTGAACAGGAGAAATCATGGCTGAGAGCAGCGCCCTGACCGAATACCTGGCAAGTTACGTTCCCGGCCTGATCCGCAAACGGGTGATCGAGGACCCGGCACCCATCGAAGCTCCCGCGTTCCAGGAATTCGAAGCTGTGGTGATGTTTGCCGATATCTCGGGCTTTTCGTCGCTGACCGAGCGATTGGGGGAAAAGGGGCCGGCCGGGGTGGAGGCGCTGGCGCGCATCCTCAACGATTACTTCGGCGGGTTGATCGAACTTATTTACGAGCACGGCGGAGACGTGGTCAAGTTCGCCGGAGATGCGCTGATCGCGGTGTGGCCCATCCCGGGCGAGGCGGGGGCGGTCCTGCAGGAGACCCTTCGCCAGTGGACGCTGCGCGCGGCCGAATGCGCCGAAGGCATCCACGCCCGCATGGTGAACTACGAGGCGGAAGGCGCCCGGCTCTCGCTCAAACTGGCGCTCAGCACCGGGCGCGTGGTGGAGAGCCAGATCGGCGGCATTTACAACCGCTGGGAGTTCCTGCTCACCGGCGAACCGTTGATCGAGATCGGCGCGGCCAACCACCTTGCCGCGCCGGGTGACATCATCCTCTGCCCCTCGGCCTGGGCGCTCATCTCGGCCGATTGCGAGGCTGCGCCCGCAGACCCCGGCGCGGAGAATCCCTCCGCGCGGCTGGTGAGGCTGATCGCGCGCTCCCGGATCGCAGCCGGGCGCGAGCTGCTGGCTGTCCCCGACATCTCGCAGGCGGCCCTGCTGCCCTTCATACCCGGCTCGATCATCAGCCGCATCTCCGCCGGGCAGTCCGAATGGCTGGCCGAGCTGCGCAAGGTGACGGTGCTGTTCATCAGCCTGCCGGAACTGGGCCAGGAGACTTCGCTGGAATACGCACAGGAACTGATGCGCGTCGTTCAGCAGCTGGTTTATCGCTTCGAGGGCAGCCTGAACAAGATCAGCCAGGACGACAAGGGTGTGATGATCGATGCAGCCTTCGGGCTGCCGCCTCTTTCGCATGAGGATGACCCCACACGCGGCCTCCAGGCGGCCATCCGGCTGCGCGCCGAATTGCAGGAGCGCGGCATGCGCGGCTCCATCGGCATCACGACCGGGCGCGTGTTCTGCGGGCTGGTGGGAAACCGCGAGCGGCGTGAATATACCTTCTTCGGCAACTCGGTAAACCTGGCGGCGCGCTTTGTGGGACTGGCGGCCAGCCGCGGGATGAGCGAGAATGGGGTGGGAGTGTTGTGCGACCGCCCGACCTTCGAGGCGGCGCGCGAGAATGTGGAATTCCGGGAACTGGGCCTGCAAAAGATCAAGGGGCGCAGCGAACTGCTGGAAGCTTACGAGCCGCTGCAGGACAAGAAGCAGACCCTGCGCGCGCAGACCGACTTGATCGGAAGGCTGGATGAAAAGGCGGCGTTGATCGCCGCCATCCAGGGCTTGCAGCGCGGCGAGCCCTTCCAGGCCGTCATCCTGCACGGCGAGGCGGGCATCGGCAAGTCGCGCCTGATGGAGGAGCTGATCCAGCAGGCGCAGGTCTCGGAAATGCGGGTGCTTTCGGGCGAAGGGGACGGGATCGAAAAGAACAATTCCTACTTTGCCTGGCGATCCGTGTTCCAGCGCATCCTGGGCATCGAGGAGATCCTGGGGCAGCCGCAGCTGGGCGAGAGCGAGCGCGCTGCCGTCCAGGAGGCGGTGCAGTCGAAGCTGGCGGAGATCGACCCGGCGCTGGCGCGCTATGACCCGCTGCTGGGCGTGGTGCTGCCGATCTCCCTCCCGGAAAATGAAACCACTGCGGTGATGACCAGCGAGGCGCGCGGCGGGAACATCCGCGAACTGCTGGTGCGGCTGCTGCAGCACGAAGCCGCCCGGGGACCCCTGCTGGTGACGATGGAGGATCTGCACTGGCTGGATTCGGCTTCGTGGATCCTGCTGGGGGATGTCGTGCAGAAGGTGCGACCGCTGCTGCTGGCGGTGGACACGCGGCCGCTCTCCGCGCCGGCTCCGGCGCAGTTCAAGGAATTGTCCGAGCGCTCGGACGCGAAGTTCATCAAGCTGGACATGATGGCCCTGGAGGAGGTGGAGCAGCTCGTCTGCCAGAGGCTGGGCGTGCGAAGCCTGCCGCCGCAGGCCGGGAAGTTGATCCGCGAAAAATCGGAGGGGCATCCCTTCTTCGCCGAGGAGCTGGCCTATGCGCTGCGGGACTCGGGCGTGCTGCAAATGGCAGATGGAGAGAGCCGCCTGGCTCCGGGATATGAAAACCTGGAGGCGGTGGTCCTGCCGGAAAACCTGGAGGCTGCCATCACCAGCCGCATCGACGGGTTGAACCCCTCGCAGCAGTTAACGCTGAAAGTGGCCAGCGTGATCGGGCGTCTCTTCGCCTTCCGCACGCTCGAAGCAATTCACCCCATCCAGGAAGACCGGCCAAAACTGCCCGATCACCTGGGCGCGCTGACCCGCCTGAACCTGACGCTGGTCGAGGCGGAGGCGCCCGACCTGGCCTACATCTTCAAGCATGCTGTGACGCAGGAAGTGGCTTATAACCTGATGCTCTTCGCACAGCGCCGGCAGCTGCACCAATCCGCAGCGGAATGGATCGAGCAGAACAACCAGCAGAACATCGAATCCTATTACACCCTGCTGGCATACCACTGGACGCAGGCGGCCAAAGCCGCAGAGGGACCCGGGCGCGCGGCGATCGCGGCGCGGGCGGTGGAATACCTGGAAAAAGCCGGGGACCAATCCCTGTCCAACTACGCCAACACCGAGGCGCTGGAATTCTTCCATCAGGCGCTGGAATTGGCGGACCTGAACACCCTGGGGCAGCCCAGGCTCGGGCAGTGGTACCGGAAGATCAGCGACGCCTATCTCGGGCTGGGGAAACTGGGCGAGGCCAAGGAGAACCTGCTGAAAGCGATGGAGATCCAGGGGATGCCCCTGCCCCATTCGAATGCCGGCCTGCTGGCTGCCGTGCTGGGACAGGCCGCGCGGCAGACCTGGAACAGGCTGCTCCCGCGCCGCTCCAACGGCGCTGGCCTCGACAGCGCGGAGGAGAGGCGGCGGCTGGAACTGGTGCATATGGCCTACGAGCTAACCACCGTGCAGTTTCTTAACGGCGACCCGAACCCACTGCCGATGATCTTCGCGGTGGTCGCCGGATTGAACGTGGCCGAGACGATGAAAGAGTCTCCGCAGTTGTGGGCCATGTACGCGCTCGATGAGCGCGCTGCTGGGGCTGATCCCCCTGCGCTCCGCGTCACGCTTCTACAAAAAGCAGTGGTTCAAATTGGGGGAGAGGATGAACGATCCCAGCATGTATGTGGATGGGGCCATCGCGCTGAGCGCGATTTCCAGCGGGAACGGGGAATGGCAGGAGGTCAAAGATCTGATCGAAAAAGCCTCCGCCATCTGCGAGGCGATGGGCGACCACCGCCGCGCGGCGGAGGGGGTGGCATACCTGCCCATCAACGCGCTGATGGAGGGCGGGCCAAAACTGGCCGAACCGTATAACAAGCGCGAATGGGAGATCGCCCTGCGGCGTGAAAATCCCATCCATATCGCCTTCGCCTACCAGGTGGATTGTTCCGCCACGGTATGGAAAGGGGATTACGACACATGCATCGAGAGCGCGCGGAAGTGCCTGGCGCTCTCGGAGAAAAGCTGGGTGGGAGATATTCCGGAGTACATCGCCAGCAGCGCCATGTGGCTGTCGCTGTGGCGGAAGGGCGAGGGCAAGGACGTCTGGGAGGCGGTGAAGGCCGCACTGGAGAAATTCTCGAAGGCTTCCGTGGTGGACTTTTCGGCGTATCTGATCCACTCGCACCTGGCTGAGACGGCCTTCCTGCGGTTGGAAGAAGCGCAGGGAAGTTCAATGGCTGAGCGGAAGGAGGCAGAGAAGTACGCGCGGATGGCGCTGGGGAACTTAAAGAAATTCGTGGGCATCTTTACCATCGGCCTCCCCGCCCTTCATCGTTTCACAGGCCAGCTGGAAGCCTATCACCAGAGGATCCCTCAGGCGATCCAGGCCTGGCGCAAGGCCTCCGAGACGGCATATGCCATCCCCATCACCTACGAGGCCGGGCGCGCCGACCTGCTGCTGGGACAGCATCTGCCCGAAGGCGAGGAAAAGCGCGCCCACCTCACGCGTGCCGCGGAGACCTTTGAGGCTTCGGGATATGAGATTTGGGCCCAGGTCGTGAGGGAGATGCTGAAAACCGGGCAATAGGTCCAAGCACAGCCGCTCAAAGAATGAGCCTCCCAAATCAACGGGGGTTTAATGGTTGATTTCCATTCTAAATCGTTGTAATATGTCGTTGAACGACTTATCGGTCATGGGGAGTGAATCAAGCCAGGAAGACGTATCACAGCTTGCACTGAAAGGGGAAATTTCGATGGGGACCTTGAACTCTCTACTCTTCTTCCTGATCCTTCCCGTCCTATTGATCCTCGGGATCGCAGCCCTGATCCGCAGGCGAAGCGATCCGGAAATGGCCGGGCGGCGCATTTTCTCCTTCCTGGCCTGGACCTGCATGGGCTTGCTGGCCGCGAGCCTGGTGCTCAACTGGCTCGCCATCCCGATAGGGACCGGCTTTTCGGTCGTGCTTGGGCCAGTCATGGGAGGAACGCTCGTGCTGACCCTGCTCAACCTGGGCG
>CAWEKL010000008.1:0-19113 GCA_963809585.1 uncultured Chloroflexia bacterium | reverse complement strand
AACAGATACACTCGACCAGAGAGTATTGCGTTTAAATCACCTGCAACGCTCCTTTAATGATTGTGGGTAACTGTCAGGATAGAATTCTCTATACATCATCACTGATCTGGAAACTGGGAGAAAACAATGTCCAAACTGAACATCGCCGGAAAACAAATCTCCAGAAACACCCTGTTCATCGTCCTGGGCTCTGTCCTGGGGCTCTGCGTTATCTGTGTGATCATTGGCAGCCTCCTGCCGGACAGCAGCCCATCAGCGACAACTCCCCCTCTGGATGTCACAGCGGTCCAGCAGACCGCGCTGGCGATGGTTTATGAAAGTTCCACGCAAACGGCGATTGCCAACCTGCCCACAATAACGCCCATTCCCCCGGATCCGCGACCATGATCCCGACCGAGCCCCCGAGCCCAACTCCTGCCCCGCAGCCGATCACGCTTTCAGGCCAGGGAGACAGTGTCGTCGATGTTCAGAAATGGGACGGCCCAGCAATCGCTCAGGGCGACGCACAGTCGGGGAGCGAGCAACTTTGCTATCGTCGAATGATCTGGATGCCAGCGGGGAATAACATCGACCTGCTGAGTCAACGACGATCGGCACATTATCAAGGAGCGCTCTTCCACTGGATTTCCTGGATAGTTCGGAGCAAACCACCCGATTCTCAGATCACAGCCGGTGGGCCATGGACGCTTGGAAATCCTTCCCGCTCTCGATGCGATTCGCAAGGCAGCCCATCCCCGGCGTCATCCAGGGAACCGGCGAGGGATGTGGTTGCTTTTGATGGATCAGCAATACCCGATTTGTTGAAAATGGACGCCAGTCAGGCAAGCCGGAACTTCATCGTCTATACGTATGGAACCAATTCGGCGGACTTGGTGGTCAATGAGATTGCTCCTTATACAGGAACAGTAGTCGTAAGTCGGGATACCTATTTGATTGTCGTTAAAGCGACTGGACCGTGGAGTATAGAAATTACAACGAAATAACCATCGTAATTCGGTCTTTAATAAAACCGCTGACGTAATGTCAGCGGTTTTTTCGTCGAATTTGACCGCAGTCGAGCGCGTGACCGTGCTTCTTCGCTTTGGCTCCCCCACCGTCCGCCAGAACCGGCGGGTCAATTCGTCGTAGAGCAGCGCCAGGTTCTCCTCGTTCCGGTCGGTGATGGTGACATCCCGGGCCCGCAGCCACTCGATCCACAAGTGCAGCAATTCGTGGGCGACCACGTCATGCCGGAGCCGGGAGCGGACGATATGGATCTCCCCGAACAGCCCGCGCCGCGGGTGGGACCACTGGGGAACAAAATAGCCCCAGCGCCCGCCGCCCCGCCGGTGGAACGTGGAGGGGTGCACATCCTCAAGGTACACCTCCACCCACTGCCGGCCCCGATTGAACTTCACCGTGTAGTGCCCGTCCATTTGACCCCATTATAGCCGCCTCCCTCCTGCCCGGCAAATCCGCCGACTTGCGGCCTATTTATCCCGTTTCTCTCAAGCCATTTCGCTCAAAAGTCTGGCATTTGGGTGCTCTTTTTTCAGCTTTCCGCCTTCACCGGCAAAGGCTCTATGACCGGAGCTGCCTTTGCAGACAGGATCCATCCCGTCAGCACCAAAACCAGCAGCGATAGGACCGCGGCCTTCTTCGCTATCCCGACCCGTGAGATTCAATTTCACCGCTGCTTTTTCAGTCCCGGCCTCGATGCCCATCAGCCATGCCCGCGACGGCGCCGGTCAGGAAATTCTGCGGGAAGATTTCCACGGCGCTTGCAGCCAGCAGGAACAAAGGCAGGGACGATATCTGCAGCACAAGCGGAACGATCCCACCGACCGCGAACAATAACCAGCCCGCCCTGGGCGTTAACTGGCGCTTTGTGCCGCGCACGAAAGAAGGAAGAACAGGATCGAAAGCACGATCAGCGGAGCACGCACCAGTTCCGCCAGGAGGACCGTCGCCGGGGGAGGTACAGCCTTTGCAGACAGGATCCATCCCGCCAGCACCAAAACCAGCAGCGATAGGACCGCGGCCTTCTTCGCTAAGCCAACCCGCGGATTGATTCCACCCTCCTCTTTTTCAGCCCCCGCCTCGATGCCCATCAGCCATGCCGCGACGGCGCCGGTCAGGAAATTCTGCAGGAAGATTTCCACGGCGCTTGCAGCCAGCAGGAACAAAGGCAGGGACGATATCTGCAGCACAAGCGGAACGATCCCGCCGACCGCGAACAACAACCAGCCTGCCCTGGGCATCAACTGGCGCTTTGTGCCGCGCACCGAAAGGAGGAAGAACAGGATCGAAAGCACGATCAGCGGAGCGCGAACCAGTTCCGCCAGGAGGACCATCTGCCGGGGCAGGCACGGTCAACCCGCCCGCGTGGGATTCGTAGTAAGGACCGGTCACCAGCGAAAAGTTCAGCGCGCCGAAGATAAAATAGAAAGCCAGATAACTGAGCGCACTGAGAAGGAACCGCCACAGCCATGAAAACCAGGGACGCGTGCGGAGTGCTTCCATCCACGTGGAATCCGGCCGGCCGATCGCGGCAAATACCAGCACGATACACAGCGCTGCGCCTGCCGATGCCAGCAGCTGCTGGGCGAAAAGGACCGGGATGGGCACGAAGACCAGTTCCGGAACAAAATACGCGCCTTCAATGGCCACGGAACCCAGATTGAAGAAGATCAGGCTCCCCCAGAGAATAAAATGCTGCCAGCGCGTCAGGGTGAGACGCGCCGCCAGCGGACCCAGGAGCACGCCCAGCAGCAAACTTGAAATGATCAGCCAGACAAAAGCAGATTCATTGCCATTGCCCGCCGCCAATTCCACTCCCAGCACGGCCGCGATCATCCCTGCGGCCAATAAACCGATCACATAGGCAAGACCCACCAGCACACTGCGCCAGGTGATCCCAAACAGCTTTCTCAGACTGTTCATGCTGACTCCTCGATAATTTCACCGGATGGAATGATCGTCCTTATCATCATAGCCATTTACAACAAAACTCCTCCCCCTCCGGGGAGGAGTTTCAACCTGGTCATGTGGACAGTCGCCCGGCTTGCATTTGGAGCCGGCTCCTCCTATAATGGCGCTATCCCTCCGTCACGCTGGCTTTTATTGTTACGAGGGGGAGTTCCAACCCACAGCAGGGAGCCCCACTCATGAGCGATACTCAACCCCTAAAAGCACGGGAATTGGTCTGGCGTCCCTTTCTGGACCCTCATTCCCCGCGCGATATCAGACGCCTGCTCGAGACGCTGGCCTATAAACGGAGCGGGAAATTGCTGGAATTGGGCTTCGGCGGCGGGGGGTTCCTCACCCTGGCCGCCAGGCACTTCGATAGCACAGGCATTGACCACTCGGCGCGCCGGGTATCCAGGATCCAGTCCCTGCTCAACCGGCGAATCTCCGTGCGCCGCGGCGAGATCGAGCAGGAGGACCTGGGCAGGGACCACTTCGACGTGGTGGCAGCCTTTAACATTCTGGAACATTTGCACCATCCAGACGATACCGTGCGCAAGATCCATGCCGGGCTGCGCGACACAGGCATCCTGATCGGCTCCGTGCCCAACAACCAGCTCCTCTTCGGGAAGATCTCCACCCTGCTCACCAATATTGGTGACCGGACGCACATCTCCACCTACGCCCCTGCCCGCTGGCAGCAGATCTTCCGCGAGGCAGGCTTCCGGCAGATCATTTTCTTCGGGGAATTGCTGTTCACCCAATATCTTGCGCTGTATGTCCGGGATGCCCTCTGGCCTTACTACGCGTTCAACCTGATGTTCGTCTGCAGGAAATAGTCCCGCTTATTTCCCCTTCCATACCCCGGCGTATTTCTTTCGGTATTTGAGATCGTCTTCGGCGTCGATCAATTCCAGCGCCTTTGCCCGTACCTGCTCATCCCCGTTGGCTGCATACAGATCCCGCAGGGACTGAATGATATCGAAGCGGATCAAAGTGCAATTCTTCTCCGCGATGCATTCATGGAAGCGGCCCTCCAACCCCTTGAGCAGCATCTGCTCCTGCCGCTTCCCGGCCGCGCCCACCTTCCATAGCGATTGCAGCGTATGCCGGGCGGTCACGAACCGCTCATCCCTGGTCACGTTCAGCAGCGCATCGAGATCCTTCAACATCCGCCCTTCCGGGTCGCTTTTGGCCAGATTGCTCAACACCTGCGCCGAGATCGCCCGGACATGGTTATCCTTGTCCTTCAAGCCTTGGAGGAGTTCGTCCCAGGCCTCATAAGCCCAGTCCACAGGCTTATCCGTCTCCGCGAGGATGAAGGTGAAAGCCTCGTTCTGCAACCCCCGGTCCTGCGAGCGCAGGTGATCGAGGTTCACGCGGACGGTGTCATTCATATCCTGTTCCTTTCACAAGCGGGCAGGCATTTAGCCTGCACCTACCTCCAGCGGGAGATGCGTTCGGGAAACTTCACATCCCCCAGCTCTGCACACAGATTCTTTAACTGGCTGCGGGCACCCTTCCATTCCAGATCTGCCAGCTTTTCTTTCAGCGGGACATCCTCGCGCAAAGTCGCCAGCCTCCGGTAGAGCTGCGCCTCCTCCCGCTGCGCGGCGAGGGTTTCGGCAAGCTTTGCCGCGCGGGCGGGGCTCATACCCCATTCACCGGGGTCCTCCGGGATGCGCTCGATATGACCGAATTTTGCCAGCACCGTCGAAGCAGATTTGGCTCCCCAGCCGGGCAGGCCGGGATAGCCGTCCGCCGCATCGCCCACGAGGGCAAGCCAGTCCGGGATCGAGCCGGGACTCACCCCGTATTTTGCCACCACGCCCGCTTCGTCCAGGATGATCTCGCGCCGCCGGTCCCAGCAGACAATGTGCTCCCCGGAAACCATCTGCGCCAGGTCCTTATCCGGCGAGCAGAGGATGATCTGCTCCACTGCCTTATTCGCCTTGAAGCGGGCGGCAGCGGAAGCCAGCGCATCGTCCGCCTCGAACTCCACCATCGGCCAGACAACAATGCCCAGGGCGGAAACTGCCTGCTCGGCAAGCGGGAACTGCGCCAGCAGGTCGGCATCCACGCCTTCACCGGTCTTGTAACCGGCGTAGAGGTCATTGCGGAAGGATTCGATCACATGGTCGAAGGCGCAGGCGACATGGGTGACATCGGGCGCTGAGAGCAGGAGCAGCAGGCTGCGCAGGAGGCCAAGCACGGCCCCCACCTCCCGGCCATCCGGCGCCTTGCGCGGCGGCGCGCCGAAGTGGTTGCGGAACAATTCATAAGTGCCGTCCACCAGATGGATTTTCATGCCCTTCGGTCCCCGTCCTGGTATTCCCTCCAATAGTGCTTTATGCCGAACAGCTGACTTTCCACCAGCCTCATGTGCGCCTCCTCGAGGAATAAAATGCAGGGCCTGACCAGTTATGGTCAGGCCCTGTTCTTCATGGTTGCATCAGCGGGACAACACGCTCTTCTTCAACAGCTCCTCGAACCGGTCAAAGGATTCGCTGGTGCCTTCCTCCATGCCGGATTGGAGCATCCCATCGCGGTCTTCGACATTCTGGAACACCATCTGGTCGATCAGGCGGGTCTTTCCGTCCATGTCCTCGAAGGTCAGCGTCTCGAGGATCACATGATGCCCCGGGATTCCTTCGTACTCAAAGGTCTGGATGATCTGCTCGGAGGGCACGACCTCGTGGTACACGCCGTGGAAGGCTTCCTCCGTACCCTGGCTGTCGCGCTGGATGAAGCGCCAGCGGCCGCCGCTGCGTACATCCATGCTCTCCACCTCGGTGGAATAGCGCGCCGGACCCCACCATTGGGCCAGCAGGCTCGGGTCGGTATAGGCCTTGAAGACGAGGTCACGGGGTGCATCGAAGACCCGGGTACCGATGATCTCCTGTTTTCCGGGTTCAGCTTTCAGTTTGGTCTTGTTCATGGTTTTTCTCCTTTAAAAGTTTTTCCTTCTCTGCCGCTAAAACTTTGTCCAGCGCCTCGAAGCGTTCATCCCACTGTTCCCGCATGCGCCGGGCCCATTCCTCCAGCTCGGCCATGGCCTCCGGATTGAGCTGGTAAATGTGCTGCTGGGCGCGTTTTTCCATGTGCACCAGCCGGGCTTCCCGCAGCACTTTCAGGTGCTGGGAAATAGCCGGGTGGCTGACGGGAAACCTGGCGTAGATCGCTGAAGCCGGCAGCTGGCCGTGCTGCGCAAGCATTTCGAGGATCGTGCGGCGGGTGGGTTCCGCCAGGGCACTGAACTTATCCATATCTCCATGTTACAACAATCATTGATTAAGTCAATACTTAATTAAGTACTCTATTAATCCTTTAAGGTTCATGCTCCCGCCAGCACCCGGACGTTGACCGGCCGGCTGACGCCTTTCAGTTCCAGCGTGCGCCTTTCCAGCGCCTCCCCATCCATGCCCGCCTGCCGTAGCGCCTGCTCGCTGACCAGCACTTCTCCCGCCCCGGCCTGCGCGCACAGCCGCGCCGCCGTGTTGACCTCGTCGCCGATGGCAGAGATATCCATCAGCCCATCCTCGGAGCCTACGACCCCAAAGAAGGCAACGCCCGCGTGAACGGCAATGCCAACCGGGATCTCGGCTTTCTGCATGGCCTGAGAAATTTCCCGCGCCACCTGGATGGTGCGTTGCACATAGTCGGGTCCGGCAAAACCCGCGCCCCAGAAGGCCGACACGGAATCACCCGCCAGCTTTTCCACCAGGCCATCCGCTTGGGAAATAATGCTCGTGGTGCCCTGGTAGAACCGGTTGATCAACCGGCTGAATTCCCTGGGGGTCATGGTTCCGGAGAGCGCCGTGGAGCCCCGCACATCTGCGAACAGGATGGCCATCTCCACCTCGTTGCCTCCCGGATACTGGCGCGAAGCCAGGTCACACATATTGCAGAAACGGGGGTTCAGATTGGAGCGCTCTTTCCCATAGACCAATTTCACCAGTTTCCCGCCGATCCCCTCAAAGGGGGCGTTGCAGAATTTGCACCGGGGGTCATGCGGCAGCAGGCGAAAGAATCGCCGCCGCTGCTTATCCACACTGAACGCATTGGTCGAGAACCAATCCATCCAGACCGTGTCAGGGTTCGTGACTTTTGGAAGAGGCATGGTAATTCCACTTTCATATCTTCTGCCAGTCACGGCCCCGGCGCACTACAACCGCCCCTCCCGCAGCCCGGCAACCGCTTTTTCGATGCGCCGCTGGCGTGTCTCCGCCGTTTTGGCCTGACCGATGGGCTCCACGATGCGCCGCTTGTTGCTGTACGATAACTTCTCGAAGAACTGCTTGGCTTCAGGCTCATTCTGGAGGGCTGCCGAAAAATCAGGCGGCAGGCTGATCTCGCGCGGCTGCGTATCCAGCTCCAGTTCCACATCCACCTTCTCACCGGCGGACACTCCGGCTTTCTCGCGCACCTCGTTGCTGACCCCCAGCATATACACGCCGTTCAGGACCGCGATGCTGCTTCGATAAGTAAACCCGTTGATGGTCACCCGCACAGGAGGGCGCTTCCCGGCTCCCAGCGCTTCCACCACCTCAGGCGGGATCTGCATGCCGGCTGCGGTCTTGCCAGAGGACAGGATCAGGGCCTCGAAACCGCAGGGGCTGGGATCCTTTTGCATCATCCTTCTTCATTTCTTCTCCAGATAAAGGCTAACTTCACACAGGCTCATAAGATAACAAGACATTCCCATTCTTGAAGACTCTTTCGCTCAACAACTTCAACTGCAGAGGCTGCCGGACCTCCTTGAACAAGGGACTGCCCCCGCCCAAGACCAGCGGGTTGATGATCACGCGTATCTCATCGATCAGATGCGCTTGCAGCAGAGTGCGCGCCAGGTCTGCGCTGCCGAACAGCAGGAAATCCCTGCCGGGCTGCTCCTTGAGGCGGGATATTTCGCCGGTGATATCTTCCTTCAGCAGCCAGCTATTGTTCCAGCTCACCTTGTTCAGGGTTCGGGAGGCGACCATCTTCGGCAGATCGTTCATCAGCCCTGCCACGACTTGATCATCCCGAAGGGCATCCGGCGTCGGCCAGTAGGCGGCCATTAATTCATAAGTGAGGCGGCCGAACAAAAGTCCATCCGCCGATCTCAACTGTTCGATGGCGAAATCATTGAACTCATCGTCCACACGATGCCAGGTGATGTCCCGGTCCGGCCCCTCAAAGAGGCCGTCCAGGGTCATCATATTGAAAAGGATCAGTTTCCTCATGCCATCTTCCTATATTTTGCGAAGGACAGGCCCCGCTCCTCCAGCGCCTGGCGCAGGAGATCCATTGCCCGGGGGCCGATGCCGTGCAGCTGTTTCAATTCCTCCTCGGTGATACGGGTCAATTGATCCAGCTGGAAATACCCGGCCCCGGCCAATGCGCGCCGGGCCGGCTGTGCCAGCCCCTCGGGGAGATCGCCGGTTCTATGGGGAGTGACCTTATCCATCGCTGTATCCTTTCCAATGACATTACGCCGAGTATTCGAGCAGGACCACGCCGGAACTGAAGGTGCGTGTCGCATTCAGATGAAGGTCCAGGGTGCCGCGCAGGTCTTTGAACAGGCGCAGCCCGGACCCCAAAACGACCGGGTTGACCAGCAGCCGGTATTCATCCACCAGGCCCAGGTTAATGAAAGTCCGCGCCAGTTGGACACCGCTGGAGATCATCAGATCCCCGCCCGGCTGCTGTTTCATGGCGGTCACCTCCGCGGCATCCACTTCGCGGAGGAGCGTGGACGGGTTCCAGTTGGCTTTATCCAGCGTCCGGGAATAAACGATCTTTGGCACCCGTGTCGATGGCGCGGGCGTATTCCAGCTCGCCTGGAGAGAGCGAGGCATCCGATTGCGCCCCCGGCCAGTAACTCTCAAAAAGCTGGTAGGTGACGCGTCCGAAGATCACCGCGCCGGCCTGGCTCACCATTTCGGCCGAATAGCGATGGATCTCTTCATCCGCGATCATGGCAGTGTGGTCAATGAAACCGTCAAGGGTAATGTTGGTGGAAAGAATAACCTTGCGCATCCGCTCTCCTGGTCTGAAAATATTCTACCCCCAAATCGGATATATATCATCCGAATATAGCACAAGCGTTCTATGTCGTCAAGAAAGAGGGCGGCCCGCGGACCTATGCCCCTGCCTGCCTGCAGGAGGCAGTTCCCCCAGGAATTTCTCCACGATCTCCCGGAACTGCTCCGGCTGGTCCATGTTCGCCAGGTGCGCGGCATCCTCGATCATCGCCTTGCGCGCCGTGGGGAGCCGCTCCAGCATGACCTCCGCCGCGGCGCGGATATAAGGCGTATCATGCGAGCCGACCACGATGAGCAGCGGGCAGCCCAGCGCGTTCAACCGTTCCACCGCGGGAATGGCCGTATCGGGCAGGCGCTTGCCCAGCCCTTTGGCCTCGTTGGCGAGGGCGATGTGGTTCATCTCGTAAGCCAGCCGGCGCATGGCAGGGTTCACCTGTTCAGGCGTGCGCCCGGCGCCGTCGAACCAGATCTGCGTCTCCAACTCGCAGAGCAGGTCCCAATCGCGGGCCTCGTAGGCTTTTTCGGCCTGCTCGTCTTTCGGCGGCGCGGGGACATCCAGCTTCAGGCCGCTCGGCGCGGAGCCGACCATGATCAGGGCGCGGGCACGCGAGGGATGCTCCAGCGCAAAATCCATCGCCAGGCCGCCGCCCATCGAGCAGCCCATCAGGATCAGCGGGCCGCGCAGGTCGAGGTGGTCGAGCAAGCCGGTCAGGTCATCCAGGTGGCGGAACTCGCCCTCCACGGGCGCGCTTTGCCCGTAGCCGCGCATGTCGTAGCGCAGCACGCGGTATTGCCTTGAGAAATGGGCAAACTCATTGTTCCATTGGCGGCTGTCGGCAACGCCCGCATGGATCATGACGAAAGGCTGCCCCTCCCCGGCGATCTCGTAATGGATGCGGGCGTTGTGGAGGCTGGCAAAACCGGAAATCGGGTTGGTGGATGACATCTGCACCTTAAGGTTGTCCTTCGAGAAACGCTATGAGGTTTTCCTCACGAACTCCTGGAGGGCTTCCTGGGCTTCGCGGGCAATGCGCTCGTAGTTGGCGGCTTCCAGTGCCACCTTCTCCTCTGCGAGGTGAGCCTTGATAATGCTGAGCAGGGCGCGCGTGAAGTGCCGCCCGATCTTGCCCACATCCCGGATAAGCCAATCCGCAGAGCCAGTCTCGGGCACCGGCTCGTAATCCGGCAGAGGGTCGCTGCAGCACGGCGGGCGTGAACGATTTCAACATCTGCGCACGCGGGGCATCCACGATCACACATGTTTCGCGGAGGCTCACCAGCCGGTCATGCGCATCGAAGAGCGGAGAATACTGGATTTGCGGCTGATCGGGCAGCGGGTAATTGTGCCACTGGGAGCCTTTCTCTTTGCGCAGGCGCGGCCAATCCCCGTCAAGCTTTTGGAGGGCGGCCACATTCTCTTCAAAGAACTCGTGCGCAAGAATGCGGCCGGACATCAGCCCGCGCAGCACCCGCACCATTTCCTCCTGCATCTGCTCGATCTCCAGCAGGGCTGTGATCGCATATTCCTCGCAGCCGTGCGGCACCTCATTGATGGAAAGCAGCAAATGGATGGTGGCGCGCAGCGGCTCAGGCATGCGCTGCAAACGCTCCACATGCGGCTGCGCCACCTCGCGCAGGGTGGACAGGATGGAGGCCGGGGTTTGGTGGGCCTCCAGCAGGTATGGGACCTTGGCGGAAGCATCCCCGGCTTTCCTGACCATTTCGACCAGCCGCGCATCATTCGGGTACGCGGCAGCGAGATGCGACAGCTTCGCGAATTCGCGGGCGCTGATGCTGGCAGGCCGCAAACAGAGTTCCACGAAAGGCGGAACCGGATTCAGAACCGTGAAATTCCTGGTATCGGTGATCGGTTTATGCGGGGCGGGGATTTCCATGCTCACCTCCTTACACTGAAACCAGCAGGTTACGCACGGCAGGAAAAGGCGCTCTTTATTATTATAGGATAAATAGAGGCCCGGTTGATTAAAAACCGGAATGAGTTCCTAATCACGCAGCGCTGTCACCTTTATCCTCCCCCATTTGGAAGAGCGCAAAATGGGGGAGGGGCTATGCAAGCAGTGATTCCTGAATGGCGCGCAAAACGCTGTCCATATCCTTTAATACCTCGGAATTCCAAAAGCGAATTACCCGGCAGCCTTGAGATTCAAGATAAATGGTCCTCTCACGATCATAGGATGCCTGATCCACATGTTGGCTGCCATCCAGCTCAATAATCAACTTTTGCTGCACACAACAGAAATCAACAATATACGGGCCAATGGCATGCTGCCTGCGAAACTTTACTCCAAAAAAGCGATCGCCGCGGAGAACTGTCCAAAGCCTGCTTTCGGCTGGAGTCGGCTCATGACGTAATTCCACTGCCCGCCGTATCATTTTCGGACTGCTTCTTCTCAAACGAGGCATGCTCCTCCTGATCATTTGAGCATTTCTCCTCCCCCAATTTGCGTTCCTTGCCAATTGGGGGAGGCTGGGAGGGGGCAGATTCCCTTAATCCCGCAGCGCCGCCACCAGCGTCCCGAGGAGGGCCACTGCGAGGGCGCCGAAGAAACCGGCTTGCACCGCCGCGAAGAGCGGCGCGCTGGCGACCGGTTCGCGGCCGTTCAGCACGGTGGTAAAGATGGCCCCGGCCAGGCCCAGCCCCAGAACCATGCCCACCGAGCGCGCGGTGGCCATGATGCCCGCGGCGATGCCCTGCCTGCCGCCGGGGGCCGCGCCCATCAGCGCGCTGTTGTTGGGCGAGACGAAGATGCCCACACCCAGCCCCACCACGAGCAGGGCGAGGACAACCTGCGCCAGCGGGGTGGATTCGCCGAGGCGGGAGAGCAGGAACAGGCCGAGGGAGAGCAGGGCCATGCCGGTCACGCCGGGGATGCGCGTGCCGATGCGGTCCGAGAGGGCGCCGCTGATCGGGGCGATGATCGCCATCACCAGCGGCTGGGCGCTGAGCACCAGCCCGGCCTGCGCCGCGTCCATCCTCCGCCCCTGGAGCAGGTAGAACGGCATCAGGAACAGGACGCTGAAGACGCAGATGTAGTTGAACACCGCGCTGAGGCTGGAGGCCGAGAACAGGCGGCTGCGGAACAGGCTGAGATCGAGCATCGGAGCCTGGATGCGCGCCTCCAGGCGCAGGAAGATCCCCAGCAGGACCGCGGCCGCGAGCAGCAATCCCAGCACCGCGGGGGAGGCCCAGCCCCAGGTCCCGCCCTGGTTGAGCGCCAGCAGCAGCGCGGTCAGCCCGGCCATGAAGAGGGCCGCGCCGCGCAGGTCGAAGGGCTCGGCGTGCTCGCGCCCGCCATCGCGCGGCACGAAGAGAAATCCCAGCAGCAGCGCCAGGATGCCCACCGGCACGTTGATGAAGAACACCGCCCGCCAGTTGAACTGCGTCGTCAGCCAGCCGCCCAGCGAGGGGCCGACCGTCAGGCCGAGGTAGGTCATGGTGGCCTGCATGCCCAGGGCCTGCCCGCGCTGGTGAGCGGGGAAGGACTTCGTCAGGATGGCCGGGGAGTTGGCCGCCAGCATGGCCGCGCCGATGGCCTGCACGCCGCGGAAGGTGATCAGCCGGGCGGCGGAGGAGCCAGCCCGCAGGCCATGGAGGTGAGGATGAAGATGATAAAACCGGCCAGGAAGATCTGGCGGTGGCCGCGCAGGTCGCCGAGGCGCCCGAAGGTGAGCAGCAGCCCGCCGACGATGAGCAGGTAGATGATGACGACCCACTCGATGGTCGCCACGGAGGTGTTGAAATCCCGGTTGACCACGGGGAGGATGATGTTGACCACGCTGCTGTCGAGGGCGGACATGAAGGTGCTGACGCCGATGGCGACCAGCACCCACCACTTGTTGGAGGTTTCGGAGGGCATGGGAGGATTATGCCCCATATTTCAAAGGTTGGGTTCTAATACTTTGGAAGAGGTGATGGCCTCTCACCCTCCACGAAACCTCGAGACCTGGCGAATGCCTTTGGACCTCGCCTCTTCTGGGTGAGATAGTTACAATTTGGAAAAGACTAACAAATATCAGGTGGGCCTTTCGCGTTTCCGATCCCAATTTTTGACCTCCAGAACCCGGCCAAGATGCAATCGGATCTCGTTCCTGGTAACCACCACCTTCACAACCCGAACAGTCGCTTCAGGTACAGGAGGGGTCATACCATTCAGAAGACGAAGGTCGAAAGGGGCAGGTCCTACTTTGGCAAGGCGTAGCAGCCAATAATCTTTTTTCTCGCGATATTCGATATCCTTCCGGCGAGGAATAGCCAGAATATCGGCAAATGGCTTGCGCTCAATGTTTGCCACCAGGGTGGGACGGGTATATTTTCCGCCGCGTCATTGATCTACCTCCAGAGAGAATAAGATGGGAGAAGCTGGGAGATTTTTTATCCCCGAAATCTCGAAACTCCCGCAAGGGCGAGGCAGTTGACCCTCACCCCTCCAAACGGATGTCTTTTGTAGGGGCGGAGCGTTGCTCCGCCCGCACACTTTCCATTCGATCCTCTCCTCCGAACCTCGAATCCCCTGCCAGTGCAAGGCCTTTGACCACGCTGGTGAAGACGTCCTGGCGCTGGACCTTGTCCGCGCCGAACTTTTCCTCCAGCACCGCCTGCACGGCGGGGATGAGCGAGGAGCCGCCGGTGCGGATGACCACGTCAATGTCCGCCGGGCGCAGGCCGGCAGCGCGCAGGGTCTCGTCGATGCCCTCGCCGATGGAGTGCAGGTGCCCGGCGATGATGCTCTCGAAGCGGCGGCGGGAGAGGGGCTCGTCGATCTCGATGTTCTCCTGAGCAAAGAAAATATCGGTCTGCAGGTCGCGTGACAGGGCGATCTTGGCGCGCTCGATGGCTTCGAAGAGGCTCCAGCCGTAGTTCTTCTGCACGAGGGTCAGCAGGGCCTGCAAGCCGCCGCGGCCTTTGGTGGAGGCGGCCTGCAGTTCCTTCAGGAAGCGCAGCGTGTCGCGCTCGTTCAGCAGCGGGATGGTGTACCAGGAATGCAGCTGCGCCAGGATCCAGTACGGCACGCCGATCTGTACTCCCGTCATGGTGGCGCCGGTGTAGTTCGCGCCGAAATACTTCATCAACTGCTTTTCCATGATCTCTTCGTCGAAGGTGTTGCCGCCGGTGACGAGGCCGCCCACGGCGAGGATATCCTGCCGCCGGTCAGGCTGGCGGGCGCGGCCGGGGCCCAGGCGGATGACGGAGAAATCCAGCGTGCCGCCGCCGAAGTCGAAGACGAAGGCGGTCTCCTCGCGGGGCAGTTCCTCCTCATAGGCCAGCGCCGCGCCGATGGGCTCATAGACGAAGGAGATCTCGCGGAAGCCCGCCATTTGCGCGGCCTCGCGCAGGCGTGACTCGGCGAGGGCATCCAGTTTCGGATCGGTGGAAAAGTAGACCGGCCGCCCCATCACCACGCCGTCAATTTCCTTTTCGAGCAGGCGGTCGGCGCGGGTCTTGAGCTGGCGCAGGACTTCGGCGGCCAGCGCCTCGATGGTCCAGAACTTGCCGAAGACATCCGTGCCTTCGTACATGTCATTGGGCAGCGAGGACTTGATGGCCTGGAAGAAACGCCCGGGCAGGTCCACGTCCGCGTCGAACTGGACCAGTTCCTGCCCGAAAGCCGTATCGATGAGTTTGCCGGAGGAGACGCGCCGCCGGACGATCTGCCGCCCGGTGTTCTTCTCCACGAAGAGACGGATGGCCTCCGCGCCGATGAAGGAGCCGCCTTTGTCGTCCATGAACAGGACCGAGGCGGCCACGGCGGGGTTCAGCGCGGAGGGGTCCACCGGCAGGGCGCGCACGTAGCCGTGCTGCAGGATGGCAATGGAGGAGTTGGAGGTGCCGAAATCCAGGCCGTATTTTTCGTCCACAGGGTTTCCTGAATTGTAACTTGTAAGGGGATGGTAAGGGCCATTCCTGCCAGTGCCGTGGTACATTACCATTACATGGCACGTTACCACTACGTGGCAAATTGAATTGTCCTTATTGTTTACCCAGCGTTAACTTCCTGTTGTCCGCGCCTTAAAACATCCCTGCTAAGATGGGACAAAGGAGTAATACATGATCCAATTTCTTCTGACTTCTATGGCTTATCGCTTCAGGGATCGCCTTCCTGTTTATCTTCTCGTCCCTGGTCGTGTCGTCGCGTTCCAGAAACACCGGGGAAGAGCAGCCCCTGCAGCCTCCCTACTTCTCCGGGTCTTCCAGACGGAACCCGCGCGCCAGCCGGTCCCCGGGCAGGGAAGCGGGCATCTAGCGGCAGCGCAGGTGGAAATCAGGCCTGCGGCGTTTTCATCAGGTTCGGATTGATCGCCGGGGGCAGCCAATCCGGATGAAGGTTTTTCACCCAGGCGAACTCATCCTGCCCGTAGTCTTCCCCACCGGGCTTGCGGTGGACGGTGCCGTTCACCTGCAGCCATTCCTCAAAATCGTTCTTGCACGCAGGACACGGCTGCTGCGCATACAACTTGTGCAGAAAGTCCTGCGAGCCGAACTGCGCGGAGATAATGCTTTCGGCGCGGTGGCCGAAGTCATGCACCATCTCCTTCACGGCCCGCTGGTAATTAAAACCCATCATGACGAAACGCCTGCCGGGCTGTTCGATAGCGGGGGCATTACACCAGCTGGCTCCCCTGCCCACCATGCGGCTCTCATAAAAGCCGAAATAGGGGCCTCCGAACATCCACACCTCATCGATCTTCTTATCCCTTACGCGTGACATGATCTCATAATCACGGATGATCCGCATGTAGTCCGCCATCATGTAACCGCCGTGTGAATTGCGCAGGGCGGTCTTGTCGTCCTGCATAGCCTGCATCCAGGTGTCATCATCGTAGCACCGGCCATCCAGCAGAGGCGGATAGCCGGGGATGGTGATCTTGTCCATCACCTGATAGACCAGCAGCCTCCCGGTGGCGCTGAGCATGGCCTCGATATACTGGTGAACGAGATCGTCGGTGGTATTCCAATCGGCGCGAACAGCCGCAGGCCTGTAATCAAGGACCAGAACCTTGGGCGCCATTATTTTTACGGGTTTTCGCCTGAAACCTGGCATGCCGGCCTCCTGTAGATAAAGTTGAGACACACCGGATCTAGCACTTCTTCTCCCCGCAGTGTAGCGAGACACGCGAGGGGGAGATGGGCGCACTCGCCTCACCTTTCGGAGCGTAGCGGCGCACCGCGGTGGCCCTGATACCCCTCCCCTTCGCGAAGCATCGCGGACACCGTGCGTCCCGCGAGGGATCCCGCAGGGACTCCGGCGTAAGCCCGGGGTTCGCCCAGGTCGTCCGGAGTTAGGGGGAGGTCGGAGGGGGTCTTTTCCCCTCCCCCAAATAGCCCCAAGCAATGAACACGATCCATATGGAAGTCACCCGGACTAGGTGACATCTATCCTTGACGCCAATTGCTGCCGGTCTATAATTCAACATATGTTGAACTATTTTTCGCAGCCCCCTCTCGCCTCCCCTGTCAATCTGGAAATCATGGCCGATTGGCTAAAAGTCCTGGCCGAGCCAAACCGCCTGCTGATCTTCAATCTGCTGATGGAAGGTGTGCAGTGCAACTGCGAACTTGGGCGATGCCCTGCAAATGGCCCCCAACCTGATCTCGCACCACCTGAGCGTACTGCGTGAGGCTGGGTTGGTGGATGTCGAACGCGACCCGCGGATTCCCGCTGGGTGTATTACTCGATCAACCGTGCCGCGCTGGATGAACTCAATGCCGCCTTTGGCGCGTTCTTTGACCCGGAGCGGATCCAGCCGCGCCGCCTGACCTGCGGTCCGCAAGGCTTGAGTTCGTCCGCCTGGATCTGTTGAACAGAAAAGTAGTTTTTTTACCAAATCCTTCAATGGAGATTGAAATATCATGAGTAATGTTATCCCTCTGCTGAATACCCTGCCAACCTCGATCGCCCCGGCGGACGTGGAATTCTTCGACCCGCCGATGTGCTGTCCCACCGGATTGTGCGGTCCCACCCTCGACCAGACTTTGCTGGATGTGAACGAAATGATCTTCAGCCTCCAGCGCGAAAACCTGCGCGTGGAACGCTACCAGATGACCAGCAATCCCAATGCCTTTCTGGGCAACGCCGAAGTGATGAAACTGGTGCGCGAAAAACAAATGGAAGCCCTGCCCATCATTGTTGTGCGCGGCAAGGTGATCAAAGTCGGTGCATATCCAACGCTGGATGAGATCGCAGCCGCATTCAATGGAGCAACGATAATGACCCAATTTATTTTCTTTTCCGGCAAGGGCGGCGTGGGCAAGACCAGCATGGCCTGCACACACGCCGTGCGTTATGCCGACGAAGGCAAGCGCACGCTGATCGTCACCACCGACCCGGCCTCCAATCTGGCAGATGTCTTCGAGCAGGAAATCGGTCATCAGGTCACGCCGATTGCGGGTGTGCCGAATTTATCGGCGATGGAAATTGATCCCGATCACAGCCACGCAGGAATATATTGACCGCGCCATGGCGCCCATTCGCGCCGCCTTCCCTGCCACAGATGGTGCAGGTGATGGAAGAGCAGATGAGCGGTCCCTGCACGGCGGAAGTGGCCGCCTTCGACCGTTTCACCGATTTCCTGGATGTGCCCGCAGATAACGGCACAGCTTTTGACATCGTCATCTTCGACACTGCCCCAACCGGTCACACCATCCGTTTGCTGGAACTGCCCGCCGAGTGGAGTCAGTCCATTGACGCGGCCAGCGCAGGCAGCGGGCAGACCTGTCTCGGTCCGGCGGCGGCCATTCAGGATGCCAAGCACAAGTACGAGCGCGCGCTGGCTGCCATGCGACAGTCTGAGCAGACCAGCTTTGTCTTTGTCCTGCACCCCGAGGCGATCTCCATCAAGGAAACCCGCCGCGCGATTGATGAATTGAGCAAACTGGATATCCGACAACTATCGCCTGATCATCAACGGCATCATCCCGCCTGAGGGCAGCGCGGAATCCGCTCTTTGCCGCGCGCGCCGAAATGCAGGCGCGCTACCTGGAGCAAATTGAGCTCAATTTCCATATCCCAAACAGCGCATGACTCTGCTTGCAGGCGAGATCAAGGGCGTGAGAAAGCTGCGTCAGGTGGGAAAAATTTTCTTCGATGGCGAACCGGACTCAAGAGCTGGATGAAGCTGCGAGCGTCCAGATGCAAAGTCGAGTCGCTCGTCTTCATCCCTTGACGATGTGCGGGCGCGCATCCAGCCGAACGGTCATCGGCGGACGATTTTCTTCGCGGGCAAGGGCGGCGTCGGCAAGACCGTCGCCTCCTGCATCACCGCGGTCTGGCTGGCACGGCAGGGATATAAGACTCTGCTGTTGACCACCGATCCTGCCGCGCATCTGGGCGATGTGCTGGACACCCCTGTTGGCGATGAGGTGGCTCCCGTGAGCGGACAGCCGAATCTGTGGGCGGTCAAGATTGACCCGAAAGCCGCCGCGGAAACCTATAAGGCGCGCATTCTGAACGACGCCCGCCAGCGCGGGCGACCTGAAATCGCCATCAAGGTGATGGAAGAGGAACTCGAATTCGCCCTGCACCGAGGAGATGGCGGCGTTCGATAAGTTCATCGAGTATGCCTCGCAGGAGGAATGGGAAGCGGTGGTCTTCGATACCGCGCCGACCGGTCACACCCTGCGCTTGCTGGAACTGCCCGTGGACTGGAGCAAGCAGATCGACGTGAAGGTCTTTGCTTCGGTGGAGGCGACCGCCGCGGATGATGTCGCCAAACAGCGCTTTGGAAAAGTCATCGAGATGATGTCCGACCCTGAGCAAAGCACGTTTGCCTTTGTGATGTATCCCGAAGCCACGCCCATTCTCGAAGCCTGGCGTGCCGCGCAGGAACTTGGCAACGGTCGGCATTCAGCCGGGATTGGTGGTTGCCAACATGGTCATCCCGCCCGAACAGGTCACCACACCGTTTGTGCAATCCCGCCGCGCTCATGCAGGAAAAATACCTGAAGGAAATCGCGGAGCGATTCAACGTACCGCTGGTTCAAATTCCTCTGCTGCCAAATGAGATCAAAGGATTGAAGATGCTGGCTGAACTGGGCGAGCAGATGTATGGGACGGAAAAGGTTCCGGCGTAATATCCACTTCGGGCTGCCTGGGCAGCGGGAAAGTTGAGGCAGAGAATGACA
>CAWEKL010000007.1:0-102818 GCA_963809585.1 uncultured Chloroflexia bacterium | reverse complement strand
AGGCGGGGGCGCGGGGTGAACCCGGTCTCCCAGATATTTCAGCAGCTCATAGGCCAGCGCGGCGAGGATGGACGAGAGGGCCGCCAGCAGCGCGCGGTCGGCTTCCGAGTCGCCGGACAGCCCGGCGAGCACCGCGGCCAGGACGATGTTCGCCAGCCGCGCCTGGTCGCCCCGGACCACCAGCCCGCCTTTCCGGGCGAGGTACACCCCCACCAGCACCAGACCGCGGCGAGACCCAGGCCGGGCAGGCCATAGGCCCTCAGGGCTTCGATCAATGCGTCAAACATGGCTCCTCCGTTTGGACCCCACTCCCGGCCCCTCCGGCTTTGGCAGAGGAGGCGGGGTGAGGTCGAGTAAAAAGGTCAGCTTGCGGCCATCTTCGAACACGATGGTCACGCTCGACTCGCCGTAATGCCAGGCGATGGGATGGCCCTCCTCTTGCGCCGCCAGGAGGGCGATATCGGCGGGAATGACCGCATCGGTCATAACAAATCCTTTCTGTGATGAGGTGTCCGTAGGGGCGGGTCTCATGACGACCTGCAATGGACCTTGACCTTGAGGCTATGTCCGATGGCCCGCGGTCTGGTTCTTCCGAAGACCCGCCCCTACATGCGCGAGGTGAGGAGGCGTCTTAGAGCCTGGCGGTGTAGTTCGCCACCGCGCCGAGGAAATGCTGGGTGGTGCCGCCCGCGCCGGCGGCGAGCGACAACTGCACGAGGACATATTCGTCGTTGTCGATCCAGACCGGCGTCGTCAGGGTCAGCACGAGTTTGTGCTGGTCCACCGTCTTGGCGGCGGCCGCGGCGGGGCTTTGCGTGACGGCCTGCGCGGCCACCACTGCCACCGCGCCGTCCGATGCCGCGCGTGACCTTGTTCACCAGCGGCGTGATCGAGGTCGGTTCGGCGGTGAAGACTTCGTAATCGATCTCGATGGACTTGAGATAGGAGCCTTTGCCCGCCACCGAGTTGGAGGGCAGCTCGATGGGGATGGTGATGACGGAGGTTTCATTCGCCGCGGCGCGGTTCACCGCGATCGTCCCGGCCACTGCCCCGGCGACATTCGTGAAGGTGCCGGTCACGAAGTGCCAGCGGGTCGGCGGGATGTAGAGACTCATGTGCGTATCGTGCACGTAACCCATTGTTGAAACTCCTCTTTTTGTGAGAGACCCTGAAGGTCTTCTCCACCTGCTCGGAAAACAATTGGCAAGGTGTCCTTGCCCGGCAGGACGATGGTCTGCGCAGGAGACCTTTAGGGTTTGTGTGCTAGCCGGCCACATTATTCTTGTGCAGCGCCCTCCAATTCCCGATGCCCACCGTCAGGAACTGGCGCACCTTCAGGCGGCTTTCGTCGTTGGCGAACATGGACGGGTCGGTCTCGCTGCCGGCCAGGAAGATCTGCGGCATCAGCCCGAAGATCTCGCCCAGCATGATCCCCGGCAGGATGTTCGGGTCGGCGGCTGCCGCCCAGTCGGTGGCGTCGGTCCACTCGGGGACGACGATGGGCTGGACATAGCCGTAGCCCAGGTTCTCGCCGTTGGAGGTCCAGGATTTCAGGAACAGCTCGTCCGCGGCGCCTTTCAGGTCCAGCGGGACGAGGCAGAACTTCGGCTTGATCGCCTGCGGCTTGCCGGTCCCGTAGAGGCCGGTCTCATTGGCGATGTGCATGGGCTGGCGGAACATGGCGGTCTCGACCGCGCGCCAGGCGGTGAGGTCGGTCCCCAGCGCGGCGGTGAGCAGGTTCTCGTGCCCGCCTTTGGTGGTGACGGCGGTGGCATTGAACAGCGCGCCCGTGTCGCTCAGGGTGGGGCCTGCGCCGGAGTTGGCGGTGAAGATGGCGGCCACCTGCTCGGAGATGTTGCGCATGCCGCCCAGGGCCACCTCGTCGGGCAGGCGCTTGAAGGCGCGCACGTTGTCGCGCAGGATGGCCTCCAGGGTCAGGCCCACATAGCCGCCGTACTTGGTCCAGTCGGAGGTCTCGCCGTTGTCGCCGATCTTCAGCTCGGTGTATTCGGCGCCCTCGTCAATGGAGGGCAGCGCGCCGATGGTCCCCAGCACCAGCCAGTCGATCTGGTCCAGCACGGTGAAGTGCTCGACGGTGGCGATCTTCTTCCACCAGTCGTAGCCCGCCGCGCCGTAGCGGTTCCAGGCCTCGGCCAGGCGCTTGTTCATGGCGTTCTTGACCAGCACGGGGAAGCTGGCGCTGGAGGCGAGGGCGAACTCGGGGAAACACCCGCCGGTGAACTCGCGGTCGCCGGTCAGGGTCAGGTAGGCTTCGCGGATGCCGGACAGCGACGGCCACCTTGAGATTGGCCTTATCGGGGTCGCGCGGCGCGCCGAGCAGGTCGTCCAGCGCGGCGGTGATCTGGTCCTCGGACGAGAACATGCCGGAGGCCGTGCGCGCCGGGCCTCGGACCACCAGGGCCGTGGACAGCGCGGCCAGTTCCTCGCGCTTGTCGTCAATGGCAGTCTGCAGTTCGGCGGGCTCAAAGAACCGCCCCTCGAACTGCCTGCGCAGAACGCTCCTGGCTGGCAAGCGGCAGGCCGGCTGACTTCCAGGCTGGCGCTCAGCAGGCTGTCGCACATTTCCTGCATGGCGACAGCCCCCGGGTTGTACTTGCTTGCTTCGCTCATGAACACATCTCCTTTCAGGTCATAGCTCCCCTCTCCAGCGCTGCTCCGCTGGGGAGGGTGTGGATCGGGCGGCCGATCCTGGACAGGAAACCTTCCACCTCGTGCAGGATCAATCACTGCGTCCACCGAACGGACGCTGATGATCTTCGTGACTTCGCGGATCTCCCCGTAATCATCCGCGGAGGGGTGGGAGTCGGAAGCCAGCTGCAAGCGCAGGACGGTGGAGAAGTCCCACCGCGCTGAGGATGGCCGGGTCCTTCATAGCGGCCTCGTGCAGGGCGACCAGCACCTCCGCGGCCGGGCCGCCGGGCTGAAATGTCAGCAGGATGCCCTCGTACTGCTCGCTCCAACAGGGGTTATGCACCGTCCCGGCCAGGTTGCGCACCGAGGGCGCGCCTCCCGCGGGCGGGTGGTCAAGGAACACCGGCAGGTTATCGAACAGCGGCAGGGCGGCCTTGAGCACCCCGGCGTGGAAGCGGATGCCATGGCCATTGGCTTCGCCTGCGGTAATCGCCAGGATGTTAAAGGCCCTCCCTGGGGAGCGTGTTCAGATCGAATCCCAGTGATGGGTTCGGATGTAAAGGCCAGAGTGCGCTCGTTCAACGTGATCTCCTTTCGTAGATGAGCCTCATCGGGGTCGGCGGGTTCGCCGGGGTCCGGTCCTGCGGCCCTCACTCCGCGAGGCAGGGCCGGGGAGAGAGGACGGCGCTCTCCCTGCGCGGGGGCAGTCCGCGGGGTCAAAGGTCTCGGCGGCCATGCGATACACCAGCCGCAGCAGTTCCTGCTCGCCGATCAGCCGCCGGTCGTACAGGTCGGCGAGGGCGGGCTGGATGCGGCTCACCGCCAGCGCCAGCGTGGCGTTATCCCGTTCGGTGATGTCGGGGCTGTGCACGCTGATCTGCGCGGCGGGGTTCACCCGCCGGTCATAGCGCTTGCGCACCTGCACCGCCACGCGCGCCAGCCGGGACAGCATGGCGATGAAATCGCGCTGGATCTCCTCCAGGTTGCGGAAGGTGGGCGTGCCGGCGGCCTCGGCGGTGCGTGCGCGTGCTGCTCTCCGGCTCCGCCAGCCAGTGCAGCGGAAAGTTCACGCCCGAGGCCACGAATTTCTTGATGGCCAGGATGTCCTCGGCGGCGTCCGAGGAATTCAGCTCGGGAGAGATGACGCTCCAGGTCTCGTTTTCATCGGTGACCAGCACCGAGCCGGGCTGCGGGGGGTCGGCGGCGATCTCCCTGCGGCGCGCCTCTTCTCCGCGGCGTTGCCAAAGCGCCCGTTGACCACGAACAGGAACGCGTTGCGGAAACGGTGCAGCCGGGCGCGGTCTTCGAGCATGGACGACAGCCGCCCGATCCACGGCAGCAGGGGCGCCAGGTCCGGCTCGCCCCAGGGCACGCCGACCGGCTGGTTGCTGGCGAAGTGCAGCATGAATTCGCTCTGCTCCGCGTCCGGGTCATACGCGGGCCAGGGCGAAGCGCCCAGTTCCTTGCGCACGAAATATGTCTCCTGCTGGATGTCATTCCCGGCGGTCTGGATCTCGGCGATCAGTTCGGCGGGCACCACGCGCACGTAGGACATGCCGCTCAGCGGGTCCACCGAGAACAGGAAGAACAGGTTGCCGGTGCACGTGTCCTCGTCCTTCCAGCGCTTCAGCTGCACGGCGAGGTCGTTCAGCGGATGCTCCCACCAGGCGCGCAGGAAGGCCTGTGTGGCGGCATGCTCGCAGGAAATGGAAATGTCCCGGCCCACGACAAAGGCGGTGATGGTGCGCACGATGGAGCGCGCGATGGGGTTCACCCGCCAGGCGCGCAGGGTTTCGGCGAAGACCTTATCCCGGTCGTAATCCATGCGGTCGCGGTAGACCGCCGAGACGTGATTCCCGAAAAAGATATGGTCGTCCACCGTCCGCGCGGCGAGGGAGACCGCGCGCCCCGGACGGACGAGCCGGTCGCGCAGGAAATGGAGCAGGGGGTTGGTCTTCATCGGCAGGCCACCTTTCTTGAACCTCGAAGAGATCACGTCCCGCAGGCTGTCCACAAGATGGGCGGTGATGGCGCCGCCGGGCTCCGCATCAGGGAGGCTGGAGGGACAATCTGCTGAGATGAACCTGCGGGACGTCTTGCCTCAGCAGGGTCAGTATATAGAACAAATGTTCAGAATGCAAATTAAAAAGTGTCGCAGGTGTCGCAGGTGTCTCCTTCTTCGCAATTCTCTAATCTTCGGGGGGGTCAAAACGAGATTTTGGGCACACACGGCCTGCGCGGCTATAATGGCGGCATCGAATCGTCAAACCCACGCGGAGGCGAATATGAGCAAAGGACGGCTGGAAGCGTTCAGCGATGGCGTGCTGGCCATCATCATCACCATCATGGTGCTGGAGCTGCGCGTGCCGCATCCGGGCGTGCACGCCGACGTTCGCCGAGCTTCGGGCCGCTGCTGCCGGTGTTCCTCAGCTACGTGCTGAGCTTCATCTACCTGGCCATCTACTGGAACAACCACCACCACATGCTGTATCGTCACCGAGCGCGTGAGCGGCGGCATGCTGTGGGCCAACATGCACCTGCTGTTCTGGCTGTCGCTGGTGCCCTTCGTGACCGGCTGGATGGGGGAGAACCCGCTTGCGCCGGCGCCGGCCGCGCTCTACGGCGTCGTGCTGCTGATGGCGGCCGTGGCCTACTACATCCTGCAGCGCGCCATCATCCACACGCAGGGGCGGGACTCGCTGCTGGCGCGGGCGATCGGCCGCGACTGCAAGGGCAAGGCGTCGCCGCTCCTCTACCTGGTCGCCCTGCCGGCGGCCTTCGTGGAGCCCTGGATCGCGCTACGGCGCTGTACGTGGTCGTCGCGCCATGTGGCTGGTGCCCGACCGGCGCATCGAGCGGGTCATTCCGCATGCCGGTGAGGGACAGACCTGACAGGTCTTTTATGGACCTGCACCCTCCAACCCACGTGCGGATGGGATCGAATCGGCAGGATGATCATGCTTGTGAAACCTGTCACGCCTACGGTTCGTTCTTTGGGAAAATGATATACTATGCCAATATGGGCGGAGTCAGGGGTTCGTCTTCCGCCACAAACCGGCCTTGAGATTTCAGATGGTGCGACATGCGTATCAAAAAAGCTCTGCAGGCAGACCAGGACCTCATCGCACGCTTTATGGCTGTGCTGGGCACGGGGCTGCAAGTGGCCTCCCACAGCAAACTTGCCAAACCGGGATTCTTCCTGTACGCGGGACAATTCATGCACGAGTTCGTGGAACGCGTGTATTTCCGCAAGGAGGAATTGCTGCTGGAAACGCTGGAGGATTGCGGTTTTCCGCATGACAGCGGGCCGGTGGGCAACATGCACAACGAGCACCTGAAAAGCCGCGCCAACTCCAAGATGCTCTCGGAGGCGGCGCTGCTCTGGCAGAAGGGGGACATCGACGGGCGCTCGGACTCCATCTGGGCGACGAGCGAGTACACCAACCTGATGCGCCATCATTTTGACATGCTGCGGAATCTGATCTACCCCCTGCTCGAACAGTCGGTGACGCCCGAGGACGAGCAGCGCATGGCCACGCGCATGAACCGCCTGGTCTTCGAGGACACCGGTCGCGCGCCCGCCCGAGGAATATATCAAGATGATCGAAGCGCTGGAAGAGGAAGTCGACGACTGGCGCTAAGTCAATGATCACTCTCTACCTGGGTTTATTCGGTCTTTTGGCTTTTGTCTTCGGGGCAGGAATTTTGGGTTTGTGGCTGCGAAAAAATCGATCCAAAGAGAACGCGGAGCGGTCCAGCCGCATCATGCATTTCCTTTTCTTTACTGCTTTGGGCTTGCCGGCCCTGATCGCCATCTTCTATCCGGGCATCCCCCATCTTGATGAACTTGTCGGGCTTCACCCGCTTTCCCCCCGGATCTTCTTTCTCGTCCTTGGGATCATTCTTGCCATTCCCGGTCTCTATTACCTCGCCATCTCGAACAAATTGCTCCGCGCGCTGGGCAGTGGGGCCGAATGCATTCCGTTTAACCAGGAAAATCGTTGAAAATGATGCCTATCGAACGACCCGGAATCCGATGTCGCTCGGGTATTATTTGTTTGCGCTCGGGTTCGGATTGATCTCAGGCTCGACACTCCTCACGCTTGCCGTTCTCTTGGGCCTGATCCCCGCCCACATCTTTTTCCTGAAGTATTTTGAAGAACTGGAACTTGAACTCCGCTTCGGGAAGTCTTATCAGGAATACAAACAGAAAACCCCCTTCCTGTTTCCAAGGTTTTCATCGAAGAGACCCTAAAGGTTTCCTTCGCTGGACCCCACCCTGGCCCTCCCCCAAGGGGGAGGGGGTTATTCTCCTGAAAAATGAAAAAATCCCCCTTCCCATTTGGGCAGGGGGCCGCGAAGCGCTCCGGCGTTCATTCGGAGTTAGGTCCGGCAGGGAAATCTTCAGACGCTACACATCCGCGTGATCCGCGTTAGTGCGAAAACAAAAGGGGCGGGTGCAAGACCCGCCCCTTCTCTAATCTCTAATTATCTAATCACTTCTTCCCAAACTTCGCCTGGAGCAAGTCTTCCAGCGTGGGCTGGCCGATCTCCTGCAATTTGTAGCACACGAACTGGTAGGGCTTTGTGATCTTGATCACGCGCGTCATGTCGATGGCGATGGACTTCACCGCGAACGGCCGCGGGTCCACGGACTCCCTCGCGCCGAAACGCCGCGCGGCCAGGACCCGTCCGGCCACAATCACAGTACTATTTTTAATCTGACTCGTTATTGACTACCCCAATTTCCTTTTCTTCAGGTTTTAATGCCTCTTCGTTCGTGGGGGGGACCAACTCGTTCTTGATCCGCCCAACTTCCTTTTCTTCAGGTTTTAATGCCTCTTCGTTCGTGGGGAGGACCAACTCATTATTGACCCGCCCAACTTCCTTTTCTTCAGGTTTTAATACCTCTTCGGTCGTGGGGGAGACCAACTCATTATTGACCTCGCCAATGGGTTTATTTGTCATGGTATAACTCCTTCTTTCCTAATCTCATCCTAGCAGCAGAGCCTCCCACTTACATCCATCGACTGGGGGGTATGGGTCTCCACCACTTGGGGGAGAACCTATGCGGCACAACCCCAATGACAGATCTAATTCCGGTCACTCAATAAATTTCTTAAGTTCTGGGGTAATTCTTAACCTAAACATCCTTGTGAAGACCCTAAGGATTTCCTTTGCTGGACCTCACCCTGTCCCTCCCCCAAGGGGGAGGGAGTTATTCTCCCGAATAATGAAAAAATCCCCCTTCCCATTTGGGAAGGGGGGATAGGTCCGGCAAAATCCTTCAGGGTCTATTCATTCGCGTGAATTTGCCCCATCCGCGATAATCCGCGTTCGGTTGTCCTTCCATAGATCCCGAATGTAGGAGCGGGTCTTGGCAGATGATCGCAGACCGTCACGACCCTCACAGACCCGCCCCTACTGTTAACGAGAAGGGCGGGCTGTCTCGCCCGCCCTGCCTATCTTCTTACTATGTATCTAATCTCTAATCCTCTGATCACTTCTTCCCGAACTTCACTTTCAGGATATCCTCCAGCGTGGGCTGGCCGATCTCCTGCAGCTCGTAGCGCACACGCTGGTAGGGCTTCGTGATCTTGATCACGCGCGTCAGGTCAATGGGCGTGCCCACGATCACCAGGTCCACGTCCGCGGCGTTGATGGTCGCTTCCAGGTCCTTCATCTGCGCCTCGCCGTAGCCCATGGCGGGCAGGATCGGGCCGGTCTTCGGGTACTTCTGGTAGGTCGCGGCGATGGACTTCACCGCGAACGGCCGCGGGTCCACGATCTCCTTCGCGCCGAAGCGGCGCGCGGCCACATAGCCCGCGCCGTACGCCATCTCGCCGTGGGTCAGCGTGGGGCCGTCCTCCACCACCAGCACGCGCTTGCCGCGGATGGCATCGGGATCGTCCACGAACAGCGGGGAGGCCGCCTCGATCTGGATGGCCTTGGGGTTCAGGCGGCGCAGGTTCTCGCGCACCTTGATCACGTTCTCCGGGTCGGCGGTGTCCACCTTGTTGATGACGAACACGTCCGCCATGAGCACGTTGGTCTCGCCGGGGTAATAGGTGCTCTCATGGCCGGGGCGGTGCGGGTCGGCCACCACGATCTGCAGGTCGGAGACATAGAAGGGGAAGTCGTTGTTGCCGCCGTCCCACAGCACGATGTCCACTTCCTTCTCGGCCTGCGCGCAGGATCTTCTCATAGTCCACGCCGGCGTAGACGATCACGCCGTTATCGATGTGCGGCTCGTACTCCTCGCGCTCCTCGATGGTCGTCTCGTACTCGTCGAGGTCGTCATAGTTCGCAAAGCGCTGGACTTCCTGCGCGACGAGGTTGCCGTAGGGCATGGGGTGGCGGATGGCGGCGACCTTGTAGCCCATCTCGCGCAGGATCAACGACACGCGCCGGGTGGTCTGGCTCTTGCCCGAGCCGGTGCGCACCGCGCAGACCGAGACCACGGGCTTGGTGGATTTGACCTGCGTGTACTTCGTGCCCATCAGGCGGAAGTCCGCGCCGGCGGCGTTCACGATGGAGGCCTTGTGCATCACCACCTCGTGCGGCACATCGCTGTAGGCAAAGACCACCTGCTCCACGCCGTGCTTTTTGATCAGGTCCACCAGCTCGTCCTCGGCGAAGATCGGGATGCCCTTCGGATAAAGGTCCCCGGCCAGTTCCTTGGGGTACTGGCGGCCTTCGATGTCGGGGATCTGGGTGGCGGTAAAAGCCACGACCTCGTAGTCCTTGTTGCCGCGGAAGAACGTGTTGAAGTTATGAAAATCACGTCCTGCGGCGCCCATGATGAGGGTTTTGATCGGCATAGGTGTTTCTCCCATGTTTTGCCGCCCTGGGGACTTTGTCCGAAGTGGCCCCGCTTTGGTTTTGGGCCCGTTCGTTTTACCCGGTGCAGCCGCTTGATTCTAAAGGAGAATCCGCCGGAGGGATAGATACCGCCCGGCATGTATTTGACGGGACGAAAGGCAGTGGCAGGGAACCATCGAACGCGGATTCACACGGATGGGGCAGATATATGCGGAGGCATTAAAAAACTCTTTTTGAAATCCCCGTGGGTGCGTCTCATCTGTCAGACCCTACAGGTCTCCACTGCCCGACCAGTAGTTGGATGGCAAAGCGGCCCCGCCACATAAGGCCAGGGCCGGTCAAGCAGACCTGTAGGGTCTCAAAAAGACTACTCGCCGCGAAACTCCTTGATCAGTGCCTCGATCGCATCCACTGCAAAGTCAGCGACCTTTGCGTACATCACGAGTGCACCGCCCAGTGCAGCCGTCACACTGATGGGGGCATTTGCGCCCAGCATTTGACCGGCGATGAAGTATCCGCCGCCTGCGCCAAGCAAACCAAAAAGTAATTTAAGCAGGACTTTCATAAAAACCTCCTCGAATATAAAGCTTTTTTTGTCCAACGGCTTGTGCGCTGCGATGAATCTCTCCCTTGTCGGCGCGAATGAATAACAGATATATTTTACCTTTAATATCAGTGATTACAAAGATTAAGAGACATCTGTAATTCTCTTTCAAGGTTCATGGGGCGGGAAAATGTTATAGTACCGGCACAGGGTGGCTGAAAAAATGTTTCACCTTGATGCTGACAATCGAAAACCATGGAGGCCTCAATGTCGCTCGAACCGTATTCATACGATATGCCCGTCTCTTCTGAGTATGTGATGTCGCTGGAAAAGCGCGTGGCCCAGCTCGAAGACCAGCTCCAGCGGGTGCAGCAAACGGTCCAGCAGCCGGTGAGCCGGCTTAACCTGCCGACCACGCAGTTGATCAGCCCGAACTTCCTCACCCGGGCTTTTGCCGTCTGGGGGCATTATTTCGTTGCCCAACTGATGATCAGCCTGGTATTTGTCTGCCTGTATTTGGTCCTGATGGCGCTCGGAATCGGCCTGGGAGGGCTTTCGCTCCTCGGGAACAACTGATCCGGCCTGCTCTGCAGCCTTCAACCCGCGCCTCTTCCCGGAATAGAAGACACCGCCTTTCGGCGGTGTCTTGCTTTCTGGATACGATGCGTTACCGCCGCGGCGACTGCAGCGCAGGATCGGGTTTCGGGAGGATCTTCAACTCTCCCGGAACGCCGTGTTCCCTGCCTAGTCCGCCGCGCTCAAAAGCTCGTTCGCTGCCATGATTTTAGGCTCGTTAGTGATGACAGAGGAATTGGTGTTGAAGCCCTTGACGACGAGCCAGACGCCCAGCGAGAACTCCCACAACGCGATCGGGAGTGCGGAAATCCCCGCCAGCGGGGATACCCGTCCCAGGAAGCCGAACAATATGGCGCCGTTGGAAACAAGGAGCAGGGCCGCCCCGACAAATCCCAACAGGGGCAGGACCCGCGGCACCAGCCGCGACCGGTACAGCAGGGTGCCCAGCAGCAGGGCGTTAAACACCGGCATCATGCTTTGTCCGAGGAAGAACAGCCGGTCATACATGGCGACCAGCATCTGGCTGTTGACCAGCGCGGCGGCTCCGGCCCCGGCCTGTCGCAGGCTCACCACTGACAGCAGGCAGGCGACACCGGCGAAGATGGCGGCGCCTTCCAGGGTCCGCGAGCCGAGAAAGCCCAGCGCAATCCCTTCGTTCTGCCGCTTGATCACCGGGAACAGCGCGACGGCGGTGCCAACACCGGCGAGCGCCACGATGAACTCCAGGACCGCGCCGATGAGCGCGGGATTGTCAGGACCGGCGCCGAGGATATAGTTCGGACTGCGCACCGCAGTGTAAAGAGCGAGGGTCGGGATCGAGACGAAGGTCAGCAGGTATAGAATGCCCGCTGCGAGCGCGTTCTTTCTCATGGATGGCGCCCCCGGAGCGGCCCGCCGCCTGGCCTCTGCAAGGCTGGCCTCTTCACCCATGGCTGTCTGATTGGTCTTGTTCATCTGTTTTATTCCTCTTTGAATCGTGGGGATGAGCATTAATAGATTGGATTCCAGCCCGACGCGGCTACCCCGACCGCATCCACCGGTCAGAGGATCTACTTCGATATATTGATAGGACTGATCCGCAAGGCAGAGACGATTCCCCACAAATTCCCCACTTAATTCGTTATCAGGACTACTTTTACCACATATGTCCAAATAAATCCAACTCAATAATCATCTCAACGGGTCTTTTCGTGAGACCTGACAGGTCTTACGTGATGAATTGCGTTCCAAGGTCGGACCCTCTGAGACCTGTCAGGTCTGGAAATCCGCGTCCCTACTCTGGATTACAATTCCCCCTGCAGAGACCCCATGCGCAGCGAACAGAGAGATGTTCGACCTGATCCTCGATACCGCCCGCGCCGATGAGCGCATCCGCGCGGTGATCCTGAACGGTTCGCGTGCCAACCCCAACGCGCCGCGCGATCCCTTTCAGGACTTCGATATCGTCTATCTCGTCACGGACAGTGCAGCCCTTCGTGCGTAACCTGGAATGGATCAAGCGCTTCGGCGAAATGATGATCCTGCAACTGCCCGACGATATGGGCGACCCGCTCCCTCGAAGACCGCCAGGGCTACGCGTATCTGATGCAGTTCGCCGACGGCAACCGCATTGACCTGACGGTGCAAACCCTGGCTGCCTTCCAACGCGAGCCACGCGACAGCCTGACCGTGCTGCTGCTCGACAAGGACGGCCATCGGCCCGCTCCCGCCCGCGAATGAACGCGACTACCTCCCCAAACCGCCTTCCGCCAAAGACTTCGCCGATTGCTGCAACGAGTTCTGGTGGGTCTCGCCCTACGCGGCCAAGGGTCTCTGGCGGCGGGAGATCCTCTATGCCAGAGCCATGCTGGACGAGTATGTGCGCGAGCAGATTGATGAAGATGCTGCGCTGGCACATCGGCCTGCGGACGGGGTTCGCGGTCAGCCCCGGCAAATTGGGCAAATATTTCCAGCGCTATCTGGAGCCGGACGAGTGGGAGATGCTGATGCAGACCTACTCCGACGCGGATTACGCGCGCACCTGGGAGGCGCTGTTCGCCATGGGCGCGCTGTTCCGGCGCATCGCCGTGCCGCTGGCGGAGCATTACGGCTTCGAGTATCCCTTCGAGGAAGACCGCCGCGTGAGCGCGTACCTGGCGCATCGTGCCCTGCCCTGCCCGCACGACGCGAAGGAGATTAAATAGTGTCATTGCGAGGGCGCGAGCCTTGACCTATTGGTCAAGGTGAGCAACCGTGGCAATCTTTTCTTAGATAGTGGAGATTGCTTCGTCTCACTCATCGCACATCGTCCCATATGGGAATGACATGGGAAAGGACCTCTTATGCCAGACCAACCTGTCCTCGAATTTCGCCTCGTACTGACCACCTCCGACTACAACCGGCTGGTGAACTTCTACTGCACCGGGCTGGGCATCGAACCCGCGGAGTTCTTCAGCAACGACGGCGGCAGGGCGGTCCTGCTCGAGATGGGCCGCGCCACGCTGGAGATCTTCGACGAGACCCAGGCCGAGGCCATTGACCGCCTCGAGACGGGGCAGCGCCTCAGCGGGCAGGTGCGCATTGCGCTGCAAGTGCCCGACTTGCAGGCGGCGATGGAGCGCCTGACCGCGAGCGAAGCGGCAGCGACGCTCGTCCACCCGCCGGTCGTCACGCCCTGGGGCGATACCAACGCACGCTTCCAGGACCCCGATGGCATGCAGATCACGCTGTTCCAGGCAGGACGATAGACCCTAAAGGACTCCTTGCACACCGTGCCAATACATCGGGAAAACCTTTAGGGTTTAATGCAAAGGAGAATCATGCTCAATCCCTTTGGCAATGAAGAAGTCCCCGGCTCCTACCAGGGCCTGTTGATGCGGTTAACCCGCAATGTGCGCGATAGCGGGTTGGAGGGGGATATCCTGAAACTGGCCCAGGAAACCTTCGAGAAAAAATTGGGGGCCGAACATCTCGTCCTTTCCAAGCCGGAGAGGGTGCGCCTCTTCCGCCAGGTGACCAAGACCATCCTGACGGAAATCCTCGCCGGGCTGGAGGAGTAACGATCGAACGCGGATTTACCGGAAAGAGCGGATTTTCGCGGAGTATTAAACCTGTTTGGAAACCCGCGTGAATCCGTCCCATCCGCGGCCATCCGTGTTCCATTGTGGCCAGGACAATCGAGCGCGGATCCGCGGGCTGCCTGGATTCTAAAGGTCGTCTGGCAAACATCGGTTCCGACGGGCGGCGGAGACCTTTTCAGTCTGGCAGTGCTATACTATTGATGAATAACAGGCTGCCCATTCACCACCCGGACAGCCTGAGGGAGGACCATCATGGATCAGCGCAAACCCCTGCTTCGCCAGCTCGCGGAGATCGCCGCCCTGGTGTTCGTCTTTCTCCTCGTCGTCGTCGTTTCTTCCTGGCTGTATGCCAACACCGTCCTGACACTTCGCCGAGAGAGCGGCCGTCTATGCCTCCGCGGAGGACGGCATGCGCGCCCACATCGCCAAAGGCTATGTCCAGACCGACGATTCCCAGATCATCTACGCCGGGACCAACTCCTTCGACGGCAGCGACCCGCATGTCTGGTATGTGATCGCCTGCGTCTGGGGCGGTCACCGCTTGGATGGCTCCGAGACGGGGCACGGAGGGAAGCATGGCTATGACCAGCCGGGTCTCTTCTTCCTGGATACCAAAAAGGGCTGGGTGTGGATCTCCGAGGGGACCTTCCCAACGTACCTCGGCTTCTGGATGAAGGTCTTCGGCCTGGCCGGCCCGGGTTCACCGGTGCCGTCCACAGACTGGGGGTCCACGCCGGACAGGGGCTGCAAGTTCTAAGCAGCAGGTACTTCCGCCTTCATGTTGGAAAAGCCCGCCATCCCTGACGACACCCTCCTCGCCTGCATTCGGGACGAATACGGTCTGCACGCGGAGTCGCTCACCTTCCTACCCCTCGGCGCGGACGTGAACACGGCGGTCTATCGCCTTGAGGCGGGCGGCGCGGCCTATTTCCTGAAGCTGCGCGGCGGCGCGTTCAACGAGGCCGCCGTTGCGGTCCCCAAATATCTGAACGATCACGGCCTCGCCCAGGTCATCCCCTCCCTGCGGACGCGGTCGGGGAGCCTGTGGGCCAGTCTTCCGCCCTACCACGTAATCCTGTATCCATTCGTGGAGGGGCATCACGGCTATGAGAGAAAACTGACCCCCGCGCAGTGGGCCGAGTTCGGCGCAGCGCTGAAGTCCATGCACCGCGCGGAGGTGCCTCCTGCGCTTACGGGCGGTATCCCGCGCGAGGATTTCTCTCCACGCTGGCGTGAGGCGGTGCGGGCTTACCTGGCGCGCATCCATGCGGAGACTTTTGCCGACCCTGCCGCGGCGGAGCTGGCGGCATTCCTGAAGTCGAAGTCCGCAGAAACGCTTGCGCTGGTGGCCCGCGCGGAAGAGTTGGCGCGGAGCCTGCAGGAGCGCCCTGGCGAATTTGTCCTCTGTCACGGGGATATCCACGGCTGGAACCTGCTCATCGATCCGCGCGGCGCGCTGTATATCGTGGATTGGGATACGCTGGTCTTTGCGCCTAGAGAACGCGACCTGATGTTCATCGGCGCGGGGCTGGGTGACAGCGGTTATACGCCAGAGGAAGAAGAGGCTCTGTTCTATCAGGGATATGGCAGGGCGGAGATCGATGGAGCCGCCCTCGCCTATTACCGCTTCGAGCGCATCGTCGAGGATATTGCCGCGTTCTGCGAGCAGATCCTCTCCTCCGCGGGTAGCGGGGAGGACCGGATGCAGGCGCTGGTGTATTTAAAATCCAATTACCGGCGCGGCAACACCATCGAGCGCGCCTATGCAGCGGATCGAGCATTCCGCGCGTAGGGGCAGGTCTCGGAGAGTCCTGCAGGCCAACCTGCTCCCGCCGAATGGAATATTTGCAATCCGTCCATTCCCGTCAAAGACCTGTCCCTACTTCTCTTCTTCTGTTTCCCAGTGGATGGGGTTGGTCAGGATGTAATCTCGCTTGGATAGATAATCGTTATTGTCCCGGATGATGTGTTCGTAATCATTGCGCTGCCAGACGGGTGAGGCTGACTGCGCCTCCGCGTGGATGGCATGCGCGCACACATCTCCAAAGGCTATGTCCGCCCTGATGATCCCAGATCATCTACGCCGGGACCGGCTCAATAGGCTGGATCCGGATGGGCATCCGTCTGAGTTTCCAACAGGCGTTTCAGATTGTCGAGATCGCCTTTGCCATCCCTCTTCGCTCTTTGCAGGAGGATCGGCTGGATCAGTCTGAGAAAACCACCGACCTCCAATGTTCCCTGGAAGGCAAGCCGGGTGCCATCCTTCTCAGGCTCTAAGAAGTAGTGAACCTCGGCATTTTGGATAGAACTGGAGGGGGTCATCAAGCGGACTGTGACCTTCTTGTTCGGCTCATATTCCGTGACCTTGAACTCTCGCACAGAGGTCCGCCCGAAAAATGGACCGATATTTTCAAAGGTCGTCCCCAACCCCGCCGGGCCATCCGAAGTCTGCCTGGTTTCAAGGACGCCAATATCCCATTTGGGAGTATTTTTAAAATCGGTCAGAAACTTCCAGACCTGTTCAACCGGTTTATGGATCAGGATGCTGTATTCAACTTTTAACATTTGTGTGTCTCTTAAAGGTCCAATGGATTTAGGCGAACCAACGGTTTACGTTATACTGCCTGACATTGTAAAAAGCGCCAGGCTTGTGATGAACCATGCTGCCTGCCAAAGAGATTCTGTAAGCTGGGATGGAGATTGATTGGAAATCACGATGGGGAGAAAGAGCACGATAAGATAATACAATCCCTGCAGCAACGGAGCAAATCGCTGCCAGCCAACCCAGCGTTTGGATGTGACTACAGCAATTCCGGTCAGAAGGCCGCCCAAAAGTTGGAAAATGCCTCCCACGGGGAAAAGGAAAAAATCAGGGTTTTTCGTAACCCATTGAACAGGCGAGGCAATCAGCAATGCCGCCAATCCCGCAATAAAAAGCCCCAGCGAGATCTTCCCAAAAACTCCCTCTCCCGCAGCCTTGGATTGCCATAATCCCAGGAGCATGACCAAATAACCGGCAAGGGCGATGAAGAACAGGACCTGATCAATATAATACAAACTACTTCCATCGCCAGGCGGCTGCAGACCAAAGCGGTATTCGATCATGAGCGCAATCAACCAGAGCACTGCAGAGGTCATGCCTGCGATGCTCGAAATTCGAACTTGATTTTTTGACATTCAGGATAGTCTCCTACCAATAATGTATCAGGGCGAATGACCCGATTTGGATAAGTATAATGTTCGTTAATGGAGGATTCGATTATTCTCAGCAATCACACAGAAATCGTAATTGGTTTCCTGCCTCATCTTGATCCATTCAACCGAAAAGCGCTCTCCAGAGATGGAGAGCGCTTTTCATACTCTTTTCTTCCTGGGGGAAGCTTGTCATGAATTTTCTAATGCCAGCGCGACCGCTTCGTCGAGGGTCATCTTTTCCCCGGCTTGATAGGCCGCCTTGTACGCCGCCGCGCCGATCTTTTTCTTGATCGCGGCGATATCCCGTTCCATATCTTCCTGCTCGATGCGCTGGCCCGGGTCGCCGATTTCCTTGCGTATTGCCTCGCTCCAGCCGATCAGGCTGGCGGCTCCGGCAGGTTTCCCCGTTGCAACGAACAGGCTTGCCATCTTGACCAGCCCGAAGGCGAGCCCGCTTCGATTTCGATCGTTATGAAAGTTATGGATCACATCGATCAGGAGCTGCTGCGCTTCTGCCACGTTCCCCTCGCGCAGGGCGACATTTGCCAGCCGGGCGCGTCCCCACAGATACCCCATGCGATTGCCCACTTCTTCAAGGGACTTGATATTCTCATTCAGATAGGCGCGCGCCTGCGTAAACTCGCCGCGCAGCAGGCACAGGTGGCTTTTGCCGGTCAGGACGAATTCCATTTCCCGGTTATGGATCTTTTGATTGACCTCATGGGCTTCGTCCAACAGGCGTTCGGCCTCCTCGATATTGTCTTTGGAGAGTATCGTGTAGCCAAATATACCCAGGGTTTCAGCCAGCAGCCGCCAGCCGCCCGTCTCCCGTAAGAGCGGAATGGCCTCCTCCCAGTAGGCGCGGCCCTGCGCGGCATCGCGCTGGTCCCAGCCCAGGTACGAGAGCGCCGCCCCCTGCCTCAATTTATCCCCCTTGGAGCGGGCCAGGGCGAGCGCCTGCAATTGCCACTCGGATTTTTTCTCCATCCCTTCCAGGAATTGCAGTACGGCTCCCATTGTCCCCAGGGCATCGTATTCCCCCTCCCAATCGCCGAGGGCGCGGAAGATCTCCAGGCACTCCTCGCAGATGGCGCGGGCGGCCTCGAACTGCTGCATGTTCCAGAGGATGTTCCCCTGCACCATCCTTGCCCTGGCGCGTGCGTGCGGGTAGTTTTGCGACTCCGGGTTTTGGACCAATTTCGTGGCCCAATCCAGCCCTTCACGCAGGTCGAACAACCTCCAGAACTCAAACAATGCTGAGGAGAGAACCATCCCCGCTTCCAGGTCTGCATGGGAGGCATGCTCCAGCGCGGCGCGCAGGTTGCCTCGCTCCGCATTGAGACGGTCGAACCATTCGACCTGGTTCGGGCCGTAAATGGCGGTTTGCGCCTGGCGCGAGAGCTCCAGGTAATAGTTCAAATGCCGGCCGCGCAGGCCCGCCGCTTCGCCCGCCTCGTCCCGTTTTTCCTGCGCGTACTGGAGGATCGTTTCGTGCAGGCGGAAGCGCCGCTCGCGCCCCGGCTGGCGGCTGGCCATTACCAGCGACTTCGCCACCAGCCCGGCGAGCAGTCCGGTGACCTGCGCGGGCTGGATGTCCCCGCCGCTGCATACCGCTTCGGCGGCCTCCAGCGTCCAGCCGCCGGCGAAGACCGTCAGCCGCCGCAGCAGCGCGCGCTCGGGGTCGGAGATCAGGTTCCAGGACCAGTCGATGGAAGCGCGGCAGGGTGTGCTGGCGCGGCAGGGCGGTGCGGCTCCCGGCGGTGAGCAGGTGGAAGCGGTCATCCAGCCGCGCGGCGATCTGCTCCGTGGAGAAGACATTGACGCGCGCCGCCGCCAGTTCGATCGCCAGAGGGATGCCATCGAGGCGTGAGCAGATCTGGGCGACGGAGGCGGCGTTCTCCATCGTCAATCGGAAATCGGATTGCGCCAGCCCGGCGCGCGCTTCGAACAGGCGCATGGATTCATACTCCCTGACCTGTTCGATCGTTTGCGGATGGCCGGGCAAGGTAAGCGAGGGGAGGCGGTACTGCACCTCTCCCAGAATGCCCAGCGGTTCGCGGCTGGTCGCCAGGATCTTCAAGGAGGGGCAATCCTTGAGCAGCGTATCGGCCAGCGAGGCGCAGGCATCCAGCAGATGCTCGCAGTTGTCGAGGATCAGCAGCGCCGTTCTTTCCCGCAGGTAGTGGGTCAGCAATTGCGCGGGCGGGAGGCTGGTGGACTGTGTGACGATCCCCAGCACGGATGCCACCGTTTGCGCCAGGAGGCCGGGATCGCTGAGCGGTGCCAGCTCCACCAGCCAGACCCCGTTCGGGAATTCGCCCAGGACCTGCCCGCCCACCTGAAGCGAGAGGCGCGTCTTCCCGATCCCGCCGGAGCCGGTCAGCGTCACCAGGCGGTGCGCCCGGATCGCCTGGATGATCTCGGCCTGTTCTTTTTCCCGCCCGATGAAGGTCGTCAGCGCAGCCGGCAGGTTATTTTTGGAGGAAGGCCTCTCTGCCGCCTCCGCTTCGGTCCGCTCGCCTGAGCGAGCTTCCCGCGCCAGCTCCAGCAGACGCGCCACCCAATCCGCCTCCCGCTCGATGTGCAGGGCGGGGACGAACAAAGCCTGCAGCGTGGCGTCGTCGGGCACGCGCTGGTTTTGCTCAATGCGGCTGATCTGCGTATCGCTGTAGCCGACCTGGATGGCGAGCTCGCGCTGGGTAAGCTCTTCGCGCCGGCGCAGGTATTTGAGCAGGTCGCCAAAGGTGGAGAATTTCTCCGGAGAGACGGCAGGATTGCCCAAGGTGTTCCTTATGTTTTTTCGATGAAGGCGGGGGAGATTTGCTCCGCAAGTATACCGGAGGCAGGCTGGTTTTGGGGAATTTCCGGGGAATTTTGGCAAGTTTTGCAGCAGACCGGAGGCTAAACTGGGGGCAGGTTCAAACAAGACAGAAAGGAAATGAAAATGACTACAAAACGCTTTATCGGTTTGGTTCTGATCGCTGTGATCGTGGTGATCGCCGCCCTTAATGTACAGGACCTCGTCAGGGCGAGCAGCGGCCCGGACCTCGACTTGTCCTTCCACACGCCCCCGATGTCCAGCTACCGGCCCGTGGACAAATCGTTCCACACGCCGCCGATGTCAGACTACAAGCCTGTGGACAACTCCTTCCACACGCCTCCCATGTCCAGCTACCGGCCCGTGGACCGCTCCTTCCACACCCCGCCCATGACGAGTTACCGGCCCGTGGACAGTCCTTCCACACGCCCCCGATGACCTCCTACCGGCCCTCGCCCACGCCCGACCTGTCGTTCCACACCCCGCCGATGTCGGATTACAAGCCCTGATCCGGCATGACAGCCATGAACAGGCAGAAACAAAGAGGTGAGCAGGAAATCCTGCTCACCTCTTTGTTGCGTGGGTGAAAGCCCGCCCCTACGCGCCTCGACTTACATCACCTCGGGCGCTTCGACGGTCAGAGACCCTCCTGCCTATTTGATTGTCTTTTGAAGGACAGAGATCAACAAGGGAAGGTCTTCATGGATGGTCTGCCAAACGACCTCGAGATTTACTCCAAAATAATTGTGGACGAGTTTATTCCGCATAGCCGCCACATCGCGCCATGGAATCCCCGGATATTTGGCACGGATATTTTCGGGTATGCCACGAGCCGCTTCACCGATGAGTTCGATAGCCCGTACCACGGCGTAGATCGTTTTCTCGTCCTTTGCGAAAGCCTCAAAATCCATCCCCTCCACAAATTGTATTGCCCGGAGGGCATTTTCAAGCATATCACGCAGGGAATCGTCATAAACGCGGTTCATACCGGAATGGCTTCCCGAAGGATCTGCCTCCCGATCATTGGCTTCAGTGAGTCCTTCATCACCAGGTCCACCTGCACTCCCAGCAGGTCTGAGAGGTAATTCTCAAGCCGGATGAATTTAAGCAGGCTGGGCGTACGATGGAAGGTGACCAGAATGTCCAGGTCGCTGCCCTTGCGTTCCTCGTGACGCGCATAGGAACCAAATAGCTCCAGGGTGGCAACCTGATATTCCCTGGTGAGCAAGGGGATTTGCTCACGCAGTTTGTTCATGATCTCATCAAGGTGGGACAGCCGGGCCATGAATTAATTATACAACAGCGCGTATAGGGGCGCTTCGTCCCTACAAATATCTACATCACCTCGGGCGCTTCGACGGTCAGCAGGCACAGGGCATTGGCGATGACCTGCCGCACCTTAGTCCTTTGAATCAATTTCGCCCTTCCGGCTGTCGTATTCCTGTTTAGAGATCAAACCCTTGTCGCGCAATTCCTGATTTCTATCGAGCTGGGCTTGATCGGTGCCTTTCTGCCTTGCATTGTAGATGGCGGCGTTGTCCGTCACCATATTATGCCGGTTGGCGGCATTCTGGCCCATCAGGTATAACGGCACAAGCACGATCAGCAAAAGGGTACCCATGCACAGACCCTGCGGAAGGGCATAGCCTGGGCTGTGCTCGATGGTGTTTCCAAGCCACAGCAGCACGGCGATGGCTGCGATCCCGATCATGAGAGTCTTGAAGAAACGCCCCCGGTCATTGTCAATATACAAATAACCCGCGCCGGGTACAAGCATGTTCAGCAGGCCCGCAAGCAATGGATTCTTCTTCTCCATGCCGAACTCCGTTTTCTGGGAGGGAAAGAAAACCGGTGAGTTGCCCCCTTGTTACAAACAACCCTCTCAAGATTATTGTAGCACTAATGGGAAGGCAGGCCTCAGCCGGTCTCAAGGTTCAGAGAAAAGAGCGGGCGCTCAATGCGAAGATTTTTGGATGGCCTCGATCACAGCCTTGCGGAACTTTTGCGCGGCAGGCTCCGGCCCCAGGCCGATAAAGACCATGCCCTGCCGGGTCACATCACTGTAGCGCCCGGTGATGTTGAGGCCCGCATCCGGGTTGATCTTGAACATCGCCGAGTCTTCGAAGTTGTGCGCCTGGAGATTTCTCGGGTGGCCGGAGATGACCACCGGTTCTTCGTCGCCTTTTTTCACCACAACGATCAGCCACTCCGGCATGAGCAGCGTCCCGGTGATGGTCTTCTCCAGGCTGCTGCTGAATAACCCCTTCTTTTTCTCCGAGGAGATCGTCTCACAGCACATCTGGATACTGGATTCCATGTCCCCCATCTTGTACAGCTCCACATGCTTGCGGACCGCAGCGACCATATCCGGCTGCAGGTCCTCGAGCGAACATTCACGTGTCGTGCGGGTGGATGCATTCATACGCGGCTCCTTAAACTATTATTCATGATACTCCCTTGTGACCGGCCCTGACAGGTGCAAAAGTGACCCACCTCCACAATTAATAGAATCTACATCACCTCGGGGGCGTCCACGGTCAGCAGGCGCAGGGCGTTGGCGATGACCTGCCGCGCGGCGGCCACCAGCCTCAGGCGCGCCAGCCTCTGCCCGCTGTCCTCCGACTGGATCACCGGCACGGCATGGTAGAACGAGTGAAAGGCATTCGCCAGGTCGTAGGCATAGGCCGCCATGACCTGCGGGCGGTATTCCGCTGCCGCCTGCTCCACCGCCATCGGGAACATCGGGCGATCCGCTCGATCAGCTCCGTCTCCTGCGGGGTCAATGCAAAACCAAAACCCGCCGGCCCCAGCTCGGAGGCCTTCATCCCGGCTTTCTTCAGGATGCTGCTGGCGCGCACGTGCGCGTTCTGGATGTACGGCCCGGTGCGCCCATCGAAGGACAGCGCCTCGTCCATCTGGAAAACGATGTCCTTGCGGTTGTCCACCGCCAGGATGGAATAGGCCAGCGCGCCCAGCCCCACCTGCGAGGCGATCTTCTCGCGCTCGCCCGCGGGGATGTCGCCGCTCTTCTCCGTCTCCAGCGCCAGCACGCGGCGCACGGCCTCATCGGCCACATCCTTGAAGAACACCACGCGGCCCTTGCGCGCCGACATGGCTCCCTCGGGCAGGGTGATGAATCCGTAGGAGAGGTGATAGCAGTTGGCGGCCTGCGGGAAGCCCCACAGTTCGAGGATCTTGAAGACCTGCTGGAAGTGCAGGTCCTGGCGGAAGTCCACCACGTAGATGGAGCGGTCCACGTTGTACTTCTCGAACTTGATCTTCGCCAGCGCGAGGTCCTTGGTCAGATAAAGGCTCGTGCCGTCGCTGCGCAGGATGACCGCGGTGCGGTACTTCTCCTTCTTCAGCCCCAGCTTCTCATCGATCTTGACGATGACCGGGCCCTCGGGGCGCTCGTCCACGGCGATGCCGCGGGTGATCAGCTCGTCCACGATCTCCTTGGAGGGCTCGTCGGCCTCGCTCTCGTAGAACCACACGTCCATCTTAATGCCGAGCATGACGAAGATATCGCGCAATTCCTCCAGGCTCCACTCGCGGGTGCGCAGCCAGAGGTCGCGCACCGGCGGGTCGTGCGCGTCCCACTTGCGGTACATCTCGCGCCGCTCGAGGTCCCAGGCCTCGCGCTGCGCCTTTTCCGCGGCGGTCTCGCCTTCCTTCGGTTCGAGCATGGCGACGGCCTCGGCGTAGATCTTTTGCAGCCACTGGCCGCGCGTGTGCACGCCCTCGGGTTCCTGCCCCTTGTGGAAGCGCTCGTAGGCCCACACGGTGGTGATGACGCCCAGGCCGATGTCGCCGGGGTAGGAGGCGCGGATGGTCTCGAAGCCGTCGAACTGCATGATGCGCGCCAGCGACTCGCCGAGCAGCGCGGTGCGCACGTGCCCGATGTGGAAGGAGTGGTGCGTGTTGGGCTGGGCGTACTCGATCATCACGCGGCCCTCTTTGGGCGCGCCCTTGCCGTAACCCGCGCCCTGGGCCAGCACGTCATCCACCGCGCGCCGGGCGAACTCCGCGGTCTCGAAGTAGATGTTGAGGTAGCCCTTGACCGCCTCCACATGACTGACGCCGGGCAGGTCCTTCAGGAACTCGCCGTGCCTCCTCGGCGATCTGCTGGGCGCGCTGCGGAACAGGGATGCCCTTCCCCTTGCCGGTGCGCGCCTCGTCCGCGGCGGCCTGGAACAGCGAGGTGGAGGTGCCCCACTCGCCCGAGAAGGGGATGGGCGACCACTTGAGCGCGGGCAGGGCGATGCCGTTCTGCGCGGCGTAGGCCTGGATCTTTTCTTCGGCGGTTTGCTGAATGGATTTGAACATTGGGAGGGATTATAACAATGGAACGCGGATTCTCGCGGATTTTGCGGATTCCCGCGGATAAAAACCTTTTGGAACGATCCGCGAAAATCCGTCCCATCTGTGTCCATCCGCGAATCTATTGTGAAAACAAAAACCCCGCCTTTTTTCGGCGGGGTCTGGGCTTTCCGGACGGGACTTCCGTCTTACTTCTTCTCGGTCTTCTTTTCGGCCTTTTTGGCGGGGGCCTTCTTGCCCTTCACCTCTTCCACGGGCTCCGGCTCTGCGACGGGAGCGGTGGGGGTGAAGGCGGCCAGCCGCTTCATCAGGCGGCCCTTGCGCCGGGAGGCGTTGTTGGCGTGCAGCACGCCCTTCTCGGCGGCCTTATCGATCAGGCTGATGGCCTTGATGACGGCTTCCTTCGTTTCGGGAGCGCCTTCTTCAAAAGAAGCGCGCGCCTGGGCGACTGCGGTGCGAGCCGCGCCGCGGAACGTGCGGTTGCGCAGGCGCTTCTTCTCGTTGGTGCGGTTGCGTTTGATCTGAGACTTGATGTTAGCCAAGGGACTTCCTCCAGAAAATTTCGACAGCGCTCTATTCTACACGAGGGAGGGGGATTTGTCCAGAAGCCGCTGTAGGGGCAATTCATCCCTCACACCCTCCCGTAGCGCAGCCTCCGGTCAATAGACCTGACAGGTCTTCGGGGAAGATTTGCGTATCGGGTCCTATCCCTGAGACCTGTCAGGTCTGCAAAACAGGCCCCTCACCCCTCGCGCATGGCGCTCTTGAGGGCATCCCTCCACGGCGGCAGCTTGAGCCCGAACTCCTTCTCGAAGCGCGAGCAGTCCAGCGCGGAGAAGAGCGGGCGCGCGGCGGGCATGGGGAAGTCCTCGGTGCGCGCGGGGAGCAGCTGGCGCGCGGTCTGCTCGGCGCGGCGCGGGTCCAGTTCCAGGATGGCCTTCGCCCACTCGTAGCGGCTGGCGCGGCCGCCTCCCGCGCAGTGATACAGTCCCTTGTGCGCCGCGAGGTAGTCCCGCCCGCGCTTCAGGATGCGCGTGGTCGCCACCGCCAGCGAGCGCGCCCAGGTGGGGTTGGAGACCTGGTCGTCCACCACGCGCAGCTCGGGATTCTTGCGCGCCCATTCCAGCACCTTGGTCACGAAGCCGCCCTGGCGCAGGCTGTAGACCCAGGCGGTGCGCAGGATGAGGCTGTCGCCGCCCGCCGCCTGGATGGCCTGCTCGCCCGCCAGTTTGCTCAGGCCGTAGACGTTCAGCGGCCCGGTGAGGTCCTTTTCCTTATAAGGCTTGCCCTTGGTCCCGTCGAAGACGTAATCGGTGGAATAGTGGAGCAGCGCCGCGCCCAGCGCGCGCGCCCTCCTCCGCCAGCGCCATTGGGCCGCCCGCGTTGATCGCATAGGCCAGGTCGCGGTCGCGCTCCGCCTGGTCCACGGCGGTGTAGGCCGCGGCGTTCACGATGACCTCGGGGGCCGTCTCGCGCACCAGCCTGCGCAGCGGTTCCGGTTTTGCCAGGTCGATCTCGGGGTAGTCCACGCTGACCACCTCGCCCAGCGCGGGCAGGCTGCGCGCCAGTTCCCAGCCCAGTTGACCGTTCTTACCGATGAGCAAAATTTTCACAGGGGGATCCCTTTGTTCGCATGGATGCAGGCCGGACCGGGCATCCTTCGCGCTGCTTACGCCTTAGTCCGTCTTGTCCGGGATTGCATTCTGTCCGGCTTCCAGTTTCAGGATGCGCGCTTCGAGCGTTCGAAAGCGTTGAAAGATAATGTAACCCACTAAAATCAAGACAACTGGTGTTCCGAGGAGAAGAGCCGGGACAGCCAACATGATCACCATTTCCGCTAACAGACCTATACCGTTGCTCATGGGATGTGACTCCTTTCACGCTCATGCCTCAAACTTCATCACGCGGTCCAGCCCGCGGTGCAGGCCGGTTAGCTTGCCGACTTCCCGGATGGCTAACAGCGCGCCGCCCACATACGGCTCTGCGCTCGACCCGGACTCGTGCCGCAGGATCAACTTCTCGTCGGGCAGCCCGAAGATCGCATCCACAGAAATGACGTACCCCGGCAGTCGCACCGAATGTACCTGGGTCCCCTGCAAGCGTGCGCCGCGGCTCTCCTTTGGACCGACTGTTTCCTCCAGCGGGACTTCCGGTTCCGCGGCCTGTACGTGGGAGAGGCGGTCGGCCAGCTCGCGGGCGGTGCCGCTGGGAGCGTCCTTCTTGCCCGCGTGGGCGTAGTCAATGATCTCCCAGTGGGGGATATACTGCGCGGCCATCTCTGCGAATTTCAGCAGCAGCACCGCGGTGAGCGAGAAGTTCCCCGCCGCCAGCACCCCGCGCCGGGCATCCAGCGCGGTCGCATGGATCTCGTCATAATCCTCGCGGCTCAAGCCCGATGTGCCGATGACGACATGCGCGCCGCTGCGAAGCGCCGCCAGGACATGCGCCCTGGCCGCCTCGGGTTTGGTGAATTCCACAAACACATCCGGGCCGGTCCGCAGCGCTTCTTCGGCGGTCGCGTAGATGGGCGCGTTCAGCCCTTGCACGCCGATGGCATCCCCCAGCGCCTTCCCGGCGCTCCTGCGGGAAACCGCCGCGGTCAATTCCATATCCTCGGCCTCGAAGACCCCCCGCGCCAGCGCCGACCCGGCCCATCCCGTTCACCCCCTGGCGAATCCGGATCCATTCGATTTTATTAGGGATATTATCCCATATAAAAGATCATGCGATTTCATAAGGGATATTATCCCATATAAAAGATCATGGCCTTTCGATCCCGGCGGATGCGCCGCGGCCGCAGACCCTGCACACGCCGCGCCGCCGGAAATAGTAGCCCAACGCCGCCACCGCAAGCGCTGCGCCCCAGACCGGGAACAGCAGGGTGGGACCGAGCTGGAAGAGGATCCCGCTGATGATCTCGGACCCCTTTGCCCCGCTGGATGCCAACGTAGCGGCCATCCGAGGTAAGGCGGACCATATCCCGGCGCCGCCCACGATCAGCAGCACCGCGGCGAGCGCGGCCGGGATCACGGCCAGCGCGATGGGCACCCGGCGTCCAGCCAGGCCGATCATCCAGCGCGGGAAGACCTCTCCCCAGCGCTGCACCAAACCGAGCATGAGCGCCGCTCCCACCAGGCCGAAGGTCGCCAGGAAGAGTCCCGAGATCCACGTCCCCCGCTCCTGACCCTGGCGCAGGTATTCCTCGGTCATGCCCAGCGGGATGCCCAGCGCCCAGGCGTAACGGGTGAAGGCATAGAAGACCGGCGCCACCAGCGCCACCATCACGGCGATGCGGCCCCAGCGCGCGGCCTGATCCGGACTCCGCCAGCCCTCCGGGCCGTCCCGGCGGCCGCAATACAGGCAGGCGTCCGCGCTCCGGCGGGCGTAGCAGACGGTGGCCCCCAGCCAGAGAAACCCGCCGATCAGGCACAGCAGCTGGTGCAGCGTCGCCCATTGGGTCAAGGACTCAAAGTAGGACTGGCCGAACGCCGCGCCCTTGATGAGACCGATGAGGGAATAGGGGAGATAACCCAACTTGACCAGCAGGTCGAGGGAGGTCATGAGCAGCAGGAGAACCCCGGCAAGCAGGGCTCCGGCGGTGATGAGCACAGGCCGGAGCGCCCTGCCTCGCACCCCGCGCAGCATGGCGACTCCCAGCGCCGCGGCGGGCAGCCCCGCCAGCATCACGACGGTCCAGATCACGCCCGGGCCGAACCGTCCCAGCAGCGGCCCCAAAGGGTCCGACACGCTTTCGGAGGGGAATGGGAAGCCGCGCCCGCCCGCCGCCCAGATGATCCCCAGCGCGGCGTAGACGAGCGACCAGGCCACCGCCGCGTAGGGCGCCCAGCGCTGCCAATCAAGAACCCGCCTGCTGCGAACAGGCACAGCCACGGCCGCTTCGAACGCCTGGCTTTTCGTCATTCTCCACCTCCTCGCAATGACTACATTGTGTATATACCCGGCCAACACGCCTTTGGTTTTTCAGAACTTAGATCGGGTCAGACGGATCATGATTCATTTATAAGGAGACCACTCTCCAGGGCTTGATCTTGATCCTCAAATATTGCCATGGCTGTTGCCATGCGCTTGAAGCCGAGCTTTCGATAAAATGGCTCTTTCCCCACGGCAGCGTAGAGAATGATTTTCTTATGCCCCTTCGAGAGCGCGATGAGCCGGGTCACGACTTCCTTGCCAAGACCCATTCCCTGATGGTCTGGATGAACTGCCACCCCAGAAATATAGGAGCAATCTTTCCCATCTGCCAGCGCTCGCCCAACGGCTACCAGTCTTCCAGAATCATACGCAAAACACTTGAACATGCTGTTGGAGAAAGCCACCTTCAAATCGGAAGGGGATTCGTGTCCCAGCGGGGCGGCAAGATATAGTCGGGAGAGTTCTTCCCAGTCTATGTTTTCCAATGAATCTATCCATTCCACTGCCATAGGGTCTCCTTGCGGGATCAGTGCTGCCGGAATTTTTCTCCCTGTGGACATCCAATCTGCGCGCAGAAGGAGGGCCTTCTGCCGTGGAAATTTCATCACAGGTATCTACGATATTCAACCCCTGTTGGTTTTGACTTCATCTTGTCCTGGAGTGTATTTGCCGCCCAGGATGCGCCGCGCAGCGAACCCGGCTCCCAATCCGCACAAGGCCAGGGGCAACCCCCAGATCACAGGCTTGGCCGCGACGTCCCCCACCAGCCGCGCGATGGGGGAGTACAGATAGCCCAGGATCGCTCCGGCATAGAAGCCGATCGCCGCGAAGAGCAGGAAGGCCAATCCCAGCAGCGCCGCCGAGGCCAGGCTCGTTCTGCCAGGGCGCGTGGAGCTGAACAGGCCGCCGATAGCGCCCGCGACCCCGAACGCCGCGGGAGGGCCGAGGATCCCCAGGTCCCAGGTCCGCATCCAGACGAAGCCGAGCAAGGCGGCAGCCAGGTACGCAACCACCCAGGCGGCGAGTCCGAGGCTCCAGCCGAGGGCCATACCGGACTCCGCGCGGGAGGCACTCGCTCCGCTCGCTGCGCTCGCCGTGACGATGCCCGCCGCGAGCCCAGCCCAGCGCGCTCAAGACGAAATAGGGGACGAGGCTCCGGGTGGGTGACGAGAAGACATCCGAGACGGCCATGCCCACGCCGGTCAGCAGCCACGCCGCCGACCAGGCCCAGGGCATCCACCGCCAGGCTTGCGGCCTCCCGATCATGGGGTCTGGTCCGGGCTTGCCGCCTTGCCGCCTTCCAGTTTCTCGATGCGCGCTTCCATTCACGGATCGTCATCCCAGCACCGCCATTGTGAGCATGAGATTGGTAGGACGAGCAGCAAAGTACACGCAAGAAAGAGGAGTCAGACCACCTCCACCGGGGTGGCTCATGCGATTACTCCTTTATGGCTGCTTCATTTAATAACGGTTCGCCCGAACCAGATGGCCCAAATGGGATACAGGATATAGGTTCCAAGATACCCAAAAAACGCAATATAAAGATACCACGGCATGGACTCTATGCTGTCGATTCTGGCGAGTATCCCTGGAATACCGATCAGACCGATCGCCATGAATCCCCCGACCACAAGTCCGAAAATGACCTGGTTGTGAGGCAATGTATTGCCGCTCAGCTGTGAATAGCAAAATGCCACCAGCCATAAGCCGATCAAGGCGTTCCCGATCCCTGTAAACCAACCGGCCAGGACAAAGTCTGTGAAGCCATAAATGATCAGAACCGATCCGATGATGGTGAAGACCGCGCCAACCAGCGCCAGCAGGAGCGCAATCCGGCTCATCCAGGGTGACCTGGCATGCAGTTCCGCATATAACATCCACGCCAGGATCAGGCTGGAGATCCCGATGACGCTGTTGAACACGTCATTGACCTTGCCAAAGGACATGCTCACCGTATACATCAGGGTGAGGAATACCACCGCAAGGATGGCCGAGACTCCTGTGGCGATCGCCGTCCAGCCAATGGTAGTGGTTGAGAAGTTACCTGTCGTCATGGGGCTCCTGATGGACTATATAGAGTGACAATGGTTAACAATACGTGCCAGTTTCCAGCAAAACCCCCGGCATGTCGCGGAGGCCCCCTTGAGGGGAACCCCGCCGCGCAGCAGGCTGTGTCAGGCCGCCGGGGTCAGGCCAGCGGTCGGGCTGGATGCGGGTGAAGAGGTTCGCCAGCAGCAGGAACACAATCGGGCCGGCTACCCCCCATCCAAGAATTCCGATCAGGGTGGCCTGGGAAGGTGAAAATGGGAGCCAGACCAGTCCCAGGATACACAGGAAAGCGGTGAGGAACATCAGCGCGCGCACCGCGTTCGCCAGCCTGCTTCCCCGAAACACAGGGGCCGCGATCAGCATGGAAAGCCCGAAGAACCAATCCCAGGCAAAGAAGTCCATGACTTGCGGCAGTGGCGGCCATCCGGAAGCGATGAAGGACGCAACCCACAGCGCGGGTGCAGGGGTGGGCTGGCGGGCGACGACGAACAGGGCGAAATTAACGCTGGAGGTGATGCCTGCAAGAAGGATCATGAAGGCAAGCGCCGCCAGACTGTAGAGCTTGTGCTCGGCCGCCGCGTAGCTATGAACGGCCACCATCGTGATGACGAGGAAAGGCGCCATCAGGACGATCAGCAAAGACATGATGGAGAGGTACGGATCGCTGATCGGATCCGAGGGGGCCTTGACCGAGAGATAGCCGAGCCCTGAGGTGATCGCGTAGGCCTCATTCACGACGAAGGCGGTCCAGGCTCCCACTATTCCCATGGTTCGATCCCGCGAGCGGAAGCCCGATCTCGGAATTGCGCTGGCTGTTTTCATAGTAGAGACTTCCTTTCATCAGCCTGATCTGCGTTTATGCGGAAGGTACGTTGTCAGAATATTTTGGGACCCATAGGGCAATTTGTTAAGGTGTGGTTTCCCGGTCGAACAGCCGGTGTTCGGCGCGGTTGGTCATTTTCGAGGAGCCTCAAACCTTGCGTACCAGGATATGGTAGTAATAGATCTCTCCATTCCCTTCTTTGAGAATTTCAAATCCTGCTTGTTGGGCCCACTCCTTCACCTGCTGCTCGGTCGGATGGTAATGATAGACCTCTTCGTCAGGCCACTCTCCATAAACAACCGGCAGCCCGGCCTGGCGGGCTCTTTCGAAGGCTTGCTTGATCTCGTTCTCATCCGCCATTTCGATGGTTTCAACCGTGAAATAGAGGGTAACCATGTTGTTTAAGCGCCCGGTGGAAGTTGCTGAGCACAAGCGGCCAATCTTCGGGGCTAACATTTTCCATGGCATCCATGCAGATCGCGCCATCAAAAACGTCCCGATAAGCCATTTCCTGTAAACCGATATTCTCGAATTGAACAGCAGGGAATTTGGCTTTGGCGCGTGCAAGCATGCCCTGGGATTGATCGATCGCAGTGACGGAATGCCCCTTCTCGAGAAGAAATGGTAAATATCTGCCAGCTCCACAAGCGGCGTCGAGGATCCTGCTATTTTGTGGGAGAAACCCCAGGAAATCCTGGAGGAATCGCTGGTGTGCAATGTTGCTATATACGCCCCCTATCTCGTCGTAGAGTGGGGCCTCGCGATCATATTCTTCTTTGCATTCCCGTCGCAATTCTCTTAGCCAGGTGATCCGGTCCATTTGTAACCTTTCCTATTTTAACAGCAGAGTACCAATCGTCAGCTGCACGCTGTGTTAGGCGGCTCTTCCTTGCCTTGTTCGATAACGGAGGAAAACCACGCCACTGCCAAAGCGGCGTTCATCCAAAAGCTCGAGCTCCAATCGAACATTGTCCGGGAGGGATGGTTTGCCGCCTCCCACTATGATCGGCATGAGGAACAAATGACACTCATCGATCAATCCTGATCGAAAGGCCTGGGCAGCAAGCTCAGCACCACCGATGAGGATATCCTGTTCAACAGCCTCTTTTAATTGTCGAATTGCTTCTGGATCGAGGCTTCGCTCAAGCCGTGTTTTGCGAGTGGATACAGTCTCCAATGTCCTGGAGTACACGATTTTATTGGCTGCTTGCCAGATCTCTGCGAAGTCGCGCCTGAGTGGAGACTCGGCAGCCAAGTTGGGGTCGGTTTCCCAAACCATCATGGCCTCATACATTCGACGTCCGTAGAGATAAGTGCCAGCTTCCCGTACGAGGTTGCTGATAAACCTGAAATATTCCTCGCTTGGCGCTGTCCAGTCAAATTTGCCATCCCTGTCCTCGGTGTAGCCGTCGAGTGACAAGTTCGCCGTGTAGATCAAGTGAGCCATACTGACCTCCATTTGTGAGTAGTACCTGCTATTCAAATCCCTTCAACAAACCGCGCGAATGGCTTATGACCCACTTTATTGCCTTTTTCCTGATTCTCTGGGGGAGGCCATAATTTATGGAGTATATAACAAATTATAGAATCCCCCGTTCGAACAGCCGGGGGCAAACCCTCCCGCCCTCGGCCTTGCCTCCCCTCCCCGTAGGCAAATGTGAGCCTAATCAGACAATATTCATCATATTAACATGATAAAATATTCAGGGATCATTTATCTTGAAAACCAGCGAGCAAGAGGGAGATGGACGTTCCAGGAATCTCACGGCGTGACTTCCTGAAGTTTTATTCCCTGATGATGGGGGTTTTGGCCTTACCGCGCACTTCTGTAGGTGCGATCGAAGAAGCGCTTCGCCTCGCCGGGCAGCCCTTCTGCTGTCTCCCCACCCTACTTCCAATGGCAAAATGAATTTTTGCGCAAAACCATCTATCCCATGCGGGAGGTCAAGCTGCGCGACTTCCTCAACTTTTACATGGAGATCGATGTCTGGAAGCAGTACAAGGACAAGGATGCCAACGCCCTGGCAGTGGACGTGGCCGAATATAAAAGGGCCTGGGAAGCGAACGCGGCCGCGTCTCTAAAAGAATACACCTCGCTGCGCGATTATTTCCTGGGGCAGGACGCCCGCGCGGCGTATTCCAAATTCCAGCCGGTCGACGAGGCGGAGCTGGCGGAGATCAACAACCTGCACGGCTTTGTTCGGGAGCTGGCCCAGGGATATCCGCGGCGAGCGCGATTTTGTGGAAGGCATCATCGCCTACTGGGCGCCGCACCGCAACAGCATCCGCGACTGGATCCGGGTGCGCAAGCGCAGGCACGAGGCGATGGATCCCTCGCATCCCAAGTACATCCCCGAAGGGGAGGAACTGGCATTCAAGGAAAGCACGACGCTGCCGATGGCCCAGCAGGAAATGGATACACTGAACGCCTTCCTCGCCACCTATGACAAGATCGAAGAGCGCAAACTGGCCTGGTATAAACTTTCCAAAAGTGACCGGAATTTCAAAACGCCCGAGGCGGAGTTTCTCGTGAATTTTCCGCCTGAGCAGCAGGTCACCCCGCGCGATATCGCGCATTGGAAGGTCGAGCAATACGCAAAGCTCATCGCCGGGAAAAACCAGTATGAACTGCTGGATATGATCCAGCAGCGTTTCAAAAAAGAACCCAGGCGCTTCCCTCTCTGGCTGCAATATATGGTCGTGCATTTTTCCGGCATGCGCTACTACAGCGCGCAACGGCTGCTGGGCCGACCCCAGCGATCTGATGGTCAGGCTGCGAGCCCCCAGGATCGAAGCAGGAGATCAAGGCCCTGGACGATGCGACGGTGGAGATCCTGAGCAAGGAAAAGGTCGCCGCCTATGAAACGCCGGCTTTGGCCTCCAGGTCCAGGCCCAAACTGGCTGGAGCACAGGAAAAGGAATGGCGGGAGAAGATCGGCTGGTACCTGCCCAATCTCAAATCCAGCGGCCCCAAGACGCGCCGCCAGGGTTTGATCGACATGCGCAAGACCGAGGATGCCTACGAGATCTGGAGCAAGTCCACCGCGGAGGTGCAGGATACCTTGCGATCCATGAAAGGCACTTTCCCGGGCTGGGCCTGGAAGGAGATCGTCAGGTTCACGCCCCTGCGCGTGACCGAAGCCACCGACCTGAACTGGGAAAGCCTCACGCCGCAGGAAGTGGACGAGCGCAACGCGTATGCGAGCTACGCGCTCCGCACCATTTTGAATGCCTGGGAGAATTACGATTATTCCGCCTGGCGCGAAGAAAATGGACGCACGCTCGATCTGATCGTCTCGCGCCTGGTGTGCAACGAAACCGCGGAGCACTGCCAGCACGCCCGCGGGCAGCTTCCGCCCGGCGGGTTGGCGGCAAAACCGCAGTGGTATACCGCGAATCAGAATGAAGGCAAATTCCCCGGCGCATATTTCGTCCGACCCACCTCGGCCAAGGATTACACCCAGGGCGCGAGCATCCTGTGGCTGCGATTTGTCAGTTTTTCATCCATGAACCCGTCGGAGTGGCAGATCGCAAAGCCGGTTGAGACGAAACAGAAGGTCGGCTTGCTGCCTGCCGGGTTCAGTACGAAGAGCGGGAAGGAAGGCGGCTGGGTGTACAAGCCCGGCGCTGTGACCACACGCACCCGCATGACCGTCATACCGGATAAAAGCGTGGTGGTGGAGAACCAATGGCTGCGCTGGATCCACGAAGCGACGGTGGCCGAGGTGGCGAGAAACCGCCGACGGGATGATGGTGCTGTCCTTCGAGACCGCGCTGCCCGGCGGCGATAATGCCACCTCCGCAGTCGGCCTGTTCAAAGCGCCGCTGGAATGGCACCTCTCGGACGGCACCGAAGACCAATACAATCGCTCGTTCGTGGGCTATGTCCCCGAGGGCCAGGTCCCCGTGGAGAATCTGAGAAGGATGCTGGATGGATGGGACAAGATATTCGGCCTGTAAGTTTTGCAGCTGAGGAGGATTTCATGAGTGAACTTACCGAAAAGAATAAAGCCATTGTGCTGTGGATGGAATGATCTTGCCTTTGTCCAGCATCAGCCGGAGGCCGCGGCTGGCGAAGTATCTGGGGAGCAATTACCGGCAGCATAACCCTCAAGCAGGGGATGGTGCTGAGGCGTTTATTGCATTTGTACATTACTTTACAAAAGCCTTTCCCAATTTTAGAATTGACGTGAAGCGCATGGTTGCAGAAGGCGATTTGGTGTTCATGCACAGCCATTTGGTCCGGGAACCCGGCGACCGAGGCTCGGCTGTGGTGGACATCTTCAGGCTGGAAGATGGAAAGATTGTAGAGCATTGGGATGTTGTGCAAGAGGTGCCGGAAAAAGCAGCCAACAACAATACCATGTTTTAAGGCATGACCGGTCGAAGGTCTGGGTCCCCGTAGAGCATCTGAAAAGGATGCTGGATTGGGACAAGATATTCGGGAAGCAGAAATAATTGCCCTCAGCCATGCGGCTGAGGGCAAATGCATCTAAATGAGGAACTGCTTACGCTTTGCCGCAGGCCGGGATCACCTAAATTTCACCAGGTCCATCGGGGCAAAAAGATCGATGCCTTCGTCAAGCATGGTACAGGCCCGCTGGTCAACCCGCTCAAGCTTTACCACGGAAGCCCCTTTAGAGAAAAATTCAACTTTATAAAGGGGCGCGGGAAAGAACGCCTGGAGGTCCGACAATTTTTGGCTTTCGAGGGTGCTGGTTGCGGTCTGCGCCCCGATGACCATTCCCTGCCCGGCGGCATTCCCGAGATTGTTGGTGGGCTGATAGATGAAATCATAATCGGCGGTACAGGCTACCTCGTCAAATTCATTCCAGGAAAATTGCCTGCCGCCCTGATCATCCGTCACCTTGATCCCTTTCGGGTCGATAATGAATTTCTTGTTCACGACGACGGCGGGTTTCTCTGCGCCTGTATAGCGAACGATCCCACTGGCTTGCTCCTCCTCGTGCCTGAGCTGCTTGGCGGTCACCGCATTCGCCTGGTACTCGTAAACCGCCATGTCCGTGTCTTTTCCCAGGCCGATGCGGTCCCGATCGGCCAGCTCGCGTTTCTCTATCAGCGGCTTTAGCGGCTCGCCATTGACAAAGACATCCTTTCCTTCCGTCAGGGCAAACACCTTGTTGTCATGCATTTCGAGCATGACCTTCGGATGGCTGAACAACCCCACCTTCGAGTTTTCGACCTTTCCCAATTCCTTGCCCCGCAAATGAAGGTTAATGAAACTGTATCTCCTGAGCCTGCCGCCCTCGACCGGCACCAGCCGCGGCTGTGAGATGCGGGATTCCCGGGCGATCACCTTCACGACCAGTTCGCCTTCTGGCATCCACACGGCCTTAATTTCCTGGAGCATTTGGGCAAAGGACCGCGCTTCCGTTTCGTTCAAGATCGCAATACTTCGAAGCTGGGGATCATTGACATGGATGTCCATTAACTCAAGTTCAGCCGCATCGTCTTCTTCAAGGGATATGCTTTGAATATCTTTGATCGCTATTTTCATTCGGTCTGCAAATGCGCGATGTATGTAAAGGGTATCCTCATTCATCAGCAGGCCATCTTTTGCACTTCCAAAGATCGTTGTATCCATCAAGAACAGGACATCCTCTTCGGAGAGTTCGTGAGCGTAGGCCTTGATCGCATTTTTGAGTTTTTTGGAGGGGATGTCGGGGGAAGTGAACACCTTGGAGCCAGGGAATTTTTGGGAGTAGGAACGAATGATCTCTACAACTGTCTCGTTCATGGCGGTTTTCCTTTTTTTGTGATCCAGACGCCTTGCCACAGGCAGGGCGGGACTTATTTCTTCCTGGCTTCATTATCGGCCAGGTAATACTCCCAGAATTTCCATCCATCGTGTGGGAGGATGTCATAGCGCTTGTAGAATTCATACGCATTTTTGACCCTGGGGTCATACCAGTCCACGATAAATGGGCCATTTTCCTGGTAATGATTATCGGTCAGCCAATCATAGACCTTCATTTCGCTCACGTGGTCCTCGGTGATATGCGACTTCATCTCCCGGTCGGGCATTCCGCCCCCCAGCCGGATCAAGGCATATTTGGGATGGGGTCCGCCAAATTCCCCTTGAGCGACACTATTGCACAGATAGTTATGCTCTGGTCCGCTCTCCCGCTCGAGAAATTGGAGCAATTCGTTCGCCGTCAGGTCGATCTCCTCGGGCACATTCAGGATCACCAGGATGGGGACATTGAACCAGGAGACGATATTGTCACTGCTTCCGTACATCACGGTCTGCATGTTTTCGATCAGGCACCAGTCGGTCATTGTATGCCTCCGTGAAAGGGATCGAGGGTCGTTACGCCTTTTGCTTGATCAACTCAATGGCATGCCGGCGGGTGGCAAGGCTTATTACTTCTTGGCTTCTTCCGTGCTCAGGTAATATTCCCAGGACTTCCATCCATCGTGCGGGAGGATGTCATAGCGCTTGTAGAATTCGTACTGGTTTTTGACTCTTGGGTCATACCATTCCATCATTGATGGGCCATGCTTCTGGTAACAATTTTCGATCAGCCAATCATAGACCTGCATCTCGTAAACGTGGTTCTCGGTGATATGGTTTTTCATTTCCCGGTCAGGCATTCCGCCCCCAAGTTTGATCAAAGCATATTTGGGCGGGGATCCACTTAATCCCTCCCCGGCGATGGAGCGGTACAGAGTGTGGTTTGGTCCGAGGACGTCGTCCCGCTCGAGAAAATGGAGCAGTTCGTTTTCGGTCAGGTCGATCTCATCCGGCACATTGACGATCACGATCTTGGGGACGTTTCTCCAGCGGACGATATTGTTCGAGCTTCCGTAGGCAACTTCCCGCAAGGTTTCCACAAGGCACCAGTCGGTCATTTCACACCTCCATAGTGGTTGGTGAAAAGGATGGCAGGCTCCACAGAGCTTGCTGCCATCCCGATAAACCCATCATGCTCTTTGCTTGATCATCTCGATGGCGCGGCGCGCGGCCTCGCGGACGGGATAGACGACCGGGTCCGACTTCTCGGACCAGTAATCGGACCCGCCGCCGGTGTGGTCGTAGGCCCAGGGATTGGACGGCTCCGAATCGCCGCCGCTGAAGTGGGGGTCGAAATTTGCCACCTTCTCCAACGCCTCCACCGCGCGCATGTCCCCCTTTACCCCCAGTGCCTCGCAGGCCGCGATGCGCACCTTCTCATCGTAATCCTTCAGGCACTCGATCAATTTGTCCACACGCGCGTGGGGTCGGGGAGTTTCTCCAGCATCGCCACCGTCTCGGGTCGGAGGAACGCCCGATGACCTCCTCCACCACCGGCGCGGTGACCTCCTCGCCCAGCGTCGACGAAGTGCTCCCACTCGCCGGGGTCGGTAATAGACCGCGCCTGCCTTGTTCGCCGCGGCGGGTCCAGTTCCTTCCCGCCAGCGCTTTCGCCGCGGCGATGCGCGAAGAATCCATCCGGGAGAAATCCAGCACGCCTTCCAGGGCCTGGATCGCAAGCGGGGTATTGAACTTGCTCAGCGCCACCAGCGCAGCCATACTCAGGCGGCGTCCAGTTCTTTTTCGCAAGGGCATCCACGGCGTCGATGCGAATCCAGTCGGATACGGAGAAGTCCAACTGAGTTTCGATGGCCTGCACGGCTTCCGGGCAGTTGAACTGGCTCAAGGCCTCCAGCGCCGCCTTTTGTTGTATATGCTGAAGTCAGGATCGGGATGGCCCGCTCGTCGCCGAGCTCGCCGAGTGCCTTGATGGCATCGTCCTGCGCGGTGTAGCCCAGTGAGCCGTCTTGCAGCATTTCGAGGAGCCGGTCGCCCGCCTCCGCGCCCCAGATGCGGATCAGCGCGTTGAGCCAGTTTTCTCCGCCCGCGTCTTTCCAGAGCGTGGAGAGCACCCCTTCGGCCTCGGGGCCAAGCGCGGCGATCTCCTCCTTGTCCCCGCGGACGAGCACCTCTGCGGCGTTGGCCTGCGGGAAATCCAGCCCGCAGTCCATCTGTTTCAGGATGGCGACTTTGTCCTTCAGCAGTTCGAAGTTCGGAGATTGATCGAGCGATTCGACCAGCGCCTCACGCGCCGGCGCACCAAGTACGAGGAAAGCTCCCTCCAGCGGCTCGCGGACGCTCTCCCAACGATCCTTGAAGATATCCTGTCCTTTTGCGAGTTTTTCCATCAGAGGCGGGATGGCCGCTTCGCCAAAGGATTTCAGCGCCTGGTTCACCGCCGGCCTGTCCGTATTGCTGAAGACCAGACTGTGGACGAGGGGCCGGATCGCCCGCGCATCCCCGATGTGCACCAGCATTTCGATGGCCGCAGACTTCATAGCGTCTGGCGCCTTGTAATTATCCACAACCTCGCTCAACGGGCCGACCGCCTGGCTGCCGCCCAGCAGGCCGAGGAGTTTGACGCTGGTCTCCTGGCCGATGTAGAGGGTGCTGATCAAACCGTCGACGGCGCGCTCATCCCCAAAGTAGCCGAGGGCGATGGCAGCCAGCGCGCGGACGCCGGGGTTGTCGTCGTTCCGCGCCTCGTAGAGCGGCTCAATGGCCTGCCCGTCTCCGATCTGCATCAGCGCCTGGACGGCCTGCGCGCGCAGCTGGGGATCGGTCTGGCCCTTGAGCACCTTGATCAATCCTTTGACATCCCGGCTGGCTGTCATTTTTTCAATGTTGGGGGGTCCGAAAAGCGGCATGGAAAAACTCCTTCGTTCGAATGTGGCGCGACGAATAGAACGGAGCAACTGCGCAAACCAGCCACCGGTAAACGAAAACGTATAAAAGAAATTCAAAATGTGAAAATGTCAGGCAAGACCTGAGAGCAAAGTTGTGTGATTTTCCCCTTTGTTTTCCCGCAGCCGGTTGAAAAACCGGTTCCCTGTGTAGATTATAGGCCGGGCGAGGAGCAAAGTCAAACCCCAATGCCCCGGCCCATCTCCTCCAAATAGACGGCTGGAGGATTGCCCGGGGGGCCTTGCGACTGTTTGACCCGGTATCGCAGCGAGGAACGGCGGGAGGGGGTGCACGAAGCCTGAATCGCTGCTACGGACCGGCCACCTTGATCGACCCAATGATGGTTTTCACATCCGGTGAGATTTGAGCATTGAAGTCCTGTAAGAATGAGAAAGTAATGCGAGCGAGTGAATTGGGTGTGGGCTTGAAAAAGATGACGGTTGAACGGAACGAAATGATTCCTCCCTGCCCATCATCCGTCGTAAACCGACCGCCGATCTCAATTAACTTCACTGCATTGGCATTCTCATAGATCTGGGCAGTATCCACCCGAAATCCCGGAATGACGTTCGATGTTTCAAAACCCTGCACCAACTCCCTGAGGGCATTGTCGTCGAGGGGTTTCGTGTCTTCCTGATCCCAGACCAATTTTGAGAATCCAAAGATGACATTCTTTTTGATGTCGGGTCGGAGAATGTACGAATAAAGTCTTTCAGAATTGTCTTCGTAGGCGGCCTGGTCGGCTGTCATTTGATCGCGCAGCATGCTATTGCCGCCGGCGCTTGCCAGTGAGGCGTTGAACTCATCTGCATTTGGGCGGACCGACAGCCATCCGGCGGGGAAGGTGACCTCGAAACCGCCATCGAAATCGTTGTATCTGGTGAATCCGCCTTCGATCTGCTCCAGGCTCGTACCGGTTGCCCCGGGGACAGGGGTCTCTGCGGGTATGACGGTCGCGGGGGGCTGCGCCAGGGCGGTCTGCGCCGCGGCTGCTTCCGCCGTCCCCGCAATGATGGTCGAAAGCGTGACCGGATTCGCGGGGGCAGCAGCCGGTAAATTTAATCCGGGAATGCCGCATGCCAGCATGGAAATCAACAGGAAGGCTATCAGGAATAATCTTTTTTGATTCATGATCGGGTTCCCTTTGGTCAGAAGGATGGTAACGATCCGGCGGCGATGAACAGCCATCTGGAAGCCCTGATTCTAAGATTCGGTTTTACTCCTGGAGCGGCTCAACCACCTATTAAACGAAATGGCCCCTCAAGAGGTCCCTGCGAGGTTGGGTTGCAGGATCTTTCCGTATCATACCCTGTTTGGAATGACCAATGATTGCTGCTAAATAACAAATATTGCCCCCGGCCGCATGACCGGGGGTAAAGGCTTCTTGCCGGGGAGTTCAACATGGAGAGCCAGGTTCAAGTCCCATAGGCAAAATTCAGAAGGCAGCCGCATTCTCCGCCCGGGAGAAGAAAAACTTCTTGGTCACCTCCGTGGCCAGGACGTAGAGAGCCGTCAGCCCGAGCATGGCCAGAAGCATCGGTATGGGCAAGGGGACAAAGCCGAACACCGAGATGAACGGCAGGTACGGCATGCTGAGGGTGATGCCAATGAAGACCAGCGTGCTTGCCAGCAAAAGCCTGCCCGGGCGGCTGCGGAAGAAGAGATGGCGCGTCCGCACCACCAGGGCGATGACCAGCTCGGTGATCAGCGACTCGATGAACCAGCCGGTGCGGAATTCTTCGGGAGCAGCGCGGAAGATGAACAGCAGCGTTCCGAAGGTCAGGTAGTCAAAGATCGAGCTGACCAGTCCGAAGAGCACCATATAGTTGCGGATGAACCCGGTGCTCCAGCGATGCGGCTTCGCCACCATCTCCGGGTCCACATTGTCGCTGGCGATGGTCACGGCAGGAATGTCGGAGAGGAAGTTGTTGAGCAGGATTTGCGGGGCGAGCAAGGGTAAAAATGGCAGCAATATCGAGGCTCCGGCCATGCTGAACATGTTGCCGAAGTTGGCGCTGATGGTTGTGAGGATGTATTTGAGCGTGTTGGCGAAGGTCACGCGGCCTTCATCAATCCCCTGCCGCAGGATGCCCAGATCCTTTTGGAGTAACACAAAATCGGCGGTGTCCTTGGCCACATCCACCGCCGTGTCCACGGATATGCCCACGTCCGCGGCGTGCAGGGCCGGGGCGTCGTTGATCCCATCGCCCATATAGCCGACCACGTGCCCGGTCTTGCGCAGCGCCAGGATAATGCGTTCCTTCTGGTTGGGATCCACTTCTGCGAACAGGGTGGTGCGTTCGGCCAGGTGCCAGAGCGCCTCGTCGTGCAGATCGTTCAGCTGGCTCCCCGTTAATACACCCTGGAGCGGCAGTTTCACTGCCTCGGCGACATGGCGGGCCACCTTCTGGTTGTCGCCTGTGATGATCTTGATCTGCACCCCGCGCTCGGCCAGTTCAACGATGACCTGCTGCACATCGGCTTTTGGAGGATCGAAGAACAGCAGGAAGCCGTCGAAGGTGAGCTCCTTTTCGTGGCTGTGCGAATAGGTCTCCAGCTGCTCGTCCATCGTCTTCGTCGCCAGGCCAAGCACACGGAACCCTTTTTCGCTCCATTCGCTGTAGCGCTGTTCGATCTCCGCCCGCCGGGTGCTGTCAAGCGGGTGGACTCCATCCCCGGACTGCACGCTGGTGCAGACGCTCAAAATGTTATCCAGCGCGCCCTTGGTGATGAGGGTGCGCCCACCCTGGGCATTGGCAGTGACCATGCTCAGGCGCTTGCGCACGAAGTCGTAGGGGATTTCATCCACCTTTTGCTCGGCGCCGATGTCCAGCCCGGCCTTCTGCGCGGCAGCCTGGATCGCATCATCCAGCGGGTTGTTCAGCCCGGTCTGGAAGTGTGCATTGAGATAGGCCAAGCGCAGAACGGCCTCGGAGGGCTGCCCCTGCGTATCGAGCGCCCCGTCGAGGCTGACAACTCCCTCGGTGAGGGTGCCGGTCTTGTCGGTGCACAGGATGTCCATGCTGCCGAAGTTCTCGATCGCGGCCAGGCGGCGCACGATCACGCCGCGTTTGGCCATCTGCCTTGCGCCGAAGGAGAGCGTGACACTGATAATCGCAGGCAGCAGTTCGGGCGTCAGGCCCACCGCCAGCGCCAGCGAAAAAAGAAGCGAGTCGATGATCGGCTTGTGGAGGAAGACGTTGACCGCCAGAACAATGACCACCATCACCAGCATGACCTGGGTGAGCAGGTTGCCGAAGCGGCGGATCCCACGTTCAAACTCGGTCTCCGGCGGGCGCAGTGTCAGCCGCTCGGCCACCTGGCCGAACACCGTGGCCTTTCCCGTCTGCACGATCAGCGCCTGCGCGCTTCCGCTGCTGACGTTGGTACCCATAAAGATGCAGTTGGTCCGCTCCGCCAGGCTGGCATTGGCCGGGACAGTCCCCGGCTTCTTCTCCACGGGAAAGGTTTCACCGGTCAGCACGGCCTGGTTGACAAAGAAGTCATCCGCTTCCAGCACGAACCCATCCGCCGGGATCAGGCTGCCCGCGGAGAGCAGCACCACATCGCCCGGCACCACCTGTTCGGAAGGCAGCATCTGCAGCCCGCCGCCGCGCAGCAGGTTGGATTTGATCGTGATCTGCGAGCGTAATTTCTCGACGGCGTTGCTGGCGCTGTATTCCTGCACGAAACCCAGGATCGTGCTGCCAAGCACGATGGCGAGCACAATGCTGGCATCCACCCATTCCCCCACCACGCCGGAGACAATGGCTGCAAAGATGAGGATGAGAACCAGCGGGCTTTTGAACTGGCTCAGCAGCAGGCGCACGGCGGTTGTCTGCTGCTCGGCTTTAATCGTGTTCAGCCCGTATTGCTTCAGGCGCTGCCCGGCATCCGCCGGGTCGAGGCCGCTCCTGGAAGCGTGCAGCGCGGCGAGGAGTTCCCCGGGCGCGAGGCTCCAATACGCCGCCGGGGTTGCCTGTGCAGCCGGCTGCCCCGCTGGATGTGTTTTGCTCGGTTCAAGATCAGGGTTATTTTTCATTCAACGGCTCTGGAATTTGCAGGGTTATCATATCGCTTAAACAGCGGATGTCTCAGGTATAAAACTGCCCCCGGCCGCATGACCGGGGGCTGAATGAAGATCAGCGTGCTCACCAGCAATAGCCAGCCCGCGCGGTTTTATGCTGCGGCGCCCGGCCTCCCGCTCATTTGGCGGTCAGATCCTTGTCTTCCATTTCCCAGGCGTGATCGAGCGAGTGAAACGCGGTGTGCCGGATCAGGTAGCGGAGCGGCCAGGTGCGGGCCATTTTGCCCTGGGAATGCAGCTCCCGGATGGCGCTGCAATAGGCCTGGCGGTACGCCTTCACCCCTTTGACGGTCAGCGCCTCCCCCTCAGGCGTGATCACGCCGAGTTTCTTCGCCCATTCTGACTCCGCGCCGAAGACATGGCGGACGATGCGGTCCCGGTCCCGCCCTCCGCCGCGCGGGCCCTTCTGCATCTCAGCCGACACGCGGGAACGCACCTCGTCGAAAAACGCCCAGGCCGCCTGCATCAATGCCAGTTCACGCTCCAATTCTTTGCCCGACATGGCTTGCCGGTCGAAGCTCGAAAACGCGAACGAGATCCCCCAGAAGTCGGTGGAACCCGTCCCCGTATAGCGCTCGACCACTTCGGCGACGGGCGTGGCCGCAAACGCCGCTTTTATCCCGGCCAGCTTCGTCACTGCTGCATAGCGTGGAACGTAGGCGAGCAGGCGTTCGATGGCAGCCTCGCCGGTCTTTGCCCCGCGTTCCAGGCCGGGCCAGTCCGCTGCCACCGCCACGATCTTCTTCCCCTTCGGCCCGATCTCCAGCGTCACTCGAATAGGGTTTGGCATGGCACCTCCAGAAGTTCCAAATGGGCGTTAATTGCCGAGCAATTTCCCGATGGCGATCTGCAGGATAAAGAGCACGATCGGCAGAACGGTTGCAGACAGAAAACCGGCCAGCGTACCGGAACGCCACGGCCAGGTGGGGATATCCTTCAAAACTTCGCGCTCGGCGGCCAGGCCGAGCATGGCGTCTTTGAGCTGGGTCACCGGCCCCAGTTCATTTTCGTCCAGGCTGCGGTGCAGCCTCGCCGCGGTGGACTCGACTTGCAGATTTAATTCTTCCTGTAGTTTGAGCTTCTGAGTTTCCAGGCGGCGATGCACGAACCACAGGGGAAGCACGAACGCGGCCATCGCCAGCACTACCTGCAAGATCAGGATCGCCAGGGTTGCCCCTCTCACCAGTCGGGTGGGATAGAGCAGCAGCGTGAAAGTAAGCATGGCCATCCACGATATGCCGATGATGGCGGTCACGCGGGAAAAGGCGTAGACCGGATCGAGCCGGAAGAGATTGAACTTCTTGATCGTCTTGACCGTGCGATTGATCAGATAGAGCTGCCGGAGGGAATGAAAGTAAATGGCGCTTCCGGTCAGGTAAGCGATCAGCCCTTCGGCTGCGATCACCACAGAATAGAAAGTATCCAGCCCGTAGGACACATAAAAAGTGTTGAGGTTTGCGAGCGTTAAGAGGATATAGACGATGGCCCAGACCACAGCGCTCAGGATCACACCCCGGGACGGCATGCTTGTGAATTCAGCCTTCAGCCTGTTCAACACCGTTGGATCCGCATCCAGGAGCGGGCTCAAAGTGGACAGCGCCTGCACGGATGCTGAGTCCAAATAGGTCATGATGGCCAGCGGCAGCCACTGCCAGAGCGGAAAGAGAAGCAGGATCGGGCTGAACCGATAGGCGGGAAGCCATCCGTCCAGCCAGGCCAGAACATGCACCAGGGCGCTTTGCGCAATAAAAAGGATGAGATAGGTGAGCCAGTAGGGGACGGGCCGCCGCTCAATAAAATCCATGAACCGGTCGAGGAAGCTGGGCGGATAGAGTTGGATTTCATCGGTCGGGGATTGCTTTGGGTGGGAGGTCATGGTCGAATTCCCTCTCTATCTCGGGTTTGGAGGACGAGTCGCCATCAGGGGTTCACGCGCCTGGGTCACTGGCAGGGAAGGTGAGGACCAGCCAGGAATTGTTGTTCCGGAACGCCCGTGCCATTTTACACCTCTGGCAGGCCGCCGCATACCTTCCTTAAAGAATTCCCCCTGGAAACAAATGCCCCCAGCCGTATGGCTGAGGGCAAGATTATCTTCGTCTATTTCCCGGTTATTCCGCCTGCGCCTGCAGGTAATTCTTCAGCCCCATCTGGGCGATCTGGTCCAACTGCGCCTCCAGCCAGTCGAGATGGGTCTCTTCGTCCTCCAGATTCTCATCGATCAACTGGCGGGAGCCGTTGTCCTTGAGCTTGATGCACAACGCGATGCCATCATTGTAGCCCTGAATGGCGCCGTCCTCGGCGGCCAGGTCATTCTTCAACTGCGCCTCGACGCTCTCCCCGATGTGTATTTTGTTCAAATTGCTGACGATGGGAGTGCCTTCCAGGAACAGGATGCGGGCGATGATCTTCTCGGCGTGCTTCATCTCCTCGATGGCGCGCTTCTCGATGGCCTTGTGCAGTTTGCCGTAGTCCCAGTTGGCGCACATCTCAGAATGGACCATGTACTGGCTGATGGCGGTCAGTTCGTCGGCAAGGAATTCGTTGAGCACGGCGATGACCTTGTTCGTTCCCTTTCATGGGAGGTCTCCTTTTTGTTTGATTTTACCCTGTTTGCGCTGGATTTCACAATAGGGCAGCCGCCCCACCTCACCCGCCGCACTCGCTTACCGGCAACACATGGGCGTGGGGCTGCAGGAAACAACCGCGATCACCTGCGCGTAAGGCAAGGTTAATGCTTGCGTATAGCCACTTGTAGGAAAGTCGAGGGTGGGTAAGGCGAAACTGGAGTCCTTGCCGCCCACATACAGGTGCGTGATGCCCTCGGCGCACAGGAACGCGTGGGTTTCAGGGTCCTGGAAGTTCAGGTCATGCGGCAGCGGGATCGCCGCGCGCCCGGTCAGCGGCGATACCCACGCGCCCCCGTCCACGGGCGTATCCACCAGCGTCCCGCTCGCGCTCAGGCTCACGTCGGTCACGGCGATGCCCACCCGCGCCTCCGCGGGCAGGTTGTCCGCCATCCACGCCAGCGCGGCCACATCGTCCGCCCCGGCCAGCTCACAGCAGGGCGCCGGCGAAAAGCTCTGCGTGGCGAGAGCGTGGAGCAGCAGGACCGGGACGAGGAACGCGGCATGCCAGCGCGGCAGGCGCGCCGCGCCGATCCCGCCGAGCAGCGCCAGCGGCAGCCAGAGCGTCATCTGCACCAGCGGCCGGTCGAGCAGCGCGGTGTAGAGGGGCAGCGGGACGAACATCATCCCGATGAGGACGGCGAGCCCCAGCAGCGCGGCAAACCCCTCGCGCGGATGGGTGGCCAGCGCGAGCACCGCCAGCACGCAGACGAGCAGCCCTACCCCGTTCACATACGGCTCCAGCGCGGCGCGCAGCAATGGGTCGCGCAGGAGCAAGAAGCCCTCCAGCGCGAGCACCGCAATGGCGAGAGGGGCCAGGAGGCGCGGCTTGAGGCGCGCCAGCAGCCAGCCGATGCCCGCCGCGCCGAGGAGCAGGGCGAAGCGCGTGTGGATGATCTCGCCCGTGAGCGCTGTTAGAGTGAACCACGAGCCTCCTGAACCTATCCGTGGCGGGAAGCTCCTGACCGCCCGCTCTCCGGCGGCCAACGCCGCCGGAGTGGGCGATGCCGGCTGGAGGCCGGCTCGCCCGAGCAGCGCCGCGCCCAGCGTGAACTGGAGGGCCAGCAGGCTCAGCAGCCCGGGATATTTGCCCCAGTCCAGCGCATGCGCGGGCATGGACCAGCCGAAGGCCGCCAGCGCCGCCCCGGTGAGGGCGGCGGGGCGCGAGCGCGTGATGATCAGGATGAGCGCGTAGACCGGCAGCGGCAGCGCGGCCAGGGTCAATGAGCCGAACAGCAGCATCAGCCGCGCCAGGTCGCCTCCGCTCCACGCGGCGGGCAGCGAGAGGATGAGGTGATAGCCGAGGTGGTAGTAGCCCTGCGCGGGCCAGGCGAGCGGCGCGCCGTGCTCCATCCTCAGGATGGACTGGATCAGGCTGTAATGCGTGGGCGAATCGAAGTAGGGCGGCAGCAGCGCGCTCGGCGGCATAGCCGATGCGCACGAAGGCGAGGGCGAGGAAGGCCAGCAGGGGCAGCAGCGCGGAGGCGGACGCGCCGCGCAGCGCGCGCAGGCTCCATGCCGCGGCGGCGAGGGCGAGCAGGAGAATGAGGAGGCGCGCGGCCTCGAAGGAGGCCAGCCGCGCGATCAGGAAGAACAGCAGGGAGGCGATCCCCAGCGGCGCGGGCCACCCGCCGAGGGCGAGGGCGCTGAGCGTGGAGCCCTTGATGAACCGGGACAGGAGGGCGAGGCTGACGAGCGTCCCCCAGCCGATCCAGGCCAGCAGGAGGAGGACAGAGCCTCCCTCCCGGGCGAGCACGCGGGCGCTGTTTTGAAGGATAGACATAACAAACCCTAAAGGTTTTTCCCGCCTGCCATGATGCTGGATGTCAAGATATCCATGCCTGACTGTTTGCCTGCCTGCATGGGAAACCTTTAGGGGTTTTAACTACGGATAACCGGGTACGGAGGTGCGCGTGGCGTTCGCGTGGGAGTTGCGCGTGGGAGTGCGGACGGGGGTCCGTGCGGGGAAGGTCGGGATGGGGGGGCCGCCTTCGCCGGGGAAGGTGGGCGATGGCGCGATGGCCGTCGGCTCCGTGGGGGCGGGGCCCTCGGTCGCCGTGGCAGACGAGAAGGTCGGCAAGGCCAGCGCCATCAGCACGAAGTCCCCCGTGGCGAGGAGCGCGTCATCTTTGGCGGCATACAGGCGCAGCGCCAGCGGCTCCCCGAGCGGGGTGCGCGCGCCGCTGCAAAATCCGGTGGTGGGGTCCTCCTCCACGGCCTGGCAGCGGAAGCGCGCCGTGACGCCGCGGCTCTCCACCTGCGCGTAGAAGGTGGGGAACTCCTCGTCCGCCAGCTGCAGGTTGATGACCATCTCGTCGTCGGCATTGGTGCCGAAGGAGATCACGCACAGGCCGCTGGCATCGCGGTCACACAGGGTGATGGTCCTGGGCGGGGGTGTGGGCGTGGGGAGCCGGCTGATGAGCAGGCGCGCGCCGAAATAGGCCATGGCGAGGAAGGCGATCAGCACCGCGCCGGCCGCGGCCAGGATGAGGATGAGTCGTTTGCGCTCCATGGGCGTATTGTACTAAAGAAGAGAGAACAGATAATAAGAGAATGGAGGATTGGAGGCGTAGGGGCGGGTCTCGTCCGGATGCTCGGACCGATGCAGCCCTCCGAAGACCCGCCCAAGACTTTTTAACGCAAAGACGCAAAGACGCGAAGGGAAAAAGCGGAACACGAAACACATGAACAACGATACCCTAAAGGTTTGCCTTGCCAACCTGACGCCTGTCAGGCGAGGGGCTTTGCCATCAATCGTTATGTCGCACGGAGGAAACCTTTAGGGTCTATTTCACCAGCGCTTGGAAGCGCGGGTCGCCGGCATCGGATCTCTACGCAGAGCCCCATGTTAATATATGTCATTGCGAGGAATGCGTCAGCCCTGGTAGAGGGCGGATACCCATACCTGAGCATGACGAATTGGCATTGTCTCGGTTATAGCGCTGTAAGTAGGGGCTAGGGGTCACCTGAGCGGACAATAGAAGCGCACAGACCTGGGATGATTTGATAATCGTGATCTTGGCAGCTAAACTTAGGATTACCAACGATAATGCCGTAGGCTCCAAAAAATCCGCCACCTTCTTCAAGCTTAACATAGGACTGTGATGCATCTGGATTAAGCAATTTCGAAGTCGCCTCTGAAGTGGAGTGATCCGGTACCAGGTGGATTAGCTATCGTCGTAGAAGACTGTTCGGCAGGCTCTGCATTTATAATGCGTATCGCCCAGGCCTGGAGCAATGGACGGATCTATTTCCGATTTAATACGGGTCCCATATCCATGTAAAAACGCAATCGGATGGTAGGTGAACCTAAAAACAACACACGTAATTACCAAGGCTAATATGCCGAAGACAAAGGACTGCCAGGAACGCTCGTAAGATTTTCGGTAAAATGCCAGGAAGGATCGAAGGATCAATATGGCTGCCAATATGATGGGCAGAGGTATCAGGATAACAGATAAGAACAAGTATATAACCCCGATTATGTCGTTTTCGAACCACGCCAATACAAACTCAAATCGCCCTCTGGAGTATTCTAGTATTGGATAGATGAAGAAATGCAAGCAATACTCGTTAGGAAGGCAACAACTTCAAATTTCCCGACTGTTGAACTGCTCATTCTAGGTCGTAAAGTACATCATCCATTTCATCTGGATTGTGTATAACTCGTCAGTAACAGTAGCTGTTTGCTGGTAATCTCATTCTCAAAAAGCCTTGCACAGCATCCATGCGCGGCTCCTGTCCGTTGCGATGAGGAGATTATACAATAATGAAGTGTGTCATTGCGAGGGCGCGAAGGGCGCATCCGCGCCCTGAGCAACCGTGGCAATCTTTACCAAATATGAGGAGATTGCTTCGGGTGCTCATCCAGCCCTTCGGGGCTGGATTTCGCGGCCCTCGCAATGACATTCCATTTCGATGGGGCGTAGCGACGCTACGCCCCTACTTCGCCTCTTCCGCCAGCCGCTTCAGGTAGGCGGCGTATTCGTTCCCGGCCATGCCCGCAGCCAGGGCGCGCAGCTGCTGCGCATCGATATAGCCCATGTCGAAGGCGATCTCCTCCGGGCAGGAGATCATCAACCCCTGCCGTTCCTGCACCGCCTGGACGAAGCTCGCCGATTGCAGCAGCGACTCGTGCGTGCCGGCATCCAGCCAGGCCACGCCGCGCCCCAGCACCTGCACCTGCAGCTGGCCGCGCTCCAGGTAGAGGTCGGTTCAGGTCGGTGATCTCCAGCTCGCCGCGCGCCGAGGGTGTCATGTGCGCGGCCAGTTCCACCACCTGCGGTCGTAGAAATAGATGCCCGGCACGGCGTAATTCGAGCGGGGTTGGTTCGGCTTCTCCTCCAGGCTCAGCACCTTGCCCGCCGTCATCGAACTCCACCACGCCGTAACGCTGCGGGTCGCGCACCGGGTAGGCAAAGATCACCGCGCCCTGCGTGCAGGGCGGCCGCGCTGCGGATCCTCTCGGGCAGGCCCGTGCCGAAGAAGATGTTGTCGCCCAGGATCAGGCAGGCCGGTCGCCGTCGATGAAGTCCGCGCCGACGCGGAAGGCATCCGCCAGGCCGCGCGGCTGGGCCTGCTCGGCGTAGGAGAACGAAACGCCCCACTGCGCGCCGTCGCCCAGCAGGCGGCGGAAGAGCGGGCAGGTCCTCGGGCGTGCTGATGACCAGGATCTCGCGGATGCCCGCCAGCATCAGCATCGAGAGCGGGTAATAGATCATCGGCTTGTCGTACACCGGCAGCAGTTGCTTGCTGACCGGCAGGGTCAGCGGGTGCAGGCGCGTGCCCCGTCCCGCCTGCCAGGATGATGCCTTTCATGATCCGTCTCCTCCCGGTTCGCGTAATTCTGTCTCCATCCAGTCGCGGTAGTCCGGCTGCTGGCGGACGGCTTCCATCCAATCCGGGTGCGTCCAGATACCATTCCACCGTTTGGCGCAGGCCGTCGGCCAGCGAATGGCGCGGCTGCCAGCCCAGTTCGCTGCGGATCTTGGTGATGTCCATGGCGTAGCGCCGGTCGTGCCCGGGGCGGTCGGTCCACGAAGTGGATCAGCTGCGTGGTGCGATGTGGCGAGTGCGGGCTGCAGCTCGTCCAGGATGTCGCAGATGGTGCTGCACGATCTCCAGGTTGGCCGGCTGGTTGCCGCCGCCGATGTTATAGGTCTCGCCGGGCTGGCCGCGCTTCGAGGATGGCATGGATGGCCTCGCAGTGGTCCTCCACGTACAGCCAGTCGCGCATCTGCTGCCCGTCGCCGTAGACCGGCAGCGGCTTGCCCGCCTGCGCGTTCAGGATCATCAGCGGGATCAGTTTTTCGGGGAACTGGTAGGGGCCGTAGTTGTTGGAGCAGTTGGAGATGGTCACCGGCAGGCCGTAGGTGTGGCCGTAGGCGCGCACCAGGTGGTCGCTGGAGGCCTTGGAGGCCGAATAGGGCGAGTTGCGGCGCGTAGGGCGTGTTCTCGGTCCAGGCGGGGTCGCCGGGTGCGAGCGAGCCAAAGACCTCGTCGGTCGAGACGTGATGGAAGCGCACCGCCCTCGCGCCTGCCGTTCTCGCGCAGCCAGACCTGGCGGGCGGCCTCCAGCAGCGTAAAGCGTGCCCATCATGTTGGTCTGGATGAACGGCTCCGGCGAGGTGATGGAGCGGTCCACGTGCGTCTCGGCGGCGAAATGCACGATGGTGTCGATCTGATGTTCGCGCAGCAGGCTCATCCACCAGCGCGCGGTCGCAGATATCGCCCTGCACGAAGGTGTGCCGGGCCGCGCCGGGCAGATCCTTCAGGTTTTCCAGGCTGCCGGCGTAGGTCAGCGCATCCAGGTTCACGATGTGCGCCTGCGGGCTCGGCTTGCAGCAGGTAGCGGACGAAGTTGGAGCCGATGAAGCCGGCCCCGCCGGTGACCAGAATGTTCTTGCATGTTCGCCTCCTCATTCGTAACATTCCGCCGCGGAGAGGTGCCCCTGCGGCGTCCTTGGCCGAAAGCACGGCGGCTGCCCCTCCACCAGCGGCCACTCGATGCCCAGCGCCGGGTCATTCCACAGGAGGGTCCGTTCCCACTGCGGGCGCGTAATAATCGCTGGCCTTGTAGAACAGCTCGGCCCATTCGCTCATCACGTAGAACCCGTGGGCGAAGCCCGGCGGCACCCAGAGCATGTTCTTCTGCTCGGCGGAGAGCACCGCGCCCGCCCAGCGCCCGAAGGTCGGAGAACTGCGGCGCAGGTCCACCGCCACGTCGAAGATCTCCCCGGCGACCACGCGCACCAGTTTGCCCTGCGGCTGGCGGATCTGGTAATGCAGGCCGCGCAGCACGCCCTGCAAGGAACCCGAGTGGTTATCCTGCACGAATTCGGTGGGGAGGCCCGCCTCGGCGAACTTGTCCGCGCGGAAGGACTCGAGGAAGAAGCCGCGCGCGTCCTGAAAGACGCGCGGCTCGATCAGCACCACGTCGGGGATGTCCAGCGGGATGAATTTCAACCTGCACCTGCCTGCGTGGCGCGGTACTGGCCTACCATCTCGGCCGCCGGGCCCATGCCGCGCAGCCGCCCATGTTCCAGCCAGGCGACGCGCGTGCACATGCTCATCACGATGTCCATGTTATGGGAGACCAGGATGGTGGTGGTGCCGGAGGAACGGTAGCCCTCCAGCCGCGCCAGGCACTTGCGCCGGAAAGCCTCGTCGCCCACCGACAGCACCTCGTCCACCAGCAGGATCTCCGGCTGCCAGGCGGTCGCCACGGCGAAGCCCAGCCGCCCCATCATGCCGCTGGAGTAGGTGCGCATCGGCGCATCGATGAAACTGTCCAGGGCGGCGAAGTCGAGGATGGAATCCATGCTGGCCTCGATCTCGCGGCGGGTGTGGCCGAGCAGCGTGCCGTTGAGCAGGATGTTCTCGCGCCCGGTCAGTTCGGTGTGGAAGCCCGCGCCCAGCTCCAGCAGGGGAGCCACCCTCCCGCAGATGCGCACGCGCCCCGCGGTGGGGAACAGCACCCGCGAGACCACCTTGAGCAGCGTGCTCTTGCCCGCGCCGTTCGCGCCGATCAGCCCGAGCAGCTCGCCCTGCTGCACGCCCAGGGTGACATCGTTGAGCGCCAGGAATTCCTTATACTGGATGCGCCCCTGCATCAGGCGGATGGCGTATTCCTTCAGCGAGCGGATGCGCTCGCCGGGGGCCCGGTAGCGGACGGAGATGTTTTCCAGCAGGACGACATCGGAAGGCATGCGCTGACCTCAGGCCTGGTAGGTGAAGCGGTCCGCTTTGGCGGCAAAAGCCAGCCAGCCAGCCGCCAGCGTGACGAGGGAGACCGCCGAGGCGATGATCAGCGTGTGCGGGTTGGGCAGGTGTCCCTCATAGATGGGCGCGCGGAAGACCTCCACGATATAGAGCATCGGGTTGAAGGACAGCATGGTCTGGATGCGCGGGTCGGTGATGATGGCGCGCGGATAGAAGACCGGCGTCAGGTAGATCCAGGCCGTCAGGACGACCTGGTACATCTCGACCACGTCGGGGAAGGACAGCGCCCAGGTGGAGAGCAGCAGGCTGACGCCCAGCGAGAAGGCGGCCAGCATGAGCATGCTGACGGGGATGAACAGGATGGAGAGCTGGAGATTCTTGCCCAGCAGGATGGCGATCAGGAGCAGCGGGACGAAGGACAGCACCAGGTTCACCAGCCCGGTGCCGATGGCCGAGATGCAGAAGGCGGTGCGCGGCAGGTAGATGCGCCGCAGCAGCGGCTCGCCCCAGACCATCTGGCGCACCGCGGCGAGCGTGGTCTGCGAGAAGAAGGTCCAGGCGATGATGCCGCTCAGCACGTAGATCGGATAGCCCTCCACCTGGTGGAACAACTGCGAGAAGACGATGGTCAGGATGAGCATCATGCCCAGCGGCTGGATCATCGTCCAGGCGATGCCCAGCACGGAGCGCTTGTAGCGCGCCACCACGTCGCGGCGCACGAGCTGGAAGATCAGGTCGCGGTACTGCCAGATGCCGCGCAGTTCCTCCACGGCCACCGGGCCGCGTTTGGCGCTGTCGTAGGTCTCCAGCGATGCGAGAGGGGATTGAGGGATGTCCATGATGAAAGCCGCCTTGCCCTGATTATATCCGTGAGCGGGCATGAAAAAAGCCCGGCCGGGCTCCTCGTTGGCAGGGGGATTATAACCAACCCCCTCCGCCCCTGCGGGGCACCTTCACCAAATCCAACCCGGATAATAATGTTCATTGAAAACTTTGATGTGGATTTGGGGGAGGCTGGGAGGGGGTAGGTCTCAACGCCGCCTCTCCTGCGGTCCGCCCACGCGTGTAAATCCATTCCAGATATTCGCAATGATTTGCAATGATTTTCCCTCCCATCTCTACTAAAATAGAATAAGTTCGGCATGGTTGAAAATTGCAGGCAGGGTAGAGGTGATCATGGCCTTCGCAGAGAAATTGGGAAAACTCAGTCTGGCGATCCTTGAGAATTTTGTCGAGGGCAAACTCGGAAAGAAATTCGTCGAAGAACTGCGCCAGCCCACCGACAAGGCCATCGCCATGGCGACCGCGCTCGAACATACGCAGGAACGGTTCCTCGCGCAGTATAAGGATCAAGACCTTTCCAAAGCCTTGTTCATTGACCTGAAGTCAGAACGATCGCGCTGCGGTCAGGGATGCCGTCGGCAAGTTCTATGACTCATCCGACCGATCCTGCCTTCCCGAACGTGACTGAAGGGAGTCATCTGCTGGGGGAATTTAAGGATGTATCCAACGAGCAGGCAAATGGGGCGTCACAGATTGTTATATCGAATGGCTGACAGAGGAACTGGCGCTTGCAGATGAAAAGTTTCGTGAAAAAGTACAGGCACTGGCGGACATCCGATCCGCCGTGATCATGAAGAGGGTGGAAGAGGCTTTTACGCGCCAGGCCGGCGCGTTCCTCCATCACAAGCGGCCCCCGGGCTTCAGCCTTCTCCACCAGCTCCCCTCCCCTCCGGCGGACTTCACCGGGCGCGAGGCCGAACTGGCCGCAGATCCTGGCGGACTTCGCGGGCGGCACGGGCGCGGCCATCTCCGGGCTGACCGGCATGGGCGGCATCGGCAAGACCGCCCTCGGCCTCGTCGTCGCCGATCGCGCTCAAGGCCGAGTACCCCGAGGCGCAGATCTTCCTCGACCTGAAAGGCACCACGCAGCCGTTGAGCAAGTCGGACGTGATGCGGCACGTGATCCTCGCCTTCGAGCCGGAGGCCGACCTGCGGGCTTACGACGAGGCGGGGCTGGCCGCGGCCTACCAGAGCGTCCTGCATGAGAAGCGAGCCCTGCTGTTCTTCGACAACGCCCGCTCGGCGGAGCAGATCGTGCGGCCGCCTGCCTCCTGCGGGCTGCTGGTCACCTCGCGCTGTGACCTTCTCCGGTGGCGGGGCTGCACGCGCACCGCGTGGACGTGCTGAGCGAGGCCGAGGCGCGCGCCTACCTGCTCGAGCTCTGCCCGCGCATCGGCGGAGCATGCCGAGGCGCTGGCGCCGAGGCCTGCGGGCGTCTGCCGCTGGCTTTGAAGCATCGCCGGGAGTTTCCTGCAGGTCAACCGCAACCGGCCGATGTGGGCGAATACGCCGAAGGAATTGCAGGACCGCAAGACGCAGCCTGCGCCGTGCTCACGAGGTCGCATGACGAGGCCGAACTGGCCCGAAGACGAGCCGGACGTGCAGGCGGCCTTTGAACTGAGTTACACTGCAATTGGAGGAGGACCGGCCGTCGCGCTGGAGGAAGCTGGGCGTCTTCCCTGCGCCGTTCACGGCGGAAGCGGCCGCGGCGCTGTGGGGGGTGGAGCAGGAGGCGGCTCGTCTCGCTGCTGGGGAAGCTGGAGCGCTACAGCCTGCTGGAGTACGACGAGAAGAGCGGCGAGCTATTCCCTGCACGACCTGCTGGCGGAGTATCGCCCGCGGCGAAAGATGGCAGAGGCGGAGGAGAAAGACGCGCCGCCTCGCGCATGCCGGAGTTCTATCATGCAGGTCATGGAGACCGCGAATGATTTGTATCTGGAAGGCGGGAGAACGTCCTGAAGGGGCTGGCGCTGTTCGATGCGGAGTGGGCGCACATGCAGGCCGGCGCAGGCATGGCTGGCGCAGGCCGCGGGGGAGGGCGGCCGCGCGGCCGAACTGGCGATGTTCTATCCGGATGCCGGAGCCGTATTGCCTGGACCTGCGCCTGGCCCCGCGGGAACGGATCGGGTGGCTGGAGATGGGGCTGGACGCGGCGCGGGCGCTGGGGAGCAAGGAAGCCTGAAGGGAGTCCATCTCGGCAACCTGGGGCTGGCCTACTGCTGAATCTGGGCGAGCCGCGCAAGGCCATCGAGTATCTACGAGCAGGCGCTATCGGTTATCACGGAAATCCGCGAGATCGGCGACCGGCGCGGGGAAGGGACTACGCTCGGCAACCTGGGGAATGCCTACGCCGACCTGGGCGAGCCGCGCAAGGCCATCGAGTTCTACGAGCAGGCGCTGGTCATCGCCCGCGAGATCGGCGACCGGCGCGGGAAGGGCGCTGGCAACCTGGGGACGCCTACCTACCTGGGCGAGCCGCGCAAGGCCATCGAGTTCCACGAGCAGGCGCTGGCATCGCCGCGAGATCGGCGACCGGCGGGGAAGGAATGCGCTGGGCAACCTGGGGATGCCTACGCCGACCTGGGCGAGCCGCGCAAGGCCATCGAGTACCACGAGCAGGCGCTTGGTCGATCGCCCGCGAGATCGGCGACCGGCGCGGGGAAGGGGCTGCTCTGGGCAACCTGGGGAATGCCTACGCCGACCTGGGCGAGCCGCGCAAGGCCATCGAGTTCTACGAGCAGGCGCTGGTCATCGCCCGCGAGATCGGCGACCGGCGCGGGGAAGGCAATGCGCTGGGCAACCTGGGGATTGCCTATCTGAACCTGGGCGAGCCGCGCAAGGCCATCGAGTTCTACGAGCAGGCGTTGGTGATCGACTCGCGAGATCGGCGACCGGACGCGGGGAAGGCAATGCGCTCTTCAATCAGGGGCTGGCATTGTTCGGCCTTGGAAGAAAAAGAGGCCGCGGTCCAACTCGTCCGGCAGGCGCTGGCGATCTTCGAGGCCATCGAATCGCCATACGCGGAGCGGGCAAGGAACACGCTGAAAGAGTGGGGCGCGTAAGGAGGTTCCAGACCCTAACGGTTTCCTTCGCGGTCGTTCCTCCTGCCGGGCACAGGAGTCCTGCAATCCAAGTCCCCTCGCAGGCCGGGAAAACCGTTAGGGTCTCCTACAACGAGTTCTTCTTCCCTCTTCGCGCCTTTGCGTTCGAGGAGACTTGGCTGCCAGGCGCCTCGGTAGCGCCGCTTCGCACCGCCCCTCCGAATCTACTGCGCGGGCGCTGCGTTATAATCATCCCATGTTTGTAGACCAGGTAGAGATCCAGGTACGCTCCGGAAAGGGCGGGGATGGCATGGTGCATTTCCGCCGGGAGAAATTCGTGCCGCGCGGCGGCCCGGATGGCGGCGACGGCGGCAAGGGCGGCGACGTCATCTTCGAGGTCCGGCCCACCCTTAATACGCTCCAGACCTTTCGCCAGAACCAGAAGTTCGCCGCGCAGGATGGCGTCAACGGCGGCTCCTCGCAGAAGACCGGCCACGGCGGCGACGACCTCGTCATCCCCGTCCCGCCCGGCACCATCATCTTCGTCATTGACGAGGACGGGAACGACCTCCCTGCTGGGCGACCTGACCCAGCCCGGCCAGCGACTGACCGTCTGCAAGGGCGGGCGCGGCGGGCTCGGGAACCAGCACTTCGCCACCTCGCGCAACCAGGCCCCGCGCACCGCCGAGCGCGGCGCGCCCTTTGAAGAAAAGCGCCTGCGGCTGGAACTGAAACTGATCGCCGACATCGGCCTGATCGGCGTGCCCAACGCGGGCAAGTCCACCCTGCTGACCGCGCTGACCAACGCCCGGCCGAAGATCGCCGACTATCCCTTCACCACCCTCGAGCCCAACCTGGGCGTGGCGCAGTTGGACGACGAGACGACGCTGGTGCTGGCGGACATCCCCGGCTTGATCGAGGGCGCCGCGCAGGGCGCGGGCCTCGGCCATGACTTCCTGCGCCACATCCAGCGCACGCGCGTCCTGATCCACCTGCTGGACGGGCTGGCCGCCGATCCGCTGGCCGATTTCAGCCAGATCAATTCGGAGCTGGCGCTGTTCGACCCGAACCTGGCGAAGAAGCCGCAGATCGTGGCCCTCAACAAGATCGACCAGCCCGAGGTGCAGGCGCGCCTGAAGGAGCTGAAGGCCGGGTTCAAGAAGAAGAAGGTGACGCTGATGACGATCTCCGCGCTGGCGCGCACGAACACGCGCGAGCTGCTGGCGAAGGCCGCCGTCCTGCTCGCCGAGACGCCCGTGCTGGAAGAGGTGGAGCCGCAGATCCCCGTCTACCGCCCCGAGGTGGATCCCAGGCATTTCACCGTCGCGCGCGAGGCGGATGGCAGTTGGCGCATCGCCGGCGCGGCCATCGAGCGCTCGGCGGCGATGACCTTCTGGGAGCATGACGGCTCCGTGCGGCGCTTCCAGAAGTTGATGGAGAAGCTGGGCGTGGACCAGGCGCTGCGCAAGGCCGGCATCCAGGAAGGCGAGACCGTCCACGTGGGGGCCTATGAGCTGGAGTGGCAGGAGTAGGAAAAATACGAATAACAATAGACCGCGGATGGACGCGGATAGACGGATCACGCGCGATGGAACGGATAGGCACGGATTCACGCGGTTTGCAAACGGATTTTTTAAGGCTTATCCGCGTAAATCCGCTTGATCCGTGAGAATCCGCGTTCTATTGTTCAGGCTGTGCTCACGTTTTGTAGAACAATTCCAATCCCCCCAGCAACCTGCCGAACATCTCGTTGAACTTCGCCTCGTCCCTCCACGCGGAGAAGTCGAGGATGTTGTATTCCCTCACCTGCTCCATGAGCCGATCCGGCCAGGGGCTGTCCTTCCAGCTCTCGTCCAGGGCCACCGGGCAAAGCACATCCCGGCCCAATTCCTTTTCCAGCCCCCTCCCGCTGCGGACCTCGTGCTGCACCCAGTCGCTGGCCAGCGAGTGCTCCGAGAGCACCAACAGGACGGTCGGGTTCTGGCGGATGGCGCGGTCGATCTGCTTCTCCACCCGCCCGGACTGCATGTCATGGATATCCCGCCAGTAGCGGATGCCGTTCTGTGTCAGGCAATCGCCGATCTTGTCCACAAAGTGGCTGTCGTGGCGGCTGTAAGAGATGAACAGCGGAAAGATCTGCAAAGACCGGGTCGCACGCAGGTCATACACCCGGTAGTTCGTGTCGATGATCTCCTGGTTGGGGAGGTCGGGCCGGAACAACTTCGCCGAATTCGATCTCCCAATCGCTGAGGCCGCAGCCGCGCAAAAAAGCCTCCGGGATGCGGCCCCGCGAGGCGGCAAGTGTATTCGTGCCCAGCGTGGATGGCCCCTGGTGGTGACAGGTCTCCAGGCTGAAGACCCGGCTGAGATCGGTGCGGATGAAAACCGTATCCTCCAGAACCGCCTCCGAGAAACTGGCCCCGTCCACCCGCGTGGCATGGAAGACCGTGCCCACGAGATTGGCCCAGTCCAGCGTGGTCTGGCGCATATCGGCAAGGCTGAGGTTGGCAGCGCTGAGATTGGCTCCCCGGAGGGCGGCTCCCTTCAACGCGGTCCTGCGCAGGTCAGCGCCTCGAAGGTAAGCAGTGCTGAGATCGGCTTCGCTGAGGTCGGCTGCATTGAGGTCGGTACGAATCAGGGAGGCCCGCTTGAGATCGACACGCCGCAGGTCTGCGCCCGCGAGGTTGGCCCCGCTAAGATCGGCGGCAAGCAGCTGCGCGTCCGACAGGTCGATACCAGTGTCGGAGTGTTCCTCGCGCCATTTGTTCCAAACTTCCACGCCCTGCTTTAAGATAGCAAGCTGCTCATGAATAGCCATTGAATTTCCCTCATTGGACAGATACGTTGCATCAAACTTGAAATGATTTTACAGGAATTGAGCAGCCTAATCATTGCATTCTCAATTCAAATTGATTGCATGTCATTGCGAGTGACTCTCACCATGCCGATGCTCCTCTCGCCTGGTAGGGGCGGGTCTTGCACCTGCCCCTGCTTACATGATGGCGCGTACCCGGGGTGAAAGTCAGAACACGAAACACACGAAATTAAAATGTCGTTGCGAGGAACCAAGATGGCGCTGAGAAGCGCCATCGGTGACGAAGCAACCCCCCAATAATGAGGAGATTGCTTTGTCGGTTACCAATCTCAGAGAGATTGGTAACACTCCTCGCAACGACATGATTTTTTCCCCCCAAGAAGAACTTCCCGAACCTGCCACTCGCTAATAAATGGCCGGGATGATCATCTTGGTCGTCTTCCGGTATTCCTCATAGCGGATCCCATAGGCTTGCTGCAGCCTGTCTTCCTCCATAGGGATCAAGCCGGTCATCAACGCCAGATAGATCACGAACACCGCCAGGAACGCCAGTGACTGGATCAGGCAGGCCAGCCCGAGAGAGATGCTCAGGGCGGCGGAGTACATCGGATGCCGGAGGAACGCGTAGGGTCCATCGACCACCAACTGATCCTCCGCGCGCGGTGTGCTGCCGCCCAGTTGGTAGTTCTTTCTCAGCGTCAGCAGCGCCCACGCCATGAGCACAAACCCGGATGCGTACAGCAGCAGCCCCAGGATCTCCAGGCATGCCAGGCGAAAGCCCGGCTGGATGAGGATATGGGTCGGGTCCAGCCGGGGCAGGATGCCCGTGATCAGCCCGATGGCAGCCAGCGGATTGACCACCAGCAGGAAAAAGAGGTTGAAGATGTTGACCAGCTGAACAAGGAAACCGCCCCCGGGTTTGTCCAGCACGGAGCCGGTCGCGGATTGCTTGACAAAGACCAGCGCTCCCAGGAGCACTACGATGAGGATCCCCAGAACGGTTGGGCCAAGCAGATGCATATTCTCCTCCTTCCAGAGTTCTTCCTCAATGTACAGACAATCCACCCTGCCGCGTAAAGTGTCTTTTGTCATGAAGCGCCCTGGAAGGTTTGGGGAACTGAGGGGTGCCCCTCTATTCTCTCTTTCTCTAGTCTCTATTCCTCTAATCTCTAGTCCTCTAGTTTTCTTTCCCCCTCAAAAAGAACTCCCCGAACGCGATCGCCGCCAGCGTAACGGCCATCGCCAGCAGCCAGGTCAGCCCCGTCATGGTTCCGAGCTGTGCGGTGCGCGCCTCCGACTCGCGCAGGCTGCGCCCGGCCAGCACGAAGCCATCCTTGTAACTGACGATCACCGCGGCGATGCGCACGCCCGCGCGCGGCTGCCAGGTGCGCCGGTTCTCGCCGCCCATCTGCACGGTGGATTCGAGCACGCCCGCCGGCAGGGCAGGAGTCTGCCCGTCGAGCACCGCCGTGGAGCCGGTCACATTGCCCTGCGCGTCATAGAAGATGAGGAATGGAGAAAGGCTCTTTGCGACCGAGACCATGAAAGACGGGCAGCAGCGACTGGACGGAACGCGCCGTCGGCGAGGGCAGTCCGCGGCGTCGTTCGCCATCTGGATCTGCGGGTCGTTGGCGGCCTGCCGGTAGACCTGCTGGATGGCGGTGTAGGTCAGCAAACAGAAGGCCGAGATGACCACGGCGAAGGGGAGGTACAGCCGCAGGATATTCTTGATCTTGGACATGGGAATTCTCCTTTAAATGTAGGAAGGGCACTTTAAGAACTGCCCTTACCTTACAACAACCCGGCTTGCAGAGGCTCGCAGGGACTCTCAGGTTGGATTCTAATGCAGGGGAAGGAAAGCGACTTGCGCATAGACAAACAAGGCAAAGGGGACAGCAAGGGCAGGTCCTTATCACCAGACCTTATGCCTCCGCGCGCAGCGACATACCGGTATGAGATCGCTTCCCTCTGGATGCCTGGCTCGCAGAGGCGGGAAGAGGTTGCGGACACTTCCACAGAGTATGTGAATATTAGCACGTAGAAATGTGCGTTTTGTCACTATTATTATCTTTTATATCGGAGTAATATACGGACAATCGAGACCAAATTAGTTTCATTCATATCAGGAGAGTATCAAGAATGACCACACAAACGTTGCCGAGGGATTACCAGCTCAAGGACATCCCGCAAGTGCAGAGCCTGTTCAACAGCAAGATCATGTCGTGGCTGTGGCTGGCGATCCGTTTTTACCTGGGCTTCAAGTGGGTTGAGGCTGGCTGGGCGAAGTTCACCAACCCGGCGTGGATGCAGACCGGCGCGGCCCTGAAGGGTTTCTGGACGAACGCGGTGGCGATCCCCGAAGCACCGGCGCACCCGCTGATCGCGTTCAACTGGTACCGCACGTTCCTGCAGGCGATGCTGGACAGCGGCAGCTACACCTGGTTTGCGAAGCTGATCCCGCTCGGCGAGATGCTGGTCGGCGTCGCGTTGATCCTGGGCATCTTTGTCTGGTTTGCGGCTTCGGCCGGGGCGTTCATGAACTTCAATTTCATGCTGGCGGGCTCGGCGAGCGTGAACCCGGTGTTCTTCGTCCTCTCGGTGCTCTTGATCCTGGCATGGAAGACGGCAGGCTGGATCGGCCTGGACCGCTGGCTGCTGTACTATGTTGGGACGCCCTGGCAGCCGGGCACACTCTTCCGAAAGTAAGCAGGTTGGGGTTCACCCCAGTGTACACCGTCCCCCTGGCTCATGCAGGGGGACGGTTCTATTTTGGAGGGTATGGCCCGCATATAAGGCTAGACCCTGTTCGAGATCAGAGATATTAAAACAAACCCTCCCCTTACGAAGCGACGGGGAGGGTCTTCTATTTTCTACTCTCTAATCTCTATTCTCTACCTTACTTCTTGACCGCTTTCTTGACGGCCTTGCGCGGGGCGGGCTTCTTTGCCTTGCGGGGGGTCTTCCCGTTCGGCTTCTCCTCGCGGCTCATGGCGTCCATGACCGCCACGGCGGCGATCTGCACGATGGCGTTCACGTCGTCGCCGGTCTGCAGGACGTGGACGGGTGCGCCCATGCCCAGCAGGATCGGGCCGATGGCCTTGGCGTTGCCCAGGCGGGCCAGCAGTTTGTAGGCGATGTTGGCCGATTCGAGCGAGGGGAAGACCAGCACATTGGCATCCTTCACCCCGCTGAACGGATAGCGCTCTTCCACGATCTCGGGCACCACGGCGGTATCGGCCTGCATCTCGCCGTCCACCGCGAAGTCGGGGCAGCGCGCCTTGACCAGCGCCACGGCCTTGCGCACCTTCTCCGAGAGCGGGTGCGGCGTGGAGCCGAAGTTGGAGAAGGACAGGAAGGCCACGCGCGGCTCGAGTTCCAGTTTCTTGGCGAAATCGGCTGCCAGGCAGGCGATCTCGGCCAGGTCCTCGGCGGTGGGGTCGATGTTCACGGTGGCATCGGTGAAGAGGTAGACGCGGTCTTCGACGATCATGATGTACACGCCCGCGGCGCGCGTCGCGCCGTTGGCGGTGTGGTGGATCTGCAGCGCCGGGCGGATCACATCGGGGTAATCATAGGTCAGGCCGGAGACGAAGGCATCCGCGTCGCCCATCTTGACCATCATCGGGCCGAAGATGTTGGGATCGCGCACCTTCTTGTGGGCATCGGTCTTGGTGATGCCCTTGCGGTTGCGCAGTTCGTAGATACGCGGCCCGGTACTTGTCCAGGTCCTTGAAGGTGGAGGGGTCCACGATCCGCGGCTTGTAGTCAAGCCCAGGGTGCTGCAGTTGCTCTTCGATGACCGCTGGACGGCCGATCAGGATCGGCGTGCCGATGCCCTCCTCCTCGATCTGGTAGGCGGCGCGGATGATCTTCTGCTCCTCGCCCTCGGCGAAGGCGATGCGCTTCTTGCCGCCGGAGGAGCGGGCCTTGTTCTGGAAGAAGTAGCGCACCTGCTCGCCCTTGCCCTGCCGGTAGGCCAGTTGCTCGCGGTACTCATCCAGGTCAATGGTCTTGCGGGCCACGCCGGTCTTCATGGCCATGCCCGGCCACGGCCGGCGCTTCCCACAGCAGGACGCGCGGGTCGAGCGGCTTGGGGATGATGTAATCGCGGCCGAACTTGAGGCTGTCCACGCCATAGGCGCGCAGCACGGAATCGGGCACATCTTCCTTGGTCAGGGCGGCCAGCGCCTTGGAGGCGGCAAACTTCATCTCGTCGTTGATGGCCGTGGCGCGCACATCCAGCGCGCCGCGGAAGATGAACGGGAAGCCCAGCACGTTGTTGATCTGGTTGGGGTAGTCCGAGCGGCCGGTGGCGATGATCAGATCCTTGCGGACGGACTTTGGCCAGGTCGGGGTTGATCTCCGGGTCGGGGTTGGCCATGGCGAAGATGATGGGGTCCTTGGCCATGGACTTGACCATGTCCGGGGTCATCACGTTGGCGACCGAGAGGCCGTAGAACACGTCCGCGCCGCGCAGGGCATCGGCCAGGGTGCGCGCATCCGTATCCACCAGGAAGCGCTCCTTGTACTTGTTCATGCCCTCGGTGCGGCCCTTGTAGACCACGCCCCTGGCTGTCGCACAGCATGATGTTCTCGCGCTTGACGCCCCAGCGGATGGCCAGCTCGGCGCAGGAGATGGCCGAGGCGCCCGCGCCGGAGATGACCACGCGGATATCGCTTGTGCTTCTTGCCCACGATCTCCAGGGCATTGGCCAGGCCGGCCGAGGAGATGATGGCCGTGCCGTGCTGGTCATCGTGGAAGACCGGGATGTCCAGCATCTTCTTGAGCTCTTCCTCGATGTAGAAGCACTCCGGCGCCTTGATGTCTTCCAGGTTGATGCCGCCGAAGGTGGGGGAGATGGCGGCGACGACCCTGATGATCTCATCCGGGTCGTGGGAGTTCACCTCGATGTCGAACACGTCCACATCGGCGAACTTCTTGAAGAGCACGCCCTTGCCTTCCATGACGGGCTTGCCGGCCAGCGCGCCGCGGTCGCCCAGGCCCAGGATGGCCGTGCCGTTGGAGACCACCGCCACCAGGTTGCCCTTGGAGGTGTACTCGTAGGCCAGCTCGGGGTCTTTTTCGATCTCCAGCACCGGCACGGCGACGCCCGGGCGTGTAGGCCAGGCTCAGGTCGCGCTGGGTGTCCATGGGTTTGGTCGGGACGACGGCGATCTTGCCGGGTTTGCCTTTCAGGTGGTGATATTCCAAGTGCATCTTCACGGGTGATCTTGGACATAATGACTCCTGTTTTGGGTTCAGGTTCTGTGTTGCTTAATTATGGCATGACTCGCCCGAACGGTATAGTACCTTTTATCACTAGCCTGTCACCGGGGCGGCGGCCGCCAGTAAAAAATCAGGCTGCGTGCCGGCCGAGGCCGCGAAAATAAAGCGACAGCAGGATCGAAAGCGCCAGCAAGATCGGCCCCCAGGCGATGAAAGCCACGGCGGTGATCGGAGTATTGGTCGCAAAGCCGATCACACTCATGAATGAGAAAACTGCATACAGGATGAATAACCAGCGAATGCCATTGTTGAGCCGGGAGGCAGTGAAAAGGGGAGCCACGAACAGGAATGCCAGGGAAGAAAAGAACCCCCAGCCCAGCATTTCCAGCGCAAACATGATCGAGCCTGTCGAATAAGGCAGAAACCGCGCCAGGTCCGCTGGCACATCCGGCAGACTTTGTTGGATCACGGTGAGTTGGACAAAACGATTGATGCTGACGGTTACTGCAAACAAAAGGATAAAACTGACCCCCAGCGATCCCAGTACTTTGTTGTTTTCCTCATTGACATAGCGGATCGCGGTGAACAGGATGACAAGCGCTGGCGCGGTAAGGAAGGTGACCATGCCGCCCACCCATTGCACCAGGGGGGTGGGCGGAAAGACAAAGCCTTCGGTCGAAAAGTAGAAGATCAACAGGAGCAGATAGATCCCGCCAAGAACCGCTACGAAGACTGACGACAAAAACCCCAATCGAACAGCGGTATTTTTCATCCTGCTATCATACACTAGATTATTCCATCCCCCTGACCTGGCCGAATTTCTAAAACACCGGTTTCTCGACCGCCCCGGCAGTGATTGCAGCCAGAGCCTGAACGATCTCTTATTGCCCCCCAGGGGATTAAGGTATATACTACCATTCTTATCCAATTAGGTTCTTAGTGGTAGAAGGAGACTCGAATGAGCGTTGAGCAAGTTGCCCGTGATCTCGTCTCGAACATGAACAATAAAGAAAAGATAAAAGCGATGGTTACCGCGGATGCCATGGCAAGCGGCGGCGTGCTGCCGATGCCCATCCCGGTGATGGACGCCCTGAAAGTCATGGATGGGCTGACGGCTGCTTTTCCCGACCTCAAGTTTGACATCCAGCAGGTGACGGTGAACGGCGACAAGGCCACCGTGAATGCGATGTGGAGCGGCACCAATACCGGCGCGGTGGATCTGGGAATGCCGGGCATGCCGAGCATCCCGCCGACCGGGAAGAAAGTATCGGTGAAGGATACCTATATCGTCACGGTGCAAGGCGACAAGGTCTCTCACATGCAAGTCGATTCGCCTGCGGACGGCGGCATTCCGGCGGCGCTGGCGCAGCTGGGCGTCAAGATGCCGGGAATGTAATTCCTTCAAGCAGAGGTCGCGAGGGCGCAGCGCCGTTCAAAGACGGAGTGGCTGCGCCCTTTGTGTTCTTACATCCCCGTCACGGCGCGCTGGACGAAGGTCAGGACGGCCATGATAAGGAAAAGGATAATGGCGGGAATGGCCCAGGCGCGCCCGGCCTGCGCCGCCACCCCCAGCATCCCGCCGCTGCCCGCGAAGAACAGCATCACATACCCGATCACCATCCAGCGGACATTGCGAAAATCCACCTTCAGGATGTAGTCCAGCAGCGCCTCCACGGCGAGCCAGGCGAGCATGCAGCCGATCTGGATATAGTACAGCGCGGGCCGCTGCAATTGCGGGGCCGTCAACAGGAGATAGAGCAGGGGGATTGCCAGGAGGAATTCGAAATAGCCGATCCAGTGCCCGTATTGCGGTTTCCCCATCAGCCGGAACACGAAAACCAGGATGGCCGAGACGAAGAACGCCACCGCCGTGACAGCCCCCAGCAGATTCATTTTTTCCAGCATCGGTTCCCTCCCAACCGGTCGAGCCGCGCCGCTACCGGGAAATTCTCGCGATCAGATTCCGGACCACATTGACCAGGATCGCAATCCCTGCGATGCCGATGATGAGAAGAACCAGCCAGCCCTCCAGACCTGCGCTTTTCCCCCGCAGCAAATCCAGCACGGTCAGCACCAGCGGGGCCGCCATGATCGCTCCCAGGAGGCCCATGAGGACCAGCCAGATCGGATTTTGGACGTGCCCGTAGAACAGCCTTTGCAGGACGGTGCCGGTCATGTGCGCGGCCTCGTTGTCGGCATCGATCGGGTCCCAGCCGGTGCGTCCCTTCCGGGTGCGGTAGCCGGGCCAGCCCAGACCGGCCTCAGGCTCGACGGGATGCTCTTTGGTTTTGAGTTTCGGGGGTGCGGAGGGGCTGCTCTTTTTGGCCATGAGAAATTCCTTTTTCGATGGTATTTTCACCGCCGGACCGCTAAAGGGGTTTATTTCATTTAAAGTATAGCACGAACGACCCTGACGGGTTTGCGCTGCCCGGACTGACCTCACCCTTTCATCCCCCCAATGGGAGGGCTTAGGCTGGATCAATTTGCCTTTTCTCCCAGGGGGGATCCGCTCCCCCAGGAGGGGGGTTCCGTCTCACGAAATTCTCACTTTCAAGTATAATATTCCCAGCGTCCGCAAGGACCATCCTACAGCCTATTTCCGCCGCCCGTTTTGCGGCCACTGCTCGACAGGTTTTGACTTTTTTGGATACGAAACCGCTCCGCGAAGCCCGGGAGCGAATTGATAACCGATTTCTGACAGGATGAATTTTTTTGACCGTGACCTGAGCTGTCACCCGGTTTCCCCGCACGTAGATCGTTCCGCCTGGCGCGGGACGTAACCTTTCGTATCCACGATCAGCCAACCGATTCGCAGCCGTGGCCTGCCCCCGGGCAGAGTTTCACGGCTGTGTATGTTTAACCTGGAAACGATGAGGACCATCACCGCCATCGAAGTGCAGAAGAAGAACCCCGAGCGGGTGAACGTGTACCTGGACGGGGAATTCGCCTTCGGGCTGGCCCGCATCGTGGCGGCCTGGCTGCACAAGGGCCAGGTGCTGGATGAGCAGAAGATCGCCTCCCTGCAGGACGAGGATGCGCGCGAGCGGGCCTACCAGCAGGCCATGCTCTTCCTGAGCTACCGGGCGCGCTCCGAGGCGGAGATCCGCAGGAACCTGCGCAAGCACGAGATCCCCGAGCCGGTCATCGAGGCCACGCTCGAGCGTCTGCGGCAGGCAAGGCTGGCAGACGACCCTGAATTTGCCCGCGCCTGGGTGGAAAATCGCAGCACGTTCCGCCCGCGCAGCCGCATGGCCCTGGCGCTGGAGCTGCGCCAGAAAGGCCTCTCGGAAGAAGCCTCGAAAGCCGCGCTGGAAGGCGTGGACGAGGAGGCGCTGGCCTGGCAGGCCGCCCGGAAACGGGCTCCCCGCCTGGAAGGCCTGGAATGGAAGGATTTTCGAAAAAAGCTGAGCGAGTTCCTGGGGCGGCGCGGTTTTCCTTACACGATCATCGCCCCCACGGTCAGCCGTTTATGGAACGAGATGCACGCAGGGCAAGAACAAACATTGGATGACGAGGAACCTTTATGAATCTCATACTAACCATTTTCATTGCCATTCTGGCGCTGGTGGTGGGTGGCCTGCTGGGTTATTTTTTCCACCGCTATCAGGCGGAGATCGCGCTGCAGGATGGCCAGCAGAAAGCCGACAGCATCCTCAAGATCGCCAACGAGCAGGCCCGCCTGATCGAGACGCAGGCTCGTGAGAACGCCGTCAAGACTCGTGCAGGTCGCCGAGACTGAGACTGAAGGAACGCCGCATCGAGATCAACCGGAAGTCGGAGCGGCTGGACAAGCGCCGCACCGAGCTGGAGGGCCGATGCCGAAAGGCTGGAGCAGCGCGAGCAGGCCCTCAACAAGCGCCAGTCCACCGTGGACAAGCGCGCCAACGACATCGAGAAACTGTACGAGGACCAGGAAGCCCGCCTGCAGGAGATCGCCCAGATGACGCAGGACGATGCCAAGAAGGAATTGTTCGCCGCGGTGGAGAAGGAAGCGCGCGGCGACATGGCGCGCATCATCCGCCAGATCGAGGCCGAGGCCCGCGAGGAAGGCGAGAAGCGCGCCCGCAAGCTCATCGCCGATGCCATCCAGCGTGTTGCCTCGGAGCATGTGGCCGAGGTCACGCGCGCCGTGGTGACGCTGCCCAACGAGGAGATGAAGGGGCGCATCGTGGGCCGCAATGGCCGCAACATCAAGGCCTTTGAGCAGGCCGCCGGCGTGGACGTGATCGTGGACGACACGCCCGATTCGGTGACCGTCTCCTGCTTCGACTCGGTGCGCCGCGAGATCGGCCGCCGCGCCCTCGCCCGCCTGATCCTCGACGGCCGCATCCATCCCGCGCACATCGAGAAGATCGTGGAGGACGAGACCAAGGCCGTCGAGAAGATCATCAATGAAGCCGGCGAGCAGGCCGCCTATGAGGCCGGTATCACGGGCCTGCACCCCGAGGTCCTGCGCATGATGGGCCGCCTGAAGTTCCGCACCTCCTACGGGCAGAACCAGCTGGCGCACGCCGTGGAAGTCTCCAAGCTGGCCGGCATCCTGGCCGCCGAGCTGGGCGCGAACGTGATGATCTCCAAGCAGGGCGGCTTCCTGCACGACATCGGCAAGGCGATGGACCACAACCAGGAAGGCACGCATGCCAAGCTGGGCGCGGAGTTCTGCAAGCGCTACGACGTGAACCCCAAAGTGGTCAATGCCATCGCCTCGCACCACCATGAGGTGGATCAGGAGACCGTCGAGGCCGTCATCGCCGAGTCGGCGGACGCCATCTCCGGGGCGCGCCCCGGCGCCCGGCGCGAGGACCTGGAAGCCTACATCAAGCGCATCCGCAGCCTGGAGGAGATGTCCATGTCCTTCGAAGGCGTGCAGCAGGCCTTCGCCATCCAGGCGGGCCGCGAAGTGCGCATCATCGTCAAGCCGGAGGACATTGACGACCTGGCCTCCGCCCGCCTGGCGCGGGACGTGGCCAAGAAGATCGAAGAGACCATGCAGTACCCCGGCCAGATCCGCGTGACCGTCATCCGCGAGACCCGCGCCGTGGATTACGCCAAGTAAATACTGAAGGTCATTGCGAGCCTTCGGGAAGCAATCTCCTCACTAATTACGATGTCTTTGCGAGCGAACGAAGTGAGCGAAGCAATCTCCTCTTCAATGCGGAGATTGCTTCGTTGTTTTCAGGGAAACCAGTCCCCGATTATCTCCTCGCAATGGCATTGTAACGAGGGGAGATTGCTTCGCCGCTGCTTCGCTCCTCGCAATGACATAGAAGAGTGCCGGCCATTTGGCCGGCGCTTTGATTCCTAAAACGGGTGGCGCTATCCCTTAAGCAGCGTTTCGGCGAGGCGTTCGATCTGACTGACGTGCGGGCGCTCATGCCGCGCCATGCGGTCCGCATACGACAGCACGGTCAGTTGGAGCGGTTTCCCCGCGCCCGTGACCGTCGCCGAGCGGGACCAGTCATTCTGCGGGATGGACTCCAGGACTGCCACCAGCTTGGCCCGCTGCGCGGTGAAGATGCGCAGCGAGGGCTGAAATCCCTGTTGGCGATAATCGGTTTGTTCGATCCACCTGCGCGGATTTATCGCCTTGATCGTCGGCCTGTCCCGGATGAGTATTTCCCGGATGGCGCCGCCCCACATATCATTGCAAGCCCGCAGGTGGGCAAGCACCTCATTGGCGGACCACTCGCCGGGGGCGGGGGAAGTGCGCAGCTGGACCGGCGTCATGCCAGTGGTCAGCGCGGCGAAACGCGCCGGCGTTTCTCGCAGGATGGCCAGGATCTGCTCAATGGGGAGATATTTGCCAGGCAAGTAACGATTCCTCTTCCACGATTATATATCCTGCGCGGGGGCGATACCCTGCAAAGCGCTGCTTCTCCTGTAACACCTCACACTTCCTTCCGTTAAAAATAACAGGCACATTTGTGCCCGTTCATAAGGAGGCTAGCATGCCTTACCAAACCGTCAATGACCTGCCGTCCCGCGTGAAGGACAACCTTCCGATGCATGCCCAGCGCATTTTCCTCGAGACCTATAACAATGCCTGGGAGGAATATGGCAAGCCGGGAAAACTGCCCGAAGGCTCCTCGCTGGAGGAAGTTGCCAACAAAGTAGCCTGGGCTGCCGTCGGCCATCGTTACGAAAAGGATGAGAACAACGGGTACTGGCGCGAAAAAGAATCCTGGCGTGAGCAGACAGGGAGTCGTTGATATGTCCATCGTAAGCATTCTCTTACTGCTGTTGATCGCTGCCGTGGCGGGAGGCATCGGCCAGATGCTGGCCGGCTACTCCGTCGGCGGCTGCCTGACCTCCATCGTGGTGGGCTTCATCGGCGCGTTCATCGGCTCCTGGATTGCGCGCAACCTCGGTCTGCCCGAGCCGTTCACGGTGAGCGTGGCGGGCGAGACCTTCCCCGTGCTGTGGTCCATCATCGGCTCGGCGCTGTTCGTCGGCATCCTGTCGCTGTTCGCCCGCCGCCGGTACGTATAATCTTAATGTCATTGCGAGGAGTGTTTCTCGTCTCCAGACGAGAAACCGACGAAGCAATCTCACCATAGGTTAGCAGGAGGAGATTGCTTCGTCGTGGCGCCCGCGCAGGCGCCGCTCCTCGCAATGACATATAGCATAAGAGGCCCTGCGATGATCTTCGGATTGGACGCTCCGCAACTCCTGCTGCTGGCCATCCTCGGCCTGGCCATCGTCTTCCTCTCCGCGGAGTGGATCCGGGTGGACCTGACGGCCATCCTGATCATCCTGGCGCTCAGCCTGAGCCGCGTGCTCACGGCCGAGCAGGCCCTCTCCGGCTTCAGCAGCGAGCCGGCCATCATGGTCGCCGCCATCTTCGTCATGAGCGGGGGGCTTTTTCGTACCGGCCTCTCCGAACGGTTCGGGAACTGGATCCGCTCGCTGGTCAACGAGCGCTTCGAGCGCGCCGTGGCGGTCATCATGCCGCTGGTGGGGCTGCTCTCGGCCTTCACCCATCACGTCACGCTGACCGCCATCATGCTGCCCATCACGCTGCGCATCGCCCGCGAAAAGACAGCATCCCCGCCTCGGCGCTGCTGATGCCCATGTCCTTTGCCGCCTCGCTCGGCACCACCATCACCATCATCGGCGCGCCGGCCTTCCTGATCGCCGACGGGCTGCTGCGCCAGGCGGGCCGCCCCGGCCTGAGCATCTTCTCCATCGCGCCCATCGGCCTGGCGCTGACCGCCATCGGGACCCTCTTTGTCCTGCTCAACGGGCGCGCCCTGCTCCCCGACCGCGAGGGCCGCGACGATTCCGGCGAGCAGTTCCGCCTTACCGGTTATTTCACCGAGCTGGTGCTGATGCCGGATTCTCCGCTGCTGGGCAAGACGGTGCGCGAGATGGAGAGCATGCAGGAGGCCGGTTTCGAGATCATGCAGTGGTTCCGGGATGGGGCTCCGCGGGCCCGCCCCTTTGGACGCAAGAAGACCCGCGCCGGTGACATCCTGCTGGTGCGCACCGGCCCCGACCGCGTGGCCAGCGTCCAGCAGGAGCGCGGCGTGGAACTGCACTCCCTGCACAAGTACGCCGCCGAGGTCCCCGAGCTGAACAACGGGCATGAAAAGGACGAGCTGCCTTCCCGGCTGGTGCAGGCGGTGGTCGCGCCGCGCTCGGAGTTGATCGGCAAGACCATTGGCGGGGTGGATTTCCTGCGCAGTTACGGCGTGATCGTCGTCAGCCTGTGGAGGCGCACCGGGCGGCTGCGGACCGAGCTGTCGCGGGCGGCTCTGCGTGAGGGGGATGTACTGGTGATGGCCGGGGAGCCTGCCTCGCTCAAGCGCATCTCGGATGACGCCTCCTTCCTTCTGCTGGCCCCCTTCCACGGCGAGACCAAGCTGCCCGCCAAGGCCCCGCTGGCCGCCGGGATCATGCTGGTGTCCATCGTGGTTGCCAGCCTCAACGTCTTTCCGGTGGAGATCGTCTTCCTGGCGGGCGCGGCGGCCATGATCCTGACCGGCTGCCTCACCGCGCGGCAGGCTTATCAATCCATTGACACGCGCATCTTTGTGTTCATCGCCGGGGCCATCCCGCTGGGGCTGGCCATGCAGTCCACCGGCACCGCCGGGCTGCTGGCGGGCTGGCTGCAGGTGCTGGTGGCCCACTGGGATATTCACTGGACGCTGCTGGGGCTGTTCCTGCTCGCCGGGCTGCTCACGCAGCTGATGTCCGAACTCGGCCACCACCGCGCTGCTCGCGCCGGTGGCCATCGCGCTGGCGAAGGGGCTGAACATGCCGCCCGAGCCGTACGTGGTGGCGGTGGCGATGGCCTCGGTGGCCTCGTTCTTCACGCCCATCGGCCATCATGGCAACCTGTTGATCTACGGGCCGGGGAATTACCGCTTCTCAGACTTCGTGCGCATGGGTGTCCCGCTGACGCTGCTGGTCGCCATGATCGTCACCCTGCTCGCGCCGATGTTGTGGCATTAATCGGTGTTCATGTAGGGGCGTTGCGTTGCAACGCCCAGGGCGCACCACCCCCTCCCATCTCCCCCATCCGTTTACAGATGGGGGAGATGCCGCGAAGCGAGCTGACCTGTTGCGGGGTTTTAAAGGATGGATTTCCTTATTCGTTGGAAAGGAGAATGAAATGAAACTTCGCACCATGTTCATCATCGGAGCTGTGGTTTCGCTGGTCTATGCCGTCGGGCTGCTGCTCGTGCCCGGGACGATGAACAGCATGTACGGCATGACCTCCACGGATGCCACCCGGTTGCTGGCGCAGTTCTTCGGGGTGGGCCTGCTCACCCTGGGATTGATCGACTGGCTGGCCAAGGACTTCACCGGCGCCAATGCGCGCCCGCTGCTCGTGGCAGGTTTGGTCGGGAACGCGGCCGGAGTGATCGTATCCCTGCTTGGGATCATGAGCGGCGCGATGAACAGCCTCGGCTGGTCTGCGGTGCTGATCTACCTGCTCATCGGACTCGGCTGGGCATATTTCCTGTTCATGGCTCCCTCCAGATAAAACCCTTCCCTGGCGCAACCGCCACCCCGGGCGTTGCAACGCAACGCCCCTACGCAATGAAATGTCATTTCGAGGGAGCAGAGCGACCGAAGCAATCTCCCGGAAAGATTGCCACGTCCCTCGATGGTCTGCAAGGCAGACCATCTCGCTCCTCGCAATGACATCTGGAATCGTTACTTGTTCTGGTCGGTGTACTGCCACCAGAGGATGGTCACCACGACCCCCGCCAACCCGGTGAGGGCCACGATCCAGTAACTGACCGGCGCCAGCGCGGCCTCTCCCTGCGCGTACAGGCCGGGGATGGCCCAGGGGAAATAATCCGCCCAGCCCAGCACCAGCATGAAGTTTGTCAGCATCAAGGTCAGGACCGCCGCGGCGATGGGCAGCAGGTAGCCGCGTCCCAGTCCGGCGAAGAGGGCGAACGGCGCGGAGACGGGCAGGGTCAGGACGGCGGTCAGCAGGATCACCCCGCTCCCGCGCAGGAGGACCGTGGAAGCGCCGCCGGGCAGTCCCAGCCAGGCGCCCATGAGCAGCGTCACGGAGAGGATGACCCCGGTCAGCCCCAGCGACCAGACCCAGGCGACGATGAACTTGGCCAGCAGGATGCTGGCGCGCGGTACCGGCACCGCCAGCCAGTCCTTGAGCGTTCCGTCAACGAACTCGCGGCCGAACACCCAGGCGATGATCAGGATGAGCAGCATAAAGCCGCCGATGAAGGTCATCTGGCTGGCGATGTTCAGGAAGGCTGTCCAGTTCGCCCCGGAAAAAGCCATCAGGTCGGCCTTGGCGCTGATCAGCCCCAATTTCTTCGAGATCTCCGGGTTGCGCGAGACGAAGATCAGGAAGGCCACCCCCAGAGGGAAGAACAGCGACCCCAGCGCGGTCCACAGCGGCATGCGCGAGCGCAGCGCCTTGCGCGCCTCGACCCAGACCATCCCGCCCAATTCACTCATGCGGCGCCTCCTGCATGCCGACCATGCGCAGGAAGTAGGCTTCCAGGTCTTCCTCTTCCACGAGCAGGTGCGTGGGCGCCGCGCCGGCCTGCACCAGCAGGCGGTTGATCTCCTCGGGGTGCTCCACCGCGGCGGCCTCGTCGATCTGCAGGCTGCCATCGGCCAGCAGTTTCGCGGGATGCCCGGCGGCGGCGAGGGCGCGCTGCGCGGCCTCCACATCCAGGGCGCGCAGCAGGAGCCGCCGCTGCTGCTCGTTTTCCAGTTGAGCGGAGTCCAGCTCGCGGATCAGCCGCCCCTGGTGGATGATGCCGATGCGCCCGCCCAGGCGCGCCACTTCGGCCAGCAGGTGGCTGGACATGAAGACCGTCACGCCCTCACGGACCAGTTCCCGCAGCAGTTCGCGGATCTCGACGATGCCCGCCGGGTCGAGGCCCAGGGTGGGCTCGTCCAGCAGGAGCAGACGCGGGGAGTGGAGCAGGGCCTTTGCCAGCCCGAGTCGCTGGGCATTGCCCTGCGAGAGCGTGCCGGCGCGCCGTTTCGCATAGGCAGATAGACTAAGACGTTCGATCATGCGTCCCACCGCCTGCGGCGGCGTACCGGGGTGCAGGCGGCGCGCGGCCTCCAGGTTTTCGATCACGCTCAGTTCGGGGTAGGCATGCGGGATCTCCACGAGATACCCCACCGAGGCCCAGGGACGCGTGGCGCCCACGCGCACGCGTGTCTGGAGCACGCGCGCCAGCCCCGCGCTGGGGCGGATCATGCCCAGCAGCATGCGGATGGTGGTGGTCTTGCCCGCGCCGTTCAGCCCGAGGAAGGAGTAGATCCCGCCTTCCTCGACGGACAGCGACAGGTCTTCGACGGCGTGTACGTCTCCGTAGCGCCGGCTCAGGTGTTCGGTCTCAATGGCAAGCGGTCATGCACTGATTATGGCACGGAATCCAGTTCACGAAAAAAGAGACCCCAAAGGGTTTTCAGGCTGGCACGCCTGGCGTTCACAAGGAAAACCTCTAGGGTCTGGCAGACGAAATTTGTTATACAATGTAGCTATACCGGGGTGAAACCTTAGCGGTATGGGTTGCCAGTTCCAGCTTTCATCAGGAGGATAACCCATGACCATACATGCTCTTGCCACCTATACTATTCGCATCTATGAGGGGGGAACCCCCCAGCATGTGGACAATTTCAGCAGCCATCATGACCTGCTGTTAATCCTCGAAGACTACATGAATAACCTGCAATCAGCGTTCCATCAGGACCCGGGTGATGATGTCGTCCTGCACGTCCGGGAACTTGAGCGGAAGGGCAGGTTATTGCAGGGCCGGCTGGGCAAGGGGGTGGACGGCGTCGAGAGCGACCTGTTCAACACCCGTAAAAAAGTATTGAGCTACAGCCGGGTTAGCGAAGACGCGGAATTGATGCCATATTATTTTCTGTTCGCCGTGCCGAAGAACTCCGTAGATGCCATCGCCATCTTCCAAATGACGGACGGTAACGGCATCCAGGGCGATTTTGAAGATCACTTCAAGGATTTATTCGAAGCTAAATTCCCGGCTCTGCGGATCGCGGTGGATCGGCTGAGAGGCAAGCAATCCACCAGTTCGCTTCTGCGCCGGGGTAATGTCACGCATGTCCACATGGTCAAGCGGTATTCCGATATTGCAGATCTGGTCGGGCAGGGCCCGAAAAAGACCGCGCTGCCTCAGGATGTTGCCGATCTGGTCGAGTCTGGCATGATCGAAGAAAAGGGGAGCGTGGCATACACCATGAAGCCCACACGCGGCGAAGCCCCCGGCAAAGCAGCGAAAAACATGCGGTTAAGGGAACTTTTAAGTTCAGGAAAATTCAACGACTTTGAAGTCAAACTCCAGCTGGAGGCAGACGGAAAATCATACACGCTCAACCTCAGCGACCAAAAGCGCAACCGGGCTCCCTACATCTATGACATCACTAAGGAACTCGGAGCGAAGGACAAAACCTCTGATTACGCCCGGCTCAAGGAGATCGCCGAGAAGTTGTGCCTGAAGATGGCCGATCACCTGGGCTTGAGCATCTAGGGCAGCCCCATGTTTCCCTTATTCAATAAGATCAATGTCTCGCGGATCATCCGCGACCATATCGGAACGCTAATCGACGCGCAGACCCGAAAAATCTCGGTGTGGGATCTGATCCTGTTCTTTGTGCTCCCCGCCATTGCTGCGGTCCTCATTCTGTTCGTCATGGGAACGCCCATTGACCGGCCGATCTCCAATATCCTGATCACCTCGCTCTCGGTCTTCTCGGGTTTGCTGCTAAACCTGCTCTTGCTCATCTATGACCTGGTCATGAAGGAGGTACAGGAGAGCGGCCAGGAGCAAGAACCCACCCCCAAGGGGCAATTGCTGCGGGAGATCGTTGCCAACATCTCCTACAGCATTCTGGTGTCGGTGTTCTGTGTGGCCATTCTGCTCATTGCCTACTTGGATATCGGGTCCGGTGTCTTCCTGAAGATCTTCAGCTTCAGCGTGTATTTCCTCGTCATCCAATTCCTGCTGACGCTGTTCATGGTGCTCAAGCGGGTGCATGTCTTGTTTTCCTTTATGATCATGACACCTGTGCTGAACAGACGGTACCCCACACCGCCCTCGCTGCGCAAGGGGACGCGCAGGCCGCGCAAGAGCCTGTCCTAACGCGAAAAGAGAGCGGCGGGCCCACGGACCCGCCGTTCTCTTTTTATTAGGGGCAGGTCTCTGACCTGTCCCTTTTCTTTACCGGTCGAAATCGCCCGAGGCCTCGGGCTGGTAGTCGATGCGTTCCACGCGCAGGCGGCGCTTGCCCGCCGGCACCTCCCATTCGAAGACGTCGCCCACCTTGTAACCGAGCATGGCCGTGCCGATGGGCGCCAGCACCGAGACCCCGCCTTCCGTTTTCTCCAGGTCCTCGGGGAAGACCAGGGTGTAGGTTTCTTCTTCCTGCGTGTCCAGGTCGAGCAGCGTCACCCGGGAGTTCATGGTGATGACGCTGGCGGGGATCTCCCGCGAAGGCACCACGCTGGCGCGGTTCAGCTCGCTGATCAGGTTTTGCAGGTAAACGCTTTTGCGGTATTCGGTGCCCTGCGCGTCGAGGATCAATTTGCGCAGGCGCTGCAGGTCAAAATCGGTGATCCAGATGGTTTTCTCGTCCATTTCGGGCGGCTCCTTGGGATGTATTCCCCGCCATTGTAACCCATGCGAACATGCATGTCATTCCCTTGCGGGACGATGTGCGAGGAGCGAGACGGTCTGCAAGGCAGATCGTCGAACGACGTGGCAATCTCCTCGCAAGCGCGAAATAGCATTCTCGAAGACCGGCAATGACATAGACGGGGGGCTATTTTCCGAGCCGTCTCCTCGGCCATCTTGCGAAGTACTCCGCGGAGACGTCAAAGCCCACATAGTGGCGGCCGAGCCGCTTCGCCGCCGCGCACGTGGTCCCTGATCCGGCGAAGGGGTCCAGCACCACATCCCCCACGTACGAGTACAGCTTGACGACGCGCTCCGCCAGTTCCAGCGGGAACGGGCGGGATGCCCACCTTCCGCGCCGACTCCGGCTGGATGTTCCACACCGAGAGCGTGGACTCCATGAACTCCTCGGCGCTCAGGTCCGACTCGCCCTTCTCCGGGCGCGAGAAGCCCTCCTTGCTGAACACCAGCAGGTACTCGTGCAGGTCGCGCAGGCGCGGCGCGCTGGGCGCTGCGCCAGCTCCCCCAGGCGCAGTTGTTCCCCGCGCCCTTGCCCTTCTGCCAGATGATCTCGCCCATCGGCAGGAAGCCGATCTCGGTGTGCAGCGCGTAGAAGTGCGCGTGCAGGGGGATGTAGGGCTTGCGCCCCAGGTTGGCGATGTTGATGACGTAGCGCCCGCCCGGCTTGCAGGACGCGGTAGACCTCGCGGCCCACGCGTCCGATCAGCGCCAGGTACTGCTCCAGCGTCAGGTCGGCGTCGTAGTCCTTGCCCACGTTGTAGGGCGGGGAGGTGAAGGCCAGCGCCACGCTCTCGTCCGGCAGCGGCATGGACTCGGACGACTGGTTGTAGATGCGGTCGGCCCAGCCCTCCAGGGGTAGTCGCGCCCGCGAAGCTCCGGTATTCGGGGGCGCGTCCCGAGTCCGCCGCCTTCGCCCCCTTGCCATCCTTGTACAGCGAGCGCGCATAGAAGCCGGTGGAATCGTGCGCTTCCCGCTTGGACACGCCAAAGGACGAGGTCTTGGTCTTCCGGGGCATGCCTCCATTGTAACCCGCCGCGCGCGTTGCGCGAGGGGAGGAGAACCCGCCGGTGTGAGCCTGCTGCTCAAAGGCAATAAACGAAGACCCCCCGAGGGGGTCTTTGGTTGGGAGGGGAAGGGTATCGGTTATAATTTTCCACTGCGAATACCAAACCTTATTCCATAATGGAGGCCGCAATGCAGAGGAAAACCCTGTTGTATATCGGGGTCGGGATCGGGGTCCTGGCTCTTATCATCCTGATCGCTTCCATGCTCTCTTTCGGGAACCCGTCATTGAGGGGCGCAGTGATCGACTCGCCGGTGCACGCCGCGGAGGTCCAGCTGACCGATCAGGCCGGCCAGCCCTTCCAGCTGAGCGCGCAGCGCGGCAGGGTCGTCCTGCTGTTCTTCGGCTACACCAACTGCCCGGACGAATGCCCGTTGACCATGGCGCACCTCAAGACGGCGCTCGAAGGCCTCGGCGCGGAGGCCCAGAACGTGCAGGTCGCCATGATCAGCACCGACCCGGCGCGCGATACCCCGCAGGCGCTGACGACTTTCGTCAACGCCTTCAACCCCGCCTTCCTCGGCCTGACCGGCACCGAGGCGCAGCTTCAGCAGGCCTGGCAGGATTACGGCGTCACCGTGGAGAACGGCGGCGAGATCCACTCCACCTACATCTACGTCATCGACCGCCAGGGGAACTTCCGCGAGACCTTCACCCCGGACACCGAGCCCGCCGACATCGCCGCCGACGTGAGCCTGCTGCTCAAAGGCAAATAACCGAAGACCCCCGCAAGGGGGTCTTTTTGGAGGGGAGGAGGGGAGTGTATTCCCCTCTCCCCGGAAGCGCTCCAGCGAAATGACCCTGCATGCCCGGGACGCGCCCGGCACCGAGTTTGACTTCATCTATCGCTTCGCACACTAGCCGGAGCGACCCAGTCAGGGCCGGAGAGCCTGGCCGCTAGCTGGGTCCGCGAAGTGCCGAAGTCGACAGCGTAGATTTATTGCGCCCAAAGACAAATAACAGAAGACCCCCGCAAGGGGGCCTGTTTGGAGGGGGAGGTTAGGGTATTCCCCTCTCCAATAGGAGCGGGGGGCTGCGCGCGGATCATTTACATCCCCAATAACTTCATCAACGCACAGACCAGAATGTCTACTCAGACGATGCCCTACGATTTCCCACCAGTCCAGTGCGCGCTCTGTTGGCCACGCTCTGGCTTTTTGATGATTTTTCAAGTTCTACCGCGGTCGTAAATAGAAATTATGCCTCAAGTGTTTTGTTGACGTTTTCAAACAGACTTTCAAAATTCTTGACAGTTTTATCGCCAAAGTTGGTAGCAACTCGGTTCGACGTTTTAGTAATACATCAGCGGCAAACCGTGATCGGATCTGCAAAAGATTCAGAATCCTTGTTAGGCCGAAACAATTGGTTCGTCTGTTTTTAGATCTGCTGGGCTGACTTGTTACTGAACAATGCGTGATTGAAAGATTCCAAGGTAGCTTTTCCATCTCCAATAAATCCTTAATGTTTCCGATTTTCCGATCTCAAATTCCACCCACATTGCGGATTTTGTCTTTTAAAATATTTCGCCTGTTCGCCGTCGCAAAAGCTCCGATGGTCCCAAGAATTCATATTAGCAAAAGATGAAATCCTGAAGGCTCAAGGAAGCTCCAAATTAACGCGATGGAAAATGAAATCCACTTGCTCCGCCAATTTCATCCCCTCAGATGTTTTGACCACTTTCACACGCGTGAAATCTGAATGTAGAAAATATAGTTAGCGTGAAAAAAAGAATAAATTAAATCAAACGAAGGATGTGAACTTGAAAGTTAAAGATAATCAGATTCAGAAGCTAGAAGTCTGGCTTACAAAATCCAAAATAACCGGCATCGAATCTTGAAAGCGAATCCGCATACGATTGGTTAACCTTGAAGGATTGTCAGAAATGATTGACCACAATTCGCAGGGGAATTGAACCGCCAGGGCACAACCCAACGAGTCAGCAAAATGACACTAAAGTCGCGGCTGAATATGAGGTACCAGATGAGCAAATGATCCACATTAAGCGAGGTGCCATGCTCCATGATATAGGGAAAGATACAGATCCCAGACTCACATATTATCTAAAACGAGGGGCCATTGACGAAATGAATGGAAATTTTTGAGTAAAAAACATCCTGAGCATGCTTACTCCCTTTCATTGAGCAAAATAGAATTATCTAGAAGCCACACGGTGCCTGATATTCCCTACTAGCCACCACGAAAGATGGGATGGAAAGGGTTTCCAACAGGTAATTAAAGGCAGGAAGAAATATCCGTTAGTCCGCAAGAATATTTATGTGTATGTCGATGTATGGGAGGACTCTTAGAATCTTTGATCATGATTTTTCGCCCCGCTTGGCCTGTTGATCAAATCCTCAGAATACTCTTAGACTCCTGAGACAGGTACACCCTTTTGACTCAAAGGTGGTAGCCGTTTTTAAGGACCTTTACAATCGAGGCTGAAAATTCCCGTTTGCGCTAGGTATTTATACGACACATTGCTCCGCTTGAAATCCGGCTTCGGAATCCGTGCCACAATCGCGGCCCAGGGCAAGGTAGCTTGCCTAATCCTCAAATTAATTATAGCATGTGAAAAGGTGTGATACCCAGGTCCGGTTCCGCATTTTGCGGAGTATTCTTCCCAAGCAAGATAACGTCAAATAAGCCCCCTCTCCATTCGGAGAGGGGGTTTTCTTTCCTACATCCCCAGATACTTCATCAACTCATAGACCACGAACGCCGGCCAGAAGATCCCCTTGACGAAGCCCAGCACGCCCAGCGCGAACGACGTGGCGTGGCCGATGTAGTAGAACCACGCTCCGAACAATCCCAGCCCGTAGACGGCCTCCGAGGCGTTCCCGTGCACCACCCGGGTCCGCACCCGCTCGCGGACGACAGTCCCTGAATCTTCGTTCATGGCATCTCCTTGGTTGAAAATGATCTCTCTGAAGATATACGTCCCCTGGCGGGGGAGGTTGCGGGGGCAATTTGCCAAATTGGAGACGCCTGCGACACCTGCGACACTTTTTTATTTGACAACTGAACATTTGTTCTATAAAATGGAAGGGCAGGAGAAGCATGTACAACCCTTCCAAGTACCTCAGCGTCACCCAGGTGGCGAACGAGCTCTGTCTCAGCCGTTCGCATGTCTACCGCCTCATCGCCAAAGGAGCCATCGCCTCGCAGCACTTTGGCACTGTGGTGCGCGTTCACGCGCGAAGCCCTTGACCGCTACATTGCCGCCACCGCGGACAAGCGTCTCAAAGGCCGCCTGCACAAGCGGGTCAAGTGAAAAAGGTCACCGGCGGAGGAGGCTGGGGCGGCGAGGCGCGTCAGCTGGAACTGGGGCTGTACGCGCCGTACTTCACGCGCCGCGAATCCGCCCGCGTGCGCCGCATGTCCGCCTTCGAGGCGCTGCCCGAGATCCACATCCTGCGCGTCCAGCTGGCGCGCATCCTGGCCCGGCTGGATGCCTGCGAGGACGAGGAGCGCATGCTCAAACTGTACGGCGTCTTCTTCACCTGCATGCAGCGCCTGCTCACCGCCATCCACGACCAGAGCGCGGCGCTCAGCGGCGACCGGCAGGCGCTGACCGAGTTCTGGAAAGGCCTCTCCGCCTATCAGGAGGAGGCCGGCTTGCAGGCCCCCGGATGAACGACGCGGCCGGGACCAGCCGCCTCATCCTGGCCGACTTCGAGGCCTTCACGCGCTGCTTCGGCGGGGTGCGCCTGCGCGGTTACCAGGTGCAGGCCGCGGAGGCGGTGCTGCGCTCCGTGCGGGCCGGGGAGGGCGAGACCTTCGTGTGGAAGTTCGCCCGGCAGGGTGGCAAGGACGAGACGCTGGCCGCCCTCTACCTGTACCTGATGACCCTCTTCTCCGAGAGGCCCTGCTCCATCGTCACCGCCGCGCCCACCTTCAAGCCGCAGACCGTGCTGGCGATGCAGCGCCTGGAGGACCGCCTCGCGCGCGCACCGCGTGCTCCAGCACGCCTACCAGCGCAAGGCGGGCTACATCTTCCAGGTGCACCGCGCCTCCACCCTCTTCTTCTCCGCCGACCGCGCCGCCAATGTCGTCGGCGCCACGGCCTGGCCGCTGCTGGTGATGAACGAGGCGCAGGATATCGCCCCGGATGTCTATGACAAGCGCTTTGCGCCGATGGCCGCCGCCAACCATGCCACCCGCCTGTTCAGCGGCACCGCCTGGACGAGCGACACGCTGCTCAAGCGCGAGGAGGACCTCTGCCGCCTGCGCGAGGCGCGTGACGGCCGCCAGCGCGTCTACCTGGTGGACGGCCCCGCCATCGCCGCCGCGCACCCTCCCTACGGCCGCTTCCTCGAGGAGCAGATCGCCCGCTCCGGCCGCGGCCATCCCGTCATCCGCTCGCAGTATTTCTGCGAGGAGATCGAGGCGCAGGCCGGCCTGTTCCACCCGGCGCGCCGCGCGCTGATGCTCGGCGACCGGCCTCCCTCCGGCCCGCTCCCCGGCGGCCTGTATGCCTTCCTGATCGATGTGGCCGGGCAGGACGAGGCCTCTTCATCCCCTCCAAATTCGAAGAATTTGGAGGGGACCAAGGCGGGGTGAATTCCGGCCGCGACAGCACCGCCCTCTCCATCGTCGAGATCGACCTCTCCAGCCTGCCGCTTCTGCCTCCCACCTACCGCGTGATGATGCGCTTCGCCTGGCAGGGCCTGAACCACCTGGAGGTCTTCGGCCGCCTCAAGTCCCTGGCCGAGGCCTGGAAGCCGCGCCACATCGTCATGGATGCCACCGGCGTGGGCGAAGGCCTGTGGGCCATGCTCGACCGCCTCTTTCCCGAGGTCGTCATCCCCGTGCGCTTCAGCCAGCAGGTCAAGAGCGAGCTCGGCTGGGGCTTCCTGTCCATCATCGAGACCGGCCGCTTCCGCGATTGCGCCGATGCCAGCGGCGGCGTCCGCCCGGAGACGGTGCTGCTCCAGTACAGCCGCTGCGTGGGGCAGATGCTCCCCGGCCCCGGGCGCATCCTGCGCTGGGGCGTCCCCGAGGGCGCGCGCGGCCCGGATGGCGCCCTCGTCCATGACGATCACCTCCTCGCCGATGCCCTCACCGCGCGCCTCGACCGCCTCGACTGGAGCCTCCACACCCCGTCCCTGCACATCCCCGGCGTAGATCCGCTCAAAGAGATGGACACCGCCTTTGAGTAGGGGCAATTCAAAGTGCCACAAGGTGGTAAAGTGCCACGAAGTGGTATGAATCGCCACTACAGGGAACGAACCGCTAAACTTCTCTTGTATAATAATGTTCAATACCAAGATTCGGATGAGGGGTAATAACAATGATCACATTCACCTTTGCAGGGGATGAAGCCGGGGACGTCAGCATGAATTTCAACAAAGGCGCCTCACGTTATTATGTGCCTGCCTTGATTGGCACGCGTACCCCTGATATTTTGAGAGAAACATTGGCAGAGTTACGCCAGTCGCTTGGACTGAGCAGACTCACGAGTTCAAGTTCCACAAGATGACTTCTGCCGAAATTCGTAGCCGGGTGTTCTCAACGATTATCGTGGACAAGACCAAGCTGCCCAAGATCTTCGAAACCACGGATAGCCTGGAGATCTATACCCACTTCATGACCGAATTGCTCGGCATCATTCCTGCGGAACTTCAGAAGGACGCCACTCTTATCCTGGATGAATTTGGTTCAACGCCGGATCTGCGCACGGAATTGCGGCGTACCATGAACAAGCGCCGCATGCCGAACTCTTCAAGCGGGTGATTGTCCGGAGTTCCCATCGCGAATCCTTGATCCAGGTGGCAGATCTCGTGGCCGGGGCGATCATGCGCCGGGATTCTCAAAAGGATTCGGGCGCCTTCGATTTGATCGAAAGAAGGATCGCTCGATTGGAGATGTACCGCCCGTATTAAAATAACCCGCCTCGCTAGCCCGGTTCCTTCATGTGAAGGGGGCAGGCGGTCACAAGGACCACTTTTCGCGAGACAGGATGAGCGATCGGAACGCTTTTGACCGTTGGGTTTGACCCTGCGGCATATTTATTATACAACATTCGATATTATTATTCAAAATCCCAACAAATAAGTCTCGAGTCCCTCATCTCCGCCGCACCACGATGAACGCGAACGTCCCCAGCCTCCGCGCCAGCGGCCTCTCCAGCCTCCTCACCGCCTCGATCACCCACCCCGGCGCCAGGCTCCGCAGCGACACCCCGCCCGTGAGCAGATACGAGACCGGCAGCATCCCCGCCACCCTCTCCACACGCCACTGCGGGAACTCCGCCTCGAACTGCGCCCGGTCGCGTGCAAAGACCATCCACGGCAGCGCGATGTTGGAGCCGCGCCGTAATTCCCACGCCTCCGCCTCCGGCTCGCAGGGCTCATCGTTCAGCCTCTGATACAAGAGCCGCGACCACGGCGTGATCCACGGCTCGACCATCACGATGACCCCGCCGCTGCGCACGCAGCGCCCCGCCTCGGCGAGAAAACCGCGCACGTCAGGGAAGTGGTGCAGCCGGTCCACGATGACGATCGCGCGCAGGCTCCCCGCGCGGAAGGGCAGATGCCCGCCCTCCAGCGCCGCGTGGATGCCTTCGCAGGGGATGGCCTCCGAGGCGATCAGCCCCGGCATCCGCTCGCGCAGGAACCCCGCCCCCGAGCCGATCTCCAGCACCGGCTCCGCGCCCGGGGGCAGCTCCGCGGCGATGCCCGCGTACCACTCCTCGTAGATACGCCGCAGCGGGGCCTTTTGCAGGATGATCCGCCGCCGCGTAGCGAGTGCCTCCGCGCCCTCTCCCTCGCGCGCCAGCGGATGCCTCAGCCATTTGCGAAATCGATGTAACATGCATGGATGGTATCAGAATATCATCCTTGCTGCCGAGGGAGGTCCCTTCAGATACCCTTAACCGTCACTTCTCTCGTAACTCAAATATACGCTATTTTCATTGCATTAAAATGCCATATATGGCATAATAATGACATGAAATTCGATTCTTTGCTGGAGCTCACCCGTGACCTGCCCCTCTTCGAGACCGGCTTCCTCCTCGCCGGAGATGTGGACGCCGCGGATGTCCGCCGCCAGCTCTCCCGTTGGACCCGCAGCGGCAAGCTGCGCCAGCTCCGGCGCGGCCTCTACATGCTCGCGGCTCCCTACCAGAAGCGGGCCCCTCATCCCTTCCTGATCGCCAATGCGCTGGTGCCGGGTTCCTATATCAGCGGGCAATCGGCGCTGGCCTTCCACGGTCTCATCCCGGAATATGCGCCGCGTACCCTGAGCGTGACGCGGCTGCGCGCCTCGCGCTGGCCCGGGGGCTATCTCTTTCATCATCTGGCTGCCCGCCTGTTCTTCGGCTATGAACTGGTGGAGCTTGGCGGCCAGCAGCAGGTGTTCGTCGCCGCGCCGGAGAAAGCCCTGTTGGACCTCGCCCATCTGACGCCGCGCTTGGATTCCCCCGAATATCTGCGCGAGCTTCGGTTGCAGAACCTGGCCCGTTTGGACCTGGCGCGCCTGCATGAGTTTGCAGGGAGGTCCGGAAAACCAAAATGGAAGCGCGTTGCGGACCGTGTAGCAAGCCTTGCTTTGCATGAGCAGGAGGATTACGAGGAACTGGCATGAAGGAATACTTGAAGACGATGATCGCCGCCTCGGCCTCGCCAGTGCAAGCGCGCAATCAGGCTCGCGAATATTTGCAGGCTTTGATCCTGCAAAGCCTCCAGCGTCTGGGGGCGATGACAGCCATTGCCTTTCATGGCGGCACAGCGCTGCAATTCCTGTATTCGCTGCCGCGCTATTCGGAAGACCTTGATTTTGCATTGGAACGGCCTTCCGCTGCTTATGATTTTCGGGCAGCCCTCCGCGAGATTCAAAAAAATCTGGAAGCCCAGGGATATGCGACCGTGGTCAAGGTCAGCGACCGGAAGCCCGTCCACAGCGCTTTTATCCGTTTCCCCGGTTTGCTTTATGAACTGCGCCTGAGTCCCCATGCGGATGAAGTGCTGGCGGTCAAGATCGAGGTAGATACCCGCCCGCCTGCCGGAGCGGGGCTGGAAACGACCCTGGTACGCCGCCATGTGGTTCTGAATCTACAACACCATGACCGGGCTTCCCTGCTGGCCGGCATGCTGCATGCCATCCTTCAGCGTCCCTTCTTGAAGGGCCGCGATGTTTATGATCTGATCTGGTACTTAAGCGACCGTGATTGGCCGGAGCCCAACCTGCCGCTGCTCAACAATGCCCTGAAGCAGACCGGCTGGACAGGCCCTCTCCTCGATCACGGGAATTGGCGGGAGATCGTACGCTCGAAGGTGGGGAGCATGTCGATCGAGCAGGCGCGGGACGATGTGCAGTCCTTCCTGGCCGCGGGGGAAGATCTCAAACTGCTGACCCGACCCAACCTTATATCCCTGTTGAAATAAGAGCCTCCTCACCCCCGGAACGCGCGCAGCACCTCCACCACGTAACCCGCCTCCTGCAGGCTCAGGTGCGGGCCCATCGGCAGGCTCAACTCCGTGTCGGCGATCTCCTCGGAAATGGGGAACGCGCCGCGCGCCAGCCCCATCTCCGCATACGCGCCGGAGAGATGCGGCGGCACCGGATAATGGATCAGCGTGTCCACGCCGTTGGCCTTCAGGTGGGCTTGCAGCGCCTCGCGCTGCGGGTGGCGCACCGGGAAGATGTGCCAGATGTTGCGCGCCTGCTCCAGCGTGTGCGGCAGCACCAGCCCCGGGATGCCCTCCATCTCGTCGAGGTAGAACCCGGCGATCTGCTCCCGGCGCGAGTTCCATTCGTCCAGGTGCTTCAGTTTCACGCGCAGGAAGGCCGCCTGCAGCGGGTCCAGCCGCGAGTTGTAACCCTTGACCTCGTTGTAATACTTGACCTTCGAGCCGTAGTTGCGCAGCGTGCGCACGCGCTCGGCCAGCCCGGCGTCATCCGTCAGCACCGCCCCGGCGTCGCCCTGCGCGCCGAGGTTCTTCCCGGATAAAAACTGAACCCCGCGGCGTGCCCCAGCGTGCCGGTCTTGCGCCCGCGATAACCCGCTCCCTGCGCCTGCGCCGCGTCCTCGATCACCTTCAGGCCGTGCTGTTCCGCCAGCGCCATCAGCGGAGCCATATCCGCCGGCTGCCCGTAGAGATGCACCGGCAGGATGGCGCGCGTGCGCGCCGTGATGGCCGCCTCCACCCGCGCCGGGTCCAGGTTATAGGTGCGCGGGTCCGGCTCCACCGGCACCGGTAGCGCGCCCGCGTAAGACACCGCCAGCCAGGTGGCGATATAGGTATTGGCCGGGACGATGACCTCGTCCCCCTCGCCGATGCCATAGGCGCGCAGGATCAGGTGCAGCGCCTCCAGCCCGTTGCCCACGCCGATGCAGTGCGCCGCGCCGCAGTACGCGGCGAACTCGCCCTCGAAGGCCTCCAGCTCCTCCCCGCCGATATACCAGCCCAACTCCATCACCCGGAAATAGGCCTCGTCCAATTCGGCCTTAAGCTCGTGGTACGGGGACTTCATATTCAGGAAGGGGACTTTCTTTAACATTAAGGCCTGCCCTTGCGCAGTTCCTCGAGGAACTCGTCGTAATCGCGGATGTAATCCTCGGCGCGGTACACCTGCGAGGCCAGCACCAGCAGGGCGGCGTCCTGGGAATATTTGTACTGCGAGGCCCAGACCATCGGCGGCACGTGCAGCGCCAGGTTCGGGCGGTCCAGCGTGATCTCGGCGCGGTTCCCGCCGTCGTCCACCATCACCGTGCAGCTGCCGCGCACGCAGATCAGCAACTGGTGGCGTTCGCGGTGGGCGTGCTCGCCGCGGATGTCCCTGCTGGGCACATCGAAGACCAGGAAGTAGCGCTGCGGCGCGAAGGGCAGCGTGGATTCCGACCTCCGCGAAGCTCAGCCTGCCGCGCAGGTCCACGATCAGCGGCAGTTCGATCAACTGCACGCCGCGCACCGCCACGCCGGGGAGTTTTGCCGGCGCGGCTTCGGGAGCCGCGGGCGGCTCGCCGGGGCGGGAGGGGACATAGCCGCTGATGCGCGCCGGGTTGCCGACCACGATCGCGATCGGCGGCACATCCCGGGTCACCACCGCGCCCGCGCCCACCATCGCATGCTGTCCCACTGTCACGCCCGGCAGCATGGTGGCGTTGGCGCCGATGGAAGCGCCCTGCCGCACCACCGTGCGCGCGAAGTCACCGGGATACTGCTTGCTGCGCGGGAAGCGGTCATTGGTGAAGGTCGCATTGGGGCCGATGAAGACATCGTCCTCCAGCCGCACCCCGTCCCACAGCTGCACGCCGCACTTGACCGTGACGCGGTCGCCGACGACCACATCGTTCTCGATGAACACGCCGTCGCAGATGTTGCAGTCCGCGCCGATCACCGCGCCGGGCAGGATGTGGGCGAAGGCCCACACACGCGTCCCGCGCCCCACCTTCTCCAATTCCACGATGGCTTTGGCGTCCGCGAAGTATTCGCTCATGGCTCCTCCTGGCGCGCGGCGGGGTAGATCTCGTCGATCACGAACGGCGGGCGCTTGCGGGTCTCGTCCAGCGTGCGCCACAGGTATTCGCCCAGCACCCCCAGCATGGACATCTGCAAGCCCGAGGCGAAGGTCATCACCAGCATGAGCGGCACATAGCCCTGCACCGGGATGTCCCCCAGCCACCAGGAGACGAAGATGACCAGCCCGTAGAGAAACGACCCCGCGGCCATCAGCAGCCCCACCACCTCCAGCACGCGGATGGGGTAGTAGGAGAAAGCCGCAAAGGTGTCCACGAACAGTTTGATCTTCTTGGATAGCGTCCAGCGCGAGCGGCCTTTGGTCCGGCTGCGGCGTGTGTAAGGGATCAGGATGGGCTTGAACCCCAGCCAGTACACCAGCGACATGGTGTTGGTGTTCTTCTCCTGGATGCGGTTCAGTTCAACCGCCACCTGCCGGTCCACCAGCAGGAAATCGAAGCCGCCGGGGGGATAGCCGGGGAGGGCAAATCGCCGGATCAGGTCGTAATAGGTGTTGGCGAAGGATTTGGAGAGCCAGCCCTCCTCGCGGTCCTGCCGCACGGCAAAGATCGCCTTGCTGCCCTTCTCCCAGTAGGATGCCATCTCGAGGAACAATTCGGGCGGGTCCTGCAGGTCGGCCGCGATCATCCCTATGCAGTCGCCGCGTGCCACGCTGAAGCCGGCCTGGATGGCCGCCATGGAGCCGAAGTTGCGCGTCAGCTTGACCACCGTGATCTGCCCCGGGTGGCGGGACTGGAACTCGCGCAGCACCTCCAGCGAACGGTCGCCGGAGCCGTCATCCACGCAGACCAGCTCCATGTCCCAGCCCGGGAGCCGTTCCTGCAATCCCAGCAGCTGCGGGAGGGTATCCGGCAGGTTCATTTCGTTGTAATAGACGGGTACGATGATGGATAGCAGCGTCATGCCTTGATTTTATCCCGGTTTCACATAGCGCATGTCGTTGCGATCGGCCGAGCGCAACGACATATCAGTCCAGGGTATATCCCAGCGCGCGCATGGTCTCGCCGCAGATCTCCGCGAACTGCTTCTTCTGTTTGACCGACCAGTCGCGCCAGGGCTTTTGCGGCATGTCCGCCGGGTTCTTCACCTTGTATTGAAGATCGCCCTTGTCCACGTTGAGATAGCTGGAGTTGACCCGCCGCGTGCGGATGAAGGTGGAGGGGCCTGCGCATGCCTCGAGGCCCAGGAAGGCAAAGATACGCTCGAACTCGGCCTCCGTGCTGCCCGTCAGGTGCTCATGGCGGATCTCCAGCACGCGGCCGGGATGATCCTGCGCCGCCTTATGCCCCAGGTTCGCATAGAAATTCCACATCTCGCAGGCGGCCTTGAACTCCTTGAACTGCTCATAGGGGAAGCCGGTCAGCAGCGCGGAGTTGACCACCGCCTGCCCGTCGCGGAGCATATGCAGAAAGCGCGCCTGCGGGAAATAGACCATCAATTCGGGGACGATGAGGGTATAAGCGGGCGTGGAATCGACCCAGTCGCGTCCCCCGGAGCGGCTGCGCCACAATGCATCCAGCCCCTTCCCGATGGACGCCGCATACTCCTCATAGGAGATCTTCAGGTCCTTCAGCCAGGCCCCTTCATCGAGCGTGTTCAGGGTTTCGTCGAATTGCTGTTTCAGCCAGGGGGTGCGCAGCAGCCGCAGCAGGAGCACCAACTCGGCGGAGGCCCAGAGCTTCGGATGCTTGGACAGCGCTTCCGCCAGGGCGCTCGTCCCTGAGCGCGGGCTGCCGATGATAAAGATGTTGGAAAAGGGTTCGGTCATTGAGGGTCAACTCACTATTGCGGCTTTGCAGGGAACATCCCGTATTCCAGCCCCGATGTATGTATTTGCTGAAAGCAGGAAGCATACCATCAAAAAGGCAATATACCAGAGGATGTGGCTTCGGATGAGCGCGACCTGGCGATTGCGCTCCAAAGCAACGAAATCCGGTAGCACCCACAGCGCCATCAGTGCATAGAGCATGAAGTGCAGGGGCAGCATATAGCGAACTTCCACCATTGTGGGGATCGAGAAGATGGCTGAGAGCGAAAGGATCACCGGGATGAAAAGGCGCGAATCCCATTTCAGCGACTTCCAACTGGCGCGGCGGGCCGCAAAAGCCAGCGCAATGAACCACAGTGTGTAGTTCAGTATTTGCAATACCAGGTTCCGGTCATAGATATCCGTTATGTAGACAGTATCGTAGATAATATCCAGGCCGTTGAATAGATGGCGGGTATAGATCGCCAGAAAATCCAGGGGGTAGGCGAGAACAAGGCCGAAATACGAGCCAAGTGTCAGCGGGTCCTTGGGGCCCATCGGAGCATCTCGGGTTGTCCGAGATCTTCAATCCGGAATCCAGCATCAGCTCGCGTCCCTGGCGGTCGAAGAACCGCACCTGGGGGATCGGGTAGGTGGTCCCCAGGTTGGTCTCATATTTCTGGCCGTCGATCCCCCAGCCCAGCTGGATCATGAACAGGCTGTTGCCGTGTGATGGCGTACTGAGGCCTGCACGAACGGGCTGTAGACATGGTACAGGCTGGCATTGATGTAGAATTGCGGCGCCAGGATCACCGCCGCGCCGGCGAGCGCGGCGGCCAGCCCGCCCGCCAGCACCCGAACCGATGCGCGCAACTCGCTCAGGAAGTAATATACCAGCCACGCCGCCAGGGGGATCAACACGATCTGGTAAACCGGGCGCAGCAAGGCCGCCCCTCCCCACAGGAAACCGGCGGCCAGCATGGCCCACCCGCGGCCCCGAAACTTCATCGCCAGCCACACACCCGGAGGCGACCATGACAAAGGTCAGCAGGTCGGTCAAGGGGTAGAAGAAGGAGCCGCGCCAGAAGTAGAGCGCCAAGCCGCTGAACCCCAGCGTGGGCAGCAGGCGCACCTTTTTCCCGTACAGTCGGGCGAACAGGTCAGGTACCACCACGCTGAGGAACGTCGCTGTAGACCAGCGACATGACCAGTTGGTAGAATGGCATAGCGCCGATACCGGCGGTCGCGCGCCACGATAGCGGATGACCCCGATCAGGAATGGGAACAGGTAACTCGCGGAGGGGGAAATCGAAGTTGAGGAAGGAGAACCGGCCGTCCTCCAGGAACCGGCCGCTGAGATCCCAGTAATTGTCCGCATCCCCAAACAGCACCACCTCGCGGTGGAGGACGTTCAGGCAGATCAGTACCGAGGAGACAAGCAGAAAAGCAGCCCAGTGCGGATGCGCCTCCGCCCAGCGCCAGAGATTCTTGATCTTCTTCATGGATGGATCATCTCCTCATTCGGGTAACACAGTATTCGCCGGGATTAGACGTTTCTGCCTCCACAGCGCCGCCAGGATCAGCGCCACCCACAGGCCGAACGCAGCCAGGCTGAGCCCGCGGAACAGCCCTGTCCCCGGCAGGTGGAAGCGCGCCGTCATCTGATACTCCCCCGCAGGCAGGTGCCAGCCGCGGAAGACCTCGTCCACCATCACTGCCTCGAGCGACTGTGTGCCCTGCGCGGATCGCAGGGTGGCGGTCCAGCCGGGGAAATATTCCTCGTTCTCCACCATCAGCATGGGCTCCGGCAGCGACACCCTATATTCTATCGTGTCCATCCCGTAATTCACCTGGCGGGCATTCGTGGAACTGCTGCCTTCGGGCAGAGCCGCTCCGGCTCCGATCTGCGGCGGCGGGATGGTCACCGCTTCAGAATCGCCCCACTCCGGCTTTTCGGCGAAGAACAGCGGCAGCCACTCCCGCAGCATATACGCCATGAACGCCGGACGCTGGTTGACCCGCAGGTTCCCGCTCAGCTGGTTGGGCGTCATGACAGACAGGAAAGTATACCGTCCGGTGAAGAAACCTTCCCAACTGTATTGCAGGAACTCCGTCTTCTCGATGCGGGCGGGGCGGCTGGCGGGCAGGTTGTCCGGGATCGAATAGGTCAACAGCCTCCCGTCCTTCATCAGGGGCCAGCCGTTGCGCTCATAGTACCCGCTGAAGCCGGGGACCAGCCAGGCGCTGTCTGCGTCCCGGAAGATCATGGTGCCGAGAACTCCCGCCGCGTCCAGGCTGCTCACGCCGAGCAGCAGCAGGCACAGTCCCGGCAGGGCGAAGCGGGATGTCCCGCCGCCGGAGGACTGCGGTCTCCACCTAAGAAGGAAAAGGATCAACAAGGAGGCCGCGAAGACCGCCGCGGCGCGATAGACCTCCGCGGCGCGATGGATCTCCGGGCTGCGCAGCACCGGGGAGATCAGGGAGATGCCCAGCACGAACCAGGCTGCGGCGAGGCCGGTGCGCACCACGAAACTCCGCCAGGGGATCTCGCGCTCGATAAAGGATCTGCCCGCCAGCATGGCGAAGTAGATCAGGCCGATGATCAGGAAGGCGCGGTAATCGCTGGAGGGGTAGCGCGAGAGGCCGAAGATGGGCACCAGCCTGCCGAGGAGATTACCAGACGAAGGACGACGGGCCGCCCACCAGCAGCAATGCGGTCAGGGTCAGCGCGGCGATCGGCCATTTCTCCTTCAGCCAGCGCAGCGGCAGATAGGTCAGCAGCAGCAGCGCCGGCAGCGTCATATAGAAGGAGGTCATGGAGGGTTCCCCGGACACCAGCCGGTTGCTCAGAAACAGGGCGGGAAATTGTTCCAGCCCCAGAGACAGGTACTCGATGTTTCCCAGTTGAGCCGAGCGCGCCAGATAATCCCTGTACACCAGGCCGGGCCGAGGCGGTAGATGGAAAGCGCCACGCCCAGCAGCGCGAAGCCGCCCACCTGGAGCAGCAGCATCCACAGGGCGCGCGGTTCCACGCCCTTGCGCCACAGTTGGATGGCCTGGAACAGCACGTACAGGCCGACGATCAGCGCGCTGGAGATGAGGTTGCCCATGTAAGCGCCGGTCAGCAACAGCAGCAGGATCAGAGGGATGAAGAACAGCCTCGCCCGGCTGATAAAGGGCTTGCTCTCTGAGAGGTGGAAGAAATAGAGCAGCCAGGGGGTCAGTGCGAAGGCGCGGATGATGTCCACGTGCTCGGCGTTGGAATAGAACCCGCCAAAGAACTGAAAGACGAACGCGCCCAAGCGCCGCGTAAAGACGCACGTGCTTGTCCTGCGGCAGGGCCGCCTTCAGGAAGAAGTACATGCCCAGCGCGCCGAAGAATACATGCAGGCACTGCACCACGACTGCGGCATGCAGGGTGTATTGGATTTTCAATAAGGGGAAGATCCACAGCGGGGGGTACTGCGCGCCGGACTGCAGGAGCAGGTCGAAGGGGATGCCGCCGGAATAGAACGGCACCCAGGACGGAAAGATCCCCTCGCTCCACAGGGTCGTCCAGAAGGCGGTCATCCCGTAGTATGCGTGGGCAAAATCCCAGGGGAAGCCGTAATCGAGGAAATAATGCCGGAAGAAGATCGCCAGGTTCTGGAGCGCCAGCAGCCCCAGCGGCCAGAGGCCCATCGCCCTGGCCCATGAAACGAGATCTCATCCGCCCGCCAGCCCCGGGTTGTTCATGGACTGCCTGCGCCGCTGAAGAAGCGCGCCAACCAGAAGGATCAGCCAGGCTCCCAGCGCAGCGAGGCTGAGGCCGCGGAACAACCCTGTCCCCGGCAGGTGGAATTGCGCGGTCATCTGATATTCGCCCGCGGGCAGGTGCCAGCCGCGGAAGACCTCGTCCACGTTCACCGCCTGGATGGTCTGGCTGCCCTGCGCGGAATCGCAGGGTGGCGGTCCAGCCGGGGAAATATTCCTCGTTCTCCACCATCAGCATGGGCTCCGGCAGCGACACCGTGTATTCGATGGCGTCCATGCCGTAGTGAGTCTGCGCGACATACGCCGGGCGGCTGCTATCGGGGGCAGCCAGCGCGTCGCGGATGGTATCCGGCGGGATGGTCACCCCCGCGCCGTCCTCCTGCCCCTGGCCTTTCGGGGAAATACAGCGGCAGCCACTCGCGCAGCATGTATTTCTTGAACTCCGGCAGCTGGCTCACCCGCACGTTCCCGCGCAGCTGGTTGGGCGTCAGGGCGGTGCGGAACGTGTACGCGCCGGTGAAGAATCCTTCCCAACTGTATTGCCAGGACTCCACTTTCTCGATGCGGGCGGGGCGGCTGGCGGGCAGGTTGTCCGGGATCGAATAGGTCAACAGGCGGCCATCCTTCTGCATGGCCCAGCCATTGCTTGCATACAGCCCGCTGAAGCCGGGGACCAGCCAGGTGCTCTGCGTCTCCAGATAGACCATGTCGCTGAGGACCCTGACCGCGTCCAGGCTGCTCACGCCGAGCAGCAGCAGGCACAGTCCCGGCAGGGCGAAGCGGGCCAGCGAGGAGGCGACCCGCGGCAGCGGCATCAGCAGGATGAGGATCAATAAGGAGGCTGCGAACACCGCCGCGGCGCGATAGACTTCCGGGCTGCGCAGCACCGGGGCGGTCATATAGATGCCCTGCGCGAACCAGGCTGCGGCGAGGCCGGTGCGCACCAGCGAAACTCCGCCAGGGGATCTCGCGCTCGATCAAGGATCTGCCCGCCAGCATGGCGAAGTAGATCAGGCCGATGATCAGGAAGGCGCGGTAATCGCTGGAGGGGAAGCGCGAGAGCGCAAAGATGGGCACCAGCCTGCCGAGGAGATACCAGACGAAGGATGACGGGCCGCCCACCAGAGCAAAGCGCGATCAGCGTCACCGCGGCGATCGGCCATTTCTCCTTCAGCCAGCGCAGCGGCAGATAGGTCAGCAGCAGCAGCGCCGGCAGCGTCATATAGAAGGAGGTCATCGAGACCTCGCCGGGGACCAGCAGGTTGGTCAGGAACAGGGCGGGATAATGCTCCAGGCCCAAGGTCATGTACTGGAGGTTCCCGGCCTCCGCGGAGCGGACCAGGGAATCGCGATAGACCACCGCCGGGCCGAGGCGGTAGATGGAAAGCGCCACGCCCAACAGCGCGAAGCCGCCTACCTGGAGCAGCAGCATCCACAGCGCGCGCGGTTCCACGCCCTTGCGCCACAGTTGGATGGCCTGGAACAGCACGTACAGGCCGACGATCAGCGCGCTGGAGATGATGTTGCCCATGTACGCGCCGGTCAGCAACAGCAGCAGGATCAGAGGGATGAAGAACAGCTTCGCCCGGCTGATGAAGGGCTTGCTCTCATTTAGAGGTGGAAGGAATATAGCAGCCAGGGGGTCAGTGCGAAGGCGCGGATAATGTCCACATGCTCGGCGTTGGAATAGAAGCCGCCGAAGAACTGAAAGACGAACGCCCCCAGGGCCGGCATACAGCCGGACATGCTTGTCCTGCGGGCAGCGCCGCCTTCAGGAAGAAGTACATGCCCAGCGCGCCGAAGAACACATGGAGACATTGCACCACGACTGCGGCATGCAGGGTGTATTGGATTTTCAATAAGGGGAAGATCCACAGCGGGGGGTACTGCGCGCCGGACTGCAGGAGCAGGTCGAAGGGGATGCCGCCGGAATAGAACGGCACCCAGGATGGGAAGATCGCCCTCGCTCCACAGGCTGGACCAGAAAGCGGTCGTCGCATAATAGGCCTGCAGGAAGTCCCAGGGGAAGCCGTAATCGAGGAAATAATGCCGGAAGAAGATGGCCAGGTTCTGGAGTGCCAGCAGCCCCAGCGGCCAGAGGCTCAGCCAGCGGGCGCGTGCAGGGGAGGTAGCTGCCTTCGTCATCGCGGCGGGACCTGCCTCGCCTTATAGGGCTGCCACTCGCGGCCCCATTTCTCCTCGAACTTCTTGCGGTTCTCGGCGAACAAGCGCTCGTAGCGATCCACGTCCATCTTGGCAAAGGCTGCCCGCCAGAAGTGATGGATGAAGACATCCTCGGCGCAGACCACGCGCAGCCCGGCCTGCTGGTAGCGCACGGCCAGGTCCTCGTCCTCGAACATGCCCGTGCCGAAGCGTTCGTCCAGCTTGCCCAATTCGAAGAACTGCTCCCGCCGCGCCATCACGCAGTACAGCGCCAGCGAGCGGATATCGAAGCACTGCCCGGCCATGCGCTGCGCCAGCGCCGCGGCGAACTCCTCCAGCCCGGCCGGCGTGCTGTAATCCACCGGGATGCGCGCCTCGTTGCCGGTCGAGTTGGTCACCGGCCCGATGAGCCCGATCTGCGGGTCGGCTTCCATGTGGGCGATCAGCCGCTCCGCCCAGCCGGGCGTGACGATGGTGTCGTTGTTCAGGAAGACGATGTACTCGCCCCTCGCCTCGCGGGCGGCCTGGTTGTTGCCTGCCGCAAAGCCGCGGTTCTCCTTGTTGAGGATCAGGTTCAGGCCGGGATGCTGCGCGGCGAAGCCCTCCAGCCAGGCGGGCGTCCCGTCCGAGGAGGCATTGTCCACCACGACGATCTCAAAGGGAACGTTGGTGCTGCGGTACAGGCTCAGCAGGCAGGCCTCGTTCATCAGCAGGTTGTTGTAGGTGAGCACGAGGACGCTGAGGCGGGGCAGCTCCGTGGCGGGCTGCTGCGGCATTTCCAGCGCGCGGAAATAGTCCACGGCGGCCTGCGCGCTCAAGGCCGGAGCCTCGGGCTGCGGCGCAGTGCGCGTGAAGACGCGCGCCAGCGCGGCGCCCAGGCCCTGCTCGCGCGTCACCTGCACGAACCGGCGCGCAAGCGTGACGGCGCGGTTCGGCGCGGCCGCCGCGCCGGGGATGTCGTGCTGCACATCGCTGTCGAACCAGGGGAAATACTTGACGCGGTACTCGATCTGCCGCGAGCGCGTGCCGATGGGTTTGGCGGGGACGCCGCCCACGATCTGGTAAGGCTCCACGTCCTTGGTGACCACCGCACCTGCCGCCACCACCGCCCCCTCGCCGATGTGGACGCCGGGCATGAGCATGGCGCGCGCCCCGATCCAGGCATGGTCATCCACCACGACCACGCCGCCGCGCGTGTTGAAGTGCGGGTCGTTCGGGTCATGCTCCAGCGAGACCAGGTAGGCCTCGGGGGAGACGCTGATGTTGTTGCCCAGCCGCACGCCCACGCGCCCGTCCAGATAAACGCGCCGGTTGATGACCACGTTGTCGCCGATGTGGATGTGCCTGCCGGTGACGAAGCAGCCCATGTGGATGCTGCTGTCCCTGCCCAGCGTGTAGCCCAGGACGGAGCGGTAATACCAGTGGCGCAGGTGGAAGGAGGGCCAGTGCGCCACCCAGTTGTTGGCGATGTAATAGGCCAGCCCGGCCAGGAACAGGCGCAAGCGCAGCATCATGGAGCCTCCAGGCGCGCATAGACGCGCTCGAGGAAATCCGCCAGGCGCGGCGTGTCATAGTTCGCGCGGGCCGTCTCATAGGCCGACTTGTCCCATGCGGGCGGCCAGCGCCGGGTCCTTGAGCAGCGCCACGATCCTTGCGGCGAACTCCGCAGAGCCCTCGGCGCAGAAGAAGTCGCGGCCGTCCTCGAAGACCAGGTCGGTGGCGGCGATGCGCGTGGCGACGAACGTCCGGCGCAGCGCGGCGTACTCGATCAGTTTGCCGCGCAGCCCCGCGCCCGAGATGAGCGGCGCGATGCAGATGGCGGCTTTCTGGATATGCGGGCGCACGTCCGGCACGCTGCCCGTGACGCGCACCTGCTCCCCGGAGAGCGCCAGCAGGCGCGGAGGGGGATTGGTGCCGACCACTTCCATGCGCACATCGGGCACTTCCCGGCGCACCCGCTCCCAGATCTCCCCGAAGAACCAGTCCATGGCGTCCATGTTGGGGTAGTGCAGGTAGTTCCCCACGAACACGAGCGTGCGCGGCTCGGGTGCCGTTTCCGGCAGGACGAAATTCTCGAAGGTGAGACCGTGGTTCAGGACGGTGTATTCCTGGCTGGGGGCCAGACTGCGGAAGAATTCTGCGTCTTTGGTGGTCACGGCGATGCGCGCCTGCAGGGCGGCGGCATCGGCCACTTCCACGCGCAGGGCCGGGATCAGCTCGGCCAGCTTCTGGATCCAGCCTGCGGAGAGAGGATCCAACTTTCGCATATCCATCAAGAGCCGCAGGCCGACCGCTTCCATATAAGTGAAGATCTGTACGCCGCCATTGGCCCGTTGATAATTCGCCAGCGACCCCGGCCATTCGTAGTGAACGATGTCCATCGCCTTCCCCGCCAGCCATTTGCGGATGCTCCCCTGCGCGCGCTTGAAGCGCCAGTGCGGGATCTTGTAGATGGACCGGCAGTAAGGTTCGGCGGCCTTCAGCGCCTCACGGTCCTGCTCGGGGATGAACAGGCTGGCCAGGTACACATCGTGGTACCGGCTGAGCTGGCGCATGAAATTCAGCACCCGGTTCCCGCCGCCATGGTGAGGATGGGGGAACTGGGAGGTGATGAACAGGATGTTTCGCCGCCGCACGGGCTCCTTCAAGGGCGGCAGCTCGGAGGCCTGGACGACCGGCAGGGAGGGGGCTTCATCAGAGACTGCCAGGGCCGCCTCCAGCGTGAACAGGTCGGTCAGGTACAGGTGATACCATCCCGGGCGCATCCCTTCCTTTAATAAGGAAAGCGCGCGGGCGGGGTCGGCCTGCAGGTCGAGGCGGGTGAATAACCTGTCCCAGTGACTCGCCTGCCGCGGCGTCAAAGACGAAACCGCGCGGGGCGGCGGCATCGGCCTGCTCCGGAAAGCCCTCCAGCAGGCGCGCGTAGGCCTGCCGCTGCCACCAGCGCTCGCGGAAGTATTCCGGGATCGCCTGGAGAAAGGCGGCGGGGCCGTGCTCGCGCAGAAAGCGCGAGGGCGCGTTCGAACAGCCCGCCGTTCAGCATCGGGGCCGCCTGCCTGTGCATCCGTCCAGCGTGTGTCCCATCGGTTCGCTCGAATTGACAAAAAGAAAGGGCTGCTCGAAGTCCTCCCGATCGCATCCGGGGAGCCACCGGGCAGCACCCATAAAAAAATTCCTTACCGGTTCGGGATTCTAACATATTTGCCCGCCCCAAGTTTGCTATGTCGTTGCGAGGAGTGCACCTGGTACTCGAAGAAACCAGCAGTACTCCTCGCAGCGACATCCCTTTTGTGGGCTTCAGCTTCCGATAAGGAATTGTAATGTTTCTTTTATTGTATTTTGGAGAACATAACATACAATGGAATCGCTTGTACCGACGAGGCCGGGGCGGGACTTCTTCAGGCCGATACCGTTCCGGACATTTTCATGTATGAAAGGGAAGGATTGAAATGAGGCAACCACAGGCCCCGATGTTTTCGTTTCGGACATTATTCAGATTGGCAGCCCTGCTCCTGCTGGCCGCGGTCTTGATCGCCTGGCCCAACAACCAGCAGGCCTCCGCAGCCGGCTCCCCGCAGGCGGGCGGACCGGAAGGCAGGAAGCCCGGCAACGGTCAGACGCTGGAACTGCCCGCCATGCCCACCGACCAGATCATCATCAAGTTCAAGCCCAAGGGCGAGGACTTCCGCACCAACGCACAGTCCCTCGATGCGGTCATGGGGGAGCTGAGCGCGGCCGCGGGCATGGAAGTCCAGTATGTGCGCTCCATGTCGGGGGATGCAGACGTTCTGCGCCTTCCGGAACGCATGTCCCAGGACGAGGCCCAGGCCATCAGCCAGCGCCTGTCCGCGCTGCCGGGGGTGGAATACGCCGAGCCGGACGCCATCATGCAGCATACTCTCACGCCCAACGACCCGCAATATTTGAGCCAGTGGCATTATTATGATACCTACGGCATCGACGCGCCGGCGGCCTGGGACATCACCACCGGCTCCGCCAGCGTGACCGCCGCCATCATCGATACCGGCATCACCTCCCACCCCGATCTCGTCGGGCGGACCTGGCCGGGCTATGATTTCATTGCAGACTACCGCATCGCCAATGACGGCGGTGGGCGGGATGCCGACCCCTCCGACCCGGGCGACTGGATCACCTCGGGGGAGGCTTCTTCCGGTTTCTTCGCAGGCTGCTCTCCGCATAACAGCTCCTGGCATGGCACGCATACCGCCGGGACGGTGGGCGCGGCTTCCAACAACGCCACGGGCGTGGCGGGCATCAACTGGACCTCCAAGATCCTGCCGGTGCGCGTGCTCGGCAAGTGCGGCGGCTATACCTCCGATATCGCCGACGGCATGCGCTGGGCAGCAGGCCTGGCGGTCGCCGGGGTTCCGGCCAATGCGCATCCGGCGGGTGTGCTCAACCTGAGCCTGGGCGGTTACGCTCCCAGCGGCTGCAGCGCAACCTATCAGTCCGCGGTGAGCGCCATCGTCGCGGCCGGCAAGTCGGTCGTGGTCTCGGCGGGCAACGATGGGGCCTATGCCAGCTATTACCAGCCGGCCAGCTGTGTGGGCGTCATCACGGTGGCCTCCACCAACAGCAACGGCGACCAGCCTTTTTACAGCAACTACGGCCCCGCCGTGGAGATCGAGCGCGCCGGGCGGTGATACGCCTGTGGATGGCGGTGTTCTCTCCACCTGGAACAACGGCACATTGGGTCCCTCTACTGCGGGCTACACCTATATGCAGGGCACGAGCATGGCCGCCCCGCATGTCACCGGCGTGGTCTCGTTGATGCTGTCCATCAACCCGGCGCTCACCCCGGCCAAGGTGCTTTCGATCCTGCAAAGCACGGCCAAGGACTTCGCGCCGGGGGCCTGGTGCAACCTGGGGAATTACTGCGGCGCGGGCATCGTGGATGCCGACGCGGCAGTGAAGTCCGCCCGCTTCTCCAGCTGGGCGGGCAGCGTGTGGATCACCTCCGACCGCTCGGTGGTGTCCGTGGCGCGGCCGCATGTGGGCGCGGAAGTCGCCTCGTATGGCGGCGCTAACTTTGCCGGCCTGAAGGCTTACGTGCCCATGCTC
>CAWEKL010000006.1:0-373622 GCA_963809585.1 uncultured Chloroflexia bacterium | reverse complement strand
ACCAGGTTGCGGTCCAAACGCGGCCCGGGGTGCTGTGGCGGATGAACGACCCCATCGTGGTCCAGATCATCGGTGTGCCGATCGCCTGTGCCAGCGGGTTGAAGGACTCGGCGTGATACGGCCAATTGGGCGGCAGGACAGTTGGAAGCGCGCTTTGGCAAGGCTGTGCAAGTGAAATATTACGATCTTTTCGATGCCGATTGCCCGCCCATACCCCGGAATGCGCAGCTTCCGCTGGTTTTGATCGATGGCGAAGTGGTCATTAATGGCGGAAAGCTATCCATGCCCGTGATCCGGCGCAAGATTGAGACCATCCTTGAAAAAGAAACTGCCTGAAGGGGTCCCTTGCCAACTCTTGATAACCGGTTGGCGTCCAACCCTTCCCCTCCCCCAAATGGCGTTCTTTACTATTCGAGAAACATCCTGATGGTCGGGGGATGACGAAGTGCTCTCGCGAAGCATCACGCAGTATCCCGCAGGGACTCCGGTGTAAGCCCTGGCGTTGGCCCAGGGTTTCCCGGAGCGGTGTACTCCCGGAGCGGTGGTCTTCCAGAGAGGGGGTCTTGCTCATCGGTTGACATACGAACAAATGTTCTATATACTGTCATCAGCGAAAATGATGCCAGGTTTTGCTTTCCCTTCCGAACCCCCATCTATCCTCCCGGCCGCCCCTGGCTGGGGAGGATCAATTTGCTCTCGATTTCGAAGATCGCCTCTCTCCCCTCCACGGCCTGATCTCTTGTCTCTATTCCCTTCTTTCTAGTCTCTATTCTCTACTAACTAATCTCTTCTCTCTAATTGTTTTCGATTGTTCCGGCAGTGAATTTCAAGAAAAACGCCAAAAAATGGGCATATTTTGCATAAAACAACGGAACAATTAGGCGAGCAGGCATCCAGCCTGCACACCTGCACTGCGCCACAAGATCACGCAGTGCGGCGCATGTGTCGCCTATTCCGGCGCACGAAGCGCTGGAATTCCATTCAATTAAGCACTTTATGCCGCCAAATTACCCGTAAAAAGCCCCTCGCAAGCATGAGAACCGGGATTGTTCCTCATTGTTTCAGAACGGAAAATTCCGCCCTCTCCTTACCGCTATCCGGCCGGGCGAACCCCCTACTTTTCCCAGCCCTCCAGCCGGAACCAGCGCGCCAGCCTGTCGCCCAGCCAGGGCGCGAGCATATAGATGTAGTACAGCAAGTAGGCTCCCGCGGGCATGAGGATGACCGCCCGCGGCCGGCGGATGGTGGCGATGACAGCGCGCGCCACCTGCTCCGCGGGCAGCTTGGGGGAGACCGGGTGGAAATTCAGGTGCTCGACCATCGGCGTATCCACCCGTCCCGGCATGATGTTGGTCACCGAAATGCCCGTGCCGCGCAGCTCCTGGCGCAGGACCTCGAGAAAGCCGGTGAGGGCGAACTTCGCCGAAACATAAGGAGCATCCGGGGGGAGGCCGATCTTGCCGTCCATGCTGGTGACCGCGATGATGTGCCCGCTCTTTTGCGCGAGCATGTGCGGCAGCACCGCAAGAATGCAATAGACCCCGCCAAAATAATTGACATCCAGCGAACGCTGCAGCTCGGCCGGGTCGAGGTCCACGATCGGCCGGCGGATGTACTGCCCGGCGTTGGAGACGAGGATGTCCACGCGCCCCCATTTCTCCATCACCTGCCCGACCATGCGTTCCACCTCTTCTCTAATGCTGACATCGGTCTGAATGGCGAACGCCTCGCCGCCGTGAGACCGGATCTCCTCCGCAAGCTCGAGGAGCATATCCTTCCTTCGCGCGGCAAGCGCAACGCAGGCTCCCCGGCGCGCAAGCTCCAACGCCGCGGCGCGCCCGATGCCCACCGAGGCGCCGGTCACGATGGCGACGCGTCCCGAAAAGGGATCAGCGGGCATGCACCTGCGTCCCCTTGTTATCGCGGGGCTGAAGGCCGGAAGCAATGATACAGCGCCCCTCCACCCGATCGAAACGGAAGGGGCCCTGCGGAATGTCGTCTGAGATCTCGATGGCGCCCGCGTCCATGGCCTCCCAGATGAGCTGGAAGGCTTGCTTCCCCTCGGCCCACTTCTCCACGATGATCGAACCGTGCCCCGGCAGAACGGTGAACACGAGTTTGCGCGGGTCCTCCGGATTCTTGAGCGCCTCGGAACTGAGAAAGGCTTCCTGCACGGCGTGATACTGGGCGTCGGTGGAACAGGAGACCGGATAATACAGGTAGCTCTCGGGCAGCGAGACATATTCCACGCGCTGCGGGTCGAAGGAGCGTACGGCGCGATGCCCGTGCAGCTTGGAGCGGATCACGGGGACGCTCGTGCCGGAGGGCAGCGTCTGGCGCGGCAGCCTCACATCCACGCCGATCATCTCCACCGCTTCCGAGGACGGCGGGTGGTTGGGATGCCCCTCCACCTTGCGGACCAGTGCGCCATCTTCCTCCGGCTTGATGCCCACGATCACGGCCAGGTCTTCGTCGGTGATGTTCTCCTTGTTGACCGGCCGGGCGCTCCCGGTGATGGTCGTCAGCAGCGCCCCCAGGCCGGGATCCCAGGTGGCAAAGCAGCCCTCGCTGTACTGGCTGGAGATGGCCTCGCTGAAGCCGGGGATCTCCGCCAGGTCGGAGACGCGCACCATCTGGGTGAAGAAATCGCGGCGGCCGAACTCCCGGCTGGCCTGGAGCATTTCCCGGATGGCGGGCAGGCTCTCCCACTGCGCGCGGGGGATCTCTTCCCCGACCACCTGGTGCGCGGTGATCTCGTGCGTGCTGGCCGCGGTGAGGATGCGGGTGGCAATATCCTGATAAAAAGTCTCCGGCTGCTCATAGGGGATCTGCGGATGGGCGCCGACGAGGTCGAACAGGCAGGCCCACTCGGGCTGCTCCTCGCCAATGACCAGCAGGACGCGGATGCACTTGGTCTGCACCTGCAGGATGCGCCCGAAATAGAGAAGGGGGCCGCCGCGTTTGCCCTGGTTCAGCAGGGGCAGGAGAGCCGTGTCCGGGATGCCGGCGAAGGGAGAAGGCGTATCCGACCCTCCATCCAGCAGACCCTCAACGGAGGCCAGGGCTTCGCGCAGCTGCGCGGGCGTCGCCTGCACAATGCTGAACACGGTGGGGACATGGTCGAGATGGAAGCGGCGGCGGGCGGTAAACATAAGCGCCTCGCGCCAGCCCAGAGGCTGGCCCAGGCGGGCCGTGGTGAGGATCGACCTCGGTCTGCGCGGAGGGAGCCTCCTCGACAGGATGTCCCGCGCGCCGGAAGTGTTCGATCAGCCCGGCGGCAACGCGATCGGCGAGGCCGCCTGCCTGCCCGGGGATGTAGACGAGATGCAATTGTTTAAGCCAGGAATGGATGGGAGTTTTTAACATCATCGCGAACCGGTTACCGGTAATGAAACAGCAAAGGGAAGGCCGATATTATACTGAATGTCCTCAATTTTAGGAAACCCTGCCGCACCGGGAAAGAGGCGCGGCGCCATTCCCGCAGGCGGGTTATGAAGACCGCGGCTCGCTGTGCAAGATTACCCTGTTGAAGGGACCGGGATGAGAAAGACCGCCCCGAAGGCTTCGGGGCGGTCCGGTGGAGGCTAGGTTCCGACGACGATCCCGCCATCCACGCGCAGGGTCTCGCCGGTGATGAAGGAGGCCTCGTCCGAGGCAAGAAAGAGATAGGCATTGGCGATATCGCGCGGGTCACCCAGGCGGCCCAGCGGAGTATGCGATCTCATCCCCTCCAGCACCTTCTCGGGCATGGCTGTGATCATCTCGGTGGCGGTGAAGCCCGGCGCGACGGCGTTGACGCGGATGCCGTACCTGCCCAGCTCGCGCGCCCATACCTTGGTCATGCCGATGACCGCGGACTTGGTCGCCACGTAATTGGTCTGCCCGAAGTTGCCGTCCAGCCCCACGACCGAGGTGGCGTTGAGGATCACCCCGCCGCCCTGCCGGATCATGAACGGCACGGCAGCCTGAGCGCAGTTGAACACGCCCTTCAGGTTGACCGAGACGACCAGGTCAAAGTCCGGCTCCGGCATCTGCCCGATGAGCTGCCCCTCCTTGAACTTGACCAGTTGCCCATCGCGCAGCACCCCGGCGTTGTTGACCAGCACGTCAATGCGGCCATACTTCGCGGCAACGTCCTCGATCCATTTCTGCGCTTCCTCGCGGCTGGCCACATTGACCTTGTAGAAGGCAGCGCCCTCCCCAATTCCTTGACGGTCTCCTGCCCGGCAGCCTCGTTCAGGTCACAGATCACGACCCGGGCGCCCTCCCCGGCAAAGCGCAGCGCGGTGGCGCGTCCGATCCCCGCGGCGCCGCCCGTCACCAGCACGACCTTATCCTTCATGCGCATTTGACACCATCCTTTGGATGCAGATTTCGAGCGCGGTCAGATAAGCGGATTTTACCTTACATGGAGAAATGAACTGGAGTTTTTGTGAAGGAGGAAAGAGGAGATTGCTTCGGGCATTCCGGCCAGGGTCCGGCCGGAATGCTCTCGCAATGACATTTAACAGGGAGTAGGGTATCATCCGGGGGTTCATTCTGCTTCCGCCAAAGGACAATATGGAAAATCCATCCGGCAGTTTCTCGCGCGGCTACGCCATCGCCTTCATCGCCACGGTATTATGGTCCACCACCGGGGTGCTCATCAGCTACCTGAGCCGCACCTACCAGCTGCCTTCGCTCGTGCTGGCTTTCTGGCGCGATTGCTTTGTCTCCTTCGGCATGCTGGTGGGACTGCTGGCGCTCAGCCGGAACCGATTCCGCCTGCCGCGCTCCCAGTGGGGCTTCATGGTGCTGTACGGCCTGACCCTGGCAATCTTCAATTCCATGTGGACCTTCTCGGTGCAGTACAACGGCGCGGCGGTGGCAACCGTGCTGGCATTCAGCTCCCCTGCCATGACCGCCATCCTCAGCCGGCTGATCTTCAAGGAGGAATTCAGCCGCATCAAGGTCATCTCCATCCTGCTCAGCCTGGCCGGGACGCTGCTGGTATCGGGAGCGATCAACCCGCAAGCCTGGCAGATCAACCCGGCGGGCATCATCTTCGGCCTGCTGACCGGGCTGTTCTTCGCCATCTACAACCTGGAAGGCAAGCATGCCTCGGACCTGGCCATCAACTCGTGGACGGCGCTGCTCTACAGCTTTGCGGCCGCGGCGGGATTCCTGCTGCTCTTCAACCTGGGAGTGGACCGGCTGACCGGAAAACCGGCTCTGGGCGACCTGATGTGGCTGGGCAGCTCGCTCAGCGGATGGGGCATTCTGTTCTTCCTGGGCGTGGCACCCACGCTGGGAGGCTTCGGCCTGTATACGCTGAGCATGCGCTACCTGAGCCCGACGGTCTCCAACCTGATCGCCACCTTTGAGCCGGTGCTGACGGCCGTGTGGGCTTATTTTCTATTCCGGGAATTACTGGGCGGAATGCAATTGGTTGGCAGCCTGGTCCTGTTCGCGGGTCTCATCCTGCTGCGCCTGGGCGAGGGGCGCGCCGGACCGGCAGCCGAGATCGAACCGGCCAATCTTTACGATCTGTAGGAAACCCCGGCCGATTGCTTCCTCAGGAGGCCGGGCGCACCTCTTTCATGGGCAGGATCAGGAGAATACACAGGGCCAGCAGGCCCAGCGCCAGCAGAAGCGAGGGGGTAAAGGAGCCATCCGCGGCGCGCATGGCTTCCATGATATAGACGAACACCACCGCGGCCTGGCCGAACAACTGGATGAGGCCGTTGGAGGTGCCTTCGGGCGTGGGCCGCGTGATCTCGGCGGAGTATTGCATCCCGATCGGCAGGGCGCTGACCAGGAAGAACCCCATCAGGAATGCCGAGATGAAGAGCTGCAGGGTGGAAGTGGCAAAGGTGATCCCGATCAGACCGGGGATGGCGCCAATGACCGCGATATACAGGTAGAGCTTGCGCTTATGCTGCTTGTCGGAGAGGGCTGGCAGGACCACCGCGCCGATCGCGCCGCCTACGATCAACAAAGCGCCCATGGTACCCGCATCGGTGGGGGTGAAGCCGCGCGGGCGGATGATGTTCTCCACCCAGGTGCTGATGCCGTTGAAAATTCCCAGGCCGATGAAAGCCACGAAGAGGAACAACCAGAAGGAGTTGACGGTAAGCGCGTGTTTCAAGCCATCCAGCATAAGGGCGCGCGCCTCCTGCCCGGCCGGGTTCGGTGGTGTAGGCGGGTTTCTCGCGGGCGAAGAGGAGGAACAACACGGCCGAGAGAGCCGCCAGGCCGCCGTAGATCAACTGGACGGTGGGGATGGACATGGTCTCCGTCAGGAGAGGCGACAACACCATTCCAAGCGCAGTGCCGACCAGGTTCGCCAGGGTAACGATACCCACAGCGGTGGCGCGCTCATCCTGCGCGAACCAGTTGGCTGCCACCTTGGTCCAGGCGTTCAACAGAAAGGGCTGGGCGGCGGCAATGCCAAAGGTGCTCCACAAGACCAGTGTGTAATTCGCACCGGCGAAGCCGCGCAGGACTCCAAAGACCCCCATCAGCACACAGCCGATGCCCACCGCCAGACGGAATCCGAAGGTATCGATGACCCAGGATGCCGGGATGGAGAGCGGGATATAAGCGATCATGAAGGCCATCGAAAGCAGGCCGATCCTGAGATCGTTCACCCCATAGAAAGAAGCTGCCGGGCCGGTAATGGGTGCGTAGGCGATCCAGAGCGTCTGGATGGTGAGGTTGGCGAACATGAAGACCGCCAATACCACCCAGCGATAACCGTATACTTTGTATTGGTCGGTCATAGGCTCCTAGTGAATTCCAGCAGGATGGGCGGGCTTTTGCCGGCGGCCAAAGCCCTGGCAGGGGAAAAATGCTATCATATATAACCCGATTTTCCGGTCAGGGTGCGTACAGAAGCGATAATCGGTCACCCTCCGGAGACCGCCATGCTGCGGATGCAGCCTGCCATCCGTACGGCGCAAAGATCAAATGTTGATGCTTGACTTCGCCAATATTTACGCCTAAGATTTCAGGATGTCAGTCGGAGGATGAGAGATTGAATCAACCGCGGGCTTACCGGTTCCTGAACGCCGTCACGGCCATCTTCGTGACCGTGCTGATTGTGAGCAACATCGCCTCCTCGGCCAAGATCGTGGACCTGGGTTTTTCGGTCGCCGGCATCCCCATGGCCTTCGACGCGGGGACGATCCTCTTCCCCATCAGCTATATCTTCGGGGACATCCTGACCGAGGTGTACGGATTCCGGAACTCGCGGCGCGTCATCTGGACGGGATTCTTCTGCCTGGCGCTGGCCGCGGCGACCTTCTGGGTCGTCAGCCGCCTGCCCGGCGAGATCACCTGGCAGGGGTACGCGGGGGACGCGGCCTATCAGGCCATCCTGGGCAGCATGAGCAGCGGGGGGATCGTGCTGGCAAGCCTGGCCGCCTACTGGGCGGGAGAGTTCAGCAATTCGGTCATCCTGGCGAAGATGAAGGTGCTGACCGAAGGGCGCTGGCTGTGGACGCGCACCATCGGCAGCACGCTGGTCGGCGAACTGATCGAATTCGGCGGCTTTCATCGCCATCGCCTCGCTGGCCGGGGTGTTCCCCTGGAGCCTGTTCACCACGCTGACGCTGACCAATTATTTCTTCAAGGTTAGCGGTGGAGGCGGTCATGACGCCGCTCACCTATCTGGCGGTGGGGTTTCTCAAGCGCGCGGAGAGCGAGGACTACTATGACCGGGGGACGAACTTCAATCCGTTCGTGACGTGAAGACTATTGTCTTGACGGTTCCATGCCTGACGGATGCTATTGAATCACTGCTTTCGTAAACTTCCTGCGTTGCCTCTGGTGAGTCATGCTATCGTGATCCCATAATGGCGGCGATACACCAACCGCTTGCCCGGTTCCATCATCCTCGACATCCCGCGGTGCCATGTGCATCCGCTTTGAACAATGTGATCTTGTCCATACTATGTTGGAGGGCAGGAAACATCCTGTGAAATTTCCAGTTCTACTTCATCTTCAGTCTCGCCGTTATCATGTGTTCCATTCCGATTGCCATCGTAGCAAACTCCAGCTTTGATCTGTCCAGGAGCACCATTGTCGACATAGTGTGCCTGGCTGCTACAACTCGCCATCAGAGCGAAGGACAATACCGTTACCAGCAAGCGTTTCATCGGACATCGCCTGATAAATCGATCTGATTGACTGTATCTCCAGCCTTTGCGCGGATTTCATTGCGCAGTCGCGATAGAAACCTCCCGGAGCAATTCTTTCACCCATTTTAACGGGGGAATCCCCACCGTCAATAGCATAGCTGTATCGCGAGCTGTCCTACATGTTCCCCGACACCTATCGAATGAGCTTCTAATACCAACTATGGAAGAACGGGAGGCGTCCCGGGCCGCCGCTATCGGGGCCGGTGGTGGGATGCCCGCCCCCGGAGGCCGCGCCCAGCACCTGCGTCAGCCCGGCCGCTGCGGCGAAGATCAGGAATCCGTTCAGGACGCCGATCAGCCATTTCATCAGGCCTTTCTCGGTGGAACGCGAGGCGATGTAGAGAGCCAGCAGCATGGCGATGGCAAAGCCAAACCATTTTTCCAGCGGGGCAAAAACAGGGCCGAGCAGGTAGGTCAGCACATTGGGGATGACCATGGCGACCAGTGCGGCCCCCTGCAGGCTCATCAAACTTTCCGCGGTGAAGAGGGCATTGATCTTCTGCGTGTTCATAAAACCTCGTCATTCAGGGTAAAAGGCAGGGCCATTTCATCCTGAATGACGAGTCTATCACGGGCAAAGTTCCCGGCTCAGTCCACGTAATTGGGAGAGCAGGAGTATTCGCCTCCATCCGGGCCGATGGCGATATACGGCCATTCCTTATCCTGGATCTTATAAGCATCCAATTGCTTGCCCACCTGCGCCAGTGCCTGATCGGCCTGGTAATCCGAGAAGTGGAAGCCCTGCCAGGGGCGGTCAACCTGCGGCTCGCCGCGCTGGTAGCGGATGCAGGCAAGCGCCGCGCCCAGCTTCACGCGGGTGGTTTCCGATAGTGAATCGGTCCGGTATGCCTGGACCAGCGTGGGGAGAGCATCATCCGAAAGGTTCACAAAATACTGGAAGTCCAGCCGGGCCGGGCCTCCATCCCCCTGGACCTGGGCATGGCCCTGAAGCTCGCGGGCAATGTTCTGCTTCACAATGAAGGCGTCCACGTTCAAGAGGCTGAGCGAGACCGCGAAGCCCAGCGCGGCGAGCACGGCCGCAAAGGCAAAGCGCCGCTCCTGATGAAGGACCTCGAGCACGATGGTGACGATCAGCAGGAGGGCGATCCAGAACAGCACAACGTGAGTATAGGTGCGCAGGCGCGAGTAGCCGTAGGCGCTCTCATACAGCACGAGCCGCTGATAGGCCGAGAACAGCATGACCAGCACCATGACCACCAGGCCTGCTCCCAGCCCGGAGAAAACGCCGCGCTGGGTTGGCGTTTCACGGCGCGTGACCCCTCCCAACCCCAGGAGGAGGAACAGGGTGAAGAAAGCCACCATGACCAGTTCCCCAAAGCCGCGGCGCGCATATTCGGAATAGGTATAACCATCAATGCGAATGTTGGCATGCCCCCCGAAGAAATACTGGAACTGAATGACAACAAAGGCGAGGAAGAGCAGCCCCACGCTGCCCAGCACGATGGAGGATTCGGTGAAGCCCAGGAAGGGAGCGACGACACGTTTTTCCCCGTCCCCGGTCTTCTCATCCTTTGAACGCCCTGCCGCGTACAGGAAGATGCCCGCAATGAACCAGGCGCCGATGAGGATATAAACACCGCGGAAGATGTATTCAGGCAGGTTCTCCAGGCGGAAGAGTTCGACCACCTTTTGAAGCTGCTGGTTGAAGATCGCATCTGCGGATCCCAGCAGCGCGGCAAAGACCACCACCACCGGCAGCGCGATGAGCAGCCCGCGCAGCACCGGCCAGACGCGTCTGGGCGGACGGACAGTCCCGCTTTCGACCTGCACTTTGCGGGCTTCCTGCGCGAGGTTGAACGGGCGCTCGAGCATACCGATCCCCAGGCTTACATACTTCCCCAGATAATCCAGCACGCCGAAATGCACCCAGCGCCCGCCAAGATAGGTGATGGCGAACATGGAAAGCGCAAAGAGCGTCAGGCTGAAGCCCAGGAAGGCGGTCAGCGGCTCGCGGCGCAGGAAGGTGATGGCGGCAAAAAAGAACAGCGGAAGTATCAAGAAGAGGCTTCTGCGGTCGGGCCGGAACCCCTCTGAGAGCAGCAGCAGCAGTCCCACCAGCAGGCACAGGCCCGCGTAGATGGCAAAATTGATGCCAGTCGGCTTCTTCCAAAACAGGAAATCAAAAACCCAGCCCAAAACCAGGGCGGTGATCCATAGACGGTTGGGATGTCTGGTCATGGCAATTCTCCTCAGCAGTTTTATCCAAGCATAGCCCCGCCTCCCTTGCGCAGGCTGTCAAAACCTCTCAGAATGCTCCGAAAGCCTTCCGCTTTACGGGAACTAGGCCGGAATGTATCAATTTCCCGGTGGAATTGTTTTGAAGTATATAAGAAAAACCCCCATAAAATAATAAGAGTCTAATCTGCCCATTGACATCCGAATTGAATTATGACATACTACCCGCACTGCCGGGGGTTAACAACCGAATTGCCATCCTATGAAAGGAGGAGGTGATGTCCAAGATGGATAGTAGTATCAAACCCAGCGCTGTGGCATCCCTCCTCAAGTAAGAAGGAAGCCACAGCGCCCACGAGTGCCGTCCGCAAGGACGGCATTCTGGTTTAAGGGGCTACTCGTCCCCAAAGGAAATACCGATGCCGCGCGCGGTAATGACCGCGTCGCCGTGCAGATTTACCCGCTTGGGTACCGCCAGCGCCTCTTCCAGCGGGACATCCACGATCTGACCTTTGACCAGCGCGACCATGCGGTCGAACCCTGCCGCGGCGGCCAGCCGGACGGAGGCCGCGCCGTAACGGGTGGCCAGCCAGCGGTCGAAGGCGGTGGGTGTGCCGCCGCGCTGGACATGCCCGAGGACGGTCACGCGGGTCTCGATCCCGTGATCGTCCAGGTACTCCCCCACCATATGCCCGATCCCGCCCAGACGCGGCACATAGATCTCATCGCCGCTGCGCGAAAAGACCTGCCCGCCGCCGAGAGGTTTGGCGCCCTCCGAAACGGCCAGGATGCTGAACAGCGCGCCCCGGTCGGCACGTTCCTTTACCTTGGCAAGCAGGGACTCAAATTTAAATGGGATTTCCGGGATCAGGATCACATCCGCGCCGCCGGAGACGCCTGCCTGCAGCGTGATGAAGCCGGCATCGCGGCCCATCAGTTCCACCACCATGACGCGGTGATGCGACTCGGCAGTGGTATGCAGTCGGTCAATGGCCTCGGTGGCAATGTTCAGGGCGGTATCGAAACCGAAGGTTACTTCCGTACCGCCGATATCGTTGTCGATGGTCTTGGGAACGCCGATGATGGGCACGCCCTTCTGGTACAGCTCGTGCGCGATATGCAGCGTGCCGTCCCCGCCGATGACGATCAGCGCGTCCAGCGACAACTTTTGGATGCCCTCGATGATCTTCTCCGAGACATCAATGGTCACCTCTTTGCCGTCGCGGATCACCTTGCGGGCATAGGGATTGCCCCGGTTGGCGGATCCCAGAATGGTACCGCCGCGCGGCAGGATGCCCCGCACGGCTTCAGGTCCCAGCGGGAAGATGCCTTTCTCATCCAGAAAGCCATCGTAGCCATCGCGGATACCGAACACTTCGCAGCCGTATTGCAGCACGGCAGTCTTTACGACCGCGCGGATCACAGCATTCAGGCCGGGAGCGTCGCCGCCGCCCGTGAGCACAGCTATTCGTTTCATGGTCATGGCTGCCCCTTTCCAGCTTAATCATACATCAAAGTGCTTTATTCTTGCTTTTCGCCATATAACCCCCTATAATACCCGGCATGCAAACTCAAGGTATTCTCCCGCGCCTGCAGGGCCTCAGCCGCTGGCTGGTGCCGCTGGCGGCGGTGCTCGCAGTGGGGGCCTGGCTGTATATCTCGCCACCCGGCATTCTCGGCAAAGCCGACGGGATCGGCTACGCGGTATGCCACCGCATCGGGGAACGCTCCTTCCACGTATTGGGCAGGCAGTTACCGCTGTGCGCGCGCTGCACCGGAGAATTCAATGCAGCGGCTGTCGGATTGATCTTCCAATCACTGATCAGCTGGAAGCGCAGCCGCCTGCCGCGGCGCAGCATCCTCGCGGTCCTGGCGATCTTTTTCCTGGCCTTCGCCGTGGATGGGAGCAATTCCTACCTGTACCTGCTCAAGCAGAACACAGCCGGGGCGCTATCCGGTGTCCCCAACCTGTATATCCCCAACAACACCCTGCGCCTGCTTACAGGCAGCGGGATGGGGATCGCTCTGGCGGCGGTGCTGTATCCCATCGTCAACCAGACCCTCTGGCAACAGATGGACGAGCGTCCCGCACTGGAATGGAAATCTTTTGGCATCCTGGCTGGCATCGTGCTGGTCATGGACCTGCTGGTGCTCACCGAAAACCCGGTCGTGCTTTACCCGGTGGCTTTCCTGAGCGTGCTGGGAGTGCTGGCGCTGCTCACGATGGTGTTCACTATTGTATGGGTCATCCTCATGCGGCTCGAAAATTCCTTTGAGAGAGCGCCGCAGTTGTGGCTTTCGATGCTGGCGGGGCTGACCATGACCCTGCTGCTCATCGTAAGCATTGACCTGTTCCGTTATCAGCTCACGGGTACCTGGAGCGGTTTCCCGGGGCTTGGGTAAGGAGGTTTTTGCATGGATATGCTGCTCGGTATCTTTTCAGCTTTTGGACTATCCGCCAGCGCGGGATTGAACGCTTACATTCCCCTGATGGTGGTGGGGGTGCTGGCGCACTATACAAACCTGATCAAACTCAACTCGCCATGGGATACGCTTGCCAACCCGTGGATCCTGATCCTGCTGGGCATCCTGCTCATCATCGAGATGCTGGCGGACAAGATCCCGGTCGTCAATCATCTCAATGACGTGATCCAGACGATGGTGCGCCCTGCGGCGGGAGCCATCGCCTTTGCTGCGAGCGCCAACGTGATCTCTGGAATCCACCCGGTGGTGGCGCTGGCCTGCGGGCTGCTGGTGGCCGGCACGGTGCATGTCGCCAAATCGGCGGCGGTTCGCCCGGCGGTCACAGCGGTGAGCGGGGGCGCGGCCAATGTGCCGGTGAGCGTCGCGGAGGATGTGGTCTCCACGGTGGTATCGGTGCTGGCCATCGTGATGCCCATCCTGATCGGCACACTGCTGGTACTCGGGCTGGGACTCATCCTCTGGTGGTGGTGGCGGCGCAGCGAAGAACGCGTGGCGGCCTCGAACCGCTGACTTAAAAATCCATCAAAGAGTGTTCCAGCGCATCCATCCTGACGTATAATGGATGCTGACGAGAGAGCCATTTTCAACTCATAAAAAGGAGAATGCAGAATGAGCCAGCCTCTGGGAACGCCGCCTTTGAACCCGCCGCCGCCCGCTTTCAACCCGGAACCAATGGAGCCGCCGAAGAGAAGCAATACCGGGTTGATCATCGGCATCGTTGTTGCTGTTGTGCTTTGCTGCTGCTGCCTGGCGGCTGTCGGCGCCTATATGTACGGGGACCAGATCATGCAGTCCCTGGGGATCACGTTTTAAGGCCCGGTAAATTCAACCTTTCGTCTCCAAAATATCGTTCAGGTATGAGGAGATTGCTTCGTCGAAAAAGCCGTTCGGGAAATTCCCGAACGGCTTTTTGGACTTGCAACGACATAATTTTTGAGGAATGTCTGGGTTCACCCCGCACTTTTTTGATTCGAAAGATAGTCTTGCAGATCGCTCAGGCCGCGCAGGGCCGCCTGCCGGGTGGTCTCATCCAGATCGGCGGCCTCGAACTCGTCCCGGTCCAGAACAGTCTGCGCGCCGTCCGGGTCCATCCACACATCCAGGTACAGGTCCTCATACTCCACGCGCCCATCCGAAATGCGCGCCGGGGTGGAGATATTGCAATACCAGCCCTTGAAGCTCCGGTCATCGCGGTCAAAGATTTCGAAGAGGTTATACCAGCGGTCGGTGAAGTAGGTCTCGACAAAGCGGTCGCCGCGCTTGAGCGTAGTGCCCATGAACGGGCGGTCCTCCCGGTCGAAGAAGGCCTCCAGCACCAGGCGGGTCTCCGTCCGTTCCAGCGCGCGGCCTTCGTAGCGCCAGGTCTCGCGCCCGGAGGGGTCGCGCTTGATCACGGTCAGCGATTCATTCATCCTTCAAGCACTCCACCCGAAACGGGAGAGTCAGGCTCTCACCCACCAGGGGCGGTTCATTAAGATAAACGAACAAGCCGCCTTGCAGCCCCACCCGGAACTGGTCGCGCTGGAAGAGAACCTCCTCCACGCGGGCCGTGATGGTGATGCCGTCCTTTTCTCCATTCGCCGAAGCAGAGAGAGAACTACGCAAGAGCAGCGCAAGTTTATCTCCCGGATGAAAGCGTCCGGCACAGGCTGCCTCGAATTCGCCCAGCGGCGTCCGCAGCAGCGGCCTCCCGGAATCCGAAACGACTTCGGCGCGGAGGATATTCCCCGTCCCCAGAAAACCCGCCACCCAGGCTGAAGCTGGCGCGCGCCAGACCTCGGCGGGCGCGCCCGACTGCACGATGCGCCCCTGATGGAGCAGCAGGATGCGGTCGGCCAGATTGAAGGCCTCCTCCTGGTCGTGCGTCACATAGATGGCCGGGACCTGCGTCCGGTGCAGGATGCCGCGCAACTCATCCAGCACCGTGTCCTTCAAGGTGCGATCAAGTGCGCCGAGCGGCTCATCGAACATGAGCAGGCGCGGGTGCGGGGCCAGGGCGCGCGCCAGGGCCACGCGCTGCTGCTCACCGCCGGAAAGATCGGTCACGCGCCGGTCTTCGAACCCCTGCAGGTTGACCATCTCCAGAGATTCGGCAACGCGGGCAGCGGCCTCCGCGCCGTGGAACGCCGCGCATGCGCAGGCCGAAGGCTGTATTCTCCCCCACCGTCAGGTGCGGGAAGAGGGCGTAATCCTGAAAGACCAGCCCAAAATCCCGCAGATGGGCCGGGACGCTGGCGAGGTCCTGCCCATCCCAAAGAACAGTTCCCGACTTCAGGCAACTCCAGTCCGGCGATGATGCGCAGCAGCGTGGACTTCCCGCTGCCGGAGGCTCCCAGCAGGCAGACCGTCTCGCCTGCGTCCACTGTGAAGGAAACTCCCTCCAGCAGCGGATGGCCTTCATAGGTCTTGTGAGATGTCGCGCACTTCCAGCATCTAGAACTCCCCCGCGCCCGGAAGGCGCAGTTTTTCGATCAACAGGATGGCGGCCAGGGTGAGGCTCATCAGGATCGTGGACATGGCCATCGCCTGCCCGTAGTTCAAACCGCCGGGCTGGGAAAGAAAACGCGCAATGGCCACCGGCAGGGTGGGATAGTCCGGCCGGGCCAGCAGGCTGGCCGCGCCGAACTCCCCCAGGGACACGGTGAAGGCGAAGGTGGAGGCCGCCAGCACGGCGCGGGACAGGATGGGCCAATCCACCGTCTGCCAGACGCGCAGCGGGGAGGCGCCCAGGCTGGCCGCGGCCAGCCGCAGCCGTTCCGGGATGGAGGCCATGGCGGGCTGCAGCGTGCGGATGACAAAGGGCAGCGCGATGAGCGTGTGCGCCAGCGGCACCAGCCACGGGGAAGCCAGAAGCCGGTTGAAGCTGAGGATAAAGCCCAGCCCCAGAGTGACCGCCGAGGCGCCGAATGGCAGGATGAGGAAGGGATCGAGAAATTTCTCCAGGCGTCCGGGGCGGGCGAGCGCCGAGGCGGCGGGCAGCCCCAGGGCCAGCGAAAGCACCACCGTAGCGGCGGCATAAGCCAGGGAATTGCGCGCGGCGAGAACGGGGGGCACGTAGAAAACCGAGCCGCGGCGATTGATGAACAACTCCCGGTAGTAATCCGCGGTCAGGCCGTAGCGAACCTCGCCGCGCTGGCCGCGGTCGGCCTCCAGCCGCGTGACGGAGCGCAGCGGGAGGGCCATCACCGGCAGGACAAAGAAGACAGCCAGCACCAATCCCAGGAGAGTCACATACAGGAACTGCCCGGGCGTCCGCGGGGGGCGGGCAGTGTCGGGCTGCGGCGTGGTGGAGATGGCAGCGCGCGCCACCACCCGCCCGTAGAGCAGCGAGAATACCAGTGTGCAGAGCAGTTGGATGAGCGAAAGGAGCGCCGCCATGGGGAGGTTCAACAATTGCAGCGCCTGGATATAGATCTCGACTTCCAGCGTGGAGAAGCGCGCCCCGCCGAGCAGGAGGATGACGCCGAAACTTGTGAAATCAAAGAGAAAGACGAGCAAGGCCGCGGCCAGCAGAGGCCCGCGCAGGAGAGGCAGGGTGATGTAACGCCAGACGCGTCCGGGGCCGGCGCCCAGCGTGCGGGCAGCGCCCTCCAGGCGCGGGTCGAGGTGGGTCAGCGCGTTACTGACCATGCGGATGACGATGGTGGCGTTGTAGAAGACATGCGCGGCCAGAATGGCCCCCAGCGTCCCGGTGAACTGGAAATCCAGGCCGGGGAAAAGCAGGCGCACCCAGCCGCGCGGCCCCAGAAGCGCATTGAACCCGGCTGCCACGACCACGGTAGGAAGCATGAAGGGGACGGCGGTCAATGCGCGCAGCAGGGACTTGCCGCGAAATTTATAGCGGGCGAACAGGTAAGCGGCCGGCAGCCCGAGCAGGAAGGTCAGCAGCATGGAAAGCAGCGCCTGCCAGACCGTGAAGCCCAGCACACCCAGCGCCCGGCGGAGATTTTCAGCGGTCAGCACGCTGAGGTCCAGGCTGAGCGCCAGGATGCGCGCCAGCGGCTGGAAGAAGAAGATCGCCAGGAAAAGCAGCGCGGGAAGCCAGAGGAGGATTCGCCCGGGCCGCGGGGACGGGCCCGGCTTTCTCAGGGCGCGGGCGGAAGGCACATTCACCGCAGGACTGCCTCCGTCCAGGCATTGATCCAGGCCTCGCGGTTGGAGGCGATCTCCTCGGGGGAGAGGGAGGCAGGCGTTTGAGAGACGGCCGCGTATTTCGTGAAGGCCTCGGGCAGGGCCGCCGCGGGGTTCACGGGATAGACGAACATTTGCAGCGGTACGTCCTCCTGAAAGTCCCGGCTCAGCATGAAGTCCACAAAGGCCTTCGCCAGGTCGGGCTGAGAAGTGCCTTTCAGGATGCCGACGAATTCGATCTGCCGGAAGCAGGTGTCGGGGCCGAGGATGGAACCGGTGGGAGCCGCGTCGAGGGGCTTTTCGGCATAGATCACCTCGGCGGCCGGGCTGGAGGCATAGGAAACCACCATGGGCTGCGGGCCCTTCCCGGAGGAGCCGCTGAAGTTGGTGTAGTAGGCCGTTTCCCAGCCATCCACCACATTCACATCGTTGGCGCGTAATTGCTTCCAGTAGTCCAGATACCCGTCCGCGCCGAAGTGCTTGATGGTGGCGAGCAGGAAGGCCAGCCCCGGTGAAGAGGTGGCAGGATTCTCCACGACCAGCAAGCCCTTGTATTCAGGTTTTGCCAGGTCTTCCAGCGTCTGAGGAACAGGCAGGCTTTGCGAGGCAAACCAGGCCTTTGTCATAGTTGATGCAAACATCCCCGTAATCCACCGGCAGAGCGCGGTGGCTGGGATCGAGCTGAAATTCTGCGGGGATATCCGCCAGCGCGGGAGAGTCATAGGCTTCGTAGATGTCCGCATCCAGGGCACGCGAGAGGAAGGTGTTATCCACGCCGAAGAACACATCCGCCAGCGGAGCGCTCTTCGAGAGGATCACCTTGTTCAGCGCCGCGCCTGCGTCCCCGGCGGGCAGCAGGACAAGTTTGGCGTTGTTGGCGTCTTCGAACTTCTTCACCACCTCCGCGCTGACCTGAAAGGATTCATGCGTCATGACGGTCAGTGTGCGCGGACCGGAGGGAGTGGGAGTGGACTGCGCCGGACGCGCCGAGCAGGCGGAGAGCAGCAGGAGCAGCAAAGCAGCCATCGAGCGAAGGGTAACGGTAACGGATCTTGTCATATCAAACCTGTGGTGACCAGCTTAACGAAGAAGTCATGACTGGCGGCGGTGCACGATCAGCAGAAGCCCAAAAGCGATCTGGACCTCGGCGAACTCGCCCATCAACTCATTACTGATGCCGCGCGTCTTATGAGGATAAAGGGTCTCCCCGGCGAGCTGCCACCTGAGACCGCTGGTGCGGATACCGCGCACCATTTGCCCCCAGGGGATCAGCGAGATGGTGTCACCCTTCTGGCCGCGAATGCCGACGCTCTCGCGGCAGAAGAAAACTTCCTCCTGCCCGTCGTCGGCGCGGACGTCGAACCCGGCCAATGCCGGGTCGCTGAGCACAGACAGATTGCCGAGGGTGTGGTCCAGCCTGCCGCCCAGCGCGCCGATCAGCAATATGTTGGAAATGCCGAGGCCCTGGGCATGCTGGAGCGCCAGTTCCAGGTCGGTCTCGTCCTTATCGCGGGGGTGCTGGAGAAAACGAACCTCCAGGGATTCGAGCAGGCGCCGGTCCCCATCGGCAAGCGAGTCAAGGTCGCCGATGACCACCGAAGGTACCTTGCCCAGAGCGATGGCGTGCCGAGCTCCTCCGTCCGCGGCGATGATCACATCCTCCTGCTGGAGCAGCGGCCGCACGGCGTCCAGATTTTCGATGTTCCCATTAGTAAAGATGATGACGCGAGGCAAGGCTCTCTCCCTTTCTCCTCTCCACGGGGGAGAGGGACGAAAAAACCATCCGGAGGGTGGATGGTTAATGCATCTTGAGTTCCCTCCGCTGGCATGAACCAGATCAGGTATTGCGGGTCGAGCGCGGCACGCTCCTCTCAGCCTGTCAGGCAGGCTCCCCGTTCGGTTGTTGAGTCAGTATATGATGTCTGAGGAGGGATGTCAAGTCAAAAAATGAAAAGCCCGGCGAACTGTCCCCCGAAAGTCAGCGCACGCGCCTGCGCCACTCCTCCTTGAGCTGCAATTCCTTGGGGCTGGCGCCCGAGTCGAGCGTGAGGAAATCCGTCATCAAGCGGTTGAACTTCAGCGGATCATCGATCATCGGGAAGTGACCGCTGTCCTCGAGCGTGATGTGGTGGACCATGGTCGGCAGCGTGGCAGAGTCGTCCTGCGAGGGCATGCTGATGGCAGGATCGTTCTGGCCAGAGACGAACAGGCAGGGCGTGGAGGCGGCATGCACAATGCCGATCAGGTTGTCCGTCTGCAGATTGTTGACCGAGGTCGAAACCGCCAGCGGGTCGGTCATGGAAACATCCGAGAGGGCCAGCGCCGACTCGGGGCTGCGGATGGCAAGCCAGTCGATCAGGTCGGTGAGCGAGGCGGTCTTCATGCGGGGATTAATGGCGTCCTGGCCGAGCGGGCAGTTGATCGCCATGATGCGGTCCACCGAGCGGGGGAACTGCTCAATGAACGCCAGGCCTACCAGCGCGCCCAACCCGTGCCCGATGATGGCAATCTTGCCAATGCCCATCTCGGTCAAAAAACGGTCAAGCAGCCCGGCCTGCCGTTCGATGGTGTAGTTCAGCGGGTTGTGAGCGGTGTTCCCAAAGCCATAGAGATCGAGGGCATAGGCGCGGAAGGAGTTGGAAGCCACCTGCATGGCATTGATCCAGTAGCGCCAGGAGCCCAGCCAGCCGTGCAGGAAGAAGATGGGGCGCCCGCGTCCCAGCACCTCATAGTGCACCTTGTCTCCTTCCAGCATGATCGCGCTCATCGGTCCGCCAATATCTCCGCTGTATTATTTGCCGAACTTCAAGAGGATGGCGCGCACGCGCTCGGTCAGCTGGTCCGGGGCGAAGGGTTTGAGCAGGTATTCCTCGGCGCCGGCTGCCAGGCCGGTGGCGATCTCGCTGTCCTGCCCCTTGGCGGAGAGGAACACCACGGGGATATCCTTGAGTTCAGGATTGGCCTTCATTAACCGGCAGGCGTCATAGCCGGTCATGCGGGGCATGCGGACATCCATGAGCGCCATGTCGGGCAGCTCACGGGAGGCCATTTGAACAGCTTCCTCCCCGTTGGAAGCGGTCACCACCTCATAGCCCGCGAACCGCAGGGTGAAGGCAACCAGTTCACGGATATCGGGTTCATCTTCGGCGATCAGGATCTTCGGCATGGATTCCTCAATTGATCCCCTGGATTGGCAGGGTAAACGAGAAGGTGCTTCCCTCACCGGGAACACCCTTGCTCTTCATCCAAATACGGCCCTTATGCATCTCCACCAGCTGGCGGACAATGGGCAGGCCCAGGCCGGTGCCGGGGGCAGCCAGCACCATCGGGTCATCGCCGCGGTAGAAGCGCTCGAAAATGCGGTCCTGCTCCTGAAGTTCAATCCCCACACCGTTATCCTGAATGTCCACCTGGACTTCCTTTCCATCCACGGGGTTGATCAGGACACGGATGATGCCGTTCTCAGGCGTATAATGATAGGCATTGTCCACCAGGTTGGCGATGATCTGGCGGATACGCTCGGAATCGCCGAGAACGCGGGGGAGCTCCTTGGGCGCTTCCAGGGAGATCGCCATGGGTTTGGCTTCCTCCTGGGACCGGCGCAGCATATCCTCGATCACATCCTCGGCCAGGCGGCGCAAATCGAGAGGCAGCGGCGTCAGGGTGATATTGCCGGCCTCGATGCGCGAGATATCCAGCAGGTCGTTGACCAGGATGTTCAGGCGCTCGGCGTTGTTCTTGACGATCTTCAGGAAATGCACCTGCTTGTCGTTGAAGGCCCCCGCCGCGCCCATGATCAACAGGTCCGTATAGCCCTTGATGGAGGTCATGGGGGTGCGCAGTTCGTGGCTTACGGTGGCTACGAACTCGGACTTCAGGCGGTCCACTTCCACTTCATGGGTGATATCGCGGAAGATGGAGACCGTGCCCAGGAAATCGTTCTGGAAGATCACCGGCGAAAGATGGATCAGGGCGATACGCCCGCTCTCCAGTTCCAACTGCTCGGCATAGTTCTCGCCCTGTTTCACAGAGCCAGGTTCTTCCGACCAGTGGCGGACGGTCTCAGCCCAATTGCTGGCTGTGCGCCCGAAGATGCCGCCGAAGTATTCCACGGGCTTGCCCAAAATATTTTCGGGTTTGATATCCAGGATGTGCCCCAACGAGGCGTTCACAAAGGTAAGGGTGTTATCCGTGCCGGTCACCAGCACGCCGTCCGCGACCGCCTCCAGGATGGCCACCGAGCGGCTGGTATCCTCCTGCTCCTTGCGCAGCATGACGCCCAGGCGCTCGGCCTGGTCGCGGATCAACTCATACAGGTGCGCGTTGTTGATGGCAACCGCCACCTGGCTGGCAATGGCCTTGACCAGGTTCAGGATGTCGGGGCTGAAGTACCTGAGGTTGCGGTGGAAGATCATCAGCACGCCGATCACATCCTCGCCCACCAGCAGCGGTGCGACGATGGAACTGCGGTGTTCCTGCCCGGAGGAATTGGATTGGACCCAGCGCGGGTCCTGGCGCAGGTCATCGGATAAGACCGATTCGCGGTTCTGGACGACCCAGCCGGCCAGGCCCTCGCCCACCTTGAGGGTGAAGCCGCGTGTGTTGGTGGGCTCGGCCCGCTCGGACAGATAACCATATCCGGCGCGGAAATGAAGGAGGCTGTCGTCCGGCTGAAGAAGCATGATCGTGCCCTGCTCCGCGCCGGTCACGTCGTTCAACAGGGAAAGCGTACGGTTGAGGGCCCGGTCCAAGTCAAGGCTGGAGGAGACCTCGGTGAGGATGCGCAGCAGGGTCTCAGTGTTTTGCTGCTCACGGCGCAGCTGGGCTGTGCGCTCATTGACGCGCTGCTCCAAGCCCTGTGCCAGCCCCTGGATCTCAGCGAAGAGGTCGGCCGTTCTGGATGGAAACAATGGCCTGATTCGCAAGCGGACCCAGGATCTGGAGGTCCGCAGGGTCAAAGGCGTTCTCCCGATCACTCTGCACGGAAAGCATGCCTGCCACGCGCCCCCCCAGCGCCATCGGCACGGCCAATACCGAAACCGGGCCATCCACCGTAGTGCCGCGCAGGCCGGTCAGGCGGCTGGATTCCTCGCGCGTACCCGTCAGCACCGGCTGGCCTCCCTCCACCACCCGCCCCAGGATGCCAAAGCCCTTAGGCAAGCGCGAGGCAGCCTGCCGCACGCCGCGCTCCACGGCATAGACCATCTCGATCTCGCTGGAGGACGGGTCAAGCAGGCTGATGGAGAAGGACTCGGCGGGAACCACGCGTTGTGCCGCGCGGTGCACAGACTGGTAGATCTGGTCCGGCTCGAGGCTGGTGCTGATCTCCGCGCCGCTGACATTGAGGATCTCCAGCCGTTCCGCGGTGCGGGCAGTGGATTCGTACAGGCGGGCGTTCTCTAGCGCAATGGCGGCCTGGTTGGCGATGGTGCGCGCCAGTTCCATCTCATTGGCCTCCACGTGACCAGAAGCCTTCATGTGGGCGAACAACAGCGCCCGCAGCTCCTGATTACTCACCAGCGGCAGCACCAGCAGGGAGGTCGTGTCCTCCAACAACTCGTTCAGCGCGGTCAGGTCGGGTTCCCTTTCGACCTCGCTGGTGCTGAAGACGCCCAGGGATTCCCGCAGGCGGTCGAAGAGAGGCGCGTTCGGGAGGACTCGCGGCAGCGTGTGATGGACTGCCGGGGTGGCCATCTTCCAGACGGCACGGCCGCGTTCCAGCACCACCGTGGAGACGCGGTCCACGCCCAGGGCACGCAGCAATTCCTCGGCGGTCAGGCCCAGGATCTGGTCGGCATCCAACAGACCGCTGAGCTGGGAGGAGAAGCGGTTCAGCAGCGCCAGGCGCTGGGAACGGCTGTCCAGTTCGGCTGCCCGGCTCAGGCTGTCCTCATACAGCCGGGCGTTCTCCAGAGAGGTGATCGCCTGGCTGGCAAAGGTGGTCGCAAGCTGGATGGTATCGGGATTGTAAAAATATGCCTGCCACTTTTCCAGCGCGATGACCCCGTCCAGCCGGCCTTTGGAGATGAGCGGGATGCCCAGCCAGGAGAGGCGTGGGATCTCGACGCGCGGGAAGCGCGGGTCTTCACGGATATCACCGATGGCCATGGGCCTGCCGGTTCTCATCATCTCATTGAACAGGGCGCTGTCGGAGACCGCGATGGTCAGCCCCATGCGGCGCTCTGCATCGGGGAAGCCGACCGCCGCTGCCACAGCCAGGCGGTCCTTCTTGCGCAGCCAGAGCGTGGCCGTGTCGTAGGCAACGATGGGCGCGAGCTGCTCAAGGAGCGAGGCCACCAGGTCGTCGCTCTTCAGGCTGGCGGCCATGGAGGTGGAAGACAGATTCAGCGCTTCCAATTGTCCGGCTCGCTCCTGAGCCGCCTGCACCAGGCGGACATTTTCCAACGAGAGGGCCACCTGCTGGGTCAGGGATTGAAGAAGCGCCTCATCCTCCTCGCGGAAGGCCCCCACCGTGTTGAAGTTATCCAACGCGATCAAGCCGATGGCCTGTCCACCGGCTGCGATGGGGATCAGCATGCTGGAGATCGGCAGCCGGCCGCCGGTGGCCTGGCGGTAGGTGAGCAGGTTGTCCGCGCTCAGGGTGTAGTCGCGCGCAAAATTGATCTCTGCCACGCGGCGCGGCTGGCGGGATAGGAAAACGGAGCCGGGCAGCGCCTCCCCGTTCTTATAATGGATGCGCATCAGGCTGGCATTATCCACGTAACCGGAGACCGCCCGGGGGATCAACTGGTCGGCGGCCGTGTTGTAGAGGAACACCACGCCGGCATGCGCGCTGTGCATCACGCGCCTGGCGCTGTCGAGCAGCGCCTTGACAATGCCATCCGGATCCAGGCCGCTCAGGCGGCGGCTGAAGTCGAGCAGCAGGTCCACTTCCTGCAGGCGCCGGCGTGTCTCGTTCAGGAGCGAGATGTTCTGGAGCACCACCGAGGTCTGCCGGGAGATCTGGTAATAGACCTGGCGGTCCTCATCGGTGAAGGCAGGGATGGGCTCCGGGCTGACCGCCAGCATGGCAGCCACATTGCGGTTCTCCACGACCACTGGCAGACAGATCAATCCCTTCGTCCGCAGGGAGGTCAGCAGAGGCGTATCGCGCCATTCCTCGTTATCTTCCAGATTGGAGACGAGGACCGGCTCTCCGGTCTGCAATACCACGCGCAGCGGATTGCGCTGCCCGAAAAGGGCTTCCACATTGGTAGAGCGCGGGATGCTCCCCAGGATATGAAGCAGCCGGGGACCGCCCGGCGCTTCCTCGGCAATGAGGGCGGCGGACATACCCAATTGTGAAAGGGTCTCGCGTCCCAATGCCATGAGCGCGGAGGTGGAATCCAGCTGACGGCTGACCAACTCGGTAATGGCCAGGCCGGCGCGGATACGCTGTGTGCGCCGCTCCAGATCATGCAGGGAGATGGTCTGTTCAAGGTCCTTGTGCAGCAGCAGCGGCAGATCATTCTGGCTCACACTGAGCAGTTTCTGCTGGCGCTGCAGGCCATCCGAAAGGGCGTCCAGCCGGCTTTGCAGGCTGAGGAGACGCTTGGAATTGCTGATGGCGAGAGCAGCCTGCCCGGCAAATAGTTCGAGGGAATCGGCGGTCGCCAGGTCGGGGCGCAGCCCGTTGGAGGGGTCGTCCAGACTGATCAGCCCCAGCGGCCCGCCATTGGCATCCTCCAGCGGGACCAGCAGGAAATCATCGGGATCCCAGGCCCGCGCCTGGTCCTGCTCCAGGGTTTTCTCGCTGGCTGAATATACATAATGCACATCGGCCGGGAGGATGGGCGTCTTATCGGAAGGGATGAAAAAGGCGCGCCCCATGCGGAACTCGGGCTTCATCAATTGCTGAAGGCTGGCATAAGGCTGCTTATGCGAGACCAGCTCGGTGAGGGCTTCGGGACTTAATCCCAGACCGGTCACGCGCCGCAGCAGCCCGGTTTCCGGCTCGTACAGGCTGATCAACACGGCGCGGAAAGGAGTGGTGTCGCGAATGCCCTGTGCGATGGACAGCAGCGCCTGTTCCAGCGGCTGTTCCTGGTTCAGAGCATAGTTGACGCCTGAAAGCTTCTCCAGGGTTTCCGCGCGGCGGCGCAGCAGTTCAGCGCGCTGCTTCTCCCCTTGGAACAGGCTGGCGTTCTGGATGGCGATGGCTGCCTGGGAGGCCATGACCTCCAGCGTTTCCTGCGCGGAATTCTCAAAGAAAGAAGGAAGCTTCGAATGCAGCTTCATCAACCCGACGATGAGTTCCTGCTGATGCACCGGCATCACCAGCGCCGAGCGGACGCCCTCATGCGGGGGCTTTTCTCCCAGGGTCTGGAAGTCATCGATGAAGACCGGCTTCCCACCGTCCAGCACCCGGCGGTCCAACTCGCTGAGCGAGCCGTCCGAGGAGCAGCCCACCCAGGTCTGAACGGAAGGCGTGCCGGCATCCGGCTCGAGGAGCAGGATCGAACCGCAGTCCGCGCCGGTAACGCGCAGCGCCTCATCGTGGATCACCTCCAGCAGATGGCGGACATCCAACGAGGTCCCCAGCTCACGGCTGACGCGGGCAATGCCGGTGAGCTGTTCCACGCGCCTGCGCAGCGACTCGTCCGTCTGCCCCAACAGGCTGGCGCTTTCCAGCGCGGCAGCCAGCTGCCCGGCGGCGGTGGTGACAATCTGCTGGTCAAAGGGGCTGAAGTGGTCGGGGTGGGCACTGCCAAGCATCAACTCACCGATGCTGTGCTCGCGCACAACCAGCGGCACCACCAGCGCCAACTCGAGGTTGAGCCCGGTCACCAGCGGGCGATACATGGCCAGGATGCGCCGGTCCGTGCTCAGTTGGCCGGACATGAAAGGCTTGCGGCTGTGGGAAACCGTCAGCAGATAGGCTGGCTCATCCACCGGGAGATGGGAGAACGAATCGACCGCCTCCGGCGGCACGCCCCAGATGGAGCTTTTTTGGAGCACAAGCTGGCCGCGCTGCTCATCCAGCAGGAACAGGCCGCCAACATCCGCCTGGAAGAGCTGGGCCAATTCCTGCATGGAATATTTAAGCACTTCATCCAGCGTGGCGGAGGAGGCGGACAGGCTTGCAATATATCTCAGCGAATCGGATCGCCGCGCCCGGGAGCGGGATTCGCGCATCAGCAGGGCGTTCTCGATGATGGCGGCCGCCTGGTTGCCGATGATATGCAGCAGGCGCAGCTCCTCCGCTGAGAACGGCGCGGGGCCGGTGCGATGATGGGATAACTGCAAATAGCCGGACATGCGCCCGCCTGAGATCAGAGGCGCCAGCACCGTATCGCGCAGGTTGGCGGCTTTGGACATGTTCTCCAAACCCAGCGTTTTCCAGCTATCATCCTCCGAGGCGTTCAGGGTCAGGATGGTGGTCCCCGCCTGGATCAAGCTCTCCGCTTCGGAGCCTGGCTTGATCTCGGCGCGGTACAGATCCAGAATGTAGTCAGGCAGGCCGTGGAAGGGAGCCTGCGCCTGGAGCACATGCCGGTTCTCATCATAGAGCAGGAACCCCAGGATGTTGACATCGAACAGGGGAGCAATGCTCTCCACCAGGCGGGAGAACAGGTCGCGTGGGTCCTGAATGGCGCTGACAACCTGGGAGAGGTTGGCCAGTCCGGCCAGCTCAGAGGCGCGGCGCTGCTGCTCTTCGTAGAGGGTGGCATTGCGGATGGCGACCGCCGCCTGAGTGGAAATGAACTTCAGCAGGTCGAGTTCCTGCGGGCCAAAGAGGGCCGTGCCGAACTGCGCGGCCTCGATGGTGCCGACCAGTTTCCCCCCGGCGAGAAGAGGCACACCCAGGTAGGAGCGCAGCGGGGTGGTGAATTCCTCCGTGGGGATATCCGCCTCGCCCAGCAGCATGGACTGCCCCCCGCTGACCAGTTTACCGGTCAGAGCGCCGAACTGCGAGCGCGTGATGGGCATGAGCGCATGCGAACCGGTGAGGGTGCCGCGCAGGCGATAGGCTGTCAGGGTCTGGGACTCGGGCTCCCAGAGCTTCAGTTCCATCGCATCCGCGGGCACCAGCCGGCTGACGTTATCGAGAACGGCGAAAAGCGTTGTTTGCAGGTCAAGGCTGGAGGCGATGGATTGGCTGAAATCCGCAACCACCTTGAGCACGGAAGTAGCCGAATCCCCGGCTCCTGCCAGACTGGGGGCCAGTTCCAGCAGGCGCAGCGAGACCAGGATCATTGGGTCCTGGCCGGGCACCTGGTAGGAGGTGGCCTCCATCATCTTTCCGTTGACAGACAGGCGTTTCTGGTCAGGGACCGCACAGAGACTGAGGAAGTCCTCCACCGGGCGCACGCGCCGGGTGAGCCGTTCCAATTCGGCCGGCTCATCCTCGCCCAGCGAGAAGGTCTGGCGCGCCATGCGGTTGATATAACCCACGCGCCCGCCGGGCTGGATGATGAAGACTGCATCACTGGTCTGCTGGACTTCGGGGAGATTCAGGGCAGCGCCGCTGGCCTGGACCGCTGCCTGGTCGCGCGGCAGCAGGCGGAGCACAAGCCAGACCAGGAAGACAAGAACCAGGCCGCTTGTGATCAGCGCAATGTCAAGACCCAGCCCCGCAGACATCGGGTAACCTGCGCCTATCCGCCGGAGGCGGGAGCATCCTGCCGCCGCGAATCCGCAGCCAGCTCGGTGATCTCGCGAATATCAGAAAAAGATTGCCGGCTTGGGGATACCAGCCCTACGGACAGTGTCATGAACGGGACTTTGACCACGCTGCCATCCGGCCGGGGGGCCTGGATGAACCCCTGCTGGCGCTCAATGAAGCTGTAATAAGTCTGGACCTCTTCGGCGAAGCGCTCCTTTAGGCGCTCTTTGAGGGCATCGGCGGCCTCCTCGGTGGTAATGATGATGAAATTGTCGCCGCCCGCATGGCCGATGAAATCACCCGGCGTGCCCAGCTCGTCCACCGTCTCACCGATCAGCAGGGAGGTGAAGCGAACGACATCATCGCCCACCACGAAGCCGTAGACATCCCGGAAGGCATCGAAATAATTGATGCGCACATCCAGCAGCGCCCAGCCCTCCTCGCGGATGACGCGCCGCAGCTGCTCCTCAATCAGCCGCCCCGCCGGCAGACCGGAGCGCGGGTCCGTGAGACTCTCGCGTTCCGAGCGGCGCACCGCGCCCATGACGCGCAGTTTCAGCTCCTCGATGTCGAAGGGCTTGGTGATGTAATCGTCCGCGCCCAGCTCCAGCCCCTGCAGCTTGTCGCTGCGCTCATCCTTCTGTGTCAGGAAGATGACCGGGATGTGGCTGGTGCGGGTGCTCGTCCGCAGGTTCCTGCAAACCTCATAGCCGTCAATGTCGGGGAGCATGATATCCAGGACGATCAGGTGCGGCAGGACCTTCTTGGTCTTTTCCAGCGCGTCCCTGCCGCGGTTGGCTACATCCACGTCAAAATGCAGACCCGTGAAGTAGATCTTGAGCATATTGGCGATGTCGATATCGTCTTCTACGACAAGCAGGCGGGAATTTCCCATGCAAGCCTCCGAATTTATCTGCGCCGATCCTGTCGGGCGTTCCGGCGGACCTTCTCGATTTGTTCTTCCGTGACCTCGCGTTCGAACGAGCGAAAGCCGCTCAGGCGAAATCCATGTTTTTCGGCCATGTTTGTGATCTCGCGCACCCGTTCCAGGGTGATCTCCCGGCCGACCGTATAATCTTCAAAGCGGCCTTCCAGCGCCAGGGCCATGGTCTCCGCCATGCAGGCATAAGCCTTACCGGGCGGGAATCCAAAATTAAAATGGAAATCCACGGGGCCTGGCACATCGACCATTCCACCGTCAATCACTAATATATCATCTCTGACCGCTGCGACCATTGCAGAAACATCGCGGGGACGGGCCACGTCACAGACGACACTTCCCGAACGCAGCGCTGCAGGTTCGATCAGGCTCCCGGTGGAGCTGGACACGGTCAGGATCAACTGCGCCTCGCGCAGTGCATCCATCCCGGTGCTGGTGAGCAGTTCCGCCCGGGACTGGAGCTGCAATTGCCCGCACAAGGTCTTCAGCCGCTCCTCATCGCGGCCCACGAGATAGAGCCGGCCAACTTCGCCCGCCAGGAGCTCGGCACAGACCCGGCCGATGGCGCCGGTGGCGCCGACCACCGCGGCGGTCGCATCCTGCAAGCGGATATCCATCAGCGAGGCCGCCTCCCGCACTGCCTGCACCGCCACCGCCACGGTATAAGAATCACCCGTGGTGACCGGCACATCCAGCCGCCGCGCAATGGTCAGTCCGGCATCACCCACCACCGAGGTGAAGGCGCCCAGGCCCAGGATATCCGCACCGAGGCGCTCGGCCATGCGCCCCGTCTGAATAATCTTACGATAAACGGTCTGTTCCGGCAACTGCAGCATGCGCCGGGGCGTGAACGGGCAGGCAATGAACCAGCCCCCCACCTGCCTGCCGGTGGCGGTTGAGGTGATGCCTTCGATCTCGGAGATATATACGGGAGGGAAGAAAGTGGAGAAGAAATCGATCTGGCGCTCGGTGAGATAGCGTCCCAGCCGGGGAAATTTCCGGCTGACATCGCGCTTGGGATCGATCGGATGGATGATAAAGGCGAAGGTGTCCATGCTCACCAGGACTCGGCCTCCGCCTGAGGATGGCGGTGGTAGGGAGTCTGGTGGAGGCTGGCAGCTTTCAAATGGTGATGATCGCTGTCCTCAAAGCGGATATCCCGGTCGATCACCCGCCGGTCGCTGCGAGGCCACCAGCACCACATCGGATTCGATGGTGCGGGCGGGATAGACGATCATCCCCGAACCGATGCGGCAGTTATGCCCCACGCAGCCGCCCATCACCGGGCGATTGGAGGGTCGCAGCTCGCCGTCCCCGGCCCGGGCACGGATGGGCGCAGGTACCAGGTTGTAATCGGTCCAGGTGGAGCCCGCCCCGATAAAGGTGTTGCGGCCGATCACGCACATCTGCAGGCAGGTATTCTGCGCCACCATGCTGTTATCCATGATGGAGGTCATGAACAGGGCCGAACGGAAGGGCATGAAGGTCCCATCCCCCACGACCGAAAGCATGATCTGCACATCCTGCGAGATGTTGACGTTGTTGCCGATGATGGAGTTGTCGATCACCGCCCCGGCGTTAATGGTGACGTTATCGCCGATGGTGGTCGGCCCGCTGGATGACCGCGCTGGGATCAATGATGCAGTTGTGGCCGACCTTGACCAGCCGGGAACAGGACAGCACCTGCCGCCCTTCATAGATCGCCCGGCTGAGGATGCCGAATTTGAAGAGCCAATCCTCCGCAGCCCGTTTTTCGAAGCGGGCACCGCGAGCGAACAGGCCGAAGACCACATCGGCGATGAAGATATGCACCCATGAGTCAATGGCGATCAGCGCGCGCAGCGGCACCTGGAAGACCAGGTCGCCTTTCTGGTCGGCCATGTAGGTGGGGACATGGTAATAGCCGATCTCGCGAGCCTGCAGGTCGATGACCAGCGGCTCGACGTCCGCCACAGGTCCCTGCGGGTAATACCACAGGTCGGCCAGAAAGAGGCTGCCGGCGGGGGTATAGGAGGTGGAAAGCGGCAGCGCATGCTCCCGAAAGGCAGGATCTTCCGCGGAAAAAGCAGCCCGCACGGCGCGCTTGCGTTTGCGCGCCTCCTGCATGAAGACGCGCAGGTATTCCTCATCGAAGAAGAGATTATCACGGTACACCAGGGTGGCTTCGCGCGTGGGCTGCAGCCGCTCGCCGGGGTGCAATTCCATCTCGCGGTCCACGTACGGCGCGAGCACGTTGCGCTGGTGCAGCCAGAGAGGCATGTTCTGGATGCGCAGGTCGCGCGCCGGCTCGCAGAACGGCATCAGGGGTTTGGGGGCTGTCAGGATGACTTTCAGCATGGTTCACAGAGCAGGCCGGGAACGCCTGCCACGGTTCAGGAGATCGGCTGGCGGTCGATGCGGAAGGTACAGGCCGGATCGCCGCGGGCGATGCAGGCGGTCTCTTCCACCACAAATATCTTACCACCGCTCAGCCAGTAGGAGGATTCCTGCAGGAGTCCCGCAGCCAGGTGGCAGACAGGCTCTCCGCTGGTCCTCTCCCAGCACAGCGGGCAGCGCTCGATGTGCCAGAGAATGTGGTCGGGTTTTTCCTCCACCCGTACCACCTGGTCGCTGTGCCGGTTGAACAGGTCGGCAAAAGATTTGACGCCCAGATTCAGCCGTGTGGGCAGCGGGAGCATGCGGAAGGCGGTCTCGGTCAGGCCCAGCTGCGGGCCATAATCGCGAAACCCGTAACTGAAGCAGGCGCGCCCGATGCGCAGCGCGAGCCCGCGCCCGCCGCGTGGCCCGTATGCCTGCTCGAGCGCCGATTGCAGGCCGCTCACAGACTCGAAGGGGAAGCTGCGATTGGATGCCGCCGGGGGATAGTTGTCGATCAATTCCCCGATCGAAGCCAGGTTCAAGACGGCATGCACCCCGCTGCGTCCGATCACCTCTTCCATGGACTGCAACAGGATGCGCCCCATGCGCTGGGGATAATAGTAAGCGCTGCTCATGCTTCCGGAGGCTCCTCATCCAGAAAGGCTTTCAGCTTCCTGGTGAACTCGACCGGCTCCTCCAGCATGAGGAAATGCCCGCAAGTCGGGAAACGCTCGATCCTGGCGCCGGGGATGCCCTGCTGCATGGGCTGCCACTGGAGCGGATCCACGATCTTGTCCTGATCGCCGAACAATGCCCATCGAGGGCACCTTTACCTGGTTCAGCGAGGGCCGCAGGTCCGTATGGCGCAGCGAGGCAATGGAGCGCAGGAAAGATTCAACCGTCGTGCGCGAGAGATCGCGATCCATCATCTCGGGAAAGCGCGGGTCCCTGCAGATCAGGCGCGAGTAATAGTATTTCATCCACATGCGGAAGGGGGTCATCATGTTAAAAAGGAGGAAGGCAATGGGCCGGTAGCCGGAGAGTTTCAGCAGCGGCGCCAGGGAGGAACCGACGATCGGCGAGCCGACCACGACCACCTTGCTGACGCGCTGCGGGTACTGCATGGCCACTGAGAGGCTGACCGTACCGCCCATGCTGTGCCCCACCAGCGGCGCCCGGACGATGCCGAGCTGCTCCATGAACTGGTCCACCAGGCCGACAAAATCCTGAACAGCGTAGGTTTCGCGCTTCTTGCCGGATTCACCAAAGCCCCAGAAGTCCAGGGCATAGGTGCGATAGAAGGCTCCCAGGAAGGCCATTGTCTCCTGCCAGAGACCCCAGGAGCCGAGCCAGCCATGCAAAAGGATGACCGGTTTTCCGCGGCCGGAAACTTCGTAATGGACGATTCCCTGATCAGTGGTGATTGAAGACACGCTGCTTTGACCGGATGAGAATGCTACTTGCCGTGTTCCATTTCCTCAAGAATGCTGTAGAGCAATTCGAGGAGCACGGTCTTGACCGCCGAGCGGTCGGTGGCGACACAGGGCAGGAGCTTGGTCTTGGAGTCCAGGCGCAGGGCATGGCGCATATCTTCCATTTCCCAGGCATCCTCGATATCCTGCTTGTTGGCGGCCACCACGTAAGGCGTGGGGGCATAGGCGCGGAAGGTCTCCAGGATGGAACGCGCTTCGCGGAAGGTCTCCGGGCGGGTGCTGTCCACCATGACGATAAAGCCGAGCATCCCCTCGGAAAGGATCTCCCACATGAAATCGAACCGCTTTTGCCCGGGGGTGCCGAAGAGATACAAGACCAGATCCTCGTCCACCGTGATGCGGCCGAAATCCATGGCCACAGTGGTGTTCACCTTGACGGCCCGCTCCTCCTTGGAGGATAGTTTCTTTTCGGTAGAGACAACGTCGATCTCGCTGACCGACTGGATGAACTCGGTTTTTCCGGCGCTAAAAGGACCTGTCACTACCATTTTGACCGTTTGCATTGGACTTATCCTTTTATCAGAGGCTTACAGGGAGCGGATGCGGCCGATCAGCTTGTTGATCAGCGATTTCTGTTCTTCGCGGTTGGGAGTGGGGAAGGTCTTGGGGCTCATCGGCACCACCATGCCCTCCGGGCGGATGATCTCGACCAGGCCCGCCTGCAGCAGGGCATAGACGATGCGCCGGATCTCCAGCTCGTTCAGCTTGCTGGCCCCGGCGATCTGCTTCATGGTGTTGCGCGGGTTGATGTATTTGACGACCCGCCACTCCTCCACGCTCAGGTTCACATTGGTCAGCGGCCGCTCGGTGAATTTCAGAGCCATATCGAGGCTGGGGATCTCATCCTGAAGCTGCTCCCATTCGCGCAGGTGGCGGGAGCCTTCAATGATCAGGTTCTCAAGGTCCAGCCGCACGTTGATGCGGTCAACGGGAGGCGGCATCTCGGCTTCGAAGCGGAAAATGCCTTCCACCCAGGTGAACAGGCGGCGGATGTTATCGGTGAAATAAGCCTGCAGGTTGAGGAGGATGTCCTCCTGGGTCACATATCCCGCCTTGATGAGCAGCAGGCCCAGTTCCTTATCGGTCATCTGCCCGCCGCGCTCGGTGATCACGCGATACTGGTTGGTGGTCAGCTTCTTGGCGCGGTGCAGGACGGCAGCCAGGCGGCCATCCTCCTGCCCGATGCGCGCGTAAGCCAGTTTCCCCTCGCGGAAGGCGACCTGCGCCTGCTCGTTGGGGCCATCCACGATCAGAGTACCAGTCTTGCTGGCCAGGTTGATCAAGTTTAGTAGCTGGGTGACCGTAAAATCCCGTAGATTCCCGCGCAATGCCATGTGAGCCCTCAAGAAAACCCCTCCAGAGAGGGGATGGATAGAAGGATTATACTTGCAAGGGGAACATGCGTCAATTAAGCATGTTTGCATTCCTGTAGGTAACGGCAAAACGGACGGGATAGCCGGAATTTTTTTCGAGGAGGCGGTATGCAGGCAAGGATTCTCAAAGGGCTGATCTTGATCGTACTCCTGTTCTCCCCCATACAAACAGTGCGGGCTGAACAGTCTTTGCAGGCCGGTAACAATACGGCCGTGCTGGATTTCCCCAATACCATCACTTTTTCGGCGGCCCTGCAGAGCACGGCCTCGATCAGCTCGGTCACGCTCGAATACGGAACCGGGCAATCCACCTGCGGGGAGGTGATCGCCAAGGCCTTCCCGCAGTTCACGCCGGGCACCAGCGTGAACGTCGAGTGGACCTGGGACATGCGCCAGGGCGGCGGGCTGCCCCCCGGCGCGGTGATCTGGTGGCGCTGGCGCTTCAGCGATGATGCCGGCAAGGAATCGCTCACCGAGCAAAAGAGCATTACCTGGCTGGACAGCACCCATCCCTGGCAGGAACTGGACGGTGGCCTCCTGCGGCTGCACTGGTATGGAAAAGACAAAGCCTTCGCGCAGGAGATTCTGAATGCCGGGCTGAACGGGCTTAAGTTCAATGAGCAGCAGTCCGGATTGAAGACCGATGTGCCCGTCAACCTGTATATCTACCCCAATTATTCAGACATGAGGGATGCCATCCTCTATGAGCCCTCATGGACAGGCGGAATGGCATTCCCCGAACACAATGTCGTCATTATGGGCCTGTCCGGCTCCGACAGCGCCTGGGATAAGAACACCGTGGTGCATGAGCTGACGCATGTACTGGTGGGACACCTGACCTTCTCCTGCCTGACGGTCATGCCGACCTGGCTCAACGAGGGGCTGGCCGTTTTCAGCGAAGGCGGGCTGGATTCCACCTCGGCAGCCCAGCTCCAGGATGCCATCCAGAACGACACGCTGCTCTCGGTCCGCTCGCTGAGCGCAGGTTTTTCCGAGGTCTCGGATAAGGCCAACCTCTCCTACAGCCAATCCTACAGCCTGGTCAAATTTCTGATCGAAACCTACGGGCAGGCCAAGATGACCGCCCTGCTGACCAGCCTCAAAACCGGGATTTCGGTGGATGAGGGCTTGAAGGCGACCTACGGCTTCGATGTAGAGGGACTGGAAGATGCCTGGCGGAAGTCGATCGGCGCGCAGGCCCGCAGCGTCTCCGCACAGCCGACCGCGCAGCCCACGCCCACTTACGTCCCGACCTTTGTTCCCGTCAATGGCATGACGCCGCCGAGCGCCTCGATACCGACGCCGGTGCCCACCTCCACCTTTTCCGAGGGGGCTCCCACCCCCGGCCGCGGAGCCGGGCCGCCGCTCATCCTGACGCTCGCCATGCTCAGCTTCTGCTGCATATTCCTGATCCTGATCGGCGTGATCGTGCTGGGTGTCGTCCTACGCAACAGCCGCGCAAAAAGGAGGCAGCAATGGCAAGGCATAAGCGCATCACCGCATCGGTCCTGTTGGGGCTTGCGCTCCTGATCTCCCTGCTGGGCGGCGCAGTTCCTCAACGCGCCTCGGCATTGCAAATAGACGTGCCTCTCAATCAGGCACTCGTGCTGGAAGGCGGCGAATCGAACAACCCGCGCGAGTATGATCCTGCCACCACGCACGGCTCGGGAGACAAGCGCGCCTTCAGCGGGTTGGTCTCCTTCGATCCCCATCTCAACCTGACACCGGATCTGGCAGAGAGCTGGAGCGTCAGCGCGGACGGGCTCACTTACACCTTTCAAGTTGCGAGCCAACGCAAAGTTCCACGACGGGCGCGGCGTCACGGCACAGGATGTGATCTATTCCTGGGAGCGCGCCGCCAGCCCTACCCTGCACTCGGATACGGTGCTGACCTATCTTGGGGATATCGTGGGCGTGAGCGAGATGGCAGCCGGACAGGCAGACCACATCAGCGGGTTGAAGGCACTAGATGAGCACACTTTGCAGGTCACGATCGACGCGCCAAAACCCTACTTCATCCTCAAGCTCACCTATCCAACCGCCTTCGTGGTGGACAAGGCCAACGTGGAATCGGGCAGCGACTGGGTGCGCCATCCCAACGGGACCGGCCCCTATAAGCTGGTCGAGTGGCGCTCACGCGAGCGGATCGTCTATCAGCGCAATTCGGATTTCTATCTGGGCCAGCCCTCCATCCCCTATGTTGTGGTGACCCTCTATACCGGCGATCCGCAGCGCCTGTACGAATCGGGGGACGTGGACATCACCGGCGTGTACTCCGTCGAGAGGTTCACCGACCCCACCGAGCCCCTGCATAACGAACTGGTCACAGGGGTAGGCCTTTGCACAGGCTACGTGGTCTTCGATACCACCCGGCCGCCGTTCGATGATCTCAATGTGCGCAAGGCCTTCAGCATGGCCTTCGACCGCCATCAATACCTGGACGTGGTCATGAGCGGGCACGCCTTGCCGGCCATCGGCATCTACCCGCCCGGGCTGCCCGGCTTCAATATCGCATTACAGGGTTTGCCCTATGACCCGGCCGCGGCGCGCGATTTGCTCAAGCAGTCCAAGTACGGCGACAAGCTGCCGCCCATTGTCTACACGGATGCAGGCTTCGGCAGCGACATCAGCGGGGAAGTGGCTGCGCTGGCACAGATGTGGCAGCAGAACCTGGGCGTGACGATCACTGTCGAAAATCTGGAACCCAGCTTCTACCTCGACAATCTGGATTCCGGAAACCACGGCCAGATCTTCGGCGGCGGCTGGTGCGCGGACTACCCTGACCCGGAGAACTTCGCGGACGTCCTGTTCCACAGCGGCTCGCAGGCCAACAGCGGAAGATATTCCAACCCTCAGCTGGACGCCATCCTCGAACAGGCCCGCACCGAGCCGGATGTGACCAAACGCATCGGCCTCTACCAGCAGGCCGAGCAGATGATCGTGGACGATGCGCCGGTGTTGTTCACCACGCACGATCTATCCTATCAACTGGTCAAGCCCTATGTGAAGGGCTATGTCTTCACGCCGATCGACATCCCGATCGAACGCTATATGTGGTTGGAAGGAAAATAGGAGAGATCAGGGGCGGGCTTCGACCGCCAGGTCCACCCGGTCCACTTGGCCGGCCAGGCTGGAGATCTGCATCGCAAAGGGGAGGCTGCCTCCAGGCTGCAGTCCGCCCCCCTCCCAGCGCCGCCAGCCCACCACCCGGCCAGCCTCATCATAAGCCGTCGCGGCCACCCAGAGTGTCCCGGCGGCTTTTGATTCCGCAGGCAGACCGACCTGCCCGTCCGACCTGCGCGCTGCGCCCATCCCAATCCACGCGGGTGGTGACATTCTCGAGGAAGGCGGGCAGATAGCGCGCCTCGCCCGGCAGCAGGCGGATGGCGGTCAGCACCTGGGCGCGAGGCCGGGCATCCGCATGGGACGCCGGAGGAAAAATTGATAACCAGCGGCAGAGAAACGCCGGGAGGCAGGATATTGAGCGGCAGCAGCGCGGCGCCGCTTGCAAGTTGTTCGCCCGCCGCGCTGAAAAGTGTCACCTGCGCGCTGATGTTCTCGTAAAGATCGGAGCGTGGGATTGTGCACCAGGACGGCGCACCACATGCTCCCTCCGCTGCCGGGATAGCATTGGATCTGCTGTATATCCAGAGGCGCGGGGACGGGGGTCGGCTCGCCGGAAGGGTTGGCAGGGTCGCTGGGGATGCGCAGCACCTGCCCGATGGACATGCTGTTGGCCGAGATCTGCGGGTTGGCGGCTTGCAGGTCCTCGAGCTTGACGCCGAACTTGAGCGCCACGCCGCCCATCGTGTCCCCGGCCTGCACCGTGTAAGTGAACGGCGTTGGCGAGGGGAGCGGCACAGAGGCGGTCACCAACCCGGCCAACCCGAAATCGGCGGGGGCAGGAGTACCAGTGGAATAAGGAACGATGTTTACCGGCTGTTGTATCCGTTCCGGCGGCGCGGCACATGCCCCGGCGAGGAGCACAGCCAGTAGAAGGAGACGCTTCATGGCGCGAAGTGATCGCCCATCACTGCCTGCCAGGTCTCTTCCGGCAGGTCCATGTATGCGCCCAGAAGGGGATGGACGCGGCGGATCTCCTCGGCAATGCGCTCGGCGATCTTGCGGATGGAGAAATGCGCGTTGGGCGCGGAGCGCAGCTGGCAGAAATGGTAAGCCGAGCGCAGGTTGAATTTCGCCAGCACGCGGCGGTAATAGCCGTTGGGGACAATGTATTGGGCGACCCAGGGGTTGAACTCGGACAGATGCTCATAGACCTGCGCGGCCTGCTGCATGGCGGCATCATAGGCCGATTCCAGCCCCGCTTCACAGATCAGCCGGGGAGTGGCATAGCCCAACTGCGTGGTTAACCTCTGCGGCGTCTGCGTCATCATGCGGTGGCGCTTGAACTCGGCATACGCGCCCTGGTCCATCACCAGGTCGAAAGTGTAATCGGCGTATTCCAGCTCGCGCAGCGGCTCATCAAAGCGGCCCAACCGGCCCATCAGCGCGTTCGTCAACGCACGGCGTTCCTCGTCTTTCATCCACACCACATCCGCCAGAGCCTGCTCGAAACCCAGATCGCCAAAGCGGTAGAGGGCGGCGGCCAGCACCCGCTTCTCGGCATCCTGGTTATATTCAACCAATCGGCACCACTCACCGCCGGTGGAGGTCCCGGTAAACGCCTTCACCCGCGAGAGCTCACTCACGGTCTCAATGAGATAGGGAACGGCCTCGGCGTATTTGACCAGCGTGGGCACCTCCGCCCTGGCGACCTCCTTCACCGCGCTCCCGATCTCGCGGACCTCGGCCAGCGGGTGCGAGAGCATCTTGCGGATGGCGTTCTCCAGGGCACGCGCGTTGACGGTCATGCCCACGTTCGCCAGCGCTGCGGCGGGCAAAAGAAACCGGCAGGCATCCACATAGCGGGAGCGAATGCGCCGGTCCCAGGCCGCATCGCTCTCGGCTTCTTTGCGCGGGTATTCCCGTTCCACCACTGCGCGCACAGGCGTGAGGGAGTCGGCATAGGTCTTGAACAACAGCCGCACCACGGCGGCAAATTCCTCCCGCAGGGGGTGATCTTCCAATTCAGGTGGTATGGTGAAATCATCCTGCCCCCAGCGCTGGTAGCGGGTGGACTTTTCTGTATAGGAGGCAAGCCGGTTGCTCTCGATACATTCGATGGCGACCCGCGAGACATTTTCAAAGGCTATGTGCAGGACGGCATGTTCGGCCACCGAGGCGTGCCCGTAGCCCACCACCCATTTCTCGTGGAACTGGGCGGACTTCTCCTCGCTCAACTCGGCGGCGATATCCCGGAAGGACTCAGGGGAACGGGAGGTCTTGGCAAAGGCGACCGCGATCGTTTCAGGGGAAAGCTGTTTCGGGGAAAGCAGGTAGATCTCTCGCTCACGCATGTGTCACCTCTCAGGCAATCCCGGTACTATAGATGAAAACGCCCCGTACGTCAACGGGGCGTCGATCCAAGCAGGAGTTGGCGGGTTCTCTCCACATCCTTATGCATCTGCTCCACCAGCGCATCCAGGGAAGGGAATTTGGCTTCATCGCGCAAGCGCGCCATGAAGTCCAGGTCCAGCACTTCACCGTAAATATCGCGGTGGAAATCCAGCAGGTACGCCTCCACGTTTGGGACCATCTGCGAATCGCTGACGGTGGGCCGGACACCGACATTGACGGCGGCAGCATGCCGCTCCCCGCCCAGCCAGGCCCAGCAGGCATAGATGCCGTTGGCAGGCAGGACCTTTTCGGCAGGGTAGTCCAGGTTGGCGGTGGGGAAGCCGATCTTGCGGCCGCGATGGTCATTGTGGATGACCGCGCCCGAGAGGCGGATAAGGCCGTCCCAGCAGCCCGGCCGCGGCAGCCACATCCCCGCTGGACATCAACTTGCGGATGTCGGTGGAGGAGATCACGCCGCTCTCGTCGCTGACTGCCGGCACCACCTCGACCCGGTAATCCAGCTCGCGGCCGATCTCCGTTAAGCGCGCCGCGTTGCCCTCGCGGTCCCTTGCCCAGCGCGAAGTCATAGCCGATCAGCAGGCATGTCCAAGTCCGAGGTGTCGTTTCAGCCTGCGCATAAAATCCCGCGCAGGGACGGAAGAAAGCTGCACGCGGTGAAGGGTTCCGTGATGACGACATCCACTCCCATTCCGGCGAGCAGGCTCGGCGCGTTCCTCCGGCCGTGGTCAGGCATTTGATCTCCTTTCCGGTGAGAACGCTGGCGGGATGCGGGTCAAAGGTGAGCACCACGGCAGGGCGCTCCTGACTTGGCAGCTTCCTCGGTCAGGCGGCGGATGATCGCCTGGTGGCCGCGATGGACGCCGTCGAAGACGCCAATGGTCAGCCAGGCGTTTTGGCAGGATGGTTTCTTTGAGCGAACGGTAATGTGGCATGGAATATGAAACCAGCCGCCTGTTGGCGGCTGGTGGGAACTCACTCTGACGTGAAGAACACTTTCTTGGGCTGCCATTCTGGCGAGCCGTCTTCGCCGGCGGCAAGCTCCATCAGCGCAACCAATTCGCCCTGCGTGCTGACGCCGCGCACCATGGTCCCGGCTGGGCATCCGCCGGCGGCTTTGACGCGGTGACCGTGACGCACCGCCTTCCACATCATCGGGGCTGAGTTCGACGGCAGGCCAATCGCCCAGCGCTTCGGCGGCGGGGATCAGGATATTGATACCAGTTGCCGGCGTGGAAGGCTTCCTGCAATTTCCGCAGAGGCGTGGCATCGCGCAGGGTGAAGCGTCCGCTCTTGGTGCGGCGCAAGCCGACGAGATACGCGCCACAGCCGAGCTTCTCGCCCAGGTCATTCGCCAGCGAACGGACGTAGGTGCCGGAGGAACAATGCACATCCACCACAACTTCGGGCGGCGCCCATTCCAGCACTTCCAGATGATGCACCTGGATCTTGCGCGGGGCCAGTTCCACTTCCTCGCCCTGGCGCGCCATTTCGTAGGCTTTGCGTCCCTGCACCTTGACCGCCGAATAGGGCGGCGGCGTCTGCTCGATCTCGCCGACGAAGGTCTGCAGGACTTCTTCAAATTGCGCTTCGGTCACATTGACCGGCGTATTGCTGCGGGTGAACTTGCCGTCGGCATCGAAGGTATCGGTCGTGGAGCCCAGGCGGATGATGGCCTGATAACGTTTATCTGAAGCCGAAACATATTCGCTCAAGCGCACTGCCGGGCCGACCAGAATGACCAGCACACCGGAAGCGCGCGGGTCCAGCGTGCCGGTGTGACCGGCGCGGCGCAGGCCCGTTCCATTGCGGATGGCCTGCACCACATCATGGGAGGTCATGCCAACGGGCTTGTCCACCACCAGAACGCCGGAAATGGCGTTCTTTACATCCTGACTGTTCATGCTCGTATTTCCTCCTGACCAATTGCCTTCTAAATTATGACATATTAGTCTGAATTATAGACTTAAAGCCCCAGCATTTCCACGGTGGTTTTCAGGACCAGTGGCTGGATTTCGTCCAGTGAGCCGGGGATATCTGCGCCTGCGGCGGCGGCATGACCTCCGCCGCTGAAATGTTTGGCAATCGGTGAAACATCAATGCCTGGTTCCAGCGCCCGCCACGAAATCTTGACGTGATGGTCGCTTTGTTCGACGAAGATCATTCCAACTTTGTTCCCATCAATGGCTGAGATCATATTGATCAGATCGGCATCATCATTGCCGCCATAACCCGCTTTTTTGCGGTCTGCGACGGTCAGCGTGGCCCAGACGATTCCATTTTTACTCTCCAGGCTGGAAAGGCCTGCGCCCCAATAACGGGCGGCTGCGAACGATTTCGCGGACCAGCGCCGCGCATATACAGTTCAGGCATATCCACGCCGGTCTCCATCAGTGTGGCAGCCTGGCGCAGCGACTCGGGTGTGGTATTCGAGGTGCGGAAACCGAGCGTATCGGTGATGATGCCGGTCAACAGCGCCGCGGCGATGGGCTGGGTGATCGGCATAGCCCCACTCCGGCAGGTGGTTGGTCAGGATGGCGGAGGTGGCGACCTCCTCGGCTTCGATCAGGTTGAGTTTGCCGAATTTTTCATTGGTGATGTGATGATCGATATTGATATCCGGCTGGCCGAAGTTTTCGAAAGGCTTGCCCATGCGTTTGAAATCCGCGCAGTCCACGGTGATGAACGTATCATGCTCCCCTTCCGGCAGCTCTGTGGACCTGATCGCTGCCTTCCAGATGCTCGAAGACAGTCGAGACACCCGTCCACCAAGACCATCTGCACCTGTTTGCCCGCATCCTGCAAGGGCAAGCCCAGGGCCAGCAGGAACCGATTGCATCGCCGTCCGGGCGGACATGTGAGGCAATGACCATCTTGTGGGCGGCGGCCAGCCGATCCTTGATACTGGTAATGATCTCAGTTTCCATACTCATTTTTCCCAGTCGTTTCGTAGCTTAACGCTAATTCTCCTTTTTCGTTTCTGTCTTGCTCCTTAACTCTGCCAGCACCTGTTCGATATGATCGGCATTCTCCGGGGTGGGGTCCCAGTGGAAGCGCAGGCGCGGAAAAGCGCGCAATTCGACGCGGCCGGCCAGGGCGCGGCGGATGAACCCGCTGGCGCTCTCCAACCCGGCCAGAACCTCCTTGCTGCGTACATTCGCCCTCGACCGCGGAAACAAAGATATCCGCGAAGGCCAGTTCCCGATCCACCTTCACATCGGTCACGTAGATCTGTCGCCAGGCGCGGATCGCTGATCTCGCGGATGAGCATCTCCGAGAGTTCCTGGCGGATGCGATCCGCAATACGTTGAAGTCGAATTCCTGATGGCATATGCTTATTCTTCCAGACCGGTCAGGTATGGAACTCTCCATCACGATAGCAGACCAGCTGGTCGCCCACCTGGATGTTGGTGAAATTCTTGAAGCCGACGCCGCACTCGAAGCCGGTGCGAACTTCCCTCACATCTTCCTTCTCATGGCGCAGGGAGGCCAGATCACCTTCATATAACATATCGGCGCCGCGATAGAGGCGGATGCGGGCATTGCGGCGCAGTTCGCCTTCGGTCACCTTGCAGCCGGCCACCTTGCCCAGCTTGGAAGCCGGGAAGACCGCCAGCACCTGCGCCCGCCCGAGCACCTTCTCCACGATCTCCGGCTCGAGCATACCGCTTGAGGGCCTTCTCGATATCCTCGGTCATGCGATAGATGATCTCGTACAGGCGAATGGAAACGCCTTCCTTTTCCGCCAGCCGGCGGGCGGCGACATCGGCCTGCACATTGAAGCCGATGATGATGGCTTGCGAGGCCGAAGCCAGCATGACATCGTTCTCGCCGATGTTGCCGGTCTCGGCGTAGAGGATGTTGATGCCGATCTCGCCCTTGCCCAGCTTCTGCAGTTCGTGACAGATCGGTTCGAGCGAACCCTGCACATCGGCCTTGACGATCAGATTCAGCTCCTTGGCTTCGCCGGCCTTGAAATTGGCGAACAGGTCCTCGAGCGAGACCTTCTTTCGTCTGGATGCGATCCTTGGCTGCATGCTGCGCGTTCGGACACGATCGTCACGCGCTTCCTGCTCGGTTTCCACCACCTGGAACATGTCGCCAGCGGAGGGCACATCGTTCAGCCCCATGCACGGCCACCGGCGTGGAGGGCCCGCCTTCTTGACGGGTTTGCCGTGGTAATCCGAGAGGGCGCGCAGTTTGCCATGCGATGTCCCGGCCACGACAATGTCGCCGGCCTGCAAGGTTCCATTCTGCACCAGCAGCGTCGCCATCGTGCCCTTGGATCTTATCCACCTCGGCTTCGATCACCGTGCCGATCACCTTGCCATTCGGGTTGGCACGGATATCCGTATTATCGGCCACCAGCAGGACCGCCTTCGAGCAGATCATCAATGCCCTGCTTCTGCTTGGCAGAGACGGGGATCACCATCGTGTTCCCGCCCCATTCATCCGGGACGAGTTCCAGCTCGGCCAGCTGCTGTTTGACGCGTTCGGGGTTGGCATTCGGCTTGTCCATTTTATTGAGCGCCACGATGATCGGCACGCGGGCAGCCTTGGCATGCGCGATGGCTTCCCGGGTCTGCGGCATGACGCCGTCGTCCGCCGCCACCACCAGGACGACGATATCCGCGCCCTGTGCGCCGCGCGCGCGCATGGCCGTAAAGGCGGCATGACCGGGCGTATCCAGGAACGTGATCAGCCGTCCCTTCTTCTCCGACCTGGTACGCGCCGATGTGCTGGGTGATGCCGCCTGCTTCGCCTGCCGCCACGTCCGTCTGAGCGGATGGCATCCAGCAGGCTGGTCTTGCCGTGATCCACGTGCCCCAGGATGGTCACCACTGGCGCGCGGCTCTTCAGCGCAGCCGGATCCTCTTCGGCGATCATCTGACGCCAGAGAGGCACCTCGCCCGCTTCCTCTATTTCCTCGATCTCCACCACCTCGGGGACTGCTTCAAAACCATATTCGGCCACCACGATCGCGGCGGTATCAAAATCCACGGGCTGATTGATGGTCGCCATCACGCCGTTCGTCATCAATTTTTTGATGATCTCGATGGGACTTTTTTCGATCTTCTGCGCCAGATCACGAATGACAATGCTGGAGGGAAGTTCGATCTTGTGTCCGTTGTCGCTCATAGGCCACCTCCTTCAAAAAGCAGCTATTACTGGACAGGTATGGCAGGCACGCCCATCCAGCGGCGAGGCGTCTGTGAGCGGGGTCTATTCGTTCACATGCGATTTCTCGCCGCGCTCCTCATCCATGGGGAGCGTATTCATAAAGGCTTCCAGCCGTTCGCGGTCGGCAGAGTTCAGTTCCACTGCGCAGGGCATGCGCCAGCCCGCCTCTCAGTCCGCGTTCCCAGCATTCCCGCCGGTCATGCAGGTAGGCCCCGCGCCCGGCAAGTTTACCGGTCGGGTCCACCAGCACCCCATCCGCCGTGCGTACGAGACGGATCATCTGCCGCTTCGATAGAACCGTACGGCAGCCCACACAGGTCCGCTGGGGAACATGTTTCACACGCTGGACAGGTTTCTTCGGCACCTGAATTCTCTAAACCCTCATTCCCTGATGATGCCCGCGGCATGCCATGCAGGGGATAAGGAGAATACACTATCCTTCGTCAGACCAGGTCCCGTCGTCACGCTTGTGTTTCTTGCGGCCGACGACCTCGCCGAGGCTTTCATCGAACTCCAGTGCAACGCCTTTCTTCTTGCCCTTCTTTTTACCCTTCTTGCTTTCTTCGCTTTCCTGCTCACCGCCTTCGGTCCGGTTCTGGAAGATCTCAGGTTTCATGGTGAACAGTTCGTCCAGAGAGACGCCGTCCTTGGCGAACTCGTCCTCGGACTCTTCCTCGGGTTTCGTCTTGGCGGTGTCCGGTTTGGCCGGTTCTTCGCCTTCGATGACCAGCGCTTCAGGTTCGGGCAAAGCCTCCACCACGGGGGCCTCGGCAGTGGCCGGGACTTCCGGCTCGGCGACAGCGACCGCCTCCACTTCGGGTTCAGGCTCGGGGAATGTCAGGAGAGCCAGCGCCTCTTCGATGTTCTGCATGGCCTTCGGGCCAACACCGGCGAGGCCAAGCACCTTGTTGGAATCGGTCTTGAGGCTCATCATCAGGTCGCCGACGTTCTCAAACCCGGCTTCGATCAGAATGTTGAAGACATGTTCTTTGATACCGGCCTGGTCCAGCGGCATCTGGAAGGCAGGCGCGGGGATCTCGGCGCGCGCTGCGGCGAGGCGTTCCTCTTCGAGGCGGGCAGCTTCTTCCTTGATCTGGATCGTGCGGCGTTCGACGCGGTCCACGAACTGCGCCAGGGCATGTATATTCCTCGGGAGTGACCGGACGGTTCTCGGCCTTCTTGAGCAGGATCTCCTCGATCTGCGGCTGCATCTCAGCCACAGCCGGAAGCATGGCGGCCAGTGCGGTATCTTCCTTGAACTTGGTCAGAGCGTCGCCGGCGGCTTCGCTCAGCGACTTGATATCGATGCGCCAGCCGGTCAGCTTGGCTGCCAGGCGGGCATTCTGTCCATCGCGGCCAATTGCCAGGCTGAGCTGGTCTTCCTGTACGACCACGGTAGCCGTGCGGCTTGCCTTCCGTGTCCGTCAGATACACCCCGTTGACGCGCGCCGGGCTGATCGCCTTGGAGATATAAACAATGGGATCGGCGATCCCATTGGATGATGTCGATCTTCTCGTCGTGCAATTCCTTGACGATGGCCTGGATGCGGACGCCCTTGATGCCCACGCACGCGCCCACCGGGTCCACGCCCGGCTGGGTGGCGGAAACAGCCACCTTGGCGCGCGCGCCCGGCTCGCGGGCAATGGCGCGGATCTCGACAATGCCGTGATAGATCTCGGGGACTTCGTTCTCCAGCAGGCGGCGCAGGAAGTTGCGATGGGCGCGCGAGAGGATGATCTGCGGGCCGCGCGAACCGTCCTTCACTTCCAGCACCACCGCGCGCATGCGGTCATGCAGCTTGAGGCGCTCGCCGGGGACCTTCTGGTTGTTGGGCATCACGCCCTTCGGCCTTCATATCGAGGCCGATGGTGGCGCCCTGGACGTTGATGGCCTGCACCACGCCGGAGACGATCTCGCCCACCTGGCGTTCGAAGTACTGCATCTGGTTGGAGCGCTCGGCTTCGCGGATGCGCTGCTGGATCACCTGGCGCGCGGTCTGGGCGGCCACGCGGCCGAAGTCCGCGGGCGTGGTCTCGACAATGACCATATCGCCTAGTTGCGCTTCGGGGTTGACCTTGCGCGCGTCTTCCAGACGCACCTCGGTCTTCAGCTCCTGGACATCCTCGACCACTTCCTTCTCGGCATAGATCAGGACCTTGCCGGTTTCCGGGTCCACCTTGGCTTCCACGTGCTGCGCAGTGGAGGCATTGACAGCCCGCCGATAGGCCGATACCATGGCGGACTCAATGGCCCCGAGGATGATTTCCTTGGAGAGTTGTTTTTCTTCCAGCACTTCATTGAAGGCCAGGGAGAATTCGTTCTTGGTCATGTTACTGCCTTGCTCCATATCCTTGATATTACAAGCAGAAAAGTGGGGATCGCCCACTTTTCGGTGCTTCCGAGGTCGGTTCGACGTACAGGACGATTTTAGCACAGGTCAAAAAAAGTTGCAAGATATATAATGAAGCCATGACTCAGCGCGATATGGAAAAAGCCGCCCTGCGCGGCGAGCCTTCCTATGTGTGGAGAGCCGGGCAGGAGAGGCGTCTGGGGATGATCGTGCAGGCCGCCGGGGAACGCATACACGGGAGAATATTGGAAAATGGGTGCGGGGTGGGTATGTACGTGGACCGGCTCCAGCGCCTCGGCGGGCAGGTGACCGGGCTGGAGTACGACTTCGAGCGGGCCGCAGAGGCGCGCAAGGTCTCCCCGCAGATCGTGAATGCAGCCGGGGAGGCGCTGCCCTTCCCGCCTTCTTACTTTGATCTGATCCTGAGCCATGAAGTGCTGGAGCACGTGGCGGACGACCGCAGGTCCGTTCTGGAAATGGTGCGGACACTAAAGCCGGGCGGCCGCATGGCGATCTTTGTCCCCAACCGTGGTTATCCTTTTGAAACCCACGGCATCTATCGAAATGGCAAATATTCCTTTGGCAATAAACTGTTCGTGAATTATCTGCCGCGGAGCATCCGGGATAGGCTCGCGCCGCATGTACGGGTTTATTCCGCGAAGGATCTGGAGAAACTTTTCGAGGGATTACATGTGAGAACCCTCCAGCGCACCATCATCTTCGGCGCCTACGACAACCTCATCGCCCGATTCGGCGCGGCGGGGAAAATGCTGCGCGGCTTTTTACAGTTCCTGGAAAGAACGCCTCTGAAGTTCTTCGGCCTTTCGCATTTCTGGGTCGTGGAAAAGCTGGCCCCGCCATAGTACCATCGGAGCAATAATGATCAGCCAGACGGATTATGACCGCATCACTTTGAAACTGCCGATCCTCCAAAAGGCAGATCCGCAATTTCGGGAGGCTTTTCGTCAAGCAGCCAATCTCGTGCACATCCCTGTTGGCCAGGATGTCTTTGTGGAAGGTGACCGCGTGGATGGGATTGCCTTGCTGATCTCGGGGGTGGTGCGCGTCTACAAGATCGCTGAGAACGGCCGCGAGATCACCCTTTACCGCTTCGGCCTGGGAGAAAGCTGCATCCTGACGGCCAACGCCATCCTCAGCGGACAGACCTTCCCCGCCATCGCCACTGTGGAACGCGAGGCGGAAGCGGTCATTATCCCCTCCACGGATTTCCAGGCCTGGGTGGGGCGCTTCGATCCCTGGCGCAGGTTCGTCTTTGAGCTGCTTTCCAACCGCCTCTCCAGCGTAATGGAAATCGTGGAAGAAGTGGCTTTCCGGCGGATGGACAGCCGCGTGGCCGTGCTGCTGCTCACCTCCAGTCGGAGAAGCAATCCCATCCGGATCACGCATCAGGCGATCGCTGCGGAACTGGGCAGCTCACGCGAGGTGATCAGCCGCCTTCTGGAGGACTTCAACGCGCGCGGATTTGTAAAGGTCGGGCGCGGGGAAGTGGAAGTCATGGATTATGAAGGTCTCGGGGAGCTTGCCGGAATGTGACTTTATCACAGACAGGCCGGGGGAATATCCTTATACTGGGGACATCTAATCAAACCAAAGGAGAACTTTTCCATAAATCCAGTGATTTCTTTCCTCGCTTCTTCTTCCGGGCGCATTGTCCGGATCGTGGCCGGCCTGGCGTTGATCCTGTGGGGCATTCTGGGCCTGGGCGGTGTCACCGGCGCGGTAGTTGCAGTGATCGGAGCAGCTCCGCTCGCGGCAGGGTTGTTCGACTTCTGCATCTTCGCGCCGTTATTTGGCGCCCCGTTCAACGGTGCAAAGATCCGCGCTGGCAAATAAGGGATTTGCTGCAAGCAGGCAGGACGCCGTTTCCGGCGTCCTGCTTTATTTTATCGGTTCGCGGAAATCGTATATGCCATCCCGGAAAGCCCAGCGCCTGCCGCAGTCCGCGCATTCCAGCAAACCGGGCTTCTCCTCCAGCTGGTCATGCCCGCACTGCGGGCATTTGAAGAACCCCTGCACGGCGCGCGGTCCGGTCGCGGCTGCCGCAGCGCGCACGAAGACCGAAGGGGTCAACTGGAACCATTCTCCCGTCCATTGAAGGAGGGAATCCAGCCAGACCAACAGCGAGGTGGGGATCAGGCGCTTCATCCAGCCGACGCGGAAATGGGAGACCGTCAGCGTCCGCTCCACGCGGAAGCCCAGCGCCTCCAGCCAGCCGCGCACCGCGCGCGGATGAAAATCAAAGTTCAGCACCACGAACTCGACCGGCTCCAGCGTGAACGGACTCCACTTTTGCCTGCCCAGCCAGTAGCGCAGGATGGATTTCAGGTTCAGCTTGTTGGCGAATTCGAGGATGAAGATACCCCCGGGTTCCATCACATTCCGTACCTGCTCCAGAACCTGCGGTGCGTCCGCCATGTGGTGCAGCGTGCGGATCATGGTGGCGGCATCGAACAGTCCATCCACGAAGGGCAGGCGGTAGGCATCCGCCGCGACGTAGATATAGCGGTCCGAGAGTCCCAGCCGCTTCTGGGCCTGCTCCAACTGCGTGCGTGAATAGTCCAGCAGGACGATGCGCTTGAAGCCGGTATAGCGGGGCGTGTTCCGGCCTGCGCCCGCCCCAAGTTCCAGCATCAATTCCCCGCCTTTGGGCAGCAGCCGTTTGAGAGCGATCTTCTCGCTGCGGTCCTCGTATTCGCGGCCGCCCTGCTCCCAGAAGGAAGTCTGGTAATCGGAGCCTTCATAGTCGCAGACAGGCGGATGGGTCATGGATGCGTGCCTTAAGCGCAAGGGTCTGACAGGTCCAAGCGGCCTGCCAGACCCCGCGAATTTCAGCAGATTTCGGGCTACTGCTTGCTCATCCCGCGCCCGATGGAGCGGTAGGTAAAGCCCATTTCCTTCATCTATTTCGGGTCATAGATGTTGCGCCCATCGAAGATCACCGGGGACTTGAGCAGGCTCTTGACCTTTTTGAGATCAAGCTGCTTGAACTCGTTCCACTCGGTGACCACGATCAAGGCATCGCAGCCGTCGGCCATCTCATAGGGGTCATCGAAGAATTCCACGGCAGGCAGGATGGGGCGGGCCACCTCCATCGCCACCGGATCGTAGGCGCGCACCCGTGCCCCGGCTTCCACCAGTTCCCCGGCAATATCGATGGACGGCGCATCGCGCATATCGTCTGTGTTGGGTTTGAAGGCCAATCCCAGCAGGCCGATGGTCTTGCCCTTCAGGGAACCGCCGACCATCTCCTCGGTATAGCGCACAACGGCCTTGCGGCGGTCATAGTTGACCTCCATCACCGAGTTGAGGATGCGCGGGGTCAGGCCTTTTTCCTTTGCCATGTAGGCCAGCGCCTCCACATCCTTGGGGAAGCAGGAGCCGCCCCAGCCCAGGCCGGCATCCAGGAAATGACGGCCGATGCGCGCGTCGTAGCCCATGCCGGCGGCCACTTCCTTCACATCCGCGCCGACCAGCTCGCACAGGTCAGCCAGTTCGTTCATGAAGGAGATCTTGGTCGCCAGGAAGGCATTGCTGGCATACTTGATCATCTCAGCCGTGCGCAGGTCGGTGATGACGATGGGCGCGCGCAGCGGCAGATGCAGGTGGGCCACCTTGTTGGCGGCATCCCGGTCCAGCGAGCCGATCACCGTGCGGTGCGGGCTCATGAAATCGCCGATGGCCGAGCCTTCGCGCAGGAACTCCGGGCAGGACACCACCGAGAAATCGATCGGCTTGGGCTGGGCATCCTTGACAATATCGGCTACCCAGTCGCCGGTCCCGATCGGAACCGTGGACTTGTTGATGATGATCAGCGGGGCTGTCATGTTCCGGGCGATGGAGGTCGCCGCGGCGGCCACGTATTGCAGGTCCGCCTCGCCGTTGACGCCCGAGGGCGTGCCCACGGCGATGAAGGCATACTCCGCATCCTTGACCGCCTCCTCATAGGAGGTGGTGAAGGTCAGGCGGCCCGCGTTCACATTGCGTTTGACCAGCTCATCCAGGCCGGGTTCGTAGATCGGCATGATACCTTTCTTGAGATTCTCGATCGCTTTGTTCGTTCACATCCAGCGCGATGACCCGGTTGCCAAGATCGGCAAAACATGCACCGGTCACGATGCCGACGTAGCCCACGCCGACGACACAAATTTGTTTCATTGGTGTTCCCTTTCGATAGTGAATTTTCGCACAATCAGGCCAAATATACCATAACTATAAGTGGAAATCAGCGGACCGGAACTTTACCGTATTGAAAGCCCGCCTGATTTCACGGAATAGCGCTTTTCCCGAATTGACCCGCCAAATATACTACGGCTCAAGCCAACGGGCAATGACTTATAATTCCTATATGCGCCTGCTCTATGTGGCCGACGGCCGCTCCCCCATCACTGTGAACTGGCTGCGCTATTTTATTGAACGCGGCGATGAGGTCCATCTTGTCTCCAGCTTTGGCTGCGAGCCGATCCCCGGCCTGGCCGGCATGGAAGTCCTGCCGGTGGCCTTCAGCTCCATGAAAAAAGCGGGCACCCGCCCCGGTTCCGCCAGGCTGATCGGCCCGCGCACCCTGGTCCGGCAATGGCTGGGACCGCTGACCCTGCGCCGCGCTGCCCCACACCTGCGGCGGATCATCCAGCGTGTGCAGCCGGACCTGGTCCACGCGCTGCGCATCCCCTATGAGGGCATGCTGGCCGCTGAAGGACGCACCGAAGTCCCGCTGATCGTCTCCGTCTGGGGCAATGACTTCACTTTGCACGGTGTCTCCACCCCGTTCATGCGCCACTACACGGAATGGGCTCTTCAGGCTGCGGACGCCCTGCATGCGGACTGCCACCGGGACATCCGCCTGGCCAGGCAGTGGGGTTACGAGACCGGCAAGCCCACGCTCGTCATACCCACCAACGGCGGCCTGCGGATGGAGGTGTTCCACCCGCCCGCTGAGCCCGTCAGCCGGCCGGTCGTCATCAACCCGCGCGGCTTCCGCGCCTACGTCCGCAACGATGTCTTCTTCAAAGCCATCCCGCTTATCCTGGAAAAGCAGCCGGAGGCGCGCTTTCTCTTTTCCTCCATGGCCGGAGAGCCGCAAGCCATGCAATGGTGCAGCGAGCTGGGGATCGGGCACGCGGTGGAATTATTACCACCCATGCCGCATGCGGAGATGGCGCAGGTCTTCCGCTCTGCGCAAGTTGTCGTCTCTCCGACCATCCACGATGGCACGCCCAACTCCCTGCTGGAAGGCATGGCGTGCGGATGCTTCCCTGTGGCCGGTGACCTGGAATCGATCCGCGAATGGATCACCCCCGGCCAGAACGGCCTGCTGTGCGATGCCACCCAGCCACGATCCATCGCCGGGGCAGTGCTGGCTGCGCTGGAAAATGAAAGCCTGCGGCAAAATGCCGCAGGCCAAAACCTCACCATGCTGGCTGCCAGGGCGGAATACGGGGCCTGCATGCAGCAGGCCGCCGCATTTTATGACCGGGCTGCCGGGATCAATTAGAGGCGCGGATCCTTACATTTCGGAGGAAGAGCGCGGTGCGCGCATCGCCTCGAGGCGGCCGCGCAGCTCGATGCGGCGGGTATCGGCAGCCGTGCGCACCTGGTTGACAAACCCCTCGCCGCGGGTGCGCAGTTCACCGCGCAGTTCATCCCCCGACTCGGGCGTCAGAAGAAGTGCCACCGTCGAGCCGACCAGAGCCCCGACAAACATGCCGATCAAAAACCCGAACATTCTGCGCATGGGATTTCTCCTTTAAGAAGACTGATTTATATAAAAATATTATAGGCGAAAAACGCCTTTTGTGGAATAATGGAGGCGCTCACGCGTATCCACGGAACGCCATGAGCCCATGCTTCTTTCGCCTCAGCGCAACCAGGGGGAGGCGCCCAAGCGGACTCTACCATTATTGGAGGGTACCACTGTCCACACCCACACCGGTTTCCGCCTCTGCGCCCACGCGCAAGAAGGTCACCACGCTGGCCTTTCGCCAGAAAAAACAACGCGGTGAGCCCATCAGCATGCTCACCGCCTACGATTATCCGACCGCGCTTGCGCTCGATCAGGCCGGCATCGATTCCATCCTGGTCGGCGATTCGCTGGCGATGGTTGTGCTGGGTTACGAGAACACCCTGCCCGTCACCATGGACGAAATGCTCCACCATGCACGCGCGGTGGCGCGCGGCGCCAAGTCCGCTCTGCTGGTCGGCGATATGCCATTCATGTCCTACCAGGTTTCACCCGAAGAAGCCCTGCGCAACGCCGGCCGCTTCCTCAAGGAAGCCGGGATGGATGCCGTGAAGCTGGAAGGCGGCCGCGAACGCCTGGAAGCCGTGCGTCTCATCACGGGCGCGGGCATTCCGGTGATGGGCCATCTTGGTCTTACCCCTCAATCCATCCACCAGCTCGGAGGCTTCCGCGCCCAGGGAAAGACAGCCCCGGCAGCCAAACGCCTGCTGGAGGATGCGCTGCTGCTGGAGGAGGCAGGCTGCTTCAGCCTGGTCCTGGAATCCGTGCCCGGGCGGCTGGCCGAACTGATCTCAAAGCAGCTCGCCATCCCCACCATCGGCATCGGCGCCGGCGTGGGCTGCGATGGGCAGGTGCTGGTAACCCACGATATGCTGGGGCTCTTCGACCGCTTCACACCCCGCTTTGTCAAGCAATATGCCGGACTGAACGCGCAGATGCAGAATGCCTTCCGGGAATATATTGCCGATGTGTCCGCCCGCGCCTTCCCCGCCCGCGAGCACACGGTTGAAATGGAAGATGAGCAATGGGACGCCCTTCAGAAGGAACTATAACCCCGGTCCTGATCGTCGGCAGCGGGGCGCTGGCCACCCTGTTCGCTGCCCGCTTGAGCGCAGCCGGACATCCGGTCTCGATGCTGGGCAGCTGGAAAAACGGGATCGGCGCTCTGCGCCGGGACGGCGCCCGCCTGGCGGACGCCGAAGGAAAGGTGCGCGCCTATCCCGTCCATGCCACCGATGACCCCGGGGAAGTGAAAGAGGCCCGCCTTGCATTGGTGCTGGTCAAAGCCTGGCAAACCGGGGAGGCTGCGCGGAAACTCTCCGCATGCCTGGCCTCGGATGGGCTTGCGATCACTCTCCAGAACGGCATCGGCAACCGTGAAATATTGATCGAGAGCCTGGGCATCTCCAGAGTAGCGCTGGGCACCTCCACAACCGGTGCGACGCTGCTGGGCCCGGGATTGGTGCGGGCGGGCGGCGAGGGCCTGCTCTCCCTTGAGCGGCATCCGAAGATCGCTGCGGCAGCCGCGGCGTTAAAATCGGCGCACTTCAAGGTCCGCATGGTCGGCGATGCGCGTTCCCTGCTGTGGGGAAAACTGGCCATCAATGCAGCCATCAACCCCCTTACCGCCCTGCTGCGTGTGACCAATGGCGAGCTGCTCAAACGCCCCTCCGCCCGCGAACTGATGTCCGAGCTGGCGTGTGAAGTCGCAGCAGTGGCCTGCGCGGAGAACATCCCGCTGCCCTTTGAAGACCCCACCCGGGCCGCGGAGCAGGTGGCGCGCCGGACAGCGGACAATCACTCCTCCATGCTGCAGGATATTCAGAGGGGAACACCCACCGAAATAGACGCCATTTGCGGCGCAGTGACCCGCCGGGGGGCCGAGCATGGGGTTTCCACGCCTATGAACCGGGCCTGCTGGCAGCTGGTGAGCGCCCTGGCCAGTGCCCGATAAACTTTGTGATATTCGTCCAATTTTCTCGTGCAGTTAATGCATATTCGGCTGATTCTTTGCATGGTAAGATAGTGAAAACCTTAACATGCGGAGTCCCTCCATGCGCAAATGGTTGACCTTTTTAATCCTTATCCTGCTGCTAACCATGCCTTCCTTCGCTGCCGCGCAGGCGGAGACCCCGCGCCTGTCCTCGCTGGAAGTACAGCTTTGGCCGGAATACGATCAGCCCAGCATGCTGGTGATCTATACCTTCCATGTGGCGGATAGCGTCTCGCTGCCTGCACGCATCTCATTGCATCTCCCCGCCGACGCCAGCATCAATGCGGTCGCGTCCGTGCAGAACGGGCAGTTGATGAACAGCGCCTCTGAGGGCCCGGTTCAACAGGGGGAATGGCAGGTCCTGACCGTGATCGTGGACAAAAAGACCGACTACAGCATTGAATACTATCAACCCCTCACCATCGCAGGTTCCTCCCGCCAGTTCAGCTTCCTGTGGTTCGGGGATTACGCCGTGGACTCCTTCAAGGTGAGCGTCCAGCAGCCGGTGGACGCGACCGGAATGACCATGGAGCCGGCCTTTGAGTCCCGGCAGGATACCGACGGCTTGACCTATTTCGACGGCCCGGCCGTATCGCTGGCGGCACAGAAACAATACAGCCTCAACCTGAAATACCAGAAAAGCACGGACCGCCTGACCGTTCCCTCCTCTGTGGTCCAACCCTCCGCCCCTCTGGGGGAGAACACCAGCGGGCATGTCTCACTGAACATATACTTGCCTTATCTGTTGGGCGCGCTGGGAGTGATCCTGATCGTGGGGGGATTGGGCTATCACTTCCTGTGGAGAAAACCGCGTGCGGAACCAGCACGGCGGCGCCGCATCCGTTCCCAGAGCACACCTTCCGTGGCCGAAAGCGATGTGTACTGCCCCCAGTGCGGTCAGCGCGCACGGGCTGGCGATCGTTTCTGCCGCGTGTGCGGCACACGCCTGCGCCAATCCACGGATTCCTAGAACCCCGCCTGAACTCAGCCATGCAGGCAAACCCGCTCGCTATCATCTACTTCTTCTACGGCCTGGCTTTTTTCAGCATGGGCCTGCTGGTGGTGATGGAAGGCGGCCGCTCCACTGACCCGCGCCTGCGCATGGCGCTGCGCCCGCTGGCGGGCTTTGGCCTGGTGCATGCCGCCCATGAATGGCTGGTCATGTACGAAAAGGCGGGCGGCTTCAATATCGCTTCCCAACCGGCTCTCTACGTTTTCAGCTTCTGCTTGATGGCGTTCTCCTTCCTCTCGCTGGCCGCCTTTGGCGCCTACCTGCTCCTGGGGCAGGAGTCCACCTGGCGCATCAGTTTGACCATCCCGCTGATCATGGAAGCCGTCTGGGTCTTTGGATTGATGACCTTCCGGGGCCGCTATCCGGCGCAGGATATGGCGGCCATCGCGGACGTATGGACGCGTTACAGCCTTGCCATTCCGGCCGGGCTGCTGGCGGCGATCGGGTTGATCGTCCAGCAGCGCGCCTTCCGGCGGGCGGGGTTGATCAGCTTCGGGCAGGACAGCCTGTGGGCCTCCATTTGTTTTGGCTGGTACAGCCTGATCGGGCAGCTCTTCACGCAGACCAGCCCGCTGTTTCCCTCCACGGTCTTGAACGAGGACTTTTTCTTTCATCTATTCGGTTTTCCGATCCAGTTCCTGCGCGCCGCCTCGGCGGTGGGAGCTGCCGTCTTCGTGATCCGCTTTTTGCGGGCTTTCCAGGTGGAAAGCGACCATAAGATCGCCGAACTTCAGGATGCCCGCCTGCGCGAGGCGCGCGAGCGGGGAGTGCTGCGGGCTGAACTTTTCCGGCGCGTGGTGGCCGCGCAAGAATCTGAGCGCCAGCGTATTGCGCGCGACCTGCATGATGAGACCGGGCAATCCCTGACCGCCATTGGGATGGGCTTGCGCGGTCTTACCGACAGCCTGGAAACGGAGAACAAAGCCGGACGCGACATCCTGCAGCGCCTTCAAAATCTGACCGGTGATTCGCTCAAGGAATTGCAGCGCATCATCTCCGATCTGCGCCCTTCGCACCTGGATGACCTCGGGCTCTCGGCCACCATCCGCTGGTATGCCGGGCAGATCCAGGAACACATCTCGCTGATGATCCGTGTGGATATCATGGGCACCGAACCCGCCATGGATGAGGGCGCTCGCATCACCATGTTCCGCATCGTCCAGGAATTGCTGAACAACATCATCAAGCATGCCCAGGCCAGCCACGTGCAGATCGACCTGGAATTCAGAGAGCAGAACGCGCATATCCTGGTGCGCGATAACGGCGTGGGGTTCGATCCCGATGCGGTCAATATGCGCCACTCAAGCCGGCCCTCCCTGGGGCTGGCGGGCATGGAGGAACGGGCGGCGCTGCTGGGCGGCAGTGTGCTGGTCCATTCCAGGCCGGGTTACGGGACCGAGGTGGAAGCCACCATCCCTTATCAGGTGGAAAGCATGGAGGTAAAGGATGACGACCCGTCTCCTGCTCGTGGATGACCATGCCGTGGTCCGTTCGGGACTGCGGATGCTGCTGGAAGGCCAGCATGATGTGGAGATCGTCGGTGAGGCGGCCACCGCCGCCGAGGCACTGGCCAATGCCGGCAGGCTCAACCCGGATGTTATCTTGATGGACATTGGCCTGCCGGATAAATCCGGCATCGAAGCCACACGCGAGATCAAGGCCCGCTACCCGAATGTATCCGTGGTGGCGCTGACCATTCACGAGGACGAAGAGTATTTCTTTAAGATGCTGGATGCCGGCGCTTCCGGCTATGTGCCGAAACGCGCCGCCCCCGATGAACTGCTGACCGCCATCCGCGCTGCGGCCCGGGGGGAGGTTTATCTTTACCCCTCGCTGGCCAAGCTGCTCGTGCGGGACTATCTCTCCAGCGATCATTCGCCCGAGGACAAATCCACATTGGACGGGCTGACCGACCGGGAGAGCGAAGTGCTCACCTACCTGGCGGAGGGCGCTGCCAACACCGAGATCGCAGAGGCCCTCGTGATCAGCCCCAAGACGGTCGAGCGGCACCGCGAAAACATCATGAAAAAACTTAACCTGCACTCACGTTCCGAGCTCGTTCGCTACGCCATCCGCAAAGGCATTATCAAAGCCTGACGAGCCGACAGATTAAGTTTTCATCCCGCCTCCGGCGGGATTTTTCATTTTATGGGGGCGCACCCCCATAAATTGGATCATACCTGGGGAAGACACCCCATGCGACCTTAGCCCTGAAGTAAAAATCTGTCAAAAGATGGGGTATCGCCCGAATTTACCTATCTCTCATATTCCTTTAAACTAAGGACAGGTAAAGATTGGAGGATGCCATGTTCGGTTTTGAAGTATTTCTCACCATGATCGTCACCCGCATCCTGCTGCCGGTGAGTGTGCTTCTGCTCGTTGGGGAATGGGTCCACCGCCGCGAGCAGCCAACCTGGAAGAGATCGTGAGGTGAATATGGAATTCATTAATGCTTTTTTGGTGATCCTGACCGGACTGTTTCTCAGGCTGGCCCTGCCCATCACTGTCACTGCCCTGCTCATCATGCTGCTCCGGCGGCTGGATGAGCGCTGGCAGATCGAGGCCCAACAGATCCCCATGCTGCCTATCGAGAAGACCAGGTGCTGGGAGATTAAGAACTGCCCGCCCGAAAAACGTGCCGCTTGTGCGGCTGCCAATTCTGAAGAAGCCTGCTGGCAGGAACGCCGTCTCTCCAACGGCTATCTGCCGGAGGAATGCCTGGGCTGCGAGGTTTTTGACCAGGCTCCCGTGCCCCATCCGGTACACATCTAATCTCATCGAGGAGATGCCTTAACATGTTCTCTCTTCATAAACGATTTTTCATCGCCATCCTGTTCGCCCTGGCGGCCGCTGCGCTTACCCTCGTGGTTGCCAGCGCCCAGACCGGCAGCAACCCGCAGCCGCAGAACGCGCAGAACACAGAATGCGTGGTCTGCCATACTGAGTTCCAGATGACCCTGGAAAAAAGCCTGCACGGCCAGGCAGGGACCGACCCGGTCTTCCTTAAGGATTGGAACGATCAGGGCAAGCCCGGCGCCTGCCTGGTCTGCCATACCACCGGCTATGACCCGGCCACTGCCACCTGGGAGTCGGACGGCATCACCTGCACGGCCTGCCACACGGATGCCGACAAAGGACATCCCAAGACACCCATGACCGTGGATAACAGCCCGGACCTGTGCGGCCGCTGCCACAGCGATACGCGCTTCGGCTGGCAGGGCTGGGAAGGCAGCACCCACTACCAGCGGGGCATGAACTGCACCACCTGCCATGACCCTCACAGCGCCTCGCTCAAGACGCCCGCCGGGCCGCGTGCGGACGGAACAAAGGAAATCTCGGACCTGTGCATCACCTGCCACCAGGAAGCCAGCATGAACTTCCCCTACACCGCGCACCATCAAAAGGGAGTCTCCTGCGTGGACTGCCACCTGGAACATCTGGAGACCGGGGATCGCACCGCTCACAGCATCCCCGACCATTCCTTCAAAGCCAGCCTGGACACCTGCAATACCTGCCATGCTGACCAGATGCATGCTCCTTTGGATGCCACAACCACTACTTCCGGCATCGCCGCCCCCTCAGCCGCCGTCACCCCTGAACCGACTGCCGGGATCCAGACTGGTGGTATCAGTCAGGAGCCTACACCCGTCAGCCCGCTTGGCTATGCCATCCTGGCCGCATTGATCGGTCTGGCAGGCGGCATGGTTCTGGCTCCCTGGCTGGAGCGCTTCTACCGCCGCATCACCCGCCACCCTGAGGACGGAAAACATGGATAAGGATAACGTCAACCGGCGGGATTTCCTCAAACTCGCCGCCGTTGGGATCGCAGTCGCCGCAGGGACCAAAGCCATCCAGACTGCCGGTGCCTCCGGCTCCGCCCCCAAAGGCGAGAATCAATGGGCGATGGTCATTGACCAGAGCAAATGCACCGGCTGCGATTACTGCACCCTGGCCTGCCACGCCCACAATAACGTCTCCCCGGACATCTCCTGGAACGTGGTCTCCGAGGCGGGGCAAGTCGGCGAGAACATCGTCTACATCGCCCGCCCGTGCATGCACTGTGAGAAGGCTCCCTGCGTGGAAGTCTGCCCGGTGAAGGCATCTTATTACCGCGAAGACGGCATCGTCATGATGGATTACGACCGCTGCATCGGCTGCCGGTATTGTGAAGTGGCCTGTCCCTACCAGGCGCGCTCCTTCAACTGGGAAGCCTTCGAAGGTCCCAACCCGGCTGTCCCGGAGTGGGGCCAGCCGGAGATGGAGCGGCGCCCGCGCGGTGTGCCGGAGAAATGCTCCTTCTGCTAGCAGCGCATCGACCGCGCTCACGACCTGGGCCTCAAACCCGGCGTGGACGACGAGGTCACCCCGGCCTGCTGCGTGGTCTGCCCCACCGGCGCGCGCATCTTCGGCGACCTGAATGATCCCAACTCGAATGTCAGCCAGGCGCTGAAGAACAACCCGTCCTTCCGCCTGCGCGAAAACCTTGGCACCGGACCGCGCGTCTATTATCTGCCGGCAGTGCTGGAGAAGATGGAGACCAACAATGCTTCGTAAACTCCGCACCTCGATCACTGTTATCGGGCCTCTGGGAGCCTGGCTTGGCTTGCTGGGCCTCCTGCTGCTTGGCGGGCTGGCCGCCGGCCTGATGGTCTTCTGGAAGGGCCTGGTCATCACCAACCTGACCGACCTGGTCCCGTGGGGACTGTGGATCACCATTGATCTTTCCTCCATCGCCCTGAGCGCCGGCGCGTTCAGCCTGTGTGCAGGGGTCTACCTGTTCGGTTTGAAACGCTACCAGCCGATCGCCCGCACGGCCACCTTCGTGGGTCTGATCGGCTACACCATGGCCATGCTGGCACTGATCCTGGATATCGGCCGGCCGGACCGCTTCTGGCATGCGCTGGTCTACTGGAACACCCACTCCCTGCTCTGGGAAGTGACCATGTGCGTGGTGCTCTACCTGACCGTGCTGTTCATGGAGTCCATGCCGATCTTCGCCTCGCTGGAATGGCTGCGCAAGCGTTTCCCCCGCCTGGCCGAAAAGATGGAGCGCGTGCATCATTATGCACCTGTGCTGGCCATCATCGGCCTGGGACTTTCCAGCCTGCACCAGTCCTCGCTGGGCGCCATTTACGGCGTGATCAAGGCGCGGCCTTTCTGGTTCAAGCCTGAGATGTCCGTGCTGTTCATGTTCTCGGCGCTGGTGGGCGGCATTTCGCTCACACTGTTCCTCTCCATGCTCTCCGCCCGGCTCACCCCGCGCGCCAAAATCAACGATGGACTGATCGAGCGGGTGGCCAATTTTGTCGGCTACCTGCTCATCGGGTACTTTTACTTCCGGGCCTGGGACGCGCTCTCCGTGACCTATACCTATGATCCCGGCCGAAACGAGGGGCTGCACTTGATGACCAATGGCCCGCTCAGCTTCAACTTCTGGATCGTGGAAATGCTGCTGGGTATCCTCCTGCCAATGGTCCTGCTGCTGTGGAACCGCACGCGCATCAATCCCTTCTGGCGCATGCTGGCGCTGGCGCTGGTGGCCAGCGGCGTGGTGGCATACCGCTGGGATATCAACCTGGCGGGGTTCCTGGTACTGATGCCTTACCTGCCGAACGCGGCAGTCGAGTACACCCACTACGTACCGGCGCTGGTGGAATGGCTGGCAGCCCTGGGTATCGTCGCCTACGGCATGACCGCCTTTACCCTGGGTGTCCGCTTCCTGCGGGTGGTGGACCACCGCATGACCAGCGAGGTGCACGAAGCTGTGCCCGCGGAAGCCCGCAAGACCGTCACCATCTGACCCACTCCATTTTCAATAACAACAACCCCCGCTTGAAATAAGCGGGGGTTGTTGTTTTGATTCAGGGAGACAGGGGCTTACTTTTCCAGTGCCCCGGCATTGATCCAGGCGATGATCTTGGCGATCTCATCCGTGGCAAGCTGGCCGGGATGGCCGCCCGCACTTTGTATTACGACCAGCGGGCTGTTGGCTCCATCGCCCGGGATGATGACCGGGCCTGTTGTGGCGCCCTTCATGGCATCGGCATAGGTGCTCAGGTTCAGCCCGGCGGTAGCCGCCGCGCCATGACAAGTGGTGCACTTGGCCGCGAAAATGGCGGAGATGCCCTTATCCCAGGTCAGCCCGGCGGCGTCCGCGGCGGGAGCAATGGCCGTCGGCGTAACGCCCGGCGGCAGCGGGGTGTTCGTGGGCACGCGTGTCGGCAGAGCGGTGGGCGTTTCGGGGACGAATACCGTCACGGCTTCCGGCTGCGGTGGAATGGTTTCCAGCGCGGTCTGCTCGGCGTTGACAAATCCATACACGCCCGTCAGCATGACCGCCGCCAGGACCGCCGCGATGGGTATATAAATCATCTGCCGCCTGCGCTCGGCGCGCGGATCAACAGGCCGTTCGGCCGTGCCTGCTTTCAGGTCAGCCAGTTCCAACGGGTGCTCATGCAGCATTTCCTGCTCGGTCAAACGCCCCGTCCACATGGCCTTGTTGAAGTTTTTAAGATGCACTCCGTACATGTGCCAGACGATGATGGCCAGCACAGCCAGGAGCGCCTCCCCGCCGTGCGCGGCCTTGGCGGCCGGGATGATCTCACCGGGCAGGATCTTGGAGGCAGTGATCGGATTCCACATCAGGAAGCCGGTGAAACCCATCACCACTGCGCCCCATACGAAGGCCCAGTACTCAGCCTTTTCTTCAAAGGTATAGCGGCCCATCTGCGGGCGGGTCTTGCGCATTCCCAGATTGTAGAGGAAAGCCCCGATGGCATCCTTTGCATCCTGAAGGCCGGGCAGCATGCTCATCCGGACACGCTGCACAAAGATCTTGTAACCCACGAAAATGATATGATAGATCGTCCCGAGCATCATAACGATGGCAGCCGTATGATGGATCAGCCGCAGGGTTTCGATGCCGCCCAGTCCGGAAATGACGGCCGCGGAGATGGGATGGGTCGAGAACTTCTGGGGCAGGCCGGTCAGTCCCAGGGTGGCGAAGGATAGCAGCATCAGCAGGTGCTCGATGCGCCGGGCCAGGGGAAAGCGGACATAGGTCCGCTGTGTCGCGGCGGGGGCGGACTTCGTTTGAGCAGCCATTAGTGTGTCAATCCTTTCCGGCGATCGATCTGCCGGCGAATGAAGTCACTGATAACGAAGATCAGCATGGAGCCGATCACGGCCGGGATGAAGAACTTGTAAAAGAGCTGGACGTAGAACACCAGCGGATTTTTCTGCGGGCTGGGAATGTAATGACTCATCCAGGCATCCGGAAAGTTGGCTGTCGCACCGGGGTGGCAGCGGCGGCAGCGCTCCAGCAGGTTGTCTTTTAGAGCAATGCCGGTCTGCGGATTATCCGGCCGCGAGATGGCATGCACTCCGTGACAGTCCGTGCACACCGGCTTATTGGTGGGAAGGTCGGGGTTGTTCTTCTCGAAGAGGGTCACGGTCGTGCCGTGGAAATCCGCCACGTAAGTGCTGAGCACATTCGTGGAGATGCCGTACTTGTCCATGATGGCGGGGTTCGTATGGCAGCGGGCGCATAGCTGCGGGATGGCATTGCGGAACTGAACCGTGCGCGGGTCCTTGATATTGTGCACCCCGTGACAGTCAATGCAGGTCGGCACATCCGGGTTGCGCTCGTCCAGCAGTGCCGCACCGTGGACACTGCTCTTGTACTGTGCAGCAATGTCGCTGTGGCAGCGGGCGCAAACATCCGGCACATCCGTGCGGCTGGCAGCCGAGGTCAGATAGTGGGGGTTGTGGCAGTCTGCGCAGACCGCAGCATTGTTGTTTCCGGCCTTCAGCGTCTGTTCGTGGACGCTGTCCATGGCCTTCGCCGTCTGTTCGCCATGGCAGCCCTGGCAAGCGTTCTGCGTGGCCTGATACAGGGCCACATTCAGTTCCCGCAGGCTGTTCTTGTTGTAGTTGGGATGGGGATAACCGGTGATGTCGCTGTGACAGGTGGTGCAGGCCACCTGCTGTGTCCCGTGCGCCGAGGCTTGGAAGGCGGTATTGTCGATCGTGACCAGGATCTGTTCATTATCCCCCAGCGGCATGATCAAGCCGCTCTGCGCGTGGCAGGCCAGGCAGGAATCATTGGAAGGCCCGTCTCCCTGCTGCAGAGGTGCAGCCTGGGCGGGGGTCCCAAAGAACAGAAGCAGAACGGGTAAAAATAATAGAAGGAGGCCGAGGACAATACTCAATGGACCGAGGCGGTGTGCTCGAAGCAGGGCGCCGGGTGTTTTCATCAACACTCTCCTCATGCTAAGGCTGAGAGACCAGATTATAGTAGGCAAACCGAATTAGTGCAAATATCCCAACGACGATGGGGTAATCGCCCCAATTCTAAGAGCAGGATGTCAGGTCTGATAGTGTAGAATATCACGGGTTTTATATGATTTATGGAGATGTTCGCCAGGAAGACTCCCTTCCCGGTAATGAAAAACCGCCCCAGATGGAAATATCCGGGGCGGTTTTTAACTATTTGAGCCGGAATTACTGAGCAGGAGCGGGGACTTCCGGCCTCGTGAATTTGGATACGTCACCGCCGAGCGCCTCGATCGAGTCGATCAGGAACTGCATGACGTACTTGGGATTGTGAACGAAAGCGCCGGGGTCTTTCTGAGTGTACTGGTAGTTGTAGGCAGCCTTCAGAAGGTTGGGCGTCCAGGAGGCATAAGCCTTGCCATCTGCACCGAGGAAGTAGGGGTAGACAGCGGCATCATAGGTGATGGCTCCGCCGTGGGCCTCGGCATAGGACTGGATCTGGGCGTAGAGGGCCTCAGCCAGGGTATCGATCTCGCCCTTCACGCCCTCAGTCACGTTGCCGTCGCCGTCCCAGTCGGTGGTATCCGTGTTGAAGCGGATGTCATCGACCTTCTGTCCGGAATGGCAGGTGGCGCAGGCATCGGTCTTGGCCGTCAGCGCATGGACATCATGGCAGTCCTTGCACTTATTGAGCGGGTGCTCGACGTTCTGGCCGACGTAAGCCTTGCCTTCGAACTGGTAGGCGCCCTGGACGGCATCGCCGAAGAGGGTCGCGCCGGCTGCGAAGTAGTGCACATTGCGGAAGCTCAGCTTCGTGACCTCATCGGGGCCTGCGCCGGTGGCCGTGATGGCCTTGTTGACGCTGGCCGTGGACTCACGACCCTGATGGCATTCGATGCACAGGTTGGAGTCGTCGGCGGCAGGTTTCCCATCGGCATCCACCGCAAAGCTCACGGTCTTGCCGGAGGGGAAGGTCACTGAGGAGACTGCATAGCGATTGGGCCAGTTGGCCTCATCGTGGCAGGTGGAGCACTGGAAGCCGTTGGAAGCCGGGTTGGAGATGGTCGCACCTTCCGCGAGGAACTGCGGCAGGCCGGAGGCCGTATGGCAGCGGGCGCAAGAGCCGGGAACCACACCATTGCCTGCCTCTTCCCCATCCCAGTGGCGGAAGGGTTCGGTATTACCGGCGAAATGACCGGCATCGTCGCGGGCCAGTTTGCTCACATCGCCGCCCAGGTCTTCAATCGAGTCGTAGAGGAGCTCGACGATGTATTTGTTGCCGTGGGCGAACGCACCGGGATCCTTGATGGACACCTGGTAGTTGTAAGCGGCTTTCAGCAAGCGCGGAGTCCAGCTGGCGAAAGCGCCCTCGCCCTCATCCAGCTTGCCATTGGAATTAGCATCCGCATAGAAATAAGGATAGGTGGCGACATCGTAACCGATGGGGGCGCCGGCCTTATCCTTGGCATACGCGGTGATCTGGGCAAGCAGTGCTTCCTGCAGGCCCTGGACCTCATAGAACATGCCTTCCTGAACGTTCCCGTCGCCATCGTAATCCTTGGCGGAGGAAGGCTCACGCACGTTCTTCAGATCGTCCACGGAGGCGACGCCGTCATGACAGCCGGCGCACTTGTCAACCTTCACCTGGAGTGAATGTGAATCGTGGCAGCCGGTGCAGGTGGCGAAGCCGGGAACGTGGTCATGCTTGGCATCGTAGGCCTTGCCGTCGTACTCATACCCACCCTTGACCTCGGTGCCATAGAGGGTGGCAGCCGCGGCGAAGTAATGGATGTTCCGGAAGCCGAATTTGGTTTCCTTGCCCTGCGCATCCTTGATCGGGGCGACCACGGTATCGAGAGCATCGGTCGCGTTGAAGTCGGCGATCTGCTTGTCAACGCTCACCTTGGATTCGCGTCCCTGGTGGCATTCCATACAGCGGGAGTCGTCGCCCAGGTTCTTGATCTCAATTCCGGAGGGGAAGACCACACTGGTCTTCGCAATGGTGACCGGGTTGTGGCAGGCCGTGCAGGTGATGCCGGGATTGCCCTTGGCGGGTATGCTGGCTTCGATCGACCCGGCGGCACTGCCATCGGCACCGAGGAAGTCCTGATAGCCGGCGGCGCTGTGGCACTTGGCGCAATCCGAGGCTACTACAGCCGGATCATCCTCGTTCCAATGGGTGAAGGCTTCAGCGGCGGTGTCGGCATGGCCGGAGCCGCGCCAGGCCGCCTCAAAAGGCACTTCCACCGGGGCCTGGGTGGGAACTGCGGTTTCGGCGGAAGTGGGGGTGGCCTGTTGTTGATTGGAGCCGCAGGCCGCCAGGACAGCAGCAGCCACGATCACCAGGCCAAGGAGGATTAAAATTTTCTTCAGCGTCATATTAAGCATTCTCCTTTCAAGAAGCAGCAACGTCCTTAACGTCGACGCGTACGGGCCAAGATGGGCCTCTACCCCATCTATTGGGTTATTCACCCTAATATAATTCTAATGAATTATTTTATAAAGTCAAATTGTCACCGAATATCGCCTGACAAATGTCATTAGTTAAATATTTCATTAATATTCCGCTTTACATTGGGGTGATTCACCCATTTTTGTGATTTTCGTCACCCTTGGGAGGTGATAAGAGGAGTGCAACCTACAGGTGGCCGGGCTGTAGAATGGAGGCAGGTCTTTCATGCATGCAACTTGGCTCGACCAGTGGCTTTTCTTCATCTATTTTATTTACGGGCTGGCCTTCTTTGGAATGGGGCTGGCCATGGCCCTGGAGTCTGGCCGCTCACCCGGGCTGGCGGATGCGCGCGTCCTGCGTCCGCTGGCAGCCTTTGGCCTGATCCACGGGGCGAATGAATGGTTCGAAGCCTATCTGCTGCAAGTGAATTTCACCTCCCCTACCCCTGCATGGGTCGGCTGGTTCAAGCTGGGGTTATTGGCCGCCTCCTTCATCTGCCTGTTCTTTTTCGCTTATCACTTCAGCGGGTTGAGCGCGTGGCAAACCTTTCCCGGATGGGTTCGTAGAAACGGTCTTCTGGGTTTGTATTGGCTTGCCATGGGAGCCTCTGCTCTGGTCGCCTATCGCACCCGATCTCTACCCCCTTTGGATTTTTGGAACGCCCTCTCACGCTATATCCTCGCAGTGCCCGCCTCGCTTCTATCGGCCCTGGCGCTTGTCGCCCGCAGCCGTCAGGCTCGCGCGGAGGCGCGGCCGGATCTGGCCCGCTACTTCCTGTTATGCCGGGGTGAGTTTTGCGATATATGCAGCCACGCAGCTTGTAGTTCACACTTCTATCGATGTTCCCTGCCAACCTGATCAACCAGGAAGCCTTCACCGGCTTGACCGGTATCCCCATCCAGCTAATACGCACGATCCTGGCCGTGCTGATCACCTACAGCCTGATCCGGGCTACCCAGGCAGTGGAAGAGGAACGGCATTTGCAGGTTTCCATCATTCAGCAGGCCCGCCTGGAGGCGCTCCAGCAGCGCGAGGCCTTGCGCGGCAAGCTGCTCCAGCACACCGTCCAGGCCCAGGAAGATGAGCGCGCCCGCATCGCGCGCGAGCTGCATGATGAAACCGCACAGGCGCTTTCGGCTTTCTCGCTGGAACTGGCGGCCCTGGGTGCCAGCCTGAAAAAACAACCCGAGGCAAGTGCGCGGGTGGAAAAGCTGAAGGAGCTCAGCCGCCTGATTTCGCAGGGGTTGTATCGCCTGGTAGGCGACTTGAGGCCCGCGCATCTGGATGATCTGGGCCTCGTGCCGGCCATTAAATATCTGCTGGATCGGGCACGCTCCTCGGGAATTGATTTCGAGCTGCAAGCGCTGGGCAGCCCGCGCAGGCTTGATCCCACTGTGGAGACGGTTCTGTTCCGCGTGGCACAGGAATCGATCACCAATATCACACGCCATTCCGGGGCCGAGCGGGCGCGCATCGAATTGTGCTTCGAGGAGCATCCAGGTCAGCCTGACAGTGGCAGACCAGGGGCGCGGGTTTGATCCCGGCGGTCCGTTTTCCGCTCCGCGGGGATGGGGCCTGGAAGGGATGCGCGAGCGCGCAGCCGCTGCCGGAGGAGCCCTGAGCATTGATTCGGGTGCCGGCCAGGGCACGACCATCACGATCACCATACCGCTGGGGGATCACGATCAACTTACCCCTCTTCCGGCTGAAGGACAGCATGCAAAATAACGAAGCACACGAACCCACAGGAGACGACATGGAAATCACGCTCATGCTGGTTGAGGATCACGATATTGTGCGAACCGGATTGCGCTCCTTCCTGGAGACACAACCCGGCTTGCGCGTGGTGGCAGAGGCCGGCAGCGGTGAGGAAGCCCTGCAGCGCGCGCTGGATACCCGCCCCCGCATCATCCTGATGGATATCACCATGCCCGGGATGGATGGGCTGGAGGCCACGCGGCGCTTGAAGGCTCTCCTGCCCGACTGTCTGGTGCTGGCACTAAGCGTCCATGAAGATAAACAGTATCTGATGGAAATGCTGCGCGCTGGCGCATCGGGATACGTGACCAAGCAATCCGCCTCCGATGAATTAGTGGCTGCCATCCATGCCGTGGCCTCCGGCAGCGTGTACCTCCAACCTGCGCTGGCACACTGGCTGCTGGAGGATTATCAGCGGCTGGCGCGGCAGGTGGGCATCCAGCCGCGCGAGCGGAACCCCTCGGGAGAGGAACCGCCGATCAGCCTGGATACGCTGACCGCCCGTGAGCGGCAGGTGCTGGAACTGGTGGCGCAGGGACTCAACAACAACGAGATCAGCACCCTGCTCAGCCTCAGCCCCAAGACCGTGGCGCGCCACCGCGAGCGCATTATGAGCAAGCTCGGCATGCACTCGCGCACCGAACTGGTGAAGTTCGCCATCCGCAGCGGCTTGATCTCACTGGAGTAAGTGCATAATAATAGGATGAATTAGGGGGTTTTCCATGACATCCATCCGGAGCCTTCTCAGTATGGCTTAATCTTCGCATGTAAAATCAAATCGTTTCTATATATATTTCCTCAAATTGCGCCCAATCGGCGTGATCGAGGCGGCAGGCGGATGCCCAACTTTTATGCCTGCCTTTCCTACCATCATTGTGGAGGCTCCCCTATGCAGCGCACCAAATTTCTTCTCGGCGGCCTGTTCATCCTGGCGGCAGTGGTTTATTTGATCGTCTCTTCCACCCAGGCCAACGCCGAGTATTTCATGACCATCGATGAACTGAAACAAAAAGGGGAGCAGGTGGCCGATAAAAGCCTGCGCGTCTCCGGCGCGATCGTTGGCAGTACCATCCAGTACGACCCCCAGACCCTGACGCTGCAATTCGATGTGGCCCATGTCCCCGGCGATAATGCCGAGATCGAGGCCGCGGGGCGGGTTGGCCGAGGTCCTGCACCAGGCCGTGATCGACACCAGCCGCAACCGCATGCATGTGATCTATGTGGGCGTCAAGCCAGACCTGATGCGCAATGAAGCCCAGGCCATCATGACCGGTCAAACTGGATACGAACGGCGTTTTCCATGCCGACGAGCTCCTGCTGAAATGCCCGACCCGCTATGAAGAAGCCGTTCCTGCACAGGCGGCCAGCAAATAGATAACCGGACCTGACGAGATTTTCTCTTCCGTCAGGTCCATCTTTTAGGACAGGAGCGATCATGGTGGCAGACTTCGGATACGGAATTTTAGTGGTGTCTTTCCTGGTGGCCCTCTACAGCGTGGGCGCGGCAGTCTATGGGCGCACGCAACCACTCGCAGGCGCAGGTCGAATCGGCGCGGCGGGCCATGCTGCTCACCTGGCCGCTGATCTCGCTTTCGGCGGCCTCCCTGATCTATCTGCTGGTCAACAATCATTTCGAGGTCTCCTTCGTTTACGAGGTGACCAGCCGCAGCATGCCCACCTATCTGAAGGTGACCGCCTGGTGGGGCGGACAGGCCGGCTCGCTGCTCTTCTGGTCGTGGCTGATGTCGGCCTTTGCCTCGCTGGTCACGCTGCGCAAATGGGACCGCGACCGCGAATTCCTGCCCTGGGTCATCGTGGTCTCTTCCATCACGCATGGCCTTCTTCCTGGCGATGTCCATCTTCTTTGAAAATCCCTTTGCCCGCATGTGGTTCAGACTCCGCCGGCGAAATGGTCAAGGCCATGATCCAGCCTCTGGCCAGCCACCGCGGTGCCTTTGCAGGCCGATGGGCGCGGCCTGAACCCGCTGCTGCGCCACCCGGGCATGATCATCCACCCGCCCATGCTCTATCTGGGCTTTGTCTCCTTTGTCATCCCGTATGCCTTCGCCATGGCCGCGCTCATCACCGGCCGCACCGATGACCGCTGGATCCGCCTCACCCGCCGCTGGACCCTCGTGGGCCTGGCTGTTCCTTTCCTTCGGCCTCGTGCTGGGCGGACGCTGGGCGTACGACGTGCTCGGCTGGGGCGGTTACTGGGGCTGGGACCCGGTGGAGATCGCAGCCTTCATGCCCTGGCTGACCGGCACGGCCTTCCTGCACTCGGTCATGATCCAGGAAAAGCGCGGCCTGCTCAAGCACTGGAACATGATCCTGATCATCCTGACCTATGCGCTGGTCATCTTCGGGACCTTCCTCACGCGCTCGGGCGTGCTCTCCTCGGTGCATGCCTTTGCCAACAGCCCCATTGGCCCGTTCTTCATGGCCTTCGTCGGCCATGACGCTTCATCGCCTCCATTGCCCTGGTCATCTATCGCTGGCCGGAGCTGCGCTCCGAGACCGAGATGAAATCCATGCTCTCGCGCGAGGCGCTCTTCCTGCTCAACAACCTGCTCTTCATGAGCGTTCTGGTGGTGTGTTTCTGGGGCGTGATCTTCCCGCTGGCTCTCCGAGCTGTTCACCGGCCAGAAGGTGACCGTCGGCCCGCCATTTTATGAGCGCGCCACCGCGCCGCTCTTCGCCGCCCTGATGCTGCTGATGGGCATTGCCCCGCTTTCCGCCTGGGGACATTCCACCGTGAAGACCCTCGGGCGCGCCATCTGGAAACCGGCGCTGCTCGCGCTGGCCATGACCGCCCTGATCTATCTTCACCTACACAAAGAACCTGATCGCGCTGATCGGTTTCTTCCTCGTGGTCCTGGTGCTCACTCGTCACGCTCTTCGAATTCTGGCGCGCCGGCACGTGCCCGGCAGAAGGCGCAGAATGAAAACTTCTTCACTGCCTTCGCGCGCCTCACCGGGCGGAACCGCCGCCGCTATGGTGGCTACATCATCCACATCAGCATGATGCTGATGGCCGTCGGCATCCTCGGCATCGAAATCTTCCAGAAGGAGACCCAGGGCACGGTGCCGGTGAATCGGCTCACTTTCAGTCGGCGGCTATAATGTTCAATATGATGATATCGCCAGCTTCCTGGGACCCGATCAGCGCCAGGTCACACGGGCCGTGGTCAGCGTGTATAAGAACGGCGACGCTGCTCGGACAGTTGTACCCGCGCATTGATTACTATCCCGATGCCCAGCAGACCATGACCATCCCGGGGCAGCGTTCCACGCTGCGGGAATGATGTGTACGTGCTGCTGGTGGACTGGCAGCCGGCTTCCGCCATGGGCGCCACCTTCAAGGTCTTTATCAATCCGCTGGTCAACTGGTTGTGGATCGGAAGCCTGCTCTTCCTGCTGGGAATCTTGATCGCCGCCTGGCCGGACAAGGACCCGGAGTACGTGCCTGCTACGGGTGACCCAGGCAGCCTCCTACCAGACCAGTTCCACAGATTAGGGGCGCTCCATGAGAAATCCGTCGCTGCGCACATTGAGCTTCCTGGGTCTGGGACTCTTTCTGGCCGCAGTTCTTGCGCTCCGGGCTGCTCCTGCATTAGCCCAGGGTCCCACTCCCACCGATGACGATGTGAATGCCGTAGCCAGCCAGCTTTACTGCCCGGTCTGCGAGAACACACCGCTGGACGTCTGCCCCACGGAGGCCTGCCGCCAGTGGCGCGATCTGATCCGCACCCAGCTCAGCGAAGGCTGGAGCGAGGACCGGATCAAGCAGTACTTCGTGGATAACTACGGGGCGCGCGTGCTCGGCGAACCGCCGCGCAGCGGACTGAACTGGGGCTTGTATATCCTGCCGCCCGTGCTGATCCTGGCCGGCGCATTCATCCTCCTGCGCGCCATGCGTGCCTGGACCCGGCCTGTCCATGCCGCCGTGCAGGAAAAGCCATCCTCTGAACCGACCCCCGCCGGGGATGAATATGTAGCCCGGCTCGAGGAAGAGCTGCGAAACCGAAAATGACCATCGCCGCGCGAACTCTCGCAGTAAGTCAGCGGGAGTTCGCGATGCCTTGAGCAATACCCCTGGCCTCTCCTTCTTGAGGGACAGGCCGTGGGTGGGAGAATGACAATGACAGAAACCGGGAATGCCGCCCCGAGACGCGGCGTGCCACTGTGGGTTCAAATCATCATCTGGGTCGTCCTCGTCGGACTGCTGATCCTGGTCGCCATCACGCTGGGAAAGCGCCAGCAGGGCACCGTCCAGCCGGGCGACAAGATCCCGGATTTCACCCTGCCCCTCTATTCAGGCTATGAATATGAAGGCCAGAGCGAGGTCAAGCTTTCCGATTTCCACGGCAAAGTGGTGGTGCTCAACTTCTGGGCCTCGTGGTGCAAGCCCTGCGAGCAGGAAGCTGCCGAACTGGAGAAGGCCTGGCAGACCTACGAGCCCGACGGGCAGGTGATCTTCCTGGGCGCCGATTACGTGGACACCGAACCCGAAGCCCGCATCTACCTGAAAAAGTTCGGCGTCACCTACCCCACAGGTCCCGACCTGGCTACAAAGATCTCGCAGCTTTTCCGCATCCAGGGTGTCCCTGAGACCTACTTCATTGACCGGAATGGCGTGCTGCAATATGTAATGATCGGTCCCTTCACCTCCGTGGACCAGATCAGCGCGCAAATCGACAAACTTCTGCTCCCCTAGGGATAAACATGGATCTAAGCGCCATCTTCTTCGTGCTGGCCGTTCTCATCCTGGTTGGCATGTATCTCTACGCCCCCTTCATCACGCGCGGCCGCCGCGACCCTTCGCAGGCGGAGCATGAGATTTCCTCGCTCATGGCCGAGCGCGACCGCGTCATCAATGCCCTGCAGGAACTGGATTTCGATTACAAGCTTGGAAAGGTCCCGGCTGAGGATTACCCGGAACAACGCACCGAGCTGCTGCAAAAGGGCGCAGGCATCCTGCGCAAGCTGGATGAGCTGGAACCCGCCGCGGTCTCACGCGGCGATGCCCAATCCCGCCTGGAACAGGCTGCCGCCTCCCGCAGCGCGGATGGGGCTCAGGCTGTGACCGCCGGCATCTCGGACGATGATATCGAGTTCGATGATCGCCTCGCGCCGCAAACAGCGCAAGGAAAAATCCGCCGGGTTCTGCCCGCGCTGCGGCCAGCCGGTCCTGGTCGTCGATCGCTTTTGCCCCTCCTGCGGAAAGTCATTAAGTTGACCTGCTGGAATTGGATGCTCCTGAGGAACTTATGAGATTTCGCCTCCCTCTCTTGATCGCTTTGACGACCCTGCTGCTTTCCGCATGCAATTTCTCCCTGGCCGCGGACATCACCCCGCCGCCCGATTACGTCCCCCCCTCCCCCGCGCCCACTCTGGGACCTTTGTTTCCCGCCTCGGCCGCGGACCTGGATAACGGGAAAAGCATCTACATCGAAAAATGCCTCCCCTGCCACGGCGAGACCGGGCTGGGCGACGGCCCGCAAGGGAAGCAGCTCCCGGTGACGGTGGCGGCTCTGGGCCTGGCGCAGACCGCCCGCCCCGCCACCCCGGCCCGCTGGTTCACGGTGGTCTCGCAGGGCAACATCGAGCGGTATATGCCGCCCTTCTCCGGCAGCCTTTCGGAAAAGGACCGCTGGGATGTGGTGAACTACGCGCTCAGCCTGCACACCTCCCCCGACAGCCTGCTGGAAGGCAAGCAGCTCTTCGCGGCCAATTGCGCGGGCTGCAAGCAGGACCTGTTCTTCGATCAGGAGAAAATGGCTTCCCTCTCGGAGAACGACCTGGCAACCATGATCCGCGCAGGCGGCGAGGGGCTGAAAGCCTTCCCCGCTGACCTGACCGATGACCAGGTGTACGCAGTGGCCGGATATCTGCGCTCGCTAAGTTTCGCAGCGCCTGCTCCTTTCGCTGCTCAGCCGGATGTGCAGTCCCCCGCCGGGACGCCCACCGCGGAAGTGACTGCCGCCCCGGGCACCCCTGCAGCCGCAGTACCGCCTTCCGATAGCACCCCCGGAGCGGAGTCCACAGCGGTGGCTGCCGCCCCTTCCGGCGGCACCGTTAATGGCGTGGTCACCAATAAGAGCGGCGCAGCACTTCCTTCCGGCCAGTCGATCACCTTGCGCGGCTATGACCACGGCGATTCGAGTGGCCCGAAGGAGACCCTGACGCTGGAGGGCACCCTGGCCGCGGATGGCAGCTATACCTTCGACAACGTGGATTTCCCCTCTGGCCGCCTCTTCCTCGCCGAGTTGGAATACCAGGGCATCACCTACCAGACCAAGTTCAAGGCACTGCAGGCCGGCGATCAGCAGGTGACGCTCGACCCGATCACGGTCTTTGAGAGCAGCACCGATTTCAGCAGCCTCAGCATGGACCAGATGCACGTCGCCTTCGACTTCGGCACCGGCGAAACGCTGACGGTCTTTGAGATCTTCTCCTTCTCCAATAAGACGGATAAAGCCATCACGATAAAGACCGATGGCAGCCAGATCCCCTTCATCGCCCTCCCCGAGGGCGCGCAGAATGTGGGCTTCGAGGCCGGGCAGGATACCGCACCCTTCTCCTCCACCAAGGAAGGCTTCGCACTGCTGCCCAGCGATACGCCGTATTCCCTGATCGCCTTTTTCTCGCTGCCCTATGATTCAAAGGGCACATCCATCTCCCAGCCCATCCTGATGCAGACGGATGCAGCTTCGATCTTTGCGCCGGAAGGCATCAAGGTCAAAAGCGGGGACCTGACCGACGCGGGAGTCCAGAACATCTCCGGCTCGAATTTCCACATGTATTCCGCCAACACCCTGGCGAAAGGATCGGAACTGGCCTTCACCCTCTCCGGAAAGCCGGACACTACCGGAGCCGCCTCCGGCCAGACCAATAACCGGCAGGGCCTCATCCTCGGCGCAGGAGCCCTTGGCCTGGCGCTCATCGGCATGGGCGCGTGGATGTACCTGCGCGACAGGAACGCCCGCCCGGAAACCAATGCCGATGCCGATGAAGAGGATGAATTCGATGACCCCGATAGCGTCATGGATGCCATCATCGCGCTGGACGACCTGTACCGCGCCAAGAAGATCCCCGAAGCCGCATATCAGCAGCGCCGGGCGGAACTAAAGGAACTGTTGAAGAAACTGGAGAACCGGGCCTGAGGCCCCGGGACGCGTGTCAGCCATGATCGAAGTCAGGAAACTCGTCAAACGGTTTGGGATGAAAACCGTGCTGCGCGGGCTGGACTTCGCCGTGCAGCCCGGCGAGTTTGTGGCGCTGCTGGGACCCAACGGCGCGGGCAAGACCACCTTCCTGCGCATCCTGGCCTCGCTTTCGCGTCCCTCGATGGGCGAGGTGAAGGTGGCCGGCTACCAGCTGCCCGGGCAGGCCGCCGCGGTGCGCGCCCGGCTGGGAGTGGTCTCCCATCTGCCCCTGCTCTACGGCGACCTGACCGCCGAGGAGAACCTGCGCTTCTATGGCCGCATGTACAACCTGCCCGCTCTCGAAGCGCGCATCACCGAAGTGCTGGAAATGGTCGGCCTGGAGAAGCGGCGCAGGGACCTGGTGCGCACCTTCTCGCGCGGCATGCAGCAGCGGCTGGCCATCGGGCGCGCCGTGCTGCACGACCCGGATGTGATGCTCTTCGATGAACCGTACACCGGCCTCGACCAGGATGCCTCCGCCATGCTGGATGATGTGCTGCGCTCGGTGGCGGCGCGCGGGCGCACGGTGGTGATGACCTCGCACGACCTGGCGCGCGCCGAAGACCTGGCCACCCGCTTCGACATCCTCTCCCGCGGCAGCATCGGGGCCAGCGCCCCGCGCAGCGAGCTTCTTTCGACCAACCTGCTCGCCTTCTACAAACAGGCGCTGGCGGCATAAGATGGCTGTCACGGAACTCTCCCCGGCCCGCCCGCATCAAGGCCAATTTCCTCAAGGCCGTCTGGGCCGTCGTCCAGAAGGACCTCGCTGCCGAGTTGCGCTCCCGCGAACTGCTCTCGGCCATGCTGGTCTTCTCCCTGCTGGTCATCCTCATCTTCAACTTTGCGCTGGAACTGGATATCTCCACCCGCCGCTCGGTGACCGCCGGCGTGCTGTGGGCCACCTTCGCCTTTGCCGGGACGCTGGGACTCAACCGCTCGATGGCGATCGAGAAGGACCGCGGCTGCCTGGATGGCCTGCTGCTGGCGCCGGTGGACCGCTCGGCCATCTATTTCGGCAAGGTCATCAGCAACCTCGCCTTCATGCTGATCGTCGAAGCCATCGTGCTGCCGATCTACAGCGTCCTCTACAGCCTCAACCTTTTTCAGCCCGGCCTGCTGCTGGTGATCCTGCTGGGCTCCATCGGCTACACCGCAGTGGGCACGCTGCTCTCGGCCATGTCGGTGCAGACCCGCACGCGGGACGTGATGCTGCCCATCCTGCTCTTCCCGGTCGTGATCCCGGTGCTGATCGCCGCGGTCAAGGCCAGCAGCGGTTACCTGACCGGCGCGGAGATGAGCGAGATCCTGCCCTGGCTGAACCTGTTGATCGTCTATGATGTGATCTTTGTTTCGCTGGCTTTCATGGTCTTCGACAGCGTGGTCGAAGAGTAACATTTATTGAGGAGCAACTTTATGCAAAAGAAACCTGTCGCTCTCTTCGCTCTGGACATTATTTCGATGGTCCTCCTGGCGGTGGCCGCCTACCTGGCCTTGTTCTTTGCCCCCACCGAGGCGGTCATGGGCGCAGGTCCAGCGCGTCTTTTACTTCCACGTGGCCACCGCCTGGGTCGGTCTGCTGGGCTTCATCGCTGCGGGCATCACCGGCATCATCTACCTCGTCACCAAGGACCTCAAGTGGGATACCGTTGAGGTCGCCGCGGTTGAGATCAGCCTGGTGTTCTTCTTTATCACCATCGTGCTGGGTTCCATCTGGGCGCGGCCCGTCTGGAACACCTGGTGGACCTGGGACCCGCGCCTGACCACCGCCGCCATCACCGAGTTGATCTACATCGCCTACTTCATGCTGCGTCAGGGCCTCGAAGACCCGGACCGCCGCGCCCGCTTCGGCGCGGTCTACACGCTCATCGGCGCGGTCAGCGCGCCGATCACCTTCTTTGCCATCCGCCTGTTCCGCACCATCCACCCCGTGGTGATCGGCAACGGCGATCCGAACGCCCAGGGCACCTTCGACATGAGCCCGCGCATGCTCATCGCCTTTTTCTTCGCTCTGTTCGCCTTCACGGTCATCTTCATCGACCTGTTCTGGAACCGCATCCGCCTTGGACGCTTGCAGGATAAGGTCGAGCAGCTCAAACTTAAAGTTGTTCAATGATCCCCGAAGGAGCCGCCATGTTTTTCTTTCAGGAAGCCACCCCGAACACATCCATGTATATGTACGCCGGGTACGCGATATTTTTCCTGGTCACCATCATTTACCTCGCCAGCCTGATGATCCGCCACCGCAACCTGGAGCAGGACCTGCACACCCTCGAGGAAATGGAAAAGGAACAGGAGAAGCGCTAGCCATCCACCGAAAGAACTACTTCCCAGCAATGGGCAGTTGAGGCAGAGTCCGCTATAATGGAATAAATGGCGGACTCTGTATTTATTTAAACAACACATGTCCAAGCGCGGGGTTGGCTTCTTCCTTCTCACCATTACCATCCTGATCCTGGGGAGTGCCTTTTCGCCTCCGCCACGGTCCCTCAGCGCCCCCAATCCCCCACCCGGCCCCGACCGGTTCACAACCATCACCGTAGATTACACCGCCACCACCTGGTGGATGGTGACATGGAGAAAGAACAACGTGGTCTGCTCCATTGTTGCCGACCACGAAGGCCCGCCCACGCCGGATGAGGTCTTCACCGATTGCGGTGAGGACATCTTCGACGAATGGGTCAGCCAGCCTCCCTGCGTGGGCGATACCAGGAATTGCCAGGGGTTTTATATTTTCCCGGTTGCCCAGGAGCAGGCTCAAAAGGAAATTCCCACCGAACTGCCAGCCGCCACCGCCTGGCTCTCCTTGATTGACTGCACGCCCGTCAGCAGCGTTTCCACCACAGTCTGCGAGGGCTCTCCCAGTCTGCTGGTGCGCGGCGAAGAGCCGCTGCCCAACGAGCACATCACGCGCGTGGAGGGCACCTTTGGCGACCAGCCCTTCTCCTGCGACGCAGCCGAATGCATCCTCCCGCTCCAGAATACCGGCGATGCCGGGGTACTCATGGAATTCTGGGCCTTCTCCAGCTACGGCGACTCCTCCCCGCTGCTGACCGCCCAGGTGCGCTCTGTCCAGTCCGACGCGGGCGACCCCGATCAGTTGTACTGGTATATTGACGTGCTCTCCAGCCAGTGGCAGGGGCAGCCTCCCGCCACCTGCACAGAGACCTGGGAATCCTTCCCGCCCGTGGGTGGGACGCCTTTCTGGCTCAGCACGCCGGTCCACCATGAAGATCTGGCAAGCGACATCCCCTATACCTACCTGGCGGCCAACCTGATCATCCAAGGCGTGGTGGATGCGCGCACCTGCCCGGATGGCGGCCTGATCCCCGGCGGAGGCGTGAACACCTGCGGCCTGGAGGCTGCGCGCCCGGCGGTGAATGAATGGCAGGACCGCTTCGACTCCCTGATCTTGAGCACTGCGGAGGAAACCAGCGTACCGGCGCACCTGCTCAAGAACCTGTTCGCCCGTGAGAGCCAGTTCTGGCCGGGCATCTTCCAGGCTGCCGCGGATGTGGGCCTGGGCCAGTTGACGGAGGGCGGCGCGGATACAACCCTTTTCTGGAATCCCTCCTTCTACTCGCAGTTCTGCCCTCTGGTTCTTTCCAGCGAGGCCTGCGGCAAGGGCTATGCCCACCTGGATAACGTCGAATCCGAATTGTTGAGGCAGGCTCTGGTCAGCTCGGTCAACGCCTCCTGCGCGGATTGCCCCCTCGGGCTGGACCTCAGCCAGGCTGATTTCTCGATCAGCGTTTTCGCCCACACCCTGATCGCCAACTGCGAGCAGACCGGGCGCGTGGTGCGCAATCTCACCGGTGATGCCCCCGGGCTTTCGGCCTCCTACGAAGACCTGTGGAAATTCACACTCGTCAATTACAACGCCGGACCGGGCTGTCTGGGGGACGCCATCGAAGGCGCGCAGCTCCAGGGCCTGGACCTGACATGGGACAACGTCGCTCCCTTCCTGCCGGGTTCCTGCACGGGGGCCATTGATTACGTGAACGACATCGCCAAGTAACGCCGCGGGAGGATTCTGCCTGCGTGCGGCTTCGTGATTTTTCCGACAACCCTCGCATCCTGTGCTAAACTAAACAAGTGAAGCCATACGCGCCAACTCATTGCAGGAGGTCCCATGCTGACCCTCACTGAGAAAATTCTATTCCTCGCGGCTGTGCTGGCCTCGCTGTACTTCACCTGGAAGGGTGTGCAGCGCATCATCCAGCAACATCTCCAGCGGGCATGGGAAGGTGGACTGGTCGCTGCCCTGGAAGCGCATCGGGGAGCCTGATCGCCAAGGTGGGTCTGTTCCAGCCGGTCTTCCGTTTCCGGTTGGGTCCCAGCATGCTTGCATGGGCTGATCGGGTGGGGCTTCCTTCTCTTCCTGCTGGTCAACCTCAACGATCTGGTCTACGGCTACACCGGCTTCAGCCTGCTGAATCAAACCGGGAGGTTCGGCGATGTCTACCGCCTGCTGGCGGACATTGCCAACGCAGCCATCCTGGTCGGCATCCTGGCCATGGTCATCCGCCGCTTCGTCCTGCGGCCCTCCACGCTGACGCACGCGCGACTCGACGCTGCTGCATCCCCAGGCCCGATTCGGCATCCTGCCGCGACTCGGCCATCGTGGCAGGCTTCATCTTCATCCACAACGCGGCCCGTCTGCTCGGCGAATCCTTCCATGTGGCCTCGGAGGGTCATGCCGACGCCTGGCAGCCGATCATCTCGAGCGGTGGCAGGGCTCGTGGTCGGGCGTGAACCCGGCGCTCTCTCGTTGTGGGCGAGCACCTCATGTTCTGGCTGTCCCTCGGCGCGGTGGTCGCCTTCCTGCCATATTTCCCCTACTCCAAGCACATCCACCTGTTCTTTGCGCCGATCAATTTTGCCCTCAAGCCCGAACGCAGATCGATCGGCGAATTGAGCTACATCAATCTCGACGATCAGTCCATCGAGCAGTTCGGCGCGGCGAAGATGCAGCGACCTGGGCTGGGAACAGATCATGGACAGCTACGCCTGCATCATGTGCTTCCGCTGCCAGGAGGTCTGCCCGGCCTACAACACCGGCAAGCTGCTCTGCCCGGCGGCGCTGGAGATCAACAAGCGCTATCACCTCAATCAGGGCGGCGCAACGGACGTGGCTATGCTGGACTTGATCCCGGAAGAGGCCGTCTGGGCCTGCACGTCCTGCGGCGCGTGCGTGGACATCTGCCCGGTGGGCAACGAACCGATGCGCGACATCCTGGATATCCGCCGGAACCTGTCCATGATGGAGAGCGCTTTCCCGAAGCAGTTGGAGACGGCCTTCAAGGGCATGGAACGCAACATCAATCCCGTGGAACGTCTCCCAGGCGGACCGCATGAAGTGGGCGGAGGGGTTGAACGTGCCGACCATCGAGCAGAACCCGGAGCCCGACATCCTGTGGTGGGTGGGCTGCGCGCCCGCCACGGATGCCCGCGCCCAGAAGACCGCGCAGGCCTTTGCCAAGATCCTGAACGCGCGCCGGGGTGAACTACGCGGTGCTGGGCACGAACGAACAGTGCACCGGCGATTCGGCGCGGCGCGCGGGCCGCGAAGATATCTTCTTTGGGCTGGCTTCCGCCAATGTGGAGACTACTGAACGAGGTGAAGCCCAAGCGCATCGTGACCACCTGCCCGCACTGCCTGCACACGCTGAAGAACGAATACCCGGCTTTCGGCGGGAATTACACCGTCATCCATCACACCCAGTTGATCAATGAATTGGTGGGCGCCGGGAAGATCCACATCGCCACTTCGCGCCGATTCCTTGACGGTGACCTTCCATGACCCCTGCTACCTGGGCCGCCACAACGGCATCCTTGACGCTCCCCGCCAGGCTCTTCAGGAGGCCGGGGTACACGACCATCGAGATGCCGCGCAACGAGCGCAAGTCCTTCTGCTGCGGCGCTGGCGGTGCGCAGATGTGGAAGGAAGAGGAGCCAGGCACGGAGCGCGTCAACGCGGCGCGCTTCGCCGAGGCCAAAGCCACCGGAGCGCAGGTGCTGGCGGTCGGCTGCCCCTTCTGCATGACGATGCTGACCGACGCCTCGAAAGCCGATGATGGATCGCTGCAGGTGCAGGATGTGGCCGAGATCGTAGCGGAACGCATGCAAACGTCCTAAGAATCTCCTGCTGCCTTTTCCGTTATAATCCGACATAACCACTCGGATTGCAGGAGAGAGACATGCCCGAAAAGCAGGGCTCTGTTGCGTTACCCCTTTCCCGTGAGGAAATCCTCCATGATTACCGGCTGGCTTTCCAGAGCCGTCAGGCTTCCCTGATCGGCAGGCGGGAAGTCCTAAGCGGCAAGGCCAAGTTCGGCATTTTCGGCGACGGCAAGGAGCTGGCCAACCTCGCCATCGCCCGCGCCTTCCGCAAAGGCGACTGGCGCTCCGGATATTATCGCGACCAGACCTGGATGTTCTCGCTGGGTGTGATGAGCATCCAGGAATTTTTTGCCCAGCTCTACGCCCATGCCGACCCGCTGCAGGAACCTGCCTCAGCCGGCCGCGGCATGAACGCCCACTTCGCCTCCCGCTACCTGGCTCCGGACGGCTCCTGGCTGGATCAGACCGAGCAATATAACGTAGCCGCGGATGTCTCCCCCACTGGCACGCAGATGCCGCGCGCCGTGGGGCTGGCCTATGCCTCGGTTCTGTATCGCAAGCTCCCCGACCTCAAAAAGTTCAGCCAGTTCTCCCACAACGGCGACGAGATCACCTTTGCCACCATCGGCAACGCCTCCACCGCGGAAGGCATGTTCTGGGAAGCGGTCAATGCCATCGGCGTGCTGAAGGCGCCTGCCATCATCACCATCTACGATGACGGCTATGGCATCTCGGTCCCCAACCAGTTCCAGATGGTCAAGGAAAACATCGGCACCATCCTGAGGGCTTTCAGCGCGATCCCTGTCCCGACGAGGACTGCATGCGCGGCTACGACCTGTACTCGGTGCGTGCCTGGGATTATCCGGCGCTGCTCGAAACCTACACCACTGCCGCGGCCATCGCGCGCGAGTATCACATCCCCGCGCTGGTGCACGTCACCGAAGTGACCCAGCCGCAGGGACACTCCACCTCCGGCAGCCACGAACGCTATAAGACCCCGGAGCGCCTGAAGTTCGAGCAGGAGTTTGACTGCCTCACCCGCATGCGCACCTGGATGATGGAAACGGGCGCGGCCAGCGAGCATGAGCTGGAGGGAATGGAGCAGGCGGACCGCAACACGGTGGAAGACATCCGCAAAGCAGCCTGGGAGGCGTATCTCTCCCCCATTCTGGAGGAGCGCGGCCAGGTGGTGGATATGCTCGAGGAGATCGCCGGCAGTTCATCGCACGCTCCCGCGCTGAGGCTGATCGGGGAACGGCTCGCCAGCCTGCCCTCGCTCACCCGGCGCGACATCCACATCGCCGCGCACGAAGCGCTGCGCCTGCTGCGGGACGAAGCGCATCCCTCCAAACAGGTGCTGGTCCACTGGAAGAAGAGCCAGGACGAGGTCAACGAGCAGCGTTTTGGCTCGCACTTGTACACCGGCAGCGCGCTTCAGGTGGAGGAGATCAAGCCTGCCTACTCTGAATCTTCGCCGACCGTGATGGGCTTCGAAGTGATGAACGCCGCCTTCGACCATTCCTGGAACGCGACCCGCGCCTGATCGCCTTCGGTGAGGATGTGGGCCTGCTGGGGGATGTCAACCAGGGCTTCAAAGGCATGCAGGAAAAATACGGCGAGTGGCGCGTCACCGACACCGGCATCCGCGAGGCCACGATCCTCGGCCAGGCCATCGGCATGGCCATGCGCGGACTGCGGCCGATCTGCGAGATCCAGTACCTGGATTATCTGCTGTACGCGCTGCAAATCATGTCCGACGACCTGGCCACTCTCCACTGGCGCACCGCCGGCGGACAGAAAGCCCCGGTCATCGTGCGCACGCGCGGACACCGTCTCGAGGGCATCTGGCATTCCGGCTCGCTGATGGCCGGGATCATCCACCTGGTGCGCGGGATGTACGTCCTGGTGCCGCGCGATATGACCCGCGCCGCCGGTTTTTACAATACCATTCTGAAAGCCGACGAGCCGGCCATCCTCGTGGAAGTGCTGAACGGCTACCGCGTGAAGGAACGTCTGCCCGACAACATCGGCGAATTCACCATGCCGCTGGGCGTGCCGGAAATCTTGCGCCCGGGCAGCGATGTGACCGTGGTCACCTACGGCGCCTGCTGCCGCATCGCGCTGGATGCAGCCGACAGGCTGAGCCAGGTTGGCATCGAAGCCGAAGTCATTGACGTGCAATCCCTGCTGCCCTTCGACATTCACGGGGTGATCGGCGAGTCGCTCAAGAAAACCTCGCGTGTCCTGTTCGTGGATGAAGATGTGCCCGGCGGAACGACCGCCTATATGCTGCAGGAAGTCATCGAGAAACAGGGCGGCTATTTTCACCTGGATTCCGAGCCGCGCACGCTCTCCGGCAAAGCGCATCGTCCCGCCTACGGCAGTGATGGCGATTACTGGTCGAAGCCCAATGCCGAGACGATCTTCGATGCGTGTATGAGATGATGCGCGAGGTCCAACCGCAGCGCTTCCCGCCGATCCAATAGCATTCTTGTTTATGGCTTCAAATGGGATGAGGAAAAATGGCAACTAAAGTATTGGTGCCTCTTCTGGGTGAGGGCGTGGAGGAGGTCACGGTTATCAAGTGGCTGAAACAGGAAGGCGACCCGGTGGCGGAACTGGAGCCGCTGCTCGAGGTGAACACCGACAAGGTGGATACCGAGATCCCGGCTCCCGCGGCCGGAACAGTATTGAGGATCGTCATGCAGGAGGGCTCCCCGGCCAGGGTGGGCGAGGTGCTGGCATTCATCGGCAAGCCCGGCGAGGCGCTGGACGATGCCGGCGCGCCCCGGCAGGAGACACAGGCCCCGGCCGTGAAAACCGCCTCGACCCCGCAGCAGATGCCTGAGGCGGTCGAAAAGGCTTCCGCCCCTCCGGCAAACCGGGAGATCGGTTTTATCTCGCCGGTCGTAGCCAAGATCGCCGCCGAACACGGCGTGAACCTCAGCAGGTGCCCGGCACCGGCCTCAACGGGCGCATCACCAAGAACGATGTGCTGGGGTTCATTCAAGCCAAACCGGAAACCCCGCGCCACGGCGTCTGCTCCTGCCATGCTCGCGCCCGCCGAGGGCGACAGCCTGATCAAGCATACCGTCATCCGCAAGCAGATCGCCGAGCACATGCTGCACTCCAAGCAGACCGCGCCGCACGTGCTCACGGTCATGGAAGCCGACATGAGCCGCGTGGCAAGGCACCGCGCCGCGCACAAGGAATCTTTTTCGCGTGACGGTGCCAACCTGACCTTCACCGCCTACTTCATGATGGCCATCGTCGCCGGGTTGAAGGCCTATCCGAACGTGAACTCCTCCTGGACGGATGAAGGTGTTCTGCTGCACCGCGCCATCAATATCGGCATGGCGACCTCGCTGGGCGAGGAGGGATTGATCGTGCCGGTCATCCGCAACGCCGACAACCTCTCGCTGCTGGCCATGGCGCGCGCCGTCAATGACCTGGCCTACCGCGCCCGCGCCAAAAAGCTCCAGCCGGAGGAAGTACGCGGCGGCACGTTCACGCTGACCAATCACGGCGTGAGCGGATCGCTGTTCGCCTACCCGATCATCAACCAGCCGCAGACCGGCATCCTGGGCATCGGCGCGCTGCAGAAGCGGGCGGTCGTGATTGACGACGCCATCGCCATCCGCCCCATGGTCTATCTGTCCTTCGTCTTCGATCATCGCATCCTGGACGGGGCCTCCGCCGACTGGTTCCTCGCAAAGGTCAAAGAAACCCTGGAAAACTGGAGTTAGCCTCCCTGCTTTTCTCGTGTCTCTCTCGACCTGCTCGCAAGGGCTTTGCGCCCTGGCAAGAGCAGCGTAGCGGAGGGAGCCGACATCTCCCCTCCTTGTCCCCCCTTTCCACGGAAGAATGTCACGTACCTTCCTGCGCTTCCTCCCCGCTTGACTTTAGAACTAATATTCTATACAATTACTCCTATATAGAGTCCCCCTCTCACCCTCCCCATTCGGGGAGGGCAGGGTGAGGGCGAAGTCAGGTGAGATCGAATTGTTTTCTCAAAACTGCGAAAAAACTACACAAAATTCGAAAAGGAAATAGTTCGCGGTAAGGATTTGTTTTGGTTGGATGTTCTTTTTTACCCCCATATCTGGCGAAAATCCAGCCTTTTTCGTCTTTCACCCCATATCTTGGGGAGGCCAAAATCGCTGAAACGAACTGGATGATATTTGAGGCAGATGATGAATTTGACGCTTGGATCTGTATCATAGTTTCAGGAGAGAGGTACCCCCATGCAGCCTAAGATCACGATCGAACCGGCTACACCAGAACGCTGGGAGGATCTTGCCGCCCTGTTCGGCGAGCGCGGCGCCTCCGAAGGCTGCTGGTGCATGTTCTGGCGGGTGCGCCGCAAGGAATTCCAGCACATGCGCAGCGAGGACAATCGGGAGGCCCTCCGCCAGATGACGGAACACGGCGAAGAGCCCGGCCTGCTGGCTTACATCGATGGCAGACCCGTCGGCTGGTGTTCCGTGGGACCGCGCGAGTCCTATGCGGCGCTGGAGCATTCGCGGAAGCTCAAGCGGCTGGACGACCTGCCCGTATGGTCCATCGTCTGCTTCTTCATGGACCGTACGGCGCGCGGGCAGGGCTTGATGGGCGCACTGATCCGCGGCGCGGTGGCCTATGCCAGAGAGCACGGTGCGAAGCTCGTGGAAGCGTATCCGACCGACATGCAGTCGGAGAAGATGGCGGGACAGCGCCTGAGCGGGGACGGTGGGTACATGGGCATTGCCTCCGCGTTCCGGGAGGCAGGCTTTCTTGAGGTGGCCCGCCCCTCCGATTCCAAAGTCATTATGCGGTACAGGACAAGAGGTTAATATGAATATTCAGCGATCCGATTTCGAATTGCAGGTCAACGGGAAGACCGCCCGCGCCTATCTCGCCGCGCCGGAAGGCGGCGGCCCGGGCGTGCTGGTGCTGCACGCCTGGTGGGGGCTGAAACCCTTCTTCAAAGAGGTTTGTGACCGTCTCGCAGCTGAGGGTTTCACAGCGCTTGCTCCTGACCTTTACCAGGGACACCTGGCAGGAACCATAAAAGAGGCCGAGGAATTGCTTCACCTGGAGCAGGACAACATTGGGCTTCTCCAGGCCATAGTGCAGGCAAGTTTGGGTCATCTGGAATCGTTAAAGAGTGGGCAACTGGGTGTGATGGGGTTCTCAATGGGTGCCTACTGGTCAATGGTCGCCGCAGCCAGCGATCCCAGGGTGAAGGCGGTTGTCCTGTATTACGGGACCTCAGACGTGGACCCCAGGAAGATCCACGCCGCCGTCCAAGGCCATTTCGCTGAGCACGATCCCTACGAGTCGCCGGAAGGTGTGGGCGCAATGGGAGAGGCGATGAAGGCTGCCGGGGTGAATGCCGCCTTTTACACCTACGCCGGGACGAGTCACTGGTTCATGGAGGACTGACCGCCCCGAGTACGATGCGGCCGCGGCGGAAGCGGCATGGGAGAGGACCATCGCTTTCCTGCGGGAGACTTTGAACATAGAGCGTAAAACTCCTTCCCTGAACGGAAGGAGTTTTCTTATCAACACCGACCGGTCTGTGTGAGGTCGCCTGCCAATATCGGGTAAAATTTAAGCGGTACAGTCATCCCCGGTATCAGAGCATTTCCATTCACCGGAGGGATGCAGCGCTATTCATTGCAGACTGTATGTTTCGAATATTGTACCGGTTCATCAACACCGGACTGAATTCCTCGAGGGAGATCCCAATGACAGAAAATTTCGATGTTGTTGTGATCGGAGCCGGGCCTGCGGGCTATGTGGCAGCGATCCGTGCAGCGCAGTTAAAACAGAAAGTCGCCATCGTGGACAAACAATGGCTGGGCGGGGTATGCCTGAACGTGGGCTGCATCCCCTCCAAGTCCCTGCTTCGCAACGCCGAGATCGCGCACACCCTGCGCGAGCGCGGCAAGGAATTCGGCTTTTCTTTGGAAAACCTGAAACTGGATTACGGCGTGGCCGTCAAGCGCTCCCGGCAGAACTCAGACCGGCTGGTCAAGGGCGTCGGCTTTCTGATGAAGAAGAACAGCATTTCGGTCTTTATGGGCGAGGCGCGCTTCAAGAGCAAGGACACTCTCACCGTCACCGACAAGGACGGCAAGACTACCGACCTGGCCTTTAAGAATGTCATCGTAGCGACCGGCGCCACGGCAGCCGTCCCCGGCGCGTGGAAGGTGGACGGGCAGAAAGTGGTCACCTACCTGGAGGCCATCCTGCAGGAACAGCTGCCCAAATCGGTAGTCATCATCGGCTCGGGCGCCATCGGCGTGGAGTTTGCCACCGTATGGAATTCCTACGGCGTGGAAGTGACCATCGTCGAGATGCTGCCGCGCCTCGTGCCCCTGGAGGACGAGGAAGTCAGCAATGAATTGAAGAAAGCCTTCGACAAGCGCGGCATCAAATCGCTGGTCGGCAACAAGGTCGAAGCGGTCGAGGCCACAGCCTCAGGTGTCAAGGTGACCGTCAGCGCGGAGGGCAAGCAGACCGTTCTCGAGGCCGAGCAGGCCCTCGTTGCCATCGGGTTCCGGCCCAATTCCAAGGGCTTCGGGCTGGAGGAGATCGGCGTCAAGATCAATGAGCGCGGCTTTATCGAGATCGACGAGAAGATGCAGACCAACCTGCCGAACATCTATGCCATCGGCGACGTGACCGGCAAGCTGATGCTGGCGCACGTCGGCTCGGCCATGGGCATTATCGCGGCCGAGAATATCGCCGGAGCAGAAACGATCACGCTCGATTACGAGATGATGCCGCGCGCCACCTATTGCCAGCCGCAGATCGCCTCCTTCGGGCTGACCGAGGCGCAGGCCAAGGAGCGCGGCTACAACATCAAGATCGGCCGTTTCCCCTTCCAGGCCAACGGCAAGGCGCTGGGACTGGGAGATTACGCCGGCTGGGTGAAGCTGGTGATGGACGAGAAGTACGGTGAGATTGCTCGGCGCTCACATGATCGGCCCGGAAGTCACCGAGCTGCTCCCCGAACTGACGCTCGCGCACATGATGGAACTGACCCCGCATGAGATCGCCCGCAACGTCCACGCCCATCCCAGCCTCTCCGAGGCGCTGATGGAAGCGGCGCACGGCGCAGAGGGCCATCCCATCAGTATTTAGAGGTTTGCCTTCTCTTGTGACCTGCTCAGTTTGCATGAGGAAAAATGGACGAGAAGACCTACACCGTTACACAAGCCCACCTGTACTTCGCCATCGATTTCCATTCGCAAACCTGGGAATTGATGGAGAAGGTGGAGCGCACCCAGGACGAGGATGAGCGCATGGAAAACTATGCGCATGCCTCCCTGGCCCACTGGCGAACCTCCGGGACCGCTGTCCGGCGCCAGCGCGGCGAATGGCTGCTCGCCAGGGTGTACGCTGTGCTCAACCAGCCGGAACCAGCGCTGCAGCATGCTTTCCGCTGCGCCGCGATCCTGCAGGCCAACCCCGATGAGATGCAGGACTTTGACATCGCCTTCATGTATGAAGCCGTGGCCCGCGCCCATGCCGTTTCCGGAAATGAGATTGAGGCGCAGCGCTTCTATGAGAAAGCCAGGGAGGCCGGGGAGAAGATTGTCGAAGCGGAAGACCGGGAGATCTTTTTCAGCCAATTGGAAGCCGGTCCCTGGAACGAGATCAAGTTCCCGTAGGGTGGCTATCCTTCCGAAGGATTAAAATGTCCGCTTCTTTCGAAGCGGACATTTTTCATTGCAATTCCATCAGGCCCGGATCATCGTCAGCAGCATCTTGAAACGGGTGGCGGCTCTCAGTGCATGCGTCTGTCCCGCGGGCAGGATGATAGCCTGTCCGCTGCGGACCGTAAATGGCTGTCCGGAGACAAACACCTCGGCTTCTCCATCCAGCACCTGCACGAGCGCATCAAAGGGAGCGGTGTGCTCGCTCAATTCCTGACCGGCATCGAAGGCGAAGAGGGTGACGTTCCCGGCCTCCGCCTTGGTGATCTGCCGGCTAACGATGGAGCCCTCCTGATAATTTGCCAGGTCGTTTATATCCAGGACGGCAGCTTTGGGGGCAGTTGACATTTTCAGTGGCCTCTTTTCTAGGGTTCGAGACAGGCAGGGATGGAATCACCCGGCCCATCTGGCAATTGGGTCTCACCGTTCTCATAGATCTTTACGTATTGCACCGGTTCGAACTGCTTCAGGTTGGCGCGCAGCACATCCGCGATGGTATAGGTCGCTCCGCTGTGGTCGCAGGTCCCCTTGAGGTACACACGGGCGATGCCGTCCGCCACCTCCACCTTCGAATAGCCGGTATACCCATTATAAAGTGCGATCCAACCGTAGCCCCTCTCCGTTGCGCCGGGTCCTTTGAAGTATTCCGTCAACGCGGTCTGAAGGACTGCCGAAGACAGCGACCAGCGCTTGCCCGCGACCTCATAAGGCGGCGTGCCGGCATCCAGCCTGCGCTTGTCCACGAAGAACACATTGATGATGCGATAGACCGACGTGGCCGTTGGACGCGGCGTGCGTGTGACCGTGGGCGTACGGCTGGGAGTTGGCGTGCGTGAAGGAGTTGGCGTCCGCGTGGGTGTGCGCGTGATGGTGGGCGTAGCCGAGGCGGTCGGGCTGGGCGTAAAGGAGGGGTCCAGGCAGGCAGGTTCCGAATCATTCTGCCCGGCCGGATTGAGGGTGCCGCCATATTGATCGAAGATCTTAACGAACTTGATCTCGGGGAACTGCTTGAGGTTGGCATTGATCAGGTCTGCGATAGTGTAGTCCGAACCGCTCGCCTGGCAGGCGCCTTTGAGATAGACATGCGCGATGCCGCTGCTGACCTCCAGAGCGGAATAACCGGTGAAGCCGTTGTAGATCCCGGCATAGCCGTAATAGGTCTTTTCGTAAGCGCCCGGACCTTTGAAGTACTCATTCAAGACCGTGGTGAGCACTGCTGAAGACTTCGCCCAGCGCTGCCCGGCGATCTCGAACGGCGGCTGGGTGGCATTCTTATTGAAGAAATAAACATTGATCTTGTAATACAGCGGCGTGGAAGTCGGCCGCGGGGTATTGCTTGCAGTAGGCGTGCGGGTGGCTGCGGGAGTGCGAGTCGGCGTCCGCGTATTGGTTGGGGTTCTGGTAATGGTCGGCGTACGCGTGAGGGTGGGTGTCCGCGTGTTGGTTGGGGTTCTGGTAATGGTTGGCGTACGCGTGACAGTGGGGGTAAGCGTGCGCGTCGGGGTGCGCGTCAGCGTGGGCGTGGAGGTGTTGGTCGGCGTGCGGGACGGGGTGCGTGTCGGCGAGGGGGTGGATGTGATGATCTGCGGCGGCGTGGGCGTCGCGTTGCCGAGGAACACAAAGCGGACAGAATCCACGGCCACTTCCAGGGTGCCGTATTTTGCAGGCTCATCCTGCGTCCGGTCGTTCAAACTGATGTATTCTGTGCCGTCACCGGTAAATTGATATTTGCCAATATACACCCAGCCATCGGGAACAAAGTTGTTCGGAAAGACCTCCTGGTTGGTGGTCACAGATTCGGTCTTACCGGCATGGTGCAGGATATACATGGCGCCCTGCGTTGTGCCGTGGACAGCGGGGATGCGAACATATACAGAATACACTCCAGCGGCGTTCCCCGCGGAGAAACCCCACGTGGCGGTGCAGGTTGGGGCTCCCGATTTCGCCTTGATATAGCGCATGGTCGCGTTCGTGGCGCTCCCGCTGGTGGTCTGCGTCCAGCATCCGGCGGGGGTCTCGTCAAAGCCGGAGGAAGAATCGTCCACAAGAATGCCGCCGGTAACCGGCGGCGGCGCGGCAAGCGGGTCGCCTGAGGGCAGAATAACCCCACCATAATAGACCAACGCGGGCAGGCTCACCCACAGCGACTTGGGCTGGTTATATGCCAGCGGATCGGCGCCCGAGCCGGTCCACCCATACGGGTCCACGGAGCGGCTCAATGGATCCTGCACCTGGAGGTGCAAGTGCGGGCCGGTGGAGTTGCCGGTCGTCCCGCTGATGCCCAGCACCTCCCCGTGCGGCAGGAAGGGGCACTGCGACGGGCAAGTCTGCACGGCAACCGAACTCATATGGCCATACAGCGTCCGATACCCATTGGAGTGATGCAGGCGAACATAAATGCCCACGTTGGAGCTGTGGTTCTGGGGGTCCCACCAACCTGCATACTCCACGCGGTCGGCGTCCGCGGCGGCATAGACCGGGCGGTAGGAAATGCCGAAGTCGATCCCGTCATGCCCGTTGTAGTAAATCCAATCGCCAATACTGTAGGACCAGTACGCGCCGTTCCCGGCATCACAGATGCCGCCCGGCGGGGGCGTGCCTGCGGGCTGTGGCGAAGGGCAATTCTTGCGCGCCTCCTTGCCGGAGAAGACCACGATGCGGTTGTCGGTGTTGGTGTAGTTGGGGGAAGTATGGTCGAAGATCGAGTTCTGCGAGGCGCTGCCGGGATAGGGAGGGTAGAGGAATGGCGCAACGGTCTGAGCGGGAGCCTGCGAAGAATCCGCCGAGACCGCATTCACGCCGATACAAACGGCGCTCACCAGGATCAGTGCGGATAGGATGCGTCTCACAGGATGGGGCAAGAGAACCTCTCTGCGTGGATCCTAAGGCTGGGGCGTCGCCTGGGAGGCGGGAACCGATTGAAAGGTTGAAATGACTGCCTCGGCATCTTTAAGGCAGGCATCGGTCTGCTCCTCAAAGTCCACCACAAAACCGGTGAACACGGTTCTGTCACTCACCTGATAGGTAACAAAATCCAGCACATCATTCTGGTAAGCCTTGCCCACGTCAATGGACAGCCCATCGGTATACTGGACATCATGCTCAACCCGCAAGGTGGGAGGCAGGCCGCGTCCTTCGGAAGGTGTGATGATGCAATAGGGGATGCTGCGATGCCCGAGCGCTGGCATACCGAACTGGTCCGTTACCTGCGCCCAAACCTCCGGGTCGTATTTGACGCGGAAGAGGTAACCTGGTTTGGAATCGGCGAGATAGGTGGGCAGACCATCCCATACTGCCAGCGCGGGAGGGTTAACGGCAAGGGTCGGCAGCTCCAGGGTAGGCAGCAGGGTCTCCGTTGCGGTTGGCGCTGGAGTGGAGGTTGGCACAGTAGGAGTGGCAGCGAGAGTGGGAGATGCAGTGGGCGTGGAGGCAGTCGTGGGCGTATTCAGACTGACAACAGAAGGCTCCACAACCATCGGGGTGGGGGCAGCGGCTCCGCATGCCGCGAGGAGAACCGATAAAAGCCCTGAAAGGATGAACGCGCGCCGCATGATCGCCTCATTTCCGCAGCCAGACCGGGCAGCAAACCGGGCCTGTCGTTTGCAAGGATAAGGGATTGCCGCCGGTGAGGTTTGCAACCTGCACTTCCATTCTACCATCCAGGACGTAATTGAAGCTCAAAGTGTTTCCGTCCGGCGACCAGACCGGTGTTTCCGCCCTCCCGCGGCGGAAATCCGTGATCTGTGTAACCTCCCCTGAGGCTGCTTCCACAACGGCGATATTGCTGACCAGCGCTTCCAGGGAACGGTCGGCGCGGCTGTCATCTGGATTGCTGCGCTGCACGAAAGCCAGCCGCGTTCCATCCGGCGACCAGGCGGCCGCGTACCCATGTCCCGCGTCCGCATCGGACAGTTTATGTGCATTGCCCCCTTCCGCATCCATCACCCACAACTCCCCCAGCGTATAGGGGACTTGAGAATCAGGGACCTTGATGAACGCGATGGACTTCCCATCCGGTGACCAGGTTGCAAAAGCGAGGATGCTCTCCGCATCCGTATAGAACTTATTCCTTTGACCACCCCCAGGCGCGGCCAGCCACATCTCCGAGCCCAGTCCCAGCCCGTGCGAGAAGGCGAACAGGATCGCCTGGCCATCCGGACGCGCGGCGAGGTGATAGGTGTAAGCATCGATGGGGATATCCCTCGCCCGCAGCGAAGCAGCCTCGACAGCGATGATGCGCGGATCCGCAAGTGCGTTCACCCGCAAATAGACTCTCTCCCCATCCGCCGACCAGGCCAGGAAATGGCTGTCCATGTTACTGCTGCTGAACAGAGGGGACACTGACCCGGTGAGAGGATCGATCAATAATACCAACGGCCCATTTGGACAGGTTATCTCCGCCGCGAGCCATACTCCGCCCGGAGAGGGATACAGCCCGGCCAGAACGCAGGCAGGAGGAAGACTTAGCGGGATTTCCTGCCCGATAGAGCCAAAATCATCCGCCAATTCCAGCAACGCGGGCTTCTGCAGGTCAAGGACATACAGGGCACTCGACCCTGCTGCGAGGGGTTGCAGGATAGGCGGCGCGCAGGCGGCCAGAAACAAGAAGAGCAGCGGCAGCCTGCGCAGGAAGGTTCGCATGGCGTCATTATACAATTCGAAGCGTTATAATCATCGCGTTCGAACTCCAACTCACAGATCGAGAAACCATGCCGCATATCCTTGTAACCAATGATGACGGCGTCCAGGCGCCCGGCCTCCTGGCGCTGGTGCAGGAAATCCGCAAACTGGGCAAGGTGACCGTCTTCGCGCCCGATCACAACTGGTCCGCCTCCGGGCATGTCAAGACGATGGACCGGCCGCTGCGGGTGCGCGAGACCACCCTCGCCGATGGCTCCCCTGCGTTCACCTCCGACGGGGCACCTTCCGATTGTGTGGCGCTGCCGTTGCTTGGACTGGTGGAGGAGAAAATAGACCTTGTCGTCTCGGGGATCAACCCCAACGCCAATGTGGGCCACGATGTTACCTACTCCGGCACGGTCACTGCCGCGATGGAGGCCGTTATTGATGGGGTGTGCGGGATCGCCGTTTCCCTGGACTCGCCCTCTGGTTTCAAAGAGCGGCTGGACTATTCCACCGCCGCCAGAGTTGCGCGGCGCATTGCCCGGCGCGTGCTGAAAGACGGTCTCCCCGAGGGCGTAGTCCTGAATATCAATGTTCCCTACCTTCCCCTGAAGGAACTAAACGGCTATATGGTCACGCGGCAGGGATTGCGCGTCTATCGCGATGAATTGGACTCGCGGCTGGACCCGCGCGGCCACCCTTATTACTGGATCGGCGGCGAAGCACCGACCGGCGTGGTCGAAGAAGGCACCGATTTCGGCGCGCTGAAACGCCGGATGCGTCTCCATCACCCCCCTGCAATTGGACCTGACCCATTACAAGGCCATGGACGCCTTGAAAAAGTGGAAATTCTAAACAGACATCGCTCCGGAAGAGGATCAATCCATGCCTTACAACGCAGCAGACAATCGTTACGACAGCATGCCCTACAACCGCACCGGACGCAGCGGACTGAAGCTACCGGCCATCTCGCTCGGCTGGTGGTATAACTTCGGCGGCCGGGATACCCTGGAGAATGGCCGCGCCATCGCACGGCGTGCCTTCGATCTCGGTGTCACGCACTTCGACCTTGCCAATAACTACGGTCCTCCGCCCGGCTCCGCGGAGGAGAACTTCGGGACTTTATTCCGGCAGGACTTTTTACCCCTATCGGGATGAATTGATCATCTCCACCAAGGCTGGTTATGACATGTGGCCAGGACCCTACGGAGAGTGGGGCTCGCGCAAGTATTTGCTTGCCAGCCTGGACGCCTCGCTCAAGCGTATGGGGCTGGATTATGTGGACATCTTCTACAGTCACCGGCCGGACCCCGAAACCCCTTTAGAGGAGACCATGGGCGCCCTCGATTCCGCAGTCCGCCAGGGCAAGGCGCTCTACGCGGGCATCTCCAGCTACAACGCTGCCATGACGCAAGATGCGGCGCGCATCCTGCGCGAGATGGGCACGCCCTGCCTGATCCACCAGCCCTCCTACAGCATGCTCAATCGCTGGGTGGAGCAGGAACTGCTGGACGTGCTCCTCGAGGAGGGCATCGGCTGCATTGCCTTCTCGCCGCTCGCCCAAGGACAGCTCACCAGCCGTTACCTGGGCGGCATTCCTGCGGGAGCGCGCGCCACAAAGACCGAGCGCGTCTGGCTTACCCCCGCCGATGTGAAGGCAAACCTTCCCCGCACCACCCGGTTGAACGAAATGGCCATGCAGCGAGGTCAAACCCTGGCGCAGATGGCCATCGCCTGGGTGCTGCGTAAACCTGCCGTCACCTCGGCGCTGATCGGCGCCAGCAGCGTTCCCCAGTTGGAGGAGAACCTGGCTTCGCTCCAGAATCCCCATTTCAGTGATGAGGAACTGCAGCACATCGAGGAGATCCTCAACGGTTGACCCAAATGGAGGCAGTCATGGGCTTTTTCAAAAAACTATTCCAGAGCGCCCCATCCAATATCACGCCGGACTTCTATACTTTCGCGGTGACCTGCAATCGCTGCGGTGAGGTGATCGAGGGCCGTGTGAACCTGGGCAATGACCTGAGCGCAGATGATGAGGGCGAAGGGTTTCATGCCCGCAAGGTGTTGATGGGCAGCGGGCACTGCTTTCAGCGCATCGAGGTCGAGCTGAACTTTGACTCGAAACACAAGCTGCTCGGAAAGCATGCTGAAGGCGGGAAATTCGTGGAATAAGGAGTTTTCCATGCAGTACACATCTCCGCCGGACCAGCAGTCTTATTATGAGCAGGTGTGGCAGCTTGTGCGCCAGATCCCATCCGGACGCGTGGCCAGCTATGGGCAGATCGCGCTCGATGATCCCTCCGCCAGATGGCGTGGACTTTGAAGCCTACAAAGCCTTTGCTCCCCGCTGGGTGGGCGGCGCCATGGCCGCCTGCCCGGACGATGTCCCCTGGCAGAGGGTGATCAACTCGCAGGGCAAGATCAGCGAGCGCCCGGGCGCCGCGCGCCAGCGGACGCTGCTTGAGGAGGAGGGGATTGAATTTGTCAAAGATAAGGTGGATTGGAAGAAATACGGTTGGAAAGGCACAGCCGGAGATGAAGATCCCCGGCAAGCCAGCCTGTTCTGATCGATGAAGGAAGTTGCCATGCCGTCACGCGTGAAGAAGATCGCCATCTATGTGGAGAACGGAGAAAAGCGGACGTTTGCGGGAGCCCTTGATTGGCCGGGCTGGAGCCGCAGCGAACGTGACGAAGATGCGGCTATCCAGGCATTGTTTGATTATGGCCCGCGTTACGCGCGTGCATTGGGAAAAGGATTGGGCTTCGAACTTCCGGAAGTCCCCTCTGTTTTCCAGATTGCCGAGCGTCTTGAAGGCAATGCCACCACAGACTTCGGCGCACCGGCCATTGCTCCCGCTGACGACGCGAAGCAGGTAGACGAAGGGGAATTGGAACGCTTCGAAAACCTGCTGCGAGCTTACTGGCGCGCCTTTCGACCTCGCACGGCGCACTGCCGCAGGCAGAGAACTGCGTAAAGGTCCGCGTGGGGGCGGGCGTGAGGTGGATGCCATTGTGGATCACCTCATAGGGGCCGACCAGGCCTACCTTGCCAAGATCGGCTGGAGATTGCGGCTCAACGATCGAGATCATCAGGAGACCAGGCTCGACCAGACACGCCAGACCATTCTGGGCGCGCTGGAGGCCGCGGCTGGAGGCAGGCTCCAGACCCAGGGACCGCGCGGCAACGTTTACTGGACCCCGCGCTACTTCATGCGGCGAGTCTCCTGGCACATCCTTGACCATGCATGGGAAATCGAAGACCGCAGCACCTGAACGCTGCGGTCCTCGATAACTGCAAGCAGCTTCCATTGACCTATAAGGGGTTATCAAATTTCGGATTCTGGTTAATCCAATCCGCAAACCTTCCGCATTCCAATTCTTCCTCGATCAGATCCTTGATCTTCTCGATGATAGCCAGCCTTTCGGGCTCACGGATGTCCCAATTGGGGCGGTCAACGATCTGGCCGGTAATTTCGTCGAAATACTCCTCGCCTGCAAAAAACATTTGAGGATTGGTCGCAATGTTAAGGTCGTTGAACAGTCCATTCAGTTTTTCATAATCGGGATGTGTAGAAGTAATCCTTCTCCGAGGCATAATAAAAATCCTATCTTTTAAATAAGGGGGCAATGGCTGAACTCTCTATCTCTCCTGCCATGACTAACGAGTTCGGTAAAGACGCGTTATGTAGACAGAAGCATGGGAGAGATATTGTCTAGACCAAAAGGAGCGGGGTCTATCATTATTATTGCCATCATCAAAACGCTGGTTGAGTTTTTGTTTTCGCACTAAACCCAACGATTCAATAAACATTGTGCCTGGCCACGGTTGCCCCAGCAAAGATAGCCAGCTTGCATAAATGCTTTTAACTACTCCGAAACCATCCCTTTTCTTTGGCATTTAGTTTTCGGTGGCAGTTTGCGCAAAGGACAATACAGTGGTCAATCTCTGCTTGTATGGTGGAGATAGGATAGCCTTCAGTGACCATAACACTAATTTCTTTGTCCTTACCTGATCAGTGGTGGAATTCCAAAACGACGGGATCTGCTTCGCCGCACTGGCTGCAAGGTTGGGTAGCCAGGTAATTAAAAACAAACATCCTTGCTTCTTGTCGGGCTTCTACCTTACGGGCTTGTACGTTGGCCAGGTGGGTTTCTTTGTGATCTTGGTATCAGTTCCTGCGATATCCCCTGTGGCAATCTCTACAGGTAGGGTGCCTTATCCCCCGATCCTTTACCGCCAGTTGAAGTCGGTTTCTGGCTTTAATTGCCCACAAGTCACACACTGTTTCATAAGGAATACTCAAAGGTGACTAACTTGTGATCCCGGAGGGACTTGAACCCTCAACACATAGATTAAGAGTCTACTGCTCTGCCATTGAGCTACGGGACCATGTCTATACACATGCTTTTTGGGCCTGAGGTACCAATTAAGAGTCAGTTGCTCTGCCATTGAGCTAGTCGGCCGAACGTGCGCACGGTATTATACCTGAAAGATATGGGGTGTCAATCATCAGCGTGACATGTGTATTCACGAACAATAGATGGACAGGCGGTCGGGTATAATAGACACGATGATCGAGGTGAACATCCCCGGGCGCGGCGTGCTGGTCATCGAACATCTGGTGACGGATGTGAACGGGACGCTAGCAGTGGACGGGCAACTGATCGAAGGCCTCGCAAGGCGCATTACCGCGCTGCGCGACCGGGTCTCAGTGCAAATGGTCACTGCCGATACCCATGGCCGCCAGGGCATCATTGACGGGCAGTTGGCACTGACCGCGCTGCGACTTCAGCCGGGGAATGAGGCGGCTCAAAAAGCTGAGATCGTCCGAAGCCTGGGCGCGAATACAGTGGTCGCCATCGGGCAGGGCGCCAACGACGCGGCCATGCTCAAAGAGGCGGTACTTGGCATCTGTGTCATGTCCCGGGAAGGCACCGCAGTCGAAACGCTTTTATCTGCGGACATCTTTGTACCAGATATCCTTGCGGCTCTGGACCTGCTCGATAAACCTTTGCGGATCATCGCCACTCTACGAAAATGACCATTCCCCCCCCTCCCTCCAACCCGGAAAGACCCTCCGGCCCCGCGCCTGCTTCGGCAGCGCGACGCCGGCGCGCCCGGCGCCAGATGATCCCGGCGGATGCGCAAGGCCGCGCCGCGCTGCTCATCGCGCTGGCGCGCAAGGCTTATCCCACCTATGAGTTCTTTATCTTTGCGGTGTTGTGCGGAGCAGTGCTCGGGCTGGGCTTCCTGCTGGATTCGCCGCCAGTACTGCTGTTCGGTATCCTGCTCGCGCCGCTGATGACACCCTGGGTGGGCATGCTGCTTGCGCTGCTCACCGGCTCCATGCGCTTCTTCTTCGAGACACTGGTCGCGACGCTCATTACGGCGCTGCTTGTGTTCCTCAGCGGCCTGCTCTCGGGTTTTGCCTCGCGGGCTTTTCAGCCGCTGACCTTCAACAATGCCTTCTTCCACAGCCAGTTGTGGATCGCCTGGCTGGTCGTCCTGGCGCTGGGCTCGATCCTGCTGGTGATCTCCTTCGTGCGCTCCGAGGAAAAGCCATTCCTCCCCAGCGTCATGCTGGCCTACTCGCTGTTCACACCCATCAGCGCGGCGGGCTTTGGGCTGGGTAGCGGCGTGGAGGGCATGTGGCCTCGTGGCCTCCTGGTCTTTGGCGTTCACCTTGGGGTTGCCACACTGGTGGGTCTCCTGACACTTCTGGCGCTCCGGTTCCGCCCGACGCTGGCAGGCTGGGCGCTGAGCGGCGCTGCATTAGTCGCCATCCTGGCAGTGCTTGCAATATTGATGGCCCCCGGGATCGGTAGTCGCGCGGAGTTTGCGCTGCTCCCTTCCACGTCCACTCCAGTCTCCTCTCCGCAACCCGCCCTGGCAACAGCATCCCCGACCAAAACTGCCAAAAGCGCTTCAGCTACACCACGCGTTCAGACGGCAACGCCTTCCACAACAACGCCTCTTGGCCTGACGCTGGCAGTCACGCTTCCACCCAGCGAGACTCCCACAGTTACTCTCACGATCGAACCCACCCCCGTGCTGGCGCGCGTCAGTTCAGATACGGGCGGCGGTGTGAATTTGCGTAAAACCCCGCAGGGAACCTACCTGGCCACCCTCGATAACGGCTCCATTGTGGAAGTCCTGCCCGAGATCCAGGAGCTGAGCGGTACGGCCTGGGCGCATGTCATCGCCACCAAGAACGGGACTCGCCTGGAAGGCTGGATCCTGCAATCTGTGCTCATTACCGCCACCCCGGTTGCAGACTGGCAGCCCTCCCCCACCAACACGAAAACCGCCACCCCCGCTCCCTGAGCGGCCAGGCGCTGCACGTTATCTTTGATTTCCATACCCCTTCAGGCTTCTTAGTCAGTTCAGGAAAGCGTGCACCGACGGCACAATTTCCTGGTCGAGGAGAATTATGCCCATTCATTTTGGAACCGACGGCTGGCGCGCTGTCATCTCGGATACCTTCACCTTCGATAACCTGCGCATCGTGGCACAGGCCATTGCTGATGCGGTGGCTTCCGAACACTGGGACAAGTCCGGGAACGGCGGGGAAAAGCCCGACCCGAAGAAGATCGTGGTCGGTTTTGATACGCGCTTTCTGTCCGACCGTTTCGCGGGCGAGGTGGCGCGCGTTCTGGCGGCCAACGGGTTCACCGTCCTGCTGGCACAATCCGATGCGCCCACACCGGCCATCTCCTTTTCGGTGAAGAACCAGCACGCCATCGCCGGGGTGATGATCACGGCCTCCCACAATGCCCCGCGATATAACGGCGTGAAGCTGAAAGGCGCCTTCGGCGGTTCGGCATCTACCGGAGCAATGCCGCCGTGTGGAAGTCTATATCAACGACAACGAGCGCAGGCGCGCGGCCCCAACCTGATGGATTATGAGAAGGCGCGCGAGTCCGGGCTGATCCAGAAATTCAACCCGCTGCCGGCCTACTTCGACCACCTGCGCACATTGATCAACACGGATGTGATCGCCGAGAATCCCCAGCGCATCGTGACGGACGCCATGTACGGCTCCGGCCGCGGCGTGATCAAATCCTTCCTGCAGGGCACCGGCTGTGAGATCGCTGAAATCCGCGGCGAGATGAATCCCGGCTTCGGCGGCGTGCATCCCGAACCGATCGCCAAGAACCTGGGCTCGCTGTCCTCCGCCATCAGCTCAGGCATGGGCAACTTCGGCCTGGCAACCGATGGCGATGCCGACCGCATCGGCGCAATGGATGAGCGCGGCAACTTCGTGGACCCGCACAAGATCATGGCCCTGTCGTTGAAGTACCTGGTGGAAAAACGCTGCATGACCGGCGCCGTGGTCCGCACCGTGTCCACCACGCGCATGATCGACCGGCTGGCGAACCGTTACGGCCTCAAGGTCTATGAAACGCCGGTGGGCTTCAATCACATTGCCGACTACATGATGCAGGAGGATGTGCTGATCGGTGGCGAGGAAAGCGGCGGCATTTCCTTCAAGGGACATATCCCCGAAGGCGATGGGCCGATCATGGGCCTGCTGCTCGTGGAAATGATCGCCGAGGCGCGCAGGCCGCTGACCGAACTGGTGGAGGAACTGCTGGCAGATGTGGGACCCGCCCTATACGAACGTACCGACCTGCGCCTGAGCCGTCCGGTTGCCAAGGATGAAATGACTGAATACCTCACGCAGCCAAGCTCCCGCCGGGATCGGCGGGAAGACCCTCACCGAGATCAGCCAGAAGGACGGCATCAAGTACATCATGGAAGACGATTCCTGGCTGCTGATCCGTCCCTCGGGCACCGAGCCGGTGCTGCGCGTGTACGCCGAGGGCCGCACACAGGAAATGCTCAAGTCGCTGATGGCTTACGGAAAAACAGTGGCAGAGAACATCGTCTAACTCGCCTGCTTATAAAAAGTCGTCCCGGCATCGGGACGACTTTTTTTTATAATATATCCAGTCTTACTTTACGTTCTGCGGATTGATGATATACGGCCACCAGTTATTGAGCACGCCATTTCGGCGGCCGGGACGGCGCGGCAGATGGTTCAGCCACCACTGGTGATGGGCGCGAATATCGCCGCCCCCCCATTCCTCGGTGTTCACATCCCGTAGGTCGCCCTTGAAATCCGGAAAATTGTTCAGCCAGTCGTAACACTCGCTCTTGACGAAGGTGCGGTTGTTCCATTCGTAATCGCGGTGGCTGTTGGGCGCGAAATGAATGGTTCCGATGGCAGACTTGCCGGTGGTCACCATGTCATAGCGGACGAATCGGTTCCACAGGTTCGCATCCCCGCTCAACCTCGAAAAAGTACGCTGCAGGATGGACTCCGAGCGATGCCCGAAGGACTCCAGCATCTCACCCACAAAACGCTCGTACGAGAAGCCCATCACCACGAAGCGGCGACCACTGGCATCCGTGTTCTTGAGCGGAGGTGCATTGCACCAGAATGCGCCCGGCCCGGCCATGGTGGACTCATAGAAACCTGCGTGCGGAAATCCAAACGTCCAGACCTCGTCGATCTCATTGCGGGCCACGCGCTCGAGAACCTTGAAGCGCGTCAGGATGGAGATGTAGTCCACTTCCTGGGGTTTATGAGGAGGTGTGACGCCGCGCAGCACATCCATGTAGGTCTGGGCGGTGTAGCGGAAGCCATCGGTCTTGGCCGGGAACTCATTCAGATCGATACGCTGAACAATCTGGTAACGCGCCAGCCCGCCGCTGCTCTGCAGGATGTCGTTCATGAAGCCCGGCACCAGGTTTTCCACGCGATACCAGTTCTGCTGCTCGGAGAGTTTGCGCCCCGTGGCCGAGTCCATGATCGGATCAAAGACCAGCACCAGCACCCGGCTGAGTCGTGACCCGGGCAGGCTCGGTGTTGTTATCCGGCTGCCCGGTATCCGGCGTGCCGGGCTTTGCGGGGCGTCCGCCGCCCAACAAACTCATCAGAAATTCCAGGATCTTGTTCATAGGCCTGGCACTTAAGAAGGTGGACGAAATCCGTTCAGGGCATGTTGGCGGCAAAATAAACCCGGTCATTGACCGCCAGATAAAGCACATGGTTGGGGCCGGCTGTCATGGCGCTTACCGGACCGGCTGGCAGCGGGTTTCCGTTCCCGGCAGCCGGGCGGATCTGGTTCTGCAGTTCCAGTGAGGCGGGCGTCAGCCGCAGCACGCCCTGGCTGTCCGCATCCAGCAGCAGGATGGTGGAATCAGGGGGCGAGGTGTAGGTCATCTGGGTGATGTGCGCCTGCGCGAAGAGGTCGGTATCCTTATAAGCGGAATAGGGGTTGATCAGCGGAGCGGGATCCTGGCAGCGCGTGGGTACCGTTTCGATGCGGCTGTAGGAGCAGGTGGAGAGATGCCCATCGGAATGCAGCAGGTACATGCTGTCATCCTTCACCACCAGATCGATGCCATCCTGAATGGCCGGGATCTGCTCGGTGAAGAAGAAATAGGGCCGGTCCACAAAGGCGCCGTCCTTGCCCACATAGACCCATACTGCGCTGGAAGGGGCATCCAGCACATACAGGTTGCCGGCATCCAGCGTCATGGCAGTGACGCGGCCCCAGTTGGTGTCCGGAGGCGGAAGCGGAATGGCCTGCGCCACCGTATCCGGCGCGCAGTACAGCAAATTGCCTCCCGCGTCCACGCCCACCACCGTGGCATTAACCGAGTTCAGCAGGGGCAGCGCAAGAATATCCACGAGAGGGCCCACCTGATAACCACCATAAGAACCCGGTTTGCAGGTGAAGTTCGTATCCCTCTGGAAACCGCGTCCGCTTTGGAACGTGGCACGCAGGATCTCGCCGGTACGCGCATCCAGCAAATACAAGTCGCTTTCTGTCGCGGCCATCCGGCTGATCTCGATGCCCAGGCCCGAAGTGAAAGCCGGTTGGAACTCCAGGCGGATCACGCCCAGCAGGCTGTCCAGCCTCCCCTCTGCTTCCGACCGCAGTCCATTCGTATCCGGTGTCCGGCGGTAGGATTCGGCCTTATCCACATAGAGCAGTACCGACTGCCAGGCGTCCCGCTGCATGACCGGGTCGGCCAGGCTGGCAGCCTGATTGCGCGCTGTTTGGGCCTGCGCCAGGTAATTCTCGTATTGGACGCTGCGGCCAAAGCGCAGATATACCACCATCGCAGCAGTCACCACCAGCAAGGGGATGGCCAGCGCGATAAATGCCATGACATAGGTGGGGATCGGCTGGTTCTCACCGGCTTCATTTCCGGGGAACAGCCTGGGAAGGAAGCGGCGGAGCCAATCCTTGAAACGCTGCTGGCCGGTGCTCCATGCGTGCATCCCGCCGACCGCGGCCTTTGCGGCCCGGCGCGTCACCTGAACGCGGTCAGCGTCGAATGCCTGTTTGGCGGCCTCAGGGGTTTTGATGTGTTCCTCCCTTGGTCTGAGGCGCGGGATGGAGGGCGGAAACTCACGCGCGCCGGCGTGTAATTCGGCAGGGGCGGCTTCAACTGCCTCCACAGCCGGGATTTGGGAGGGAATGGAATAAGCCGAAGCCTCGGGACCGGGTTCCGCTGCGGCGGGTGCTGCCAACGAGGGGGCGGGAGAAGCCGGGGTATCCGCGGCCACCGGTGCCGCCGAAGCCGGTTGCGCCACCGGAAGCGGCTGGGCACGTTCATTCCCGCTTTGCAGGAGCGTCACGTGGCCGGTGCCTGTTGTCACCTGCATCAATACCGCATGCACATCCTCGCCGGTCAGCCCCAGTAGACGCCGCCGGGTGACATCCAGGGATGCCGGTACGGCCTCCACAAGCGTGGAGTTCCATGCCGGAGGAACCTTGCCTGTGATTAAGATGCGGTCGCCGGGTTTCAGTTCAGTTTGGGTGAAGTAGCGCGCCGGGGACTGTGAAACTCCCAGGCCTCTCCCTGATAACGCCGGCTCAAAAATGTGATGGGGCTTTTCGCACAGGAAGAACACATGCATCGGGCCGGAGAGCATCAGCGTGCAGTGGTTCTCGCGCAGCGCCATCAGCGCCAGCCAGCCGATGGCATACTGGCCCCGCCCGCTGGTGGAAAGATTGCGTTCCAGCAGCGCATTGTTCACTGCATCGGCCGCCGCGCGCAGCGCCGATGTCAGCGGACCGGAGGATTGATGGAAGCGTTCCGCGGCCAGCCCGGCAAGCTGTGCATACTCATTGACCGAGAAACTGGCGTTACCGGTCAGGAGCAATTGGAGCGCCAGCCGGTCTTGTTCCCGGCCGCGGGCGGATTTGCGCGGAGGCGCTGCTGCCGTCACGCCGGGGAAAGAGGCGGGTTCCTGACCGTGGATGCGATAGAGGGGGCTGAGGGTTAGATCAAGTTGCACGTTGGCATCACATCATGGAGAATGAAAGGGATTTGACTATCATTATACTGGTAAAATTCGCCCGACATCCTCTCTGGAAGGGACAGCCAAGCCGGAACGCAATGGATTTTCAAGTTCACGATGATTTCACAACCCTGGATCCCCGCGAGTGGAACGCGCTGGTAGCCGAAAGTCTTTGCAACGTCCCATTCCTTTATTACGAGTACTTGCATACATGGTGGGAGACACGCGGCGGAGGCGAGTGGCCCGAGGCCCGGTTGTTCCTCGTCTCGGCGCGCGAGGAAGGCCGCCTGGCAGGGATCGCCCCTCTGTTCCTCGCCGAATATGACGGCCGCTCTGCCCTGCTGCTGGTGGGAAGCATTGAGATCTCCGATTACCTGGACATGATCGTGCGCCAAGCCGATCTGCAGCGCTTTCTCAGCGGGCTGCTGGAATTCCTGCAAACGCAGCATCTCGAGGAATGGCGCGCCCTAGATTGGTATAACGTCCCCGAGGGCTCACCGACCATCCCTGCACTACAGGCGGAGGCCGCGAGCCGCGGCTGGGATTTTTCGCGGGAAATCTATCGTCCCACCCCGGCCATCCTGCTGCCCGGCAATTACGAAGAATATCTTGCCGGTGTGGACAAAAAGCAGAGGCATGAGATCCGCCGGAAAGTCCGGCGCGCCGAAGAAAGCAATCGCGGCGTCCGCTGGTACCTGGCGACTGAGGCTTCCAGCCTCGAGGCTGAGATCGATGCCTTCTTTAAACTCATGGAGGCAGACGCGAACAAGGCCGCGTTCCTCACCCCGCCCATGCGCGAGCAGATGCGCCGCACGATCCGGCTTGCATTTCAACAGAGCTGGCTCTGGCTGGCCTTCCTCGAGATCGATGGGCAAAAGGCCGCGGCCTCCTTGAACTTTGATTACCTTAACAAGTTGTGGGGTTACAACTCCGGCGTGGACCGGAGCTTCATGGATCTTTCGCCGGGCTGGGTCCTGCTGGCCTATTCGCTCCAGTGGGCAGCGGATCACGGCCGCAGTGAGTTTGACTTTATGCGCGGCGATGAGGAGTATAAATACCGCTTTGGCGCGGTGGACAGGCATGTCATGCGCATTCAGGCAATGCCCCGGCCGGCTTCCTTATAGCAGTTTTCGCGCTGTTCCACGCTGGAGGTCTCACCCATGGAAATAGAAATCCCACGAAAACGCCTCCGTGAACTGGGCCTGATCCCCGGCACACTGCCCACAGGGAAATGGAACGCGATCACTGACCTCCCGGGGCTGCGCGTGGGACACACAACGCTGATCGAGGGCGAGGATATCCGCACAGGCGTCACGGCCATCCTGCCCCATGAGGAAAACCCATTCCTTGAACGCGTCCCTGCCGGTATTGCCGTTGGCAATGGATTCGGCAAGCTGGCCGGCTCGACGCAGGTGCAGGAACTGGGGGAGATCGAAACCCCGATCATTTTGACCAACACATTGGCTGTGCCTCGCGCGGCCGAGGCGCTCATCGAATGGACGCTTTCGCGCAAGGGCTGTGAAGAGGTCCGCAGCGTGAACCCGCTGGTCGGAGAGACCAACGATGGCCTGCTCAACAATATCCGTAGGATGGCGGTCACGAAGGAGCATGTTCTTTCAGCCATAGAGAGCGCAGCCTCAGGCCCGGTTGAGGAAGGCTGCGTGGGCGCGGGGACAGGTACGATCTGTTTCGGCTGGAAGGGTGGCATCGGCACCAGTTCGCGAATTATCGAGTCGGATGGCGGTCCGTACACTGTCGCGGTTCTTGTGCAGTCCAACTTTGGCGGCATCTTGCAGGTGGAGGGGCAGCCAATCCATGCGAAAGATGAGAGTGAGACCCTCTCGCCTGATGGTTCCATTATGATTATCCTCGCAACGGACGCACCCCTGTCCGACCGCAACCTTACGCGGCTGGCGCGGCGCGGTCTGGCCGGGCTGGCGCGCACCGGGGCAGCCATGAGCGACGGATCGGGAGATTACGTGATCGCTTTTTCCACTGCAAAGGAGGTCCGCCGGACCCCCTCACGGCGCAGCCGCGTCTGGGCTTATCCCGAAGTGCCTAATGCCGCGATGTCGCCTCTCTTTCTGGCTGCGATCGAAGCCGCGCAAGAGGCTGTCTATAACTCCCTGTGCATGGCAGAGACGATGGTCGGTTTCCTCGGGCGTACGGTGCAGGCCTTGCCGCAAGACCGCTTGCTCAAAAGACCATGATAAGCCCCTTTTAAACTGCAATCCACCTGCAACCGGCCTCGCATAGTCGAACCTTAAAGTTATGCTATACTCTCCCTATGCAGATGCGCGAGGCATGGCCCCGCTGGGCCTCACTGCTGCGAAGATTTCATATCGATCAATTTACCGCCTGGGCGCTTGAAGCAGGAGGGCCTTTAACCCTGCTCGGTGCGCAGGCGCTTTATTTTGGCCGTTCCTTCCTGGGCCCCCAGTGGGCTGACCCGCTGGCGCGCACCCTGGAAGACGAGGATGAGCTGCACGATTTCATCGCCCTCCTTCAATCGGGACAATCTCATGATTGAACTGCTGGTCATTCTTTTATCTATTTTTATCCTGCTTGCCCTCACCTATCTGAAACGATTGGCCCCCCGCACCTTCCGCCCCATCACAGCTTTTGCACGCCTGCAGCGTGCCATCGGACTCAGTATTGAAGAAGGTACACGGCTGCATGTCTCGCTCGGACGCGGCAGCCTGCTGACCCCGCGCGGCGGCGTTTCACTGGCCGGGCTTTCCATGCTGCGCCATCTCACCGAGCGAACATCTGTTGGTGACCTTCCACCGGTAGCCACCACAGGCGACCCTGCCCTCGTCCTGCTTACACAGGATACGCTCAAGGCCGGTTATGAGGCTGCGGCTGCCGGTGATCTCTATCAATCCACCACAGGGCGCTTGACTGGACTTACGCCGTTCTCCTATGCTGCCGGTGCCATGCCTGTGGTCAGCGATGAGAGCGTCGCTGCGAACCTGCTGCTTGGCGGATTCGGATCCGAAGTGGCATTGATCACAGATGCGGCACAGCGTGCCGGTTCTCCCGTTATCGGTGCCACGGATGATCTCGCGGCGCAATCCATTCTGTTCGCCTCATCGCAGGAACCGCTGATCGGCGAGGAATTGTTCGCCGCAGGCGCGTACCTCAGCGGAGACCCATCTCAGACGGCCAGCCTGACACTGCAAGACATCCTGCGCTGGCTGCTGATCGTCTTCCTGCTTGGCGGAGCTGCTCTGAAACTGTTGGGGGTGATCCAATGAAGATCATCGGCGCGGCCATCGCCATTGCCATCGGTTTGCTCGTGCTCGCCGGTTACTTTGTACCCGCGCTGAGCGGCATGCAGGCTGTCTTGCTGGATTGGGCTATGATCCTGGCAGGGGTAGCTGCCCTGATAGGTGTCTTCAACCTGGTCTGGGTGCATGGAAGCAAAATCCGTGCTGGCGGCAAGGGAGGAGTGTACAGCACGCTTCTGCTTCTGTCATTATTTGCCACCTTCGTTTTTGCGCTGTTCCTCAAGCCCGGCCATCCCGCCATTCAGGTGCTTTTCAACGGCGTTATCATGCCGGTGGAGGCTTCTCTAATGGCCATCATCAGCGTGAGCCTGCTCTTTGCAGCCATCCACATGCTGCGGCGCGGCGCGGGCGTGATGAGCATCACTTTCCTGGTAACCGCCCTGCTGGTTCTCATCGGCTCGCTCTCCCTTCCCTTTGGTCAGATCCCGCTTCTCGGTGATACGCTTCGCCCGTGGATCACTCAGGTGCTTTCAATGGGCGGGGCGCGCGGCATCCTGATCGGTGTCGCCCTGGGCAGTCTCACAACAGGCTTGCGCGTCCTGCTCGCCCTGGACCGGCCGTACGGGGGTAAATAATCATGGAAGATCTGAAGTGCCCGGTCTGCGGGCAGATGAATCCCCCCGATGCCGATACCTGTTCACAATGCGGTAGTTCGCTGCATGCTCCCATCCAATCCGGCCAGCTGCCGACCAAGAAAGTGACCTCGGAACTGGAACCCATCCTGCCGGATTGGCTGCGGAATGCCAGGGAAAAATCGCGCGAACAAGGTGACACTGATGAGGTTGGGGACCCATCTATGAAGGATACCCACCCATTCGGCGCAGATGCAGATCTGCTGGCGGGATTGGCCTCACAGGCCGGTCAGGACGAGGAAGACGAAGTCCCCGACTGGCTGGCAGGCATCACCGGAGAGAAGAGCCACAAGAAAGAGACTCCAGAATTTACAGGCTCGCGGCGGGTGGAACTCGACGATTTTAGAGAGCCCGAGCCTGAAAAGGAATCCTCCACGCAGCCGCCTTCGGAAGAGCCGAAGAACGATCTATCCTGGCTCTCCGACCTCTCAAAACCTGAACCGCCAGAAGACAAAGTGGATGACCTGCAGGACTGGTTCAAGCAGGCTGCCGCGCCTAAATCCGAGGAACACGCCCCTCAACCCCCTGAAGGACCGGCTCAAACTCCTCTTGCCGAAGAGGGTTCTGTCCTCGATTGGTTGAACAGCCTGAAAGCTGAGGAGGCTCAAGCCCCATCCCCCTCAGCACCTGAAGCTGAAACACCGGATTGGCTCTCTACGCCTCCCCCGCCAGTTTCCGGCATCCCGGATTGGCTGAAGGATCTATCTTCCGAGACCTCCGAGCCCGAGCAGCCTGCCGCACCACCATCGCCCTCCGATGAATCCCGGTTGACCGATTGGTCCTCTGGTACATCCATGGAGACCCCGATCTCCGGGCTGGAAACTCCGATGACTCCGGCTGATTTGCCGGATTGGATCAAGGACTTGCGGCCCGAGGCGGAACTGCCTGCAGCCGAGCAACCGGCTCCGTTAGAACCGGCTGAGCCTTCGTCCGGCAGCCTCGACTGGTTGAGAAACCTTCGCGAGCCTGAACCCCCTTCTTCCGTTCAACAGCCATCCGCCCCGGCCTTTGAGGAACCCGCCTCGATGGACTGGCTTTCGCAGCCCGGCAGTGATGCGGTTCCCCCGGTGGAAGATGCAACCAAACTTGATTGGTTGAAAGATGTGCAGGAGACCATGCCGTCTCCTGAGGAAGAGATTTCCACGCCGGCTTTCCAGGAGCCAGCCGAACCGGATTGGTTCATCCAAGCCAGCACGGAGGCCCAGCCTCCTGCCGAACAGGAACCCGTTTCTGCTTCTCCGCTGGACGTGGAACTGCCGGACTGGCTGAAAAATGCAACACCCGAATCTCTGGCTGCCCCTGAAACGGAAGCCGAACTACCGGACTGGATGAAGACTTCCAGCTCTGTGGACGAGGAGCCTTTGGCCGCCGAATCCGGCCTACCGGATTGGTTATCAGGCGCGCCCGCGAACATACCGGATACTCCCGCAGAAATGGAAGAACCCTTTGCTCAGGAGCCGCTCAAAGATAGTGAGCCGGCCGGTATGCCCGGTTGGCTGGCTAATCTGGGCACATTCGCGACGCCTGTTTCAGAGCAACCAGAGACATCTGAAGGCTCTGAGGTTCCAGAGGAGACCCGGCCTGCGCTGCCCGGTGAAACGCTTTCTGCAGGGGATCTGAACACCCTGTTCACAAACGTCCCCGAATGGTTGTCCGAAGCCACTCCATCCTCCGGCATCGAAAGCGCGGCCGCGCCAACTCCCACCGAACCGGCTGAGCCTCTCTCTCCCGCCAACCTGCCTAGCTGGGTACAGGCAATGCGCCCGGTGGAGGCCACCATGCCTGGCCCCGGAACCGCCGGCGAAGAAGAGCCCATGGAAACACAGGGTGTACTGGCCGGATTGCGCGGTGTGCTCCCCTCGATGCCTTATCTGGGCGCGGCCAGTAAACCCAAGGCCCAATCCTTCAAGCTAACGGCTACCGGAGAACAGCAAGACCATGGGGCCTTGCTTGAGCAGATCCTGGAATCGGAGACCCACCCCGTGCCGATGGCCTTGGCCCCGCGGCTTTCTGAACAGAGAGGTCTGCGCCTCGCAATCGGCCTCCTCCTTTTCATTGTGCTGCTAGGCGCAGTCTTTGCCGGCACAGCCATTACGCCGCTGCCTGCCGGCTGGCCTGCCGAAACGGTGAGCGCAGTGCAGGCCGTCGAGTCCATTCCTGCCGGCTCACCGGTGCTGGTTGTGTTCGATTACGAGCCCTCCCTGGCCGGTGAGATGGAAGCGGCCGCCGCCCCCCTGCTCGACCACCTGATCGTGCGCGGGCACCCGCAACTGACCCTGATATCCACCTCGGCTACCGGTTCGGCCCTCGCCGACAGGCTTTTTGCAGGACCCCTGGGCGAACTTGCCTACCAGGATCGCCTCAACCTCGGATATCTCCCCGGCGGCCTGAGCGGTGTGCGCGGTTTTGCGCAAAACCCTGCGCTGGCCATGCCATTGGCAGAACCACCGGAACCCGTATCGGTTCCACAGAACATTTCAGATTATGCAGCCATTCTCGTGCTCACCGACAGCATTGACGGCGGCCGCACATGGATCGAACAGGCTGGTCCGCTCTATACCGGCAGCGCCTTCGTCGTTGTATCCAGCGCGCAAGCCGGACCGATGCTCCAGCCTTATTATCATTCCGGCCAGATCAACGGGTTGGTCAGCGGGCTGTTCGATGCTGCTGTCCTGGAACAGAACAATGCCGGTCGTCCCGGTCTTGCCCGCCGCTATTGGGATGCCTACAATGCCGGGTTGATCCTGGCGATCATCCTGATCTCGCTCGGTGCAGCATGGAGCCTGATCGCCGGCCTGCGGGAACGCGCATCCGGGGAGGCGCAATAATATGAGCTACATCGACCTCATCACCGGCGCGCTGAGCTTCCTGTTTACGATCCTGATCTTCAGCTACCTGCTGGGCGATAATCCCCTCTTCCGCATCGGGACCTTTATCTTCGTGGGTGTAGCGGCCGGTTATGTAGCCGCGGTCGCCATGTGGCAGGTGATCTATCCCCGCCTGATTTATCCTCTGCTAACCGGCACGCTGATGGAAAAAGCGCTGCTGGCATTCCCGCTCCTGCTCTCTGGCCTGCTGCTCATGAAGATCTGGCCGCGCCTGAGCTTCCTCGGCACGCCGGCTGTTGCGTACATCGCAGGGGTCAGCGCGGCAGTGACGGTGGGAGGCGCGGTCATCGGGACGCTCTTTCCTCAAACCTTTGCTGCCATGGACTCCTACAATCTGAGCCAGTATGCCAGCCCCCTGGAGGGCCTGTGGAGCGGCACGTTCATCCTGGCGGGAACGGTTACCAGCCTGGCTTATTTTCATTTCAATGCCCGCACCCGGCCGGATGGCTCGGTCCGGCGCTTCAGCGCGCTGGAGGGTCTCGCCTGGGTTGGACGGATATTCATCGCCATTACTCTGGGCACTCTCTTCGCGGGAGTCATCCTTGCCTCCCTGACCGCGTTCATTGAACGCATCGCATCCCTGTCGAATTTCATTTCATCCTTCTAAATTATGTCACCATCCCTGGTCGAAGGCGATTCCCTCCTGGCAGTTGATATCGGCGCAGCCACCACGCACGCCGTTCTTTTCGATGTAGTGGAAGGCGAATACCGGCTGGTTTCCACCGCCCAGGCGCCATCCACCGCCGAAGCCCCCTATCAGGATATCCTGGCAGGTGTGCGCAGCGCAATCGGATCATTGGAAACCATTACCGGGCGCAGGCTGTTGGACCCGGATGGCGAACTACTTACCCCCATGCAGGCAGACGGTTCCGGTGTGGATGATTTTGTTGCCACCCTCTCCGCCGGGCCTGTGCTAAAAGCAGTTGTGGCCGGCCTGCTGCCGGATGCCTCGGTGGAATTGGCGCGGCGGCTGACCGAAACGATGTATGCGCGCATCGTGGACAGCATCAGCCTGCAGGACCATCGCCGCTCCGATGAATTGATCGACGGCTTGCTGCGCCTGCGGCCTGATATCGTGGTGATCACCGGCGGCACGGACGGCGGAGCCTCGCGCTCCATCCTGAAAATGTTGGAACCAATCGGTCTTGCTACTTACCTGACACCCGCCGAGCAGAGACCCGCAATCCTTTTCGCCGGGAATCAGAAGATGGAAGCGGAGGTCAAAAGCCAGCTTGGTCACCTGACCCCCACGCTCAGCATCAGCCCCAACATCCGCCCATCGTTGGAGACTGAGGATCTGGATCCTGCTGAGCGGGAACTGGCACGGCTGTTCGTGGATATTCGCCGCAAGCAGATCAAAGGGGTCGACGTGCTGGACGCATGGTCTCATGGACACATTCTCCCCACCGGTTATGCCACCGGCCGGATGATGCGCTTCCTCAGCAAGGTATACGGCTCCAGCAAGGGCATCCTGACGGTGGACCTGGGAGCCGCGGCAGCGGTCATCGCCGCGGGCTTCAAAGACAAATCCACCCTGGGCGTTTACCCCCAGTTCGGCCTGGGCGAGAACCTCCCCGGCCTTTTGAACTACACCTCGCTGGAAAATATCCTGACCTGGTCGCCCATGGACCTGTCGCCCGCCACCCTGCGTGATTATCTCTATCAGAAAGCCCTTTATCCGGCAGCCATCCCTGCCACGCGCGAAGATCATGCCCTCTCACAGGCTATTGCCAGGCAGGCCCTCTCGCTGGCAATGCAGGCAGCCCGGCGCGACTTTCCGCGCAGCGCCGCTGCGCTCCGGCCCGGCTTGCTGCCGCTCTTTGAACCCATCCTCGCCAGCGGAGGAACTCTTTCGAACGCGCCCACACCCGGGCAAAGCCTGCTGCTCCTGCTGGATGCCCTGCAGCCTGTGGGGCTGACCACGGTCATCCTGGACCAGAACAATCTGCTGCCGGTGCTCGGCGCGGCGGCTGGACGCAATACCCTGCTGCCTGTCCAGGTGCTTGAATCCGGGGCCTTCCTGAGCCTTGGCACAGTGGTCTCCGCCATTGCTGCTACCTCCTATGGGACGCCGATCCTGCAAGCCAAATTGACTTATGAAGACAGCACCGAGGCGCGCTGCGAAGTCAAGTTCGGCACGCTCGAATTGCTGCCGCTTCCCGGAGGACAAACGGGCCGCCTGGAATTGCACCCCATTGGACGGACGGATGTTGGCTTTGGCCCGGGCCGCGGTTCCACCGTCACCGTCAGCGGGGGCTCGCTCGGCGTGGTATTCGACGGACGCGGGCGCCCCATTTCCCTCCCGCAGGACTCCGGACGGAGGCGCGACCTGATCAAAAACTGGAACTGGACCCTGGGAGGCTGAAACGATGCTGGCTCCGATCCTGCACATTATGCCTCTCACCACAATCCTGCGCGAGCGGGTCCTGCCGGTCTCCGGCACGGTTCTGGCGCGCCTTAACCAGAAGGTCAGCCCCACGGATGTGGTCGCGCAGGCCGCCTGGGCGCGTGAACACGTTCTCGTGGATGTCTCCACGCCCCTACGTCTTGCCCCCGCGGCCGCAGACAAGCTCATCCGCTGCAAGATCGGGGACGTGCTCGCTGCTGGAGCTGAGGTTGCCGTGGGACGCGGGATGTTTGCCCGTACCATCCGCACCCCCAAAGCCGGCCGCGTCATCGCGGTGGGAGGCGGGCAGGTTCTTTTGGAAACCGCTGAGACCACGCTCCAGGTACGGGCTGGCATGCCCGGCACGGTCGTCGAGGTGATCGCCGATCGGGGTGTGGTGATCCGCAACTATGGTTCGTTGATCCAGGGCCTTTGGGGGAACGGCCGCATGGACACCGGCCTGCTGGTCAATACGGCTGAGACTCCGGAGTCGGTGCTGACGCCCGCGCGATTTGAGGTGGGCATGCGCGGCTCCATCATCCTTGGCGGAACGTGCCGCGATGTTGAATCGCTGGAGGCGGCTGCTGAGCTGCCCGCGCGAGGGCTCATTCTTTCCAGCATGGACCCGGCGCTGCTCCCCAAGGCCAGCCAGGCACGCTTCCCGATCCTGCTCACCGATGGATTCGGGTCGCTGCCCATGAACGCGGCGGCTTATCGCCTGCTCAGCACCAATGTCCAGCGCGAAGTAACGCTCAACGCCGAATCCTTTGACCGCTGGACCGGTTCACGACCCGAGGTCTTCATCCCTCTGCCCATATCGCAGGAGCCGGCGGAGCCTGTAGATGCGGAGCCCTTCGCCGCCGGCCAGAGCGTGCGCATGCGCCGGCCTCCCTCCATGGGCGGTATCGGTACGATCGTCTCCCTCCCGCCTGGCAACACGCTGATGACCAGCGGCCTGCGCGCCCCTGCCGCAGAAGTGAAGATGGAAAGCGGCGAGACGGTTGTTGTACCTCTTGTTAATCTTGAAGTTGTGGGATAATGTATTCATGTCATTTCGGGGATCGAACTGCGAAACCCAAGCAATACCCGGCCCCGCTTCGCGGCGCAGCCTCAAAATGGCACACTGACAAACAGGAGAGTGATCCATGTACGAAGGCAATGATAACAACTTTGACGCCACCCCCCCGGAAGAAAACAGCAACCGCACCTTCTTGATCGCCGCAGGAATCCTCGGCGCCATTGTGCTGCTTTCGCTGGCCTGCATTGCCGGATATGTGTTGATCCTCCGACCGCAGCAGCTTGCCCGCCAGGCGCAGGTCACCAGCGCGCAGTCCACGCAGGCAGCCCAGATCGGGGGTGCATTGACGGCGACCTTCCAGGCACAGATCGTGCCCACTGCCACGCTACCGCCCACCCAGACGCCCGTTGTAGCCCAACCCAGCCCGACACTGGTTCCTTCGACGCCCACCACCGACCCGGCTACCGCCACAGTGGCTGCCGCGCTGACCCAGGCGGTCATGGCTCAGCAGACCATCATTCCCACCTCCAGCGCTCTTCCGGGCACGGGTATCGCCGATGAATTCGGGTTCCCCGGTCTGGTGGTCATGGCACTCGCGCTTGTTGTGGTCATCCTGCTGGCCCGGCGCCTGCGAGCTGATCCTTCTCAGAACCGCTGACAAACTTTTGACTATAGAAAAGAGGACGGCCCGAATGGACCGTCCTCTTTTTGTTTCAGAGTTAGTGCGCCTGCCAGATCTGATACAAGCCCAGGTTTCCCCCCTCGCCGTCTGATAAAAACGAATCCGTCACTACAAAGCCGGTTTTCGCAGCCAGAGAGATTAATTCCTCCCCGCTGAAGGCATGAGCATAACGCAAGCCCGCGCCATCGCGTTTCCAGTCCAGCAGTGCATCGCCGGGATCCAGTTGCGCATCAGAGAAGCCCACGATGTCCCAGGGCTGGATGCGCGCCCTCAACCGGGGGCTGTTGAGGAACTGCCAGTTGGAAAGAGCAAGACGCGCGCCAGGCTCCATCCACCCGCGCACGGTTCGCAGAAAATCCAGGCGCAGGCTTTCCCCGGGAATGTGGTGCAGAACAGCGAAACACCCCACGAATGACCAATCTCCCGAGACCGGCAGGCGGCCGATGGAAGATAACCGGGTCAGATCGACCTTCAGGAAATCCGCTTTGATCCCCGGAGGGCGGGACTGGGCCTCGTGCAGCAGCGGCAGGCTGAAATCCAAGCCCAGATAGCGGCCGCGATGCTCCCTGCGCCCCAGCTCCCGGGCCAATTCTCCATTTCCGCAGCCCAGATCCAGCACGGATTCCTCCCCATGAAGGGTGGAAAGGAGGCGCAGAACGCCCGGCTGCAACCGCCCTCGTGTGGCAGAGAAAGATTCCCCAAACTCTTCGTAAAAAGTCCGGTTCAGCTCCACCAAACGGCCGGCTGTGGTCGAATCCATGCAGGGATTATAACGGGTATAATCCTGCCCATGAATCTTACCGAACGCCAGCAGAAATGGCGCATCCGGCAGGAATTAACCCCCGACCGGCTCAAGCTGGCCCGGCATGTTCTGGAGGAAATCCGCCAGGGAGCTGAGGTCATGAGATCCCTGCGCGCCTATCCGCTGCCGGGGGGCGGTTATCTCAGTAAATCCATGCTGGTCGGCGCCTACCAGGAGATGGTGGCGCAGCAAATAATCCATGAGGACACCGCCCTGCTCGAGCGCATCCGCATGAAACCGGTGCGCACGCTTTCAGGCGTGACCACTGTCACCGTGCTGACCAAGCCCTATCCCTGTCCCGGCAAATGCATCTTCTGCCCCACCGACGTGCGCATGCCCAAGAGTTATCTGCCCGATGAGCCCGGCGCAATGCGCGGCGTGGAGCATGATTTCGATCCCTTCGCGCAGGTGGCGTCGCGTCTGGTCTCGCTGGAATCGGTCGGGCATCCCACCGACAAGATCGAACTGCTCATCCTGGGCGGCACGTGGTCCTCCTACCGGCGGGATTATCAGGAATGGTTCGTCCAGCGCTGCTTCGACGCGATGAATGAGACCGGCTCGGCGGATCTGGCCGAGGCCCAGGCGATCAATGAATCGGCGCCGCCACCGCAATGTAGGGCTGGTCATCGAGACCCGGCCCGATGAGATCACGCCGGACGAGGTGCGCTGGCTGCGTCACCTGGGCGTGACCAAAGTGCAGATGGGCGCGCAGAGCCTGGATGACCGCATCCTGGAGATGAACAAGCGCGGGCATGATGTGGAGACCACGCGGCGCGCGACAGCCCTGCTGCGCGCGGCGGGCTTCAAGATCGTCCTGCACTGGATGCCCAACCTGCTCGGCGCCACCCCCATCTCAGACCGCGAAGATTTTGCCCGGCTGTGGGAAGGGCTCTGCCCGGATGAGATCAAGATCTATCCCAACCAACTGCTGGCCAATGCGGAGCTTTACGAATACTGGCAGAGAGGCGAGTTCACACCGTACACAACCGAGGAACTGATCGACCTGATCGCCGATATCAAGCCGACCATCCCGCGCTACTGCCGCGTCAACCGGGTCATCCGCGATATTCCCTCCACGCATGTGGTCGAGGGGAACCGCCGCACCAGCCTGAGGCAGGATATCCACGCCGAGATGCAAAGGCGCGGCACCCGCTGCGAATGTGTGCGCTGCCGCGAAGTGCGCGGCAAGCTAGTCGATCCTTCTGCACTAAGGCTGGAGGACATGACCTACCCCGCCGGCGCAGCGGAGGAACACTTTCTCTCCTTCGTTACGCCGGATGACCGGTTAGCCGGCTTTATCCGTTTATCCCTGCCCGGCCCGGATTCTCCGCAGACCGGTCTGGACGATCTGCATGGGGCGGCGCTGATCCGCGAGGTGCATGTGTACGGGCAATCCCTGCCTGTGGGGACGGAACAAGCCGGGGCCGCGCAGCATGCAGGGTTGGGGACGCGCCTGATCGAATTCGCGGAGCGGGTCGCCGCGCAGCGCGGCTTCGCGCGCCTGGCAGTGATCTCGGCCATTGGAACGCGCGGTTACTATCTGGAGCGCGGTTTTGAACGTGGGAAATACTATCTCGTAAAAACTCTTTAGTGAACTGGACCGGTGGGATAACTTAATGGATATTCTTCTGCACATCTTCTGGACGTTTATAAAGATCAACCTGCTCAGCACTTCCGGGCCGGCCTCGGTGGGGCTGCTCTACCATGAAGCCGTCGGCAGCATGGTAACCAACGAACAGTTCATCCAGGCCGTCGGGCTTTCCTCGGTGCTGCCGGGCAGCGACGCCCTGCAGCTCGCCATGTACGTGGGCTATGCGGTGGCCGGTATCCCTGGCGGACTGGTGGCGCTGGTTGCATCCATCCTTCCCCCCACCATCATCATCCTCGGCATCACCACGGTGCTGCACCGCATCCGCCGGGAGGCCTGGGTCAGCAGTTTCATCGAAGGACTGACGCCCGCCATCTCCGTGCTAATGCTGTTCACAGCGTGGAAGATCTTTGAAAAAGGCGGCAACACCGGCCCGGTGGGCTGGCTGATCGCCATCATCAGCCTGGCCTCCATGTTCCTGAACGCGCCCGAGCGGCTGGTCATTGTCATCGCCGGTTTCATCGGGGCCTTGTTCCTCACATGAACAAACCGCCGCTTAAGGTCTGGGTAAGCCTGCTCTGGATGTTTCTCAAGGTCAATGTACTTTCCCCCTCAGGCCCGGCTTCGGTCGGACTGCTCTATAAGGAGGCCGTGGGAAAGATCATGACCGAGGCTCAATTCGTAGAGGCGGTGGGGTTTTCGAACTTTCTTCCCGGAAGCGAGGCGCTCAAGCTGGCCATGTTCGTGGGTTTCGCCGCGGGCGGCATCCCCGGCGTGCTCACCGCCCTGCTGGGCTCCATCATTCCCCCTACATTTTTGATGCTGATCGTGGCCTCGGTGCTGCAGAAGTTCCAACACGAGAACTGGCTGCAAGGCTTTGTTCGAGGCATGAGCCCGGCAGTAGCCGCCTTGATCGTGATTGTAGCCTGGAATCTTTACCGTGCGACCAGCAAGAAGAAAGTGGACCGCCGCGTCCTGCTGATCGCCGTCCTGAGCGGCATTGCCTTGTACTTCGAGGTTCCCTCGCCCTTTGTGCTGCTGGGCGCAGGCATTCTGGGCGTCATTCTGTTCCGCTAAGGGAGTGTCTTATGGAGGTTTTGATCGCCACCAATGGCTTTGCGGGCACCTTGCCGGCATTGGAATACGGTGCATGGCTCGGTTCGGTGCTTAAGCTGCCGGTCACCCTGCTGGGTGTGACCGAGAAGAGCAATCAATTGCAGATTGACGATCCCCACCCGCTGGAGGAAATGTTCAGCCAGGCGGTGGAGGTCTTTAACCGCAACGGAGTGGAATACCGGTTGGATATCCAGAACGGCAGTGCGGAGAATATCATCCCGCGCAAAGCGGCCCAGGCCGATTTCATCACCGTTCTGGGCTCGTTCGGACGCCCGCAGATCCGGCATATGCTGCAGGGCCGTTCCATCCATCAACTGATCGAATCCATCACTGGACCCATCGTATATGTTCCCCAGGCCTGCCTGCCTCCCAAAAGCATTTTGATCTGTGTAGGCGGCCTGGGATATGAGATCACGGCCGAGAACCTCGCCATGCGGCTGGCCGGGTTGATTCGCGCCCGGGTCACGCTCCTGCATGTGATTCCTCCGATGGAATTAAACTATCCCAGCTCGCAGGAGATCAAAAAAGGCGCCAAACACCTGGCGGAAACGGATACGCTGCCGGGCAGGGCTTTGCGCGCCGGGCTGGAACTTGCCCAGGGCCAGGGGTTGGAAGCCACCCTCAAGATCCGCGAGGGGACCATCGTGGAAGAGATCCTGACCGAGGTACATTCAGGCGACTATGACCTGGTATGTATGGGTTCACCCTTCAGCACGCACTCCCTCAGGCAAATGTATGCGCCCAACGTGGCCGCCGAAGTGGCTGAGCAGGTGGAATGCCCCACCCTTGTGGCAAGGCATAAGATAGAAGCGTAAAGCGGAATCAGGAATTCGGCCTTAAAGGCCGGGGGTATATTTCTTTTCCCACCTTGCGATGGCCGTCCGTAGAGCTGCCAGAATCTCAGGGTCGGTCACCTCGCCGATGGAAGCATAGCGGTCCCCGCCGACCACGACTGTGACCCCTCCGCCCGGTTCCTCGAGCAGCTTAATGCCGCGGTCAGCGAGGGGGGTGCCTTCGATCATCTGCTCCAGGATTTCACTGATCTGGCCCAGCATGGTGTTGGCCGGGGGTTCCTCTGCCAGAGAGGCAGCCAATACGGGGGCGGCAGCGACAGCTCTGGGCGTGGCGGGCGGGTGCAGGGAGGGCAGGAGCCTTTACAGGCGCCTCGACCCAGGGCCGCAGTCGTGTAACCGCCTCCACCAGCCGCCGGCGCTGCTCTGGCGACAGATCCTGGTCATCGAGTTCCGTACCATCCAGATCCAAAATGAGCCGGCCTGCCTCCTCCCGTAATCGCAAGATGGAGGGGCGTTCCGGCGCAGTTGCCGGCGGTGGAACCGCAGGCGCGACGGGCTGCGTCGGCACTTCTTCTACTTTCACTTCCGATTTTTCCTCGTCCTGGCGCTTCTTATATCCCTGCCCCCGTCCTTCGATCAATCCAAAAAAATAACCGAAGAACATGACGGCAAACCCGCCTACAATGAGGATCCAGGTGTTGATCTCCATAGTTCACTCCATCCGCTGACATCGCGGACAATAATGTGTTCCACGCTGGCCGATGACCATCCGCTTAATTTTAGCACCACATACCGGGCATGGCTGCCCTTCGCGGTCATAGACTTGAAAGTGATTCTGAAAGTCCCCGCCCCGATATACCCAATCCAGGCTGGCTCCGTTGTGATGGATACCTTCCTCAAGCACTGAGCGAATTGCCTGCCAGAGCGCCTCCGCCTGCCTGCGCCGGAGTGAGTTTGAGGCTCTAAGCGGATGCAGCCGCGCCCGGTGCAGCGCCTCATCAGTATAAATATTACCCAGTCCGGCCAGGAAAGTTTGGTCCAGCAGGAGTGGTTTCAACTGCCTGCTGCGCCGATGCAGGGCCTCATACAACCAAACCGGAGTGAATTCCTCGCTGAAAGGTTCGGGTCCCAGGCCATTCAGGATCAACTCCGGCTGGGAGGTAAGCCATACACGTCCGAACTTGCGCGCGTCGCTGAACACAAGGCTGCCCCCTTCCTCCGGGAGACCCTCCGGCCCGGAGAGGAACAAGCGAAGGCGCTCATATTTTTCCTCTTCAGATCCCTGGCGGAATAAAAGGTCGCCTGTCATTCGCAGGTGGATGAGCAGTGAATCTTCCGAAAGCCGTAAGTTCAAGAATTTTGCCCGCCGGCCCACTTCAAGGATTTGCTGCCCCGTAACCCTGCGTTTAAAGAGAGGCGGGGAGGGCATGGCCAGCGTGCGCGCCCAACCCACGTCCGCCCGCAGAATGGTGCGGCCGGTAAGCAGCGGGCGCAGGGCCCGGGCAATGGTTTCCACTTCAGGAAGTTCAGGCATGGCAATCAGAATGTCCCGCCTCGCGGGACCAATATCCGGGAAGAAGGATGGCGCTTCTTCCCGGCCTTTCACTCATTGAACATTTCACCGACGGAACGGCCTTCATGAGCACGCTTGATCACTTCGCCCAGCAGTTCGGCGACCGAAAGAACTGTAAGACGATCTTGCAGGGCCTTTATTTTCTCAGGTGGAATCGGAACAGTATCCGTGGTGATGATATGCTTGAGCGGCAAAGCAGCCAGCCGCTCGACCGCATCGCCTGACAAAATGGCATGCACGAAGACCAAATAAATATCCCGGGCGCCGTTCTTCCGCACCACGTCCACTGCCTGCACGATCGAATTACCGGTATCCACCTCATCGTCCACGATGATGACATCGCGGCCTCGCACATCACCGATCAGGCTCAGTGCCTCCGCTTTGGCGTCATTGTTCTGGCGGCGTTTCTCGATGAAGGCAATGGGGGTGTTCATGGCCGCGGCAAAATTGCGTCCCTTTTTGGCAAAGCCCAGGTCCACCGCGACCGTCACCGGATCGTTCATCTGGAGGCGCAGGTTCTGGAGCATGTATTTGATGATCATATGGACCGCGGTCAGGACATCGCCCGGGATGGAAAAAAATCCCTGGATCTGTCCGGCATGCGGGTCCAGCGTAATGTAGCGGTCAGCGCCGGCGATCTCGATCATATCCGCTACCAAACGGGCTGTGATCGGGACGCGCGGCTGGTCTTTTTTATCCGACCGGCCATAACACAAGTAGGGGACCACTGCCGTTATACGCGCCGCCGAATCCAGACGCAGGGTCTGGATCATGATCAGCAGCTCCATCAGGTTGGTGTGCACGGGAGAAGAGGTCGTCTGGACGACATAAACATCCTGACCGCGCGCACTGCCTCCCAGCTTCACAAAGATGTTCTCATTCGGAAACTGGATGACCTGGCGGCTGCTCAACGGCTGCTTGAGATAGTCCGCCACCTTTTGAGCCAGGGTCGGCGAAGCCTGCCCGGCATAGATGCGAATTCCCCCATAAACTTTCAGATCATGATGGGAATTATGCACCATCAGCCCTCCGATTTGCGGGCGTCCCATTCGGAACGCAGCACGCTCATAATATATTCATCGTCATATCGGCCGTTCCTGTAAACGGCCTGCCGCAGGCAGCCCTCGACCGCAAAACCGGCCTTTTCATAGGCGCGGCGGGCGCGGGCGTTTTCGCCATAGACCCGCAGGAACACCCGGTTCAGGTTAAGAGTCTCGAAACAATGACGCAGGAGCAGGGTCATCACCTGCGTGCCGAAACCCTGGTTCCACACGGATTTATCCCCGATCATAATACCCAATTCGGCGCTGCGGTGCGTCCATGCGATGCCAAACACGCCGCAGTTACCGATCAGTTTCCAGCCGTCCCCGTCCTGCAGCTCGATGGACAGAGGCCTTTCGTGCAGGTCGCGTTCCTGCAACCGATCGAACCAGCGCTCCTCCTGAACACTCGAGATCGGCAGATACATGGAAAGACCGCGCGTCACCTCGGGATCATTCACCCACTGAAGGAAGAGCCTGACATCCTCATGCTCCACCGCGCGCAGGCGCAGATTTCCGCTATATATGATGCTCATGCCATTCCTCCTTTCAGCAGCAAGTCGGCGGCCTGCGCGGGAGAAAGCCGCCGGTCCACCATCTGGTCCAGGGCTTGCTCAAAGGCCTGCGCACCAAGGCCGTTGTGGAAATCAGCCTCCAGCCGGGCGAGAATCAGATGATCCAGCTCGGCCTCCAGCCGAGCCCGTTCGCGGGCAGACCAATCGCCGCTGGTGCGCAGATATTCCGCATGCCGCGCAATGGCAGCAGCCAGCTCGGGGATGCCCTTGCCCTCGGTTGCGACGACCCGCAGGATCGGCGGTACCCAGCCGGAGGCAGTCTTTCCAAGTTCCGACGGTGGCGGTCATTTCCCGCCCGTGGTGGCGGAATACGTGCTGGATGGGATGAGCCAGTTCCAGAGTGGACTTGAGCGCCTTTTCCGTATTCTCCACGCCGGGACGATCTGCTTTATTGATGACCAGGATATCCGCGATCTCCAGGATTCCCGCCTTGATGGCCTGAATATCATCGCCCAGGCCGGGCGCTTCCACCACCAGGGTAGTATGAGCCAGGCGGGCGATATCCACCTCCGCCTGCCCGGCTCCCACTGTTTCAATGAGGATCACCTCGAATCCGGCCGCGTCCAACACTTGCACGATGCCAGCAGTGGCCCGGGCCAGTCCGCCCAGTGAGCCGCGTGAAGCCATCGAACGGATGAATACGCCGGAGTCGCCGCTCAGGTCCCGCATGCGGACGCGGTCGCCCAGAACCGCTCCACCGCTGAAGGGACTGGAGGGGTCCACTGCCACTATGCCCACGCGGCGGCCCTCTGCCTTACGGTAGTGCAGCGCCAATTGGTTCACCAGGGAGGATTTGCCCGTACCAGGCGCGCCCGTCACGCCAATGAGATGGGCGCGGCCGGTGTGCGGAAACAATTCCGCCAGCGCGGCGCGGCCATCCTCCAGGTCATTCTCGACCCTGGTGAGCAGGCGGGCCAGTGCGTAGCGGTCGCCCGCAAGAACTGAGGCAGCCAGATTCACGAAAGACTGGTCTCCTGACCGGAAACGACAGCCGCCCGGACATCCCGGATGATATCCTCGGTGGAAGCGCCGGGACCATAGACTCCGGTAATGCCCATCTCTTTTAAACGAGGCAGGTCCTCGTCGGGGATGATGCCGCCGAGGAATACTTTGACGCGCTCCTGGCCATTGGCCTTGAGTAGTTCCAAAATGCGCGGCGCCAGCGCCAGGTGCGCGCCGGAGAGGATCGAAAGCCCCACCACATCCACATCTTCCTGCAAAGCCGCCTCGGCGATCATCTCGGGAGTCTGGCGCAGTCCCGTATAGATCACCTCCATGCCGGCATCCCGCAGCGCGCGTGCCACCACCTTAGCGCCGCGGTCGTGCCCGTCCAGGCCGGGCTTGGCAACCAGTACTCGTATCTTGCGTTCGGTCATTGAACCTCCACTGGCACCTCAGCCTGCATGATGGCAGGGCTGCGGTACAAGTTATTCCGGCTGGATTATACTAGAGGAGCATTGAGAAAAAGCGTACAAACCATTACGCGCTTTCATCCAGCATGTTGCCTTCCGGATGCCTTCAATCCGGACCTCGGGGGAATTGCTAAAGCAGCTTTACCAGCAGGGATGGTCTCCCTCTCACAGGGGGAGTTGATGGGTGTATACTCTCCGCATTCTATTACCGGAGGACCCATCCATGAAGAGAGCGGTCAGTATCAGCATCGGTTCATCCAAACGCAACAAGGCCGTCGAAGTTAATCTGCTGGGCGAGCAGGTGAGCATCGAGCGCATCGGCACGGACGGCGATATGGAAGCGGCTGCTCTCAAATTCAAGGAGATGGATGGCAAGGTGGATGCCTTCGGAGTGGGGGGCGCGGACCTCGGCGCGATCATCGAAGGCAAGTTCTTTCCTTTTCACTCCGTGCAAAAACTCGTCCGCTATATCCAGAAGACCCCGGTCGTGGATGGCGGGGGCTTGAAGAACACGCTCGAGAACCGTGCCCCGGCCTTCATTGATAAAAAGCTGGGCGATTACATCAACGCACACGGCCGCAAGGTGATGGTCACAGCGGGTGTAGACCGCTGGGGGCTTTCCAAGAGTTTTGTGGAATGCGGGTTCGAAACCGTTTTCTGCGACCTGATGTTCGTCCTGGGTCTCCCCATTCCCCTGCGTTCGATCGGCAGCCTGAAAACGCTGGCAACCGTGTTGATCCCCATCGTGTCGCGTTTCCCCTTTGAGTGGTTGTATCCGACCGGCGAAAAACAGGATGAGCGCAAGCCCAAGTTCGTCGAGTGGTATCAATGGGCGACGGTGATCGCGGGTGACTGCCATTATGTCAAGAGCCATATGCCGGACGATATGCAGGGCAAGGTGATCGTCACCAATACCACCACGCCGGAGGATGTTGAACTCTTCCGCAAATGCGGGGTCAAATATCTTGTGACCACAACCCCTGTCCTGGAGGGTCGTTCCTTCGGCACGAACATGATGGAAGCCGCATTGGTGGCGGCCTCCGGCAAGGGCCGCCCCCTGACATGGCCGGAACTGAACGAGATGATAGACAAACTGGGATTGGAACCTCAGTTGCAGGAATTGAACTGAGCGAAGATCAAGCCGGATGACAGGTATCTCTTTTTTCGCAGACCGGAATTAAGGAGCCGCAATGGATGCAATTGTCACGGCTGGAGGCATCCCTCAGCCGAAGGATCCCCTGTATGCCTATGCCAAAGGCGAAGCGAAGGCGCTGATAGACATCGGCGGGAAGCCCATGATCCAATGGGTGCTGGACGCGCTGAGCCAGGCAAAGGATGTGGAGAACGTGATCATCATCGGCCTGACCGCCAAAAGCGGTTTAACCTGCTCCAAGCCCGTCTATTACCTGTCCAACCAGGGGCGCATGCTGGCCAATATTGTGACCGGGGTGAACAAGGTTTTAGAGCTGCGTCCCGCGGCGGAATATGTACTGATCGTCTCCTCCGATATCCCGGCCATCAAAGGCGAGCAGATCGACTGGCTCATCGAGACCGCCATGCAGACACGGGACGATATTTATTACGGTGTCTGCCCACGCGAGGTCATGGAGGCCCGCTTCCCCGATTCGCACCGAACCTACACCAAACTTAAGGACATCCAGCTGTGCGGGGCGGATATGAACATCACCCATGTGAGCATGGCAACCGAACACCTGGATCTGTGGGAGGAATTGATAGGCAACCGCAAGAGCCCGCTCAAGCAGGCTGCCACCATCGGCTTTGACACCCTTCTGCTATTGGCCCTCGGCCGGATGACTCTGGTAGATGCCGTCGAGCGCGTCACCAGGCGGATAGGCATCACCGGGCGCGCCATCGTCTGGGAGGAGGCCGAGCCGTGCATGGACGTGGACAAGCCGCACCAACTGGAGATCATGCGGGCGGACCTTGCTCCCCAGCCAGAAGCAGCCCGGAGCTGAAATACGGGTGGAACCAGAATCTATCCAGATGAAATCACTCTGCCGCGCTGCAGGCCGACAGGGTGATTTTCTTGCCAGGACCGAGGTTGATCTTGCTTAAAACCATACTGAAATGGGATGAGGAAGTATCCACCCGCCTGCGCGTGGCGGAAAAACCAGGCTGGCTGCGACGCATCGCCATTTTCTTTGCCCACTCGGGCGACTCCTGGTTCTGGGGCGCAGCGCTCATCGCGCTGTGGTTCATCGGCTCCCCTTTCTGGAAGGATTGGGCGGTTGTGGTTCTCATCAGTATTTCCCTGCTGGCTGTGATCGTCCTGGTGATCAAGTTCAGCATACGGCGCAAGAGGCCGGCAGGCGAATGGGGCGGCATCTATCGCAATACGGACCCACACTCCTTCCCCTCCGGGCATGCAGCCAGGTCTTTTTTGATCGCAGTATTGAGCGCGAGCCTTGGTCCGGGCTGGTTGGCCGTTATCCTGTGCATCTGGGCGCCTTTGGTCTCGCTGGCGCGCGTCGCCATGGGAGTCCACTACGCCTCGGATGTAGCCGCTGGCGCGCTGCTAGGGGTGCTGGTGGGGTTGGCCTGTATTGGTCTTTCAGGTTGGATGCTGGCAGCTTTCAGCAGCCTTCTCAGCCTGCTCTGACGATCCACCGATGCTGAGGGAAATCATTCCAGGTCTACAATGATCCCATTCAGGTCGGCAGCCTTCGAACTGCATAGATAGAGGATGGCGCCTGCCAAGTCATGGGGGAAATGGCCTTCCTCGTTTTGAAAGCGCGCCAATCCCTTACCCACGGCATGCACCCTCACTCCACTATCAGCCAGCTCCAATGCAGCCTGGCGTGTAAAACCGACCAGCCCCATCTGGGTGGTCAAATAAGCAGAACGGTTGGATTTGCCTTCACGCCCGTCAAGAGACAGGAGGTTGATAATGACGCCCTGCTTTTGCGCGGCCATCTCGCGGCCGACAAGCTGCGTCATCATAAACACCCCCGTCAGGTTGACCTCCAGCGTGCGCTGCCAGTCCCACTCGTCCATCCTAAGCAATGGGGCAGAGGGCTCCACCGCCGCGTGGTTGATGAGCACATCAATTGGCCCCCAATCCTCGAGAACCTGCTGGATGAGCGCCCAAGCAGAAAGCCTGCGGGATACATCTTCCACATAGGCCTTCCCCTGCCATCCGCGCGCCCGCCAGTCCTCCAGCATGGCCTCCACGCGATTGGGCGCGATATCGTTCAAGGCAACGCGATCGCCGCGGCTGGCAAAGGCCTCTGCCGCTAAGCGTCCCGCGCCCTTGCCCGCGCCGGTCACCAGCACGACCAGCGGTTCGTATGTTTTCATGTCGCCTCGATCAGGATTCATGAGGGGTTGCACAACGGAATCTGGTCCTGATTTTGGTCAGCGTTCAGTTCCAGCCCGAAGTAAGGTGAGGGATCATAGGTGTTGCGGATGTCCAGTTCGTTCTTGAAATATCCGAGGCCATCATCCTGCACCACGGAGATATGCAGATGCACTCCCACAGGGTTGAGCGGGTCGCCGGAATAATTGCCCTGATATCCGAGCAGCATGCCCGCCGCCACGAATTTCTCCGTGGTCCCGGGGGGAAACTCCTCAGAGATGAATGAATTCCCGTTCCGGTCGGCCATATGAGTGTAATAGACCCAGATCTGGCGCGAGGGCTCCAGCGGGTCCTTTGGGACGCGGATGATGACCGAGGAGACCCAGTCTCCGAGCCGCGTCAGGTAACCTGGAAATGCGGCATAGACCGGCGTGATGTTTACGTCCGTTCCGGCGAAAATGTCAATACCCTGATGCCGGTGCCCGGGGCGGAAAGAATCATCCCACAAGAAGCCCACCATCCCATCGGTGGGAAAGATGAAGGGAGCCTCTCCACAGCGCGTGCCCGCCTTCATCAGCAGATCAGGCCGGGAGGAGGGGTCGCGGATCCAGGCAATGGCCTGCACCGGCGGGCGCTGTCCGGCCGCAGGGCATAAAAAAGATAGATCAACGCGGTGAAGATCGCCACCGCGAATGTGATCAGCACGAATTTGGCTCGCATTTCAGAAATTATAACCGGGCAGCGAAAGAGAAACCGATAACATTGAGCGGGGAGTATCCAAGAGGGGAAGTAAGACCTCTCTGCCATTTCCTCCCCCGGCCCCTTCGCCGGGAGGCTGAGAGGGCACCCTGCTGCTTTTAGCCTCCATGATGGACGCTCTCCAGATTTGAATTGATAAAACTATTTTTCCTGGATTCAATTTTCCCCGACCGCCAGATATGGGGTTTGATCGGATGGAACGGGAGTTGGTGCCCATATCTTGTGGGTGTCATTGCGAGGGACAATTCCGCCTCAATCCTGCCCCAGGGCGGAGGAGGCAGGCAGTGGACTGATTTCTCCCCTGGAATCCCGATGATTGTAAAAGTTCCTGCCCGGCGATCGAAAGCGCATCTCAGGAGGCTGTCGGGGTCTTCGCCTTTCTCCAGGCGGAGGACGGCGTTCTTGTGGGTGAGGGCAATGATGATGCGGAGGTAGCAGGCAATGACCCGCTCCAACTCGACCCAGAGAGCGGGGGGAACTTCCGCCTGTTTGCGGATGCAGGTGCGGATGCGGACGCGGGCCAGGGCAAGCTCATCCGCGTTCTGGTCGGCGGGCATGACTTCGATGCCGGCCTGATCGGCGGAGGTGATGTATTCGGAGTAGATGCCGTGCTTGAGGTTGTTCTGGTTGTGAGCGGGGGCGCCGCGTTTGCGGCCGGTGGGTTTGTAGTTGCGCATACATTCTCCAATGGGCTGGCTGTGGTGACGCAGGCCGCCACACCTTCGCATCTCCTTCGCTTCGCTCGGAGTGCTACGCGATGCTCGGTGTGCTTCGCGAGAATCGGCGAGGCGCGTTAGGACGGAGATAGTATAGAACATTAGTTCTAGTTTGTCAAGTGAAAAACGGGGAGTGTCCAAGAGGGGAAGTAAGACAACTCTGCCATTCACCCCCTCCGCCCCTTCACCGGGAGGACGCCGGCGTGCTTCGCGAGGGGCACCTCCCCCATCATAGATCGGGGAGGCTGAGAGGGTACCCTGCTTCTTTTATCCTCCATGATGGACACTCTCCATTGAGAAGCACCCCGAAAACAATGAATAGAACTAATGGGGGATAAGGTATCAAAATCAATCCTGCAGTTATCTCTTGCAATTTGGACAAAAATCCCTTAACATACCTTTAATCTATTCTCAGGCTGGTATCAGCCCGAAAGAGCAAACCCACTGTGAGGTGGGGACGCAAAGTCATGGATCTGAGCCAATTCAGGCTCAGACCGCCAGACTGCCGAAGGCCCTCTATGGGCCTTTTTCTTTCAGGAGGTGAAGAGAAAAAAGATCAACACCAGCGAACATCCAGGTATATTTTTTAGACCAAAATACCCTAGAGATTCAGGAGACACAGAACGATGAAAGCAAGACTCTTTGGCACGCTATTGATCCTTGTGATGTTAGTTACCGCCCTAACCCCGGGAGCGGGCGCAGCCCCTGGCCGGCCCGTGGATGAAGTCCCCAATATTGCAGCACACACGGATAATCCCTACCACCCACTCGGCGCCCAACAGAGCATTGACCGCCAGATCGGTTTTTCTGCCGAGATGAACGGCAAGACCAAAGGTAGAACTCACCAGGTCCGCCGCCACCATTATGTCGAACTCGACCGGCTGGGTGAAGATTCCATCTGGACGATCATTGGTCAGTTTGGCACCCAGATCAACCCCACCTATGGCGGAACAGCCGGCCCTTTGCACAACCAAATCCCCCAGCCCAACCGCAAGGTGGATAATACCACCATCTGGACACCGGATTTCAGCAAGGCCTACTTCGAAAAGCTGCTGTTCTCCGGGCGCGCGGGGCTATCTCGATGCGCAATTACTATATCGAGCAGTCCTCCAACCGCTACACTGTCAATGGCGAAGTGACGGACTGGGTGCAGGTTCCATTCAATGAGGCTAACTACGGCTCCAACTACTGCGGCGGCATCGTTTGCGCCCGCACCTGGTTGTTCGTGAGGGATACAGCCCAGGCCTGGTACGACGGGCAGATCGCGGCCGGCAAGACCCCCGCTCAGATCAATGCCTACCTGGCAAAGTTCGATGTCTGGGACCGCTATGACTACGATGGCGACGGCAACTTCAACGAGCCGGATGGTTATATCGATCACTTCCAGGCAGTCCATGCCGGAGAAGGCGAAGAGACTGGCGGCGGCGCTCAAGGCACAGATGCCATCTGGAGTCACCGCTGGTATGCCTTCTATAACAACATCGGCGTCACTGGTCCGGCCTTCAACCCCTATGGCGGCGTCCAAGTCGGCGGCTCCAACTTCTGGATCGGCGACTACACAGTCGAACCTGAGAATGGCGGCGTGGGCGTGTTCTCCCACGAATTCGGCCACGACCTGGGCCTGCCTGATCTATATGACACATCCGGCAACACCGGCGGCGCCGAGAACTCCACTGGCTTCTGGACGCTTTATTCTCAGGGTTCCTATGGCAATTCCGGTAAACCGGCAGACGGCCTTGGCACCAAGCCGATCCACATGAGCGCCTAGAGAAGCTCCAGCTTGGCTGGTCCAACTTCACAGTCGTCAATCCCGGTCAGAAGGCCAATGTAAAGCTGGGACCTGCGGAATACAATACCAAGGCGACCCAACAGCTGGTCGTGCTCCTGCCCGATAAGGCGGTCACCACCGACATCGGTGCGCCCTACGCCGGTTCCTACTTCTACCATTCCGGCTCCGGCAACGATCTGGATAACAGCATGACCCGATCGGTCACGCTGCCCGCCGGTGCGGTGTCCCTGGCTGCGAAGGTGCGCTATGACATGGAGCTGGATTTCGACTATGCTTATCTGACCGTCAACGGCACACCCGTCCACACCAGCCTCTCCAGCGGGAGCGACCCCAATGGCAATAACGCCTCCTTGGAAGGCATTACCGGATCCTCGATCGGCCTTTGGGTGGATCTGACTGCTGACCTCTCGGCATTTGCCGGGCAAACGGTCACCCTCGGTTTTGAGTACAAAACCGACCCGGCAGTAGCTGAGGCTGGCTTTGGCGTGGATGACATCGCCATCACCGGCCTACCCACGGACGGCGGTGAGACGGACCCGGGCTGGACCTATGCCGGATTCATCCGCACAACCGGGCAGATTACCCAGTCGTTCTTCAACGCCTACTTCGCCGAGTACCGCGTGTATCAGGGTTATGATGACAGCCTTCGCACGGGCCCATACAACTTCGGCTTCCTGAATAATCCGAATCTCCAGAACTGGGTGGAGCACTTCCCCTATCAGGACGGCCTGTTGGTGTGGTACTACGATGAATCCTTCCCGGATAACAACGTCGGTGACAACTGCGCCTCCGGGCGCTGCGGCGGCCTGTTCCTGCCGGTCGATGCGCACCCTGACCTGTTGATCCGCCCGGATAACGGCAAGGTCTGGCGCCCGCGCGTGCAGTCCTACGACTCCACCTTCGGCCTCGACAAGACCGACAAGATCTGCCTGAACCTCAACAGCGTCAAGCAGTGCTATGGCGGTCTGAAAGCCAACCCGCTCTTCGATGACACCAAGAGCTACTGGGTTGCGCCCAACCCGGCCATCGGCAACTTTGGCTGGGCCAGCGTACCCCTGCCCGCCACTGGCACCACCATCCGTGTGGTCAGTGTCTCCGGACACGGCGAGTTCATGCAGGTTCGTGTCAATAAGTAGCAAGTGATTTGAACCTGCCAGTTAGAATCAAGAGAGCCCGCCTTCCGGCGGGCTCTTCTTATGCACTGGGAGGCTAGGGCTGCAGGTAGATCTCGTCTGGCGGGTTCACGCTGCAAAGCACGGTCAGGCTCTTCTCATCCGTGTGGAAGGTGAACATGTGTCCGTTGGCTTCCAGTAGTATCTGGAACCCCGGTGTCACCGTCTGGATATACAGCACGCCGCGTTTCGGGCAGCCAAGGCTGGCGTCCGGCCAGGTCATCGGCGTGACTTCGGTGACCGAGACCGAATCGGCAGGGATATTAAACTTCTCCTTCAGCGCCTGGATGCTTAAGTCCACCATCTCCTGGGCGCCGGCGGAAGCAGTGCCGGAAGTTGGTGGAACGGAAGGCGTTTCCGCTGGGGGATAGGCAGGCGGATAGGCAACCGGGAGGTCCGCCGGGGTGGCCGGCTGGCAGGCTGCCAGGAGGAAGGCGAGCGCCAACAGGGTGAAAAGGGGGGATGTTCTCATGGACACCTCTATTTTTCAATTCAGGATGACGGGTTTATATCAAACAACTATCAGATGGACGAAAGATTGCGGCAGATGTTCCCCCCCAAAAGTACTATCTATCCAAGTTACTTGCCTTACAGAAATGAAAGGTGTATCATAGTGGTAACTTAGTGTTACTGCACCGCTTGCCTTAAAAGTGGGGAGCCATCCTCGAAAAGGCAAAACCGTCGTGAGGCGGTGGCGCAAAGTCATGGATCTGCCTCTCCCGCAGACCGCCAGACTGCCGAAGGGTTTTCCTTTTCGGCAGTTTTTATTTTTATTGCTGATCGTGAGCAATAATTATTTTTTCAGTTTTATTGTGAAAAAATACATTTGTTTTACGTTTTGCACTACCCGATTTTATCAGCTCAGAAGGAGGTGATCCCCAATATTTTGTGGGCCTTGAATCCAATCGAACCATGCTCTTTAAGCAAGAAAAGCTCACAAGAGAAATATTCACATGCAATGGAGGGTTTTGAGAAAGGAGTGGGATAGTCAACCAAAATAATACGGATGAAACAGCAACACTGGCGTGGTGATTCAAGCATTGTTTCTACTTTTGAGGAGAATCAAATGAGGAATAAACTTTTTGTTTTATGCCTGATTGCCATCTTGACCATCGGCTTGGTGGGGTCTTCGGCTGCGGCCCAGACCCCTTCGAACGATGATGTGGTCAAGAGGGTCCAGGCGCTGGGCATATTCCAGGGGGGCAAATTCGACGCCCACTATCGCGCCCCGAACACGACCCAGATCGAAACGATCCTGGAGGAGATGGGCGTTCATACCGCCAATAATGAGGCGATGGCCCTCGCCGTGCAGACTTTTCAGAACGAGTGGGCCAAACGCAACCCCACCACCCCCAACCCGGAGAAGTGGCAGGAACTGCTGAATAAGGAACGCCAGGGAGAGGTCAGCGCGATGTCTGCCGCGGCAGAGGCGGCGACACCGCAAATCATGAGCCTCGCCATCCCTGTCGAGTTCCCCAACAGCGACACCTTCGACTGGTGTGGGACTACAGTGACAACCACGGGACCGCTCCACAACCAGGTCCCCCCTCCCGGACCGCGCGATAACAACACGCTCTGGTACGAAAACACCACCCCCGCGCTGTATAACGAGTTGTACTTCGGCGTTGGGCCGAAGGCAGGCGTGATCGTTAATCACCCGAATCTGGGGAAACTCGATTTCCGCGGCAGCACGATGGCCAATTACTACCTGGAGCAATCCGAGGGTAAATTCGTCCCGAAGGGCGAGGTCTACCCCAAGTGGCTCCAGGCCGCGCACTCCGAAGGCTGGTATGGCGCGGATAACTGCACCGGCAGCAACCACAACGTGCTTGCCGGCGACCTCGTAAGGGAGGTTGTGGATGCAGTCAATGCCGATGACCCAGCCTTCGCCTGGCAGAACTTTGACGGCGACGGCGACGGTGTGGTTGACAACTTTACCGTGATCCATGCGGGCATGGGGCAGGAAAGCGGAGGCGGCACGCAAGGTGACTTCTCCATCTGGTCGCACGCTTCTGCAATCGACTTCCCCATCGGCAAGCTGGCCTGCACGGCCGGCTCGGCTGGCTGCCCGGACCGGGACATCTACGTACGCTCGTACAGCATGGACCCGGAGAACATTGATGTCGGCGTCATCTCCGAGGAGTTCGGACATGCCGCCTTCGGCCTGCCCGACATCTACACCACCGATGCCCAGGGCTCGCCCTCCAACTGGGCGATCATGGAAGCCGGTTCCTGGAACGGCAAACTGGGCGGCATGCAGCCCGCACCGTTCCCACTCTACTTCCGCTATGTGGTCGGCTGGGCACACCCGGTGGAGCTTGACTACAAGACGGGCCTGGCGGTGAACACGGTGGGCCAGCTCTCGCTGCGCCCGAAGCACACCCAGCAGGGCCTTAAGATCAACCTGCCGGACCAAGTGATCGAAACCCCCAACCGGGCGGGCACGGGGCAGGGATGGTGGTCTGACCAGGCTGACCTGGCAGACTTCTTCCTCGCCCACGACTTTGACCTAACAGGGACCACAGCGCCGGTCTTCGCCTTCAACAGCTATTGGAGCTTCGAGGCGGATTACGATTACGGCTACTTTGAGGTCTCCGAGGACAGCGGTGGCACCTGGACCGCGCTGCCGGATATGGACAACATCTTCGTTGACGACGGCAGCGGCGTCATGGGCGTGAATGGCGAGGGCCAGGGCACCCTGCGCTTTGACTTAGCAGCTTATGCCGGCAAGATGATCACACTGCGCCTGCACTATACCAGTGATGTGGGGGTCCAGTGGGCCGGCTGGTGGGCGGATGACTTCGCCCTGACAGACGGCGCGACCACACTGTTCAGCGACAATGTGGAAGGCGGTATGGGCGATTGGATCACAAATCACTTTGTGCTCGTGCCACTGACCCGCACCTTCCCGGTGTACTACCTGGCCGAATGGCGCAACCTGAGCGGCTTCGACCGCGGCCTGGTCTATCCGTACACGACGCTGTACTCCGATGATGATGAGTGGCAGGTCGATCGCTGCCCCTACACGCTGCCCGGCATGCTGCTGTGGCTGCGCAACAGCGCCTACGATTTCGACTACACCCTGTATGACTCGCTCTATGACCCCCCCAGCTACGGCCCCAAGCACGCACTGCTCGTGGTGGACAGCCACTACTGGCCTCTGGAGTGGGAAGGCATGGGAACCTCTGACGCTCATTTGAAACTCAATTCCCGCTGCCAGCCCGGCAACTCGACGTTCACCCTGCAGCCGACCACGCCTTTCACTGCCCGGCGCGCCGGTAGCACAGCAGTCGGGGATATCGTGGAGACCAAGACGTTTGCCCCGCTCCCTGGCGTCTCGCAGTTCCATGACTCGCTGGGTTACTACCCCGGCCTGCGCTACAGGGAATCCACCGGCGGGCTGTACTTCTGGGATGCTCCCGCCAGCCTGGCTGTTCCGGCAACGGGCACCTACACTACCAAGATCACATGGGGTGACAAGTCCCCGCTCACGGACCTGTATGGCTATGATCTTGGCGATACCGTCCTCGGCTCTGGCGACCCGCGCGACAGCGGCGTCCAGTACGGCCTGAACATTGCAGTGCTCGACAAGGCCAGGGATGGAAGCTGGGGCAAGATCGCGGTCTGGAACGCGACCTCTCTTGCCAAGCTGGATTTGAAGGTCAACACATCCCGGGCCTATCCAGGTCAGGTCCTGATGTACGAGCTGAAGGTGCGGAACACCAGTCCTGCGTCGCAGCCCGTCAAGATCAGCGATCCCATTCCCGCCAACACCACGTACATGAAAGTCAAGTACATGGGTAACTACTACAATGCTGCCACGAACAGCATTGAGTGGTCGGGCACGCTCTATCCATATCAGACCAAGGTGATCCTGTTCTGGGTGATCGTGAACAAGAACATCCCGAGTGGCACGGTAATCACCAATACAGCCACCCTCTCGGATGATGCGTTGGGCTCCAGTGACACGGTTACCACAATCGTGAAGAAGAAGTGGTAATCAGCCGCTCCTGAGCGATGGACCTGACTGGTCCGGCAGAAACTGTCAGGTCGCATAAAAAAAGGCCATCGGGACCGATATCCCCGGTGGCCTTTTCATTTGTTTCGAATCGCTGACATTTAGGGCGGGCAGATCGATCACCCCAAGGGCCAGCAAAAAATGACCGTCCCGTCGCCGGCATGGTACTCATAGCCGTGCCCCGAGACCCTCAGCAGGATGCTCAAGCCTGAGATCGCCGCTGGAGCATCGTCTCTCGCGATCCGATCCTTCAACTCCCGGCAATAGAATGCATTGGTGGAAAACTCCTGACCGATGACAGCGGAGACGGTTATGCTGTCGATCTGCACCCTGAGCCTTCTGGCCAGGTCCTCTTTGGCCAGCCTGACACTTTCTTTGGATTCATCATCCAATGAAAGCAACACTTGTGTTGCGCTCATGTCTGGACTCCCTGTACCTGCGTCCGTCGGGATGATCTGGATGAGCGGGTCATCGCCCATTTCTGTCGGCACCGCTACAATGATGGGGCCGGCAGGCGGCTTTTCCTGTGAGTTGGGCAGGCCGGTTTCCTCTGGTGTGAGAGGGGCTGCCGGGCTGCAATTAACCAAACTGGCCAGCATCAGGCCAACGATGAGCATTAACCCGATTTTTGATTTCATAGTTCCTTCCGATCGTCCATTCGATAGACGCTGGGGCTGAGAAAAAGTTCCATGGACGCTTCTTGTAGGATACCGCACTTTGATACAGGAATGAGATCGGAAGGGCCAAGGGCCGTCTTTTATTGGAATACATTTTATCCTCGTGGAATTGGAACCGGGTTCTGCGAATGAACAGGGGAGGCCGTTCCATTTCTTATACATTATTTATCCTTTACTGACCCGCTTCAGATATTCCCCGGCTATCCTTTGGGAAATGAATTTCAACAACCAAGGAGAAGCCACCATGACCTTTTATCTTCAACCTTTCCCCGCCCGCCGCATGGCGCGCCGCTGGGTCGAGCAGGACCGCAGCCTGGCTCTGAATGTCCGTGAGGAGGAGGACGCCTATATCCTCTCCGCACTGGTCCCCGGCTTGAGCGCCGAAGATCTGGAGATCCAGGTGCTCGAGGACGTCGTTCGCATCCAGGGCGAATTTCCCTCGCTAACGATGACCGCCTCCTTCTGCGCGAGCTCCCCCAGGGCCGCTTCGAGCGCACCCTACGGTTACCGGTAGCTCTGCAAGCTGACAAAATCGAGGCCAACATCACCGACGGTGTGCTGGAATTGCGACTGCCCAAGGCCGAAATCAGCCAAACCTCGCAAGATCAAAGTAATCGCGAAATAACTTTTCTCCCGGACGGAGCCTTCAGGCTCCGTCCGCTTTTTAATCGTATAATTCGGGCAATCTCAAACCGGAGCAAATGCCTGTGCGCTTGAAACCCATCCTGCTGATCGTGCTGTCCCTGTTTTTGAACGCCTGCGGTGCCAAAGCTACCGCTACGCCGAGCGTTCCTCCCACGGACACACCCACCCCGGCCCCCACGCTGACCCCCACTCCCTCCACACCCCTGGCCATCCTGGTTCTTCCGGCGGACATGGACAAGGCTAACTCGGACCTTTACCAGAAGACCGTCTATGATCTTGCGGAGGCCTCCGGCTACCGCTTCCAACTGCGCAATGCCCTCACCCCCGCGGATGTGACCGATCCCATGCTGAAAGTGGTGATCGCTCTGCCGCCGGATCCCGGGATGGCTGCGCTGACTGCCGCGGCGCCCCAGGCACAATTCCTGGCGATCAACATCCCGGACTTGACCGCCGGGGGGAACTTGAGCGTACTTTCCAACAAGAATGACAGTGATAACGCCGCCTTCCTGGCCGGCTATACGGCTGCCATGCTTACCGCCGACTATCGCATCGGGATGATCATCCCCAAGGACAATCCGGAAGCGCAGCGCGCTTTCCAGGCTTTTTCAAACGGCATCTCCTTCTATTGCGGGTTATGCCGCCCTTTCTATTTCGTCAACTTTGATTATCCACAGATGATCGAGATCCCCACGGACGAAAAAGAATCGGCCTACGGAGCCTATGCCGATTACCTGATCGTCCAGCGCGATGTAAACACCATCTACGTATATCGGGATGTTGCCACCCCTGACCTGCTCACCTATATCGGGACCACCGGAACCATGAGCATCGCCGACAGCAGCCCCTCGCCGCGTCCAGCCAGCTTCATCATGGCCATGCAGCCGGATGTCATCCAGGCCATCCAGTCCGCCTGGCCGAGTCTGATCGCCGGTCAGGGCGGTACCAATGTGAAGTCGCCGCTGGGGCTGACCGATATAGACTCCACGCTGCTCACACCCGGCAAGCAGCGCCTGGTCCAGCAGACACTGGATGGACTGCTCGACGGCACAATTCTGCCACTGCAATAAAAATCAAACGAGCCTCACGCCTGCAGGCGTGAGGCTCGTTTCGTTAACAGATCGGCTTACATCAGCCCGCGCAAATGTCTCAGGTCCGGCTCCAGCCACTGGTAACGTCGCATCCAGGCTAGCGCTTTGACAGGAAGGTAGATGGCGCCTTCCGGCTGGATAAGGCACTCATCCGCGCCGGCCTCATAAAGGTCAATGACCTGCTGAGGATCGTCCTGCTGGAGCAGTATCATGATCGGTCCATAAAATGAGCGCCGGGTTCTGCGGCAAAGCAGGAGTTGATCGTCCGGCCAGAGAGGCAGATCCAGGATCACCAGCGCGGGAGAAAAGACTGGCAGCAGATCCAGCATGGCCTGTGCACTGGTTTTCCACAATACAAAGCAGTCTTGCTGGGCGAAGATGTATTCCCACAGAGCAAACGCTTCCGCATTTTCCGAAAGAAACAGGATCACATCCCTGGAGGGGGAGGTCCTGCTGTTTTTCACAGAGATCATCAGGAACCTTTGGTTGGTTCAATTTTGGATTTGGGCCTTTAAAAGTCTTGACGTCCGAAAGTAGCGCATGTTACACTTCGCCAGCTTCTTAGAGAAGCCAGAGATCTCATAGAAAGGAGGCACACTCAAATGGCATTTACCACTGTTTCCATGATCAAGCGCCGCGCTTCGGGTGGCGATTTGATTCCTTGTCGGAGTGTGCCTGAACCCCGCTAACTTACACGAATTGTGTTGTTACGGCCACGGTGCGCTCCAGCCCGTGGCCGTTTTTTTTGCCCTCCCCTGACGGCCTCGGGAATTGACCCGGGCCGTTTTCTTTTATTCGCAATGTACGGAAACCTGATCGGAGGAAAAATGCTTGACATCCAGACCCAACTCTTTGAAGCGCAGGATATCCGCCTGGGCCCCATTGACCATGAATCGCACGCCGACATCGAATCCCGCTGGACACACGATGCCGAGTTCATGCGCCTGATGGAAATAAAACCCGTCCGGCCTCTTTCTCCGGCCATGGTCAGGAAGGAATACGAGGCCATCGAGAAGAGGATGGAGGAGGAACGCAATCTGTTCTACTTCACCATCCGCCTGCGCGCAGATGACCGCCTGATCGGCAAGGCAGCCCTCGAATGGATCGATTGGACCAACGGCAACAGCTGGGTCCACCTTGGGCTGGGCTCGGCGGAAGATCGCTGCAAGGGCTTCGGCACCCAGGCTCTGCGCCTGATGCTGCACTATGCCTTTGCCGAGCTCAACCTGTACCGTGTCAGCGCCTTCCTGCCTGAATACAACCTGGGCGCGCTGGCACTCTTTCGCAAGTTTGGTTTTGTGGAAGAAGTACGGCGCCGCGAGGCTCTGGAACGGGATGGCCGGCGCTGGGACCTGCTCACTTTTGGGCAGCTCCGCTCGGAATGGGAGGACCAGGCCAATCCCGGCCGGGAGTGAACCCATGAAAGACATTTTCCGAGGCACACTGGTACGGCTGGCAATGGATACGCCGGAGGTCATGGCCAAAGGCTTCGCCCGCTGGGCGCAGGATAGCGAGTATCACCGCCTGGCAGACAGCGACCCGGCCAAATTATGGTCGGAGAAAAGCATCCGGGAATGGATCGAGAAGCAAATGGACCAGAATCCGGTCCGCAGCTATCGCTTCTCGATCCGGACCCTGGCAGAAGACAAATTCATCGGCGAGGTCAGTCTTAATCCCATCTGGGAGCACGGAGACGGCTGGGTCGGCATCGTTATCGGTGAACGCGAATACTGGAACAAGGGTTATGGGACAGATGCCATGCGGCTTATCGTGCAGTTTGGATTCGTTGAGCTGAACCTGCATCGTATCACGCTTGGCGTCCATTCCTATAACCCGCGTGCGCGCCGCGTTTATGAAAAGATCGGCTTTGTCTATGAAGGCCAGATGCGAGGGGAGACTCTGCGGGAAGGAATACGCCACGATGGCGTTTACATGGGCATCCTGCGCCGTGAGTGGCAGGCACTGCAAGGAGACGCCAAATGAAGACTCTCCTGAAAGGCAGGCTGGTTAGCCTCGCGGCTGTGAACCCGGAAGAGATCAGCCGATCCTTTTCGAGCTGGAACCGGGACTCGGAACTGAGCCGCCTGCAGGATTCGGGACCGGCGCGCATGGTCTCGGCCAAAAAGTCGCAGGAATTTCTCGATAAGATGATGGGAGATTCCAATGACCGCATGTTCTGGTTCACGATCCGCAGCTGCGATGGATGACCGCCTGCTGGGCGACATCAACCTGGAGGTGACCCACTGGAACTGCCGCGAGGCCTTTGTCGGCCTGGGCATCGGCCCGCGCGATTTCTGGGGCCGCGGCTATGGCACTGAAGCCATGCAGCTTGCCCTGGAATACGCCTTCCTGGAAGTAAATCTGGAACGCGTTACTTTGACGGTATTCGAATATAACCCGCGCGCCATCCGCTCCTACGAAAAGTGCGGCTTCCGGCACGAAGGCCGGTTGCGCGGCGCACTGCTGCGGGAAGGAAAACGCTGGGATATGCTCTATATGGGTATCCGGCGTGCGGAATGGAAGGAAAAATATGGCTCTCCAAATTAAAACCAACAACGGATCGCTGCCCTCCGGCCTGATGCTGCGGCCTGTCCGCCGGGAGCGATGTGGACTCTGTGGCCGGATTGATCCTGAAGGTCTGCACCCATGATGGCGATGCTGCCATGGCCGTCACACCGGAGGAACTGGCCCACGAGTGGAAAAATGAGGGTTTTACCCTTGATACCGACGCCTGGGTGGTGGAGACCGCTGGCGGAGAGGTTGTGGGCTACGAGGAGTTTTATAACCGCCATGCTCACGCCTCCTTGCAAGGCGATGGATACGTGGACCCTGACTATATGGGCCAGGGCATTGGCACAGCCCTCCTGCGCGCCCTTGATAACCGCGCCCGCGAGGCAATGGAAAAGGCCGACCCCGGCCTGCGTGTCTTCATCCGTAACGGCATGTCCATCGGTGATACCGTTGCGCGTGAGATGCATGAGGCTGAAGGCTATAGGCCGATCCGTTTCTCCTGGCGCATGGAGATCGAGCTGCCCGAGGCTCCGCCCGAGCCCACCTGGCCGGAGGGAATCGTTCTCAGGCCTTTCGATGTGGAGAAACACAACCGCCAGGTCTTCGAGGCGCATGAAGAGGCCTTCAGCGACCACTGGGGTCATACGCCGGGAACTTTCTCTCGATGGGAACAGCACATGACCGGCAGCGAATCCTTTGACCCGACTTTGTGGTTCATCGCCTGGGACGGGGATCAGGTTGCCGGGTATTCTCTGTGCCGCTACCGCATGGGCATCGGCTATGTAGGCACACTGGGAGTTCGCCGTGCCTGGCGCAAGCACGGCCTGGGAATGGCCCTCCTGCTGCATTCCTTCGGCGAATTCTTTCGGCGCGGCATGCGCACCATAGGTCTGGGAGTGGATGCCTCCAATCCCACCGGCGCCACCCGCCTGTATCAAAAGGCCGGAATGCATATCGCGGCAGAGTATGTGATCTATGAGAAGGAATTTCGTCCCGGCCGCGAACTGGACGAACAATCACAGGAATGATGATGCATATAAATCTGAAAGAACAAAAATTGAGCGCGCTCCGGGAAGGTTTTAGCGTGCGCGGCACAATGGAGTCGGACCTTGAGCCGGCTGTAGCACTGTTCAACCGCTGGTCACAGAGCGTCATCCACAGGAATGAAATAAGCTTTCCGCATGTGATATTGAACGAATGGCGCGCGGGTGTTTTAAACCTCGCCGAGGACACCCGTGTGGTCTTTGCACCGGACGGTCGGCTGGTCGGCTATATCGAGGTATGGACGGATGCCAAACCACCCGTCCACCCGTGGATGTGGGGACGTGTGGACCCTGAGTTCCAGAAGCTGGGAATTGGTACCTGGCTGATGGAATGGGGCGAGATGCGCTGCATGCAGGCGCTGGAACGTGTGCCCGATGGATTGCGCTTTGCTCCCAATGTCGGCACCTACCGCAACGACGGGAACGCCGTTCGCTTATTCAAGCACATGGGGTACGGTTTCATCCGCGGCAGCTATGTGATGCAGATCGACATGGATGCACCGCCTCCCGCGCCGGTCTGGCCGGAGGGGATCGCCCTGCGCCCCTTCAATCCCGAAACGGACATGGAAGCGGTGTATCGGGCGGAGGTGGACGCCTTCCGCGACCACTTTGCCTTTCAGGAGGAGCCCTTTGAGGAAGGGCTGAAACGTTTCAGGCACTTAAGCACTGGGTACGAAGGTTTCGATCCCAGCCTGTTTTTCGTTGCCATGGACGGCAATGAGATTGCAGGCATCAGCCTCTGCCCGCCTTCTTCGCTTCACGATCCCGCCATCGGATGGGTGAATGACCTGGGGGTGCGCCGCCCCTGGCGAAAGCGCGGCCTCGGCCTGGCCTTGCTGAGGCACAGCTTCGGCGAGTATTACCGCCGCGGCAAACGCAAGGTGGGTCTGGGTGTGGATGCCGACAGCTTGACCGGGGCGCTGCATCTCTATGAAAAAGCAGGGATGCATGTCACGGAAGAATTCGACCGCTACGAAAGGGAAATTCGGCCCGGCAAGGAAATCAGGGTAGAATCCTTAAATACTTAAACCTTCCCCTGTCACCTCCGCTCAGAGGCAGGCCTGTGCCATGCAAGCAGCATGGTGCAGGCCCGAAGCGGTTTTCCCAGGGAACCCGCGAAAGGATTATTAAAATGAACCTGCGCTGTGGTTTTTGCCAGAACCCATATGCACTGGGGCGCACAGAGATCCTGGCCGCGCTTCAAAAAATGGAAAGCGAAAATCTGACCCACTACGATGCACAGTGCCCGCGCTGCCGCCGTTCCACACCCATCCTGCGCCAAAAGCTGGAGATGGCCATTCCCAACTGGAAAGAGGAACTGAAGGAAGCCGTCCAGCAGCCTGCACCGGAACCGATCAAGCCAGCGGAGACCCGTGAGGAAATGGAAGCGGATAAAGCGATGGCGAAGAAAGCCGCAGCAAAGGCCCCGGCGGGAAAAAGAGCAGCCCGGCCAAGGCCAGCGGCAAGACCTCCGGACGCAAGAGAAGCAGGTAGATCATCCCATGCCCTTTCGAGCCGTTTTCTTTGACCTGGGCGGCGTGATCGTTCGCACAGAATACCAGGCGCCCCGCGAGCATCTCGCCGAGCGCGTGGGCATGGAGTATGAGGACCTGATGCGGGTGGTCTTCGACAGCGAAACCGCCCGTCGCGCCACCCTGGGTGAGATCAAGGAGGATGAGCACTGGAAAACGGTGGCACACCGTCTGCGCCGCCCTCCTTCAGAGATGGAATCCTTGCGCGCAGAGTTCTTCGGCGGCGATATCGTAGACCACGAACTGATCGAGTTCATCCGTTCCCTGCGGCCGCGTTATAAGACCGGCGCGATCTCCAATGCCTGGGACGGCCTGCGCCAGTATATGATCCAGCACAAGTTCGAGGACGCCTTCGATAGCATCACTATTTCAGCCGAGGTGGGAGCTGCCAAGCCTGATCCCCGGATCTTTGAATTGGCGCTCGAGGCTGCAGGTATCCCGGCTGAGGCGGCGGTATTTGTGGACGACTTTGAGGCCAATGTGGAGGCAGCCCGGGCGCTTGGCATGGCCGCCGTTCACTTCCGTGATCCGGCGAAAGCTGTGGCCGAATTGGAAGCTTTATTGAACCGCTAATCTCTGCAGGGACAGACCTGTTTTTTGCTACAATGCAAAATCCAAAACACCAGCAGCCCATCCTTAGTGAACTGGGAAATGGGCTTATTCTAAGGCGCTCATGCGAGGCCGATGCGGAAGCATTGGCCGAATTCTGCGCGCGCATCCATAGCGATGATGGACCGGATCATCCCGATCAACACATCGCCGCCTGGACGCGCGACCTGCTGACCAAACCGCACCCCACCTTCCACCCGGAAGATTTCACCATCGTGGCCGAAGCCGCCTCCGGGCGCATTGTTTCAACCCTCAACTTGATCCCGCAGACCTGGACCTATGAGGGCATCCCTTTCGGCGTGGGCCGGCCTGAGCTGGTGGGAACGCTGCCCGAATACAGGAACCGGGGCCTGATACGTTTGCAATTCGAGGAGATCCATCGCTGGAGCGCCGAGCGCGGGGATTTTGTTCAAGCCATTACCGGCATTCCTTTCTACTATCGCCTGTTCGGCTACGAGATGGCTCTAGCCCTGAGCGCGAGGCGCTTTGGATACGAAGCCAATGTCCCCTTCTTAAAACCCGGCGAAGAGGAGCCTTTTCACATCCGGCCCGCCAGCCGGGAGGATCTACCCTTCGTGGCGCAGGTCTACAGCGAGGCGCAGAAGCGTTATGAGATCGCATGCCTGCGGGACGTGGATATCCTGACATATGAATGGAGCCTGCAGGACCCTCAAAGCGCCAACCATTTCGAGCTGCGCATCATCGAAGACCGCCACGGAGAACGGTTGGGATACTTCCAGCACACGCTCTATCTGGGAATGACCGGACTGATCGCATTTGGCTTTGAATTGAAGCCAGGCATCTCCTGGCTGGAACCTTCCGAAAGTGTCGCCCGCTATCTCTGGAATCAGGGGCAGATCTATGCAAAACAAGAAGGGCGTGCCTGCCAATCGTTCGGCTTCATGCTGGGGGAATGGCACCCGGTCTATGAAGCGCTTGGACCCCGCCTCCCTTCCAACCGCGAGCCGTATGCATGGTACATGCGCGTCCCCGATCTGCCGGCCTTCATCCGCCATATCGCTCCGGCACTGGAAGAACGACTGGCCGGCTCGATCGCCGCAGGGTTCAGCGGTGAATCTCACCCTGAGTTTTTACCGCCAGGGACTGCGGCTGGTCTTCGAGGCCGGGCGCTTGAAGCAGGCAGAGGTATGGCAGCCCGGACCTGAGACTGAAGAAAGTGCGGCCTTTCCCGGCCTGACCTTCCTGCAAATGCTGTTCGGTTATCGCAGTTTCGATGAATTGGAGCGGGCTTTTCCGGACTGCCACTGGAACAACTGGCAGGCCCGCACCGTATTAAATATCCTATTCCCCAAAAAATTATCGGATGTTTTCCCGGTAGCCTGACGGGTCCCTGAATTTATCCCGATCTAAGCGGCCTGGCCCGAGGAAATCTTAATGTCAAAATTCCGATTGGATGCGACTCTTGTTTATCTGTTCATCGAGTTCGCGGCTTCGGCCTCGTTCAGCATGATGTTCGTGGTGACCTCCCTGTATGAGGTCACCGTAGCCGGGCTCAGCCCGCTGCAACTGGTGCTGGTGGGGACAGCAGTGGAAGCCTCGGCGTTCCTCTTTGAGGTGCCCACCGGCATTGTGGCGGACGCCTATTCCCGGAGGCTCTCGCTCATCATCGGTTACCTGCTCATGGGTATCGGGTTCATGGTGGAGGCGCTCTTCCCGGCCTTCCTGCCCATCCTGCTGGCACAGGTGATCTGGGGCCTGGGTTACACGTTCACCAGCGGCGCTACACAGGCCTGGATCACCGATGAGATCGGGGAGGAACCCGCCAACCGGCTCTTCTTGCGTGCGGCCCAGGTGGGCCTCTTCGCAGCCTTCCTCGGCATGGGAGCCGCAGGGCTGGTAGGCGCAAACAATGTCGTCCTGCCTCTCCGAGTCGGGGCGCTGGCGGTCATGCTGATCGGCGTCGCATTGATCTTCATCATGCCGGAGACAGGCTTCAAGCCGCTGCCCCGGGAGAACCGCAACACCTGGCAGCACATGACCTTTACCTTTCGCCAGGGCGTGCAGGCTGTCCGCTCCCGCCCGCGCCTGACGAGCCTGGTATGGGTGGGCCTGTTCTACGGGTTGTACAGCGAAGGTTTTGACCGTTTGTGGGTGAAGCACCTGCTGGACAACTTCCACTTGCCGGTGCTTGTTCGGGAACAACCAGGTAGCATTCCTGGCCGTGCTGCGCATGGCCGGGACGCTGTTGACCATGCTTACCCTGCGCTTTGTGGAAAAGCGGGTGGACACCAGCAGCCCGCGTGCCATCGGGCGTTCCATGTTATGGGTGACCGGCTTCATCTCGGCGGCCATTGTGGGCTTTGCCCTCTCACCTATCCTGGGGCTCAGTCTTGGCCTTTATCTCGTTGTCTATATCCTGCGCAATACCGCCAGCCCCCTGCAGACTGCCTGGATCAACCAGAAATTGGACCCACAGGTGCGCGCCACTGTGCACTCCATGTTCGGGCAGGTGGATGCCATCGGGCAGGTCGCAGGCGGGCCAGGCGTTGCCCTGATCGCGCACTTCTTCCCGGTCGCCGCGGCCATATCCGCCTCCGGCCTGCTGCTGACACCCGCCTGGTTCTTCATCCAGCGCGCCAACGGCCTGCCGGATGAGGGCTTACCCTCCGCCCCGGAAGCTGGGACTGACTTGGAGGCAAAAGCTGGTGAACCGGGCAACGCGCCTTCCGGATAATATATTACCCTCCGCTTTATACTTGCTTATCCCTGCTTCATAAAGGATTAAGCGAATATTCACTCCTGTTCCGTTGGGTGTAATGAGAGAACCTTCTCTTTACACTTGATTCTAACCAAAAAGGAGTGAGTTTATGAAATCCCCAAAGATCCTGGGCGTCTTGTTCCTTGTGTTGACGGTTGTTTTATCAGCCTGTGCATCCCAAGCCACGCCCACCAACCCCCCGCTGAGCACTGAGCCCCCGCTTTCGACCGCGACTACAGAGGTTATGGGCACAGCCTCACCGGAAACAACCAGTTCGGCCGACATGACCGGCACCCCCTCGGTGAGCACAACCACCACGGCGGGAGTACCTCTGACCGGTGCTGATTGCACCACTGTGACAGTTCAGGTTGCCAGCGCAGCCAGCAGTTCGACCGATACCAGCACGATTGCTACCGAAACCCCTTCGACCGGGTCGACTGTCGGCACGCCTGCCGCTGGGGATTACCTGGTGGATTGCAACGGTCTGGCCGTGTATGTCTATTCCAAGGATACGGCCAACAGCGGATCGAGCATGTGCACAGGTGATTGCGCCACCGAATGGAAGCCTTTGACCGTCTCTGACGGCGAGACTCCCATGGCTGGCACCGGTGTGGATGACTCGCTGCTGAGCACCATCACCCGCGATGACGGCACCGCCCAGGTTACCTATAACGGCTGGCCGCTATACCTGTTCAGCGGCGATTCCCTTTCCGGGGATCAAAACGGTCTAAGCATGGGAACCGACTGGTCACTGATCTCACCCTCTGGCGAACCAATCATGCATCAGTAAGCGCATGGTGTCGCAGTAATAGAGCAGGCCGCCCTTCCGGGCGGCCTGCTCTATTAACGGGGAGTCCAATCCATGTTCATGTAAACGCCGCCTTTTTCCAGCTCGTCCAGCATTTGGCTCAAGCGTTTCTGACGGGTGGCTTCGGTTTTGGCACGCGTGATCCAACCGATGTAATCGTTCCGCTGATAGGGAGGGCGTGCCTCATAGGCATTCATCAGGCCGCGAGCCTCAAGAGCCTGGCGGAAATATTCGGGCATGAGATACCGGGGACGCGAGGGCATGGCATCGTCTCCTGATACAAGCTCAGCGGTCCGGCTGAAGGGTGCAAAGGGCCTGGCGGATCTCGCCAAGGTGATAGGCACTGTGCACGATGATGGCAAGCGCGCCACTGATGGAATCCTCGTCCCAGGTCTCCTGGTCGCGGATCATTTGGTCCATTTGGCGATAGGCAGCCCGCAGGTTGGTCTTCAGGCCATCCCATTCATCGGGAGTGACCTTTTCCACCCTGCGCCAGATCTCGCCCCAATCCACCTGGCTGGTGTCGTGCTGTTTGACATAGCGCTCCAGCACTTCAAGGTAGAAGATGACATGCGCCACCTGTGCGGCCAGCGAGGCGCACTTGCCGCCGACCGGGATGGAAGCTTCCTGTGCACTGATCGTGTCCAGGGTATGGAACAGGGAGGTGTCGCGGTCCAGATAGATGCCCTGGGTCTCGTCAAAGGTCTCGCCCAGGAGTGCCAGGACAGAGTTGAGGAAGTCTTGCTGCCGGATGGTTTTTTCCATAAGAGGTTCGCTTTCTCCCGGAGGGTAAGAGAACCTCATTATAGAATAAATTTTCTATGAATTGCAACCCCGGCGAGAAAATCAACGCGCGGCGAGCGCGCTGCGTTGTGACATGTCCGATACCGTTATCAAGATTAACGCGCGGAAACCGGTTCAGCGATGATAAACAATCGCCCCCAGGAAGGCTCTCCATCTTTGGCGATACAGGTTTGGAAGATCACCTGGCCGGGGCGATTAAAGACCCGTTCCAGCAGTTCCCCCGCGGAGAACAAACGCTTGTCCTTCAAGCTCACAAAGCTGCTGGTCAGGCTGAGAGGGCTCAAAGCCTGGTAGCTCTCCACCTCCCTTACGATGAAGGACAAAACCTTCCCATCCCCATAGACCAAGTAAAAGATCTTGCCCGGCTCCAGCAGGGAGAATTTTTCGCCCGCCAGGTAGTTGTGCGCCAGCAGCCCGGTAGCCCCATACCTGGAGGACAGCCTGAACTGGGTCAATGTCCCTTCCCGGGAAGAGATGAATTCATTATGCCCTCTCGGCTGCTGGAGGACGCGTGCCGCCATGACCCTGGGAATATACACACCGCGCAGATCCCCAGCCTGCCCATCCATCACCTGGGTGATAAACTGGCTCAGCGCCGGGATCACTGGAACCCCGACAGCCGGCGCTTCCGGCGCGGCATGGACCGGCTGGAAAGGCATGAAGGTGGTCAGCAGGACCGCCATCAGGCTGAGCAAGGTGAGAATTACGGAAATTCGCGGTTTCATGAAAATATTCCCGGGAGTGGGAAATCCTGTGCCTGATTGTAGAGGCAGCCGGGGCAGCGCGCCTTTTCAGCTTTGTTATCCACCCATTACAAGTTTGCAAAGTAGATGAGAGAAATCCGAGAACTTTTCTCCCAAAAAATGCCCTCAAAGATCGCCCAAAAAAACCTGGAAGTATTCCACCTCAAGGAGGATATCTAATTCGGATGAAAATTCTCATATTTTTCTATCAACGTGGCTGCAGCCCCATCATCTTTCCCCGTGACCTTTCAGAAATGCAAGGTGGCATGGACCGCCACGGTGATCCATGCGTGGATGATCGGACAACGGGGAAAAACGGCTCCAGGAAAACGCACACCGGGCCGACTGGGGAGGTTCCTATTAGACTGCCTCTTCGACCAGTTGCCAAATCAGGCTTCCGGTCTTATAGTTACCTGCCCGGCGGTACGCGGCAGGGATCTTATCGGAACGGTCAGGAGGCTTTTCTCCCTATGCATGGTTATGGCTGGTTTTCTTATATGCGCTCGGGCGATCAAAAGCCCAAAGTGACCCGCGAACTGCTGCTGCGCGTGCTGGCTTATGCGCGCCCCTACTGGTGGCAGATCGGCGGCATGCTGGTCACCATCCTGCTGAGCACGGGGCTGTCACTGGTGACACCGCTCATCTTCCGGAACCTGATCGACAAAGTGCTTCCGGCGAAGGATGTCCGCCAGTTGACGCTGATGGCCTCCGCCCTGCTGCTGGTTCCCATCTTGAACGGTGGGATCTCGGTCATCCAGCGGCGGCTCAATGCATCGGTCGGCGAAGGGGTCATTTACGACCTGCGCTCCGCCCTGTTCGCCCGGCTGCAGCGCATGTCGTTAAGGTTCTTCACCAACACCCGCGTCGGCGAGCTGATGAGCCGCTTGAACAATGACGTTGTGGGGGCGCAGAATGCCATCAGCAACACCATCGTTGGCATCGTGACCAACCTGGTGGAAGCGGTGGCCATCCTGATCGTCATGTTCACGCTCGAATGGCGACTGACCCTGGCCAGCCTGGTCATCCTGCCGCTTTTCATCCTGTTCGCCCGGCGGCTGGGCACTGTCCTGCGCGATATCGCCCGGCGCGGCATGGAGCTGAACGCGCAGATGAACGCGCACATGAACGAGACGCTGAACATCGGCGGGAGCGCTGCTGGTGAAATTATTCGGCCGCTCGCACGAGGAGGAGGCCCGCTTCCGCCAGCGCGCCGCAGGCGTGCGTGATATCGGCGTGCAGCGCGCGGTCATCGGCTCCGGGTTCTTTGTCATGCTGGGACTGGTGGGCGCGGTCGGGACCGCACTCACCTATGGCCTGGGCGGGTACTATGTCATCACAGGTGCCTTCACCGTCGGCACCATCGTCGCCTTCGGATCATACCTGAACCAGCTCTATGACGCCCTGCAAGGACTGGCGGGTGCGCCGGTGGAGTTCAGCACCAGCATGGTCTCGTTCGAACGCGTCTTCGAGGTGATCGACCTGCCCCCGGACATCGTAGAGAAGAAGGATGCCTACGTTTTGAAGGATGTTCGCGGCGAACTGACCTTCGAGAACGTGACCTTTGATTACACGGTGGACGATTCCAAACTGCTCAGCGAGGTGAAGCGCTACGGCAGCATGGAGAATGTCAAAGCCGTTCTCTCGCTGGAGGACAGGAAGGCAACGCCCTCCAACGGGGACGAGGAAGCCGCAGCCGCCCCGCTTTCGCAGGCGCGCGAGACGGCGCTGGAGGAAATCTCCTTCACCGCGAGGCCCGGACAGCTCGTGGCGCTGGTGGGTCCTTCGGGTGCGGGAAAGACCACCCTCACCTATCTGATCCCGCGGCTGTATGATCCCACGAGCGGCTCCATCCGCATCGACGGGCACGACCTGCGCGACGTAACGCTCGACTCTCTTTCCAGCGCCATCGGCATGGTGACGCAGGAGAACTATCTCTTCCACGACTACCATCCGCACCAACCTGATCTATGCCAAGCCGGAGGCCAGCCAGGATGAGATCGAGGCCGCGGCGCAGGCTGCCAACATCCACAACTTCGTGATCGGCCTGGCAGAGGGCTACGACACCGTGGTGGGCGAGCGCGGCTACCGCCTGAGCGGAGGCGAAAAACAGCGCATTGCGCTGGCACGCGTGATCCTCAAGGACCCGCGCATCCTCGTGCTGGACGAGGCCACCAGCCACCTGGACAGCGAATCCGAATCGCTCATCCAGGATGCGCTGCGCCGCGTGATGGCCGGGCGCACCAGCATCGTCATCGCTCACCGCCTGAGCACCATCCTCGCCGCCGACCTGATCCTGGTCATGGACCGGGGCCGGATCGTGGAGCGCGGCACGCACGCCGAGCTGCTCGCCATGGGCGGGCTGTACGCACAGTTATACGAGACACAGTTCAACCGAGAGCGGGTCTGATCCGCTCCGCAGTTGAATCAAAAGGACGGGCACCAGTGCCCGTCCTTTTGATTCCAGCCTCAAGCCCTCAACCCTTCATCTGCTCCTGCTCCCACAACTGCCGCGTCATCTGGATATGCCCCAGGTGGACGCAGGCATGTTCCAGTGCGTGCAGCACCGCCCAGGCCGCGGTCACCTTGCGCCCATCCGAAGGCGCGAGGCGCTCCTGCCCCAACTGCTCGGGGTTAAGCCGTGCCAGCGCATTTTGAGCGTAGGCCAGAGCATCCTCCAGCCGCCTCCTGAGCACCTCGATGCCCGCGCCGCGCGCGGCGAACTCCGCATCCCGGTTGCGCCCGGAGAACTCTCCCATCGCCACGTCCCCGATCCAGTAACGTTCTGAGCCGGTCAGGTGAAAGACCAGCACGGTCAGCGAGTTCATCCCCGGCCCGGGGACCCAATCCAGCGCCTCCGGCGGCAGCCCCTCCAGCGAGGCGAGGATATCGCGGTGGCAGGTCTGCAGCACCATCAGATAGGTTTCCGATAATTTCTCCATGTTCCACTCCCTTTTCAAACTGAGAATAATGCGACATTATAGCATTCCCGCCACACAACCCCTACGGCCGCACCTGTATTTCGATCTCGCCTGTGACGGGACGGTCGGTATCCACCAGGTAACGCGAGACCAGGATGCGCCAGCAGCCCGCCTTTGGAAAGATGAATTCGGAACCCCATTCCTGTCCCTCGTGATTCCAATCCGACCGCCACATGCGCGAGACAGGCCCTTCGACAGGGCGGATCTGAGTGCCGTCCTCGTGGATCGCGGTGAGGCGGATATCACCCCGCCCATCGGTCATTTTCCACAGAATGCGCGCCGTGGTCCCTGCCTGGAACTGCCCATCCGGCGCGAACAGCAAGGCCCACAGCGTTCCCTCCGAAGCCGGGTACTCGATTTCCGCATAACCGCTGGCTTCATCCGGGTATGTATAGGAGGGCACGCACAGCGGCGCGAGGTCCGGTGTAGATGCGCATCCGCCAAGCGCCAGACCCACGAGTAGTGCTGCTATCAAACAGATGCCTATGGGATTGGCGGTTGAATTCGGATATTTCCTGCCGTAAAATGATGCCATTGATAAGAAGGGAGTTTTATATGTTGGACGTCCTGATCCGCTGGCTGGTATTCGTGCATGTCCTAGGCGTTATCACCTTTTTCCTGGCCCATGGCACCTCGGCCGCCATGGCTTTCCAGGTGCGCAAGGAGACGGATTTCGCCCGCATCCGCGCCCTACTCGATCTTTCGATGTCGAGCTTCAATATCATGGTCATTGGCTTCATAGTCATGGGGCTGACAGGGCTGATCCTGCCATTCCTCATCCATATTTGGAACAAAGGCTACATCTGGGCCTCGATCGTGCTCATACTGGGAAGCGCTGTCTATATGGCATGGTTCAACGAATCGCACTACAAGCAATTGCGGCGGCTGGTCGGCCTGCCTTACATGAAGGGCAATAAAACCCTACCGGCAGAGCCGCCCTCCACCTCGGAGGAGGTCGCCGCGCACCTGAAGAAAACCAACCTAACGCCTCTGATCATCAGCGGATATGTCATTCCCGCCACCGTCCTGTGGATGATGATCTTCAAACCTTTCTAAAAGACCTTCAACGTTCCCCCATGATCTCCCAGCCGCGCTCCAGCGCCGCGGCCTTCAGTTTTGCGTCCGGGTAGACCGCCACCGGATGCTCGCGCGTGCTCCAGCAGCGGGATGTCCATCCAGGTATCGCCGTAGGCCGTGTCCACCTGCTCGACGCCCAGCCGGCTTAATACCTGCTCGATCTTGCGTTCCTGCGCCGCCAACTCCCCCGCCAGGCGCACGCGGCCCTGATAATACTCGACCGGCGTCCCGATGGTCTGCGCGCCCAGCCGCCGAGCAAAGGGCTCGATCAGCGGCTCGATGACGCTGCTGGCAATATACACCTGCGCGCCCTGCTCCGCATGACCGAGCAGGCGGCTCACCACATCCTCGCGCCGCTTCTTCCACAGGTTATGCTCCACAGCCCATTCGCCCACGCTGCGCATTTTGTCAGGGTCCGCATCCTTCACCATGCTGAGGCTTTCGATCATCAGATCTCTGTCCCCACTTCTGCCAGTCGATCCAGCCCATTTTCGCGATGAAATAACTCGGCGTAATGGAGGCCGTGTACAGGTCGGCCTGCCATTTGCTCTGCTGGTGGCGTACCCAGTCCACCAGTCCCAGCACCGGCGAGCCGGTTGTCAGCGTGCCCATCAGGTCGGAAACGACGATCATTTCACCTCTATCAGGTTCAGGCTCCCACGAAACCACATACCAACTCCCGGAACTTTTCCGGCTCCTCCACCAGCGCAAAATGGCCTGAATCCTCAAAGATCTCCAGGCGGGCATTCGGCAGGTGCTTCACCATCTCTTCCGCCATGGATACATTGGTGATGAAATCATGCCGGCCAACGATCACCAGCACCGGCACCTGGATCTCGCGCAGACGCGGGCGCAGGTCCAGGCTGGCGGCTTCTTTATCGTTGAACACCTTCAGCGGTTGGATGGACACACGGTAATCCCGCGTGCGCTGGTGATAGGCTTCGGCGCGCGCAGTCGAAGCGCTTGAAATAGAACTTCATCTCCTCCGCCCACAGGCGGCCCATCTCCTCGTCGGTCTCATAGCGGCCGTCCCATTCCGCCTTGAGGGCCTCGAATGACTTCTCGAACCAGGGCTCGCCGCGGAATTCCTTCACCGCGCCTTCGATATCCCCAAGAAATTCGCCAAAGTAGGCCGAGGTATCCAGCAGGATCAGTTTGGACAGCGATTCGGGATAGGTAAAGGCGAACTGCTGCGCCACCATGCCGCCATGCGACCAGCCCAGCAGGACCGGCTTCTCCAAACCCAGGTGCAGTCGCAGGGCCTCCACATCCGCGGCGTAATCAGGCAGCAGATAAGCACCCTCGGGAGCAGCACCCGAAAGCCCCGAGCCGCGCGGGTGGATCACGACGAGCGTGGCACGTTCATCCAGACCGGCGAAGTCATCCCAGGTGCGTGCATCCATCCCGGGGCCGCCGGAGTGGGCCAGGATGACCGGCCCCTGCCCGCGTACGGTGTAGTGGATACGCACCCCGTTCAAGTTGGCCTCATACTCACCCGCGGTCAGCTGGGACATACCGCCTCCTTCGCCGAATAAGCGCAGATTATAGCACCCGGAATGATACAATTTCCGCATGGGCACCTTGTTCCTTGTGGCAACACCGATCGGTAACCTGGAAGACATGAGCCCTCGCGCCGTGCGCACCTTGCAGGAAGCCTCCCTCATCGCCGCGGAGGACACGCGCCGCACGGGAAAGCTGCTGCGGCACTTCGGCATCCATACAGCCATCATCAGTTATTTCGAGCACAACAAGCTGACCAGACTGGCAGGCATCCTGGAGAAATTGGCGGAGGGGGATGTGGCCCTTGTTTCGGACGCCGGCACTCCGGCGATCAACGATCCCGGCTATGAGCTGGTCAAGGCCGCGCTGGAGGCGGGCTTCCCGGTGGTGCCGATCCCCGGGCCATCCGCTCCCATCACGGCGCTCACCGTTTCCGGGCTGCCGACCGATTCGTTCCTCTACCTCGGCTACCTTCCGCACAAGGCTGGCGACCGGCGCAAGGCCATCCGCCAGGTGGAGACTCTGCCCTACACCCTGATCTTCCTCGAATCACCTTACCGCATTACCGATGCACTGGAGGACCTGCTGGCAGGATTGGGAGACCGGCGCGTCCTGGTCGCCCGCGAGATGACCAAGATGTTCGAAGAGTACTGGCGCGGACCGCTCTCCGGCGCGCTGGAACACTTCCAGGCCGAACCGGCGCGCGGCGAGTTCACGCTGGTGGTGGAGGGGAAGACCGGGGATGCTCTGGAAAAGTGGACGGAGGAGCGGCTTGCCGAGGCAGTGCGAGAGCAGTTACAGGAGGGCAAACCCGCCTCTCAGATCGCCAGCGAACTGGCAGCGCAATCCGGCTGGAAGAAGCGCGAAGTGTATGTGCTGGTCAATGGATTGAAGGAAAAATAGAGAAGAGGATGAACCCTCTGCAGGATGGCAGCCTTCGGGCCTGATGCGGTTGGAACCATGGAGGAATAATGACCGAAAACGAAGAAGCCCCAAAACAGGAAGAGAAGAAGGAGGAAAAAGCCCTTCCAAAAGATAATCTGGTTGAGACGAAGACACAGCCTTAAGATCAACGGCAAGGAAATAGCGTACTACGGTCACCACCGGAACCATGGTGTTGAAAGAGGAGAACTCCCGACCGGAACAAGGAAGCTGAGGGCCATAAGCCACGGGCCGAGTTCTTCTTCGTGGCCTACACACGCGAGGATGTGCAGGACAAGGCCGCGCGCCCGATCACCTTCTCCTTCAACGGCGGGCCGGGTTCAGCCTCGGTTTGGCTGCACCTGGGGCTGCTGGGGCCGCGCCGGGTGGCGATGGAGTTCGACGGCAGTTTGCCCAAGCCTCCTTACAGGCTGGTGGATAATGAATACACCCTGCTGGAGGAAACCGACCTGGTCTTCATCGATCCGGTCAGCACCGGCTATTCGCGGCCGGTGGAAGGGCAGAAGCCCAAGGAGTGGCACGGCTTCAAGAAGGATATCGAGTCGGTCGGAGATTTTATCCGGCTGTATACCACGCGTTACGCCCGCTGGCTCTCGCCCAAATTCCTGATCGGGGAAAGCTACGGGACCACGCGTTCGGCAGGTCTTTCGGGTTATCTCCAGGAGCGCCACGGCCTGTATCTGAACGGCATCATGCTCATCTCCTCTGTGCTGGATTTCACCACGCTCGATTTCCAGGTCAATAACGATGTGCCTTACATTGTTTTTCTTCCGGCCTATGCCGCCGCGGCATGGTACCACCACGCGCTGAAAGTCCGCCGGCCGCTGCAGCCCTTCCTGGAGGAGGTGGAAAAGTTCGCCCTCGGCGAGTATGCCTCTGCCCTGCTTGCAGGGCGACCAGCTTCCGCGCCGCCAGAGAGCGGTCATCGTGGAAAAACTGGCGCGCTACACCGGCCTTTCCGAGGACTTCATCGAACGCTCCAACCTGCGGATCAACGACCAGCTCTTCTTCAAGGAGCTGCTGCGCGAGCGCGGACAGACCATCGGACGGCTGGACAGCCGCTTCACCGGCATCGACCGGCTGGGCGTCACCCAGCATGCCGAGTATGACCCGCTGCTGACCAATGTCATCGGGCCTTATACCGCCGCCTTCTATGATTACGTGCGCACCGATCTCAAGTTCGAGACCGATCTGCCTTATGAGATCCTGAGCGGCTTTGTCCATCCCTGGAGCTATGCCGAATTCGAGGGCAGCTTCGTGAACGTGGGCGAGACGCTGCGCCAGGCCATGACCTATAACCCGCACCTGAAGGTCTTCGTCGCCAACGGATATTACGACCTGGGCACGCCCTACTTCGCCACCGAATACACCTTCAACCACCTGGGACTGCACGAGTCGGTGCGCGGCAACGTGAGCATGGGCTACTACGAAGCCGGTCACATGATGTACATCCACCTGCCCTCGCTGGAGGCGCTGAAGAACGACCTGTCGGACTTCATTCGCAGCGCGATGTAACCTGTACGGGCAGCCAAAAAATCCGCCCTGCGGATCGATTCGCAGGGCGGATTTTTTATTTCTCAGAAAGGCTGGTCAGGGCGCGTAGGTGTAATAGAGGGTGCTGAAGAGGAAGGGATTGCCGTCGGCGTATTCAAAGCCGAACAGCCAGAGCCTCCAGGACAGGACATCGTCCGCCCGGATTGACCACGGCGTAATAGTGGATATTTCTATACGGCCATGGATTGGGGAACATGCTGGCATTGGCCGGGTCGTCGCAGGACAACTGGTAAGTGGAGTTCAGCACAGCGGTCAGTTTCGGCTGAACGACCTGCGCGAAGGTGCCAACCTCTGGCGGCCCTCCAGCCCCCTCCCCAGCGCCCCAGTCAACCTGCATAGTGTCCGTAAAGATGTTTCGGGCAGTGAAATTGGTGTAGTTCACCGGCGCGGCATTGCGCCAGAGGTTCACCGCCACACCGTGCTTGGGGCTGACCAGCGCAGCGAACTGGATACCGTTGGAGCCTGCCACCGCCTGCTGGATCTGGGAGATCAAGGCGGGGATACGGGCATCCGCACAGAAGGCATCGTGGGTCACGTACTCGGTCAGGTAATTGAAATCCACCCAGCCGAGGCCGCCATCCGGGCGCATGACCTGCACCCACAAGATTCCATCCGCGCCCTGGTTCACACCGGTGCGCATGATGTTGATCGTGTCCGGCGGGAAGGAGCCGACCACCGGACTGCCCAGCCCCGCATCCTGGTGGATCTCCAGGACGTCCTGCGACCTCAGGACCACCGCGTACGGACCGGTCAGCACGCCGGGCGTGGGAGATTCCGGGCAGGGAAGCGGTGCGGTGGGGATGGCCGGGGTATCGGTGCGGGAGTTGTTGGCCTCGTTGCTTTCGGCGACCAGCCCGGTTGCATCGACAATGGTAGTCACCGAACCCATGGTGTACATATAGTTCGGGAAGAACAGGACCGTCGATGCGCCGGGGTCCAAGCCGGGCACGGTCTGCTCGGAGTTACCAAAACGGACCACAAAACTGGAGGCAGCCGCCGACCCATTGTTCAGGATCTGCACCCGGCCTCCCAGCGAGTCGCCGTACTGCAGGCAGGATGGGTTGCCCAGTTCGATGCGCAGCCAGCCGGGGACCAGGTCAGGAAGGGAGACAGGAGCGGGCGTGTCGGTGGGGGTAATGGTCGGGACCGGGTTCCAGGCAAAGGTCGAGGCGATCTGCTCAAAAACCTGCTCCTCGGCAGCCTTGTCAAAGAGCGGGATCGGCGGGTCGAAATTCCCGGGGTTAGCGGAGTGCAGGATGAAGTTCAGACTGACACAGGTTGCCTCGCGCGCGGTGGAATAAGCCGCCCACTGGTAGATCTGCCCGGCGGCTCCCTCTGAGCCGGTCTCCTTCAAGAAGGAAATGCCATTCAGGATGACCGTCTCGGAAGTCTCCAGCATGGACAGGGTGGCGAGCGGGCTGCGGCAGGTGGTCACATTTTCCGTCACGTAGGACTGCAGATATTTCCCGACCAGATTGGTACCCGGCGTAAAGGGCAGGTTGATACGGACGTAATTGTCCATCTGGTTGTCGATCTGCCCATCCTTCGGATACTTGAAACTGAACTTGAAGGCGGCATTGTCATAGGTCAGCCAGTCCGCGTGGAACGGGGGCGGCGGGGGCGAGGGCGTAAAGGTTGGGGTGGCGGGCGTGACCCACGGCGGGATCATCCACAGGAAGGTGTTCATTATCTGCCCGAACACGATCGACTCGTAAGGCTTCTCGAACAGCGGGGGCGGCGTGGGGAACACCCCGGGATTGTGGGAATGCAGGACGAAGCTCATCGTGGCGCAGACGCCTCCACGCTCGGCGGAGTAAGCCTCCCACTCATACAGGCTGCCGGCCGCGCCGTCGGCCCCGGTCTCCTTCAGGAAAGGCAGACCGTTGACGACCACGTTCTCCGAGGTCTGCGGCTGGCCGTTGGTGGAGAGGCTGTTGCAGGTCACAGGGTTATCGACGACCAACACGTCCAGGTACTTTTCGTGCAGGTTGGTCCCCGAAACGATGGGCAGCTGGATCCTGAGGTGGGTGTCCGTCTGGTCCACGATCTGCGAACCGTCAGGATATTTGAAGGCGATATGATCGACATGGCCGGTCACCCAGCCCTCTCCGGTCGGAGGCGAGGTGGGGGTCGGGGTAATGGACGGGTTGGCAATAATGGACCAGGTGAAGGTGCTGAGGATCTGCCCGAAGACGACCAACTCGGCGGCCTTGTCGAATTCCGGAGGAGGCGTGTCGATGGCCCCACGGTTGATGGAATGCAACACGAAGCCGAAGCTGAGGCAGGTATTCCCATTCAGCGTGGTGTAGGCCACCCAGTCATACAACTGCCCGGTGACGCCATCCGGCCAGGCTTCCTTGAGGAAGGATATGCCGTTGATGACGACCGTTTCCGTCGGGTAAGGAGGCACCGAGTCGCCCGTGAACGGTTCGCGGCAGGTGCCGGGGTTCGGGAAGGCCTGGAACTGCATCCACTTCTGGTGCAGGTTCGTTCCTGGCGTGAAGGGCAGGTCGATGCGGGCGGAGTCGTCGGTCTGGCCCGAGATCACCCCCTGGGCGGGATAGCGGAACTGGAAGCCGTTGGGGGCATTGGTATAGGTGAGCCAATCATCGCCGGGCGGGGGCAGCGTGGGCGAGGGCGTGGGAGTGGGCGTGGAGGGCAGCACTACGACGCGCGGCTGGATATGCGGCGCACCCCATACAGCCCGGTCCCCGGCGGGCAGCCCGGCAGCCGAGAGCGTCAGGATAAAGCGGACACTCTGGCCGGCCAGGGAACTCAGGTCCTGGTCCACGTTGAAGAAGCGCGCCTCATTACGCTCCCGCCAGCTTGCCAGCGTGCGCACCGTGCCGGAGGCGTTCATGTAGTCCAGGCGGAAGGTGACATAGCACTTGGCGGCATATTCGCAGCCGATCATGGCCTGGAAACGGTCGCCGGGCTGAACGGTGAACGCCGGGTAGATTCCCTGAATGTAGCCGTCAAACTTGTTGCGCGGGGCCACAAGCAAACCCGGCAGGGTGGCAAAGGAGCCATCCTCCAAATGAGGAGTATCCTGGCGAATCACGAAACCGTTCGGGTCGCCATCCGTCCCCGGGCAGGGCAGCAGGACGCTGCCGTTGCGCCATTGCGCGGAGCAGGCATTGGCGCTGAAGTCGTAGCCATGCCCCAGGCCGGTATCGCCGGCTACGTTGATCTGCAGCCAGAAGGTGTTGACCGCCGGAGAGCCGGTCCCGAACAGGACACCCTCCGCATTGCTCAATACCCAGTCCCCGCGATGCAGGCCGGGAGCCTGCGGCGCGACCATGTTGACGGTCAGGTCCAGCGACTCGCCGGGACGCACGGCGCGCGGCATGTCCACGGCAGTCGGCGCGTCCATTTGCTCGCCGGTGTAGAAGAAAGCCTTATAGGAGGTGGTCCAGGTGCATTTGCCGGTATTTTTCAGACGCCAGGTCTTGGAGAAGGCCGCGCCGGGCGCAAAGAGGGTGCCATCCGGGACGGTGACATCCACTACGAAAGCCGCCTTATCGCAGGCCGAGGGGACAATGGCTGGAGGCGATCCAAAAGGCGTGGGAGTGGGGGTCTGCCCGGGGGGTTCCAGCGGAGGAACCGGTGTCGCCGGCGGGATGGTGCGGGCGATGCGCGGCGCGCCCCAGATGGCGCGGTCGCCATTGGGGGAGCCGGTCGCCAGGAGGGTCAGCACAAAGCGAACGCTTTGCCCGGCCAGCGGGCTGAGGTCCACATCGGCCTGATACACGCGCCCGTCGTTCATCTCCCGGCGGGTCCAGAAGGAACGGGTAACGTTGGCGGAATTGATATAGTCAAGACGGTAGGTGACGTAACAGGCCGAGCCATACTCACAGCCGACCATGGCCTGGAAACGATCGCCCTTCTGAACCGTGAAGGCCGGGTAAACAGCCTGGATATTGCCATCCGTCTTGGTCTGCGGTACGGTCACGAGGCTGGGCGCCGAGGTGAAAGCGCCGTCCTCGGTGACGAGGTAATCCAGGCGCTGGGCATAGCCGCGTGCATCCCCGCTGGTGCCGGGGTAGGGCAGCGGCCCCGCGCCGCTCTTCCATTGTGCATAAGGAGCGAAGGTGACCAGGTCGTAGGCGACAATACTGCTGTCCTGCACGACCACATCCACCCAGAAGGCGGTATCCCCGTTCACCCCCAGGCCGAAGCGATTCCCGGAGGCATCACCGAGCTTCCAAAAGCCGCGGTAATGACCCGGCTCAGAGGGGGCGGCCAGCGTGGCCGCCAGATCCACGGTCTGGCCGGGGGCGACCGATTTCGGAAGGTTCACCGGCGAGGCGCCGGCCATCTGGGTGCCGCTGTCAAAGGCCAGGCTGTAAGCGGCGGTCCAAGTGCAGGTGCCGATGTTCTTGAAGCGCCAGATCTTGGTGAAGACCGCCCCGGGGACCACCGTGCTGCCGTCCGGTACGCTGATATCGGCGACAAATTGGGCTTTATTACAGAGGACTGCCGCGGATGCGGATGGAACCGGCTGGGAAATGAGCATCCCTGCAGTGAGGACAACGAAAAGAAGCCTGCGCCAAAACATCTCCGCCTCCAGAGCCGGGTGCAGCAGTATGGGCCGACGCACCCGAACGGCAATACGGGCCGCACGGCCCGCCCGCCACTTATGCCTCATCATAGCGCACCCCCTTCCTTTACGCAACCATCCTTAATGACGCATTTCGGGGGAAGGGGGTTCCAGGAGGGTGGCAGGGGAAGGGATGCAGAAGGCAACCAATAGAACGCGGATGACACGGAGTAAACGGATCGGGACGGATTTTTGGCGGTAAACGCGCAGGAGCGCAGCGTCCCAGTTGGTGCGGGAATTTTGCATTCCGAAACAATGAGGAACGATTCCGATTCTTGGTGGCGAAAGGTCAAATTACGGGTGATTTGGCAACGCCAGACGCCTAATTGAATTATTGTTTTGTGCAAAAAAGGTGCGTTTTTGGGCGTTTTTACGTGAAATTGGGTGCCGGAACAATTAATAACAATTAACCGCTCAAACCGTTGGGGTAGCACCGGCGCCTCGTGCGCCGGCGTGGCCGACACATGCGCCGCACTGCGTGATCTTGCGGCGCAGTGCAGGTGTGCAGGCTGGATGCCAGCTCGGCCGACGGAACAATTGAAAACAATTAGAGAGCAGAGATTAGTGAATAGAGAATAGAGTGCGACAAACCGACAGTGGATTGAAGAAAAGAGCTCAATTCATTCGCAGATATAAGCACCGGCGCTGCATGCGCCGGTGTGGCCGATGCGGGCCTGACGCCCGCTCGGCCGATGCCGGAACAATTCCAACAATTCGAAGATAAGAAGAGAATAGCAATTAGAGAATAGGGTGCAGATAATCCAGGAGTCGGATCGAGGGAAAGATGGGTAAACCAAGCACCCCGACCGGGATTATGCCGTGGGGCTTTGAGAGCGTTGGAAGAGGAAGCAAGGACTGGCGTCATTTTCACTGATGCCAGTATATAGAACTTTTATGTGAAAACCGATGAGCAACGAAGAGGAAGGGAGACCTATGCGGTCAAGGAGACGGCCGGGTAGGGTGACTCTGGCCACAGTCATGTCGCCGCACCTTCGCTTCGCTTCCGGAAGACCCTGGGCTTACACCAGGGCTTACGCTCGGAGTCCCTGCCGGGATGCTCCGCGATGCTTCGCTTGGTGTGCTGCGCAAGAGTGGGCGACACCTGCACTCCCCGGCACTTGCACCCGGGGCAAGTGTGCGTGCGGTGCACAAAATCCTGCCTGATTTGCCAAGCAAATCACGGGCGGTGCCTGGCAGCCTGTTGAAAAAACCGGCTGAAAATAATACGAATCATTTTCCAGGCAGACCTCCAATTTCTCCTCCCAAAACAAATCCCACAGCAAAACTGAGTAAGAGGAATCTATGGATGGCAACTTGGGATATTAAATATGGTGTAAGATATTAATATGTTCTGATTGGTACAGTTGTTTTTCGAGGATGTTATCTTGACAGCAACTCTCCTTTCAACGAAATTCTACATCCCTCCGACCCGACCGGAATTCGTCCCTCGCCCGCGGCTGATTGAGCGATTGGACGGAGGTCTGCATCGGAAATTAACCCTCATCTCAGCCCCCGCCGGCTTTGGCAAGACCACGCTGGTTGGCGCATGGGTCGCAAGTTTCAAACGACCGGTTGCCTGGCTATCACTGGACGAAGGGGATAACGACCCCGCACGCTTTCTGACTTACCTCGTCGCGGCTTTGCAAACAATCAAAGCGGAGATTGGCGCTGGGCTCCTGGGAACGCTTCAATCCCATCAGCCGCCGCCTCCCGAAATGATCCTAACAGCCCTGCTCAATGAAATCACGGCCCTCCCGGACAATTTCGTCCTCGTCCTTGATGACTACCATATGATTGATTCCAAAGCGGTTGACAGTGCTCTCGCCTTTCTGGTCGAGCATCAGCCGCCGCAAATGCACCTGGTCATTGCCAGCCGTGAAGACCCACATCTCCCCCTGGCGCGGTTGCGCGCCCGGGGCCAATTGACCGAACTGCGCGTCGCCGACTTGCGTTTTAGCCCCGCCGAAGCCGCTGATTTTCTCAACCAGGTGATGGGATTGAACCTCTCGGCGGAAGACATCGCCGCACTGGAAACCCGCACCGAAGGCTGGATTGCCGGCCTGCAACTGGCGGCGCTTTCCATGCAGGGGCATCAAGACGCCACCAGTTTCATCCAATCTTTCACCGGCAGCCACCATTTCGTGCTGGACTATCTGGTGGAAGAAGTCCTGCAACAGCAGTCCGAAAGCATCCAGACTTTTCTGCTGCGCACTTCAATCCTCGACCGCATGTGCGGCCCGCTGTGTGCCGCTGTCTTGGGTTCTCCTTCTGCTTCGGGGCAGGAAACCCTGGAATATCTCGAACGCACTAACCTGTTCATCGTGCCGCTGGATAACGAGCGGCGCTGGTACCGCTATCACCATCTCTTTGGCGATTTGCTGCGCCAGCGCCTGGGAAAACCCAAAGAATTCGCTGAATTCCACCTGCGCGCCAGCCAGTGGCATGAAGAGAACGGCGACCTGGGTCCGGCGTTTCACCACGCCATCGCAGCCGAGGATTTTGTCCGGGCGGCAGGGTTGGCTGAAGCGGCCTGGCAGGGGATGGAGGAAAATTTCCAGACCGCTGCCTGGCTGGGTTGGGTGAAGAAGCTGCCAGAAGAGGTAATTCGCGCCCGGCCCGCACTGTGCGTCCAGCTTAGCAGGGCATTTTCGCTTGCCGGGGAGCCGGAAACCAGCGAAATTCACCTGCAAAACGCCGAGGAGGCCCTGGCTAGCGCAGCGGACAAGGCAGAACTCAAACCCTTCCCGGGCAGCATTGCCCTGGCCCGCGGGTACAACGCCCAAATACAGGGCAACCTGGCCGACACGGTGAAATACGCCGAACAGGCCATCCAATTGATTCCCGAGAATGATTTTTACCGCCGCTCCCAGGCTGCCATCATGTTGGAGTCCACCCACTGGGCCAGCGGCAACCTGGAGTCGGCCATACGGGCGCTTGGTGATTGGATGGAGAGCATGACCCAGCTGGGCAATCACGTCTTCGTGGTTGCCAGCGCCTTTGCTGTAGCCGACCTGCTGGTGGGCCTGGGGCGTCTGAGCGAGGCCGAGCGGACTTATCAGGATGCCTTGCAGCTGGCCGCCCAACACGGCCCGGAGGCCGAACACATCACTGCCCACCATCATCTCGGCCTGTCCATGATCTACCGTCAGCGGGGAGATGACACCCTCGCCGCTCATCACTTGAAACGAGCCGCCGAATTGGGTCTGCAAACCACACCGGTTTGGCTGCACCGCTGGCATGTGGCCCAAGCCCAACTGAAAGAGGCCGCAGGCGATCTGGAAACCGCCCTGGCCCTGCTCGACGAGGCCAAACGGGTCTTTATCCAAAGCGTCGTGCCTGACCTGCGCCCCATTGCGTCCCTGAAAGCGCGCATCCATCTCAAACAGGGGCGGCCCGATAAAGCCCGGGCGTGGGCGGCAGAACGTGGGCTTTCGCTGGCAGATGAAGTCAGCTACTTGCAGGAGTTCGAGTACCTCACCCTGGCCCGGCTGGAAATCGCCAACCCGCAGGTCAACGCCCTGCTTGCACGCCTGTTGCAGGCCGCCGAAGCGCAAAAGCGCCGGGGCAGCGCGCTCGACATCCTGCTGGTGCAGGCGCTGGCCCACGAGGCGCAGGGCAATCGCCCCCAGGCTATCGCCGCGCTGGAATACGCCCTGGCTCTGGCCGAGCCGGAAGGCTATGTTCGCATCTTTGTGGATGAAGGCGAAGCGATGCGATTGTTGATTGAAAAACAATCGCGCAATCGAGACCATCCGCTGAGCGATTATGTGGACAAACTCCTGGCTGCCTTTACACAACCGGTGGCTGCGCCAAAATCAGCAATCCTCCATCAAAAATCAGACATGATAGAGCCTTTGAGTGAACGCGAGCTGGAAGTGCTCAAGCTGCTCCGCACCGAATTAAGCGGCCCCGAAATTGCCGGCCGATTGATCGTCTCGCTCAACACCGTTCGCACCCACACCAAAAGCATTTTCAACAAACTGGGGGTCAATAATCGCCGGGCGGCTGTCCGCCGGGCCGAGGAACTCGATTTGTTCTAACTGACCCAAAAACCCCAACTCCGACCCCGACAGGTGTCCTCAAACCATCTGCCGGGGCTTTTTGTTTTTCACCAACAATCACAACCTCAATCACATCATGTGGTGATGACGCCTCACCACATCGGGCGGTATCCTTTGGGCAGATAAAAAACGAAAGGAAAAACGCGAGGCGCATGATGAGTGACAATCAAACATTCGACGAAAGACATAACCAGGATCATTGCTACGAAATCCGCCTCAAGGGACACCTGGATGACCGCTGGGCCGAATGGTTTGAAGGCCTGACCATCACGCTGGAAGACAACGGCGACACGCTTCTTAACCGGTCCGGTGATTGACCAGGCCGCGTTGCATGGATTGCTAAAGAAAGTGCGCGATTTGGGCATGCCATTGGTCTCAGTCAGTCCTCTCGAACACGGCCAGGCGGATCAGTGAGAGGTCAAACAGCGGATGGATATCAGCTACTCGGGAAGGAGGTTTGCCTTTGATAAGACTTCTAGCCCATTTCAACCCCCGGTAACCCGGTGGCGACCACAATTCTACTCAATGAAACTCATCAATATCGTTCAATAAGAGGAGATCACAAGATGAATACAAGCAAGGGGACCACCGAAGTCAAAGACAGGAAGATGATGCTTTCAGCGCTGTGGATATTTGCAACGTTGAATTACATCTACGCGGATGTCTTCTCACTGTTCTTTACCCCCGGGGCTCAGACCGCAACGGCGGCCATGCCCGCAGGCGCCGTGTTGGGATTCGCAGTTTTGATGGAAACTGCTATTGCCATGGTTCTCCTTTCCCGGGTATTGAAGTATGGAGCGAACCGCTGGGCAAACATCATCGTAGGTGCAATACAGACTGCAGCGGTCTTCTTCTTCGTGTTTGCCGGAACGCCGCCAGCTCCGTTCTCTGCGTTCTTTGGAGGCATCGAAATCGTGTGTACCTTGGTGATCATTTGGTATGCGTGGAAGTGGCGCAAACCTGAAGGTCAGCCCTGATCATTAAATCCTATGAACACCATACCTTCGTTCAGGGATGGATTGGCGAAGGTATGGTGTTACTCATAGAGACAAAACGAAAGCGATCGTAAAGTCAGGATGCGGGTCGCCGGTTGAACATCATCGTGGCGGCCTTCCTTTTCCTGTTCAACCTGGTTGGCCTGCCCACCTGTCTACCATACTATGACAAATTCATGCTGGCGGTCAGCCTGGAATAAAATCTGGTCACGATCTGGTAGGCGTGGAACAGACATTGAACCTTATAATTAACGCATGCCCGTACCAATTTTAGCCACGAAACTGTACATCCCCCCACCCCGGCCTGGAATTGTCCCACGCCCGCGCTGATCGAGCGGCTGAACGATGGGCTCGCAACGAGCAGAAAATTGACCCTCATCTCTGCCTCCGCCGGCTTTGGTAAAACCACACTGGTCAGCGAATGGGTCGCCGGTTGCGGGCGACCGGTTGCCTGGTTGTCGCTGGACGAAGGGGATAACGACCCCACGCGTTTTCTAACTTACCTGATAGCGGCGTTACAGACGATTGCAGCGAAGATTGGAGAGGGGTGTTGGCTGCGCTCCAATCCCCTCAGCCGCCGCCAAGCCGAATCAATTTTGACAGCCCTGCTCAACGAAATTTCCATCATCCCCGAACACTTTCATCCTCGTCCTTGATGACTACCACTTATTGATTCCAAGCGGTTGATCAATGCCCTCACCTTTCTCGTCGAACACCTGCCGCCGCAGATGCACCTGGTCATCGCCACCCGTGAGGATCCATCCCTGCCCCTGGCCCGCTTGCGCGTCCGCGGCCAATTGACCGAACTGCGCGCCGCCGATTTGCGTTTCACCCCCGCCGAAGCCGCCGAATTTCTCAACCAGATGATGGGACTGAACCTCTCGGCGGAAAACATCGCCGCACTGGAAGCCCGCACCGAAGGCTGGATCGCCGGCCTGCAACTAGCCGCCCTTTCCATGCAGGGGCGATCAGACGCCGCCAGTTTCATCAAATCTTTCACCGGCAGCCACCATTTCATCCTGGACTATCTGGTCGAAGAGGTTCTGCAACGCCAGCCTGAACATGTGCGCAACTTCTTACTGCAAACCGCTATTCTCGATCGGTTAAGCAGCCCGCTGTGCGATGCTGTCACCGGACAGGAAGATGGCAGAGGGATGTTGGAGGCTCTGGAGCGAGGCAACCTGTTCGTCATCCCGCTTGACGATCAGCGCCAGTGGTATCGCTATCACCACCTCTTCGCCGAAGTTCTCCAGGCGCACTTGCGGGAGGCGCAACCCGATCGCGTGTCCACGCTCCATCGGCGGGCGAGCGAGTGGTATGAGCAGAACGGTCTGCGATCCGATGCCATCCGTCATGCGCTGGCTGCCAAAGATTTCGAGGGCGCAGCAGGCTTGATCGAACTGGCATGGCCGGCAGCAGAGGAGGGAAGTATACAGCAGGCTACATGGCTTGGCTGGGTAAAGAGACTGTCGGAAGAGTTGGTCCGCGCCCGGCCAGTGCTCAATGTTTGGTATGCCTATGCATTGTTGGGCCGTGGTGAGATGGAAGCCGCAGAGTCGCGATTGAAGGACGCCGAACAATGGTTAGTATCAGCAGATACGATGAAAGTGCAACTGGAAACTCCACCAGTTGAGATGGTTGTTGTAGACAAAGAACAATTTAGATCTCTACCGGCGACAATTGCTGTCGGCCGCGCCTATATCGCTCAGACCCTCGGCAATATTCCGGACACGGTGCGGTATGCCAGCCGAGTACTCGAGCTCACCGAAGCGGATCCTTTCAGACACAGTCAGGCATCCATGCTCCTGGGGATGACCTACTGGGCAAGCGGGGACCTGCAAGCTGCGGAGCGGGTCTTCGCCGAATACACCATGAAACTGCGGACAGCCGGGAACATCCCGGATGCAATCAGCACATCCGTTGTTCTGGCTGATATCAGGCTGGCATTGGGGCGTCTTCACGAGGCGATCAATACGCTCGAACAGTTATTACAATTTGTAATGGATCAAGGTGAACCAATTCCTCTCGATGCTGCTGACTTGCACAGGGAATTAAGTAAGCTGCATCTTGAACAGGGTAATCTGGAGGCTGCCGCGCAACACTTGCAGAGAAGCAAGGAACTGGGCGAAAAAGCGCAGTCACCTGTTTCGCGATACCGTTTGTGTATTGACCAGGCTCGGCTCAAGACAGCACAGGGCGACCTGGAAGGGGCTCTCGCACTTTTGGATGAAGCGCAACGCCTGTATATCAGATCACCCTTGCCTGACTTCTGTCCCATATCTGCCATGAAAGCCCGGATATGGGTTGCGCAAGGCAGATTGACCAAAGCTCTGGAGTGGGTACGTGAACAGGGCCTTTCCGTTGACGATGCGCCCAGCTACCTGCGTGAGTTCGAGCACGTGACGCTGGCTCGAGTGCTCATCGCCCGGTATAAAAGCGACCGGGAGACTGGTTCCATTCACGAGGCAATCGGTCTGCTGGAGCGCCTTCTGCAAGCGGCGGAAGAAGGTGGACGGATGGGCAGTGTGATCGAGATTTTGGTGTTGCTGGCGCTTGCTCATGCGGCACAAGGCGACATTCCCCTGGCTCTCGTGTCTCTGGAGCGTGCGCTGACCCTGGCCGAGCCAGAGGGCTATGTCCGCATTTTCTTGGACGAAGGCAAACCAATGGCGGAGTTGTTGAAAAGAGCAGGAAAAAACAAGTCTTCATTCCTTGAGAAGCAAGCCATCAGCCCACAACCATTGATCGAGCCGCTGAGCGAAAATGAGCTGGAAGTGCTCAGACTGCTCAGAACCGAATTGAGTGGCCCGGAAATTGCCCGTAAACGCATGGTGTCTCTGAGTACCATACGCACCCATACCCAACACATTTACGCCAAGCTGGGGGTGAACAATCGTCGGGCTGCCGTCCGCCGCGCCGAAGAACTCGGTTTGTTGTAGCAATTACTCAATTACCAACCTACGCTACCGACAGGTGACTCATCCCCTGTCGGTATTTTTTTATTTTCCCCCAAATCAATAAATCATCACCTAAATCATCACATGTAATGATGACGCCTCATCATATTTTCCATTATCTTTTGGCTGCAATAAAGAATGGATGCAAAACTGTAGAAATTCATCCAAATCGAGAAAATTGCACGAGGCACTGCATGAGTGAAACACACGCTTTACCTGAATATTATGACGGGTCTGGACTTTACGAAATTCGCCTCAAGGGACACCTTGACGGTCGGTGGGCTGACCGATTTGAGGGTCTGACCATCACGCTGGAAGAGAACGGCGACACGCTTCTAACCGGTCCCGGTGGTTGACCAGGCCGCGTTGCATGGCTTGCTCAAAAAAGTGCGTGATTTAGGAATGCCATTGGTCTCGGTCAATTTCGTTGACCCCGGTCGGGCAAAAACGCAGGAGGTCAAATCGTAAATCATAGCTGGCTTTATGTTCCAAAGAAATGAATCAGTATCAACTAAAAAGGAGAAAAAAATGAATACATACAGAAAGACCGCGGTGATGGTTGGAATTCTATTCATCATTGGGACGGTTTCCGGTATCCTGGCCGGTGCTTTTACCGCCCCGATCCGGGCAGGCTCGACCTTCCCGCTCAATATATCTGCAAGTGAAACCCAATGGATTATCGGAACACTCCTCATCCTGCTGATGGGATTATCCCTCGCCATGACTCCGGTACTTTTGTACCCGATCTTTAGAAAGCACAATGAAGTCCTGGCGTTTGGGTCAGTCCTGTTCAGGGGAGTACTTGAACAGGTAACTCAAATTCTCGTGGTGATCAGTTTTTTTCTGTTGTTGACTGTTAGCGAGATTTATGGAAAGACTGGAGCAGCAGATGCATCCAATTTTCAAACACTGGGTTCTATGCTCATCGCCGCAGGAAATTGGATCCCAGTGATCGGGGGAATCGTTTTCAGCGTCGGTACGCTGATGATGTTCACCCTGTTTTATCAAACCAGGCTCATTCCCCGCTGGCTGTCAGGCTGGGGTTTGATTGGCGCAGTGTTGTACCCCATTGCCTACATTGTAAGCATGTTTAGTCCGCTGCATTTGCAGCCAGAAATCGGTGTGGGAATAGGGCTCTTATTTGTCCCAACTGCCATTCAAGAAATGGTCTTTGCGGTCTGGATGATCGTCAAGGGATTCAATCCATCTGCGATTGCTGCCCTGTCTGCTAAAACAGAATAACGGATTGATTTTACGCACTGTAGGACTGGCAGTCCTGAAAATGACGCGGGATTGCCAGTCCTGCAAAACATGAGCAACAAATTGAAAGTATTGGAGGAAGAAATGAAGATGAATTCGCCCCAAAAGACCGCAAGAGTTGCAGTATTCGTGTTTCTGATCATATTTTTTCTTGGGATGTCCACTGAACTTTTTATTCGTCCGGGCATGATTGTGCCAGGAGACGCCGCGGCAACCGTTAGAAATATTGCGGCTTCTGAAGCGCTATTCCGTCTCTCGCTGGTGAGCGATCTGATCCGCCAGGCGCTATTGATATTATTGCCGCTGATTTTATACAAATTGCTCAAACCGGTTAACAAAACCATTGCATCGCTTATGGTCATATTCGCTCTGGTCAGCGCCCCCATCTCGATGCTCAATGAGCTTAACCATTTCGCTGTCCTGCTGCTATCGAGCGGCGCAGATTATTTGACAGGATTCAAAGCAGATCAATTGAATGCCCTGGTGATGTTCTTTCTCGAGTTGCGCAAATATGGAACTTTTATCCCCCAGGTTCTTTCCATTTGGGTGCTTCTCCTTGGCTATTTGGTTTTCAAGTCAGGTTTCCTTCCCAAAATTCTGGGCATCTTGTTGATGCTTGGAGGTTTATGCTATACGGTGCTGGCTGTTTTATTCTTTCTTTTCCCCAGCTTCGATGCGACGTTATTTGGCTTGTTCGCGTTTATTGGAGAGTCATTATTTTACTTGTGGCTTTTGATCAGGGGTGTAAACGTCGAAGAGTGGGAAAAACGGGCTCTCGAATCTGCCTAATGGGGGGCTGCGCCGGGTTGGTCTAAATCATGGAGGAAAACTCCTGAAAACAGTTGTGTACACAAAAGCGGTTCGTTAGTCGCTGCTTGATAGAGATAAGCAATACCTGTCAATATTTACGATTCTGATGATGACTTGGGATTTCGCTACAAAGGAGATAAGACTGTGACTTCAACCGAACGGAAGTCAAACAACTTTATCGTCCGCAGGCCACTGTTGGCATATTTTGTGCTCAGCTACACGTTCTTCTGGGGATTTCTTGTTCTGATTATCGTCATTCTTGGTATGTTGCGGTTACAGCCGGATGCATTGCCAGCATGGGCGATGCCGATAATTGGTATTCTAGGTTCCTGGATGCCCAATCTCGCTGCCGTGACCGTGACAGGTGTTCTCAAAGGTCGTGAAGGTATCCGGCAACTACTAGGCAAATTCTTCGCATATCGAATAGCCGTTCGATGGTATTTCGTTGCGCTGTTCCCTTTTCCGTTGGCTTTTGTTGCGGCTGGTCTATATCGGTTAGCGGGGGGAGCCGCTCCTGGGAATATGGGTTTATCAGTGGGTTTTTGGGCTGGCTTGATTATTCTCAATCTGTTGCAAGGTGCAACCGGCGAAGAAGCCGGCTGGCGGGGCTTTGCTCTCCCGCGTCTCCAGGAGACCCATGGGCCGGTTAAGGCAAGTCTGATTTTGGGTCTCCTATGGAATTTCTGGCATTTACCCCTATGGCTCCTCAGTGGTTATTCCGGTCTTGATTTACTGATCTATGTTCTCGCCTTTAGCGTGAGCATTATTTCACTGACATTCTTGCTCACCTGGATATCCAGCAAAACACCCAATAATCTTATTCCAATCGTGATTACTCACTTTTCCTTCAATGCCAGTCTGAACCTTGTTGATGCACGTGGACTGGGCTTCGGGCCAACCCTGTCATTATTGGCCATTACGGCTGGGATCTATCTGGTGACCGCAATCCTTATTTGGAGTGCGAGTGGATGGTTCACACAAAAAAACATAGGGCGATCACATTTGCCATGAAGCTGACCGCGATCAAGGTCTTGGTACCGTAGATCCTTAATATACTTTGAACTGGCTGTTAACAAAGCGCTGCGCCTGCCGTTTTTTGGATTTTGTGATACGTGCTATATAATTGATCTGTGTCTGCGCCTGTTTTGGCTACGAAACTTTATATTCCCCCACCTCGATCTAAGGCTGTCTTCCGTCCTCGCCTGATCGAGCGGCTGAATGAGGGTCTCTCTTCGGGCTGCAAGTTGACCCTCATCTCTGCCTCCGCCGGCTTTGGCAAGTCCACACTGGTGAGCGAGTGGGTCGCCAGTTGTGGGCAGACCGGTTGCATGGTTGTCGCTGGATGAAGGGGACAACGACATCGCACGTTTTCTGACTTACCTTGTCGCTGCTTTGCAGACGCTTGCCCTGCGAAGCCCCCGCCAGGGGAGCGAGGGCGAAGGGTTTGTAACGAATACTGGAACAGGGGTATTGGCCGCGCTTCAATCCCCTCAACCTCCGCCAACCGAATCGATTCTGACAGCCTTGCTCAATGAAATCACGGCCCTCCCGGACAATTTCATCCTCGTTCTCGACGACTATCACCTGGTTGAATCCAAACAGGTTGACCAGGCCGTTGCCTTCCTGCTCGAGCGCCTGCCGCCGCAAATGCACCTGGTCATCGCCACCCGCGAGGATCCACATCTACCCCTGTCCCGCTTGCGTGTCCGGGGCCAATTGACCGAGCTGCGCGCAGCTGACTTGCGTTTTACTCCCACTGAAGCCGCCGAATTTCTCAACCATGTGATGGGCCTCAACCTCACTGCCGAAGATATTGCTTCGTTGGAAAATCGTACCGAAGGTTGGATTGCCGGACTTCAATTGGCTGCGCTTTCCATGCAGGGACACGCTTCGCGAGACGCTACTAACTTCATCAAATCTTTCACTGGCAGCCACCATTTCGTGCTGGACTATCTGGTGGAAGAAGTCCTGGGACAGCAGTCCGAAAGCGTTCAGACTTTTCTGCTGCGCACATCCATCCTTGACCGCCTGTGCGGCCCGCTGTGTGACGCTGTTTTGGGTTCTCCTTCTGCTTCCGGACAGAAAACCCTGGAATATCTCGAACATGCCAACCTGTTCATTGTCCCCCTGGACAACGAGCGGCGTTGGTATCGCTTTCACCATCTTTTTGCCGATGTTCTGCGTATGCACTTGATGGCAGAGCAGCCCGATCAGGGTTCTGCCCTGCACCGGCGCGCGAGCGCGTGGTACGAACACAATGGTTCGGCAGCCGATGCCATCCGCCACGCGCTGGCCGCCGAGGATTTTGAACGCGCCGCGGATCTGGTCGAACTGGCGATACCAGAAATGCGCAGGAACAGACAGGGAGCCACGGTCACGGAACTTGGCTGGCTGAAGGCGATACCCGACGAGCTGGTCCGCTTCCGGCCGGTGCTCAGTTTTGATTATGCTTTCGCATTGTTTGGCGGCGGCGAGCTGGAGGGCGTTGATGCCCGCGTGCGCGAGGCTGAACGGTGGCTGGACACAACAGCCAACACGACGGGGATGGTTGTTGTGGACGAAGCGGAATTTCGGCGCCTGCCGGGTATGATCGCCCTTCTCCGTGGCGCGCAGGCCCTGGCCCGGGGCGATATGCCCAAGGCCGTGAAAAATGCCCGGCGGGTGCTCGAGTTCGCCGGTGAGAACGACTACCTGATGCTGGGCGGGGCAGCCTCGCAGCTGGGACTCGCGGCATGGACGAGCGGGGATCTCGAGGCCGCCCGCCGGATGACCGCTGACGGCATGGAGAATGTGCGGCGGGCCGGGTACATCTCATCCGCCATCGGCGGTGCCATCGTACTGGCGGATATCCAGATCGCACAGGGCCGTCTCCACGAGGCCATGTCCACCTATGAACGGGGATTGCAGTGGGCAGCGGAGCCGGGTGCGCCGGTCCAGCGGGGAGCGGCAGACATGCACGTGGGCATGAGCGCCCTTCACCGAGAGCATAACGATCTGAAGACTGCCGCGCAGCACCTGCTCACAAGCCAGGCCCTCGGTGAGCTGGCCGGGTTGCCGCAAAACCCGTATCGCTGGTGCGCAGCGATGGCGCGCATACGAGAGGCTCAAGGCGATCTGGACGAGGCGCTTGACCTGCTTGACCAAGCCGAGCGCCTGTACAATGGTGCCTTTTCCCCAAATGTGCGACCGCTCCCGGCGCGGAAGGCACGGGTGTGGGCGGCCCAGGGCCGGTTGGACGAAGCCCTGGGCTGGGTGCGTGAGCAGGGACTGTCCGTTGAAAACGAACTTAGCTACCTGCATGAGTTCGATCACATCACCCTGGCCAGGGTGCTCCTTGCCCGCTATCAGAGCGACCGTGCAGACAGCTCCATTTCCGGGGTAGTGGGGTTAATGGAGCGCCTCCTGAAAGCAGCAGAAGAAGGCGGGAGGACGGGCAGCGTGATCGAAATCCTGGTGCTGCAGGCGCTCGCTTACCAGGCGCAGGGGGACATCCCGGCTGCTCTCTTGCCTTTGCGAGCATGCTCTTGCGTTGGCCGAGCCGGAGGGCTACGTCCGTATATTCCTTGACGAAGGCTCGAACATGCTGCAACTGCTTCGCGAAGTTTCCGCCCGTGAGATCATGCCAGACTACACAGGCAAGCTGCTGGCAGCCTTTGAAGCTGAGAAGCGAAAAGGCGAAGGCAAACCTGATCTACCTTCTGGCCTCCCGGAAGGACACCGGGACGGTGAGCCCCTTATCGAACCATTGAGCCAGCGCGAGTTAAAAATACTGCAACTCATTGCCCAGGGACTTTCGAATCGAGAGATTGGCGAGCGACTTTTCCTCGCCCTGGACACGGTCAAGGGGCATAACCGCAAAATTTTTGACAAACTGCAAGTTCAAAGCCGAACCGAAGCCATCGCCCGCGCCCGCGAACTGGGTTTGTTGTAAGGTTCAGTTTTCCTCAACATTTCCCCTCAATAACTAAAAACAACACCCATAACGAACACTAAAGTGTCTGTTCGTTAACACTGTGTGGGGGATATTATCCTTGTACATAAGCAAGCGGCACCGGACTGTCATGACCGGCCGCAAAAGGTACAAGGTGATGTCAAACGAACTCGAACAAAAACCGACTCCAAATCAAGCTGTGATCTACCAGATCAGGATCAAGGGCCATTTGGATTCTCAATGGACAGACTGGTTTGAGGGCCTGACCATCACGCTGGAAGAGGACGGCGACACGCTTCTAACCGGCCCCGTGGTTGACCAGGCCGCGTTGCATGGCTTGCTCAAAAAAGTACGTGATTTGGGGATGCCATTGGTCTCGGTCAGTTCTCTCGAACCCGGCCAGGCAGATGTGTCAAAAGTCAATTCATAAATAGGCGTGAGCGTCTTGTTTACGCCAAAATCAATCACAACAAGGAGATAAAAAATGAATACGATCAAATCAACCACCGGAATAGATCCAAAAGTAAAACTTTCTTTGTTATGGATATTTGTAGTACTGCTGATGGTTTATGCGGATATTGTTTCTTTACTGGATCCCACTTCTCCGATCCGCAAAGTAATGGCGGGAGCTTCATTGCCCGCGGGTGGTTTGCTGGCGGGCGCAATATTAATGATAATTTCAATTTCCCCGGTTATGTTGTCCTGGGTTTTGAGCTACAAAGTAAATCGCTGGGTAAGCATCATCATTGGTGCATACATGATTGTATATATCGTTATAGGCGGGCACGGTTTGTATTATGTGTTGTTTGAAACAGTGGAAGTTGCGTGCATATTAATTACCATCTGGTTTACCTGGAAGTGGAAACCAGTAGTTGAACCTATTTGAGCACAGTAAAAAAGGAGATATAAAATGAATTCAACTCGAAAGATTGCCGTGATTACAGGCGTGATTTTCATCATTGCGACCGTCGCAGGCATTCGTGGCCGACGCGCTCACACCTGTTCTGACTGGTACTGACTACCTCACTCGGTTCTCCGCACATACGAACCAGGTGGCCGCAGGAGTGCTCTTTCGTCTCGTCGCCGCTTTTGCAAGTGGCGGCATAGCCATCGTGATGTATCCGGTCATGAAGAGGTCGAATGCAGGTCTGGCCCTTGGATCTGTGGTCTTCAGGACCATTGAGACGGTCTTTTACATGGTCGGCCTCGTGTGCCTGCTGTCCCTGCTGACACTCGGCCAGCAGTTCACAACAGCGGGAGCTGCCGATCGTACGTCGCTTCAGGCTATCGGTAATTTGTTGGTGAGCGTACGCGACAACGCTGCGTTGGTGGCGGTATTCGCCTTCTGCCTGGGTGCATTTATGTACTACTACCTGTTCTTCCAATCACGGCTCATTCCCCGATGGCTGTCGGGCTTTGGTATCGTCGCGATCATCCTGATGATGACCGCGTGCGTGCTGTCCTTGTTCAGCGGTAACCGTATTACCAGCTACATTCCCCTGGCGGCTCCTATCGCCCTGCAGGAAATGGTTCTGGCGGTATGGCTGATCGCTAAAGGATTCAATCCATCTGTAATTGCTTCCGAGTCTGGGAAAACAGAAACGAACGAGCTGTTGAGCGCGGCATAGACGTGCAATATAGGGAAAGGGAGGGCTTAGGCTCTTCCTGAAACCCTCCGCACTTAGCTACATGGTAATGTTCGTGGAATAGACCTTAAAAAGCGGACACAACACATCACAAGGAGAAAGCAAAATGTTAAAAAGAGGTTCGATGGTTCTTTCAATATGGTGCGTCATCAATTTTATGCTCGCCTTCATCATATTGAGCTATGTCATCGTTTTCAAACAGAACTCCCCAATTTTGCAAGTGGCTTCTTTTTCAGAGGCTGAAATTGCCAGCCTTAGTGCCAAGACCATTGCAGCGCTCAATTGCTTTGACGATCCTGTACAACTCCTGCTCGCTGATGATCTCGGTGCTGACGTGGCCGCTCATCCGCAAGAACCTGGTCGCTGGTCGAGAAATCGGCTTTCTGGATGCTGGTTTTCGTGATCGGTTTTGTGGAAGTGATGGCATTTCTCGCTTCATCATATATTGGGCATGGACGCTGGCAGGTGAATGTCGTTCAAAGCGTTATATACCTTGCCGGCATTGGCCTGTCGGGATTTTCCATCTTCAAAGGAGCTAAAAATGAATTCAGCCAATAAAATCGCCAGAACCGCCGGGCTGCTTTATCTGCTGTACGTGATCACCTCGGTCATCGCCAATCTATTCGGGAAATTCGTGTTCGTGGAAGCCCCGGTCACCATCGATCACATCCTGACCCATGCACTCCAGTTCCGCATCGGTTTTGTGATCAACCTGTTTTCCGTCGTTCTTTTCCTTCTGGCAGCCTGGGCTTTGTACGTGCTGCTGAAACCGGTGAATAAAGACCTGGCGTTGCTTTTCCTGTTGTTCAACGTTGCCGGTTTTGCGGTCTGGTTATTCAGTTCGCTTTGCCTGTTTGCCAGCCTGGTGATCTTGAACGGGACAGAAGCCATCAAAGCCTTCCAGCCGGATCAACTGCAGGCGCTGGCGGTGTTCTTCTTCGGTTTATACAAAACCGGGGGCGTTATCGCCCAGGTGCCTTACGGGGTCTGGCTCTTTCCGCTCGGTTACCTGGTTCTAAAATCGAGGCTTCCTTCCAAAGATCCTCGGCATGCTGTTGATCGCGGATGGCATTTGTCAATTCGTATATGTCTGCCAGCGTTTGATCCTCCCTGATCTCGCGATCATCGCTTATCCCTGTTTGGTGATCAGTTTTATTGCAGAAGTTTCCCTGGCTTTGTGGCTTTCCATCAAGGCCGTGAAACCCCGGTTGTCAGTGAATCCTCAATAAAGAAAAGAGTAAAGATGAGAAACTCAAAAGGAATCTGGAAAAAGGCATTCGTACTGACTCTGGTGGGAGGCCTGGCCTTCTGGCTGGCAAACTTCGCGATTTCCCGAACTCCCATCGCAGCTGAATACAGGGCTGCCATGTCAATTTCTTATTATCCAATGCTCCTTGAATCCTTGATCGGCGGCTTGATCATTGGATTGTGGGTCAGTTATCCTTTGCTGCGCTTCTTTGACAGGATTCCAGTAAAGGACCCGATCCTTAAATCAGTCATCCTGAGCTCGATTGTGCTGGTCATCGTCACGATCCTGCTCGGAGGTCCTTCAAGTTTTTTTGCGACAAATAATGTCTTGCGGTATTTCATCATTGGCACAGGTATTTAACGTGATCCGGATCCTTGCCCTTGGAATCGCGATAGGCTATGTGTGTAAAAGGCAATACAGGGGAATCAATCCATCTGTAGTTGCAGCCAAACCTGCCGGGTTGGAATAAGGAAGCAGCCATGGAGACCCGGGTCACAGGTCAAATCAAGACGCAGGCTTCTCGAGAGTTCTCAAAGAATCTGCTTATGTTGGCGGCAGCGGGAGGCGCGGTTTTCTGGATAATTGACTTTGTAATTTCCGTATCACCCATTGCCGCGGAATATAAAGCCGCCTTCTCGATCTCTTCACTGCCTGTGGCTCTTGCTGAAGCGTTAGTTGGCGGCATGCTGATCGCTTTGTGCGTCAGCTTTTTCCTGCTTCGTTTCTTTGACAGGATTCCCGGTAAAAAACCCATCTTCAAGGCATTGATCCTCAGCCTTTTTGTCATGGTCATCATCGAAGTCTTTTCAGCGCTCGGAAACCCCGCCCATGCCTCCGTTTACCTCCTGCTCGACACAGGAATGAATGCCCCAAGGTTTCTTGCCCTTGGATTGGTTATTGGCTGTTTATTCGATAAGCAATAAGGAAAGGTCTGAAAATGAAAGCAATGATCTGCCCTAAATACGGTTCACCGGATGTTCTTCAGCTCCGGGAGGTGGTGAAACCAGTTCCGCAAGAGGACGAGGTGCTGATCCAAATTCATGCAGCCTCTCTCAATTCGCGTGATTTACGAATGCTGCGGGCAAATCCGTTTTTTATGCGACTGATGCCTGGAGGTCTTTTCCGTCCCAAAAACAAGATCCTCGGGGCGGATGTAGCCGGGCGAATCGAGGCAATTGGTTGTAACGTCAAGCAGTTTAAGCCAGGCGATGAGGTCTTTGGGTACCTGCCGAGTGCAACCGGTCGTGGCACTTTTGCCGAGTATGTGTGTGCCAGGGAAAATCTAATAACACTGAAACCGGCCAATCTGACGTTCGAGCAGGCTGCGGCTGTACCTTTAGCGGCGATGACCGCCTTGCAGGGTTTGCGCGACAAAGGAAACATTCAACCAGGGCAAAAGGTTTTGATTAATGGCGCCTCTGGTGGTGTGGGAACTTTTGCCGTGCAGATTGCCAAAGCGTTTGGGGCTGAAGTCACCGCGGTGTGCAGCACGAGGAACCTGGAGATGGTGCGCTCCCTTGGAGCAGATCATGTCATCGATTACAGGGTAGAAGACTTCACCCAAAGTGGGCAGCAGTACGACCTGATCCTGGCCGTGAACGGATATCATCCGATTTCAGATTATCTGCGTGCATTAAGTCCGGATGGAATCTATGTCGTCGCCGGAGGTTCCATGCTTCAACTCTTCCAGGCCGCTCTCCAGGGACGCCGGAATTCAAAGACCGGGAGCCAGAAAGCGTATGTTGTTTCGCTGGTGCAAAGCCAAAGGGATTTGGCCTTTATGAAAGAACTCCTTGAATCCGGGCAGATCGTACCCGTGATCGATGGATGTTACCCACTAAGAAAAACGCCTGAAGCTTTCTGGTATTTTGAAAAAGAACATGCTCAAGGCAAAGTCGTCATCACGATGGAGCACGATAACAAACCCTGATCAGGTTTTGCCGGTTTTTGAATCTGGGGCGTGTGCCTTATAATGAATCCATGCCCATTTCAATTTTGGCCACTAAACTTTACATTCCACCACCTCGGGCCAAAATTGTCCTCCGTCCCCGCCTGATCGAGCGGCTGAACGAGGGTCTCTCTGCGGGCCGCAAGTTGACCCTCGTTTCTGCCTCTGCCGGTTTTGGGAAAACCACGCTGGTCAGCGAATGGGTCGCTGGTTGTGAACGACCGGTTGCCTGGCTGTCGCTGGATGAAGAGGATAACGATCCCACTCGTTTTCTGATTTATCTTATCGCGGCTTTGCAGACGATTATGGCGAATATTGGAAGGGGGGTGATGGGTGCGCTTCAATCCCCTCAGCCACCCTCCACCGAGTCGATTTTGACAGCCTTGCTCAATGAAATCACCACCATCCCGGACAATTTCATCCTCGTGCTGGACGACTACCACGTGATTGATGCCAAACCGGTTGATCAGGCCTTGACCTTCCTCGCTCGAGCACCTGCCGCCACAGATGCACCTGGTCATCGCCACCCGCGAGGATCCACATCTACCCCTGGCCCGCTTGCGTGTCCGGGGCCAATTGACCGAGCTGCGCGCCGCCGACCTGCGTTTTACCCCCGCTGAAGCCGCCGAATTTCTCAACCAAGTGATGGGCCTGAACCTCTCAGATGCAGACATCGCCGCGTTCGAAGCCCGCACCGAGGGTTGGATCGCCGGGCTGCAACTGGCTGCCCTCTCCATGCAGGGGCGCTCCGACACCGCCAGTTTTATCCAGGCTTTCACCGGCAGTCATCGCTATGTGCTCGATTATCTGGCCGGTGAAGTTCTCGAACGCCAGCCCGAGGGCGTGCGCAATTTCTTGCTGCAAACCGCCATTCTCGACCGCTTAAGTGGTTCCCTGTGTGACGCCGTGACCGCACAAGCTGGCGGTAGGGGAATGTTGGAAACCCTGGAGCGCGACAACCTGTTTGTCGTCCCGCTCGACGACCAGCGCCAGTGGTATCGCTATCATCACCTTTTCGCCGAGGTACTGAAGACGCGCCTGATCGAGGCGCAGCCTGAGCAGGTATCCAGCCTGCATCAGCGGGCAAGCGCGTGGTACGAACAGAACGGATTTTCGCCCGATGCCATCCGCCATGCCCTGGCTGCCGAGGACTTTGACCGCGCCGCGGGATTGATCGAACTGGCCCGGTCAGCCATGTACCTCAGTTACCAATCCTCCACATGGCTCGGCTGGGTCAAAGCGCTGCCTGACGTGTTGATCCGCACCCGGCCGGTGCTCAGCGTGGGCTATGCCTGGGCGTTGCTGGATGGCGGCGAGTTGGAGGCCAGCGAGGCCCGCCTGCAGGACGCCGAGCGCTGGCTGGACACGCCGACGGATCAGATGGTCGTCGTGGATAAAGAACAATTTCGCTCGCTGCCAGCTTCGATCGCCACCGCCCGGGCCTACCGCTCCCTGGCGCTTGGCGATATCCCCGGCACCGTAAAGTATGCCCAGCAGGCGCTCGAACTCACCCCCGAAGATGACCAGATCAGGCACAACCAGGCCACCTCGCTCCTGGGGCTTGCCCAGTATACAAGCGGAGACCTGGAGGCAGCCGAGCGTTCCCTGGCCGATTTCCATACGAACCTGCGGAAAACCGGCGACATCCTGACCCTGATCGGCATCACATTTCTCCTGGCCGACATCAGGGTGGCGCTGGGCCGCCTGCATGAGGCGGAAAGCAGCTATCAGCAAACACTTACGCCTCGCGACCGGCCAGGGCGAGCCCATGCCCCTCGGAACGGCAGACTTGTATCGCGGCCTCGGTGAGCTTTCCGTTGAACGGGGCGACCTGGAAGCCGCCGCGCAACACTTGCTGACCAGCCAGAAGCTGGGCGAGCAGACCGCGACGACGGATTGGCCGCATCGCCTGTGCGTTTCCCAGGCGCGCCTGAAAGAGGCGCAGGGAGACCTGGATGGCGCGCTCGCTCTGCTGGATGAGGCGGAGCGCGTGTATATTCGAGTCCCCTGCCCGATGTGCGTCCCGTCGCGGCTTTGAAGGCGCGGGTCTGGCTCAAGCAGGGCAGGTTGGCCGAAGCCCTGGGGTGGGCGCGTGAGCAAGGGCTGATCGGTGGATGATGACATCCGCTACACGCGCGAGTTCGAGCACATCACGCTGGCCCGGGTACTCATCGCGCCGGTAAAAGCGATCGGGAGGCTGGTTCCCTTGACGAGGCTGCCCGGCTGCTGGGGCGTCTCCTGCAAGCGGCAGAAGCAGGCGGCACGGATGGGCAGCGTCATCGAAATCCTGCTGCTGCAAGCCCTCGCGTTCCAGGCGCAGGGTAACCTCCCCCTCGCCCTCGCAGCGCTGGAACGCGCCCTGGCCCTGGCCGAGCCGGAAGGCTATGTTCGCATCTTTGTGGATGAAGGCGAAGCGATGCGATTGTTGATTGAAATAGACTAGATCGACGCAATCGAGACCATCCGCTGAGCGGTTATGCGGACAAACTCCTGGCTGCTTTTACACAACCGGTGGCTGCGCCAAAATCAGCAATCATCCATCAAAATCAGCATGATAGAGCCTGAGGTTCGACCAGCCAAAAACATGCTGGTCGAACCTTTAAGCGAACGCGAGCTGGAAGTGCTCAAGCTGCTCCGAAGCGAATTAAGCGGCCCAGAAATTGCCCAACAACTGATCGTGTCGCTCAACACCTTTCGCACCCACACCAAAAACATTTTCAACAAACTGGGGGTCAACAACCGCCGGGCGGCCATCCGCCGCGCCGAGGAACTCGATTTATTCTAGCTGGCCCGAAATCACCAACCCCGGCCCCGGCAGGTGTCCTAAAAACCATCTGCTGGGGCTTTTTGTTTTCCGCCAGAAATCACCACATCAATCACATCATGTGGTGATGACACCTCACCACCTCCGGCGGTATCCTATGGGCAGATCAACAACGAAAGGAAAAACATGAGGCACAAAATGATTGACACACCGACCTCGAATGCGATCGGTATTACGAAATCCGCCTCAAGGGACACCTGGAGGCCCGCTGGGCGAAGTGGTTTGACGGCCTGACCATCACGCTGGAAGAGAACGGCAACACGCTCCTGAGCGGCCCGGTGGCTGATCAGGCCGCCCTGCATGGCTTGCTCAAAAAAGTGCGCGATTTGGGCCTGACGCTTGCTCTCGGTTAATTCCGTTGAGCCAGATACCAAGGAGGTTCGCGAGACGGTAAATCCTCAGCCTATTTTGACCACTCAAAAAGCAGTCTCATTCAAAACAAGTCATTCGGATTGGTTTCAAAAAAGGAGATAAACATGAAAACTTTACAAAAATTTGGCGGCATTGCTGCGCTGTACCTGGCAGCAGCATACATTAGTGGGTATGATTGGTTTTCTCGCCGTAGTGGACGTTTCTAGTGTTGCTGACCCTGTCCAGAAGGTGGCTTTAATGGCGGACAACCTGGCCTTCCTGTACATACTGCACCTACTTATCTATGTGGTATGGGGCATCTTTATGGTTGTCCTGGCGCTGGCGCTCTACGAGCGGCTGAAAGCCGGCTCACCAGCAATAGTGCAGACAGCGACCGTCTTCGGGATATTCTGGGGCTGCGTGATCATTATTGCCGGCATGATCCACAACGTCGGCATGCAAACTGTCGTCGATCTCTATGGTAAAGACCCGACTCAAGCTGGGACGGTCTGGTTGACGATTGACTCTGTGTTCGGAGGATTAGGCGGCAGCTAATGAAGCCATAGGTGGCATATGGATTTTACTGATAAGTTGGGCAGCTTTGCGGACAGGAGCACTTTCCAAGGTACTGAACTATCTTGGCGTAGTGGTCGGTGTAGCGGGCATCATCTCGATTGTCCCGGCTCTCGGCGAGCTGTTTATTTACATTTTTGCGCTGGGTCAGATTGTGTGGTTCATCTGGCTGGGGATCGTCATGCTGCGCAGCAATCCGGGCAAGACAGCGTAAAAAACGGATGGGATCCGCCCACCTATCCATCGTTATAAAATAAATTCCAGTTGGCGACCACAGTTTTATGCAAGTCCAATTCAATGAAACTCATCCATATCGTTCAAAAAAGGAGACAAAAATGAAGAATTTACAGAAGATGGGCGGCATTGCCGCACTGATCGGGGCAGCAACAAACCTCCTGGCCCTTGTGATGTTTCTAACCTTACTGGCCCCCAAAGGCTACGGTTCCGACGACCCAGGCCAGGTCGTGGCTTTTCTTGCGGACAACCAGGCTATCATGCGCGTATGGTACCAAATCATCTATTTGGTCTTCGGCGTGAGTATGATTTTCCTGTCACTGGCGCTCTATGAGCGATTGAAGGCTGGCTCACCTGCGCTGGCACAGGCAGTGACCACCTTCGGACTGATCTAGGCCGTCCTGGTCATTGTGATCGGCACACTCTCAATCAACAACTTGAGCACAGTCGTCAAACTCTATGGCGAAAATCCGGCTCAAGCTGCAACGGTCTGGTTGACGCTCGACTCTGTGGAAACCGGTTTGGGCGCAGGCGGCGGGGAAACGATAGTTAACGCCTTATGGTTTCTACTGCTAAGTTGGGTAGCCTTGCGGGCAAGGGAGCTTCCCAGGGTATTGAACTACCTTGGCGTGGTGATCGGTGTAGCAGGCATCCTCTCGGTTGTCCTGGCCTCGCTTGGCCTGATGGCTGTTTATGGATTGGGTCTCATCATCTGGTTCGTTTGGCTCGGGATCGTCATGCTGCGCAACAATCCGGGCAAGACAGTGACGAACGAGCTTTTGAGCGCGGCATAGATTTGTATCAGGGGAGAGGGAGGGCTGAAGACCCTCCTCTCTCAGTCAAATCATAAACGGACGTAGACGGCTTGCTTACGCCAAAATCGATCAGAACAAGGAGAGAAGAAATGAAAAAAGCAAAACAATTCGGAGAAACCGTGGAAGGATATAACATCCCGGTTTTAAACGAGCGGGAAATACGAGCTTCGGCAGGGATCCTGTTTTTCTTTATGTTCCTGGCCTATATGCTGGTCATATTTAATGAGAATTATTTTCTGATCAAGTTTGTCAACACGATCTTCCTGACAGATTTCATCATACGGGTAATGATCAGTCCCAAGTATTCTCCTTCATTAATAATCGGGAGGTTGATCGTAGGCGGTCAAACCCCCGAATATGTCGGCGCGGCTCAAAAAAAGTTTGCCTGGACGATCGGTCTGGTGCTATCCACGATCATATTCCTGCTGTTGGTTGTAATGAATTCAACTAGCTTCATTACCGGGATCATCTGTCTAATCTGCCTGATATTCTTATTCTTTGAAGTCTGTGTTTGGCATTTGTTTGGGATGCAAATTTTATCCACTGTTCCATAAAGAAAAAACTCAATACTGTCCGGGTGAAATTTGTGATGTCAAGGTAAAACAGGAGATCCAGAAAACGTCGTTACTGCAAATTGGCGTTGTGATTGGATCTTTCGCCTATGTGATAGCAGCAGCGATCTTGTTTAACAATAGTTTTAGTGCAAAACCGACTGACTTATGGATCATCGTGAAATCTGTTCTTTCACTATAAGGATTGTTTTCTAATAAAAAGGAAAATGTCAATGAAAGCGATCGTATACACAAAATTTGGCCCGCCCGAGGTTCTCCAACTTCGAGAAGTGGAAAAGCCCACCCCTAAAGCGAATGAGGTGCTGATAAAAATAGTTGCGACAACCGTCGTAAAAGAAGACCCAGACATGAGGGCTTCTCCAGGTTTTAATGGATTCCTGAAACCCAGAAATCCGATTCTGGGGCAAGAGTTGGCTGGGGAAATTGAATCTATCGGCAAAGATGTGACCCGATTTAAACCCGGCGACCAGGTATTTGGCTTCGACATGTTTGGCGCGTATGCTGAATACAAATGTATGCCTGAAAACGGGGCGCTGGCCATAAAACCGGCCAACATGAGCTATGAGGAGGCAGCCAGCGTTCCGAATGGGGCATTAACCGCGCTGCCTTTTCTGAGAGATAAGGGCAAGATCCGGAGTGGACAAACCGTGCTGATCTATGGCGCTTCCGGATCGGTTGGCGCTGCGGCGGTACAACTTGCCAGGTATTACGGGGCTGAGGTGACCGGGGTATGCAGTACCACGAATTTGGAATGGGTCAAATCTTTGGGAGCCGATCAGGTGATTGATTACACCCGGGAGGATTTTACCGAAAACGGCAAGACCTATGACATTATTTTTGACACGGTAGGCAAGCGTTCGTTTTCAGAGTGCAAAGGCTCGCTGACGGACGAAGGCATCTATCTTGCCACGGTTCCTACGCCGGTAATGATGCTTCAAGCGTTATGGACTGCAAAGAGCGGCAGCAAAAAGGTAAAGTTTGCGGCTACGGGTTTGAGGCCGGCACGTGAGAAGATCAAAGACCTTGTCTTCCTCACAGAGTTGATTGAGGCGGGGAAGATAAAAGCGGTCATTGATAGGTGCTATCCGCTGGAACAGATGGCAGAGGCTCACCGGTATGTTGAAAAAGGACACAAAAAGGGGAATGTAGTCATCGCTTTAGAACAGAAGAGAAGATAAACAGATCTAAAAATGGCTCGAAATCGAACCTCGCTCGGCCCGGGTCTCCTGACCGGGCCGTTTTTTTGACCGTAAGAGCTCCTCTTTTTGCGTCACTGCCATTCCACCTCCGACGTCATCCCTTAGTGCCGGGACAAGATCCAACTCCCCACCGCGAGCGGCATCTTCAGTGTAGCAAATCCCGGGCTCGCCGGGAAGGGAAGAATGTCACCGGGGATGTCATATAATAGCGGCATCCTCACGGGAAGAAGGAGAGCCTGTCCATGGACCTGGACGATCTTAACCGGTTTAAACAATTGGATACGCAGAACATGCTGGGGGAGATCGATGGACTGCCCGACCAGCTGGCCTCCGCTTTCGAATTGGGCATGGGCCTGCCGCTGCCCGAAATGCGCGCCGTGCAGCACGTGGTGATCTCCGGGATGGGCGGCTCGGCGATCGGCGCGGACCTGCTGGCTGCCTACATTGCCCCCACTGCCTCGCTGCCGGTCACCGTCCACCGGGACTACGGCCTGCCAGCCTGGGCGCGCGGGCCCGGGGTCCTGGTGGTGGCCTCCTCGCATTCCGGCAATACCGAGGAAACGCTGGATTCCTTCGAAATGGCACGCCGCAATGAATGCCAGATGCTCGTCATCAGCACCGGCGGCGAGCTGAGCAAGCGGGCCAAAAGCCTCGGCGTGCCGGTCTGGACCTTTGCACACAAGGGACAGCCGCGGGCGGCCGTGGGTTTCTCGTTTGGATTGCTCCTGGCGCTCTTCAGCCGCCTCGGGTCTGCTCAGGACCAGCGCGCGGCGGTGGACAGCGCCGTGAAGGCGATGAAGGAATCGCAGGCGCACCTGCGCGCGGAGGTGCCGGCAGCGAAGAATCCCGCCAAGCGCTACGCGGGGCAGCTGATGGCCCGCTGGGTGACGGTGATGGGAGCGGGCATCCTCGCCCCGGTGGCGCGGCGCATCAAATGCCAGATCAACGAGGTGGCCAAGGCCGGGGCCAATTTCGAGTTCCTGCCCGAAGCCGACCACAATACGCTGGCGGGAACGGTCAACCCGGAACAGGTGCTCATGCCGCACACGATGTCCTTCTTCCTGAAGGCGCCCAGCGATCACCCGCGCCACCGCCTGCGCATCGACCAGACGCAGAAGGTGTACATGCGCGAAGGCTTGAACACCGACTTCATGGAGGCGCGCGGCGACACCGCCCTGGCCAACATGTGGACGCTGATCCTCTTCGGGGACTACATGGCCTATTACCTTGCCATGGCTTACGGGGTGGACCCCACGCCCGTGGAGGCGCTGGAGAATTTCAAGAAGGCGTTGAAGGAAGCATGACCCCCTCCCTACCTCCCCCAAATAGGAGAACGCTATTTAGGGGAGGAGTTATGCGACTTGCAATCAGAGTGATATTGCTCTTCATAGCTTCACCCGGGCTCGCAATGACATGGGTATATTGAGATTACCGGGATTTAATTCATAAAGGGGAAGATTGCCACGTCGGGGCCGGACAGCTGGGATAAACACCCGCTGCCCAGCCCCTCCTCGCAATGACATCGGGATCGCAATGACATAAAAAATCCCGCAGGCATTGAGCCTGCGGGATTTTTTGCCGAGTGCAGTTACTTGATCTCGAACTGGTAGGAGGCTTCCTCACGGGTGAAGCGCGTGGTACCGCTCACCACCAGGATGGCCTGCTCGCCGTTCTTGAGCGAGAGCGGGATGCTGGCGGTCTGGTCCGCGCTTACCTCGATGTTCTGAACGGTGGTGGTCTGGCCCTGGATGATCAGGGAGAGGCGGAAGGTCTGGGGGAGCACATTCTGCACCCGCACGAAGCCTGCGCCCGTCCAGCCGCCGTAATCGGTCTCAAAATCGGTGGAATAGTTCAGCGCGTCGATGCGCACATCATCCACCAGGAAACCCTCGCCGTTGACGGCCGCGTCGGTAATGTACTCGAAGCGCAGCTGGATCTTTTTGCCGGCATAAGCCGAAAGATCCACCGTCTCATCGATCCAGCCGTTCGTCGTGCCGTTGTAGCCCCAGCCATAGGAGTTGCCGGAGGGATCCTTATCCGTGCCGGAAGGGGTCTTGATAATGTTCCAGGTCTTCCCGTCCTCGGAGGCTTCCAGATACAGATAATCGTAATCCTTCTCGAGGTCATACCAGGTGCGGAAGGTAATATTCACCGGGCCGCTTACGCCGCTAAGATCGAACTGGTGCGTCAGGGTCATATCGGATTCGTCACCCTTATTCGACCAGAGGGCATACGAGCCATTCTGCGGGGTTGCGCTATCCGGCAGCAGGCGGGCGGCGGTCGAGCCGGTGAACGTCAGGGTATGGTCGCCGCTGCAACCAATGGCAATGTAGTCCACGCCATACTGGTGCACGCTGCGGCTTTGAGGCGAAACCGGGCAGGAGGAAACGGTCTCCGTCGCCGAAGCGCGGTTGGCAGAAGTGTAATTCTTGTAAGTATAGCGGCCGTCGCCCACATTCCTGTCCAACAGGAAATTGGTGACCGCCCAATCCATGAAGACATCATCGGCCTTCACCGCCTGCCCGCTGACGGGATCCACCGCATTGATCGCGGCGAGGGCGTTATCAATGCTGTCGAAGCCATTGGCCGGGTCCTTGATGACGGTCTTGGTGGCGTCCTCTCCGAAGCGATCCAGGAAATAGGTGAGATAGAGGAAGGCCGCGCCGTAGTGCGGGGGGGTGGCACTCTGGTCGTTAGGCCAGTCGTTCAGCTGCAGGTCGGGATCGCTGATATACAGCCAGTCAAAGCCGCCGACATCATAACCGTTCAGGAAGGCAGCCACTTCCGAGAAGCCCTCGTTGAGCCAGGAGGTCTCATTGCGGTCCTGCGCCCAGTGGATCATGTGCTGGAACTCGTGCGCCAGCACGCCGTAGGTGAAGTTCTCGCCCAGGTTGGTGTTATCGGCGTTGAAGAGGAACATCTCGTGCGCATTGGAATAGGGATGCGCCTCGGGGTTCATCTCATCTGCCGAGGAAAAATACCCGGCAATGGAAGAACCCATGCCGCGCACGTAGAGGATATAGATGTGCGGGTCGTTGTCCACGCCGGGAGTCCACTCGCTGCCGAAGAACTCCCGGTCGGTGGGATAGATCTTGTTTTCAAAAGCATCCGCCAGGGCCTGCAGCTCCTCCTGTTTGAAATCGACCCCGTTCTCCACCCAGAAATAGACATGCGAGGTGATGTAGTGCAGGGTGGCATCCACCTGAAAATTCTCATTGGTATCCACGTTGCTGACCCAGAACTTCTGAGTATTGCCCACGGCCAGCGGAGAGGCAGGCGCTGGCACCGTCTCGGGAATTGAGCATTTATCCTTCAGGTCGCAGGCCAGCTGGCGCGGATCGTTGACCGGGACCACGGTTTTCTCCAGCGTGTCGCGAGTCTCGGTGCTGACCTCGCCGGAGGGAGGGCGCTGAATGACCACAGGCGGCGTGGCAGTCTCCCCGCCGGGAACCGGCAGCCCCAGGTCTGAGATCCATTGCCGGCCATAGTTATACAGGAACACCCCTCCGACAGACGCAACCACCAGACAAATGCAGCACAGCAAGGCAACAATACCCACCACAAGGATCGTATTATTCGATGAAGATCGGTTGGAATCCATAAGAACCCTTTCTACTGGTATAAACGGCGTTCTGATGATACTTGATTAGCGTAAAAAAGAGATTAGGAATTAGGGGGTACAAATGTAGACCGTCCCGAAGGCTTGCAGCCTTCGGGACGGGTGGTTGGAGATGCTGAGGAGATTGCTTCCGGGGGCAGCAGTGCTTTCAGCACCGCTTCACCCCGTCGCAACGACATGGGAGATTACGCTTCCGCCGGCTGTTCTGCCGGTTCCAGTGCCTTGCCGGCATGGAAAACGATCTTGCCATTCTCCACGTCCACCAGCACGGTGGCGCCGTCCGTGAACTTTGCCGCCAGCAGGTCCACCGAAAGCGGGCTCTCCACATATTTCTGGATGGCGCGGCGCAGTGGCCGGGCGCCAAAGGCGGATCGTAACCTTCCTTGGCCAGCCACTTGCGGGCGGCTCGCGTCAGTTCCACCTGGATGTTGTATTCGCTCAGGCGGTCCTGGACTTCCTTCATCTGCAGGTCGACGATCTGCTCCATCTCCTCGAGGCTGAGCGGCGAGAACATGATGATCTCGTCGATGCGGTTGAGGAACTCGGGCCGGAAGGTGCCCTTGAGGGCCTTCTCGATCTTGTCGTGTGCCTCGACGTTCCTCGTCGTTGGCCGTCTTCTGCAGGAAGCCGAGCGTGCCGCCCTTGCGCACATATTCCGTGCCCAGGTTGGAGGTCATGATCAGGATCGTGTTGCGGAAGTCCACCACGTTGCCCTGACCGTCGGTCATGCGGCCGTCATCCAGGATCTGCAGCAGCGCATTCCAAACCTCGGGATGCGCCTTTTCGATCTCGTCAAAGAGCACGACGCGATAGGGGCGGCGGCGGACGGCCTCGGTGAGCTGGCCGCCTTCCTCGTAACCGACATATCCGGGAGGCGCGCCGAACAGACGGCTGACACGGTATGCTGCTCGCGGTACTCGGACATGTCGATGCGCACCAGCGCATCCTCGTCGTCGAACATGAACCAGGCCAGCGCCTTGGCCAGCTCGGTCTTGCCGACGCCGGAGGGGCCGATAAAGATGAACGAGCCGATCGGGCGGGAGGGATCCTTCAGGCCGGAGCGGGCGCGGCGGATGGCATCCGAGATGGCGTGGATGGCCTCCTCCTGGCCGATGATGCGCTCGTGCAGGCGCTCTTCCATGTGCAGCAGCTTGGTCGGACTCGGTCTCCATCATCTGGCTCACCGGGATGCCGGTCCACTGGTGGACAACCTCGGCGATGTCGTTCACATCCACCACCTCGTCGAGCTGGTGCTCGGCCTCCCACTTGTCGCGCTTGCCGCGATATTCCTCCTCCATGCGCAGGCGCTCGGCTTTCTTCTGGGCGGCGCGTTCGTAATCGCGCTCCAGGCCGGCCTGCTCCTCTTCGGCCTGCAGGCGGTCCACTTCGCTCTTCATTTCCTTCAGATCGGGCGGCATGGAATACAGCGCCACGCGCAGTTTGGCGGCGGCTTCATCCATCAGGTCGATGGCCTTGTCGGGCAGGTGGCGGTCGGTGACGTAGCGATCAGCCAGACGGGCGGCGGCCACCAGGGCCTCATCCGAGAAGTGCACCTTGTGGTGGGCCTCATAGCGGTCGCGCAGCCCGTGCAGCATCTTGATGGTGTCCTCGACGCTCGGCTCCTCCACATAGATGGGGGCAAAGCGGCGTTCGAGCGCGGCATCCTTCTCGATGTACTTGTGGAATTCATCCAGCGTGGTGGCGCCGATGCACTGCAGTTCGCCGCGCGCCAGGGCCGGCTTGAGCATGTTGCTGGCATCCATGGCGCCCTGGGCTGCGCCGGCGCCGACGACGGTGTGCAGCTCGTCGATCATCAGGATGATCTCGCCCTGGGCGCGCTGGACTTCCTCGATGACGGCCTTCAGGCGTTCTTCGAACTCGCCGCGGAAGCGTGAGCCGGCGATCATGGCGCCCAGGTCCAGGGCGACGACGCGCTTGCCGGACAGGATCTCGGGCACATCGTTGGTGGCGATCTTCTGCGCCAGCCCTTCGACGATGGCGGTCTTGCCCACGCCGGCCTCGCCGATCAGCACCGGGTTGTTCTTGGTGCGGCGGGAGAGGATCTGGATCAGGCGCAGGATCTCGTTGTCGCGCCCGATGACCGGGTCGAGTTTGCCTTCGCGGGCCAGCTGGGTCAGGTCGCGGGAATACTTTTCCAGCGTGCGGTAGCGCGTCTCGGCCTGCGGGTCGGTGACGCGCTGTCCGCCGCGCAGGTCCTGGATGGCGTCGTAGACACGGTCGCGGGTCAGCCCGGCCGCTTCCAGAATGCGGGCGGCGGGGGTGTTGCGCTCGGTCAGGATGGCCAGGAAGATGTGCTCGGTGGAGATGTATTCGTCCTTCAGGCGGTTGGCTTCCTCGTTGGCCAGGTCGATGATGCGCTTGACGCGCGGGGTGATGAAGATCTGGCCGGCGCCGCCGCCGAAGATATTGGCCTTGGGGCTGGCGCGCAGGGTGGCATCCAGCCGCTCGGCGAGAGCCTCGGCGCTGACGTTCAGTTTTTCGAGAATCTGGGGAATCACCCCGCCGGGCTGTTCGATCAGCGCCAGCAGGATGTGCTCGGTGTCGATCTGGTTGTGGCCGTAGCGCTGGATGATCTCGGCGGCGCGCTGGGCGGCCTCCTGGGCGCGTTCGGTAAATCGGTCAAATCGCATCATAGGGGGGTTTTCCTCCTGTAAAGGCTTTCCTGTGTAATGGTGCCATTATAACAAACTCAACCGCCCGCTTTGTTGGCAGGGCGTAAGAGTTCCATTAGATTCACGAATAAATTGTCTGGTATATAATAGCTCGAATGGCCTCCATTCCCATCCCCGCCCGGACGGAATCCCACCCCCACCTGCGCCCGCTCAACATCCTGCGCGATCTGCCTGCCGTGGCCGACCTGATCGAGCTGTGCTTCTCGGACACGATGGACCGGGAAGGCCAGCGCTACGTGCAGGATATGCGCCGCGCCGGGATGGATGACCGCTTCCTGCGCTGGGCCACGAAGCTGGCGGAGACCACCTCCCTGCCGCTCACCGGCTATGTCTGGGAGGAGGACGGCAAGCTGATCGGCAACGCCAGCCTGGTGCCCTTCCGTTTTAAGCGGCGGCGGCTATATCTGATCGCCAACGTGGCCGTCCACCCGGATCACCGGCGCCGCGGCATTGCCCGCATTCTCACCGAACGGGCCCTGGCGCATGCGAAGGAACGCCGGGTAGCCTCCGTCTGGCTGCACGTGCGGGATGACAACCCCGGCGCCATCCGCCTCTACACGGGGCTGGGCTTTCGGGAGCGCGCCCGGCGCACGAACTGGCAGGCAGCGGGGATTCCATGGCCTCCTTCTCCCATCCCCAGGTCCGCATTACGAACCGGCCTGCGCAGCACTGGCCGCAGCAGCGGGAATGGCTGCGGCGCTCCTATCCCGAACCGCTTTCCTGGTACCGCCCCTGGAACTTTTCCTCCCTTAAACCCGGCCTGTGGAACTGGCTGTTCGCCACCTTCATGGACGTGAATATCCGCCAGTGGAGCGCCCTGTGGGGCAGCACGCGCGACCTGGAAGCGGCCCTGGCATGGATACCCCCCGGCAGTGAGACTCACGGGCTGTGGCTGGCTGCCCGCCCGAATGCCAACGCGGAGGCCATCACCGGCCTGCTCCTGCAGGCACGGCATACCCTCGCACATCACACCAGCCTCACACTGGACTATCCCGGCGGCGAAACCACAGGAGCCATCCAGGCGGCAGGGTTCCACCCCACGCGTACCCTGATCTGGATGGAATACATGGGCGCAACTTCCTGAGCGGTAGTGCGTATTCATTAGGGAGAGGAGAACCTATGACCAAATTCATCATTCGCTGGGTGATCAATGCGGTGGCCCTTTTCCTGGCCATTTACCTGCTGTCCGGCAAGGGCGTCACCTTCAATGGCAACTGGGTGAGCATCATCTGGCTGGCGTTGATCTTCGGACTGATCAATGCCTTCCTGCGCCCGCTCCTGAGCATCCTGACCTGCCCGCTCATCATCCTGACGCTGGGTTTGTTCACACTGCTGATCAATACCTTCCTGTTCTGGCTGACCGGCTATGTAGGGCAGGCGTTCAACCTGGGGCTGAGCGTGAACGGCTTCTGGCCGGCCTTCCTGGGCGGGCTGATCATCAGCGCCGTCAGCATCGTGCTCAGCCTGGTCTTTCACGATGAGTTAAGGGGACGGCACATGCGGAGGTCCTGAACCAAAAGTGAACAGGACGGCGAAATCGCCGTCCTGTTTATTTTTTAAGCCAATTTGCCAAAGAATGCTAACAAAACCCTACCAACGGGAGAGGGGCTGGAGGTGAGGGGAGATTTTAATGATCTTATCTTCTTGGGTTTTGTCAGGCGTTCGACGCCGCGCCTTCCAGAGTGAGGAGCCCGGGCAGACCGCCTGCCGAGGCAGCCATGCGCACCGCGCGCAGGATGGCCTCGCTCAGCGCGTCGGCTGCGAATGCCCCCAGGGTGGAAACATCCGCCTGCCTGCCGCCGGTGGCAAGCGCAAAGACGGTATCCCCATCCCACATAGTATGCGCAGGACGAATGCAGCGGGCAATGGCGTCCTGTGCCATCTGCGCGACCTTGGCTGCCTGGGCTTTCGTCAAACCGGCATTGACCGCCACCACCCCCAGCAATGTGTTGGATTGGTTTAAAGGGCCACCAGGAGCAGACCCGAGGAATAGTTTTAGCGCATCCGCGGCGTCCATAAAGGCGCCATCCCGATGCCAGGGCTCTGGCAGTTCAACTGCATTCCTGGCACCCGCAACGATCCTGCCAGAGGGGTCCAATACATTTCCAAAGGTGTTGACGGCGGCCAGCGCGCCAACCACCAATCCATCCGCAAGCTCAATGCTGGCGCTGCCCAGACCAGCCTTCATAGCCCGGTCGAAGCCCAGGAATTTTCCCACGCTGGCGCCGGCCCCCGCTCCGGCATTTCCCTCCGCTACGCGTACGTTCGAAGCCGCAGCGCAAGCCCGGTAGCCCATCGCGGCATCCGGACGCACATCCGCGCGTCCGACGCCCAGGTCCAGTATGACCGCCGCAGGGACGATGGGGACCACCCCGAAACCGGTCTCGAAACCGATGCCGTGCTCCTCCAGCCAGCGCATGGCGCCTGAAGCCGCATCCAGCCCGTAGGCGGACCCGCCTGCCAGCATCACGGCATGCACTTTTTCCACCAGGTTGAGGGGATTCAGCAGGTCGGTCTCACGCGTTCCAGGGGCGCCGCCGCGCACATCCACCCCGCACACCGCCCCCTGCCGGCAGAGGATCGCCGTGCAGCCAGTGAGCGCGTCATCATCCTGGGCATGCCCGACCTCGATCCCTGGCACGTCCGTGATCGTTCCGTTGAGCTGCATGGGAAAGGGTGCTTACTTAAGCAGGCGCGCCAGCTCCAGGAATTCCTTCCATTCCTCATCGAAAAAATGTACCGTTACATTGTTAAGCTCGACGTGGTAGGTGGTCTCGCCGTCGGGTTCTTCCGCCTTCCAGACGAGGAAGTTCTCGGTCTCGGCCAGGGTCTCGGTCAGGGGTTCATCATTATGACTGTTCATGGGGCTCCTTCTTGGAATCGGGATCAGAATAAGGGGGGCGCTGAGTTCGCATCCTGCGCCAGACCCGGCGGATCCATGCCACCACCCGCAGGCCGGGCGGCGGAGGCGGCTGGCGGACTTCGACCTCCGGCCAGGGGTTCAAGTCGAACATCTTGCGGGCCGTATAGCGCCCGATCAGCGCCAGGGTAGCGAGAATGGGAGCCGCCAGCAAAATGCCGAGAAAGCCCAGCAGATTGGCGGCGATGATCGCCGCCACCAGCACGGCTGCCGGATGTACCTTCAGCGCGTCGGCCATGATGCGCGGCGAGATCAGGTTGTCGAAGATTTGATCGATCACCAGCGCCGTCACCAGCACCAGCAGCGAATAATGCAAGGGTTCCATGCCGAACAGCCTGTAGGGCTGGAAGTAGGTCACCAGTACCAGGATGGTCCAATTGACCGCCGGCCCCACGTAGGGGACAAACCTCGCCAGTCCGGCCAAAAGAGCCATACCAAAAGCATAACGCACCCCCAGAATACTAAGCACGATCGTATAGGTCAAAGCGGCCAGCAGGAAGATGATGATCTGCCCGCGCAGGAAGGCATTCCAGATACGCCCCAGCTCGCGGCTCAGGCGGGCAATATCCTCCCGGTAGGTGGGCACATCAATGCTGATAAGCTGGCGGCGCAGGCCGCCGCTTTCACCCAGAATGAAAAAGGAGACCAGCAGGACGAACAGCAGCCAGCCGACGAAGCTGGCCGCGCGGCCGGCCACCGCGCTCAGCAGGGTGCCGGTACGGCTCAACAGCGGCTGCACCATGCCCAGCACCTGCCCGCTCAGGGCATTGAGATCGGTCTGGCTGAAGTCGAAGCGGAAAGGCCCAAACTGATAAACCCGTCCGGAAAGCTCCTGGATCAGGTCGGGCAGCGATCGCAAGCTGTTCTGGATGATGCCCACCAGGCTCTGGATCTGCTGGACCAGGCCCACGCCGCCCAGCGCGATCAAGCCGAGGATCCACAGCAGGATGAATATATAGATGAGCGCAACCGAGAATTTCCAGGAGAGACCGGCGCGCTGCAATGCGTCCGCCACCGGCTGGAACAGATAGGCCAGGATCAATGCGATCAGCAGTGGGCCAAGCACAAAGCGGAACTTGATCAACAGGGCGGCCAGGACGGCCACAAAGGTAAGGGCCACGACCAGCTTGGTCGTGGACCCCCAGTTTTTCGAGGATGGGGAGAGAAATGGCTCAGGCTGCATGACCTATCCTGGAGCGAGGGAATTCACTTTCCAGATGGGCATTAGCAACCGGAGATGAATGGGAAGAAGACACACCAGCGGTAGGTGGCATCCACCCACCAGAAGAAGCCAGCGCAGGCACACACCAGCAGGAAGACCCCCACCGCGATGAGGATCGGTGTCAGATTGCTGCGGGCAGGCGAAAGCGGGAGGGGTTCCGGGCTTTCGGGGATTTGCCCGACATAATTCTGGGCGGGCGGAGCGGGAACCACCACCGGGGCCGGGATCGCGACAGGGCGCACCGGCATGCGCGGCGAAACCATCGTGGCGCCGGGATCAATATTGACCGCGTCGTACATGAGCACGATCTGCTCACCGAGCGCGACCACATCCCCGGCCTTCAAGACGTGCGGGCCGGCGAGCCGCTGGCCATTGACAAATGTGCCGTTGGTGGAACCCAGGTCTTCGAGAACATACTTGCCGCCCTGGAAGGTGAGCCGCGCATGCCGCCGGGAGACTTCCGCATCACTGATGGCTACAGCGTTGGATGAATCCCGACCGATCATGAGCTGATCGCCTTCCAAAGGGAAAATGGCTCCCGGGGTCGGCCCGGAGCGCATCACCAATTGATATTGACCCGGCATAATCTCCTCCAAATAAGCTCATGAATTGGATCCACAGCCTTCCGTAAAAACTGCCCAACCAGCTGTTCTCACGGCAGTCTGTAGTGTACAAGCATCATAGGAAAAAGTCAACGCTCCCCCCGCGCGGGGAATTCCTCACCCGGCTTGAAAGCCGAACTCCTTGACAAAGGCAGCACTGACAACGTCTTTCACGGTCTGCATGGAGGGCGCGGGACTGAGCAGGTCCTCCATGGAGACCACCGGCTCATCCTGCAGCCCGCAGGCAATAATGCCATCCCAGTAACTCATATCCGGATTCACATTCAAGGCAAAGCCGTGCCGGGAAATGCCGCGCGCGTCCACCTTGACGCCGATGGCCGCGATCTTGGCGGGTTTATGGCGGTCCTCCGGCTTGCAGCGCGGGCAGCGGGAATAGACATCCGCCTGGATCCATACGCCCGTCAGGCCGCGGCGCTGCCCCGAAACCAGGCCCAGCTTTGCCAGCGCGGCGATCAGGGTGACTTCCAATTTTCGAATGTAGCCGACATAATCCGCGCGGGGGATCAGGCCGGTGTCCGGGGACTGCGGCCGAGGCACTCCCAGCGGCAGAAGCGGATAGCCCACTAATTGCCCCGGCCCGTGATAGGTGACATCGCCCCCGCGGTCCACCCAGTGGATCGAGACACCGCGCGTCTCCAGCTGCGCCCGATCCCATAATAGATTCTCCATATGACCGGTGCGCCCGAAGGTGTATACATGGGGATGCTCCACCAGCAGCAGCGTGGGCGGGCGCTTTCCCGCAGCGATCTCGGCCGCATAGTCATCCTGCAATTTCCAGGCGGCCTCGTATTCCATCAGACCCAGATCGAGGATATCCAATTCCATCTTGACTCCCCGTTGAACCTGTCCCGCTGCTATGCGAAGATGCGCCGGTACAGGTCGGATTCGAGCAAGCCGCGCGGATCGCAGCGTTCTTTGAGCTTGCGGAAGCAGGATACGGTCTCCTCCCCGTAAAACGCCAGGGCGGTTTCCGCGGTGGTCTCGCTGTTCTTGGCGAAGTAGAAGCGGCCGCCGTGCTCCAGCACCACGCGGTCGAAATCCTGCAGCATTGTCGAGAGGCGTGCCTGGTTCCCGGCTGTAACCTTGAAATCCAGCGCGACTGAGAACCCGTCCACCGCGTGAGTGAGCAGGAACTTGTCGGGGCGATGGCGCTTGGTGACGCCCAGATAGGGAGGCAGGCCGCGCCGCTTTGCCATGCTCAGGGTCTCGTTCCAGGCCTCCAGCGCGGTCTCCCTGGGGAGGAAGGATTGGTGCTGGATCAGCCCGCCGCGCCCGTAAGAAAGCTCCCAGAGCGGAATGTAATCCAGCAAGAAGTGGAAGGCAGCATGCGACTCGCGAAACACATGCGAGCGCAGGCTGGTGATGTATTTGCCGGTGTTGATCAACCAGACGCCCGGATTGTTGAAGAAGGGCGTCATGAAATAATGCAGCAAACTCTTGGGCATGACCCCGAACAGGCGATCAGGCAGATGCTGATAGGAAAGCTGCATGGTCTCGGCGGCGCGGGGTCTTCCTCCTCGCTCAGGTATTTGGCCGCATGGATCTGCCCGTGCCCGAGGGTGATCGTATCCAGCCAGCCCACGATGTAATCAAAGTCGGGCGCGCCCGACTCCAACTGGCCCAGATGCTCTTTCAGCGTGTGCGAAGGCCAGGCATGCACTTCCAGCAGTCCCGAATGCATCTTTTTCATCTGCATGGTAATGGAGGTGAAGATGCCCAGCATGCCCAGTCCGCCGATCATGGCATAGAAGAGGTCAGCGTTATGGGTCGGGGTGCAGGTCAGTTCCGCGCCGGTGGGAAGCACGGCGGTGAACTCCAGCACATGCTCCCCGATGGGGCCGACACGGAAATTGTTCTTGCCGTGAATGTTGGCGCCCAGACAGCCACCCAGCGTTGTGAACATGGTTCCAGATACCACCGGCGGCCACCAACCGTCCGGCAGAACGCGCTTCCACAACTGCTCGAGCGTTACCCCCGGCTCGCAGCGGACGATGCCTGTGTCAGGATGCCACTCCAGAATTCGGTTGAGACCGCTCAGGTCCATGACAATGCCGCCGCCGTTCAGGGCGGCATCGTTATAGCTGCGGCCCGCGCCGCGCGCAGTCACGGTCAGGCCATTCTTCCTGGCGAGCTGGAAGACCTCGCCGATCTCGTCCATGCTTTGCGGTTTGAAGCGGTAGGCCGGCGAGCGAAGGGAATGTCCAAAGTTCTCTAGTGTGGTGAAGGCTGGCAGCAGTTGAGTATTTGTATCCATGTTTCCAGGCTGTGAATGTCCCGCGGCGAACTGGATCCGCGGGGAATATAGATCCGGCTAGAAGGTCATGCGGCGGAAGATGAACGAAGGAATATGCTGGATAAGCAGCATGATCCAGCGCCAGATGCCGGGAGTGTAGACCACTTGTTTGCGGCCGCGCACGGCTTTGTAGATGTCGGCGGCTGCGCGCTCCGGTTCGATGGCAAAGGGCGTGCTGCCCTGGGCTGTCTTGAGCATGTCGGTTTTGACGAAACCCGGTTTAATGGTCAGGACATGCACCCCGTGGCGCGAGAGACGGTTGCGCAGGGCTTCCAGGTAGGTGCTGAGGGCGGCCTTGGAGGTATTGTAGCCGGGGTTACCCACGCGGCCGCGGTCTCCGGCCACGGAGGAGATGCCGGCCAGCGTCCCGCCGCGCATCCCCTTGAACAATTCCGATGCCGGGGTCATCCATGCCATGGCACCCAGCGCATTGATTTCCATCATCCTGCGGTCGGCTTCAAAATCTAGGTGTTCCAGACCCGGCGGAAGGTTGACTCCGGCCACATAAACCAGCAAATCGAGGCCTCCCAAATCTGATATAATCTGGAGCAGCAGGCCGGGAATCGCTTTAGTGTCGCTAACATCATGCTGATAAGACAAAGCCCGGATCCCGCCATTTTGCTGGTTGATTTCTTCACAAACCGCCTGGACCGCTTCCTGACGAGGGCCAAGCAGGGCTACTGCATAACCTTCGGATGCCAGAAGCCGGCCCAGGGCAGCGCCAATGCCGCTGGAGGCTCCTACAAGGATGGCCCGCCGGCGCGGCTGTAACGGCGTTGCAGGCGGAATGGTCTTCGATCTGGGAGCAGGCTGGTTTGATTGGGGCACGAGGAACTCCGCGAAATTGTGTAAAATGAATTTTAACACAATCTCGAGGGGCCCTCCCCCACACGAGCGCCTGAGGTCCGGATCGAAAGTTCGAGAAATCTTCGGAGTGACTGGCTAAATTGGAGTCACAGGCTAACCCAAAAATGGATTCAAGTGATGATCGGGGCGACGTCCTGGCGCAAGCGCGCCGGATCGTCATTGAAGATGGCCGGCTCTCCCCAAAGGAGCGCCAGGAACTGCTTCAATTGATCAACAGTCTAGCCGAATCTTCCCAGCCCATTCCCAACCTGCAGCCTCCCGGTGCCGCTGCGACCCAGGGCGGCAAGGTGGGCAACTCCGCCAGCCACGCCCTGCTCTCCCTGCTCAAACAGCAAGCCGACGAACTGGACGCCCTCAAGAAGCTCAGCCTGAACCTGACCTCCAGCCTGGACCTCCAGACCGTTCTGGACGCAGTGGTCATGGAAGCCATGCGCCTGGTGAGGAATGCCTACACCGCCGATATTTTTCTCTATTCCAATGGGGAGGTGAATTTCGGCGCTTCCATGGACCTGACCGGCGCGCGCAACAAGCCCTTCATGGATCCCCGCCAGGACGGCCTGACCTTCACGGTGGCGCGCGGGGGCGAGCCCATCTTTGTCGAGGACATGGCGACCCATCCCTTCTACAAGGATGCCCCTTCCAAAAAAGACGGCTCCATCATCGGCATCCCGCTGACGATCAACAACAACGTGGTGGGGGTCATGAACCTCTCGCGCACCGTGACGGGCAGTTTTTCGCCGCCCGAGTTGAGACTGCTGGGACTGCTGGCCGACCAGGCCGCGGTCGCCATTTCCAATGCCAGCCTGCACCAGATCGTCAGCCGCCAGGCTTACAGCGATACGGTCACCGGTCTTCCCAACCGCCGCGCGCTGGATGAACGGCTGGAGCGCGAGGTGATGCACGCCCGCCGCACGGGTTTCCCCTTCTCCGTCCTGATGATGGACCTGGACGGATTCAAGGAAGTGAATGACACCCACGGGCATTCCCTGGGAGATCAGGTGCTGCGCGACCTCTTCCGCTATCTGGCCTCCAGCCTGCGCTCCAGCGACTTCCTGGCCCGCTACGGCGGCGATGAGCTGACACTGATCCTCAGCCAGACCGACCTGCCCGCGGCGCGCCTGGTGACCGAGAAGCTGCTCGATAATCTGCACAAATACCAGTTCCCCCTGCCCGGCGGCGGCTCGCTCAAGCTCAGCCTGTCCGGCGGACTGGCGCTCTATCCCCTGCATGCCATGAGCGGCACCGACCTGTTGCGCGCCGCAGACGAAGCGCTCTACCGCGCCAAGAAGCACAATCGTGGTTCCTTTGTCGTGGCCTACGGGTTCACCGGTCCGCTGCCCCTTACCTGACCCACACTCCATACAACTTCCTGGAAGCCTCCTTTCCGCACTTACAGGGTTAATAAGGCTAAATTTCGCGCGCAGGAGATTCGTTCATGCCCCGCAGAGTGAAGATCATCTTGAACCCGATGGCCGATATGCAACATGCCTGGCAGACGGCCCGTGATCTGCGCCCCATCGTCGAGGAATACGGTAATGCGGATTGGAGCGGCACCGTTTATCCCACCCACGCCACGCGGCTGGCCCTCCAGGCGGGACAGGAGGGCTATGGCATGGTCATCGCCATGGGTGGGGATGGTACCGTGCACGAGGTGATCAACGGGTTGATGCAGCTCCCCATTGAACGACGCCCGATCCTGGGCGTGGTGCCGGTGGGCTCGGGCAATGACTTTGCGCATGCCATCGGCATACCCGGACAGGCCGACCATGCGCTGGCCCATGCGCTCAAGGGGGAAGCTTCCGCCATTGACCTGGGCCTGATGACCGATGAGAACGGGCGGAAGGAATATTTTGACAACACCCTCGGCATCGGTTTCGACGCGGTGGTGACCATCCGCTCCCACCGGCTGCCCATCGTGCGCGGCTTTCTCATGTACCTCACGGCCGTCATTCAGACCATCCTGCTCAACCACGACCCGGCGCAGGTCCAGTTCGAGACCGAGCAGGAAAAATGGGAGGACCAGGTGCTGATGACCACGGTCTGCAATGGAGGGCGCGAAGGAGGCGGGTTCATGCTCTCGCCGGATTCCAGCATGACCGATGGAGTGCTGGAATATCTCACTGTCCGAAAGGTCTCACGCGCCATGATGTTCCGGCTGATCCCCGAATTCATGAACGGCACTCACCGGCGCTTTACCCGGCAGATCAAGATGGGAACCTGCAAACGACTGAGCATGACCGCCGACCGCCCTCTTTACATCCACGCCGATGGGGAGATCTTCACCAGTTTCGGCAGCAACCTGCGAAGACTGTCTTTCGAGATCATCCCGAACGCGCTGCAGGTGGTCAAAGGCTGAAAAGTTGCCATTGGGGGGTTCACGAGGTTACAATGAGCCTGCAGCCCGCGAAACCAACACGCGGCTGCCCACCCTCGCATGCCTGATCTGCTCTCCACCCTTTATAAACATGACCTCGGACATCTCCGCATCGTGGCGGCTGGCTGCGGCCTGGAGCTTGACTCCAAGGAGGCTGTCGCCGCTGCACAGGAACTCAGCGAGTGCCTGCTGGATGCTGCCCTGATCGGGGAACTGACCGAATCGCTGCTGCCGGAAGCGCGCGCCGCCCTGGAGCAGTTGTGCCTGAAGGACGGGCGCATCCCCTGGGCGGAATTTTCCCGCCAGTTCGGACAAATACGCGAGATGGGCGCCGGCAAACGCGACCGCGACCGTCCTCACCTAAAGCCTGCTTCTCCCGCCGAGACGCTGTTCTATCATGCCCTGCTGGACCGCGCCTTCTTCGACAGCGGCAAAGGCCCGCAGGAATTTGCCTACATCCCGGATGATCTGTTGATCCTGGTGAGCGAGAGCCTGCAACTGCCGGGCATCCAGCCTGCGCCGGTAAAGGCGAAAGCGCAGGCACCCGCGCCGGCTTCAGAGCTTGTCGGGCGTCCGGCCTCGCCGGGTGAGCACGGCGAGGAACTGCCTGCCAGCGATGATCTGCTGGAGGATGCCACCACGCTTCTTGCCGCCTTTCGCCTTGGCATCCAACCGCCTCCCACGCGCATCCCGCAAGTCGTGCTGGAAGGATTCCTGAGCGCGGCCGGCCTTCTGCAAGATTCCACTCCCCGGCCGGAACCCATCAAAAAATTCCTGGAGGCCCCGCGCAGCGAAGCTCTGAGCTTGCTCGCCGATCACTGGCTGGAGAGCGAGAACTTCAACGAACTGCGCCTGGTGCCCGGGCTTTTGTGCGAGGGCGAATGGAGCAACCAGCCGCTGGTCACGCGGGAGTTCCTGCTCAACCTGCTGGAGCCGCTGCCGGACGGCAAGTGGTGGAGCCTGCCGGCCTTTATCCGAGGGGTGAAAGAAAAATATCCCGATTTCCAGCGCCCCGCGGGTGATTATGATTCCTGGTTTATCCGGCGCGCCTCCGATGGTGCCTGGCTGCGCGGTTTTGCCCACTGGGACCAGGTGGATGGCGCGCTGATCCACTTTTTCATCACCGGCATCCTGCACTGGCTGGGCATGACCGACCTGGCCAATGCCAAAGAGGGCGGCAGCCCGGCAGCTTTCCGGCTGGCTTCCCCCGCCGCGCAAGCGGAAGAGAAGGGCCGCCTCTCCGTGACCTCCGACGGCATGCTGACCGTCTCGCGTCCCTTCCCGCGCGCGGTCCGTTACCAGCTCTCCCGCTTCGGCGAATGGGAGCCGGAGAAGCCGGATTCCTACCGTTATCGCGTGACGCCCGCCTCCCTGCGGCGCGCCCTCGAGCAGGGCTTAAAGGTGGAGCACCTGCTGGCGCTGCTGGCAAAACACGCCGAGGCGGGCATCCCTCCAACGCTGGTGAAGGCACTTAAAAGCTGGGAAAGCCGCGGCACCGAGGCCCGCCTGCAAAGCCAGGTGATCCTGCGCGTCTCCCGCCCGGAAATACTGGAGGAATTGCGCAAGTCGAAAGCGGGGCGCTTCCTCGGCGAGAGCCTTGGACCGACCTCGGTAGTGGTCAAGAATGGCGCCCAGTCTAAAGTCCTCGCCGCTCTGACCGCCATGGGCCTGCTGGCGGAGGACGAGACCCCGGCCGAAGACCCTCCGCCCTCCGGCAAATAAAAGGAGAGTGGTGAGTATGGGGAAGATCATTTGGCTCGCAGTCGCCGGTTCCATGATCCTCGCCTTATTGTCCCTGCTGGTTGTCGCCTCCACACCCACCTCCAAAGTGACGTGGGAGGACCAGCGCGGCTTCCCCTTTCCCTTCCTCGTGCTGGGCCGCTATACCGGTCCCTGCGAATTGGTTGACAAATGCAGCCGTCTGTTTCTGGAAGCATTTGAACTTCGGAACTTCATCCTTGACAGCGTGATCTTTTTAGCAGCCGCCGGAGGCTTTTCCTATCTGGGGGCAGTACTGATGGGAAAAAGGAAATTTAAGGCAATTGTCACTGGCAAAACGTGACAGACGGCGCTTCGTGAATTGGCTATAATCATCCTGTCAATCTGTTCCTCCAGGAGAAACCGATGTCCAAAACCGATTGGATCCAGCAAGAACTTGATGCCCTGAAAGAAGCCGGGCTGTACAACCGCATCCGCACCATCGGCTCGCCGCAGGGCGCCTGGCTGGTGGTGGACGGCAAACAGGTGCTCAACTTCTGCTCGAACAATTACCTCGGGCTGGCCAACCACCCGCGGGTCGTGCAGGCCGCCTGCGAGGTCACCAAGAAATACGGCGTGGGACCGGCGGCCGTGCGCTCGATTGCCGGGACAATGGACCTGCACGTGGAACTGGAAAAACGGCTGGCGGCCTTCAAAGGTGTGGAAGCCGCCATCACCTTCCAGAGCGGCTTCACCGCCAACCTGGCGACCATCCCGGCCCTGGTCGGCAAGGAGGACGTGATCTTCTCCGACCGCCTGAACCACGCCTCCATCATCGACGGCTGCCGGCTTTCGGGCGCGAAGATCATCGCCTATGAACACTGCGATCCCAAATCCCTGGAGGAGCAGATCAAGGCCAACCTCTCCCAGTACCGCCGCGCCCTGGTCGTCACCGACGGGGTCTTCAGCATGGACGGCGATGTCGCGCCGCTCGATAAGATCTACGAGGTGACGCAGCAAATACGACCTGCTGCTGATGGTGGACGACGCCCACGGTGAAGGCGTGCTCGGCAAGGGCGGGCGCGGCATCGTGGACCACTTCGGCCTGCACGGCAAGGTGGATATCGAGGTCGGCACGCTCTCCAAGGCCTTTGGCGTGGTGGGCGGCCTGGTGGCGGGCAAGGCTGTCATCGTGGAGTGGCTGCGCCAGCGCGGGCGGCCCTTCCTCTTCTCCTCCGCGGTGACCGCGCCGGACGCGGCGGCCTGCCTGGCGGCCATCGACATGCTGGAGGAATCCACCGAGCTGGTGGACCGCCTGTGGGACAACGCCCGCTTCTTCAAGGCCGAGATGAAGAAGCTGGGCTTCAACACCGGCGTCAGCAACACGCCCATCACGCCGGTCATGCTGGGCGAAGCGCCGCTGGCCCAGCAGTTCAGCCGCGAGTTGTTCGAGGAGGGCGTGTTCGCCATGGCCCTCGGCTTCCCGACCGTGCCGCAGGGCAAGGCGCGCATCCGCGTCATGATCTCGGCCGCGCACGACCGGGACGACCTCGGCAAAGGCCTGGAAGCATTCGCCCGGGTGGGAAAGAAACTCTCCGTCATTTAGACCGGCCGGGGATCCAATGCAAGCACGCAGCCGGAGGTTTCTCCGGCTGTTTTATTTCCTCCGTTGAGGCATATTCTTTTTTCTTTGCCACCCCTCCGCAAATTGAGTATTATTCCCCAAGTGGCGCCATTAGGCATCCTGGCAGAGTTCGATGTAACGGTTCACGCCGAGCCGCTGGAGATGGCGAAAGTTTCCGATGGTTACCAGACCTTTGGCGCTGTTCAGAGTGTGGGACCCGCTGTCATCCTTCCAGCCGTCCTGGCATTCAAGGTGTTAGGGGTCAGTTTGGTAACCGGCAGGGTTGTTGCTGGCATTTTTGCCTTTCTGACCCTTGTCATGTTCTTTTTGGTCGGCAGGGCTATCATCGGGCAGAGGGCTGCACTTATTGGAATCATCATCTTGTTAAGTGCGCCGGGCGTGCGTTTTCTCTGGACCGCAAGACAATTCCTGGGTATTGTGCCAGCACTGGGCTTCTTCCTGGCAGGCTTTCTCTTGTGGTATATGGCAATTAAAGTCAGAAGGACCGGCTTGGGAATCTTGGCTGGGTTGTTGATCGGATGTGCCATCCTGGCCAAGAGCCAATACCTTGTTCTCGGGTTGGGGGCATTCGGGCTTATCGCAATCCTGGATTTCCTTTACTACCATTTGAGGGCCTTGAAGATCACTGGAATCGTTATCGGTGTGGCACTGGCCTGCTATGGCGGCTGGAACTTATGGCAGTGGTTCTATTATGGATCATCGATCTTTGCGGAAAACGCGGAAAAACTGTATCAACTCGGCAAGGTCGCGTACGGATTACGGCCTAACATGGTGATTTCCGGAATCCGGGTGATACTGGGGGACGATACTGAGCATTACTTCCTCTTTTGGGGATTTCTATCACTCTTTTATGCCGCCTTCGCCAGCTTGAAAAAGGATCTGCAGGGCATGGCTCTTGGTCTTCTGCTCATTTTTACGTGTTTGAACATGGGTTTTGTTATTTTCTGGACGATGCCCTGGCCGTGGCACTTCTTCGCCCCATTGGCCATTACAATACTTCTTATCTGCAAGCTGGGTGATGACTTGTTTGCTGCCATAGCAAGATCTGGCTCACAACTCAAATCAAGAATGTTGGACTTTGCTAAAAAACAGACACCCCTGCCCATGGAGTCGATGGCAGTGATCGGGGCGCTAGTTGCGCTGGCATCATTTACCCTTTGGCTTGGGCCTAATCTAAAGAATATTGTTACTTATGATGTGCGCGACCGTGTCGGCGAATGGCGCAACCAATGGCCGCGCTCATTTTCGTTGCCTTACCAAACCGTGGATTTTCTGAACCACGCTGTTGCCCCCGGCTCTGTAATCGAGACCTCGGAACGCGAACTTGCCATCCTCACCGACTTCAATTACCACTCACCCGATCAGTCCATCCTGATCAATGTAATCCCTTATGCCTATCTGAGAACGGGAGCCGGGGGCTACCAGCTTGGCATGGAGTATTTCAATACCATAAATCCTGCATACCTGGTAATTGGCTACTTTGCCAGGGCCAATGATGTTTATGATCGAGATTTCATCTTTAATAACTTTGAACAAGTCCAGGTGATCGGGAGCGGCGAATTTGAATACGAGATCTATCGAAAAAAATAATCCCGAACCGCTGGAAATGGGGGGAGAGTTGGTTAAAATACAAGACCCTGGGCAATCCCGCGGTCTTTTGATTCAGGCAGTCGGACCGGCAAAGGATTCGAGCGCGGCAGCCAGATCTGGATAGATGGGGATGTTCTGCAAAAAACCCGCCAGGTTCAACACGTAATAGATATCCGGAGAAGCCCCGGCCAGTTTAAAGTATGGAGACTTGTAGGGCTCGCCATGCCCGCCCTTCATCCAGTCCTGGATTTCCTTCGCAGGGGTGAACAATTTGAAGATCTGCTGCAATGCGCCCAGCCCCGCACTGGAGATGAACTCCACTCCTTGCAGATCGATCAGCAAGCGGCTTGCCCCGGCAGTATGAGCGGCCCGGGCGGCTTCCAGCAGCAGCTCATGGGTCTGCCCGTCCAGCCAGCCCGAAAGGTGCATGGTCAGAACCGGCTCGTCGGTCACAGCGATCGTCATGGGTTTTGACATGGGAACCTCCAATCAGAGTTGCTCCAGCCGCGCAAAGGCCCGCACCGGGAAGGTGCCCATGCCCTTGACCTTCGGCGGGATGGCATTAAATGCATAGCCCTGTTCCGGGAGCTGACCCAGCCCGCAGAGATGCTCGACAATCAGAATGCCAGCCTTTAGCAGCGTCGAATGCACCGGTCTTGACCCACCGCGCGTGTCATCAATGTTCATCGAGTTGATGCCCACCAGCCGCGCCCCGGAATCGCGCAGGTACATGGCTGCATCTTCCGTCAGGAAGGGATGTGTCTCGAAGTAGCGGTCGGTGGCCCAGTTTACATCCCAGCCGGTGTTCACCAGCACCGCCTTTTCCCTCACGTCCTTTTCCTTGAAGAACTCCATGCCAATTTCCATGCCGCTCTCGTAGCCCGCGCGGACCGTGATCCCCTCCAGATCGCTGAATTGCTCCAGCCCCACCTCAGACAGATCCTTCCCATCCGCATAGCGATGGGAGGGGCAGTCCACATAGGTGCCGGTGTTGGCGACCATGTCAATGCGGGCGATCTGGAACTCGGTGCCGGGCGCGTAGTGGTCGCGTGAATCTTCGCGGCTCAAATAATCGCAGATGACCGGCGCGGGCAGGCCCTTATAAGTCACGAGTCCATCGTGGATGACATGGCTGAGGTCGATGCGGGCGGGAGAGACACGTTTGTGCACCTCCTCGAGGATGCGTTTGTTCCGAATGCTGACCTCGCCCACCATCAGCAGGCGCAAGTCCCGCACCAGATATTCCCCCAATTCGAGGTCAGTGATCTCATCTCCGGGAATATCCAGCCGAAAGCCCTGCCCCTGAATGCCTCCGCCGTTGGTAAAACTGATATCAAAATCGAACTGCGCGCGTTTATCCATTAAAGTCTCCTCTCTTACAGATAAAGAAGTTAATTACCTGAAACCCCCTTCAACACCTTCAGGGCTCGAAGCGTCACCCACTTGTTGGGTTCCCTCTTCGCGCCGAAATCCAGCCAGGTCTTTCCGGCGTAATCGTACTCTAATGGCCAGCGGCCCTGCGCATCCTGCTTCGACCGGATGATCTCCAGCACGGATGCCAGGCGCGGGTCATTTCCATAACCCAACCCCGTCAGCGCCTCAGCCAGTTGCAACAGGTCGGTGACATAAAAGACCGGGAAGCCGAACTTCCACCAACTCCGGTTGGGCTTATCGTTCAGGCGGCTGGGGTATTTCGCAGTGGCCGGATCAATGCTGAAGAAGAAATCCACGCCGCGGTGGATCGCGTCGCGGATCAGCGGGGTTCGTTTCTCAACCGGCAACGCGGCGAAGGCCAACATCACCTTGACCCCGCCCCAGGCGCAGGGCTTGCGATCGTTCACGGCGCAAGTAAAGTCCGGGCCGCATTTGTAGCCAAAGTAGCGCAGCGGGGCGCTGTGGTCGCCCACCGCACCCAGCCCTTCCCCTGTCACGGTTCGCGCCATCCACGCAAAGGCCTTGTCCAGCCGAGGGTCCTCGCAGCCCATTTCAACCAACGCCCAACACAGGTTCCCCTGCAGGCAGTCAATGGTACCGGCGGGTGTCCCCGAGGTAATGGAGGTGAACTGACCACCCTCACATATCTGATCGAGCAGGTAGCGGCTGGCCAGTGCAACGCGCTTGTCTTCAGCAGCCCGGGCGCCAAGCTGCGCCAGAAGGATCATGGCCCACACGGTGGAACGATATTTCTGGGTATATCCCGGTCCCGGTTTCACCCAATATCCATCCCCTTCCATGTGCGCCAGCACCTCGGCGATCGGGCCCTCGCGGTGCGCCTTTCGGCGGGCAGGCTTCAATTCGGGATCATCTTCAGGGAGCCCTACCACATCGCGCAGCGCCAGATAGCGCATGCCGGGTGAATCCTTTTCCAGCAGCCAGGGGAGCGGGTCGCCCCGCAATTCATCCATCCACACCATGACAGCCTCCTCTCCTATACAGATTACCCTCAAAAATCCCTGTAGTCAAACTTAACTTTGCACCTTCTCCCATTCACCCAGCTTCTCGTCCATTTCCTTCTGCACGCGCGCGTACTCGCGGCCCAGACGGGTGACCTTGACCGGGTCGGCCGGGGGATTCTCCAATTGCGCCGCCAGTTCTGCCAGGTGCCCCTCGAGGCCGGCGATGGCATTCTCCAGCTCCTGCAGTTGGGCAACCCTGCGCCGGGCCTCCTTCGTCGAGGCAGAAACCTGCCGGCGGGCGCGGGCCTTTTGCTCCATGATCCCGGCTGCCTTCGGCGCAAGACGCGCGGTCTCCTTCTCGCGTTCCTCTTTCATCTGCGAATAAGTGCCGCGGAAGACGCTCAGGCTGGACTCGTCCGGATTGACCTCCCAGACCTGCGTGGCAAGGGCATCGATCAGGAAACGGTCGTGGCTGACCAGCAGGATGGTGCCCTGGTAGGCATCCAGAACGGATTGCAGCACCTCCTGCGAGGGGATATCGAGATGGTTGGTGGGCTCATCCAGCAGGAGCAGGTTGGTATCCTGCAGCGCCAGTTTTGCAAGCGCCAGGCGGCCGCGCTCGCCGCCGGAGAGCATGGCAACCTTCTTGAACACATCGTCGCCGGAGAAGAGATACTTGCCGAGGTACTCGCGTCCCTGGAAGGGCAGCATGCCGGGAGAAGCCGCCAGAATTTCCTCCAGGACGGTCTTGTCGGGGTCCAGCCCTTCATGCGCCTGGGCGAAATAGCCAACATCCAGACTCGAACCCAGGATCACCTCGCCGGAGAGAGGCTCGATCTGGCCGAGGATGGTCTTGAGGAAGGTGGACTTGCCCGCACCGTTGGGACCGATCAGCGCGGCGCAGTCGGTACGGCGCAGCTCGATATCCGGAGCGGAGAAAAGCAGCTTGCCGGGATAGCCCACCTGCAGGTCGCGGCTGCGCAGCACCAGATCGCCGGAGCGTTTCTGGGAATGCAGATGCAGGTGCAGGTCGGGGGTGGATCGCGCCGGGGGATGCAAAGAGCGCGGACATGCCGCTCGGCCTCCTCCACGCTGAAGGGGCTGGTGGTTGTCTCCACATCCAGTTGGGACCAATTCGTGCTGGTCACGGCATCCATGCCCACCTGCTCGATGGCCTGCACGACGCGCGTCAGCCGGCGCAGCTTGCCTTTGGCCTGCTGGACATTCTGGCCGGAAATGTTCTTGCGGATGTATTCCACATCCTTGATCAGTTTTGCCTTCTCGCTTTCAAAGACCTCCACCCGGTGATTCCAGCGATTTTCGCGCTCCTGCAGGTAATGACTGTAACTCCCGCGGTAAAGCTCGGAGCCGGAGGGGGACATTTCGAGCAGCAGGTTGCAGGCACGGTCGAGGAAATAGCGGTCATGCGAGACGATGACTGCCGCGCCTTCCCACTGGGAGAGATAACCTTCCAGCCACTCCACCGCGGCGATGTCGAGGTGATTGGTGGGCTCATCCAGGAGCAGCAGGTCCGGGTTGGAAAGCAGCAGACGCGCCAGATGGGCGCGCGTGCGCTGGCCACCCGAGAGGTGGTCGAGCGACATATGGAAATCGGCCTCGTCAAAGCCGAGGCCGGTCAGCACCTGGCGGATGCGCACCGGGTAGGTATAGCCGCCGCGCCGCTCGAACTCGTGCTGGACGGTCCCATACCGCTCCAGGGCCAGCTCCCGCCGGGCCGGGTCGGCCATTTGCGCCTCGAGTCTCTCGACCTCGTCTTTCATGCGGATGAGTTCCGCGAACGGCTCGAGGCACACATCCCAAAGGACACCTTCCAGTTGGAAATCGGCCTCCTGCGAGAGATAACCAAGGCGCAGACCCCTGGCGCGTGTGACCCGGCCGGAGGAGGGTTCTTCCTCACCAATGAGGATGCGGAGCAGGGTGGTCTTGCCGATACCGTTGGGACCCACCAGCGCAAGGCGCGCGCCTTTGGCGACCGAGAAGGAAACCCCGGCGAAGAGGTCCTCCGCGCCGAAGGATTTGGAAAGAGAGGCTGCAGTGATGAGAGACATGGCAGAGTGATTCTAACCGAGGGGCGGCAGGTCTGCCACTCCCTTTCTGCAAAAAGTCAAAGCCCCGCGGCAGTCTCTCCCGCAAAAAACAGAAGGTTCCTGCGGAGGAACCTTCCGGGCATTCACTTTTTATCCAGGAGGGATCACCCCCACCGTGCCCAGCTTCCAACTGGTCGGGAAGGTGCGGGCTCCGCGAGTCTCTGCCAGGAGCAGGGGGATCCAGCCATCCAGCGTTCGTCCCCACACAGATGCGCCGAGGGGTTTGTACTCCAGGACCCGGGCCGTTTCCCCCTTGTTGCACAGACCTGCGCTCTTCCCATCCATGCCGGGCGTCTCGCGCACTTCCAGTGATTCCGCGGTCACAGTCACATCCACCGGGAGGCCCGCAAACAACTCGACCTTTTCCTTGAGGATCCAGAGATCATCCCCGCTCCGATTGAGAAGCGGGAAATATACATCCAGGTCCTTGGCAACATTGATGAGAGCCCCTTTGGCATTCACCGCGATGGCCTTGAAGAAGACCTCCGGGCGCTGGAACCAGTTATCTTTGGACGAATCGAGCGAGGCAGTGCTCATCTCACTGTTGAATGAATCGATGCGGTAGTGCTGGCCGGATTCCTCCAGGATGGACACAAAATTCCCACCGCAGGTGATCCGCTCTGCTTTGGGAGTCTGCACCTTCTTCATATTTAATATTGATCCACATCATGCCCACAGAACGGGCATATTTCAAGCCGTTCGGCCGAGTTGATCTTGCCGATGTGACTCCACCACGCGGACGGGAATAGGGATCGCCTTGCCTTTGCCGTCGCCTTTGGGAGCGTCGCCCAGCGTCACCGTATCCGGGGCGAACTTTCCCTTCAGCACATCCCGCGGGATATGCCTGACGATGGCATATCGTCTTCGTCGAAACGGTTGGATCGGCAGGCGGCTTTTCCTTTGGCGTTATCGGCACCACCTCGGGTTCATTCAGGGTGCCATCCAGGACCTGAACCTGCTGGTCGAAATGAATGGTCTGCCCGGAAATATTCGCAAATTCGAGGTTGATGGTTACATCGAACTTGAGATTAATGGAGGAGTTCTTCTCCCCTGCCTGGACTGTGTAGGTCAGCTTCGGGGAGGAGATAGTGACGTTCTTCAGCCCGGAGCCATTCCCGCCCTCAGGCTGATCGGAAAGGACAACCGGTATATCGACCTTTGGCTCCCCGATCTCATTTAAGATGGAAAGGGGGTTCTCCAGGATTTTTACATAATTTTCATGAACCAGGTTCAGGTCATTGGCGCCATATTTCCGTGTCCGCCCATCTTCAGCGTATTGCCAGATGGCCCATTCCTTCCAGGGGGCAGGTATGTAGGACGGCGGACAGGTGACATTCTTGTCAACAAAATCCGCGTCCGGGTAACCGGCAGTCCACAGCGGGTAATCGGAGGACCAGGCAGGCGGCTGGTTTCCAGGTCCATGCGTGAACGACCAGTAGTTCGCATTGGTGTAGATCATGGGTTTCATTTTGAACGCGACGGTGACAAGGTCCAGCCAGGTCTTGATCTGACTGGCCCATTCTGCGCTGCTGACGGCTTTGCTGTTTTTATTTGCCTTTCCTTTCCCTGTCAGCTCAAACTCAACGTCCACGATCGGCTGCATATCCCCCAGCCCGCCCAGGGAACGGACCGTATTAATGTAAAAGTCGGCCTGTTCCGAGATCGAATTGGGTACCAGAAAATGATATAGCCCGTACTTGATCCCATTGGCTTTGGCCTGGGCGACGAAATTGGCAACTTCATTGTCAGGCTTGTCATCCCCATGCCTGCCGTGCCTGCCAAAGGTGGCCTGGAAGACCACACGCAGAGGGTGGGACGCCTTGATTACATCCCAGTCCAGCGGAGCCTCGCCCTCATAAAAATCATAGATGGCGGGAGTCTTCAGTTGATATTGAAAAACAGCACCTGTTGAGGCTAATAACTTTTGTTTCTTGCCGCCCGCCTGATCCTTCGCTTGCTTATCCTTATCCTTTTTGCCCATGCCATTCTCCTCTGCGGGTCATCCCGCGCGGCCACCTGTCCCATTCCCCTGGCTGGATTGGGGTTCTGTTCTGGAATGGTTAAACAGGCACAATAAAGATAAATAAGACCTGATTTGTAAATTCATTATAGGAACGAAACAGAATAATGCAATAAGCAAATGCTCGAAGGCAGCACGGCATTTGCTTACTTCTGGGAAAGAGATACAAGCCAACCCAGTTCCTGCATCCCCACCTTCTCTTCACAATTTTTCAACCAGGTGATTACACCGGATCACTATACTGAACCATGGAAAAAGGAAAAGCAAAGGAAAAAATGAAAAAAACAACCTTCACAGCTATTCTTCTCCTCTCTCTCCTCCTCACGGCATGCGGCGGGCAGACCTCCGACATCAGCTCTCCGGCGGCGGAGAGCCTGCCCGCCGTCACGGAACTGGCCCTCGGCACCTTCAAACTGGAAGGCACGGAGCAGGCTGTCACTGCGGAACAGGCCGCCGAACTTCTCCCCCTCTGGCAGGTATATCAATCCCTGACCGCCAGCGACACAGCCGCCCAGGCTGAGATCGATGCGCTGGTGCAGCAGATCCAGGGAACGATGACCTCCGACCAGATTCAAGCCATTGCGACTCTAAATCTGACGCAGCAGGATATGATGACGGTCATGGCTGAGGAAAACATCGTTGAATCCGCATCCATGCCAGCCGCGCGCAGCACAACGACCAATGCCGGCGATCAAGGTGGAGGCATGCCGCCCTCAGATATGGGAGGCGGTGACCCGTCCATGATGGGCGGTGTGCAGCCGGTGAGCGGCTCGAGCTCCAGTGTCGATACCTCAACCGCTAGCGCATACGCCGGAGTCAGCACGGGTATCCCCTCGGCCCTGGTCAGCGCGCTCATCCAAATGCTGGAAAGCCGGGCAGGCTGAAACAATTTTTCGGAATAGTGAGAAGCACTGGTTAACCGGTGCTTCTCTTCAGATCGATGGCATACCCCTGTCAATACAGCCGGATGGGCACCCTATACGTTACGCAGATCAAATACACGGGAAAGGGATAAAACCGTAAGGGAGTTGCGCATGCTGCCGCGCTCAATTTCAGAACGAACTTCTTCAAGGGATAGCTCAGCCACGGAGATCTCTTCCCCTTCATCCAATTCGGGGTTGGATGTTTTCACCACATCCAGAGCCAGCCACTGGTGACACAGGTTGTTCAGGAATGCGGGATTTGTCTCCACCCAACCCAAATATATCCACCGTGTCGTGGTATATCCAGTTTCTTCCTTCAACTCACGGATTGCGGCCTCCTCGGGCGCCTCAGCTTGGTTAATGATCCCGGCAGGAATCTCCGTGGTGATCTTTTTCACTCCGAAACGGTATTGCCTGACAACCACGACTTTCTTATCTGGCGTGACGGCCACGACATTGACCCAATCGGAAGCCTCGAGGATGACGGCCCGCATTGATTTTGCATTTCGAGGGTTTAGTACCCAGTCATACCGGGCCTGAAACAAGACCAGGTCGGGGCCTGGTTCCGATCGAATCAGTTCCCATGGTTTTCCCATGTCTTCAGTCATAGTTAATATTCTCCTCCGGGATGCCGTTTTCCCGTAGTAGATCACCCGGCCTTGAACACTTCACTATTCACGAGTCGGCACATCTTGATGGGCGGGCTAAGAATTCAGATTCTACTATCATCCCATCAATGATAACCCGCGGCTCAAATAAAAACGCGCCTCTTGCGAAGCGCGTCTTGTGCTGTGGCGGGGAGGGTCGCGTAGCACACCCGGAGCGAAGCGCAGGGCGCGAGGATTCGAATATCACCCCCAACAAAGACCCTAAACTTACCCTAAAAAAGAAACGCGCCCCTCGAGGAGCGCGTCTTGTGCTGTGGCGGGGAGGGCGGGATTCGAACCCGCGACCGGTTTAACCCGGCACTCACTTAGCAGGCGAGCCCATTCAGCCACTCTGGCACCTCCCCATATTCATTTTTCGACCGGCGATCCTGGATTTACGTCAGGCCGGCGGTCAGCAGCGTAAATCCGGCGGAGGGAGTGGGATTCGAACCCACGTTGGTGTGACCCAAACATGTTTTCAAGACATGCGCCTTCAGCCGCTCGGCCATCCCTCCAGGCGAAAGCGATTTTACCATAAGTTCACAGACAATTATACGCCCCAGGGCAGGGGGGATTGCTTCGGGCAGAAAGCTGCGCTTTCCGCGCTCGCAATGACATGGAAAAGGGACAAACTTGGTATAATTCTGCTCCTATGAAATACCATATCTGGACCGAAGGCTGTCAGATGAACGTGGCCGATTCGCAGCGGGTCGGCTCGTCGCTGGAGCACCTGGGCTACACCTCCACCGATCAGGCCGAAGAAGCCGATGTGATCGTTCTGAACACCTGCGTGGTGCGCCAGTCCGCCGAAGACAAGGCCTACGGGCGGCTTTCATCGCTGCAAGCCATTGAAGGAGAAGAATCCCGACCTGATCATCAACCTGATGGGCTGCATGGTGGGCGTGCGCGGCGCGGAAAAGCTGCGCGCCGCGTCTGCCCTATGTGGATGTTTTCTCCCCGCCCTCCGACCCGGGCCCGTTGATCTCGCACCTGACCCAGGGCGAGGTGCATTCCCTGGAGGATTCCGAGACCGCGCGGCGCTTCCTCATGATGGACGAGGAACTGGTACTGCCCACCGCCGAGCGCGGCCGGCTGGTCAGCGCGCACGTGCCCGTCGTCTATGGCTGCTCGCACGCCTGCACCTTCTGCATCATCCCCTATCGCCGCGGCGTCGAGCGCAGCCGCCCGGTGGGCGATATTGTCGGCGAGATCCGCTCGCTGGCGCGCCAGGGCGTCAAGGAGATCACGCTGCTGGGGCAGATCGTGGACCGCTACGGCAAGGACGTGCCGGACGGGCCGAACCTGGCTGCGCTGCTCAGGCTGATCCACGAGGTGGAAGGCATCGAGCGCATCCGCTTCCTGACCTCCCATCCCAACTACTTTGGCGATGACCTGATCGCAGGCCATTGCTGAACTGCCGAAGGTCATGCCGCACATCGAGCTGCCGATCCAGGCCGGCGATGACGAGGTGCTGGAGAACATGAAGCGCGGCTACACGCAGGCGGATTACCGCGACCTGGTGGAGAAGATCCGCGGCGAGCTGCCGGGATTGCTCCATCGCAACGGATATCATCGTGGGCTTCCCCGGCGAGACGCACGAGCAGTTCATGCAGACCTACCAGGTGCTCGCCGACCTGAAGCTGGATGTGGCCCACCTGGCGCGCTACTCGCGTCGCGAGGGCACGGTGGCCACCCGCAACATGGAGGATAACGTAAGCGACGAGGAAAAGATGGAGCGCTTCCGCATGCTGGAGGAGCTGCAGGAGCAGGTGGTCGGCGAGATCAATGCCCGTTTGCTCGGACAGACGCGTGGAAGTGCTGTTCGAGGAAAAAGTGAAGGGCCGCTGGCGCGGCCGCACCCCCACCAACAAACTGGTCTTCGTTGAGTCGGAGGAAGACCTGCGCGGCCGGATGCTGCCGGTCACGGTCACCTGGACAGGACCCTGGTCGATGCAGGCCTCGCTGGATAGACAGCCCGCGATCAGCAACCTGTAGCCAGGCGCCGCGCACAATTGGAAGTTCTGAAGTAAGAGATCTCCCGCCAGATTGGCGGGAGATCCTTCCTATATAGCGGAAAGACTGGAATTGATGTTACTGAAAACGCCTCCCAGCACAGGCCCGATCAAAAGCAGAGCTGCAAAAACAACAATTGCAACCAGGGCAATGATCAATGCATATTCCACCAGCCCCTGACCCCCTTGGCTGCGGACCATCAACACGCCGCCCACCTCCTTCCGAACTCCTTGAATTGCAGACGGCCTATTTCTACTATAGCACACGCCCGGTCGGGTGACAACTTTCAAATTTATTAGGAGGGTCGCTGTGTGCGAATCCGGGCAAATTCTTCGGAGAAAGCAGCCTTGTGCCTGAAAACCTTTCATCCCGGAAGGTGCCGAGCCTGTACGAACACGACTCTTGCCTGTTCGTGCCGAAGGAGATCCACAGCTACACCCCTGCCGGGATGCAGACCGTCAGGCTCGAAGACTCGCCGCAAATACAAGATTAACAAAAAGAAGGCAGGCCTGTCGGAAGGACCGGCCTGCCCTATTAATGGAACAGTTTCTTATTTCACCAGGCTGCGCAGGACGGTGTGCAGGATGCCGCCGTTGCGGAAATAGTTGACTTCCACATCGGTATTCAGCAGGGCCTCGGCCTGGAACTCCATCACCGAGCCGTCCGGCCGGGTGGCACGCACGGTCATGCTGCTGCGGGGAGCCATATGGTCGCTGAGGCCGGTGATGTCATAGACCTCATCTCCCTTCAGGCCGAGCGATTCGGCGTTCTGTCCATCCATGAACTTGAGCGGCAGCACCCCCATGCCCACCAGGTTGGAACGGTGGATGCGCTCGAAGGACTCGGCGATCACCGCCCGCACGCCCAGCAGGTTGGGCCCCTTGGCAGCCCAGTCACGGCTGGAGCCGGTCCCGTATTCCTTCCCGGCGATGACGATGGCAGGCAAGCCTTCCTGCTGGTAATACATGGCAGCGTCGTAGATGCTCATCTCCGCGCCGTCGGGGAAGTGGCGCGTCCAGTTGCCCTCGTGCGGTTCGACCAGCACATTCTTCAGGCGGATATTGGCAAAGGTGCCGCGCGACATCACAAGGTCATTCCCGCGCCGCGAGCCGTAGGAGTTGAAGTCCTTGGGTTGGACACGGCGCGATTGCAGGTATTTCCCGGCCGGGCTATCCGCGGCGATGTTGCCGGCGGGCGAGATGTGATCGGTGGTGATCGAGTCCCGGAACATGGCCAGCACGCGCGCACCGTGGATATCGCTCACCGACGGCACGTCGGTAGTCAGAGACTGGAAATAGGGCGGGTGATGGATGTAGGTGGAAGCCTCGTTCCACTCATACAGATCGCCGCCGGAGACTTCCACGGCCTGCCACATGTCTGAGCCTTCGAAGACGCTGGCATAGCGCTGCTCGAACATGCTCTCATCCAGGCTGGAGGCGATGGTATTGGCGATCTCCTCCTGGGTGGGCCAGATGTCCTTGAGGTACACGGGCTGGCCGTCTTTGCCCGTGCCCAGAGGTTCCCGGTCCAGGTCAATGTCCACGGTCCCGGCCAGGGCATAGGCGACCACCAGCGGCGGCGAGGCCAGGAAATTGGCCTTCACCAGCGGGTGAATGCGGCCTTCAAAGTTGCGGTTGCCGGAAAGTACCGCAGCGGCCACCAGATCGCTGCCCGTTACGGCCTTTGAGACTTCGGTGGAGAGCGGTCCGCTGTTGCCAATGCAGGTGGTGCAGCCGTAGGCGATCACGTTGAAGCCCAGACTCGCCAGCGGGGCGATCAACCCGGCCTGCTTGAGATATTCGGTCACGACGCGCGAGCCGGGCGCCAGGCTGGTCTTGACATAGGGTTTGACGGTCAGCCCTTTTTCCACGGCCTTCCGCGCCAGCAGCCCCGCGCCCACCATGACAGAGGGATTGCTCGTATTCGTGCAGGAGGTGATGGCCGCGATGACCACCGCGCCGTGCTTCATTTTCATCGAGCCGCCGTTGGTGCCGAAGGTGGCTTCGGCCTTCGCAGCTTCGGGGCTCAGTTCAAAGCCGCGATCCTTGACCGGAGTGACCAGTGTCTTTTCAAAGGTCTCTTTCAGTTCCGAGAGCGGGATGCGATCCTGTGGGCGCTTGGGACCGGCCAGGGAAGGTACCACGGAGTCCAGATCCAATTCCAGCGTATCCGTGAATTCCGGTTCAGGGGTGGAACGCCTCGCGGAACAGGCCTTGTTCGTGCATGTAGGCTTCCGTGCGTGCGATGACGTTCTGCGGGCGGCCGGTCAGGCGCATATAGCGCAGCGTTTCTTCATCCACCGGGAAGAAGCCGATGGTCGCGCCGTATTCGGGAGCCATGTTCGCCGATCGTGGCCCGGTCGGTCAGCGACATGGAAGCCAGCCCGTCGCCGAAGAACTCCACGAACTTGTCCACAACGCCCTTCTTGCGCAGCATCTGGGTCACGGTGAGGACCAGGTCGGTGGCAGTGACGCCATCCCGCAGGCGGCCGTGCAGCTTGAAGCCGATCACATCCGGGAGCAGCATGTCCATAGGCTGTCCGAGCATGACGGCTTCGGCTTCGATGCCGCCCACGCCCCAGCCGACCACCCCCAGGCCGTTGATCATGGTCGTGTGAGAATCGGTGCCGACCAGCGTATCGGGGAAGAGGGCGATCTCCCCACCTTCCATGGCGCGCACCGCGGCCACCGTGGCCAGGTATTCCAGGTTTACCTGGTGGACGATGCCGGTCATGGGCGGGACGACACGGAAGTTGCTGAAAGCCTTCTGTCCCCATTTGAGGAACTCATAGCGCTCGCGGTTGCGCTGGAACTCGATCTCGGCATTGCGGTTGAGGGCATCCGGCGTGGCAAAGAAATCCACCTGGACGGAATGATCGATGACCAGATCCACGGGCACCAGCGGGTTGATGCGCTTTGGGTCGCCGCCCAGGCGGGCAACGGCGGCGCGCATGGCCGCCAGGTCCACCACCGCGGGCACGCCGGTGAAGTCCTGCATGATCACGCGCGCAGGCAGGAAGGGGATGCCGGGGCGGGCGCTGTTCGGGCTCCAGGCGGCAATGTTCTGCACATCCTGACGGGTGATCTCCCGATCGTTGCACTGGCGCAAGGCTGCTTCGAGCATGATGCGGATCGAAAAAGGCAGGCGCTTCAGTTGCGTGAGGCCGGCCTTCTCAAGCGCATCGAGGCGGTGAATGACATATTCCGCCTTCCCCACTTTAAGCGTCTGACGGGCATTGAAAAAATCCTGCATGACTTTCTCCTTTGGCGGTTGGCCCCGGACAGCATGGCGATCCGGGAAGCTCACCACAAAATCACGAAGGATACAAAGGAGCGCCTTTGCTACCCTTTGGGTTTCTGTGGTGGTTGACGAATGGCGTCAGTTGGCGCCAGTGGGCAATTTTAACTCTTTTTTGAGGCGGGTGGTCAGCGCCACCCGTTCAGGTTCAGCAAGGAATGCGGCCTGCCCCGCGGCCAGCACACAGGTTTTGATGATCTCCAGCGGGATGCCCAGTTCCTCATGCGCCAGGCGATATTCATGGCTGAGAGTGATGCGCGAGATGCTCGGATCGTCGGTATGGATCGTGGCATTCAACCCACGCTCCAGCATGACAGGTAAAGGATGTTTGCGCAGATCGGAGACCACCCCTGACTGATAGTTGCTGGTCACACAGACCTCAAAGACGGTTCCGCGTTCCGCAGCCAGCGCAGTGACAGCGGGATCTTCAAGGACGCGCACCCCGTGGCCGATCCGCTCGGCGCCCAGCAGCTCAATGGCCTCGCGTACGTTGGATGCCCCGGCCCATTCCCCGGCATGGATGGTCAGGTGCAGCCCTGCCTGGCGCGCCTCCCGAAAAAGTCCTGCGAACGGGGCCGCCGGGAACTCCGCTTCATTGCCGGCCAGATCGAGGCCAACCATGCCCATCGGGATGGACTGCGCGGCCAGACTCACCACTTCCTTTGCCAGCTCCAGGCTTTCATGCCGGTTCACCGAAGCGATCAGTCCCACCGGGATGCGATGCTTATGGCTTGCCTTCTGCGCCGCGGCGGCCACCCAATTAATGACATCCTTCAGGGGGAAATCCTCGGCGCGGCTCAACGCAACGGGCGTAAAGCGCAGTTCCAGGTAGCGGATATTATCGCGGGCTGCATCCTCCACCGCCTCGCGCGTGATGCGGTCAATGACATCCGGTGAGCGGTAAAAGAGCCGCAGGGTCTTGAATTTTTCGAGGAAGTTATTAAAGGTGAGCGGGTCCTGCTCCTGCACCTGGACCAGCCCGCTCAGGTTCATCACGCCGGGCGGGATGGTGATGCCGTGCGAGGCAGCGATATCCAGCATGGTGGTCAGGCGCAGAGATCCCTCCAGGTGGCGGTGCAATTCCACCTTGGCAAGAGGCTGGAAGATATTCAACGGGACAGTGTTGGGCTCAAACAAAGCAGTTCTCTAAGCGCGGGATCGCTTGCGCCTCAATGGCGTTTGCGCTTGCGCTTCTTTCCAGCGGAAGTCTCTACAGGTTCTTGTGGGGAGGCTGGGCCGCCAGCGGCCTCGGTCACTTCCACGGGAGAGATATCGATCCGGCGGGGCTGATAAGCGAAGACGCGGTTGATGACCTGCCCGCGAATGTCCTCGAGGAGCTGCTGGTAGAGCGCCGAGGCCTGGCTCTTATATTGCACCAGCGGATCGCGCTGGGCATAAGCCTCCAGACCAATGGAAACGCGCAGGGCTTCCACCCGCGTCAGGTAGTCCACCCAAAGTTCGGTAATGGCATTCAACAGTAGCTGCCGATGCACCTCGTTAAGCACGTAGCGCCCGATGGCCTCGACCAGCGCCTCGCGTTCCGGCTCGCTCAGCGAGGCCGGGGAATCGTTCAGGCGCTCTTCCCCAAACGCAGTGCGGGCTGCCGGGCCGAAATCGGCGAGGCGGGTGGCGTTGGCGAACAGGCGTTGATATTCGCCTTGTCCCCAGGCCACTTGCAGGGCCTGCTCCGCCGTGTCGAGATGCTCAAGCACCTCATCCACCAGGTCGTCCGCCTCGCGGCCGTCCAGCCGGCGGGCGGCCAGGAATACATAGGTGAAGCGGTTGAAGATCTGCCTCTGCTGGCGATGGGTGCGCTGGTCAAATACCGTGCGGGCGCCCTGCGTGAGGCTCAGCAGCGTTTGCAGGATGGCGGTATCTTCATCCGCCCCATCATTGCGGGACATACTTTCCAGGTCGCGTGCGATCTGCCCGTTTGCGCCCACCAGCCGCTCCCGCTGGCGTTCCAGGATGAGCCGCGCCGCCGAGATGATCTGCTCGGAGGCCTGCTCCCAATCCTCCCCATCGATCTTGACACCCAGCGGCTCACCCAGGCGGTTCTCGATGGCCGTCACGATGCGCGCCGAATATAGAGAGGTCAATTGCTCGCCGACCATGTCCTGAACTTCCTCGCGCAGGTCGGCCGGGTCCTCCCCCAGGGTACGCATTTGTTCCGAGGAAAGTTTGAGCTGCATGCGGGCCAGAGCGCTCAGCTCTTCCACCATTTTTGGGGGCCGGGGCATCTCTTCCATATCGCGCAGCCCTTCGAAATACGCATCCAGCGCGTCCTGGCGGTCGGAGATCTGCGATTCCAGAGTCTCAGCGTTTTTTTCCATGGAGATTTGCAGGCTGCGCAAGGTATGTGCTTGTTCGGCCTCCAAGGCTTTGCCGACCAGTTCGATAATGGCGCGATTAAGGTCCGTCCCCTTGAGTCCTTGCAGATCCTTAAGCAGCAGGGAGATGCCGAAGGTGGGGTACAAACGGCCGTCCGACATGAAGGGCGGCTGCACTTGTTCGAGCCAGGCAATCAATTTCCAGGGGCCCTCCTCGTCAACCAGGCCGGCCTTCACACGCTTCTCCGTTTCGTCGGAGAGCATCTCAATGATGTCCTCATGCAGGTCTTCCTTGACGAAGATGCGGTCGCGCTGGCTGTAGATCTGGGCGCGCTGCTGGTTGAGCACATCATCATATTCCAGCAGGTGCTTGCGGACATCGAAGTTGGCGCCCTCCACGCGGTGCTGCGAGCCTTCGATGATGTTGCCGACGATGCGCACCTCCAGCGGCAGAGAGTCATCCACGCGCAGGCGCTCCATCAGGCCGCTGACCTGGGAACCGCCGAACAAGCGCATCAGGTCATCTTCGAGCGAGAGATAAAAGCGCGAGGAGCCGGGGTCGCCCTGGCGGGCCGCGCGGCCGCGCAACTGGTTGTCAATACGGCGCGACTCGTGGCGCTCCGAGCCGATCACATGCAGGCCGCCAAGCGACTTGACCCTTTCCATATCCTCAAAATATTGCAGGAAGAGCTGGACCTCGGATTCATAGATCCCGTAGGTGGAAGGATCCAACTTCTGCAGGGCCTGGCGGCGTTCCTCGAGGGTCATATCGAAGGGGTTGGAAACACCGGCGCGGCGCAGGACCCGATTCACCGCAGAGATGACTTCTTCGGCCAGCTCACCACCGAGCTTGATATCCACGCCGCGGCCGGCCATGTTGGTGGCGATGGTGACCGCGCCGAAGGAGCCCGCTCCGGCGATGATCTGGGATTCTTCCGTGTGCTTGCGTGCGTTCAAGACCTGGTGCGGGACGCCGGCTTGCAGGATCTCCTTCAGCCGGTCGCGGTACTGCGGCTCAAGGCGCAGCAGTTCCAGCAGCGTCCCGAGGTTGGTGGGGTCTTCCGGGTTGATGCTGGCAGAGGCCAAAGGGTTGGACGAACTTGCGCATGTCATCCGGGCGCAGCGACTCGAGCGGCTCGTTGAACGGGAATCAGCTCGGGGATCAGGCGGCCATCCTCCTCGCGCTTGTTGGCGGTCAGCCAGGCATTGCGGACAAGCAGCACCTGCATCAACCGCACCACCGGCTCGCGGCGCAGCCGGCTCGAGAGGCGATCGGAAAGCTCCACCGAAGTGGTGCCAACGAGCATCGGACGTCCCATGGCGTTGAAGCGGACGATCTCCTGCGCGATGGCGCGCAGCTTGACCTCCAGCGTGCGATAGATCACATCCGGATAATCCTTGCGGCGGTAGAGGATGCGTGCTCGCTTTCCATCCCCGCCCGCATCACGGGATACATAATAGGTGTATTGATAGCCTTCCTCATCCTTTGCCTTTTGTTCCACGAGGGTGGCATTGGTGCGCAGAGCCTGGTATTCCAGGTTGGTGGGGATGGGCGAGACTTCCAGCTTGTAGATCTTGCTGAACTCTTCCGCCTCGGTGAGGGCGGTGCCGGTCATGCCGGACAGTTTCTTGTACATGCGGAAGTAGTTCTGCAGGGTGATGGTGGCGTAGGTGACGTTCTCCGGCTCCACCTTCACGCCTTCCTTGGCTTCCACAGCCTGATGCAGGCCATCGCTCCAGCGGCGTCCGGGCATCAGGCGGCCGGTGAACTCGTCCACGATGACCACCTTGCCGCCCTGCACGAGATAATCCTTGTTGCGGTGGAAAAGGAACTGGGCGCGCAGCGCCTGCTCCAGATAACCGGTCAGGCGGGCCTGTTCGGGAGTCAGGTCTTCGGGGCGGTCGGGGTCGAGCAGGGGCTGGCCCAGCAGACCTTCCACGAAACTGATGCCGACTTCCGTCAGCGAGACATTGCGGTCCTTCTCATTGATCTCCACGTACTCGGGCTTCAGCTGGCGGACGACCTGCGCCATCCGGCCATACCACTCGAGGTCGCCCGGGGCGGGGCCGGAGATGATGAGCGGCGTGCGGGCTTCATCGATCAGGACGTTGTCCACCTCATCCACGATGGCGAAGTGATGGCCGCGCTGGACGCGCTCATCCAGGCGCATGGTCATGTTGTCGCGCAGATAATCGAAACCGAACTCGGAATTGGTGCCGTAGGTGATATCTGCGGTATAGGCTTCCACGCGGTCCACCAGGCGCAGATGTTCCTGATCCTCGTGCGGCGATTCGCGTTCGAAATCCACCATGAAGGCCTTCTTGCCATTCTCCGTGGCGGCTGCCATCTGGAGCACACCCACCGAGAGGCCCAGCAGTTGATAGATGGGCGCCATCCAGCGCGCATCGCGCCGGGCCAGGTAATCGTTGACCGTCACCAGATGGACCCCATGCCCCAGCAAGGCGTTCAGATAGACCGGCAGCGTGGCTACCAGCGTCTTGCCCTCGCCTGTGCGCATCTCCGCGATCTCACCCCGGTGCAGCACTGCGCCGCCGATGATCTGCACATCATAATGGCGCAGACCGATGGTGCGTTTGGAGGCTTCGCGCACGGCAGCGAAGGCTTCCGGCATGATGGAATCCAGCGCCGGCTGTTCCGCCTTGAACACCTCCTCGGCGTTCAGGCCCTCCGTATTGCCGATCAACTGCCTCAGGCGCACCCTGAATTCATCGGTTTTTCCCCGCAGGGCCTCGTCCGACATGGCTTCAAACTCAGGTTCGAGGGCATTGACCTTCTCAACCAGTTCGCCGAGCTTATCGACTGTCCTTTTTGTGGGGTCGCCCCCGAAGAGTTTGACAAAATTCTTGAGCATTCTTGACCTTTCGGGGGGGAATTATAGCATGCGCAGATTGGAGGAATGTAAGAGGTCGGAGTCGGCAAAAAAACGAAAACAGAACAGCAATCATTTCTAGACACTTGTACCTATTCCGGATTGGGATTATCCTTGTGCAAAACCACGGGAGAGAGCAGCCAATATGACGAAAAAGGTGCGGGTCACCATCCTCGACGATCACCAGGGAATTCTCGATGGCTATATGTACCGGTTGGGCAAGGTTCCACAAATCGAAGTGGTGGATGCGATTCGCTTCGGAAACGATCTGGAACCGTGCCTGGCGAAGCATCCCGTGGATGTGCTCTTGCTGGATGTCAGCGCGCCCATGGCGCCTGACGATCCGACCCCCTTCCCCATTCAGCATATCATCTCGAAACTGACACATGAATGCCCGGAGCTGGCGATCCTGGTCATCAGCATGTACACCGAACCGACCCTGATCCGCGCCATGCTGGAGGCGGGTGCAAGCGGATACATCCTGAAAGACGATCAGAGGGCCATCGAGGATCTGGGCGGTATCGTCCTCTCGGTGGCGGGCGGAGGCATCTACTTCAGCGAGCGGGTCCAGCGGCACCTGATCGACAAAAAAGATCAGCCGAACATCCTCTCGCCGCGCCAGTTGGAGGCGCTTTCGCTGGCCGCCTCTTATCCGAACAGCACGACCGCTGAGCTGGCCTACTGGATGGGCATCGCCAACTCCTCCATCCGCAACCTGCTTTCAAGCGCCTATCTCAAGCTGGGGGTCGGCACACGCGCCGCGGCCATCGCCAAGGCGCGGCAGATGGGCATCCTGACGGACGAAAAGCTCGTGAACGTGAAAAAGTAAGCGCGTAGATCCGCTGTGAAGAAGTCCCAGGGCGGCCTTTCGGCTGCCCTGAATCTTTTAAGCGAGGCGTGGGGAAGGCGTTTGAACATGCGTGCTATAATCTTTTTACCATGGCTTTCGCTCATCTCCACGTTCACACGGAATATTCGTTGCTGGATGGCTTCTCCAATATCAAGAAGCTGGTCAACCGTGTGAAGGAGATGGACATGCCGGCCGTGGCCATCACCGACCACGGCACCATGTTCGGGGTGATCGATTTCTACAACGCGGCCCATAGTGCAGGGGTCAAGCCCATCATCGGCCTGGAGGCCTACATGGCCGCGCGGGGCATGAGCGACCGCGATCCGAAGCTCGACAAGAAATCCTTTCACCTGCTGCTGCTGGCGGAGAACGAGACCGGCTACCGCAACCTGCTGCAGATCGCCTCCGCCGCCCAGCTCAATGGCTTCTATTATTACCCGCGCATCGACCACGATTTCCTGGCGGCGCATTCCGAAGGGCTGATCTGCACCTCAGGCTGCATGTCCGCCGAGATCCCGCGCGCTCTGCTGGACGAGAATCCCCAGGAAGCTGTCCGCCGCATGAACTGGTATTACGATGTCTTCGGCCGCGACCGCTTCTTCGTGGAACTTCAGCAGCACAACATCAAAGAGATCACCGGTCTGAACAAGCAACTGGTGGAGATGGGCGCCCGTTATTCCGCGCGTTACATCGCCACCAACGATGTGCATTACATCAACCCTGAGGACGCCCGCCTGCAGGACATCCTGCTTGCCATCCAGACCAATACCGTCCTGACCGACCCCGATCGCATGCGCATGACGGATGACTCCTATTATCTGCGCACGCCGCAGGAGATGGCAACAGCTTTTCGCCGAAGTGCCGGAAGCGCTCAGCAATACACTGTTGATCGCCGAGCGCTGCAACGTGGACCTGGGCTTTAAGCAGTACCACCTGCCCGAGTTCGTCGTCCCCGAAGGCTACCAGACCGATACCTACCTGCGCCACCTGTGCGAGCAGGGCATCGCCCGGCGCTACGGAGACCGCGCCGGAAGCAAGGAAGTCCGCGAAAGGCTCGATTATGAGCTCAAGGTCATCCATGATATGGGCTTCGATGCCTACTTCCTGATCGTCTGGGACCTGTGCCGCTTTGCCAGCAAGAACGGCATCTGGTTCAACGCGCGCGGTTCGGCGGCGGGCTCCATCGTGGCCTACGCGCTGGATATCACGCTGGTGGACCCGATCGAGCACAAGCTGATCTTTGAGCGCTTCCTGAACCCGGGCCGCATCTCCATGCCCGATATCGACCTGGATTTCCGCGACGACCGCCGCGCCGAGATGCTGGAATACTGCGCCCGCAAATACGGCGACGACAAGGTGGCGCAGATCATCACCTTCGGCACCATGGGGACCAAGGCCGCCCTGCGGGATGTGGCGCGCGTGATGGACATCCCGCTGGCCGAAGTGGACAAGGTCGCCAAGCTGGTGCCGTTCATCGCCGGGCACACCACCACCATGGAAGATGCCCTGGCCGTTCCCGAATTCAAGAAGATCTACGATTCCACCCCCTACATCCACGAACTGGTGGACACCGCGGCGCGGATGGAAGGCACCGTGCGCAACGCCGGAACGCATGCCGCGGGCGTGGTCATCTCCGACCGGCCGCTGCTGGAATACCTGCCCCTGCACCGCCCCACCTCGAACTCGGAAGAGACGCCCATCAAGTCGGTCACCCAGTTCGAGATGGGCATCCTCGACTCGCTGGGGATGTTGAAGGTGGATTTCCTGGGGCTGGCAACCCTCTCGGTGATGGCGCGCGCCTGCGACCTGATCGAGAAACGCCACGGCATACACTTCGACCTGAACAACATCCCGCTGGATGATCCAAAGGCCTTCGAGCTGATGGGCGCCGGGCAGACCCTGGGCGTCTTCCAACTGGAAGGCAGCGGCATGACCCGCTACCTGATGCAGATGAAGCCCAAGACCCTGGACCATGTGATCGCCATGGTGGCGCTCTACCGGCCGGGCCCCATGGCCTTCATCCCGGATTACATTGCGCGCATGCACGGCGAAGCTGAGGTGAAGTACATCCACGAGGCGCTGCGGCCCATCTTCGAGGAGACCTACGGCATCCCGGTCTACCAGGAACAATTGATGAACGCGGCCGTCCAGCTGGCCGGATACACCCAGTCTGAAGCGGACGACCTGCGCAAGGCCATCTCCAAGAAGATCGCCGAAAAACTGCGCAAGCACCGCGAGAAATTTGCCAAAGGGGCTGTCAAGCAGGGCATCCCGGAGAAGGACCGCGCAGGAGATCTTCTCCTCCTGGGAAGAGTTCGCCCGTTATGGCTTCAACAAGAGCCACGCGGCCGATTACGGCGTGATCGCCGTGCAGACCGCCTATCTGAAATCGCATTACCCTGCGGAATACATGAGCTCGCTCATGTCGGTGACCCGCAACGAGACCGAGAAGGTGGCACTGTACATCGCCGATGCGCGCGCCCTGGGCGTGCCCGTGCTCCCGCCGGACGTGAACGCCTCGGAATGGGACTTCACCATCGAGGACAGCGACAAGGGGCCATCCATCCGTTTCGGGTTCGGTGCGATCAAGAACGTGGGCGAGAACGCCGTCAACCCCATCATCTCCGGCCGATCGAATGGCCGCTTCAAGGACTTGAACGACTTCGCCCGGCATGCCGACCTGCGCGCGGTGGGCAAGCGCCCGCTGGAGTGCCTGGTCAAGGTGGGCGCGCTGGATTCGCTGGGCAAGCGCGGCGCGCTGCTGGACTCGGTGGACATGATCATCTCGGTGAGCAGCAGCCATTTCCGCGCGGCCGAGGCCGGGCAGATGTCGCTCTTCGGCGGGATGACCGGCGTTGCAGATGAGATCCGCCTGGTGGAAGATTTCGAACATCGAGCATCGCGAGATGCTGAACTGGGAGCGCGATCTGATCGGCCTTTACATCTCAGACCATCCGCTCTCCGAGCATCAGGCGGAACTGGCACAGTTTGTCACCCATTTCTCGGCGCAACTGGCCGAGGCCCAGCACGAGGAAAAGGTGCGTGTGGCAGGGCTGATCACGAGCATCCGGCCTTATTCCACCAAGGCGGGCAAGCCGATGGGCTTTGTCACGCTGGAGGACATCCAGGGAAACATTGACCTGGTGTTATTCCCGCGCACCTGGGCACAGTTCCAGCCCATTCTCGAGACGGGCAAGATCGTACTGGTGGAAGGCAAAGTGGACACGCAATCGGCGCCGCCCAAGGTGCTCGTGGACAATATCAAGACGGAATTCAAATACCTGGTTTCCCTGGATCAGCCGCCTCCCGCTTCCGCGGAGAGACCTGAGCCTGCGAACCTGAAGCCGCGCTCAGCGGCCGAATCCACTCGCAGGACGTACATGGTTCCCCCCGCCCCCTCGGCCCCGAAAGCTCCTCCCGCCGCCGCGCATCGCAGAGCCCGCGCCTGTCCTGGCAGTGTCCAAAGCCGCGCCGCCTGCGGAGGATTGGGGCGATATGCCGCCCCCGCCCGAAAACTTCCCCGAGGGTTGGGAAAACGAGTGGCAGCCATCCTTTGAAAATGCGCAAATTGCCGCGCGCCCCGAAGCCTCCGCACCCACCATCCCCCTGAGCACTCCGGAACCGGCAAAACCTGCAGCCCCGAGCAGCGGACGGTGGAAACCCCGCGCCGGGTGCAAGACAGCGCAGAGCTCGAACTGAACCTGAGATGCAAGCGGTCATCGTACCACCGACGCTTTATGCGCCTCTGGCGCAGGCAGACCAGCGATTCCGACCATGCCCCGCAGCAGATCACGATCAGCCTGGAGCCCACCGGCGACGGCGAGTTGGACAAGCGGCGCATCCGGGCCGTATATGGGACGCTGATCGCCTTCCACGGCCGGGACCACTTTTCCTTCCAGATCTATGAAGGCGGCAAGCCGCATCTGCTGGACTTCCCGGGCGTCAGCACACGCATCTGCCCGGCGCTGCTCGACCGCCTGAAGAAAGTGGTGGGGGCAGAAAACTGGCGCATCGAAGAGATCGCCTACCTTTAAATAAAAAAACGGCGGACCGATCGGTCCGCCGTTCGTTTGTTAATCTGCCTGCCGGCGCAGGAAGAACTTTGTGATCTCTTCTGCCGCGGCCGGGATCAATGCCAGGCCGACAACCACTGCCCATTCCAGCGCAGAGGGGAAATGGGTATTAAAGATGGGCTGCAGGAACGGGACCGAGGTCACCAGGAATAACAGCAGCAGCGAAACGCCGACCGCATACTGCATCCATTTGTTGGAGAAGACACCGATGCGGAAGATGGAGGCGCGCTCGGAGCGCACCGTGTAGGCACGGAACAGCTCGCACAAGGAGAGGGTGGCAAAGGCCATGGTCTCGGCGGTCTGTACATCCACGCCCATCCAGTCATGCTGGAGCAGGTAGAACAGCGGGTTGCCCGTGATCTGTGCACCGGCCTCCAGATGCCAGATGAGGCCGAGGCAAAAGGCGGTCAGCACCGCGCCTGTCTGCGCAATGGTCTGGACGACAATGCCGATCCCCATGCTGCGGTTGATGATCGGCTCATTGCGGCGCGCGGCTTGTGGTCCATGATATCGGGATCGCCCTTCTCCATGGCAAGCGCCAGGGCGGGCGCGCCGTCCGTGATCAGGTTGAGCCAGAGCAATTGGATGGCGGTGAGGGGAGCGGGCAGCCCGGCCAGCGTGGCGAGGAAGATGATCATGATCTCGGCCACGTTGGAGGACAGCAGGAAGAACACAAACTTGCGGATATTGGCGTAAATAATGCGGCCCTGCTCCACAGCCGCCACGATGCTGGCATAGTTATCGTCGGTCAGCACCATGTCGGCGGTTTCCTTGGCCACATCCGTGCCGGTAATGCCCATGGCCACGCCGATATCGGCGCGCTTGATGGCGGGAGCATCGTTGACCCCGTCGCCGGTCATGGCCACCACTTCATCGATTGGCCTGCAAGCGCATCCACGATGCGCATCTTGTGCTCCGGGGAGACGCGGGCGAACACATCGGTCACCTCGATCTCGCGCCTCAGATCCTGCTCGGAATAACCATCCAGGTCCGCGCCCGTACGCACCTCGTGCCCTTGCTGGAGCAGGCCGATGCTCCCGGCGATGGCGCGGGCGGTGTTCGGATAATCTCCCGTGATCATGATCGTGCGGATACCCGCATGGCGGGCGCGCTCCAGCGCCGGCTTGATCTCCTCGCGAGCGGGGTCGATCATCCCGGCCAGGCCCACGAAGACCAGGTCCTTTTCCAGTTCCTCCGTGTCCACTTCGGCAAGGTCATCCGGCACGTCCCTGGCAATGCGGTAAGCCATGCCCAGGACGCGCAGCGCGTCTCCGGTCATGCTGTCGTTGGCGGCCAGGATCCGGGCCCGGGCGGCTTCATCCAGCGGGCGGGACTCGTCTTCGGCAGTCTGATAGCGGGAGCACAGATCGAGCACCACATCCGGTGCGCCTTTCACAGCGATCACATCCCAATCCAGATGAGTGTCATCATAGAACGGTGAAAAGTCCTTCGCCTGAGGTTCGTGCACATCATGGATGGTGATCATGCGCTTGCGCTCTGAATCAAAGGGGATTTCGCTCTCGCGGGGGTAGGCCTCGTTGACATCCACGTGCAGTGCGCCGGCCTTGGCCGCAGCCACGATCAGCGCGCCTTCGGTGGGATCGCCGACGATGCGGTAGGTCTGTCCGCTCTCGCCTGCGCCGGTGGTCTCGATGGCGGCGTCATTGTTGAGCAGCCCCACCCACAGTGTGGTCAGCGCGGCAGGATAGTCGGCAATATCCACCGTCTTGCCGTCCACGAGGAAATCGCCTCTGGGGATATATCCCGTGCCGGTCACTTCGATGAACTGCCCGTCCGCCCACAGGCGCGTGACCGTCATTTCATTCTGGGTCAGCGTTCCGGTTTTGTCGGTGCAGATGACCGTGGCCGAACCGAGAGTCTCCACGGAGGACAGCTTGCGGATGAGGGCATGACGGTTGATCATCTCCCGCATGCCAAGCGCCAGGCTGATGGTCACCACCGCCGGCAGTCCCTCCGGCACGGCTGCGATGGCCAGGCTGATGGCGATGATAAAGACTTCGGTGATCTCCGAGGCATAGGTGCTCAGGTAGGGCATCAAGCCGCCGGATAGCGCGCTGATATCGGTATAGTTGAAGAGCGCCGCCACGAACACGACCGCCACCAGGATGAGCGAGCCGATGCTGAGCGTCCGGCCAAGCTGGTCGAGGCGCCGTTGCAGAGGGGTGACTTCAGTATCCACACTTTGCAGCATGCGGGCGATCAAACCGAGCTGGGTATGCATGCCTGTGCCGATGACCACGCCGCGTCCGCGCCCGTAATTAACCAGTGTGCCCATGAATGCAGTGTTCTTACGGTCACCCAGCGGGACGTTCCGTTCCATGACACTGGCGGCATTCTTCTGCACTGGCAGGGATTCGCCGGTCAGCGAGGCTTCCTCCACGCGCAGGTTGACTGCCTCCAGCAGGCGCAGATCGGCGGGAATGTAATTGCCCGCTTCCAGGAACACGATGTCCCCCGGAACCAGATCGCGGGCGGGAACTGTCTGCCGGTGGCCATCTCGCAGCACCTGGGCATCCGGGGCAGCCATGCGCCGCAGGGCCGCGAGCGCCTGCTCGGCACGCCGCTCCTGGAAGATGCCCAGTACCGCATTCAGGACCACAATGGCCATAATGGCCGCGGCCTCGATGAAATCACCCAGCAGCGCCGAGATGACCGAAGCGACGATCAGCAGGATCACCACAAAACTATTAAGCTGTTCCCAGAGCGTATGCAGGAAACCGGGGCGCGGCGCTTCCTGGAGTTGGTTGCCCCCGTAGCGTTCCAGCCGCAAGGCGGCTTCCTCATTGGTCAACCCATCGGACCGCACCTCGAGAGACTGCAGCACTTCCTTTGCGTCCAGCGCATGCCAATCCTGCTGCAGGTCCGGAGCCTTGTTATTTTCCTTGCCTTCGATCATACGAACCATCCTGAAGAATGGAGTATGCGGTGATCTAAATTAAAAGACCACCACACCTGTGGTGGTCTTGCCATCGCTTACCAGCGCATGGATTGCCGATGGCAATTTGCCAATGTAATGACGACAATCCATCCTGAGAGGGCCAGGCGGCTACTCCCCATCCACAGACAGTGTACCGCGAGAACAGAAGTCATGTCAAGCTGAAAGCGGAAAAGCGATTTGTTATGATTGGCTCATATCCCGGCTTACCTGCCGGGGGAGGGATCGTTCAAACCGATGAGAGCAATCATACCCCCGAAAAATAGGCGACTGGCCGGTCGCAATGGCCGCGGAAGGAGGCTTGCTAATGAATTGGTTCTTTAACAGCCGGCTCTTTGAACTGGCCCGGCGCGGTAAGCGCCTGACCCATATCCTGGCGCTCATCCCGCTGACCTTCGTATTCTCCTTCGCGGCCGGGTTCGGCAGCCTTCCGGTGCTGGTCGTGTTGATCTGGAGATATGGCTTCAGCGAGGATCTGCTGTCCATGAATGCAATGCCTGTCACGCTGTCAGGGCTTTGGATGGCGCTCTTCCTGATCTCCTCTTTTTTTCTTATGTATGTCTTTGTCGCCGCCTGGGCATATTTCTATGAACGGCGGCCCATGTGGACACTGGGCTATGAGCGCCAGGCCGCGCTGCTGCGCTACGGGCGCGGCTTCGCCCTGGGCTTGGTGATGTTCGCCGGTGCGGTGGGACTCCTGTGGGCCTTCGGAGTCCTTGGCATCGGATCGGGTGACCCCTCCCGGACCGGTATGGCGGCCATCTGGGGCGTGCTGATCGTGCTGGCCGGCTGGATCGTGCAGGGCGGCGCCGAGGAGGTGCTTACGCGCGGCTGGGTGCTGCCTGTGGCCGGCGCACGGTATCGCCCCTGGATCGGGCTGGGGGTCTCTGCGCTGATCTTCGCAGCCATGCACGGCCTGAACGATCACCTGAGCCTGCTGGCGCTGGTCAACCTGGCACTGTTCGGGGTCTTTGCCGGGTTGTATGCCCTGCGCGAAGGGTCGCTCTGGGGGATCAGCGCGCTGCACTCGGCCTGGAACTGGGTGCAGGGCAATATCTTCGGCTTCGAGGTGAGCGGGATGGAAGCCGGAGGTGGCAGCCTGTTGAAGCTTGCCGTCTCACGGCCCGGACTGGATCACGGGCGGGGGCTTTGGTCCCGAAGGGGGCATCGGGGTGACGTTGGTATTGCTGGCCGGGATCGCCGTGCTCCTATTGTGGAAACGGGAGAAACAGAAGAGCTGAAACACCGCTTTTGCAATCGATTACAAGGCAATCCTATTCATGTTATGATGGAAGTATGGCAAGCATGAAAGATGTCGCCCGCGCCGCCCAGGTCTCCACTGCCACGGTTTCGCGGGTGCTGGCGAACAAGGACACCATCCGTCCGGCTACGCGCGAGAGGGTATTGCAGGCGGTTGCCGAATTGAATTACCGTCCCAACCTGGTAGCGCGCAGCCTGCGCGGCGCAGAAGAGCGCCCGCATCGGACTGATCTTTTCCGACATCCGCAACCCGTTCTTTGCGGCGCTCAGCCGCGCGGTGGAAGAAGCCGCCTATGCGAAGGGTTATTCCGTTCTGATCTGCAATACCAACGAGGACCCCGACCGCGAAGCTACCTACCTGCAATTGCTGCATGACGAAAACGTCGCCGGTATCATCTTCTCCCCCACCCAGCGCTGCTGCACCGATCCAGGCCGTGCCCAACTGGACCTGCCTGTGGTGGTGATCGATCGGGCCATCCAGGGACGCGCGCTGGACATGGTGGTCATCGACAATGTGTCGGCAGCCCGCCAGCTCACCGAACACCTCATCGGCAACGGCTACCGCCGCCTGGCGGGGTTGTTCGGAGATGCCAGTATCACCGGCCGCGAGCGCAGCGAGGGCTTTCGGGAGACGCTGACGGCGCACGGCCTCGATCCGCATTCCATGATCTTTACTGCCGCGCGCATCGAAGCCGGCCATGAGGCGGCCCTGGCGCTTTTCAGCCAGCCGGAACTTCCCGATGCAATCCTGACCAGCAATTCCCTCCTGACCGCCGGCGTCTTTCAGGCGATCCGCGAGCACGGTTTCAAGGTCCCCGATCAGATGGCCTTGGCCGGCTTTGATGTCACCGAATGGGGGGAATTTCTGGACCCTCCCATCACCGTCATCGCCCAGCCCATCGAGGAGATCGGCTGTACTGCCACAGAACTGCTCTTCCAGCGCATCGCCGAGCCGGAACATCCGGCACAGAGTGTGACGCTGCAAGGCAGGCTGCTCGTGCGCGGCTCCAGCGCCCCTCGCTGAGCCCGCTGATTCAACTTGATAATGAAAAAAAAGCCGGAAGAATTTCCGGCTTTTTGATTTGGTCATCCGGCTGAAATGGTCGCAAAGCCCAGACCGTTCGGCCCGACATGCGTACCAATGACACTTGTCACGTTCACCAGCAGGATCTCGCGCGGCACAGACTGGCTGGCCTTTTTCATGAGCACGTCGAGGAACTGTCGCGCCCGCGCTTCGGCGCTGGTATGCAGGATGGCCAGCCTCTCCAGCGGCGCACCCTCCAGCAAAAATTCCAGCAGCCGCTCATCCGCCTGATGGCGGGTCCGCACCGCGCCGATGGCCTTCACCTCCCCCTCGCTCAACTGGATGAAAGGCTTGATGGATAACAGCCCGCCCAGCGCGGCTACGGCCGCGGGCACGCGTCCGCTGCGCCGGAGATACTCCATGGAATCCAGCGCCGCGGAAACGCGCAGCCGCCTGCGTGTGGATTCGACCGCCTGTAGTACGGCCTCCCAACCATCTTCCGCTGCCTCGGCTGCCGCCAGCACCTGGAACCCCATTCCCAGCGAGAGCGAACCGCTGTCCTGGCAAGCCACGCGCCCATCAAAGGCATGCGCCGCCTGGCGTGCCGTGTTCACCAGGGTCGTCAATACTTCGGGGGGATGGATGGAAAGGACACGCTCGCAGCCGCGCGCCAGGAGCGCTTCATAGGCATTGGCGAACTCGCCGGTGCGAAGGGGAGGCGGTGGTCGGGGAGGTCTTCAGGCCCGGAAGCCTGCGGTAGAACTCCTCGCGCGTGATGTCCCGGCCGTCCACATATTCCACGCCCTCCATCACGAGCACTGCGGGCACCACCTCGATCTCGTGCTGTTCGACGAGCCAGGCGGGGATATCGCAGGTGGAGTCAGTGGCAATGCCGATCTTCATGTTTTTCCCTTGCAGGTAGTCTATCACAGGAGACTGGCAAGGGTCCCGATACTAAAATCTCCTTATACTTTACCCTTGACATACTGTATGATACATAGTATTATGCGATAAAGGTAACTATATGGCAAACAACGAATCGCTCGAAAATGTCATCCTGGAGCTGCGCCGCGGGGTCATCGTGCTGGCAGTCCTCAACCAGTTGGGCTCGGAGCAGTACGGCTACTCCCTGCTCAAGCTGCTCTCGGAGATGGGGCTGGAAGTGGACCAGGGCACTCTCTACCCGCTGCTGCGCCGGCTGGAATCCCAGGGACTGCTGCAGTCGGCCTGGAGGCTCGAGGAGGCCCGACCCCGCCGCTACTACGTCATCAGTCCCGAGGGTAAAAAGGTTTTACCCAGAATGAAGAAGGAATGGACCAGCATTGTCGACATCATGGACGGGATGCTGGGTAAGGAAAAAGGAGATGGAAAATGAAACTGATCGATCGTTACGTAATGGAAGTGGGCCGCCGCCTGCCCTTGCTGCGGGGGCGCAAGGATCTCGAGAACGAGCTGCGCTCCACCCTCGAGGACATGCTCGAAGACCGCGCCCGGAAGGCCGGCCGTCCTGCCGACGAGGCCATGGAACTTGACCTGCTGCGGGAATATGGCGCGCCGGATCAGGTGGCTTCCACCTACAATCCCGTCCCCTATCTGATCGGCCCGCGCATGTTTCCGATGTACCTGATGGTCTTGAAGATCGTCTTGAGCGTGGTCGTGACGGTGCTGCTGGTCCTGACCGGCATTCAGATCGCCACCCGCGCTGCGCTCTCCGGGCCGGAATTTGCTTCTGCCGTGTTGAACGGCCTCTCCGGGATCTTCTCTGCGCTGCTCTCCGGCTTCGGCTCCATCACACTCGTCTTTGCGATCCTGGAACGGGTCAGCCCGGCTCCCGACTTCGCTCTGGACGAGGACAAGACCTGGGACCCCGCCTCGTTGAAGAAGGAGCCTGATCCTCAGGACGTTAAAATGGCGGAGCCCATCGCGGCCATCGTGTTCACCTGCATCGCGTTGAGCATCTTCAACTTCAACCCGCAGTGGATCGGCATTTACTACTTCTCTGACGGGCAATGGAACGTCCTGCCGGTGCTCTCGCAAGCCTTCTTCCGCTGGCTGCCGTTCATCAACATCGTCTGGGTGGCGGAGATCGTTATGAACGCCATCCTGCTGCGCGCCGGGCGCTGGGAACTCTCCACACGGCTGCTCGCCATCGCGATAAAGATCATGCAGATCGCCATCGGAATATTCCTGCTGGCCGGGCCTTCCATCCTGGCCTTCAGCCCCGAAAGCCTGCAAACTGCCGGTGTCTTCGATCCCGAAGCCGCCCGGATCCTGGGAACCATGGCTCAGACGGGAGTGCGCATTCTGATCGCCTTCATCACGCTCATGACCGGCGTCGAGATGGTCAAGCACATCCTCCGCCTCTTCCAGCCAAGAGTGCTGGCCGCGGCTTGATGCAGACGCCCATAACCAGGGCGCGGTCCATGCGGACCGCGCCCTTTTGATTCATCTAATCGAGCTCACGTATGGCAGGATGCAGGAGAGGCAGCAATGCCAGCAAAATGGTCCCTGTGCCGCCGATCAGGAAGACCAGCGGCGCGCCCACCCTGTCGGTGGCCCAGCCTGCAAGGGCAAAGCCGATGGGCAGCAGGACGAAGGAGCCCAGTGCATCAATGGAATAGACCCGCCCCAGCAGCTCGCCGGGGACCATCTCCTGAAGTGTATGTGTCCAGATCAGCGCGAAGACCGAAGTGGCGAGGCCGCTCAGGAACATACCGCCTATCAGCACCGGGATGGGTAGTTTCAGGCCAAAGAACAACAGAGCCACACCCATCAGCGCCGAAGAGAGATAACCCAAAAGCCCGCGGCGGTGCAGACGCGGGTACTGCCCCAGCCAGAGCATGCCGATCACAAAACCGAGCGATGAGGCCGATCCGAGCGTCCCAAGCAGCTTGACATCCGCGCCCAGGTCGTTCTTGATCAGGAAAGGCAGGGCGACGGCGCGCGGGCTGGCTTCCATAATATTGAAGAAGCCAAATACCAGGATGGAGATCCATATCCAGGGGACGCCCAGGACCGCGTCCAGCCCGGCTCGCAGGTCTGCGAGGCCGCGCTGGATGACCGCTCTCATGGAGCTCCGCTTCTCCGTCATAGCGGGATTCTGGGCTGGCGGTGATAAAGAGCCTGCGCTCGAGCGGAGAATGATGAGGACGCAGACGGTGGAAATGAAAAAGGACAGGGCATCCAGCGCAAAGGTAAGCGAGGTGCCTCCGGCAGCCACCAGCCCTGCGCCCAGCGCCGGCCCGATGATGCCTGTCACGCGCTGGCTCAGGCCGTTCAGGGAATTTGCGCTTTGCAGGTGTTCCGCGGGCGTGATCTGTGGGACGACTGCCTGATAGGCCGGGAAGAAAAAAGCTTCCACCAGCCCGAAAAGGGTGCTGGCGATATAAATATGCCAGATCTCCAGCGTCCCAAGCCAGGAGAAGAGGGCGATCAAAGCGACTATGGCCCCGCACAACAGGTCAGCGAGGAACATAATGCGCAGGCGCGGGAAGCGGTCCACGATCACACCGCCAACCAGCAGGAATATCAGCATCGGGACCTGCGAAAGGATGAGCACGGTGCCCATGGCAGCTGCCGAGCCGGTCTTTTCCAGCACCCACCAGGCCAGCGCGATGCGGTAAAGGTTATCCCCCAGCCGGGAGACGGTTTGGCCCGACCAGAGCAGGGCAAAAGGCCGGTGACCTGAGAGAACGCAAGACATTCATGGAAAAAAGGGATAAAGCGAACCGGGCCGGATAACGGCCCGGAGCTTATTCTGTTGCAACAATTCCAGAAATAAGAGTCATTCCACGGAAATGATGTACTGGTAGTGCGGCTGCCCGCCTTCCTGTACCTCGATCTCCAGGGAAGGGTATTTCTCCCGGACCAAATCCGCCACTTTGTTGGCATCCGTATGAGTGACTTCCTGCCCGTAGAACAGCGTGACCAGTTCATGCGAGGCGGCCTCGGCCTGCTCCAGCAAGCCCAGCACTCCCTCTTCCACGCTCGCGGCGGAGAAGACCAGCTTGCCATCCAGTAGGGAGATCACCTGTCCGGTTTCCACCTTCACACCGTCGATCTCCACCGAGCGGGTGGCCACCGTGATCTCGCCCGTCTCGACAGTACCCATGGCCTTGTTCATCTTCTCTGCCACTGCCTGCAGATCGCCTTCCGGGCTGAAGGCCAGCATGGCGGCCATCCCCTGCGGAACGCTGCGGCTGGGCACCACAACCACCTGCTTGGCGGTCACCTCTTTGGCCTGGTTGGCCGCCATCACGATGTTCTTGTTATTGGGAAGGATGATGATATGGTCGGTGGGAAGGTTTTCAAATGTTTTCAGGATATCCTGTGTGGAGGGGTTCATGGTCTGCCCGCCCTCCACGACGGCCGCAACCCCCAGGCTGGCAAAGATGCGGCTCAAGCCCATGCCCGGAGAGACAACCACCACGGCGATCTGTCCCGGTTCCACCGGCGCGAAATCGATGCGGGTTGTCCTTGCTCTTCCGCACATCATCCATCTGCGCCATGAGATTTTCCATGGCCACCTTGGTGATCGTGCCGATGCCCATGATGTAATCAATGGGCTCATAACGCTTTTCGAGTGGGCACGTGGATGTGCATGCGGTACATGCCCTCGCCCTCGCCCACCTGGATGGAGGTGCCCATATCCTCGAGTTTGCCGTAAAACGTGCTGGAGGTCGAAGTCGCGGTGGCGGGGAAGAAGTCCACGACCACTTCGTAATCCTGGCCCTCCTCGACCTCCTGCATGGCATCCTCGAGGTTCATGGCAGAGATCGGCTGGATGGTCATGGCAGGCGTATCCAGCGGCTCGCCGATACACATGCCGCAGCATCCCTTCCAGGATAAAGAACAGACCCTTGCCGCCGGAGTTCGACCACGCCGGCCTGCTTGAGCACCGGCAGCAGGTCCGGGGTGGACTGGACCGCCTCATCCGCAGCCTTGACGGCGGCCTCCAGGATATCGATGGCATCCCGCGTCTGTGGGCAGCGCGGCCGCCGCCCCGGCGGCCACGTCCTTTGCAACGGTCAGGATGGTGCCTTCCACCGGCCGCACGACGCCCTTGTAGGCGGTATCCCGCGCCTCCGCGAAAGCCTTCACCAGCGTGGCCGGATCAAGCGTCTCATGCTCGTGCACGCCGCGTGAGAAGCCGCGCCAGAGCTGCGAGAGGATCACGCCCGAATTGCCGCGTGCGCCCATCAGCGCGCCCTGCGAGACGGCCGCAGTCATCTGGCTGACGTTCCGGGTGCCCAGGTCTTTGATCTCGTTCCAGGCCGACTGCATGGTCAGCATCATGTTCGTGCCGGTATCACCGTCGGGGACGGGGAAGACGTTCAGCGCGTTGACGGTCTGCTGGTTGGTGCGCAGCCAGGTGAGGCCGGCCTCGACCAGCCGTTTGACCGACTGGCCGTCAATGGTCTGCCTGCGCAGTTGTTCCACACGTTTGGGATCGACAGCCATGGGGATGCAGCGCTCCTAATCCATGTTGCTGACGCGCAGCCCGGCGATATGAATGTTGACGCTGTTCACCTTCAGTCCCAGCGCTTTTTCGACGCTGAAGCGGACGAGGTTGGCAACGCTTTCGGACACGGAGTTGATGCGCGTTCCGTATTCGACGATGATATGAACGTCTATATCCAGCTCATCCCCGTTGTAATGGACCGCGACACCCCGGCTCGGCACACGTGTGATCGTCTGCACCAGCCCGTCCGCCAGGTTCTTGGGGGCCAGCCCGACCACGCCATAGGATTGGAGGGCGGCGAAATATGCGATGGTGGCCACCGTGTTGGGAGAGATATGAATGCTGCCCAGTGAGGTTGTTTCTTCGCCCATAGGTTCCTCTGCCTGCAATTGTAACAGCCCCGCTTGAAGATGGTTACGATTTGTGGTAAAATGCCGTGCCCTCAAGAAGAGGGGCTGGAAGTGGAATTATAGCAAGAAAGGATTTGTAAGATGGCAAAATGCGCTCATTGCGGTAAAGCAACAACCTTTGGTCACAACCGTTCCTTCTCTCAACGCGCCACCAACCGCTCGTTCAAGCCGAACCTGCAAAAGGTGAGTGTTCTCGAGAAGGGCCGTCTGGTCAAGAAGGTCCTGTGCACCAAGTGCATCCGCACGCTGACCAAGTCGCCAGCTTAGCGGTCCCTTTCCGCTTATAAAGATCGCGGCTCTGAAAGCCGCGATTTTTATTTAACTGCCTGCTTCCCGCAGAGAGCGGATGCCGGCCTCGATCCCGTCCGGGTCCTTGAAGATGGCGCTGGCAGCCACGAAGGCGTCTGCACCCGCTTCCTGCATGCGGGGAAGCGTATCCGGGGCAATGCCTCCATCCACCTCCAGGAAGGCGGCCGAGCCGAGGGCATCCAGCTTTTTCCGCAGGTCCGCAACCTTGCCGATGGTCTCCGGCATGAAAGCCTGCCCGGAGTAACCGGGGTGCACGCTCATGACCAGCACCAGCCCGGCCAGGTGGAGGAACGGCTCGATCGCCGAAACAGGCGTGGCAGGGTTCAGCACCAGCCCCGGAGTGACGCCCAGGCTCTTGATCCGGTGTCAAGGTGTCCGCCATGTCCGGGCAGGTCTCCACATGGACGGTCAGGTGATCCGCGCCCGCGTGCGCGAAAGCCTCCAGCAGACGCTCGGGGTTTTCGATCATCAGGTGAACGTCCAGAGGCAGTTTGGTGGCGCGGCGGCAGGCTTCCACGATGACCGGCCCCATGGTCAGGTTGGGGACAAAATGGCCGTCCATCACATCCACGTGGATCCAGTCGGCGCCGGCCGCTTCACAGGCGGCGATCTGCTCCCCCAGGCGCAGGAAGTCCGCCGACAGGATGGAGGCGGCAACGATCATTCGCTTCATGGTATGGCGGGATTATAGGAAAAGTAGATCCACATCCAGAAGGGGATCAATCCGCCCACCGCCAGCAGTGCCAGCAGGCCGAGTCCCACGGTGATCCAGTCAATATCGGTCTCATCAATGGCGGGACGCGGGGCCGGGCGCGGCGGAGGCGTGACCATCACCGGGGCGGGCGCAGGTGCGGGCGGCGGCAGTGTGGTCGCGGTTGCCTGGTCGAGCAGCAGCGTGTTGGGCGTCATTGCCAGTGCGGCAATGGTCGGGTCATCGTCGCGGCGCGTCCCAAACTTGAGCAGGACCCTGCCGAGCTGGTCGGCTGTGCGATAGCGCGCCGAAGGCTCCTTCGACAGGACCTTCATCACGATCTCTTCCAGGGAGCGCCGGCAGGTCCGGGACATACTCATTCAACGGGACAGGTTCCGCTTCGATATGCAGCCGTGAAAGTTCCTCGGCCGTAGGGGCGTTGAATGGCGGCATGCCGCTCAACATCTCATAGAGCACCACGCCCAGAGAGTAGACATCCGAGGCCGGGGAGGGCGGTTCACCGGCGGCCTGCTCAGGCGAAAAGTACTGGGGCGAACCCCAGACCACTTCACTGCGTTCGTCCGGGTGGATGGTGGCAAGGGCGCGTGCAATGCCGAAATCGGTGACTTTGAGGCGTTGGTCGGGCGTGACCAGCATGTTATGGGGCTTGACATCGCAGTGGACCAGCCCGGCGCGATGGGCATATCCGATCCCGGCGCAGGCCTGGACGATCAGCGGGATGGCTTCTTCGACCGAGAAACGCCCCCGTTTCCGCAGCAGGGATTTCAGGTCCGTGCCCGGAATATATTCCATCACGATATAGATCTGCTCTTCAGCCAGGCCGAAATCATGGACTGTGACGATGTTGGGGTGGGAAAGGTTGGCCGCGGCCCGGGCTTCCTGCCGGAAACGCTCCTGGAAGCCGGGATTGGCCGTGTAATCCTTGCGCAGGATCTTGATGGCCACATAGCGGTCGAGCATCAGATCGCGGGCGCGAAAACGTCCGCCATACCGCCGGAGCCCAGGCGGTCAAGGAGCTGGTAACGCTCGTTGAGCAGCGCGCCTTGCTTCATGTGGGGGGATTATATCAGAGCATCCCGTAAAAGCGGGGGAAGGGACTTGTGGGGGGTTCAGGGTTTATAATGACCTCATGCGCCGTGGAATTTCCGGTGAACCTGCTAGGCGACGCCGTCACCCGCCTCTGATCAATATCTGGGTGGTGCTGGGTGCCCTTGCCTTCGCGGGCTTCCTGATCTTCATCACCCTGGTGCTGATCGGATGGACGAAGCCGAAAGTGGCTCCGACGGTGGGATTTGTCCCTGCCGACCTGACCATGATCCCGGCCCCCACGCACACCCCGAGTGCCTCCGCCACGCCCACCTTTGACCCGCTGGCCACGCCCAGCCTGCCGCCGAACACGATCGGCGTGGGAGGCTATGTGCAGATTTCGGGCACGCAAGGCGAGGGGTTGCGCCTGCGAGCCGAACCGGGTCTGAACGGCCAGCAGGCCTTCCTGGGCTACGATGAAGAGGTGTACCAGGTACGCGAAGGCCCGCAGGAGCTGGACGGGCACACCTGGTGGTACCTGGTGGCGCCCTATGATGAAACCCGCGCCGGATGGGCCGCGGCGGACTTCCTCACCGTTGTCCCCTCCCCATAACCTGACAGGATCCCTCCATGAATGAAAAACCGACCGGCATTACTGCCAACAAATCTGCGCGCGAGATGACCGTGGTATGGAACGATGGGCACACCAGCCTCTACCCCTTCGGTCTGCTGCGCGCAGCCTGCCCGTGCGCCTCCTGCCGCGGCGGGCACGAAAACATGAAGTCCGAGCCGGATGCGGAGGTTTTCGCCCGCCAGATGGAGGATTTGCCGTCCACGCGCCTGGTCAATGTGGTGGCAGTGGGCTCCTACGCGCTGACCCTCGTCTGGGAGGACGGGCACGATTACGGCATCTACAACTGGCACTACCTGCGCCTCCTTTGCCCCTGCGAGGAGTGCCGCCAGAAGTATGGACGATAAAGGAATCGGCCCAACCGGCCAGTGTTTCAGGCCCGCCTTCGACTTGGTTCCCCCACGTTCAGAAATACCTTAGACCACCACTGCCCCTTCCATCTTCAACAACCATTCTTTTGTGGGCAGTCCCTCGCCCGCCTCCGTAACCGTGCAGCTTCCCGTCGCTGCCGATCAGCCGGTGACATGGGATGACCAGCGGCATGGGATTGGTGGCATTGGCGCGTCCCACCGCACGGCTGGCCCTCGGGCGTCCCAATTCCTCGGCGATCTGGGAGTAGGTGCGCGTCTCCCCATAAGGAATGGCATAGATGAGTTCCAGCGCGCTGCGCTGAAATGGCCGCAGCAGATCCCAATCAATGGGGATGGTGAACTCACGGCGCTTGCAGTTGAGATATTCCCGCAGTTCCAGCGCATAGGGGGCGATCCTGGCGGGGTAGGCATGCACCGGGCGGCGCAGCCGGCGCAGGTAGCGCTCCAGGTCAGCGTGTGAATGCGCCCATTCCACCGCGACCAGACCCGCGTCCGAACAAACCAGCAGCAGGCTGCCAAGCGGAGTTCCGTAGAGCTCGCCTGAATACAAAGGCAGGTTGGAACGGGTCATTGCGGCCTCCAATTCTTGAAGAATCCTTACAACCTTGTTAAAAGTCTGACAAACGTAGGGTAAGCGTAGGCTGCGCGTCAAGTAGTATTTGGACAAGCATGATAAATTTGGGTCGTAAGGTGATTTCTCTTCTCCTCCTTTCAAGGGAACCGCGGTCGGCGTCCGCGGTTCTCGAATTTAACGGGGCAATCGCAGTATAATCCTGCCATCCCATCTTGTGAGGAACTCATGACAGCGCAAATCACCATCATCGGGCTTGGACAGATCGGCGGCTCCATCGGGCTGGCGCTGGCCGGGCAGAAGAGCGCGTTGAAGCGCATCGGCCATGACAAAAAGACGGATGTCGAGCGGGCTGCGCAAACGCGCGGCGCAGTGGATGAGGTGAAGCACAACCTGCCCTCTGCTGTCCGTGAGGCCGACCTGGTGATGCTGTGCCTGCCGGTCAGTCAGGTGCGCGAAACCCTCGAATTGATCGCGCCGGATTTAAAGGAAGGCGCGGTGATCCTCGATACCGCGCCGGTCAAGAGCGAGGTGGCCCAATGGGCGAAAGAGCTGATCCCGCGCGGCCGCTATTATGTCGGGCTGGTTCCTGCCCTCAACCCGGAACTGCTGCACGATGTAAAATTCGGGCTGGATGCCGCCAGTGCGGACCTGTTCAAGAACGGTTTGATGGTCATCGACGCACCCTACGGCACCCCGGGGGAAGTGGTGCAGTTGGCCTCGGATCTGGCTTCCCTGCTGGGCGCCGCGGTGATGCTCGCAGACCCGGCCGAATCGGACGGGCTGATGGCACGCATGCATCTGCTGCCGCAGCTGGCCGCAGCCGCTCTCCTGAACGCTACAGTCGATCAGCCTGGCTGGCAGGAAGCCCGCAAAGTGGGCGGCCGCCCGTACGCGGCGGTCACTGCCGGGCTGGCCTACCAGGACGAGATCGACTCTCTGCGCATGCTCTCCCTGCACGATCGAGCCAACATCGTTTACGCGCTGGACGTAATGATCGCCGCCCTGCGCGGCCTGCGCGATGACATCGATAACCAGGATGATGATGGGGTGGCCGCGCGCCTGGAGCAAGCCCTGGAAGGCCGCAACCGCTGGATCCAGGAACGCCTCCTGGCAGAGTGGCAGCCAGCCGATGATCGCAAGCCCCTCGATATCCCCACCTTCGCCGAGCGTTTCTTCGGGACGGCTTTTTACAAGCCCCCTCAACCGGAAGAATGACCTGCTATTGCTATATCGTCGAATGTGCGGATGGCTCCTTTTATACCGGCTGGACTACAGACCCGGAACGGCGCGTGAAGACCCATAACGCCGGGCGGGGTGCACGCTACACGCGCATGCGCGGCCCCGTGCGGCTGGTTTATGTGGAGGAACAGCCCGACCGTTCCACCGCCATGAAAAGAGAGAGAGCCATCAAGGCTCTCTCAAGGGAAAGAAAAAAGAAGCTGATCGGATAGGAACGGGAACCCCCGTTCCTTTTTATTCACTGAACAGCGGCAGGTGCCCCAGCGCGATAATGTGCATCCAGCGGGCACGATCGCCCTCGGTAAAGATGGCGGCCTCGGCCACAACTTTGGAGCCGGCCTTATCCAGGATCATGCGCATCCCCTGCAGCGTGGAGCCGGTGCTGATCACATCATCCAGGATGACCACCTTTTTCCCCCGCATCAGCTCGCGGTCTTTTTCATCCAGGATCAGGAGCTGCGGCTCGCCGGTGGTGATCGACAGCGTCTCAGCCCGCAGCGCATCCCCCATGTAGGGTTTGTAAACCTTGCGTAGCACAACATAGGGCTTGCGGGTCACAACCGAAAGGGCATGCGCAAGGGGGATGGATTTGGCCTCGGCGGTGACCAGCAGATCGTAATCCAGCTTTTCCAGCCGGGTCGCCAGCTCGCGCGCGCAGGCCTCGACGAACTCGGTATCCCCCAGGATGTTCAGGATGGCGATGCGCAGGCCGGGTTTGATCTCGAACAACCGCAGGTCCCGCTGGACTCCTGCAATTTCCACCTTGTAGGTTTCACGTTGGGTCATGGAATGGAAAGCCTCCGCCAGATAGGGATTACCCTTTAAAGTGTATCATATTGTGAACACGCAGCGCAGCAGGGCCGCGCAGGGGAGTGTCTAAAATACAGGATAAAAATGTCGTTGCGAGGAGTTGGCGGCGCGTATCGCGCCGTCACGACGAAGCAATCTCCTCATAATACTATGGTGGCTTCGGGCTTCGCCCTCGCAACGACATAAATCTTGTATTTGATGTTGGACACTCCCCCGCGGAGTATAATTCCTGCGTGCTGCCCGACCTGCAGATCAACGACGTACTGCGCCTGCGCAAGCCCCATCCCTGCGGTTCTTATGAGTGGACGGTCGTCCGCCTCGGAGCGGACATCGGTCTGGAATGCAAAGGCTGCGGCCGGCGCGTCATGCTGACCCGGCGCGAGCTGGCACGCCGGCTGAAGACCAACCTGACCCCTCACGAAAACAAGCGAGACGAAAATGCTGCCTAGAAAGCCGCGTATCCTGTTCCTCTTCTCGGACACTGGAGGAGGCCACCGCTCCGCTGCCGAGGCCATTATGGAAGCCCTGCAGCTGGAATGCGGAGATGCTTTCAGCATGGAAATGGTGGATTTCTTTAAGAGCTTTGCCCCGCTGCCCTTCAATAAGATGCCGGAGTGGTACCCGGAAATGGTAAAGGCGCCTCGCCTTTGGAGCGCCTCCTTTTATGCCACCGACGGCGCCGCGCGGGTACGGGTGCTCACCAGCACCATGTGGCCGGTGGCGCGCCAGGCCGCCCGCCACTTGATCCAGTCCCATCCTGCGGACCTGATCGTCACCGTGCATCCCTTCGCCAATACCTTCGCGCTGAAAGCGCTGGAACGCGACCGCACACCCTTTCATTACCGTGGTGACCGACATGGTCACCACCCATGCCCTCTGGTTCGACCGGCGCGCAGATCTGATCCTCGTGCCCACCGAGAGCGCCCGCGAGCGGGCCATTCACAATCATATGGACCCGCAGAAGGTGCGGGTGGTGGGTCTGCCGGTAGCCGACCGGTACTGCCAGCCCCTCGTGGACCAGCGGCAGCTTCGGGAAAAGCTCGGTTGGCCTTCCGATAAGCCGATCGTACTGTTGGTCGGCGGCGGCGATGGCATGGGGCCGCTTGCCAAGATGGCGGTCGCCGTGGACGAGTCTGGCCTGGACGTGGGGCTGGTCATCGTGGCCGGAAGGAATGAGAGCCTGAAGGCTTCGCTGGAAGCGATGGAATGGGAAAACCCAACTTTTATCTATGGATTCACGCGCGAAATGCCCGAATTCATGCGCGCCGCCGATTTCATCATTACCAAGGCTGGCCCCGGGACCATCTCGGAAGCCTTGAATGCCCATCTGCCCATCATCCTGTATGCAAAGCTGCCCGGTCAGGAGGATGGCAACGTGACCTTCGTGGTGGAGGAAGGCGCCGGTGTCTGGGCGCCCACTCCGCAGCTTGTGGTGCGGGCCCTGACGCGCTGGATCAGCCGGCCCCATGAGAAAGCCCGCATCGTGGAGACCTGCGCCCGGCTGGCCCGCCCGGAGGCGGCAAGATTGATCGCACAGTCGATCGTCCGCATGCTCGCCATGCAGCCGGATCGTTAGCCAGGCAGGGCGCCGGCAGCCCCGCCATGTTTCCGCTCCGCTAATCCCCCAGAACGATATTATCGATCAATCGGGTATTGCCCACTCGCACAGCCATGGAGAGCAGGGCTTTGCCGGTCACGGTCTCAAGCTCCTCCAGGGTGTCGTTGTCCGCGCAGGAGACGTACTGCACCTGTGCGCGCGGCTCCGCAGCGAGCACTTCCAGCATGCGGCCTCGCAGGGCTTCGGCGCGGCGCTCCCCCGCTTTCCAGGCGTCCCTTGCCGCCCCCAGCGCCCGCGAGAGTACCAGGGCCGCTTGCCGGTCCGCGCCTTCCAGATATTTGTTCCGGCTGGACATGGCCAGGCCGTCCGGCTCGCGAACGATGGGACACACCACGATCTCGATCGGGTAGCTCAGATCGCGCGTCATGCGGCGGATCACCGCCGCCTGCTGGGCATCCTTCTGCCCGAAATAGGCCTTGTGCGGTTGGACTGCATTGAACAACTTGGACACAATGGTGGTCACCCCGCGGAAGTGTCCGGGTCGGCTGGCGCCCTCCAGCGGCAGGCTGAGCTTCTCCACCTCCACCCAGGTCTGGTAACCTTCGGGATACATCTCTTCCACCCCGGGATTCCAGACCACCTCCACTCCCAGCGGTTCAAGCAGTTCCAGGTCGCGCTTGAGATCACGGGGATATTTTGCCAGGTCCTCGTTCGGACCGAACTGGGCCGGGTTGACAAAGATGCTCAGGACCACATGGTCGCAGTCCTCCCTGGCGCGGCGGACCAGCGAAAGGTGGCCCTCATGCAGGAAACCCATGGTCGGGACCAGCCCCACCACCCCATCGAGGGAAAGCCGCGCACTGTGCATTTCGTGTAAGTTACTCACCAATTTCATATAAAATCCTCGTTGACAGCCGTGAAAGGTATGCTAGAATGAAATTACCAACCGACCTGAGAGAAGGAGATACATAAAAATGGCCTACAAGTTCACAAATTCAAAGGGTGTGTCTTATTATCTGCATACCAAGATTTCCTTGACCAAATCGGGGAAACAGCGGCAGCTCTTCTATTTCTCCAAGGAACAGAAGGAAGGCACATTGGATGCAGTTCCCAGCGGCTACACCGTGGTGGAAATGAAGACCGGCCTGCCTGTACTCAAGAAAGTATAATCCAGCTTTCAACAAGGGAAAAATCCAGCGAGATCGCTGGATTTTTCTATTATGGGCAGCGCGGCGCGGGACGCGGCGCATCGTCGGGGGATCCAAAGGCTTCCAGCACGGGTCGCCCGGCCCATTCGGCGGGCAGCGGCAGCCCCAGCGCCCAGGCCGCCGTGGCAGCCGTATCGGTGGTGTTCACCGCGCTCTTCAGTTGGGAGGGACCACCCCCGGCCCGTTGACGATCCACGGGATGGTCATATCGGCGGGGATGTCGAAGCCGTGGCTGGTATAGTGCCCGCCGTGGTCCGCGGTCACGATGATCAGCGTATTCGCGCGCATCTGCGCCTTGTCCAGCGCATCCAGCACTTCCTGGATGGCATCGTCCGTGCCGCGCAGCGTCAAAAGCTGGTCCAGGGAGAGCCAGCCGTAACTGTGCCCGGAGAGGTCGGCATCCGGGAAATGGATGAACAGCACGCCAAAGCCCTTCGGGATGAGCGCCGCCGCGCGCTTCCCCACCACGATGTCCGGGTCGTTCACCCACTGAAATACATCCAGGCTGGAGGGCTCGGTGACCTGGCGCAGTTTCTCCTTGCCGACCACCATCACCGTGCGCAGCCCGGCGGCATGCGCCAGGTCGAAGAGCCCCTCCCCCGCGGCATAGCCCTTCTCCGGCTCGTAGGTATCCCAGGTGACGCCGTGCGCCGCGGGGCACAGGCCGGTAAGCATGGAGGTATGCGAGGGCAGCGTGGTGCTGGGCATGATGGTCTGCGCCGACAGGCTGTATGCCCCGGTCCGCATCAGGCTCTGCAGGACAGGCATGGGCGCCAGGTCGATCGCATCCGGCCGCAGGCCGTCAATGCTGATGATCACTACCCGCGTGATCTGCGGGCTGCGGCAGGGTGGTCGCCGTGAGTGTCGGCTCCGGTGAGGGGATAGGGCTGGGCGTCGCGCCGGGCGCGGGCGTTTCGGTCGGCGCTGTGACCGAAGGGACCGCCGCCGGCAGGATCGGGATGGGCTGGCAGGCGCCCAGCAGCAAGGCCAGGGAGAGCAGTACGGCAGGGTATTTCATCGGCGAGGATCAACTGCCAGTATAGGGAACACCTCGGCAAATGTCAATGAACAGGGCGCTGTGCGGAGACCCTCGATCCAGCGAGGCGGGTCTTTCAGCCATCGGTATCGCGACCGCAAGCCCCAGAATGTGAAGCACGCGAAGACCCTGGCCGAGCAGGGGCCCGAGCCTATTCCAGAGAAGGAGTGTCGCCTGATCGTAGTCTCTTGATCTCTCGCATGTGGACGATTCATTGTCAGCCCGGGCATCTGTCAGGTGACGTCTCGGCGCGTAGCGCATTCCGCTGCATTCAGGGTATAGGTCAGTCATCCTAGTTCCACTAGTTCTATTGACGGGTCTGCTTAAATACCTGTCAAAAGGCTATTTGTGAGTAGAAATAACTGCCGTCAGATTAGTTACCTGTTAACCGCCTCCGTGAAGAGTTTCAGAACTAAGGTCACAATATTCGAGATTACTGTCTAACATGGTCTGAAGTGTCGTAAAGCTAATATTGACATCCGCGACCAATTACGAGAAATGGCTTCAGGACTACAGTAATCTCTGGCGTTTCAGTCTGATCAGGTCAGCCTATCATTGCTTCCATTTTGCCACTGAGACTGCCCTAGCCATACGATGATGCTGCCTGCTGTCCATCCGTCAATATATCCGATTGGATTATCTCACTTGTTAGTAATCTTCTGGTTCTCGTTATACTCAGGAACATTCATCCTGCCGCGTAAACATTTTATCGGGCATCGCCAGCTATGGCTAAAAGCACTCCTCCGGTAGCGGATCCCTTGGACCAATGTTGCCGGATCATGTTCCAATGATTCGGCTTGAGTCATTCGGTTCCATGATCCCATCCAAGAATTAGTAGTTTGATCATCTGTGCCTGATAACTTTGCAATATATACGCAGATATCTTCATCCAGCAACCTCAGAATTAACTCGCGTCCCAGATAGCGAGGTAGTCTTGTCGAACTGCAAGTGATCGGCTTCCTGGACGATAGCCAACCTTGGCTGCTATCTGTCCAAGAGCAATTCGCCATCACTTCGCATCGCACGTCCAGGAGTGGTCAGGTGTAATAACGACCTCACTCTGGCGACGCTGCAGTCTGCCAGCAGTTCGACGATACCCATCCTGCCGAACCGTAATGAGCCGTTAAGCGTCTGTGTGTTATCCCTGGTGAATCTGGGCTGGGAAATGCCATCCACTTGGAGTGCGTGATGCCACAGGCATTCCCAATAGAATAGAGTGTGATGGCTGACAAGCCTTGCATCATCAGCTTGCTATTGCCGAGCATTCCATTTGTGTTGTATGTACATATCTGCAGAGTACTATCGTTGATGTACCAAAGTCGTAATCCTTGTCCCCAATTATGTTTCCGTTCCGAATTGCAAATGCAGTTCGTGAGAGGTCGGCAGTTGCCCACAGCCACTCCACGCCTCTATTGCATCAGATCTTCGATGTGGTATCGCGACACAGGCAATCGTGAACTCTCTTCGTAATGTAACCTCGAACGTGTGTGTCTTTAGTCCTCTGTTTCGCATTCCAATCAATAAACATTACCTCACTCACCGGAATATCCCCGGCTCCCGCCTGCTCCAATACAGAGCCGAGGAGAACCGCCAATCCTCCGGCCTCAGCACCAGCCCCTTGCGGCAGGGGTTCTGGTGCAGATACTCGAATTTCTGCTTCCAAAAGCCCGCAGAATAGATCCCCACCGGGTGCTGGGTCGCCTGCCAGAAGCGCCGCTGCCGGTCCTCGCCTGCCTTGCTTTCGAATACCGCGTTGAAACACTCCGGCAGATGCCCGCAGGCATGCTCCAGGAGCCGCCGCCCGGTGAATTTCCGCAGGTCATCGAGCGTATGCTTCAACCGATCCTGATCGAACTGCCGGTCGAAGACGATGGCATGCAGATGCGTGGGCATGAATACATAGGCATTCACGCCGAGATGTTTGTTTTGGATGCAAAACTGAATACTATCCACAAGAATTTTACAGGCGGTTTGATCGATGAAGACCGGCAGCCAATCCACAACGCTGAAGGTCACGTAATACAATCCCACCTGTGGATCAATGCGATATTTCTCCACGCCGCGATTATAACGCAGCTGTGTTCGGGGAGGCAGTGGTGTGAGACCTCCCGTCAAAAGGTCGGCCCGGTCAGGCCCCTTACGCTACTTAGAGTTGATCCAAAACAGCCTGCACCAGTGCAGGGACGGCAGCCGCTACTGCAGGCGATAGCTCCTCAGAAAATTCATGCAATGCGGACGCTTCTACTGCCACAATCGTGATTTCTGCCGGAAGGTCCAACCCCATCTGCCGGCCGGCTTCGAGCGCTGTCATCAGGGATGTGTCGTGTACGGAAGCAGAATGGCCTTCTAAAGGATTGGACATCGCCTGTAGGGGGAACACCCGGACCGAACCGTTCGGAAAGCGGCTGGTCTCCATGGAATCAATGAGGATCACATAGGCATAGCCCACCATAAGTTCCATGAGTGAAAGCCCGCCCATGGATGAGCATTCTACCTGGATGTCCTTTGCGCGGTCCGATCCGAGGCGCGTTCTTGAACCTCTAACGCCGCTTTCCAGCCGACGCCATCGTCACCCAGAATCGGATTCCCCAGACCCAGGACCAATGTCTTCATGCAAGAATTAGAAGAATCCTGCTAATTTCCCATTCACAGCGTTCAGCAGTTCCGCCGCAGGACTTCCACCTGCCTGCCTTCCACATCCCGGATCGTGATTTCCAGCGGCATCTCTCCAGGCAGCGAGTGAGTGGCGCAGCCAAAGCAGGGGTCGTAGGCGCGGAATGCCATCTCAACCATGTTCAGCATTCCCTCCGTGACGATCGAACCCTTCTTGATCAGACCGCGGGCAGCCTTATTGATGGACATGCTGATGGGTGCGTAGTTATTGGTGGTGCCAACGATCAAATTGACGCTGGTCAGCAAACCTCGCTCGTCAGTAACATAGTGGTGCGTCAGAGTCCCACGCGGCGCTTCCACAATGCCGACCCCTTCGGTGGGGATCTGCGTGGGGATGGCGTGGATATCCGGCGAGGTGATCTCAGGATCTTTGACCAATTCCATCCAGCGTTCGGCCGCATAGAGCAGCTCGATCAGACGCGCCCAATGGATGGCGAGGCGCTGATGGACAGGTTTTCCGCCGAGTGCTGCATAGAAACGCTCATACTCCTCCTGGGCAAGCGGAGTTGCCATGCCTTCCGATGCATTTAGCCGGGATAGAGGCGTTGCCATATAGATGCCCGATTCACTGCCCTCGGTGAAACCTTTCCAACCGACCTTTTTCAGGTAGGGGAATTTGAGATAGGTCCAGGGCTCGACATGTTCGGCGATCCAATCGGTATAGGAGGCCGGCTCGTATTTCCCGAGGCGCTTGCCATCCGGATCGACCACGCTGACACAGCCATCATAAAAATTAACCTTGTTGTCTTCATCCACGAGACCAATGTAGTGGGTGCGATGGGTGAACAGGTCGCTCAGGATGAGATTGAGATAGGTTTTGTTCTTGAGGACAATATCGTTGAACAGCTTGAGGGTATAGCGGGCAAAGTCAAGCGCATATTCTCCCATCTCCTCGATCTCGGCGCGCTGTTCCTCCGTAATGCCCTTCGTCAGGCCGCCGGGGATGGAGGTGCAGGGATGGACTTTGCGCCCGCCGATCATCTCCACCACGTTGTGACCAAAGCGGCGCATTTGGATGACGCGCCCGCCGATCTCCAGGCCGACCTTGTGAATGACACCGAGGATATTCCGCTCAGCCACAGGAGACTCAGGACCCATGATGAAATCCGGTCCGCCCAGCGCGTAAAAATGGGTGGTGTGGTCGGTACAATAAAAGGCCATGTAGAGCAGTTCGCGCAGGAGTTTGGCGGGGCGCGGCGGATCGACATGATACACAGCATCCGCAGCCTTGGCAGCCGCCATGTGGTGCGCCTCAGGGCAGACCCCGCAGATGCGGTTGGTGAGGAGCGGCATTTCCTCCACCGGCCGGCCGAGGCAAAACTGCTCAAAACCACGCAGTTCCGGTATCTGGAAATACGTATTGGCGACATCGCCTTCCTCGTTCAGGAAGATTTCGATCTTTCCATGCCCTTCCAGACGTGTGATCGGGTCGATAGTGATGCGCTGAGTCATCTCGCCTCCGGCGTCTTCTTCCAGGCTGGGACCCCAGACCTGAGCAGCGAACCTGCCAGGTTGAAACGGTAGAACTGCCCGGTTGGGTCAGGAATGCCATCCAGGATGCGGTCGATCTCCACGGGGTCATTGCTGTCCACAACGGAGGCGAAGGCAGAGATCAAGCGCGCGCCATAGTCCTCGACGCCTGCCGCAGGTCCATAGCACCCAATACACTGCGCGCCAGCCGCAGGGCAGAGGGCATTACACCCGGAACGAGTGGCAGGCCCATTGCAAGGGATTCCCTGCTCTAATAGGCACAGGCTTGGGTCCTGGTGGGTGAACATGATCCGTTCAAAGGAACGGATGCTTTTCAGATTGCGCGTGCGCTTGCATTCATCACATACAGTGGAGTCTCCCGCGCCGATAACGGACCCTTTGGGGGGTAGTTCAGCCCGGCCCTGCACAACCTGGATAACCAGGTCAAGCACGGCCGCGATCTGGTGACTTTCAGGGGGGCAGCCCGGCATGAAATAATCCACGTCAACGACCTGGTCGAGGGTTTTGAGGACGGGAAGGATGCGCGGGATGTGGATCTCGCCTTCGGGTACAACGACCTCACTACGAGGATAGATCGCATCGGGGTTGTCGGTCGTGATGGTGCTATACGCCGTCCTCACGATGTCGCCGGCATCCCCCAGATTGGCAAGTCCCGGGATGCAGCCTTCATTGGCACACGAACCGAAGGCCACCAGGATGCGGGATTTCTGGCGCAGGAGCCGGGCGATATGCTCGTTTTCCTCGTTACGGATGCCGCCGTTGAAAAGGGTCAACAGGATGGAGCCATCGGGCATAGCTTCCACATCCTTATACTTCGCATCCATGACTACCGGCCAAAAGGCTACCTCAAAATTGGCATCTACCTCCAGGATCTTTTCATGGGTGTTGAGAACGGCGATCTCGCAGCCGCCGCAGGAAGCTGCCCAGTACATGGCGAATTTGGGTTTATCGGTCATGCAGGCACCTCCTCATAGAGGGATATGTCCTCTTCGGAGAAGACCTCCCGGGGGATGCCCCAATTCAACGGACCAAGGAGGCGGATCTCCTCGACGAACGATGTGATCTCGGCGGCCAGCTTGACTCCCTCGGCAGCCGAAGCCCAGACCAACTTTACCCGGCCAGGTTCCAGACCCAGACCTTGAAGTGTACGGCGCATCAGCTGGAAGCGGCGCAGCGCCTTGTAATTTTGCTCAAGGTAGTGACATTCTCCGGGGTGGCAGCCTGTGATGAGCACGCCGTCTGCCCCGTCGGCCAGCGCCTTGAAAACGAAGGTAGGGTCGAGGCGGCCTGAGCACATCAGGCGGACGAGGCGAACATTCGGGGGATACTTGATACGGGCAGTCCCGGCCAGGTCGGCCGCGCGGTAGGAACACCAGTTGCAGGTGAAGCCGATGATCACCGGCTCAAAGGTTTCGATTGGATTGGTCATGGTTCACTCCGTGCCTTATCCGGCAGTCCCTACGGGGCTGCTGTTTAGGACGCGATGGTCTCCTCTTCAAGGTTGAGAAGCAGCAAACCCTGGATCTGCGCCATGATCTGCTCGTTGCTGAAAGCAGTGCCGCGAATTGCACCCGCCGGGCACGCGGCCACACAGGTGCCGCAGCCCTGGCATAAAGCGGCATTGACCTCGCTGACCATGCGGTCTTCATGGAACAAGATGGCATTGAAGGGGCACAACCCGTTACAGATGCGGCAGCCGGAACAGGAGGCTTCATGAATGGAAGCCCGGATTGGCTCGAGCGCCATCTCCTTCTGTTGGATCTTGCCGAGCACCCGGGCGGCTGCGGCCGCGCCCTGTGCCACACTGGAGGGAATATCCTTTGGCCCCTGAACACAGCCGGCGATGAAGATCCCTTCGGTCATCGTTGCAACCGGGTCCAACTTGGGGTGTTTTTCGATAAACCAGCCGTCGGAAGAACAGGAAAGGCCGAACTTTCTTGCGGTTTCCTGCGCGTCATGGCGGGGCTGGAGGCCAATCGAGAGGATGACCATATCCACGGGGATGCGCCGCTGCCTGCCGGCCAGCGTGTCCTCCACCTGGATGATCAACTTGCCTTCCTCATCGGGAAGACGCGCAGCATTAGTGACCTCTGCCACCTTGCCGCGCACAAAGAGTGTCCCTTCCTCCATCACACGCTGGTAGAACTCATCATAGGACTTGTAGGCCGTGCGCATGTCAATATAAAAGTTATAGACCAGGGCGCCGGTACGCTCATGGACAAGGTGCGCGAATTTCAAGCCCTGCATGCAGCAGATGACCGAGCAATAATTATTGAAGTTGCGGTCGCGCGATCCCACACAATGGATGATGCCCACGGCCTTTGGTGTGGTCTTTCCATCCCGCAGGACAATGTTCCCGTTGGTCGGCCCGGCAGAATTGCTCAGGCGCTCGAACTCCAGGCTGGTGAACACATTGGGGAGGCGGCCGTAGCCATAATTGGTGACTCGGCGTGCATCGAACAGATCATAGCCGGTGGCAAGGATGATATTGCCCACCTGCAAGGTGAGGATCTCATCCTGCTGGTGAAAGTCTATGGCGTTGGTCGGGCAGAACATCTCACAGGCTTTGCAGGTTCCCTTTTCAAAATATGTGCAGTTGGCGACGTCTATCACGGGAAAACGGGGAACCGCTTGAGGGAAGGGGGTGTAAACAGCCTTTCGATAGCCGAGCCCGGCCTCGTATACATCGTCGATCACCTTGCGGGGGCATTTCTCTTGGCAGATGCCACAGCCTGTGCAGAGGTCTTCCTTGATCTTACGCGCCTTCTTGCGCACTGTCACAGAGAAGCTGCCCACAAACCCATCCACCTTTTCCACCTCGCTCCAGGTGAGCAGGGTGATGTTGGGATGCGATCCGGCTTGCACCATTTTTGGCGTCAGGATGCAGGCAGAGCAATCGAGGGTCGGGAAGGTCTTATCGAACTGTGCCATGTGCCCCCCGATGGAGGGCTCGTGTTCCACAAGATAGACATGGAATCCAGCATCCGCGATCTCAAGCGCGGCCTGGATACCTGCAATACCGCCGCCGACAACAAGGGTGGCAGGATGAATGGGCACGCGCAGGGGTTCCAGAGGTTCATGCCACAGTACCCGTTCCACACCGCCGGAGACGACCGCCTTCGACTTGATGGTGGCAGCCACCCGGTCGGTATGCACCCAGGACACCTGCTCGCGGATCGAGACCAACTCGCACAGATACGGGTTGAGGCCTGCCCGCTTGCAGGCGGTGCGAAAAGTGGCCTCGTGCAGGTGCGGCGAGCAGGCAGCTACCACCACCCGGGTGAGGCCCAATTCCTTTATATCCTTCTCAATCAGCTCCTGCCCAAGGCTGGAGCACATAAATTTGTAATCGCGCCCGATCACCACGCCGCGGTGCTTGAGGCGGGTGGCAGCCCACTCGGCCACCTGCTGGACATCTACTGTGCCGGCTATGTTCGAGCCGCAGTGGCATACGTAGACGCCTATCCTCTCCTGGATGGGATCGATGGATTCCTGCTGTGTCATTTCTCCACCCGGCCTTTCTCCTCCAGCTGTGCGCGGCGGGGCAGCGGTGCAGGCATGGGCAGCCCGTCGGGTTTCCGGGAACGCGGTTTGGCTTGTGCTGGTTCGGGAGGTTTTTCGATGCCGATCTTTGTTAATGCCTTACGGGCACTGACCAACTCCAACCCAAAGCCCAGTTCCCCCGCCTCAAGCCCGAAAGCCAGTCCCATCAACTGAGTGAAGAAAACCACGGGCATGTGGTAGTCGGTACCGAAGTGATGGTTTGTCTCAGTCTGATAGGCATCCAAATTCATCTGGCACATGGGGCAGAGCGTAGCCATCAGGTCCGCCCCGTGCTCGTCTGCTGCAGAGATCAGGCGGCGGATCAGTTCAAAGGCGGTCTCTGGGCCGATCTGGGTCATATGCCCGCCACAGCAATGGGTTTTCAATGGGAAGTCGATCACTTCTGCGCCAAGCGCTTTGAGGAGTAGGTCTAACTCAATGGGATGTTCATGGTCTGACCAGTGATGTTCATAATCTGGGCGGGGCACCATGCAGCCCAGGTACGGCGCTACGCGCAGTCCGGTGAGCGGTCGTACGACTTTGCTTCGTATGAGGTCCAGTCCGATATCATAGATGAGCACATCTAGAAGGTGTCGAATATCCAACGAGCCCGGTGTATAGGAAAGCCCACCGGCAGCCAGTGCAGCATTGACATCCCGGCCCAGGCTGGGTTGTTCCTGCATGTAGTAGTCGGCCTTGGCAAGATTGAGATAACAGGCTGAACAAGGTGCGACCACCGTACGTGTGCCGTTGGCCTGCTGTGAGGCCAACGCCAGGTTGCGGGAAATGAGTGCATACGCCGGTGTGAGCTTGATGCCCAAATATTCGGTAGCCCCACAGCAATTCCAGTCCTCGATCTCTTCAAGGTTCAGCCCGATCGGTTCACAGACCTTTAGCAGCGAGTCGTAATAGGCCCTGGCGCTGGATTCCATCGAGCAGCCCGGATACAGAAGGTATTTATCCATGGTTTTTGCTCTCCAGCTCCTTGGCGCGCTTGAGGATGATCTTCAGTTGGTTGATACCCCGTATGCGGACAGGCTTGAGGCTCATGCGCTTCCGGCTGAGCATGCCGAAGCCCATGGGGGCCAGACTGGGAAGACGCAATGGGAAATGGCGGAGATAATGACGGGTTGCCAGACCGAACTCATAGCTGCGTCCATATTGTTCCACCATATCCACAAAGGTCTGCGAAAAGTCGGGAGCAGTGGCATCCTGATACAGGTGGGCTTCGATGGCCATGCCTTTCAAGGTGTACATGACATCAGCAATATGCACATTTTGCGGACAACGGACCACGCAGTGATAGCAGGAAACGCAGATCCAGGGAGTATTGCTCATCAGGGAACTATCGCGCATTCCAGCCCTGAGCATGGCAAAGAGCATGCGCGGGGTGTGGTCCATGTCCGATGCGGAAGGGCAGGAGCCGCCGCAAGAACCGCACTGGATGCACATCTCCAGGCGCGAAACTCCCGCCGTGCGGCGGGATACTTCATCGAGCAGGGAGAGATCCTCAACCTGCTTATTAAGCGCAGGATTGTGCTTCTCCTCCGTCATTAGCATGTGTCCTCCTGTGTAAGGTTGACGACGCTTTCCTATTTGTACCTTAATTCACAATTGGAGGCAATAGGTCATTTATCCCAATCCTTGACTAGACAAAATGTTTTTTGGAAAGCAGGATGTCCAGACAAGTATTCTCACCCAGATTGACTAATGGACAGAAGTGAAAGGATTCTAGAAAATTACCCGCTTTTTGCAAAGAAATAATAACCCAACACTTGGAACTAAAAAGAAGTAAGCATCTTTTTGGAGCATAATAAAGATGGCAGGTGGGCTGCTGAATCCTATCGGGTTGTGAGGGGGTGATGCGTAAAGGAAAATTTCATGGTCTTCCCCTGGCTATATTCGATCTAAAGAAAGGGTATTTAAAAGGTCATCCAGATGTTTTAAATTGTACTGGGTTAAGGGCTTTTGATTCTGGATTCTAAGAACCCACCGCATCTGGCGCATGATCATTCTACTGGCGTTTGTGTTTGAAGGTCTCAATGAGTACTTTGCCAAATGGGAAAAATTTGTATAAATACCTGCTCGGCGTGGGTCTTCGGGCAGCATCGCGGAGCATCCCGTCAGGGACCCCCGAGCGAAGCGAGCGCAGCATAAGGGGCCCGACCCCCCGCTCGCGCAGCACCCCGAAGCTCGCCGAAGGCGACAGCGGAGGGGCCATGACCGGAGGTCTCCTCTTTTTGCGTCATTCCCATTCCACCCGGTTGCCGCTGGTCTCAAGTCTCCCCCTAAATGCGCCCATCCAAACCATGCCCATCCATAACTCGGCGCACATAGTCCCCGAAGCTCGCGAAGCACGCCGAAGGCGACAGCGGAGGGGATTTGGGGGCCGCGGAGCGTCCCGGTGTACTTCCGGGAGAAAGGAAGGGGGGTCGCCTGATCGTAATCGCACGCCTCCCCTTGCGGGCACGGGTACGCCGTCACCGCGCCCGTCACCGCATGGAGCTGGGCTTTATCTAAGAAGCGTGTCGAAGATGATATCGGAAAAGAAAGGTGCCGAGTACTCATAGAGGCTTCCTCTTATCTGAATGATTCGCTCTGAAAAAAAGCAGCAAACCTATTGTCCAAGATCTAGCCTCTTGTATTCGCCACTTTCAGGATCGCGTATCAAACGCTCGCGTTTCCATTGAATATATCGCGCTCTGCTAATGATTTTGGCCTTTGGTAACAAGAGGTCGAAAATGCCTTCCGCCGATTTGGCTAATCTAGCTCATCGGCATCACCTGTTGCCGTTTGGCACCAGCCATTGTGTCTTCTCCGCAATGCTGTGTTTTGAATTGGTTCTCCAAGTTTCCATGTTCCAGATCGCAGTATCCCAATTAGGTAAATGATATCTTCCGGTTGAACACATCTCTCCCTGTGGGCACGTTCCATTCGTCACCGCACTCGTCACCGCATGGAGCTGCGCCCCCAGGCTGGCATAGCTCCTCCGCCGAGCCGGCCTCAAGCCGGCATCGGCAACATCCGAGCCACGAGGCTCGGATGCCCCCTGGCCGTTGTTGTAGAGCCACGTCCGCTCGGTCGAGGTCAGCACGCGTTTATATAGCGCCAGTTCGTCTATTCTTCCATCGAACAGATAGGTTCCATCCGCAAAGGCTCCCACCGAGAGAGGGCGGGTAGTATCCATCACTCCAGCGCTGTAACTCACACTTGTCACTTTCCCATTGTCGAACTGGATATTCAGCACATTGGCCGCGGCGTCATGCCAGGCTGTCATGCGTCGACCTCAGATTTCAGATTCTAAATCAAACCCTGTTTCTATCGAGGAGGCCAATAATGCTCCTCAATTTTCCCATATCCTATCCATGGATATAAAATGAACTTGTCAGAGTCAGGCGTGAATAAATTAGATTGCAGAAATTCCTGATAGAGAGTTGGATCAAAAAGTGTCAAGTTATTTATTGTAGTTTCAGGGGATATATCATCTATTTCACTTGAAAAGTAGCTGCAATTCTTACAAAGACAATGCGATCAGTTTCACTATCAATTGTGCGATGAATAATTAGGCGTTGGCCTTCTCTTTCTAGTAACCACTGTTCTCCACCTTGAACTCTCTTGTTGTCGACGAAAATCGAATTTGAATCGACAAATTTATATTTTGATGTTGCTCCATCTAAGAATTCACCTTCAAGCGAAAGTACAACGAACTTAACGCTGTCGTCATCTACAAATTCGATTTCATACTTATATGTGCCCTCTTTTCCCTCAGAATTGTCAATTTCTTCTGATGTCCATTTTCCTATAATGAATTCATTCAAAGGAACATTTTCTGGAATATCAATTTGCTTCCCGCTCACCAGATTGCAGCTTGATAAAGCAGCAACAAAGAAGTATGCAAAGAGAAGTTGAAAAAAAGTAGTAATCAGGTATTTTTTCATTTTTATTACCGATTGTTGAGATACGCTAAGAGACCTGACCCATAGTTTCTAATGCCAAGTAGCTTTGCGTTATTGCCATTCCACCTCCAACGCCATCCGTTTATAACCCGGGGCAAGTTCCAACTCCCCACCTGCGAGCGGTACATTTAGTGTAGCAAATCCCGGGCCAGCCGGGAAGGGAAGAATGTCACCAGGAGGTCATCCGGTGCCGGGTCCCGTTTGTTGCTCATCGCTTGACCTTAGAACAAATAATCTATATAATATCTTCAGTGATATCAGAACCTCTTTCCTTTTTCAATCTCGTGCTGCCCCGTCAGGGGCTGAACCCGGCGAACGTGTATCGCAAAGCACCCCGTCCAAACTTGGCCGGGGTGCTTGATTCCTATATCTTTTCTTCGATAGGCTCCTGGCTCGCACCGCTCTTCTCTCTGATCTCTGGTTTTCACTCTCTACTTGTTTTCAATTGTTCCGGCATCGGGCGAGCGGGCGTCGGGCCTGCACACTCCCTGGCACCGCACGTGATTTGCTTGGCAAATCATGCAGGTGTCGGCCACACTCGCGAAGCACACCAAGCGAAGCGAAGGTGCGGCGCACGGAGCGCCGGTGCTACCCCAGCGGATTGAGCGGATAATTGTTATTGATTGTTCCGGCAGCGAATTTCAAAGAAAAACGCAAAAAAACGGGGCAAAAATGAACGAAACAATAATTCAATCAGGCGAGCGGGCGTCGGGCCCGCATCGCCTATTCCGGCGCACGGAGCGCCGGAATTCCATTCAATTGGGTCGCCGGCTTACCCATAAAAAGCCCTTCGCAAGCCTGGGAATCGGTATTGTTCCTCATTGTTTCATAATGAAGATTTCCTCATCACCTGCTTGGCGCCGCGAACGCGCCTGTATGTACTTCCAGGCTCGCTGCGTTCCTGTATTCGTTCCTCATCTCCCGCAAAAAGATCGCGCCTTATTCTCCCCTCCACCCCGCCGGATCCAAACTTCCCGCCCCTGCGAGGCGTACCCCCGGAAGGGGGGTCGCCTGCCGGAATCCTTGACAAATAGAATATTTGTGCTACAATTTATTCACAACCAAATATTGCTCTTTTAGAGAAAAGGAGACCAATCATGACACGCACACATTTGACCTCTAAAAGCATGAACGACGGCACCGAAAGGGGGGCGACATGCCTACACTGAACCGCATCCAGCTCATCGGACGATTAGGCAAGGACCCGGAAGGCCGCTTCACGCCCTCGGGTAAAAAGGTCACCCAGTTCAGCCTGGCCGTCAGCAACCGCTGGAAGAACGCCGCCGGCGAGGCCGCCGAATTCCACCGAATGGGTGAACATCGAGGCCTGGGGCCGCCTGGCCGAGGTCTGCGACGAGTACCTGCACAAGGGCAGCCTCATCTACGTGGAGGGCCGGCTCAAGACCGACCGCTACGAGGACGAGGGCCAGACCAAGTACTTCACCAAGGTGGTGATGAACACCTTCCAGTTCCTGGATAAGAAACCTGCCGAAGAACCGGTGATGCAGGTGGAAGAGGAACCGGGCGAGTACGAGATCGCGCCTGAATAAGCAAGATCAAGATCCAATCCGGGAAACCGGGGCTGCAAGTTCTGCGGCCCCGGTTTTTTCTTTCCCATGCGCCGGGTTACATTCAACACTACCCCCGCGGAGCGCATTCCTCTATACTGGTTGGGTGACGAATTCTGCGCAGGTCCAAAAGGTCCGCGTCGGCTGCCCGGCTCACAACTGCGGCGGTCGCTGCGTTCTGATTGCCCACGTTTCGGATGGCCGCATCCTGCGTCTGGATGCGGATGACCGCCCGGATACGCTGGCCGCCCCGCAGCTGCGCGCCTGCGTGCGCGGGCGCGCCTACCTGCGCCGCCAGTACCATCCCGACCGCCTGCTGTGGCCTCTCAAGCGCACCGGACGCCGGGGCGAGGGCCAATTCACGCGCATTTCGTGGGATGAGGCGCTGGATACCCTGGCAGATCAGATGCAGCGTGTCCGCGCGGAGTACGGCAACTCGGCGCTCTTCGTCCCCTACGGCACGGGCAGCTACAACCAGTTGAACGGGTCGCATGTGGCCCGCCGGCTGATGAACCTCTTCGGCGGCTGCCTGGGCATTTACAACTCCTATTCCTGGGCGGCGACCAACCTGGCCACGCCCACCGTGTACGGCACGCTCGTCACCGGCAACCAGCGGCAGGACTGGCTGAACGCCCGCTATATCCTGATGTGGGGCTGGAACCCGGCCGAGATGCGCGACGGCACCAACAGCGATTACTTCATCAAGCTGGCGCGGCAGGCCGGGGCGCGCGTGGTGTGCATTGACCCGCGTCATTCGCTGAGCGCGGCTGCCCTGGCGGATGAGTGGATCGCCATCCGCCCCGGCACGGACGCCGCCATGATGAGCGCCATGGCCTACGTGATGCTGACCGAAGGTCTGCACGATGCAGAATTCGTCCGCACGCACTGCGTGGGTTTCGATGCAGACCAGATGCCGGTGCAGGAGGCGGAGAGTTACAGCGATTACCTGCTCGGCGTGCGGGATGGGATCCCCAAGACCCCCGCATGGGCCGAAGCCATCACCGCCGTCCCTGCCGAGACCATCGCGCGCATTGCCCGCGAGTATGCCACCCTCAAGCCTGCGGTGCTCTATCAGGGCTATGGCATGCAGCGGCGCGCCTACGGCGAGCAGGTGGTGCGCGCCGGATGCGTGCTGGCTGCCATCACCGGCAATGTGGGCATCCCGGGCGGCTGGGCCAGCGGGCTGGGACTGCAGGCCCCGGATGGCGGCGGTTTATGGACGGTCTTTCCCACCGGCGAAAATCCGGTCAAAGCGCAGATCCCGGTCTTCCTGTGGACCGAGGCCTGCGTTCGCGGCAGGGAAATGACCGCTGCCGATGGCATTCGCGGCGCGGATCGCCTCGACAACGACATCAAGCTGATCTATGCGGTGGCCACCAACTGCCTGATCAACCAGCACGCCGATATCAACCGCACCGCTGAGATCCTGCGCGATGAGAATCTGGTGGAGTTCATCGCTGTGCAGGACAACTTCCTCACCCCCACCGCGCGTTTCGCCGATATGGTCCTGCCGGCCTGCACACAGTTCGAGACCTGGGGCGTGGAGGATGGCTGGAAGTATGGCGACGAGGTCATCCTTCAGCCGAAACTGGTCGAACCGCCGGGGGAATGCAAATCGGATTACCGCATCTGCGCGGAACTGGCAGAGCGGCTGGGGATCGGCGAGGCCTTCACGGAAGGACGTGATGAACGCGCCTGGGCGGAATACTGTCTGGATGAATTCCGGCGCACCCGCTTCCCCGAGCTGCCGACCTTTGACGAATTCCTGGAGCGAAACCTCGGCGCCTGGACGCGTCCCGCCGACCAACCCGCCGTCGCCTTTGAAGACTTCCGTCGTGATCCGCTTGCGCATCCCCTCGAAACACCCTCCGGCCGGATCGAGATCTTCTCGAAGCAGTTATTTGACCTCGGGCAGCCGCAGGAGATTCCGCCAGTCCCCAAGTACATCCAGGAATGGGAAAGCCCCTTCGGCCCCGAGGCCCGCCGGGTATCCGCTTCAGGCCATCGGGCACCACACCCTGCACCGCGTCCACTCCACCCACGACAACAACGACTGGCTGGAGGAAGCCTTCCCGCAGCGTGTCTTCATCAACCCGCTGGATGCCCGGGCGCGCGGCATCCTGGACGGTCAGCGCATCCGCGTCTTCAACGCCCGCGGCGCGCTGGAGATCGAATGCCGGGTCACGCCCCGCATCATGCCCGGTGTGGTGGATATCCCGCAGGGCGCCTGGTACGAGCCAGATGAGCATGGCACCGATCAGGGCGGCTGCATCAATGTGCTCACCTCCCACCGCTGGACACCTTTTGCCTTTGGCACCGCGCAGCACACCATCATGGTGCAGGTGGAGAAGGCGGCCTCCCGATGACCGCCCCGCTCGCCTTTACCTTCGACGCGCGTTTTTGCTCGGGCTGCAAGGCCTGCCAGGCTGCCTGCAAGGACAAGAACAACCTGCCCCCGGGTGTGCTCTGGCGGCGGGTTTATGAGGTGAGCGGCGGCGAGTGGACCCGCTCCGGCACTGCCTGGACCAATACTGTCTTCGCGTACAACCTTTCCCTGGCCTGCAATCACTGTGTCCATCCCAAATGCGCGGGCGTCTGCCCGGTGGATGCCTACCACGTGCGCGAGGACGGGATCGTCATTCTGGACGCCTCCCGGTGCATCGGCTGCGGCTACTGTGCCTGGGCCTGTCCCTACGGCGCGCCGCAGCTTGACCGTTCCGCCGGGACGATGGGGAAATGCGATTTCTGCGCGGAGGACATTGACGCCGGTCTGCCTCCCGCCTGCGTCGCGGCCTGCCCTCTGCGGGCGCTGGACTTCGGCGAAGCGGGGCTCCCGCAAACCTCATCCGGCAGCCTGGCCCTCTGGGAAACACCGGGCAGCGCCCATCCCTTCCCCCTCCCGAACTACTCACGCACCCGGCCGCATCTGGTCATTCAGCCGCACGCGGGAATGAGCCTCCCCATCGAAAAGCACATCGCAAACCTGGAGGAGGTAAAGCCTCAGCGCAGGTCGGGTTGGGAGGAAGTGCCGCTGCTCCTGTTCACCCTGCTCACGCAGGCAGCAGTGGGTGGCTTCTGGGCGATGGCTCTGGGCCTTCACCCCGCTCTGGAACCTGATCCAGTATGACGCCTCCCGGCTCCGGCTGGCGCCCGCTGCTGGTGATTGGTCTCTTCCTGGGATCTGGGACTGGCGGCTTCGTTTGCGCACCTGGGCGCGAAGAAGAACGCCTGGCGGGTACTGGGCCATCTGAGGAAATCCTGGTTGAGCCGCGAAGTTCTGCTGGCTCTGCTCTTCGGTTTGGGATGGCTGATCAGCACCTGGATTTTCCTCCGTCAGGGCTACTTCCCCTCCCTGGCTGCCTGGGTCATGGGCTTCCTGGGATTGGCGCTGATCTACGGCATGGCACAGGTCTATCATCTTCGCGCCGCGCCGGCATGGAACACCTGGCGCACGGAAGCCGGTTTCCTGCTCAGCGCCCTTTTGCTCGGTGTGCTGTCGATGGCGGCCGTGCTGGCCTTTGAATTGGACCTCACCGGCATTCAGGTCCCCGCTGCCCGCTGGAATCTGATTGGAATGGGATCATTGGCACTCCTCTCAGCCAGGAGTTTGATTACGCGTGCGTGCCGCCTGCGCACTTCCTTGCCGGGAGATTGTGGCGCCTCCTGATCCTGATAAGCATGCTGGCGGCAGTTGGCGTCTTTTTCGTATCTGGTACCGTCCTCTGGTGGGGTACGGTGATCGTATTTCTCCTTGTCCTTGCCGAAGAGGGCTTTGCAAGATGGCTGTTCTACGAGGCGCGGGGATTAGATTCCCCGGGTTTCGATCCGTTCATCCTGGGAGAGTTCAATGTCAGAAAAGATCCTTGTCACCTATGCAAGCCGTCTGGGTTCCACCGCCGGAGTTGCAGAAACCATCGGAAAAACACTGGCCGGGCAGGGCGTGCAGGTGGATGTTCTGCGCATGGAGGATGTGAAAGACCTTGCCCCCTACCGCGCCGTCGTGGCCGGGAGCGCCATCCGTGACCGCCAATGGCTGCCGGAGGCCGTCGATTTCGTTCGCACAAATCGGGCTGAATTGTCCCGGAAGCCTTTTGCCGTCTTTCTTGTCTGCATGACACTGGCAATGCCCAATGCTGCTCAATATCGCCAGGGCGTCTCGGAATGGCTGCAGCCGGTGCGCGGCTCTCGTAAGGCCGGTAAGCGAAGGCATGTTTGCTGGAACCCTGGACATCAGCAAGATCCCCTCCTGGAGCGACCGGGCGGCGTTTCGCATCAGCGTTGCGACCGGGGTCTGGTCGGAGGGCGATCACCGGGATTGGAATGCGGTCCGCGCCTGGGCTGAAGGCCTCCCTGACGCCTTGAACTAAGCCCCTCTCCAGATCCTTCATCCCCTTTCTGCATGGGCGGTCTTGCAGGCCGCCCGTGCAAGGGATACACTCGAAGGCTGATAAAGGAAAGGAGAGAGCATGAAATGGATCACCCGTTCCCATGTGCACGTGGACCGCGTCGCCTGCCCCTGGCTGATCACCCGCTTCATTGACAGCGAGGCCGAGTTCCTCTTCGTCCCCAGGAACCAGATCGAGTCAACGGTGCGGGCGACCGGGGCCATCCCGTTCGACACGCCGGGCGTGGAACTGGGTCATAAGGACGGACTCTGTTCCTTCGAATCCATCCTGCTGAAATATGATCTCAAGGAGCCTGGGCTCATGCGGCTGGCAAAGATCGTGCACGCCGCGGATGTTGCAGAGGATATCGATACAGACCCGATCGCCCGCGGGCTGGAGGCAATTGCCAGCGGCTACAGCCTGCGCTTTCCCGAGGACCTGGAGAACCTGGAGTACCAGTTCGAGGTCTATGACGCGCTGTATGCCTGGTGCAGGCTTCAGGCTGCTGGCGGTAAATGATTGGCTCTGATCGAGGTCTGGTAACCGTCCGGAGGTTGCGCAAGGATACCGCCGTTCTTTTTTCCACGCGCATCCTGCGCCTCTTCTGTTACGGGTTCCTCTCGGTGGTGCTGGCGCTCTACCTGGTACAGGTTGGGCTGAATGAAAAACAGATCGGCCTGCTCTTCGCCTTGACGCTGGCCGGCGACGCGGTCATCACCTTATGGCTCACCAGTTCCGCCGACCGCCTGGGACGGAAGCGTACTCTGATCGCAGGCGCTGCCCTGATGATCGCGGCAGGGTTGAGCTTCATCCTCACCCGGAATCCGATCATCCTGATGGCCGCGGCCATCGTCGGGGTGATCAGCCCGAGCGGCAACGAGATCGGCCCGTTCCTCTCCATTGAACAGGCTGCATTGACCCAATTGCTCCCGGACAAGGAGCGCACGCGTGCGTTCGCCTGGTACAGTCTGGCGGGCTCTCTCGCGACCGCAACGGGCGCGCTGGCAGGCGGCTGGCTGACCCATTTTCTGATCGCAGCGGGCTGGCTCGCTCTGGATGCTTACCGCTTCATCCTGGCAGGCTATGCGATGGGAGGTTTGGCACTCGGGGTTCTGTTTCTCTCCCTTACAAGCCGTGTTGAGGCCGATGCACCTTCCGAATCAGATGCAGTGCCCCGCCTGCTGGGATTGTCCGGCTCGCGGAAGGTGGTGCTGAGAGCTCAGTGCGCTTTTTGCCCTGGATGCCTTCGGTGGAGGGCTGACCGTGCAGGCCATGATGGCCTACTGGTTCCATCTGCGCTTCGGGGTGGATGCCGCGGTCATTGGCTCGATCTTCTTCGGGGCAAATATCCTTGCCGGGTATCTCGGCGCTGCTGGCAGTCCGGCTGGCCAAACGCTTCGGCCTCATCAACACGATGGTCTTCACGCACATTCCTTCCAACCTGCTGCTCATCCTGGTGCCGCTCATGCCCACCCTTCCCCTGGCGGTGGCGGTGCTGCTCCTGCGCTTCAGCATTTCCCAGATGGATGTGCCCACGCGCCAGTCCTACACGATGGGTGTCGTTGCCCCGCATGAGCGCTCGGCAGCAGCCGGCGTGACCACCATCGCGCGCTCTGTGGGCGCAACTGCAGCCCCCACGATCACCGGTTTTTTGCTTGCCATACCCGCCTTCATCAACTACCCATTCTTCCTGGCCGGGTCCATCAAGATCCTCTATGATGTCCTGCTCTACCGGAGCTTTGTAGGGCATAAGCCGCCGGAGGAGCGCAGCGATAAAAACCAAAGTCCTGCTGCCAGTTGACAGCAGGACTTTTACTTGTTGATAAACGGGTTCGTGCTTAGAGATCGCGGCCGCGGAAATGGCTGACCGCCAGGGCCAGCGCTATGATCATATACAGCCCCGCATAAACGATCATCAGCGTGCTGGGCACCGAAACTGTGCCGAAGGGAGACATCCCCAGCGCTCCGGCCAGCGGTGTCTGCATCTCGAAGGAGGCCCGCCGCCACAACGCCTCGCTGGGGATGATCAGGCTGGTGACAATGCCCACCTTCACCGCGGTCGAGTTGTGCAGCACGGAGCCGATCTGTTCGATCCACCCGCCGATGAAAGAAAGACCGTAAAGTCCGAACACCACCCCGCCGGTCGCCAGCGCCGGCATGGCGCTGGAGCAGGACAGAGAAATGGTCATGACAAGTACGGATTCAAAATAAATGAGCAGCAGCCCTGCCAGCAGGTTGGGCGGCGCATAACCCGATTGCAGCCACGCGCTCAGCAGCGTGCCTCCCGACATGAGCACGGAATAGAGTCCCAGCAGGGCAGCATATCCCAGCCACTTCCCGAAGATCACATCCGAACGCCGTATGGGTTTGGTGACCACCGTCTGGATGGTCCCGGAGTTGATCTCCCCGGCCAGCGTATCGGCTCCCAGCAGCGCGCCCATGGCCACCGAGAGGAAGGCGATGGCATACAGTCCCGCCAGCACCAGAAAATTGTTCATCTCGGTCTCCATGGCCTTGCTGATGCCGGGGCCTGCGTAGTTCTGGATGGTATTGGCCGCGGATCAGGTGAAACCCGATGGAGAAAATGATAAGGAAAGCAGACGCCCAGCACCAGACGCGGTCAGCACGATCCGCCGCCGGATGGCTTCCTGAAAGGTCATGCGCGCCAGGATGCGGATGTTTCTCACAGCCCCCCATCCTTTCCGACCGTTTCGATGAAGATCTCCTCCAGCGACATGCGGCTGGGGGTCAGGGCAAAGACATTCACTCCCTGCGCCACCAGATAACGGTTGATCTCCGGCAGGTCCGCCTCGCCGCGGGTCGTCATGGTCAGCCCGCCGTTCTCCGCCCGGATATTCTCCGCCCAGCGGCTCAGCCCCGAGATGATTTCCGATGTCAGCCCTCCCGCGCGCACCGTCACCGTCGAAAGGTTCTGGTCAAGGCTGGCCAGCTCGAGCACGCGGATGACCTCGCCGTGCCGGATGAAGGCCACCCGGTCGCAGGTGACCTCGATCTCGCTCAACAGGTGCGAGTTTAGGAACACGCTGGTGCCCGCCGCCCGCAGCTCATGAATGATGTCCCGCACCAGGCGGCGGCCCACCGGGTCCAGGCCGGAGGTGGGCTCATCCAAAAAGACCAGCGCCGGGCGGTTCAGAAGCGCTTGCGCCAGTCCGATGCGCTGCAACATGCCCTTTGAAAAGGTCTTCAGCTGGCTGTCCACAAAGTCTGCCAGGCCCACTCGTTCCAGCAGCTCCGCCTGACGGGGTTTGAGGTCCCCTTCGTCCATACCCAGTAATTCGCCATGGAAATGCAGGAATTCACGGGCCGTCATCCATTCCTGAAAGCGGAAATGCTCTGGCAGGAAACCGATGCGCGCCAGCGTGAGACGATCGCCGATCGGCGCGCCCAACAGCTCGGCCCGGCCGGAGGTGGGCGCAACCAGGCCGAGCAGCATCTTGATCGAAGTAGTCTTTCCCGCTCCGTTAGGCCCTAGAAAACCGAATACCTCACCCTGCTCCACTCGCAGGGTGAGGCCTTTTACAGCGGGCCGCTGTCCAAAAACTTTTCTGAGTCCTTCAGTTTGAATGGCCGGACCGGGCATACGCTCCTTAAGGGATCGAATTAGCCATGTCGATGGCCTGCTGGGAATTGGTGCCCAGGCCGCTGATCGCGTAGAGGATCCCGTCCTTGACCCACAACAGGGCATATTGCGGGGCATCATCGGCAGGCCGCTGGATCAGGGTGCCCGGTCACGCCGTCCACTTCCACCTGCTTGTAGATGGCCGCGTTCTTCGGGATGGGGATCACCAGGGTGGAAGCCCAGTCCACACTGCTCGTGAAGGCTGCGGCCTCCTCCGGGCTCATACCAGTGAACTCCAGGCCCAGGCGGGCCAATTCGGCCACATCCACGTCCGCAGGCGCATCCACGCTCGGGCTGGGGATTTCCGCAAGAATAACACAATCCGGATAGCGCCGGCCGGCGATCTCAGAGTTGGGTTGATCGGAATCGATAACGGATGGGCTGGGGCAGGTGCCATAACCCACACTGATCGAAGCCGGGACCTTGACCGAAATGCGGGCTCCATCCACGGACTCCGGCAGCACCAGATCATTGCGTCCCGCTTCATCGAGGAGCGCCTGCGCCTTGGTGCGGTCCACCGTGAAGGAGAAGGCCGCCGCGCCGGTCACATAGATCTGCGAAGGCTGCATACCGGCGGGCAGGCGCAGGTTAAAACCGGCTTTCTGGCTGGCCTCTTCCGCGCTGGCAGCCGCCATTGGCTCGCCGGGTTTCTGCGACATTTGCATGGATTCAGAGATCAACTGGGTGAACTGATTCCCCAGCGCCCCATCTCCCATAAGCTGTTCCAGTCCGGTGAAATCCACCGGGATCACCTCCAACTGCTGTACCCGGAACAGGTTCAGCAATTGGCCAGCCAGGGCGCGGGTAGCCGGGAAGGCCAATACCAATGCCAGGATCAGGACGACGCTCACGCCGAAGCGCACCACCGGGAAAGAAAACAATCTTTTAAGCATAGGATTCTCCTTTTTGAGGGCGATCTGTTGAGAGAAACGGTTCCAGGCCGCGGCAGAGTTGGGAATACGGGACTCATCTGCGGGAGCCATGAAATCCAGCCTGCGGCCCGCGAATTCTGCATGGGCTTCGATCTGGCGCAGGCGCTCGCTGCACTCCGGGCAGGCACTCAGGTGTGCGGCGGCCTTTGCCTCTGCCTCCCCATCCAGGGCGGCGCGTAATTCCCCTTCGGTCAGATGTTTCGTCATGTTTCCTCCTCAGCCAGGGCGCGGTAGCGCCGTTCAAATTCTCGCTCGGCTCGCAGCAGCAGGGGTCCGATCGAAGCCGGGGAGAGCCCCAGCACACCTGCGATCTCCCTGTAAGCCATTCCGGAATGGCGCAGCAGGAGGAGTCGAGCCTGACCTTCCTTCATTTCCGAGAGCACGAGGCGCGCCAGCCTTCGTTCTTCTTTCTGAGCCAGGATTTCAGCCGGACGCTGCTCAGGAGCGTGCTCCAATGCCCCGCGGCCAGCCTGCATTTCGTAACGCTCGCGCCGCCGGTAACTGCGGATGGAATGCAAGCCCAGGTTCAGAGCTACTTTATGCAGCCAGCCTCCGGCATTGAAGCCGGGCTCCGATTGGGGACGGCGCTGGTACAACTTCATGAATGTCTCCAACGCCAGATCTTCGGCCTCTGCGGGGTCCCCGACCAGTCCGCAGAGCAGGCGATACACGCTCGGCCAATGTTCCAGGAAAAGGGCCTCGAATCCAGCGGCCTCCGACCGGGTCCGGTCAGGTTCGTGCGCAGCATTCGTGCGATCCTTCATGGAATAGATCATACCCGCTTATGAGGTCCCGGTTGCATGGAATGAGGTTCTCCGCTACCCTGATAATCCCCCTCGAGCGAAAAATGAGACAGGTTCCCCCGCAAGGAAGGGTCGGTTACGGTTCCGGCTTGCTTTGCCAGAGGCGGGCTGTGGGCGCTGAATGCGACCGGCACGCCTCGCTCAGGCTGCACCCGTTGCAGCCCTCGCCGCAGTTGAGATATGCGGAGATGAGGCCGTTGCGCTGCAGGTGGTCGAGCATGGCAGTGACTATCTGGGGGGAGGTCTTGAGCCGCGCCGCCAGAGATTGGACTTCCAGTGTCCCGCCAGCCCGTATTTCGCTTAACAGTTGCTCCAGCATGCTCACAACCCCAGCGCCAGCGCGAGATGATAGGCGGCCGCCCCGCCCGCGCAGGAGATCAACAGGAACAGCGCGAGGTCCAGCAAGGTCCAAAAACGGGAGCCAGTCTCCTGCCGGATGACTGCCACGGTAGCCATGCAGGGAATGAAAAGCATGGTCGTCACCAGGAACGACAGAGCGGAAGCCGTTGAAAAGGTGGAAGTCAGCGTTTGCGCCAGGCCTGCATTGGAGCTGCTGCCGAAGATCACGCCCAGCGTGGCGATGGCGTTCTCCTTGGCCGGGAAGCTGGTGATCAGCGCCACCGTCAGCCGCCAGTCCAGACCCATCCAGCGCCCCACAGGTTCGATCCATTTCCCGAAGCGCACCAGAAAGCTGGTTTCCATCGTCCCGCCCGGCAGCACCGAGAGCGCCCAGACCACCACGGCCATCGCCAGGATGGTCGTCCCGGCTTTCTTGACGAAAGACAACGAGCGCTGCCAGACCAGCAGGCCGATGGTGCGCGCATTTGGCAGGTGGTAGAGCGGCATCTCCATGATGAAGGCCGAGCGCTGGCCTTTGAAGATGATCCGGTTGAGCAGGCCGCCGCCCACCACAAGCAGCATCAGCGAGAGCAGCACCAGCCCCCACGAGACGAGCAGCGCCTTCGGTCCGAAGAAGGCCGGCGCCAGGAAAGCCACGACCGCCATCCGCGCCGTGCAGGGCACCAGCGGCGCGATCAGGATCGTCAGCAGGCGCGCCGGCTTGCGAATCGATCACGCGCGTGCCCATGACGGCCGGCACATTGCAGCCGAATCCGAGGAACAGCGGCAGGAACGACTTGCCGTGCAGGCCCATCAGGTGCATCAGGTTGTCCATCACGAAGGCGGCCCGGGCCATGTAGCCCGTATCTTCCAGCAGGCCGAAGGCCGCGAAAGAAGATGACCATGATCGGCAGGAAGGTCAGCACCGCCCCGGCCCCGCCGATCACCCCGTCCACCAGCAGGCCGCGCACCCAGAAGGGAGCCCGGCAGAGCAGCCCCGCGGCCGCCTCCGCCAGGCGGCCGATCACCTGCGTGCTCAGCCAGGCCTGGATGGGCGCGCCGATCGTGAAGGTCAGCCAGAAGACCAGTCCCAGGATGCCCGCCAGGATCACCAGGCCCCAGACCGGGTGCGCCGCCCAGCGGTCGAGCCGCTGGGTCAGGCTGACCTGCCCGATCTTCGGCTGGACCACCGCCGCCCGCACCATGCGCCCGATCCATTCGTAGCGGCCCGAGGCCACCGCCAGCAGCGCATCGTCATGCTGCCGCAGCACCTGATACACCTGAGCCCATTGATCCTCGGGCAAGGCTGCCTGCATCGTGCGCGTGATCTCGGCATCGCCTTCCAGCAGCTTGAGCGCCACCCAATCCAGCGGGTAGGGCGCCGGCACGTAACCGGTGATGAGGCCCGAGATCTCATCCAGAGCGTTCTGGTGGTCGGCGCGGATCTCGGGCAGGCGCGGCGCCAGCCCCCGGCGGCCATCCAGGACCTGCTCCACGACCTCCAGCGAGCATCGCGCATTCCCATCGCGCGCGTAGCCGTCATGGGCACCACCGGCACGCCCAGGGCGGCCTCCAGCACCTCGGCGCTTCCACCCGGATGCCTTCCTGCGCGGCCACATCCATCATGTTCAGGGCCACCACCAGCGGGATGGAAAGCGCCATCAGTTCCGCCACCAGGTACAGGCTGCGCTCCAGGTTGGCGGCGCTGACCACCGCCACCACCACGTCGGGCTGCTCGCGCAGGATGAACTCGCGGGCGATCACCTCCTCGGGCGAGTTGGCGGTCAGGCTGTAGGTGCCCGGCAGGTCCACCAGGCTGTACTGCCGGTCTTCATGACAAAAAGCGCCTTCACGGCGCTCCACCGTCTTGCCCGGCCAGTTGCCGACGTGCTGGTTCAGACCGGTCAGCAGATTGAACAGAGTGGATTTGCCCACGTTCGGCTGCCCGGCCAGCGCGATCATCGGCAGCCGGTGCTGCATTATCAGCGGCCTGGGTGGCGCCGCAGCAGCATGGCAATCAGCGCTCATGCCCGACTCACCAGGATGCGCGCAGCCTCCTGGCGGCCGAGCGCCACACGCGTCCCGCGCACCGTTACGATCAGAGGCCCATGCCCGTAATTCTGGGTCATGTTGATCTCCGCGCCGGGCGTAAATCCCAGCGAGGCGAGCCGGGTCGTCACCGCGCGTACATCATTGAAGGAGTGGATCGTTCCGTGCTCATCCACGGAGAGTTCGGCCAGCGGGATTTGTTGCAAAGAAGGTGTCATTGGAGCCCGGTTTTAGAAGAGACTGTATAATCAAATTGAGTACGACAATGATTAGTATATGCTAATCCTGCGGATTAATAAATTGAAATAACATCATGATTTTGCATGACAAACGTCATGAATTCGGACAAATTTTATGGAAAAACTCAGTTCCACAATCGAAGATTACCTTTCCCTCATCTATGTCCTGGAGAGGGACAATGAACCCGTTGTCGGTGTGCGGCTGGCTGAGCTGCTGGGTGTCACTCCTCCGACAGTGACCAACACCCTCAAGCGCATGGCGCGTGACGGCCTGATCACCACTGACCGAACCAGCACGCAGCTCACCCACCTCGGGCTCCAGGCGGCGCAGACCGTAACGCGCCGCCACATGCTCACGGAGTGGATGATGCTCAACCGCCTGCCCTGGTCCCGCCTGCATGGGGAGGCGCACAACCTGGAGCATGCCATCTCCCGGGAGGCGGAAAATGCACTGCTCGATGAATTGGGACACCCCAAAACCTGCCCGCATGGCAACCCGCTGCCCGGTTTTGAGGAGGCCGTGGCCGCATGGATACCGCTGACGCACATTGCCGCCGGGGAGAACGTGACGATCCGGCGCATCCATGAGCTGGCTGAGCAGAACCACGATCTGATGGACTTCCTGGAAGCTGGCGGGATCATGCCCGGAGCACGTGCCCGCGTGGTGGAGGTGCTGCCTTTCAACCAGACCCTCACGGTGGAAGTGCAGGACAGATCATCCACCCTCGGCTATGCCTCCGCCCATTATGTTTTCGTTGAGCGCTGACCTCCTAAATAAAACGGCCTCGCATGGTTACTCATGCGAGGCCGTTTTGTATTTACGGACACCTACAACTTTTCCAACTCCTCCACCTGTTCCTTGATCACATCGAAGCCGCCCTGCCAGAATGCCGCCGAGCGGATGTCGATGCCGGCCTCGGCCAGGATCTTCGCCGGGGCTTCCGATCCGCCGGCGGAGAGGATCTTGCGATACTTCGGCTTGAAGGATCTCCCCTTCCGCCTTGAACTGCTTGTAGAGCGAAAGCACCAGCAATTTGCCGAAGGCATAGGCATAGACGTAGAACGGGGTGTGATAGAAGTGCGGGATGGCGACCCATTCCCACTTGAACTCCTCGCTCAGCTCCAGCGAATCCCCGAACTGTTCCTTCAGGTTTTCGAAATACATGGCCGAGATATCGTCCACGCTGGCATTCTTCAGGACCATCTCATGCGCCTTGCGCTCGAACATGGCAAAGAACGCCTGCCGCCCGATGGTGGCATAGGAATCGTCCACCTGGCGGAAGAGGATGTCGCGCCGCACGGCCTCATCCGTCTCGGCGGCCAGCAGTCTTGTCGATCAGCATCATCTCGCCAAAGGTGGAGGCGGTCTCGGCCAGCGGCAGGGAGGAATGGAAGGTGAAGGTGCTATGGTGCGAAGCCAGCATGGCATGGATGGCATGTCCCAGCTCGTGCGCCAGCGTCGCCACTTCGCGGGCGCTGCCCTGATAATTGACCAGCACGTAGGGGGTCATCTCCGGCAGGATGGAAGCGCAGAATGCGCCGCCGCGTTTGCCTTTGCGGATCTCGCTGTCGAGGTGGTTCTCATCGAAGACGCGCCGGGCCAGCTCGCCGAATTCCGGGCTGAAGCTGTGGAAGGAATTCAGCACCATCTGCGCGGCCTTCCTCGAAGGAATACTGGTGGGTCGAGCCGGCCACCGGCGCGTAGATGTCGTAGCGCCGGATCTTCTTCACGCCCAGCTGTTTCGCCTTTAGTCTGAAAGAAGCGCTGGAACACGCCTGCATTCGTGCGCGCCACATCCAGCAGCGCATCCACTGCCTCATCCGGGATGTCATTCATCAGATTGCGGGCCGAGTTGGGGGTGGTGAACTTGCGCAGGCCGATGTTCTCGTTGTGCCAGTCACGCACGCGCGTCTGGTACATCTGCCCCAGGATGGGCCCGTCGGCCGCGTACACGCGGAACTGTTCCTGATAGGCCTGACCGCGGATCTTTGGGTCGCTGCTGTACGCAAGGTTCATCAATTGGCCGCGCGTCAGTTCCTTGGTCTTCCCCTCCACCTGCAGTTTGAAGACATAGCGATTCGTGATGGCGTCATACAGGGTGATCAGCGCGTTCGATGCCGGTCACATCCTTGAGGTTGACGATCTTCTCCTCGGACTCGCTGAGCGTGTGCGGCTTGAAGTGGCGCAATCTCCTCGAGATAATAGCGATAATCGCCTGAAACATCCATCAGGCGCTGGGCGTTGGCATCGTCCAGTCCTTTCCACCACAGGCTGAAGAACAGGATGCGGTTGCTGATCTCGGCGATGAATTGCTGCACGCGGCTCTGCAGGGTCTGGGCAGCCTGATCCTGGGTGTCGGCGGCAAAGGCCAGCCCGGCGAACGCATCCAGCTTTTGCAGAATGCGCGTGAATCTCCTCCGAGGCGCGCACGACATCCATGAATTGGTCTTTGTCCATCTCGGGGAAAGCCGTTCCGCGCAGGCCCTCAAAGGAGCCGATCTGTTCCTCGACCTGGTCGAAGGCCGATTCCAGCTCGGGGCTATTGAAGCCGGGATACAGGTCGTCCAGGCTCCAGCGTGACAGACTGTAAGCCATTTTCTCTCTCCTTAAAAATGCTGTTGGATCAAAGGCTCGAGCGGATGTGCACGATATCGCCGTCCTTGACGGGATATTCCTTGCCTTCCAGGCGGAGCTTGCCTTTGGCCTTGGCCTCATTCATCGAACCCAGGTTGACCAGGTCGTCGTAGGCCACCACCTCGGCGCGGACGAAGCCACGCTGCAGGTCGGTGTGGATCTCGCCGGCCGATTCCTGCGCCGTCGCGCCGCGCCGGGTCGTCCAGGCCCGCACCTCGTCCTCGCCCGACGGTGAAGAAGGATCTGCTGGTTCAGCAAGTCATACGAGAGGCGGATCATCCGGTTCAGGCTCAGCTCCTCGATGCCGTATTCCTGCATGAACATGGCTGCGTCATCGGGCGGAAGCTGGGCGATCTCCATCTCCAGCTTCCCCTGCAGGGCGATGGCCTCATGATCCAGGCTTACCGAGGGCATGCTCTGCCCTTCGCTCAGGTTGAAGACGGTCAGGAGCGGTTTGCGGGTGAGCAAGTCCGAAGCTGGCAAGGATTTTACTCTCCTCGCTTGAGACCTCCACCTTCCGCAGAGGGGTGTTCTCGGAGAGAGCCTCGTGCAGCCTTTGAAACAAGGCGGTCTGGCGCTCGTTATGCACCTTGTCGGTGCCGCCCTTTTTGCGCTCCTCGGTCAAACGCTCCAGCTTGCGCTCCACCGTGATCAGGTCGTTCAGCAGCAGTTCCTCCACCATGCCTGTCGCGTCGCGGGCCGGGTCCACGCTGCCCGAGGGATGCGAGACCAATATCGCTTTCAAAGCAGCGCACCACATGCAGGAAAGCCTCCATCTGGGTAAGCTGGTTCAGCAGCTGCCCGGAAATGCCGCTTTTGGCCGAGCCAGCCTCCAGCCCGGCGATGTCCGCATAGGTCACCTTGGCGTAGATGGTCTTGCTCGGCTTGAACATCTCCGAAAGGTTCGTCACGCGCGGGTCAGGCACATCCACGACGGCAGTATGCACTTCGAAGCGCCCGGCGGAGGCCGTGGTGGGCGTGTTGCCGCGCGTTAAGGCATTGAAGATGGTTGTCTTTCCTGATTGAGGCAATCCAATGATTCCGAGTTTCATCTTGACCTTGCTGCTGGGGATTTGTTATACTAATGAAGACACGCCGAAGTGGCGGAATAGGCAGACGCGCACGACTCAAAATCGTGTTCCTTCGGGAATGTGGGTTCGATTCCCACCTTCGGCACTGGCTGGCATTATATCACGCCCCTCCCGCGGCAGCGGGGGAGCGGCGTTTGCCTCTCCGGAGGCTGCTTTTCGTGCGCGAGACCGCTGCAAGCAGGTCTCGCGCTCTTCTTTGGAGGTATGTTTTGAAGCTCTCCCTGATCTTCCTGGTCATTGATCTCCTGATTCTGCTGGCCTATCCCATCCTGTATATCATTGACAGGGTACGCAAGATCTTTCGCATCCAGCGCTGAGCTCCGCCGCTGGAACATCTTTCTGCCGGGAGGCAATCATGCCAACATTGAACGATATCCTGGCAGTGGTTCTGGGCGGCGGGCGAGGTGCGCGTCTTTATCCCCTCACCCTGATGCGCTCCAAGCCGGCCGTTCCCATCGCCGGAAAATACCGCCTCATCGATATTCCCATCAGCAATTGCATCAATTCCGAGATCTATAAGATCGCCATCCTGACCCAGTTCAACTCGGTCTCGCTGCACCGCCACATTTCCCGCACCTACCAGTTCGATGCCTACCACACCGGCTGGGTTCAGATCTGGGCAGCCGAACAGACCCTCGAAAGCGCGGACTGGTACCAGGGAACGGCCGACGCTGTCCGCAAGCAGTTGTTGGAGATCCGTTCCACGGGCGCTTCCTTTGTGCTGATCCTGGCTGGCGACCATCTGTACCGCATGGACTATGCCGCCATGGCAAAGTATCACTGGGAGAATGGAGCGGATATCACGGTTGCGGTGCAGCCGGTGGACAAGCGCGATGCCTCCCGCTTCGGTCTGCTCAAGCGCGAGAGCGACGGACGCATCACCGACTTTGTCGAGAAACCCAAGACGGCTGAGAAACAGGCCAATTTCATCAGCCGCGACGATCCCGAGCGCCCTTATCTGGGCTCGATGGGTATCTACCTGTTCAAGACCCAGGTATTGATCGACCTGCTCCGCTATCACCCGCGCCATGACGATTTCGGCAGTGACATCATCCCCGAAGCGATCAACTCCCACAGGGTCTTCGGCTTCGACTTCGATGGCTACTGGCGCGATATCGGAACCATCTCCGCTCTTCTATGAGACCAACCTGGAACTAACCTCCCCCAACTCGCCCTTCAATTTTTACGACCCGAAATATCCCATCTACACTCACACACGCCCACTCCCCGGTTCCACCGTGGAGGACAGCCATCTGGAAGATGTGCTGATCTCCGAGGGCTGCCGCATCCTGAAATCGGATATCTCCCGGTCGATCATCGGTATCCGCGCCCAGATCGGCCCCGGCTGCGTGATCCGCAACAGCATCATCATGGGCTCCGATTACTACGACAGCGAGAAGCGCCAGCGCAACATCCCCATCGGCATCGGCCGCGGCGCACACATTGAAGGCGCCATCCTGGATAAGAACGCCCGCATCGGCGAAGGGGTGGTGATCAAGCCCTTCCCGCGCGACAAGGATTTCGACAAGGATAACTGGTTCGTGCGGGATGGCATCGTGGTCATCCCCAAGGATGCGGAGATCCCCGCAGGCATGCATATCGAGCCGGACAAGAAGTAACAGACGTCATACTTGACAGCCCTCCGGCGCAGGGTTACACTGACCCACGCCCAGGGACAAAGGAAAAGAACCACCACGGAGATGTGGTGGTCTTTTTTAACCAGTTTTTTCTGCAAGGGAGCCGCTGATGAGCGAGTACTGGCCGTATGTAATCATTATCCTTCAATTGATATTCCTGGAAGGCATCCTTTCCATTGATAACGCCGCCGTCATCGGGGCACTGGTATCCCCCCTGCCCGATCATAAATCCGTGGAATGGCCGTCCAGCCTCCGCCGCCTGGGGAACTGGCTTCACCCTCTGCTCGGCAACCAGCGCACGGCCGCCCTGCGCGTGGGCCTGCTGGGGGCCTATGTGGGCCGCGGCTTGATGCTCTTCCTGACCAGCTTCCTGATCCATAACTCGTGGATCAAGCTGATCGGCGCGGCCTATCTCATCCACCTGGCCTTCGACAGCCTGGAGGATATGGCTGGCGGCGGCAGCGAAGAGGACGCCGAGGTCAAGCCCATCAAGGTGCAGTCCTTCTGGGCCACCGTCCTCACGGTGGAGGTGATGGACCTCATCTTCAGCATCGATAACGTGGTCGCTGCGGTTTCCCTCTCGAACAAGATCTGGGTGGTGATGATCGGTGTTGCCATCGGCATCCTGACCATGCGTTTTGCCGCGGGCGCCTTCAGTTATGCGGTGGAACGGGAACCGATCCTGCGCCAGGCAGCCTACGTTCTGGTTTTCAACATCGGCGTGGAATTGGTTCTGGAACAAGTCTGGCACGTGGAAATCCCCGACCTGCTGCGCTTTGCGATCTCGGCAGGCACCATTCTGCTGGCGCTCGCTTACGCGCATATCCCGCTGGTGCAAAAGCTGCGTTTCATTCTGGTCTGGCTCGTCCAGGGCATCGGCATCATCAACGAACTGGTGGATTGGGTTCTGGCGCCCCTGCGCGGGCTGCTGCAATTATTAATCGGGCTCTTTAGAAGGCCCTCCGAACCGACGACCGCCTGAAAACCTGGAGGCAGCATGGTCACAATCACTTCACCCAAAACCAAAGACGATTTCAAGGCTTACTACGCCCTGCGCTATAAAATTCTGCGGGAGCCCTGGGGGCACCCGCGCGGCACCGAGAAGGATGATTTTGAGCCGATCAGTGAGCATTTCATGGCCGTGGATGAAAAGGGGGAGGTCGTTGGGGTTGTCAAGCTCTTTGAAGAGTCTCAAACCGTGGGGCATGTTTCCCATCTTGCGGTTTCGGAATCCCACCAGCACCAGGGGGTGGGGAGGCAGTTGATCCAGGCCGTGGAAGCACGCGCCCGGGAACACGGGTATCACACCCTGGGCATGATGGCGCGCCTCACCACCACAGCCTTTTTCGAGAAATACGGATACCATGTAAAAGGCATTCCCTCCCCGCACCTGGGGATCTCACATCTGGTCTGGATGGAGAAAGAGCTGGGATAGGGCCAAAATTCCGCAAACAATTCAAAAACTACACGAGAAAGTCCCTTTCGTGTATTTTGTATTCTCTTATATGCATTTCTTGATCGCGCCTTGGGCGGCGGCCTCCCCGACTCCGGAGAGAGCATTCCTCCGCATGATAAAATACCCTTTATGCAGTCTTCCCTGGAACAACTCCGTAAATATTTCTCCCTTGAAAAGGAAAAAGGGTTCGACAACACCTCCATTATCGGCGGTCTCTCTAAAATGCTGGATAGCTGGGAGAGCAATGCCCGCGCTGATGGGCTAAAAGAAGAAGTGATCCAGGCGGTTACCCAGCGCTTGCGCTCCTATGACAGCCTGACACCCCTGTCCCGCAAGGATGTCCTGATCGGGATATGGAAGCGGATCGCTGAGACCTACCCCGAAGCCGGGCAGGTTCCTCCCCGCCCACCCCGGCACGTTCCCGCACCACAAGCCGAGGCAGCCGCTTCCATGCCCCGGCCTACAGACGAAACCCCACCGCCTGCACCACATCCGGCTCCTGAGAGATTTACCCACACACCGGTGCCGGGCCGCGCCGAGACGGCGCCCGGTGCCAAGACCTCGGCCGCCCCGGCCGCTTTGAACGCCTCTCTGACCGTCCTGCAGGGTGTCGGCCCCAAAACCGCCTCTTCCCTCGCCAAGCTGGGAATGTACACCCTTGGCGACATGCTGTATTACTTCCCGTTCCGTTACGAGGATTACAGCCAGCTCAAGCCGATTAAATCCATCTGGTACGGTGAGCAGCTGACCGTGGTCGGCACGGTGCAGAACGTCAGCACCCACCCGATTCGAGGCGGAAAATCCCAACTCGTCGAGGTCATCCTTTCGGACGGCACCGGCGCGCTGCGCCTCAAATGGTTCAACCAACCGTGGGTCGCCAACCGGCTGAGGAACGGCGACCAGATCTCCGTTTCCGGCAAGGTGGATCAAAATCTTGGCAAACTTGTGATGAACAGCCCGGCCTATGAACCGGTGGACCAGGAGAACCTTTACACCAACCGCATCCTCCCGGTCTATTCGCTCACCGAAGGCGTAAGCCAGAAATGGCTGCGAAAGACGATGAACCAGGTGGTCACGCACTGGGCCAGCCGGGTAGCCGATGCCCTGCCGGAAAGCGTGCGTCAGTCCGCCGGACTTATGCCGCTGGGCGAGGCCATTCTTCAGGCGCATTATCCCGATTCCCAGGAGTTGATCACCAAAGCGCGCGCCCGTCTCGCCTTCGACGAGATCTTCTATCTGCAGATGGGCGTGCTGCGCCAGAAGCGGGATTGGAAGGCAGCGGAGGCGAAACGGTTTGAAGTAAGCGATGACTGGCTGAACAGGCGCATCGCAGCCCTGCCCTTCCAGCTCACCGGCGCGCAGGAACGCGCCATCCATGATATGCGTCTCGACCTCGTCTCCGGGCGACCGATGAACCGCCTGCTGCAGGGAGATGTGGGCTCCGGCAAGACCGTGGTGGCGGCCCTCGCGGCAGCCATGGTGGTGGAGGGCCGAGGCCAGGCGGCCATCATGTCCCCCACTTCCATCCTCGCCGAGCAGCACTACCGCAGCTTCTTGAACTTGCTCAATGGCGAGGGCGGCCTGCTTCAGGCGGATCAGATTCGGCTGCTGGTTGGCGATACGCCAGAATCCGAGAAGGTGGAGATCCGCGCCGGCTTGGCCGACGGCTCGATCAGGATCGTCATTGGGACGCACGCCTTGATCGAGGAGGCAGTGGTCTTCCAGGATCTGGAATTCGTGGTCATCGATGAACAGCACCGCTTTGGCGTGGAGCAGCGCGCGGCCCTGCGCGCCAAGGCCACCAGCCCCCATCTGCTGGTGATGACCGCCACACCCATCCCGCGCTCGCTGGCGCTGACCGTCTTTGGCGACCTCGACCTATCGGTCATGGACGAAATGCCGGCCGGCCGCCAACCGGTGTCCACGCACGTCCTGCGGCCGCAGGAACGCGAACGCGCCTATACCCTCGTGCGCAGCCAGATCGATTCTGGGAATCAGGCTTTCATCATCTACCCGCTGATCGAAGAAAGTGAAAAGATCGAGGCGCCGGCCGCCGTGGATGACTTCGAAACCCTCTCCACGCAGATCTTTCCCGACCTCAAACTGGGGCTTTTGCACGGACGCATGAAGCCGGACGAGAAGGACGCGACCATGCTGAAGTTCCGCAACCGGGAATATGATATTCTGGTCTCCACCACCGTGGTGGAAGTGGGCGTGGATGTCCCCAACGCCACCGTCATGCTGATCGAAGGCGCGGATCGTTTCGGGCTGGCACAGTTGCACCAGCTGCGCGGGCGCGTGGGCCGCGGCGCCAGCCAATCCTACTGCCTGCTCATCCCCACGCACGAGGACGCCGCCGAGAACGAGCGCTTGCAGGCCATGACCGAATCCAATGACGGTTTCGTCCTGGCCGAGCGCGATCTCCAGCAGCGCGGCCCCGGCGAGTTCCTGGGCACGCGCCAATCCGGTTATGCTTCCGGCCTGCGCATGGCCAGCCTGACCGACGTCACGCTGATCGAGAAGGCTCGCGCCCAGGCTCAGGCGCTGTTCGAACGGGACGCCGACCTGAGCCAACCGGAGCATGCTTTGCTGGCCGAGGCCTTTGCCCGCTTCTGGGGCAATGTCAAAGGGGATGTAAGCTGACTTTCCCTGTCGGCCATCCAAACGGAGGACATTCAACGCATGGTTCGAGCCCTTTTTCCCGGAACGTTCGACCCCATCCACTACGGCCACATTGACATTGCCACGCGTGCCAGCCGTCTATTCGATGAGGTCATCATGGCCGTCTACGACAAGCCTCTCAAGACCCTTATGTTTTCCCCTGAGGAAAGGATAAAGCTGGTCACAGAGGCCTTCAGCGACAACCCAAAGATCGTTGTCACCGGCTACAGCGGGCTGACCATCGACTTCGCCCGGAAGGTGGGCGCGCAGGTGATCGTGCGCGGCTTGCGGGTCTTCTCGGATTTCGAGTTCGAGTTCCGCATGGCCCTGGCCAACCAGCGGCTGGCCTACGATATCGAAACCGTGGCGTTGATCACCGCCGAGCAGCACACCTTTCTATCCTCCAGCACGGTGCGTGAGATCGCTATGCTGAATGGGGATGTCTCGAGCATGGTGCCGCCATACGTGGAAAACGCCCTGCGCCTGAAGATCCAGGACGGGACCGAGCATCAGAGCCCGCCCAACGCGCTGCGTGATTAAATGTGCTAGAATTGATTCAGCGCTGCCCGTTGTGGCAGCCTATCTGCTCCGGTGGAGGAGCCCATGGATATTCTGCAACTGATCGACCGGCTGGAAGAACTGTTCAACGAAAGCAAGGCCATCCCCCTCACCCATAACGTGATGGTGGACGAGGATAAAATGCTGGAATTGATCGACCAGATGCGCATCGCCATCCCTGAAGAGGTCAAAAAGGCGCAGCAGGTCATTTCCCAGCGGGACCGCGTCATGGCCCAGGCGACCGAGGAGGCCAACCGCACCCTTGCCCTGGCGCGCGAAAAAGCCGACCAGATGGCACACAAGGACAATATCGTCATCGAGGCCCAGCGGCGCGCTGACCAGATCGTCAGCCAGGCGCGCGCCGATGCCGAGGGTACGCGTGTAGATGCCGATAACTACGTGCTCGACAGCCTGACCAAATTGCTGGAAGAGATGGAACGCCTCACCAATCAGGTGCGAAACGGCATTCACACCATCGAAGATGAGCAGATGCGCAAAGCCGGCGCAAATGGTCCCGCTGCCCCACTCAAAGAGACCACCGAAAACCCCTAATCGCCATTCAACCTTCAGGCCGCCCTCGTGGGCGGCTTTTTTATTCTGGAATAGGGGCGAATTCGTAAGTGGGTGAGCCGGTTACGCGGGTGACCAGCTTGAACAAGCCGCCGGAGAGCGGATACTTTTGCAAAGCCTCCCGGCTCATGCCCGTGCGCGCGGAAGTGATATACAGCTCATTCAGGTTCGGGCCGCCAAAGATGCAGGAGGAGGTTTGGAGCGCAGGGACCGGGATGGACTGGAGCAACCGTCCTTCCGCTGGGTCCCACTGGGTGACCTGCGCGCCACCCCACATCGCGATCCACAGGTTCCCATCGGTATCCGAGGTCATCCCATCCGGCCAGCCCAGCGCTTCCGGCACGCTGATAACTGTACGCCCATTCGTGATCTGCCCGTTGGAGAGGTCATACTCAAAAGCCCGCACCTGCCGCGACGGAGTGTCGATGAAATAGAACGTTTTTCCGTCCGGGCTCCAGGTCAATCCGTTGGGGATGCGCAGCCCGCCAAGCAGGGAAGTGATCTTCCGGCCTGCCAGCGAGTAAAGAGTCCCGCAGGCTTCCTTTTCCTCAAGGTCCATGCTTCCCGCCAGGAATTGCCCGGCAGGATCGCACTTACCATCATTGAAGCGCCGGCCCGAGGGTTCCTCCACAGCAGCCATCCGGTCCACTGTATGAGTGCGCGCATCCCATTCGTAAAAGCCGTCGCTCTGGGTGAGGATCAGCCCGCCATTACGGCGCGGGGCAATGCAGCCCACGTAATCATCCAATTGCAGGAGCAGATTGGTCCCGGCATACACCCGCCTCTTCCGAATATCCACCCAGTAGAGTAGTTCCTCCCTCCCGCACCAGGCCGGGCCTTCGCCCAGCTCAGCCCGCGCCTCGAAGACCAACTCCACTTGCATTAGAACCAATCGCGCCTGTAGAAAACAAAGATGGCGATGCCGGTGAACAGAATGGAGATCCCCACCACCACCAGGAAAGCGAGAGGATGCTCCTCGCCCGGCAATTTGACGTTCATGCCATAGAAGGCCGCTACGATCGCCGGAAGGTTGATGATGATCGTCAGCGCAGCCAGCGCCTTCATGACCCCGTTCAGGTTGTTGGAGATGATGGAGGCAAAGGCATCCATCATGGAGGAAAGGATCTCCGTATTGATATTGGTCATCTGGATGGCTTGCTGGTTCTCGGTAAGCACATCCTCCAGCAGGTCCTGGTCCTCCTCGTAATAATTGAACAACTGCACCCGCTGCACGCGTTCCATCATCACCTCATTCGAGCGCAGCGCGGTGGCAAAGTAGGTCAGGCTCTTCTGGTATTTGAGCAGTTCGAGAACCTCACGGTTGCGGGTGGAGCGCTGGAGCTGATCTTCCAGTGTTTCCGTGGTCCGGTTGATCTCGCGCAGGCAGTTCAGGTAGCGCACCGAGGTCTCGAGGAAGATGTACAGGGCCAGCCGGTAACGCTTGCCGGTTTTCAGGCCCCGGTATTTCCCATTGATCAGCACCTTGAAGATATCGCTCTCATAGCGGCAGACGGTGAAGACCATGTTCCCCAGAATGTAAATACCCAGCGGCATGGTGATATAAGGCACATCCGCATCCGGGCCCTGAAAATAAGGAATGCGCAGCAGGATGAAGGTGTATTCATCCTCCCGTTCCATGCGTGGCATCTCATCCTGGTCGAGCGAATAGTTGACGTAATCGACATCCATCCCCCATTCGATCAGCTTCCTGACCTCTTCAGGCGTGGGGTCCACCGCATGGACCCATGAGCCGTTCGCGGCGGTTTCCACTTTTTCCAGTCCCAGCCCGGTATTTTTATAAATGCTGAGCATGGCAGCCTCCTGTGCATGTTCTGGCAGCACGCAGGAGGCGGATCGCGCTCCTACGTTTTGCTAGTAGTTATCATTGTGCGCACGTGCCATCCATCCCGTTTACTGGGAGGCTGTCCGTCCGCTGATCCCGTTCCGTTTTCCATGGTAAGTTCCATCTCGATCGCTCTAATGAACGGATTGTAAGCCTGTTGGCAAAATCCAACAACAACGGGAATGGAATTAGAAGGATTGGTTCTTGACATTATAGAACGTTTGTTCTATAATCTGTTCAAACATGGCTGCGGCCTTTCATGAACAGCCAACGGTTCGCTAAAGGAGTCTTCGATGAACCGCAACCTCCAGATCCAACTGATCCCGTTCCTGCGCCGTACCGCCCTCAAGCGCGGGGCGTTCTTCGGCGCCATCCTCCTCACCGCCCTGATGGCCTTTGAGGTGTTCAACTTCTCCACCACTTCCTTTGCCCTGCGAGACGTGCTCGGCGATTTGACATTCCTGGGCCTGCGCTGGGCCACCGTGCTGGCAATCGCCTTCTGCGGCATCGACTTTGCCGGCATCGCCCGCATTTTCACCCCCGAACAGGGGCGTGACGAGCCCGCCGAGGTTTGGTACTTGTTTGGAGCCTGGCTGCTGGCCGCCACGTTCAACGCCATGCTCACCTGGTGGGGTGTCTCCGTGGCCATCCTGAACCACAATGCCATCGGAGGCGTCCTGGTCGGCCAGGCAGCCATGGTCAAGCTGGTCCCCATCTTCGTGGCTGTCCTGGTCTGGCTGGTGCGGGTGCTGATCATCGGTACGTTCTCGATCGCCGGCGAAAGGCTGTTCACCCTCGCGGAGGTGCGCTCCTCGCAGCAGCCGGCCTCCAGCCTGCGCCCACGGCCCGCGATTCAAACCCCGGCTGCTTCCTACGCCCGCCCGGCCCCCAAGCCGGCTGCTCCTCCGGTGAACAACTTCCCGCGGCCGGTCAACCGCCCGGAGCCCACTTATCATCCTGTGGGCGTCGCTGCCCGCAGCGAAAACGAAAACCCTTCCCCGCGAAGTTAGGCGTGACGGCGCCTCTCCTCTTCCTCCTCCTTTCAACCGCTGAGGCGCCCATCCGGGCGCCTCATGCGTTTAATTTCAATATTGTGAACCGCCTGCTCGTGTCCATTCGGTCTTTGCGCGATAGAATTTGTATCATCCATTCCGTGAAAGGCCGCTTCGATGACCGAGTCCCTCCCTACCATCTACCGCATCACCGACCTTCAGGCGACCGAGCGCCCTCGCGAAAGGCTGGCCTCCCTGGGGCCGCAGGTGCTGAGCAGCGCTGAGCTGATCGCCATTTTGCTGCGGGTGGGGGTTCCCGGCGAGAATGCAGTGCAGGTTGGCCAGCGCCTGCTGCAAAAATTCGGCGGATTAGCAGGTTTGCACCGCGCCCCCTTCGAGGAACTGGTGAACCAGCACGGCATTGGGGCTGCCAAGGCTGCGCAGATCAAAGCCGCCATCGAGCTTGGCCGCCGCCTGCAGAGCGCCAACCCCGAGGAGCGCGCCACCATCAACAGCCCATCCGATGCCGCCGACCTGGTGAAATATGAAATGTCCGCCCTCGAGCAGGAGCATCTGCGCGTTTTACTTTTGGACACCCGCAACCATGTGCTGGATACCGTAGAGATCTATCGCGGCTCGGTGAACTCCTCGCAGGTGCGCGTGGCTGAGGTTTTCAAACCCGCCGTTCGCCGCGGGGCGCCCGCCATCATCGTGATCCACAACCATCCGAGCGGCGATCCCACCCCCAGCCCGGACGATGTAGCCGTAACTCGCGCCTTCCTGCAGGCCGGTAAACTGTTGGATATTGAAGTCCTGGACCATCTGGTCATCGGCCAGGGGCGCTATGTCTCGATGAAGGAACGCGGGCTGGGATTTTCCTGATCTCGCGGGGCTGCTACATGCTCCGGCGTACGCCGAAGCTCTCAAATTCCCCCGTTGCCGGTTCCCACTCTACCGTACATTCATCCACGCGCGAGCCTCGCGGGCCCGTGCGCATGGATTCGATGAGCTGCTCCACTGCCGGGCGCGCGCCTTCCGCCACCGCTTCCACCTGGTCATAGCCAACATTTCTCACCCAGCCCGAAAGCTCGCCGATACGTCGGGCGGAATACTCCACGTGCGAACGGAAACCCACGCCCTGAACGCGCCCTTTCACCCAAATATGAGCCCGGACATCCTCAGCCTGCCTGGTGCTCATACTTCCTCCTCTCGGCGGCCATCTTCGCCGCGCCCCCTAACGGGATCAGCAGGGCCAGCCCCATGACGATCAGATAGGGGGCCAGGTCGCGCAGCGCAGCGCCGGTCATATTCTGTCCCAGAGCGGCTTCACGCCAGCGCGCCTCCAGCTGGCTGAGCGGCATGCCCAGCGCACGCGAGGCTCCCAGATCGCATCCCAGCCCATCGCCATAAGCGCGCACCAGCGCCGCAAGTCCGGTGAAACCATAGGTGTCTCGCAGGTAGGCGGTAAAGGATTGGGACTGGGCATAGGCCAGAAAAGCCCGTCCCGAATCGGGGGGAAAGGAATCGCACAACTCCCCGAAGGGGATCAATGATCCATTCCGGCTGGCCACATCCAGCGCGTTGGCATAATCCGGATTTGGATAGGCTTCCGCCATGGTCGCGATCCCTTCGCTCAGCCAGACAGGCAGATTTCCATAAGCACCTGCCCCCATTTCCCGGTAGAGCAATACATGCGCAGCCTCATGAGGGATCACAGGTCTGCATCTCGATGCCTTGCGCGTCTCCCGGCGGGATGGCTGCCAGGGCCACTCCCAGCGCAGGGTCGGCATGCCCGCCGATCCAATCCTTGCCGCCCAGGTAGAGGGCGCCTTGCAGGTCATCGGCATTGGAGTAGACATAGATATCGAGCGGCTGGTCCGGGTTAAGCGCCAGCAGCTGCCCGACGCCATTCACCCCTGCACGCGCCGCATCCAATGCCGCTCTCCCGAAGGCCGCGTCGCCATCATACCAGTGCACGTTCAGGTTCCCTTCGGAAAGCTGCTGCCAGGGGAACCGGTTGTCGTCATAGCGGAAATAAAAGGTGGGGCTGGTGCGGGTGCTGCCGTCTTTGAAAGCCGCCTGGAACCAGAAGGCGATGGTGGAAAAGGGTGCAAACAAGTTAAGCGAAGAATCGTAGGTGAAGTGCGCCGATCCGTCCGGCTCAAGAGCCAGCGCTTCCATGTGAGTGATCTCCTCCTCTGCCTGGCGGAACAGAACAGAAGCTTGCGTGATCTCCCCTGCCGCAAGGATTCTCGCCTGGAAGGTGATCTGCTTCCCAAAGTTATAGACCACCCGGGCATCAGCCACCTCGAGTTGCTCCTGGGCCATCGCCATTTGCGGCGTTCCGAGGAGGGCAAGACTCACGCACAGAATGGAGAGCGTCTTCCCAAAAAGGCCGCGATGCATGATGCGATTACCTCCCCATCGGTTATAAACTATTCTTCTGGATTTTCGTCCTCAGGATCAAAGGAAAGCAGGTCGAAGCGCTCCATATCTTCGGTGAACGCCAGGTTCTCCAGCGCATCCTCGAGGAATGCCAGCAGTTCTTCATCCTCGGCCTCGCTGGCCAGGCTCTCGAGCAGGATGCGCGCATCCTCGCCCCCGATCTGGGAAAGCGACCAGATCGCCGAGCTGATGATATCGTCATCTTCTTCCTCATCCAGCAAGCCGATCAGGATCGAGCGCGCCGGTGCCAGCGCAAGGTCACCGGCTGCCTCCACGGCCGCCAAACGCACGACCGGTTCTTCGTGCAGCAGCATCTGAATCACGAGGTCCTGCCAGCGGTCATCGTTGGACCGTCCCATGGCGACCAACGCGCTGGCTTTCCATTCCGGGTCCTGGCGTTTGATGGCCGATTCGAGCAGGGTGACCACTTCCGGGCGTGAAGAGAAACCCAGCGATTCGAGAGCACGCCTGCGGACCGCGGACTTATCCTCCCCATTGGCCTTCTTCAGCAGCGCCTCCTCGGCAGCCTGGAGGAACTTCGGAGCCAATTCCTCCAATTCCCCGAGAATGACATATTCACCCAGAGCACCGGCTGCCTCAGCACGCGCATTTTCATTCTCGTCGCTGTTCATCATGTCGATGTATACAGGGACAAGGTTCGGGTCGTCCGTCTCGTTCAGCAAACGAATGGCGCCAGCCCGCACTCCCGGGTCCGCGTCGTTCAACAGAGACCGGCCTAATTCCTCGAAGGAGACCAATGTGTTCTCCTCGGCGAGTGTTTCCAGATCCTTGAGCAGGGAGTATTTGCGATTGGCATCGACCTGCGGCCAGGCTTCCATGAGAAGCTTTAGAGACCGCGGATCGATATCAGAAAAGAACTGCATATAGGCAGCAGGGAACGGCTTGCTGTCCAGCAGGGCCTCTATAACACTTTGAAAGGGGACTTGAGTTTCTGCCATATTCCTAAGGAATGAAAGGTTGAGCCGGGTTGACAAAATCCATCACGTTGATGAACACCATGAAAGCGATCAATAGCAGCATGGCCACCCCGTTGACCATGTTCTCGAACTCCATGGGGACCCGCTTATGGAAAAGGATCTCCGGCAGGGTGAACAGGATGCGGCCGCCATCCAGCGCCGGGATGGGGAACAGGTTGATCACGCCCAGCGAAACGCTCAGCATAGCCATAATGTACAGCGTCCAGTTGGTCGGCGCCGAGGGAGCCGCGCCCGGACTGGTCGTTTCCGCCTGGCGGGTGGAAACGTCCTTCTGAACCGCCGCGTTGACCATATCGAAAATACCCTTCAACCCCACAAAGCGGGCATCAGCCGGCTGGATCGCGCCCTGCACGAGGGCCACGGGCAGGTAGATCAACCCAGCAGCCTGCAAGCCGGTGTACATCAGCCCGTCCCTGACCACCTCACCAATGGTGGCTGAGCGTGTTTCAGGTGCCATGACGATCCCGACCGCCCCCTCACTGGCTGGCCGGCTGGAAAGCGGCGTCACTTTAAGAGTGAGCTGCTTGCCATCCCGCTCGATCAGCAGTTCCACGGGCTTATCGAGGTTGGCTTTGATGGCTGCCGAGAGCATGCTGGTATCCGTGACCGGCTGGCCGTTCACTTCGAGGATCCGGTCATTAACCAGCAGGCCGGCCTGTTGGGCTGGCGAATTAGGGGACACTTCTTCCAGGTGCACCGGTCCGGCGACCGCCACTCCCTGCATGGCGGTCACGATCCCAAAGAGCACCACAGCCGTCAAGAGGTTCATGATCGGCCCGGCAAAGAGCACCACGATGCGCTTCCACGGGCTGGCCGAGGCCAGGCCTCCGCCCACGCGTGGATCGTTTTCGCCCTTGGGCCGCACAAAACCGCCGATGGGCAGCCAGTTAAGGCTTAGCAGGGTGCCGGGATGCACCTCGGTTACCACGCCATTGAGTTTCGCGGCCCCGCCACGCACGCCGCTCTTCAGCGAGGTGGAGGGAGCATAAGACTCCGTCATCTCGCCGATCTCGACTGTCCGCAGCACCTTCGCGCCGTCCACATCATCCACTGTGAGCACCGCGGGCTTGTTGACGAGCCGCTGCCATTCCAAGCGGTTGTCGAAATTCTTCGGGATCTCGACCCTCTGCCCGTTGATCTGCAGCCAGCCCGCCCCGCGCCAGAATCCCAGGATGCGCGGCGGCAGCCCGAAACCAAATTCCTCGACTTCGATCCCAAAAAAGCGCGAGGCCAGGAAATGTCCCAGCTCGTGCAGGAAGATCATCAGGCCCAGTGCAACCACAAAAACGACCAGACTGAACAAACTCATAAGGTTCCTTTCCCGCGCTGTGCGCGCAGTGGAAATATTATATCCGCGTTTAAAAACGAAAGAATGAAAACAGGATGAGTCCGCTTTCCCCTCGCGAAGGCTCAGTCTGGCAGGAGCTTTGCTGCGCCGCCGGGGCGGGCGGTCAGCACTGTCATGACGCCGGGGATGAGGCGCAGACGCTTCTCTACCTCCGCGGCCTGTGCAAAGGGGCAGATCACATGCACGTTCGGTCCGGCATCCACCGTGTAAGCCGCAGGCAGCCCATCCCGCCTCCATCGGCGCACTTCCTGCATGACGGAAAGGCTGGCAGGCTGCCAGTAGTGCAGCGCCGGGGTGGAGGTCATCATCACGGAGTGCAACATGTCTGAGTTCGAGTTCGATCACCTCAGCGAGCAAGGAGAAGTCGCAGTTCTGGATAGCGCGGCGGCAGAGATCCAACCTGCGCGGCGCATCCGCAAGACGGGCTGCCTGCAGGGGGCTGGAGGGCGCCAACGCGTGCCCCTCCGTGGAGCCGGTCTGTTTATGATCGGTGCTGACCACCGCGACACAGTCCACAAGGTCCCAGTGTCCGGGCGGGGCGATCGAGATAGCGATCGAATCTGCATCGCCCGTCCCCGCCTGCCACTCCACAAAGCCCTCCGGCACCGAGCGCGCCGCCGAGCCCGAGCCACGCCGGGCCAGGCGGGAAAGTTCCGCCTCGCTCAAGTCGAACCCCGCGGCACGCGACGCCGCCAGCGCCAGCGCCGCGAAGGCGGAAGCAGAGGAGGCGATCCCCGCGCCGGAGGGAAAATTGTTCTCGCTGACCACCTGGGCATGCTTTGTGATTCCCGCCATCGCGCGCACCAGGTCTAAGAAATCACTGATCCGCTGCAAGCCCGGGCCGCTCACCTGCCCCCCGTTGAGTGTCAAGCTGTCCGCGGGAGCAGCCGAGGAGAAGGTCACGCTTGTACGCGTGAACAACCCCTCCAAATTCATCGAAATGGAACCGTTTGAAGGGAGGCGTAAGGCATCGTCCCTATTGCCCCAGTATTTGATAAAGGCGATATTGGGATGGGCGAGGGCGGTGGTAGTTGTCATGGAGGGGATGATAACACTACCCTGGATCATTATTCCTCCCTGATCCCAATAATAGTGGGTGAACGCCAACGTGATGGTCGCCATCAAGATCGACGCCGAGATCCCCTCCGGCGTTCCGAAGCACGTGGTCCGCACCGTCACCGAGAACGGCCGGACGCTGAAATTCACAAGTCAGTAGTTTGAGAAGGAGCAGGAGGGCCTGGTTAGTCACGCCGGCCAAAGCATCGTGTGTGTATGGCACGGTTGTACTCCTTTACAGGACGCCCATATTTTCCAACAGGGAGACGACGATCAGCGGGTTTACGACGGCAGCAGTGATGAGGTAAAGCCTGTCCTGTCCGTTCGCGCGGGCCAGGTGAGCCGGCATCTCCAGGGCTCGCAATAGCGGACTATTAATATTTTCTTGACCATTTTCGCGTCCTTCTTGCTCCCATATTGACCAGCTAGTGCATAAACTAATATCGGATGGAGACACAATGAACGATCTGATATATATCGGACTGACCGTGCTATTCCTTGCCCTCACACTTGGTTTCATCAAGGTTTGTGAACGGCTCATGGAGGATAAACCATGAACTTGTCTTACATTATCACAGGGATCATCACCCTGATCCTTTTTGTATATCTTGTGCTTGCGCTGCTTAAACCGGAGTGGTTTGGATGAATCCCTACGATTGGTTTCAACTCCTTTTTTATCTCACAATCCTGCTGTTACTGGCAAAACCGCTTGGCTCGTTCATGGCAAAGGTCTATCAGGGCGAGCGCACCTTCCTTGACCCTGTGCTAGGTCCCATTGAAAGATTCATTTACCGCATCGCCGGCGTCAAGCCGGAGGAGGAGATGAACTGGAAGACCTATGCCGGGGCAGTGATGCTCTTCAATATCCTGGGGATATTAGCGGTGTACGCCATCCAGCGACTTCAGGCTGTCCTGCCCCTTAACCCGCAGGCATTGGGAGCGGTCACACCTGATTCGTCGTGGAATACGGCAGTCAGTTTTGCCACAAATACCAACTGGCAAGGCTATGGCGGCGAAGTGACGATGAGCTATCTATCCCAAATGCTCGGTTTGACAGTGCAAAACTTTGTCTCTGCCGCGACCGGCATGGCTGTATTGATCGCAATGATCCGCGGCATCGTGCGTCACAAAGCCAAAGGCATCGGCAATTTTTGGGTTGATCTCACCCGTTCCACACTATATATCCTTCTTCCGCTTTCCATTGTGGCAGCCCTTTTCCTCGTTTCGCAGGGCGTGGTGCAGACACTCAGCCCGTATAAGACTGCGGCGCTTGCTTACAACCAACAATTGACGCGAATGGGAACACGATAACAGAACAGGTATTGGCGGTTGGCCCTGCAGCCTCGCAGATTGCCATAAAGCAACTTGGTACGAACGGCGGCGGTTTTTTCAACGTCAACTCCGCACATCCATTTGAAAACGCGACCCCGTTCTCAAATTTCCTCGAGATGTTGTCCATTCTCCTGATCTCTGGCGCTTTGTGCTACACCTTCGGGGTTATGGTAGGTGATACACGCCAAGGTTGGGCGATCCTGATCACCATGACCATTATCATGGTGGCTTTTTTGGGGGTGGCGGTTTGGGCTGAACAAGGCGGCAACCCGGCATTCACCTCCATGGGCGTGGATCAAACCCAGACCAATATCAATCCAGGCGGGAATATGGAGGGCAAAGAAACGCGTTTCGGAATCGTCAACTCGGCGATCTGGGCTACGGTCACCACCTCGGCTTCCAATGGGTCGGTCAACTCGATGCATGACTCGTATCATGCCGCTTGGCGGATTGGTGCCTCTCTTCATGATGCAGTTGGGCGAGATCATCTTCGGCGGTGTCGGCTCAGGATTATATGGAATGCTGGCCTTCGTCATTGTGGCGGTCTTCATCGCGGGATTGATGGTCGGACGCACGCCTGAATATCTGGGTAAGAAGATCGAGGCGTATGAGATGAAGATGGCTTCGCTCATGCTGTTGATTCCCATCCTGCTGGTAAAAGTTGGCACCGCCATTGCCGTCGTCCTGCCGGCGGGTCTTGCCACCATTTGGAACACAGGCGGCCCACATGGCTTTAGTGAAGTGCTGTATGCCTTTTCATCCGCGGCCAACAATAATGGTTCCGCGTTTGCCGGATTGGGCGCAAACAACCCCTTCTACAATACCGCGCTCGGCATTTGCATGTTCTTTGCCCGGTATTGGCTCATCGTCCCTGCGCTGGCAATTGCAGGCTCGCTGGTTCAAAAGAAAAAAGTCCCCGCCAGCAGTGGAACCCTGCCAACGCATACACCGCTGTTCATTGCATGGTTGATCGGGGTCATCATGATCGTCGGCGCGCTGAGCTTTATCCCCGCGCTGGCGTTGGGCCCGATCGTCGAACATCTGATGGTCTTTGCGCATTAGAAGGATTTCGGAATGGCAATTTCAACAAAAAAAGCTTCGATGACCAAAAGCGACCATCTATCAACGCGCGATCGCTGGACTCCTTTCTAAAGCTTAACCCGCGCTGGATGGTGCGCAACCCCGTGATGTTCGTCGTGGAAGTCGGAAGCGTGTTGACCACGGCATTATGGATCCAGGCTCTCGCCGGGAAGGGCGAAGCGCCCACGGGTTTTATCGGAGCGATCGCGATCTGGCTGTGGTTCACGATCCTGTTCGCAAATTTTTCAGAGGCGATCGCGGAAGGACGAGGCAAGGCACAAGCCGAATCGCTTCGCAAGGCACGACAGGATACGCCAGCCAAAAAACTGCGCGGTCAAACCAGTGATGTAAAAGCGGCACTATCGAAAGTTGAAATCGTCTCATCCACTGCCCTGCGGAAGAACGATCTATATCTCGTCGAAGCAGGCGACATCCTGCCTGCAGACGGCGAAATCGTGGCCGGGATCGCTTCGGTGGATGAGAGCGCCGTGACGGGTGAATCGGCTCCCGTGGTACGTGAGGCGGGCGGCGACCGTTCCGCTGTCACCGGCGGAACGCGGCTGCTCTCAGACTGGCTCATTGTCCGCGTCAGCGCGGACCCTGGACAGGGATTCCTTGACCGCATGATCAGCATGATCGAGGGCGCGAAACGCCAGAAAACTCCCAATGAAATCGCGCTCAATATTTTGCTGGCAGGTTTCACGATCATCTTCCTGGTCGTGTGTGCCACCCTGCTGTCATACTCACTCTACAGTGTGAAGGCTGCAGGACAGGGGACACCGATCACCATTACCGTGCTGGTTGCGTTGCTCGTTTGTCTGATCCCGACCACCATCGGCGGACTGCTCTCTGCCATCGGCATCGCGGGCATGGACCGCATGATCCAGCGTAACGTCATTGCCATGTCTGGCCGCGCGGTGGAAGCCGCCGGGGATGTGGATGTGCTTCTGCTCGATAAGACCGGCACGATCACGCTCGGCAACCGTCAGGCTGTGGAATTTATTCCCGTGAATGGAATTGAGGGGCACGATTTGGCGGAAGCTGCGCAACTTGCTTCTCTGGCAGACGAAACACCGGAGGGCCGTTCGATCGTTATCCTTGCCAAGGAAAAGTTTGGCTTGCGCGGACGGACTATGGGAGCCAGCCAGGAAGCTCCTGAGGGAATGCACTTCATCCCGTTCTACCGCGCAGACACGCATGAGCGGAGTCAATTTTGATGGCACATCCATCCGCAAGGGCGCACCTGATACGATGACGGCTCTGATCCAATCCAGCGGGAACATATGTCCCATCTGATTTGAAGCCGGCAGTGGATAACATCGCGCGCATGGGCGGCACGCCGCTGGTGGTGACGCGCAACAATCATGCGCTGGGCGTCATTCACCTGAAGGATATTGTCAAAGGCGGGATCAAGGAACGCTTTGCGCAACTGCGCAAGATGGGAATCAAGACCGTGATGATCACCGGCGACAACCCGCTGACGGCGACAGCTATTGCAGCAGAGGCTGGCGTGGATGATTTCCTCGCCCAGGCCACACCGGAAACCAAGTTGAAATTGATCCGTGAACATCAAGCAGGCGGCAAACTGGTTGCAATGACAGGCGACGGCACCAACGACGCGCCTGCGCTGGCGCAAGCCGATGTCGCAGTTGCCATGAACACAGGCACACAGCCTGCGCGTGAAGCCGCAAATATGGTCGACCTGGACAGCAACCCAACGAAATTAATTGAGATCGTGGAGATCGGCAAGCAACTGCTGATGACACGCGGCGCATTGACCACCTTCAGCATCGCCAACGATGTGGCAAAATACTTTGCCATCATCCCTGCTGCGTTCGCATCCACGTATCCGGCGCTGAGCGCGTTGAACTTCATGCATCTCGCCACACCGGAGAGCGCCATCCTTTCCGCAGTGATCTTCAACGCGCTGATCATTATTGCGTTGATCCCGCTGGCTTTACGCGGTGTGCCCTATCGCGCAGTCGGCGCGGCGCAACTCTTGCGCGATAACCTGTTGATCTATGGTCGTGGGAGGGCTGATCGCTCCATTCGTCGGCATCAAGGTGATCGATATGCTACTGGTTGCGCTTCATTTGACATAAAAGGAGAGGAATAAAAATGATTTCACAATTACGCCCCGCGTTTTTCATGCTTGTGATCTTTACCATCATCACAGGAATTATCTATCCCCTGGCTGTGACGGGAATTGCGCAAGTTGTGTTCCCGAGTCAAGCCAATGGCAGCCTGATCGTGATCGATGGCAAAACCTACGGCTCGGAATTGATCGGTCAGCAGTTCGACGACCCCAAATATTTCTGGGGACGCATCTCGGCCACAGGTTTTTTCCCATACAACGCCTTCAATGCCGAGACACTCACCGGTTCTTCCGGTTCGAATTATGGGCCGCTAAACCCCGCTCTCAAGGAAATGGTACAGAAGCGCATCGACACGCTGAAGGCGGCTGACCCTGGAAACAGCCTGCCGATCCCTGTGGACCTGGTCACTGCTTCGGCAGCGGGCTTGATCCACATATCAGCGTCGCCGCGGCGTTGTATCAAGTCCATCGTGTGGCGCAAGCCCGGGGTCTAAGCGATGAAGCGGTTCAAGCTCTGGTGGAGCAATATACCGAGGGACGTCAATTTGGTTTCCTGGGCGAACCAAGGGTGAATGTCCTGGAGCTCAACCTGGCATTGGATGGGCTGAAATAATCAAACAAGACCCGCAAGCCCAGGTGTGAATAGCGTTCCGCTGTGTTGAAAGGAAATTTTGAATGAAGAAAATCAAACTGACACCAGACCTGTTAATCAAGGCATTGCAGGGAATGCTCATGGTCCTGGCCGTTACAATCCCCATGTGGTTGATCGGAAGGGCAGTGTTAGGCGAGGCGGTGATCGGTCTACTCTATCTGGTACCGATCGCCTGGAGCGCAAACAAATGGGGGCAGGAATCAGGGATGAGCGCGGCACTCACGGCTGCCCTGTGCTTTGATTACCTGTTCATTCCGCCCTTCCATACCTTTGCCGTGGGCAGCCTGGAAGGCTGGCTTGTGCTGGTCATATTCTTTGCCATAGCCATCGTGGTTGTGGGACGCATCCAGGACAGTCTTTCGAAGGCGCGTGAGGCCACCTTCATGTATGAATTAAGTGCGGCCCTTGGCAATGCCCGCACCCAGGAGGCCGTTGCCCACAGCCTCGCCAGCTACATCAGGCAACTCTATCAAGCGGCACGGGTCAATGTGACATTCCAACCATCCGCACAATCGCCGCAGGTGGCAGTGAGCGAGCCTATAAATGGAACGGGCAAAAATCCGCCGGATCGCGTCCTGCCCATCCTGAATGCATGGGGGCTGGTTGGCGAAATCCAGATATGGCGCGGCGAACTTGGGAATCTGCCATCCGAAGAAAATCATCTGCTTCAGAACTTCGCTTCCCAGGCGGCCAGGGCGTTCGAGCGCACAAGATCCCTGGAGGTGGAGCAAAAAGCAAATAGTCTATTATCGAAGGCTGGCATCAAGTAAGGGAAAAACCACCGGTTCTTGATATATTCTTGACTCGATCAGCTTCTTTCTTGTCCCCTTTTTGACCTGCAGGAGAATACACTGTAAGCATCAATAAGGCGACTAGAAATGAAGAAAAAACCTCTTTGGTGGATCAGGCAAATCCTCGTGTATTCCCCCCTGGCGGGGGTGCTGGGCGGCTCGCTATTGAATGTAAATGCGTTCCAGCGCCAGCTACTGATGCTAATCCTGTTGATTTGGTCCTGCACATTTTTCCTGTATAAATCCTGGCTCACCAGTTGAGCCACCCTTTTCTTGACACTTTCTTGACATATTAGGGCCAGTTCTTGCGCCTAAATTGACACGCCCAACAATAGAATGTTGGGCGTATTGATATTTTCTTGATGGTGCATTGATGTTCAACAAATCTGATCTTCCTCTGAAAATCCTGGTCGTTGACGATGAGCGACCCATCCGGCGTTTTCTGAGTGCATCACTGGGGAACCGATACACAATCCTGGAGGCAGCAAATGGGGGAGAGGCGATCCAATCCGCGGCACTCAACCACCCGGACTTGATCCTTCTTGACCTGGGATTACCGGACCTGGATGGCATCGAGGTAACCCGCCGATTTCGCGAGTGGACGGATGTGCCGATCATCGTGATATCGGTGCGAGATGCCGAGCAGGATAAGGTCGCGGCGCTGGATGCAGGCGCAGACGATTATCTCACCAAGCCATTCGGTGCGAACGAGCTGCTGGCGCGAATCCGTGTGGCACTGCGCCGGTCCAATCAGTTAGATGTGAAGCCGGCAGCCTATCACGAGGAGGATCTGCTGGTGGACCTGGCGAACCGGCAGGTGCGGGTGGAAGACCGCCCTGTGAAACTGACACCCATCGAATACAGCATCCTGCGCGTGCTGGTGAACCATGCAGGGAAGGTGATCACTCACCAGCAGTTGATCCAGGCTGTATGGGGAGGGAATTACGAGGCCAATTCACACCTGCTGCGGGTGAATATCAGCAACCTGAGAAGGAAGATCGAGCAGGATCCGCTGCGGCCGAAACATATTTTCACCGAGCCAGGGGTCGGGTACCGGCTCAGGGAAATGGAAAAATTCCGATGACCTGGCGGCCATTCTCCCGGGTATCCGTCGTACGCAGAACACACAGATCCACTCTGGAAAGGTAAACGAATGCTTTTTGCGGTTGGAATCCTAATTGTGATCGCCTGGCTGGCGTTTAAAGCCGCACCCGTTGAGAAGGAGGCGGATACTCACGTGCACGGCGCAGGGCAGATCGGGCTGCTGGCCGCAGTTGCGCTGTTCGGCGTGGATTACTTTACCTCCTATTTTTATGCAACCGGCGAGATGATGCATGCGCTGCATCCTTACGGCATTCAACAATGGGGATATGCCGCGGCAGCGATCATCAGCATCGCCAATATTGTGTTTGGGGCGCTTTACATGTTTTCGCTGGGAGTGTTCAATGAGGGAGGGGGCTCCTACACGGCAGCAATGCGCTATCTCACCCCGGCCTTAAGCCTGGTGGTTGCGGTGGTGTTGATCCAGGACTATATCTTTACCATCGTGGTGTCGGCGTTATCAGGCGGCGACCAACTCCTCTCCGTGCTGGGACAGTACGGCACAAATTGGATCTGGCATTTCCTGATCGGCGCGACGCTGGCGGCTATCACATGGTACCTTACGATCCGAGGGCGGGGCGAATCGGCCCGGGTCGTGTTCATGCTGCTGGGTGTATTCGTCATGCTGACTCTGCTCCTGGTGGGCGGGCTTTTCTATGCACATTTGCAAGGAGTGCCAGCAATACAGGTCCAGGAAAACATCCAAGAGGTCTCGTTTGGGCAAGCGCTATTCCACCTTTTAACCGCATCCATGAAGGGGCTGGTGGCACTGACCGGCCTGGAGGCTATGTCGAACGGTATCCAGTTCGTGATCGACGAGGACGCCGGGATCGTCAAATGGGGTAGAAAGCGACTACCGAAACTTAAAGGGCTTTGGGATTTTTACAGCGGCAAGGCCGGGATCGGGCGCTTTGTACAAACTTCTTTCCTGTTCTACGGCGGGTTAACCACGTTCATGCTGACCTTCTTCGCGGTGCGATTCAATGTGTTCGACGGAACACTGGGACGCACACTGGTCGGCAACCTGGCTTATATCGGCTTCAACCAATTGCCCGGCGGGGAAATCCTGTTCTGGGCTTATCAAATCCTGGCAGTCGCGCTTCTGGCGGCCGCGTCGATGACGGCATTTCAGGATCTGCAAGCGACAGGCTGGCGGGATGTAGCCATCGGAGAATTACCGGAATATATCGTGTACCGCAACGAACAGGGAACCTTTACCCGTTCCGTCACCATCGGCTTTGGGGTGACGATCATCCTCATGCTACTCGTGCGAGGGCAGACGACGGTGGCGGTGCCATTTTACGGTGTGGGAGTTTTCATGCCCATCATGGTGATGGGGCTGGCAGTGCGCAAGCACATCCAGCAGCATTACAGCGGCAGGAAGCGAGTCTGGGGCACGGCTGCGGCGGGATTTGCTGCGGCACTGGCGGGGGCGGTTTTTGTGGGGCAGATCGTGGGCAAGTGGGCAGAGGGAGGCTGGATGGTGCTGATCTCTTTCAGCATCCTGGTGCTGGCGGCCAACGGGCTGCTGATCTCCCCAATCGGCTCCAGAGGACCCACGCAGATCCACCGGATCGTGCGCGAGAAGGCACGAGTGCGCGGCGCGATGGCCTCCATTGTCGAGTGGCAGTCGCTGCGGATGCAGGAATACCGTTATTCGCTGCTTACAAGCCTCACCAATTTCTTCGAACTATTTGGTGTGCGACGACCGGAACGATTTGAAAGACCTGCAGCAGCAGGAGACTATGATCATGCGCTGCATGTGGATTCTCCTGAAGCGCCCTCCCTACTTGCGCAGTACCTGGATAAACCCACGCCGAAGCTGGGCGGACCTCCGAAACAGACCGAGCCGAGCACGAATGAGGTAAATTAGGATGAGAGGAGGCTGTGCAAAGAGGATCGCACAGCCTCCTGTTTTGTCCAGGTTTCCCAATAACTTCCCAGGCAATTGGAATACAATAAATGATGAAAGACATGAAATCCCGACCAGATCCTGATGAATTGCTCAAACATATTGAGTCTGAAGAGACTCAGCGTGGAAAACTGAAAATTTTCCTCGGCTATGCGGCCGGCGTCGGCAAGACCTTTGCCATGCTGGAGGCCGCGCACCAGCGTAAAGAGCAAGGCGTGGATGTAGCCGTGGGATATATTGAGACGCACCAGCGCGTTGAGACCGAAGAGCTGCTCGAAGGACTGGAAGTGCTGCCGCGCAGGCCGGTGGAATATCACAATGTGATGCTTCAAGAATTGGATGTGGATGCAGTTCTGAAACGAAACCCTGCGCTTGTGCTGATAGACGAATTCGCGCACAGCAACCCGCCAGGTTCGCGGCATCCGAAGCGTTATCAGGATGTTCAGGAAATCCTTGAAGCAGGCATAGATGTGTACACCACGCTCAACATCCAACACCTGGAGAGTTTAAACGACATTGTCGCACAGGTAACCGATGTCATCGTGCGGGAGACTGTACCTGATCGGGTTATAGACGAAGCTTCAGAAATCGAGGTCATCGATCTGCCGCCGGACGAACTTCTCACGCGGCTCAGCGAAGGTAAGGTCTATATACCAGACCAGGCTGCCCGCGCCATTCAAAGATTCTTCCGCAAGGGAAACCTGACAGCTTTACGTGAGATGTCCCTGCGCCGCGCGGCCGAGCGAGTGGACGATCAGATGCTCTCCTATATGCAAACGCGCGCCATCTCGGGTCCGTGGGCAGCGGGTGAAAGGCTGCTTGTCTGCATCAGTCCCAGCCCTCTGGCTGAAAAACTGATCCGAAATACGCGCCGGCTCGCGGATGAACTGAACGCCGAATGGTTCACCGTATATGTAGAGGCAACCCTGAGGCCTGAGAACAATCCTGCAAACCGCGAACGGATCGACAGGGCCATGCTGCTGGCAGAGGGTCTGGGAGCAAAAACCCAGCGGCTGGCAGGCAGCTCCATCCCGCAGGCGGTGCTGGAGTTCGCGAGAGAGAATAACATCACCAAGGTTGTTATTGGTAAACCGTTGAAACCACGCTGGCAGGAATTATGGAAGGGTTCCATTGTTGACCAACTGGTCTATGCCAACAGCGATATTGACATTTACGTGGTCAGCTCGAAGGAGGAGACACCTGGGACAATCATCCCGGCTGGCTGGCAGCCGCATCGCCCCATCGAGCGTTATATGGTGGCGGCGGGGCTCATCGCGCTTTCAACGGTGTTGGGATTCACAGTGCGCGGGAATCTGGAGCCGGCAAACCTGGTAATGCTATATCTGGCTTCGGTAGTGATTTCGGCGGTGTACCTGGGACGAGGTCCATCGCTGCTGGCGAGCATCCTGGGTGTGCTGGCCTTCGATTTTTTCCTGGTACCACCTTACCTGACACTGGCGATCCGCGATACGCAATATGTGATCACATTTGCGGCACTTTTTATTGTCAGCCTGATCATAAGCTCGCTTACCGCACGCGTGCGCGAACAAGCGGAGGCGTCCATGTTGAGGGAAGCACAAACGGCCGCGCTGTACAACCTCGGCCGAGACCTGACCTCGGCAACAGACTTACAGGATACCTCGCAGATCATCATTTCCCATATCAGTCAGGCTTTTGGGCGTCAGGCTGCCATCTTTCTACAGTCGAACGGAAAATTCAGCACCTTTGCAAGCTCACCTAATTATCAACCTGCCGAGGAGGAACAGGCAGTGGCTGCCTGGGCTTTTGAACACCGGGAGCCGGCAGGAAGAGGGACGGATACGCTGCCCGACGCGGCGATCCGCTGCCATCCACTGATCACCCCCAAGGGCATCGTTGGCGTGCTGGGAATCCATCCCAAGGAGACCAGCAGCCTCATGACCCCTGAACAGCGCCAAATCCTGGCAGCATTTGCGAACCAGGCGGCGCTGGCTGTCGAGCGGGCAAGCCTGGTAGAGCAGGCACGACAGGCTGAGCTGCTTCAGGCAACTGAAAAATTGCAGACGGCGCTGCTTAATTCGATCTCGCATGACCTGCGCACACCCCTGGTTGCCATCACAGGTGCGGTGACGAGCCTGGATGAACAGGCGGACAGCCTGAGCGAAGAAAACCGACGCAACCTCATCATTACGGCGCGCGAGGAGGCCGAACGATTGAACCGGTTGGTAGGCAACCTGCTTTCCATGACGCGCATCGAAAGCGGCGCGATCCGGCTAAACCGCGAGCCGGGCGATATCCAGGATGTGATCGGAACGGCTCTTGAACAACTCGGCACACGAACTGCCAACCATGAAATCGTGGTGAGGGTCCCAGAGGAATTCCCCCTAATTCCAATAGATTTTACGCTTATGGTGCAAGTGGTTGTGAATCTTCTAGAGAATGCGGCCAAGTACTCACCCGCGCAATCCTTAATCGAGGTGTCAGTCACGCGTCAGAACAATCATGTTCGAATCGATATTGCAGACCGGGGAGTGGGCATTCCTTCCGAGGACCTGAGACGCGTTTTCGATAAATTCTATCGAATCCAACGGCCTGAAGGTGTAAGCGGGAGCGGATTGGGCCTCTCCATCAGCAAGGGGATCGTCGAGGCTCACCAGGGTACCATCGAGGCGCTTCAGAGAGATGGGGGAGGAACAATTTTGCGCGTGGAACTTCCGAATTACGAAATCCAGGATGCAACTGCATGAGTGAAACCGGACAACGCATCCTCATTGTGGATGATGAAGCCCCGATCCGACGCTACTTGCGTACCGCGCTGGGAGCACAGGGATTTGCGGTCTACGAGGCATCCGATGGAAGGGAGGCAATCCAGTCGGTGGTAGCCCACCATCCAGAGATCATCATCCTGGACCTGGGGCTGCCAGACATGGATGGAATCGAGGTGACGCGCAGACTGCGGGAGTGGACTCAAATCCCGATCATTATCCTTTCAGTGCGGGAAGCAGAGAATGATAAGATCGCAGCGCTGGATGCGGGGGCGGATGATTATTTGACCAAACCTTTCAGCGCGGGGGAGTTAATGGCACGGATGCGCGTGGCGCTCAGGCGATTGTCGAGCCAATCCGACGAGCCAATCCTGCAGGTTGAAAAGCTGCAAATGGATATAATGCGGCGTATCGTGACCGTGGATGGGCGGCCCATTACGCTAACCCCTACTGAGTATGAGATCCTGCGATTGCTCTTGCAAAACGCAGGGAGGGTGCTTACCCACCGGCAACTGCTCAGGCAAGTATGGGGGACAGCGTATGAGAGCGAGATGCACCTGCTGCGGGTGAATATCAGCAACTTGCGGAGGAAGATCGAGCAAGATCCCGGCCGGCCACATTACTTGTTGACGGAGTCGGGGGTGGGATACAGGCTGAGGGTGTGAGGGTCCACTAAATACTAAGCTTTCCTCGCCTTTGACTCAGGTGATAGACCCAGCATTACAGGCATTACTAAAAAACAGTGCGGCCAGGTCTATGAACTCGGGCACAAGAGTCATTTCTATGCTCTGCTGACGGAGCAACAAACTTCGAGAAGATGCACCCAAATCCTGTTGAACGAGTTGCGGTGGAGATAGAACAGGTAAGGCAGTACCTATCCTGTTTTGAGCCTCATACGATCTGGTTTAGCAAGATCGCTTGCCTAAATAAGGGCCGGCCGGATCTGGATGCTGCCTCAAAACCAACCGCAAGGTTTGATTTGGGGGCAAGTTTGCCCTGACCGGCATGCTTTTTAGGAAAAACCAGGACAAAACAGGTTGCATGGTACCCGGCACAAGGAACGGGAAAGCGGGTCAATATGAATTAAACGATCAACATTATCATATAATAACGGCTGTAATAGAGGCCTATTACAGCTGTTCTGTTTTGGCATGAGTGCCTGTGCACCCTCCGGGGTTCAAATGGAGTGGACGAAGGGATAAAGGTTTGAGAATTGCCATGGACCTTCTGGAGCGTGAATCACAATGGCAGCAGATGAACGACGCGATCAAGGGCGTGCGCGCTGGAGATGGCGCGGTTGTGCTGATAGGGGGTGAGGCGGGAATTGGGAAGACCTCTTTTGTTACGGCAATCACTGGGTCGGTTTGGCCGTCAATACGTGTCCTGTGGGGTGCCTGCGATCCACTGTTTACTCCCCGCCCGCTGGGTCCTATCTACGATCTTGCCGTTGGCGATCTGCCTCACCTGCTGGATCCGCTGGATTCAGGAGCGGATTGGCTCACCATCGCCGTCGCCCTGCACAAGACCCTTCTGGAAGACTCAACTCCAACCATTCTTGTGTTCGAAGATATTCATTGGGCGGATGAGGCCACACTGGATCTGATCAAGTACCTGGGGCGGCGTGTGCACCAAATCAAAACGCTGCTCGTCCTCACCTACCGGGAGGATGAAGCAGCCAACAAGCACCAGTTGCACTCGGTTCTGGGTGATCTGCCCCCACAGCGCACCACCAGGTTGCGTCTCGATCCGCTTTCAGAACAGGCGGTCGCGGTCCTGGCTCACAAGATGAAACGATCTGCCAGGGGCATCTACGAGGCAACGCGGGGCAACCCGTTCTTTGTCGCTGAAGTACTGCGTAATGAAGCGGGCGATATCCCCTCGACTGTCCGGGATGCCGTTCTGGCGCGGCTGACCCATTTACCCGTCCTCGCCCGCGGCCTGTTGGAGTTGGCGGCAATCATCCCTGGTGCGGCCGAGTTGTGGCTGCTGGAGGGAATTCTTCATCCGAACCCATCCACGCTGGATGCTTGTATCGAAGGTGGTTTTCTTATCCCTTCTGGCGAATCATTGTTCTTCCGTCATGAGTTGGTGCGTCTGGCAATTGAAGAATCGCTGGCGCCTGGCCACTCGAAGGAACTGCATCGCAGCGTCCTTCAAGCACTTCGCGCACGACCCGTAGGGGAGATTGCGCTGGCGCGGCTGGTCCATCATGCAATAGGGGCGGCGCAGGTAAACATTGTGCTCGAATACGGCCCGCAAGCGGCTAGACAGGCCAGCCAACATGGTGCACACCGGGAAGCGTCCCGCTATTACGAGGCTGCCCTGCATTACCGTCACCAGCTCCCACCTGAAGAACAGGCCCGCCTGCTGAACCACCTCTCGTTCGAGAATTACCTGACCGGGCAGATTGACCCAGCCATCCAGGCGCGCCAGGAGGCGACCGATCTCTGGCGGCAGGTCGGACAACCTGAGCAGGTGGGGGATGGTTTGCGCTGGCTTTCGCGCCTGTACTGGTTTCAAGGCAATAAAGCTATGGCCGAACGCTTTGCCGGTGAAGCTATCGCAACCCTGGAACCTCTGACAAAAGGCAAGGAACTGGCGATGGCCTACAGCAACCGATCGCAGTTACACATGCTGGCAGAGGAAAATGAAGCCGCAATCAGCTGGGGTAAAAAAGCGCTCGAATTGGCCGAAATCCTACAAGACACGGAGATCACCATCCACGCCCTGACGAATATTGGGGCGGCGGAGCTGTTCATCAAGGAGGAAAGTGGGCGAGCCAGGCTGGAACGAGCTTTACGGATAGCGCAAGAAAATGAAATGCACGATCATGGGGCGCGCTGTTACGCCATTCTGGCCACGCGCGCGATCCAGGATCGGGATTACGCATTGGGAGAGCGTTACCTGCAGGATGGACTGACCTATACTACTGACCGCGACATGGATTCGTACAGTGTCTACCTGAGAGGCTGGCGGGCACGTTCATTCTTCGAGCAGGGTCGCTGGGCTCAGGCGCAGGCCGATGCGGAAGAAGTGCTGCGGCTGCACCCCGGTTCGGCGGTCATCGCGCTGCCGGCGATCACAACGTTGGGCCATCTGAAAGCCCGGCAGGGAGACCCGCAGGCGTCCCACTGGCTCGATCAGGCCCGCGATCTGGCATTACCGACCGGCGAATTCCAGCGCATCTGTCCCATGGCAGTAGCCCGGGCAGAAGCAAGCTGGTGGAATGACCAGCCTGCGCAGGTGTTGGTGGAGCTCGAACCGGCATTTAAGGTTGCCTATGCGGCCCGGGATGATTACCAACTGGGCACCATGGTGTACTGGAACCGGCGGGCTGGAGGAACGATAGCGCGGGAAAGTGAAATTCCGCTGGTTTACCGGGCAATGATTGCAGGGGACTGGCGTGCGGCGGCCGCGGGCTGGGAGCAGATAGGATGTCCCTTCGAGCGCGGACTGGCTTTGGCAGAAGGCGACCCGGACGCCCAGCGCGCTGCCTTGGAGATCTTCGAAGGATTGGGTGCCCGCCCTGCGGCTCATAGGGTGCGCGAGAAGATGCTCGAGCGCGGGGTAAAGGGGCTGCCGCGCGGTGCGCGGGCTTCCACTCGTGCCAACCCTGAAGGGCTGACAACCCGTGAAATGGAAACCCTGGCACTGTTGGTGCAGGGACTAAGCAATTCTGAGATCGCGGAGCGCCTGTACATTTCACCAAAGACGGTGGATCACCACGTTTCAGCCATCCTGGCCAAGTTGCAAGTGCGGAACCGATCTGAAGCCGCCGCGGCGGCCCGTCAAAAAAATATTCTCTAAATTCAAACATCCAAAATAGGGAATGCGATTCCCTAAGATGGGGAATTCTCCCGTGGCATTTCAACTTGCCGGCGGGTATTCTTGTTTTAATCAACTGAAAGGCAATTTAGCCGGAAGAGTAAAGGATGCACGATGTTTGAGATGGAAATGGAAAACGAACGAGTTGAGCGGTTGCGCTTGCAGCGATTAGGTGAAGACTGGATCGAGACCATCCTCACCGGGACTCTGGATCGCCTGGAACAATTCTGTCTGCCGGAGGTAAACAGTCGCTTACTTACACCGACACGTTCGATAACTCTGGAGAGCGCCAGTGACCTGGTGGCAAAGTATCGCCAGTGGTTTGGCGAATGCACCAATTTCCAGGTGGAGGCAAGCCGGGTCGAACGAGTCGGTGAGCGGCTGGGAATTTTCTATCGCTTCCATCTTCAGGAGCATGATGACTGGTTTGATATCGAGCAGCAGTTGTTTTGCACGTTGAAGGATGGTCGGGTGGAACAGTTGCAGTTATTGTGCAGCGGATTCCAGCCGGGCGGGATGAAGGCTCAGGCTGCGCCGGTAGTTGCATCGCGATTTCAAGAGCAGGATTCCGCTCGAGACGGATTGTTGGAGTTCCATATCGGGGCGGCGAACACCGGCTCGACCTGTGCAGTGTTGACTCCAGCCATCCGCGCAAAATTACGCGGGATGCAATCCGGGCAAGTACTGGAAGTTCGCGTCGATGATCCCTCTGCCCTTAATGATATTGAAGCCTGGAGCCGCCTCTCGGGAAATACCCTGCTGAAAGTGATCGATAACGAGGGACCGGAACTGCGCTTCTTCGTGAAGAAAAAATGATCAATTTACAAAAAGGAGATTTACAAATGGCAAAGCTTATGATCAACTGCACGCATGGACAGGAGGATCCTGAACGGGCCACGCTGGCGTTCGTGGTGGGAAACGTGGCGGCTTCTGCTGACCAGGAGGCGGTGGTGCTATTAACCATCGAAGGCGTGCGGAATGCCACCCGCGGCTATGCGGACAATATCTGCAAGGAAGGGTTCCAGCCGTTGCAGGAAGTGATGCAGTCATTTGTCAGCAATGGCGGGCAAATTTGGGTTTGTGGGGCTTGCGCAAAACCGCGCGGAATCACCGATGCAGATCTGGTGGAGGGGGCCCGGATTGTTACCGCCGCCAATGCAGTCGAGTACCTGGTCTCAGGGGCGGCCTCGCTCAGCTTCTAAGGACTTCATGCGTGTGATGGGATGGGCGGTGGAACTCACCCGTCACACGCATGTTTGTTTGAATAGTGTGCATAGCTGCCTCAGCTCGATATGTGCAGCTTAACTTCCTAATGATGATATTATCACCCCATGACAATATCATCCCCTTGTGGTACAGCCACTTCCATCGCCCATCCCAACATCGCCTTCGCTATATTGGGATTTGCTTGAGCGGTAGCTGTGGTCATATATTCATGACACCACTCTCCTACCCAGCCTGATACGAACCAGTTATTGCATCTTAAAGCTGGCTCATACGATGGCGAGTTAGGCAGGGGCAAAAAGATCCGGGCCGTGCATCTGGCGGAAGTACTGCATTCAATTTGCTTCATAAATATGGACACAATGGGCACAACTGTCGCAGTCGACTAAAGCTGTTTGACTGATAATCTTCTTTCCCTATTGACGCACTTCCATTTGATATGTTAAACTGAAAGTGCTTTCATTTTATCTTTCACTCGAGGAACTTATATGCCTGCTTCAAAAAAGCCTACCATCTATGATGTTGCCAGGCACGCCGGCGTAAGCATTACAACTGTCTCCCGCATGCTCAATGCCCCAGACAAAGTAAATTCCGTAACTCGAGAGAAAGTACTGGCTGTGATCGATGAATTGGGTTTTGTCCCCAAAGCCGAAGCTCGAGCACGTGCCATGCAGCATACCGGACGAATTGGTGTGATTAGTCCCTTTCTTTACTGCGCCATCTTTTATACAGCGGTTACGAGGGATTGCTGAGACTTTATCCTCTGAGAATTACGAATTGGTTATTTATACCGTTGATTCCAATGATCATTTACAAGGATATCTATCCAGCCTGCCATTGACCGGAAATCTGGATGGGCTGATTATTCTCTCGTTGCCAGTAGATGATACTCAGGTACGCCGCTTGATTGATCATGGGTTGCCTACCGTCCTCGTTGAATACCCACATCCCAAACTGAATTGTGTTGAGATTGACGATGTGGAAGGTGGATATATGGCAGCCAACTATTTGCTGGGGAAAGGCCATCGCAGAATCGCTTTTTTAGGCGACACCGATTTGCCCGAGTATTCCATTCACCCCGTAAGTTTACGTTTAAGTGGATTTCAGGAGGGCGCTGAAGGAGGCTCGGATCAAGCTGCCTGACACGTTCGTTCGTCTTGCCCCTTATTCGCAGGAACAAACACGTCAAGTTGCCAAAGAGTTGTTGAATCTTCCTGATCCTCCAACGGCAATTTTCGCGGCAACAGATTTCCAGGCATTAGGGGTGCTCAAGGCTGCACGCCAATTGAATATCAAAGTGCCGGAACAACTGGCCGTCATTGGTTTCGATGATCTGGATATGGCCGAATATGCGGACCTCACAACTATTTCTCAGCACCTGGATGAGTTTGGAAAGCTGGCGGTGGAAATATTGTTTGCCCAGATAGCAGCGCCTTCCAGAACACCGAGACATGTCAAGCTTTCCCTGACATTAATAGAACGCCAAACGGCATAAAGACTGGACATTGACTTTACTATTGGAAAATTGTATACTCGTTATGAAAGTGCTTTCAAGATACCACTAACACGATCGCTGTGTTCTCTTTCGACATTCAAGCTTCAGGAGGTCTGATGTAATCCAATTCCAAAAAACGAAAACTTGATGAGCAGATCTAATCCATACTCAAGCTGTTAAAAGGAGAAAGAGAAATGAATAAGAAATCTCTGTTATGGTCTTTGGCCAGCCTGCTGGTTCTGACCTCCCTGCTTCTTTCTGCTTGTGGGGCGCCAGCAACAACTGCTGCTCCTGCCGCAACAGAGGCTCCCGCCACTCAGGTTGCCACCGAGGCCCCCATTGCAACAGAAGCTCCGGCGGCCGCCAGTCCAAGCTGCGGAACAGATCCTGTCGTACTCAAGGCCTCCTTTGAGACCGGCTTCGATCTGCCCTTCAAGCTTGCTGAAGAGTTCACCAAGCAGTACCCGAACGTCACCTGGGATATCAGCCAGGATCAGTTTGCGAACCTGATCAATTCGACGCCGCTTGTACTTGCGAGCGACAATGCGCCAGATCTACTCCGGCTACCGACGATGGTCTCGTTCGCCAAGGATGGGTTGCTGTTGAACCTTGACTCCTACGCCACTGCTTTCGGATGGAACGACTGGCCGGTGCCGCAACTCAACCAGAACCGCATTGACGCCGATGGCGTGCGCGGCTCCGGCAAGCTCTATGCCATGGGCCTTAACTACAGTCTGACCGGTGTCTTCTATAACAAAACGCTGGCAGCGCAGATCGGCATGACTGAGCCGCCCAAGACAGTTGCTGAGTTCGAGGACCTGCTCGCCAAAGCCAAGACAGCAGGGCTCCAGCCAATCATGATGTGGGGCAGCGCCAAGAGTGGTATGGGGCTCGCCTTCCCGCTCCAAAACCTCATGGCCGCCTATGGCCCGGTCGGGCCTATCAACGACTGGATCTTCGGGAAGAAGGGCGCGACGATCGACACGCCGACGAACCTCACCGCTGCCCAGCATCTGGAGCAGTGGATCAAGAACGGCTACTTCCCGGCTGACATCAACGCAATCGAGTACACGGATGCTGCCGCCCGCTTCGGCAAAGGCGAGGGGGTCTTCACCTTCAACGGTGACTGGCAGAACGCCGGGTACGACAAGGACCTGCCCGGAAATGTTGGGTTCTTCCTGATGCCGCCTGCAGAGGCCGGTGGTGGCTATGCAGCCATGTCCGCCCCATTGACCTTTGGTATAGCAGCCAAGGCGCAGCACCCGGATTGCGCCGCGTTCTTCCTTAACTGGGTCGCTACGAACTCCAAAGCTCGCGAGATCGATGTCGCCGTCGGCGGCTCCAACCCCGGTGGGCCTGCGGATGCCACGATGCCAGGTGTTACTGCCGGCTCGGTTACGACCGAGACCCTCGCTGCCGGACCAGTGATGGGTGCAGACGGCGGCGCGATGGATTTCATCGCCAACGCGACGAGCTCGATCTTCGCCCAAGGGTGGACGCCTGAACTCCAGAAGATGGTCGGCGGACAGCAAGACGCTGCCGGTCTTCTAAAAGCCGTCCAAGCCGAGTACCTGCGAGAACTCGCTCAGTAGAGATAACGGCCGCAGGGCGATGCCTGCGCCTATCAGATCGAAGGTGACAACGATTATGACGTCAGATAATCGCCCTGCGGCTCTTGCAGTCTCCCGGCGGACCTACCTTGGCAAACGGGCCCGCCGGGAGACCTTTGTGGGTTGGCTGTTCGTCTTGCCCGCGCTGCTCATGTACGCGGTCTTCGTGCTCGTGCCTTTCCTATTGACCATTCTTTACTCGTTCTATCGCTGGAATGGTACCGGTCCTATGACCTGGGTCGGGTTGAAGAACTACGTGACCGTCTTCCAGGTTCCCAATCTGATCGGGACGGTCTTCAATGCATTCTGGCTGGTTGTGTGGTTCAGCTTCATTCCGGTAATGCTCGGACTTGTCGTTGCGAGCCTGATCCACCGCGTGGCAACTGAGCGGTTCGGGGAGATCGCCCGGACCGTTCTGTTCCTGCCTCAAGTCATAGCCCTCGTCGCTGCTGGCATCATTTGGGGTTGGCTGTTTTCTCTTTCAGGCCTGGTCAACCAGATTCTCAAGGCCATTGGGCTCGGGGCGATTACCCGTGCCTGGTTGGGCGACTTCAACTGGGCGCTCTCGGCTGTCGGCATCATCGGTATCTGGGTACTACTCGGCTTCTGTACCGTCCTGCTGTCAACCGGCATATCGAAGATCGATCCAGCCCTCTATGAGTCGGCGAGGATCGACGGCGCAAGCTGGTTCACGGAGTTCGTCGCGATCACCGTCCCACTTCTCAGGCAGGAGATCGGCGTGTGCCTGACCGTCACGGTGATCGCCGCGCTGGCCGCATTCGACATCGTCTACGTCTCGACAGCCGGCGGGCCCGGCAACTCGACGGCGGTCCCGGGGCTCCAGATTTACATCCTTGCGTTCACCCAGCGAGCGGTGGGACTTGCTTCTGCTCTGGCCGTTATACTCATGATCCTGGTCATTGTGGTAATCCTCCCAATCCAGCGCCTAAGCCGGTCAGAGAGTGCACAATGAGAATCGAATCGTACCGAGATCTGGGCAGGCAGATCGTTGCTCGTGGCGCTGATGGCCTTCACGATCCTGCCCTTCATTAGTATCTTCATGACCGCTTTGCATCCATCGGGGACCGTGCCCGGCGGACTCGAATGGCCCGCGGACCCACAGTGGGGCAACTTCGTAGAGGCGTTCCGTGTAGCACAGATGCCGGCGCTCATCATGTCAAGCACATTCATCGTGATGGCCGTGGTGCCGGTTGCACTAGTCATCTCGACGATGGCTGGGTTCGCCATTGGTCTCCTGCGCATTCGTGGCGCGAACATGCTCCTCTTCCTGTTCGTGTTCGGGCTGACGCTCCCGTTCCCAGGGATCATCATCCCAATCTACTTCCTGGAGCGGGCGATGGGGATCTATAATACCCGGCTCGCGATCGTGCTGCCGCTGATCGCCTTGTACATGCCCTTTGCGGTCTTCTGGATGCGCGCTCACTTCGTCAACATGCCAGCCGAGATCTCGGAGGCGGCCCGTGTTGATGGCGCCACCACCTGGGACCTGTTCTGGCGCATCCACGTACCGCTCGCGCAAGCGCCGATCGCGTCGCTCGGGATCCTCATGTCCATCTGGACGTGGAACCAGTTTCTCCTTGCGCTGGTGCTGGTCGAGGACCCAACGAAGCGAACAATGGCCGGTGCGCTGGGGGCGTTCCAGGGACACTACGCGACCGATGTCCCCCTGCTGTGCGCCGGCACGATCCTGATTTTGGTACCCACCCTCATCGTCTTCGTGCTCTTTCAGCGCCAGATCATCATGGCGTTGCTCCAAGGCGCGGTCAAGGGATGAGCCGCAGTTATCCCTTATAGAACTCATACCATAGGACAAGCACAAAATGCCCTTAACCTTTGATCTACCCATTGAACAGCTAAAAACATATCCAGGGAAGAATCCATGTCCATCCGATTTCGATTCGTTTTGGGATAAGAGCCTGGCTGAAATGCGACTGATCGATCCCAAAGTCGAATTAATCCCGGCTGAATTTCAGGCACCAAATGTTGAGTGTTTTCATTTGTTTTTTACAGGTGTGGGGAATGCACGTATACATGCCAAATTGTTGCGTCCCGTGAATGCACCATCCCCCCATCCTGCTGTGCTGTTATTTCATGGTTATACAGGCGATTCTGGTGACTGGTTCGATAAGCTTGGCTATGTCAGTGCAGGTTTTACTGTCGCTGCCCTAGACTGCCGGGGTCAGGCGGGATTATCAGAAGATAGTGGAAGTGTTGCCGGCAATACCCTTCATGGGCATATCATCCGTGGGTTGGATGATGCGCTGCGGGGTTTCCCTCAAAGAATGCTCTTTCGACAAATATTCCTTGATACAGCCCAGCTCGCCCGGATTGTTATGGAAATGCCCGATGTGGATGCGAACCGGGTTTGCGTCACGGGCGGCAGCCAGGGTGGTGCGCTGACCATAGCTTGCGCGGCCTTAGAGCCTCGCATCCAGCGTGCCGCGCCGTTATATCCTTTCCTGAGCGACTACATGCGGGTTTGGGAAATGGATTACGCAAAAGATGCCTACCAAGAACTGCAGGAATACTTCCGTCATTCAGATCCCATGCATACACTTGAAGCAACCATCTTCGAAACGCTGGGTTACATTGACATTCAATTTTTGGCTCCTCGTGTCCAGGCAGAAGTGCTCTGGGGAATTGGCCTGATGGACACAATCTGCCCTCCCTCCACACAGTTTGCTGTATACAACAAGCTTACCTCGCCTAAGAAAATAGCAATCTATCCCGACTTTGGACATGAGCCTTTGCCGGGTTGGTACGATCAGGCTTTTCAATTCATCATAGGATTGTAGATGCGATTTCGCTGTCGGTACTATTGCCCTTTATCCAGTAACCTATGATTTAAACTCAAAACATCGAACGTGAAGCCCAGCGCTCGCTCAACCGCATCCTGCCGCGAGTGGAAGGAAATCTAAGTTTGGAAATTGAAAAAAACCCTTGGCTGGACGCAATTCTCCTCGCGGTTGTATATGTGTTTTTTTTCTGAGCAGTGGAGGCTATGCGTGGATAAGTACGGTGATCGTTACTATTTCTTTAATCTGGAAGATTTGATTGTCAACATCGCTCGTTTCTGGTTCGGCCGCCCAGATCCGACATGCCATCGAAGATCAATATCATGAAGAATAAAGTACAACTAATCACATATGCAGACCGCCTGGGCGGAAGCAATATCACAGAATTACACCGATTACTCAAAGGACCACTGGCAGGGTTGTTTGGTGGCGTACACATCCTCCCATTTTATTACCCCATTCATGGTGTCGATGCTGGCTTCGATCCCATCGATCATACTCAAATCGATCCTCGCCTTGGGAATTGGGCAGATATCAAAGCGTTGGGGCAGGATGTGGATCTGATGGCCGACTTGATCGTCAACCACGTATCCTCTGCCTCTCCACAATTCATGGACTATTCTGAAAAGGGCGATGATTCCATCTATAACGGCATGTTCCTGACCATGGATAGTATCTTTCCAAACGGCGCTACCGAAGCTGACTTGTTGATCATATATCGCCCCCGCCCCGGTTTGCCTTTTTCCTATGTTACATTGAAAAACGGCAAAAAACGCCTGCTATGGACAACCTTCACCAAACAGCAGATTGATATCAATGTAAATCATCCACATGGTCAGGCGTATCTGAAATCGGTGCTGCAAACGCTGCATGAGAATAACATTCGAATAGCGCGGCTGGATGCCATTGGATTTGCAGTCAAAAAAGCCGGAAGCAGTTGTTTCATGATCCCGGAGACCTTTGCCTTTATTGAAACCCTTGCCCGGCAGGCTGCAATCCTGGAGATCGAAGTACTCGTCGAAATCCATTCCTATTTTCGCAGGCAGATCGAAATTGCTCGTCAAGTGGATCGCGTCTATGATTTTGCACTGCCGCCTCTTGTATTGCATGCCATATTCAACCGAACAGCTCGTTATCTGAAACAATGGCTGGCGATCAGCCCTCGCAATGCCATCACCGTGCTGGATACACACGACGGTATTGGCATAATCGATATCGGTTCAGATAGCACAGACGCGCACAATCACCCCGGTTTGATTCCCCCGGAAGAACTGGATGCCCTGGTGGAAAGAATCCACGTTAACAGTAACGGGCAAAGTCGGCAGGCTACCGGTGCAGCAGCCTCCAACCTTGATCTATACCAGGTCAACTGCACGTTTTATGACGCCCTTGGACGGAACGATCGTGATTACTTGTTGGCGCGTGCAATTCAATTCTTTGCTCCTGGTGTACCGCAGGTCTATTATGTAGGCTTGCTCGCAGGTGAAAATGACATGGCTTTACTGGCAAAGAGTGGTGTCGGGCGGGATATCAACAGGCACTGCTTCACAGCCGAAGAGATTGATCAAGCGCTTCAGCGCCCCGTCGTTCAATCTTTGTTCGGTTTAATACGCTTTCGTAATCAGCATCCAGCTTTTGATGGGACGTTCAGCTTGCCTGAAACTGGGGAGTCTGAAATTACCTTGCGCTGGGACAATGGCAATGCCTGGGCGATGCTGGAAGTCAATTTTGCTTCAGGTTCGTATCAAATTTCCAGTAGCCCCTAACTTCATCCCTACTTCTAGTTTCCTTCTGTTCTGGATCGCCTAAGAAAAAAAACAAATCGGCTAATGATTTCCCCTGAACTAAAACAAACCTTGCAGTTAGTTCAATCGAGTTTCTTGTCTGACTACTTGATGAAGGCGATATTTGCGCAGGCCTGGACGGTGGCTGTGGTCATAGAGTGATAATATCACTGCGTCAGGTAATTTCCTTTTAGCTTTTGCCCTGAACTGTCATGTGAGTGGAAAAGCATAGAGCCGACGTGGGTCACCGCGTCGGCTCTGTGCCCTTGGTTAGGACGTTCTCTGACCCGTGAAGACGAGATGATTATCGCTAGCCAGCATAAGCCTTGAGTTCGGCGATGTAATGATCCTTGGTGGCACGGGGCAACCAGGCACTTTCGAATGCGTTCTCGGCAAGGCTGAACGATCCCAGCCTTGCCGAGGTCAACTTCCTCCTGCACTCGGATCAGGTTTTCGTTCAGCCTCATTTCAGTCCGGCAATGGATCAGGGCCTGGTGGCACCGAATTGAGCATAATATTCGCCCATCGCTGTCCATCGGGCTGCATCAGCGGCTCGAGCGCGTGCCAGATTTTGCGCCTCAGCTTTGGCCAGTTTCTGATAGTACTCTGCCATCGCCGTCCAGCGTGCGGTGTCTGCGGCTCGGCTTCGGTGCAAGTTCAGGCTGGCACCGCTGCCAAATTGCTGATAGTAACGACCCATGGCTTCCCACCGTGCAGTATTTGCTGTGCGGGAACGTGTAAGATTTCCAGTCTCAGCCCGATTCTGATAGTACTCACCCATAGCCATCCAGCGTGTCGCGTCAGCGGCTCGGCTGCGTTGAAGCTGGGATGCCTCCAACTTCTCGTAGTACTCTCCCATTGCCGTCCAGCGTGTCGCATCAGCAGCTCGACCACGCTCAGCTGATGTTGGCGTATTGGAGACTGGGAATGAAATCACCATCGCGACCAATAACAGAGACAGAACACCAAGAACAATAAGAAAACGATTGGTATACATTTTGATCTCCTTTCTGGTTCAACCAGTTATAATGTTTTCAGAAACCCGGATTGGTCTCTACTATGCCCATACTGTAGCAAATCGCCCTTTCGGTTTGGTGGCAATAAATGCCACAAAAAGTGTCACTTATTCGTAATCTGAATCGAACCTGTTGATTTAGAAATTGATGCAAGAACAACATTCGTTTGGCTACTGGCTCAGGCTCAAGAGAAAGGCGCTCGATCTCACTCGCGAAGCTCTGGCTGACCGCGTCGGGTGTTCCGTATCAACCATTCGTAAACTTGAAGAAGAAGAACGGCATCCCTCAGCACAGATTGCTGAGCTGCTGGCTGAAATCTTCAAGATTCCCACGACTGAAAGAACAGCCTTTTTACGGTTTGCACGTGGCGACTGGAGATCTGCTCCCAGCCTGGGGGACGAAGAAGCCCCCTGGCGCGTCTCAACACCAGCACTACCCCAACAACCCCGTTCGAATTTACCGGCAACCTTTACTTCCTTAATTGGGCGGGATAAGGATATTGCGGCTGTCCAAGACTATTTGACCAATCCAGATATCCGCCTGGTTACCTTGATCGGCGCGCCGGGGATCGGGAAGACGCGCCTGAGTATCGCGTCAGCGAGCAAGTCACTGGCCGAGTTCTCCGATGGTGTTTTCTTTGTCGCGCTGGCTCCGCTGGATCAGCCATCCTTGATACCTTCTGCCACCCTGCAAGCGCTTGGATATATTGAAAAGAATAACCTGTCTCCCGAGGAACGTCTCATCGAAGGCATCGCAAACAAACGAATGCTGCTCGTGCTGGATAACTGTGAGCACCTGATCGACGATGTAGCTCCGCTCGCCTCTTCCCTCCTTTCGGCCTGCTCCCGCTTAAAAATCCTCACCACCAGCCGCGAAGCGCTACGAATCCCTGGTGAATGGCTTTATTCGGTACCTGCACTGGACATGCCAAAAGAGAACTCTGTCGTTGACATAGGAACCATTTCGGAGTTTCCAGCTCTGGTGCTGTTTGCCGAGCGTGCCCGCGCAGTTCGTTCCGATTTCGCACTGAACGCCAAAAACATCCGGGCCGTCGCAGCCATCTGCTCACAACTCGATGGATTGCCATTAGCCATCGAACTGATTGCCGCGCGCGTCAAGACGTTATCAATAGAGCAAATCGCTGCACGGCTCGATGACCGTTTCGCATTGTTAACCAGCGGTAGTCGAATTGCGCCCTCACGACAACAAACATTGCGCGCGGCTCTGGATTGGAGCTATGAGCTGCTGACAGAAACGGAAAGAGAACTTTTTCGACAACTTTCCGTCTTTGTTGGTGGTTTTACATTGGATGCGCTCGAATCGGTGGCGCTTCTGGATTCAAATCAATCGATTCTCGATGCGCTTTCACGCCTCGTGGACAAATCACTGCTGCTCGTCGAACAGCAAGATCAAACGCGTTACCGGTTTCTTGAGCCAATCCGTCAGTATGCCAGAGATAAACTGAATGAGACCGGAGAATCGAACTTGATTCAAGATCGTCATCTTAATTATTACCTCCGCGTCGCGGAGGAGGCAGAGCCGTACTTATTTGGCGCCGGGCAACAGGACTGGAAGAATCGATTGGAGTTGGACCATGATAACTTGCGGGTCGCGTTGGCATGGTCGCTTGAAAGCAATCAAATCGAAGCGGGACTGAAAATGGCAGGGGCGCTGGCATGGTTCTGGCACAGTAAGGGTCATTTAAGCGAAGGCAACCTATGGCTGGAGAAAATCCTTGCATCTGGCATCGGCACCCAGGGAAAGGAGCGAGCGAAAGCGCTGCGCGCATCATCCATCCTTTCAACGGATACAGGCGATTACATTCGAGCCAGAGCCTTTGCAGAATCAAGCATTAAGTTATATCGAGAAATTGGAGACAATCGAGGCGCAGGCCTGGCACTCACTGACCTGGGCGCGAGCCTTCACCGTGGCGGCAAGGAAGAGGAGGCAATAGAGTCGTTCGAAGAAAGTTTGCGCCTGCTTCGGACAACTGGAGAGCGCTGGGGGATCGCCTACGCACTCCTCTGGTTGGGCGATCCATTGTTCAGGATGGGAGATATTGAGCGCGCCGCCACAAGCTGGGAAGAGAGTTTGCGCCTCACCCAGGAGTTGGGGGATCACTACCTGATGGCCTGGTCGCTTGGCGGTTTGGCGGATGTGGCACGTCTGCGCGCTGATTACAAGCGTGCAACAGGAATGTTTAAAGAATCCCTGTCCCTTTATCAGAGTTCAGGAGATAAGTTCGGCCCACCGTTCTCGCTGGAAGCGCTGGCATTGGTTGCCGCTGCGCTGGGGGATGCGAAGCGAGCGGCGCGTCTTTGGGGTGCCGCATCCGCCTGGCGCGAAGCGATCAACGAGCCGCTCTCCCCGACCTATCAGAGGGACTATGCCGCATCTATTGACCCAGGCGCGTACTCAACTTGGGGAGGAAGTTTATGCGTCCGCATGGTCGGAGGGCCACGCGATGTCACCCGAACAGGCTATCGCCCTGGCGTTAGAGGAATAAATGCCTCCTGAACAAGATGAATTTCAAATGGCAACCGAAGATTTCCAATAGGCACGGTAGACACCTGGACGAAAACGGGGCAAGCTGTAAAACCTGCCCCGCTTTGGGTCTCATGCCAGTTGTTTATTTTGGTTGGCTGGAAAAAACACATTAGCCAGGGACAAGTTTGCCCCCAAAACAAACCTTGCGGTTAGTTCAACAGAGTATTGCTGCTGTCTATTTCATAAACGCAATGTTGGGATAGGCGAGGGAAATGGTCATGGATGGAATCTGAAAGGTCCAACTATTTTGCCGGTTTCTTTTTCGCAGCTTTCTTTCCCTCTAAATTTAGAGTCCCGGTCGCATCACGGTGAGGGCCGGTGGTCTGCTTCACCGTGAATTCGGGGCCGTTCAGAATGACATAGGCGATCGCCCTGGCATGCCCAAGTCCCAAACCATAATCCGCTTTCAGCCATTCAATGATGTCTTTTTGTTTTGTCAGTTTCTTTTTCTTGGCCTCGGCAACGAACTCCTTTGGCGCTTTCCCTGTGATCTCTTCAACCTTATCTAAATAAGCTTGGAATGACATAGGTCTACCTCTAAATTCCTTTCTCTGAAAATTTTATCATAACCTGGCACGGCCTGATTTTTCAGGAAATACCCGGCGATCAAACCGTCATCCATCCCCTTATCTAATCACAAATATCTTCTAACGTGATGGGAGTACTCAAGATACTCCGCGCCATAATGCTGCCTTAAATAATTCTCTTCCCGTAACACCTGACGGTGGAAAAGCCATGTACCTGCGCATATAAATATTAAAAGAATCCAATTTGGGAAGATCAGGAATTGGCCCAGCAGGATCATGGCAAACGCCACGTAAATGGGATTGCGGCTGAAGGCAAAAGCCCCGCTTGTGATCAGATGGTCGGGATTCTTTATATCAATACCCACTCGAAAACTCCGCCCAAAAGAAACCAGGCTCCACAATAACAATGACAGCCCGGCCAGGCAAAGCAGGACTCCGGTCCATGAGATGATTGTGGAATGGAAGAATACCTGTCTGCTCGGGGTGGGAAGGTTGAATGCATGGGCAATTATGAGATAGAAATAGAACAGGGCAAAAGGCGGGATCAGGAAATCCGTCCTGTCGATTTTTCCAAATTGCATCGCCGCTATCCCCCTCCTTCTCAACAGCAAGACACGGGTTCCTACCATTCCAAGCATGAGAATGATCGTCAATGCTGCAAAATAGCCTGGCACAAGGACCTCCATCCAAACCAGACTGGGCTTGGGCAGTTCCAGCGTTATGAGTTCGCCGGGACACGTTCAAATATCTCATCAATCTTCTTCATCTGCTCGCTGTTCAGCAGGCCGAATTCCAGCGCCCGGATGTTCTCCTGCACTGGTGTTTGAAATAATTATTTGTTTTTACGATCATTAGCAGCAATGATCCAAGATGGTAACTGGGAAAGGGGGACTTTTCGCCATCAAATAATTCAGGCAAATCACTTGTACCCTTGATATTGCAACCCGCTCTCAAGTCTGACAAGCGAATTCCGCAGAGGGATAAATTCGCCGCTGAATCAAGCCTGGCTGTTAGTTCAATTGGGTTTTGCCAGGGGACTACTTGATAAAGGTGATGTTGGGATGGACGCCCTGGAAGAACGCCAGGGTGCTAACACGAAGGGCGGTGGAGTTCATGGGGCGATGATAACACTACCCTGGATCATTATTCCTCCCTGTTCCCGGGATTTCGGGGTAGTGCTCGAGTTTGGCCGCGACTTTGGGCCTGGGTGAACGCCAACGGGATGGTCGCCATCAAGATCGACGCCGAGATCCCCACAAACGTCCCGGATCACATCGTTCGAACGGTAACCGAGATTGCGCACTCGCTGAAATTCAAGAACCAGGGTGGGGAGGAAGTAGATAAGGAGGGCGAACTTGCGGGGTTGCTGCAATACCTGCAATAGAAGAATCTCAGCCACCCGGTTTGGTTAGTCCATCGCCCCGGATGTCGCAAGCATCGCGGGGCGGTTTTAATCTTTTTGTCGGATTATGGCGCGAGTATTCTTTCCCGATTCCGGCACCTTTTCTCTTTGGCCTGATTTAAACCCGGGCAGAGTCAGCTGCCCAACAGGCTACGCCGATCACACCGGCAGTATCCCCCAACTGCGAGGGCAGCACCTCGACCTGCTCGACCGGCATCACATGGACCCGTTCGCGCAGCGTCCGGCGGATCGGGTCCAGCAGCAGGTTCCCAGCCTGGGCCACTCCTCCGCCGATGATGATCCGCCTCGGCCCAATGGCCGTACAAATACTTGCCGCGGCAATACCCAGGTAAAAGCCTGCCTGCTCGAAAATACCGCGGGCGATCTCATCACCTTCACGGGCGGCCTTTGCAATCAATTCCGGGGTGATGCGGTTCAGGTCATAATCACACAGCGCCGCGAGGGTTGTGGTCAGCCCCTGCGTCACGGCCTTCATCCCCATGGCAGCAATGGCTGGCCCGGAAGCATGAGCCTCCAGGCAGCCCTTACTCCCACACCCGCATGTCGGGCCATTGAAGTCTATGGTCATATGGCCCAGCTCGCCGCCCGTTCCGCCGATCCCCAGATGGAGCCTGCCATTGATCACCAGTCCTCCGCCGATCCCGGTTCCGATCGCGAACACTGCAACCGTATCCACTCCCCTTCCCGCACCGAAGCGCCACTCACCGTTGGTAATGGAGCGGACATCATTGAGCAGTTCCGTGGGGAGGCCGGTCAGCGAAGCAATCGTTTCCCGCAAAGGGACATGCGGCCATGTCCCTGGCAGGTTGGGGAGGAACAGGGTTTCGCCCTTATCGAGGTCGAGCACGCCCGGAACGCCGATGCCGATCCCGCCCACTTCCCCGCGCTGCAGGCCCGCCGCACCGATCACCTGCAGGCACAGATCGCCCATCCGCTGCATGACGGAGGCGTGGCCTTCACGCGCCAGCGTGGGACTGCTCATCTGGTGCACGACTGCGCCGGTTTCCACATCCACCAGGGCTGCCCGCAGGTTGGTGCCTCCGAGATCGCAACCGATATATGGTTTCATGTTGCGCCTTTTTATAAATTCACCCCTCCCTGCTTGCCGAAAGGGGTGAATAAGATCATTTATTGCAGGATTTGATCAGTGAAAATACGGCCTGAGCACATCACGCGAGAGATAGAAGCCGCGCTTGACCAGCTCCTCATCGCCCTCGTAGACGCGGTCCTCGTGCTCGATGCTGACTACATAATCATAGCGGGCAGCAGTGAGCGCAGAGAAAAACCGGGGCCAATCCATATCCCCCAGACCCGGCAGGCGCGGGACCTGCCAGCCCATGCCCTGCGAAAGCACGCCGTTGTTATACAGCCCCTCGCGATCGATGTGAAGGTCTTTGGCATGCACATGAAAAATCCGGCTCGAAAACTCGCGCACTACACGTTCATAATCGATCATTTGCAGGACGAGGTGGGAAGGATCGAGGTTCAAGCCGAAGTTGTCATCCGGGATGATCTCCCACATCTTACGCCAGATGGCGGGCGTACTGGCCAGGTTATTGCCTCCGGGCCATTCGTCCAGGGAAAAGATCATCGGGCAATTCTCAATCCCGATCTTGATACCGCGCTCTTTTGCGAATTTAACGATTGGCGGCCAGATCTCTGCATAGGCTTCCAGGTTTTGCGGTACGGTCTTGTTCTTGTCCTTGCCAATGAATGTGCCGACCACAGGGACTTCCAGCAGGGCTGCGGCCTCGATCACCTTCTTCAAGTGGGAAATGACCGTCTCCCGGTGCTCCGCATCGGGATGCAGCGGATTCGGGTAATAGCCCAGAGCAGAGATCGGCAGACCATAACCATCCAGCATGCCGCGGATCTCTTTGGCCCTGGCCTTGTCCAAGGTGGCCGCATCGATATGGGTGACCCCGGCATAACGGCGGGTGGCTTTTTCATGCGGCCAGCAGGCGATCTCGATCGCCTGAAAACCACTGTCTGCACCCCATTGGGCAGCCTGTTCGAGCGTGCTGTCCGGAAGGGCAGCGGTGAAGAATCCGAGCTTCATATATGCCTCCTATTTGACTTTGACCCAGACCTTTTCGCGGGCGCTACGCTCGATCGCTTCGCACACCTGCATTTCGTAATGGCCGTCTGCGAAGGTGGGGAAGTCCGGGGTTTTGCTGTAATCGCCTGCCAGGATGTATGCATAGACCTTGGCATAGAGCTGCTTGAACGTATCGGGGAAGCCCTCATTGTGCCCACCGGGATATGAGACGACCGCGCGCGCTTCAGGGGAGAGGAGCGAGGGGTCTTTCATCAGGATCTGATTGGGGGTGGTGCGATTGCCGATCCACATCTCGTTGGGCTTTTCCGAATCCCAACTCAGCGAGGCTTTTGAGCCGTTGATCTCGTAGAACAAGCGGTTCTTGCGTCCCGAGGAGACCTGCGAAACCGTCAGCACCCCGCGGGTTCCATTTTCATAATGCAGCAGGATCGTGGCATAGTCCTCGGTGTGGATGGGCTGGTCAATGTAGTCTTCGGGCGTAAGCATCTTCCCGGTGAAGGTCTCGAGGGGGCGGGCGGGTTTCTTGCGGACTGGATGGAAGGTCTTGAAATCCGCATAGACCTCGTCCACGTGCAAGCCTGTGATGAAGGTCAGCAGGTCCAACCAGTGGGAGCCGATATCGCCCACAGCGCGCAAAGTGCCTCCCAAGTCCGGCTCGAGGCGCCAGTTCCAGTCTGTGGGGAACAAAAGCCAGTCCTGCAAATAGGAACCCTGCAGGATAAACGGATCGCCCACTTCCCCATTTTGTACCATCCTGCGCGCTTGCTGCGCCAGCGGGTACATGCGGATGTTAAAGTTGACCACATTGACCCGCTGTTTCTCCGCTGCAAGCCGGACCAGCTCACCAGATTGATCTGAGGTCATGGCAAGCGGTTTCTCGCAGATCACATGTTTGCCCGCCAGCAATGCGGCCTTCGCATGCGGGAAGTGAAGATGGTTGGGCGTGGCCAGATGGACCACATCAATATCAGGGTCGGCCAACATTTCATCCAGCGAGCCATAGCTGCGGGGAATGCCCAGCTCGGCCGCTTTTTGCCGGGCTTTGTCGGTTGTCTCTTCGGCCAATCCCAAGACCGGGATCCCGTTGCGCCTCAGACCTTCGATGTGCGCAGGGCCGATAAAACCCGTCCCTGCCACACCCACGCCGATGGATTGTTTGGTAAGTTGTTTTTGGACCATGCTGCGATCTCCTAATAAGCGCCCGGCGCTGCGTCCGGTCCGGCCTCGATCTTTTTTCCTTGCTGGCGGGCCTTGAATTCGTCCAGGATGGCGGCGGTGGCGGTCGCGCCGCAGCGCGTAACGCCGGCATCGATCACATCCAGCAGGGCTTGCAGTGTGCGGACTCCTCCCGCAGCCTTGACCTGCACTTTCTCACTGACATTGGCGCGCATCAGCCGCAGGTCTTCCAACGTAGCCCCGCTGGGAGCGAAGCCGGTGGAGGTCTTCACCCAGTCTGCACCGGCGGCTTCGCTGAGCTTGCATGCCAGGACGATCTCCTCCCGGGTGAGGTAGGCGTTCTCAAAGATCACTTTCACCTTCACCCCGCACGCGTGCGCGGCATCACAGACCGCGCGGATATCCTCACGCACAAAGTCGGAGCGGCCCGAGCGCAGGGCACCAATGTTCAACACCATATCGAGCTCGAGAGCCCCTTCATCCATCGCCTTTTGAGCTTCGGTCTCTTTGATCGCGGTCAGGTTGCTGCCATGCGGGAAGCCCACGACCGTGCTCACGATCACATCTAAATCTTTGAGCTGTTCCTTCGCCAACCGCACATGGCTGGGCTTAACACACACTGTGGCGGTATGATAGCGGGCCGCCAGTGCACACCCATCGATCACATCGGCATCGGTCAGCTCGGGGCGCAGCAGGGAATGGTCAATGACCTTGGCCAGCTGCTTATAGGTGATGGTCTTGCTGTTCAATCCCGTCATGCCGGCTCCTCTCACACCTTTTTCCACAGATCTATAGGCTTTTTTACCTTCGGCGGGTCGTAGGGAAATTCGATCTTCCGGCCTTCACCTGCGGACTGGTACGCAGCATACATGATCTTAAGTACTTCGCGTCCGTCCTCGCCGGTCTCCATGGGAGTCTCGGTCCCCAGCACGCAGTTGACGAAATGCTGCATCTCCTGGGGGAAGCCGTAGTTCCAGGTCTCTTCAAACATGCTGAAGGTGTAGCCTTTGGTGGCTCCGGCTTTTTCCACCGCATAGCCGTAACCTTCTTCAGAATAGGTCAAAAGGGAGCTGCCGCGCAGCAGGTCAGCACGGGTATGGCCTTTCTTGCCGTAGATCTCACAACGGTCATCCACCCCGCCGCCCTTGGCCCAGCTGTTTTCGATCATGGCCAGCTTGTTGCCTTCATATTCAATGATGGCGTAGGAATGGTCTTCGCCCTGCGTACGCGCTTGATGGACATAGGTGCCCATGAAGGCGGTCACGCTGCGTACCGGAGGCTTGCCCAGAACCCAGCGGGTGTATTCGATGGAATGGCAGCCCATGTCCAGCATCACGCCGCCGCCGGAGAGGTTCACATCCCAGAACCAGGGCATATGCGGGCCGGGATGCTCCTCCGATTGCTTGGCAAGGAAAGGCTCACCGACGGCGCCCTCGTCGACCAGCGCTTTGGCGCGTACGTATTTGGGTGCGAACAGCAATTCCTCAGCATACATCAACAGCACCCCCGCTTTTTTGCAGGCTTCGATCATCTCATCCGCTTCCTCCAGCGTAACGCACAGCGGTTTTTCGCAGATGACATGTTTTCCTGCCGCGGGCGGCCTCAACCGTGGCCTGACGGTGCAAATAGTTGGGGATCGCCACCGTCACCACGTCGATCTCCTTCATCTTCAACAGGTCGTTGTAGTTATCGAAGGCGTAGGGGATGCCGCGTTCCCTGGCAAAGTCCACGGCGCCATCCAGCGCGGCGACCGCCACGATCTCGGCGTCCTTGACGAAATGTTTGAAGGAGTAGGCATGCAGATCGCTGACGAATCCAGCCCCGATCAAGCCGACTTTGACAGTCTTGCTCATGGATTTCTCTCCTTTATCGATGTGATGACACAGACCATTGTCTGATCAAGTCCAAACCGGCTGAAGGCACTATTGCCGCAGTGCCTGCTGGCGGCCATAAATGGAAATCAGCACCAGAAGGGTGGTTCCCAGCACCATGCGCCGTACCGAGTCGGGCATCTGCATGGTTGTGAGCAGGCTGGTGATGAGGGTAAGCACTATGGCCCCCGCCATGGTCCCCCAGTAACTGCCCTTGCCGCCAGAGAGCAGCGTCCCGCCTACTGCTACCGCGGCAATGGACGGAAACAGGAACGGCTGGCCGAGTGCGATAAAGACCACGCCGGTGTTGCCGACCACCAGGAAGCCGCCGAACCCTGCCAGCGCGCCCGCCAGCGCGTAGGTGGCGAGGTTCATGCCGGTCACGTTGACGCCCGAGAGGCGCGCCGTGACACGGTTGACGCCGATGGCAAAAAGGTTCCTCCCGAAAGCGGTGCGTTCCAGCAGCAGCCACATCAGGACGCCAAAGAGCAGCCAGATGATGATGGCATTTGGAATGGGGATAGTGGCGGCCAGTGGCCGGGCGATCAGGCGGGTCATGATGGGTGCCACCTTGCCGCTCACGTTGCCGTGGTTGATGACCAGGATCGCCCCCGTCACCACGCCCGACATTCCCAGCGTCATGACGAAGGGAGAGATCTTCAGGAAGGTGATGCCCGCCCCATTGAGCAAGCCGATCAGCCCGCCTACCGCCAGCGAGACCAGAAGCGCCAGCAGCACCTTGTCGTCCTGGCCCTTCACGATCACATAGGTCAGAATGGCGGTCAGCGTAACCACCGAGCCGGAGGAAAGGTCAATGCCTTCCGAGCCGCTGATGATGACCAGCGTCTGCCCAGCGGCGATGACGCCCAGGAAGACCGCCAGGCGCAAAATATTGGTGGCCTGCGACCTGGCAACCTGCAGGTCGCTGCCGTAGCCATTGGGGAGCAGGCCGGAGAGCAGGAACAGGATGACCGCCAGCAGCAGCGCAGCGACCGGCGGGGAGATGTAGATCCGCTTCATGCTCTCCTCCGCCTGACCAGGTTAATGAGGCCGGGAGCCGCCAGCGCGACCACGATGATGCTCGCCTTGACCAGCGTCTCCCACCAGGTGCTGATATGGGAAAAGGAAACAATGTTCTGGAAGATGCCGAGGGTGATGGCGCCGACGAGCGGTCCTGCCACTCCGCCTACCCCGCCGCTCATGGCATTGCCGCCGATCACCACCGCGGTGATGGAGTTCAGCGTCATGGAGTTGCCGATATCGGCATTGCCAGAACCGCTCAACATGGTGATGGCGATGCCCGCCAGGCCAGCCATCAATCCGGAGATCACATAGGTGCTGAACTGCACCAGTGTCACCGGCACTGCGGTCTCATAAGCGGCTTCGGGCTTTCCGCCCACGGCATACAGGAACCGGCCGTAGCGCGTGGACCTGACATAGGCCCAGACAAGCAGAATGATTGCGATGATATAAAAAGCGAGCGGCAGGCCCAAGGGAGTCGTATCCCGGTAGAGGGCGGCGATCTCGGCGGGGATTCCGCCGCCCGGGTTGGGAAGTATGTACAAGGCCAGCCCGGCGAAAATAAAACTTGTCGCATAGGTGGTGATGATCGGCTGCAGCCGCAGGTACGCTATGAAGAAACCATTGACCGCGCCTGCCAGCAGCCCGGCCGCGAGGGAAATGAAGACGTACTGCCACATCTTCTCGACCGAGCCATCCAGCCCCACGCGCGTCGCCAGGATAGTGTTGACGATCGAGGTGATGCCGCCCGTCGAAATGTCGATGCCGCCGCCCAGGATGACAACGGCCTGCCCCACCGTCATGAGGATGATCGGCAGGAACACGCGCATATTACTGTTCAACGTATCGCGCGCGAACATGTTGGGCTGCAAGGCCAAGTTGATCAGGAGCGAGATGACCAGTAGTACCATCGTAAAAAGAGCAGGATGACGCCTGGCCGCGAGGTTCCAGCGGGAGCGGGTCACTGCGCGCCTACTTCCGAGACTCCCAGGCTTGCGGCGATCAGATTCTCCTTGTTCAATGCGTCCCCCGACAGCTCGGAGCGGATGCGGCCATCATGAATCACCAGCACCCGGTCGCACATCCCGATTAATTCCTCATCATCGCTGCTGTAAAACAAAATCGTCTTGCCTTCTGCGCACAGACTCGCCAGCAGCGCATAGAATTCCGCTTTCGTCCCGACATCCACGCCTTTGGTGGGATCATCCAGCAAAAGCAGGAGGGGTTTGCGCATCAGCCATTTGCCGATGACCACCTTTTGCGCGTTGCCGCCGGAGAGGCTGCTGACCGGCTCCTGCAATCCGGCCATCTTCAGGTTAAGACTTTCCGCCGCCTCGCTGGCATCCTTTCTGGCCTTGTCGATCTTGAGCGGAGCACCGTAGCGTCTCCACGAGGGCAGGAGCAGGTTGTCCAGGATAGAGCGAATATAGAGCAGACCTTCCTTCGCCCGGTCGCCGGGGACCAGGGCGATGCCCTGGCGCATTGCCTCGCGCGGGTGCCTGAAGGCCGTTGGATTGCCGAATAATTTGATGGTGCCCGTATAATGAATGTCGCCAAATAATGACAGCAGCAGGTCGCGCTGGCCCTGGCCGCGCAGTCCGCCGATGCCAACCAGCTCGCCGCGGCCGGCTTTCAGATCAATGCCGTGCAAATAAGAGGTATGCAGGTTTTGGACTTCCAGGCACACTTCAGGGGCTGCCTGCGAGGTCTTCGGCTCCCCGCGCGAAAAGCCGAACACCGAATCTTTTGCGATCATCAACTTGACCAGTTCCTTCTCGTTGATGTCGGTGATCTTCCCGGCCCCCACGGTCTTTCCATTCCGAAGTACGCTGAACCGGTCTGCAATACGGAAGATCTCTTCCATGCGGTGCGACACGAACACAATGGCTTTCCCCTCCCCCTGCCATTTCTTCACCAGCTCAAAAAGCCGCTGCACCTGGCGGCTGTCGAGGCTGGCCGTGGCCTCATCCAGGATCAGCATCCACGGATCGGCGCTGATGGCCTTGAGTACTTCGATGATCTGCTTTTCATCCGCAGGCAGTGAGCCGACGGGGTCGTCGGGGTGAAGCGCGGTCTTGAAGGTCCCCTCGAACAGGGCCAGAAGTTCTTCGGTGCGGGTATGTAGAGTCTTGCGGTCAATGACCCTCATGCCCCGCAATGGCTCGCGGGTCAGCCAGATGTTCTCAGCAACCGTCATCTGGGGGATCAGGCTCAGTTCCTGGAACACCGTGCCGATGCCCATCTTCCTCGCCGCCTGCGGCGAGGGGAAATGCACAGGATTGCCATCAAGGAGTAGTTGTCCTCCATCGAGGACAACTACTCCATTGATGACCTTGCTCATGGTGCTTTTGCCGCTTCCGTTCGCACCGATCAAGGCTACGACCTCGCGCGCCTGGACGTCTAGATTTCCATCCGAGAGCGCCACGACGCCGCCGTAATGCTTGACAATGTTGCGGGCGGAAAGCGACTCGGCCATGCCTGCTTCCTACTTGACGAAGAACTGCTGGACTTCGTCGTCGGTCATAATGTTGTCAAGCAGATAAGCATCCGGCTTGCCATCGCACATCTTGAGGCCCTCATCCAGGTTATCACCGGTGATGACGGCGGCCAGGGGGATGACAAAGGACAGGCCGTTGGAGCCGCCCAGTTTGGCGGTGTCAACCTTCTTGCCCATCAGCATGTTGACGGCGATGCGCAGACCCGTGGGGGAGACACCCGGGTGATTGGCGACGGCGATGGAGTCAAATTCCGGGTTCATGGTCTTGGCTTCCTGCCAGAGCTTGAGGAACTGGCAGCGGCCTTCGCCCACACCCTGCGGCCATTTGGACGGGTTGGCGGCCATCACGGCCTGCAGCGCGCCGATGGCCATGCCGTCCTGGGTCCAGTAGCCATCCAGGTTCGGGTAAGCGGAGAGGAAGTTGGACATGACCTGCTGGCCCGTGGCCTCGTCCCACTTGCCGGTATCGGTCGCCAGGACTTTGATGTCAGGATACTTGCCGAAGACTTCCGCCACGCCATCCATGCGGGCGACGTTGGCCGGGTGGCCCGGGAAGCCTTCGATCGTCACAACGTTGCCCTTGCCGCCAAGCTTGTCAGCGAGCCACTGGGCAGAGGTCTTGGCCCATTCCTTCTGGTCAATGCCCACGTTGTAGACGCCTTTGGCAGTCAGTTCCTGGTCAACGGAGATCACGATGATGCCCTTACTGACAGCCTCTTCGAGGGTGGCATTCAATCCGTTGACATCCCCAGGGTTGACGAGGATCGCGTTCACACCCTTGGCCATGAGGTTCTGCAGCTGCTGGATCTGGCCAGCCACATCCGTGTCAGCGCTCTCGATCACGAGCTCGGTGGTCAGACCCTGGTCCATATATTCCTTGTTGGTCTGGATGAGCTCATCGATCATCTGGGTGCGGTATTCGCTGCTGATGAAGCTGTTGGAGATGCCGATGGTGAATGGGCCCGCAGTGGCGGGCGCTTCGGTGGCAGCCGGCGCTTCAGTGGTCGGGGCCTCTGTGGCGGGGACCTGCGTGGCAGGAGCCTGGGTGGCGGCGGGCGTTCCGCAGGCGGCCAGCAGGGAGGCGATGGTAACGAGCACGGTAACGATCATGACGAACTTTTGGCTTTTCGTAGCCATGGTTTTTCTTCTCCTATGATTCTGGTTTGAGCTTCGGTTTCGGACAATGGGTTGGTAATGGATTTTGGTGCAGGAACCTCCTTTGTGCTTTGCCTAAGTGAGCAGATGCGGCTTATCTTCGATAGCGAACAGGTATTCCAGCGCCAGTGCAATGGCTCCGGTAACACCAGCATCTGATCCCATGCGGGAGTACTTGATGTTCAAATGCGTGGTCGCCAGCGGCAGCGAGCGCTGAAGTACCGCACTACGGATGGCGACCAGCAGATGATTGCCAAAATTTGCGATTCCCCCCCGATAAAGATCTGGCTGGGATTGAAGAAGTTCACCAGCCCTGCCAGCACATCGCCGACCATTTGCCCGCTGGCGCGGATGATATCCAGGGCGGCCTGATCGCCCTCCCGGCAGGCAGCGTTAACACCCTCGGGCGTAAGCACGCCGCCGTTGGCCTGCATCATCCCTGCCAGGATGGGACTGGCGCCGCTGCGCGCAGCCTCCATGGCGCGGGCCGCGATGGCAGGTCCGGCACCCATGGCCTCCAGGCAGCCACGGTTTCCGCAGGCGCACAACGGCCCCTGTTTATCTATGCAGATGTGGCCAATATCGCCCGCGCAGCCGTCGCTGCCGCGGTGGATGCGGCCATTGGAAATGATCCCTGCCCCGATCCCGGTTCCGATTTTCACGAAAATGAAATGGTCAATGTCGGCCGCCTCTCCGGCACGCTGTTCCCCCAAGGCCATAATGTTCACATCATTGTCCACCACCACAAAGGCAGCGGGAAAAACATCCTTGATGAAATCTCGGATGCGGAAGTTCTCCCATTCGGGCATCAGGGGCGGAGCCACAAGGACACCCCGGGCAAAATCCACGGGGCCAGGAACGCCCACCCCGATCCCCAACAATTGCTCTGGCGTGCTTTTTTGCTGGCGCAGCAGCTCCAGCAGCAGTTCCCGGCAGCGGCCCAGAACCGCCTCGGGACGGAGATGCACATCCGTCGCTTCCGAGGAGCGTTGGACGACCTTTCCCGCCACATCCGCCAGGGCCACTTCGAGGCTGGTGGCGCCGATATCAACGCCGGCGATATATCCAAGCCGGTCATTGATGCGCAGGAGGCGCGGCTTGCGCCCGCCGAGGGAAGCTCCCTCGCCGACTTCGATCAAGAAGCCCTTGTTTAACAATCCGCGGATTTGCTGCGAGGCCTTGGCCTTCGACCACCCTGTGATGGTGGAAACCTCGCCGCGTGAAATAAGTCTCTGCCTGCGCAACGCCCGGATGATCTCAGCCTCTTCCGAATCCAGGAGGATGGGAGCCACTAACCGGGAGATCTTTATTGTGCTGGCAGCCTCACTGGGCGACATCGATGAGCGTCCTCGCGGTGTGTAATGACGGTATGGGCCAAAAGTTCCAGCTTACATGATTATAGCTTGCCGTCTTTGTAAATTCAATGTCCGAAGACGCTAAGAATCTAAGAACTTCGAATATCTTGCGAACAAAGTCCTGTCGCTGCGAGAAATCCCAGGATTGGCGAATCGATCTCCTGCTGGAATGAGGCTGCCACATCGAGGCGCTTGGGCGCCGCTCCTCGCAATGACATTTCTCTATCGGATCAACTGTGAGATGGAGCCCGTCTGCTTGTGCTTGAGGATGATCTTCAACCTGCCGTCGGGCATCTTCTCTTCTTTAATCAGTAAGTGGTCCGGATCGTATTCTTTTAACTGCAATTCCTCCTCGCGGCTCGTTCCGCCACGCCACTCTTTCAATTCCACCGGTTCCCAGCGCTTGCTCGCCGCGGCTTTATAGGAGGCATCGATGATCGTATTTACCACATAACCGTCGTAAAAGGTCTCCATCGGCTGGGTGCCATTGTCCATCGAATTGAACATATCCATGAACATGGCGACATACCCCAGCGAGCCGATCTCATCCCCCACCGGGAAGAGCCAGCCGGTATCGCCCTCGGCCTTCTCCGCCACATACCCACCCTGGCCCACGCCGGTAAACATTTCAAAGCCCGTCCGCAGCCAGTGGTTCAGCCAGATGGTCCCCTCGGTGCCCGCGATCTCGTCCCGCAGGTCCATCCCGCCCCGGAATGTCCAGCTGACCTCGAACTGGCCGATGGCGCCGTTCTCGTAACGCACCAGACCCACCGCATGGTCTTCGGCGTCGATGGGGTGTACCTGGGTATCGGCCCAGCAGGTCACCTCCACCGGCCGGATCCCCTTTCCGATGAAGTTTCGGGCGATCTCAATGCAGTGGCAGCCCATATCCACGATGGCGCCCCCGCCTGAAAGCTCCTTGGTCCAGAACCAGTCACTGTGCGGACCGCCATGCGTCTCACGTGAACGAGCCCACAGCACCTTACCTAATGCCCCCTTCTGAGCAGCGGCCAGAGCCTTCAAAGTCTTGGGTGTATAGACCAGGTCCTCCAGGTAACCGTGGAACACACCGGCCTTCTCCACTGCTTCCAGCATTTCCAGCGCCTCCGGTCCGTTCATGGCCAGCGGTTTGGTACACAGAATCGCTTTGCCCGCCCTGGCAGCGGTCAGGACTGCCTGCTTGTGAAGATGATTTGGGAGACCGATGATCACCGTATCGACTTCCGGATCCTCGATGGCCGAGTTGATACTGGCAGTTGACCGTGGGATGCCGAACTCCTGTGCGAATTTGGCGGCCTCTTCCTCCTTGACCGCGCACACCACCTGGATCTGATCTTTGCCCCGGTAGTTAAGCAGGCTCATGGTGTAAAAGCGGCCGATGAGCCCTGCCCCTAGCATTGCGATTTTGTGCATTATGGTCTCCACCGCGAACGGAATGATTTTTTGGCATTATATAGCGTTGTTTTTCACAAGTCAAATCTTGCGGACAATCGGACATAAAGATAGAATTGTCTTAATGTACGGATATTTTATGGAGGGGCAGCATCTATGACAAAAAAAGGGATGACCCCCCGCCAGCGAGTGCAGGCGGCATTGAATCACGAGGAACCGGATCGCGTACCGCTGGCGCTTGGAGGCGGCCCATACGGCATGGTGGATGATCTTTACCTGCGCCTCGTGAAACTCCTGGATCTGGGCGAGCCCGTGCTCCCCTTCCGCACCGGGCACAGCATCTCCTACATGGACGACCGCCTGCTCGACCGGCTGGGGACCGACCTGCGCTACTGCTGGCCGGGCTTGCTCCCGAACAGTCCCATTATCCCCGGTGAGGCTGAGAATACCTTCCTGGATTCCTACGGCCAGGTTTGGAAACGCGCCCTACCCTACTATTTCACTGGCGAGGGGATCCTCAAGGAAGCGCAGAGTATCGACGAAATCGATTCCCGCGTCCGGTGGCCTGACCTCTCCGACCCGCGCTGGACCGGTGGCGTTGCAGAGCGCGCCCGGCTGCTGCGCGAGGAGACGGATTATTTCGTGGTCATGCGCATGGTGGCCTCACACGGACCCTTCCAGACCGCCTGCGACCTGCGCGGAACGGAAACTTTCCTGATCGACCTGGCATCCCGCCCTGAATTTGCCCGGGCCCTTCTCGACAAGATCACAGATTCACTGGAAGGCCTGATGCGGCTTGCCATGCGAGCGGGCGGGAAATACTTTGACATGATCGAGCTGCCTGGTGACGATTACGCCGGCAACCTCAATCCACTGATCTCCCCCGCCATGTTCCGCAAATTCATTCAACCCTGCCTTCTGCGGCTGGTGAGCGTGGTGAAGGAACACAATCCCTCGACCCGCATCATGCTTCACAGTGATGGCGCCCTCACCAAATTAATGCCGGACCTCCTCGCTCTGGGTGTGGATGTCATCCATCCCCTCGAGCCGCTCCCGGCTGTGGATCTCGCCGCCATCAAGAAGCAATTCGGCAGGCAGATCTCCTTCCTGGGCGCCATCGACATCTCACATGCCATGCCCGGCTCGGAGGCTGATGTGATCCGTGAGGCCAGGCTGCGTATCAGCCAGCTGGCCCCAGGCGGCGGCTATATCCTGTCCCCCTCCAACCACTTGCAGGCGGATGTGCCCGCGCACAATGTGGTTGCGCTTTTCGAGACCGCCCGCACATTCGGCAAATATCCTATTCAAGATGTAGCAATCGCATGACCTCAGAAATCCCTGCCCTGCCTTATTCCACGGTGGACCCGCACAGCCCGGTTCCTCTTTATCACCAGATCTATCTCGATCTGCGCCGTATGATCCAATTGGGGATTATCGCTCCGGAAGGGATGCTTCCCCCCGAGTTGGAAATCTCCCAGGCCTATAATGTGGGCCGGCAGACCGTCCGGCAGGCCATTGCCCGCCTTGTGAACGATGACATCCTGGAGCGCTTTGCGGGACGCGGCACCTTTGTCCGGGCGCAGCCCAGCCATACGCAATTCTTCCTCGACCGCAGCTTTAGCCAGCAAATGCGGGAACTTGGCCGGGTCCCGCATTCCCGCGTGATCAGTCTTCATAAAACGAGCGTGGACTCTAAAGTGCTCCCGGGTCTTCGAGCATACGAGGGCCAGGCATGCATCACCCTGGAACGCTTGCGCTTTGGAGACAATGAGCCTATCTGCCACCAATTGACCACCGTGCTGGCAGGTCGGTGTCCCGGTCTGGAACAGCAGGACTTTGAGAATCAGTCCTTGTACGAGATCCTGGCCTCGCGCTACCATCTCCTTGTCCAGCGCATTGACCATGTGGTGCGTGCCGCTCCCGCCGACGAATACCTTGCTGAATTGCTCGAGGTTGCCGAGGGCATGCCTCTGCTCTTCCTCGCCACCATGACCTATCTCGAGGATGGCGAGCTCATTGAGCACACTTCCAGCTATTACCGCGCCGACCGGTACGAATACAGCACCACCCACACTTGCTGCGAATGAGAGATACCGGGGCCGTTCCAAAGAGGTAACCCATGCAGAGCGCCGCTTTTGATTACATTTCCAGAGCAGCTGCCATCCTCGAGCGCATTGCTTCCACCCAAATGGAGGCCATTGAGCGAGCCGCGGACCTGTGCTCGCAGAGCATTGCCCGGGAGGGACTGGTCCACCTGTTTGGGACCGGGCATTCGCGCATCTTTGTCGAGGAGATGTTCCCACGCCACGGCAGCTTCCCCGGCTTCCATCCCATCGTCGAGCTCTCTCTCACCTATCACAACCTCGTGGTCGGCTCGAACGGGCAGCGCCAGGCTATGTTCCTCGAGCATGTTGAAGGTTTTGGACAAGTCATCCTGCGCAATTTCGTCTTTGATAAACCAGATTGCTTTCTGCTCTTCTCCAACAGTGGGGTTAACGAGGTGGTGGTGGATGTAGCCCTGGAGGCCCGGCGGCAGGGGTTGCCCGTGATCGCAGTCGTCTCTGTGGACCATTGCACAGCCTCCCCGGCCCTGCACTCCAGCGGTAGGAAGCTGACCGACCTGGCCGATATCCTCATTGATAACTGCACACCTGCGGGCGACGCGATGGTTCGCATCCCTGGCCTGGAGGACCCGGTCGGCCCCGGCTCGACCATCGGAGCAGCCGCGGTCACCAATGCTTTAAAATGCAGCATTGCCGCGAAGCTGACCGCCCTTGGCAAACCGCCCATCGTCCTGACCAGCAGCTATTTCATCGGCAGCGAGGCCAGCAAGCAGCGCTTCGAAGATTGCTATGACGACTATCGCGCCCGGGTGCAGAAAGTTTATGGGCCGTGCCGATGAACCGCATCCAGGGAAAGGTTGCCATTGTCACCGGCGGTGAGAGCGGGATCGGCCTCGCCACGTCCCGGCTCTTCGCCGAGGATGGGGCACATGTGGTCGTCCTGGACATCGCTGCCACGACGGCTGTATATGTTACTGCCCCTGCTCAAGTTAAATCCGCCATCTGGAACGTTGTTCAGGATCATGGCCGGCTCGATATCCTGGTCAATGTGGCGGGAGGCAGCAGGCGTAAATGGGGCGATGGGCCGGCAGACGCCTAAGCGAAAAACAGGGCAAGCTGTAAAGCCTGCCCCGCCTTGGTTCTCATGCCAGTTGTTTATTTTGGTTGGCTGGAAAAAGCACACCAGCCAGGGACCAGTTTGCCCCCAAAACATGCCTTGCGGTTAGTTTGATGGAGTATTATTGAGGATTCGGTTCAAGCTAGTCGTACGTGAACACACCGATCATTTCGGTGCGACAATAGCCTGCAGCAGATGGCCCGCAATGGCATCGGCGGCCTGCTGGTACGGGCGAGAAGAAATGCAGGTTGGGCTTGCGCGAGAGGTCCATCAGGTCGGCCAGGCCGCTGTGGTGGAGGCGCACCCAGATCTCGGTCTGCGGGCTTAGCTGGAGCGATCTTATAGGCGACTTCGAGGTTGAAGGCATCATTTCCGGAGGCCAGCAGGACCAGCCGGGCCTTGCCGCAATTCGCCTTTTTTAATGTCTCAATGCTGGTCATATCGGCCTGGATGCAGATCACGTTATCCCCCAACAGACCGGTCTCGGGGAGCACACCCGCGCGCTGGTCAACGAGGACAAACCTGGCCTCAGGATGGTCGGCGTGCAGGCGCTTGACGAGCGCCTTGCCAAGCTCACCCACCCCGCAGACGACGATGTGATCGGTATAGGTTTTTGCAACCATGGTATCCCACTCCTCCTGGTGTTCACCCTTTTGAAGATAAATCGAAAACACTCTCAGCACTCCTTCCCCCAGGATAATGACCGTGCACAGGGGGAGCACAAAGGACAGCAGGATGGGCACCAATCCATCGCTCTCCTGGGCCACCCGCTCGAGAATGGCCATGTGGAACACGTTCAGGAACAAGCCAGGCCAACCTGCCCGGGGATAGGCGCCTGAGAACCTCAACAGGGCGGCCCCGGCGACCATCAGACCGGTGAACATCGCCAGGTTGAGCCGGATGGAAGGCAGCACAATGGACAGATCCCGCCAGATTTGACGTGTCTTTTTCATCGGTTTTTTTCACCGGGCCGGGGAAAGTTTTCGAAGGTGATGATCCCTTGCGCGGGGTCCGACAGGTGGGAGAGGCCGCTCCCGGGGCGGCGTTCCCCTGTGTGGATCCACACCAGGGGGATGCCGCGGGCGCGCGCTTCGGCTACCATCTGCCCCGTACCGCCCGGTCCTTTCGGAGGTCTGCCATCCCAGAGGGCAATGAGCACATCGATATGTTCAAGAATGAAACGTCCTGCGGATTCATAGGCGCCAGCAGGTGTGGAACCGGTGGGCATCTCGATGATCCGACTGGCGAGGGCAAGCAGCTCCAAAAATTCCTTTTTGGAATCCTCGGAGGAACCTGAAAGAAGATCCTCTTTCTTCATGGGCAAGGGGACGATCAATTCGACATCCAATAGCTCCAGGGCGTGCCTGGCTGCCAGCCTGTCTGCGCCTTCGGCGAGCGAGGAATAAAGCTGGTAAGGCCCATTAAACCCGTCAATGATCTTTGCCAGCACATGATCGACCTGCAAGGCGACAAGGTCTATGGGCTCAGGCGCAAGAGTTATTTCTATGCTCTGCTGACTGAGTAACAAACTTCGAGAAGCTGCAAACTAATCTGTTAAATATGCTGCGGTGGAAATAGAACAAGGAAGATGGTATCTACCCCGCTCTGAGCCTGATACGATCTTGTTTGGTCAGGTCGCTTGCCTGAAAAAAGCGCCGGCCGGGTCCGGGTTCTGCCCCAAAACCAGCTGCGCGGTTAGTTCAATCGAGTTTTGGCACGCGATATTTAGTGAAGGCGATATTGGGATGGGCGCCCTGGAAGAGCGCCACTCCCTCCACAATACGTCGGGAGTCCCTGGCGGGATAAGTATGCTCCGCGAGGGTGCTCCGCGAAGACCCCTCGACCAGCAGTCTTGCTTTATCTGAAAAGCAGAGCAATATTGACTTGCTGTATTTTTGAATCCACCGGAATCTACTTTTGATCAAGCAGATTTTCCGTTCAGATACTTATCCAACTTTTTACACCGAGGGCCGTGCCAGCCGCAAATAGACTGCACCGCGTGCATCGAGATAAATTGCTTCAGGCGTCTGAACAATACGCAAAACGACATTTTCACAGGTCGAACAGCGCAGCACGATCCCCGGGCCCTGGGTGAAAGCCAATAAGTCCCCGACCTCGCTTTCGTATCCACAGGCAGCGCATTCCATGGGAGAAGCGGTCATCTCAACGCCAAAGATTTCATGAAGCAACCCGGCGGTCGCATTTGCATCCAGCATGAGTTCACGATTGATATCTGTTGTCTCTTCCATTCTCATCCTCCTGTCGGACCAAATCGTTCCGTGCGGATCTGCTTCGAATTAACACCGATTTTGACCAACGCATTGGCCGCCGATTCGACCAGCAACGTCGGCCCGCAGATAAATACCTGAACCGAGCCGCCCAACGGCTGTGCAACTTCCTTCAACATATCCTGATCGATTCGCCTCGCATAACCCTTCCAGTCGGATGGCTGGGAACGCGTCAAGGTGTGAAATACTCGCACTCCATGACTTGAAGAACTTAATCTTCCCAATTCATCGTAATAGATCACATCTTCAAAATTACGCGAGCTGTAAAGCAGGCTGGTGGGATTCTTCCCTCCCGCCGCAGCGCGATGTCGGATCATGGACATCAACGGCACGACACCCGATCCGCCGGCGATCAACAATAGTGGTTCTTCCATCGTTGCTTCCCAGACGAAGTATCCGCCGATCGGACCACGCACTTCGATCTGGTCTCCTGGAACAAGCACATCATGCAAGTAGGTCGAGACTTCACCATCGTTGATGCGCTCAACCGTAATATCTACTTCACCTGCACGTTCAGGCTCCGATGCAATGGAGTAACTGCGTTGCGCCTGATAGCCATCTTCCGCGGTGAGACGGATGTCGTAATGCTGCCCCGCGCGGTGACGCATCCAGGCGGGAAGTGTCAGCGTGAATGACCTCACGTTTGCGGTTTCCTGCTTGATATCCTTGATCGACGCGACCTGCCAGTTAAGTGTTTGTTTCATGATCCCTCCTAATCGTTCCAATACCTCTGTTCTTTCCACGGGTCAGCGTGATTGTGGTATCCAGCCAATTCCCAAAAGCCGGGCTTGTCCTTTTCCATCAGGCGGATGCCGCGCACCCACTTGGCGCTCTTCCAAAAATACAGATGTGGCACCACCATACGCGCGGGTCCCCCATGTTCAGGGGCGAGCGGCTTGTCATCATATTTCAAAGCGATAAAAGACTGCCCGTTGATCACGTCAGTGAGAGGAATATTGGTAGTGTAGCCCCCATCGCTAAAGGCAGTCACGAACATCGCGTTCCGGTCAAGGTCGGCATGTTCGAGCAGGGTATCGAGGCTGACACCTTCCCACTTCATGTCGAGATGGGTCCATTTGGTGACGCAGGAAATGTCCACGACATAATTTTGCATGGGGAGTTGAAGGAATTCCTGCCAGGTCCACGAAACTCTTTCCTTGACGAGACCTTCGATGGCAAATGTCCATTGGTCCAAGGGCGTGCGGGGAGTCGGTCCAGCGGAGAGGACGGGGAAATCGTCTGTGAGATATTGACCGGGTGGGATGCGATCCTTTTTATCTCCCCCTCGCCGTTTCCCGAGAAAACCACGCGATACAAAGCGTTCCTCAGACATGCTGCCTCCTTACCACTAAAATATGGGAAGTAAATATTGGAGCATCATAATTATACTCATCTCATCCGGATTGGCAATTCTGCAAAAAATTTGGAAAACAGGAACAGGTCATGTTACCGATATGCGACCTGGCCTGCTGATGTTTAGCGAATCAGTGGATCCACCAGACCCTCAAAAATAAACAAGGTCAGTCGATTCTCCTCGCTGACCTTGTTCATGTCGAGCCAATGGCTGATGAAGTGAATGGATCTTGTGTTTCAAATTTATTGGGCGGCGAGACCCGTAACGCCAACCGGCACACTCATACTGCCCAATTTGTTCAAGCTTCCATCTGCACCCATTTGGAAGATCGTGATGGTATGTGCACCATTTCCTAATGCATACAGATATCTGCCGTTGTTGCTGAATGCCATGTCCACCGGGGAACTGCCGGGACCGGTCAGACCCGCGGTTGCATCCAGAAGTGACAGGGATCCATCATGGGCGATCTTGTAGCTGGAGATCGAGCCGCTGCCCGCGTTGGTGGTGTAGGCAAATCTGCCATTATTGGATATGGCGATCCAACACGCCGCCACCTGTGTGTTCACAACCGCCGGGCTGATGACGCTGAAGCCATTGCCGTCCACTTGATAGGAGGAGACCGAGCCGGAAGCTTCCGAAACCACTGCATGGTTGTGACGGTCAAAGGCGAACCCAAAGGGTGTTGCGCCGGCAGAAGGATGGGTCACAGGCGCATTCGCAACGCCATTCACAACTTGATAGGTATCCAGCAGATTGGTTGTCTTTTCAGTCACCACCAGGGCAGTGCCATCGGAATTGAAGGCAATTTCTGCCAGCCCTGGAGCTGCCCCAACGCCGCCATTGCTGACGGGCTGGGCTGAACCAGCTAGCGGTGATAACGATCCGTCCGATCCGATCCTAAAGCCCTGAATGTTGCCGCTGCCGCCAGTGTTTAGTACATATAACCAATCCTTGAAGGTTGTCAGGCTGACAGGGTGAACCCCACCCGAGTCAGCCACATTGGCAAGGGTCAGTCCCTTTGAGGTGACCTTAAATGTCGAGATTTGATGGCTGCCTGCATTGACGGTAAACAGCCAATGGTTATTCTGGCTGAGGATCACAGCACTCTGGGAGCCAAGACTGGCATTATCCCCCAAACCGCCGGTGGAGTATGATCCCTGAAAGGCAAGGGACCCGTTCACAGCGCGGTGGAAGACCAGCACTTCATTTCCGCTGCTGGCGTTGGTTGTCGTGTACACGGCGCCGAATCCGTCGGCGGGCGCGGCTGCCGCCGGGAAGGTAAGACCCGCGACCAGCGAAAGTAAAAACACCATTGTCAGTAAAAAGCGGGAACCGGATCGATGAATACTCTTGAGGTTCTTCATTTCTTAAACTCCTGTAAGGTTTTTGTGCTGCTCGACGGCACCATCGTAGTTCGAACTTATTAAGCAATCCTTGCCCGGGGATTACGGAATTCTTACGGGCTCAGACATTGCTTATCCCTCCAGCAGGAACTTGCGCATCTCCTCGTACACCAGGTCGGCGTGCTTGATGAAACAGTAATGATGCCCCATCGGGATCTTGACGATCCGGGCGTGAGGCACGTCCTGCTGGAACTTCTCCATGCTGCGCCGGTTCCAGGGCCACTGGTATGAATCATAAAATTCCATCACCTGCACCTGCTGCTCGCGCGTCATGTAGGCCGGGGCCACGTAATAGGTGTTCTCCCGGATCGCATAGATATTGAGCACCGGCGCCTGGATCTGCGCCTCCTCCGGGACGTACCCATCCGCGGTGGCGATGATCGCGTGGGCCGCGGCGTCGGTCATCTTCTCCACCACCTTCCCATCCGCCTCCACCCGGATATCGTGCAGGAGGTGCTCGTCCATCAGATCGCCCCAGATCTCGCCCAGCCTCGGGTAGGCATTCCTGATGAAGTCCGTGTACGAGCGGACCGAGTAGTGGTCGTCATTCACCCCGGGGATCTGGTCCCCCGAATAGGGGTTGTTGGCCTGCATGGCCTTGAACTCCGGCAGGCTGTGGTCATAGGCCGCGTCCAGGTACACGAGCTTGAGGGCACGCTCCGGGTGCAGGGCGGAAAAATGGGAGAGCTCCATCCCGGCCAGCGAATGCCCGGCAAGGATGAGGCGCTCGATCCCCAGGCAGTCCAGGAACCCGCGGATGTCCTCGACCAGCGTATCGAGGTCATACCCGGTCTCGGGGATGTCCGAATCGCCGTGGGCGCGGCGGGTGAGCGCCAGGACGCGGAAGCGATCCGTGAAGCGCGGGGCGAACTCATCGAAGATGTGCGCGTTGCAGCCCAGGCCGGGGAGGAAGAGGAGGGCCGGCCCGCGGCCGCCCCAATCCAGGTAGTGCAGCCGGATGCCGTTCACGCTCACAAAGTCGCTCTTGTGCGGGGAGGTGTCCATGGTTTCTCCTTGTGGGAATTCGAGAGGACGATCGAACTGCGGGAGGGCGTAGTCCCCTGCATTGTACGGCCCGGCCCTCCCCGAAAAAAGTGTCTTTCGCAGGCAGTTAAACGGGTATTTCGGGAGTTGTAATTCGGGCGGGAACGCCGTAGAATGGGAATATAAGGGGATGGCCCCGCCCGCTTCGATGGAGGCGGGTTTTTGTTTTAATGCGCAGTTTCTTAAACAATGAGGATCAATCCTGATTTCCGGGGTTCGGAAGTGGATTTTTACGGGTCATTTGGATGATTTTGCCCGCTGAATTGTTTTGTTGATATTGGGAATTTTTGCCCCGTTTTTTTGCGTTTTTTCGTGAAATAGTACTGTCGGAACAATTGAAAACAATTCGAGAGGAGATATTAGAGATTAGAGAATAGAGACTAGCAGGAAGAGAAAAGAGACTAGCAAGAAGAGAATGGAGACTAGAAAAAAGAGAACAGAGATTAGAAATAAGAGAGTAGAGATTAGAGGGTAGATCGTGGAGGGGAGAGAAGAGCTTTGAGATCGAGCACGAATTGACATTCCCAGCCAGGAATGGCTGGAAAGGCAGATGGGGGTTTGGAAGAGGAAGCAAATACTGTCATCATTTTCACTGATGACAGTATACAGAACTTTTGTGCTAATTCCGATGAGCAAGCGAGGGGAAATACACCCCTCCCTGCCTCCCCAATGGGACGCCATTTAGGGGAAGACAATGGAACGCGGATGAGGCGGATCAGGCGGATGCGCGCGGATGATCCAGGGGAGGGAAGGTTTATTAACGCGGGGAGGCAATTGGAAATTAAGTAGGGGCGGGGTGTTGACGAATCGCTGAGGAGGGTTGGAGATTGCTTCCCTGCACTTTGGAGGAGATTGCTTCGCTGCGCTCGCAATTACATGACGGGGGAGGAGATTGCGTAGAGAAATCTTTATACGGATTTGCTCATCGGTTGACAACAGAACAAACGTTCTATACAATCATTCGCAGATGAACCCATTCTCAACAAGGAGTCTCCGGATGAAAAGAACAGGATCGTCCAACAACATTGACCGGCCGATGCTCACCCCCCTCCAGGTCTGCGAAGAGCTGAACATCCCGCGCTGGAAGCTGTACAAATCATGAAGTCCGGTGAACTACCATATCACCGATTTGGAAAGATTTACCGGATCGTTCCGTCTGACCTGGAGTGGTACATGGACGATCACGGGCTGAAACGAAAGGGCAAGAAACGATGAGGATGGATTTCCCACACACTCTACCGCGCACGATGGGAAAACATACATTTCATGGTCTTCTTCCTGCTGGCCTGTGCGGAGCAGCAGGGAATCGCACCGGTGCGAAGGCAATGGATCCTGGACCACATGCCCGAACAGACCTCACCGAACACGGTCACCGCGGCACTAAGGTTCCTGTGCTCCCCCGAACAGCAATTGGCCATCAAGGCGTTTGGGGGCTGGAGGCTGGCGAGTGCGGTGCAGCTTCCCCTGGTCTTGAATGAGCTTCCGGAAGTGTCGAAAGCGAAATACGCGGCAGAGCGCGCATTTCAGTCTGTTGTTGTTGTTGATCCTGATACGAAAGAGGAACTCTCTACCATTACAACAACAACAACATTAACAGGAAAAAAGCGCGGAGAGCGCGCATTTTCTTCCGAAGGCGATCTTCTGACCGAGCGCAACTCGCCGCTCGGGGCGCTCATTCCGGCCCCAAGCCGGAACTTCGCGAAGAGTGAAACCTGCATTCAGCTGCTGCGGGAATTCGGGGTGCATGCGCAGAAGGCAAGGGAACTGGCACAACTGGAATGGGTGACGCCGGAGTACATCCGGGCGCACATCGAAGATGCGCGGAAAGGGCACTGGGACAACCCGGTGGGGATGGCGATCTACAGGATCGAAGGACAGATGCCGATGCCGGAAATCAAGAATAGCGACGACAGGCACCGGTATGTCCGGGGCGAATTCGCCGAGTACATCGAGCATTAGGGCAAAAAGAGGAGGCCATGAGCAATTCCAAAGCGCGCAACAAGAGCAAATTGAAACCGCCCGAGGAGGGCAAGAAGCGACCCGGCGCGCCGAAGGGCAACAAGAACGCGCTGAAGCACGGGCTGTACGCGCGGCACTACACGCCCAGCGACCGGGCCGACCTGGGGGCGATGCCGCCGCTGGATTCGATGCACGAGATCTACATGCTGCGCGCGCAACTGGACGACATCCTCTCCCTGCTCGAACGGTGCGAGGACGAAGACCGGAGGGTCAAGCTGTACAACTCGCTGTTCACGGGGACGCAGCGGCTGCTTTCGGCCATGCGCACGCACAACATCATCGTCGGAGACAGCGGTGAGGTCCTGACGGATTTCTGGCAGGGGCTGAAGCTGTTCCAGAAGGAAGTGGGGTTGAAGGCCAACGGATGAAAGACAAAGTTTATGCCAGCAAGGCGATCCTCTCGAACTTCGAACACTTCACCAGTTTCTTTGGAAGCGTGAAACTGAGGCCGTACCAGGTGGAAGCGGCCCAGGCGGTGCTGAAATCGGTCCTGGCGCAGGATGGGGATTCGTTCATCTGGAAGTTCGCACGGCAGGGCGGCAAGGATGAAACCCTGGCGGCGCTGTACCAGTACCTGATGATCGTTTTCTCCGGGCAGGACAGTTCCATCGTCACGGCGGCCCCGACCTTCAAGCCGCAAACGGAACTGGCGATGAAGAGGCTGGAATCACGGCTGGAATCGAACCGGGTGCTCAAGCATTTCTACAACCGGCAGTCCGGCTATATCTTCAACATCCTGCGCTCGTCGACGATCTATTTCTCCGCAGACCACTCGGCAAGCGTGGTGGGCGCAACGGCATGGCCCCTGCTGGTGATGAACGAGGCGCAGGATATTTCGCCCGCGCTGTACGACAAGAGGTTCGCACCGATGGCGGCGTCGAACAATGCGACCAAGTTATTCAGCGGGACGGCCTGGACGAGCGATACCCTGCTGGCGCGCGAGGAACGAGCCTGCCGCCTGAAAGAGCTGGAGGATGGAAAAAAGCGGGTGTTCCTTGTGACCGGGGACGACATTGCGAAAGTCCACCCGCGCTACGGCATGTTCCTGAAAGACCAGATCGAGCGCAACGGCAAGAACCACCCGGTCATCCGCACGCAGTATTTTTGCGAGGAGATCGATGCACAGGCGGGGATGTTCAACGAAACCCGGATGGCGATGATGATCGGCGACCAGGCCCCGCACGTCGCGCCACTGGTCGGGAACGCGTATGCCTTCCTGATCGATGTGGCCGGGCAGGATGAAGCCAGCATGGACTTCGAAGGGCTGGGAAACCCCGGAAGGGACAGCACCACGCTCTCGATCGTGGATGTGGACCTCACGTCACTGGATACGCTCATGGCTCCGACCTACCGGGTCGTCCAGCGATACGCATGGCAGGGAGAAAATCACCTGTCGATCTTCGGGAAGTTGAAGAACCTGGCGGAAACATGGAACCCCCAACATATCGCGGTGGATGCGACCGGAGTTGGCGAAGGGCTGTGGGCGATGCTGGATAAGACCTTCCCGACGCGAGTGATCCCGGTCAAGTTCAGCCAGCAAGTCAAGAGCGAAGTGGGCTGGGGTTTCCTTGCGGCGATTGAAACAGGCCGGTTCCGTGACTGCACCTTGAATGACGAGGCAAGAGTGCAATACAGCAAGTGCGTGAGCCAGATCATGCCTGGCCCGACCAAGACCCTGCGATGGGGCGTCCCGGATGGGACGCGCGGCCCGGATGGATTGCTGGTGCATGACGATCATGTCCTTGCGGATGCGCTGGTGGCCGTGCTGGACAAGCTGGAATGGATCAGTTACTCGCCGACACTGATGATCCACCCGGCTGACCCGCTTTTGGAGATGGATGGGAAGTATTAAGACACCCCCACCATCCGCCCCTCGTGGGGCGGATGTGCCCGATGCGGGCCTGACGCCCGCTCGGTCGACCTCCCCCAGATGATTACATTTGGAGAGGGGGAAAAGGAGAAGAAATGGAAAATAAAACCTACGTTGTGACGAATGAAAAAGGGCTGGCCGTATGGTCGAGGCCCGACCTGAAGACAAGCGCCATCACGCGCACGCTGATGCCCGGAGAGGTTTTCCAGGTTGTGGATGTCTTTGCGCTTGGGAACATCACCTGGGGGCGGGTCAGCAAGGAGGATGGCACTGCCCAAGAGTATACGTGCCTGACCTACGGGAAAAGGATCTACGCGCAGGAGCAGGTCCAAGAAGAGGGGAAGGAAACGACCAACCTGCTCACGGTCATACAGACATGGGCGCGAGAGCACGGGCTGACGAGGCTCAAGCGATAATGCCCAATTTCCTTGAACGGTTCTGGAACCGCCTGCCTGTCCTGTGGAGCGACCCGCGAAATACGGCGCTGGCCTCCAGAGTCTCCGTGGATGACCATGTGTTCTTCGGCAACAATGCCTCGAACCTGTACCGGGACCGTTACGACTACAACCGGGATAAGGTGCTGGCCGAGACGCTGCGCGCGTGGAGGGTGAACCCGGTGGCGCGGAGCATTGTGCGAACGATCACGGCATTCGTGGTGGGGAAGGGCGTGACGATCTCCAGCGACCACAAGGCAACGGACAAGTTCCTGCAAGCATGGTGGGACCATCCTCTCAACCGAATCGACAGGCAACTGCGGAGGTGGAAGGATGAAGATACGCGCTCGGGGAACCTTTTCTTCCTGTTCACGGTGGACCCGAATACGGGGATGTCATACGTGCGGGCTGTACCTGCGGATCTGATCGATGAAATCCAATCGGTGGAGAACGATATCGAGCAACCTGCCTATTACCTCCGCAAGGAATTAGGTGCTACGCCCTGGTCTGCATACCGGCAAGACGAAGACCAGGCGCAATTCATGCTGCACTACGCGGCCAACCAACCGGTGGGCGTGGCATGGGGCGAACCTGACCTTGCGCCGATGCTGCCGTGGATCGGGCGGCTCTCGATGCTGCTGGAGGACAGAACGAGACTCAACCGGTTCCGAAATGCGTTCCTGTACGTGATACGCGGGAAGTATGCGAGCGCGGCGGAAAAGCAGAAACGACAGAACGAGATCAATGCCAACCCGCCGCAACCGGGTACGGTGCTGGTCACGGACCCGAACGAGGAGTGGGGAGTGATCAGCCCGCAACTGGATTCCTTCGATGCGCAAATGGACATCCTGGCGGTCAAGAAGTTCATCGCTTCGGGCGTCAATTTCCCGCTGCACTGGCTGGCAGAGCCTGAAAGCTCGACACGCACCACTGCCGAAGCTGCGGGTACGCCAACCTTTCGAAACCTGGAGGCCATCCAGACGGATTTCTTCCGGATGCTGGAGGATATGGCACGGATCGCCATACGGGTCCGCAAACGGATGGACCGGCGCGTAAGACCGGATTCGGAAATTACCGTGCGAGGGCCGGACATTACGGAACGCGATAACAGCCTGCTGGCCCTGGCGGTCAACCGAATTTATCCCACGATGGTCGATCTCTATGTCCGGGGGATGATCGATGAGCAGGAACTGATGAGGCTGGTGTATCGAATGGCGGGGGAGGCGGCGCCTGAGGTTCTCAAGGACCTCACCCATCATCCGCCCCTCGTGGGGCGGATGTGCCCGATGCGGGCTCGACGCCCGCTCGGGCGACCCTCCCCAAGAAAGAAAAGGGAAAGGTCAAAGCGGAGGCTGACCCCAAGGAGGAGGAAGGAGGCATTAATGAACCAAGATAGGAGGGATATCGAGCTCAAGCTGAGGGCAAAGCCCACAGAGGGCGGGTTTGAGATCCTGGCAATCTCGGAAGGGGAGGCCAAGGGGCATGGAATTTATTTCAGTTCTGCGGTGCTGAAAAAGGCCGTCCCGCTGTATGAAGGCCAGCTCGTTTTCATTGACCATCCCGGCCCATTTGACAGCCCATCGATCCGCAACCTGGCGGGGACACTGCATTCCCCTTGTTGGAATGAGGGGAACGGGGCATTCAGCTCCAACTGAAACCGGCAGGGCCTGCACGCGAGGTACTGCTGGAGGTGCGCGCGGCGGCAGTGGAGAATCCGGCCATTCTGAAAGCGGTGGGATTTTCGACGGTGCTGCGCGTGCAATTGGCCATAACCCCCATCGAACAATGTGTCACGAGTAGTCGCGGTCAGATCGGTGGATGTGGTTATTGATCCAGCGAGGGGGGGAAGTTTCTGTCGGCCTCTGACCCCACCATCCGCCCCTCGTGGGGCGGATGTGCCCGATGCGGGCCTGACGCCCGCTCGGGCGACCTCTCCCCATCTGATATTCATTTGGAGAGGGGACTATTTGAAAGGAGAAAGTGATATGGAAGAACCAAAACAATCAAGCGAGCAAGAGGAGGGGAAAGCGCCTGTGCAACTCGCACTGCAAGAGGCTGAGCCCAAACTGGCGCGAATCCAAGCGAACCGGAAGGCCGCGGCGGCACTGCTGGACGAACAAGCGCGGCAGGATGCGCTGGATGAACAATTACGGCAGTCCGAGTCGGTGCTGATCGCACAATGCGGACACCTGCTGGATACGGGGTTGTCCACATCGCGACTGCCGGAAGTCATCCAGAAACGCATTCGAAAGCAGTTCGAGGGCAAGGCGTTCGAAGCCACGATCCTGAAGACTGTAATCGAAGAGGCGCGCGAGGAACTCAGCGAGCTCACGGCGGGGAACATGGTGACCGGCCCCGCGGCACGACTGGCATGTTCAATTCCGCCGATCAACTGCAAGCGGCGCTGGAAGACCTGCTGGAAGTGAAGCGAGACCCCGGCTTGCAGAACCTGAAGGTGGCACGTCTTTCCGGTATCCGCGAGGCTTACCTGCTGACCACCGGCGACCGGGAATTCACGGGAGGTTATTTCCCTGAATTTGCCCTGGCGACGAGCGCGAACTTCCCTGTGCTGGTCAAGAACGCACTCAACAAGCGACTGACCGAAGCATGGAACAAGTACGGCGCGGCGGGGTACGACTGGTGGAAGAAGATCGTCACGGTGGAGCATTTCACCGTGCTTGACCAGATCGACTGGATGATCCTGGGAACCATCGGTTCCCTGCCCTCCATCGCGGAAGGCGCGGAATACCCTGAACTGACGATCGGAGACAACGGAGAGACCTCCGACTGGACGAAGTACGGCGGTTATGTGGGGCTGTCGCTGGAAGCGATCCTGCGCGACAACGTGCGGGCATTCAAGCGACTGCCGGATGAAGTGGCCCTGGGCGGGATGCGAAACATCTCCGAGCAGGTGGCGGCGATCTTTACCGCCAATTCCGGGGCTGGCCCGACCCTGAGCGATACAGGCGCGCTGTTCAACGCGACCGCGGTCACGACGAAGGGCGGTCATGCGAACCTGCTGACGACCGCGCTGGGAACCGACCTGACCGCATGGCGCGCGGTGGAAACCGCGATGTTCGTCCTGCCGATGCACGTTGCGAATGAAACCGGTTTTTACGGAACCGGCAAGCCGCAAGCGGTGAAGCCGCGATTCTGCCTCGTGCCGCAATACCTGGCGGGGCAGGCGGCTGACCTGTTCCTGAAGGACTGGAATGCGGCCGGCCCGAACATGGGCTACGGGGTGGAACCGGTTGTTGTCCCTGAATGGACGGATGCAACGGATTGGGCGGCTACGGCTGACCCCAATATCCTGCCGGGAATCATGATCGGCGAGATCTTCGGCCTGCAACCGCAAATCTTCCTGGCGGGTTCGGAGAGCGACCCGGCGATGTTCAGCAATGACGAAAGCCGTTTGAAGGTGAGGCAGTTCCTGACCGTGGGGATCGGGAACTGGCGGGCATTGCATAAGAGCAATGTGGCTTAAGGATGGACCCCCACCCCAGCATCCGCCCCTCGTGGGGCGGATGTGCCCGATGCGGGCTCGAAGCCCGCTCGGGCGACCGGCTCGCCTGAAGAAAGGATTGAATTATGGGATACGTACACGATACACACATGAGCAAGTTCGTCAGCCCGACGGAGTGTCATTTTGTGACGGGCACATGGTCGGATGCGGCCGGGGCTGTTGCCGGGACGATCTGCAAGAGCAAGGCGGCCGCGGACAACACTGCAAAGGTCACGATCCCCATTGCACTGCCAGCCAATTCACTGGCGCGCAAGGGCTCGTATGTGAAGAGCGTGGTCGTCTTCTGGGAGGTGCTCACGGCGGCGATGGATGCAGTGAGCGCGGCGATCAACCTGGCGCGACTGCCCGCGAACACTGCGGCGTTCGCGGCGGTCACGGCACAGAGTTTCACGTATGACGCGGGGCATGATACGGCAGCCGAACGGCTGACGCTCGACCAGCACAGCATGACGCTGACGCTGGACACCCCGATCTATCTTGACGATGACGATGTCCTGCTGGTCGAGATGACCTTCGATGCGGCGGCCACCAGCGCGCTGACGTTCTTCGGCGCGAAGGTGAATTACACGCTGAGGCTGTAATGGATGACCACAATTTACCCGCAGATGTGGCTGCGCTTGCAGCCAGTGTCAACGGCCGACCCATTGCATGGCGTTACGGAGAATTGGGCGTAACGATCGTGTTTGAAGATGGCCGAAAAATCGTGTTCCCGGCATCCGCCCCCACCCCCGCTTCGGACCCCACCCCCAACCCCTCCCCAAATGAGTACATTTGGAGAGGGGGAGAAAGAAGAGGGAGGAATGGGGGGAAGCAAGGGTAAATCTCGAAAGAAAGGAGTAACTCAGGAATGAAGGCTTTTTATGAGAGCAAGACCTTCTGGTTCAATGCTTTGACGGTCGTGCTGGCCATTGCCATGTATTTCGGCTTTGGGAATTTCCAGCCTGACACGAGGGCAATTGAACTTGGCTCGGTGATCGTTGCCGTTATCAACATCGTCCTGCGCTTCGCCAGTTCCGCGGCGATCAAGTAGGGTGCGCCTTCATGCTTCTCTCCGAGCTACCCTGCCCGGGGAGAAAATTCCCAGCGCAGGCAGTCGAATACCGTGGTTCGCCTAACCGTGATCACCATCCTGGGGCTCATTGCCACAGTGACAACCGGCTATTTCGGCATGAATATCATCGCTTTTGGCGAGGGGACTGTCCCGAACCGGCTGTTGCACGGGTTTGTTGCAACGAGCGTGTTCGTGGCTTTGGTGCTGTTTGCCATTGCACGATCGCAACGTCTTTCGGAGTTCCTTGAGGCCTTGTCTGATGAAAAGCTGACGTTCGCCGGGAAGTCCAAGGCCTTCTGGGTGGTCATTACAGGCAAGAAAAGCTGAGCGATTCCAGCTTTTTCAGGAAGGGGCTCTTGCACCCTTCTTCTCGGGCCAAAAACTGTCGTCACCGTGACAGCTTGTAGCACACGCGGTGCAGGACATGCGCTGCATTTACGGTTTTTTTACAGCCGGTTGACGAATCTCATCCCCGTTTTTACGCACCGGTAGCCAAACTGCGGTCATTCATTTGACTCAGGAGTTGCTCATGGATATCGTATTTATCGCCGCTGCCGCCGGGCTGTGGGGCCTGATGGTCTTGCTGGTCTGGGGTTTCAAGAAGCTCGAAAAACCAGCAGGAGGCCGCCCATGATCAGCCTCGACGTTCTCTACGGCTTTGGCGGCATGTGTGCCGTCATGTTGTTCGCCTATCTGGTCTATGCGCTGATCCGCGCCGAGGAGTTCTGATGAGTACCACGTCATGGGGCCTGCTGGCCCTTTACCTCGGACTATTGTTGGTGGCAGCTTGGCCGCTGGGCATCTGGCTGGCGCGCCTGAGCTCTGGCAAGCTGCCGGGCTGGATGCAGCGGGTGGAGGCGCCACTGTACCGTCTGGCGGGCACCTCCGCGACAAGATCCATGAACTGGTCGCACTACGCGCTGGCCTTGCTGGCCTTCAATGCACTGGGCGTGTTCGCGGTCTATGCGCTGCAGCGTTTGCAGGTCTGGCTGCCGCTCAATCCGGCGGGCATGGCCGCCGTGTCGCCTGACTCGGCTTTCAACACCGCCATCAGCTTTGTCACCAACACCAACTGGCAGGGCTATGGCGGTGAGTCCACCATGAGCTACCTGACGCAGATGCTGGCGCTCGCGGTGCAGAACTTTTTCTCCGCCGCCACCGGCATCGCCGTCGTATTCGCGCTCATTCGCGGCTTTGCCGCGCGCTCGACCGGTGTCATCGGCAACTTCTGGGTTGACGTGACGCGCATCACAACCTGGCTGCTGGTGCCGCTGTCGCTGGTCATTCGCCCTATTTCTGGTGGGGCAGGGCGTGATCCAGAACTTTGACGCCTACAAGGACGTGACGACGCTGGAAAGCAACAGCTACCAAGCTGCCCAAGAATGGCGCTGACGGTCAGCCCCTGAAAGACGAGAAAGGCAATCCGGTCATGGAAGACCTGAAGACCGCCACCCAGACCCTCGCCATGGGCCCGGTCGCATCACAGGAAGCCATCAAGATGCTGGGCACCAATGGCGGCGGTTTCTTCAACGCCAATTCGGCCCACCCCTATGAAAACCCGACCGCGCTGAGCAATTTGCTGCAGATGCTGGCGATCTTCCTGATCCCCGCGGCCTTGTGCTTTGCTTTCGGCCGCGAGGTCGGCGATCTGCGTCAGGGCTGGGCCGTGCTGGCCGCGATGACCGTGATGTTTGTCATCGCAGTCGTGGTCATCACGCCCGCCGAGCAGGCCGGCAATCCGCTGATCGGCTGCCCTGGGCGTGGACCAGACAGCCAGCAGCTTGCAGTCCGGCGGCAACATGGAAGGCAAGGAAGTGCGCTATGGCATCAATGCCTCCAGCTTGTTTGCCGTGATCACCACCTCGGCCTCGTGTGGTGCGGTGAATCGCCATGCACGACTCCTTCACGCCGCTGGGCGGCATGGTGCCCATGGTGATGATGCAGCTGGGCGAAGTGGTGTTTGGCGGCACCGGCACCGGCCTGTATGGCATGCTGGTGTTTGCCATCCTGGCGGTGTTCATTGCCGGCCTGATGATTGGCCGCACGCCGGAGTACCTGGGCAAGAAGATCGAGGCGCATGAAATGAAGCTGACCTCGATCGCCATTCTGGTGACGCCGATTGTGGTGCTGGTCGGCACGGCGATTGCCGTGATGGCAGGCGCCGGCAAGGCCGGCATTGCCAACCCCGGCGCGCATGGCTTCTCCGAAATCCTCTACGCCTTCACCTCGGCCGCCAACAACAACGGCAGCGCCTTTGCCGGCCTGTCGGCCAACACCCCGTTCTACAACTGGATGCTGGGCCTGGCCATGTGGTTCGGCCGCTTCGGCGTGATCGTGCCGGTGCTGGCGATTGCCGGCGCCCTGGCGGCCAAAAAACGCCTGCCCGTGACGGCCGGCACCATGCCGACCCATGGCCCGCTGTTTGTGACGCTGCTGATTGGCACCGTGCTGCTGGTGGGCTTGCTCAATTACGTGCCGGCGCTGGCGCTGGGTCCCGTGGTTGAGCATCTGATGCTGTGGCCTGGTCATTGAACCGCCGAAAAGTAAGGTAAATGATATGAAAACGAAAACTTCTCTAACGCTCTTCGATCCTGTGCTGGTCAAGCCAGCCATCAAGGCATCCTTCACCAAACTGAGCCCGCGTGTGCAATGGCGCAACCCGGTGATGTTTGTCGTCTATATCGGCAGCATCCTGACGACTTTGCTGGGCCTGCAGGCGCTGCAGAGGCAAGGGTGAAGCGTCCGTCGGCTTCATCTTTGCCGTGGCCCTGTGGCTGTGGTTCACCGTGCTGTTTGCCAACTTCGCCGAAGCGCTGGCCGAAGGCCGCAGCAAGGCGCAAGCGGCATCGCTGCGCAGCTTGAAGAAAAGCACCTGGGCCAAGAAATTCAAGGCGTCAGGCAGCAACGTGTTCCACGGCACCACCTGGTTGCCCCAGGAGGCGGAAAACCTGCGCAAAGGCGATGTCGTGCTGGTGGAAGCCGGCGACATGATTCCGCTGGACGGCGAAGTCATCGAAGGCGTCGCCTCGGTCAACGAGAGCGCCATCACCGGCGAATCCGCACCCGTGGTGCGCGAGTCGGGCGGCGACTTTTCTTCGGTGACCGGCGGCACACGCGTGCTGTCCGACTGGCTGGTGGTGCGCATCACGGTCAATCCCGGGCGAATCATTTCTCGACCGCATGATCAGCATGGTCGAGGGCGCCAAACGCCAGAAAACACCGAATGAAATTGCGCTGACCATTTTGCTGGTGGCGCTGACCATCGTGTTCCTGATCGTCACGGTCACCTTGTTGCCGTACTCCATTTTCAGTGTGGAAGCCGCCAAGGCCGGCACGGCCGTGAGCATCACCGCGCTGATGGCCTTGCTGGTGTGCCTGATTCCCACCACCATCGGCGGCTTGCTGTCGGCGGTGGGCGTGGCGGGCATGAGCCGCATGATGCAGGCCAATGTGATTGCCACCTCGGGCCGGGCCGTGGAAGCCGCCGGCGACGTGGATGTGCTGCTGCTGGACAAGACCGGCACCATCACCCACGGCAACCGGCAGGCCGCCGCCTTCCTGAGCGCACCGGGGGTGACACAGCGCGCAACTCGGCGATCTGTGCCATGCAGGCGTCGCTGGCCGATGAGACACCCGAGGGGCGCAGCATCGTCGCACTGGCGGAAAAACTTGGCTTTCTTCAACCAGCTGGTCGGATCGATCACTGAGGTTCCGTTCACGGCCCAGACGCGCATGAGCGGTGTCGATGTCGGCGCAAGCTGACGGCAGCATCGCGCCAATTGCGCAAGGGTGCGGTCGATGCGATCCGCAAACACGTTGAAGCCCTGGGCGGCAGCGTCCCGGCAGAAGTCGTTCGGGCGTCCGATGAGGTATCGCGCCGCGGCAGCACGCCGCTGGCGGTGGCCGATGGCAACAGCGTGCTCGGCGTCGTGGAGCTCAAGGACATCGTCAAGGCCGGCATCAAGGAGCGCTTTGGCGAGCTGCGCCGCATGGGCATCAAGACCATCATGATCACCGGCGACAACAAGCTCACGGCGGCCGCCATTGCGGCCGAAGCGGGCGTCGATGATTTCCTGGCCGAGGCCACGCCGGAAGACAAGCTCAAGCTGATTCGCCAGTACCAGGCCGAAGGCCGGCTGGTGGCCATGACCGGCGACGGCACCAACGACGCACCGGCACTGGCGCAGGCCGACGTGGCGGTGGCCATGAACAGCGGCACCCAGGCCGCCAAGGAAGCCGGCAACCTGGTCGATCTGGACTCGAACCCGACCAAGCTGCTGGAGATTGTGGAGACCGGCAAGGCCTTGCTGATGACGCGCGGCTCGCTCACCACCTTCTCGATTGCCAACGACGTGGCCAAGTACTTCGCCATCATTCCGGCGATGTTCGTGACCACCTATCCGCAGTTGGCGCGCACTGAATGTGATGCGCCTGGGCAGCCCTTCATCGGCCATTTTGTCGGCGGTGATTTTCAACGCGCTGATCATCGTGGTCCTGATTCCCGCTGGCGCTCAAGGGTGTCAAGTACCGTGCCGTGGGTGCTGCCGTGCTGCTGCGCCGCAATCTGCTGATCTACGGCGTGGGCGGCTTGATCGTGCCCTTCATCGGCATCAAGGCGATCGACCTGTTGCTGGTCGCATTGCATCTGGTCTGAGCCGAGCTGGCTCAAGCAACAAGATTAAAGGAATCATCATGAAAAACATTCTTCGTCCCGCATTGGTGCTGTTCTTCGTACTCACGCTGGTGACCGGCATCGCCTACCCGCTGGTGGTGACCGGCGTGGCGCAGTCACTGTTTCCGGCGCAGGCCGGCGGCAGCCTGATCCTGCGTGACGGCAAGCCGGTCGGCTCCAGCCTGATCGGCCAGAACTTCAGCGACCCGAAACACTTCTGGGGTCGCCCTTCGGCCACCAGCCCGATGGCCTACAACGCCGCGGCTTCCAGTGGCTCCAACCAGGGCCCGCTGAACCCGGCGTTGACCGACGCCGTCAAGGGCCGTGTGGAAGCCTTGCGTGCCGCCGATCCGGGCAACACGGCAGCCGGTGCCGGTGGACCTGGTCACGGCTTCCGCCAGCGGGCTGGACCCGCACATCAGCCCGGCTGCGGCACGCTACCAGGTGGCCCGCGTGGCCAAGGCGCGCGGCCTGCCGACCGACAGGGTTCAGGGCCTGGTTGACCAGCAGACCGAAACGCCGCTGATCCGGCTTTCTGGGTGAGTCGCCAGGTCAATGTGCTCAAGCTCAATCTGGCGCTGGAGGCGCTTCGGTAAGACCGAGACGGCCTGGTGCTACGCTGCACCCTAAAGACCCAATGAAGATGGCCAGATCACTGCGGAACTCGGCGCCAAGATCACGGGCTCGATGGAGAACCAGTACCTGCTGCAGATGCTGGTGCTCGGCGAAAGCCTGATCTACTACATCAACGCCATCGAGGCCAACAGCGGTGTGCTTGCCAAATTGCAGACGCACGCTCAGCGACTGCAGCTCACGCCCCAGCAGATCGACAAATTGCACGACCTTGGTGTTGACAACCAGCAATGCGCACGGCAGGCACGCATCTACAGCGATGTCGTCTCGGGTCTGATGGACGCCCGCGGCACCATCATCAACAACAACGTCAACACGCTGCTGAAGAAACTGACCCTCATCAACGTCATCTTCCTGCCGCTCAACCTCATCGCGAGCATAGGCGGCATGTCCGAGTTCAGCATGATGACCCAGGGCATCGACTGGCGCATCTCCTATTCGCTCTTCGGAATCGGCATGGTGGCGCTGGGCTGGGGCAGTTGGCATGCGCTGGTGCGCGTGCTGGAGAAGCGGCATCGCCGAAAGTAGCCCGCGCCGTCAGGGTGGGAGCAGTCGCTCTGCGGTCTTTACGCTTCTTTTTTCACCGTCGGCGAGGGTCTTGTCCCCGTTTTTACGGCGTGATTTCTATGCTTCTCCTATCGTGCTTTCTATCAACAGCACGCTGGAGTTCACGATGAGCATTCTTTCCGTTCTGGCTTTCCCGGCTGCACGCGCCTCGTGCCGCGGTCATGCCCTGAGTGTTTGTCGACCAGCATCCGGCCTCTTTTCTTCGCGCGACAAAGCGTTTCGAGCTGATCAACGTGGTGGTTGCGAGCAAGGATGCATGGCAGGCCCGCAAGGCCTTGCTGGCCTGCCCTGACACGGCCATCGTTCGCTGCTTGCCGATGCACAAAGACGCGCGCGTCAAACTGGAAATCCGTTTTCCCGCCGGACAGGGCGACGCCGTCATCAACCAAATCATTGCCTTTTTGCCGACTGGCGAGATTGGCGGCATCGTTGCCTGCGCCACCCCCATCCCGAGGCCACGCGCGGAGCGACTCCAGCGTGGTGCACCTCCATGGCTTCTGACTGGCTGCTAGGCGTTGTGCGCGCTGGGCGGCGTTCTTGATCCGCCATGACGGTGGCCTGGGCTTGCGTGGCGCGGATTGCAAGCATAAGTAAAAGGCGACCGCACGGCCGCCATCAATAGCCGTGCAACATAAAAACCTTCTCAAGGCATAAACCAATGATCAAATGAACCCACTTAACAAACGCGTGGTCGCTCTGGCTGCAGCCACGCTGTGCGCCATTGCCAGTGCGCAAACCGCCGCGCCCGCCACCGGCCGCTGCCGCTGCCGCACCCGGCATCGTCCCACACCGTCACCGGCAACTTTGGCTGTGGTCTCGGACTACCGCTTCCGCGGCATCTCGCAAAGCTGGGGCCAGCCAGCGGTGCAGGGCGGCATCGACTACACGCACGCCAGCGGCTTCTACCTTGGCAACTGGAACTCCAGCATCTCCTCCAACAGCTACAACAACGGCGCCAGCCTGGAGGTGGATCTGTACGGCGGCTACCGCTTCGAGCCCGTCAAAGACTTGACGCTCGATGTCGGTGCCTTGGTGTACGTGTACCCCGGCGCCCGCCTGAACAGCGCGCCGGCCACCCCCACCGGTGAGAAATACGACAACACCGAGGTCTACGTCGGCCTTACCAGTGGCCCATTCAACGCCAAACTGTCCTATGCGATGACGGACTATTTCGGTTTGAACAGCACCACCTCGGGCTATGCCTACTGGAGCGCCCTGCCAGCGCGCGGCGAGTCGAAAGGCACGACCTACCTCGATCTGAACTACAACGCAGACTTGGGGCATCAGCTCACGCTGGGCCTGCATGTGGGCTATACCTGCGGTGCGCAACTACAGTGAGCTCTCCTATGCGGACTACAAACTGTCGTTAGCCAAGGAAGTGGGCGGCTTCAACCTCGGGCTGGCCCTGGTCGGCACCAACGCCGACACGACGTACTACCAGGCCGGCAACTCGGCTGGGGCGGACCCGCAGAAGCTCGGCAAAACCGCGCTGGTTCTGTCGGTCGGCAAAACGTTCTGAACTCGCGCCTTGGTGTTACCCTTCGCGTCACCCGCTACTTGACACGAAAGGCGTTCACTTTTGGCTAGCACGCAGAATCCCGCCCCGACCCCGATCAGCTGCTGGAGCAACTTCGCGGTGAAGGGGAGCGCGCCCGCCGCGGCAAGCTGCGCATTTACTTCGGCGCCGGCGCCGGCGTGGGCAAGACCTACGCCATGCTCAATGCCGCGCAGCGCGAGCACCGGGCGGGACGGGAGGTGCTGGTCGGCGTGATCGAAACCCATGGCCGCAGCGAAACCGCCGAATTGCTGACCGGCCTCACGCAATTGCCGCTGCGCGAGGTGCCCTACCGCGGCCGCACCCTGTTTGAATTCGACCTGGACGCCGCCCTGGCCGCCCATCCGGCGGTGTTGCTGGTCGATGAACTGGCGCACAGCAATGTCGAGGGCTCGCGCCACCCCAAACGCTGGCAGGACGTGCAGGAGCTGCTGGATGCGGGCATTGACGTGTGGAGCGCCCTCAATGTCCAGCATCTGGAAAGCCTCAATGGCACGGTGGGCGCCATCACCGGCATCCGCGTGCAGGAGACCGTGCCCGACACCGTGCTGGACCGCGCGGACGAAATCATCCTGGTCGACGTCACGCCCGACGAGCTGCTGGCAGCGCCTCAAGGCCGGCAAGGTCTACCTGCCGCAACAGGCCGAACGCGCGGCGCAGAACTTTTTCCGCAAGGGCAACCTGATCGCGCTGCGCGAGATTGCCTTGCGCCGCACCGCCGAACATGTGGAAGACGACGTGCGCAGCTACCGCATCGAGCAGTCGCAATCCGGGGCCGGCCAAGCCCTCGCCAGTGCGCCGGCCTGGAACACCTCCGGCGCCATCCTCGTGTGTGTCGGCCCGCATGAAGGCGCCGAGCATGCCGTGCGCAGCGCGGCCCGGCTGGCCGGCCAGCTCAACGTGCGCTGGCATGCGGTCTATGTGGAAACACCCGCACTGCAGCGCCTGCCGGCCGCGGTGCGCGACCGCACGCTGGCCGTGCTCAAGCTGGCGGAAGAACTGGGCGCGCAGCACTGCCGTGCTGGCCGGCAGCGACGTGGCGGACGAACTGGTGCGCCAGGCCCATACCCTGAACTGCGCCACGCTGGTCACCGGCCGACCCCGCGCGCGGCGCTGGCAGGCACTGTGGCGAGTCATGCGCCCGACCCTCACGCGCCAGCTCGCCACCCTGGCCCCGGCGCTGGACATCGTCGAGGTCGGCGTGGCCGACAGCACCCGCCGGCTGCCCCAGGCCGTGCCGCGCAGCGGCCGGGAGGACGAAGAGGCAGCGCCATGGCGCGACGCCTGGCCTCGCTATGCCTGGGCCGGCGCCGCCTGCGTGCTGACCACGCTGCTGGCCTTGCCGCTGCTGCCGTGTTCGACCTGGCCAACATCGTGATGCTGTTCCTGCTGTATGTGGTGCTGGTGGCGGTGAAGCTGGGGCGCGGCCCGGCCATGCTGGCGGCCGTGCTCGGCGTGGCCTCATTCGACTTTTTCTTTGTGCCGCCGCGCTTTTCGTTTGCGGTCAGCGACGTGCAATACCTGGTGACGTTTGCGGTGATGCTGGTGGTGGGCCTGCTGATCGGCCAGCTCACCGCGAGCCTGCGCTTTTCGGCCCGCATTTCAGCCAGTCGCGAGCGGCGCGCCCAGGCCCTGTTCGAGTTGACGCGCGACCTGTCGGCCGCGCTGCAGGCGGTCCAGGTGGTGGAGCTCGGCGAGGCCGCCGTGCAGCGCAGCTTTGGCGGCCAGGCCCGGGTGCTGCTGACCGATGCCAACGACCAGCTGGCGCTGGCCGACGATCTGCCCGACTCCATCGATGCCAGCATTGCCGACTGGGCGTTTCACAACGGCCAGCGCGCCGGCCTGGCCACCGCCACCCTGCCGTCCCACGCCTGGCATTACGTTCCGCTGCAGGCGCCGATGCGGATTCGCGGCGTGCTGGCGCTGCAGCCGGCGCAGCCGCGCTGGCTGCTGATTCCCGAACAGGTGCAGCAGCTGGAGACACTGGCGCGCCAGATCGCCATTGCGATTGAGCGGGTGCACTATGTGGAAGTGGCGCAAGCGGCGGTGGTGCAAATGGAATCCGAGAGCCTGCGCAACGCCTTGCTGGCGGCCATCTCGCACGACGTGCGCACACCGCTGACGGCGCTGGTGGGGCTGGCCGAGTCGCTTGAACGCTCGACGCCGCCGCTGGCTGACGACCAGGCCGCCTCGGCCCGCGCCATCGGCCAGGAGGCGCGCCAGCTCAACGCACTGGTCACCAACCTGCTGGACATGGCCCGCCTGCAAAGCGGCCAGGTCAACCTGCGCAGCGACTGGCACTCGGTCGAGGAGCTGGTGGGCAGCGCCATCCGCGCGGCACGCCACGCCTTGGGTAATGCGGTGGTGCAAACCGACGTGCCCGCCGACTTGCCGCTGGTGGAGTTCGACGCGGCGCTGATGGAGCGGGTGCTGGTGAATCTGCTGGAGAACGCCGCCAAGTATGGTGTTTCTGCAGCGCCTGACGCCCGGCCCATTCTGGTCAGTGCCCGGGTCACGCCCTACGACACTGGTGTTGAGCGTGCGCGACCACGGGCCGGGCCTGCCGCCCGCCAGCAAAGGCCAGGAGCACACGCTGTTTGAGAAGTTCACCCGCGGCAAGACCGAATCGGCCACGCCGGGTGTCGGCTTGGGCCTGGCGATCTGCAAGGCGGTGGTGGAAGCGCACCGGGGGCACATCACGGCGGCCCAGGCCTTGGGCGGTGGTGCAGAATTCATCCTCACACTGCCGCGCAAGCCGCCGCCGGAACTCCCCGACATCCTTGATGTCTGAACCCTGCAGCCAATTTTCCACACCACCCATGTCCTGCCCCCATTGCCGTCATCATTGAAGACGAACCCCAGATTCGCCGCTTTGTGCGCGCGGCGCTCGAAGCCGAAGGCTGGCAGGTGTATGAGGCCGACACGGTCAAGAAGGGGCTGACGGAAGCGGGAACCCGCAAACCCGATCTGCTGGTGGTGGACCTGGGCCTGCCCGATGGCGACGGCCTGGAGCTGATCCGCGACGTGCGCGGCTGGTCCGGCGTGCCCATCGTGGTGCTGTCGGCGCGCTCGGATGAAGCCGACAAGATTGCCGCGCTTGACGCCGGCGCCGACGACTACCTCACCAAACCCTTTGGCGTGGGCGAACTGCTGGCCCGGGTGCGTGCCAACCTGCGCCGACCCCGCGCCGCGCCGGGTGAGGGCACAGCCGACGCATCAGCGGAGGCCGATCCGCTCTTTCGTTTTGGCAACATTGAGGTGGACCGGCAGGCGCGCCTGGTGCGCCGCGGCGGCGCCGAGGTGCATCTGACCCCGATCGAGTACCGCTTGCTGACCGTGCTGATCGCCAACGTGGGCCGGGTGCTGACACACCGCCAGTTGCTGCGCGAAGTGTGGGGCCCGTCGCACGCCGAGCAAAGCCACTACCTGCGGATTTACATGGGTCACCTGCGGCAAAAGCTGGAAACCGATCCGGCCCAGCCCCGGCATTTTCTGACCGAAACCGCGGTCGGCTATCGCCTGCTTCGTGAACCCTGAAAAGTCTAAAAATTAGGCATCTGTCTTTTGGATGGACTAATGGACGAGGGAGCAGCTGGAAGATAGCTGTTTTGGTGCACGACAGATCTGTTATTTACGGTCGACCGACTCGTACGGTGCGCATATTTCCTAACGCGATCCTAAGACGGCCGGTGACACGCTGACAATCTTTTCCCCTAAAAATGACCAACAGCAGGGGGTCGATTGTTCGCTTTCGCATTTGTCAAGTGACCGACCTGATTGAATGTGGAGGCGGTCATTGCCAGTTGTCCACGTCCATGACAGCTGTTGGTTGGGTGCGGGCGCTCTTCGGGGGTCAAGATGGCCGGCACTTAGTTGACGGACGACCTACTGAAGTCTATGACGGGTATCCGGCGCGCAATTTGAGTTTCTGTAGAACTGCTTACGCTGCGCACTTGACTGAGACTTCTCCGCCGCCAATGTCGGTCATGTGAATTTATCGAGGTGAATTTAAGGGCCGCTTCATGGAACTCCGCCGTCAATCCGGGTGGACATCACTTGATGAGTTCAATGGCTGGTATCGGGTTGGCACTTCGATAAACTGAAATTCGGCTTTGGGCACGGAGGTGAACCGCCCCGGGAATCGTGGAGGCCCGTTGGTGTGAGTCAGGCCGACATGGCCGACTCGGCGAGTTGACGATAGTAGTTGTCCTCGAACTCCGCCGGCGGCACATAGCCGATGGGCTCGAGCAGCCGGTGATGGTTGAACCAGGACACCCATTCCAGCGTGGCCAGTTCCACCGCTTCCTTGGTCTTCCACGGTGCCCGCCGGTGGATCAACTCGGCCTTGTACAGCCCGTTGATCGTCTCGGCCAGCGCGTTGTCGTAGCTGTCGCCCTTGCTGCCCACCGAGGGCTCGATGCCGGCTTCGGCCAGCCGCTCGCTGTAGCGGATCGAGACATAGTCGTGACCGGTCATTCCGGTCACCCCCCCAAATCGGTCACGATCGACCGGAATCAGTGTTCACGATAAACCGGAATCGTCGGTCACGGTCTCCCGGAATACCCAACTGCCATGGCATGGCCTGAATATTAGGCTCCGGCTGCCAACCCAATGCTACGTGGCTGCGTACATATACGATCCTTGGGCAAGACGCTGCTGCTGAAAACACTGACGACAACGCTGCGCGTCGACGATGGCTCGAAACGCCGTCCACGATCGCTGAAATGCGCAATTTCACTTGCCCATAAACACGAAAACAAGGCCTTGGGCCGTGGTGATCGGCCTTGATGATTTACGAATGTTCCGTTTGATTCTGCAAGTTTTGAGGCCAGTCCCCCGACAAGCGTGCTGGCCAACCGTGGGGTCAGTGGTCGATGTCATTCGAATTGCATCGATTGCGTTAGTGAACTCAACCACTCCACCCGACGTATTGCCTCACATTGTTGCCACTCAGTGACTGTCAACGCCTTGTCAACGCTTTGTCAACCCACTTCAACCCACTGTCAACGCTTTGTCAACAGTTTGTCAACCCACTGTCAAGCGCTATTAAGGATCGGCATGAATAAGCAGTATTCAGCCCCTTCGATTCGGCCAATTTTCCGTTAAACAGAGCTTCCTTCCAGCGGGCGTCCGAGACGCTCTGGATGCGCGCCGACCACTGATGCTATGTTGGCTTTGTAACGTGGGGACGCATCAAAAGAATGTATTTACCCAACTCGGGTTCAAGTCTGGTCATGGGCTTCGAATAAAGGAAATTTGCTCCCTCAAAGAACCAGGTCAGATTGGCGTCCATATACATGCGCCGACCATGGCCAGCAACTCGTCCTAAACACGCCACCGCGCACTGGTGCTATCACGTCAAGTTTACAAAATGCGCTTGATGCAATCGGCGAATGAAATGGAATGGGATGAACTCTCTTTCAGGTTGCTCCAGTCGATAAATTCTTGCCATGGAGTCATGCCAATCACCAGTTCGTTTACTTGTACAGATGGACTGCGGGTGATATACAAATTGCATTCCCCCACGATCAACAAAACCGCCACTTGACGTTTGCGTATTCTTTTGATGCGCACATGGCAAACGGTTGCCCTAGTCGGTTTTAAGGGATTGACGTTTTCAAAAACATGTGACGAACCAATTCCATTATTTATAAGGTACCCACCATGTCAAGCACCAGCAAAAGAACATACGCCCAATTTTGTCGCTTGGAGACCGCATGCGCCAAGGAGACCCGCTCATTGGGAAAGGCACCACGAGAAAAAAGGATAGACGGGCAAATACGTTGGACGGTCGGCGATTTGCTCGACGAGGCTGACAGAAAGACATCGCATTGCAGACACGTGAAAGATCCGAGGAAGCCAACATGGACTATTGGCTCAGCCGCCAAAGTTCTGGGCCGGTCTCGGGAGTGGTATTCGCAGGCGAGGCAAGCGGATGGAAAAAAGCTGCGCAACACGTCGCCCGTCATGGTCGCTGGCGTTGTCAGTTTTCCGCGTGCTCGTGAAAGGGACTGGGCGGCCTATCGGGAAGATGTTGTTGCCTATTTCCGCGAACGGCATCAGGACCGGTTGGTGGGAGTGGTGGAGCATCTTGACGAAGCCAACCAACATTTGCATATCTATCTAATCCCTCGCGACGGCGAAGGCATCGGCGCCGTGCACCCAGGCCGCGCCGCGAGTGATGCGGCCGGCAAACTTCCAGGCAACTTCACCAGGTCGGCATTCAAACGCGCCATGAAAATATGGCAAGACGAAATGTTCCAGGGGGCCGGGCAAGCCCACGGCCTCACTAGGCTGGGCTCGGATCCGAGTCGGGTCCGTATGCGTCGCGATCAGTACGATGCTCAAACGAATCGAACAAGGTCAGAAAAGATACTAGCCGACGCCGAAGCTAAGGCCGCCGAGATCGTGGAGAAAGCCAAAGGACTACGGGAGTCGGTCGTAAATGAAATCCGCCAAGTAGCGGAAATGAACGCCGAAAATGAACGATTCGCCGAGCTCGTGAGGAATCGCGCCGAGCGATTGGACAACACGGCTGCTGGAGCCCAGGAGATCAAAATCAAACAATTACAGGCTGTGGTTGACAAACAAAAGGCCGAGCTTGATGAAGCCTTGTTCATCATGAAGCAATACAGACTGCGAGATGCGGCGCGCGATCCCATTCCAATGGTTCCGGTCGCTCCGGGGTCAACCTGGGTCAAGCCTGCGCCGGGAATTTAGACTGTTTGGTGCAATCTGGTGAACCTAAGACGAAGTCGCGCACATTCTCCCAGTGTTCGTTTTGTATCGCGCCGCATCAGCATTTGGCGTACCGTTGCTGATTCGGAGTTCGAAGGGGGAGGGCGCATGTGTTCTATGGGACCCTCTAGCCGGGACGAGATCTTGACCTCGGTGGGTACCCGAAGTCCCAAAGGTGAGCTTAAGCAGGGGGCCTTTTCTATTGTTTGAAGAAAGTTTGAAGGAATGGTGAGCTTCTACAGGGACCCTTCCGAGATTTTTCACGCCAAGGTGAGCGTCTACAGGGACCTTTTCGCGATTTTTCACCTAAAAGTGAGCGTCTACAGGGACTGCAATGGAAGTTTTTTCCCCGGATAGCTTCTTAGGTCCCTGTAGAAGCTCACCTTT
>CAWEKL010000005.1:0-108595 GCA_963809585.1 uncultured Chloroflexia bacterium | reverse complement strand
GGCCGCACATCGGCGCGGAAGTCGCTTCGTATGACGGCGCGGCTTCCGGCGGCCTGACGGCTTATGTCCCGATGTTGTTCAAGAGTGCCTTCGGCGGCTCGTATGACTCCGCCTTCTATGTGCAGAATCTGGACGCGACCCACACGGCGGCGGTCTCGATCAAGTTTTATGACAGCAATGGGAACTTTGAGCTGCACCGTTCCCGACACTATTGCGCCCCTGGCCTCCAAGGGCTACTGGGTTCCGGCGCAGTCCTGCCTGCCCGCGGGCTGGGTGGGCGGCGCGGTGGTGACCTCGGACTATCCCATTGTAGCAGTCGGCCGCCCGCATGTGGGCGCGCAGGTGATGACCTACAACGGCTTCTCCTCCGGCAGCCTGACCTCCTACCTGCCGATGCTGTTCAAGAATTCCTTCGGCGGTTCGTATGACTCCGCCTTTTACGTGCAGAACGTGGATACGACCCACACCGCCACCCTCTCGATCAAGTTCTATGACAACAATGGGAATCTGAGCTGCACGCTGCCGGACACGGTCGCGCCTCTGGCCTCGAAGGGCTGGTGGGTGCCGTCCGAGTCCTGCCTGCCGGCTGGGCTGGGTGGGCGGCGCGGTGGTCACCTCGGATTATCCCATCGTGTCCATCGGGCGCATCCATGTGGGCGCGGAAGTCACCTCTTACAGCGGCTTCTCCGGCGGTGGGACGAGCATGTATGTGCCGATGCTGTTCAAGAATTCCTTCGGCGGCTCGTATAACTCGGCTTTCTATGTGCAGAACATCGACACGACCACACGGCGACGATCTCGATCAAGTTCTATGACAGCGCCGGGAATCTATCCTGCACCTTGCCGGATACGGTGGCCCCGCTGGCCTCCAAGGGCTGGTGGGTGCCATCCGAGTCCTGCCTGCCTGCCGGCTGGGTGGGCGGCGCGGTGGTGACCTCGGACTGGCCGATCGTGGCGGTGGGCCGTCCGCATGTGGGCGCGCAGGTGACCACCTATCCCGGCATTGCCAGCGGCGGCACCAACCTGTATCTGCCGATGCTGTTCAAGAACGCCTTCGGAGGCGCGTATAACTCGGCCTTCTATGTCCAGAACCTGGATACGGCCAACGCGGCGAGCATCGCGCTCAAGTTCTACGACAAGGACGGCAACCTGACGTGCACACACAGCGACAGCATCCCCGCCCGGGCCACGCTGGGATTCTGGGTGCCGGATGTAATTTGTGATCCTTAAGCCAGGGGTGTTTCGCCGCCTTTCCATCCCCGGAAAACGGGGCGCGTTCCTGCACCTTACCTATATCCTATTGAGAGGGGTCGTCCTCATTTGGTACAATCTCTCAGTTACTTACCAGCCGGCACCCACCGGCAATTTCCTTATCTGTAAAATTCTCGCGGGCTAAAGGACCATCATGTTAAGTGATAAATCGGCTGATCGCGGACTGCGCCCTCATTCTGCCCGCTGGAGGCTGTTGGCAGCGTTTCTGCTGGCTGCCCTGCTGTGGCCGGCTTCCATCCAGGTCGTGCATGCCCGCGTTCCATCCGGCGGCCTGAGCGGGAATTCGGCTGGCAAAGGTTCGCTCAAATCTCGCGGGCAGATGGTCACGCCTGCCCGTTTGCCGCCCAATCCTCTGCCTCCGGGCACGACATTGCTGCCCACTTCGCTCATCGGCACCTTCCTCACCAGCAGTTGGGCCAACCCTGCGCCTGACCCCTCCGGCATCGATTACTGGCCGCTCACCGGTAAACTGGTGATCACCGATTCCGAGGTGGAGGAGTTTGTCGGAGGCCTCCCGCCCGCTTACTGGCACGGCTTCAATGTTTTTTTCTCCAGCCTGACCGGTACCCTGACCGGCAACTGCACAACGTTCACCGCCAACCCGAACAGCCTGCTCTGGAACGATTTCACCGACGAGCCGGCAGGTTTTGCCATAAACACGGATAACGGTCATTTCTTCTTCTCCAGCGATGGTACCAACAGCAAGGTTTATGACATTGGTTTCGGCCCGGATGGCATTTATTGCACCGCGGACGATACGGTCACCCGGGTCCTGGCTTCCACGACATGGGGCACCGCGGATTCCGAGGATGTGGCTTACGGCAATAACACCCTGTTCATCTCGGATGGCGTCAATGCCGAGGTGTTCTCCATCCCGCTGGGCGCGAACGGCGTGCTGGGCGGCGGCGATGACGGCCCGGTCACGCATTTTGATACCGCCGCGCTGGGCTTTAATGACCTCGAGGGCATTGGCTACAACTCCGACCGCGGCACGCTCTTCATTGTCAGCACCCAGGGCAGCGAGAACTATCTGGGCGAAGTTTCCCCGAGCTGGCACGCTGCTGCGGGTCTATGACCTGTCATTTATGGGCACCACCTACAATCTGCGCTCGGACGTGGTCTGGGCACCCTCCAGCCAGAACCCGAGCATCAAGAGCATCTACATCGCCAGCCGCGGTGTGGATAACAATACAGACCGCCTGGAAAATGATGGCAAGATCTGGGAGGTTTCGCTGGGGTCTTCTGCGGGAGCCTTTGGCAAGGCCGCTCCGGCGGACGGCATCAGCGGCCAGCCCACCAGCCCGGTGCTCAGCTGGGATCCCAGCCCCGGCGCAGTCGGATATGAATACTGCATCGATACCACCAACGACGATGCCTGCACCAACTGGGTCAGCAGCGGCGGCGCTACAAGTGTCATGCTCAGCGGCCTGACCTCTTCGCGCACTTACTACTGGCAGGTGCGTGCGGTCGGCGGCGGGACCTTCACCTATGCGGACGGTTCCCCTTCCAGTTTCTGGGCTTTCTCCACCGTCAATACGCTATTCCCTCCATGGCTGGGGAGTACCACGATCACCTCGGACCGCCCGGTGGTGGCGGTGGCGCGCCCGCACATCGGTGCGGAGGTAGCCTCCTATGACGGCGTCACCGCGGGCAGCCTGACGGCTTACGCGCCGATGCTGTTCAAGAACGCCTGGGGTTCCTACAACGCCGCGCTGTATGTGCAGAATGTGGATGCGAGCCATACTGCCAGTATCAATGTCAAGTTCTATGACAGCGCAGGCAACCTGAGCTGCACCGTTCCTGACACCATTGCGCCTCTGGCCTCCCAGGGCTACTGGGTCCCTGACCAGGCCTGCCTGCCGGCGGGCTGGGTGGGCGGCGCGGTGGTGACCTCGGACTGGCCCATTGTGGCGGTGGGCCGCCCGCACGTGGGCGCGGAAGTGATGACCTACAACGGGTTCAGCGCGGGCAGCCTGACTTCCTACCTGCCGATGCTCTTTAAAGATTCTTTCGGTGGTTCCTACGATGCGGCCTTCTACGTGCAGAACGTTGATACCAGCAACACGGCCACTATCAGTATCAAGTTCTATGACAGCACCGGACATTTGAGCTGCACGCTGCCGGACACGGTTGCTCCGCTGGCCTCGAAGGGTTACTGGGTTCCGGGGCAATCCTGCCTGCCTGCGGGCTGGGTGGGCGGCGTGGTGGTAACCTCGAACTTTCCCATCGTGACCATCGGCCGCATCCACGTGGGGACCCAGGTGACCTCTTACAGCGGCTTTGCGGCAGGGGCGGCGAGCAATTACGTGCCAATGCTGTTCAAGAACGCCTTCGGCGGCTCGTATGACTCGGCGTTCTACGTGCAGAATGTGGATCCGACTAACACGGCGACGATCTCGATCAAATTCTATGACAGCGCTGGGAATCTATCCTGCACGCTGCCGGACACGGTGGCGCCCCTGGCCTCGAAGGGCTGGTGGGTTCCGGCTCAGTCCTGCCTGCCCGTGGGCTGGGTGGGCGGCGCGGTCGTGACCTCGAATTATCCTATCGTGTCTGTGGGCCGTCCGCACGTGGGCGCGCAGGTGACCACTTACGCGGGCATCCCCACCGGCAATACCAGCTTGTACCTCCCCATGCTGTTCAAGAACGCTTTCGGAGGCACGTATAACTCGGCCTTCTACATTCAGAACACGGATGCGGTCAATCCAGCCAGCGTGACCATCCAGTTTTTCGATACCCTCGGCAACCTGAGCTGCGTGCGCAGCGACAGCATCCCCGCGCGTGCCACCCTCGGCTACTGGGTCCCGGATGTGACCTGCGACCTCTGATTTTGAGCGTGGTCATTTATTAATGGTGGAGGGTCGGTCAGGCACATAACAATTTTGTATATGAATTACAATAAAAGGTCAGGCAGGGGGAGACTATAATAAAACTGAGGGGGGTATTCGCCCCTCGACGAGTTTAATTCCACTTTATCGGCATTCAGGCCTTCGAGTCCTCACAACGCGGGAAGGGAAAATGAAGGGTTCATTGCTGCTGCGTATTTTCGTATTCATTCTCATGGCCGGCATCCTGATGGTTCCGGTCCAATCGGCATACACTCGAACTGCCGGGATCTCCTCCGGCCTTACATCGATTTTAATCAAGGCCCCGGCGGGCCGATCCTGGTCGTCACCAGTGCCTCCGATGGCTTCGGCAGTTATTATGCTGAGATCCTGCGCACCGAGGGTCTCAATGCCTTCGCGGTGGAAGATATCAGCAGCGTGGACGCCGTACTGCTGGCGAACTACGATGTGGTGCTGCTTGCGCAGATGCCTCTCACTGACGTGCAGGCGGCCCTGTTTAGCGACTGGGTTACCGGCGGCGGTAACCTGATCGCCATGCGCCCGGATGCGCGTCTCGCCTCCCTGCTGGGCATCACCTCCACCGGCCTGACCCTGCAAGATGCCTACCTGCTGGTGGACACGACCAGCGGACCGGGCGTGGGGACCGTCAATACCACCATGCAGTATCACGGCGTGGCCGACCGCTATACCCTCAACGGTGCCGCGGCGGTTGCCACCCTGTACTCGGATGCCAGCACGGCCACCTCCAACCCGGCTGTGACGCTCAGGAGCGTCGGTCCCAGCGGGGGGCAGGCGGCTGCCTTCGCTTATGACCTGGCGCGCTCGATCGTCTATACCCGCCAGGGTAACCCGGCCTGGGCTGGCATGGAACGCGACGGCGTGCCTCCCATCCGCACGATGGATCTGTTCTATGGGAACGCCTCCGCTGACCCGCAGCCCGACTGGGTGGACCTTGATAAGATCGCCATCCCGCAGGCCGACGAGCAGCAGCGCCTGCTGGCGCGCATGATCGAAGTCATGGAACTGGATAACATGCCCCTGCCGCGCTTCTGGTATTTCCCGCGCGGTGAGAAAGCCGTGATCCTGATGACCAGCGATGATCATGGCACGGCCAACGTCCCGGGAAGATTCGACCATTTTATTGCGGTCAGCCCTGCAGGCTGCTCAGTGGCAGATTGGGAATGCGTGCGCTCGAGCACGTATATCTATCCGGAGTAACGCTTTCCAATGCGCAGGCTGAAACTATACCGCTGCAGGTTTTGAGATCGGCGTGCATCTGAACCTGGCCTGCCTGGACTATACGCCCATCAGCCTGCAGAACGCTTATACAACGCAATTGGCGCAGTTCGCCAGCCGCTTTCCAGCCCTGCCTCAGCAGGACAGCGAGCGAACATCACTGTGTAACCTGGAGCGACTGGGCTTCGCAGCCGACAATCAAACAGCAGAAGGGCATCCGGCTCGATACCAATTACTATTTCTGGCCGGCTGCCTGGGTGCAGGACCGTCCGGGCATGTTCACCGGTTCCGGGATGCCCATGCGCCTTCGCCGGACCTGGACGGGTCCATGTTCGATGTCTATCAGGCCGCCGTGCAAATGACCGATGAAAGCGGGCAGACCTATCCCTACACTGTTGATACCCTGCTGGATCGGGCCGTGGGACCGGAAGGCTATTACGGGGTCTTTACCGTCAACATCCACACTAACTTCAGTCAATCCCCCGTTTGTCGGACGCCATCCTTGTCTCCGCGCAGGCGCGGGGCGTGCCGATCGTCTCCGGCCGCCAGCTGCTGACCTGGCTGGACGGGCGCGGGAGTTCCAGTTTCAGCGCTCTCAACTGGTCGGCGGGCATTCTCTCCTTCCACATCACGGCAGGGGCGGGAGCCAATGGCCTGCGCGCCATGCTGCCAGTCCAGATCACGACAGCCTACCGCTCACCGGCCTCCTTCGTGATGGCTCGCCGATCATTTATGTGACCGAGGGTCATCAAAGGCGTGGAATATGCCTTCTTCGATGGCCTGACCGGCGACTATCAGGCCGTCTATGATGTGGATACGACACCTCCGGTCATCTCCGCCGTGAGCGCCGTGGTGAATGCCGATGGCACAGTCACCATCACCTGGACGACCGATGAATATGCTTCTTCGCATGTGGACTACGGGATCTCGTCCGGCACGTTGAACCTGAATTCCAATTCGGCCGCGTTGGTCACCTCGCATACCCTCACGCTGAGTGGGTTTTTGCCCGGCACCACGTATTTCTTCCGGGTCAGCTCCACGGATACGGCCGTCAAATTCGCGACCTACCCGCCTTCTCCCGCCTGCTGCTCCGCTGAGCTTCACGACCTGCCAGTTTCCCCTTGGACCGACGACACGGTTGCGGACTTTTCCGGCGGGACGCCCACCTGTACCTATATTTCCGGGACGGCGAACGGCGAACTGATTCTGCCGCCAACCGCGGGGGCGGAGTTCGGCGGGACCTGCCCTACCAGCCGGCTGGGAGGGGGCTGCCTGGTCTGCAGGAGGGAGCGTGTCGGTTGGCGGGGGCGCTCTGACATTGAACAATGCTTATGCCCGGACGACGGGGCTTTACACTGCCGGGCGCATCCTGGAATTCAAGGCCACCTTCAGCAGCCTGACCACAACGCAGCCCGAGCATGCCGGCTTTGGCTATGATCTTGGCAGCGGGAACTGGGCGATCTTCAGCACCGGCGACGCAGGCTCCACCCTCAAGGCGCGCACCTCGGGGCTCGACCTCACCGACCTGGGCTCCTCCTATTTCGGGTCGCCGCACCTCTATCGCATCGAATGGTACTCCGACCATATCGTTTACCGGATCGATGGGGTCCAGGTCGCCAGCCATGCCGTGAGCATCCCCGGAAACATGCGCCCGATCGCCAGTGACGGCGCGGACGATGCGACCCTGAGCATTGATTGGATGCGCATGAGTCCCTTTACCGGCCCCTGCACCTTCACCTCGCGTGTCCTGGATGCCGGGCAGGCGGCGGACTGGTTCGATCTTTTCTATGCAGGCTCCAAACCCACCGGCACAACAGTCAGTCTTTGAAACGCGTAGCGGCTCAACTCCCGACCCCGATGGCGACGCTGGTCAGCCTGGGGGCCGCTCAGCGGGACGACCATCGTCAGCCCGACAGCGCAATATATCCAATATCGTGTCACGCTGACGACCTCGGATGCGGCTGCTCACGCCGGTCATCGAATCGGTGGTGATCCACCTACGCCGTGCTGCCTCCCCGATCACCTATCGGGCAGCACGGTACTATCCGGTGTGACCCTGTCCTACAACGACGGATCCCCCCAATCCGCTCTGTCCAACGGCGCGGGCTTTTACTCCTTCCAGGTTCCGGCCGGCTGGTGCGGGACGGTCACGCCGTCAAAGACCTCTTATAGTTTCAATCCTCCCATCCATGAGTTACACCAACGTGACCGCAGACCAGACCGACCAGGACTACCTACACCCGACGCCTTTCTGTTACTCCTTGACCACCACAGCCATCCCCATCGGGGGCGGCAGTGTGGGAACTCGGCCCGGCCGCCAACTGCGCGGGCGGGAAATATCTCTCCGGCACGGTCGTGACGCTCACCGCAACGGCCAACCCCGGCTATGCGTTCTCCATCTGGAGCGGCGAGGCATCCGGTGCGGCCAGGCAGACCTCAGTGACCATGAGCGCGAATCGATCGGTGACCGCGGTCTTCAGCCCGGCAGGCCCCTTCGGGAGCTGGGCTGGGAGTGTCTCCATCTTCTCGAACCGCCCGGTGGTGGCGGTGGCGCGCCCGCACGTGGGCGCGGAAGTAGCCTCTTATGATGGCGTCTCCGCGGGCAGCCTGACGGCCTACGCGCCGATGCTGTTCAAGGGTGCATTCGGCGGCTCGTATAACGCAGCCCTCTATGTGCAGAACCTGGATGTCATCCATACGGCCAGTATCAATGTCAAGTTCTACGACAGCACAGGAACCCTCACCTGCAGCATGCCGGATACGGTTGCCCCTCTGGCCTCCAAGGGCTACTGGGTGCCGGCGCAGTCCTGCCTGCCCGTGGGCTGGGTGGGCGGCGCAGTCGTGACCTCGGACTATCCCATTGTAGCGGTCGGCCGCCCGCACGTGGGCGCGCAGGTGATGACCTACAACGGCTTCTGCGCCGGCAGCCTGACCTCCTACCTGCCGATGCTGTTCAAGAATTCCTTTGGCGGTTCCTATGATTCCGCCTTCTACGTGCAGAACGTGGATACGACTCCACACAGCCACCCTCTCGATCAAGTTCTACGACAGCACAGGGAACCTCACCTGCAGCATGCCGGACACGCGTCGCGCCTCTGGCTTCCAAGGGTTACTGGGTGCCGGCGCAATCCTGCCTGCCCGTGGGCTGGGTGGGCGGCGCGGTCGTGACCTCCAACTACAATATTGTGACCATCGGCCGGGTGCATGTTGCCGAGGAGGTGACCTCCTACAGCGGCTTCTCCGGCGGCGGGACGAGCATGTACGTGCCGATGCTGTTCAAGAACGCCTTTGGCGGCTCGTATAACTCGGCCTTCTATGTACAGAACATTGACACGACTCACATGGCGACGATCTCGATCAAGTTCTATGACAGCGCAGGGAATCTATCCTGCACCTTGCCGGACACGGTGGCTCCGCTGGCCTCCAAAGGCTGGTGGGTGCCATCCGAGGCCTGCCTGCCCGCGGGCTGGGTGGGCGGCGCGGTGGTGACCTCGGACTATCCGATCGTGGCGGTGGGCCGTCCGCATGTGGGTGCGCAGGTAACCACCTATCCCGGCATTGCTAGCGGTGGGACACGAACCTGTACCTGCCGATGCTGTTCAAGGACATGTGGAGTACATACAATTCCGCCTTCTATATCCAGAACACGGATGCAGTCAACCCGGCGGGCGTCATCCTGAAGTTCTACGATCAGGACGGCAACCTGTCCTGCACGCGCAGCGATACCATCCCGGCGCTTGCCACCCTCGGCTACTGGGTGCCCAGCGTAACCTGCGACCCGTAAATGAAGCCCCTCCCTCGTCTGTAAAGAGACGGGGGAGGGGGTTAGGAACCATTCGGATCTGCCCCTAGGATGGGGGTCCGTATGCCGCGCACGCGCCGCGAGACCGCGAGCAATGCGCGCGCCATCTTCTCCCTCAGGCTGCCAGGCGGGAACCATGCAAGCCGCATCCGGCTGAATACCTGCGCCAGCCGCCACGAACGGCTGCGCAGGATCTCCTCATATTTCAGGACAGCCTGCTCGTTCGCGGCGATCTGCGCGGCCATCTGCTTGACGCGCCCGCGCAGGTAGACGTTCTCGATCTCCAGCGCTTTCAGCAGGTTTTGCTGGCTCCTCGAATGCTGGCGGTACTCCAGGGTGTAATCATCCACCAGGGTCGCCTTCCAGCCTGCCTCCAGGATGCGGGCGAAGAGAGACATATCCTCGGGTATGTGCTCATCGGCGTACCCGCCTGCCTGCAGGTAGGCGGCGCGCCGGTACATGGACGACCCGTGGATATAGTTCTCCTCGCGGATGGGTTTTGCGGGGTGGGCGGGGAAGTCCCGCAGGAAGACATCGCGCAGCGCGGGTGCGGCTTCACGCCCGGCACCCCTGCAGAGGCTACCGCCGCCCGGTCGCCGAAGATCGCAAAGTTGGAGTAGGCGATGCCGGCCTGCGGGTCCGCGTCCAGCACCGCGCGGGCTTTTTCCACTGCATCGCTGCGGAAGCGGTTGTCCGCGCCGAGGAAGCAGATGTAATCGCCGCGGGTCATCTCCACCGCTTTCTTGAAATTTTGCACGATGCCCAGGTTTTGCGCGTTGACCTCCACGCGGATGCGCGGCTCGTAACGGCGCGCCACCTCCACGGAATTGTCGCTGGAAGCATCGTCAATGAACAGGATCTCGTCGGGCGGGCAGGTTTGCAGGAGCGCCGATTCGATGGCCTCGGCGGCCAGGTGCCCGTAGTTGTGGCAGGGGATGATCAGCGAAACAGTTGCCTTGGCGAAGCGGGTCGAATCGATCACCGTGATGCGCTGCAGGTCGTAGAGGTCGCGCAGATCGCCGTCATCGCAGGCCAGCCCGCCGCGGAAGCCTTCCGCCGTTTTGGCTTTCAAGGCCTCGTCGCGCCGGCCGTGCGGGTAGGCGAACCACTGGAAGCCGCGCGGGTCCAGCGCCGCTCAGGTCCTCGGGAACGTGGAGTTCGCGCTGGTAGGCCTCTTCCGGCTGCGGGCTGAGTAGCAGCGGGTGCGACCAGGTGTGCCACTGCAAACGCCCTCCGGCCGCGACCAGTTTTTGCAGCGTCTCGCGGCTGGCGAAGGGCGCATAGGGCTCGCCTTCGTCGAACTCGTTGCCCTGGCCGATGGAACCGCCCACGATGAACAGCTCAAAGGGATAGCCGAAGTGTTCAAGGATCGGGACGGCGTATTTCAGGATGTCTTCATACACCCCATCGAAGGTGATCACGCACTGGTCGGGGTCGGCGGGGTCGTAGTCATCCAGATAGACCACCTTCCGGCCACGCAAGTCGCTCATCTGCAAATAGAAGGCGTCCGGGGTGACCCAGAAGACCGTTTTCGCCTCCGGGTGGACCTTGTGATATAGGAGGATCATTTGGTATAGACCTCCAGGATCTGCGAGAAGTCCCGGTAGGGGAAATATTCGCGGCTGACGGTCAGGTAGGGGAAGCGGGATTGATACCAGTCCAGGATATGGCTGCAGACCAGCACGCCGCCGGGCTTGAGCAGCTGGTCGATCAGAACGTACACGAGGCGGATGGATTTTGCGATGTACTGCGGGTAGAGCACGCCGGTGATGACGATCAGGTCCATCGGCGGGAGGTGGAGATCGGGCAGGTCGAACAGCGACCCGGCCAGCGAAGCGGACATGCACGGGTGTGTCCGCGTTGGCGAAACTCCACGGCCTTCTCGCTGATGTCGACACCGATGATGTTCTGCCGGGCAGGTCCTTGGTCAGGAAGCCGTTGCCGCAGCCGATATCCACCACGTTCTCATACTCCCATTTGGGGATGGCCGCCAGGATGCGCTCCTTGCGCTGCGTATCCTGCGGGTTGTTGTAGTACCCCCACGGGTCTTCGCCGGAGTACCAATCTTCCAGTTCGTCTTTGGGCTGTATCATCCAATGCTCCGGCTCGCGGACAATGAGGGAAGTGAAAAGGTCAAGTCGAGCCGGAAAGATTATAAAGCAAGCCAAAGGCCTGTCAAGCAGGGCAGTGCAAGGGTACAGTTAAAAGAAACGGCCGGAGCATTGCTCCGGCCGTTGAGTTTAAACGATGCTGCCTACGGGCAGGGCAGATCCACGTCGATCAATTCGGTATCCAGGGAGGCATGCGGATCAATGGTCACAGGCTGGCTGCACACCAGGTTCCCGACCGAATCATAATAGTCGATGGTCGCATTGGCTGCATTGCTCGGGTCGGTATTGGTCAGATAATAGGCCGAGTTGTACGTGCCGCCGAAGCCCACACGGAACAGCATGGGAAGATAGGCGCTCAGGCTGCTGGAGGTGGCTCCGTTATAGGTGAAGATCTCCGCGCCGAAATGAGGGCGCCCCAGGGCCACGATGTTCAGATCGGAGGTGATGGACACGCTGCCCGTCCAGCCATCCGGAAGGCATTCGATGGATGGCACCCAGTACCCGTGGGAGGAATAAGGCGGGATGGTGTCGGGTATGGAACAGGTCAGGTTGCCGAGCAGGTCATAGAAGTCCAGCGAAACCGAGGCGACGGAGGAACTGTCCACGTTCTGGACATAGAGGGCGCTGTTGTTCGCGCCAGACGCGCCGGCGGCCTTGAACAGCATGGGCGCCACGACATTGGTGCTGCCCGCGGAGAACCCGTCATAGGCGGTGATCTGCGTGCCGATGTGCGGCCGCCCGACCGCCACGATCTCATGGTCGGAGGTGATGACCGCGCCGCCGACCCAGCCGTTGGGTACGCACTCACTGGGCACCCAGTAGCCGCGCACGGCGCGCGGCGCCAGGCTGTCGTTGCGGCCGCAGGTCAGGTTGCCGTTCAGGTCGCGGTACTGGATGCTGATGTTGGCCGTGGCAAATGCGTCCGTGTTCTGGATGTAGAGGGCGGCGTTATACCCGCCCCAGGCGTTGCTGAAGAGCATCGGCACGTACATGTTCAGGCTGCCCGAGGCGAACCCGTTATAAGTGGTGACCTCCGGGCCGACATGCGGCCGCCCCAGCGCCACGATGCTCCGGTTCGAGGTGATGACCGCGCCGCCCACCCAGCCGTTGGGCACGCACTCGCTGGCGATCCAGTATCCGTGCGAGGCCAGCGGAGCGATGTTATCCTGGTGGATGCAGGTCAGGTTTCCGTTGGTATCGTAATAGTTGATGTTGATGTCGGTCGCGCCATCGGGATCGACGTTCTGCACGTACAGGGCGGAGTTATACAATCCCCAGGCATTGCTGAAGAGCATCGGCACGTACATGACCGGGCTGCCCGTGGGGAAGCCGCTGTAGGTCATGAATTGGGTGGTGGGCGAGGCGCCGATCTCCGGGCGGCCTATGCTCACCAGGGGTGAATCCGAGGTGATGGTCACGCCGCCGACCCAGCCCGGAGCCACCTTCACGTCAATGTTCACCAGCGGGCCGAAGCCGGTCCCGCTGTGGTTGACCTGCCAGGTCGTCCGGTATACGCCCAGCGCAGCGGGCGCAGTCAGCCGGATGGTCCACACCGAGACGCCGGTGGGGATAATGGGGCCGCTGAGCGGCTGAATGGGGGTCGCGCCCATGGGATTCTGGAGGTTCTGCAGCCAGTAGGTCCCCTTCTGCCAGGTGGTGACTCCGCTGTTGGAAAGCGAAATGAAGATCTGGAAGGATTGCCCGACCCCCACGACAGGGTTCGGGGATTGATCCGAGAGCAGGGCGTCATCGCCCGCCGCCTGGAGGCCTTGCGCCGAGGCACTGCCGTTCAGGCCTGCGCCCGCGCACAGTAACATGAGGACGGTCAACACCAACCCAAAACGCCGTAACCCGAGAAAGAATTTGTTCATGGTTCCCTCGCATCCCAATTATAGACGCGCGCATCGGCGCGGAATAATGTTGTAAGCATAATGAAAGGCCAGCCCGCCGGTTCGTTTCGGATGAAATGTTTGCTGTGTGGAGTGGGTTCCCCGGTGGAATCGGGAAGGGTCATGAAGGGCGGATGGAAAAGCCTCTCCAATGGGCGCATTGTAACATGCGGGTACGGTTAAACACTCCGGCCGCCAGAGCGGCGGCCGGGGGACAAAGGTCATGGTCGGGAAGAGCTACGGCGTGGCGGTCATGATGGCGCCCGGTGTGATGGGCGTGCTCGTGGGCGGGCGCGTCGCCGTGGGGGTCACCAGGTTGACCGGGATGATCAGGATCTGCCCGATGAAGATGGTGGCGGTGGCACTGTCCAGCTTGTTCAGCTTGACGATCTCGTCCACCGTGCTGTTGAAGCGGGTGGCGATCCCGCCCAGCGAGTCGCCGGTCTGCACGGTGTAATTGATCTTGGTGCCTTTCGGCATATCCACCGGGAAGGGCGTAGCCGTCGGGAGCTGCATGCCAGGGTTGGGCAGGATGATGCTCTGTCCCGGATAGACGACCTGGGTGGTGGGATCGATGCTATTGGCGGCGCCCTCCACGGAGTACGGGTTGAGCAGCAGGATGAGCGGCAAGCCGTCATCGCCCAGCCCGAACTTGTCAATGATCGCCTGGAGATATTCGCCCTCCTGCACCGTGTAGGTGAACGGAGCCGCGGCGGTCGCCGTGAGCGTCATGGTCGGCGTGACGGTCTCGGTGGACGTCGAGGTAGGCGTCAAAGTGTTGGTCGGCGAGGGGGTGACGGTGGGGGTGGGGGTGTCGGTGGCGAACAGCAGGTTGAGCGGTTTCAGCGGCTGGCTCATCCATACCACCAGCAGGACCAGGCCGGCCACGACCAGCAGGGCTGCGGCCCCGTAGATGAGCACCGGTCCCTGCAGCTTTTTACGCTTGCGGTAGGAGTGGAGCATATTGGAGGGAGAGGGTCTGTTCATGGAGTTCCTTTTCTGCTGACGCGCCGCAGGAAGGCCCGCCCGCGCGTCCAGATAATTCTACCTGAACTTTAGGCCTTTTTGGGGTGCGAATGTCATTGCGAGGAATGTTTCCAATCTCAAAGAGATTGGAAACTGACGAAGCAATCTTCTCCTGACATGGAGATTGCTTCGGGTGCTCCTCCAGCCCTTCGGGACTGGATTTCGCGACCCTCGCAAATGACACTACTTCTTCTGCAGCTTCAGATGTTCCTTGAGAAACTGGCCGGTGTAGGACGCCTTCACCTTCATCAACTGCTCCGGTGTGCCCTCGGCGATCAGTTCGCCGCCGCGGTCGCCGCCCTCGGGGCCCAGGTCGATCAGCCAGTCCGCCACCTTGATGATGTCGAGGTTGTGCTCGATGATCAGCACCGAGTTGCCCGCGTCCACCAGTCGCTGCAGCACCTCGATCAGCTTGTGCACGTCCGCGGCGTGCAGGCCCACGGAGGGCTCATCCAGAACGTAGAGCGTGCGTCCGGTGGCGCGGCGGGAGAGTTCCTTGGCCAGCTTGACGCGCTGCGCCTCGCCGCCGGAGAGAGTGGTGGCGGGCTGGCCGACGCGCACGTAGCCCAGTCCCACCTCCTGCAGCAGCTTCAGCTTGTTCAGCATGGGCGGGAAGTTCTTGAACTCCTCCAGCGCCTGGTCCACGGTCATGTCCAGCACATCGGCGATGGAGTACTTGTCGCTGGAACTTCACCTGCAGCGTCTCGCGGTTGAAGCGCTTGCCGTGGCAGACATCGCAGGGCACGTACACATCCGGCAGGAACTGCATCTCGATGCGCAGCTCGCCCTGTCCCTGGCAGGCCTCGCAGCGCCCGCCATGCACGTTGAAGGAGAAGCGTCCCGGGCTTGTAGCCGCGCACCTTGCTCTCGGGCAGTTCGGCGAACAGCTTGCGGATCTCATCGAACAGGCCGGTGTAGGTGCCGGGGTTCGAGCGCGGCGTGCGCCCGATGGGCGACTGGTCGATGTTGATGATCTTGTCGAGATGCTCGATGCCCTCGATGCGCTCATGTTCGCCGGAGCTGCGTGCGCGCGCCCATCAGCTTGCCGGCCAGCGCGTTGTACAGGATATCGGTCATCAGCGTGGACTTGCCCGAGCCGCTGACACGCCGGTGATGCAGACCAGTTTGCCGAGCGGGATCGTGACATCGATGTTCTTCAGGTTGTTGGCGCGCGCCCCGACGATCTTCAGCGTCTTGCCGTTGCCCGTCGCGCCTCTTCTTCGGGACCTCGACCTGCTTGCGCCCCGAGAGATACGCGCCGGTCAGCGACTTTGGGTGCGCCAGGATCTGCTTCGGCGTGCCCTCGGCGATCGACGCGCCCGCCGTGCTCGCCCGCCGCGGGACCGAGGTCGATGACCCAGTCCGCGTCGCGGATGGTCTCGTCGTCATGCTCGACGACCAGCACGGTGTTGCCCAGGTCGCGCAGCCCCTTGAGCGTGTCCAGCAGGCGGTTGTTATCGCGCGGGTGCAGGCCGATGGAGGGCTCATCCAGCACGTAGAGCACGCCCACCAGCCGCGAGCCGACCTGCGTCGCGAGGCGGATGCGCTGGGCCTCGCCGCCTGAAAGCGTGGCCGGCCGAGCGGTTCAGGGTCAGGTAATCCAGCCCCACGTTGACCAGAAAGCCGAGCCGTTCGGTGATCTCCTTCAGGATGCGCTCGGCGATGGCCTTCTGCCGCGTGCGTGAGCGGGCGACTTCTGGCAGGCCAGATCGCTGCACCCATTCCAGCGTGCGGTTGCACCGGCCAGGGGGTGACCTCGATGATGTTGGCGTCGTCCACGGTCACGGCGATGGCCTCGGGTCGCAGGCGCTTGCCCGTCGCAGGTGGGGCAGGGCCGGTCGGACATGATACTCGCTGATCTTCTCGCGGATGTATTCGGAGTTGGTCTCGCGGTAGCGCCGTTCCAGGTTGGTGATGACGCCCTCGAAGGCGCGCGTGAATGTGGAACTCGTTGCCGTTGGTGTTCTGGTACACCATCTGGACCTGCTTGTCGCCCGTGCCGTAGAGAATGATGTTCATCTGCTCCTGGCGTCAGGTCGCTTCACGGGCTTGTCCAGGTCGATGCTGATAGGCGTGCGCGGCGGCTTCCAGGCTCTGCCAGTAGTAGCCGCCTTCCTCGCTGCGGCCCGCTCCACTCCATGCTGGCGATGGCGCCCTCGTTGCAGCGACCGGTCGGGGTCGGGGATGATGCGGTCGGGGTCGATCTCCAGTTTGATGCCGAGGCCCTGGCAGTCGGGGCAGGCGCCGTGCGGCGTGTTGAAGGAAAAGGTGCGCGGCTCGATCTCGGCGATGCTGATGCCGTGCTCGGGGCAGGCGAGGTGCTCGGAGAAGTGGATGTCGCTGCCGTCCTTTTCCGTCCGCTTCGGATCGGCCAGCAGGTTGAGCGTGATGTAGCCCTTCGCCGAACTTGAGGGCGGTCTCCACCGAGTCGGTCAGGCGCGTGCGGGCGGCTTTCTTCTCCTCGGCCTCTTCCGGCCTGGAGATGACCAGCCGGTCCACCACCGCCTCGATGGTGTGCTGCTTGTAGCGGTCGAGGTTGATCTCGTCGTCCAGGCTGAATGCACCGTGCCGTCCACGCGGGCGCGGGTGAAGCCCGCCTTGCGGATCTCCTCGAAGACGGCCTGGTAGGTGCCCTTGCGGCCGCGCACCAGCGGGGCCAGCACCAGGATGCGCGTGCCCTCCGGCAGCTTTTCGATCGCGTCCACGATCTCCTGCGCCGACTGCTTGACCACCTCGCGCCCGCAGATGGGGCAGTGCGGGATGCCGACGCGCGCGAAGAGCAGGCGCAGGTAAGTCGTAGATCTCGGTCACGGTGCCGACCGTGGAGCGCGGGTTGTGGCTGGTGGATTTCTGGTCAATGGAGACGGCGGGGGAGAGGCCCTCGATGTAATCCACATCGGGCTTGTCCATCTGGCCGATGAACTGGCGCGCGTAGGCCGAGAGCGACTCGACGTAGCGGCGCTGGCCCTCGGCGAAGATGGTATCGAAGGCCAGCGAGGATTTGCCCGACCCGAAAGCCCGGTGATGACCACGAGCTTGTCGCGGGGAATCTCGACGGTGATGTTCTTCAGGTTGTGGACACGCGCGCCCACGACGCGGATGACATTGGAAGACATGGAATAAAACTCCTCGCTCTGAAAAACCAATCAATTATAGCACATCTGTTTCATTAAACAAAATGCTGCGATATGGCGGCAAAACTTGATTATACCAAGCCGGGGAGGAAACATCATTTGTACAGCATCAGAACAACAATAGAACGCGGATGGCCGCGGATAGGGGCGGATGGACACGGGTAAGCCTTAAAAAAAACATTCCCCATCCGCGTGAATCCGTTTTATCCGCGAAGATCCGCGTTCCATTTTTTCCCCAGTATTCACATCCAAAAACTTTTCCGGGAAGGGCCGGAGTGGGTCTGCACCCGCGCCTACGGTTTCTCCCCAACCTTAAAGATCACCGCTTCCGCATCGCGATAGACCTCGACCAGCGCCGGGTCCTGCGCAGCCTGCTTCAGAAAGCCGGTGTGCTTCAGGTCGGTCAGGACGTAGCGCGCGCCGAACTCATTCAGGATGGCTGTGGAGGGAGCCGGCACCCTGCCGCGGGTGACATCCACCCAGCGATCGTAAAGACTGGCGTTATACAACTGCATGTAGGTGGGGTCCAGGCCGATCAGGTAGGTGTTATGCGTGTTGTAAAAGAAGAGTCGCGGGAAATCATCCCAGTCGGTCTGGAAGACCCGTTCCCCGGCGGGGGTGTTCCCCCGGAGCCAGGCCGAGGCCGCGGCATAGGTCCCATAAGGCATGGAATTCCGCAGGCTGGCCCGCGTGGCAAGGAATGTCGTGAGCATGCCGGGGAGCAGCACGGCGAGGAGCGCCAGCGCGGGTAGTCTGCGCAGGAGGGCAGGTTTCAGCCCGGCGCGGGGTGCCGCAGGCGGTTCGTCCTGCTCCTGCGCCTCGAACAGGGGAGCAAAGGCAAAGGCCGCGAAGACCAAAGCGAAGGCGGGGAAGTATTCGATGAAGCGGCGGGACTGGAACAGCATGAAGCCGAACAGGAAAGCCAGACCCAGGCTGAACGCCGTGCGCAAGTCCATGCGCTTCCCGCTCAGGCCGAGCGCCAGCACACCGCCCGCGAAGGCCGCCAGGGCCAGGGGGGAGTTACCCAGGATCTGCCCGGTATCATAAGGGAACCATTCGTTCCCCACGCTGACCTGCGTTCCCCCGGTCAATTTGGGGAGGATGTGCAGCACAGCGAACACGAGGTTATGCGGGAAGTATGGATTCACCACCAACCCCAGGAGGGTCCCTATGCCGGCCGCGGCCAGCGGGCGGAGATCCAGGCGGCGCTCCGTCAGCCAGCCTGCCAGGACGAAGAGGCCCGCGCATACCAGGAGCAGCGGGAAGGCGTCATACAGCCACACGTAGGCAAAGGCCAGGAATCCCAGGCGGGTATATTTGCGCCGCAGCAGCCAGTCCATCGCCAGCATTAACACTGCCAGCGAAAGCGATTGCGCCCGGGTGATGCTCATCCTGAAGAGGAACGCCTCGGAAACGGCCAGCGATCCCAGCGCCCATAGTGCCGCATGAGGGACGCGCTGGTTCTTGAGCAGATTCCAGAGCGCCAGGAATGCCAGCGCGGCAAAGAAGACCGCCGCCCACTTGGCTCCCGCGCGGAGATCGCCGAACGTGAATGGCGTGAGCAGCACGTGGAAGAGGAAGTGATGATCGGAGAATTCGCGTGCATTCAATATCGAGAGCGGCAGCCAGGGGAAGGCGGGTCTTAGACCTTCTGTCCGCATGATGTAGGCCAATTTGATATGGTAGAAGCCGTCGTTATCGGGCAGATCGGGCGTGGAGAATTGGACCAGGGCCAGGAACAGGACGAAGGCCGCGAAGAGGAGCAGACCGGTCCAGGCTTCCCGCCGGAGGGCGGGGACCTTTACGCGGTCGAGGCTCCAGCGTGCATGGAGATCAGAGACGAAAGGGTGTAAGGTGAATTTGGTCATGGGGTTGGTCCTTAAAGGTTTTCTCCGGCTGCCGGAAAATCGTCTGGCGGGGCGCTCCTGTCCGATCCGGGAAAGGTCTGTCAGCAGGCTTGCAGGCAGGAGACTGCTCCTGCCTGCAAGGTGTGCGACCGTTGGGTTACTGGTGGGTGTTGGTGTTGTCGTCGCTCCCACCGCCTCCGCCGCCTCCACCACCACCGCCTCCGCCGCCACCGCCTCCGCCGCCGTGATCATCGGTGTTGGTGTTGCTGGAGCCGCCGGTATTGGTGTTGTCATCCACGCGAGTGTTGGTGTTGTCATCCACGCCAGTGTTGCTATTGTCGTCCAGGCCCGAGTTGGTGTTGTCATCCAGGCTGGTGTTGCTATTGTCATCCAGACCGGTGTTGTTGCATCATTTGTTTGTCATCCAAACTGGTGTTGCTATTGTCGTCCAGACCCGAGTTGGTATTGTCATCCAGGCCGCTCAGGATGGGACTGGGGAGTTCCATTCCGCCGGCGATCCGGGTGGTATCCAGTGCACGCTGGACTTCCGGTCTCACGCTTTCGGGAGCACTGGCCGCCATGGCGCTCAGGATCGAGGCATAACGGGTCAGGGCGGCGGTGATCTGGGAAGCGATGCGGCCGGCCCGGGAAGGATCCTCTCTGGAGACGCTGTCCAGCTCGAGGAGGGCGCTGTTCAGGTGCGATTTAAAGGCCAGCACCCCGCTGCCCACTTCGGCATAGCGGCCTTCCTTGATCAGCGAGGCAAGTTCTTCCAGCCGCTGGTCCGCAAAGCGGAGCTTCAGTTCCGCGCGGTCACCGGCATCCCTTGCCAGGCTCAGGCGGGTCTGCTCGACGGTGGTCTTCAGCGGGTACAGCGCGTCGCCCGGGATGGCGGATTTGGCCGCCGCAGAGGTGACCCCGATGCCTGCGGTCACGAGGATCAGCAGTGTCAGGATCATGCCAGCTATTCTTCGTCCAAAGTTGGGTGTTTGTCCGTTCATTTCGATTTCTCCTGTTGGTCAGATGTTTTATTCGATATTCCAATCATATTCGGCGGGACGCCCGCAGGGAATTGCCATCGGTCTATAATCCGCCGGGACTTCGGTGACTGATCTATTAAGACCTTGGTCGCATCCCTTTGGGGCCATTGGCCCCATCCAGGTCCCCGGCCCTCTATGTATAATAATGAACAGGGAAGCCCGATCCGGCATGCAGAGGAGGGCGCCCGGAGTGTTGTCCTTCCATCGCTACTCAGGAGATAGGATGCAGGCCAGGATCAGAAACTTCTTCGCCAACCTGACGCTCATCCAGCGCTTCATGCTGTCCGGGCTGGTCGTGCTTCTGGCAGGCATGATCGGGATCGGCGCCTGGGTCTCCAGACAGATCGAATTGGGCGTCATCCACCGCACGGGCGCGACCGCGGCTCTCTACGTGGACAGTTTCATCGCCCCCAATCTTCAGGAACTGGGGGCCTCGGAGGAATTGCTTCCGGAGCATGTGGAAAAACTGCGTACCCTGCTCAACAGCACCGCCATGGGGCGGCAGATCGTGGCTTTTAAGGTATGGGATCCGCGCGGTCGCTTGCTGTACAGCACGGATTCGACCGTTGTCGGCAGGCTCTATCCGATGCATGACGGCATGCTGCGCGCACGGCTGGGAACGGTGGACTCGGCGATCAGCCAGCTGGAGGATGAAGAGAATGCCCCCCTGAAGGCGGAGTACGGCCACCTTCTGGAGATCTACAGCCCGGTCTGGCTGAACGGCACCGATAAAGTCATCGCGGTGGCGGAGTTCTACCAGCGGCCCGACGATCTCGACCGGGAGATCGCCGCGGCCAGGCGCCGGACCTGGCTGGTGGTGGGGTCGGCGATCCTGCTGATGTACCTGCTGCTTTCCGGGCTCGTCCGCAGCGCCGGCAATACCATCGAGCGCCAGCAGGCGGAACTGGGACAAAAAGTGATACAGCTGACCTCGCTGCTCGTCCAGAACCAGGAATTGCACGGGCGCATCCGCCGGGCCGCAGCCAGCGTCGCCCTCCTGAATGAAGGCTATCTCCGGCGTATCGGGGCGGAACTGCACGACGGGCCGGCCCAGGACCTGGGTTTGGCACTGCTCAAACTGGATGCACTGGCGGGACGGATCGAAGCGCGCCCCACGGAGCCGGTCCCGGACGGAACGCTGGGCGACATTTCAAAGATGAGCGATTCTTTGCAAGGCGCCCTGAAGGAGATGCGCGGGATCGCCGCCGGGCTGAGCCTGCCGCAATTGAGCGAACTGAGCCTGCCCGAGACGGTGCTCAAGGCCTCGCGCGCGCACGAACGGCAGACCGGCAGCCGGGTGGAGGTGGAGCTGGAAGGTGCGCCCGGTCAGGCGGCCCTGCCTCTGCGCATCACGGTGTACCGCCTGATCCAGGAGGCGCTTAACAATGCCTTCCGGCATGCCAATGGGGCCGGGCAGCGCGTCCGTGTACGCCAGGCGGGGGATCAGTTGGTCGTGGAGGTCTCCGACCAGGGTCCCGGATTTGATCCTGAGAAAGCCGGCCGCGTGGAAGGGCATCTCGGCCTGAGCGGAATGCGAGAGCGGGTGGAAAGCCTGGGAGGCAGTTTCAAGATCGAGAGCCGGCCCGGCCTGGGGACGGTTGTCACCGCGCATTTACCTTTTCAATCGGAGGGATTCACGAATGTCTGATACACCCCAGAACACGGAAAAATTACGCCTCGTGATCGTGGACGATCACCCACTGTTCCGGGAGGGACTGGCCAGCGTCCTGGGGGCCGAGACCGATATTGATGTGATCGGGCAAGGCGGCTCCGCAGAGGATGCCGTACGCCTGGCGCAGGAGCTGCTCCCCGAAGTGATCCTGCTGGATATCGACATGCCAGGCAGCGGCCTGCAGGCGGCCCGCACCATCGCGGACGAATGCCCGGCGGTCAAGATCGTTTTTATCACGGCCTTCGAGGCGGATGACAACCTTGTATCGGCGCTCAAAATCGGGGCGCGCGCCTTCATCCTGAAAGGAGTGGCCGCCAGGGAATTGATCCGCATCCTGCACGCGGTGGCCGCCGGGGAGACCTATATCCCTCCCGCCCTGGCTGCCAGCCTGCTGCTGGAAATGCGCGCGCCCGCGGCGATCGAACCCAAACCTGCCGAAAACCCGATCAATGACCTCACGACCCGAGAGCGCGAGATCCTTGAGAATGTGGCCGGAGGGTTGAGCAACAAGGAGATCGGCAAGCGGCTCTTCCTGTCGGAAAAGACAGTGAAACATTATGTGACCAACATCCTGCAAAAACTCCAGGTGCGAAACCGCGTGGAGGCCGCCCTGCTTGCCCAGAGGAACTCCCCGCGGCGCGAGGATTGAACCGGCGGGCAGTGGGGGATGCCCACGCGCGCGAAGAGCAGGCGCATGAAGTCATAGATCTCGGTCACCGTGCCGACGGTGGAGCGTGGGTTGTGGCTGGTGGATTTCTGGTCAATGGACACGGCGGGGGACAGGCCCTCGATGTAGTCCACGTCGGGTTTGTCCATCTGGCCGATGAACTGGCGCGCGTAGGCCGAGAGCGACTTGACGTAGCGGCGCTGCCCCTCGGCGAAAATGGTATCGAAGGCCAGCGAGGACTTCCCGCTGCCCGAAAGCCCGGTGATGACCACCAGCTTATCGCGGGGGATCTCGACGGTGATGTTCTTGAGGTTGTGCACGCGCGCCCGAACCACGCGGATGGAATTGGATGACATCAAATGGAACTCCTCGTTCTGATAAACCGATCAATTATAGCACATATGTTTCAATAATCAACAGAGCAGGGGTGAGGTGGCAATCTTTAATTATACCAACCCGTGTCAAGACCCCGATGCGCGGGCAAATCAGACCCTAAAGGTCTTCTTTGCCAGGCTTGCAGCTTGCAGGCGTTGCAGACCTTTAGGGTCTCGCCAAGGCGCGAAGGACAATAGAACGCGGATGGACGCAGATTGGCGCGGATGGACACGGATAAAAAAGGGGTCCAAAAGATCTATCCGTGTGAATTCGCCGAATCCGCGAGAATCCGTGTTCCATTGTGACGGGACACGGAAGACCTGGGGGGTTGGAGGGTTAATTACAGGCTGGTATTTCCTATGCAATCGGCCACCAGCGTATAGGTCCGGTTGCACTCTCCGCACTTATACCGCTGGCTCCTCTTCTGGATCACATTTAAGGTTTGTATAACCCGAACGGAAGGGTGCCACCTCGCCTGTTTCGGGTACAAAGCGATGGCGCAACACACAGCCAACGTCGTTGGTCAGTAAGTGTAAGGAGATGGATGGATCAGCACTCGTGGTGATTACTCGGTGAATGTCACCCGAGGGAGGTATTAATTCGTAAAAAGACCCAGCTTTCAGATGATTCTTGGTTACCAATTTCAAATTGGTGTGGTTATCATCTTGTGCAATGGGGGCCTCAGGTGCAAATACTTCCTCATCTTGTTCGCCTACATATAACCCGACAAGCCCCCAGGCTAAATGGTCGTGGACAGGTGTGACTGCTTGCGGTGGCAACACGAGTGCGGCGAGAGAGAGTGTGCCATTCGTATCTTTATAAAGTAGCCAATTGGCAATTCCGATGCCCATGCCTCCTACCACAGGAGTATGACGGAACTCATCTGGCAACCAAGTGGTATCTTCCATGATTTGGCTGAAATGAGGACGAATGGCAGTCAACTTTTCGGCAACGGAACCGTCTCCTTCTAAAATCGCCTTCACCTGTCCTATAAAGTTTCGCACTTCTGGAGTATCACAAATAAACTCGTCAGACATTGGTATTTTCCTTTCTTTACTAATGAGCACCTAACGGTGAGCGTCAGCCGCAAGTGGGTGGGACTAGATTCGGATTGAGAGCAGTATAAGCCTGAAGCCGGAAAAATACTTGAAAATGCTGCAGAATCCCCAGCGTCCAGTGCACGCTTTGTTGGGCGGCGGTTTTAGTTGTTAGCCTGGGTTTCTGATTCTTCTTTGTCTAAAAGTTCTGTTGCTTCTTCCGTAGATAAGCCTTGTTTTTTTAGTTTCTCTATTGTTTCTCGTTTGAATTTGTCAAGATTTACAACATCATTATGTAACTTCGTTGCAAAATTAAATTTAGTTAGGGGAGTAATCAGAAAATAGAATGTAATTATTCCATTGAAGTTATAAATCATGCTCAGTTCAGGGTTACGAATTAGCGTAATGGTATAAATACCGACCCAAAACACAAATAATGTCAGATGGTAAAGTGCCGATGCTACACATGCAATCAAGGCGGCTGTCCATGTATCTCGATTTTCTCTATAAAACTTTCTTAAATCATAATCTTCTTTAAGGGAAACTATCCTCTTTTGACGATTTGACAGTATAGTTTTATTTATGATGGACTTAACCCAATCCGGAGAAACAAAGAAATTCAATACGGTTAATAAAATGCCTATAATGCCTAATAGAGTATTTGAATCCATTCTAGACTCCTTGCTACGATGTGCCAGTCATTCTAAGCCTAATTACGCCAAGAAAACTTAGTCATTGATTGAAGATAAACAAGCCGCCTAATTATTAATTATATGGCATGGTAAGCATCCCCTAAAATCATACCAGTGAAAAGTGGAAAACATCTACATTAATACCTAAAACTGAAGCGGTCTCATCGCCAAGAATTAAGGCGTTTAGACTTCGGGCTTGTAATATGAGGTATGCAGTAATAATTAGTAGTGTTAGGGATAGTAGCGACAAGTCAAACCAACTTGCTCTTGCCAAACTACCAAGTGTCCATGCAAGAACTTGACCCGCGAGTTGACGTTTGCTAGATATCAGCGTAATAAAACTGGTGATGCCAGTGCATATATACCCAACGCCAATTCCTGCCAGTATTCGACTCTCTGGTGTAATTCGTTTGCCAAGATTGGCTAGTGTATATACAACAACAAATGCTAAGACTGCGCCAATAAAAGCGGCAAAAGAAATCCCTAATGTTCCAAAGGATGCAAGCAGCAACGACAATGCGCTGTGATAGACTAGCCTCATGCTGAAGAAGTTCAAGGCGCGCCTCTCCGGGCTGGCATGGCAGGCCTCGCGCTTGCCCGACCTCTACCAGCGCCACGGGGGGAGGCGTCTGCTCTCCGAGGCGATCAGCCGCCTGACGCGCCGGCCGCGCGCCCCGGTGGCCCCGCCTCCCGCGCTCAATGAGCAGGCCGCGCGGGTCGTGCTGGCCTGGATCATGCGCAAACTGGAGATCGCGGGCGAGGCAGGGACAGTTCTGGAAAACCTGCATGCGGCGCTGGGGGAGAGGGCTTACCAGCGCAGCCTCCAGGATCTCTACGCCCTCCAGCGGCATTTGCTGCTGGCCGAGGCCTCGCAGGATCGAGTGGTTCCATTCACTGCCCGGCTGGCCTCGAATTTACCCGAAGCGCCTGCCCGCCGCCGCCGCATCCTCTTTGTGACCGCACACTTTCCCGCCCCCTGGCATGGCGGGGGCAGCCGTATCCTGAACTTCCTCAAACCCTTATCGCGCGAAAATGACATCTACCTCGCCACCTCCTTCATTAAAGGAGAGGACGACCGTGCCGTGGCGGAGGTGGAGCCTTTCTGCCGTTCGATGCTGAGAATCCCTTTTGCCGAATTCGGCGGCAACCAGGGGGAGATCCGCCGCTGGCTGGGCGGGCAGGCGATGGATATTGTTCATTACGAGTGGCCGCGCTCGCTGGAGAATTACGACCCGGCCTACGGCGGCCGCCAGATCTTCACCTATATGGAGGCGGTGAGCCTGCGCCTGCTGATGGACCTGCGCGGCATGCAGCCTGCCTCGGCAGGCTGGCTGGCGACCTTCGCCGCGCTGATCGGCTCTCTGCGCGTGGAACTGGAGCAGGCAGCCGCGCTGGACTTGCGCGTAGCCGTGACCAAGCGGGATGCCGAGTTCTTCCTGCGCCTCAACCCTCGCCAGGAGGTGATGGTCCTCAATCACGGCCTCGACTTCGAGGTGTTCAGCCTGCCAGAAGTCTCCCCCGAGCCTGCAACGCTGGTCTTCACCGGCAATTTCGCGCATTATCCCAACCTGGACGCGATGCACTGGTTCTTCCGCGAGGTCTGGCCGGGGGTGCGCGCGGCTGTGCCGGATGCGCGCCTGTTGATGGTGGGCAACCGCCCGCCGTCCGCGCTCAAACGCCTGGCCGATGGGGAGCATGTGATCGTGACCGGCAGCGTGCCGGATGTGCGTCCCTACATCCAGCAGGCCGCGGTCTGCATCGCGCCGCTCGTCTCGGGGGCGGGGCTGCGCGGCAAGGTGATCGAGTATGCCGCGCTGCGCCGCCCGTTCGTGGCCACCTCCATCGCGGTGGAGGACCTGGTCTTCCGCGAGGGCGTGGATTTCCTGCATGCCGACCGCGCGGAGGACTTTACTGCCGCCGTGATCGGCCTGCTGAAGGACCCGGCGCGCGCCGCGGCCATGGGCGCGGAGGCTTATGAGACCGCCCGAGCCAATTATGATATGTCCCGGCTGGTGGATTACCTCCAGCGCATCTATGCCTATCTCGAAACAAGCTGGGGAAGCGCATGAAGTTTCTGGAGCGATGGCTTTGAACGGGCAGGTGATCGCATACCGCTGCAACATCTGCGGCAGGAATTGCCGCTCGTCCCTGGCGCAGTTGAACCGCGAGGAGCGCACCTGCCGCTGTCGTTCCTCCGTCCGGCTGCGCAGCGTAATCCATCTGCTCTCGCTGGAGTTATTCGGGCGCAGCCTGGCTTTGCCAGATTTCCCGTCCCGTCCCGACTTAAAGGGCATCGGCCTCAGCGATGGGGTGTATCACCGGCGGCTGGCGCGCAAGCTTGGATATGTCAACACGCACTACCATAAGAAACCGCGCCTGGATATCACCGCCGCGCCCGATCCGTCTCTGGAGGAGACGCTGGACTTCCTCATCTCCACCGAGGTGTTCGAGCACGTTGCGCCGCCGGTCTCGCGCGCATTCGAAAACGCGTACCGGCTGCTCAAACCGGGCGGGGTGCTGATCCTGACCGTTCCCTATGTGCCGGAAGGGGAGACTCTGGAGCATTTCCCGGATTTGTATCGTTATGCGCTGATCAAGCGCGGCGGGAGACAGGTATTAAGGAATGTGACCCGCGAGGGCGTGGAGCAGGTATATGAAAACCTTGTGTTCCACGGCGGGCGCGGCTCCACGCTGGAGATGCGGCTCTTCTCGCGCCAGGGATTGCTGGGCGAGCTAGAGCGTGCCGGGTTCAAACCGGTGCGCATTAATTCGGAGCCGCAAATGGATTTTGGCATCTATTGGAAGGAGCCCTGGTCGCTTCCCGTGGTCGCCCGCAAGCCCGCGTAGGGGACCCAATGACCCGGTCAGAAATGGCGCGATAAGGAAACAGGAATTGCCACTTATGGAAATCGCTTCCCGTTTTAACAGAGTGGACCAGAAGCCGGTCCATTACCTGCTCTCCGGCCCGGAGAAGGGATGGCCTGTCGTGCTCCTGCACGGCGCGAGCTTCTCCTCGGAGACCTGGAGGACCATCGGCACGCTGCAAGCCCTGGCCGCGGCCGGCTTTCACGGCGTGGCAGTGGACATGCCGGGATTTGGCGGCTCCGAGCCGGGCACCGGCCCTTCTGAGAATTGGCTGGAAGGCTTTCTCACCCAGCTTGACCTGCGCCCGCCCATCCTGCTGGCCGCCTCCATGAGCGGCCTGTTCGCGCTGCCGTACATCACCTCGCACCCGAAGGGCATCAGCGGATTTGTCGCCGTGGCGCCGGTGAGCATCCCCGCCTATCGTGAATCGCTGAGCCGCATCACGGTGCCGGTGCTGGCCATCTGGGGGGAGAAGGACCGCCTGGTGCCGCGTGAGGATGCCGACCTGCTGGTCGGGTCCGTGCCGAACGGGCGGCTGCTGGTCATCCCGCAGGGCAGCCACGCGCCCTACATGAGCGACCCACGCCGCTTCAATGAAGAGTTGTTGAAATTTGCGGAGACCTGCCGCCGCTAGAGCCGCAGAGTTTCGTTATATGCTGGCATGACCGTGCTGGGCCAGGAGCTCTTCCTCGTGTACGGTTCGGAACGAACGGAGGCTCAGCCACGCCCAGCATCAGGGTGGCGATCAGGAAACCGCCGAACCACAACCAGGTCAACGGGTTCTTCGCGGCGAACAGATCCATGTGGATCAGGGAAGCCACCAGCACCCCGGCGGTGAACACGAACATAGCCCGCACGGCGATGCTGACCTCGGCCCAGGATTTGCAGCGGGCCAGCAGCAGGCTGCCGACGGCGTAGGCGAGGAACGGCGCGGAGTAGATCTGCGCCAGCAGGCGGGTGATCTTCCAGGGCCAGTGTTCCACCATGCGGCCGGGCACCGCGAACAGCGCCAGCCCCAGCAGCATGAATGCCAGGCATTGCAGGGTCAGGTAGTTCTTGGCCGCTTCCGATAGTTCGATCCCCCGGGAGGGTCCCGGGTCGGAACGGTGCTTCCAGGCCAGCCACAGCGCGATCAACGGGAAGGCGATATAGGCTGCGAACCAGATGTAGGTGGGCGGGATGCGGGGGTCGAACTGGTTCAGATAAAAGAACGAGACGAGGAGCAGCATCCCGGTCCAGATCGCCGTCATCAGCACCACGATGCGGACTTCCGCATAATGCCGGGCCAGCAGGCAGCCGATCATGAAGGCGGCTCCCGAGAGATACATGGAACCCAGGAAGCGTGCGTGCAGAGGCGGCACCAGCCAGGGGATGGCCCAGTTCACATGGGCGGGGATGAAATATCCCCATACACCCACCCATAAGGCCAGGATTCCCACAGCGGCAAAATAGATCTTTTCATTGCGCGTGATGGAAGTCATTATTGGCTCCTTTCCATCGAATAACTGGCCGGGTAGCCCAGCCGCCGTCCGAATGCTGCCAGCAGCGGCAGCAGCGCCTTTTGAACAGTGATGGGCAGGCCGGTGACGTAGGTCTGGCTCTGCAGCCCCGCGCCGATCACGATCACCTGCAGCGCGCTGACCTCTCCCTTGCGGTCCGCCTTCCCGGCCTGTGCCAGGCTGAAAATGGACTCGAAGAAAATCTCCGAGCCCAGGTTGGGGAAAGTTTCGTGGCGGAAGACCAGTTCCGCGTTGCTGTCATTCCACGGGTTGCGATGCGGGATGCCGGGCGGGACCCGGAACCTCTCGCCTGCCTGCGCGGCGCGCTGGATGCCGTCCAGCAGATAGACCCCCTTGCCGCGCAGGATGGTAAAGCGCTCCTCCTGGTTGAGCTGGACGTGCTCCGCAAAGGTGCCTGTATGGGGTTTGAGAAAGTGATCCAGCACAAGACGATCTTCCCCCGTCTTGCGAAAGACGATGCGCTCCCCGGTGACCGGGTTTTCCAGCGTCAGGCCTGCATGTGCCATATGATATTTTAACCCCGTAGTGCGAAATTAAGATGCTTTTTATCTGATTAATTTTCAGGGAATCAGGATGCCAGAGGCCGTCCCTGCAGGGATGGCCTTGTTATAATCCCCGTGTGCCTCCTCTCCTCTCCGTCTCCATCGTCAGCCACGGCAACGCCGCCGAAGTGACCTCGCTCCTCGAGAGCCTTGCCCGCCATGAAAACCCGGCGCGCATGGACCTGATCCTGACGGGCAACCTGGGCGATGACCTGCCCGCTGTGGACGCCTCGCCCTGGCACTCCGTCACGCTGCTGCGCAACCCGCGGCCGCGCGGCTTTGCCAGCAACCACAATGCCGCCTTCACGCACGCGCAGGGGGAGTTCTTTTGCCTGCTCAACCCGGATGTGCTGTTCCTGGAGCCGGTCTTCGAGCGCCTGATCGCGCGCCTGCAATCCCGCGAAGCCGACCTGATCGCGCCGCTGGCAGTGGACGCGCAGGGCCTCGTGCAGGATTCCTTCCGCGCGCTGCCCACGCCCGCGGAACTGTTCCGCCGCCGTGCGCTGGGCCGGGTTACGGTCACGGCGATTCCTGTAAAGGCGGTTCACGAATCGCCCCTACTCGCGCCCGATTGGATCGCCGGTTTCTTCCAACTGATGCCTGCGCGCGTTTATGCCGACCTGGGGGGGATGGATGAGCGCTTCCGGCTCTACCTCGAGGACGTGGATTTCTGCACGCGCGCCCGGCCTCAAGGGCTGCGCGGTGCGGCTCGACACGACGCTGCGCTTCCAGCATGACGGGCGGCGCGCCAGCCGCGACGATCCACGCTTCTTCTTCTGGCATCTCTCCAGCGCACTGCGTTTCTTCGCCTCGCCGGTCTACCGGCAGGCGAGGGCGCTCGAAAGGCGCAAGGGCGGCGGGTGGTAGAATCACGCCGCGGGGCTTTCACCGCTCGGAGAATGTCTTGATCCTGCCCTTGTTCATCCCGTTATTCTGGTCGGCTGCCGGTATGCTGGCGGCGGTCCCGCTGGCGATCCGCCTGGCCGAAAAACTGAACCTCGTGGATGTCCCCTTCAGCGCGCCGCACAAGACGCATGACCGCCCGGTGCCGCGGGCCGGAGGGCTGGCGCTGGCGCTGGTCCTGGGCATCGTCTGCCTGGCGGGAGGTTCGCTGGCTTCCCCCCGGCGCGCGCCATTCTGAGCAGCGCGGTCATCATCCTGATCTTCGGCCTGATCGACGATGCGCTGGGGCTCTCCGCGCCCTGGAAATTCCTGGGGCAGTTCGCCGCCTCGGGCCTGCTGGTCTGGCAGGGAGTCTCCATCCAGATGCTGCACCAGCCGGTCCTCGACCTGGCGCTGACCTTCATCTGGCTGGTCGGCATCACCAATGCCTTCAACTTCGTGGACAGCAAGGACGGGCTCGCGGTGGGATTGGCCGGGATCGCCTCAGCCTTCTTCCTGCTGGTCACGCTGGACGCGGGGCAGGGGCCGCTGGCCTTCCTGAGCGCGGCGCTGACCGGCGCGTGCATCGGCATGGGCTACTTCAACATTCACCCGGCCCGTTCCTTCCTCGGCGATTCAGGCGCGCAGCTGCTGGGCTTTCTGCTGGCAGCCATCGGCATCGCCTACACACCGCCGGGGCTTCCCCAGCCTTCCTCGTGGTTCGTCCCCATCCTGCTCCTGTCCGTGCCGATCTTCGACATGGTGCTGGTGGTGTTCTCGCGCATGCGCCGCCAGGCCTCGCTCGTCCAGGGCAACCAGGACCACACCTATCACCGCCTGATCCGCATCGGGATGAAGCCCTCGCATGCCATCGCCAGCATGCACATGGCGGGCATCCTCTCGGGCTGTCTCGCCTTCATGGCGCTGCCGCTGCCGCCGCTCTGGGCGAACGCGGTCTTCGCCGCCGCGCTGCTGGCCGGACTGTTCCTGCTGTTCCGGCTGCGGCTGCCGGCGGAGTAGGGCGCTGGCGGGATGAAGCACTGGTCGCGCGTCCGGCTGGCTGTTTTTGTATATCTGATCCTGGCCATCCTGAGCGCCCTCTATGCGGCCAGCCGATACCTTTCCAACGCCTCCCTTTCCCGGCTGCTGCTGAGCGCCCTCCTGGTCCTGCTGGCAGGAGGCCTTTCTCTTCTTTTAAATAGGGTGACGCGCGAGCCCGCCTTTGTGGACCGCTTTGAGAGCGAGGCTTCCCGCCGTCAGGTTCTCTGGGGGGGATTGATCCTGCTCCTCGTCATGGGCACGGCTGCGGCCCTCCCTGCCTATCGCCTTCCCGGGCCGCTGGGCGCGTACGTGCTGATCCTGCGCCCGCTGCTGGCCTGGCTGGCCGCGCTGGGAGGAGGCACGCTGCTCCTGCTGCTGCTCTTCCCCATCGAGCCGCGCCCTTCGGCAGATTGGCATGCGGTCCTCCAGCCGGCTTCGCTGATCCTGGCGGGCTTCTTATTGCTCTGGCTGTTCGTGCGCCTCACCGGGCTGGGGCTGGCGCGCCGCGAGGACTACTGGTACGGCGCGGGGGTCCCCGCGCTGCCCTTGCAGGTGCTGGCGGCCCTCGTCGCGGGCTGGCTCATTCATCGTCTCTTGCAGGCCTCCTCGCGCCGCGGGCTGGATGCGCTGATCTTCCTGCTCGTTTGGGCTGCGAGCGCCTTCCTCTGGGCGCGCGAGCCTCTGCGCGCCAGCTTCTTCCTGCCGGGTCCGTTCCGCCCGGGGAACGACTTCTATCCCTTCTCGGATGGCATGCTCTTCGACGCGGGCGGGCAGTTCGCGCTGATCGGGCAGGGGCTGATGAACGGGCAGATCTACGACCGGGTGCTTTACCCCGCCTTCAGCGCCTGGCTGCACGCGCTGGCCGGGCAGCGGTTCGTGACCGTGATGGCCGTGCAGGCGGCGCTCTTTGCAGTCTTCCCGGCCATTCTTTATTTGCTGGGGAAGGAACTGGGCGGGCGCGGGCTGGGCGCGGCGCTGGCCGTGCTGACCGCGCTGCGCGGGGTGAACTCGATCGCGGCCGCGACCTGGATCGATCTCGCCAATCCCAAGATGACCCTGACGGATTTCCCGACCGCCATCGGCGTGGCGCTCTTCACGCTCATGCTGGTGCGCTGGCTGAGAGAACCTGAGCGCAAATCACCGGCGATCTGGGCGGGCGGCGTGCTGGGACTGACGCTCATGCTGCGCGTCCACGTGCTGTTACTGCTCCCTGCCGCGGGCGCGCTGGCGCTGTTTGCCCTGCGCTTCCAGTGGAGGCGCTGGCTGCCGGGGCTGATGCTGCTCGTGGTCGGCATGGTCGCCGCGACGACCCCCTGGGACCTGCGCAACCATGCGAAGGGCGCGCCGCTCTTCGATGTCTATTTCCATTCCATCCGCGTGGTGTTGCAGGCGCGCTATCACTGGCCGCCTGCGGATCAAACCCTGAAGGTTTATCCCTTTCTCCTCCCGCTTGAAACCCTAAAGGTTTCCCCGCCGGACCGGATCGACTACCGGCCAGACTCCTTTGCCGAAGAGGGACGTGATAGGCAAGGAAAACCTTTAGGGTCTTGTGAAACCACCCCTTGCCGCATCGCCAACCATTTCCTTCATAACGCAGTGACCTCGGTCTTGTTCCTACCCGGCTCGCCCGTTCTGGACGACCTGCGCACGACCGTGAAGGAGTCGCTGCCTTTCTGGCGGCAGGACTGGCGCGGCGAAGGCGTGACTCCTCTCACCGGCACGCTGATCTTGGTGAACCTTGCCCTGCTCGCGCTTGGCATCGCGCTGGCATGGCGGCGCGCGGGCTGGGTCGGGTGGATACCCCTGGGCATCTACCTCGCCTATATCCTTTCCAATGCGCTCGCGCAGACCTCCGGGGGCCGCTACATCGTCCCTGCGGATTGGGTCATTGCGCTGTACTTTTTATGGGGGGCAGGGGAGGTCGTTAATTATGTGACAGACAATGTCGGTGTGCAGCGTGGCAGCGCCCAAATGCCCTGGGCGGAGCAACGCTCCGCCCCTACGTCTGAAATGGGGGGATTGCTTCGGGCGCTTCGCGCCCTCGCAATGACATCATAATTTCGCTCGTTTGCATCCTCCTGCTAGGCTCGCTCGTGCCGCTGACCGAAAGACTTTTCCCGCGGCGCTATGTCGTGAAACCGGATGCCTCCATCATGCAGACGTTGAACGTTTCGCCGGACCAGTTGGAAAGCATGGGCCTGGACGCGGCCGCGCTGGAATCATTCCTGGCGCAGCCCGGCGCGGGGATGTGGCAGGGGCGTGCCCTCTACCCGCGCTTCTATGATATCGGCAAAGGCGAGACGGCCTCGGACTTCCCCTATAACATCCAGCCTTACCCGCGCCTCGCCTTCACCCTCATCGGCCCGCAGGGGCAGAGCGGTGTCGTGCTCCCCGGGCGGGTGCAGACCGGCCGTCGAATTTTAAGCGGGGTGGATGTGCTCGTGCTGGGGTGCTACACGCCGCTGCAAACCGGCGGCCTCACGACGATGCAGATCGATGCCCTTGCGGTTCTTCCGTTTGACCGGGCGGAGAGCGCCACCTTGCGCGACCCGCTCCCGCCGCTGGAATGTCCCCTCCGCGCGCCGGTCTGCGTGGACCAGGCGACATGCCGCTAGACTAAACTCCTGGTATGGCCAAATAATTTGCTATATCACCTTCCCCTTCATTGCCCCATTACTTTGAATGGTAGCGTTTCTTCAACTCATTAAAGTAGGCCTGAAATTCCTTCGGGTCAATATCTGCTTTTCGGGCGCGAGGAAGAACGCTTGAAAAGAACGCTTGAAGTATGTCTCCAGTTCATCCCAGGTTATCAGATTTTTGGAGAGAAGGAATTGAACATCTTCCAGGTCTGATTCAAAACCGCGCGCGATCTTGCTCAGGGCAATACTGTATAGATCAAAGATATATACATCCAGCTGTCCGAATTGTCCGATAAAATGGCGGCGTGATGGCGCATCAGGCGGAAGTGGGATGAATTCAGCCAGTGGTACAGCTTCCAGGTCCATTTTCAATTCCCTGGCAAGCGCCTGGATGATCGTTTCAATATCCTTCGTACTGCTTTCCAGCGAATAATCAACATCCAACGTCTCGCGTGTGTTGCCCAATAAACACAACGCACTGCCACCCAGAAGATAGATGGCGGCATGGCCGGGAATCCGTTCTCCCAGAGCCTTGAAAAAGATCTTCAACGCCCTGGAAGTCACTGGTTCCAAAACTGCTCCAGTTCCCAGCGATGCATAAGCTGGCGCGCGGCATTTTCATAGGTCCCGGCCCAATTCAGGGTCACGCCGGTCATTTGTTGCTGGATTTTTGCCAGTTCCATTAACTGCTCTCTTGGAGCGGCGTCTGGCAATCGGAACTCAGCAGAATAGTAATCTGTCAGCCAATGCCATTCTGCCCCCAGGAAAGCCTCTAAGGGCGCGGCATATTCGCGCTGTAACAAGACCGCCGCTATATGAAAAAATTTTAGCGTCAGCGCCTGTTCGGGAGCCAATTGTTTCATCGCGCCGGGAACATATTTCCCATAAGAAGGCCGCGCCAGCAATAAGGCGATCACTGCGGAGCGAACACGGCTGGATGGCTGCTGCAAAAGGCTGGCCAGCAGCTTACGGGGTGTGCGTACGCGCCCGGCTGTTTCATCTGTAATGCGCGACAGGTATCTAACGCCAAGCAACTCCAGCTCGGCGATAAGTTGTTCTTCCTTATGGATCTGCGATAGGGTTGGTTGGGTCATTTCAATAAAAGCGCTCGTTTTCATGATGATACCGCATTCCAGTATTCCCGATGTACTCACGCTTTCGGGAATCTGGACATGACAAATTACCCATCGAAATCATGACCTCCTACACCAGTCCTTCCGTATCGGAATACGGACATTTTGTGTTATATTTCACAAGTAGGAGCCGCCATTCCACTCTTGGAGGTGGGCAGCGGGAGAGGCGCTAACCTCTCTCCATCCGAAGAACCGGAGAGCGTCATGGAAAGCCTTGAATATGCTGTGTTTCTACTGGGGGCTATTATTTGCGCGTACCGTGCCACCGTTGCCAAGCGCATCCTTAGCGCCACCATTTACCTGGCCTGTGTCAGCGCCCTCGTATCGGCAGTCCTCTACCTGCTGGGCGCGCCGCAGGTGGCAGTGATGGAATTGTCGGTGGGGGCGGGGCTGGTGACCGTTTTGCTAGTGTATGCCCTCAGCGTCGTCGGCGATGATGCCCTCGATCCGGCCTCTGTCATCCCGAAGCCGCTGGCATTCGTGCTGGTGGGCGCGGTTGCGCTGGGCCTGGGCATCATGGCCTTCCCCGCTGTGCAGACCACCGTCGGCAGCAACAGCCTGAGCCTGGCCGTAGTGCTCTGGCGCGACCGGGTGCTGGATGTGTGGATCCAGATCATGTTGATCTTTTCCGGCGTGATGGGCGTGCTGGGGCTGCTCTCCGAGCAGGCGCCTGCCGCCGTTCCTGCCACGGGCGGCGCGTTCCTGCCGCAGGATGGCAAAGCCGCGGAGATGAAGTCATGACACTTTCTCCTCTGGACATTGTTCTGATCGGCGTGGCGGGATTGCTGGCCGTGGGCTTTTATGGCCTGCTGATCGCCCGCAACCTCATCAAGGTCGTGATGGTCTTGCAGATCCTCATCAAAGGCGCAGTGCTTTCGCTGGTTCTCGCCGGCAGGTTGAGCGGCAACCTGGGGCTGGGCCAGGCCACCGCCGCCACCGTCATCGTGGCCGACACCATCGTGGCCGTCGTCGGGCTGGCGCTGGCCGTCCAGGTGCGCCGCCGCTTTGGCACGCTGGACGTGCCGAAGATCTCCACCCTGAGAGGCTGAGATGGCAGCAATCCTCATCCCCCTCGTCATCCTGCTTCCCTGGCTCGGCGCGATCGCCGTCTGGGCCGTCAAGCGCCCCTCCCTCCAGCATGCGCTGGCGGTGGGCTTCAGCGCGGTCACCGGGCTGGCCTCCCTGCTCCTGCTGGCCTACGCCAGCGCGGAGCCGGTCATCCGCATCCCGCTGGGCGAAGCCTTCGGCGAACTGACCTTCGTGCCGGACGGCCTGGCCGTGTCGCTGGCGGCCATCGCCGCGGTCATCGGCTCCCTGGCGGTGATCTTCTCGGTGGACTACATGCGCGGCGAGCCGCAGCTTGGACGCTATTATTTCCTGGTGCTGTTCTTCATCGGCGCGATGGTCGGCCTGGTGCTGAGCGGCAACCTGCTCTTCATGTTCTTCTTCTGGGAAATCACGGCGCTCTGCTCCTATGCCCTGATCTCCTTCTACAACGACGACCCCAAAGCGGTGGCGGGCGGCATCAAGGCGCTCATCATCACGCAGGTCGGCGGGGTGGGACTGCTGGCGGGCGCGCTGGCGGCTTTCGTGCACACCGGCAGCTTTCAGATCGCGCGACCTTCTCGGCAACTGGCGCAGACGCTGCCCGCGGGCGCGCTGGCCTTCATCGCTTTCGGCTTCCTGGTCGCCGCGGCGGCCAAGTCGGCGCAGTTCCCCTTCCAGACCTGGCTGCCGGATGCGATGGAAGCGCCGACGCCGATCAGCGCCCTGATCCATGCCGCGACGATGGTCAACGCCGGCGTCTACCTGCTGGCGCGTTTCTACCCGGCCTTCGAAGACGTACCGGGCTGGACGACTGCCGTGATTCTCGTCGGGCTGATCTCCGCGCTGATCTCGGCGGTGGCGGCGCTCACTGCCACCGACCTCAAGCGCGTCCTGGCCTATTCCACCGTCAGCCAGTTGGGCTACATGGTCTATGCCATCGGCGCGGGCGGCGTGCTTGGCCAGCCAGTTCCACCTGCTCAGCCATGCGGTCTTCAAGGCGCTGCTCTTCCTGGGCGCCGGCGCGGTCATCCACAGCGTCGGCACGCGCGATATGCGCAAGATGGGCGGGCTGGGCAAGCAAATGCCGTTCGTGCGCAACGTCTTCATCATCGGCGCGCTGGCGCTGGCGGGCATCCCGATCCTCAACGGCTTCTGGAGCAAGGAACTGGTGCTGGAAGCCGGGCTGGAGCATGCTCCCATGTGGGCTACTGGCTCATGCTGCTGGGCGCAGGCCTGACCGCATTCTATACCTTCCGCATGGTCTGGCTGGTCTTCTTCGGCGAGCCGCGCGAGGCGCTGCATGCGCACCCGGCGGGCATGGCCATGAAGATCTCGCTGGGCGTGCTGGCGCTGGGTAGTTTCGTCACCTGGCTGTTCTTCGAGGGGTTCACAAAACTCTTTGTCTCCACGCTGCCCTTCCATGGCTTTGAGCCCGAGGGCCTGGTGGAGATGATGCGCACCGTCGCCCTCTCCCCGTGGACCTGGCTGGCATTGGCGGTCATCGCCGCGGGCGCTGGCCTCTTCTGGCTGATGGGCCGGCGCGACCCCTTCGGCGCGCGGGCCGCTCGCCCCGGTCGTGGAAAGCTCCTTCGGCTTCGAGCCGCTGAATCGCTACGTGGTGCGCGGCGTGCAGGGGCTGGCGGGACGCTTCAGCCTGACCCAGACCGGCGAACTGAACTGGAATATCCTCGGGATCCTCGGCGGCCTGCTCTTCGTGCTGATCCTGCTGTGGTGGGGTGCTTAAATGAATCCATTGAACTTTGCTGGAGTGATCGCCATCCCGCTCGCGGCTTCTCCGCTGGTCTATCTCGTCGGGCGGGTCGGCACGCATGAAATGATCCTGCGCCGGCGCTCGCTGCTGGTGCGCGGGCTGGCGCTGCTGGCGGTGCTGGCAGCCTGGCTGCCCTTCTTCGTCTCCCTGGCAGGCTCGCTGGCGGGCGGCGTGGAAGAGTGGAGCCTGGGCACGCTGGGACTCAAGGCCGACGGGCTGTCCTTCCTCATGACCGGGACGGTGCTGGCGCTGGGGACGCTGGTCATCCTCTTCTCCGGCCCCTACATGGCGGGCGAAGTGGGCGAGGAGAAATATTACGCCATGCTGCTGGCGATGATGGGGCTGATGATCGGCCTCGTCTGCGCCACCGACCTGTTCAACCTGTGGGTCTGGTTCGAGGGCATGGCCATCTCCTCGTACCTGCTGGTCGCTTTCTATCGCGAGCAGCCTGCCTCGCTCGAGGCGGGCATGAAGTACCTGGTGCAGAGCGCCACCGGCTCGGTCATGGTGCTGCTCGGCATCGCCCTGGTGCTGGCGCGCTTCGGCACGCTGAACATGGCTGCGGTGGCCGATATGGCCGCCTCCGGCCGCGCCACCGCTCCGGGACTGCTGGCAGCGGGCGCGCTGTTCATCATCGGCTTCGGCGTCAAGGTCGCCCTCGTCCCGCTGCATACCTGGCTGCCCGATGCGCACTCCCAGGCGCCCAGCGGCATCAGCGCCATGCTTTCGGGCGTGGTCATCGAGATCGGCCTGATGGCCATGCTGCGCGCGCTGGCTTCGCTGGCGGGCTTCTCGCACTCCTGGGGCGTCATCCTGATGGCTTTCGGCGCCCTCAACATGCTGTACGGCAACCTGCTGGCGCTGCGCCAGACGGCCATCAAGCGCATGCTGGCGTATTCGAGCCTCAGCCACATCGGCTACATCCTGCTTGGGCTGGGCATCGCCCTCTACTCCGGCGTCGCGCTGGGCGCGCAGGGCGCGTTCTTCCATCTCTTCAACCACATGCTGATGAAGGGACTGGCCTTCCTGGCCGTGGGCGCATTGATGTATGGCCTGCTGCTCCAGAATGGCTCGCATGCCGGACTGAAGATCGCCGACCTGGCGGGCGCGGCGGGAAAATATCCGCTCGTTGCGCTGGCGCTGAGCATTGCGGTGCTGGGCCTCGGCGGCCTGCCGCCGCTGGCCGGTTTCATGTCCAAGTGGCAGATCTTCGTGGCGGGCTTTCGAGACGCGCAACGGCTGGATCATTGCATTGATGGTCTTCATGGCGCTCAACAGCGTGCTCTCGCTGGGATATTACGCCCCGCTGGTGAACCAGATGTACCGCGGCCAGCCCTCCGAACTGGTGCAGAAGGGCAAGCCCCTGCCCTGGCCGCTGGTGCTGCCGCTGCTGGTGATGACCTTCGCCGTCATCCTGCTGGGCTTCCTGCCCGGCCTGATGGACGTGCTGACCGTCCCCGCCGCCCGGCAATTCATTGCTCTATTTGGTGCTTAAGCCATGATCAATCCTATGCTCTCCCCCCTGGTTGCTTTCCTGATCTACTTCGCGGTCGTGGGCCTGACTTCCGGCCTGGGCGCGTTGTTCTCGGCGCGCGGCCGCCAGACGAAGTTCAAGACTGCCACCTATGCCAGCGGCGAGGAAAACGATCCCATCCCCGCCGCGCCCGGCTACCGGCAGTTCTTCGTCATCGCTCTGTTCTTCGCGGTGCTGCACCTGGGCGTGCTGATGATCGGCTCCAGTGATATGTCGCCGGTGGCGGGCCTGTATCTGCTGGGTTTGATCCTGGCGTTGATCGCGTTGATATTGGGATGATGTTGTAGAGGCGCAGCGCCGCTGCGCCCGGGGCGATGCTCGCGAAGCACCCCGGCGTTCTTCCGGGGACGCACCGCCCCTACGAATGGAAAATGGTGACTCTATGAGATCAAAAATCGATCCGTTCTTCATGAAGATCGTCAGCGGGGTGCGCACCTGGGCGCGCCTGAACTCCATCTGGGCGGTGCATTTCAACAGCGGCTCCTGCAACGGCTGCGATATCGAGATCCTGGCCACGCTCACGCCGCGCTACGATGTGGAGCGCTTCGGCATCAAGCTGGAAGGCTCGCCCCGCCACGCGGATGTGCTGATCGTGACCGGCCCGGTGACGCGCCAGGCGCGCGAGCGCCTGCTGCGCACCTACGAGCAGATGCCCGAGCCGAAGTTCGTGATTTCGGTCGGCTCCTGCAGCATCTCCGGCGGCGTCTTCGACGGCTGCTACAACGTCGGCAGCGCCGTGGACGAGGTGGTCCCGGTGGATGTGTACATCCCCGGCTGCCCGCCGCGCCCCGAAGCCATCATTGACGGCGTGATCCAACTGCTGACCCATCTGAAGGAAGGCAAACTGCCGCCCAAACTCATGACCATCGATCCCGAAAGCGTGACCGCATGACGACTGAAGCAACCCTGCAAAACGTGGAGAAGCTCCTCGCTCCGTGGAGCAAGGAGACCAGCCATCCCGACGCGGAGCGCCTGGATGCGGTCATCACCGCGGGCGACCTGCGCGCCGCGGTGCGGGCGCTGCACGATGCGCCACTGCGGCTATCTCTCCGCCATCACCGGCCTGGACCTCGGCCCCGAGGCCAACCGCATGGAGGCGCTCTACCACTTCGCCAAAGAATCCGCCATCACCACCCTGCGCGTCCACCTGCCGCGCGAGGGCGAGGCCAGTGTGCCGACCATCGAGGACATCATCCCTCCGGCGACCTTCTTCGAGCGCGAGCTGCACGAGATGCTCGGCTTCCAGATCGAGGGCGCGCACAGCAACGACCGCCTGTTCATCGCCGATGACTGGCCGGAAGGGGTGTACCCGATGCGGACGGACTTCACCCTGGAGCAGGCCGTGCCCGCCCCGAGCCGCGGACCGGATGGCATCCCCGAGGCCGGACGCGTGGGCGATAACAAGTTCGTCGTCCCCATCGGCCCGCAGCATCCCGCCCTCAAGGAGCCGGGGCACTTCGAGTTCACCGTGGATGGCGAGATCGTGACCGCCGCGCACATGCGCCTGGGCTATGCCCACCGCGGCATCGAGAAGGCCGCCGAGAGCCGCAACTGGAACCAGAACCTGTACCTGTTCGAGCGCGTGTGCGGCATCTGCTCGCATACGCATGCCCTGGCCTACAGCCTCGGCGTGGAGAAACTGGCGCAGGTGGAAGCCCCGCCGCGCGCCCAGGCCATCCGTGAGATCGTGGCCGGGCTGGAGCGCATCCACTGGCACCTGCTCTGGCTGGGTGTGGCCGCCCACGAAGCCGGGTTCGATACCCTGTTCATGTACTCCTGGCGCGACCGCGAGACCGTGATGAACCTGCTCGAGCAGGTCACCGGCAACCGCGTCAACTACTCGGCCAATGTGCTGGGCGGCGTCAAGTGTGACATCGGCCCGGAGCAGACCAAGGCCATCCAGGAAGGCCTGGACTACCTCGAGACGCGCATCCGCCATTATCTGGAAGTGGTGACCACCGATGCCATGTTCCTCAACCGCACGCGCGGCATCGGCACCATTTCCAAGGACGAGGCCGACGAGTTCGGCCTGCTCGGCCCCACGGCGCGCGCTTCGGGGCTGCTGCGCGATGTCCGCCTCGAAGCCCCCTACGGCGCCTACCGGCAGTTCCCCATCAGCGCGGTGCTGGGCGCGGCGGGCGACCTGGAGGCGCGCTGCGTGGTGCGCCTGAAGGAACTGCTCGTCACCTGCTTTACCATCCGCACCATCCTGGATAACCTGCCCGAAGGCCCGCTGACGACACGCGTGCCGCGCAAGATCCCGGCCGGGGAGACCATCATGCCGCGTGGAAGCGCCGCGCGGCGAATTGTTCTATTACATCAAGAGCGCCGGCGGCGAGTACCCGGCGCGCATCCACGTCCGCACGCCCAGCCTGTGCAACTGGGTCTCCGTGCTGGCCAAGGCGGTCGGGCGGCAGCTGGCCGATGTGCCCATGCTCATCGCCGGCATGGACCCCTGCTTCTCCTGCAACGACCGCGTCGTCACCGTCAAGCATCAGGACGGCAGCGCCAACTGGACCTGGGACCAGCTGCGCGAATATGGGATCGAGTACTACAAATGAACACATCTCACCTCCCTGGTCGCCATCCTGATCTTCCCCGCCGGACTCTCGCTGATGGTGGTGGGCATGCTGTACGAGTGGGTGGACCGCAAGATCATCGCCCGCTTCCAGAACCGCATCGGCCCGCGCTGGTTCCAGCCCTTTGCGGATATGCTCAAGCTGTTCGGCAAGGAGCAGATCACGCCCGGCAACGCCAACCCGCTGCTGTTCTTCGGCCTGCCCGTGACCGCGCTGGCGGCGCGCTGACCGCCGCGCTGTATGTCCCGCTGTTGGGCGTGACGCCCTCGCATACCTTCCCCGGCGACCTGATCGTGACGCTCTACCTGCTCAGCCTGCTGACCATGTGCATCGGGCTGGCCGGGTGGAACACCAGCGGCCGCTTCGCCTTGATCGGCGCGACGCGCGCCCTCACCCAGTTGTTCGCCTACGAGGCGCCCTTCCTGCTGGCGCTGCTCGGCCCTGCGCTGGCTGCCGGGTCGCTGGCAGATCAACGCCATCAACGCCTATGCCGGGTCGCACTGGATCGTACTCAGCCAGCCGGTGGGCTTCATCGTGGCGCTCATCGGGCTGATGGGCAAACTCGAACTGCCGCCCTTCGACGCCCCCGAAGCCGAGACCGAGATCGTGGCCGGGGCCCTGACCGAATACAGCGGGCGCGGGCTGGCCATCTTCAAGATCGGCCACGCGGTCGAGCTGATCGTGGGCATCACGCTGATCTCCTCCTTCTATCTGGGCGGGCTGGCCGGGCCGCTGTCCTTCCTGCTCAAAACCCTGGTGGTCCTGCTGCTGATGACCGTATTGCAGACCCTGCTGACCCGCCTGCGCATCGACCAGACCGTGGGCCTGTGGTGGCGCTTCGGGGCCATCCTGGTGCTGGCGCAGATCCTGCTGATCATGTTCCTGAGAGGTTATGTGCTATGAAAATGGGAACCATGCTGAAGGACATCGTGGAGTCCGTCTTCAAAAAATCGTCCACGCAGTTGTATCCCTTCGTGAAGGTCGCCCCGCCGGAGCGTTACCGGGGAGAACTGTATTTCGACCCGTCCGCCTGCACCGGCTGCAATCTCTGCACCAAGGACTGCCCCTCGAATGCCATCGAGCTGGTCACGCTGGACCGCGCCGCCAAGCGCTTCGTGCTCAAATACCACCGCGACCGCTGCATCTACTGCGGGCAGTGCGTGGTCAATTGCAAGTTCAAGTGCATGGGCATGTCCAACAAGGATTGGGAACATGCCGTGATGAACAAGGAATTTACCGTGTATTATGGGAAGGATGCAGACATCCAGCAGTTCCTGGCGAACATCAATCAGCCGCTGGCTCCCGCCGCGGGGGAGTGAGCGCCTTGCCGTAGTGGGGGTGGGGAATGAGCAGCGCAGGGATGATGCCGCCGGGATCCTGGTGATGCGCCGTCTTTCGCATATCCAATTTACCGAGAATATCCTGATCCTGGAGGCGGGCATCGCCCCCGAGAACGCCACTGCCGCCCTGCGGCGGTTCGCGCCCTCGCGTGTCCTGCTGGTGGACGCCGCGGAGATGGGGGAGCCTGCGGGGACGGTCCGCTGGGTGGAGATGAGCGAGATCGCCGGAATGAGCGCCTCCACGCACAGCCTTCCGCTCTCCCTGCTGGCCGATTACCTGCGCCTGGAACTGGGCTGCGAGGTGGCGCTGCTCGGCATCCAGCCCGCCGACAACGATTACGGCGAGGGACTCAGCGAGGAGGTAGCAGAGGGCGGTGGGGGAAGTGGTCAATGTCATTGCGAGCCGCGGAGCGGCGAAGCAATCTCCTCCTATATAATATAGCAATTCATGAGCCATCCCCTTCGCTCCCTCAAAGCCCTCGGCAGGGCTCTCGTTTTCTTCCTGAAGGTCTTTCCCATGCTGCCCTCCCGGCCCGTGGACTGGGTCACCCGCGCGCCAGTGGTCGAGAAGGTCAGCTACCCATCGCTTTCCGGGGAGGCCCAGGGCGAGATCTACCGTCCATCCACCGGCGGCCCGCATGCGGGCATCCTGGTTTGCCTGGGAGTCGTGCCGTTCACCAAGGACCATCCGCAGGTACCGGTGCTGGGAAATGCCCTGGCCCGGGCTGGCTTTGCTGCGCTGCTCTACTGGTCCCCGGCGATGCGGGATTTCCGCCTCGATCCGGCAGACCTCGAGAATATTCCCCTCGCCTACCAATGGCTGATCGAGCGGCCGGATGTGGACCCCGCGCGCAGCGGTCTGCTCGGGACGTGCGTGGGCGGCGCGTTTGCCATGATGGCCGCGGCCCATCCTCTCGTTCGGGATCGGGTTGCCTTCCTGTCCGCTTACGCGCCTTATTCCTCCATGTGGACCTTTGCGCGCGATATCGCCAGCGAAAGCCGCGATTCCGGCGCGGGGCGCGAGCCGTGGAAGGTGGACCCATTGACGCGCAAGGTATTCGTCCATTCGCTCACCGCCGTGCTGGAACCGGAGGAGGCCGCGCGGCTGCGTACCGCGTTCGAGGTGGAGGGAGGCCACATGGACGCTGACGGCCTGTCCGCGGATGGCCGCGCCGTGTACGACGTGCTGACCGCACAGGATGTAGATGCGGCGGAAGCGGCCTTGCAGCGCCTGCCGCCTGCCATGCAGGAGCGCATGACCGCCATGTCGCCGGTGAATTATGTGCAGGATATTCATGCCCCTGTGATCACGCTGCTGCATGATGTGGGCGATCAGGTGATCCCGGTCGGAGAATCCCGGCGGCTGGTCGCTGCTCTTCGCGAAGCAGGCCGCGCCGGCTTGCACTATACCGAGATGCAGTTCCAGCACCTGGACCCGACGAAGGGACGTTTGCCCCTGCCGCGCCTCCTGCGCGAGTTCGCCAAGTTCTTCGGCGCGGTGATCCCGCTGTTCCGGCAGGCGGTGGATCCATGACCGCAGGCGACCTCCTGATAGCACCAAGTCAACGAACTTTTACGCAAAGACGCAAAGGCGACTCCCTGCCGGGAGGAAAATTTTGATGTTTAATAGACTGGCGGGCCGGGGGAATGATACAGCCCCGGTTTTGAATGAAAGGAAGGCTTTAATGGTAAACCTGATCAAGACTCATAATATCCTCAACGGGATCACGTTCAGCATCGCAGAATTCATTATTGTGCCCCTCATCATCGCGCCATTTGCCATTTACTATATCGTACACGGCAAAGTCCTACTGGCAGCAGTCGCTGTGGGGATCATTCTCAACTGTCTGACGATCGTGGCATTCGGAATACAACAGCGCAGGAGAAAAGAACAGGACCTTGGCATCCAGCATATGTTCAATAAAAGCGTTCGGGAGCGCGTCGGCGTTGATCATCCTCATCTCAGCAGGGATACGATGGTGTTATCCACAGCCCTGGTTCTGCCTTATATGGTCATCCTCTGGGTGATCATCGAGCTTCTGTGGAAGAGGGATGATCATCCGGACCAATAACGCTTGAGGCCGAACGCTATGCGTATATATTTTGTCCGGCACGGGTAAGGCGAAGCCAACCTGCTGTATGAGATCTCCAACCGTGGGCAGAAGCACAGCCCACCCTGAAAGGCCGCGAGCAGGCTGGTAGCACGGTGCTTTGACCCGGCTCTATAGAATTGGCATCTGATGGTAACTGAGCACCGCGACGCCCTCGGGCGTGCTGCCCGCGGAGACCAACTTGAGCGAGGCGGGCACGCCGCCATCGGGAAACAGCCGCCGCCCTGACCCCAGGACGATGGGGTGAATCAGCAGCACGTACAGGTCAATGAGCCGGTCCGCCATCAGCGACTGGATCAGCACGCCGCTGCCCATGATCAGGAAGTCCCCGCCCGGCTCGGCCTTGAGCGCGGTCAGCGCTTCTCGCAGGCTCCCTTTGAGCAGGATGGAATTCTCCCAGGGGAGCGGCTCCTTGAGCGTGGTGGAGGCCACGTACTTCTGCGCGTTCGTGAGCATCGCATTGAAGGGATTGCTGCCCTGTTTGGGCCAGAAGGAAAAGAACTCCTCGTAGGTCCACCTGCCGAACAGCAGAGGGCCGGGCTGTCTATCGGCCAGCGCCTCCTGTGCGGCCTGGCTCTGCATCGCGCCATAGGGCGCGCCCCAGCCGCCGTGTTGAAAGCCGCCGCGCGTGTCCTCCTCGGGCCGTCCCGGAGATTGCATGACCCCGTCGAGGGTCAGGTTGATGAAGGCGACAATTTTTCGCATGTGGAATATCTCCTTTACCTGTAAATGATAAGTCGCTCCGTCGGGTCTCGCTCCGCTGGCCCTCCTCGCAATGACATTCTTGAGGTGAGCCCGGAACATACGGCACATCCCCGGGAGCGAAAAAGCGTATATCATATAGAGGGGTTCCCCTTTATTGTATAACGAATAAACGCGGCATTCATAGCCTGCCTTTGGGCAGCGGCGGGGAGGTGGATATGGCGCGAAACGGACTATCCGTGAAGGCCTCTGCGCAGATCATCCTGCGTTCCATCATCGGGATGCTGGTGGTGCTGGCGCTGCTTTTGCTGGCGGCGGGGCGCTGGGATTTCTGGCAGGCGTGGGTTTATGTGGCTCTCAATGCGGTGATCCTCATCCTGATGGGCACGGTGCTGACGCCCGACAAGAGCCTGATGGAGGAGCGACTGAGCCCGAAGGGGAAGGCAAAGGGCTGGGACCTGTTCTATTTCTAGGTGACCACGCCGCTGTATATCGCCGCGCTTGTGCTCGCGGGGCTGGACGCGCGCTATGGCTGGAGCGCGGGCATGCCGATCGCCGTGTACCTGGCAGGCGTCGCAATCTACCTCATCGGGCAGGGCATTTTCCAGTGGGCGCGCTATACCAACCGCTTCTTCTCCAGCGTCGTGCGCATCCAGACGGACCGCGGCCATACCGTCTGCCGGGAAGGGCCGTACAGGATCGTGCGCCATCCCGGCTACGTGGGCGGCATCCTCTACACGGCCGCGATGGGGCTGGCGCTGGGTTCCTGGTGGGCGTGCCTCCCGCAGACTCCTCGCCGCGCTGATGCTGGTCTGGCGCACCGCCCGCGAGGATGCAACTTTGCAGGTCGAGCTGCCGGGCTACACCGATTACGTCAGGGAGACGCGCTGGCGGCTGCTCCCCGGGATCTGGTAAGAGGAAGGGAGAAATCATGGCAAATCAAAAACAGTTGGAGATCTTGAAGCAGGGGGTGGGGGTTTGGAATCAGTGGAGGCAGGAGAACCCCGAGGTGAAGCCCAGGCTCAGCCGTGCCCGGCTGGTCGACAGGAAGCTGGCAGGGGCAGACCTGCACGAAGCGGATCTGCATCTCTCGGATCTGACACGGGCTGACCTTCGAGGAGCGAACCTGGAGAAGGCGATCCTCAGCCGCTCCGACCTGAGCAGCGCCTGCTTTGAGGATGCGAACTTGAGGGAAGCAGAGCTGATCATGGTCCGGCTGGGTTATGCCGGCCCCATACCCGGCTGGCTCGCGAGACTTGAGCTTTGTCAATCTCGCGGATTCCAACACTGTAGCGGCCGACTTTAGCGAGGTCAGCGCCGATACCCTGATGGCCTGGGATTGCAACCTGTATTCGGCCAAGTTCACAGGTGCGAATCTTCCAAGTGCCATTTTCTGGCGTTCCAACCTGGGAGAGGCTGACCTCAGCGGAGCCAATCTCAGGGAAGCCGATCTCAGCGAGGCAATTTTAGTGCGCACCAAAGTAGAGGGAGCCAAAATTTCAGGGAGCAGGATCTATGGCATCAATGCCTGGGAATTGGATGGGGAATTTGAAGACCAGAAGGATTTGATCATTACGAAAAAGTATAAGGGCGAAGATGTTACAGTGGACAATATCAAAATCGCCGGGTTCATCCATTCGATTTTAATGGCGGATAGACCTGTGCGCTTTACACTCTTGGATGCAATTGGGAAGGAGCTGCGTGCATACGGTTTGTAAGGACAGGTGATGGTTCACTGGCTGCGGGGATGTGGTCCGCCGCGGGCCGGGATATGGCAGCAGGGCACTACCCCTGACTGGATACTATAATAAATATCAATTCCGATTCGTTGGATGTTCTAGATAAAGGAGCAAAACATGCCCGAAGATATCGAACACAAGGCGTCTGCGCGCTGGCACGGCACGCTGAAGGAAGGCGACGGGAAGGTCAGTTTGGAAAGCGGTTTGTTGAAGGACGCCCCCTACACCTGGGCTTCGCGCTTCGCCTCGGACAAGGGGACCAACCCCGAGGAACTGCTCGGCGCGGCGCATGCCGCCTGCTACGCCATGAACCTCTCCAGCCTGCTGACGCAGAAGGAATATTCCATCCACCACATCTTCGTGGATGCCAGCGTGTTCATCAGCGCCACCAAGCCGCGCTCCATCACGCACATCAAGCTGACGGTGCATGCGCAGGTGGACGACCTGGAACCGGATATGTTCCAGTCGCAAGCCGAGGAAGCCAAGCGCAACTGCCCGCTCTCGAAGGCGCTCGCTTCCATCCCGATCGAACTGGAGGCCATTCTTGATTAACGCACACCCCGCGAACGATCATGCGGGAGAAAACCCCTATTTCAAAGTCGGCTACTTTGTCGGCAGCCTCGCCAAAGCCTCCATCAACCGCAAACTGTCGAAGGCGCTCCTCCGCCTCGCGCCGCAGGAATTGACCTTCGAGGAAATGGTCTTTCGTGATCTGCCCCTCTACAGTTACGACTACGACGCGGACTACCCGCCCGTGGCACGCCGCTTCAAGGAAGCCCTGTCCGGAGCGGAGGCGATCCTGTTCATTACGCCGGAATATAACCGCTCGATCCCCGGCGGGCTGAAGAATGCCATCGACTGGGCCAGCCGTCCGAAGGGGCAGAATTCCTTCACGCGCAAGCCCTCGGCGGTGATCGGCGCCTCCACCGGCAAGATCGGCACGGCCATCGCGCAGCAGCAGTTGAAAAGCGTGCTGAGTTTCTGCAACTCGCCGCAGATGAACGCGATCGAGGCCTACATCCAGTTCACGCCGGGGCTGATCACCGAGGACGGGGAAGTGACCGTGGAGTCCACGCGGGAATTCCTGCGCCATTACATGCAGGAGTTCTACGAATTCATCCAGCGCGTCTACACCGCCCTGCCGCGCCAGACCGCGTAGGACTGTTCCAATACGAATTGCATCATCCCGGTCCGGGAACCAATCCCGCGTCCCTGACGTTATCCCTTTATATTTTTAGAGGAGAGGCAAAATGAAACCGATCCGGTGGCCCATTCCTTTATTGTTGTTGATCCTCCTGGCGCAGGGGGCATGCACTCCCCCGGCAACCCCTCCGGCCGCCATGACCGCAGCCGTACCCTCGGCAATGCCTCCCGTGATCGCTTCAGAAACGCCCTCCGCGCTGCCTTCTGTCATGCCCTCTCCGGCAGCCTCCGCAGCGCCATTGTCCAATGGTTGTCCCGTACCGGGAGCGGGCATGCAGCTGATGAGAAACGATGCCGATGGGTTCTGCCTGCTCTACCCGGCGGAATACTCAACGGAGATCCCCAACTACATTGTCATCAATCCAAACCACGCCCCGGGGGATATGCCGGGTGACGCCTGGGCGGCCGTTTACGTGGAACCTGCCGCGGGCCTCACCGCCGCCGCGGCCGCGGATGCGAAGATCGCCGAAGCCGGCGCGGGATTCAATATCACGCGCACCGAAACGCAGGTGAACGGCGTCCCGGCGGTGGTAGTGGACGGCCTGCCAGCCCAGGACTCCGTACGCAGAGCCTTCATCGTCCAGAATGACCGGCTCTACTCCCTCTACTTCATGCCCTGGGGCACGGGGAGCGCCAGTGCCTCCTTGCTGGAGGCCTTATATACGACCCTCATGGGGTCGCTCTATTTCATTCCCCCTGCCAACGTACCGCCGGTCAATACCCAGCCCTGAGTTCAGAGCGCCCGCATGCGATTGTTGCGGGGATTGTGCTCGACCTCGGCCAGTCCCAGCGCCTCCAGCAGGGGAGGCAGGTACATCCCGAACCGGCCGCGCAAACCCTTCTTCAACCCGTACCAGCCGCCTACCGGGTTCCTGGCTGACCGTCCCCAGGCTTCCACGGTCCCATCGGCGGCGGGTTTTTGCTCGTCCGCGCTGCCCAGCAGCATCCAATCCCCATGCGCTTTCAGCATCGCATGCAGATCCTCGATGCAGCGCAGATGGTAGCGCAGCTCGGTCTTTCCCACCATGCAGACGAGGGCGGGCGGGTTGGCGGTCTCATCCCGATACATTTGATATTCCGACGAACCGCTGGGGGTGGTTAACTGCCACGGATCTTCTTTGGTTCCGGATCCCTTAACTTTGGTCTCTGCCATCAGGTTCTCCTCTGGTTGGGGGTGGATACGTTATGCGCTGGACGCAGCGTTGGATGATTTCTGTGCCTTGCTCGTGGAGGCACCCTGACCGCGCGTCCTTAACTCACCGCTTTCTTTCAATTAGAACTAATGATATCGAATATGTCAAGTATGCCGTATGTCGTAACGGCTTACAGAGCGTGCATCCAGCCGATAAGTGACCGCGGTTTTTTGGAGCAGGCTTGCGGGTTCACTTCTGATTCCATGCGGGAAAATCTCTTTGCTTTCCTACGTGTAGTCCCCGCACTTCGCCATTCAGGGAGAATGAGGGGGATTGGGGGTCTTTACCCCCTGTGCATTGTCATTGAAATAGGGGGTATTTTCTCCTCTTCCTCCATTTGCGCGTTGTATCACAATCCGTCCCGTTGTATAATGATTTTAATCACAATCTGGCTCTCGCTGAACTCGTCGATGGCGGAGTTTAGATAACAAGTCTAAACAACACGGAGGATTCAAGGATGCCGCTATGGCCCTATTGTGGGCTGCGGCATTCTTTTGTTTTAGCGGAGCCAGGACGGTCTTTCCAGATGTCGTCTTCTCTGGAGAAAGAGGAACCATGGAGTTCAAGATCATCCAGAAATCTCCTGATCGTTGGAGAGTACCGCCCAACCTGATGAATTATGAGGAGACCTACAACGGGTTTTCCTGGGACCAACTCTTGTTGGATCTAGACGGCCTGCCCGATGGGGCAGGCTTAAACATTGCCCACGAGGCCATCGACCGCCATGCCAATGGCCCCCTGCGGGACAAGCTTGCTCTGCGCTGGCTGGGCGCCAACGGCGAGGTCCGCGACCTCACCTACGGCGATATGAAAGAGCAGACCAACCGCTTCGCCAATGTGCTCCGCGCGCTGGACGTGCAAAAAGGGGAACTGGTGTGCGGGCTGGCCGGGCGCATCCCTGAACTCTACATTGCATGCCTGGGCGCGCTGAAGAACGTCAGCGTCTTTTGCCCGCTCTTCTCCGCCTTCGGCCCCGAGCCCATCTTCCAGCGCCTCATGCGCAGCGAGGCGAAAGTCCTGGTCACCACGCAGGCGCAGTACGCCAAGAAGATCGCCCCGCAGGTGAGCGGGCTGCCCCATCTCAAATACATCCTGATCACGGACATCCACGAGGACATCGCCGAGAACGTGCTCTCGCTGCCCGTGCTGATGCAGGCGGCTTCCCCGGAATTCACCATTCCGCCCACCGACCCCGAGGACCGCTCGGTGCTGCACTTCACCAGCGGCACGACCGGCATGCCCAAGGGCGCCATCCACGTCCATAAGGCCATTCAGATGCACTACCTGACGGCCAAGTACGCCCTCGACCTGCACCCCGATGACATCTTCTGGTGCACGGCCGATCCCGGCTGGGTGACCGGTACCTCCTACGGCATCTTTGCCCCCTTTGCCCACGGCGTGACCAATGTCGTGGACGAGGCGGAGTTCGATGCCGAACGCTGGTACAGCATTTTGCAGGACCAGAAAGTGACCGTCTGGTACACCGCGCCGACCGCCATCCGCCGCCTGATGCGGCTGGATATCAAGCCGCGCGAGCTGTACGATCTCTCCAACCTGCGCTTTTCGGCCAGCGTCGGCGAGCCGCTCAACCCCGAGGCCGTGGTGTGGGGGCGCGAGGTGCTCGACCTGCACATCCATGACAATTGGTGGCAGACCGAGACCGGCGCCATCATGATCTCGAACTACTGCTCCATGGACATCCGCCCCGGCTCGATGGGCCGCCCGCTGCCGGGCATCGTTCCGGCCATCGTCCACCGCACGGAAGACGGCGACGTGGAGATCGTGGACCAGCCCAACGTCGAAGGGGAGCTGGCGCTCCAACCCGGCTGGCCCTCCATGTTCCGCGGCTACCTGAACGACCCGGAGCGCACCGCCAAACGTTTTGTCGGCGGCTGGTATATCACCGGCGACCTGGCCGAGCGCGACCCGGACGGCTACTACTGGTTCATCGGCCGCGCCGATGACATCATCAAGACCGCCGGGCACATGGTCGGCCCGTTCGAGGTGGAAAGCGCCTTGATGGAGCACCCGGCCGTGGCCGAGGCGGGCGTGATCGGCAAGCCCGATCCGCTCATCGGCGAACTGGTCAAGGCCTTTGTATCGCTCAAGTCCGGCTATGAGCCCAGCGATAAGCTGCGCATGGAGCTGTTGTTCTTCGGCAAGCAGAAACTCGGCTCAGCCGTGGCGCCCAAGGAGATCGAATTTGTGGACAGCCTGCCCAAGACGCGCAGCGGCAAGATCATGCGCCGCCTGCTCAAGTCTCGCGAGCTGGGCCTGCCTGAAGGGGATACTTCCACACTGGAGGTTAGCTGATGAAAACGAAAACGGTTCCAACCAAAGAAGTTGACACGGCGGACCGTGAGCATCTCCTGGAGCTTCTGCGCCAGATGATCCTGATCCGCCGCTACGAGGAAAAGTGCTCCGAACTGTACCAGGCCAGCAAGATCCGCGGCTTCATGCACCTGTATATCGGGGAGGAGGCCGTGGCGGTGGGCGTGATGCAGGCGCTCACGCCCGAGGATTCCATTGTGGCCACCTACCGCGAGCACGGCCAGGCGCTGGCGCGCGGCGTGGACGGCGGCGAGATGATGGCCGAGATGTACGGCAAGATGGAAGGCACCTGCCGCGGCCGCGGCGGCTCCATGCATATCTTCGACGCCAAGAACCGCTTCTATGGCGGCAATGCCATTGTGGCCGGCGGCATCCCGCTGGCGGTGGGCTTTGCCCTGGCCGATAAGATGAAGAACCAGCCGAACGTGACCTGCTGCTTCTTCGGCGAGGGCGCCACCCCCGAAGGGGAGTTCCACGAATCGCTGAACATGGCCGCCCTCTGGCAGCTGCCGGTGCTGTTCGTCTGCGAGAACAACCTGTGGTGCATGGGCACTTCCATCCAGTATCACTCGTCCAGCCCGGACATCTACCTGAAGCCCCCGACCTATGGCATCCCCTCTGAGCGCGTGGACGGGATGGATGTGCTGGCGGTCGAGGCCGCAACCAGGAAGGCTGTGGAGCACATCCGCTCCGGGCGAAGGCCCGTATTTCCTCGAGATGATGACCTACCGCTACCGCCCGCACTCGATGTTCGATGCCGACACCTACCGGCCCAAGGACGAAGTGGAGGACTGGAAGAAGAAGGATGCCATCCAGAAGCTGTCCGATCAGCTGGGACAGAAAGGCTGGTTGAGCGACGAGGAACTGGATGCCATTGAAAAGAACGTCGCCGCCGAGGTCCAGCGCGCCGTGGACTTCGCCGAAGCCGGCACATGGGAGCCAGTGGAGGACCTGACCCGCTTCATTTACTCCGAAAGGAAGCCGTCATGAACGCCGTGCTTGAATCCACCAAGATGACCTATCGTGAAGGCTGCAAGCAGGCGATCCGCGAAGCCCTGGACCGCGACCCGCTGGTCTTTCTGATGGGCGCCGATGTGGGCGCCTACGGCGGCTGCTTTGCGGTGAGCAAAGGGCTGATGGCCGAGTACGGCCGGGAGCGCATCCGGGATTGCCCGCTGTGCGAATCCACTTATACCGGCATTGGCCTGGGCGCGGCTATGGGCGGCATGCGCCCGATCATCGAAGTCATGACCGTCAATTTCAGCCTGCTGGCCCTCGACCAGATCATGAACAACGCCGCCACCCTGATGCACATGACCGGCGGCATGTTCAACGTGCCGGTGGTCATCCGCATGGCGACCGGCGCGGGCAGGCAGCTCGCCGCCCAGCACGCGCACAGCCTGGAGGGCTGGTATGCCCATATCCCCGGCATCAAGGTGCTGGCCCCGGGGACGGTGGAGGATGCGCGCGGCATGTTATGGCCCGCCCTCGAGGACCCCGACCCGGTGATCATCTTCGAGCACCAGATCCTCTATAACATGGAGGAGGTGATCCACCAGCCGGTGAACGTGGATATTGACCATGCCACCGTGCGCCGCCCGGGACGCGATGTGACCATCCTGACCTACGGCGCTTCCCTGCCCAAGTCCATGGAAGCCGCCGGGAAACTGGCCGAGGAGGGCATCGAAGCCGAGGTGATCGATCTGCGCACCCTGCGGCCGTTGGACAACGAGACCATCCTCAACTCTGTGGGCCGCACCCACCGGGCGCTGGTGGTGGACGAAGGCTGGCGCAGTGTCGGCATCTCCGCCGAGATCAGCGCGCGCATCACCGAGAACATCTTCTACGAGCTGGATGCGCCGGTGGGCCGCCTGTGCAGCGCCGAAGTCCCCATGCCCTACTCGCGCCACATGGAACAAGCCGCGCTGCCCCAGGCAGCGGCCATCGTGGACACTGTGAAAGGGATGGTGCATTAACATGGCCGACTTCAAAATGCCCAGCCTGGGCGCCGATATGGATGACGGCACCCTGGCATCCTGGAAAGTCAAACCCGGCGACCAGGTCAAACGCGGCGACATCATCGCCGACGTGGAAACCGCCAAAGGCGTCATCGAGATCGAAGTGTTCGAAGATGGCGTCGTGGACGAGATCCTGATTCAGGCTGGCGTCAATGTGCCGGTGGGCACCGTGATCGCCAGAATTTGCAGCGAAGCGGAACTGGCTGTTCCCGGCCTCCCGAAACAGGTGGTCGTGGAGGCGAAAGCCGCCGCCCCCGAGGTCAAGGCTGCTCCTGCCTCCGCGGTGGTAGCCGAGGCCATGGCGGCCGCGGTCGAGGCGCCCAAAGCCGCGGAGCATGCGCGCATCTCCCCGCTGGCCCGCCGCATCGCTGAGGACTTGCATGTGGACCTGACGAACGTGAAGGGCAGCGGCCCGGGCGGTGCGATCATCCGCTCGGACATCGAGCGCTTCGCGCAGGCCATGAAGGCCGCGCCGGCTCCCCGCGCCGGTTCCGGCTCCTGCGCAAACCGGTCGCCCGTTGCACCCGTGCCGCAGCCCGAAGTGAACGGCGGCGCCGCCCGCGGAGATGCCGAAGCTGGCCGCCGAGGAGAAGAAGCCCGTGGACTTTCAGACGGGCATGCGCCAGGCCATCGCCGCGGCCATGGCGAAATCGAACCGGGAGATCCCGCATTATTACCTTGAGATGCACATTGATATGAGTCGTGCTCTGCAGTGGCTGGAGGAGGAAAATCTCAAGAGGTCGATCAAGGATCGCATTCTGCCGGTGGTAGTGCTGCTGAAAGCCGTGGCACTCTCGCTTGTGGATGTGCCCGAACTTAATGGGTTCTGGGTGGATGATCACCTGCAGACCTCGGAAGCCATCAACATCGGCTTCGCCATCTCACTGCGGCAGGGCGGCCTGGTGACGCCGGCCATCCATAACGTGGATCTGAAGTCCATCGACGAGTTAAGGGATGCTGTCACCGATATCATCCTGCGCACCCGGGCCGGACGGCTGCGCAGTTCCGAGATGACCGATTCGACCATCGTGGTCACCAGCCTGGGCGACCGGGGCGTCGAGAAGGTGTTCGGCGTGATCTATCCGCCGCAGGTGGCGCTGGTCGGCTTCGGAAAAGTGATCCAGCAGCCCTGGGTGGAGAACGGCATGCTCGGCATCCGCCCCATGCTGATCGCAACGCTGGCAGGCGACCACCGCGCCACGGACGGTCACCGCGGCGCCCTGTTCCTGGAAGCACTCAACAAACACCTGCAGGAGGTCGAAAAACTATGAATGAAACCGAGCTTCGCAACCTGATCCTGACCGCCCTCAAGCAGATCGCCCCCGATAACTACGTGGACGAGCTGAAGCCGGACGATAACCTGCGCCAGATGCTCGACCTGGATTCCTTCGATCACTTGAACTTCCTGATCGGCATCAGCGGACAGCTTGGCATTGACATCCCCGAAAAGGATTACGGCAAGCTGGACAGCCTGGCGAAGATCATCGATTACCTGACCGTGAAGGCGGTTTAGTCCGGTTACTTGAGACCCTAATGGTTTGCTCTGCTGAATTGAACCCTGCCGGCTGAGGATCCTCTGCCCAGCGGGGTGGCGGCTATTGTTGGAAACCATTAGGGTCTTTTTCGGATTTCCCACCAGCCCGCCTCCTTGCGAGATCGGCAGCCTGCGGTTGCTTCTGTCATCGCGAAATGTACTTTCATCCGACATGACCCATTGGTACCAGTTCACGGGGGTAAAGGTCTACAGAAGGCGTGCCTGCGAGAAAATCGATAAAATCTCACTTGTACTCGGCCGCGAAAAGGTGTAGGATTCTGCGCGTTTGAGACCCCTTCCGGGTATTTACAGGTAATCACGACAACCGCAAAATCTCTGTCCATCCCGTTTTTTCCGCAGACGCGCAAGGGGATTACAGACCCAAGACTTTCAGAGCCGAAGATCGGATTCCGTCTTCGGCATTATCTTTTAACCGAAGGGAGGTGGTGTCCTTTGCTCTGACCTGAGCCCTTCACGCATGGAAATATCCTGGAATAAGCAGTGTATCCATAACCTTTACAAGTAGGAGAGAAACGGATGTTAGCAAGAAGATTACTGGCAATTAGTACAGTGCTCGTGATGCTGATAGGCTCGACGGGCCTTGTGGCGGCAGGCGCCGCCCCCCTTTCTGACGGCGGCTTCACCCGCCAGATCTCCAGCGGCGGCATTACTTCGATGGCCGCCTCTGCCGTTTCCGATGCCGGCGGCGTCCAGAACCCTGAGTTTCCGACAGCGGGCGAAGGTGATCAGGCCGGCGCGGGCGGACCGAACGCCCAGGGCGTGGTCAACCGGAGCATGACCGGCGCGACGAAGGGCAACGGCCGCTCGGTCAGCTCCAACAAGAAAGCCAAGTCCAACCCGGAACTCGGCATCCACTTTGAAGGGCTGAATTTCTTCAACCAGCGCTTCGCCAATGGCGGCAACCAGTTCTCCGTAGAGCCGCCGGACCAGGGCATGTGCGCGGGCAACGGCTTCGTGCTGGAAACGGTCAACGATGTGGCGCGCGTCTATCATGCGGATGGCACTCCCGCCACCGGCGTGGTGGACCTCAATACCTTCTATGGCTACCCGGCCGCCATCAATCGCACCACCGGCGTACGCGGCCAGTTCGTGACTGACCCCTCCTGTCTCTTTGACCCCACCACCCAGCGCTTCTACAACGTGGTCCTGACCCTCGAGGTCAAGCCCACCGCTCCCAGCGCCGGCGATTACCTTGGAACCAACCACCTGGACATCGCCGTGAGCAACACCTCCGACCCGACCGGGACCTGGACGATCTACCGCCTGCCCGTGCAGGACGACGGCACGGACGGCACCCCGGATCACGGCTGCGGGCATGACGGCACCCCGCCTGCATACCGCACCTCGCCGGACGCCTGTCTCGGCGATTACCCCCACATCGGCGTGGACGCGGCGGGCTTCTACATCACCACCAATGAGTATGAGTTCTTTGGCGATACGTTTGTCGGCGCGCAGGTCTATGCCATCTCCAAGACGCAGCTCGCCTCCGGCGCGGCCACCATCAGCGTGACCCAGTTCGACACCTCCACCTCCGCCCCGGGCGGAAAGCCGGGCTTCACCATCTGGCCCGCGCAATACTCCGGCGGGCAGAACAGCGGTAATAAGGAATTTGCCTTGAGCTCGACCGCCGCGGATGAAGCGCAGTGCGACAGCATGACGCTGTGCTCCGGCACCGGCAAGAGCAGCAACATCCTGCTCTGGACGCTGTCCGGTACCAACACGCTCAACTCGGCCAGCCCCGCGCTGTCCCTGACGAGCAAGGCCATCGGCGTGGCTCAATATGCGATCCCGCCCAAGGCCAACCAGCCTGCCACCGGCGACTGGCCGCAGGGACAATGCCTCAACGACCCTGCTTGCGCCACCGCCATCCTGCTGGGGGTGCCGGATCCCTTCACCGAGGTGATCAGCAAACTGGACGCCAATGACACCCGCATGCAGCAGGTCTGGTATGCGAACGGCAAGGTCTGGGGTGCGCTGGATACCGCCCTCACCATTGGCGGCTCCAACCAGGCTGGCATAGAATACTTCGTAGTGAACCCGAATGCCGGCAAGCTGGACCTGCAGGGCACGCTGGGCATGGCGGGCAATCACCTGACCTACCCTGCTCTTGCAGTGACTCCGAGCGGGCGCGGTGTGATCGCCTTCACTGTGGTCGGCAATGACCACTATGCCAGCGCTGGGCTATGCCGGGCTGGACGCCAAGATCGGGGCAGGTGAGATCCATATCGCGGCCGAGGGCGTCGGTCTGGATGACGGTTTCACCAGCTACAAGGTGCAGGTCGGCAACCCGCCGCGCACCCGCTGGGGCGACTACGGCGCGGCCGCCGTGGACGGCAACAGCATCTGGATCGCTTCCGAGTACATCGCGCAGAGCTGCACCCTGGCGCAATATCTCACAGCACCCATCGGGCGCTGCGGCGATACGCGCGGCGCGCTGGGCAACTGGTCCACGCATATCAGCAAGGTCACTCCCTAGTTCATGTAATGTGTAGAGTTTGAATCAGACCGGGCATCGCTCTTGCGATGCCCGGTTTTTGTCTAGTGGGTTTTTACCTGCACGGGCGCGTTAACCCCGCCCGGCAGAGGAGATGTCTGTAGCTTGAATATCGGCCTGCTGGATTGCGGCGCGGCTGAAGACCCTCAAATCTGCCGTCTCTGCGGCGGCGAGCCTATGGGCGGTCTTGACATCCCTGAGGATGTGCTCAAAATCATCGTAGCCTGAATCACAAAGGACTGCGCCGATCCCGAAGCGGATGCCTCCGGCAGGATGGCTGTCCAGCGCCGCGCGGATGCGCCCGGCGATCATGGAAAGGATCTCCTCTCCGGGGATGTTCTCCACCAGGATATAGAAATGGTCCCGGTCGAAGCGGGCGAGGGTATCGGTGGGGCGCATACTCCCCTTCAAAGTATTCGCCACCTCTTGCAGGATGGCCTCACGTTTCTCCCTGTCCATGCTGCTTCTCAGGCTTTTGTCCCCTTGCGGGCTGATCAGCAGAACCCCGAACAGGTTGCCTTTGTTCTTGCGCGTAATGCGCAGCGCGCCGCTCAGGCGATTGATAAAGAAGGGACGGTTATACAGCCCGGTCGCCTTGTCCCAGGGATTTTTCCCGAAGGGGCGCTTTTCCAGGGTCTTATCATCCTGAAACAGCCGCCCCGTCAGACCTGTCAACTGTTCGGGGCCAACCGGCTTCATCATGATCAGGTCCGGCTCCACGGGCAGGCTGGCGGCGATCTGCGAATACCCCGTGATGACCACCACGCGGGTGCCTTTCAAGCGCTCATCGGATTTCAGTATCTTCAGGACTTCGACGCCCGAGACCCCCGGCAGGCTGAGATCGAGCAGGACGATATCCGGCGCGCTGTTGTACAGGTGTTCCAGCGCCACCTTCCCGTTGACAATGATCTCCGTGCGGTAACCGGCCATGTCCATGACATGCCGGTAATACGCGCCGATATCACGGTCATCTTCGATGATCATTACAAAGGGAGTGCTAACATTCTGGGTCATGCAGTTCCGCCCCCTCTTCCAGGGTGAAAGGAGTGTTTTGACGGTGTGGCAATGCTGCTTGCGCCGGTTGGCAGTAGATCGGGGCCAGGAAGACCCCGATATATTCAAGTATAAATCAAAACTTCGGCAGCCGGGGATGGGTTGCAGGATAAAAACAAACAGCCTCGAAAGTTATTGGCTCTCGAAGCTGTTTTGCGCGGCGCGGGCAACAGAACTGTTCTTGGAGACCATGGGAAAAATACCATTCCTTTTAGCGTTCGGTCAATCTTTGTTTTATGTCCAGTTTTGCCTCAGATGTGACAACCTACAGGAGGCTGGAGGGGGTGTTACCATATCACAGCTCATTGCAGCATAGATCCGAAACTTTCGACATCTAAGTTGGTCGTATAATCGAAGTAAGCAGAATCCTACTTTGGCGGGAAGTCATTGCGCTTGTTCTCTTAATCGGTATGTGGACTGTCTAATTCCCAACTGAATTGTCTGGATATTAGTGACCCGGCAGCCGTCTAATCACGAACTTAAGAGGATGAATCCAAGTAACGAGCTTGTCTCAAGATGAGGAGAAGTTCCATGTTTAGAATTTTGTTTGGCATATTCCTTGTGATGCACGGTTTAGTACATTTGTTGTACTTCGGACAGAGCGCGAGATTTTTCGAGCTTAAGTCCGGGATGGTTTGGCCCAATGGATCGTGGGCATTCTCCAAACTCCTTGGGAATGAAGCAACTGGATATCTGGCAAGCATTTCATTAATAGTGGCTGCAATTGGTCTTATCGCTGGTGCAGCGGGAATTTTCTTGAACCAGGCTTGGTGGCGACCAGTGGTCGTCAGTGCGGCCGTATTTTCTTTGGCTATCTTTATTTTTTTCTGGAATGGAAGAATGCAGAATCTGGACAGTCAGGGAGTGGTTGGCATCCTCATCGACACAGCGATTCTGGGGGTACTCATCTTCTTGTGGCATCCCACTGAATGAGATCAATGCGCCTGACACAGCGTGCACCCAACCGGCGGGTAGCTGGGCCAGGCTTGGAAGGCGAACGGGTGGGTGGTTTGCCGCCTGCTCTACCAGTTCCAGGCCAACGGTACGCTCTCCATCAGCCGGGCGAGCATTACATTGCACGACCGGGAAGCCTTGAAAAAGATGATTGTTGCCGAAAAGGGCTTGTTGCGTATAGATAGGTAATCCGCATAAAAATTATGTGATTTCCATCAATTGCGGGGAAATGATGGAATCGGTACAATGCAGACAGGATTGAGAATAATCTCACAATCCTGCCGGCAATGTTAATCATTTATTTTGTCACCGGTCTCTGCTTCGGGGGGCTGGGCCTCGCGGCCTATTTACAGCTTCGGCGCGAGGGCACTTTTCCGTTAAAAATGGAACTGCCCTGGCTGGCGGCTTTTGGTTTTGCGGGGGGTATCGCCAACTGGATCGACATGCTGCGGGTCGCCGAATCCTCGGCGCAGGTCAGCGATATTCTGGATGTCCTGCGCCTGACGAGCCATTTCGCGACCGGTCTGCTACTGCTGCGCTTCGGCTGGGGCATTCTTAACAAACTGGACCCGCTCCCTGCCTGGGCGATCTTCATCCCCGGTGTACTGATCGTCCCCATCGCTTTCGTCATCACCTACGCGGCAACCACCTTTGTCACCCCTTCGCCTCTCGAGATCCCGGTGGAGATCTGGACGCGCTACCTGCTGTACCTGCCGGGCAGCCTGCTGGCCGGGATCGGGTTCCTGCGCCAGTGGTATTCCCAGCGCAAGCAGGGCATTTATGATGTTGCCAATCTGATGCTGGGCGCTGGTGTGGCCTTCCTGTTCGAGGCCGTTGTGGTCGGGTTGATCGTGCCAGCCGCGCCTTATGGACCTGCCTCCTACTATAACTATGACCGCGTCATTCATAATGCCTTTATCGGTGAAAGCTCGGCGGTGGGCAGCCCGTATGGTCTGATGACCAACTGGCTGGACTACAAGACTGTACTTAATGCCACCGGCTTGCCCATCGAGTTCTGGCGCATGCTCTCAGCCATGGTGGTAACCCTATTTGTGGTCAAGGCGCTGGATGTGTTTGAGGCCATCCGCAAACGGCAGATGATGGCGCTGGAACAGGATCGTGATCGTGCGCGCCAGTCCGCCCTCGAGGCGCAGATCGCTGCCCGGCAGACTGCCGAAAATTGGTCCAACGCGCTGATCGGCGCGGGCCGGCGCATCGCCGAGTTGGAGAATGTGGATGAGATCCTGCTGTATATCGTGGAGAACGCGCGCGGCCTGCTGGAAGCGGACTTCGCCGGCGTGGCGATCATGGATGAGCAGCGGGTTGCCCTGGAACTGAAATGCTATTCGACCCGAGAGGAGACGAGGGTCGTAACCGATCATGCACTGCTGATCTCCAATCCGCTCATTCACTCCGTCATGGAATCCTTCAATTCCTACCGCTCACAGGCGGAGGAACCGGGAACGACGCTGGAAGGCATGAGCCTGCCCGGCGGCAAAGAAATGCATGCGGCAGCCATCGTGCCGCTGGGGCTGGATAACCTTGCCATTGGCGCCATGTGGGTGGCACGCTCTGAGCCGCAGCCTTTCTCTGATACCGATCTGGTCTGGCTGGAAAGCATGGCCGACCAGGTGGAGATCGCCATTCAACACGGACTGATGACCTCCCAACTTCAATCGATCTCGATCCTGGATGAACGCGGGCGCATTGCGCGCGAGATGCACGATGGGCTGGCCCAGGTGCTCGGCTATCTCAACCTCCAGGTGCAGACCCTGAGCACCCTGCTCAAGCAGGGCAAGGAACAGCAGTTGCAGCAGGAACTGGACCAGATGCGCCAGGCCGTCCAGACCGCGCACGCCGATGTGCGCGAGAACATCCTCAGCCTGCGCACCACGCTCGCGCCGGATACCAGCATGGCCAGTGCAGTGGGGGAATACCTGACCGAATTCGGCATCCAGACCGGGATCGAGACCAGCTTCGATAATCAGGTGGAAGGGGAGCTGCGCCTGGCTTCGGTAGCGGAGGTGCAGTTGGTCTGCATCCTGCAGGAGGCGCTGACGAACGTCCGCAAACATGCAAAAGCAGGCGAGGTGCGTGTAACCATGTATTGTGATGACCGAAAGGGAAACGAGGAGATCATCCTGAGAGTGCGCGATAACGGAGTGGGTTACAAGCCCTCCGGCTCCAAGCGCAGTTTCGGCGTGCAGACCATGCGCGAGCGGGCTCAGAGTGTGGGCGGAAAGTTCTCCATCCACCTGCGCCCGGGCGGCGGCACCGAGGTGGAATGCCGGCTGCCCTGCCTGCAGGCCGAGCGCCTTCCCAAACCCAGCATGGTGATCCGTTGAGGAGCTGCTGAACGATTGAATCTGCGTGAATGGGCCCTGCCCGTCTATACCATCCTGATGCAGCTCGGCGGTGGGGGCGCTGCTGGTCTTGTGGGTGATCCGCGCGGCGGCAAGGTCAAGTTTTGCCGCCAAAGAACTGGATCGTTTGATACGCAACCCGCTCCTCGTGATCCTGGTGACAGCATTCATGGGGATGGTCGGTGCCCACTTCCATTTGAGTAAGCCATTCCATTCCTTCCTGGCGATCCTTAACTTTCATACCTCCTGGCTGAGCCGCGAGATCTTCTTTACTATCTTATTCTTTCTGGTTACCGCCGCCCTCTGGTACGTTTCCAGGAACCAAAGGCACAACCAGTGGCTGATCACTAACCTTGGTTGGTTAGCCATCGTTTTCGGCCTGGTGGTGGTGTATTGCATGGCAAATATCTATATCCTGCCGTCACAGGCGGCCTGGAACCTGATGACCACATTGCTATCGTTCTTCGCCACCACGCTGCTTTTGGGAGCGATGGCTATCATCTGCCTGATGGTGCTGGATATGGTGTTCGCGCAAATTCAGAAATCACCGGACCTTGAACTTCACGCCCGCCTGATCAAGCATTCGTTTAAGAACCTTTCCTTCATGGTCCTGGTGTTCGTAGTTCTGGAGATCATTATCTCGATATTTCTTATTGATTTGCTTGAGCAGGGGGATATGACAGCCCGTTCCAGCGTGGAACTCCTCTTTGATCTTTATATGCCCCTCTTTATCCTCCGCGGCCTGGCTTTGATCTATGCCGCTATCTCCCTGGGCTATTTTGTGCGCCGTATGTACCGCCAGGATGGCAGCCTCCAGGGGATCATGATGCCAGTCTATCTCTCCAGTGTCCTGATCTTTGTGGGAGAGATCATCGGGCGTTTCCTTTTTTATGCAGTCCATATTCGTGTGGGTATTTAGGAAGTGAATCATGACAATTAAAGTGTTGATCGCAGATGACCACCGGCTGTTCCGCCAGGGCTTGATCGGCCTGATGAAGACGCGCGAAGAATTGGTGACGGTGATCGGGGAAGCGGAGACAGGCGAGGAAGCCGTGCGACTGGCCGGGGAATTGCACCCGGACGTGATCCTGATGGATATTTACATGCCCCAGATGGACGGGCTGCAGGCTGCCAAGGAAATTGGCGCTCGTTTCCCGGAGATCGCCATCATCATGCTGACCTCCTCGGAGCGTGATGGACACCTGTACGAGGCGGTGCAGCTGGGAGTCGCCGGCTACCTGTTGAAGAGCCTGGATGCAGACGAACTTTTCGACTTGCTCCTGGGCGTTACGCGCGGGGAACCAGCCATGACCCGGGCCATGGCCTCCAAGCTCCTGAAGAGCGTGGCAAACCGGATGGTGGATCCAAAGAAGGGCGAACAATCCCTTACGGAAAGGGAGCTTTTCGTACTCCGGCTGGTGGCCAGCGGGGCCAGCAATAACGAGATCGCCGGGAAATTGAGCATTTCCGTCAATACGGTCAAGACTCATCTAAAGAACATCCTCGACAAACTCCAACTGGAGAACCGCACCCAGGCGGCCGCCTATGCCTTGCAGCACGGGTTGGTTACGCCGCGGGATTCCTAGCGAATGTCCACCCTCAGCCAAAATTGAAATCATCCTTTCGGGTGATAGGCAATTGTCTAGGCGGATGATGCCCTTTCCTCCCTTTTTTTGTATGCTGATAGTGATAAAAAGCGCAAACGCGGCTTTCCGCCGCCAATATCACTGTCAGGAGGAAGGCATCCCCGAAGATCACACTCTAATTCCCTCGCCCTGGAGCCTACGGGCTCAGCTCCTTTGGAGCGTTCGAAAACTTCCTGCAAATCTTGGAGGAACGGCATGACAGAAAAGAATTTCCTTACAAAAGCCCTGACCGACACCGTTCTGTCCCGGCGCAGCTTCCTAAAGTGGAGCGCGGCGCTGGGCGGCACTGCGGCGCTGGCCGGAGGGTTGAAATCCGGGCTGAAGGCAATTGAAGGCGCCTCGGCAGCCTCGGAAGGTGAGTGGCGAACTGCCGCCTGCTGGCACAACTGCAACTGCGGAAACGGACGCTGCCTGATCAAGGCCTTCGTGGTTGACGGTGTGGCTACCCGCGTGAAAACAGATGATACTCACCCTGACGATCCATTCTATCCTCAGAACCGGGCCTGCCCTCGCGGCCGCGCTCAGCGCGGTCAGATCTATGCAGCCGATCGCTTGAAATACCCTCTCAAGCGGAAGAACTGGGAACCGGGCGGCGGCAAGAAGGAACTGCGCGGCAAGGATGAATGGGTGCGTATCTCCTGGGACGAAGCACTGGATATCGTCGCTTCCGAAACCAAGCGCATCGTTGATACCTACGGCCCCAAATCCATTTTCAATGCGAATTGGAATGGGGGAGATTCCGCTTCCGGTGTATTCAATGCACTGGGTGGATGGACCTCCTGGGTTGGCGATACTTCCTGGGGAGCCTGGCCGGTATCCGAATTGATGATGGATGGCGGATTGTTCCAGAGCGATGACTATATCTCTCTGCTGAATTCCAAACTGATCGTGTTAGTGGGGTCCAACTGGGCCGCCAATAAGGGTCCTCATAACGCCTATCGTGTTCAAATGGCGCGTGAGGCTGGTGCCAAGGTGATCATTATTGATCCCATGCATAACCAGACCGTCAATGCTCTCGCGGATCAATGGATCCCGGTACGCCCCACCACGGATACGGCTCTCTTCCTGGCGGTTGCCCATGAGATGATCGTGAACAACCTTCAAGACCAGGAATTCCTGGACAAATGCACGGTCGGTTTTGATCGCAGCCACATGCCTGAAGGCGCCGATCCCAAGGAAAATTTCAAGGATTATGTTCTTGGAACCTATGATAAGACTCCCAAGACACCGGAATGGGCTTCCAAGATCTGCGGAACTCATCCGGACATGATCCGCCAACTGGCGTGGGATATGGGCACGATCAAACCGGCATCCATCATTGCCGGTCAGAGCACCTCTAAATTCGCGGCCGGCGAGCAGTGGTGCCAGGTCTTCTACACTGTGGGCTGGATGACGGGGAACGTAGGCATCCCCGGTGGGCGTGTCGGCTATATCGGACCCAACCCGCAGGGCAGCAGTCCTCTTGTTTACCCTGGTGCAAAAGGCGATACCCTCCCGCCCTATCCGTTTAGTTATGTGTGGAGTGTCGTGCCCCCGGATATCACGAAACTTGATTGGTCCGCTCCGAGTGGAAATGACATCTGGAAATCCATCCTGAGAGGCTGGTATGGCAATGATAAATGGCCGGGTGGGAAACGCTCCCTCGACATCCGGATGATCTATAACGGCGCTGCCAACTACCTGAACTCTCTGCCGGATGCGAGCGCGGGCATTGAAGTACACCGCACCAAGGTTGAGTTCGTGGTAACGGCCAATATCGCCATGAATACTGCCGCCCGCTATGCGGATATCGTGCTGCCCATCTCAACGATGTGGGAACGGCCAGGTGAACTGGCGGCCGGTACCCGGGAAACCGTTTACTGGTGGCAGAATATCATTGAGCCGATGTATGAAGCGAAGACCGATTATTTCATTGGTCGGGGCCTCGCGGAGCGCCTGGGTATCGATCCGAACCTGGTCGATAATATGACCGACGAACAACGGGCATACAACACCCTGGCCGGCGCAATGGTAGTGAAGGATGATGGAAGTGGATATGAGCCTTTGATCACCATTGGCAAGGCGGATATTGATGCGATGGGAGTCACTGGCAAGCCACAACACGGAAGGATCACCCTGAAGGATTTGAAAGAACAGGGCGTTTATCAAGTCAGGAGAGCGCCTAATGATGTGCATATGCTCTTATGGCACAAGGCTTTCAGGGAAGATCCGGTAGCCAATCCTATTCCTACATCAACGGGCAAGCTAGAAATTCATAGTCAAGCCCTGGCTAATGCGGTGAACGTGTGGGGCTATTCCGAGATCTCGCCGATCGGCAAGTGGCAGCCCTCAGACTATATGGGCCCGGAAGCAGCCAAAAATAACCCGGATTATCCGCTCATCCTGTTTACCCCGCATACCCTGCGACGGCCGCACACGGTCATGGACAATGTCCCCTACCTGCGTGAAGCTTTCCAACAGGAATGCTTTATGAGTGAGGCCGATGCTACAGCTCGCGGCCTCAAGACCGGGGATGTGGCGCTGTTGACCAGCCCGTCTGGTAAGGTGATCCGCCATGTCAAGGTCCTGCCTGGAATGATTGCCGGAGCAGTTGCTTTGCAGGATGGCGCCTGGATCGATATTGACGAGGCGACAGGTATCGACCGCGCTGGTAGTCCAAATATTCTGCAAGCCTTCCCTCCCTCAGGGCAAGGATATCAAACCTGGACCGGTACGCTCCTCCAGGTGGCGAAATACGATGGGGAACTTCTCCCTGATATGCTCTGGCCCCCGCGGCGGGTTGACTTTCCTACAGAAAGTGAGGGATGAGCAATGAGCAAGAAACAACTTGGCTTCTATGTAAAGTCCGACGTCTGTGTAGGCTGTAAGGCCTGCCAGGTGGCTTGCAAGGATAATTATGATCTCCCGGTTGGCGTTATCTGGCGCCGAGTGATCGAGTACGGTGGCGGTAACTGGGTGGAGCGGGATGGGGTTCAAGTGCCGAATCATATTTTCGGCTACTTTGTTCCCATGTCCTGCCTGCACTGCGAAAACCCTGCCTGTGTGGATGTCTGCCCGACCGGGGCGATGTTCAAACGCGATGAGGACGGAATCGTTCTCATCGACGAGAACAAGTGCATCGGCTGCCGGTATTGTGAATGGGCCTGCCCGTACGGCGCACCTCAATTCAATGAGAATAGCGGCGTGATGACGAAATGCACATTCTGCGCGGATAAGGTCAGCGCAGGCGGTGAGCCAGTCTGTGTGGCAGCCTGTCCGATGCGCGCTCTTGAGTTCGGCGAACTGTCCGAACTTCGGGCGAAGCACGGCAGCCTCAACGCGATTGAGCCGCTTCCGGCCAGTCAAATAACCAAACCGTCTCTGGTCCTTGAACCGCACAGAGATGCAGAACCCAGCGGCAAGGGAACCGGCAGGATCCTCAGTCTGCCGGAGGAGATCTAAGATGAATACGAAAGAATGGGCTCTGATCGCGTTCACCATCCTGACGGAGATGTCAGTGGGTGCCTTCCTGGTGCTGGGCGCTGTGCATTTCTTCGTGAACCGGAAGGCGGGCTTGAAAGAAGCCGACCGTATGAGCGACCGGGTGCTGGTGGCGATCATCGTTACACTAGGCCTGGGCATGCTTGCCTCGCTCTTCCACCTGGGCAATCCGCTCAATGCGCCCAAGGCCGTTACCAATATCGCTACCTCCTGGCTGAGCCGCGAGATCCTCCTGGGAGTTACCTTTGCAGTGCTTGGCCTGGCTTTCGTAGCCATGCAGTGGTTCAAGATCGGTTCGGCAGGCCTGCGCAATGTGATCGCGGTGATCACGGCTCTCGTCGGCGTGGTCCTGATCTATGCCCAGGCGCAGGCTTATATGCTGGCTGCCCAACCTGCCTGGAATACATTTGCAACCCCGATCACATTCTACGTGACCACCCTGCTGTTGGGTGTGCTGGCGATCGGCGCGGCTCTGGTGACCAACTATGCCATTGTCCAGAGAAGGAATCCCGAGAGCGCGGATACTCAGTACGAGTTGCTGCGCACGGTAATTCGCTGGATCGCAATTGCCTCCATTTTGCTGCTGGGCATTGAGTTCGTGGTCATTCCCATCTACCTGGCTTATCTGGCCACCGGTTCTTCTGCTGCTTTGATGAGCCTGGGCATGATGGCAGGTGAATTCAACCTGGCCTTCATCCTTCGTCTGGTCCTGGGCTTTATCGGCGCAGGTGTTCTGGCTGCTTTCCTCTACCAGAACGCGACCAGTTCCGGTCAGAAGAAGGTGATGGGTTACCTGGCTTATGGCGCCTTTGCGCTGGTCTTAGTCGCAGAGGTATTGGGACGCTTCATCTTCTATGCGACCCATTACCGCATTGGGATTTAGGTACGGGTTTTAGAATCAGATCATCAGGGGTGGGCGCAAGCCCACCCCTGATATGTTGTTAGCAGCGGAGCAGCAAACCGTATGAAAAGCTGGAACCTTCATTCTCGCTTATTGATCCTGGTCCTGGCTTTCGCCCTGTTCCAGACTGGCAATGCACTGGCTCAGGCAGGCGATGTGGTTCGCGTCGTCCCTCTTTCTACCAGTGGTTACGAACGTGCGAACGCACTGGCATTTTCCTCGGATGGAAAGTTCCTTGCAGTGGGAGGAATATCAGGCATATATCTTTTTGATTTTCAGAAATTATCTTCTCCCGATTTTATTGAGACAGATGCCTGGGCGCGCAGCCTGTCTTTTGTGCCGGGAACCCACAACCTGGCGGCGGGCCTATTTGACCGGACGATCAAGCTCTGGTCTGTTCCAGATGTCAACTTGCTTCGAACTATTGCCGGACCTCAGGGGTGGGTGAGGAGCATTTCGGTTTCCGCGGATGGGTCGCTTATCGCCTCTGCTTCAGATGACGATACCCTCCGGGTATGGAATACATTGGACGGAACACCAGCCCTGATCCTGGACGAGAATATGACTGGGATTCGTGCTGTAGCCCTTTCGCCGGACGGCAGCCTGGTAGCAGCCGCGTTGGGTGACAAGACCGTCCGCGTATGGAGCATCCCGGATGGGAGGTTGATCTATTCGCTGACCGGGCATACGGATTGGGTACGCTGCCTGGCCTTCTCACCAGATGGAAGCCTTCTGGCCTCCGGATCATTCGACAAGACCATCCGCCTTTGGGATATCTCTACCGGAAAAGTATTTCACACAATGGAAGGCCACACCTCCAGTGTGTTGAGCGTGGCTTTCTCACCGGACGGAAAAACGCTGGCTTCCGGCTCCGTGGATGAGACCGTCCGGTTGTGGCAGGTAGCATCCGGGACCTCACTTCAGATGCTGATGGGACATCAAGACTTTGTTTACGCGGTGGCATTCTCGCCGGATGGTCAATTCCTTGCATCCGGCGGCGGGGATAACGCAGTTCGGATCTGGGACTTGGAAGTCCTCAACGGAGCTGCCGCTCGTGTGGCAGCCATCGGGCCGATCGTTTCATCGGATTGCCGGACTTGCCATCATACGCGGGGTCAGCTCGGGCCGGCACGCGTGCTGGAATTGAGTTGTGAGGGATGCCATAGTAATGGCGCCAGTCTGTCCTGGTGTGCGGCCTTCCCACGTGCAGGAGGATTTAAGGCTACCCCTGCCGCTTACCATGCTGTTTCGGATGTGTCCGGAGTCCCTTTGAACGGCGAGGATCTCGCAGTCGTGATTAACTCGCCAGGCAATGGAGAGACCCTTTATGTAAAAGGCGATTTCATGGTACCGGAAAAAATCATTGGCATGGTATTCCATGCTGATGATGCAACACTCCCGAAGATAAAAGTTCAGCTTGATATCTTGTCGGATGGTCAGAAATTCGCATCTCTCACCACGTACCCCTCTGAGAGCGGGGCATTCAGTTTCAGCGTTATTAATAATCCAGGGAAGAAACCACCGGAATTCAATGCCCCGGTACCAGGTATCCCTACTTGCCGTACCTGTCATGACCGGAGTATTAACACAGTCGGTTTGCCAGAAGGGGATATCAGATTCATTGTGACTGCAACTATGCCAGGGGGAGAGCAGGCTTCTGATGAACGCTGGCTGAGAGTCGATTTGAGTGGGAAGGCAGCGGTCCCAGTCCGGATAATAGACGATGTCACGGGAGAGCCAATTCCCGATCTGATGGTTCAAGCCTCCACGGTGTTATATGAATGGCGCGCCAGGACGACGGAAACCCCTTCGGATGAGGGGGGGAATATTCTCCTGAACCTTGAATCACTTTCTGAATGGCCCACCGAATACAACCTTAATATTCCTGCTCAAGTCGTCAATGGACTTCAATATACAAGTGATAATTCTGCGAAGGTGATGTTGGAGCCGGGAAAGACTTCCTATCCGGTTGTAACCTTGACCGCGCATGCACAAACGGGCCGGATTTCCGGAAAGGTGGAAGGTGAAGAACTCCCGGCAGAATTAAATGGAATTAAGATATGGGCAGTCCGACAGCCGGGCGGACCTGCCTACCAGGCTATACTTTCTGCAGATGGTTCGTTCGTCTTTGAAGACATGCCCATTGACCAATACCTGATCTTTGGGGAACCGTTTTCGCTTGCACAGGGGAATATCAGCAATCTCGGTCAGAGTGTTGACCTATCGGAATCACCGCAGGCAACCGTATCTCTGAAACTGATGAAGAGTCTTCAGATATCAGGAAGAATAACATCGCAGGATGGCAGCCTTGTGCCGTTCGCCTGGATCACAGCAGGAGAAGAAGCCCAGGCTGTGCAAATGAATACCAGTTCCGGCAAATACCTGATCTCTGAACTGCCGGTCAACGCAAACTACCTTACGATCTACGCGCCAGGTTATTACTCACTCTCCATGCCTGTTCCCGCGGATGGAAGCATACTTGATTTTCAGCTTGTTCCCAGGCCGGGGACGCGCATTATCCCCTGGGGGGATGGCAAGGTGACATTATCGCCTGAAACAAGTGCTGCGGTGACTGATCACGACATCGAACTGGAATATGGCTGGTTGTGGGGAGAAGGTGGAGACACCCAGCCGGTACGTATCCATTCGTCGGGGATGGATTTGAGCATAACAAGCGGAGAATTCGCCCTGGAGAGCCCGGCCAATGGAACTGCCTGGTTATTCCTTTTCAAGGGGAGTGCACAGGTGATGTTCGATGATCGCTCAGGTCCCACCGTTGTGAAAAGCGGAGAAATGCTTGCGCTGGTGGAAGGAGCAAAACCTCTGCCTATTAATGATGCGGCCGAATTCGGATTCCATCCAACATTGGGCGAAGCCCCCATTCCCGAAATAACCGAACCGTCACTTAAGGCACAGCTAGAAGATCGGCTGGTAAAAGCCGGTATCAACGCTGCAAAGGCAGTCACATTCCTTGCCTACAGTCTTTTATTTTTGGGACTCATAGGGGTGCCCTTACTTGCCCTCCTTCGGAGAAACAGGTCGCAGAAGAAGCTATCAGCTACAAAGGGGAGTGATTGAGCGAATGCATGGTTTCCGGAGTATGAAATTTCTATTTTTATTTGCTCTGCCAATATTGTTCTTGTCCGCATGCACACAGCTTCAGTTGGCATCGGTGGATGGATCCGCTCCTGCAGCTGATCCTTCACCTACGCTGGAGAGTGTAGGTTCCCCCACTCCAGATCCGATTTTGGATGGCATTAAGTTCATGTTGGAAGCAGGACCGCATGCCTCGCAGTTTTCCTGTGTAGACTGCCATGGCACCCAGACAGAAGAGGCTGGGAAGCAATTGATTTGGTTCAATGGGATGAGTGGTCAAGCTGAATCAGTTGGCACGCCGACGGAACTGTGCTTGAAATGCCACCCGGATGAGGTTGCTTCAAACACAACCGGGAGCGATACTCAACCTGTTCACGGTAATTTTGGCTGCACCAATTGCCATAATGCCCACAGTACTCAGGCGGGCTGTGCGCAATCGTCCTGCCATGTGAATGTTCAAAGCACAATATCAGCTCAAATAGACCGGCCATTGGGCCACACAGGTACAGGGGATCCCAGCACCCATATGTGCGGAGGCGAGGCTTGTCATAGCACGGCAACGCAGGTGGCCAGCGCACCCATTTATCACCAGCCTGTGCATCGCAATGTTCCCTGTTATGTCTGTCATGATGCCACCGGAATGGCAGTTGCAAGGACGGACGATCAGGCATGGTTCACGGTCAATCAAGCCGTGGATGGCGCTAGCGATGGGCAGAAACCGGTGGTATCGCATACAATCGATCGCAGTGTTAATTGTTTGAAATGTCATTATTCAGGAAATCCCTGGAGTTTGATCGAAGTTATTCCAGATGATTGGGTTCAGTGAGACTGATCCATTAAAAGAATAAGGATTTTGGATTTGGCCGGCCTTCAGCCCTTGATTCGAGTAGATGGTTTTATCCGCGTTGTCATTTTTTACTGCTAACATTTCTCCTCTACCGTGTTCGTGTTGAGGATGTTATTCTAATCAATGAATTGGGTAGTCCCTGCAAATTCCAAGGAGAACCGTATGGAGAAGGAAAAGATCGAAATCTGGAAGACCGCCCTGATGGGCGAAGCCCTGTTACTGGGGTTGCTGGGTAAGGCTCTTTACCAGGATCCCAACCGGGATTGGCTCGAATCCTTGATCGCTGAAGACGTATTCGGTGACGTGCCCTTTGGCGAAGAGCAGCTCGAGACCAAGCGCGGGCTTAAATTGCTTCAGGCCTGGAGTCAGAAGTATGCAGGAGGAATTCCAGATAAAGAATTCGAGGCCGTCAAAAAAGACCATTTATACCTGTTTACCGGGGTGGGAAATGTCCTTGCGCCGGTTTGGGAATCGGTCTACTTTAACGAGGGCCGCCTTATTTTTCAGGAGCAGACCTTGCAGGTGCGTGAGTGGTTTGCCCGCTTCGGCCTGCAGGCGGAACGGAAGGGGAAGGAGCCGGACGATCATATCGGGCTTGAGTTAAGTTTCACAGCTCATCTGGCCTCCCTCGCACTGCAGTCGCTTGAGGCCGGGAATGATCAGGAATTTGAAGGCTTTCTCAAGGCGCAGCGCGATTTCCTGAAGGAGCATTTGCTGCGCTGGGGGATTGCCTGGGCACGGCTGGTGAAGCAGCACGGCGAAACGGAATTCTATCTGGGTCTCGCCCATCTGACCCAGGGCGCGCTTTTGGCTGTAGCCGACCTGCTGGATATCAAGATGCCTAAGGATGCAGAAAGCTGAAATTCTGGAAACTTACCAGGACTATTGCGCATAAGCATGCACGGAGAAAGAAAATCTCAGTTCAACCGTTTTTAGGCGGTTGAACTTTTTATTCCTCGACATGATCGTGCTTCCGTCTCGCCGGGTGGAAAACTCTGACTGAAGGGACTCACAGAGGGTCTTCATCTTAAAGGGGGAAGAAGTTTGACAGAGTTTCATGTTACTCCTGCCAAATTGCACATAAAAAACACACCAAATGACACAGCCCAAATCATCCTTTCGGGTGATGCTCCTATCCGACTTATTGGGTATTTTTAGTAATAGAGAGCACAAGCGCGGCATTCCCAGCCGCTTATCCCGTATTCAGGAGAGTGCAGATGCAAAGATGCGATCAGACGGTTTTTTCCATGGGATTACAGGGGAGGCTTCTCGCGAGATGAACGAAAAATCGATCTCATATTATGGAGGAAGGGAATGACTGAAAAGAATTTCCTCACCAAAGCCCTCAGCGATACGGTGCTCAGCCGGCGCAGCTTCCTGAAGTGGAGCGCTGCACTGGGTGGGACTGCCGTGTTGGCCGGGGGCCTGAGCCACGGGCTTAAGGCCGCCAGCGCGGCAGCCGAATCCGCGGCGCAAGAGGGCAAATGGGTCACAGCGGCCTGCTGGCATAACTGCGGCGGGCAGCGCTGTCTCCTCAAAGCCCATGTCCAGGACGGTGTGGTCACCAAGGTGAAGACCGATGACACCCATGATGACTCCGTGGAACACCCGCAGATCCGCGCCTGCGCCCGCGGGCGCTCGCAGCAGCACCAGGTGTTCGGCGTGGACCGCCTGAAATATCCCATGAAGCGCAAGACATGGGAACCCGGCGGCGGCAACAAGGAAATGCGCGGCAAGGACGAGTGGGTACGCATCTCCTGGGATGAGGCCCTCGACCTGGTCGCCAGCGAGTTCAAGCGCATCAAGGAAAAATACGGCAATCAGGGCATCCTGGAAGTCGGCTCCACGCTTTCCGCGGTCACCAAGTACTTTGGCGGTGCGGTGAAGACCTGGGGCACCACCTCCTGGGGAACCTGGTACTACACCGGTCCCAAGATCGGGCTGGGCGATGGCCTGATGGTCACCAGCAACGCCGACCGCGTGAACATGCGCAAGAGCGAATTGATCGTCATCTGGGGCGGCAATCCGGCCTGGAGCGCGCAGGGCAATGCGATGAAGTATTACCTGGATGCCAAACACGCCGGCGCCAAGTTCATCTTCATTGACCCGTTCTATAACGACTCGGCGATGGTGCTGGCGGACGAGTGGGTTCCCATGCGCCCGGCCACCGACCACGCCCTGGCTCTCGGCATGGCGTACACGCTGTTGAAGGAAGACAATCCGGAAACCAACCCCCTGATCGACTGGGACTTCCTGAACCGCTGCACGATCGGCTTCGACAGCGAGCATATGCCCGAGGGTGCGGATTCGAAGGAAAACTTCAAGGATTACGTGCTCGGCACGTATGACAAGCAGCCCAAGACTCCCAAATGGGCATCTGATATCTGCGGTATCCCGGCCAAGAAGATCGAGGCCCTGGCCCGCGAGATCGCCAACACCCAGCGTGTCTCCCTGCTGACCGCCTGGGCACCGGCCCGCACCAATAACACCGACTCCTGGCCTCAGGTATTCATGACGCTGGGCGCCATGACCGGCCACATCGGCAAGTCGGGCTCCTGCACCGGCGTAAGCTGCTGGGAGCGCACGGCCGATGGCGGCCCCTTCCTGATCGGCTCTGGCAGCTCGTCCTGCACCGATTGCGATCCTCTGCCCGACCCGCCTGAGGATATTGTCAAAACCACCATCAATAACAACGAGGTCTGGGATGCTGTGCTCAACAAGAAATTTGTTGCCGGATACCAGGATGTCAAGGATATTGACATACAGATGATCGTGCACGATGGCAGCTCCTCGCTGAACCAGAAAGTCGGCATGACGCACGGCATTCAGGCCCACCGCCAGGTGGAGTTCGTGCTATCGCTGAACTTCGTACTGAACACGAACAGCAAGTATTCGGATATCGTCCTCCCTGTGACCACTGAGTGGGAACGCGCTGGCAATTTCAAGGGCAACCGCGATCACCTCATCTGGGCGCAGCATGTTGTAGACCCCCTGTACGAAGCCAAGAGCGACGGCTGGATCGCCATGGAGCTTGCCAAGCGCCTGGGCTTTGACCCGCAGATCGTTTCGCAGATCTCCGGGGAGCAGGCAGTGTTCAACCAGCTGGCTGGTTCCTATGTTGTGATGGACGATGGTGTCACCATGGAACCGCTGGTCACCATCACGGACGCAGACATCACTGCCATGGGTGTCAAGGGAAAGGCCCAGACGGGCCGCATCCCCCTGGCAAAATTCCAGGAAGATGGAATCTACACGGTGCCGCGCAAGGAAGGCGACAGCATGGATTTCATCTCCCACAAAGCCTTCCGCGAGGATCCCGAAGCCAACCCGCTCAAGACCGTCAGCGGCAAGCTGGAGATCTACTGCCAGGATATCGCTGACTTCGTCAAGAACTCCGGGTTCAACGAGATCCGCCCCATCCCGGCCTACTACCGTCCCATTGAAGGTTATGAGGACACGTTCCAGGATTGGGATAAGAAGATCAAAGGCGATTACCCGCTGCAGCTCTTCACCATCCATTACCGGAGGCGCTCGCACTCGATCTTCGATAATGTCCCCTGGCTGCGCGAGGCCTTCCCCCAGGAGTTCATCATGAACCCCATGGACGCGGAAAAACGCGGGCTCAAGACCGGTGATGTTGTCCTGGTCAGCAGCCGCCACGGCAAGGTTCTCCGCCATGTGTTCCTCACCGAGCGCATGAACCCCGGCGTTGTTGCGCTGGGCGAGGGCGCCTGGGCCCAGGTCGATGAGGCAAGTGGCATCGATATGGCCGGCGCCACCAATACTCTGAACGGCGCCATCCCCACCGGCCAGGGACACCAGGGTTGGAACAGCTGTAACGTTGAGGTTGTGAAATACACCGGCCCGCTCGAGCTCATACCGGATTACAAGTGGCCTCAGCGAATCCCATTGCCGGATGAGGAGGTGTAACATGGCCAAGCAATATGCCTTCCATTTTGATGCCAGCGCATGCAATGGCTGCAAAGCCTGCTCGATTGCCTGCAAATCGAAGAACCAACTGCCCGTCGGGATCACCTGGCGCCGCGTTTACGAGTACGGCGGCGGAAGCTGGGTTCCCGATCCGGAAGACCGGTCTCACTTGCTGCCCAATAACATCTTTGCCTATGCCGTCTCGGTGGCCTGCAACCACTGCCAGAATCCGCGCTGTGTGGAAGTTTGCCCCGCGGAGGCAATGACCAAGGGCGAGGATGGCATTGTCACCATCAATGCAGACAAGTGCATCGGCTGCCGTTACTGCGAATGGGCCTGCCCCTACGGCGCTCCGCAGTTCGATGAAAAAGCAACTGTGATGACCAAGTGCAACATGTGCCAGGATGTGGTGTCGCAGGGTGAGAAACCCTATTGCGTCGATGCCTGCCCCATGCGCGCACTCCATTTCGGCGAACTGGGCGAAATGCGCCAGCAGTACGGCATGGCGAATGCCATCGAGCCGCTGCCTGAAGCGAATTTCACCAGCCCCTCGCTGGTCATCACCCCCCACCGGCACTCGCAACCCAGCGGTCAGGGGACCGGCCGGATTCTCGATATGGAAGAGGTGTGACATGAGCGTGCGTGAATGGGCGCTTGTTACCTTTACGATCCTTGCTCAGATGTCCGTGGGCGCCTTCGTGGTGCTCGGGATCGTCCACAACTTTGCAGTGCGCAAAGCCGGCATGCAAGAAGCAGACCGGTTGAGCGACCGGGCGCTGATCGCGATCATCGTGACCCTGGGCCTCGGTATGCTGGCATCGCTGTTCCACCTGGGCGATCCGCTGCGGGCTCCCAGCGCCGTGACGAACCTGGCCACCTCCTGGTTGAGCCGTGAAATCCTCTCCGGTGTGGTCTTCGCGGTGCTGGGTGTCATCTTTGCCGCCATGCAGTGGTTCAAGTGGAGCACCTTCGCGGTCCGTAATGTGATCGCCTGGCTTGCGGCCATTGCCGGCCTGGTGCTGGTCTACTGCATGTCCCGGGTGTATATGATGCCCGAGCAGCCGGCCTGGAATACCATCGTCACCCCGCTGTCCTTCTACGCGACGACACTGCTGCTGGGTGTGCTGGCGCTGGGTGCGGCCTTTGTTGCCAACTACGCCTACATCCGGTCTAAACAGCCGGAAGGTGTGGAAGTTCATCTCGGCCTTCTGCGCCAGGTGCTTCAGGGCTTCGCCATCGTCTCCATCGTGCTGGTGGGCCTGCAGCTCGTGATGCTCCCGCTCTACATGGGCTATCTGGCGACCGGCCCGGCTGCTGCCGTGGAGAGTGTGCGCTTGATGGTCGGGCCTTTTGGCCTGCTCTATTTCCTGCGCCTGGGCCTGGCCTTCCTCGGCGCCGGTGTGTTCGGTGTGTTCCTGTATATCACCGCCGGACAGCCCGGGAAGGAAAGGCAGATGAGCACGCTCGCTTTTGGCGCCTTTGTTCTGGTGCTTGCGGCTGAGGTGCTTGGACGCCTGGTCTTCTATGTAACTCAACAGGGCGTGGGGTTATAACCCTTGCCTTGCCCGGGGGCGGCCTACGCCGCCCCCGGGTTGATCCTTCTTCCGCTCCCTCCCCAAAGTAAGGAACAGCTGCATAGTGAACCTTCTCATGAAACGGCTCCTGGCATTGACCGGCCTTGTTTTGGGTTGTTTTACGCTGTCCGGGGCATCGCTTGCCGGCACCGATTCCATTGGCATTATTCAATCATCTGTTGTGTCCCGCCCCGTTGGCGCAATTGCGGCCGCTTTGCAGCCGGATGCGACCTCCCCGGATGGGCTGATCCATACTTTTAGCCTGGGTGCAGGAGAGCGGGCGAATGCGGTAGCATTCTCTCCGGATTCGGGCGTGCTGGTGGTCGGGACTGCCGTGGGTGTCCACATCTATGACCTCCAGGATTTTCATGAGCTGCGACGGATCAAGACCGATGTCTGGGTGCGCAGCCTGGCGCTGTCCCCGGATGGCAGCCTGCTCGCAGGCGCTCTGTTTGATGACACCATTCGCGTCTGGAGCATTTCTGATGGAACCCAGGTAGTGGAACTGACCGGGCACACCGGCTGGGTGCGCAGCGTTGCTTTTTCCTCGGACGGTACGGTCCTCGCCTCGGCTTCGGATGACAATACCGTACGCCTGTGGCGCATCCCGGATCGGACGCTGATCTATAGTCTTGGGAAAGATACACAAGGTGTGCGCAGTGCTGCCTTTTCCCCTGACGACAAGATCCTTGCAGCCGGAACGGCGGATGGTCTGATCCACCTGTGGGATGTGAAAACAGGCGCCCTGCTGAAGACGCTGGAAGGGCACGAAGGCTGGGTGCGGGCGCTGGCATTCTCCCATGACGGGAGTTTGCTGGCATCCGGAGCGTTCGACGCGACCGTGCGCATTTGGCGTGTCGCGGACGGAACCTTGCTGCACGAACTGAAAGGACACAGTTCCAGCGTCCTGTCTGTGGCATTCACTCCGGACGATAAGACCCTGGCGACCGGTTCTGTGGATTCTACGATCCGCCTGTGGCGTGTGGGGGACGGGCAAACGGGTGCGATATTGGCGGGCCATCAGAGTTTTGTATATGGGATCGCCATCTCGCCGGATGGCGCCAGGCTTGCCTCTGCCTCGGAGGACGGCACGGCGCGCTTATGGGATATATACAGGCCGGAGGAGATCGCCGGGACTTATCCTCAGGCCGGGAGCAGCGACTGCCGCCTCTGCCATCACCCGCGCGGCACGACCATCGCGCCGCCGGTGCTGGAGGTGCGCTGTGAGTCCTGCCATACAGGGGGGGCAGTATTGAATTGGTGCCCGATGTTCCCGCGGCTTACGAAAGCACCTTTTACCACTCCCGGCTATACGGTATCCGCCAAGCGCGCAGGCGTGCCGGTCCCTTCCAATACTCTCAGCGTGGTGATCGCTTCCCCCGGCAATGGTGAAACTTATTATGTCAGGCCGGAATTTACTGCGCCGCTGCAGGTGAGGGGGCACGTCGGCGACCTGAACGGGGATGTTTCCGGGCTCAATGTTTCGCTGGAGGCCTGGTCGGGCGAGGAGAACCTGGGTACATTGCAAACACCTCTCCAGCCGGATGGCGGTTTTTCTTTTGATCTTGGCATTAATCCAGGGGCAGCCTTCCCGGTCCGCTCCTCGGAGCAGATCGACGCGGGCAGCATTATCTGCGACACCTGCCATACCAAGTACGCTCCTGATCTCTATGTGCGCGAGGGAGATATCCACCTGATCGTTTCGGTGACCGATCCGGACGGGGGGCGTGCCACGGATGACCGCTGGGTGAACGTGGATATCAGCACGGTCGGGGCGCTGGAAGTACGGGTTGTGGATGCCGACAGCGGACAGCCTGTGCCGGGCCTCTCGGTGCAGGCCTCCACGCGGTTGTATGAGTGGCGTCCAAGGAGCTTCACGGCGATTGCAAACGGGGAAGGGATCGCGCAGATCAGCGCCGAGGTGCTGAAGCAGGCATCCACGATCTATTCGATCAGCATCCCTAAACAGGTGTCGGGCGGTGTTGTGTATGAGGGCCTGGAGGCCACGGAGGTGGTTTACGCTCCCGATACACCTGCACTGCAATCGGTAGTGCTCCAGGTCCGCTCTCAGCGGGGCGAGATCCTCGGGAAGATCGAAGCGCAGGAAGATGCAGCCTCCGGCTCTGAAACCATATGGGCTGTGCAGCTTCCCTCCGGACCAGCCTTTCAGACCGTAACATCGCAGGGAACCTTCTCTTTTCACGGTCTGCCTGTCGCCAAATACCTCCTTTTTTCAGATGTAGAGAACATGCAGACGGTGGACCTGAGTTCTGCTCCCGTGGCGGATGTGACCCTCCTACCATCCCCAGCCCATCGCAGCCAGCAGGAGGGCAGTGCTTCTGCGCATGAAGACGGTTGGCTCCCCTTTGCCTGGCTCACGCTGCCTGGCGGGGAGGCGCGCCCTGTCGATCTCCCAACCGGTGCCTGGAAGACAGGCTGGGATGACCTTGACGTAAAGGCCATGACCCTCAGCGCCCCTGGCTATTACAGTCAGGTAATAGGATTACTGCCTGCGGCGGAGTCGAATGGCGGCACTGCGATCTCCCTGAACCGGCGGCCGGGTATGCGTGTTCTGCCCTGGGGGGATGGCGCGATTTTACTGCCTCCCGAAACGCAGGCCGATTATCAGGAAGGCATTTTGACCCTGGATTCGGGCTGGGCCTGGGGAACCAGCGGGACAAGCCAGGAATTGAAAATAGTTACCCCTGAGGCGGAGATCGAGTTGGTATCCGGGCGATTTGCCCTTTCCCGCCTGATTGACCAGGACTTGTGGCTGTATTTATTGGACGGCACTGCCCAGATTCGATCCAAAAAGACGGGCGAAACCCTCCTGGCGGAATCGGGAATGATGGTTGCAGTGGAAGCAAGCGGGAAAATAACGGCCATGCTCTACGAGCCGGCGGTCTTTGCTGCCCTGAATTCCATGAAGGAGTTACCGGTTTCAACGGTCTGGGAACCCACTCTCTCGGCGAGACTGCAAAAACGCCTGGTGGAGGCTCGGTTTAACTGTGACTCAGGTGGTTACATATGTTACCTACCTGATGGTATTTATATCAATTACACTAATACCACTTGCGGCGCTATCCTTAAGAATTAGAAGACAAAATAGACCTGAAAAGACGGACCAACATGGCAGACACTGAAAACATCGACGAATGGAATGAATTCCTGGCAGGCGAGGCGCTGGTCTTTGAACTGCTGGGACGTCTCCTGTATGATGAACCGGACAAAGTCTGGCTGCAGAACCTGATCGACCAGGACGTTTTTGAAGATATCCCTCTGGGGGCAGAGCAGGAGGAAACCGGCCGCGGGCTGGGCTTGCTTCAGAAGTGGGCGCAGGCGAACCGGCCCGGTCTTTCGGACGCGGCCTTTGATGATGTGAGGGTGGACAATACGCGCTTATTTATCGGGGTCGGTATGGTGCTGGCTCCCCTTTGGGAATCCGTCTATTTTGGCGATGCCCGCCTGATCTTTCAGGAGCAGACCCTTCAGGTGCGCAGCTGGTACCGCCGCTTTGGTCTGGAGTTCGAGAAGCTCAACCAGGAACCGGATGATCACATCGGCCTGGAAATGGCATTTGTCTCGCAGCTGGCCTCCCTGGCACTGGAGAAACTGGAGGCGGGGGACCAGCCCGGCTTTGAAGAGGCGCTCCAGGCGCAGCGGGATTTCCTCTCCGAGCATCTCCTGCGCTGGGGACCGGCCTGGGCGAAACTGGTGGAGGAGTATGCGCGGACCGATTTCTATCGCGGCCTGGCGCATCTGACCCACGGCGCGCTGCTGGCAGTGGCGGCGCAATTGGAGATCAAACTTCCGAAAGAGGCTGCCCGGTGAGTATTCTGGATGCCGCCGAACGGTTCGCTTCGCTGGACCGTTCGCAGGTCGTTCTGGATGCCAAACGCTGCCTGCACGCGCAGGACCAGTTCTCGGAGTGCGCGGCGTGTTTTGAGATCTGTCCCGTTCAGGCTATCACTGCGGGCAAGCCGCCTGCCCTGAGCCTGGAGGCATGCCAGTCCTGCCTGGCCTGCATACCGGTGTGCCCTGTCGGCGCGTACCAGGCCGATGATGATGTGTCCAGCCTGTTGAACTGCGCGGCGCACGTGGAAGGCAAGTCCATTGAGCTGCTGTGCGGGCTCCATCCTCACCCCGAGAAGGGCCTCGCGGCGGATGGCATTGGCATCCAGTTGCGCGGCTGCCTGGCCGGGCTGGGGAGCGCGGCCTACCTTAGTTTGTCCGCCCTGGGCATGGAGCAGGTCATCCTGCGCATGGATGCCTGCACCGAATGCCGCTGGGCTGGGCTGCAATCGCAGATCGAACATCAGGCCCGAACTGCCGCGGATTTTCTCGGCGCATGGGGCCGCAGAGATCAATTGGTCAGCATTGAGAATGTGAAGAAGCCGGTCGAGCGCCCGTTCTGGAATGCGAAGAACCCGCCGCTTTCGCGACGCGACCTGTTCCGCATGCTGGGCCGCCAGGGTCAGATGGCCATGGCGCGCGCCATGGAGAATGAACCCCAGGCTGCGGAAAAACTTCCCGGCCGCGAGCGCCGCAGGATGTTGAACGCCATCGCGCACCTGCCTTCTCCGGATACCTACCCCGGGTTGCACCTGGAAGGGTTCGCGATGGTGAAGGTATCCGAGGCTTGCACCGCCTGCGGCGCATGTGACAAAGGCTGCCCTGCCAGCGCCCTGCATTTTGAGAAGAACGAGGAGGCCAGGACCTTCAGCCTCTCCTTCTCTCCGCAGACCTGCATTGACTGCGGTCTGTGCGAGGGCTTCTGTGTTCCGGCTGCCATCACGGTCGAATCTGCCCCGTCCTTCGAGCAGGTGTTCGGCTCCGGCGAACCTGTGCTGCTGCAAAGCGGCAACCTGGTGCGCTGCGAGCACTGCCGCACGTGGATGGCGGAACGTCCCGGCAGGAAGTACTGCGACCTGTGCGAGTTCCGCCGCGCGCACCCCTTTGGCTCCGTGATGCCGCCGGGCTTCAAGCCTCACGCGGCCGGAAAGAAAGACCTGCCTGCATGAACCTGGACGTGACCCGCGAGACTCTGCCCCAGATCAAAGACCCTGCCCTGCGCTTGTACGCGGAGAAGTATGTGCAGATCTTCGCGGATTTCATGCGCCAGGTGGAGAGCATGGGCGTGGAGATCGCGGCGCAGGATGACGGCCCGCAGGTGCGGGAGCGCATCGAGGCGCTGCGGCGCAGGGGCGCGATCGTGCGGAACGATGGCAAGAGCATCCTCACCAACCGCCTCTCGCCTTCCTGTCAGGCCTGCCAGACGGGCACCACCAGCCAGACCTTCTTCATCTCGCTCAAATGCCACCGGGATTGTTTCTACTGTTTCAACCCCAACCAGGAAGAGTACGAGTATTTCCGCGAGCACACGCGGGATGTGGTCGCGGAACTGGATGAACTGCATGCGGCCAGCCCGCGTATCAACCATCTGGCACTGACCGGCGGCGAGCCGCTTCTGCATAAGGCCGAGACCTATCGCTTCTTCTCACATGCGGGCACCAGATTTCCCAATGCGTTCACGCGCTTGTACACCAGCGGGGACCACATCGACCGCGAGACGCTGGAGAACCTTAAGGCTGCCGGACTGGACGAGATCCGCTTCAGCATCCGCATGCACGACCTGGCAAAAGGCCATACGCACACGTATGACAACATTGCCCTGGCGCGCGAGTACATCCCGAATGTGATGGTCGAGATGCCGGTCCTGCCGGGCACACTGGAGGAGATGAAGGCGGTCCTGCTGCGGCTGGAGGAACTGCACATTTTCGGGATCAACCTGCTCGAACTGTGCTTCCCGCTCCACAACCCGGAAGCCTTCCGCGAGAAAGGCTACAAGATCAAGCCGCGGCCTTTCCGGGTGCTGTATGACTACTGGTACGCGGGAGGCCTGCCGGTGGCCGGCAGCGAGACGGTCTGCCTGGAACTGGTGGAGTTTGCCCTCGAGCAGGGACTACAATTAGGTGTCCATTATTGCTCGCTGGAGAACAAGCATACCGGGCAGATCTACCGGCAGAACAGCCAGCAAACGCGGCTGCCCAACCTGTACTTCTCGCAGAGGGATTATTTCCTGAAGTCTGCCAAGGTGTTCGGGGAGGCCATCGCCCCCGTCCGGCAGGTGCTGGAGAAGGCCGGTTACATCGGCGCTCAACTCAACCACGAGCAAGGCTACCTGGAGTTCCACGTCAGCCAGATCAAAGCTTTGAAGAAACTGGATGTCGAGATCGGCATTTCCAGCAACGTGATCGAAGTGCGCGGCAAGGACCAGGTGGTGCGCGAATTGAAAGTGGATGTCACCACCCCGCAGACCTTCCGCTTATCCACGGATATATAAGGAGTACAACAATGTTTCACATGGGAACCCCCGAACTGATCATCATCCTGGTGATCGTCATCCTGATCTTTGGCGTTGGGCGCATCGGCAAGATCGCCGGCGAATTGGGCAAGGGCGTGCGCGCCTTCCGCAGCGGCCTGCAGGAAGATGACAAGGACGCCGTCAAGGAAGAGACCCAGGAAGCAAAAGAAGAAAAAGGATAACCCTGTTCGTGAGCGCTGAAGTCGTTCCTTCCAAAAAACCGAAGCGCGGCTGGCAGGATTACCTGCACGCCTTTGGCCGCGCCCATCGCAAGGCCAGCGTGGAGATGGAAAGCTCTGCGCCGCTGCTTCAGCATCTCAACGAGCTGCGCAACCGGCTTTTCAAGGCTTTCCTGGCGCTGGCGGTCACGACGGGCTTGTGCTTTGTGTTCATCGAGCAGATCGTGGACTTCCTGGCTGCGCCTGTGGGCGGCCGGCAGGCCCTGGTCTCCATCGAGATCACCGAGAACATCAGCATCTTCATGAAGGTCTCCGTTCTGGGCGGGGTGATCCTGGGTATGCCGGTGGTCATCTACCAGATCATGCGCTTCGTACTTCCCGGCTTGAAGCGCAACGAGACGACCTGGCTGCTGGTGATGGTGCCGTTCGCCACGCTGCTGTTTGCTGCCGGGGTGGCCTTCACCTGGTACATCATGCTGCCCTCGGCCATCCCATTCCTGACCAATTTCCTGGGTATCACCACGCAGGTGCGGCCGGAGAATTATTTTGATTTCATCACCCGGCTGATGTTCTGGATCGGCCTGTGCTTCGAGATGCCGCTGGTGGTCATGTTCCTCGCCAAGCTGAAGATCGTCTCAGCCCGGCAGCTTATTGCTGCATGGCGCTATGCCATCGTGGGGATGGCCGTGCTGGCTGCCGCCGTCACGCCCACCGTGGACCCGGTCAATATGGGACTGGTCATGGCCCCGCTGGCAGGTTTATACATCATCAGCATCCTGCTGGCGGCTCTCGTGCGAAGAGGAGGCTGAGATGGACAATATTCTGGGCATCGGCGGCAATGAGCTCATCATCATCCTTGTGCTGGCAGCCATTGTGCTCGGACCGGAACGGCTGGCACGCTCGGCGCGCGAGATCGGCAAGTTTGTGCGCAACGTGAAGGCCTATTTCAGCACGCTATCCGGTGAGCTGAAGGCTGAACTGGATGTGCTGGACGAAGTGAACAAGCTCAAGAACGATCTGAAGAAATAAGCCCATCACCCAACCGGGTGAGATACGAAATTACCCCGTTGGATGATGGCAGTTCGAGTGAAAAGGTTTACTATAACAACATAGGGTTCCCTGTTTGAGGGGAGCCTGCCAAACTCCGAGCCGCGCTGCCTACCGCTTTCAGCCAGGGCAGGGCGGACGGCCTCCCAGGAGGCCAGGGCCGTTCCGGAAACAGGACGGCCTCCCGAAATCCCGTGGGTGGGATGGAATTGGAAAGGAGATGATCATATGGATCGAGGCTTGTTAAGGCCTTGCCAGGATCTCTCCTGGTAAGGCCTTTTTTTATCCCGCCCCAGAAAGCGACCGGCATGAGAACCCTGCAATCCATCCTTGATGAAAGCGCCGCGCGTCACCATCACCTGTGCCCCCGGCAGGTGCTCGGCGTGCGCATGGGGTTGCTCGCCGGGGAGCTTCTCGGCCTCGAACTGCCGCGGTTCGACAAACGCCTGCTGGTCATCACGGAGACAGACGGCTGCAGTGTGGATGGCCTCGCCTGCGCCACGGGCTGTTCGGTGGGCCGGCGTACCATGCGCATCGAGGATTACGGCAAGGTGGCGGCTTCCTTCATTGATACAGAGACCGGCGCGGCCATCCGCTTGATCCCGCTTCTGGAATCGCGCGAAAGCGCCCTGGTCTATGCCCCCGAGGCTCACAGCAGCTGGGAGGGCCAGCTGCTCGGCTACCAGCGCATCCCTGCCGAAGCCCTGTTCCAGGTGCAGAAGATCGAGCTGGTCGTTCCGCTGGAGAAGATCATCAGCCGGCCCGGCGCCAAGGCGATCTGTGAGGCCTGCGGCGAGGAGATCAATAACGAGCGCGAACTGTTTTTGGGAGGGAAAGTGCTGTGCCGCGCCTGTGCCGGCCATTCCTATTATGGAGTTTGTGAGCAATATGCCGAGCCCTTCCAACTCATTGATGCCTGCTGATTTCCTGGCGGAATGGGGCCGTTCGGAGAAACGGCAGCTCTTCCTGCTGACGGGAGCCAGCGGCGCGGGCAAGACCACCTGGTGCATGGAATTGGCGCAGGAGGCAGCCGCGCGCGGCTGGAAGGTGAGCGGAGTCTGCTCCCCGGCGCTGTTCGAGGGCGGCCGCAAGACGGGCATCGATCTTGTGGACCTGCGCACCTTTTCCCGCCGCAGGCTGGCTTCGCTCAAGACCGCGCACGAGGACAGCGAACCCTCCCGCGACTGGCAGTTCGATGAGCAGACCCTGGACTGGGGTAACTTGCTCCTGCTGCATGAAGACCATGAGCTGCTGATATTGGATGAACTGGGGCCGCTCGAGTTTGACCATGGGATCGGTTTTCAGCATGCATTCGCCATTCTGGACGAGGAACGTTACAACCTGGCCTGTGTCGTGGTGCGGCCTTCGCTGCTGCTGCGCGCCCAGGACCGCTGGCCTGCCGCACGTTTGCTGGATATCAGTGAAGCGCGAATCATGATCCATGTCCATGACCTCAGCGTGACGTTATCCGGGGGTTCAGGCCCTGCGCTCCATCTCCTTCGAGGTGGCAGCAGGCGAATGCCTGGTCGTGACCGGCGTCTCAGGTTGTGGCAAGAGCACATTGGCTCGCGTGCTGACCGGGCTGATCCCCCAATCCATCCCCGCCGAGGTGCAGGGACAGGTACAGGTGGCCGGGCTGGACGTCCTGCAGCTGACCACGGCGCAGATCGCGCTGCATGTGGGCGCGGTCTTTCAGAACCCGCGCACGCATCTCTTTCACTTGCGCGTGGAGGATGAGATCGCCTTCGGCCCGCGCAACCTGCGCCTGCCCGAAGATGAAGTGGCCGGGCGGGTGGAGTGGGCGCTGGAGGCTCTGGGCATTTCCTCGCTGCGCGGCCTGGTGCCGGCAGAATTATCCGGCGGGCAGATCCAGCGGGTGGCCATCGCCTCCGCGCTGGCCATGCGGCCCGAGGTGCTGGTGCTCGATGAGCCGACCTCCTCGCTGGATGTGCCGGGCACGCAAAGCGTCATCGCGGCACTCGAAAGCCTGCGCACCCAGTTCGGCCTGACGCTGGTCCTGGTGGAACACCGGCTGGCGGAGGTGCGGCGGCTGGCCGACCGTGTGCTGGTAATGGACGAAGGATGCATCGCTGCCGAGGGTCCCTTCAACGAGGTGTTGAACGATCGCGCGCTGCTGCGGCGCTACGGGCTGCGCCGCCCGACCGTGGAGACGCTGGCGCCCTGGGGGGAACTGCTGGTTTCGAACGGCCACCATCCCGAAGGGCTGGAACCCATCCTTCAGTTGCAGAATCTGAGCGCCGGCTATGACGGTCAGGCTATGCTGAAGGATGTTAACCTGGAAGTTTACCCGGGCGATTTCCTCGCGCTGGTGGGTGACAACGGCGCGGGCAAGTCCACGCTGGGGCTGGCTGCCGCGGGGCTGCTCAAACCGCAGTCCGGAAGGGTGCTGGTGCGCGGCGGCGCCCGCCCGCGGCCCGGCCTGGATATCGCCCTGTTGTTTCAGAACCCGGCCGACCAGCTCTTCACGGACTCGGTGGACGAGGAAGTCTCCTTTGCATCGCATAACTATGACTGCTTCAACCAGGGCTTGCACGAAGAACTGCTGGAACAGGTGGACTTGACCGGCCTGCGCGCGCGCCGCCCATTCGCCCTCTCGGTGGGGCAGCAGCAGCGCACCGCGCTGGCCTCCTGCCTGGAACTGCGCCCGGCGCTGGTCATCCTGGATGAGCCGACCCTGGGGCAGGATTGGCGCCATCTCCAGCAGTTAATGGAACTGCTGCTGCGGCTCAACCGGCAGGGAACGGCCATCCTGTTGATCTCGCATGATTTCAAACTGATCCACCGCTATGCCCGGCGGGTGGTATTGCTGGATGCGGGCCGGATTGTTCTGGATGGAAGGCTGGAGCGTCCCGGGGCGGACATTCGGGCTGCCGGAGGAGGCTGCTTATGCAGAATCCTGACGCCCTGGAATGGAACCGCCGCTACAGCCGCGAGCCGCGCAAGTATGCGCACCAGAACCCGCGTCGCGCTGCTCACCTCGAATCTGGGCATGCTTCCGCGCACCGGCCTGGCGCTGGATGTTGCCTGCGGGGCTTCGCCCACCGGCCTCCATCTCGCGGGCCTGGGCTGGAAGGTGATCGGCCTGGATGTATCGGAGGCAGGGCTGCGGCTGGCTCAGTCACGCGCCCGCCAGGCCTCGCTGCCTGTCTCGCTGGCGGTGGTGGACTTGAATCGCCTTGCGCTGCCCGCAGACCATTTTGACCTGATCCTTAACTTTTATTTTTTGCTGCGTCCCCTGTGGGATGTTTATATACAAGCTCTGAAACCCGCAGGGCTGTTGTTCTTCGAGACCTTCCTGTGGCAGCCGGAGGAGCAGGGAACCCGCGAGTATTTTCTCGATCCGGGGGAACTGCGCGCCGCCTTTGCGGATTGGGATTTGCTTCATTATGAAGAGGGCCTCAGGCGCCGGCCATGCAGACGACAAGCGCATGGTCGTCCGGATGGTGGCGAGAAAGCCCTCGAAAGGAGAAATGCAATGAAATTTTCGACACGCGAATTGGTGACGATGGCGGTCTTTGGAGCGCTGTGGGGTTTGGTGGAGATCTCGCTGGGATCGGTGCTGCATGCCATCGATCTCCCGCTTACTGGCATGACCCTGTCCGTGATCGGTGTTCTGCTGCTATGCATCGGGCGGCTCTTTGTTCCGCGCCGCGGCTCGACCCTCTTCATCGGCGTGATCGCCATGGTGTTGAAGTTGTTCAGCATCGGCAGCGTCGTGCTGGGCCCGATGGTGGGCATCCTGACCGAAGCCATTGTCGCCGAACTGGTCTTTGATCTGTTCGTGAAGCCCTCGCCCATTTCATTCCTCGTCGCTTGCATGGTGGGCTCTTTATGGACGCTGGTCCAGCCATTTTTTACCGGGCTGGTGTTCTTTGGGCGGAACATGCTCATTGTCTGGCTGGACCTGGTGGATTCGGGCAGCCGCATTTTCCGTCTGCCTGCGCAGGCGGTGACCTGGATCGTGCTCGCCTTGGTTGTGGTTCATCTACTGGTCGGGGGGCTGGGAGGCTGGCTGGCCTGGAAACTCGGGGCGGCGCTCCGGGTCAGGCTGGGCAGCCCCGCCGCGGCCGGATGAAAAATTCTTGTAGGAGTAGAAGAATGAAACGCTTGTTTGTGTTCGTGATGCTGTTCGCGCTGGCGCTCTCCGCCTGCGCGCCCCAGGCAGCCCCGGCTCAAGCCGGACCCGTGCTCACCGTGACGGATGGGACGACCCAGAAGACCTATTCCGCGGAAGCCATGCAGGCGCTCGGCGCGGTGCAGGTGACCGCCAAGGATGTGACTTATGTGGGTGTGAAGTTGAGCGACCTGATCAAGGACGCCGGCTTTGACCCGGCTTCGCTTGCCGCCGTGAAGGCTACGGCTTCGGATGGCTTCAGCGCCAACTACGAAGCGGCCCAGTTCAACGCCGAAGATACCATCGTTGCCTATGCCACCTCCGCCGGCGCGCTCACCGAAGAAGACGGGACCTTCCGCATGGTTCTCCCGGCGGAGGGCGGCAAGTCCAATGTGCGCATGCTGACCACGATCACGGTCATCAAGTAATGGTTACAACAGGTCATCCCCTTCCGCGCGCGGCGCTCAAGCCGCGCATCGGCAGCCTGGGACACTTCATTGTGTTCGCCTGGGCGCTTGGGATGGCCCTGCTGCCTGCCCGGGAGCGCGGCATTCCCACTGCGCTCCTGGCGCTGGCGGCGGTCGCAGCACTGTACCCCTTTGCCCTGCGGCGGTTATCCAGGCCGCGCTGGCTGCTCGTATTGACCGGTCTCTTCCTTATTAACCTCTTTTTCGGGGGACTGCGCGAAGAGCCGGATATTCTCTTCCTGGGCGTGCCGCTGGCGGGCATCACGCTGCTGAACGCGGTGCACATGACTTTGCGCGCGGCGGTCATCCTGCTGGCTGCGGATGGCTTCTCGGCCTCGGTGGATATCTCTGAAGTGGCCGGGATGCTGGAGCGCGGCGGCCTGCGTGGGCTGGGGTTCTCGCTGGGCGTGGCCTCCAACCTGCTGCCTGACCTGCGCCGGTCGAGCACGGCGGCATGGCACAGCCTGCGCATGCGCGGCGGCTTGCGCGGCCGCCGGAGCCTGCGCGGCCTCCAGTTGATGCTCCTCGCCGTGATGTCCAATTCCCTCCGGCACGCGGAGGAGATCGTGCTGGCAGCAGAGGTGCGCGCCTTTCAGCCTGAGAACAGCCGCAGTATCCCGATCCGTGTGGGCCGGCTGGATGGCTGGATGGCACTGACAGCGGCGCTTAGTCTGCTGGGGGTTCTGTTCCTGAAGTAACGCTCCGGTTTCTTAACCTACTGGTCAGTTCAATCAATGCGATGATCGCCAGGCACAGGCACAGCAGCTCGAAGTTGGCCTCCTTGATCTCCTGGAGCGCCTGGGGGAAGCGGATGATCTTGTAGCGATACCACGGCCTGTAACTTTCCTGTGCCCAGCCAGCCATCAGTTGATTAAGCAAAAATAGGGGCGCGGTCCCGAGCAGGGGGAGCGGAAGGATTTTCTCCGCGGCTCGCGCGAAATGAGCGGAATAATAATGAGGGCAGCCGGGATGCCCAAGGCCAGCAAGATCAGCACGTAATTAAAGAGGTGGTCGGCACGCAGCAGGGGATTGGTCTCGATCACCGTCAGGCCGTGGAGAGTCAGGTCCTGCTGCGGGCTTTGCGCGGCCAGCGCGGGCGGCTCCGGGATGTGGAAGATGCGCTGTCCCCAGCTGATCTCCTCCCCGCCCGCGAAAAAGAAGATCATTGCCATACCCAGGTACAGGGCGGAGCGGAGGGGATGGATCCGTCCGCTTCCTTTCCGCCGCGCGCGCCAGAAGACATAAAAGGAAATGATGGAAGCCAGAAAGAGCGAGATCGCCCCCAGGTTTTCAAAAAAATGGTCTTCGGGGTAGAGATAGGCTGCCCAGTCCACTCCGAGGGTCAGGCTGTAATAGGCCGCAACGAACCACGCCCCGAAGACAACGCTAAAGACCAGCCAGGCAAGCCAGGAACGCAGGGACATTGATCACCTCATACGAGTAAATGCGGCACCCGCAGGCCGGGAGCCGGGAGTAGTGTACTATGGCATGTGCCTTGATTCCATCCCCTGTTGGCAGGAGGTCCGGTTTTCCAGGCTGAATGTCGGGCGGGCAAGCCTTGACTCGATTTTCGAAAGCAGATATAAGAGTTACTGGAATCAGCGAGGTTTCAAAGGGGCAAGATCCCTTGCCGGAAGCAGCCATCCTCCAAGAACGAGACAAATTCCCCTATGAGCGAACAATGGTACGCCCTGCGCAGCAAACCAAATAAGGAAGAGGCCCTCTGGCATGAAGCCACTGCGCGCGGCTTCGAAGTGTTCTACCCGCAGATCCGGGTGCAGCCGGTCAATCCGCGCTCCCGCAAGATCAAGGCTTATTTCCCCGGTTACATGTTCGTACAGTTGGATCTGCCGAAGGTGGGCCTCTCGGTCGTCTCATGGATGCCCTATTCGGTTGGGCTGGTCTCGTTCGGAGAAGAACCCTCGCCTGTTCCGGAAGGACTCGTTATCGCCATCCGGCACCGCCTGGAGCAGATCAACGCTGCCGGCGGCGAGATCCTGGAGGGGCTAAAACACGGCGATGGCGTGGTCATCCAGGACGGTCCCTTCGCGGGCTACGATGCCATCTTCGATGCACGCGTCTCGGGGAACGAACGTGTGCGGGTCTTGCTGCAACTGCTCAAGGGCAAGCAGGTGCCGGTGGTGCTGTCTCCGGGCCAGATCCGCAAGCGAAAGTAATCGAGCAAATAGGCTCTTTGGGGGATGTGAAAATAGGCGCTTTTTAAGCCTGAGGAGTGCCTTTTGACCGATGAATAAGTGTATAATTACATTTGACAATAACCTTGCATATTCGTAAGGTTAATGTGGGAAAAGATTAAAGATTGTCGGTCTAGAACATCACCTGATTTAGAAATTTCGGGGATTTAGCTTTATCGCGTTCTCGCATCCTGTCGCATTCGTAACATTTGATGGAGGGAATCATGTCCAAATATTTAAGCTTGCTCCACAACCGGTGGAGTAAATTTCATTTCCGGACCCAACTTGCCAGGATCAGACAGGTCTTCATGATCTTGGTTTTCCTTGCCTCACTGGTCGGTGTGAACACTAGCCCGGTTGCGGCGCGCCCTGTGGCGCCAGCACCGTTGACCGACCTTGTCTTACGACAAAGCGCTGTTGTGTTGGTGAACTCCACAAGTCCGGATTACACCCCTGGCTTCCAGCATCTCATCCAGCCTTACCTTGACCATTTCGGGATTCCCTATACCACGCTGGATATTTCGACTGCCCCTGTACCCGCGACGATCAACGAATATGCTCTGATCATCATTGGGCACCGCAACCTGGACAGCGTGGGTGCAGGCTATTTGAGCGATGCGGAGCAAACTCTCATTTCAAATGCTGTCAATGTAGACGGCGCGGGCCTCGTTAACTTTGATAATGCTCTTTCTGCTGATGGCGTCAATGCCCGCTATGCATTTATCACCTCCATCTTTAATTTTAGCTACAACAGCACCACCAGCGGCTCGAATGTCAACTTTGCCGCTCCAGCCACGAATTACATTATTCAAAACCATAACTCAGAGACGATCACGACCGGTACGATGAGCCTGGCGGGGATCACGCTCCCTGGGAGTGTAACCTCCCTTGCCACCAGCGGCACCCTGCCCTTCCTCGCCGTGACCACCTATGGCGCGGGGCGCGCGGTCCAGTTCGGCAGCTACGACTGGATCTCGAATAATGTCAAAGGCCCGCTCTTTGGCCTGGATGACACCTTCTGGCGCAGCATGGTCTGGGCGGCGCGCAAGCCGTTTGTCATGCAGGGCATGCCTCCCTTTGTCACCATGCGCATGGACGATACCTCCGGCCCATTGTGGTGGATCCATGACGCCAATGATTACGGCTTTATCCCGTGGGCGGGCGTCTTTACGGATGATATTAGTGCATCGAGGCCGCGGATCCTGAAGTCCCTGGTGGATAGCGGTAAAGCCACCACCTACCATCCATGCCTTCGAAACGCGGCACCTGCCACTTCTTCTATTTTGATCATAACAGCCGTCGCCAACTACTCAGCGATGCGACTGTGGCGAACTCCAACTTTGCCTGAGGCCACACAGTGGTTCGCGGACCGGGAGATTCCCATCGGCAAATATATCGTCCCGCATTATTATGAGATCGGCAGCAATGTCAATTTGTTCACCCGCTGAACGATCCGGACTGGGATGTCACTTACATCTCCACCATGATGAACCCGGGACAAGCTTGAATTCAGACCCCTTGGATGATGGCTGGCCCGTTCCGCAAGTTTGAGAACGGAGCTGGCCACGGACGCATCCAGAATGTCTATTATGCCGATTACCTGTCCATCCCCGACCACCCGGAATTGGACAAAAAGTTCTTCAACTGCGTCACCGAAATCCGCGATGTCACCGGCTATGAATGGCTTGGCTACCAACACACCAGTGTTCCCGTTGCCACCGCGGATGGCACGGCATGGCTCAAGCGTTCATTGGACAGCATGGCAGTCGCTGACCTGTTCAGCCATGAATACACCTTCATAGATGTGATTTCCGAGCCCGATTGGCGCACGATCCTGCAGGGAATCACACAGAATATCGCTTCCTATCATCCTCAATATGTGACCACGGGATTACGCCTGCGCCTACGCGCGCGCGGTGCATGACAGCGACATCACTGCCAGCACCTTCGATCCGGGCACCGTGCTCACCGTCAATCCTGGGAGTTGTAGGTCGGTGAATCCCGGACCACCGATATGCCGACCAAGTTCTATGTCTTTCTCAGAGACCGGCGGGCAGATCGTACAGCAGATGGTGGATGTGCCTGCCTTCACCGGCACCACCAAGTGTAAACTACACCATCCCCGGCGCAGTCCATCACATTACGATCACGCCCGCCTCCGCGAATGTGGTCGCGGGGGAGCGGCAGCAGTTCACCGCCATCGCCTATGATGTGAACAACAATCCCATCTCAGGCCTGGGACTTGACTGGTCGGTCGTCAATGGCGGCGGCACAATCCTCAGTTCCACTGGCCGCTTTACTGCCGGCACAACGCTGGGAACTTATTCAAATACTGTGCAGGCCAGCGCTGGGGGGTAAACACCACGGCCTCTGTGACTGTTACAGCCCCCAGCCTCGATCATTTCACTTTCGACACGATTGCTACGCCCCAATTCGCGGCAGTAGGGTTCACCGCGACCATCCGCGCCCGGGATGCTGCAAATAACCCGTTTACCTCCTACACCGGCACTGCCAACTTGAGTATTAGTGGAGGGACGGTTAGTCCCACTTCTATTACCTTTACGAATGGTGTATGGATCGGGACTGTCACAATCACCGGTTCGGGCACGGGGCGGACGCTCAGCGTGGAAGACGGCACCGTGACCGGAATAAGTAATGTGTTCGATGTCACCGGCGTACCCGATCATATCCTGATAACACCCGCCTCTGCAGATGTGATCGTGGGCGTTACACAGCAATTCAGTGCTACCGCTTACGATTTCAGCAACAATCCCATCCCGAACCAGCCCTTTATCTGGTCGGTGGTCGCTGGCGGCGGCACGATCAATTCCAGTGGTCTGTTCACCGCAGGTGTCACTCCCGGAATATTTACAAACACCGTGCAGGCGGCCTCCGGGAGCGTGATTGGTCATGCCACGGTAAATGTCACGTCCACGGTTCTTCATCACTTCTCCTTCGACACGATCCCCTCGCCCAGGTTTGCAGGGGTTGCATTCACCGCGACCATCCGCGCCCGGGATGCTGCCAATAATCCGGTCGTCACCTACAATGGTACGGCTTCACTGAGTTTAAGCGCAGGGACAGTCAGCCCCACCTCGATCACTTTCGTCAATGGAGTTTGGACCGGCTCCATAACAATTCCTGCCACAGGCACCGGGCTGACGCTCAACGTGCAAGATGGTACTGCGTGCGGGACCAGCAACGTATTCGATGTCAATACTCCGGTCTGTCCGTGTTCCATCTGGGGCGATAGCGGCACCCCAGGAATGTCGAACGATACCGACGGTCAGGCTATTCAAGTGGGTGTCAAGTTCCGCTCCAGTATGGATGGATACATCACCGGCATCCGATTCTAAAAGGGCGACCAAAACTCTGGTACGCATACAGGTCAGATGTATGCGGCTAATGGCACTCTCCTGGCCCCGGATATCTTTAGCGGAGAAACGGGCAGCGGCTGGCAGACGGCGTATTTCTCATCACCGGTCTCGATCACGGCCGGCACCACCTATATCGCGTCCTACCTTTCGCCTTCCGGTTATTATGCAGTCCTCCCGGTCAATTACTTCTCCACTGCCCATGAGAACCCGCCTCTGACCGCGCTGGCAGACGGTACCGATGGCTCAAATGGCATCTTTATATCTCTGCCTCACCTGCTTTTCCGACCAACCAATATCTGCAGAGCAATTACTGGGTGGATGTGGTCTTTGAAACCTCCATCGGACCCGATACCACCCCTCCTTCTGTCCACACGGTCACACCCGCCAATGGTGCAAATAACGTGACCTGCCAGCACAACCGTGACGGCGGTTTTTAGCGAGGCGGTGAACCCTGCCACATTGACTTCCAACTTTGAACTGCGGGATGCCTCCAACAACTTGGTGCCTGCCACGGTCATTTACAACTCCTCCACGCAGACCGCGATGCTCACGCCTACGAGCGGCCTGGCCAACCTTGCGCTCTATACCGCTACTGTCAAGGCGGCGGGGTCAAGGATATGATTGGCAATGCCACAACCACGCCTTACAGTTGGAGCTTCACCACCCAGCGCCGCCAGCGACGAAGGCCCGGGCGGGCCGATCCTTGTTGTCACCAGCACCTACCGACGGCTTCGGCCGCTACTACGGGGAGATCCTGCACACCGAGGGCCTGAACGACTATCTGATCACCGACATCAGCAATGTCACTGCTAACCTGCTGAGCGCCTATGATGTCGTCATCCTGGCGCACATGGCCCTCAGCGATACCCAGGCGACCATGTTCGGCAACTGGGTCACAGGCTGGCGGCAACCTGATCGCCATGCGCCCGGATACACGCCTGGCCTCCCTGCTGGGTATTTCTCCGGCTGGAGGTTCACTCTCCAATGCCTACCTGATGGTGAACACTGCTTCGGGTCCCGGCGTGGGAACGGTCAATACCACCATCCAATATCATGGCACGGCCGACCATCTACACCCTCAATGGAGCAACTTCGGTTGCGACCCTCTACTCGAATGCGACCACGGCCACGGCCAACCCGGCGGTGACGCTCAGGAGTGTTGGTTCTAATGGCGGTCAGGCCGCGGCCTTCACCTACGACCTGGCGCGCTCGGTGGTCTACACCCGCCAGGGCAACCCGGCCTGGGCCGGCATGGAACGCGATGGCCAAGCTCCAATGCGCCCGGATGATCTGTTCTTTGGGAAACGCTTCAGGCGACCCTCAGCCAGATTGGGTCGAACCTGGATAAGGTGGCCATCCCACAGGCCGATGAGCAGCAGCGGCTCCTGGCAAAATGATCGAAAGCATGGACATGGACAAGATGCCCCTGCCGCGCTTCTGGTATTTCCCGCGCGGCGAGAAGGCCGTAGTCCTGATGACCAGCGACGATCATGGTCAGCCTGGCAGCGGCATTATCTGACCGCGCTTGATCAATATATTGCCTCCAGCCCGGCGAACTGTTCTGTCGGCAAATTGGGAATGCGTGCGCTCGAGCATGTACATCTATGCCGACACACCGCTGACGCCTGACGCAGGCGGCCAATTACACCAACATGGGCTTTGAGATCGGCGTGCACGTTAACACGAACTGCTCAGACTTACACTCCTGCGGAGTTGAACACTTTCTATCACAAATCAACTGGCGCAGTTCGCGACGCGCTTCCCCGACCCTGCCCTCGCAGGCCAGCGAGCGTACACACTGCATCGCCTGGAGCGGCTGGGCCACACAGGCCGCGGTCTAAGGTCGCCAAGGGTATCCGGCTGGACACCAATTACTACTACTGGCCTTCCACATGGATCAATAACCGCCAGGGGATGTTCACCGGCTCCGGGATGCCCATGCGCTTCGCCGATACGGACGGGACCATTTTCAATGTCTTCCAGGCCACCACCCAGATGACCGACGAGAGCGGGCAGTCCTACCCCTACACCATTGATACCCTTGCTGACCGGGCGCTGGGATCGGAAGGCTATTACGGCGTCTTTACAGCCAATATGCATTCTGATGAGGCGCTTCCCGGGGTGCGAATGCCATCATCGCCTCCGCACAGGCGCGATGAGTGCCGATCGTCTCCGGCCGCCAGCTGCTGACCTGGCTGGACGGCCGCAACAACTCGGCCTTCAGCGCAATGAGCTGGAACGGGACCACATTAAATTTCACCGTCTCGGTTGGGTCGGGTGCCAACGGGCTTCAGGTGATGCTGCCGTTCCATTCCACAGATGGTCCGCTTGGATCGCTTACCTTTGGCGGTAATCCTGTCGCGTATACACAGAAAAATATTAAGGGCGTGAGTTATGCGGTCTTCACCGCCCAGTCAGGTGCCTATATCGCCAATTATGCAGCGGATACCACGGCCCCGACCGTAACCTTGGTCACTCCTGCAAATGGAGCGACGGGCATCTCCACCGGCACCATGGTCACTGCCACCTTCAGTGAACCGATGAACGCGGGGACGATCAATGGCACCACCTTTGAACTGCGTGCTCCCGGCAATGTGCTTGTTCCTGCCACAGTCACCTATGATCCTGATAACAATAAAGCCATACTGTCGCCGACGGCGCCTTTAGCCTTGAATACCATCTATTCGGCGAAAGTGAAAGGTGGTGGAACTGGAGTGGCAGACGCGACCGGCAACCCGCTCGCGGCCGACTATCACCTGGTCGTTTACAACTCTGACCCTTACCTGCCCGTGCAGTATCTGGGATAATACCGCGACGCCCGCAACTCCGGCTGGATAATCGATGGTACCGATTACGGTGGGTACCAAGTTCCAATCCGGATCGCGGTTACATCACCTCCCTGCGATTTTACAAAGGTGCTGCGAATACCGGGACACATGTCGGTCGCCTGTGGACACTCGCCGGTACCCTGCTTGCGGAACGTGACCTTCACCAACGAAACCGACTCCGGCTGGCAGGTAATGGTCTTGCCCACCCCGGTTGCGATCAGCGCCAACACGACCTATATTGTCTCGATCTATTCGTCGTCAGACGGCTACTTCGCAATCACGCCAGGTGGCTTTACCACCCAGGGTTTATAATCCGCCATTGAATGCGCTTTGGCCTCCGGAGACGATGGGCCCGAATGGTGTCTATGCTACTGCGGATGCTTTTCCCAACCAGTTGGAGCAACGAATAACTACTGGGTGGATGTGGTATTTGATACGTCCTACCAACCGATAATACTCCGCCGGTCATCTCGGCAGTGACCGCCGCCCCGGCGGCTGATGGCACCTCCGCCGTCATCACCTGGACGACCAACGAGCCGGCCACTTCCCGCGTGGATTACGGCACGGCTTCCGATGCCTTATCGTCGCACGTGGAAGACAGCACCCTTTTGACAGCCCATAGTCTGAACTTGACCGGCCTGACTCCGGGCACAACCTATTACTACCGGGTGACCTCCGCGGATGCTGTCCCCAACACTGCCACCTCACCGGTGACGCCGGCCACGGCCAGCTTCACCACCCCTGCGCCGGATACCACCGCCCCGGTGATCTACAATGTGAACGCCCTGGTGAACCCGGACGGAACGGTCGTAATCACCTGGAGCACGGATGAAGCTTCCTCTTCCCGCGTCGATTACGGAACCTCCGCCGCAGTCTGGGTTTAAATTCCAGTGTATCCGGGATGGTGACCTCCCATTCCGTGACCCTGAGCGGGCTCCTCCCCTGACCACCTATTACTTCCGGGTCACCTCCACGAATGCCGCCAACAATACGGCTACCTCCCCTGGTTTCACCGGCAACTTGAACTTCACGACCCCGATCGCGCCTCTGGTCGATACCACGGTTGCGGACTTTACTGCCGGCACATCGGCGTGCTACATCTCCAATACCGCCAATGGCGAATTGATCCTGCCGCCTGCGGTTGGGGATGAATTCAATGGGACTACCCTGTCTACTCTGCGTGGCCGGCCAAAACGAGGCCCCTGGCCCGGCGGCACAGCAACCGTGTCCGGTGGGGCGCTTAATGTAGATGGTGCCCACGCCTATTCCGACCTGAGCTTTGGCCCCGGCAGCTCGCTGAGTTCCGTGCCACATTCACCTCAGCCCAATTCCAGAATGTTGGCTTCTCTGGCGATAGCACCTTCAGTGCACCCTGGATCGTACATTGGCGAAGGCGCCAGCACTGATGGCGTCTACGCACGTATGGATGACGGCAGAACATCCTGCTGTCCTCGGCGACGCTTGGCACTCCCCATGTGTATCGCATTGATTGGACACGCAAGCGGTTTCGCGTTCTACGTGGATGGCACACAGGTCACAGCCAACGTTCGCTCGGTTGCGGGCAACATGGTTGTGAACATTAGCGACGTCAATCATCGGTGGCGGAGCGCTCGGCGTAGATTGGATGCGGGTGAGCCCTTACACCGGACCCTGCACCTTCACCTCGCGCGTCCTCGACGCCGGGCAGCCGCGGACTGGCACAAGCTTACCTACACGGTGCAACCCCGACCGGGACGACAATCAGCTTTGCAACGCGCACAGGCATCACCTCGACCCCCGATGCCAACTGGTCTGACTGGCTGTCCATCTCAGGCAGCAACATTTCCAGTCCGGACGCACGATACATCCAATATCGTGCCACGCTGACCTCCACGACTGGGACGGTTACCCCGGTCATCGAATCGGTGTTGATCACGTATGGCACTGGCGTCCATGCCCCGACGGACATCGCTCTTTCCAACAATACGGTGTTGGAGAATCAACCCGTAAACACGGTGGTCGGGACCCTCTCCACTACCGACCCGGACGCGGGCAATACCTTTACCTACACCCTGGTGAGCGGGACGGGTTCTGTTGACAACGCCTCCTTTAATATCTCCGGGGAAAGCCTGCGCACCTCGGCGGTCTTCGACTACGCCACCAAGAGCAGCTACTCGATCCGCGTGCGCACCACCGACCAGGGAGGGCTGTATACGGAGAAGGTGTTCACCGATTCAATATCTGCTGCCCACGGACTAACGGTCACGAAGACCGGCACAGGGACTGGCACGGTAACGAGCGATCCGGCGGGCATTGACTGCGGAGAGACCTGCGCCTTCGACTTTCGCCTACAACACCAGCGTGACCCTGACTCCCACAGCCGACGTCGGCTCTGTCCTTCACAGGCTGGAGTGGAGCCTGCACGGGGAGCGGGATTGTGTGGTGACGATGAATGCGGCCAAGTCGGTCACGGCGGAATTTAGAGCCGTGGTTGTGTTGGGAGCGCCCGAGCGGGACGCTGACGAGCTGGGACGAGATGTTCCACTGGACGGGGATCGCCGGAGCGAGCTACTACCTGGTGCAGCTGCAGAATGCAGAGTGGGACGCCGCTGTGGAACAAGTGGGTGAGTGCGGCGAGTGCCTGCGATGTGGCGAAGAGCTGCAGTGTGGCCTACACGGGCACGAGCCTGGCGAACGGGACGTACAAGTGGCGGGTGCAGGAAGACAAGGGACTGGTGTGGACGGCCACCCAGAGCTTCACGCTGAATATCCCGTTGCCGCCTCAAAACGTGGTGCTGGGAGCGCCGAACGGGACGCTGACGAGCTGGGACGGGGTGTTCCACTGGACGGGGATCACCGGACCGGGCTACTACCTGGTGCAGCTGCAGAATGCGAGCGGGACGCCGATCTGGAACAAGTGGGTGAGTGCGGCGAGTGCCTGCGATGTGGCGAAGAATTGTGTGGTTACCTACACGGGTGCGAGCCTGGCGAACGGGACGTACAAGTGGCGGGTGCAGGAAGACAAGGGACTGGTGTGGACGGCCACCCAGAGCTTCACCCTGAATATCCCGGTGACCGCCTCAAAACGTGGTGCTGGGAGCGCCGAACGGGACGCTGACGAGCTGGGACGGGGTGTTCCACTGGACGGGGATCACGCGGACCGGGCTACTACCTGGTGCAGCTGCAGAATGCGAGCGGGACACCGATCTGGAGCAAGTGGGTGAGTGCGGCGAGTGCCTGCGATGTGGCGAAGAACTGTAGTGGTGGCCTACACGGGTGCGAGCCTGGCGAACGGGACGTACAAGTGGCGGGTGCAGGAAGACAAGGGACTGGTGTGGACGGCCACCCAGAGCTTCACGCTGAACATCCCGTTGCCGCCTCAAAACGTGGTGCTGGGAGCGCCGAACAGGACGCTGACGAGCTGGGACGGGGTGTTCCACTGGACGGGGATCACCGGGACCGGGCTACTACCTGGTGCAGCTGCAGAATGCGAGCGGGACACCGCTCTGGAGCAAGTGGGTGAGTGCGGCGAGTGCCTGCGATGTGGCCTGAAGAGCTGCAGTGCTGACCTACACGGGTCCGAGCCTGGCGAACGGGACGTACAAGTGGCGGGTGCAGGAAGACAAGGGACTGGTGTGGACGGCCACCCAGGACTTCACGCTGAATGTGGGGCCATAGGGTTAGAGGGTGGTAAGAATGCGAATGCTTGATAGGTGAGATGTATAGCTCTCCTGGTACGGGAAAGTACCAGGAGGGCTTATTATTATATGTGTCAAGACACCTAATCCCTGAAAAAGTGCATTTTCGGAAGGAGGGGATGTTATTTGTCAGATAAAAGGGTGACGAATGTCATTTGACAGGCACCTTGCATTTTCGTAAAGTGAGGGGTGGGGTTGTAGCGGGGGCACTTAATATATTGGGGTAATCTCAAGTTTGCGTTCGCTAATTGCGTATAATCGAAATGACAATGGGAGGGTAAAATGTCTGACTTTTCACCTATCTCGAGCCTCAAATGGAATAAGGCCGCGGTTCGTATTCAACTTGCCAGGGTCCTGCAGATCTTCTTCATCCTGGTTTTTCTCTCCTCAGTAGTCGGAGTGAAACCTGCTTCTGCCGGGGACCAAATGGCGGGTAATCCGGCTCGGGCGGGGCAGAACCTGCTCGATCCACTAGCACCGCGCCAGGATTCCGCAGCCTGGTTTGATGCGGGCTGGGCATACCGACGTCCGGTGACTGTTACCAATCCCAGGTCGCCCTTAGCGGATTATCAAATCTCGATTTCTCTTGGATAGCTCATTCGATTTTGGCCATGCCAAGAGCGATGGAAGTGATTTGCGTGTAACCAGCGGTGATGGGATCACGCCTTTGCCGTTTTGGATCGAGACCTGGGCAGCTGGCAAAGCACTGATCTGGGTGAAACTGCCGGCTATTCCGGTAGGCGATACCACGTCTCTATCTGTATTACGGCAATCCCTCGGGTTCTGCGCTTGGGAATGGCATGACAATTTTCCCTGCGCTTCGATGGATTCGAGGATTATTCGGTTGGAGGCGTGCCTGTTTCAGCACCCTCCTCGGGTCTACAGTGGGGGGCTCGCGGCGGGCTGTGGCCGTGACGGATAGCCCTGTCCGCCAGGGCGCCCGGAGGTCTTCGCTTTACCAATGCCTCGTCGCAGACCGGGACTTTTGCTGCCGTTGGCCAAGGGTGTAGTCGGGGCATGGTTGCGCCGTCCGGCCATCTCCTCCAGCGGGACCTGGATCTCTATATGTACAATTCCAGCGGTGCGATTGTCTGCGGTCGTTGGCCTGGGGCAAAGTGGACTTCCATTACTGGAATGGGTCATTCCAAAACACTAGTGTGTCCTGGAATGTGGACACCTGGTATCTGGTTACCTTCCCCTTTGATGCAGCTGCCGGCATGTTCGATTTCGTTGTCTATGACGAAAGCCCTGACAGAATTGGTTCATGTGGCCGGCATTAATTTCCCGGGCTCCTTGTCCGCCATCAACCAGACTATGATCTACGCCTCCTCCTCCTACTCGGGTACCGGCTTTGTTGAGGACGTCCGTGTGCGCCCATTGGCTGCGGTCCTACCGTCTTCCCTGGTCGGTGCGGAGGAATTCAGCTCCTGCGGTTGAGGGTGCCAACCTTGTGCTCACCCAGTCGGATTCGCCCGACCCGGTAACCGCAGGCATGCCCTCTGACCTATACGTTCGGGGTCACCAATCTGGGCCCCTGGGATGCCACCGGAGTGGTGCTCACCGATGCCCTTCCGCTGGGGTTATTTTCAGCTCGGCTTCCCCGGGCTGTACCTACAATTCATCCAGCCGCGAAGTTGGCTGCGCTGTCGGCAGTTTGGCAAACGGCGCGAGCGTTTCCATAACGATCACAGTTGTCCCCACTGCGCCTGGAACCCTTACCAATACCGGGGCTGTGAGCGCTGCTGAAACGGATCCTGCTCCATCCAACAACAGCGCGCAGGTGCAAACAACCGTTCTGCGCGGCTGCCCGTGCAGCATCTGGAGCGACTCTTCGATACCTGTGAACCCGGCAGTGAGCGAGGGGTTATCGTTGGAAGTCGGAGTCAAGTTCCGCGGCCGAACATGGACGGTTATATCACCGGTATTCGCTTCTACAAGGGCAGCGGCAACACCGGGACTCACCTTGGCCATCTCTGGACGAGCACAGGCACCTGCTGGCGGAAACCACCTTCACGGGTGAGAGTGGAACCGGCTGGCAGGAGGCTGTGGTCTCGCCGCCTGTGGCGATCACTGCGAATACGACCTATATCGCTTCCTATCACACCTTCCAGGGGCATTTTGCGAATGATTTTGGGTATTTTGATCCTTCCGGCGTGAATAACCCGCCGTTGAGGGCTCTTCGCTCCGGGGAAGATGGTGGGAACGGTGTCTTTATATATGGGGATGTAGCCTTCCCCAATAATTCCTTCTCGAGTAACTACTGGGTGGATGTTGTCTTCAACACAACTCCCGATGACCTCCTCCCGCCCACTGTGGCTTTGGTCTTTCCGGCGGACGCCGCTACTGGGATTGCTGTGAATACCTCGGTCACTGCCTCATTCAGCGAGGCGATCGACCCGGCCACTGTCAATACCGGCACTTTTGAGCTGCGCGATCCCTCGAACGCTGTGGTGACGGCCGCGGTCAGCTACAATGTCGGTTCTAAGACCGCGACATTTGCTCCGGCAACCGAGCTTGCCGAATCCACCACCTACACGGCCATCCTCAAAGGCGGCTCGGCAGGCATTAAAGACCTGGCTGGTAATAGCCTGGTTTCCGATTACACCTGGTCATTCACCACTTCCGTGCCGCCGCCACCGCCCGCTGACGAAGGACCCGGCGGTCCGATCTTGATCGTCTCCAGCGAATCGAACCCCTTCACTCGCTATTATGTTGAGATCCTGCGGAATGAGGGTTTGAACGCCTTCATCGCCTCTGATATCCGGTAAGTCACGCCTGAGATCCTGGGATTGTATGATGTGGTGATCCTGGGCGAAAAAGCCCTTACGACTGCCCAGGTGGACATGTTCACTGCCTGGGTGAACGCCGGCGGCAACCTCATTGCCATGCGCCCCGATAAAAACCTGGCCGGGCTGCTCGGTCTCGTGGATGCCTCCACGACGCTCTCGAATTCCTACCTCTTGGTGAATACTTCAGCAGCTGCCGGTGCCGGTATCGTCGGCCAAACCATTCAATTTCATGGCACAGCCGATCTTTACACCCTCAATGGTGCCACGAGCGTGGCTACGCTGTATTCCGACGCCACAACTGCGACAACCTATCCGGCTGTGACCCTGCGCCAGGTGGGCCCAAATGGCGGTCAGGCAGCTGCATTTACCTATGACCTGGCGCGTTCTGTAGTATACACACGGCAGGGCAATCCTGCCTGGGATGGCCAGCACCGCGATGCCATCGGCCGCGGGTGGAAGACGCCTCACGATCTCTTTTATGGCGCTGCCACATATGATCCTCAGCCGGACTGGGTGGATTTTACCAAGATCGCCATCCCTCAGGCCGACGAGCAGCAGCGCCTGCTTGCCAATCTTATCCTCAACATGAACCTGGAGGAGAAACCTTTACCGCGCTTCTGGTATTTGCCGCGCGGTGAGAAGGCGGCTGTCCTCATGACCGGCGATGATCATGGTGGGAATGGCACCACGGGCCGATTCCAGCATTACCAGGAATTAAGCCCCGAAGGTTGCTCGGTGGCAGATTGGGAGTGCATACGCAGCACCACCTATCTCTATACCTTCACCCCGCTCGATGATGAGGCCGCTGCTTTCACCGCCGATGGCTTCGACGTAGAGCTGCATGTTGATACGGGTTGCAGCGACTTTACACCTGCAACACTCGACGGCTTTTATACCAGCCAGATATCAGATTGGGTTGCCAAATATTTCAGCTTGCCCGTGCCCTCCAGCACCCGTATGCACTGCGTCGTATGGAGCGATTGGGCTTCCGAGCCGAAGACCGAGGCCAACCATGGGATGCGCCTCGATACCACCTATTACTTCTTCCCCGGAAACTGGGTCCAGGACCGGCCGGGCTATTTCACTGGCTCCGGTATGCCCATGCGCTTTGCCGACCTGGATGGCACACGGATCAATGTCTACCAGGCTGTCACACAGATGACCGATGAATCCGGCAAACCTACCCCTACACGATAGACTCGTTGCTGGATCGGGCGCTTGGGCCCGAAGGCTACTATGGAGTCCTGACCGTCAATGCGCATACCAACGAAGCGGCGTCGAGCGTGTCGGAGGCTGTTATCGCCTCGGCCATGAGCCACGATGTTCCGGTTGTCTCGGCCCGCCAGATGATCACGTGGCTCGATGGCCGTAACAATTCGTCTTTCGACCGTCATCCTGGAGCGGCAATACCCTGAATTTCGCGATCGCGGTGGGTGCAGGCGCGAATGGGCTTCAGGCGATGCTGCCGATCGCTATCCGCCGGGCCGCTTAGCACCATCACGCGAGGCGGGACCCCTGTCGCGTTCACCACAGAGACGATCAAGGGTATTGAGTACGCACGATTCCCGGCGGTCGCCAGGCCTACGAGGCCGTATGCGCTCCCGACACCACGCCCCGTAATCACGGGTGGTGACCTCGTCGGCTCTCACTGATGCGAGCGAATCAATTGGGTGGACACCGACGAAGCCTCTGACTCGCGCGTGGAATACGGTCTGACCCCGTCTCCCTAGGGTCTCATGCTTCAACGCGATCGACTTCACCATGCACAGCATCCAATTGACGGGGCCGACGGCAGATACTACATACTACTACCGTGACATCCGCCGACCCATGGGAACGCATCGACCTATCCTGCCTGGGTGACCCTCCGGCGAGCTTTGCCATGCCGGCCAGCAGGTTGGTGGATACATCGGCTGCGGATTTCGGTGCAGGACACGCCGGGGGCGTGCTACATAACTCAGACCGCCGATGGGGAGGTGATCCTGAGTCCGACCTAGGCCACGGAATATAACGGGACAGAACTGCCCGTGGACTGGTTCTTCGCCCGCGGCCGCAGCGGCAGCGCCGTAGTCGGCAGCGGTGTGCTTACCGTGGATGGGGCGCGGCGGTGCCACCAGTTCTTAATGCAGGCCATTCCCTCGAGATCGTCGCCACCCTCACCCCGGGCGAGAACCAATTCCTTGGCTTCGGTATCACTTTTGCCGAACCTGGCTATGCCATTTTGACAACGCCGGTACCGGCCTGCCTGTACACACCACCGGCGGCGGCGATGCCACAACTCCCTAAGCAGCAGTCTTTTGGGTACACCGCACCGCTACCGCATCGACTGGAATTCCGACAGCGTCGAGTACTATGTGGACGGCACCTTGGTCGCCTCGCACCCGGTGACCATCGTGGCCCAGATGCGTCCGTTGTTCTTCGACCGTAATACGGGTGGCCCTCATCTGACCCTTCAGTGGCTGCATATGAGCCCCTACGCTTCCAGCTGTGAATTTACCTCGCGGTGTGATTGATGGCGGGCAGGTTGCCAATTGGCTTGAACTCCTCTTTACTGGCACCACGCCTTCCGGGACATCGGTTGGGTTTGAGACGCGAGCGGAAGCACTTCGATTTGCATGAAGCTTGGTCGGGCTGGCAAGCCCTCTCAGCTAGCGCCATCCTCAGCCCCAGTTCCCGGTACATACAGTACCGCGTCGCTCTTGCCTCGACTGATCTGGGTCAGACCCCCGTGCTCGAAGCAGTTGCCTTGACGTACAGCGCCGTCATAACTCGACCCGGACAACCCGGCGGACATCCTCGGCACGGCCA
>CAWEKL010000004.1:0-7386 GCA_963809585.1 uncultured Chloroflexia bacterium | reverse complement strand
CGCTGCAGGCCTCGCTGGATTGCGGCTTTCCCACCGAGAACATCGTCTTCGAGGTTTCAGAGGCGGAGAAACTGGTGGACTATGCGCGCGTCGTGGATATCTTTGAGGCCTATGAGGGCTTCGGCTTCCAGACGGCTATTGACGATTTCGGCACCGGCTACTCGGGCTTGAAACTGCTGGTCGAATACCAGCCGAATTACCTCAAACTGGACCGCAACCTGATCGCGAACATCGACCGCGACCCGGTTAAACAGACCATCGTCAAGGGCATTTCCCGCATCTGCAAGCAGCTGGGGATCGAGATGATGGGCGAGGGGGTGGAAACGGTGCGCGAGTACTCCTGGCTGCGGGGCATCGGGACGAATATCTTCCAGGGTTATTACTTTGCCCGACCGGCCTTTGAGATGCTCGAAGAGGTATCCCCGTCGCTATTCTGATCTCAGCCCTGGAGCAGGTCAAGGTACTTGAGCCCCGAGCCGGTGTTGAAAAGGACAATGCGCTCGCTCGCCTGCACCCAATTGGACTCCACCAGGATCTTCAGCGCGGCCAGGGTGGCAGCGCCCTCGGGCGCGGTGAACATTCCTTCGGCAGCAGCCCATTCGCGCTGGGCTTGCAGGATGGCGGCATCGCTCACGGCCACGGCTGTTCCTTCGCTCTCGTAAATATCCTTCATAATGAGCCCGTCGGCAAAACTCCGCGGGACACGCAGCCCGGAGGCGATCGTCTGTGAACCTTCCCAGAATTCACACTTGTCCGCTCCGGCTTCGAACGCCTTGACCACCGGGGCGCAGCCCTCGGCCTGCACCGAGACCAGGCGCGGGCGCTTTGAACTCTTAAGCCAGCCCAGGGCTTCCAATTCCTCGAAAGCCTTCCACATTCCCACCAACCCCGTCCCCCCACCAGTGGGATATAGGATCACATCCGGCAGTTCCCAATCGAATCCCTCGGCCAGTTCGCAGCCCATGATCTTCTTGCCCTCGAGGCGGTAAGGCTCCTTGAAGGTTGAGACATCGAACCAGCCCTCGCTCTTTGCCCGCGCGCCTGCCATGCGCGCAGCGTCGCTGATGACACCATCGACCAGTTCCACCTCCGCCCCAGCAATGCGGCTCTCCACGATGTTGGCCGCAGGAGTGTCCTTTGGCATATAGACAGCCGCGCGCATCCCGGCGCGTGCCGCATAGGCAGCCATCGCGCCGCCGGCATTCCCCGCCGTTGGAATGATGACCTTTTCGATGCCCAACTGCTTCGCCTTCGAGATGGCAGCGGCAAGTCCGCGCGCCTTGAAGGAACCGGTGGGGTTGCTGCTTTCATCCTTCGCATACAACTGCTCCAGCCCCAGCGTGGCCCCGAGGCGCGGCAGAGGCAGGAGCGGCGCATCCCCCTCCCCCAATGTCACAATGCTGGACGGGTCCGTGACCGGCAGCAGCTCGGCCCAGCGCCACATCCCGCGCGGGCGCCGGCGGATCTCATCCCGGTCCATGTGCAACCGCGCGCCTTCCAGGTCATAACGGGTGAGCAGCGGCGAATTGCAGAGGGGGCAAAAGGTCTGCACCTTGGTGTATTCATAGCGGGTCCCACAACCGGAACATTCGAGGTGGGTGATATAGGAAGGTTGCATGGCTTTGACTCCGGGGTGTGTTGGGATGGAAAGGATTATAGTGCGAGGATTGTTTCACCGGCGGGCTGTTCCATAGGGAATCCGTTACAATATCTGTGAGGAAAACGCCATGGAATCTGAACTGCCGCCCGAACTGTTGCCATATAAGCAAAACATCGAGGCCAGTATCCGGCCGTACATCGAGATCAAGGCGCAGCGGGCAGAAAGCCTGCGGCTCTGGCAAAGCAAATTCGGCGGATTGCCCTATCTTCCCAAAGGATTCCAACATCCAACGGATACGAAGAACGAGGCCATGCTTCTGCTCACCCAGATCAACTTCTCGGAAACTCCCAAACTGAAGCATTTTCCTGATAAGGGCATTCTTCAATTCTTTATTTCCGGCAGCAGCGATGTTTATGGTACAAATTTCAATGATCTGGCCAGCCAGGAGGATTTTCGCATTCTGTATTTTCCAGAGGTCGTGAACGATGAAAGCGCGCTGGAATCGGATTTCGGTTACCTGCTCAAGCCTGATCTGTTCCCTCTTGAGGAGCCTTGCGCGTTGACCTTCTCCTTCCGTTCAGCCCCCATGCCTGCCGTGGACTATCAGTTCGAATTTTTGATTTTGCAGGAAAATACTCCTGCAGGCAAGGATGAGCTTTACGTGGATAGGGAGGATTTATCCAGGGTCTTGAGCGAATATGAGAAACTATTCAAGTCGGAAGGACATAAACTTGGCGGGTATCCCTACTTCACCCAGAACGATCTACGCCAGTTCGGGAAATACAAGGAAATGAATTATGTCCTGCTTTTTCAGATGGATAGCGACGAGGAAGCGGGCATTCTTTGGGGAGATGTCGGCGTAGCGAATTTCTTCATCCAGCCGCAGGACCTGGAGAAAAAGGATTTCTCCAACGTGCTGTATACATGGGATTGCTGTTGATATTATCTGAAGGAGTGGAAATGAAGATCTTGATCGCGGCCGATATGGAGGGCATTACCGGCGTTGTGCACTGGGACCAGGTGAACCCCAACCATTCCGAGTACCCGCGCTTCCGCAGGCTCATGACCGCAGATGTCAACGCGGCAGTGCGCGGCGCGTTCGCCGGAGGGGCCGCGCAGATCACAGTGACGGATGGGCATGCCAGCGGCCGGAACATCCTGATCGAGGAACTGGATCCACGGGCGGTGCTCAATTCCGGTTCCCCTGCGCCGCTTTCGATGGTGCAGGGCATAGAGCAGGGCGTGGATGGTGTGTTGTTCATCGGCTATCACGCGCGCATGGGTGCCAAACAGGCGGTGCTCGACCATACCTGGTCAGACGAACAGGTTGCCAACCTGTGGCTTAACCACCGGCTGACCGGCGAATCCGGGCTCAACGGCGCGGTCTGCGGCCATTTCGGCGTTCCTATCATTATGGTCTCCGGCGACCAGACGGTGTGCGCAGAGGCACGCGACTTCTTCGGCGATCTGGAGACCGCGCAGGTCAAGCAAGCTTATGGGCGCATGGCCGCCGAATGCCTGCCTCCTGAAGTCACCGGACCTATGATCGAAGCGGCAGCAAAAAAGGCAGTGCAGCGCCTGGCAGTGAAAGACCGCCCCTGCTCCGTTCAAGGTCGCCGTGCCGATCGAAATGGTGGTCGAGTTTCAGCAGTCCGAGATGGCCGATGAGGCCATGCTAATGCCCGGCGCGCGGCGGCTGGAGGATCGCAAGGTCGGATATACAGCCGATGATATGGTCACGATCTATTCCGCCTTCCGCACCCTCGTGGCGCTGGCTTCGGGATAAACCAACCTTGAACAACAAAAAAGACTCCGGCTTTTACCGGAGTCTTTCTATTTCGAATATCAATTTGATTGTTTATATCAATTTGACTATGCGCAAATTAGTTTTTAGAGAGCCTGCGCACACTCTTCCCTATCGTTTGCCTTGCTTCCAACTCTATCCCCAGGGCGTGCAGCCGCGCCAACTGCCCGTCAATGGCTTCCAGGCGTTCCCTGCGCTTTCTCAACTCTTTCGTTTTGTCTTCCAGCAGATGCAGCAGCTGTGGCCCCGGAGGCCGCCCTTCATCCTGCATACGCAGCACGGCGCGGATATCGGCCACGGAAAGCCCGGCCACCCGCGCCCCCACTACCAGGCAGATGCGCTCGGCATCCGCTTCGCTGTAACTCCGGTAGCCCGAGTCGTCACGCCTGGGAGGCGGGATCAAATGGATCGATTCATAATAGCGGATGATGGACTTGCTCACACAAGTCCGTTCAGCGATTTCGCCAATTCTCATGGATGCCCTCCCAGTAGCAGTACGCACCGTGCAAAGAACTCAATGCCTGTAATGCGGATCCATTGAACGATCATTTCCACCAAAATTCCCTGCTTTCGGCTACTAACATTGAATGACGCTCCCATCCGAATCACTCACGTGACAAACAGGAACTGCCGGGTTCTCCGCCGCGAGCCCATCAGGCACCAGCGGAGGCTCCGGCAGGTGCAGCTTCGGATAAACCGCTTCCAATGTCTGCTGATACCATTCATGCCCCAGTAGGTCGCTGGCGATCACAAACAGGTCCGGCCGTTCATGCAGGGCAAAATGGAAATACCACAGGCTGAACACCGCGCGGTCGCCTTGCGCAAATACCAGCGCGCCCTGCGGGGCTGCATCCAGCACCTGCTGCGCAAAGGACTCTGCCCGCTGGTCCTTCGAGGCATCCATCAATGGAAAATGAGCGGCTCCCAGTATCCCAAAAAACGCCAGAATCCCGATCAACGCCAAGCGCGCCAGAACAGGCAAATCCTGGCGGATGAGACCCAACAAGCCGCCTGTCCCCAGACCGATCCACACGGCAAAAGCCAGGAAAGCCGGAAGCAGGTACAAGTAGGAATCAAACGACCCGAACCCAATTCCAAAGACCAGGAATGCAGCAAAGGTCCAAATGGTGATCGGGCGAAGCGACGTCTTGCCGAGGAAGAAAACCAACCCGGCCGCGCCGAGCATCAGCCCCAAAGGCCCGAACTGCTGCAGGAGCAGACCCGCGGAAGCTCCCAACCGGCTCCAGGCCTCGGGGAGGGAAATGCTCAGGAGTTGGTCCTGGTAGAGATTCCCGGTAACCAACCACCACAAGCGCTCCGAGGTGACCGCCCCGCCCCAATTCACCGGGGAATGCGTTGCAGCCCACAGCGGCACCAGAAGGTAAATGCCGCATCCTAGAAGGAAGAAGAAAACCTGCCGGAAAATCGCTCCCCAGTGGAGCCTGGCCTTCTCATCAGGCGCATCCGCCCCAAATGCAGTCACCAGGATCACAACCGGGACCAGGAGCAGCAGGGTCACATGGTTCCCCATGCCCAGGCCCAGGACAAGACCTCGCAGGCAGTCCATCAGCTTCCGCAGACCGCCAGTCCACGACCCCGCTGAGAGATAAAACACCAGCGCCACTAGGCAGGCTTGCAGGGCATGGACCTCGGTGATGACCGCTTGTGACCACAGCAGAGGCATCAGCCCTGCCGCACAGCCTGCCACCAGTGCAGACATCCAGCCCGAAACCATACCCGCACGGTCCACTTCCCGGCGCACGACTGCGTAAATCAGCAGGGCGGCGATAACCGCGAAGACTGCCGACATCAGATTGGTGCGCCAGGCCAGGTTTCCGGCTGGCAGAGATTGAAAAATACGTGCAAAAAGGAGGTAAAGGGGATAGCCTGTGGGATGCGCCACCCCGCCGGTAGCCGCTGCCGTGATCAGGTCGCCGCCGTCCGCGCCATCATGAGCCCAGGTCAGCCCGGGTGCCAGGGTGGCGAGATAAACTCCCGCCAGCAGAACAGCCAGCAGGAGCGGAGGGAGTGGATTTGCTCGTGGGACCAGCTTTGAAACTTCCATGAAAAAACAAAGGGAGGATGTCCCCACATCCTCCCCTGTCCCTTATCTCAGAACCTAATTTTGAGTGCTGGCAACCAGATAATATCCGGTCAAGTTTGCCTGTCCGCAGGTCAAAGCAGGCTCGTCCCCAACGGCAGGCCGCCATTGTCCGGTTTTCGGATTGTAGACATCATAGGTAGTGGGCTGATGATGCCACGTTTTGGTTTCCTGGGTATATTCGTGGACGATGCCCTGGGGGTTCCGGGTTGCGCCAAAGCATGCATAAACAGTTCCCTGCTCGGGGTCCTGGATCCCATCTATCTTTTTACCGTCCTTGTAGTAAGTGATACGGCAAGTCCCGGCCCGAAATCTTGGATGGTCACTGTCGAGTTTATGTTCATTTTGGAAGCGGGAAACATATTCGACAGATAGAGTGATCCCCGGCGTCAGGTTCACCACATGGATCAGGCAGCCGCCGACGCTGTAGGTGCCGGGTTTGGTAATGTATATGTGGTTGGGAGGCGGCTTCACAGTCCCACCCTTGCCATTCCCGGCTTCCGGGGCCAGGAAATGGCCGGACTGCCCGCTCTGGGCAGCATCAGCCCTGGAATTAGCCCAGGCGGTGCCGTTTTGCGCCAGCACGAGCACGGCGATGATGAAGACGGCGAAAATGGCATAACGAACTGTGTTTTTCACGGTTTTCCTCCTGCTGAAAAGGCGCGGTATGTAGGCGCCAATCCTTCAAACCATTCTAGCATTCTGTTCGAGATCCAGCGCTCCGGATTTCATCCGGATTTTCGAGATTCGCTATTCGGGCGAGAAAATCAGCTCCAGATGCAGGTCTTGCCTCAGATCTGTTGAGAGAAGGACGTTATTTTCCTGCACTACCGCCCCCGGTGGAACCAAATCCAGCCGCGCGCCTGCCGGAAGGTGCAGCCGGATGGTGATCGGATTGGCAATGGTCCCGGGCTGTTTTTTCACCGTTAGCCGGTAATGGAGAGCCCCGGTCGCCGGGTCGTGGGTCAGGATGGAGGGCGGCAAGGCCACCTGCAAGCCGGTTTGAATGGATTTCCCTCCGGGTACGACCAGCATGGTGCCAAACGCCTGCAACCCATCGATCTCATCCTCGTTCAAAACATCGATCCGGGCGGGGACGGGCTCTCCATTTATCATCCAGGCAGCGGGGATATCCTCGGCTTCCGAATCCAGCAGGGCTGCCCCTTCGGGCTGGTAGACGCGCATATAGTCCCAGTAACAATCATAGATCGGATATTTTTCCTGCCCGGGTACCCGCACCTTATCCCAATGCTTGCAGTCTTGCATGATCGGGCTGCGGTTCTCATGCACCACGGTCAGGGAGCTGGTGGGTAAGGCCGGGTCGGTCAGGTCCACATCATAGAATAAGGTGGTACCGACCACGGCGTTGGTCTGATTAAAGCCCACATTGAAATCCACGACCATCAAGAAGTCCCCCGAGGCTGGAGCGACCGCCCCATCCCATCCGTAACGAGAGAATACCCCGGACAAGGTGGGGTCATCCACCTGCATCAGCATATGCCTCTCGTCCAGCATGGTGACAAAGACCTTTGCAATTGCCTGCCAGTCACTAGTGTCTGTGGAATACAGCTTGTGAAATACCGAAGTGGCAAGCTTGCCGATAAAAGCCTTGTAACTCCATTCCGGCGTCCATTGCTCCGGGGAAATGGTTTTAGCCTGCCTCATATAGTCCAGCACATTGGAGGCATCTACGATATTCTTCCTGCCCCTCCATTTGCACCGGTCCGAGTACCTCAAGCAACTTCACGAGACTATGCTGGTCAAAAGCGATCACGCCGTCCACTGAATGTTGGGAGGTATAGGAGTAGAGGTATTCGGCCATCTCCGCCGTGACTGGGAAGTCGGTGTACCAGTTTGAAGTCCCGGAAGCACCAACACCGT
>CAWEKL010000003.1:0-384538 GCA_963809585.1 uncultured Chloroflexia bacterium | reverse complement strand
GTTGCATGCTTCCTTGGCTCAGTTGCGTGTCTTGTTGGAATTGGCGGACCTGAACACCCTGGGGCAGCCCAGGCTCGGGCAGTGGTACCGGAAGATCAGCGACGCCTATCTGGGGCTGGGGAAACTGGGCGAGGCCAAGGAAAACCTGCTGAAAGCGATGGAGATCCAGGGGATGCCCCTGCCCCAATCGAATGCCGGCCTGCTGGCTGCTGTGCTGGGACAGGCCGCGCGGCAGACCGGCAACAGGCTGCTCCCGCGCCGAGCCAACCGCGCAGCCCTGGACAGCGCGGAGGAGAGGCGGCGCTTGGAACTGGTGCACATGGCCTACGAGCTAACCACCGTGCAGTTTCTTAACGGCGACCCGAACCCGCTGCCGATGATCTTCGCGGTGGTCGCCGGGTTGAACGTGGCCGAGACGATGAAGGAGATCTCCGCAGTTGTGGGCCATGTACGACGCTGATGAGCGCGCTGCTGGGGCTGATCCCCCTGCGCTCGGCGTCCCGCTACTACAAAGAGCAGTGGTTCAAATTGGGCGAGAAGATGAACGACCCCAGCATGTATGTGGACGGGGCCATCGCGCTCGAGCGCGATTTCCAGCGGGAACGGGGAATGGCAGGAGGTCAAAGATCTGATCGAAAAAGCCTCCGCCATCTGCGAGGCGATGGGCGATCACCGCCGCGCGGCGGAGGGGGTGGCATACCTGCCCATCAACGCGCTGATGGAGGGCGGGCCGACACTGGCCGGACCGTATAACAAGCGGGAATGGGAGATCGCCCTGCGGCGTGAAAATCCCATCCATATCGCATTCGCTTACCAGGTGGATTGCTCCGCCTTGGTCTGGGCAGGGGATTACGACAAATGCATCGAGAGCGCACGCAAGTGCCTGGCGCTCTCGGAGAAAAGCTGGGTGGGGGATATTCCCGAGTACATCGCAAGCAGCGCCATGTGGCTGTCGCTGTGGCGGAAGGGCGAGCGCAAAGGCGTATGGGAGGCGGTGAAGGCCGCACTGGAGAAATTCTCGAAGGCTTCCGTGGTGGACTTTTCGGCGTATCTGATCCACTCGCACCTGGCTGAGACGGCCTTCCTGCGGTTGGAAGAAGCGCAGGGAAGTTCAATGGCTGAGCGGAAGGAGGCAGAGAAGTACGCGCGGCATGGCGCTGGGGAACTTAAAGAAATTCGTGGGCATCTTTACCATCGGCCTCCCCGCCCTTCATCGTTTCACAGGCCAGCTGGAAGCCTATCACCAGAGGATCCCTCAGGCGATCCAGGCCTGGCGCAAGGCCTCCGAGACGGCACATGCCATCCCCATCACCTACGAGGCCGGGCGCGCCGACCTGCTGCTGGGACAGCATCTGCCCGAAGGCGAGGAAAAGCGCGCCCACCTCCACGCGCGCCGCGGAGACCTTTGAGGCTTCGGGATATGAGATTTGGGCCCAAGCCGCGAGGGAGAGGCTGGCGGCAAGATAGGAAAGTGCGGGAGGTCTAGGCTAATGATAAGGAATCCTGCCAGGGAATGAAAAAGCCGCGGTCCTTGAGGACCGCGCCTTCGGAATGGACTTCATTTCAATGACCCAGCACGTTTACGACTTCGAGGATCATGAGAGTCAGGAAGAAGAGGAGCAGAAGCTTGCTGCGGTAACCAGAGCCTGCTTTTCTTGTCCGGGAAAGCGCCTGGCTTCTCATTCCTTCGTTCATCAAATCCTTGATTTTTTCCTTGCCTCTTTGTTCGAAAAAGAATTGGTTCATTTTTCGCCTCCTATCCCGAGCAGGACCGGTAGCTCGACAACAGTTGGATCAGGCCGCCATCCACGCCGGTCGGCGTGCCGAAACTGCGGGGGATCCAGGCGTAAGCCCCTTGCGCATACGCCGAGCGGATGGAAGTGCGTTCTCCGGCGGAGAGGCAATACTCCGCATTCCTGGCAGCCCCTTCACTGGGAGAGGTGTAATGAACGCGATCACTTCGAAGCAGTTCGATCGGATCGTAGGAGCGGTCTGCCTGAGCAAAGTTGGCGACCCGCTGCCGCTCGATCGAATCATACGAGCGATCGGCCTGCGGGATCTCTGCTGACATCGCAAGAGCTTCCCGGACGGTTAGTGCTACGATGGCTGCAACGGCGAGCAGGATGAACAGATTGAAGAAATGGTGCTTTTTCATTTTGGTCTCCTTGGCTGGTGGAATTTGCGCCTCAGCGCGCCAGCCATGTCGTCACTGTAGCACCCGGCCGGTTACCCCACTTGCCATTTCCTACCAAAATTCTCCAATATAGGGTCATCCATGCTATTCTTGTCCTGACAAACAGGGCTTTTCGGGAGAATTGTATATGTCCACCTCGATTCCATCCAACATGCTTGAAAAATTTACGAACTTTGGCGATTTCTTGCGCTTCCTCACGGCGCTGCGAGCATCACTCAGTTGGAACTGTCCATTGCGGTCGGATACAGCGATGCACAGATCAGCCGGCTCGAGCAGAACCTGCGCATGCCCGATATCCCCACCCTCGAGCGCGTTTCGTCCCGGCGCTAGCGCTGGAGAATGAACCCAAAGCAGTGGACCGGCTCCTGGAACTGGCTGCCAACGTTCGCAGCGAGGGATGCTCCCGGCCTCGGGATGTGTCCTTACAAGGGTATGAGCTATTTTGAGGAGGCGGATGCAGACCTGTTCATCGGGCGCGAGCTCCTGACCGCCAAAATCGTCCGGCGGCTCATTTCGCTGCCAGCAGAGACCGCAGGGCATGGGCCGCGTTGCTCGCCATCATCGGCGCATCTGGAAGCGGGAAAATCCTCCCTCGTGCGGGCTGGAGTGATCCCTGCTCTGCGCTGGAATAAGACCTCCGTGGGCTGGGACCTTCACATCCTCACCCCCAAAGCACATCCGCTCGAAAGCCTGGCTGCCAGCCTGACTCGTGAAAACGAGTTCGGTCTCCAGCCACTGCTGCCCTGATGGATGACATGGGGCGAGACTCGCGCAGTCTTCAGATCTTTGTCGGTCGCAAGCTTCAACAAGGGGATAACCATTCGCGCCTGCTGCTATTTATTGATCAGTTCGAGGAGGTGTTCACACTGTGCCACTCCGAAGAGGAGAGGGCTGCGTTCATAAGCAACCTGCTTTCAGCCTGTGCCGAACCGGACGGCAAGGTGGAAATTGTGCTCACCCTGCGTGCCGACTTTTATGCTCATTGTGCCAACTACCCGGACCTAAGGGAAGCACTGGCGGAGAATCAGGAGTATATCGGTGCGATGAGCGACCTGGAATTACGGAGCGCCATCGAAGAACCCGCCCAGCGCGGGCGTTGGGAATTCGAAGCAGGACTGGCAGACCTGCTTCTCCATGATGTGGGTCACGAGCCTGGTGCGCTACCGCTGCTGTCCCATGCCCTCATGGAAACCTGGCAGAGGAGGAGGAACCGCACGATGACATTGAGCGGCTACACTTCCTCGGGCGGAGTGCGAGGCGCCATCGCGGAAACCGCAGAGGCCGTCTTCGCAGACCGGCTCTCTCGGGCTCAACAGACCATTGCCCGGCGCATTCTCCTGCGCCTGACCGAACTGGGCGACGAAACTGCAAGCGGTGATACCCGCCGCCGTGCGCGACCGGCGGAGCTGAACTTGAAACCTGAGGATGCAGAGACCACGCAGGCCGTATTGAATGTCCTGGCGGATGCACGTCTGATCACGACCGGCGAGGAAGCGGTGGAAGTCGCACATGAGGCGTTGATCCGCGAACTGGCCGCTGCCTGCGTGACTGGCTTCAGGAAGACCGGGAGGGTTTGCGCCTGCATCGCCAGCTGACCGAGGCAGCCCAGGAATGGCAGGCCAACCAGCGCGGAACCGATCTCCTTTATCGGGGATCCCGGTTGGCACAGGTACAGGAATGGAAGTCTGCGCACGAAGATGAGATGAACGAATTAGAGCGCGAGTTCATCCATGCATCCACTCAACTGGCTCAACAGGAAACGGCCGAACGCGAGGCAAATCAACAGCGCGAGCTGGAAGCTGCCCGGAAGCTGGCCGAATCAGAAAAACAACGCGCCGAAGCTCAGACCCATTTCGCCAGGCAGATGGGCAGGCGCGCCATGATTTTGACCGGCGCGTTCTTGATCGCGATCGTCATGGCGCTCACTGCTTTGTACTTCGGTTCGCAGGCGCGCCGGATCCGCGGTCCGGGCACAGGAAGACGGCCGCGTGGCAACGGCCCGCGAACTGGCCGCAGCTTCGCTCAACAACCTGAATGCAGACCCGGAACGAAGCATCCTGCTGGGGCTTCAATCCGTGGCCACCACACGCTCGGTGGATGGAAGCGTACTTCCGGAATCCCTGGGGGCTTTGCACACCGCGATCATCACGTCTCCGATTTGCATGACCCTGAATGGACACGGCGTGCGGGTCTTTTCAACGGATTTTCGCCCGGATGGAAAACAACTGGCCTCCCTCGGGGAGGATGGGACGGTCATTTTGTGGAATATGCCGAACGGCAGCGAGCATTTGCGCCTCCCGGGAGCAACCACCCCAAGTGATTTCGCCTCCTTTCAGCGGGTCGAATACAGCCCGGACGGAAAGCTGCTTGCATCCTGCGATAATCATCTGGTCAAGGTTTTCGATGCGGGGACAGGCTCCGTGATCTGGACCCTGGACGGTCATCGCGCACAGGTCACCTCCCTCGCATTCAGCGCGGACGGGAAATGGCTCGCCTCCGGGGCCATGGATGGCTCGGTGGTCCTGTGGGATGCGTCTACCGGAAAGATCACCAGGCAATTAACCGGCCATTCACTGCCGATCGAGGAATTGACCTTCAGCCCGGACGGGAAGTGGCTGGTCACGGCGGGCGACGATCATGCAATGAAATTCTGGGAGGTCAGCACCGGCAGCCTGATCCATGATTTCTCAGATTTACAGGCGGAAGTTGGAGGCGTGACGTTCAGCCCGGATGGAACCCTGTTCGCCTTCGCAGATGGCAGCGTCCATGTCTGGCGTATCGATCCCAATTCCGCAAGCGGCGCGGACCAGATCCAGGAAAACGAGATTTTTTCGATCCCCGCAGCCGTATCAGAAAGCTTCAGCCCGGATGGAAAACGGCTGGCCGGCGCCAGCGGAAACGAGGTCAAGATCTGGGATGCCACCACCGGACGCGAGCTGCTCACACTTTCGGGACATACAGACTGGGTGATGGGACTGGCCTTTAGCCCGGATGGGAAAAGCCTGGCAAGCACCAGCATGGACGGTTCAGTAAAAGTATGGAGTTTGGAACCGGGAATTGAAACTGTGACCGTCCAGAATCCGGTGGCGGGTTACGGCACAAGGGTTGTGTTCAGTCCAGACGGCCGTGAATTTGCCACCAATGGCGGCGATGGGTCAGCCATCATTTGGTCGGCTGAAACCGGTCAATCTCTTCAGAAGCTGGAAGGCCAGGATCAGGAGATCATGAGCGTGGCTTTTAGCGCCGATGGCAAACGCCTGGCTGCCGGCGGCTTCGATTTGACTGCGATGGTATGGGATACCACATCGGGCAGGAAATTGCTCACCCTGACCGGGCATGAGGCCGGCGTGCGGGATATCGCTTTCAGCCCGGACGGCACCAGGATCGCGGCCGGCAGCTTCGACGACGTCGCAAGGGTCTGGGATGCAGCCAGCGGAAAGCAGCTTCTGAAGATTACCGGGCACGAGGGGCTGGTGCTGGGCGTGGCGATCAGCCCGGATGGGAAGAGACTTGCCACAGCCAGCACGGATGCGACCGCCAAGGTCTGGGACCTCAACACCGGCGAACTGTTATTGACCATGAAAGCACAGGCTGGCTTGCGGGAAATTGCCTACAGTCCCGATGGGACAAAATTAGCGACCGGAGGCGGGGATGGAAGTGTGGCCCTCTGGGATGCAAGGACCGGCTCTGAACTGATGACACTTTCCGGCCATAATGGCGGGGTTTCGACCGTGTCATTCAATCCAGATGGCACATTGCTCGCCACTGGCAGCGATGATAATACGGCAATGGTTTGGGACTTGAAAACGGGAAAGACCATCCTGACCCTGCCGGGCAGCCGAGGCGGGGTGAACGGTGTCGCGTTGCAGCCCGGCAGATGGCGGCGCGCACCTGGCCGTTTCCAGCGGAGATGGGATCGTCCGGATATTTCTACTGCGGGTGGATGATCTCCTGGCACTTGCCCGCTCGCGTCGTCACGCGCCCATTGACCACCGAGGAGTGTAACAAATACCTGCATGTGGAGCAGTGCCCTCCGGCCGTGATCGCTCCGTGAACGCTCACCGGGCGCAGCACCGGATCGGAGGGGATTTGATGATTGATTTCCGCTGCGAAACATTGTAATATGTCGTTAGTCGACTTATCTGTCGTGGGGAGTGAATCAAGCCAGAAAAACGCATCCACGCTTGAACTGAAAGGGGAATTTGCCATGGGGACTATCAACTCTCTTCTATTCTTCCTGATCCTTCCCGTCCTATTGATCCTCGGGATCGCAGCCCTGATCCGCAGGCGAAGCGAACCGGCAGCGGTAGACCGGCGAACCTTTCTTTTCATGGCCTGGACCTGCCTGGGACTGCTGGCCGCGAGCCTGGCGATCAACTGGTTAACTCCCAGGATGGGGACGGGGTTTTCTGCCCTGCTTGGGCCTATCATGGGCGGAACGCTCGTCCTGACCCTGCTCAACCTGCGCTCATGGGCGGGCCTATCCCGGCGAGAGCGCATTGCTATTCTGATTGCCATCGTGGTTCTGTCGGTTGCTGCCCTTATTCAATTTTGGGTGCTGAAGGGGAAAAGCGGCGGGTCCACGCCCGAGTGGTTCCTGCTGGCCGAAGCGATCCTCATCATTTCCGTGCTGGCATCTTTCATCTGGAAGGCAGGCAGCCATTCCGCTCTGCGCATCGGCTGGATCACGCTGCTCTTCCTGCTAATTTTCAACGCGCTGGAAGGCGGCGGACTGCCCTTCTTCGACAACTCTGCCCCGTTGTGGCTGGGAATATTCACCGGCGTACTGTATGTGATCCTGGCCGGGCTGGTCATCTCGACGATGGCCATGCTCACCTGGGCTGCCCTCCAGCCGACAATACCTGAAGGCTTTGCTTCCATTCCCCTGCGCTCAAGGGTCCTCGCGCTGCTGATGATCCTGGTGCTGCTGGGAACTTATATGTACACCATCGTATGGCTCTCCATCTGGGATGGGACGGATGACGGCATACGCGGCATCCTCATCATGGTGCTTTCCATCGTGGCCTCCACGGCCGGAGGGATGGTGCTAGTTACGATCTCAACCGGATGGCGGCGCTGGTCGGGATTGGTCTTCACGGCGCTAATCCTTGGAGCAGTATTCTGGACGATCCGCTATCCGGGAAATAGTTACCATCCTTACCCCATCACCGAGGCGCGCGCCGCGTGCATCCAGCAAGCCATCGAGCATTATCATGACCGGACCGGGTCGTATCCCATAAAGCTCAGCAGCCTCGTGCCTTTGGAATTACTGAGGGTCTCGCGCCCCATGATCATGACCAGCCAGGGCTGGTGCTATGAATCCGGTCCCGATTATTACCGCCTGGGAACGGTCTACCGCGAACACTGGAGCGTGCCGGACCTGAGCGTGCGGATGTATGCCTCCTCAGGAATCATCCCGGATACAGGATGGGTCTGCGATGAGAGATTGGCCCTGCTGAGGCAGGACCGTTAAACTGGCGATTGACTTTCCCCTGAAAAGGTTGTAATATGTCGTCAGACGACATATTGTGAAAGGGGAGTGAGACCAGACCATGCCTTCCGAATCCGGATCACCGCTGACCGAAGCTACGCTTTATATCCTGCTGAGCCTGGCCCCCTCGGCCAAGCACGGCTATGCCATCATGAAGGAGGTCCAGGCGCTCAGCAAGGGGCGGGTGGTCTTCAGCACCGGGACGCTCTATGGCGCGCTGCGGCGGCTGCTGGAGCAGGGCTGGATCCAGAGGGTGCGCGATCCGCAGCCGAATCCCACCGACCGCGAGCGCAAGTCCTATGCGCTCACCGAGCGCGGCCGCACCGTCATGAACGCGGAGATCGAACGGCTGAAGTCGCTGCTGGTCACCGCACAGAAGCGCGCTTCGGAGGGGTCCTCCTAAGGCCGCGGGCGGGGATGGATTGGTAAATAGCGAGAACAGGCATGGAAACCCTGTATAAGGTCCTCCGGGCGATATTCTTCCCGCTTCTGCAACTTTACCCGCGGCGGTTCCGGGAGGCATTCGAGGAGGAAATGCAGACCACATTCGATGATGAGATGAGCGAGGCGGTCAGCACAGGGATGGCATCCGTACTCTCCATATGGCTGAGGGAACTGGCCAGCCTGCCTCTCAGCATTTTGAGGGAATTCTGGCATGAAACTACGAGGAGGGAAACGGTCATGGCAACCCAAATCAAGAAACAGGCTCCGGTCGCCCGCAGGGGCACATGGGGGCAGGTGATCCTTGCAGCCCTCCCTCATCTTGCTTTTGCGCTGGGTGCCGGGCGGGGCGCATTCATGAATATCCAGGGGGACGCAGACAACTGGTTCAATCTCTATGTTGGCATACCCCTTCTGGTTGGCTTCATTGCCGCAGCGTATTATGCATGGCGAGAGGGCTGGCCGCGCTGGACCGCCAGCTGGTTCGGTTACTGGACCTGGATCTGGGTGGTCATCTTCATCTACATCGTAGCCTATATCAATTCGAAACTCGAATTCTTTGACGAATTGGAATTGACGCTGGGCATGCTGATCCTGATGCTCGGCATGCTGTTGATCGGGCTTTTTGCCCTCTTCCGCGTGGACCGGATCATGGGACTGCTGGCGGCTTCCTTCCTGATGCCGGTGGCGCTGCCTGGCACGATCATGGAGTTCGTCCCGAACCGGATACAGGGGATGCTCACGCTTGGCTCCGGTTTCGCTGCAGCCTTCGCCGCGGCATATATCCTTCGCCGGGGAGAATGGCGATCAGGGTTGTGGATCACGCTGTGCTGCAACCTGCTGATCGGCATCGCTTACGCCTACGTGCAGGCCTACCGGCTGGAATATCCTTATCCGATCCCGCAGACTGTAAAGCCTTCAGACTTCTTTGTTACCCTGCTGATATTCATCACGACCAGCGCGATCCTGATCGCCGGACCCTGGATCTTCTGGAATGCATGGGACTTCGGTAAAAGGCGGCTGAGGGCATGAAGTATCTGCATGGCTTTCTGCGCGCCTCGTTCTCCTTGCTGATGATGGCCTATCCACGACAATTTGGCGAGGAATTTGGGCAGGAGATGCAGGTTGTATTCCGGGACTTGATTGAGGAAGCCAGCCAAAGGGGTGTTTGGCGGCTGGCACAGGTCTGCCTGCGGGAGTTCGCCGGGTTAATGGTGAGTATCCTGCGCGAGCATCGCCGCGAATTAGGAGGAGAAAAATGAACATGGAAACGAATGGACCCATGCAAACCGCGCCGCGCACGGCGATGAGCAGGCGGGACAAGTGGATCGCGCTGCTGCCATTCCTGTTATTCGCGGTGATGAGTATCCTCGGGAAACTGGTCGCGGGCAGAGTCGAGTTCTACATCTGGATGGCCTTGATCGCTTTCATGGGCGCGGGCTGGGTGATCGGCGGGCTGCGAGGATTTCCCGCGCTGGTCGTACAGTTACTTCGGCTGGGTGGCTGTCTTTTCGTTTCTGTGGGGCATGCTGCCTCTTCCTCTCGCCTTCGGCCTCATCCTTCTGCTCCGGCGCTCGTTTCAGCCGCTGCGGGAATTCGCCCGCGGCATCTGGAACGACTGGACGCTGCTCTCGCTGGCGATGTACAGTTTCTTCGGCTACGTAATGCTGATCTATGACGAGAACCATCATCCTTTCTTACTCGCCTTCATGGTCGCATCCACAATCGTGATCTGCGGTGCGGTCTGGCTTTACATGTCGAACAAGAGCATGGCAGGGCGAATTTTCTCGCTAGCCGCGGGGTTCGCGGCTGCCTGGCTGATCGGCTGGGTGTGCGATAACACGTGGGATGCTGCGGGGTATTACAACCTGCCCGCGGGCGGTGTAGAGGCCTGGTACGTGAATTTGATACGCAGTTCGGCGATATTAGGCCTCTGGGTCGTCACACTGTTCTGGCCGGCGGTAATCGCGCTGGTACACAGGCCGGTTAAGCCGCCAGCCAGCCCTCAATTCTGAACCGAATCCCTCCCTCCGCCGCTGCCCCCGAAACGCAGGGACAGCTCTTTTGGATTCCCATCCATGCGTATTCATCCGGGTTTCGGATAAAATAAAGGGAACCTGAACCCCTCGCAAAATAGATTTATAGGAGAATAAGAGATGGTTGAAATTAAAACCAAGAAGACGGAAGCCAGTGTCAAAAAATTCCTGGAGGGGGTCGAGGACGAGCAAAAACGAAAGGATTCGCAGGCACTGGTCAAGATGATGGAGAAGGCCAGCGGGTTCTCTCCCAAAATGTGGGGCGAGTCCATTGTCGGCTTTGGAGAGTATCACTACAAGTACGCCAGCGGTCACGAGGGCGACACCTGTATCATTGGTTTTTCCCCGCGCAAGGCGGCGTTGACGCTGTATGTGATGCTGGGACTTTATCAGCATGGGGACATGCTTTCCAAACTCGGCAAATATAAACTTGGCAAGGGCTGCCTTTATATCAAGAGATTATCGGACGTGGACCTGAAGGTGCTGGAGGAATTTCTGAACTTCGCAGTGCATGACGTCGAATCAAAGAAAAGTGAGTCAGGGATAAAAGCATGACCACACGCCTCTACCTTGTCCGGCACGGAGCCACTCCCCTGACCACCGAAGACCGTTTCTCCGGGGAACAGAACGTTTTTCTTTCCGATGCCGGGCGCATGCAAGTGCAGCGACTGGCCGAACGGCTGGCGGACGACCATCTGGCGGCTGTCTATGCCAGCCCGCTGGACCGGACGATGGAGACGGCGAACATTCTGGCGCTTCCGCACAACCTGACACCCATCCCGCATTCCGCCCTGCGCGAGATCAGCCACGGGCACTGGGAAGGGCTGAGCCGGACGGAGGTGGAGGAAAAGTTCGGCAACGAGTACCAGGCCTGGGAGGAGGACCCCTTCACCTTCGCGCCGGAAGGCGGCGAATCGGGCATCAGTGTGCTGGCGCGCGTCCTGCCGGTGCTGCGCGAGATCATCCTGCAGCACAAGGACCGCAACGTATTGGTCGTTTCACACAAGGCCACCCTGCGCCTGGTCATCAGCAGCCTGCTGGGCTTCGATGCCCGCGGCTACCGGGACCGGCTGGACCAGGCTCCGGCATGCCTCAACATCATGGATTTCAAGGACCCCGTTCGGGCGCGCCTGATGCTCTTCAACGATGTTTCCCACTATGCCGACCAGCCGCTGCGGCCGGGAGAGCACCTGTCCAAATGGTGGGGTGTGAAGAACGAGGGTTGAGGCGCTCTGACCTGTTCTGTTAACTGATTGCAAGCAGTCACAGGGTGGATTTGCTGGATAAAAACGTATAATCCGCCTATATCCTTTTGCGTCTTGAAAACCGGGAGAGGACGTTTTTTTATCAGCATTGTGACACTGGCGATCGGAGCATAGATGGGTGGAATGGGCGGAAAAGCGAAGCATTGGCGCATCTGGCTGATCGGCAGCCTATGCGTTTTTGTTTTAATGCTGGCGCTGGCTGAGTACTGCGACTTTCCGCATCTATTATTTGGCGCTCCGAATAAAACCTTTGACCTGGCAGGGCTGCTGGTGGACGCACTTCTCACCTTCATGGCGGGTGTCGCCTTGTGGAGGGTCGGCGGCCGGTTCGAGAACAACCTGAACAACTCCATGCATGAATTAAAACGGCTGGCGACGCAGGACGACCTGACCGGCATCCCCAACCGCAGGGTGTGCATGGAACGGCTAGCCGCTGAGTTCGAGCGCGCCCGCCGGTTTCAGAGGCCGCTGAGCATCGCCATCATCGATCTGGATGGTTTCAAATCCATCAACGACCGGCAGGGCCACCTGGCCGGAGACAGCACGCTGGTCAACTTCACGCGAGTGGTCACGCGGCATGTCCGCGCTCAGGACTTTTTCGGCAGGCTGGGCGGCGATGAATTTCTGGTGATCTTCCTTGAGACCGGCATCCGCGAGGGCGCAGCCATCCTGGAGCGCATCCGCGAGCAGTGGGCATTGGCCTATGCACCGACAGTCGTCAGAGGCACCCCGCCGGTCACGTTGAGCGCGGGAATCACGGGCCCGCACTCCGATGACAAGAGCCTGACCGACTGCCTGCGGCGCGCGGACGAAGGCTTGATTCTTGCCAAGACGACCGGCCGCAACCGCATCGAATTGGCATAATCCCCACAATCGGGTATAGTTCAGCGAACCTAACGCAATGCAGCGACTTATCGGCGCGGCTCTGATCATCGTTTCCGCGGCGTCCTTCGGGACGCTGGCGATCCTTGGACACTTTGCCTATTCCGCCGGGTTGGATATTTTCACGCTGCTGGCGATCCGCTTCCTGGCGGGCGCGCTGCTGATGGCCGCGCTGCTGATCCTGCGGCGGCAATCACTGCCGCGCGGCCGTGTCCTGCTCCAACTGATCGGCATGGGCGCCCTCGGCTACGTCGGACAGTCCTTCTGTTATCTGACCGCCATCCGTTATGCCTCGGCAGGACTGGTGGCGCTGCTGCTCTATCTCTACCCGGCCATTGTGGCCCTGCTCTCGGCGCTGTTCCTCAAGGAAAAGTTCACCGCGTTGAAGGTGATGGCGCTGCTGCTGGCAACGCTGGGCGCGGCGCTCACCGCCAACCCGCAGGGCGGCGGCTGGAACGGCATCCTGCTGGCGCTGGCCGCGGCGGGCATTTATTCCGTCTATATCATTGTGGGCGCGAGCGTGCTCAAGCAGGTTTCCTCGGTCCAATCTTCCATGGTCATCTTCGCCTCGGCGGGACTGGTGTACACGCTGCTTGCCGCGCTCCACGGCCCGCACCTGCCCACGAGCGCGGGCGGATGGTGGGTGATGGCGGGCATCATCATTATCGCAACCGTCATCCCGGTGGTCACCTTCCTGGCCGGGATGAAGCGCATCGGCCCGACCAACGCCTCGATGCTCTCGACCGTCGAGCCGGTCGTCACGGTGGTTCTGGCGGCAGCCTTGCTCGGCGAGGCTCTGCCCCCGGCCGCGCTGGCAGGCGGAGGGCTGATCCTGCTGGCAGTGCTGCTGCTGGCGCGCGGCGAATTGACACTGGAGCCCGTCCCCTGAGGAGGCGAGCCCATGCCGGCAAATCCACTCATCGCCATCGTCGGTCCCAGCGGAGCGGGCAAGACCACCCTCCTGCATGCTTTGAATGCGAACGGGGATTTTGCCGAGGGACTGGAGGAACACGCCGGGCGGCCATTCCAGGCTCTCTTCAAGCAGGAGCCGCGCTACGCGCTGGCCAACCAGCTGGATTACCTGCTGCTGCGCGCCGAGCAGGAACAGCGCCTGCGCGGCGGGACGCGTCCCGGCCTCATCGATGGCGGGCTGGACCTCGACTTTCACGGATTCACGCGCCTGTTCCGGGCACGCGGATGGCTGAGCGAGGCGGAGTTCGACCTTTGCGCGAGATTTTATCAACTGGCGCGCGGCTGGCTTCCGACGCCGGAGCGCGTCATCGCGCTGCACGCCAGCCCGGAGGCGCTGCGCGCCCGCCTGCGAGGACGGGCGCGCATCAACATCGCCTCGGAGGCGGACACCGAGATGCTGGCGGCATATCTCGAGGAGTGGCTTGCCTCACTTCCGCCGCGCACAGTGCTGCGGCTGGAGGTGACCGACGAAAGACCCTGATTACGCGCGCAGCCGCGCGGCCGTCCTGCGCTGGCTGGAGAGCACAAGGGAAGGGTAAGCAAATCCGAAAATGGATCGTCCAGACCTCATGCAAACCAGACCTATTAAACAGATCATCGATCCACAATTTGTCATTGAAGGCGCGGGAGTGCTCCTGCGCCGTTCCTTCGGCCCGAAACGCTCGAACGAATACGATCCCTTCCTGCTCTTCGATCACTTCGCCTTTAACGATCCGGTCGAAGGCCCGATCCGCGGTTTCCCCATGCATCCGCACCGCGGCATCGAGACGGTCACCTACATGCTGGAAGGCACGGTCAACCACCGCGACAGCCTGGGCAATGCCGGGCTGATCGGCGAGGGCGATGTGCAGTGGATGACCAGCGGCCGCGGGATCATGCACGAAGAAATGCCGCGCCGCGGCCCCGGCGGGGTCATCTATGGCTTCCAACTGTGGGTGAACCTGCCCGCCGCGCAGAAGATGGGCCAGCCGCGTTACCAGGAGGTCAACGCCGCTTCCATCCCTTCCGTCAAAAAGAACGGCGCGACCATCCGCCTGGTGGCGGGCGAGGTGGAAGGGACCGGCGGCCCGGTGACCGAGATCGCTGCCTCCCCGCTCTACATGGATGTGAAACTGGACCCCGGCACAAAGTTCAGCCTGCCGGTTTCCAGCGGGCATACCGCCCTTGCCTATGTATTCGAGGGCGCGGGAAGTTCGGCGCGGACCGCGAGGAGGTCGAAGCGGTGCGCATGCTGGTCTTCGGCGAGGGTGACAGTATCGAAGTGGAGACGGACACCGAGCCTGTGCGCTTCATGCTGATCGCCGGGGCGCCCTTCCGCGAACCGATCTTCCCCTATGGCCCATTCGTGATGAACACCATGGAGGAGATCCAGCAGACCTTGAACGAACTGCGCGAAGGGACGTTCATCAAATAACACGCTCCAAGGGCGGGTCGATCCCGGATGGCCCGCCCTTTTGATTCCCATGAGGGCCGATGAATAAGACACAGGTATTGCGCGGGCCGCGATTGGCGAAGGAGGGCAGGATCCGCCTCGGAACCAGCGCGGTGATTTTTGACGAGGGCGGCAGGGTGCTGCTAACCCGGCGCACCGATAACGGCATGTGGTGCCTGCCAGGCGGGGCCATCGACGCGGGCGAGAGCGCGGCAGAGGCCTGCATCCGCGAGGTGCGCGAAGAGACCGGGTTGGAGGTCGAGGTCGTGCGGCTGGTCGGGGTGTACAGCGATCCCGACCAACTGGTCATTTATCCGGACGGGAACAAAGTGCACGTGGTGGCGCTGTCATTTGAGGCGCGGGTGACTCGGCGGCGAACTGGGACTGAGCAGCGAGACGACCGAGGCGGGGTATTTCGAGACCGGCGCGCTGGCCTCGATGGAGATCCTCGGGCAGCACTACCAGCGCATCCTAGATGCGCAAGCGCATCAGGTAGCGGCGTTCATCCGCTGACATCACCAGTGAGGAAAGGCAGCAGTTGGTCTGCCACCTGCTGCGCGGCGGTCTGCGGCGCGCTGTGGCTGGCATGCACCAGCGCATTCCGGCCGGATGCCCTGCGCGGCGAGGCGGTGATCAGGTCGGCGCTGCCCCAGACGAACAGGATGGGAAGATTGGCGGGGAGATCGAACTTTTGCGAGCCGCCGCGCGGGATGCTGCGCAATGTCTCCTTGAGGATGTCCACCGGCTGCGAGGTGATCTCCCCGTACCACACCTTTGATAGCGGATTGCGTTTCAGATTAAATCCCAGCAATTCCAAAAGGAACTTGAAGCGCGAGCCGGAAAGGACCCAGTTGCCCACGTGGGGGAAGCGGCGGTCCATCCGGATGGCGGCGCGCAGCGCGGCCGCAGAGAGGCGGTTGGTCTGCGCCGGACAGAGAAACACCGCGCGTTCCACCACTTCCGGGTGCGCATTCAGATAACGCTCGGCGAGCCGCGTTCCGGAGGAATAGCTGAGCACACGCCAGCGCTCCACTCCCAGATGGCGGCGGAGTTCCTCGAGTCCCTCCACTGCCCAATCCAGATAAATCGTGCCGCCGGGCGGCGCGGGCGAACGGCCGATGCCGGGCAGCTCGACCATTATCAGAGTAAAATGGTCGCGCAGGCGCGGGCGCAATTCATCCCAGATATGGAACGAAATGCCGAAGCCATGGATCAAGAGCAGGGGCGGCCCAGAGCCATCCATTTGAAAACCGAGCATTCGATCACCCAATGAAAAAAATATTGATCTTCGCCTCGCGCACCGGAGGCGGGCACATCAGCCTGGCCGAGGCGCTTTATGACCTGCTGGCCGATGCGTTCGAGATCACCATCCTCGACCCGCAGCCGGGAGTCGTCCACTGGCATTATCGCACGGTCAGCCGCCACGCGCTATGGCTCTGGGAGGCGGAGTTCAAGCTCTCGGACGGCAGGCGGCGCGCCCGTGCGGCGCATGCCGTCTCCAGCGTCATGATGGCGCGGCGGGTGGCGCGCGCCCTGCGCCAGAACGACCCGGATATCGTGATGAGCACCTATCCCTTCCTGACCAGCGAGGTGACCTTCGCCATGCGGCGCTGGAAACTCGACCGCCCGCTGGTGATGCTGTTCTCGGACCCGAACGGGGTGCATTATTCGTGGCTGACCGAAAAGCGCGCGGCGGTCACCTTCGCGCCCACGCGCGAGACCTACCAACAGGCGCTGGCCGCAGGGTTCGATCCCGCCCGGCTGCACTTCACGGGCTGGCCGGTGCGGCGGCAGTTCCATGAGGCGCGGGAGGAGGGCCGCGCGGTTCCGCTGGCGGAGCTGGGCCTCCAACCCGGAAAGTTCACCGTGTTCGCGCAGGGCGGCGGGGAGGGCGCGGCCAGATTTTCCCAGACCGTGGAATCCCTGCTGAAACTTCGCGGCGTTCAGGTCATCATGGCGGCCGGGTCGAACGAAACGCTGCTCAAGCAATTCTCAGGCCGGGAGAATCTATACCCCCTGCCCTTCACAAAGCAGATCGCGCCGTACATGATGGCCGCGGATGTGGTCATGGGCAAGGCGGGACCCAACATGCTCTTCGAAACGCTCACGCTGGGAAAGCCGTTCATCGCCACTGCCTACATCCCGGGGCAGGAGCAGGTCAACCTGGAGTTCATCCAGCGGCACAGGCTGGGCTGGGTGGCGCTCCGGAGGGAGGATCAGCAGGAGCTGGTCGCGTCGCTGGCGGCAGACCCGCAGAAGATGGCGGACAGGCTGAGCTCGGTGAAGGAATATGAACAGATGAACACGGAAGCCACACGGCAGATCCCGCGGCTGGTGAGGGAGCTGGCAATATAGAGTTTCTGGGTGTCATTGCGAACCCGAGTGAGGCGAGAGGAGAAGCAATCTTTTGCAATTATGATCCGGGTAATTAGTGTTGCGGATTGCTTCGTCGGGCTGACGCCCGCCTCGCAATGACATTTATTTTGTTAGAGGGAGAACAAGGATGCTAATACGCTTTTCGAATATTCTGCACAAAGCCGCCAAAGGCTGGTTGATCTTCATCCTGCTTATTCTGAATCTGGTCTTTGATATCCTCATCCTCCCGCTGGGACAGGCCATGATGAAATTTGATGCCGGCGGCCCGGGGCCGATTGACCTGCTCTTCGTTTATATTCCGGCGAGGGCTTATGAAATGGTCGCGGCGTATGGCGATTACGGGCGCGATCTTTTATCGAAATTTCGAGCTTTCCATTGATATCCTCTACCCGGTGATCTACACGCTGCTGTTCTGCCTGCTGATCTCGTGGCTGTTCCGGCGGGGATTCCCTTCTCACAGCCGGATGCAGAGATGGAACGTCCTGCCGCTGGGAGGGTGGTTCTTCGATCTCATGGAGAACCTGGGCATTGTTGGGATGCTTTCGGTGTACCCATCCACCCCGGCGCTGCTCGGCTGGCTGACCGCGGGGAGCACCTTTCTCAAGTGGCTGTTCGCTGGGGCTAGTATCGGCCTTGTCCTCCTTGGGCTGGTTATGGCCGCGAGGAACCGGTTTAAGGTTCAGGCGTAAGGCTCAGGGGACGGTCTTCCACCAGACGCCGGTGCATTCGGGAAGGACGGTCATGCCCTCGGCCTCGATGCGGCGGCCCATCTCCTCGCCGAAGAAGAATCCGGCCAGGCGGGCGGCTTCGCTCACCGAGCCGAAATCGATAATCGGTGCGGATCCAGGTGTTCTTAAAGCCTGTCTCGTCCAGCCAGGAATAGAAATTCTCCAGATGAGGAAGCTGCCGGGGGAAGTCATTGCCGGTGCCCAGCGATTCAAACAGCAGAACCTTGCCGCCGGGGCGCAGCACACGGCGCATCTCATCCATCCAGGCATCCAGTTCCTCACGCCAGCGCGCGGGATTCCAGACGGCAAGATAACTCACACTCCAGCCTGAGACGACCAAATCTGCGCAGGCGGCCGGCAGGGGCAGGAAGCGATGATCGGCAGCCGCGGCCAATCCGCGCCCGGGGGCAAGAGAAAGCAATTTCTCGCGCGTCACCGTCAGCATGTGCGCGGATAAGTCAAAGGCTCGGATGGATTTTGCACGCGTCGCAAGGAGGCCGGCGAGGCGTCCTGTCCCCGCGCCCAGGTCGAGGATATCGGGTCCATCCGGCGGAGCAATGTCTTCCAGGGCGCGGAGGATATTGCCCTGAAAATCCTCCGCGGCGATGAGCGCCTCGTATTCGGTGGCGTGCTGGCGATAGACTTCCTCTTCAGAAGGCATGCGGTCTCCTCGGTAATGGTTCCGGTGATTGTACAGCGGAGGCGGCAATGCGTGGAGGTTTTTGTTCGGACCTAACCCCCGACCTTTTCCCTGACTACTCACTTCATTTAGAGCGCATCGAAGTGAAAGGGAATCCTGCCGTTTAACCTTATCTCTGATTCACCTCCGCCAGTTTCGCCAGCATTTCCTCTTTCATCTGTAATGCGAGAGAGGGCTGCGCTGGATAGAGGTCGGTGAGTTCATCGGGGTCTGCCGCCAGATCATAAAACTCGAACTGCTGAACACCGGGATAGTGGTAATAGACCAGCCGGTTATGGCCGCGTGTCAGGGACAGCGTTACCTTCGTCAGAGCGGCAAAGGCGGAGTTCTGCTTGGCGTCCATCGAATATACGCCGCGCGCCGGGTCCTCGATCCCACCCAGCCCGGGCAGCAGCCTCCCCTCCGGCCAGGCGGGGATCGGCTTTCCCACGGCATGGGCCAGTGAGGGCAGCACATCCACGGAACTGGTGAAGGCGTGGACATCCTCGCGTCCCACCTGCCCCGGAGGCGAGACGATCAGCGGGACATGGATGAGCGGGTCGAAGATGAGCGGCGTGAAATGCCCCTTGTCGCCGCGCTCGTTCAGTTCGCCGTGATCGGCGGTGATGACGATATAACTGCGCTCCATCAGGCCGGAGGATCGCAGATCATCGAACAGGCGGCCCAGCTCCGCGTCCCAGCTGGCGATATACTCGTCATAGGCCTGGTCGGCGGCGCGCAGTTCCTCAAAGGAGAACTTGTCCCAGGATAGGCGGTGAATGGGCTTTTGCTGCGGCTGCCAGCCGCCGCTGAAGCACCCCGAAAAAGGTTTTTCCGGGGCATACGGCGCGTGCGGCGTCCAGAAGTGCAGGTAGGCAAAGGCCGGCTCGCTCAGCCCATGCAGGAGGTCCAGCGCGCCGTCCACGACCTGGGAAAGCGTGTACTGCTCGGTGTCATCCGGCAGGCCTTGAGGATACAGCTCATTCAGACCGCGCGCCCGGCGTGACTTGGAGGCCTGTTCCAGCAGTCGAGCGAACGGGCTGAAGAAAAGCGAGGAGGAATACTGATCCGTATCCTGATAACCGGCATTCTTCTCCAGGCTGTCGAAGGCGATGCGCGTGTCCTTGCGGAACAGGGGCAGGTCATAGAGGAACGCGTCCTCCAGATTGTAGGTTCCGGCGCGGATGTGACGGTCCAGGTGGCGCTCGAACTGATAGAGGAAGATATCGGCGTATTTATTCTGTGCGAAACCGAGGGTGGAATGGGTGTCGTGGAAGACCGCAAAGGCATGGTGCTCCTCCTGCGCCGCGGGCAATGCCGCCAAAGCCCAGCGCCAGGGCGCGATGCGTCCACGGGTGCAGCCCGGTGAGCAGGGAAGCGGTGCCGGGGACAGTGAAGGTTCCGGCGGTGTAGTGGTTGTGATAGACGATGGCATTGGCGGCGAAACGTTCCAGGTTGGGCATGGTCTGGCGCGGATGGCCGAGGAACTGGAGGTGGTTTGCCGACCAGGCATCGAAGACGATCAGTATGACATTGGGCGTTTGCAATGGGGCAGCTTTAGGCGCCAGCCAGGCAGCCGGAGTCAGAGCAGCCAGTTTGAGAAAATCGCGGCGGGAGGGGATCGAGGTTGTCAAAAGGCTAACCCAGGTTGCGGATCAAGACGACCAGCAGGCTCAGGATGCCCAGGGGTAAATAGATCCAGGCGAAGATGCTGAGCCGTTCAAGAAATCCGCCGAGGGCGCGGCGCGCGGCGGGCAGGCGCTCCAATAGCAGGAAGGAGCTGCCCAACAGGAGCAGCGCCAGCGCCAGCCCGCCTGCGAGCGGAAGGAAAGCGGTCATCTTTTGCGAGAGGTAGGAGGCCAGCGCGGTAGATGCAGCTCCTCCGATCAGCAGAATGAGGAAGGCCTTACCACCAAACCCCTGCCGGAGCCAGTGTGCGGGCAGGAGGGATGCAAGGGCGATCAGGATGGCAAGCACGGCAAATGTTTCCAGCAGGGCCAGCGCCAGCATATAGGCAAGAATCGCGAAAATATCCCCCACGGAATGATAGAGGAGCAAAGAGGATAATTGGTAGAGAAATCCCCTCAGCGCCCAGGTGAAGATGAGGAAGAAGCCTCCGCCTGCCGCCTGGAGGATGTCCCCCTGAGCGGGCAGGCGGCTGTGAAGCGGCATGCGTCAGCGGGGCCGCTGGTTCTGCCGCTCACTGCGGACGCGGACCCGCTTCGGGACGCGGCGTTCACCTCCAGAAGCGGATTCACGCAGGCCCAGGACGGCCAGGCCGGCCACCAGCAACAACTCGAATAGCGCAGCTCCAAAATCCATCAGTGCGTTCATTAAAGCTCCTTCGTCTCCAGCATCCCGGCAGGCAACTTGACTGATTAAAACCGTATGTATAGAATATTACGATTACGCGACCTTTCCTGTTACCTTTTTGCAAAACGGAGGAGCCATGCCGCAAACGCTATCCCCTTCAGCGCAGAAGATCCAGGACCTGCTGCTGGCGCAGGGTTACGGCCTGACCGTGATCGAGCACACCGAATCCACGCGCACCGCCCAGGAAGCTGCCGACCGCGCGGGCTGCGAGCTGGGGCAGATCACCAAGTCGCTGATCTTTCGCGGGAAGACCAGCGGAAAGCCGCTGCTCGTGCTGACCAGCGGGGCCAACCGGGTGGACGAGAAACTGATCGCGCAGTACGCCGGCGAGCCGATCGGCGCGCGGAAGCCGATTTCGTGCGCAGCGTGACCGGGTTTGCCATTGGCGGAGTGCCTCCGCTGGGACATGCGCAGCCCATGGAGACCTACCTGGATGAAGATCTTCTGCTATACGACACAATCTGGGCGGCTGCCGGAACCCCCAACGCCATTTTCGAGCTGACCCCGGCGCAACTTTTGGCCATGACCGGCGGCCGGAAGGTGCGTGTCAAAGCCGCAGCCTGATTCGTTCCTCTTAATGGAGCCGTAGTCTGATGTCCTCTTTGCAATCGGACTCCCTTTGTCGTAAAATCGGGATAATTCAGCCTGCGGAGGAGCCATGACCAAACTCGAATCTAAAAGTGAATCGCGACCGATTACGGAGGAAGCCGACTTTCTCCAGATCAAATCCATTGACCACCTGCATTTTTATGTCGGTAACGCCAAGCATGCCATGTATCACTGGTGGAAGGGATTCGGCTTTCAACCAGTAGCCTATTCCGGACTGGAGACAGGCAACCGGGAGTCTGCCTCGTACGTGATGCAATCCGGCCAGATCCGCCTCGTTTTCTCCGCCCCTTATGGGCCGAGCAGCCCGGTGGCAGCGCATCACATGCTGCACGGCGACGGCGTCAAGGTCATCGCGCTGGAAGTGGACGACGTGGAAAAGGCCTGGAAGGAGACCACTGCGCGCGGGGGCCGGTCTGCCTGGGCGCCGCGCGAAGAGAAAGACGACTATGGCATCTATCGCACCTCGGCCATCCAGACCTACGGTGAAACGCTGCATGTCTTCGTGGACCGGGATGATTACAAGGGCGTCTTCGCCCCCGGCTACCGGCCGATCAAGGACAAGGATGCGGAATTCAACCGGGCTGGCGGCCGTGGACCATATGGTAGGCAATGTGCAGCTGGGCAAGATGAACGAGTGGGTGAACTTCTATCACCAGGTGATGGGGTTCCGCCAATTGCTGCACTTCGACGACAAGGATATCTCCACCGAATACTCCGCGCTTGATGTCCAAGGTCATGCAGAACGGCAACGGGCGCGTCAAGTTCCCGATCAACGAACCGGCGGAAGGCCGGAAGAAGAGCCAGATCGAGGAATACCTGGATTACTACCTGACCCCCGGCGTCCAGCACATCGCCATGATGACCGGCAACATCATCGAAACGGTGCGCGAACTGAAAGCGCGCGGCATTGAATTCCTGCGCGTGCCGGACACGTACTATGACGTGCTGCCCGAGCGGGTGGGCACGATCAAAGAGGACCTGGAGGCCATCCACGACCTGGGCATCCTGGTGGACCGCGACGATGAGGGCTATCTGCTGCAGATCTTCTCCAAGCCCATCCAGGACCGCCCCACCATGTTCATCGAGGTCATCCAGCGCCACGGCGCAAAGGGCTTCGGCAAGGGCAACTTCAAGGCGCTGTTCGAATCGATCGAAATGGAGCAGGAGCGGCGGGGTAATCTGTAGATGATCCTCGCCACCTATTCCACCCAGCCGGGCGGGGAACGCAAGCCGGGCGTTGTGAAGAACGGGCGGGTGTATGCCCTGCCCTATCCGAACATGCAGGCGGTGATCGAGGCCGGAGCAGAGGAAGCGGCGCAGAACATATCCTCCACGCCGATCCACATCGCGCACGTGCAGTTCCACGCGCCGCTCAAGCCGGTCAGCCTGCGGGACGGCTATGCCTTCGAGCAGCACGTCAAGACCGCCAATGCCAACCGAGGGCGGGATGTGCCTCCGGAATGGTACAAGTTTCCGGTCTTTTACTTCACCAACCCGGGCAATATCTTTGGACCGAACGACGAGATCCCCTGCCCGTCCTATACATCGGAATTGGACTATGAGCTGGAGATCGCGGCCGTCATTGGCAGGGGCGGTCGTGACATCCCGGCGGAAACGGCGGTCCGGCATATCTTCGGCTACACCATCTTCAACGACTGGTCTGCCCGCGATGTCCAGCGCGAGGAGATGATCGTGGGGCTGGGACCGGCCAAGGGCAAGGACTTCGCCTCCTCCCTCGGCCCCTACCTGGTGACCATCGATGAACTGGCCGAGCGCGCCACCATGCGCCCGGGCATTTTCGACATGCCGATGATCGCGCGCGTCAACGGCAGCGAGCTCTCGCGCGGCAACATGAAGGATATGTACTGGTCCTTTGGCGACATCATTGCGCGCGCCTCGGAAAACGTGGAACTTCAGCCCGGCGACGTGATCGGCTCCGGCACGGTCGGGACCGGCTGCCTGCTGGAACTGACCCGGCGGCAAGGGCCCTGGCTGAAGCATGGGGATGTGGTCGAGTTGGAGATCGAGGGGATCGGCGTGCTGCGCAACCAGATCGCGCCAGCTGCCTCCTGATGTATACTTGAAGAACCATGAACAAAGTAACCCTTACAATTTCCGCCCTTGTATTGAGTGTCATGGCCTGCAGCCTGACCACGCCCATTGCCTCCCCTCCGACAGCCACACCGCCCGGCCCGACTCTTCCGCCGCCCACTGAAGCGGTGCCTGTCTCCACGCCCGAGGTCAGCGTGGTAATCCCCAACAATATCGCTGGCAGCGTCCTGATCGAAAACCAGCCGGACACCAGCTCAGATCAGGGACCGGATTGGAGCAGGCACCCGGCCTACATCCATCTGGCCTTGCAAGGCTACGCGGTGCAGGGAACCATGATGGAGCCGGGGATCTCGGTCTATCCGGTGGCGGAGTTCAGCCAGATCAGCCCGGCGGTCGCGCAGGAGATCGCGAACCTGCAAGCCTTCATGGCTTCCCCGAACACGCTGCCCCCAAAAATGCCGTTCCTCCCGTTCAATGACGCCAGCCAGGTTTTCCGTTCGAACACGTCGCCGCTCTCTTTCCGCAACGGACAGGGCGTGCGCTATCTGACGCAGTTCGACCAGGCGCCGCTGCCGATCAACAATCAGGAGATCTTCTACACCTTCCAGGGGCTGACGACAGACGGCCGCTATTACGTATCGGCGGTGCTGCCGGTGAATGCCACCTTCCTGGGTGCAGACTCAAAACCGGACACGCCCATCCCCTCCGACGGGGTGCCGTTCGACTGGAACGATTTCACCAAAATGCCCGCCTATGTGGAAGCGGTGCGCATCCATTTGGAAAGCACCGGTCCGGAGAAATTCACGCCCAACCTGAACGACCTGGACACGTTGATGCAATCCCTGTACGTAAACCTGCCCTGACGGCAAGCCTTTGGACCTCGACAGCGGAGCCCAACATGGAAAACAAACGCCACCTAGCCAGCACCACCGGGCTGTATGCTTTCGATGTGTTCGAGGTACTGCTGAGCTATGAGATCGCGCGGGTCAAGCGTTATCCCAGCCCGATCTCATTGGTGCATCTGACCTTGATCAGCGAGGATGTCACCGTGGAGTTCCGCAGGCAGGCGCACGAGGCCATGACCAGCCTGCTGGACCGCACGCTGCGTATATCGGATGTTCCTGCGCATTACCAGGACGATTTCCTGGTCCTTCTACCCGCCACGGACGAAATGGGATGCCGGGCAGTAGCCGAGCGCATCCTCGCCAGCTACCGCACCACGCGCAGCCTGTCCACGGGGAGGCTTTCCAACAAGCGTAATGCCTACGTGGGGTTGACCACGCAGAACAGCGGCTCGGTGCTCTCTTCGGGGCAGCTGCTGGCCGAGGCGGCAACCGCCATGAGCGAGGCCCGCGCGCGGCACTCTTATACCTACATCGCCTACTCCGACCTGATGAACCAGGCTGCCAAGGAATAACCCGCCAAGGCGGGGAGGCGCGAGAGGGGAACTTTTTAACCACTTTTATCGTTGGAGGTAAAGCATGCCTTTTTATCACAAGCTCGGCCAGATACCCCATAAACGCCATGTCCAGTATCGCAAACCCGACGGAGGGTTGTACCGCGAGGAACTGATGGGCCTGGAAGGATTCTCCTCCCTTCAGTCCATCCTGTACCATCACTTCCTGCCGCCGCGCGTCGTGCGGACCGAAGACCTGGGTCCCATGCTGCCGGAAACGGTGGACTTCGGACCCATCCGCCACCGGGCCTTCAAGACCGAAGACGCCCCGCTGGGGAGCGATCCCGTCTCGGCGCGCTTGCCGCTGTTGAGCAACCGGGATGTGACCCTCGGCGTGGCGCGGGCCTCACGGAGCATGGATTATTTTTACCGCAACGCCCAGGCTTATGAGACCTGGTGGGTGCATGAGGGCCGCGGCCTGCTGCGCACCCAATTCGGGAACCTGCCCTTCCGCAGCGGCGACTACATCGTGATCCCTTTCGGGACCACCTGGCAGATGGAGATCGAGGGCGGGCCGGCGCGCTTCTTCACCATCGAGAACCCCTCGCAGATCGAGCCCCCCAAGCGTTACCGCAATCAGTACGGGCAGATGCTGGAACACGCCCCCTACAGCGAGCGCGACGTGCGCCTGCCGGAGGAGCTGGAGACACATACCGAGCGCGGGGAATTCGAGGTGCGGATCAAGGTGCGTGACCGGCTCTCGCGGCACATCCTTGACCACCATCCCTTCGATGTTGTCGGTTGGGACGGCTATCTCTATCCGTGGATCTTCAACATCGAGGACTTCGAGCCGATCACGGGCAGAGTGCATCAGCCTCCCCCCGTCCACCAGACCTTCGAGGGCCACAACTTTGTGGTCTGCTCCTTCGTGCCGCGGCTTTTTGATTACCATCCGGAGGCCATCCCTGCACCGTACAACCATTCGAATGTCAATTCGGACGAGATCATCTATTACGCTGAGGGCAATTTCATGTCGCGCAAGGGCATCGAACGCTGCGACATCAGCATGCACCCCTACGGCCTGCCGCACGGGCCGCAGCCCGGCATGACCGAGGCTTCCATCGGGCAAAAGCAGACCGCAGAACTGGCGGTGATGGTGGACACCTTCTACCCGCTCAATCTAACCACGCACGCGCTGGAACTGGAGAACCCGGATTACATGGCGACCTGGATGGAGGGCAGCGGTGAGTAATGCGGGGCTCGTGCCTGCCATGCAGCCGGGCCGCTTGCTGCCCTTTCTCGTCCACCTGATGAACCTGCGCGATCCGCATGCACGAAGGCATTCGGAGCATGTGAGCGCGATGTCGCTGGCGCTGGCGCAAAGTTTGGAATTGACCACAGAGGAACAGGACATCATCCGGTTCGCGGCGGCCATCCATGACATCGGCAAACTGGCGATCAACGACTTCCTGATGAACAAGGCGGGGCGCTTTACCACCCCGGAATACCTGATGATGCAGCAGCATGCCCTGCTGGGCGCGGACATGCTGTATAAACTCGACCTCGATCCGCGCGTCGTTGCGATGGTGCTCCAGCACCATGAGAACTTCGACGGCAGCGGATATCCGGGCGGCATCCGCGGGGATGCGATCACCCTGGGTGCGCGGATTATCCGGCTGGCGGACACCTATGATGCATTGACGAGCAACCGGGGTTATCACCAGGCGCGCCCCACCGTGGAGGCGATGGCCATCATGGAGTCGGTATCGGAATGCTTCGATCCGGAGCTTCAGGAAGTCTTCAACCGGATGCATCCGAGTCGAAATGAATAAACGAATTGCGGAGGGATAAATGAAGAAGATGCTGATGATGTGCATGGCTGTGCTGCTGGGGAGCATGACAGCCTGCAGCGCGCCAGGGACAACCACGCCGGAAGCGCCGCCGCAAATGCAGACGGCCGCGGCGATGACCATCGATGCGATTCTGGCGGGGACACCGCTTTCCACCCCCACCATCGCGGCCCCGCTGGGAACGCCCACCGCCATCATCATCCTGCCCAGTTCCACGCCCGCGCTGGGGGAAGCGCGGCTGACCGTGGAGGATGTGACCAATTGCCGCAGCGGCCCGGGCGCCGACTTTGAACGCGTCACACAGGTGGGAGCCGGGCAGCAGCTGAAGATCATCGGCTCGTATCCCGCCTACTGGCTGGTGGAGACGGATGCGGGGAACTGCTGGATCGCGATGGAATTCTCCACGCCGACCGGGGACGTAGCCCGCGTTCCGACCGTCACCCAGCCCTCCACGCCATCCACCGGCGCGCCGAAAGCGCCGAGCTTAGCGCGCTATGATTATGTCTGCAATTTTCAAAACCAGGTGGAGCTGAGCCTGCGCTGGACGGATAAATCCTCGAACGAGGCGGGCTACCGCATCTACATCAACGGCAAGGTATTCATCGAACTGCCGGCGGACACTTCCGATTATTCGCTGACCTTCGACAGAGGAAGCGGCTCGAGCGCGAACTTCAACATCGAGGCCTTTAACGCAGTGGGATCTGCCAGCACACCGGTGGTTACGTTCACTTGCTGATGCAGAGCCTATAAGAAAGAAAACAGGCCGGCAAATTGCCGGGCTGTTTTCTTATGTCAATACTTCGATGCAATGACATGATTTATTCTGAAATCTCTTTGGATTTCTTGAACTGCTTGCCGCGCTCATCGGTATCCAGGATGCGCTTGCGGATGCGGTAATGCTCCGGGGTGACCTCGAGCAATTCATCATCGGACAAATATTCAACGGCCTCGTCCAGCGACATATCGCGCGGAGGCGTCAGGCGGATCTCCATGTCGCCGCGCGAGGAACGCATATTGGTGAGATGCTTCTTCTTGCAGACGTTGATCGGGATGTCCAGGCCGCGGGCAGCCTCGCCGACCACCATGCCCTCGTACACTTCCACGCCGGGGCCATAGAAGAGCGTGCCGCGTTCTTCAGCGGATTTCAGCGCGTAGGCCGTGGTTGTGCCAGCCTCCCAGGCGACGATGCGAGCCGTTGGTGCGCACCGCCATCGGGCCGGCCATCTCGTCATAGCCGTTGAAGATGGTGTGCATCGTACCCGCGCCGCGCGTGGAGGTGAGGAACTGGTAGCGGAAGCCCAGCAGGCCGCGCGTCGGCACGATATAGACCAGGTGCGTCGTCCCCTGGCCCGTATCCTGCATATCCATCATCTGCCCGCGGCGCCCGCCGAGCATTTCCACCACCACGCCGACGGTCTCGGTGCTGGTCTCGATGTGGACTTCTTCGTAAGGCTCAAGCTGGGCGCCGTCCAGCGGCTTTGTGATAGATGACCTCGGGGCGCGAGACCTGGAACTCATAGCCCTCGCGGCGCATGGTTTCGATCAGGATGCCGAGATGCAATTCGCCGCGCCCGCTGACGAGGAAATTCTCCGCCGATTCGGTCTCCTCGACGCGCAGCGCCACGTTGGTGCGCAGTTCGTCGAACAGCCGCTCGCGCAATTTGCGGGAAGTACCCCACTTGCCCTCCCGGCCTGAGAAGGGCGAGGTGTTCACGCCGAAGGTCATGCGCACGGTCGGTTCCTCGACCTTGATGGTGGGCAGCGCGACCGGATTGGCGGGGTCCGCCAGGGTCTCGCCGATGCCAATGCCCTCCAGCCCGGCCAGGGAGACGATCTCACCGGCGGCAGCCTCGTCGACCTCCACTTTATTCAAGCCCTGGAAGGTGTAAAGATAGCGGGCGGTCTCGGGCAGGTTCTTGCCGTCCGCGGTCAGGCGCGCCAGTTTCTGTCCGGCCTTGATGCGTGCCGGCAAAGATGCGTCCCACGGCGGTCACGCCGCGGTAATCGTCATAGCCAAGCGTGGTGACCAGCAATTGCAGCGGCAGCTTCGGGATCCACCTTGGGAGCGGGGATCTTGTGCAGGATGACATCGAAGAGGGGCTGCAGATCGGGACCGAGATCCGGGGTGAGCCCGGCGCGGCCGGCGGTGGCCTGGGCATAGATGACCGGGAAATCGGCCTGCTCGTCGTTGGCGCCCAGCTCGATGAAGAGGTCAAAGGTCTCGTTGAGGACGCGCTCCGGCTCGGCGTCCTTGCGGTCCACCTTGTTGACCACCACGATGGCCTTGTGACCCATGCTCCAGCGCCTTCTTGAGGACGAAGCGCGTCTGCGGCATGGGGCCTTCGGCGGCGTCCACCAGCAGCAGCACGCCGTCCACCATGTTCATGATGCGCTCCACCTCGCCGCCGAAGTCGGCATGGCCGGGGGTGTCCACGATGTTGATCTTGACCATCTGGCCGGTGTCTGGGATCGGGGATGGTGATGGCAGTGTTCTTGGCGAGGATGGTGATGCCGCGCTCGCGCTCCAGGTCGTTGGAATCCATGACGCGCTCGGCCACCTGCTGGTTCTCGCGGAAGGTGTGCGCCTGGCGCAGGAGGCAATCCACCAGCGTGGTCTTGCCGTGGTCCACGTGGGCGATGATGGCGATGTTACGAAGGTCGGTTCGTTCGGTCAGCATAAAACGGTACTTTCGATTTCTGCAAGTAAGTCTATACACGCAAAGACCCCGGCTACGGAGGGCCGAGGTCTTGATCGTAGTCGAAGGTTCGGCGAGCGGAGATGTATTTTATCAGAGGCGGGAGGATTGCGGAAGGGGAGGAAATTGGTCCTGTTAGGGCTGGTATTTTTCCGCCCTGCCGCTCAAGGAGGTTTTGCAGTTTGTCATCCGTTTTGCATATCTTTGACACTATCAGGTCTGGTCCCGGTAGTGGAAAATATTGGAAAGGGAAACATTGGTATTGAAAGGCGGGTATTGATCAATCTCAAAATGATATCCGCCAAGGTTTCTCCCCATGATCGGGGAAAGGAGAATCTCATTGAATTTCCTGTTCAGGACCATCACTGCCATGCTGGGCTGCAGCCTGCTATTTAGCGCCTGTCTCCCGGCATCCAACCAGCCCGTCGCCACGGTCATTCCAACCGTCACCGAGCCTCCTACCGCCAGCCCGTCGCCAACCATCCCGGCCAGTGCGACGCCAGCGCTCATGACAGGCGGCGATATCCCCTGCTATGCCGGTCCCGGCGCCGATTATGAAGTGGCAGCGGTGCTTGGAATAGGGGTTAAAGCCGAGGTCCTGGCGAAGGACAGCGGCGGGGAGTACTGGATCATCCGGATTCCCGGGGTAAGCGACCGCTGCTGGATCGAGACACGCTACGCAACGATCCTTGGAACCCCAGAGACCATCCCGACACTAATGGTCGAATCCCTGCCCACAAAAATCATTCCACGCGTTCCTGCTCCGAGCCGGCTGGATGCGCGGGCCTCCTGTGTTCCCATTGCAGGGAACCGTACCGTGGGGACCAAAGTGGAATACCGCATATTGATCAGACTTGGCTGGCCGCCGGTGAAAGGGGAAAGCGGGTTTCGTCTTTATAAGGAGGGAGCGCTGGTCACGGAGCTCGATGCGGATCTGAATAATTATGATTATTGGCTTGTGCCGGAACCGGACATGCCCGTGAGCATTAAACTTTCCATCGAGGCCTTTAATGAATATGGTCCTTCCGAACCGGTCGAGACGTTCATAAGAGTGCGGGGCTTATGCAAGGGAGGTTAAGAAAATGAAAACCAAAACACGCATTCTACTGCTCATGGCCTCCTGTCTGGTCCTTTTTTCGTGCAGCCCGGCGCCTACCCCCGCACCAACACCGACGGTGAGGGTGGAAACGCCCACCGTGCCCGCGCCGACAATCACAGCCACCCCTCTTCCGCCTGTCGTCCGTGTTTCCGAAACCACGGAATGCACCGGCGGGCCGGGAGCCAGGTTACAAGACCATTGTTACCCTGCAACCCGGTAGGGACAAATTACAAGTGGTGGGAAAGGATGCCGCGAGCCAATATTGGATCGTGATGGAACCTGCGAGCCATAAGGGCTGCTGGATCGCGGCCGGGCAGGCGCGTGAGGAGGGTGATATCTCCACGCTTCCTGAGCTTGTCCCGGGACCCACGCTCGCACTTACACCGGAAGCACCAGAAAATCTTAAAGCCAGTGCAGTCTGCAGCCGGGAGGGAAGGTACCGGGGAGTAAAAATCACGGTTTCCTGGGAAGACCGCTCGAACAACGAAACCGGGTTCGAGCTTCAAAAGAATCGTGCTCCTTACAAGGACTTTGAAAAGGATACAGTCTCTTATTCGGAATTCATCAGGTTGGTCAATCAGCAATCGGGTTCGATTATCTTCTGGCTGCGGGCGGTCAATGAAAACGGCAAATCCAAAATGCTGGAAGCGATCGTTACATTTTTTTGCAAGTAAAGTCCTCCGAATTAATTAAGAAAACCGCGCGGAAATCTCCGCGCGGTTTTGATCTCCTTAAGAGCCGGTCTAGGTGCCTTCTTCCCAGGAGTTCAGGTACTTCACCTGCTCATCGGTCAGTACGTCGATCTTCACGCCCATGGCCTCCAGCTTGAGGCGGGCGATCTCGGCGTCGATCTCGGCCGGGACGGAATAGACCTTCTTCTCCAGCTTGTCGGCATTCTTGACCATGTACTCGGCGGCCAGCGCCTGGTTGGCGAAGGACATATCCATCACGGAGGCCGGGTGGCCTTCGGCGGCGGCCAGGTTGATCAGGCGGCCTTCGCCCAGGATGTTGATCTTGCGGCCGTCCTTGGTCGTCGTACTGCTCGACGAACGGGCGCACCAGGTTCGGCTCGCCCGTCGGACATCTTCTCCAGCGCGGGGATGTTGATCTCCACGTTGAAGTGGCCGGAGTTGGCGACGATGGCGCCGTCCTTCATGACTTCGAAGTGATGCTCGTCGATCACGTTCATATCGCCGGTGACGGTGCAGAAGATATCGCCGATCTTGGCGGCTTCCGCCATCGGCATGACCTGGAAGCCATCCATGACGGCTTCCAGCGCCTTCAGCGGGTCGACCTCGGTGACGATCACCAGTGGCGCCCATGCCGCGGGCGCGCGAGGCCAGGCCGCGTCCGCACCAGCCGTAGCCGGCCACCACGAAGATCTTGCCGGCCAGCAGGACGTTGGTGGCGCGGATGATGCCGTCGAGGGTGGACTGGCCGGTGCCGTAGCGGTTGTCGAAGAAGTGCTTGGTCATGGCATCGTTGACGGCGATGACCGGGAAGTTGCAGCATCTTGTCGGCGGCCATGGCGCGCAGGCGGATGACGCCGGTGGTGGTCTCTTCGGTGCCGCCGATGATGTCGGTCAGCAGTTCGCGGCGATCCTTGTGGATGGTGGAGACCAGGTCGGCGCCGTCATCCATGGTCATGTGCGGCTTGTGGTCGAGGGCGGCGCGCGATGTGCTTGTAGTAGGTGACGTTGTCCTCGCCCTTGATGGCGAAGGTGGGGATCTCGTACATGGTTGACCAGCGCGGCGGCCACATCATCCTGCGTGGAGAGCGGGTTGGAGGCGGTCAGGACCACGTCCGCGCCGCCATCCTGCAGGGTGCGCATCAGGTTGGCGGTCTCGGTGGTCACGTGCAGGCAGGCGGAGAGGCGCATGCCCTTGAGCGGCTTCTCCTTGGAAAAGCGCTCGCGGATCAGGCGCAGGACGGGCATCTCGCGCTCGGCCCAGTCGATGCGGCGGCGGCCGCCTTCGGCCTGGTTCAAGTCTTTGATATCGTAATTGTTCATGGTGACTCCTTGCAGAAGATAAGAGAATAGAGATTCGCCTTGGGAGGCTGTGTTAATCGGTCAGCAGGCTGTCCAGCCGTCCGTTGTCATCGAAGTGCTTGCGGAAGCGTTCCACGAACTCCGCGCGGGTATAGGAGTGACTCTGGGGGCCGCGCTGCTCCAGGCAGTACACCGCTGCCAGCGAGCCGATCTCGCCGCACAGCTTCCAATCCCAGCCATGAGCATAGCCCATCAGGAAGCCGCCGCGGAAGGCATCGCCCACGCCGGTGGGGTCCACGATCTCGCGTTCGGGAACGGTGGGGATGAAGTATTCCTCGCCATCGGTGTATAAGTTGGCGCCATCTTTGCCGCGCGTCACCACCAGCACCTTGACATGCTTCAGGATCTGCTGGCGATCCCAGCCGGTCTTCTTCGAGATCAGGCCGAATTCGTAATCATTGCAGAAGAGGAAATACGCCCCTTCCATGATCGCGGGCAAGTTCCTCCCCTTCGAGGCGCAGGACCTGCTGGCTGGGATCATAGAGGTACTTGATGCCCAGGTCGCGGCATTCGGCGGGGAACTTCATCATCGCGCCGGGCTCGTTGGGCGAAACCACGACGAGGTCCGGGCTTGCCGCCAGGTCCCGGATGGACTGCGTGGCAGCCTGACCCATCGCGCCGGGATAGAAGGAGGCGATCTGCGCGTTGGCCTGATCGGTGGTGGCAAAGAAGGAAGCCGTGAAGAGGCCGGGGATGATCTTCATCAGGCTGGTATCCACACCCTTCGCATCCAGCCAGGTGCGATAATCGCCGAAATCCTCGCCCACGGTGGCCATGACGCGCGGGTTCCCGCCCAGCAGCGCCATGCTGTAGGCGATGTTGGGCGCGATGCCGCCGCGCTGCTTGGACATGGAGTCCACGAGGAAGGAGAGGCTGATGGAAGCCAGCCGCTCGGGAAGGATCTGGTCCTTGAAGAGACCGGGAAGGTCATCAAGTAATCGTAAGCAACAGAACCAGTGAGAAGAATATCCATGGCATCCCAACTTGCAGAAAAATGCGCACTCTCGCGAGTGCGCCAGAAATTGCGGAAAGAGTTTATCACGCAGTGTTAATCTTGTCTAGAATGTCGTTGCGAGAAGTGGCGAGCGCAGCGAGGCGACAGGCGAAGCAATCACACGATCATGAGGAGATTTTGCTTGATCTAGCACTCCTGTGGAAACGCCCGTGATTTGCCAAGCAAATCAGGCCAGTGCCATGCGTCGCAGCGCAGGCTTGCAGTTGGCCTCGTCACGACGTGCGCCAGCTACGGGACATCTGATCTCGCCCACCGAAATTCATTTTGAGTTCCGGGATGGGTTGACACCCCCCTGCTTTCCCATTATAAAAACGGAATGAAATCAGCCCGCAAGTTCCTGGGGTTCCTGATCCTGAGCGCCGTGACGGCTTGCTCGAGCCTGCCGACCATCCCGCCCGGCTGGACGCTGACCCCCTCCGTGACAGTCACGCCGCCGGCAACACCCATCCCCACCATCACACCCACGCCTGCGCCGATCGTGCGGGTGGAAAATGGCGACCATGCCCTGTTCAACGGGGAATTCGAGCTGGCATTGGCGCACTTCCAGTCGGCCTATAAGGACTCATCCGACCCCGAGATCCAGTCCGCGGCACGCTGGGGAGAGGTGCGCACCCAGTTCGAGGATGAGCGTTACCCAGAGACCATCTCGGCGGCGCAGGCCTTCATCACCGAATTTCCCACCTCCCCCTTCATCCCGGAGGCATACTTCCTGCAAGGGATGGCCTACAAGGAAGCCGGAGATAACCTGCAAGCAGTGGCAGCCTGGCAGACCTTCCTGGAAAAGCGGCCAGGGGTAATAGACGCCTATACGCAAGAGTTGATCGGGGATGCGCTCAGTGATTCCGGCAGCCTGGCGGATGCACTCACCGCCTATGAGGCTGCCCTCCAGGCTCCCCAGCTTGGGGATGGAACGTCGCTGGACCTCAAGATCGCGCAGACGATGGCGAAGTCGGGAGATAACGAGAGCGCCATCGCCCGCTATGACGGCATTTTCGCCCGCACCGGCAACGACTACCTCAAAGCCCAGGTAACCTATCTCACCGGGCAGGCGCTCCAGGCGCTGGGCCGGAGCGAAGAGGCCTTCGGCAAGTATCGCCTGGCGGTGGAGGAGTATCCGCTCTCCTATTACGCCTACCTCAGCCTGGTGGAACTGGTGGATGCCCAACTGGAGGTCAGCGACCTGGACCGCGGCATCGTGGACTACTATGCCGGGCAGTATGATGTGGCCCTGGCCGCCCTCGACCGCTTCCTGGCCGCCACCCCCACCAATGACGGAACTGCCCATTACTACCGCGCCGTCACGCTGCGCGAACTGGGCAAGTATCCCGAGGCGGTGGATGAATTCACCACCTTTATTACGAACTATTCCGCGCATCCCAAATGGCCCGAAGCCTGGGAGGAAAAAGCCACCTTGCAGTGGCTGCAACTGGATAAATATCCGGAGGCGGCTCAAACCCTGACGGATTTTGTCGGCCTGTTCCCGGCTTCCTCCCATGCGGTGGACTACCTGATGAGCGCGGCGCGCATTTTGGAACGCAACAATCAGCTGGATGACGCCGCCAAAACCTGGCAGCGCGTGGCGGACGAATATCCCACCAGCGATCAGGCTTCGCTGGCTGTGTTCGAGACGGGCATCACGCGCTACCGGCAAAGAAACTTCCAGGCGGCGCTGGAGGCTTTCAATCACAGCCTGAGTGCGGCGCTGGTCAATGAGGATAGGGCACGCGCCTATCTCTGGATCGGCAAGACGCAGCAGCAACTGGGCAGCGTCGAGGAAATGCAGAAGGCCTGGCAGCAGGGGCAGAGCCTGGATCCCGGCGGTTATTACAGTGAACGGGCGCGCGACCTGATGACCAACCCCAACCCGTTCAACCCCCCCGCGGCTACCAACTTGAATTATGACCTCAAGACGGAACGCGCCGCAGCGGATACCTGGGTGCGGCTTACCTTCAACCTGCCGGCGGAGACAGACCTGAAGGGTCTGGGACAGCTGGCGGGAGATGGGCGCGCGCTCCGCGGCACGGAACTGTGGAGCCTGGGGCTGCTGGATGACGCCCGCCTCGAGTTCGAGGACCTGCGCGGGGCGGTCAGCACGGACCCGGTGCAGAGCTACCGGCTGGGCAACTACCTGCTGGACCTGGGGCTCTACCGCTCCGCCATTTTTGCGCTGCGGCAGACGCTGACGCTGGCAGGGCTGGACGAGCACAGCGAATCGATGATGGCGCCGCCCTATTTCGGGCACGTGCGCTACGGGCTGTATTACAACGACCTGATCATCCCGGATGCAGCCGCCGAAGGACTGGACCCCTTGTTCGTGTTCAGCATGGTGAGGCAGGAGAGCTTCTTTGAAGGCTTCGTGCGCTCGACCGCCGGCGCGCGCGGGTTGATGCAGATCATTCCCAGCACCGGCGCAAGCATCGCAGGCTCGCTCGGCTGGCCTTTCGGCTATGTGGACGATGACCTCTACCGGCCGGACGTGAGCATCCGCCTCGGCACGCACTACCTGGCCTCCAACCTCAACCTGATGGGCGGTGATCCCTTCAGCGCACTGGCAGCGTACAATGCCGGTCCCGGCAACGCCATGGCATGGAAGGAGATCTCGGGCGGCGACCCCGACCTGTACCTGGAAGTGGTGCGCTTCGAGGAAACGCGGCAGTACATCCGCAACATCTACGAGATATTCTCGATCTATCGCAGGTTATACGGGACCACTTCATGAAAAAAGGCTGCGCCAGTAAGGCGCAGCCTTTTTATCCATTATTGGGAAGCTGCTTTTAAAGATGTCGGGAAGCAAAGCGGCAGCCTCCTCCACCTGGGGGGTCGAGCAGGAGAAGGCGAAGCGGATATGCCCTGCGCCGGCTTCACCAAAGGCGGACCCAGGCGAAGATCCGATGCCGGCAGCGTCGATCAGGTAATTGGTCATCGACCAGTCATCGGTCTTACTCTGATAACCGGGCCAATCCGGGGAGATGGGTGCCCAGACATAGAACGCGCCGGGGGGACAGAATGGCTTTACATAGGGGGAGGCTTCAAGCGCATCGACGAGCACATCGCGCCGCTTTTGATACTCCGCGGCCATGAGGCGGGTGGCGTCCTGCGGGCCGTTCAGGGCAGCAGCCGCCCCGTACTGCGTCACCGAGTTCACCCCGTTGATGGTACAGCGCACCAGTTTCTTGATACGTTCCAGCAGCACTTCATCCTGCAAGGCCAGATAACCGAGCCGCAGGCCGCTCATGGCATAGGTCTTGGACATGGAGAAGACACTGATCGTCCTGCCACGGGCGGCGGGCAGTGAGCCCAGGCTGACATGCTTCTGGCCGTCGAAGATCACATGTTCGTAAGCCTCGTCGCTAACCAGCAGGAGATCCTGTTTTTCCGCCAGCGCTGCCAGTGCTTCCAGCGTCTCCGGGGAGCTGACCGCGCCGGTGGGGTTATGCGGTGTGTTGATGAAGATGGCGCGCGTGTGCGGGGTGATGGCCGCGGCAATTGCCTGCACATCGTATTGGTAACCGTTCTCCGGCGTCAGGCGTACGGGGACGGATTTCCCGCCCGCCAGCCGGATGTTCTCAGCGACCTCGGTCCACATGGGGTCGGGGATGATGACCTCATCACCGGGCTCCAGCAGGGCGAGAAAAAGAATATACAGGCCGTGCATAGCCCCATTGGTGACCACGACGTGTTCAGCATCCGGAACTGACAGGCCGTTCTCTTCGGTGACCTTGCGCAGGATGGCCTGGCGCAGGGCAGGGATGCCAGTCGAAGCAGTGTAATGGGTCTGACCGTCGCGCAAGGCTTTCTCCATGGCCTCGCGGACGTGAACCGGAATATCAAAGGACGGGTCGCCGGATTCCAGCCGCAGCACCTTGCGGCCGCGGGCCTGCTGCTCCAAAAGGCGGTCGCGTACCACAACAATGGCGCCCATCGAAACCTGATCCACGATATGTGTCATTCTGCCCTCCAATTGGCTTTGTAACAGGTAGGTAAATTGGCGGGATTATACTCCGGGAAGAGAGGAAAGCAAGCAGCAAAATAAAGCATGAGATTGCTTCGTCGTTATCCGGCATCTTCAATGCCGGATAACCGCCTCGCAATGACATGTTGGCATAAAAAAAACCGGCCGCTTGCGCGGCCGGTGGTGTTATTCCAGATAGGCCAGCAACCGGCGCTGGACCGTCTCCGCGTCCATATCCAGGATGGCGATGATCTTGTCGCGGCCCGAGGCGCCCGCCACGATATCCAGGCGGTTTTTCGGCACACCCAGCACCTCCGACATGAATTTGATCAATTCCTTGTTGGCCGCATCATCCACCGGGGCCGCGGTGATGTGGACCTTGACCGTGCCGTCGCTCTGCAATTCCATGATCTTGTTCTGGCTGGCGCGCGGCGTCACACGCACGGCAATGGCCGCGCCTTTTTTGCCATCATGCAGGTGAAAACTCCGGTTGGACATGGGTTACCTCATTGGGTCAGGATGCTGATGATCACGCGCGAGAGGAACTCGATCAACACGATCAAGACCAGCGGGCTGAAATCGATCATACCGGTGGATGGCAGGATGCGCCGGATGGGACTCAGGAGAGGCTCGATGATTCGATCCAGCGCCATGCGGATGGGATGATAGGGTGCAAGGATGTAGGACAGCAATACCGAGGCAATCACGATCCAGATAAACAGCGTTGTCAGCAACTTCACCGTCAAAGCGATTTGCGCCATTAAGACTCCTTGGAATACTGCCGGGGACCGGTGATGGCAGTGCCCACCCGCACGAGGGTGGCGCCTTCCTCCACAGCTGCTTCATAATCCAGGCTGGTCCCCATCGAAAGCTCGCGCCAGCGGTCTTCCTGGAGCTGGCGGCCCAACCACTCCTGAAGGCGGCGTGTCCGCTGGAAATAGGGGCGGGATTCTTCCGCCTTTTGACCGAGCGGGGGCATGACCATCAAGCCGCGAACTTGCAGGTGCGGCAAGGCAAGCAGCGAGGCAAGGGCAGGCAGCAATTCCTCCCAGCGGTCCTCGCGCGCAGCCATCCAGCCGGATTTGGTCGCTTCTTCACCCACGTTGAACTCTAAAAGAACAGGCAGGGTCCTCCCCAATTCACCGGCGAAGCGGTCGAGCCGCTGCGCCAGTTTGAGACTGTCCAGGGAATGGACCAGGGCAAAATGCTCTGCCACGAGCGCCGCCTTGCGGCCCTGCACGTGGCCGATCATATGCCATTCTACCGCAGTTTGGGAACCGAGAGCCTGCACCTTCTCCACCGCTTCTTCGGGATAATTCTCCCCTACAATGGTCGCCCCCGCCTCGATCACCGAGCGAACGACCTCCAGCGGCTGAGCCTTGGTCACCACCACCAGCCGCACCGTGTCCGGATCGCGTCCTGCAGAGCGGGCGGCGGAGGCAATGCGATCCATGACCTGCAAATATCGCTCATGGATCGGTTCGGCAATTGAGGACATAGCCCTTATTTTACACCCCCGCCGGGCAGCACTAAATGAGGGCCATGATGGCCCCGAAACGACCGGTTTTACCTTTTTCCGCGCGGTGCGAGAACCAATCCTCGAGATGACAGGCGGTGCAGACCTGCGCCACCTCGATCTGCTTCACGCCGGCTTCCTGCAGCTGGCGCTGGTTGGCGGCCCAGAGATCGAGATGGGTGCGCCCCTCATGGGAATGGATCAGATCACCGGCAGCGCTGCCGAAGGCTTCCTGAAACTGGCCGATCACATCCTGCCCCACTTCGTAGTGGTCGGGGCCGATGGAGGGGCCAATGGCCGCCAGAATGTCGGCGGGGCGGCTGCCATAGCGGCTCTGCATGGCTTCCACTGCGGCGCGGCCGGCGCCGCGCACCGTTCCCATCCACCCGGCATGCGCGATGCCCGCTACTCCCTTGACCGGATCATGCAGCAGGATCGGGACACAGTCGGCGAAGCGCATGTAGAGGGTGACCTCGGGGCGGTCGGTGAGGATAACATCGGCTTTGGTCAGGTCGGTGTCGGGGTCAATGGGCGCATCGGCGAAGACCACGTCCGCGCTGTGCACCTGCCAGACATCAAAAATGGAGGCAAGCTGGCGGCCGAAGGCGGAAAAACTGCGCTGACGGTTCTCGCGCACGCGCGCCCGCTCATCCCCCACCGTCCCGCCCACGTTCAGCGAATCCCAGGGGGAAGGGCTGACACCGCCGCGGCGCGAGATCACGCCATGCAGGAGAGAGGCAGGGAAAATATCGAAGGTCAGGTAACGGATGCCGTCGTTTTCGCGGAAAGGCATGGGTCAATCCCCGGTTGCCACGACGGCCGCCTTCTTCAGGAAAAACTGGCGCGTCTCGTTCATGGATTCTTCGATATAGGGGAAGGCAAACCAGGCGGTGGCCAGGCCGAAGAGACCGCCGGTCAGGACGCGCAGGAAAGGCGTGCTCTCGCGATAGGGAAGGATGGCCGCCAGCCAGGGCCAGTTGAACTGGCTGAACAACTGGGAGAAACCGTCCAAGCCGATCGGCCCGAGGCCGAGCAGCAGCCATAATGCCCAGTGCAGGGCGGGGATGCGCCGGCCGCTGAGGGCGAAGATCAACCCGAAGAGGAGGATGCCGCCATAGATGGCGACATCCCGCTCACACAGCGCGACCTTGTAACCAAGAGCCGGGGTGCCCGTAAAGGCGCGCGCTTGCAGGCGGGAGATGTCGGCAGGGTTCTCCGCGCCGTGGATGTTGGTGGCCTGCTCAAAGGTGATCGCGCCCGGCACACGTGCTTCTGCCAGCGGATAATAGGGCTGCTCCCCAAACAGGAAGAAGGAGCGGAAGGCGAACTGGTGGCAGAGTGGGCTGTAGATGGTGTAGATGGCGCGCGCCGGTGCATCCAGCCCGGTCTTCATCAACACCGGGGCGAGGAATGGCAGGCCGACATAGAGGAACACGAATAAATTCAGCATGGCGAGAAAATGACGGGAGATCCAGAAGGAAACGCGGTCGCTGCCGCTCATGCGGCTGCCGCGCTCCACACGCCGCTCATAGCCCTGCCCGCCCACTTTTTCCAACTGGCCGCGCCGGTCACTGGCCGCGCCGAGCGTCATTTCGAGGGACTGGCGCGAGATGGGCGCTTTCAGCCGGTACGGCCCGACCTCGACCACAGGGATCTCGGTCAGGAAGGCCTTGAGCAGGATCGGGTCGGATTCGATGTTGATCTCGGCGAGGCGGTGGGGGTACTTCGCCTGCAGGGACTCCAGGTCGGCGCGCACCTCATCACAAAGCTTGCATTCCGGACGGCTGTAAAGCGTTACATTAAGCAATTCATGCTCCCGGCAAAAACACTAAATGCCAAAATCGATCCAGAAAAACTGGGCACGCTGCGCGATCAGAGCAAAGATCCCGCTGAAGAGCATGATGCCCACCAGCACCAGGATCACACCCATGACGACCTCCACGATGCGCATGACCTTAGCATAGCGGCGCAAGATTGTGGAGACCCAGCCGATGCCAAGTGCAGCCACAAGGAACGGGATGGCGAGACCTGCCGAATAGGCGCTGAGCAGCGAAGCGCCCAGGGAGATCGAACCACCATTGACCGCCAGGGTCAGGATGGCGCCGAGCACCGGCCCCACACACGGCGACCAGCCGGCCGAGAAGAAGATGCCCATCAGCGCCGAGGAAAGATAGCCCCATTTGCGGTCAGGCGCGGTGGATACACGCGGTATCGTATTCCAGGAAGGGAATGCGGAACACGCCGATCATGTGCAGGCCGAAGATGATGACCACCACGCCGCCGATCTTGGCCAGCCAGTAGCGCAGGTCATAGAGGAAATGCCCGGCCAGCGAGGCCGCCACTCCAAGCAGGACGAAGACAACGCTGAAGCCCAAAACAAAGGCCAGTCCGTGGCTGAAGGTGAGCCAGCGGTTGGAGGAGGAGGATCTCTCCCCCCGGCGGCGCGCCCGCTCAGGTAGCCGACATAGGCCGGCACCAGTGAAAACACGCAGGGCGAAAGGAAGGAAGCCAGCCCGGCAAGGAAGGCAAGCCCGAGGGTGATCTGGGAAATATCCATTGTGTATTGAAACCCTTTTGGCAGTTCCGGAAGTCCGGCGGCTAGGCTTTGTAGATCAAGTCGCCCACGTCCACGGAGGTGCTGTAACCGCCGCCGATGTTCGGCCACTCCAGACGCGCCTCGCTCTGGTCGAGGGTGATGGCGGGAGCCGTCCAGCGGAAGATCCACTTGGCGTCTTCGGGCAGCACGTTCACGCAGCCATGCGAGCGGCGCACGCCGAAATCATTATGCCAGAAAACACCGTGCACAGCCGCGCCGGCATTGGTATTGAAGAAGACCGGCCAGGGGACCGCCATGGTGTCATACCCGCTGTCAGAGCCGGTATTGGCGGCCATATGGATGGACATGATCTTCCAGGACACGGCCTGCGCGCCCACCGGCGTGGAATATTTCTCCCCATAGCCGCTGGAGATGCGGCAGAAATAAACTTCCGAATCGCCCTCAAAGCAGGAAAGCGTCTGGCGTTCGGCGGTGGCATCGATCACCACGCGCTTGATGGCCGGGTCCACTTCGGGATGGATGGGGGAGACATCCTCGTCAGTCAGGGGCCGGAAAGCCGCGCCATCGGCGAGGAACATATCGCCATAGCCATAGCCATGCCCGGGCGATTCGTTGAAACGATAGGCCATGACGCCATTCGCATCCGCGCCCACCTGGTCCAGCCAGACTACCTGCCCGTAATAGAGGCGGATGGGCTGATTGGTCTGCAAGGAATATTTCACCGCGGGCGAAGCCGGGGCAGTCTGAAGCTGGAGATCCACATATGGCACGGTGATCTCGGCCCAGAAGCCCGGTTTCCCGGCGGGCACAGCAGTCAGCGGCGTGTTCGGAAGGTTTCTTACCTCCTGCAAATGCGAGGCATAGATATAGCCTTCAGGGGTTTCCACCCAGCGGCGGCTGGTAGCACCGCGGTAATCCGAGCCGGTCACCATACGGTTCCAGGTCACTACCTCATCCTGAGCAGCATCGCGGATCGCGGTCGCCAGGCTGTTTGGCTGGGACTTGATCTCGGTGGAATAGAAATTAGGCGTAACCGCCACCCTTCCCAATTTTTCACCGGCCGGGAACTGGGGAAGCGGCCGCACAATCTCCTTACGAATGCGGAAGGGGTTGAACGCCAACGCGCCCAGTCCCAGCCCGCCTAATTTTAGAAAATCACGTCGGGAGACAGATCGTCTCATACTTGTTCCTTCTTATTTCGAATGAAAATTTCCATCAAGGATACCCGCAAAGCAAGGGAGCGTCAACGCCGTGCCTGAGCCTGCATTAATCCTGCAAATAAGCCCGGAGGGCGCGCATGCAATCCAGGCTGACCTTGTGCCCCACCTCGGCCTCGCAATAGGTGACCTGCGCCCCGGCTTGTTCCAGCAGCTCCACCGAGCGGCGCGCCCGTTCCACAGGGACAAGATTGTCCTGCGTACCGTGTGCAACGAAAACCCGCTTTCCGGAAAGCGGGCGCGAAGCGATCAGGTCCTCCGCCCCGCGTGGGACAAAGCCGGCCAGCAGCGCCAGCCTGCTGACGCGCGAGGGATGCTGCATCGCCAGAAGCGCGGCCAGCGCGGCGCCCTGGCTGAAACCCATCACATCGAACCGGCCGGCGTCCAGCCCCACGGAGGCGGCATAGGCATCCACCAACCCGATCAAAGCCTCAATGGAGGGCTGGAGCATCTCCAGACTGGTGCGGGAGGAGTCCCCGTCCGCGAACGGCCTCCAGGAATAGCCGCCCGGCTCGGAAGCATGAGGGGCGCGCGGCGCGATCACCCAGGTATCCGGCGGCAGGTCATGGGCGAAGACCCACATGGAATTCTCATCGCCGGTGAAGCCGTGAATCATCAAGAGCAGGCGGGCAGGGCTGGCTGCCGCCGGACGGAGGCGCAGCGCCCATTCCCCGAACTCGATCAGCGAGGTGTCATTTGGGGCGGGCATGCCGGAGGATCCAGTCGATGGCAATGAAAACCAGGATGATCAATCCCACGGCTGACAGCCCGGACATCATGCAGAAGAAGGCAAAGGAAGTCGCCCCATTCCCATAGATCAGCCAGATGAGTCCCAACCCGACGATCAGCAGGAGCAAAATACCGCCCGCCACTAGGCGGACGTTGGTCTGTCTGGCATAGTCACGCAAATCCCGTTTCACTTTTTTCCTCCAAAGACACGTCCAAGGCGCGCCCTGAAGGAGGCGGCTTTCTTCAGGTCTGGCAGGACAGCCTCCACTGCCATCTCGCCGCGCAGCGCCACTTCATGCGGGTCCACCACCTGAAGCAGGTCAATGCTGCGCACATCCGGCCGCACCACCACCTCGGGCTGATCCGCGATCAAGCGGTACTCGGCGAGGGCGCGCGAGCCCAACTCCATCGAGCGCATATAGATGTCCATGGCACGAGTAAAGTTGAGACGGTTTACGCGCTCCACCACGACACGCGGCAGGAGATGCGGCATGGGCATCTTCCACGTACTGGTGGGTTCGCCCAGCGGCCGTGCCAGGGTGACCGCCACAACCGGCAGCCCCGGCGCCAGCACGCGGGCGATGGAAACCGGTACAGGATTGGTCACGCCACCATCCACAAACTCCGCGCCGTTCATCTGAAAGGAGGGGAAAATACCGGGGATGGCGATGGTCGCCAGAATGGCGTTCTTGACCACCCCCTCATTCAGGATGACCTCGCGGCCGTTGGTCAGGTCCACGGCGGTCAAGGCACAGGGCAGCACCAGATCATCGAAGGTGCGCTCACCCAGGACTTCCTCCAGCCACTTGACCACGCCGATCAGGCCGAGGAGGGCCGGTCCTTCCTGCGGCCCACGGCCATAGAGTTTGGTCTGGTCCACGCGGCAGAAGATCTCTTCGATCTCATCCGGCGAATACCCGGCAGCGAACAAAGACGCGACAATGCCGCCGAAGCTGGTCCCTGCCGCGGCACGGATGCGATAGCCTTCTTGTTCCAGGCGGCGTAAAACTCCGATATGAGCGTTACCCTTCGCCCCTCCGCCGCCCAATGCAACCGATATATCCATTAATCCCATCCAACTGTCAACAACATCTATGAAGAAATGACGATGCAGGAAGCAGTGATGTTACCTTGCCCTCCGGTCACTGCTCCGGGTCGCGGATGAACCATGCGGCGCTGATGCCGCCGGCCAGCAGGAGGAGCACCAGCAACGCGATCCAGATGGTCAGCGAAGGACCGCGCGCTGCCGGCTCAGCAGCCTCTCGCGCGGGTTCGGGCATGGCAGTGGAAGGAGGAACAAAGCCGAGATCGCGCACCTCCACGGCCATCGTCGGACCGACCGTGCCGAACTCCGGCAGGATAGTGGGGGGAGGCGCGGGTCGTGTTGCTCCCTGCTTGATCAGCAGCAATTGATTGGGATAGATGACCGTGCCGCTGATATGGTTGAGAGAGCGAAGCAAGTCCACTGTCGTGTTGTATTCGACTGCAAGCGCGGATAGGGACTGCCCGTATTGGACGGAGTGATAAACATTCCCATCCGGCCGCGCGGTGCTGATGGCGATCGGCACAATGTACTGGCTGACAGCCAGACCAGGGTCAGGCGTGGAGCCCGGGCCTCCGGGCAGGTAGATACCGGCATCGGATTGCGGGCGGCGGCCGGGGGTGCTCAAAGCCGTATCGATGACGAGATAGACCATTCCATCCGCGGAGATGGAAACTCCCGCGCCGATATCATTGCGGTTCTCCGAAAGCATGGTGTTGGTATGCGGATCGTCACCCAGCCAGGCTTCGACCGCATCCGCGGCAGAGAGTTGATAACCGAACACAAAGTTCTCGGAGCGATAACCGCCCAGGGAAAGATCTCCCCATAAGGGATAACCGAGCAGCAGCAACTGCTGGGTGAGGCTCATGCCATTGGGACGCGAATGGCCCACCTGCCCCTCCGTCGCCAGCAGCGCATCCGCCTGGCCTTGAGCCACCTGTGTCAGGATGGGCTCCTGGCCCAGGGGCGCGAGGCCGCGCGACAGGCGAAGGTTATTGACCGCGTTAATTAACTCGGAAGGGGTGGTCTGAAGGAGAGGCCGCGCCGCGGCGGAAGCCTGCGGCACGCATAACCCGGTCAGCAGGATGACCAGCATCAACCACCTGAACCAACTGGCCGGGAATGGCAATCTCTCCTCCCCAATTGAAGAATTTTACGGGTAGCCCGGAGAGGGCGTTACGGGTGTGTTCGTCGGCGGGACCGGCGTATTGGTCGGGTCAGACGAAACCTTGATGGAGACACCCAGCGTTGCGCCGAACATATGCCCCTCACCATCCGACATGCGCCAGTAGGCGGTGAACGTACCGGAGCGCCGCGGTGCATCCAGGTTGATGGAGATCTCGGGATTCTTTCCAACCGGGACAATGCGGCCGATACTGATGTCGGGAGCGCCAAAGTCCGTGCCGCTCAGGAGGGTCAGCCGGTAATAATATTTCCACTCACAGGACCCGGTGTTGGAGACCTTCCAGGTCTTGGTGAAATTCTCGCCGGGCTTTAGAACAGAGCCGCTGGGGTAATTGATGTCATACAGGAAAGCAAGGTTATTGCAGCCAAAGGCCAGCCCGGGGGAGTTGACCGTGGCAGTAGGCGGAGTGCCGGTGACCGTTGGGGTCGGGCTTTTGATGAGCGTAGGATAAAAGTACAGGGTGGGCGTCAACGAGGGAGTGAGCAGGAGATTCCCAAAACCAACCGGCGTGAAGGCCGGGCTGGGAGTGATGCTGGCCGGCACGGTTGCGGTAGCCGCAGGAGCGAGGGCGGTCTGGGTCTCAAAGTAGGACGCGACCATGGTCTTCACACCCTCGGTCAGGATCACATCGATCTGAGAAGCCTCGGTGGGAGCTGCCCCGCCGCATCCGCTCAAGAGCAGAGCCAGAAGCAAGCAGGGAATCAGCAAGCGTTGAAACAGTTTCATTCATCCTCCAGGGCTGTGGCGGCAAAGTTGGAAAGCCGATGCTATGCCCTATTATACATAGTGATTGAAGCCGACCGAAAGATGTCCAGACAATTACTCAGCGGAGCATCCCCAGCCTATGATACTCGAAAAACTCGCCGGAAAGGAGTCGCAAACCCGCCAACTCCCCTACTGTCACTCTGCAAATCCAACACGGCAAAAACTTGCCGTGCGGAGGGAAGAAGTGTATAGTTTTATTCATCTTATAATATCAGGAGATCGGACTTATGCGTTCCATCCTCCGCAATGAGTGGGCCTTTTATGGGCTTGTCGCCTTCATCAGCCTGTCAGCCGGGTACCTGACCATTTCCCGATCCAACCCGGTGGTCGCCTTTGTGGTCAGCGCGGTGGCGCTGGCATTGCTGGCCAAGATGGTCGGAGATGGGACGGAGCATATCGGCGAACGGTTGAGCCCGGGAGCGACAGGCATCCTGCAATCCACCGTCGGCAACCTGCCGGAGCTGTTCGTCGCCATCTTTGCCCTGCGAGCCGGGCTGGTGACGCTGGTGCAATCCGCGCTGATCGGTTCGATCCTGGCGAACAGCCTGCTGGTGCTGGGACTGGCTTTCCTGCTGGGTGGGCTGAAACATGGCGTCCAGCGCTTCGGATCGGACACGCCGCGCGTGATCGCCATCCTGACCGTTCTTTCGGTGGCGGCACTGACAGTACCCACCCTGGCACAGACCATCCATACCCCCGCCGAGGCGCACGAAGGCGCGCTGAGCGTGGCCTGCGCCATCGTCCTGATGGTCGTCTATATCGCCAGCATCCCGCACTCGCTTTCCGGAGGGATCAACGCGGCCATCCCGGTGGAAGCAGAGAACGGAAAAGGCAAGGCGTGGCCGCTGGGCAAGTCCATTGCGGTGCTTGCACTTTCAGGTTTGGGCGCGGCCCTCGTATCCGACTGGTTTGTCCAGGCACTGGAACCGGCGATCGAGTCCCTGCACATCTCGCAGGCATTCACCGGTCTGGTTGTAGTAGCGGTGGCCGGGAATGCAGTGGAAAACGTGGTCGGGATACGGCTGGCAATGCAGAACAAGCAGGATTATGCAGTGAGCGTCATCCTGAACAGTTCTTTGCAGGTGGCGCTGGCCCTGACACCCATCCTGGTCATCCTGAGCTTCTTTTTGAGCCCGGTTCCGCTGACGCTGGTGCTGCCCCCGCTGCTGGTGGTCTCGCTGGCGCTGGCCGCCATCCTGGGCGCGCTGATCGTCTATGACGGCGAGTCCAACTGGCTGGAGGGCGTGGCGTTGATCGGCCTGTATGGGATGATCGCCACAGCCTTCTGGTGGGGCTAAACCTCTCAGAGCAAATCCCGAAGCGCGGATAGCAAGCGGTCTACATCCCGAGGGGTGTTATAGCCCTGAATAGAGACGCGGATCAGTTTGCGACCGTTCCATTCAATGAGCGGGACTTCGATGCGGTATACCATCATAAAGCCGCGTCTTTAGCGCGGCCAGGTCCGTTTCGTCGGGGAGCGGCGCGGTGATCATCTGCCCGAACCAGCGGTCGTCCTGCGCATGCAGCGCGGGCAGGCCAGTCAGGCGGCAGATGCGCCGTTGGGCTTCGGCAGCCAGCGCGTGGCAATCCTGCCGAACCTGCTCCCAATGATGCTGCTCCTGAAAGCGGATGGCATCCTGCACGGCAAGGAAGGCAGAGGGATCGCGTGTACCCCACCATTCATGCTGGTCAATAAAAGGCGAATCGCCGGGGGTTTCGGGCTCATAACCCCAGGAGACGACCAACGGTTTGAGCAATGCCTGCACCTCGGGGCGGGCGAAGAGGAACCCCGCCCCTTTGGGCGCGCACAGCCACTTGTGCAGATTGCCGCCATAAAAATCCGCACAGAGTTCATCCAGCCGGAGCGTGATCTGCCCGGGGGCATGCGCGCCATCCAGCATGGTGAGAATGCCAGCCTGCCGGGCGCGCCGGACCACCTCGGCCACCGGGAAAATGATGGCCGTCGGGCTGGTGATGTGGCTGAGGAAGATGACCCGCGTGCGGGATGTGACTCCCTGCCAGAAGGCCTCCACGAATTGCTCTTCCGAAAGCAGAGGTACGGGGATCGGCTGATTGATATAAGCAAAGCCGCGCTCCCGGGAGAGGAATTTCCACGTCCGGTCGAGGGCGCCGTATTCGTGGTCAGTGGACAGCACTTCGTCGCCGGGGCCGAGGGCAAGTGAGTGAGCCGCGATGTTCAGGGCGATCGTGACGTTCTGCGAAAAAATAACATTCCCGCCTACCGTACCGATATAGTCCGCCAGGGCAACGCGTGCTGAACGCATCAGGTCATTGAATCGCCGCCCAAGGAATTCCACCGGCTGATTTTCCAGCTCGCGCTGCCAGCGCTGCCAGGCGCGAAAGACGGGCCGAGGCACCGCGCCGAACGAGCCGTGGTTCAGAAAGGTGATGGAGGGATCGATTAAAAATTGTCGTTTCAGATCATGCATAGGGTGATTATAAGATATGCTCTTATTGAAAAAGCGCTGGGTGGGGAAAACGCACTCATCCCGGTATCAGGTTGTATCCTCAAGCAGATGATATAGTCGCGCACCCGCTGAGAAAACCACTTTACAGGAGGCTGAGATGTTCTACAAAGTTGCGCTGCTGACAGCCGTTATGCTTGCCCAGTTCACTCCCATTACCGCCCTGGCTGCAGGAAGCTGTCCCCGGGGGTTTCACAATGCGCAGTTCCTGCACCGGACGGCCCTTTGACCCTCCCCCTGAATCCGAAAATTATTCGGTCATCTCGTCCATAATGCGCTGCGCCACCAACCGGGCCGAGATCATGGCCGTGGGCATGCCTGTTCCGGGGTGGGTGCTGGCTCCCACGAAATACAGGTTGCGATAGCGCGCATGGCGGTTGTGCGGGCGGAACCATGCTAACTGGGTCAGGTTATGTGAGAGGCCATGGGTGGATCCTTTGACAAGGTTGTAGCGCTTGCGCCAGGAGGGCGGCGAATAGCTCATCTCGAACTTGATATGCTCTTCCAGGTCCGTAATGCCCAGCGAGGCGAGACGGCGGAAGACATGCCCGCGGGCTTCGTCGCGTATGGCAGCCCAGTCCTGTTCCTCTTTCTCTTTCATGTGGCCGACCGGAACAATGGCGATGAGGGTATCCTGTCCTTCAGGTGCCATGTTGGCATCCAGGCGGGCGGGAGCATGCACATAAAGGCTGGGATTGACTGGGAGCTCATGGTCGCGGGCAATGCTCTGGAAATTTTCGCGGTAGTCATCTGCCAGGAACAGGGTATGCGGCCCCAGATCCGGATAAGCCCGGTCCATCCCCCAGAAGAAGCTGATCACCGAGCAGGAGAATTTCTTTTTTTGCAGGCGTTCCGATTCGCCGTCCTGCGGCAGCAATTCCTCGTAGACATACGGCAGGTCCGCGTTCGCAAGGATGATGTCGGCGGCAGGGCGCTCGCCATGTTCCAGCAGGAGGCCGCGTGCATGGTCACCATCTGTCTCGATGCGCTCGACAGTTGTATCGTAGACAAATTCGACTCCCGCCTGTTCCGCCAGGGACACAAGGGCTTCCACCACACGGTACATCCCACCGCGCGGGTACCAGACCCCGTGGGCAAGTTCGGTGAAGGACATCATGGAGAAAGTTGCCGGGGCTTCGAAGGGGCTGAGGCCCATGTAGACATCTTGAAAGGTGAAGGCGGCTCTCAGTCGGGGGGTTGAAAAATACCCGGACACGTTTTGATAGTGATTGACCAGCGGCTTGAGACTGAGCAGCAGCGGGATATTGGCCGGGGAGAAGAAATCGGCGGCACGGCGGAAATCGCGGTTGACCAGTTTTTCCACCCCCAGCCGGTAATGGAGATCGCCCTCCTGCAGGTAGCGCAGGAAACCCTGAAAGCTTCCCGGCTCCATGGCTTCCAACTGGGTTTCCATGCTCTTCAGATCAGAGGAGAGCGCCAGCTGGCTGCCGTCATCAAAGACGAGATGATAGGTGGGGTCCACACGCTGCAGGTCGAGCACTTCCTGCATGCAGGCTCCCAGGGCGCGGAACTCGGCTTCGTACAAATGCGGCATGATCAGCAGGGTCGGGCCGGTGTCGAATTGATGCCCGTCCCGGGACAGACGCTCACAGCGGCCGCCGGGGCGGATATTCTTTTCGATCACGCGGACCTGCAGGCCGCGGCGGGCAAGATGGATGGCCGCGCAGATGCCGCCGATCCCGGCCCCGATGACGAGCACAGATTTTTTCATCACAGATTCCTGAGAGAGCGTTCCTTGACCGGCGCAGGAGCGGCGTCGAGGAAATGCCGATGCCGGCTCACGAATTCAGAGCCGATCGAGGCAACCGCACGCGCCACCGCGCCGAGCTGCTTGCGCTCGGGATAAGCAGGGCGCAGCATATAGCCATCCCGCTCGATCGAATCGAGTACAACTTCAAAACGCGTGATATAGGCAAGGCAAGCCAGCCGGCAGCGCGGGTTCGTGACCCTGCGCAAATATAGGCCGTCCGGCAGCAAAATATTCGCGGGCCAACTCCACCCGGCTTCTCACCCAATCGCGATACGGCCGGGCATGCACATCCTCCGGGGAAAGCTGGTTCGCATCCAGCACCTCGCGAGGGATGTTGTAGTAGCCGCAGACAAACGTCATCAAAGGTATCCCGGAGCATGTGGGTGATATGGGCGGCGCTCACAGCCAGGTAACGGGTCTCGTCATGCGGCGAAGGGCAGTCATGGCCGACAAAATAGTGCAGGCATTCCATGACCGCGCTGGACAGATAGCGCGTATATTCATTCAACTCGAAGGCGCTGATGACCCGGCCGCGGCGCTCCTCATCGAAGGCCATGACCGCCATCATATTGGAGAGGTAACAGTGCAGGCCGCTATCTGGATCCGGGTTATGGGCGATGAGAGTCACCAGCAATTCCTCTTCGGGAAGAGGCGCTGCCGGGAAATTCCCCTGGTAACAATCTTCCAGCAAGGAGCGCTGGCGCGCCAGAAATTCCTTCCGTTCCAGCCGGTGGCGCCATCAGGCGCATCCAGGGTGTCATCCACCCAGCGGAAATAGGCATAGGAGCGGCAGGCATCCGCCATGCGGCTGCGATCGGCCAGCAGGCGGATGGTGTAATAGGTTTGAAGGCTTGCCGTTCTGGTGATGGAGGCGGCCAGCGCGGGGATAGGTTCGATAGGGCTTTTCGTGACCATCATTTTTATCTACGCAGGAGGGCAGGGGTTGTTTCCGCGGACAAGTCCCCGTCCGGAGAACACAAAATTCCTCCAATATCAGTTTAATGATTTCGGCACTTCACAAACAATGACAGACGTCTGCAAAGTGCAGGAGGAAAATATCCTCTCTTCTCACATTTCCGCAATCCTACTGACCAATTAGTGACGTTTATCACATATAATATTTGGACAAGATGGGTACAATTACACCGAAGTCGCATGCACGAACTTGCCGTCACCCAATCCATTCTGAAGATCGCCCTGCGCCACGCGGAAGCGGCCCATGCACGGCGCATTACCGCCATTCACATCGTCATGGGCGAACTTTCCACCAACGTGGACGAGTCGGTCCAGTTCTACTGGGACCTGATCGCAAAAGATACCATTGCCGAGGGAGCCACCCTGCAGTTCCGCAGGACCCCCGCCCAGCTGCAGTGCATGGCCTGTTTCGAGAAATATTATCCCGGCTCCGGAGAACTGGTCTGCCCGAAATGCGGCAGCGTGGGCGCGAAGATCATCTCCGGCGAGGAATTTTCAGTGGAATCGATAGACGTCGAGGAATAAGACCATGACACAACGCATCCCTGTGGTAGAGAACATCCTGAATGCAAACGACCGACTGGCCGAGGAAAATCGTGCCCGGTTGGATGAGGCTGGTGTCTTTGCAATCAACCTGATGGCCTCCCCCGGCGCGGGCAAGACCTCCGTGATCGAGCAGACCCTGCCGAGGCTGAAAGACCGGCTGCGCGTGGCTGCAGTGGACGGCGATATCGCCACCTCGCTGGATGCCGACCGGGCGGCGGCGGCGGGCGCGCTGGCCTCCATCCAGATCAACACCGGCGGGGAATGCCACCTGGACGCGGTCATGCTGCGCGGAGCCCTGGAGCAGCTGGACCTGGGCCTGTATGACCTGCTGGTGGTGGAAAACGTGGGCAACCTGGTCTGCCCGGCGGAGTTTCGCCTGGGGACGCACAAATCCATCCTGATCGCCTCCATTCCCGAGGGCGACGACAAACCCTATAAGTACCCCGGCATGTATCGGGGGGTGGACGCGCTGCTGATCAACAAAGTGGACCTGCTGCCCTATGTGCCCTTCCGCATGGATTACTTCCAGCGCGGAGTGGAAGCGCTCAATCCCGGCCTGCTCACCTTCCCCATCTCGTGCCGGACCGGGGAGGGGCTGGAACCCTGGGTGGAATGGCTGGTCTCGCAGGCGGCAAAGCCCGCTTGAACTGAACCCCGACCAATGAGCAATTTATCCGGTATCCGCATCCATATCACTGGCATTGTCCAGGGGGTGGGATTCCGTCCGTTTGTGTACGGCCTCGCCGCGCGGCTGGGATTGAAGGGCTGGGTGCGCAACACCTCGGCGGGCGTGGATATCGAGGCCGATGGAACACAGAACGAGCTGGAGGCTTTCGTCCGCGCGCTGGGCGAGGAGGCTCCGCCGCTGGCACATATCGACTCGCTGGAAAGCACGGAAATCCCGGCCCAGGGATTTACGAATTTCGAGATCATCCATTCCGAGGCAATCCCGGCGGCCTTCCAGCCGATCTCGCCGGATGTCGCCATCTGCGACGACTGCCTGCGCGAACTGTTCGATCCCTCCGACCGGCGATACCGGTATCCATTCATCAACTGCACCAATTGCGGGCCGCGGTTCACCATCATCAAGGACATCCCCTATGACCGGCCGGCGACCACGATGGCGCCCTTCCCGATGTGCCCGGACTGCGAACGGGAATACAAGAATCCACTGGACCGCCGGTTCCATGCACAACCGGTGGCCTGCCCGCTCTGCGGGCCGAAAGTCTGGCTGGAAACGCTGACGGACGGAGAGCCGTCACGCACCGCCGAAGGCGACGAGGCCATCCAGCAAGCGCGCGAACGGCTCACCCGGGGCCGCATCGTGGCGGTCAAGGGCTTGGGCGGCTTCCACCTGGCCTGTGACGCCACGAATCGTGAGGCGGTGGCGGAACTGCGCGCCCGAAAATTGCGGGTGGACAAGCCCTTCGCCCTGATGATGCCGGACATGGAAACCGTGGAAAGGCACTGCGAGGTAGGCGAGGCGGAACGCGCCCTGCTGCGATCCCCGGCGAGGCCGGTCGTGCTGCTGCGCCGCAAAGCCGGCTCGAACATTGCCGCGGAGGTGGCTCCCGCGCAGGATTGGGTCGGGGTCATGCTGCCCTATACGCCGCTGCATTACCTGCTGCTGGAGCGCGGGGAGGGCTTTCCGGAGGCGCTGGTGATGACCAGCGGCAACCTGAGCGAAGAACCCATCGCCACCGATAATGCCGAGGCGCGGAAGAGGCTGGCCGGGCTTGCCGATGCCTTCCTGATGCATGACCGGGACATCCACGTACGCTGCGACGATTCGGTGGTCAGGCTGCTGGAAGAGGAAATCTATCCCATCCGCAGGTCGCGAGGCTATGCGCCCTTCCCGGTTAAGCTTCCCTGGCAGGCACCTCCCCTCCTTGCGGCAGGCTCGGAATTGAAGAACACTTTTTGCATTACCAATGGGAATTACGCCTTCCTGAGCCATCATATCGGCGATATGGAGAATTACGAAACTCTAAAATCGTTCGAGCAAGGCATCGAGCATTTTGAGAGGCTGTTCCGGGTCAAGCCGGAGGCGATTGCATGTGACCTGCACCCGAATTATTTAGCTACACGATACGCAGTCGAACGCTGCGAAAGGGAAAGATTGCCGCTGATCACGGTGCAGCACCACCACGCCCACGCGGCCGCGTGCATGGCCGAACACGGGCTGGAAGGCCCGGTCCTGGCCGCCTCGTTGGACGGGACGGGCTACGGCGAGGACGGTGCGATCTGGGGCGGCGAATTCCTGATCGCAGACTACCTGCACTTTGAGCGCCGCGCCCACCTTTCCTACTTCCCCCTCCCCGGCGGAGACGCCGCCATCCGCCGCCCGGCGCGCACCGCGCTGGCTCTGCTCTGGTCGCTAGGGCTTGACTGGGATGACCGCCTCGCGCCTGTTTTGGAGTTCTGCGCGGAGGACCAGGTCACACTGCGCATGCAGTTGGAGAAGGGCATCAATACGCCGCCCACCTCCTCGGCTGGCCGCCTGTTCGATGCGGCAGCCGCGCTGGCGGGCATCCGCCAACGTGTGAACTACGAGGGTCAGGCCGCCATCGAGTTCGAGGCCCTGGCCGATCCGGACGAGACCGGAGCATATACCTTCCCACTTGAGGCCGGACTGCTCCAACTGAGACCGGCGCTGGAATCGCTGGTAAAGGATGTATTGGCGGGCATCCGGGTTTCCGTTATCTCGGCGCGCTTCCACAACGGGCTGGCTGCGGGCATCGCGGAAACATTGACCCAAATAGGTCAGGAAACCGGCATCCGCGAGGTCGTTCTCTCCGGCGGAGTCTGGCAGAATCTCACCCTAATCCGACGAACTTTATCACTTTTGCGCGCAAGCGGATTCAGGGTATATATACATCGGAAGGTGCCCGCCAATGATGGCGGCCTTTCACTTGGACAGGCCGCGATTGCCGCGGCGAAACTGCGAGGTTGATATGTGTCTGGGAATTCCCGGCAAGATCGTTGATATCCATGAAAGAGGCGGGCTGAAGATGGCCAAAGTGGACTTTGGGGGTGTCTTCCGCGAGGCCTGCCTGGACTACGTGCCCGAGGCGAAGGTCGGCGAATACTGCATCATCCATGTCGGCTTTGCGATCAGCCTGGTGAGCGAAGCGGAGGCGCGCGAAACTCTCGCCCTCTTCGATGAGATCGCCAAGATCGAGGCTGAGGTCGGTCCGGGATTCAAACCGGCGAGGTCGTAAGATGAAGTATGTCAGCGAGTACCGCGATGCCACGCGGGTGAAGACCGCCATTGAGGAAATCCGCCGGACGGTCACCAGACCCTGGACGCTGATGGAGATCTGCGGCGGGCAGACCCATGCCATCGTCCGGCACGGCCTCGACCAGCTGCTGCCGCCGGAGATCGAACTGGTGCATGGTCCAGGCTGCCCGGTGTGCGTGACCCCCCTGGAACTGATCGACAAGGCGCTGGTGATCGCCTCCCGGCCGGATGTGATCTTCTGCTCCTATGGCGATATGCTGCGTGTCCCCGGTTCAGGCCGAGACCTGTTCTCGGTCAAGGCCTCCGGCGGGGATGTGCGCGTGGTCTATTCTCCGCTGGATGCGGTGGAACTGGCGCAGCAAAACCCCGACAAACAGGTGGTCTTCTTCGCCATCGGTTTTGAAACCACCGCCCCGCCCAATGTGATGAGCGTCTTGCAGGCGCGGCGGCTGGGGCTGAGCAATTACTCGGTGCTGGTCTCGCATGTGCGCGTGCCGCCGGCCATGCAGGCCATCCTGGGGTCGCCGCAAAACCGCGTGCAGGGCTTTCTGCTGGCAGGGCATGTCTGCTCGGTGATGGGCTACTGGGAATATCCTGCCCTGGCAGAACGCTATAAGGTTCCGATGGCTGTGACCGGCTTTGAGCCTCTCGACATCGTGAACGGAATCCTGACTACCGTTAAACTGCTGGAAGCAGGCCGCGTGGAGGTCGCCAACGCCTATCCGCGCGGCGTGACCTTCGAGGGGAACCGGGCGGCCCAGAAGACGATCGGGGAAGTCTTCATGGAATGCGACCGGAAATGGCGCGGCATCGGCATGATCCCCATGAGCGGATGGCGCCTGCGCCCGGAGTTCGATGCCTTCGACGCCGAAAAACGATTCGAGGTGGAAGCCCTGAGAACCGAAGAGTCGCCGCTGTGCATTGCAGGGGAGATCCTCCAGGGACTCCAAAAACCTTTTCAGTGCCCGGCCTTCGGGAAGGAATGCGTTCCCGAAAGCCCTCTGGGGGCCACGATGGTCTCCTCAGAAGGGGCTTGCGCGGCTTATTATCACTATGGCCGGATGCTGGAACCACAGGGATAACCCATGAGCGACAAAGAATTCAACCTCGAAGGCGCGGTATGCGCACCACCTCTGCCACACGGTGAGCAGATCGTGATGGGCCACGGCGCAGGCGGCCGGATGAGTCACCAGTTGATCCAGAAGGCCTTCCTGCCCGCATTCGATAACGGACCCCTGCAAGCCGGGGACGACGCGGCGCGGCTTGAGATCGGTCCGGGTTTGCAGCTTTCGATCAGCACAGATGCTCATGTTGTCTCGCCTCTGTTCTTTCCAGGCGGGGATATCGGCAGGCTGGCGGTCTGCGGGACGGTGAACGATGTCGCCATGCTGGGAGCCCGGCCGCTTTATCTGACGGCAGGTTTCATCCTCGAGGAAGGGCTGCCCATGGAGACGCTCCGGCGGGTGATCGCCTCGATGAAGGATGCAGCCTCGGAAGCTGACGTGCAGATCGTGGCCGGAGATACCAAGGTGGTGCAGAAGGGCAAGGCGGACGGGTTGTACATCACCACCGCGGGCGTGGGCATTGTGCGCGAAGGACTGAACATCAGCGGAGCGCAAGCACGGCCAGGGGATGCGGTGATCCTCTCGGGGTCCATCGGCGATCACGGCATTGCAGTGCTGGGGGCGCGCGGGGAACTGGGCTTTCAATCCAGTATCCAGAGTGATGTAGCTCCGCTCAACCATCTTATCGAGGCCATGCTGGATACCGGTGCGGAAATCCATGTGCTGCGCGACCCCACGCGCGGAGGGCTGGCCACCACGCTTAACGAGATCGCGGCGCAATCAGCGATGGGGATCGTGTTGAACGAGCAGGCCATCCCGGTGCATCCTGAGGTCAGCGGGGCGTGCGAGATGCTGGGCTTTGACCCGTTATACGTGGCAAATGAAGGCAAGCTGGTGGCCTTCGTCGCGCCGGAGGGCGTTGAGGCTGTACTGAAGGCCATGCGTCACAACGTTTATGGCGAGGAAGCAGTAGTTATCGGCGAGGTGACCGCCGAGCCGCGCGGCCGGGTCCTGCTGCGGACGCAGCTTGGCAGCACGCGGGTCGTGGACATGCTGGCCGGGGAAATGCTGCCGCGCATCTGCTGAATCGTCCATGTCATTGCTTCGCTTCGCTTGCAATAGCATGGGGGCCCACGGTTATAATCACCCGCTAGATGCTCAATACACTATTCCGCCAGAACGATATTCCCGAGGAATATCGTTCCAATTTTGCCCACCTGTATTACGACATCGCCTGGTTCGGGGTACTAAGCGGCTCCGCCATCAATTTTCTTAACGTATTTGCAGCACGGCTGGGTGCGTCTGCCCTGCAGATCGGGCTGCTGGCTGCGGTGTCCGGGGTCGTCAATCTGATCTTTGCCATCCCCGCCGGACGCTGGATCGAGCGGCGTCCGGTGAGCCGCTCGGTGTTCTGGACCTCCGTCTTTTATCGCATCGGCTACTTGCTATTCATCCCGCTGCCCTGGTTGTTCCACCCGCAGGGGCAGGTCTGGGCATTGATCCTCATCGCCCTCTATATGGGAATCCCGCTCACCGCTCTTTCCGTGGGCTTCAACACGCTCTTCGCCGTGGCTGTCCCGGAACAGTGGCGCGCGCATGTTGCCGGAATCCGCAATATCTTCTTCTCCCTGGCCTTCGTGATCTCTTCTCTTGGGAGCGGCTACATCCTCAAGCACATGGAATTCCCGGCGGGTTACCAACTGATCTTTTTCATCGGTTTCATCGGCGCGGCGATGAGCAGCGTGCACCTTTTCTTCATCCACCCGCTGGCCGCAGAGCCATCCCCGCAGCTGCTTGTTGAGAAACCCGCATTACGCGCGGATATCCGGCCACGCTCCTGGCTGGAGGCTCTGAGACTTGATATCTGGAAGACGGCTTACCGGCGGCCGTTGCTGGTCCTGTTGAGCTTCCATACCGCGCAGTATCTGGCCATCCCGCTTTTTTCCATTTACATTGTGCGGGCCATGCACCTGGATGACAACATCATCGGCATCGGTAATTCGCTCTTCTACCTGGCTGTGCTGGCGGGGTCCACGCAGCTGAACCGTCTGGTGAGGCTCGGCGGGCACAAGACCATCACAGGTTATGGAGCGATCGGTCTGGGGTTTTATCCGCTGCTAATGGCATTTTCCAGCACGGCATGGCAGTTCTACGCGCTTTCCATCATTGGCGGCCTGGCCTGGTCGCTGGTAGGCGGCTCGTACGCCAATTACCTGCTGGAACAGACCCCGGCGCATGACCGCCCCGCGCATTTTGCCTGGTATAACGTGATCCTGAATGCAGCCATCCTGTTTGGGTCGCTGGCCGGCCCCGCGATGGCGGATCGGATGGGGCTGGTCGCTGCGCTTTTGGCTTTTGGCATCCTGCGCCTGCTGGCAGGCGCGGCCGTGCTCAAATGGGGCTGAGCCACCCAGGTATAAGCGGGGTTTCTGCACTCAATTGACAAAAGAGGCATTACAATCCATCCGTGGCTGAAAATATTAAAGTCCTGGCGACCAATCGAAAAGCAAGCTTTGAATACTTCCTGATGGAGCGTTTCGAAGCCGGGCTGGCCCTGCAGGGAACGGAAATCAAATCCATCCGTGCGGGGCAGGTGAGCCTGGCCGAGGCTTATGTCGAGATCGTGGATGGCCGAGAAGCATGGCTGGTCGAGGCACATATCGCCCCATACGCCCAGGGCAACCGCTTCAACCATGACCCCAAGCGCAAGCGCCGGCTGCTGCTGCACAAGAAGCAGATCCGCGAGCTGTGGAACAACGTCCGCCTGAAGGGGATGACGATCGTGCCCGTGCGCATCTACCTGAAAGAAGGCCGGGCCAAGATCGAGATCGCCCTGGCGCGCGGCAAGAAGGCTTATGACAAGCGCGCGACGATCGCCAAACGCGATCAGGCGCGCGAGGCTGAACGCGAAATCACGGGTCAGGTAGAGGAGGAGAGAATGCTAGGACCTTCAACAATCGGCGGGATCAACAAACTGCCCGAAGACGAGAAGCGCGCCATCTATGCGCGCTACATCCCGCGGGCCCTGCTTCAGCATTTCGACCTTCCTGAACCGGATTCACAGCGCATCCAATCCCTCCTGAAGTTTAAATTTGAGCCGGGGTCCAGCGACCTGGAGATGAGCCTTTATCACGAAGCCCGCTTTCCTGACCCCATCCTGTACGCGCATCTGGTGGACACCATGAATGGGCAGATCCACATTCTGCTTTATATCCTGAACGATCCGGATTCGCCGCGTTTCAATGTCGACCGCCTGCCGGACGGCACTCCCACTCGCTTTGGCACAGCGCAGCGCAACCTGGAAGCCGAGGCTGCCGCCCTTCAGGCCGGGTTGGCACCAGGGCAGGTGCGGCGCGGGCTGCGCATGCTGGGCGAGGCGATCGAGACTTTTGAGGGCTTTATCACCAGCCTGGGACATGATATGTGGTTCGCGGAACCGCTCTATTATCACAACGCGGTCCTGTTCGAGCGTTACGGGTTTTCCTACCAAATGGGCAAACGCCAGATGGAGAATATACAGTCTGGTTTTCAGGCTGAGGGGAGCCTGGCTAAACTCCTGGATGGTTCCACCCCCTTCCGGCAGCCCGGCGCGGCAAACAGCATCCGACTGCGGTCCTGGGCCATCCATGACGGGCTGTTGGGCGAGCCTTTCACTAATGTGACCATGTACAAACGGGTGGGCAAGCATGCGGGCATTAACACCACCTCCGGCTGTGACTGGTAAATGTAAAAATCCCGGGTCTTTTTTCAGTACCGGTACAGGCCAAACTTTGGCAGCCGGTCCAATTCCACACGCCTGAGGCGCTCGCTGCCGGGGCTGACCAGATAGTTATTCCCATTGCGGTGTAAGATGGGAAACCTGCGCCCCGCGCGTCAGATAATAGGCGCGCATGCGCTCCGAATGAAAGGCGTATGCATCGAACTGCGGCTGGAAGAGGGCAAACAGGCGGTCATGCAGGGCCACGAACTCCTCGCGGTAGCGCGCGGTGACCTGCTGAAGATTATTGATCACCCAACATTGCTGCACGAACTCCCATTCATAAGCCAGGCCCAGGAAGCGGTAATCCGAGGTCACATAAGGAAAGAAAGGGAACTGCCGGCAGCTGAGCGCGCGGAAGTCCCTCTGGCAGCGGTCGGGTCCCAAACAGGCCAGCAGCAGCATGCTTCTGGGCAGGGATCGGCGCAGCTCCCGGTTTTCGGACCGGCTGGCAGCCTCGCACTCATCGCCACGCCAGGCATGCCAGAGATCAGTGTTCGGCTCGAGATAAGCCCATTCGCTGCGGTAGGCGGCTGGAACAGCATGACAGATATCGCAGCAGAAAGGCTTGGTGCTCGGATTATGCGGAGCACACATCCTGCCGCAATCAAGCTCGGTGACAGGCGCATTGAAACGGTTATAGAGGGCGCGAATCTCCGCACCCGGCAGGTCATTGATGGAAGGAAAAGCTTCAGCCATGATTCACAGTGGGTATTGTATCCAATCATGACGAGCGCAGCAACCATTTCCCGCTGTGGAAAATAAAAAAAACGCCCGTTTCCGGGCGTTTGATTTTGGACAAGTTATTTAGTTCCAGGCTAACGGACCGCTTCTGTTATGCGCCGATGCTAAATTTTTCCTTGAAGGACTTCACCGTCAGGCGCAGCCCTTCTTCCAGGCCGACTTCCGCTTTCCAGCCGAGCTCGCGTTCGGCCTTGCTGCAATCAAAGTAGGTCAGGTAGATGTCACCGGGGCGTTTGGGCGCGTGCTTGACCTCGACCTCATGGCCAATCTCCTTTGCCAGACCTTGATAGAGAGCGTTGACAGAGGTACCGCGGCCATACGCAATGCAATAGGCTTCGCCGTCACCGGAGGTCAAGGATAGGCGGTTGGCACGAGCCACATCGCCCACGTATACATAATCCTTCTGCTGTTCGCCGTCCCAGTCAATACGGACCGGCTCGTTGAGCAAGATCTGCCGCGCAAAGATGGCGATCACACCCGCCTCGCCCATCGGGTCCTGACGAGGACCGTACACGTTCCCGTAGCGCAGGATCGTAAAATCCAACCCGTGCATGGCCTTCCAGAAACGCAGGTAGTACTCACTGGCCATCTTGGTGGTGCCATACGGTGATTCAGGACTGCGGCTGGTGTTCTCATCCACCGGCATTTTTTCGACCGTTCCGTAGGTCGCTCCCGAGGAGGAAAAGATAACCTTGCGCACCCCGAAGCGGGTCGCATTCTGGAGGAGGTTGATCAGACCCAGGATGTTGACGCTGGCGTCATGCGCGGGATCATCCGTGGAGATCTTAACGCTGTGCTGTGCGGCGAGATGGCAGATGGCCTCGGGATGCTCCTTTTCGAAGACATCCGAAAGGGCCGCGTCGCGGATATCGACCTTGTAAAATACCGCTTTGGGGTTGATGTTCTCCAGCTTGCCGCCGCCATGTTCCCAGAGGTTGTCGACGATGCAAACCTGATGGCCGTTCTCGATCAAAGTATCCACGACGTGGGAGCCGATAAAGCCCGCGCCGCCCGTGACCAATACCTTCATGATAAGCTCCTTATTCTATTTTGATTTATCTTCGACCTTTTGCGGCCTCTTCGGACTTGTGAGCCCGAGGCTTCAATCGGGCCTTAGCCGCTTCTATCTTTTTAACCACCTCTGGAGGGACCTTGCCATATTCAAAGAAATCGGTCAGTTTCTTCGTATTGGAGGTTTGAACCGGTTCCTTCTTCGCCTTGGCAACATAATCAGCGTAATACTTCGGCAGATATAGCGACCGGTACTGGTAATCCCCGTAGCTGTGAACACTTTCCTCCGAGACCCGGTTGAAGACAAAGCCGACGATCTTCGCATTGGCACGGGCCAATTGCTCCTTCAGCGCCCTGGCCTGCTCATAACTGGTATGGCCCGGAACCAGGACGATGATCACTCCATCGGCCCGGGCGGCCAGATTATAAGAATCGGCAATGATCAATGGCGGGGCGTCGAGGACCACGATCTCGTGGGTATCCTTCAGCTTGCCGAGCACAGCGGTGATCCTGGTCGAGCCTACCACCTCGGTGATGTTCGGCGGCTGGATGCCTGCCGTGATGACCTTCAGATGCTTTTCCCCATTGTAGTTCTGCGCAACCCCTTCCAGATCCATCTGGCCGTTAATGACCTCACAAAGTCCGGGGGCTTTGGACAATTTCAGCGAGCGATGGACCGCAGGGCGTCGAAGGTCCGCATCGACGAGAATGACATCGTGCCCTTCCTGAGAAATGGACAGGGCCAGGTTCGAGGCAACGGTGGTCTTGCCATTTCCCTGGCTCGGGCTGGTGATCAGGATCGTGCGCAGGGTGTTGGTGATCCTGAAAAACTCAATATTTGAAACCAGCAGCCGGAAACTTTCGGCGATGACCGAATTGGGATTCTTCGAAACGTAGGACCCGTTATGCCCGTTGTTGTTGATCTCCGAGATATAACCGATCACCGGCAGGTGAAAGATATGCTCGACATCCTGCGTGGTGCGCACCGTCTGGTCGAGAAATTCCAGCAGGTAGGCCGCGCCGGTCCCCAGGCTGAAACCCACAAACCCGGCAAGAAGGATAATGACCATCCGGTTCGTCCCGGCAGGCCGCGTGGGCAGGTTGGACGGCTCCACGATCGTCAGGATGTTAAGGGCACCCTGCTGCGAGTTGGCGAGGAAGCTGGCATAGTTTGCCCGCAGGGTGTTCAGCTTTCTGCGTCTGATTGGTGATCTCGTTCTCGATGTTGGAAATCTGGCTGGCGCTGTTCAAGCCCACCAGGCTTTTCTGCAATTCCTCGATCTTGGCCTGGGTGGCTTGGATCTGATCCTGCAGGATGGACAACTGCTGGGCGATGAATTCCTGGCGGGTGCCGGTCTCGGTACCACCCACCGTAGGACTCCCACGCATTAACTGGTTGGCAAGTTCCCCGGCGATGATCTGCGCCCGTTTTGGATTTGTATCCGTCACGGAGATCTCGATCATCTGGGTATTGGGGACCACCCGGGCTGAATACTTGGGCAGCCAGTTGATCTGCAAAGCATCCATGGTCGCCAGCTGGATGGGTTCGCGAAGGGCCATGTCGGAATAGATCTGGGCAAGCTGTTGGGCAACATAGATCTGGCCAGAATCCGGGTTGGGATCCAGGATAGTGGTTCCAACCACCAGGGTCGTCCGAGAGACGTACAGGTTGGGTTGAAACAGGGTGGAAATCGCGCTGGCGACCAATGCCAGAACGGCAGCGCTGAGAATAAGCCGCCACCACCTGATCAGAGGCCGAATGTAAGCATTCGTATTCAAATTATTCATATAGGTCAATTTCCCTTGAAGTCCGGGAATTTCTAAAGTTATCCCGATCCCGCCAATTCCTGCTCAAAGAATAACACTTTAACGTGATTGTATACAACTTATCCGCATGACAATTTGATTGCTGTTTAGACAGGTTGAGAGAACCTGCAAAGCCTCCACCGCCTGGCGGTAAATACCCGACAGCTGTGCGGCAATGCAATTCCAATCGTGTTCGCGCCGGACGTAATCCAATCCAGACTCTCCAACCATGCGGGCCAAGCGTTCATCAAAGATCAATTGCAGGATGTTCCGGGCGAAACCGGAAGCATCCTCCGCAGTCAGGAGATCCTTTCCCGGCTGTACCTTGAGGGCGGCAAGCGCCCGGGGCGAGGTGATCACCGGCGTCCCGGTTGCCATGGCCTCCAGGATCTTGTTCTGGATCCCCGCACCATATAAAAGCGGAACGATGGAGACGGTTGCGCGCCAAAGATAGGGGCGGATATCCTCCACAGTCCCGGTCACAGTGATACGAGCGTCCTTCTCAAACCCACGGACATCCCCTGGAGGATCCTTGCCTACGATATAGAGACAGGTCTCCGGATGGCTTTCCCAGACACGCGGCATGATCTCAGAGACCAGGAACTTCGCCATGGCGATGTTGGCGTGATAGCTCATTTTTCCGCTAAAGACGACCGTTGCAGGTTCCCGCTGCACCGCTGGATTTGGATGGAAATAATCCAGGTCGACACCATTGGGCAGCACCGAGATCGGTGATGCTTTTTTCCCCTGCGAGAGAAGTTCCAGCAGCGCGTCCCTGTCTGTGGAGGAGGTGACGAGGGCATGGTCGAAGCGGCAGATCAGATCAGCCTCGGCCCTCCGGTTGCGCGGTAGTTCCAGCCGCCGGATAGACCTGCCAACGAATCCACTGGTCCTGACCAACCGCCTGAGTGAAAAGATGGCTGATGCAGTCCACACTGTCCCAGATCACGGGGAACGCCGGAAACTTCGACTTGAGATAAACGCCGTAACGCGCGCCTCGCAGATGTTCCACATGCACAACATCAAACCTTTTTTGAGCCACTTGCGAGGCAAGCGCCCCCGCCATGCCTCCCTGCCAACTGAAAACGCTCTGGAGAGGCGTGAGGGTTGGAAGTGCAGCGGCACTGTTCACAAGAGAGCGCCAGACAGGCTGGATGAAATACTGTACTCCGGCGCCCTTCGCCTTAAGCGCTTCTGCGTCCAGCCTGTCCTGTATTCCAGACCCTAATGTGAACACCTCAACCTCATGCCCCAGCGCAATGAGCCGGAGAATGAGGTTGTAGGGTCGCGTTCGGATCAGGTTGGGAACGTAAGGAATAACGCAGGCGATTCGCATTGGATATTCAGAATTCGCTGAAGATCAGTTGTTTTTCTTCAGGCGACACTCTCCACCTGACCCAGAACAGAGACTAGCGCTACAGCAGAACGGCCATCCCCAAAGAGGGAGGGATGCTGATCAGGCAGTGGAAACCGATGTTTCAAGGCTGCTGAAATCTGCCGGAGATCCGGTTCCACAAGGAGGTTCCATCCGGCCTCCACAGTCTCCACCCATTCCGTCTCTGGGCGTAATGTCAGACAAGGCACGGCAAAGAAATAAGCTTCCTTTTGAACTCCTCCGGAATCGGTGAGGATCAGGCGCGCGTTCTGTTCGAGCACCAACATTTCAAGATAGGAGACCGGATCGATCAATCGCAGCCCGCCAACGGAGAACCGGTCGAATTGGCTGGCAGCTTCCAGCCGTCCACGCGTTCGCGGATGGATCGGGAGGATTACCGGCTCATCTATGGAGGCCAGGGCAGAGAAGATCGAAGCCAGTATCTTGGGGTCGTCTGTGTTATAGGCGCGGTGGATGGTCGCCAGCAAGTATTCCCCCTTTTTCAAGTCCAGGTCCTTCAAAATAGTGGACCGCTGGCTTGCCTTTTCGGCAAACAACAAGACCGCATCATACATGGGATCACCTACGAGATGCACGCCTTTCGTCAATCCTTCATGCGCCAGGTTATCCACGGCGGTCTTTGTGGGGCAGAAAAGCAGGTCAGCGCAGTGATCGGTGAGCACCCGGTTATGTTCCTCGGGCATATCCCTGTTGAAAGAGCGCAAGCCGGCTTCCACATGCGCCAGCGAGATATGCAGTTTTGCCGCGGCGAGCGCGCCGGCCAGCGTGGAATTGGTATCACCATATACGAAGACCCAGTCGGGCTTTTCGGCAAGGAGCACCTCTTCGATACCGATCAACATCTCGCCTGTCTGTTTTCCATGCAAGCCCGACCCGATTCCCAGATTGACATCGGGGTGGGGTAATTCTAGTTCATCGAAGAACACCTGCGACATGCCGTAATCGTAGTGCTGCCCGGTATGAACCAGAAATTCCGAATGACCGGCAGCCTTAAAAGCCCTGCTCACCGGGGCAGCCTTGATGAATTGCGGACGTGCGCCGACCACAGTGACGATCTTCATACTTTGGCTTCTTCCAGCACCTGTTGGAGGCCATCAAGGACCTGTTCCACCTGCCGGTCTCCCATTTCCGGGTAGAGGGGTATGCTGAGAACTTCCCGGCTGGCCTGCTCGGCCACCGGAAAATCACCAGGTTTATAACCGATCTCAAGGCAAGGACGGGCAAGCGGAGGCGGCTGAGGATAATACACGTCCGAGGCAATACCTGCGATCTTCAGCGCCTGCCTTATACTATCGCGCCTGGAAAAGCGGACTGTATGGAGGTGAAAGACATGTCTGCCACCGGTAGCCTCAATGGGAGGGATCAACCCGAGTTCCGGGAGCCGCCGGGCATAATGCCGGGCAATCTCGCGGCGGCGCGCGTTCCAGGCATCCACGTGCGGAAGCTTTACCCGCAGGATGGCCGCCTGGATCTCATCCAGGCGGCTGTTATAGCCAAGCATCTCCGGAAAATATTTCTGCTTCCAGCCGTGCGCCCGAAGCATTCGCATCCGTTCCGCAAAGCCGTCATCATTTGTCACCACCATCCCACCGTCCCCGTTACCACCCAGGTTTTTCGTGGGAAAGAAACTCAGGCAGCCGATATCCCCAAGCGAACCGGTCTTAAGACCGTGATACTCCGCCCCAAAAGCCTGGGCGTTGTCTTCAATGATCTTCAAGCCGTACTGGCGTGAAATTTTGTCAATGGCATCCATGTCCGCCGGCTGGCCGTACAGGTGAACGGGAAGGATGGCCTTCGTGCGGGAGGAAACGCGATCCGTGATCTGATCAACATCCAAACAGTAGGTATCGGGGAAGACATCCACAAAGACAGGCTTGGCACCCACTAGCATCACCGCCCCGGCAGTGGCAAAGAACGTGAAAGCCGGAACGATGATCTCATCGCCCGGACCTACGCCAATGGCCTTCAAGGCAATAACAAGCGCGTCGGTTCCCGAAGCCAAGCCAATAGCATGTTTCACGCCCAAGTAGGCTGCAACCTCATGCTCGAAGGCGGTGACATTCGGTCCGAGAATAAAATGGCCTTTTTCAAGCACCTCCTTCACGACACGATCGATTTCCAATTGGAGGGCATGATATTGGGCAGTTAAATCAACAAGCGGGATCATTTATCGTTTCCTTCGAGGCGCACTGCATCCCCATTTTTGATATAGTGCTGGCCGCAGTTTTTGCATACGGCTGAGCCATGTCCGGCATTCGGACCGAAATCCAGCTGGATTCCGCAATGGCACATCCACCCCATGATGCGGGCAGGGCTTCCATAAACAAGCGCGTAATCCGGAACGCCATGGGTTACCACTGCACCTGCACCCACGAAACAATAGAGTCCCAGCGTAATGCCGCAGAGGATAGTTGCGTTCGCGCCGATGCTCGCCCCTTTTCGAACCAAGGTGTTCTTGTATTCATCCTTGCGGCTCACATGACTGCGCGGGTTCACCACGTTGGTGAAGACCATGGATGGGCCGAGGAAGACATCATCCTCCACAACCACTCCGGTATACAGCGAGACATTGTTCTGGATCTTTACATTGTTTCCAATGCGCACCCCACCGGCAACGAAGACATTCTGGCCGATGTTGCAGCCTTCGCCGATGCGGGCAGTCCCCATCACATGGCAGAAATGCCATATGCGCGTGCCGGCCCCGATCACGGCACCTTCATCAATAATGCTGGACCTGTGAACGAAAAAATCAGTCATGTTCAGCGATCCCGACAGGCGCCATAAACCTGCTCTCCTCCGAACGAAAAATGGGATGAACCCCGATATCCGCCGGGGTGACCGCGGAGGTGCGAATGCAATGGGTCAGTTCAATAGATGGGCGCGCATCCTTGATCCCGAAGCCGTTCCCCGCCAGGGTCCTTTCATATACCTTCGTGTGAAGGTCTGTGAACCCTTCCGAGAATTCCACTTCCTGCCCATCCACAGTGATGGAACGGTAGGTGTTCTTGCCCTCGAGAGCGTTGGCCGCCAGGAGATCATTCGGATTCACCGAGAGGAACCAGCTCACTTGGGCATGCTCCAACTCCAGATAGCCAGACATGCGGTACATATCCGAATGATACAGGCGAACATCACCGGCGGATCCGAACAGCCAGAGGAGGAGATCGAAGAAATGTACACCGATATTGGTGGCCACACCGCCTGATTTTTCGAGCTGTCCCTTCCAGGAAGTGTGGTACCAGTTGCCCCGGCCTGTGATGTAGGTTAGGACCACATTGTGCTGTTTCCGGTCCTGGATTTTCAAGGTCTCTTTGAGCTTAATTAATTCAGGGTGGACCCGCAGCTGAAGGATGGTGTTGATGTGATGGCCGGTCTCATTCTCCAGGTCTTGCAGCGCATCCAGATTCCACGGATTGATGACCAGCGGCTTTTCGCAGATGACGTCTGCTCCGAGGCGCAATCCAAGGCGGCAATGCGCGTCATGCAGGTAGTTGGGCGAGCAAACCGTCAGATAGTCAACACGGCTTTCAGAAGAGCCCCGACGCAGTTTTTCTAAATGTCTGTCAAATCGTTCGATTTCTGTAAAGAACCTGACGTTGAAATCGTATTGATCCAGGATGCCAACGGAATCTTTCGGGTCTGCAGCTGCGATCAGCTGATTGCCCGTATCTCGAATTGCCCTCAAGTGTCGGGGGGCAATATAACCGCCAACGCCAACAATTGCAAAATTCTTTGACATAAAAACCCTCCTTAACGAAATTAGTTGAATAGATCGCAGTAAGCTTTCTGCTGCAATCAAGAAGTGCAATTTTCTTCCTTTATTTTATGGTTTTCACTTCAAGCCAGAGCCTTCCGCCGATTTCGAATCAAAAAGAGGCGAATGTTTTAAACTGTAATTTGAGTTAGGATCCGAAATTCCCAAATTTTTCCATTTATCCTGTAGACGCCAGAGGTGATAATACCCCAGTATCGTCCTGATGATTTTCATTCTGCTTTTCCCTACCCTCAATTTCGAATCCAATACCATGGCCACTTCCGATATTTTAGCGTCCAGGATGATCATTTTCATCAACATTTCAGTCATGCATTCAAAGCCGTCGCGTTCCATAATCTCGGGCCCATAAATCGCTTGAAGTTCCTTAAGCATCGGCACGGTGTACATTCGATAGAAGGAACTAACCGTAAAGATGCCGTGTATCCCGAGCAAATCTTTTACGAATAGATTTGCCATTCCGCTTAATAATATTCTGATAGGGGAAGTGTGCAGGATAATTCCACCATAAAGGTAAGGACTGGCAAGGATAACGTCAAATCCTTCCTGAAGGCGATGAAGCATCTGTGTAATTAACTCAATTCGTGATGTATTATCGCCTTCCATTGTAACGACGATATCATCGTCAGATAACCTTCCAGCGATATGACGAAACCCAGTCCCAAATGCCCTACCCGGGCCGCAATTTATATAATGCTTCAACACAACCAAATGGAACTTGGATGCAAATTGGTTGGCAAGAAGTTCGGTCTCATCCCGGCTGCCATCGTCTATCAAAACGACTTCAACGCAGAATCGATCGCGGTGGTCAAGAGCAAACATCTCCAAGCGCTCCAACAACCGGACAATATTTGGGGCTTCGTTATAAACTGGAATAAGAAGAAAGAGGTTTGGAAGGCTAATTAGTGGTTCCATTTTTTACCCCATCAATAATCTCAAAATCCGGTGTCGAAATCCCCAAGGCTCGTCTACGTTCGATTTGCCAAGGGATGGTCAATTTCAGACCGGAGATCAAGTCGATTTTGGGTTGAAAGCCTAATTTTTCGCGAGCCAGACTGATATCGGGTACGCGACGGACGACATCTTCATATTTCCCGAATGTCGCATAGGGTACGAATTCAATTTTTACCGGCTCATCCTCGCGAATCAATTGCCAGATCTGTTCTGCCAATTGCTTGATTGATATTTCGTAAGTATTGCCCAAATTGAAAACCTGGTTGTTGGCTTCATCTTTTTCAATGGCAGCAACAATGCCGTCCACATGGTCACTTATGTATGTAAAGGAACGGGTTTGCATCCCGTCGCCGTGGATCGGAAGGACCTGGTCATCCAGGGCAGCATCGATGAAGACAGACTGGGGTCCACCCCACCAGGTCAAATTTTGATTTGGCCCATAACCGCCAAAGAAACGCAAAGCCACAACATCTATCCCATATCGCTCGTGGTAGGCAAATAGTAGTTGTTCCTCGAACATCTTGGAAATGGCATACGACCAGCGTTTCACCTGAGGCCGGCCGATCACCATGTCTGATTCCTCGGAGAACGGGAGATTGGGATTCTTACCATAGACATCAGACGTGGACGCCACGACCACTTTCGCCTTGTGTTCAGCAGATACCTTCAGGACCGAGTCGGTCCCCTGGGAATTGATCAGCAGCGTATCCAATGCATCGCTGTAACGCGGGATCTTGTATGCTGCCAGATGGACGACTGCATCACAACCATTCATGGCATAATCCACCGCTCTTTCATCCCGGATATCATCCTGGAAAAAGGTGAATCCGTGATAATCGCGGATACCGTCCATGTTCAACGGGTTTCCTTGGGACATATTATCCAACCCGGCTACCTGATGCCCCCTTTTCAACAAGGCTTCAGCCAGATTGGACCCAATGAACCCTGCAACACCTGTGATTAATATCTTCATCTTCATCCCTCCATATTGGATTAGACTTGCTGATTTGAGAACTTAATAATTATTCCTTTTCAAGCCTGAACTGGTAATTTGATTTAAGAACAAAAGATAAAACTTCCTGCTCTGTTTATTTGAATATTCCGAACGATACTTCCAACAACCCAAGAAAGCACCCCTTCCCTTCCGGTTTCGGAGTTTGGATGGAATCCGGTGTGGGAGAAGGTGTTTCTGTATTCCTTATTGCAGGGGTACCAATCGGCGGCGTTTCATGAGTCGTGATGATAGGAGGCAGATTAGAGGTTTGAGGAGAATAAGGCAGCTGCGACGAATAAAGTGCGTACGTCTTTATCTGCTGTTGATTAATTCCATCAACCAGCCTGTCATGGTCAAGGCTCATCAATCCGATCGGGGTCTCGAGATGCGTCAAAGCCAGTGCTGCGGCCAACCCTCCTTCATTCAAACCCAGGGAAAAATCAGCATGCTCATTCGCCAGGTTCCACACTCGTGCGACCAAACCAGCCTGCATGCCGTCCTCAGCCGGTTTTAAAGCCCAAAGCAAAACACCCGGGTCACCAATGGAAAGCAATGAGAAGGAATCCTCCGGATAAAAATCGCCGCCAGTGATCTGCCCCGCGAACAGCGGATTCTGATGTTCCAGTGCAAATTTCATCGCCGCCACCTGGTCATAACCCGCATGCGTTCTTAAAGCAAACCGTTGTAAGAAGTGATCGTCTCCGCCCTGGTCCGCAAGATCTCCTGAATCATTAAGATCCCTCCCTCCAACCAAGATGGAGACCTGCGGCGTTTGCGTATCCAATTCATTCACCGAACTGCTGCCCAACTTCATGAAGAAACAATCGGCATTGGATATGGTTACTCCAAATTTATCGCCATCATTTAAATCAACAAAGTGGTTCAGCGTGAGCCAGTCATAGCGGGCATTCCTGGGTGAATAATGGCCGCCATCTTTCGTGAGGCGGGCATGCAAAACAGCACCCACTTCTTCATGATATACGCTGGTATTGTTCAGCGCAAAACCGAATGCCCAGGATTGCGTTGCATCAAAATTCCGGGTAATATCGTTCTGGATATCGATCCGGTCCGAATCCCGGTATAGCGTAATCCTAGAGGTATGAGGCAGGGGTACATCACAGGAAGCAAGCAGCGTGACGGAGACCGGTCCCTGGTTTTCCACTTGCAGACTGCCGCTGCCGGGGCCAAGGTCATTGATAAAACGGTTATTGATCTCTGCGGCCAATTGGTTACCGAGGATCTTATCTTCCAGACCGACGATCGCGCCCCGGCTTTCCACGCGGATTTTAAGGAATTGATTTTCGAGTTGCCCGGTTTCTCCGTTTGCCGCATTGGACCAGGCCTGACCCTGGCCTTGATGGATCTCGAACACCTTATATCCAACCGAAGGTATATCTCCGGCAAGGATACGAAGCCATCGTTTTCCGTCCCTGGTCACGATCTGGGAAGGGACTTCGTGATCGCTTTCCAGGTCCAGGACGTGGACCGGGTCTGTGCCAGAATATTCATAATCCGCATAGTCGGTCCGCGTCCAGCTCAGCGAATTGAACACAAAGAATCTTTCGGTTACACCCGAAGTTTTAATCATCCCGCCGAGGGAGGAGGCTGCAGACTCCTCTAGCGAACCAATATACTCCTCGATCTCGCCGGTGATCTTTCGAGTCCACCCGATCCTTTTTTGGGTAAGGCCATCCCAGGAAGCGCCCTGCCAGTCATGTTCCCAGAACAAACCCATGTTCATCCAAGCCAGGTCTCTGGAAGACTCCCGTCCCTGCATGAAATCCGTTTGCTTCAGGGATACCATCGACGCCATGCATTCTGCGGTGCGCAATTTTTCCACCGCACGTTTATAGCGGGCGGATACCTCCGCCATTGTTGCACAATCCAGATCCCATTCATTTCCAAAGCTTGCAGACACCGAAGGTATTTCATTGCCATATTCAGTCTCAAAATCCCGCGCAAAATCCATTTCATTGGAAACAATCACTTTATAACTCTGACCGGATAGATTTTTGGCTGCGGTGACAAATTCATCTGTCTGGCTTTGCAAGTCGTCCCAGCCATATCCGAATGCCCCAATGACCTGATAAGGGTAGCGGGCCTTGAAGTTTTCATCGCGGTCCACATAGTTCACAATTTCCTCAGGAACCCTTGCCTCAGAATAACCGCCCATGTTTTGATTCCCAACCAGCATGGAGTTCCATTTCATCAACAATTTACTTCCATCCGCCCCGACCCACCAATAGATGTCATGCTCGCGGTCCCAGGCGTCCGAAATCTTGGTGGCGCAATCACAGAATTCCTTTCCAGCTGAAGGTGGCTCCCGACCCTGACCATAACGCACCCAATCCGAAGGGAAGGGTCTGGTTTTCCATCGAATAAGCCAGGTTCAGGCGCAGCGCATGCCTTCGTTCAAGTTTCCCGGCGTAGTACATGCCCCTCAATACGGCTTCGGCAGGAGCGCCACCCAGGCAAACGCAAAGGGCGTTCAAGGGGATGCTAATGTGGCCGTCTCGGATCCGTTCGATTAGACGCATGAAGTCGGCCTGCGGCTTCTTCCTCTCGTAGGTCCAGATCCAGAAATTCCCATCGCAATTCCAGCGGCTCTGAAATTCAGCAGGTTCTTTGGCGGTTTTATCAGCCAGATCAAGATAATAATCCAGCGTCTCAACGAAGACTTTTTCGTAGGTTTCGAGGTCGGCGGTCCAGAACAAATCCGTATGATCGTCCGGAGCAATATAGATCCTTTTGCCCTTGAACTCCTGCACCAGGAAATCTGGTCCCAGGTTTGACAGGAAATCTAGTAATAGCGGCCCGCTCAGGACGACCATGCCAAACCGGAGGAAATCACGGCGGGCCAAAAAAAGCTGATCTGCTCTCCCTGCGGGAGATTCATCAAACTCTTCCGGCCCTGCCTGGTGCTTAAATTTCCGGGTCATAGGATCCAGTTTTCAGCAATATAAAGGCCTGACTCGGGATAACGGGGTTCAATCCCTGAGATCGAGGTCCACCATGAATACGACGCTATGTTCATGTAATCCATCCTCATAGTCAAAATCCAACGATTAGCGAGCTCCCCTTATTTGGTTCGACGATAGAGATCGTAATTCCCAAAAGTCTGCACCAGTTCATAATGACCGCCCAATTCCTGAACTGGATAGATATTCGTCCATTTCGAAAACACACCGAGAAGGACGTAGGGCGGCTGGTCTGTGCGGATGAAATCATATCTATCCTGCGCGGGCGCGCCACCGTAATTGACCTGCTCTATCGCCACCGCCAGCAGAGCATTGGGAGGATAGTGGAAAGTGCGGTTGGACAGAAAACCCATTTCCGGGTCCCAAGTCTCAATTACCGCGCCGTCGGGAATATTCGCATCGAGAAAAGCTGCCATCTGCCGGGCGTACGGCGGGGGCGGGAGGACGATATCCTTGAGGGTCTTCGCCATCGGCAGCAGGATGATCATTAGGAGCCAAGCCAGCATTGCCAGCCGGGAGGTGTTTTTCCAATCGAAAAGCGATCTGAAGGACCCCATATTCCAATCCAGCTTGAAGCCGTCGGTCAAGGCAGAGAACAAGCGGGCAATGAAAATGCCGGAGAAAGCGAACCCCAGGAAGGCGTAGCGCAGCCAGCCAATCGAGGTGGCAACGAACCAGACCAGGTTCAGGACCGCCAGGAGAAAAACGATACCCCATTTCTGCCCCTCGCGGGAGCGCGGCAAGGAGAGGAAGAAGCCATAGAGCAAGCCGGGAATCAAAGCTCCCAAGTATGCCGAGCGGGAGGTCAACTCCCCCAGGTTGGCAGCCAATTGACCAAAATTGAAGTTGAAGGCTGCACTTTCCGCGGAAGCCCGCAGAAGAGCGAAATTCTCCACTGCCGTGGCAGGACCGAGATACTGAAGGGTGAACAACTGCCAGATGCCAAAACTTACCGCGGCGACGATCCCGGGGACAAGGAAGTTCCGATGCATCGAGCACTTGTAATAGAAAATATCCAACAGCCAGCCGAGAATCAACGCGGGAGCCAGGAATAGCAGGTACTGGTATTTGGTGATCGCTGCCAGTCCGAACAACAGGCCGATCCATGCCAGCCTGCCCAGGCTGTTCCCCTCCCACCTGGAAAACCAGAGATACAGGGCCAATGCCAGGAAGAAGAAACCCGGCACCTCCCCGAGCAATTGGCGGCCGTATTCCAAAAACAGGACGCTACGCGAGGAAAGGATCAGCGCCAGCGCAACCCATGCCACCCATTTTCCTCCCAGATTCTCGACCAGGCGATATAACACAAGGATCGCCCCGATCAGATAAAGTGCCATGACCAGGCGGGCCTGCAGAAGCCCAACGCCGAACAGTTTGAACACAGCCGCGATGGGCAGCATGACGGTTGGCCCCACGCCAATGGTAGGCCCGTAATAGCGGAAGCCCTCGCTGCTGATATCCGCATACACCCCAAAATTGACCAGGGTCTTCGGCACATGAAGATGGGAGCCTTCATCGAACCAGGGGATGGGGAAGCGCGTCAGGTTATGGAAAATGAGGATGTACAGGATCAGCACACCCAGCGCTCCCAGTAGCAGTGTCTGATTCCTCGATGAGATTTTGTTGAAGATGCCCAGCATGATGATCTCCCTGCCAAATAGTTGAAAAAAAACGCCCCTACCCCTTTACAACAATCTTCGCGGCTTCACTGGCATGCTTGACGACGGCTTCTCCATTGGAAAGAGATGGATAGATCTGAGCCGTGGTGGCAAGATACAAGTTTTCAATCGGCGTCTTTATCCTGGGGATCAAACCAGTTTCGTTCAGATTATGGATGGGCTCCACATACCGCTCCCGGTGCATGAGGAAATACCGAACGCAAGTCTCATCGAAATCCGGGAACATGAGCTTCACGTTCTCCAGCCAGATCTGACGGATCTCATCGTCGGATTTTTGCTGCCAAGGGCTGCCCGGGGCTGTGTATTTCGGAAGGTAAATGAGATGGTGTCCGCCCACATATTTCGGATCAATGTAGGCTGTGGTTTCGATCACGCCGGTGAAGGGGAAGCGATCGTCTGTGATGTTCATAGTCCAGATACCGGTTAGCGGGCGTTCCAGCACCAGCAGAGGACAAATGACTCCCAAGTATTCCGTCTTTCCGAGAAACTCACGATATTCCGGGACAGAATTGGGGATGAGGCGCTGGAAAATCGGCGTCTGCAGAGTGCAGATCACCTTGTCGAATTTCCTGACCTTTCCGCTTGCGAGCCTGATCCCGGTCGCCTTTCCGTTCTCAATGAAGATCTCACCGACAGGGGTCTTGACCAGGATCTCGCCACCCGAGGCGAGGATCTTCTCCTGCATGGCCTTGATCAGGGTGATGTACCCGCCAATCAAGTGACCGGCCATTTCTTTTTGGTTCGCCCCTTTGCGCGTGGATTTCATCCGCACCAGGCGGGACCACATCCAGGTAGCGGGCACCTTGTCAAAACCTCCGTCAAACTTGGCTTTAAGCATAGGCCGCCAGATGTTCTGGAAGGTTGTTGATCCACTCCATTTCATCAGCCAGGACTGGACGCTGACCGACTCGAGACTTTTCCAATCCTTGATGAACTGCGCCGCCAGGACGGTGAGTCCCAGGCGGAACCGGTCGATCCAACCGAGAGGAGGGAATTTCAGGAATTCCACGATATTGTTCATCGGATGGATGACATTCTTATAATAAAAGCCTGTCCGGGTCTCCTTGAAGCGCAGTTGATCGGCAATGCCGAGCTCCCGGCACAAGTCAGCCAGATGATCATCGCTAGAAAGAATGGCATGGTAGAACCGGTCCACAGGTGTGCCATCTTGGAGGAGGATGGGGCCGGCCATCCCGCCCAGAACCGGAGAGGCTTCGTATATCGTGACCTGCATCCCTTGCCTGGACAAAAAATACCCTAGGGTGATGCCCATGATACCGCCGCCGATAATTCCAACATTCTGCTTTTCTGTTTTATCCATTTTTCATCTTGTTCCCTTAAGAGAATGATTCTGTATCCACAATTGCCGTTATTCTTAAATCCGATTACCTTCACCCTGGCTCACCTGCAATAGCCTGCGAACTTTCCCGAGCCATTCCACAGCGGTTACAAACGCCAAGCCGGCAAACAGAACGAGGACCGCGTCCACCGGCAAACGGTAACGAATCAGCGTCCAGGTGAGGATGTGAACTCCAGAATAGATCACAACAAACAACATTAAGAGTCCTTCAGGAGAGATCAACAAGCTCCATAAGCCTTTCCGTCTTTTGGCTGCCAGCACAAAGCCAACCAGCATGAAAGGCAGAAAGACCCCGAAACTCCCGATCCGCGAGATATTGCTCAACAAACTCGAATCCGGTGAATACCAGAACATGAAGTAGGGCGGAATGCGGCTCAACGAAAGCAGAGCGTAACGTCCTGGATCTTCGATGACAAAGCCGATTCCACGCTTGAGCAATTCCTGGTCGAGGGCTGCTTCATCAAGGCCGCGGACCTCGACCGGGATCATTTCGCGGTATTCCGCGGTAGAGAGAATGGGGATGAAATGCGTTCCATAAATCGGGTTATTGCCCCAGAAAAAGGCGTAACCGGAGTTGGTGTTGAGCAGCACGAAGCGATGAAACCGCTTCATGTTGTAGGCCGTGATCGGGAGGATGAGCAGTACGATCAGGGCAAGGGATATGGCAGTTGCGGCGAAAGGCAGGCTCTTTTTTTGCGCGCGCCGGGCGATCCAAATCCAGAGAAAAAGGAAGGGCGCAAAGAGAAGGAAGACCTGTCGCAACAAGAATGTCATTCCAAGGGATAAACCTAGCGCGAGACCAAACTTGATATGCTGCCGGGCATTGCTCGCTTCCGTAAGCCGAATGGCGAAATACAGGCTCAAGAGGATTGTAGTAATGTAGAAAGGCTCCGTCATCAGCGCCGCGCCGTAATAGAAGAAATATACATAGACTGCTGCAATGGCCGCGGAAATCAAACCGATTGACCGGTTGAAGATCCTTGTTCCCAGGAGGTATGTAATGTATGGCTGGAGAACCCCGACAATCAAGGCCTGAATAAGGCGCGCAGCGAGCGGGTGCGGTCCAAACAGCGCATAAACGGCAACGAGAAACAGCGTATAAGGGAAACTCCAATGCGCGGTGGGGGCATTCGCCGGGGTGATCGGCCACCACAATTCGCCGAAGGTGAAACCGTGCCCGCCAAGGACGCGCAGCGCAAGATTGTGATAGGAGATCTGATCAAAGATGCCTGGCAGCTCTACGACCTTGTCGCCCATTGCAAAAGCGACGGCAATACGCAGAAATACCGACAACGCAAGGATTACAGCAAGGGGATGCTGTCCAACCCGCCTGAAAATCGTGGGGAGTAATTCTTTTTTATACATTGATTATTGGTAAATTGGCTTCATGGCAGATAGAACCGTATGCCAGTCATAGTGCGTTTCGGCGAGGTGCCTGCCACACAAGGCAAGCTCTGCCTGCATGGCATCGTTTTCGAGAAGCTCCACGACGCAATCTGCAAAATCCTGTGCAGAATCCGCAATCAGAACATCTTTTCCACATTCCGCCTGAATGCCTTCGAGTCCTATTGTGGTGGTGACGACCGGCATTGCAAAAGCAAACGCCTCCAGAATGCGCACTCGCATCCCGCCACCAGCTCGGACGGGCACTACCATCAGCGCGGCCTTTTCCAGCCAGGGACCCAGGGCAGGCACATACCCGGTGATTCGGATCGATTTCGGCTCCCGGGTTCCAAGGTCCAGAAAATCGCGCGGCGGGTTCTTACCAATGATCGTGAGGGTTGCATCGGGAACACGCCGACGGATAAGAGGAAAAACCTCGTTGAAAAACCAGCGGATGCCATCCGCATTGGGCGGATAATGCAAAGTGCCAAGGGTTACGATATTCCGAGATCCATGACGGCGATGGACCGGCTGCTGTTTTTGCGTGTCCACGGCGATCGGCACAACAGTGATCGGAGCACGCCGCACGCCTTTGCGCGCGTTTGCATCGAATGCTGCCAGCAGCGCCGAGCGGTCCATCTCCGTGACCGCCAGTACATGGTCAACCTTGCCCAGCAAGCTCCCTTCATAGCGTTTGACCTGCGCGGCTTCCATGCGTAAGAAGGGTTTCAAGTACCCGTGGGCGTTCTGCAGCATTCGCTCCACGATGGTCCATACAGCATTGTGCGCATCAAAGATGACTTTAGGTTTCTTATCCGGGAAGGCATGCGCGGCGCGAAGAGCAAATTGAACCATGGTGAGCTGGTCGGCATGGATGAACTGAAAATTCCCATCCTTAACCAACTGGAAAACAAGATCCCGCATGGGTTGTAAATCGTCCCGCTCAATGAGGAACGGGCGGCCTTTCAGGATGCTGCGGAGGAAATACAATCCATCGGCTAAACGCGACCTGCGGATCGGGACCACATGCACGGTCTGGCACAGGCCTTCCAGGGGTGGCACGTGCGGTACTTCTTCCGGGCGGACAAAGGAAACCAATGTCACGGAATGGCCCTGGCCGACCAGCGAACGAAGCACATGATAAGTTTTTACCTTGGGACCGGCATCCGGAGGGTAAGGCACGATCTGAGTAAGGAACAAGATATTCATTGATAATTACACGCCCTATGCCCTATTATGCAAGGGAATGGCCTTTGGCGGTTATTTTGTAATCCAAATGGAATTTATTTTAAATTCAGGCAAAGAGCCATCACGTCCCGGTTGGAGCGGAGCTCTTTCTTAGCCTGTTCCCTGCGGCCCGGCAGCAAATAACCCACCAGCCAGACGAGCAGCTTCAAGGTGCTCATCACTAATAACAGCAGGCGCAATAAGAATGTGCGCAGAAAGCCATAGTTCTTCTGGTAAAAGAGCATCTTTCCGCGGTAAACCATTTTGCGACGTTTCCAACGATCCATGCTGCGGCCGCCAAAATGGATGATCGCAGATGCAGGCTGGTAATATACCTTCCAGCCCGCCTTGTTCAAGCGATATTGTAGATCGGCTTCATCTCCGTAGATAAAATAGCTGTCATCCAACAGGCCGACCTTATCGAGAGCGCTGCGGCGCAGAAGCAGGCAGGCTGAACTTAACCAGCCCGTATCGCGAATCTCCTTTGAATCGCCGTGGGAGGGATAACCGGGCCACAGCCATTCGCCGATGTGAGTTGCAATCAGAAATTCCTCAGTCAAAGTGGAGAAGGGCGCGAACCCGGATTGAAAAGTTCCGTCCGGGTTCAGAAGCTTACCAGCCACCGCCCCAGCTTCCGGGTGGGCATCCAGAAATTCCACCAGCATATCGAGTGCGGCGGCATTAACCAGCGTGTCGTTATTGAGCAGCAGCACATAGTGGCCGTTCGTGGCTTCAATGCCCTGGTTGCTCGCTTTTCCCAGGCCGACATTTCCCGGGTTCTGAATCAACTTCACGTCCGGGTATTTCTCGGCGAGCATTTGCTGGCTGCCATCGGTCGAACCATTATCCACAACAATTACATCAAAGGAGCATTTCAAACCAGCTTCGAACAGTGATTTTAGGCAGGGATCGAGATATGCCTTATTGTTCCAGCACACCAGCACAATAGACATATCTATCGCTGGTGCGCTGCTCTTCTCCCCGATCTTAGAGTTTACAGTGATCTCCGGAATCATCTATTCCTCGCGGTATTTTTTATCGAGATCGGCGATCTCTTCATAGGTCCCCAGATCGATATATGTCCCATCGGACATAGAGATACCTCGAAAGTTCATGCCCGAAGCGATGGCATCGTTCATGATCCTGGCAAAATCCGAAATTCCTTGCTCGTAAACACATTGATGCAGATATTCAGTGAATGCCGGGCGCCAGACAATGCAGCCCCACATTTCCGTCAGATCAGTGGATCGCGGCTTATCATCAATACATATCACCCGACCCATACCATCGGTCTTTACCATCCCGAACTTTTCCGGGTGGTCAGTCTTGAACATCCCAAACAGGACGTCGTCCTCAGGACTGGCGGCGGTAAAAACACGCTTGAAGACGTCCCTCGGCTGCATGAGCGTATCGGCCATTCCAAAAAAGACAGTTTTCCCGCGTATGAGGTGATAGGCAGAATCAAGAGCGTGGGCAAGCCCGGGCGAGGTGGATTTTGTCCGACCATCGACAACTTCCTGTACCACGTAACTTATATCGCATCCGAAGCGCTGGCCGCTTCCAAAAAAACCCATCAGCTGGTGCTTGGTTTCATTGACCACAAAGACGATATGCTTTAATCCGGCATTGACCAGGTTGTCAACGACAAACTGTGAGATCGGCTTGTAATGATTGTTGCGTATGACCGGATACAGCTCCTTTGGGTATGGCAAACCCAGGCGGACGCCTTTCCCGGCGGCGGGGATCAAACCGATCAATTCCTCCATATAATGCCTCCCTAAATGAATATTAAATTTCCACCGGCAGAGCAACTGCCAGAGCATTGGGATCGGCTGCTTTCCGGCGGGCACGATAGATCTGTTCGATACTGACCAGACCCCCAAAGAAGATCCAGGGCAGGATGCTGGCCCGCACTCCGTCCAGGCCGATGTTATAGGCAAAAGGCAGCAGCCAGTCTACCAGGAAGGCTGCCATCAGAGCTCCAAAAACTGAGGCAAACATGCTATGGGCATAAGCTTTTTCAAATCCTCCCGGAAGATCCTTCCCGAGATCCCAGGCCAAGCGGCCCAATTCGAACAGGACCCAGAAAAAGCAGATCAAGCCCAGGATGCCGGTCTGGGCAATAATATCCACGAACTGGCTGTGCGAGTTGAACCGAATGGCATAGCCGCGGATCGGGAACAGGGTCGCATACCAGTAGTAATTCGCAAAGCCCATGCCAATGATCGGGCTTACCTGGCTGATCTGCAGCACGATCAGCCAGGCATCCAGGCGGGTCCCCCAGCTGTACTGATCTGTGGAGATCAGGTCCTGGGCCAGATAGACCACCAACACGGCGAAGAACGGCAGGGAGAGCAAAGTCAGTCGTTTAAACCGCATGGCGATCAATACTCCGGCTGCGACTCCAGCCGGCACCCATCCGGATTTCCAATCGCCCTGCAGGAACATGGATACATAAAATGCCAGCCCAACGATCCCAAACAACACCACCCGGGTCCGCACCGAAAGTTGATCGTTGTAAATAGCCTGGCCCAAGGGAATGATGATCAACATCATCCAGAACATGCTGTTGGCATAGAAGCCATGCTGGAACAATTTATCAGCAAAGGGAAGTTCCAGGGCGCGGCCCAGAACATAGAACATCCCTAGGCCCACGAACACCCATACGATGGTTTTCAGCCATCGGATATCCTGAATCAAATTCGCGGTCATGATGACCGTAGCAAGCAGGAAAAAGTAAATTGCAAACCCGCCAACCTGTGCTTCCAGCGGCGCCTGATTGGCGAAAATAAACCAAGGTATTTGTCCGAGCACAAAGGCCAGAATGGTGACAATGAGAAAAAATCCCACCGGGCGGAGAACCCGTGATCTGACAAGGGTGAATTTCTTCTTCACCACCAGCATATCCATTAGCCACAGCCCCACCAGTAATACAACCGATAAAATCGAAGCGTTTACGTGACCAGGTCCGGAAAACGGGATAAACATGCCCGAAACTAGAATTAGAAAGAAACCTAATTGGGGGTATTGCAGTAGGGCGATCAATCCGGCAATGCCAATGATCGCGGCAAGGAGGAGAACCAGCACCTTCCCAGTGCCCCAGTAGGCGCTAGCGATTGTGATCACGACCACGGCCAGGATAATTCCGAACTGGATCCATCCCCGACTGAGGGTGAACTGATGCGGAATTTCAGGGGATTTCGCTTTGGTATTCGCGCTCATTGGATATTCCATTCGGGATTGTTGCGGATGCCAGCCAGGGATTCCGCCAGTCTCACATATACCGGGCCAGTATGCTCCCAGGAATAATTCTCCTTGACCAGGAGCTTTGCACAATCAGCCATCCTTTGGCGAAGCCCGGCATCTTTAAGCAATTCGACAACGTTTTCCGAGAAACCCACCGGGTCATCAGAGATAAAAAGGTGCTCACCATTCATTACTTCCAGGCCTTCGGCACCTTTAGTAGTGGCGACCACCGGGGTCCCGATTGCCATAGCTTCGAGGATCTTCAGCCTCGTCCCGCCGCCGCTCCAGAGCGGCGCAATGGCAACAGCCGCGGAGCCGATCAGCCCGCGGATATCCTCCACATGACCGGCGAGGTCAATGTTGGCTTCGGAGGGAAGTGGCAGGTCGGCGTGGTCGCCCGTAATGACCAGCTCGGCATCCGGGATCTGACGGAGCACCAGCGGAAACACTTCGCCGACGAACCAGCGCATGGCTTCATAATTGGCGATGTAACGGAAGGAACCGGTAAATATGAGCCGATTGAGTTCTGGATCAGCTCTCCACGACCTGGTAATCCTCGAAATTCACACAATTGGGGATCGACAACCACGTTCTGGAGGCCGGGAAATAAACGCTGAACCAGATCCCGCTCCGTCTCGGAGACTACAGTGACTCCCTTTGAAACGATCCAAGGAGACGGTCGAGATATCCCCACAGCTTGAACCAGGTGAAAGAATGGCGCAGTCTCTTTTTCCATATCCGACGCCTGATGGGAATCTTCATAGCTCAATCCCAATTCAAGTTCCTCGAATAAAGCGGGAACATGCCTGGAAATATGGATAATAAGCTGCCATGGGAAGCTGCGAGGCGATCACCAGATCGTAATCCCCAGATGTCAGGAGACTCGTAATCTTCTTGAGCCATCTCCGACGGAAAAGGTGTCAATGATCGAACGGGGCTTTGAGGCTCAGGAATCCCAAGCGTGCTGCAGGACTGGAAGGGACAAATTCCTTCCATGGAACCCCGTGAGCTTCCGAGCAAATGGCGCGGACCTCAGGTGAGCCAGGATCCTGCACGGGCTGATCCATGAAACTGAGCAGGGTAACATCGTGCTCGCTGGCTCAGGGCGCGCAGAAGATGATAAATCGCGCAGCCTGGATCCATTATTCGCAGGGTAGGGAAACCATCGTGAGAGGAACAGGATCTTCAGAGGGAGCTGACTTCTGCCAGGCAGGCTTCGATACCCGCGGCCATTTGATGGATGTCAAACCTTTCAGCGGCGATATCACGCCCGGCGCGGCCCAACCTTTCCCGAAGCGAAGGCGATTTCGAGCAAGCTCCTAATCTTGCGGCTCAGGTCTAGCGGGTCATCCGGGCGGAATGTCAACGCTGTGTGGTCATCGATGAGAATCTCCGCTGCTCCGCCTACCGCCGCGCCGACCACAGGCACGCCGGAGGCCATTGCCTCGATGATGACCCTGCCGAAGGGTTCGGGCCAGATGGAGGTAAACAGGAAAATATCAGCCTGATGATAGATGGAAGGCAGGATTTCTGGAGGGCTGCGCGGGGAGGAAGGTAACCAGCGAGGCAACATTTTCCTGGGCGGCAAGTTCGTGCAAATGCGCTTCATAAGCCGGCTCACCGCTGCCCAGGATGGTTAATTTAACAGCTGGAATTCCCGCTGTTCGCACCAGATGCCCCATCGCCTGGATGGTTGTATGGACTCCCTTTTCAGGCTCGAGCCGGCCAACAAATAGAAGGGATACGGCATCGTTTCTATCCCGGCAGTCCGGTTCCTTGAGGTAGGGGGCTGTATCCACGGCGCCGTAAACGATCTGTGACTTTTCCGGGGCCATTCCCAACCGAATGAACTCGGACTGCATGAATTCTGATGGAAAGATCGCATAGCGCATTTGCAGCGGCAACTTCTCTTCACCGGCCACAATGTTTAGGGCCAATGGTTTCAATACGGATTTTAGAAGACCTGTCAGCCCGTTCCTGGCTGGCGCCTCCCAATAGTTCTTGAATTGGACTGGTAGGTTGGGCCAGAAATCACCCATGTAATAAGCAACCCGACCATGCATCAGTTTCTCAGCCAACACCGGAAGCGAACGTGGAAGGTTCCACATCCCCCATAGCAGGATGACATCCGGGGCAAATTCCCTGACGGCCTGCTCAAGCCGCGCCAGATTTGCAACCTTGCGTTTTCTTCGGCTGGTGAAGAAGAGCAGGGCATTTTTCAGAGAGGAAAATTCCATTTCCAGAAATAACTCCCGGCGGACCCATGCGGGGTCAGAATTGGGCAAAGTTTTTCGCCCGTAAGTGCTGGTGAGCACGCGGACTTGGTTTCCCCGGCGGACCAGCTCCTCGGCTACTTCCCGGGCCCATTGTTCAAAGCCACCCCGGCTTTGCGGAGGGTAGAAGTTCGACAGGAAAAGCACCTTCATAAGGACTTACCCACCTGTGAAGGCTGCCTGGAGACTTCCCCCAAGAATTTTTCGATGCGATCCGTCATTGTGCTCGTGGTGAACCGCTCCAGAGCAAGCCGGCGCCCAATATCAGTAAGGCGATGGCGAAGGCCAGAGTCTCCAAGGACAAGGGTGATCCGGTCTGCCAAACCTCGAGCATCCTCCGGCTGGAATAACAGGTTCCGATCGTAATCCCGAAAGATCTCCTGGCTGCCTCCCACATCCGAACCGATCACGACCAGTCCAGCCAGCATGGCTTCCACGATGGTGCGGCCAAAAGGCTCCGGCCAGATCGAGGTGAAGAGAAAGACATCGAAGCAGGAAAGCTGTGCCGGGATTTGCTCCCGGTCCACCTTGCGGATAAAACGCACACAGTCCTGGATATCGAGCTCGGAGACCTTCTGCTCCAGGTATTTCCGGTAATCAGGATGCCCATCGCCGAGTATCGTCAGATGAACCTGCTCCGCCTTGCCCTCTTTCTTGAGCAGACCCAGTGCTTCGATGGCAGTATGGACCCCTTTATCGGGCACCAGCCTGCCGAAATAGAGCAGGCGTAAAACCTGCCTCTCCTCCACCCTTCGATCTAGGAAAGGCCCTGGATCTGTTCCCAGATAGACAACGCCGGCTTTCAGCGATATCTTTCCAGCTGCGACCAACGTATCCCTGACATACTCGCTGCAACAAAGCACGTGCCGGAACTGAAGCTCCGGAGGGTAGCCTGCATTACGCAGCCGTATCAGTGCTGCCGCGCGGAGCGGGCGTTTGACCCATTCAGTCGCCTGCCGGTTCGCAGTGGTCTTCCAATAAGCTGCATGAATATCCTCGTCCGTGGGCCAATAGGAAGCCAAATAATAAGCTACGTGTCCCGGCATCCATTTCTCCGCCCAGAATGGTAGGTTATGCGAAAGAGCATACATCCCCCAGAACATGATCACCTCGGGATGGAATTTACCAATAATCCTTTTCAACTCGGCAAGGTTTTCCTTTTCCTGAGCAGGCAGCCTGAAGAAAAAATCCAACGGCCTGTAGTAATGGATATCTGCTGTCAGGTTTAATGAGCGGTCCACGTTTTCCGAGTGGATCTCCTGCTTCGACTTCACCCCGGCAGAACTGGTCAGCACCCGAACATCGTGTCCACGGGAGAGCAGCTCCAAGGTTACTTCCTGACACACCTGCTCATATCCGCCAAGTTCATAAGGAGGATATTGACTGGAGACAAACAGGATACGCATCAGCCGGCTCTCCCGGCAAGCCGTTTCAGCCTGTGGACCATGCCGGCACCCAACAGGAACCGCATTCCAAAACCGGCAAAGCGGCGATCCACCAAAAGGTCCGGGGAATATTTCAACGCGCCGAGGAAGTAATTTCGCGCCGCTCCCGTCCTGCCCTGCCCGTAAGCGAGAAGCCCGAATGCATAATAGGTGTTGGCATAAGCCAACCGTTTCACTCTCTTAAATTGGTCCAGTTCTGGAGCGTTGGATAACTTTTCCAGCAGGCGCATCACCATTTGGTAGTTCGAGAGGAGATCGAGCGAGGAGAAGTCCCCGCGCCAGCCCTTGGGTTGGCCCCCACAGCCCAGTTCGTAGAATGTCTCCATACTTGTAAGCAGATCCGGGCAAGCATTGACCATGGAGTAAATGCAATCATAGGCCCGGGATTCATTCTGGACCTGGAGATATTCCACGGCAGAGGTCAAGTAGCCGTGTCCGTAAGCATTCCTTTGTGCCTCAGCCCAGGCGCCACCTTTGACCGGCTCGGCACCGAAATGCTTGCTGAGGACAGACATGCGGTTCCGATACTGCCGGTCGGGGTCGCTGGACATACTGCCCGACAGGATACGATGACGCGTCAACACCTCGGTTGTATGGATGATCTTGAATTGAGCGGCAATCCTCAGCCACATATCCAGATCTTCAAGGGCACTCAGGGAGGTATCAAAAAAGCCCGCCTTCTCATAGCAATAATTGCGCACCAACATTGCTTCCGGAACGAGGAAGTTACCATCCACGAGCGCCTGGAAGAGGTCGTCTGGAGGGACTTCACGCGCCTCAACCTGCGGCAGAGGGCGGTTCGCCTCATCCACAAAGCGATAGCCGCAATAAATCCCATCAGCATCCGGTCGACTCTCCATTTGGGAGACGAGCGTCTCGATAAAATCCGGCTCATACATATCATCCGCATCCAACACGCCAATGAAAGCACCACGGGCAGCCTGGATACCAATATTGCGCGCTGCAGAAAGACCCTGGTTATCCTGAAAAATGGAGTTGACCTTATCCCCGAACTGAGCGATAACCTGCCGGCTATCATCCCTGGAACCGTCATCCACAACGATCACTTCATGGTCCGGGCAGGTCTGGTTCAAGACGCTGTTGATTGCATCCCCGATGAACCGGGCATGGTTGTAATTGGGAATGATGATACTGGCAGCAGGATTCGGTTTTGACATGATAAAGAAAACAGAAACCGGTCGTTAACTGGAACCCACGGGCTGACGGGCGATAACCGCTTCAAAGAGATCGTTCGAGACGGGAAAGATAATGGTCCCAGGACATTTTGTTGAGCGCGTCCTGCCGGGCCTGGCGACCCAGGGCAGCACGGGCGGGGGCATCGCGCAACAATTTTGTCAACGCAACGGCCATAGCCGAAGCATCACCAGGAGGCACAAGCAGGCCGTTCTCCCCCTCGCGGATCATGTCCACGATCTGCCCAACAGCCGAGGCAACGACTGCCTTCCCGCAGGACATGTATTCAAAGAGCTTCAAAGGAGAAAGCCACATCTCCTGTTCCATGGGCGGATATGGGACAACGGCCACATCCGCGGCGGCTATATAACGAGAAACTTCCGCATGCGGCAGGAGACCAGTGAATATCACTGCATGATCAAGACCAAGACTGGAGGCCAGTTCTGCCATTTGCGCGCGACGATCCCCATCCCCCACCAGAACGAGGCGAGCTTCAAGGCAGGCCTTTAGGCACAGGGCGAAGGCTTTCAACAAGGTACTCACATCGTGCCAGTGGAAAAAATTTCCAACGAATATGACCACCGGCTCTCCGCCGAGACCGAGATCTGCGCGGACCTGGGCCCCGGCTTTGGGATCCGGCCGGAAGCGGTCCACATCCACGGCATTGGGAAACACCAAGATCTTTTCCGCCGGGACATTCCAAGTATTGAACAGGCGCTGCCTGCCCGCCTGGGTGACGCAGATGACGCAATCTGCGGCATTCATGTTATAGCGCAGAATCTGATCTGCCCGCCGGCGTAGCAGGCCGGTCACAGGCTTGTCCGTAAGATCCAGCTCCATGACCTGATCGGCTTCAAAAAAGATTACATAGGGCAGGTGCAGACGTTGGGCAGCCATTGCCAAGCCTACATTATATAACCCATTCCGTTCATAAATCAGATCGATGCCCTTCAATGCACGCAAACAGGCATCCATGTAACGAAAATTTGAAAAGAAATTCAAGTACGGGATGCCTAGCAACCGTTGAGCGCGCCACGCCGCCTTACCGGCCAGATCGAATAATGGGCCAGCAGTCCAAGTACGCGCGGCTACCCGCGGTTTGCATGGGTCAGCCGTAATAATAAATTCGTCCGGGCTGCGCGGCGCAATGAAAGTAAGGGAATGGCCGCGCGCGATCAAACCTCTGGATAAATTTCCCTGGATCACATAAGTTGCATCCGCTGCCCGACCGCTCATGACATCATAAAACGGTTCCCATTCGGGGACACCGAGTGCAATTCGCAGTTTCCTGTTCCTTTCAACAGGAATGGGTGTTTGCAAATCCATTTTTGCTAACAAGTTCATGGGGTAACTTTCAGGTCCCTATGCAGGAATGATCCCATTTGCGACATATTCCGCCCGGTTCCCGGCATTCCTCAGGATCCTTGCCGGTAATCCCACCGCAAGGCTGTTTGGCGGCAAGTCCCTGGTCACAACGGCATTCGCAGCAATAACGGCATGATCCCCAATAGTGATACGGCCTAGCACCTTGGCACCGGCCCCGATATGCACATAGTTGCCTAGAGTGGGCCAGCCTTCCATCTTCTCATCCTTAAAACCGATCACCACATCCTGGAAAATCAGGCATCCGCTTCCGATCTTTTCAGCCTCGATGACAGTGCCAAAACCGTGCTTGATGACCAGTCCTGGACCGATCGAAGGACAATCAATGGACAGAGAATCGTGAGGCTTGAAAAGACGTCTCGATAGGCTGAGCAGGACCCGGTCAATACCCCGGGTGGCGGAACCGGCACGGCAATAAAAGAGATTTCGGAATTCCTCCGCATGCTCTGTGAACAGCACCCATTCCAGCATCTCCGCGCTGGTTCCACTCGAGCGGGAATCATCGCTCATTTGTATGAAGCGAAGGATATCCGCCTCGATCACAGCCTTCTCCCGGGACCTTTCCAGGAGGAGGCAGATGGGAAACATTTTGATCTTTCGAAGGATGCTGCTAATTCTACCTAACATGATGCCTCAGTTGAAGTAAGATTGGAGGCGGCTGCTTCCTAAACCCTCACGCCGTCAGACTTAATGATCCGCGCGGGAATCCCGGCCACAGTGGTATTGGGGGGCACATCCTTGATCACAACGGCGTTCGCCCCGATCACAGCATGGTCGCCAATATTCACCGGGCCGAGGATCTTGGCCCCCGCACCGATAAAAACGTGATTACCGATCACCGGCAGACCGCTGGCGCTGTCCTTATAGCCGATGGTACATCCGGGATTCAACCAGCAGCCCTCCCCCATGCTCTTCGGTCCGATGACACATCCAAAACCATTGTAGATAAAAAGACCGGGACCGATATTGATCGGCTCTGCAAATCCAGGAGTTTGATACGCCGGGTGCATGCTCAAAGCAAAGAAGAGCAATATCCTTCCCATCGGGCTGGAATAACGACCAAGCCGGGCATAGAACAGGTTCCGGAATTCCGGAAAATGGTCCAACAGCCACGGCAACGCTTCCACTAGCGGCTTCACCGGCCTGTCCGGTTGATAGACTTCCAACCATCTCAGCATGTCCTTTTCGATCGCACTTCTTACGGAGGAGCGGCGGAAAAGCATGAAATGTGGCAGAGCCTTAAATTTGGTCAACATGATGGAAACACCGTTATCCTGTAAGCCGGGTGGATTTGGCCGTCCTGGACGAAGCCATGCCACCCTCAAGTACGTCGCGATACACAGAGAGGAAATCACTGCTGACGGCGTGGATATGGAAAGGACCGGACTCATAAGCAGCTCGGGCTGCGCCGCTCAATCGCCTCCGGAGGTCAAAATCCTTCACAAGGCATTCGATCTTATCTGCCAGGCACTGCGGGTCTTCCGCCGGGCATAAAAGACCGTTTATCCCATCCTTAACGATCTCCGGTATCCCACCGACACAAGTCGAGACGATCGGGCAGCCATAAGCCATGGCCTCGACAATTGCCAGAGGTTGGCCTTCCAGGATCGATGACAGCAAGAACACATCGGTCTCATCCATGATACGGATAAGTTCATCCCGGTCCGTAAATATGCCCTGGAAGATCTTACCCCCGTCCAGACCAAGCCGTGAAGCTTTTTCCATTAATCCATTACGAAGGTTACCCTCACCATATACCCTGAATTCGATATTTGGATGGATGCGTTTGATGAGCGCTGCAGTATCGAGCAGATAGGTCAGGCCTTTTGTAATGTATAAACGGGCGACGGTCGTAACGATAAAGGGTTTCCCGGGATCGAATTCCCGATTCTGTTTTTGCCAGCCCGGCTGGAATGGATCAGCTAACAGAGGCCCGCGTACCACGATAGGCCGGGTCACACCGCAAACCCTCCGCAGCCCCTCGGCGCTTTTCTCAGAGACAGCGATGATCTGGTCCGCTTTATTGATACTCACCCCAAAACCCTTCCACCAATCGAACTTTGGATCAGGCGTCTGATGTTCCTCGTAAACCACCGGGATATCCCGTGAGCAGGCCCACTCGATAACAAACAACAAATTGGTCGTATATCCCTGGATATGCAGTATGTCAGGCCGCGACCGAAACGCTTGCCAATCCAATAAAATCCGGCCCATCTGCTGGCGATAATCCGGGCCAATAATCCGATCCATGATCCGCCCCTTAAGCCAGTTATATGCACTGTCCCAAGCCTGCTTCAAAGGCCGTCTTTTCGCGAGAAACAATCCCAATCCCATCAATAAAGCAAGCGGAGCAAGGATCCACATCACGATGCGCAGGATCTTCTCCTTGGTTGGCCAATCGGAAACCGGTTTGGAAATCCAGGACGGCGGCTGGAGGAGGGTGATGCTGCCTGCCTTGAGCCTTCGCGAATACTGATTCTCCGGCGAGACCCATGCAAACGATACCATGGCGACTTCACATCCCTGAGCCTGCAATCCAACGGCAAGGTTGGTGGCATATTCCTCCAACCCGCCGAAATCCTGCATATCGTACGAGATCATCCAGATCTTCATTTATCCTTTTCCGTCCACCATTTTGCCTGCCAGGTCCAAAAACATTTCATCCAGGTTCCAACGAGGCTTCCAATCCAATTCACGCCGAGCGCGTTCGCATGACATCCATAACCGGCTTTTATCTTCGGCCTTATCGGAATGGAAGGAAAGGTTACCAGCGTTGCCAAAGGCTTGATTGATCGCTTCAGCCAGTTGGAGGTGAGTCACCGGTCGTCCAAGGCTAATATTAAAAACTCCTTCAGTAGCGGTGTGGTCAATTGCAAGCAATACAGCCGAAACCAGATCTGTAATATACACATAATCCCTGGCACCGGCCCCCTCGCCAAAAATAGGCAGCGTCTGCCCGGATCTTGCCTGCTCAATGAACTTGCCGAGCATAAAGCCTCCGCGCTCACCAATACCAACCACTTGACCGACGCGCAAGGCTTTTATCTTCAAACCATATTCAGAAGTAAAGTATCCCCCAATTTTTTCACAGATTAGTTTGCTGACACCATAATGAGTAACAGGAAGACAATCCACCCCCTCAGTGAACGGTAATCCATTAATCGCCGGGTTGTACACCGCAATTGAAGATAGAAAGATTATGCTGCTTACACCGGAAGCCAAAGCTGCTGCATACAAATTTTCTGTGGGTATCACATTCTCCATTATGTAATCTTTTATTATTCTATCTTTCCACCAGCGCAGGCCGCCCGCGTGCACGATCGCATCAATATTCTCGAAAACCAGATTTGCGTCCCTGCCGAAATCAGCTTCGACAAGCGCCACATCCAGGCTGCCGGTTCCAAAAATAGTGCGCAGCTTTTCAATATCGCGGCCCAACAACAGCAACCGGTCGCCCCGTGCCAGCAATTCATGGACGAGATGTTGTCCGATAAAACCCGTCGCTCCAGTTACTGCTATTCTCATTCTAATGATCGCATGTCAGGTAATAGCCAACTTTTTCCAAATAACCATTAATGGGTCTGACAATTTCCCCATCTTTGTAAAAATACTCAAAGTATTCAACCTCTGGTGGCACAGGATGTTCCACCTTCTTGAATTCCTTCTCCGGGGGGCTGAAAAGAAAGCTTAGGCAGCCGCCTGACAAATACTCCACCCCCTGCAGTTGGATCGGTTCGTTACCGGTCAACAACTTGACACTTGATTCCAGCAAATCCATATGCTTAACCATTTTTATCAGCCGCCATAGATGACAACCATCGAGCCTTGGGGCTATCTCGATTATTCTGGGTCCTGCGGCAGTCAGTTTGATCTGAAAATACACCGGCCCATTTTGTATTGAAAGTTCACGGATACAGGAGTTAACCAGCTCTTTGGTTTCGATGAGTATATCCCCGGTACATGTCCCTGAGGGAAGTATGTGGCATTTCGGAATGCCACCTGCATAACCTTCCACCACTAGGCGGTCCGAAACTTCACTTAACACCACCTCGCCGTCGACAACGAAGGCATTGACCGAGATTTCCGGGCCGACGAGGTACTCCTCTATAATCATAGTCCTGCTCCTCGAGAGTCCAAGGGTGTATTCGAATTGCGCCTCAACTTCCTGCCTGCAATTGGCCAGGAAGACTCCTCGCTGCCCTTGATTATCAGCCGGCTTGACGATCGCAGGGAAGATGGACCATTCGTCGAGATCCTTTTGAGTTTGCAGCATATGATACCTAACTGAGCCCAAATCTCTCGCTGCTAAAAAATCCCTAAGGAGAACTTTGTTTTGGAGAAGATTAGCAGTTTCGTGGTTAACCAAAAACGGCAGCCCAAGATCCTCAGTAGCCTTGGCGATTGTCGGCATCGCCAGGTCCGAACCGATCGAATAGATCAAATCCACCTTCAAGGATCGGACCAAGTCTTCGATGCCGCTGACATCCGTTATATCCACCATCTCGAATTGATCCACATACTTAAGCCCGATCCCTTCCCTTTTATAACCGCAACCGATTACCCACCAACCTTCCTCTTTCAGGTATCGTATCAGATCAACCTGTGCATTACCAATTCCAAGAATCAATGCTTTTCTCATTACGCCTCCCAACAATAGCCTCTGACCAACCCGCCCCAAGTCTAATCTTTTTGACTGCTTCAAGCCCATCCTGTTCACCTGTTTCATCATCGATAATTCTGCCTTGGGTTCAGGTTTACTCTAGAGGTGCTCAAAACATCATTACTGTGAACCAGAAGCCTGCCGCTCCGAGATCAAGAATTTTTTCTATAACTTTTCTTCCCGGTCATTCTGTAGAAATCCTGGGCCGGATGCCCAGTATGGATTTAACCAGGACGGAAATGATGCCTCGATTAAATAAATAGCGAGGGTGCTTAAGAATTGCAGGAAAAATTTTGCCATATATTGAGCCCACCCGTCCTGACCGATATTCGCGAATCGCTTTATTAACCCAATAATCACCTTGAAGCCAGTTTGCGTTCTTTCTATCGAATATCTTTTCAAGCCGGGGAGTAATTTTATTAAGCATCCCCGAAAAAGCCTCTTCACCATAGGCCAATTCATACCCCTGCAGCTCGTGCGTCACCTGTTGAACGAAGGATTCATCAAACACGAAGTCAGAACCGGCCGCTTTCACAAAATATTGATCTGCATCCTCCAGGCGTTCCCAGATCAATGCCCTTACCCCCCTGACAAGATAGCCGCGTGAAAGTGCCCAAAGGTAATTGGGCCTTAGATCGGGAAATTCAGGCGGCATTTGGGAAACCATTGTATCCAATAATGCTTTGTAATCCTGACTCTCATCATCAACACAATAGCTCATTAAATAATTCATGTATGGGCTTGGAATTCCTTTAAAAAAGGCAGGATTGATCTGGTAGATATTCTCAAGAAACCCACGGCCCAATGTCGTCTCAGACTTATTAAAGGCAACGTCTGACCACATCATATATATGTGTGTTCTGGCAAGGGGGCGCAAATTCAATAAGTCCGGTGGACATCGCGGATCGGAAAAAATGATTTCCTGACAGGTGAGTTCATCATTGCAATTCTTATCCACCTCTTTTATTTTCCGTCCAGGATGATAAGCCCGATATTGAAGCACCTGATCCACACAAGCAAATTTACAACCAGACATATACAACCGGCCGCAGACAATAATTTCCCGCCCGCGTAATGTAATATGAGCGTTCCAGATATCTTCGATGAAAGCCCATTTTCTCCTAATAACCCATGAACTCGGCGGAAGATAGAATCCCAGCGTCAAATCTGCCAGAGTCACATTTTTTGGAGGCTGGAAGACGGTACGAATCTTGCTGGATGCTGGAACAAGCTCAAAATAGGGATTGTATGTGAAACCGACTTCCGGATGGTCCTCCAAAAAATCCACGTGAGCTTTTAGTTTCTCTCTATGATAAAGATCATCCTGATCCAGGTATGCGATGATCTCCCCGGAGGAATTCCGCCGGCCTGTGCCTCTCGCAGATGCTGCCCCTTCATTCTTATCATGACAAATAAACTTGATACGGGGATCATCGAACCGCTTCACCACTTCTTCCGTGTTATCCGGCGACCGATCGTTAACAATGATCAGTTCGAAGTTTGAATAGCTCTGATCAAGGACGCTTTGGATCGCCCTGCTGAGAGTGTCGGCTCCGCCATAAGTAGGTATGATCACACTTACCAGGGGTCCATCCATAAAATCTCCCACGCTATACGATATCTGCGAATTGATATTCAACCCGCTTAAAAAACCAATATCCCAGTATCAGGATTACCAGGGAAACCAGGGCAGACGGCAGCAGATAATTGCCCGGCATTGTGTTATAGAGAAGCACATCGCGATATGCAGCGATGATCCCGGCCATGGGATTGAGAAAATATAACCATCTCCAATTCTCTGGTACGAGGGAGACCGGATACAAGATCGGGGAGGCATAGAACCAAATCTGAATAATAAGCTTGAGAAGAGGATCGACATCGCGGTAGAAGACATTCATAGCTGCAGAGCCAATGCCAAGTCCAAGAATGAGCACAAGCTGGATCCCGAGAATAATCGGCAGGTACAGAAGTACGAACGGCGAAATGGTCACCCGATAAAGCACGATCAAAACCAATAACACAATAAATGAAATACCGAAGTCCGCCAACCGCGCTAACATGGTGGCGATGGGCAGCGCCTCGCGGGGAAAATAGATCTTTCCAACCAGGTTCATGTTCTGTACCAGCGAGGCCGCCATGTCGGTAATGGAAGTGGCCAGTAGGGTCCACGGTACAACCGCCACATAGGAAAACAGGATATATGGCATCCCTTGCGTATCCACGCGAACAATGCGGGTAAAGACCACGGTAAAAATGGCGACTGTGGCCACCGGTTGGACGATCGCCCAGAACCAGCCCAAGGCGGATTGCTGGTAGCGCCCACGAAGTGTTCGGACGGTCCAGGCCCAAACAAGATCACGCATGGTAAGAAGCTGCTGTGCTTGAGTGATCATTCATGACCTCTGGGTTTCGGTTAGATGATCATTATCCATGCTGTTTGAGGTACTCACGCTGTGACTCCACTGTCTGAACGGCTCAAAGACGGTTGCATGCGTTTCTCGACCCGCCGTGCGATTCTTTACCTCAAACCAGTCGGATGCACCGTAAGCCAGGCCGTTGGCATCCTGATCATCCATCATCCAGGCGGTGGCATAATACAGGCCACCGAACAATTGCAGGGGGTCGATCTTGACCGAAATGATCCCCTGCCCCCTGTTCAGGTTAAGCTGAAATTGGTCAAGATGCGTTCGCATGAGACAAACAGACAATCCATCCGAGCGATGAAGGTTGACAAGTGCATTGGCTTTTCCGATATCCCGATAGGCAGCATAATGAATACGGACCTCGACTGACCGGTCTCCAAACAACTCAACCACCGGCCGACCTTCAGCATCCAGGATATCCAACTGGGTAATCTCCACCCCGCCCCCCATTCCGGCAGATTCACCATCTGACCGGCTCATATTCTCAATGCGCCGTTTCTCAAGGGTCTGGTTATAAATATCAATCACCTGTCTGCTTGCGCCTATATTCTGAACCGCCCCATGCTCGATGTAGACCGCGCGTTCACAGACTGCCCGCACAAGTCCCATATCGTGAGAAACAAAAACCAGGCTGGTGCCTCTGCTTCAACAAGGATTGGATCCGCGCAACGCATTTCAGGCGAAAGGATGCATCTCCCACGGCAAGCACCTCATCCACAAGCAAAATATCAGGCTCGATACAAGAGGCGACCGCGAAGCCCAACCTGACTGTCATTCCCGATGAATAGCGTTTGACAGGCGTATCAATGAACGGCTCGAGTTCCGAAAAATCAACGATCTCGTCAAAGCGCTTTTGGATCTCCCTGCTTGTCAAGCCAAGGATCGTACCATTCAGATAGATATTCTCGCGGCCGGTCAGGTCCGGGTGAAAACCAGCCCCCAGCTCGATCAAAGCCGAGAGTGTGCCTTGGACTTCCACATCCCCTGAGGTAGGGTTGGTGATGCGCGCAAGCAATTTCAGGATGGTGGATTTTCCCGCGCCATTCGGGCCGATCAATGCGAGGGACTGGCCTTTCATCAGGTCGAAACTGACATCTTTGAGAGCCCAATGATATTTCGAGGCGATTGATTGATCAGCAGGACGTGTCATCTGCTTGAGCCAGCGCGAGATGGTGGAAGGCAGGCTCATGCGGGTTAGTCCGAGAGTATAACGCTTGGATACATTTGAAAAACGTATGACCGGCTGCATGATAATTGTGATTAATTCCTTTGAACTATTCTTTAAGTGATAACCCGACACCAGTGGGATTAGAATGATATTGAAATTCTCCCCGTGCGGCCGATATCACAAGAATAACATTTAGCGCTGTTCGTCGAGAAAGCGATGAGCAGCAAGAAGCCCGATCACGATCAAGACCACGGGTATGATCCCGGAGATCAGAGGAAGTGCTGGGTTGTTGCCCCAGGGTCTGGAAGTATCATCCAGAATATTTTTCGGCAGAGAGGTGGGCGTATCCATGACCTGAATGGATGTGGGAGTGGGTTGTATCGGAGTCCGCAGGTTGAGCTGTCTGCAGCGGGACCACTGGAAGCTCGGGCGCATCCAGGATCGTATATGAAAACCAAACCCCATGTTTTCCACCACCCGGATCCTCTCGCCAGGTGACCAGCAGAACATTCCCCTGACTTACCACAGCGCGGATATCATGCGGAGTGACGGTGGTTACATACCTCTCAGGATTGGTCCAAGACCCGTTCTTATAACCGCTGTGCCAGATGCCGCCGATAACCGTATATTTCCCCTGATCATCCGTACTCTCAATGCGTTGGACGAACAGCGCCTGAGGAACCCCGGTTCCATCCGCCACCAGCGCATGCTCGCCGCTACGGCCAGTGTGAAATGGGAAGGGAGCTGATGGGCCGGTCCAGCTCTGCCCGTTGTCACCGGATACAAGGACCTGTTGGATCGGGCGTCCGAGACCCACCGGACGTCCCTCAACCGGGTTCCCGGTGTTATACATTATCACGATCTCTGAGCCTGTATCAGCGATCGCAGGAAAAGAGGGGCCAAAGTATTCCAGGACATCGATCCTGCGGTCCAATTCCACAGGATCGCTCCAGTTGGCTCCCCGGATATCATAATTGGCAAAATACAGCAGCTTGTCCACCCCCATCGAGGTCACCACGTTCCAGACTGCCCTGAGCTGTTGATCCGAACCTGCGGAAAGATGGAGGCTGTATGGAACAAGATCGTTATCATTGGTAAGATATATGGGGGCAGGTTCCGACCAGGTCGCTCCAAAATCATCCGAGGATGTAAAGTAGACCCCGTTGCCTTCAATGTTGCGGCTGTAAATCACCAAAAGATTTCCCTGATCATCTCCATCAATGGCGGCAGAGCTCATTGCGAGTCCAAATCCCACCATCTCAGGGAGCGACCATGCTGCAGCCGAATCCGCATTAACCGTCAGCGCGGACGAATGAAAGACGGCTGCATCCGTATTCATTGCTCATCTCGTAGATGATGTGAAGATGGTCGGTGGCATCAAGGAACGCGCCAAGAATGCCTGCATTACCAGTCGGGGCGAGGATGATGTCAACCGGGCGGGTCCATCCGCCTTTAAGCGTCCACTGTCGGTACACTATGGCCAGCCTGCGGGAACCATCCTGAACCCACTGGCTGACGAAGGCATGCACTGTCCGGTTGTGATCCGCCACGAGGACCGGCGGGAAGGTGTCATTGAGATATCCCGGGATCTGCTGATCCGGTGCCCAGAAGACCAGCCTGGTCAGCCTGTGCGGTGAAATTCACGGAGCTGGCAATGACCAGGCCCAGGATGAGAATAATGAGATGCTTGCCGGCTGGCTTCATTTTTCGATGGGGCTGGATCTGCTGCGGAACAAAAGGAAGGCAGTAAAAACCAATACAATTCCGATGATGACCAGACCGATGGTGTTCCTCTGGGCAGCGATGGGCGAGACGTTATCGTTCTGAAGCTCGGATAGCTCCGAGGCCTGTGTGGGGGGAACAGTCGGTATTTCCGTCACCCCAGCAACCACATTGGGAGTGGGCAGCAGCGCGACCATAGGAGCTTGCACCTTCCCCGGCGTACCCAGGTAGCGGTTCACTGTCTGGATATCATATTGAACTTCATTTTGGGGTCCCGAGATCTCAGCCGAGACCGAAGCCATCAGGTATCCCTTTGACGTGACCCCGGCGGACAGGGAATAATCAAGCCCCTGGCCCTTGATCGTCAAGTCGCGGTCGGAGCCGAACTCCCAGCCTGTGCCTGTCCACTTCCAATCTTGAAGGGTTAGGATATCCTGCGTCATTGTGCTTTCGTTCTTATTCTTCAAGAAGTTGAATAAAATAGATAATACCCGAACCGTCCTTGGTGACCGAGACCGGGGTGGCATGATCATTTGAACCGGTGATCTCCGACGGTTTGCTCCAAGTCTGACCGCCATCCAGCGAAAGCTGGGACATATTGGCATAAACCAGGCTGTCGTATTCCTGCCAGAACACATGCACTGTATGTCGATCGTACGTGGTCATGTCACTCCACAGGATGGCGCCCTCGCTAAGGATCTGAGGCACACTCCATGTCATTCCACCATCCAAAGACTGCGAATAATACAAGCCCATTGGCTGGCCTGGCCGTAGATCCTCCCGGCTGAAAATAATGTGGAGAATGCCGTTCTCCCCAAGGCTGATACGGGGATTGCCCAATTTTCCCCAATGGGCTGCCGCCCCGTCAAACACGCTCACCGGCTTCGACCAGGTAGTGCCATCATCCGTGGACTGAACAATATAAATGCCTCTGTCCTCGTTGAGCGAGATGGCGTAAGCCACTACGATCCGGCCTGACCGGTCCACGACCATATTCGGAGAACTGATCAAGTCCGAAGGGGAAGGCAGCACAACCGGGGAGGCCCATTCGGATGGCAGGTTGGCTCGATCCATCTTGACCCAGCTGAAAAGCAGGTCGCCACTGGCATCATCGACCCAGGTGAGTAGCAGGCGTTCCTGAGCATGAATAGCCAGGGACATTTGGGCGGGAAGCGCACCAGAGGGGAACAAGATGGGCTGCGCTTTGGTCCACTGGCTGCCATCCCAGCCAGCGTATTCGATGGCCTGCGATTTCGAACCATCCTTCGCCACGGAGGATTGCGCCCAGATGGAATGGAGCGCTCCATTGGCATCCGCGACCATAGACAAGGCCGAGGCCTCTTTCAAATGATCGGACAATACAACCGGAGCTGCCCATGTACTTGGAAGGGAAAACCAATTTTCAACCGGGTCAAGGGAACGGGATAGGAACCAGACATCCCCGCCCTTGCTCTCATCACAGCCAGCCACATACAACCGGTCCTGTTGAACCAGATCATATCGACATCCCATGAGCACAGCATCAAAGGTTATCGGGTTGGCAATCGCCGGCAGCCGGTTTTGGGTCTGGGGATCGCTCCACTTTTTGACCGTTCCAGGCTATCAGGATCGGATCGCCTTGACCGCTGATCTGGACCACAATCTCATCATCCTTCTGGATCGATGAAACTAGATTTCGTCGGGCATTCGGTGGAACCACCCAGAACCGGAACAGCCTCCCCCCAATTCTTCCCACTATCTTCAGAGAAACGGCTGAAAATCGAGCATTTCTCTGCGCCGGGTTCACCCAACTGCCATAGCAACAGGACCTTGTCCCCGGCCGCGGCAACGTTGAGATTGAAGGGTGTATCCAGCCCACCGGTATCCTGTGGGCCGATCATCTCCTGCGCCGGGAGCCCAGGTTACCCCTCCATCCTGTGAGACCGCCATATAGACGCGTTTCTGCGGCTGATTATCCCAGGTCACATAGACATTATTGGGTGATGCCGAGTTCGAGCTGGCAACACCGATGTAGGTCTCACCAGCCTTAAGGCAGATCGGAAATACTCCGAATTCATATAATTTAACTGCTTCTGTCCAACCGCCGCCGCCCACAGCCGAACGCCGGTAATAAACGCCGGCAGGTCTGTTTTCCTGATTTACATTTTGAATATAGACAAGATGCATGACTGCCGAGAGAATCCAGAATGACTTCGAACCGTGTCACATCAATTGCCAGCACCCTTTTGATCAGCCACGATTCCGAATCCGTCAGAACTCAAGAGTGGTTGCCTCGGCATAGGATAGTGTTCCATTTTCATCGATCCATAAGATATGGATCAACCCTTTTGAGTCTGAAATCATCACCGGTTTGGCGCCTTTGGGGTTGAACGGAAATTTTGCTTTCAGCGGCGCCGACCAGGTTAAGCCCATCATCCTCGCTTCGGCTGTATTTATAGCCATCCACTTCATCCGTCCAGATGGCATGCAGGTTACCTTTGGTATCCAGTCATTAAGATCGGATCAGACGCCAATCCCGAGAGTGACAGATTGACAGGCTGGGTCCAGCCATTGTCTTTCTTGGGCGTGACTCGGAGGTCGTCCCCGCAAAAAGAGAAACAACCACACCAGGATAGTTGAAAGTATCAATGTCTTGGATTGGCAACTTCTCATCTTGAATCTCCATGCTTATTCTCAGGGCTGATCGGCGAGGTCTTTAAAGCTTTGGAGAGCCGTTACCGCCCGTTCGGAAAGGTCGGGCCGCCCCATAGTTCCCCACCACCTTATATAGCGTATCCAGTTCTTCCGGATGTCTCAGGTATTCCGCTGAGCTGCGCTCCGGCCGCGGGCAGATCGCCCAACCAGATATAACAAAAGCCCAGAGATTTGATGATACCCCGATGGTCCGGAGCCTCCCTGTTGGCTGCTTCCAGATAACGGGCGGCGGTGGGGAAATCCTGGCGCAGCATCGAGATCATGCCGAGACGCTGATTGGCAGTACGGTTGGACGGAGTCCAAGTTGGAGGGAGGCGTTCAGGGCCGACTCGGCTGCCCTCATCGGCGGGACGATCTCAGGGCCAGGCCAGCCGCCATCCGGAAATCGTTCCAATTCCACGCGAGACATAATAACGGAGCCCAGATTCGCATACCAAATCGAAAGTATCTTTTGCGGAAACGTAATGAACAAGAGCGCTATGGCAACTAAAACCAGGCCGACAACCAAACGGTTTATCCTAAAGGCAGCCGGTCTGCTTTCATTCCTTAATTGAACGGCCAGCAATGCCAGTGCAGCAGGGATAAGACAGAGGAATGTTCCTCTGCCGTTATATAAATAATCGTCCACCATACCATGTACGAAAACCAAGACAATGGAGAATAAAGCAAGCCAGCCAAACCATGCTTCGCCGGTCTCGGGAGCAAGGCTCAAGGAACCGGGACAAAGACCAGATGGCTGCTGCGAAGATCGAGAGATATGCCAGCCCACCCAATACTCCCTGCTCGATGCCAGCATCCATGAAGAGGTTATGGCTGTTCGGAACATTAAAGTAAGGGATGTTCAGAATATATCTGGAATACAGTCCAGGGAAGGACCCCAGTCCACCGCCAGTGATCGGATAATCCCCCAACAGGTACAAACTCCGAGAGAACAGTTCGGCACGGCTTCCATTTCCAAATTGATAATGACCTGGGACAATGCTGCCCCAGCCAGCCGGACCCAGGTAGATGAATGCCACCACCGCACAAAGATAAATCAAGACGAGGGAGGGAAAAACAACGGAGCGTTTGCCCTCTTCTCCGATCCGCCCACTGAGGCGCCACAGAAGCCATAATCCTGAAGCGCTCAGGATCGCCAGGAATACGCCGCGTGAGGTGGTCATGAGAAGTGCGGCGAACACGATAGCCAACCCCGCGCCAGCCAGGAGCCAGACCAAAAAGCCCGGTTTCCGAGACTTCCTGCCAAATAATGGATACAGGATGAACGGCGCAGTGAGGGCCGCCAGTCCGGCCACATAGTTTGGATGGATGGGCTGCCAACCCGTTGAGGGGCGGAATTCCATCAACCAGCGGCCTATACGGTTCACAAACTCCAATTTCCTCGGCGCTGCAATGAAATCATAGGTCAGGAAAAAGTGAAGAGAGACCCCAACCCCCAGCCCAAAGATCGAAAGGCAAATAATGGTCAGGTTTTCCCTGGGCTGGGCTGCCAATGCATAATAAAGCAGAGCAGCGGCCATGATCAACCACAACTTCGTCCACGCTGCAGTCCTGTCGTATGCAGCCCAATAACCCATCCAGGCAGTCAGGACAAAGATCGCAATCAACCAGTCGAGGGATGTTCTCCGAATTGCAGGCTGCCCACCTGCCAGTCGCAGACCCCAAGGGATCAACGCCGCTAAGAACAGCGCAGGACCCAGTTGCGGCTGGAACATGATCATGGCACCGCAGACCAGAACCAGCGCCAGATCAGCGAGAGCAAACCAGCGACCCTTGATGAACTCAGACAAGAAGAAGCTCTTTATTGAAACCGGAGGGCAGCTAACTTGCCCCACCGATCGGCGCACCGGAATCTGAGTTAGCCCAGAGAAGATGCTGCAGGCCAACATTGATGGCCGTCTTCATTGTAGACCAGTCATACATCAACATCTTTAGATAGGTAAAGGCTGGCCCCGGGCGAAAAGCCCATTCGCGGAAGGCGCGCTTCTGCCAGTAAAGCAATTTCTCTGCGGGCAGATTCGGGTAATCCAAAACCGTGCCCTGGTCCATATCCACCTGTTCCCAGCGTGTGCCGGGGCGGAACCAGCCGTTCTCCACAACCTCAAAGAAAAACGGAGTGCCGGGATAAGGCGCGGCCACATGGAAAAGGGCAATGTCCAGAGGCAATTTCTTGGCGAAATTGATCGTCTCGCGGATGGTCGCCTCGGTCTCACCGGGCAGGCCAATGATGAAGTACCCCCAGTTCATAATGCCGGCCTGCTTGGCCCAGCGCAGGGCGCGCTCGGCCTTGTCGGGATAGGCGCCTTTGCGGGCATGCTTGAGGATCTGCTCATTACCGCTTTCAATGCCCCAGGAGATCAGCCGGCAGCCAGCCTTGCCCATCAAGTTGAGCATTTCCTCGTCCACAAAATCCACGCGGCTGTTGCTGGTCCAATGGATCTTGATATCCTGCTCGATCATGAGCTTGCACAGCTCCACCACCTGGTCGCGGTTGACCGTGAACAGGTCCGAATACATGTGGATGTTGTTAATTCCCAGTTTCTTGAGATACCACATTTCCTCCATGATCAATTTGGGTGAGCGCAGGCGGGTGGAATACTGGTAGCTCACGTGCTTGATGCAGTAGGTGCAGCCAGCCGGGCATCCCCGGCTGGTGACGATGAACGTGAACGGACCTTTGATCATCGGCATGCGGTAGCTTTGCAAAGGGAGCAGTTCATGCATGGGGATGGGCAGATCATCCAGATCCGCCACGAACGGACGAGGGAAGTTCAAACGGATCTCACCGCCATTCCGCCAGGCGATACCCTTGATACCGTTCATATCAACAGTACCATCCTCCTTGAGGGACGCTTTGTAGAACGGGTCCTGCTTTTCGAACAGCTTCAAAATCTCCGGAGAACGCTGGTCGATCCTTCCTTCCAGGTGATCCAGCAGGTCGCGGATGGTGAGGTCCGGCTCGCCGACAAGGGCGAAATCCAGGCTGGGATACGGGCGCATGGTCTCGACCGGGATGGGGGTGATATGCGTGCCAAAAGCAATCGTCTTTGCCCCGCGCGCGTGGGCCAGGAAGCAGCCGTACATATCATTTTCCAGCGTCGGGGCTGTCAGCTGGGTCAGGTAATATTTGGGCTGATATTTATCGAGCAGTTTGGTAAATTCGGGCCAGCCCATCCGCTCGGCGTTGCAGTCCACGATCTTAAGCGTATATACCGGATGCAGCAGGGCAGCCATCTGCGCCAGAGAGACCTGCGGCCAGATCATATTTTCGCGGGTACGCCGACCCACCCGGTGCTGGGTGCGAATCCACAGTTCGCCATCAGGCGTAGGAGGATTTACCAGCATGATATCCACCGCTTCCGGCGGGCGGGGAGCGGAGAGCAGCCCTTCACGGACGATCGAGTCTGCATTGGGAAAATCCGCCATGCGGAGTCTGGGAACCAAACGGCTCCCGGCATTAACTGATTGAGGTTGATTGGAACTCATGTATTTTCTCCTACAAAAAATGAAGCGATAAATCGGGCTGCGATTAATTAAGAGAGGCCCATATCCTGTTTCTTCAGGATCTCCCTCTGATGTAGTTCGTCCAGCACACGCAGAAGAAGCCAGTAGATCACAAGTTGAACACCGACCAGAATGGCAAGGGCGCTGCCCAAGAGATAGAACCACAGGCGCTGGATTTCCCAGCCGCCCACCCCCAGTCCGAGCGCCACACCCCCGATGGCAAGGCCGCCCAGCACAGAGAGAATGCCCATCCAGCCAAACTGCTGGTCGAGAGGCGTCTTAAAGATCGGCTTACCGAACAATCCCTGGCGGATCGTGGTCTTATAAAACAGGCTGACCAGGTAATTGAAGGTCACGCCCAATGCAAACAGGTCGATCCCTGCCACCGCAGAGATCAAGGCAACGAACAAAGCCACGACGCCCCAGGGTCCGAGCGAGGTGACGCCGCTGAGACGGGAATATACCAGGCTGAGGAAGATCAAACCGGCAAGACCAAGCCCACTCATGCCGATCAGACCCAGGATACGGACGGGATTATAGGACAATACCGTCCAGATCATGCTCTGGAGGAAGACGCGCCCATCCCGGATGGCACTCAGCTTTGAGCGACCAACCCGCTCGCTGTAAGGGATGGGGAACTCTCCAATGATCAGGCCTTCATGCAGCGCGCGCGTGCTCATGACCGGGGTAAGATTCAAGCCGTCAGGCAGCGGATAGATCTGTTCCAAAATTCCACGCTTGAAAACGCGCATCCCGCTGGCGCTGTCCGTCACTTTCTGGCGGCTGAGCAGGGTGAGCAGCGTGGCAAAGAGGAAGTTGCCCACGCGGCGCGTGAGAGGCATTTTGCTCTCCGCACCGGCCATGCGCGAGCCGATCACCAGATCCTTGCCATTCAGCGCCTCGCAGCAGAGCTGGGGGAAATATTCGGGAGGGTACGTTCCATCGGCGTCCAGGAAACCGATCAGTTCGCCGCTGGCTTTGGAAAAACCAGTCTTGAGTGCTGCGCCATAGCCCTTGTTCCGCGGGTGGCAGATCAGGTTCACTCCAGGAATCCGCGAAGCGACCTCGGCCGTCTTGTCTTTCGAGCCGTCGTCCACAACCCAGCAGTTCCAGCTGATCCACACCGACCTTTTTCAGCTCGGGGCCAACAGAGAGCACGCGGGTAGCGATCTCTTCGATACCGCTCTCTTCGTTATATGCCGGAATAACAACAGATAAAACAGTCATGAAATTCCCTCCTTGGGTAGGTGAAAAACCTGGTGATCCGTTTTGTTAGACTTCCCATCAATGGTCTTGATCGGTCTGGCCGGTACACCGCCGACGACAGTATGCGGCGGAACATCCTCAGTAACCACCGCGCCTGCGGCAACCACTGCGCCCTTCCCGATCCGCACGCCATCGGTGACGATCGCACTGGCTCCCAGCCAGACATCATCTTCAATAATGATCCCCTCCGCGGTGATACCCTGCTCGACAAATGGACGATTTGGGTCATCGAACACATGGTTCACAGCGATGATCTGCGTGAACGGGGAGGTATAGACCCGATCTCCGATCGTGACACCGCCCTGCCCCCGTATCACACAATATTCGCCGATCAGCGAATTCCGTCCGATCTTGATCCCTGCATGGGGCAGGCCGCGGAAGTTGTAAACATGCAAGACTGCGCCATGCATGACGATCGTGCCTTCACCGATCTCAATGCCTGCCGGACAGGCATGCAAATAAGTCCCCTGGTCGAGGTAAACACCTTGCCCGAGCTTGATATGGTCGGCAAAACGCAAACGCACATTGTTCTCGATGGCGGCAGTACCCTGCATGTGCAGGATCAACCGGTAGAACACCCCTCGCAGCCCGATGCCGATGACTGTAGGGATCCAACCCAGGAGGATGAAGAAGGACTGCTCCCAAACGTATCGAAGCAAGGAGGAAGCCTGCCGGTCCAGATACAAACGTATGTTCCTAAACATTAATCACCTGGAGGAAGACTCCATCCTTTTTCTGCCTGTATAATATTCGTATGTACCCAGCAATTTTTCTTGACCGCGACGGGGTGTTGATCGAAAACCGGTCCGATTATGTACGGGATTGGTCCCACGTTCAGATCATTCCCGAAGCGATCCGGGCATTGCGCCACCTGGCGACCGCCAATTACAAAATCGTGATCGTCACCAACCAGTCAGCCGTCGGACAGGGACTCATCTCCCTGGAAACCGCCGAGGACATCAACCAACGGCTAGTCCAACTGATCGAGCAGGAAGGCGGTAAAGTGGATGGCGTTTTCATGTGCCCGCACCATCCTAATGCTGCCTGTGCCTGCCGCAAGCCAAAGCCCGGGCTGCTGCTCCAGGCGGCGGAGGAACTAAACTTGAACCTGAAACGATCCTGGATGATCGGGGATGCATGGAGCGATGTTCAGGCTGGTCACGCAGCGGGTATCCGGCAATCGATCCTCGTCCAGACCGGGCGAGGCCGTGAACAATTGGCGCTCTCCCACCCCATCACCATCCCGGAACCGCTCATCTGCGACAACCTGGCACATGCCCTCGATAAGATCGCGGCTCTCGACAAATTCCCAGCCCCGGACGAGCAACCCTAATCTCCGTAGGTCTCGACCGGAAGCGATTCGACCTCTGAGGGAGTCTGGATGGCTTGACGGTTTCTCTCTTTTATCGCGCAGATGATGATATGCTCCAGCATTAAGTGGATATCCTCGACATGCTCGATCACATCGCTCTTGACGTGAACGTTGATATCCACCATCTGCCCCAGCAGGCCGCCATCATAACCGGTGAAGCCAATGGTGGTTACTTCGTGCTTCATAGCCTCACGAATACCATTGACCACATTTTTCGAATTGCCGCTTGCGGAGATGGCTATCACAACATCACCCGGTTGGAGAAGATCGGTCAATTGCAGCGAGAATACATTCTCATACCCATCATCATTCGAATAAGCTGAAAAGACCGCCATGTTATCTGTCAGGCCCATCACGCGATAAGGCGGGATGCCAGGCTGCCGCGTATTCTTTGCCAGATCGCAGACGAAATGCGTGGCGGTTGAGGCCGAGCCGCCATTGCCCATGATGAACACCTGACTGCCGCGCATTCGGGCTTGCTGAAGCACCTCGATCGTATCGGCGATCTTTTGTCTGGGCAGTCCATCCATGGTCTTCTGAAGGTCAAAAATATACTGCTGAATTTGTTCCATAATGATCGGTTGTTCCTCCCTTTATCAAGAATTAGAAACGACGATAATTGAAAATCACTTTGGACCCGTCGGCCTCAAGCCTGAATGGCAGTTCCTGCAGGCCGCCCAGGGCATTGCGCACCCCGTTCTGACATTCATACGGAACGTAAAGAAGCAGGAAGCCGCCTCCTCCAGCGCCGGCGAGCTTGCCCCCGGTTGCGCCTGCGCGCCGGGCACTCTCATACATCTCATTGATGCGCTCATTGCTGATCGGCCCGGCCAGTCGTTTTTTCAACTCCCAGGACTGGTGGATCAATGCTCCAAGATTGTCAAAATCACCCTTCTCGATATCACAGCGGGCCTGTCTGGCCATTTGTTTTATTTCGCGCAGTTCACTCTTGTGATTCGAAATGTTACTGGTTTGTTCTCCAAGGATGGTGGCTGACTTGCGACTGAACCCGGTAAAGAACAACATGAAGTTGTCGTTTAATGTCCGCCGCGCTTCAGGCGAAACCACCAACTTTTCAGATTTTACCTGGCCATCCGGCTGAAATTCAAAGAAACGCAGCCCTCCATAAGCAGCAATGAACTGATCCTGAACTCCGATGGGCTTCTTCAAAGTATCGATCTCGATCGCGCAGGCTTCGCGAGCCAGTTGCTCAGCCGTTACGATCTCACCCAGATAGGTATACATGGCATGGAGAGCGCCTACTGCAACGGTACTGGATGATCCCAGGCCGGAGCCCTCCGAAGGAATGTCCCCCATTGAAGTGATCTCCACACCCTTTTTGATGCCGGTAAGGCGGAAAGACTCCCGAATAAGCTCGTGATGGATCTCATCCACATTATCCACCATTTCGGTCTGGGTGTATCCGATCCTCAGTTTGCTGTCAAAACGCTGCTTGATGGTCACAAAGATGTATTTGTCAATGGCGGAGCTTAAAACGCAGCCGCCTTCTTCGCGGTAGAACGAGGGAAAGTCGGTCCCCCCTCCAAATAGGCTGATCCGCAATGGCGTCTGGACGATGATCAAAAGGTTCCCTCCGGGACAATAACGCAGACAGGATTCATTGTTTTAATACGCCCCATGTCCCTTGAGCACGGCCGGGATGGTCTGGAACAAGAGTTGAAGATCCAGCCAGATAGTCCAGTTGCGGACATAATACATATCCAGGCGCACGCGTTCATCATAGGTGATCTCCGAACGCCCGCTTACCTGCCACAACCCCGTGATCCCGGGAAGGACGGTCAGGAGGTTCATATCAAACTGCTTGTACATGGCCACTTCCTCCGGCGAGATCATGCGGGGGCCAACTGCCGACATTTCGCGCCTGAGGACGTTGAACAACTGCGGCAGCTCATCCAGGCTGAACCTGCGCAGGAAAGCGCCGAGCTTCGTTACCCGCGGATCCTTCTTGAGCTTGTGGGTCCTTTCCAGTTCCTCTTTCAATTCGGGGTAGCGATCCAGAATTTCATCACCGTTGACCGCCATCGTGCGAAACTTCAGCGCATAAAAGTGCCTGCCGTTCAAGCCCATGACCATTCTGCGATGAAATATCGGTCCAGGGGAGGTGAGTTTGACCAGCAAGGCGATGAGCAAAAGGAGGGGAGAGAGCAGGAGAAGCATCGTTAGAGCGATGCCGTAATCGATGATGAATTTTATTACCGTGTCACTGCCGGACAAGCGGACCCTGTTGACATACACCAGCGGCACATAGGCATATTCATTGACCGTCAGGCTGGTGGTAAGGATCTCATACAGTCCGGAGGACATGCGGATATTGACCTTGTCGGTCACTCCGTATTTTCTGAAAATATCGATCAAATAATCACGGGTGGTGAAGGCGCTTGAAGCCAGAATCACCTCCCCGATCCGATATCTATCGATGATCTTTCCCAATTGATCCACCGACCCCAGGCAGACCAGATTATGGAACAGGGGAAAGGTCTCCGGTACCTTTTTATCTACAAAGCCAACAAGGTGAAGGCCGGAGGTCTCCCACTGCAGAAGCTGCTCGGCCAGCCAGCGGCCTTCTTGATTGGCGCCAACAATAACAGCAGGCGTGAGAAAAAATCCTTGCTTTCGAAGGCCGTAGATCAGCCTGCGGGACAGGAAGCGAGCGATGCCGACCAGGATGATCGTACTGGCCCAGGTCATCAGGAGCCAGCCGCGTGCAATGATCAGGTTCGGACCCAGGAAACCGGCTATCACGATCAATAAAAAGCCGGCAGTCGCGGAACTGACGATCTTGGAATATTCGCGCGTTCCTCCAAGCAGGTTGTCCTTCACATACAGGCCGTTCAATCCGAAGATGACCAGCCAGAGGAGGGGCATCGAATAGATCAGGAATTGGTATCTCTCGATATCGATGGAAGCATTGGGATCGAAGAGATGAACCAGCAGGTCAAAGCGAAAATAAAACGCCAGCCAAAAAGCGAGGAAGGTCATCGCGGCATCGGATAGGATCAAAAGCAGGATAAAGAGAGCCCACTGTACATTTCGTGGGACGAGCGCATCAGCCCTCTTGATCTTTTTAGAGACGGCAAGGATTGGCAATTTTTCGAATGAAGTTCGTATGTCCATTAATTTCCTCCCATTGAACGCAAAGCGCTTCCATGCTTTTGCAGCCCAAGCCTTGAAATTTGAAAGGCGTTGATCGCTCATTCTTTTTCCCAATCACGCCCCTGTTTTTTTTCAGCCGCCCATCACGAGTGGTACCAACGCTCCGCCACTCCGACATTCGCATGGAATTCGGAATCCCTCCTGCACTTATAGAAGGACTTAATCACCAGTGCCGTTTCGCACCCCAGCTTGCAAGGTGGAAACGCTGGATAATCTCGCAGCTTTTTCTACAAAATTTTTAAACGGCTCAATATTCTAAAAATCCCACCCAACCAAGAACCATTAAGCATCTCTCAGGCACAGCAGATGTCTTAATAAAATTACTGCCTGATGAAATACCCAGTCTTCCAATCTAAACCAATCGACTTTTCCAACCGGCAGCTTCCCATCCTTCGCCAGGGTTGTGACGCCACGGATCGATTGTTTCCAACTTTAGCGAGTTTTAAGCACCGCCAGCACCAGCTGGTACACTGCGCACCCCCTCTCAAATCGCCTACATTCTGGAGTCGATCAATTCTTCCCTCACTTTTCAGTACGTTATTTGGGCAGCAGCATCCCCGTTCGAACATTCAGGACATCCGCCGCTTTGCGCAAATTGCTCAAGTAGATGTCATTGTCCGTAAATGCCGTATAGTCCTCGTAGCACCCGCTCCAGATCTTGGCGGCTGTCGCCTCGCTGCATGCCCGCTTGCGCATTTCCCCGACAAACTCGTCGTAGGTCATGTTCAATTTGGCTGCCAATTGCTGCACTTGATTCGACATTGACACCCCGATTAAACGAATAGCCGTGGATCTCCGCTATCCGCGGTAATCCCGGTTAATCCTACCCCTATGAACCAGGATACGATAAAAGAAATTGCTGTCAAAACTGAAAACAATTGAAAACTCCCTCTAAACTTTACCGGTATTTCCGGCCTTTCCCCAATAGGTTATGGATGTTTTTATTTTAACATCCGGCGGTAACCGAACAATTACAGTTACCATGCATTCTCTTGACGGGATGCGCGGGTTTTGGAGTAATGTGAACCGGCCTCAGGCATATTCACATGCTAATCCTTGGGATAACAGCATAAAAGTTATCCTTTTCGGGGGATTATGCTTCACCTGAGCAATAAACTATGTAATTTCCCGTCTACAGTTTATTGTAATTCTCTCCCCCGCCTTGTCAAGAGTAATTAGTTTTCGATTTTGAAATCTATTTCGAATCCAAAAAATTGTCATTCTCCTCCTTTACTTCCATTAAATCTTCAAAGTAACCCAGTTCACACAAACAAGTAAGATTAATTCCCTGCCCACAGGATACTTATATCAATACGACCCTTGTTAATCAATAGGAGCTTGGGGGCATTGCTCCCTCTGGCGGCGCTTCAGAGGTGGGAAGAGCAAGGTGATACACTTGCTGTCATACTCTGGCAAAACAGGGCAAGAATGCAATGAACACCATCAAAATCGTTATCCCCATGGCAGGCATCGGCAGGAGATTGGAGCCGCTGACGAAGAGCCGGCCGAAAGCCCTCATCCGACTCACGGATCGGCGCCTCCTCGACCACATTCTGGACACCTTCAAGCCGCTCGAAAAAACCTATGACCTGGAATATATCTTCATCATTGGTCACCTCGGGGAACAGATCCGGGGGCACATGCGGGAGACACATCCAGAAAAGAAGGTGACCTATTTCGTGCAAGAGCAGTTGTCGGGGCAGTCCTCAGCCGTCTACCTGGCAAGAGAGGCGATCAGCGGACCGGTGATCCTGACCTATTGCGATACGGTCAACCTCACGGATTTTTCTTTTCTCCCGTTGAAAAATGCAGACGGCGCAGCCTCTGTCTGGGAGGTGGAAGACCCGAGCCGCTTCGGCGTGGCGGCGGTCGGGCCGGATGGATTGGTAACAAAATTGGTGGAAAAGCCAAAGACAAAAGAGCATCGTTCTGCCCTGACGGGAATATATTTCTTCTCTGAAGGCAGGGAACTCATCCGGGGCATTGAGGATCAGTTCCGGTTGGGCACAACCGTAAATAACGAATACTACCTGGCGGATGCCATCAATATCCTCGTGCAAGAGGGGCTGCGGATCCGACCTGTGCCGGTTTCAGGCTGGTTGGACGCCGGAACGCTCGATTCGTTGATCGAGACTAATGCGAGCCTGCTTAACCTCCGGCCGCAGGCTTCCCGGCCATCTGGAACCGGGGACTCCAGCATCCTTATGCCCCCCTGTTACATCCACGAGAGCTCGCAGGTGGAGGATTCTGTTATTGGACCGAACGTGTCCATCGGCGCGGATTGCATTATCCGCAGATCCACTCTGAAGAATACGATCATAGACGATGGATCCAGCATCGAGGATGCAGTGCTGGAAAATTCCCTGGTCGGGATGGGCTGCACGGTGCGAGGAGGATCTCATGCTGCCATCCTTGCAGACCATGAGGAACGTACGTCAGTCGCGTAAGGATGTTGGATCATATAGTCTTATACATCACCTATGATTCGTCGCCGATACATTAAAACCAAAAACGCCCAGGACTGGGCGTTTTCTGTGAGTAGCGGGGGCAGGACTCGAACCTGCGACCTCCGGGTTATGAGCCCGACGAGCTGCCTCTGCTCTACCCCGCATCGTAGCCCGCCGATATTACCATAAGTGGGAAGGCGAGTCAAGCCGGTTCCGAATTCTTCTTTTAGAATGTTAATAAATCCAGTACAAGCGGTTGGGAGCGAATCCGGATTTTATGGTGTATAATGCCTGAACCTTAACAAAACCCTGTGTTCTCCAAAATCATATTAGCTCCGGCCCATGAATAAGAAAGCGACCCTTCTCTTAATCGAATCAAAACATGCAGAGATCCCTTCTTTTGCTGCAGACTTGCAAAAGAAGGGATTTGATGTTGAAACCGCGAGGAACGGCAGTCAGGCGGTGGCGAGGCTGAAAGAGATCAGCCCCAGCCTCTCGATCGTCAATGCCGCTTCGCTGCGGAGTACCGGGCTGCGCATCTGCCAGGCTCTGCGGGATAAAGAACCCCGGCTGCCAGTCATCCTGATCCTCGGCAAGGAGAACCACATCGATCCAGATGCTGCGGATTCCATCCTGGTGCTGCCCTTCACTGTGCAAAAACTGGTCAACCGCATAAAACCCCTGCTGCCCGGCGACGGGAAGAACATGCTGCATATCGGCCCGGTCCGGCTGGATGTGGAACACCGCCGGGTCCGCTCTTTGAACAAGAATACCCGGCTGACCCCGCGGCTGGTCATGCTGCTGCAAATGCTGATGGAGCATCATGGCGAAGTGGTGGAACGCGAAGTGCTGTTCAAAAAGGTCTGGGATACGGACTACACAGGCGATACGCGCACCCTGGATGTGCATATTTCCTGGCTGCGCAGAGCCATCGAATTGGACCCCGAAAGGCCGAAATTCCTAAAAACCATCCGCGGCGTGGGTTACCGGCTGGACCTGTAACTGGTAACTTTCCCCCCCGACCGTTACCATGCGGACGCAGATATTGCGTCCGCCGTTTATTTTTAATTCCCGGGGGATATCTCCGCCGCGCATTGGGCGGATGGCCTGGGCTGCGCTGCGAAAAATTTGTCCATCCCAATCGGGGTCCACTTCCCAGGAATCCAACTCAAGGCGAGTCTCCATAAATACGGAGCCACCATCCAGCCAGATCCTTGCTTTTGGATGGCCGGCGAAATTTGGGGGTGTTCCGGAGGCATCCACCACGGAAAAGGACGCGCCAGCTGCCGTCAGACGGTTTCGGGTGGTTTGAATGGAGGGGAGCGCAGCATCCGCGCCAATAAAGCAGCGCCCGTTCCGGATGGCCACCACACCAGTCGTGCCCGAGCCGCAGAAAAAATCCGCAACCCAATCGCCGGGGTTGGAGGAGGCCAGTAGGATACGCTCCATCAATGCTTCTGGTTTTTGGGTGGGATAACCCGTCCGTTCATTGTGCAGCCGGGCTACCACCGGGAAATACCACCAGTCCTCGGGTACTTTCCCGCGCGCCAGGTTGGGTACTTTGCCAAAACCCGCTTTGGGGGAGGATTTGAATGTATTGACCGTGCTGGGATTATAAGGCGCGCGTACTGCATCCGCGTTGAAGGTGTAATCATCTCCGCGTGCATACGAGAGCAGCGTATCGTGCTTGCGGTTGAACGCGCGGCGGATGGGCGAAGGACCATGGTAGGTCCAGATGATCTCATTGATCAGATGGTCCGGGCCAAACAATTCGTCCAGCAGCAACCGGGCATAGGAATCGGCATGCCAGTCAAGATGCAGGTAAAGCGTGCCGGTGGGCGTTAGCAATTGCTTCATCAAAGCCAGGCGGTCATAAAGAAATTGCAGATAATCGTCCAGGCTGGACCAGGAATCACCGTACCCCTCGGATAAGCGCCAACCCCGTGGCTTCCGGGAATCCTCCCCGCGTCCGATACGCGCCGGGTATTTCCGATTTGTAAAGAACGGCGGGTCGGCATAGATCAAGTGGATGCGGCCTGTGTATTCCGGAAGCAGGGCAGACATCACCTGGAAATTATCACCCTTGAAGAGAAGGTTCGCAGGTTTGGCCGAAGGATATCCCCTGCCTGCAGGAAATACCTCCACATCGTGGCGGAGGCTTGCGGGCAGCGGATCGGTGAGATGTTTGCCTTGCCAGGTCAGGGTGGGCATTAATAATGGACCGTGACGGTTGTGCCGTAGCCGCGAAAATAATACTTGCTGGAGAGATCCGCCACCGCATGCGGAGGCCGCGCCCAGCGGAACAGCCACTTGGCCTCACTGGTGCGCATGTTGATGCACCCATGGCTCATGGGGGTGCCGAAATTCTCGTGCCAGTATGTGCCGTGGAAGGCATGTCCCGCCTCGGTGAAGAAGCAGGTCCAGGGGACGCCGGGCAGCTCATAGCCATCAGCATCCGCCAACAGATTCCCGTTGCCCATGTGCTTGGATGGCATCTTCTCCTGGATGTGGAATTCCCCGTCCGGCGTCTTGGTGGAAAGCTCGCGCGGATTAGTCCGGCCAAAAGGGATGCCGGAGGAGATGTTCGTCTGGAATACGACTTTCTCGTGTTCGTAAGCCGTCAGTATCTGGGTAGTCAGGTTCACATCCACACGCTTGTTTTCCCAGGGAACCTCCGGAGAGATGGGCGCCAGCTCCTCATTGGGAATGATTCTGAAATCGGTGGCCCGCGCGAAATAGATCCCGGTCAACTCGTCAAAGATGCGATACCAGGGAGTCCCATCCGGGCCTTCTTCCACGGCCTCGAGCAGGTGGACCGATTCAAAATAAAGCCGCGGGTTGAGGAGCTGCCAGCCCTGGGTTTTGGTCAGCCGCCAGGGCTGGGTGTAGGGAACGGTGACCTCGGACATGAGCCGCTGACCCTCCGGGATCGAATCCAGCGGGATATTCGGGATGTTCTTCACCCGCTGGAGGCGGGAACGGTGCATATAACCACCCCAGACCCGGTACCAGACCGGATTGTAAACCGGCTCCTTGGCCACAACTTCCTCATAGACATGGATCAGGTCATCGCGGTACCAGGTACCCATGATCATGCTCTTATCCGATGGCTCGCGATATACACTGACCGAAGCCGTCGCCACCCGGACCACATTGCTGTCATCAAAAGCAGAGAAATTACGGGAAAGCATGGGCGCGAACGCCAGACCGGCGGTACTGAGACCGCCCAGTTTCAGAAAATCGCGCCGGGAAAGCTCTATTTTCATGGCCGAGATTCTACCCTAAATGGTTGAGCCCCAAATGAGAACTGCCCCCCGTGATACGGGGGGCAGTTATGCTATTTAGTGACAGGGTTAAGCACCCGCAGGCTGGGGAAGCATCTGGCCGAGCATGATCTCCAGGGCCATGGTATGGCTGCAGCGGCCATGGGTCAGGTAGAATTCGCAGTCGCACTGGAAATTGCCATTACTAAAGGTCACATGGTGATCGTTATTGTCACCATGGAAGGTAAGGTCGAATTGGTTGAAGCGGAAGCGCTGCGGCTCTTCAGCGTAGCGTTTGGCTTTTTCACGTTTCCCGATCAGTCCATAGTCCATTGGTTTTCTCCTTTTGAAAGAGGATAAACAAAAAGGCACACGGATAGCCCGTGTGCCTTACTCATCATTCAAAAATCTGTCAGCAATTACTCGCATAGCAGCATTACCTATATATTCAAGTATAGCCAGTTTCAGCAGGCGAGTCAACCACCGGAAGTACTGCTTTCAGAATCGTAGGTAGGACGTATGAATGGCTAGTCGGCAGGGACGCCGGCCAGGCTCGGTTCATCACCGTTATACGAAATCAATTGCGGCCATTTGGCGACGATCAGGCCCATTCCGAGGATGCAACCGATTCCGCCCGTGATAATGGCAACCGGCGCGCCGAGGAGTTGGGCTACGCTCCCCGCTTCCATCTCCCCCAACTGCGGACCCCCCTGGAAAAATATCTGATTGATGCTTGTCATCCGGCCGCGGATGTGGTCCGGCGTTTGCAACTGGCGGATGGTATTGCGGATGATGGTACTGACCGCATCCGCCGACCCGGTGACGGCCAGTGCGCTCCAGGCCAGCACCAGCGAGCGCGTCAGCCCGAAAGCCACTGTTGCCAGCCCAAAGACGACCACCGACCCGAGGAAAAGCTGGCCCTGCCTGCGCAATTCGTGTATTTGAGAGATGACCAGAGCAGCCAGCACTGCGCCAACAGATTGCGCCGCCGAGAGCCAGCCATATTCCACCACCCCCACCTTCAAGATGTCGCGGGCGACGATGGGCATGAGCGTGTTCGCCGAGGCGAAGAACGTGGCCACGAAGTCCAGCAGCATGGAGGACAGGATGATCGGGTGGGTGACGATGAAATGGATGCCTTCCCGGATCGCAGTCAGGCTGACCCCTGCGACTCGCGCCGGAGAAGTCTGCCGCACTTCGCCGATCAATACCAGCGCAAAAATGACCGCCAGGAAGGAAAGGGCATTGAAGTAATACACTCCCTGCTGTCCGGCAAAGATGATCACAATACCCGTCAAGGCCGGGCCGATGACGGCCCCAGCCTGGAAGGCAATGGAATTAAGGCTGAAGGCATTGGGAAGATCGCGTGCCGGGACCAGGTTGGGGATGAGTGCCTGCCGAGCCGGACCGTCAAAGGCAATGGCAACCGCCTGGATGGCGGTCAGGGCGTAAATATGCCAGAGGGTAATATGGCCAAACTGGGTCAGCAGGCCGAGAATCACTGCCAGCACCGCCGCTGAGGTCTGGGTAAAGAACATGACTGTGCGACGGTTATATGAATCGGCCACCGCCCCTCCCACCAGGGAAAAGATGATGACCGGAAAGATGCGCGCCAGCCCGATCCCTCCCAGCGCAATCGGTTTATCGGTGAGGGTGCGGATATGCCAAAACAAGGCCCAGATCTGCATCTGGGTTCCGGCTATGGAAATGAGCTGACCAAGCCACAGGTAAAAGAATCGCCTGTGCTTTAAGGCAGGCGGGATATGCAAGGACATTCAGTTAGGTGCCCCAGTCGCGGAGATAAAGGAAATCGTAGCCGATGGTGCGGTTGCTTAATTTGGCGATCGGCGGCTGCATTCGCTTGAACTGGTTGCGCCGGATGCGCTCTACGACCGCGTGGACAAATTTCTCCTCAAACCCGGCATCCACGGCTTCCTGCGGGCTGTAACGCTGATCCACCAGCAGGTAAAGCAGCCGGTCCACTTCCTCGTAGGTGAAGCCAAGTTCGCCTTCATCCGTCTGCCCGAGCCAGAGGTCTGCGGAAGGAGGCTTGGAAACGATGGGGGCCGGGATATTCAGCGCCGCCGATAACTGGCGCAATTGCGTCTTGTAGAGGTCGCCGAGGGGATTCAGCGCGCTGGCAGAATCTCCGAACAGGGTGGTATAGCCGAGAAGGATCTCGGTCTTGTTGCTGGTACCGATCACCAATCCTTTGAAATCCTCGGACTGGTCATAAAGCACGATCATCCGTGCCCGCGCCAGAATGTTTCCCCGGCGCATTTTGTTGATGCCAGGTTCCTGCTCGAACAGCGGCTCGGCCATGCCGGTGATCTCGATGGTTTTGGATGGCACACCGAACTGGTCGATCAACAACTGGGCATGCTCCAGCGAATCAGGCGAGGAGGATTTATAGGGCATGCGCACAGCCAGCACGTTTTCGGCGCCAAGCGCCTCGACGGCAAGCACCAGGGACAGGGCTGAGTCGATACCGCCGGAAAGTCCCACCACGCCGCGGGTGAAGCCAACCCGCTGGACCTCGCTGCGGATAAAACCCACCAGAATGGTGCGGGCAAGCTCAGTGTTGATGCGCAAGTCAATATGCATGGGCGCGCTCTTTATTTGCCCCTGGCGAGGATGCGGGCCAGTTCATTCTGGACCAAAGCGGTGCGCTCATCGCGCAGCAGCGGCAGACGCGCCCGTGTCCGGCGGAGCTGGTTGAGGTCCAGATCACAATAAGTCAATCCTTCTTCGAAGTACGGGCCATGAGCCAGTTCCTCGCCATTCGGGTCGAAGACCGTCCCCCCGCCCCAGAAGTGCAGGCCGTCCTCATAGCCCACCCGGTTGGCATGGGCAACAAAAGAAGTGAACATGCTGGCATAAGCCTTGGTGACGCGTTCCACCCAGCGGGCTGACTCAAGTTTCTCCTTGTCGTTAAGACCCCGTCCGGGGGAAGCCGAGCCAAAGAGAAAGATATCCGCGCCGTCCAGCCAGAGAAGGTATGGCGGCGAGGCATGCCAGAAATCCTCGCAGATGAGCATGCCCACACGCCCGAAACGCGTATCAAAGGCGCGCACCGAATCCCCCCAGGCGAAAAAGCGGCCTTCATCGAAGAGGCCATAAGTGGGCAGATAAACCTTGTGATGCACGTGGAGAACGCTGCCGCCGGAGAGGTAAGCCGAGGCAATAAAGAACCGGTGGCGCGTATCCTCATCCACAAATCCCACCACCAGGTCAATATCCCTGCTGGCCTGCAGGAGGGTTTTAAAGACCGGGTCCCCCTCCAATGGGCGGCGGGCAACCGAGGCTACAAGGTCCTGCAAGACATAGCCCGTCAGAGATAACTCTGGAAAGACCAGCAGATCGGTCTTTTCCTGCCGGGCAGACTCGATCAAGGCAAGATGCTTATCCAGGTTGGACTGCACATCCCCGAGTTTTGTGGCGATCTGGGCAAGGGCAAGTTTTAGATGCATACAGGCATGAATCTTACCACTTAACAATCCGAATGCTGGCGTAAGAGGAGGTCAAATAGCCCCCTCCGCGCCTCCGCGCAATCCCGGCCTGTTTGATCAATTCCGATTTGGGAATTAAGAGCCGTTGGTCTGGCCTTCAACCACCTTTTTCAATCCCTCAAGCATCATCTTCCAGTTTTTCTCTGACTCGGCCTGTTCCTCCACCGAGGCATTGTTATCCTGAGTGAGGGTCAGCCGCGTACCTTCCCCCTCTTCCTTCAGCTCATAGCGAACGGTATGGTAATTTTCCGGGGAATCCGGCACGCCTGAAAGAGCGGACCAATGCGTGCTGACCAGGGTCTTTTCCGGCTCGAACCAGATGATCACCCCCTTATCTTCGAAAGGTTTGCCTTCCCATTCCCCTTTATAGGTGATCGGGCTGCCTTCCTTCCAATCCGTCTCCACATCCACACCGAACATATACTGCTTGATCAATTCCGGGTTGGTGAGCGCATCCCAGACACGGGAGGCTGGCGCATCCACCATCACTTCCGCCTCAGCGATATGGTTTTTCTTCATTCTGGGTTCCTCTTCTGACGATCCCTGGGCGCCGGCAGTTTTGATCCCATAACAAGGTTACAGGCTGCAGGCCTTCAAAAAAGTCCATGAAATCGATGACCGCTTAATAGTAAAACGAGATGGTTTTCCGGTTGTTACCCCTCACAAAACAAAAGGCCCGCCGAAAAGCGAGCCCGGAACTGGCGGGGAGGGAGGGATTCGAACCCTCGGTGGACACGAGGCCCACAACGGTTTTCGAGACCGTCCCATTCAACCACTCTGGCACCTCCCCGGGTGCGGCGGTGATTATACCTTAGATTTCCACGGCCTCATGCAGGTCAGGATAATGGGTCTGACATGATCTGAACTTCCCGTAATTTTTCGCGCAGCGCCTCCGCCGGGCTGGGCTCACCGTGCACAAGGAAGATCTGTTTGACCTGGTCCTTGACCGCTGAGGCGTAATCCACCAGCAGGTCCTGGCCGGCATGCCCGGAAAGCCCGCCGATCGTTGCGATCTCGGCCTTCACATTATAAGGTTCGCCGAAAATGCGCACCTGCTGCTCCCGCTCCGCCAGGCGGCGGCCCAGGGTATCCGGGGCCTGCCAGGAAACGATGCAGATCGTGTTCAGCGGATTTTCGATGTTGTTGCGGAGGTGGTGCAGGATGCGGCCGGTTTCCGCCATGCCCGAAGCCGAAATGATCACCATGGGTTCGTGCCTGTCATTCAGCGCCTTGGATTCGTCCACGCTCTGGATATAGGTCAGCATTTTGAAATCCAGGGCGGGATGCCGCGCTTCCTGCACGAATTTGCGGGTCTCGGCATCGAAGCACTCGGGGTGGCGGCGGAAGACCTGGGAGGCATTAACCGCCAGCGGGCTGTCCACATACACCGGGACGAGCGGCACATCCCCTTCCGTCATCATCTGGTTCAGATCGAAAACCAGTTCCTGGGTGCGGCCAACCGCGAAGGCCGGTATGATCACTTTGCCGCCGCGTTCCACCGTCCGCCTGACGACCTGATGAAATTCCTCGAAGGAATGAAGCGGGTCGCGGTGGGGCTTGTCACCATAGGTGCATTCCATGATCATGTAATCAGCGGCGTCCGGAAGGATAGGATCGCGGAGCAGCGGAAGCTGGTAGCGGCCAATATCGCCGGAGAACCATAAGCGGATCTTCCGGCCTTTTTCCTCGATCTCCAGCGAGACCGCGCCCGATCCCAGGATATGTCCCGCCTCCACCATGCGCCCGGCGACACCGGGTACAGGCTCAAAGATCTCCCCATAATCCACGCCTTGGAAATGCTCCTTGACCCGCTGGGCATCCACCTGGGTGTATAGCGGCTCGATCTGCGGAACCGCATTTCCTTTGCGCTCATTGCGCTCGTTGATGAACCTGGCATCCGATTCCTGGATATGCCCCGAATCCTGTAGCATCACATCTGAGAGGTCTGCGGTGGCTTTGGTGGTAAAGATATTCCCCGTGAATCCGCGCCGGACCAGGTTGGGCAGGTTGCCCGCATGATCAATGTGGGCATGCGAGAGGACGACCGCGTCGATGCTGGAGGCTTCAAAGGGGAAGTTCAAATTGCGGGCGTAGGATTCATCCCGCTTCCCCTGATACAACCCGCAATCCAGCAGGAGGCGTGAGCCGTTGATCTCCAGCAAATGCTGGCTGCCTGTCACCGTGTGCGCCGCGCCGTGAAATACGATCCGCATCCATCCACCTCCAGCTTATAAAGTTAAAACCAAAAATCCATGTTTATCGCGAAATAGCCTTGAGGATCTGTTCCCCGAACTGCCGGTAGCGCCAGGGCGAATCCAGCATCAATTCCTGCAATTCCTCAGGAGTGCGCGGCGCCCGTTCCGATAGTAACTGCAGGTACGTCCGCGGCAGCACAATATCCGATTCAACTTCCATTTCCTTCGCCGCCTTTTTGCGCCAGTTCTTCAATCGATCGAGGCGCAGCAGGATCGCGTCGTTGAGCCGCTTGATCGGCTTGCGCTCCACCAGCGGCGCATCCAGCCCACGCTGGATGGCGGAAAGGATCCATTTGCCCCACAGGTGGATCTGCTTCTCGCTCAGCCCGACCTCGGCCAATTGTTCAAGGTTGGCCGCCTGGGAGCGTGCAAGAGAGATCAATTTCACATCATCGATCACCTTGAAGACAGGGCGGTCAAGCTGGGCGGCGATCTTCTGGCGGCATTCCAGCAACTCGGAAAGCACGGTGAGATCCTGCGGCGTAAGTTCCCTGCGCCCGCTGTAACGCTCCCATGCCTCGGCGATAACCCTCGGCCTGGGTTCCTCTTCCTGCGCGGCCCGGTGGAAATCCTCCAGTGCCAACTCCCAGCGCCCCTTCTCACGCAGCTCGTTTTCCAGCACGTCGCGCAGGGGAATAAGATAATGGGTATCCAGGCGAGCATAATGGATCTGTTCGGCGGTCAGAGGACGCGCCGCCCAATTCGCCTTTTGATGCCGTTTATCCACCTGTATTTCGAACTTCTCGCCCAGCAATTTATCCAGCCCGACCGCGGTGTAGCCCAGCACCCGGGCTGCATGCATGGTATCGAAGAGATGGGCAAAAGTGAACCCGAAATCCCGGCGCAGGCAGATCAGGTCGTATTCCGAGGCATGAAAGATCTTCTCGATCCGTGGGTTGGCGAACAACGGTCCCAGGATCTGCAGATCCTCCATCGCCAAAGGGTCAACGAGGTAATCCATTGCCGGGGTGGAGAATTGAATCAGGCACACCCGTTCTTTATAGGCATGCAGGCTGTTGGATTCTGTGTCAACTGCAAGCCGGGGCTCGGAAGCAAGGCCCGCGACCATGTGACGCAAACTCCCCATATTGTCCACCCAGATCGGTTCTGCTATGGTACCGGTTTGCATGGCGGTGATTATATCCCACCCTCAGACTTTGGCTGTCGACAAGAATTTTTCCATAATAACCCCATCCTCACCATCAATGTAATACCCCTTCCAGATATCCACTGTCCGGTAGCCTTCCTGTTCGTAGAGCCGCATGGCCCCCCCGTTGGACATCCTGACGGTCAGGCGGATGGCCGGGAGCTTGATCTCGGCTTCGCAAGCGCGCAGCAAAGCCCGGCCAATGCCCTGGCGCTGGTAACGCGGGTCCACACCAATGGTGGCGATCCAGGCAAACCCCTGCGACGGACGCGGGTCGCCAGCGACGAATCCGATCATTTCACCGTTCTCCACAGCCTTCAGCCGGACGATATCCGGAAATGTGAGCACGGCCATCAGGTCCAGCAAACCCCAGGCATCCTTATCGAAACAGGCATGCTCCAGAGCGCGCAAGGCGCCCACATCGAGTATGGAAGCAGAAACGATCTTTACCATATGAAAGAGACCTCCCGCATGCGAGAGGTCTCTTATTGTATACCGTTTTTCGGTTACTTTTTACCGTCGCCCAGGAAATTCTCCATCATGCTGGTGAACTCCATGGGGAAGATGTACTTGGTGGAGGGGCTGGCGCCGATGGACTTCAGCGTTTCGAAGTACTGCAGGGTCATGGTCTTCTGGTCAACCGACTTGGCGGTGTTGAAGATCGCCTCAAGAGCCTGGGCGAAACCTTCCGCCCGCAGGATCTGCGCCTGGCGCTCGCCTTCGGCCTGCAGGATGTGGGATTGTTTCTCGCCTTCCGCCCGCAGGATGTTGGACTGCTTGTCGCCTTCGGCCACGTTGATGGCGGCCTCGCGGGTACCCGTGGATTCCGTCACCACGGCGCGGCGGATGCGCTCGGCGGACATCTGGCGGTTCATGGCATCCTGCACCTCGCGCGGCGGGATGATCTCGCGGATTTCCACGTTGGTCACTTTCACGCCCCAGCGTTCGGTCACTTCGTCCAGGCGGGTGCGCAGCATGTTGTTGATATGCTCGCGTTCGGAAAGCACATCATCCAGCGGAATGCCGCCGATCACCGCGCGCAGAGTGGTGGTCGCGATACCGGCTGCCGCCATCTCAAAATTGCCGACCTGCAGCACGGACTCGGCCGGATCGAGGATCTTGAAGTACCACAGGAAGTCAATCGAGATGGGGGCATTATCCTTGGTGATGGAGGTCTGGTGCGGCACCTCGCGGACCTGCTCGCGCAAGTCCACCTTGACCCCTCGATCGATGACAGGGATCAGGAAGACGATCCCGGGGCCTTTGGAACCGACACAGCGCCCCAGGCGGAAGACCACCAGGCGCTGATATTCGGGGACAATGCGGATCGACTGAGCGACAACAACCAAGGCGATCAGGAGGACTGCGCCTACCAGACAAAGAGCTGTTGATCCAGCTACGTTCATAACATTCTCCTTCTATAGAAACCGTCAGGATTTCAGTGTTTTATCTTTTTCCACAACGAGGATGAACCCATCCCGGCTGATGACACGGACATGGCTGCCGGCAGGAATGGCATGCTCACTGCGCGCCGACCACAGCTCGCCGTCGATCTGGACGCTGCCCTCGTCGCGGACCTCAGTGCGGGTCTCGCCCATCTGTCCGATCAAGGTCCCCAGGTCGTGGATCGGCTGCTCCAGCGCGGCCTGCATGGCCTTGCGGACGGCGATCCACAAAAAGCCGGTCATCAATGCCGAGGCCGCTACCGCCAGGGCCGGATTGACCGCCGGAAGGCCGTTCTCCCGGGCGAACAGGAAGACCGATCCCACGACAAGCCCAAGCAAGGACAGGGCCAGCAGGTATTCCCGCCTGGGGGTGTGGACCGCCATCACGAAGGGAATCACGCTGAGCAGGATGATGACCAGCGCCCAGTAATTGATGTTCAGGTTGTAGACCGCATAGCCTGCCAGCGCGAGAGCAAAGAAAGCCCCCACCTCCAGCATCCCGGTCCCTGGCGTGACAATCGCCAGCATGCTCAACAGTATCCCGACCAGCAGCATCAGATAAGCAACATTGGGATCGAGAAAGAACTCCATGGTACCTCCACTTCATTATACAACAGGGCACTTCCCGACTTTATATACGCAGCCTGCATTCCCCCGGTTGTAACCGCCCCAGCCCTGAAATGGCGGTTTGCAGTTGTATAATAACCCCGCCAAGGGAACCTTTCCCTGTAAGGAGTTTGTGTGAAATTCGAAAAGATCTGCATCCTGGGCCTCGGCTATATCGGCCTGCCGACCGCCTCCACCTTTGCCACGCACGGCATCCACGTCCTGGGCGTGGACGTTAATCCTGAGATCATCGAAACCCTGCGCTCCGGCGGCCTGCACATCCAGGAGACAGGCCTGCGTGAAGCCCTGAAGGAAGCCCTGGACTCCGGAAACCTGACCGTCTCCACGCAGCCGGAAGAGGCAGACGCCTTCCTGATCGCCGTCCCAACGCCTTTCCTGGAAGACCAAGTGGGCGAATACGAGGGTGTGCAGTACAAACTGGCGGATATGCGCGCCGTGACCTCCGCCGCGGAAGCGATCGTGCCTTATCTGCGGAAAGGCAACCTCGTTGTTCTGGAATCCACTTCCCCGCCGCGCACCACGATCGACCTGGTCCAGCCGATCCTGGAGCGTTCAGGCCTGAAGGCTGGCTCCGATTTCCACTTGTGCTATTCCCCGGAACGCGTCCTGCCGGGGCAGATCCTGCGCGAACTGATCGAAAACGCCCGCGTGATCGGCGGCGTGACACCTGAATCGGCCCGGCTGGGCGCAGACCTGTATGCCACCTTTGTCCGCGGCGAGATCATCCAGACGGACGCCACCACTGCTGAAATGGTCAAGCTGATGGAGAACACCTACCGCGATGTCAACATCGCCATCGCCAACGAGTTCTCACGCCTGGCCGAGAAGTTCGGCGTGGATGTCTGGGAAGCCATCAGCCTTGCCAACCGGCATCCGCGCGTCAAGATCCTCCGCCCGGGGCCGGGCGTCGGCGGGCATTGCATCAGCGTGGACCCCTGGTTCTTCGTGGAATCCGCCCCGGAACTGACCCCATTGATCCTGAACGCGCGCCGCGTCAATGATGGACAGCCGCATTTCGTCGTCGAAAAGGTCCGCCAGGCACTCGGATCGCTGGAGGGCAAACACATTGCCGTGCTGGGACTGGCCTTCAAACCGGATGTGGACGATCTGCGCGAAGTCCCCGGCTGCAGAGGTGGCCCGGCTGCTGATCGGCGCAGGAGCGAAGGTGCGCGCCTACGAGCCTTATAAACCGGAGGGACTGCCGGATATCCCTGCCTGCCCAAACCTTGACTCGGCTATCGAGGAGGCCGACGCGCTGTTATCTGCTGGTAGGGCATACCGAATTCAGCCGGCTTCAGCCTGCCGAATTGCTGCAGCGAACGCGCTGCCCGCATCGCCATTGACTGCGTGGGGATCTGGAAGCCCGCCGAGTGGAATTCCGCCGGTTTCCGGCTCATCCGCCTGGGCGTGAACAAGGCTTCCCCGGTCGCCGATCCGGGTAACTGACCTGCCACTCGATGAAAATCCTCTCCGTCTTCGGCACGCGTCCGGAAGCCGTGAAGATGGCGCCTGTGGTGCGCCTGCTGGCACAAAGGGAAGGCATTGAATCGCGCGTGTGCGTCACCGCCCAGCACCGGCAGATGCTCGATCAGGTGCTGCAGCTTTTCGATATCCGCCCGGATTACGATCTGGACCTGATGCGCGAGGACCAATCCCTGCCGGAATTGAGCGCCGCCATCTTCACCGGACTGGACCCGGTGCTGCAAGAATTTCGGCCGGACTGGGTGCTGGCCCAGGGGGATACCACCACCGTTGCCATCACCAGCCTGCTGGCGTATTATCGGGGCATTCGCTTCGGGCACGTGGAAGCCGGGCTGCGCACGCACGACAAATGGCAGCCCTTCCCGGAGGAGATCAACCGGCGCGTGGCGGGAGTGGTGGCTGACCTGCATTTCGCGCCCACCGAATGGGCGCGCGCCAACCTGCTGCGCGAGGGCGTCGAGGATGGCTGTATCCGCGTAACCGGCAACACGGTCATCGATGCGCTGCAGGTGGTGGCCGCGCAGCCTGCCCCCCCGGAGGTCAGTTCCCTTTTACAAGGGTTGGGTGACCGGCGATTGGTGCTGGTCACGGCGCACCGCCGCGAGAATTTTGGGAAACCCCTTGAGGACATCTGCGAGGCGCTCACCGCGCTGGCCGGCCGCGGGGACGTGGAAATTCTCTACCCCGTGCATCTCAATCCCAACGTCCAGAGACCGGTGCAAAGACTGCTCAAAGGCCTGCCCCATGTGACACTGACACCGCCGCTGGATTACCTGCCGCTGGTGCAGCTGATGAAGCGCGCCGACCTGATCCTAACGGATTCGGGCGGCATCCAGGAAGAAGCCCCGACATTTGGCGTTCCGACACTCGTGCTGCGCATGGTCACTGAGCGGCCCGAAGGCGTGGAAGCGGGAACGTTGAAACTTGTGGGCACCAATCCAGCCGTGATCCTGGAAGCGGCCAACCGCCTGCTGGACGATCCCGAGGCCTATGAGGCGATGGCCCGGGCAACGAACCCGTATGGCGATGGGCATGCCGCCGAGCGCATTGTGGAGGCACTGGCAGAAACAGCCTCGCTTCCCTGAGTAACCCTGCGTAAGCCCTTTGTAATGTAAACCAGGCCGCATTTTGGTTATAATATCCCTATGCGAACCCTGGCAAGGCTTCTGGGATTGCTTGCGGCCATTGGGCTGATGCTGCTGACCCGGCTTCCGGTGGATGCCCAGTCTCCTGATTACGAATATTTCGACCAGACGGGACACAATGTTCAGGGGGAATTCCTGCAGTTCTATCGTCAGGCCCTTAATCCCACGCAACTGTATGGCTATCCGGTCACCGAAGAATTCACCCGGCCGGACGGGGAGCGCGTCCAATATTTCCAGCGCGCCCGCTTTGAATTCCACCCGGATGCGACCGCGGGACAGCGCGTGAGCCTGACCCCTCTGGGGACAGAACTATACCGTCCCTCCAACCCGGTCAATATCTACAGCCCTTTCGCCTGCCGATATTATGCGGAGACCGGTTACTCGGTTTGTTTTGAATTCCTGGAGTTCTTCGACGCCAACGGCGGCCTGGTACAGTTCGGTCTGCCCGTCTCGCCATTTCAATACCAGCAGGACACGATTGTCCAGTACTTCCAGAATGGAAGGCTGGAGTGGCAGCCATGGAGGCCGGCAGGCCAGCGTGTGGTCATCACTGACCTGGGGCGCATGTATTTCGACCGGCTGAGGGAAGACCCGGGATTGCTTCCGCCGGTCAAGCCGCTCAACGCCGATATCAAGCCGATCGTCCTATCCATGCATGTAAGCGCCTTCGTCCAAAAGGCGGTCACCGTCCCGGAGGACCAGCAGACCATCTTCATTGTGGTGCGCGACCAGCGCGGTCAGGGCATCGGGGATACGGACTGCACCACGGATCTGCGCTGGCCGGATGGCCACAGCGACAGCGCATACAGCCGCACGGACACTCATGGGGTGGCAGTGCTCCAGTTCCATTTCAAGAGCCAATTGCAGGGAAATTTGATCTCGGCGGAAGTGACTTGCGGTTACAACGGCCTGCAGAGCACAACCCGCACCTCATTCCGCATCTGGTATTAACCCCTCGCGCACGCATCCTAAACCAGCCTGAGTTCCTCCCAATCGAAAACCGGCCCGTCACTACAGGCCATTTTCCATCTGCGTCCGGCGCGCACCGCGCAGATGCCGCACTCCGCCAGCGCGCCGCAGATCATCGGGGTGCGAACCAGCACCTGAGTCGGGACGCCGGGCGAGCGTCCCAGAAGCGCGTTCAATGCCGGCAGCGAGATTCGCTGCGCGTCCACAGCCAGGAAATCCGCCCAGCGGCAGATCTCCTTCAACAATTCCAATGGCTGGACCTCGATCTCCTCAGGCAGTTCCGGGATTGGCGGCCTGCAGAGCAGCGTGACCTCTGCGCCCTGACCCAGAGCCTCGGGCAACAGAGAAAGCAGCCGTTCCGGAGGATCGTCGAAGGCTGCCAGGGCAATCCTCCTTGAGGCTGGCGGGATCTGGAACCCGTGCCCCAGTGGGCCTCTCAACGCCAGGTTCGTGCCGGGATTCCACGATTCGGGCAGCGGACCGGAACAGAGAAAGCCCCCTTCCGCACGCGCGGCCGGAAAAGAGGCACGGCGACAACAGACGCAGCTTGCCCGCCCCCGGGGATCGCATCCGCCAGCACATATTGCCCGGGCGCGGGAATCAGCGCGGGGAGACAGTGGATGCGGCCTTGCGTGCCTCCGCGGGTATTGACGATCTCGATCAACCGGCCTTCGCCACTTGGCATGCATGTATCCTATCAGCACTGCCAGTGAAATACAAGGATGGGAGAGTTTATAATACACGTCACGCAACATCAGAGCAACCCGGAGGAGAAGCATGTCCAACCAGAATTACGGAAATCGACCCAGAGCCAATTATGGCCGGCTCTTTCTGATCCTGGCAATTGTGTTTGCCGCTTTAATCCTGATCAGCTCCACTTTCGTTTTCATCCCGCCGGAGTTCAGCGGGGTAGTGATCTCCCGGCTGGCCCCGGGCGGTTATCGAAAACAGCCGGTACAGTCAGGGCTGCATGTGATCGTGCCTTTCATCGAATCCATCAAGAGATACAGCATCTCGCGCACGACCTATACGATGTCGGTGGCTCCTGCTGAGGGACAGGTAGCCGGGGACGATTCGATCCGCGCTCGCACGAAGGATGGACAGGAGATCTTCATCGACGCTTCGATCATTTTCTCAATCGATCCCACCAAGGTCGTCCAACTCCACATCAACTGGCAGAACCGTTATGAAATCGAATTGATCCGTCCGGCTGCCCGCAACGCGATCCGCGACGCAGTCTCACAATATGGCGTGGAGGAGATCGTCAGCACCAAACGTGCCGAGATGGAGGATCTTGTCTATCAGGATCTGGCCAAAAAGCTGGCCGATAACGACTTGATCCTGGTCGGTTTCCTGCTGCGCGATATCCACTTCAGCGATGAGTATGCCGCGGCAGTGGAGCAGAAACAGATCGCCGAACAGCAAGCCCAGCAGGCCAAACTGATCGTCGAGCAGAAGCGCCAGGAGGCCGAGCAAGCCCGGCAGGTGGCGCAGGGACAGGCGGACGCGGCAGTCATTGCGGCCCAGGGCGCGGCCCAGGCCCGCATCGTAGAGGCCGAGGCGGAAGCCAAAGCCCTGGCACTGATCGCCTCTGTTCTGCAGAACAACCCGCAGCTCCTGCAATACCAGTACATCACCAAACTGGCCCCCGGCGTGCAAACCATCTTCGTGCCCAGCGGGAACCAGTTCATCCTCCCGCTGCCCACAGCACAACCCCCTGCCACCCCGTAAGAAAGGAGCCGGAACCCGAGGTCAAATGAACGACGAGCATCCATCCGGACGTCAGATCCGCCTGACCACACTTTCCTCATGCGCAGGTTGAGCGTCCAAACTAAGCGCTGAAGCGCTGGCGCAGGTGCTGCGCCCTGTTCAGGACGTTTTCGATCCCGCTTCCTACCCTGACCTTTTGGTGGGTCTCGAGGGTCCTGACGACGCGGCTGTATGGCGGCTGGATGAGGATCGCGCCCTGGTGGTGACCACGGATTTCTTTACCCCGGTGGTGGACGAGGCATATGACTACGGAGCCATCGCGGCAGCCAACAGCCTCTCGGATGTGTACGCCATGGGCGGGCGCCCTTTCCTGGCTCTCAATATCACCGCCCTGCCGGAGGACCTCCCGCCTGAGATCTCATCGGAAATCCTGCGCGGGGGCGCGGAGAAGGCCCGGGAAGCCGGGGTCGTCATTGCCGGTGGGCACACCGTCAAGGACAAGGAACCGAAATACGGTCTCGTAGTTATCGGTTTCCTGGACCCGCGCAGGATGCTTTCCAAGGGCGGCTTGCAGGCTGGCGATACGCTCGTGCTGACCAAGCCGCTGGGTTTTGGCGTTACAACCACGGCGCTCAAGCAGGAAAAAGCCGACGCGGCAGACGTTGCCGAGGTGACAGGCTGGATGAAACAGTTGAACCGCACGGCCTCCGAGCTGGCAGTGGAGTTTGAGCTGACCGGCGGAACGGATGTGACCGGCTACAGCCTGCTCGGGCACGGATCGGAGATGGCGAACGCCTCCGCAGTCTCTCTGCACATCGAATTCGCCGCGCTGCCATTCGTAAGCGGCGCGCATAAATACGCCGCCTTGGGAACCTTCCCAGGCGGGGCATTTGACAACCTGGCCCATTTCTCCCCGCAGGTTGTCTTTGAAAAGGAAATGATGGAGGAGGAGCGGATGCTGCTCTTTGACCCGCAGACCAGCGGCGGGCTGCTGCTCGGAGTGCCTGCTTCCAGGTTGGAAGGCTTCATGCACCGCGCAAGTGAACTGGGACAGCCCGCCTGGAAGATCGGCAAGGTGGAAGAAGGCAGCGGCATCCACGTGTTTTAGGAGACACTCCCACCGGGTAGAAATTTATTCCAAGCCTTCAAATCAGGTACAATAGAAATGGCAGAATAAGGAGTCCTGCCGCCTTCGCTGATGTCAGAATTCGGCTTTAGTATTGATCTTCGCACAGGCCTGATCGCCATCCTGCTGCTGCTTCTTTTGAATGGTTTATTGGCAATGGCAGAGGCCGCGCTGCTCTCCGTCCGCAAAGCCCGCCTTCAGCATCAAAGCAACCAGGGGAATGCCAGGGCGGCAACTGTGCTTAAACTGACGGAAAATCCCAACCAATTCCTTTCGGTCATCCAGATCGGGATCACCACCATTGATCTGCTCATCGGCGCGCTGACCGGCGCGACGCTGGGACTTTGGATCGCACAGGAACTGGCCCGCTGGCCGGCCCTCGAACCTTATAGTGCGGTGATCAGCCTTGTCGTGGGCGTGGTGCCTGTCACCTACCTGTCGCTCGTGTTGGGGGAACTTGTTCCCAAGCGGCTTGCTCTGCGCGATCCTGAGGCGGTCTCGGCGGCTGTCTCCGGCCCCATGATGTTCTTTTCCAGGCTCTTCTATCCATTGGTACGCTTCCTTAGTTTTTCCACCGAGACCATCCTGCGCTTGCTGGGGGTGAAACCCTCCGACGCCCCGCCCGTCACCGAGGAAGAGATCCAACTACTCATGGACCAGGGCACACAGGCCGGTGTCTTCGAGGTAGCCGAGCAGGACATGGTGGAGGGCGTTTTCAGCCTGGGCGACCAGCGCGTCTATTCCATCATGACGCCGCGCACAGAGATCGTCTGGCTGGACATAAACGACAGCAATGAAGATATCCTACGTAAGATCAGCGAGAGTCCCTTCTCGCGTTTCCCGGTATGCCAGGGCAGCCTGGATATGGTGCTGGGCATCATCAAGGCGCGCGACCTGCTCGTCCCCAGCCTGGCCGGGGAACCGATCCGGCTGAAGGACAGCCTGCGTCCGGCGCTTTACATCCCTGAGACCAGTTTTGCCTCGCGCGCCCTGGAGATCTTCAAGGAGCAAAATCGCGAACTGATGCTCATCATAGACGAGTTCGGCACCTTGCAGGGACTGATTACCCTGAATGACATCATTGAGGAGATCGTAGGCGACTTCGAGCTGGAGCCGCAAGCCCAGCAAAGACAGGATGGCTCCTGGCTGCTGGACGGTATGCTGTCGGTGGATGATTTCAAGGAAATCTTCAACCTGCGCACGATGCCCCATGAGTCCGAGTACGAGACTTTGAGCGGCTTCGTGATGATGTCACTCGGGCGGGTCCCCACTGCAACCGACAAATTCGACTGGAACAACCTGACCTTCGAGATCATGGATATGGACGGCCACAGGGTGGATAAGGTGCTCGTGACCACGCTGCCCAGCCGCGCCGCGGGAAACACCGAACCCGTGCCCGCCAACAAAGACTGATTCAGATTGCTCCGCCATCCACAAGGTTGTCTGGACAGCCTGCAACCCGGCGCATGGTATAATCTTCCGCCGTATGAGCCCTGATACCCCATCGACCTCAAAAACCAAGATCTGCCCAACCTGCGGAACGCGGCTGAGCGAAAATGCCACGCGCTGTCTCGTATGCGGGACGGTACTGGGCGCGCCCGCCGCGCCGAAGGCTGCCCGCCAGGCGGAAAAATCCGTCCAAGCCTCGCGCATGCCCCAAGTCACCCTCAGCCTGCCAGCCGCACTGGGGCTGTTGGCGCTGTTCATCGTAGTTGGCGCATTGGTGGTCTATTTTGGCCTGCGCAGCGGAGTGACGGGCCGGACGATCAACGATCCGACCGAAATCCCCAGCCCCACAGGGACCGCGACCCCCAGCGCCACAGCCACCGAAACGCTCATTCCCTCACCGATACCGACTTTCACGATCCAGGCACCTTTCGACTATACGGTGGCGGGAGGGGACAACTGCGGTTCGATCGCCTTTACCTTTGGCGTCTCTGTCCAAAGCATCATCATCCTGAACAATCTGCCGGCTTCGTGCAACAACTTGTTCATCGGACAGGTCCTGAAGGTTCCCTATGCCACTGCCACTGCCGCTCCCCTGCCGACCGAAACGCCTCTGGCTGGCACGCAGACCGCCCTGGCCTGTGACCATGTCCGGGTAACGGTGCAGGAGAACGACACACTGTCCAGCATTGCCCTGAATTATGCAGTACCCATGGCCGCCATCAAGGACTATAACGGCCTCTCGACTGACAATGTGTTCGTCGGGCAATCGCTGACCATCCCGCTTTGCGCGCGGGCGGCAACCGCTGGACCGACCCCCACAGCAACCATCCCACCGCCCTACCCGGCTCCCAACTTGCTGCTCCCCTCGGATGGCGCGGCTTTCACTCTCGCCAACGACCTCGTAACCCTCCAGTGGGCCTCCGTGGGCACGCTGCGTGAGGGCGAGGCCTACCAGGTGACGGTGGAGGATGTGACCGGCAGCCAGGGCCAGCGCATCACCGATTACGTGACCGATACCAAATACATTATCCCCACCACCTTCCGACCAAAGGATAACGTGGCGCATATCCTGCGCTGGTGGGTGGCCCCCGTCCGGCAGACCGGCAACGATGAACAGGGCCAGCCCATCTACGTGAGTGCCGGCACCATCAGCGAAAAGCGCGTCTTCACCTGGACGGGTATTACCGTGGCGGGCACCCCCGCTCCCTGATCTCCCCCAAAATTTGTACTCCCTGCCGTTGACCGGCAGGGAGTTTTTTTTGCCTCTTGACAAATTCACCATAATAAATAAAATATGTGTATTATTCAATATATTGAATAATTGAATTGTTTAGATTTTCAAATAATAACACAGAGGACCCTCATGGCACCTTTTGCACTTAACCTGGAAAGAACCAAGAACGAAACCCTGACTGTGGAACTGCAGCCGGCGCTGAATGCTTTTGGCAGCGCCTTCCTGGTGGCAAAGGATGAAAGCGAGCCCGGCATCCACGAGTGGGTGCGCCGCACGCAGGCGGCCATGACACCCGAGGAGCGCGGCCGCCATAAACTCGTCATGATCGGCTTGTTCTACGCGCTAGCCCCGCGCCGCCACTGGCCGTCCTTCCCCGCTTACCTCGCAGACCTTGAGGGACAGCCCCCCTCCGCCTTCCGCGAACACCTGCTCGAATCCTATGCCGATATATTCCCGGAGGACTGCACCCCGGAACAGCATGTGGAGGTGGTCCAGTGGGACGAGGTGCTTTCCTCCCCGGCCAGTTACGTGGCTTTCCTGAAGAGCCGCTTCACCGAGGCCCATATAGACATTGAGATCGAGACGCGCGCCTACCAGTATGTGCTGGACACAGCCGCCATGAAGCAACTGATCGTGGACCATCTGCGCTGGTTTTGGAAGAATCATCTGGAAGCCGAATGGAACCGCGTCCAGCCCATGCTGGAGGAATCGGTCAAGGCCTTCCAGCGCGCAGATTTGAACGAGATGTCCAGGCTGGAGGCGGCTCGCTTTGTGACCGGGCAGGACCTGGAGGAAGGCAAATGGGGCAACGGGCTGGAACAGGCTGCGCGCGTGATCCTGATCCCCAACGCTCACATCGGCCCATACCTGCAGCGCTCCATGGTAGACGATACCATCCATATCTTCTTCGGCGCGCGGCAGCCGGAAGGCGACGGAGTGCGCGTCCCGGAACTGGACCGGGCTGAGATCGTCTCCCGCCTTTCGGCGCTTGCCGACGATACCCGGCTGCAGATCCTGCAAATGGTCATCCGGAATGGGGAGATGCGCTCCCAGGACATCATGGAAGCCACAGGCCTCAGCCAGCCAAGCGTATCCCGCTACCTGACCCAGCTCACCGCGGCGGGATACCTTCAAGAGCGCAGGAGCAGCGGCGCCAAGCACTACTCGCTGAACCGGGATCGCGTGGAAAGGACCCTCAAGGCAGTGTCCGTTTTTTTACTGGATCGTCCGTAAAGTAAGAAGGAGAATTTAATGAACCACTGGTCAATAGAAGTACTGGCAGAATCCCGCCGTGGGCAAATCCTGGCTGAGATGGACCAACTCCGGCTGGTACAGCAGGCGCAGAAAGTCCGCCTCTCACAATCCAGTTTATTCGGCAGCGGCATGCTCCGGCTGGCGGACTGGATGATCGCGGCTGGCAGAGAACTGCGCTGCCGTTATGATCTCCGCGCGGCCGACTGCGGCCCGACCGTTGGTGACGGGCTTGCCCGCCAGGGTTGGTGAGAACGGAGGACCAACACCGCCTCCCAACCCTTTGACCGGCCCCCAGCTTGCAGGGCCTCCCCTTTATTTGGAAAGCCAATTAAATGAATGCCCAACTCAGAAAACTCCAGACCATTTATCGCGAATACCCGCGGGCCTTCTGGATCTATAACATCATCGTCTTCATCGATCGATTCGGCGGGTTCATGCTCTACCCGTTCTTCGCCCTGTACCTGACCCGAAAATTCGACATCCCCATGACAACCGTCGGGGGAATCTTCGCCCTCTTCTCGCTCTCTGGTTTCATCGGCAGCGCGCTGGGCGGCGCCCTCACCGATCGCATGGGCCGCAAAGGAGTGATCATCTTCAGCCTGCTGCTCTCCTCGATCAGCGCGCTGGGGATGGGACTGGCTCCCACGCTGGAGGTCTTTGTCGCCGTGTCGGTGATCGTCGGCACGCTGGCCAACATCGGCGGGCCGGCTCACGAAGCGGTGGTCGCTGACCTTCTGCCGGAGAACAAGCGAGCTGAGGGGTACGGCATCATCCGCGTCGTCTTCAATGCAGCGGTGATCATTGCCCCCGCCACGGCCGGCCTGCTGATCACGCGCTCCTATCTGCTGATCTTCATCGTAGACTGTGTGATCAGCCTGATCGCGGCAGGTATCGTATTTTTCGCGCTGCCTGAGACCCGACCACAGCAGCATGAGGCGGCCCGGCATGAGAGTCTCGGCCAGACCTTTGCAGGATACGGGCGTGTCTTCAAGGACAGACGCTTTGTTGCTTTTGTGATGGTCAGCGTCATGATGACGCTTGTATACATGAACATGAACACGACCCTGGGAGTATTCCTGCGCGACCGGCATAACCTGCCGGAGGTAGGCTACGGCACCCTGCTGAGCATCAATGCCATCCTGGTCGTGCTGTTCCAGATCTGGATTGCCCGGCGGCTGCAGCGTTACAAGCCCATGCTGATGATGGCATTGGGAACCATTTTCTATGCCGCGGGCTTTGCCCTCTACGGGATCATCTCGACTTATGCATGGTTCGTCATCGCGATGGTGATCATCACCATCGGAGAGATGATTGTCTCGCCCTTCGGCCAATCTCTGGTTGCCGGCTTTGCACCTGAGGAGATGCGCGGCCGCTATATGGCGGTTGCCGGGCTTTCCTGGGGCCTCGCCTTCGCCGGCGGACCCTACCTTGCGGGGCGCATCATGGAAAGCGCCAATCCGGACCTCCTCTGGGGAGCCGCCGGCCTGCTGGGCCTCCTGGCTGCCTTCGGATATGTCGTTCTGGACCGGCTGCACCATTCACCCGCCCCGGAGATTAATCCCGAGCCGAACTTCTCAGCCGCCGATTAATAACTTTCTTCCCCTCAGCTTCGGGCCGGCTGGTTCAGCCGACCCGATCATTTTAATAATATCGTTTTTTGCAGGTGAGCGGCTGCAAAGAATGTCAAGTAAAATCGGCGCATGGATATTCGCTCCTACAATCGAGATGCATGGAACCGGGAGGTCGAGAGCGGCGTAAACCCCTGGACCCAGCCCGTCACCCCGGAAGTCATCGCACGCGCACGGCAGGATGATTGGAGCGTTCTTTTAACGCAGAGTATCCCCGTTCCAAGAGAATGGTTTCCCTCCCTCTCGGGTGCGGAAGTCCTGTGCCTGGCCAGCGGCGGAGGCCAACAGGGGCCAATTCTGGCCGCCGCGGGCGCAAAGGTGACGGTCTTCGATAATTCCCCCCGCCAGTTGGCTCAAGACCGGTTGGTTGCACAGCGGGAAGGTCTGGAGATACGCCTGATCGAGGGGGATGCGGCAGATCTGTCCATCTTCCCGGATGCCAGCTTCGACCTGATTTTCAATCCCTGCTCCACCGTCTTCATGGCGGATGTCCGCGAGGTGTACCGCGAAGCTGCCCGCGTCCTCCGGGTTGGCGGTGTCTTCATGACCGGCTCCATGAACCCCATTCACTATATCTTTGACCTGCCCAAAATGGATGCGGGCACTCTGGAGGTCGCGCATTCCATCCCGTATGCCGACTCGAAAGACCTGCCTCCCGCCGAGCTTGAGGATCTGATCAGCCGCGGATATCCCCTTGAGTTCGGCCACTCGCTGACCGATCTGATCGGCGGCCAACTGGATGCCGGGCTGATGATCACCCACCTTTATGAAGATTATATGGACGACTCCGTCCTCGCCAAATATCACCCCAGTTACATCGCGACGCGCGCAGTCAAGCGCTGATTTTCCTTGCCATTCAATGCATAAACCTGTAAGATTCACGCATGCCCACCCCCAAACCTCATCACGGCATGGACGAAGAATATTGGAACGGGTTCGCCCAGGAATATGACGACTATGTGATCGATGCCTTCACCTATGGACGCTCGATGGATGTGGGTAAACAGATCAAGAAATATGCTTCCCAAAAGTTGACCGTCGCGGATTTCGGCTGCGGACCTGGAAAGCTGCTGCCCTATCTGGCTTCAAAATTCGGCAAGGTGTACGGCTTTGATTTCTCTGAAAAACTGCTGGATATCGCCAGAGCCCGCTGCAAGGGGATCGAGAACGTGGAAATCGTTCAGGCGGACCTCACCCAAACGGTAGAATCCCTGCCGCTGGTGGATGTGATCGTCTCGCTGAACGCCGCCATTATGCCCAACACCCGTTCCCGCATGCGCTTCCTGCAAGGCATGGCTTCCCGGCTCAAACCGGGCGGCATTCTAATCCTCAATCTGCCCTCGGTCGAATCGCTGCTATTCACCGCCTTCCGCGAGACGGAATGGTATCGCAGAACTGGCTCGACAGCGCGGGAAGCCGAATCTGAGACCGATATCACCTCGCTCACCGGCCCGAGGCGGACCGCGCAGGGCGTGTTCTACCGGGGCGCCGAGCCGACCAAGCACTACCTGCGCGAGGAGTTGATCGTTCTCGTGCGCGATGAGATGAACCTCGAGTTGATCGAGATCAACAAAATGGAATACGATTGGACGGTGGAGTTCGAGGTCGAACAAATCCCCGACTGGTTGGCAGACCCTTATCCCTGGGATTGGATCCTCACCGCCCGGGCTCCCGCGGCCTGAATGGACGAGATCAGGGCTGGCGACCGGGTTCGCGTGCATCTCGGCGAGAAACAGCGCGTTCCAGATGGCTGGTACCCGGGGACGGTCTTCCGCATCGATCCATATGCCAATCACAGCGCCTTCTACTGGGTGGAGTTGGACGCGGAGGCCGCAGCGCTCCTTGGTTTCAGGCAGATATCCGTCCTGAACCCGCGCAATATCCAAAAGATGGGCAATGAGCCATGAGGAAGTAAAATATTCCACAGCGTTATGCAGCGAGTGTGGCTTCAACTTGATCGAAGGAGGAGCGAACGTTATGGCCCAAAAGCGGATCCCCATGGAACACGACAAGAAGATCGGACTGGTTGCGCACGACAATAAGAAGCGCGACCTGGTCGAATGGGCGAAATTCAACCGTGACCTGCTGGCGCATCATCAGGTGTATGCCACCGGGACCACGGGAAAGATCCTTGAAGAAGTTTTAGGGTTCAAGATCATCCGGCTTAAGAGCGGTCCCCTGGGCGGCGACCAGCAGATCGGCGCGAAGATCGTGGATAACAAGATCGATTTCCTCATCTTCTTCTGGGATCCGCTGGAGCCGCAGCCGCATGACCCGGATGTCAAAGCGCTACTGCGCATGGCGGTTGTGTGGAACATTCCCATCGCCTGCAACCGGGCTTCCGCCGATTTCATGATCTCCTCGCCGCTCATGGACGGAGAATACGACCGGCTCGTGCCAGATTACGAAGATTACACCACCCGTAAGCTGGACGTGATCGAAAAGACAACCCAATCGAGGTGATGAATCTCCACGCTCGATCCGACCATTATCCCTCTGCTTGCTAAAGCCCTTGATGCCCGCCAGGGACTCTTTGACCCTGCACGGCGTGCGGCATTCCGCCTCTTCAACGGTTTCACCGAGGGATTCCCCGTTCTCTCCGCGGACCTGTATGGCACGACGCTGGTTCTCCACGATTATTCCGAGCGCAGGGAAGAGGGAATGGCAATCATCCCTCCAGCGGTGGAGTTCTATCAAAACCATCTCCCGCTCGCCGGCGAGCTGCGCGCCATCCTTGTCAAAACGAGGAATGGCCTCTCCCAGGAGGAGAGGCGCGGCAGATTGGTCTTCGGCGAGCGGATGGATGACAGGGTACGCGAACGCGGTGTCTGGTACGCCCTCGACTTGACTATGAACCGCGATGCCAGCTTCTACCTCGACACGCGTGAACTGCGCCGCTGGGTCATGGACAAAGCGCGCGGGAAGAGGGTGCTGAATGCCTTCGCCTATACGGGCAGCCTGGGGGTGGCGGCGATGGCAGGGGGTGCAGAACGCGTCCTGCAAATTGACCTTAATCGGAGGTTTCTCAACCTTGGCAAGACCTCCTGCTCGCTCAACGGCTTTCCCATCCACAAAGCCGATTTTATCGCTGCCGATTTCTTCGCCGAGGTGGCTCGCCTCAAACGCGCCGGGGAACGTTTTGATCTCGTCCTGCTCGACCCGCCCTTCTTCTCCACCTACCTCCGGCGGCCGTGTAGACCAGGTGAACGAGAGCGCAAGGCTCATCAACAAGGTGCGCCCGCTGATCGAGGATGGCGGGATCTTGGTCGCGATCAATAATGCAGTTTTTGTAAGCGGTATCGGTTATACGCAAGCACTGGAATCGCTCTGCGCGGATGGCTATATGCGCCTCCGCGAGCGCATCCCTGTGCCAGAGGATTTTACTGGCTACCCCTCCACGAGAGTTCCCACTCCCTTCCCAGACCCGGCTCCCTTCAATCATTCCACCAAGATCGCTGTTCTGGAGATCCGGCGAAAGAAGGAACATTTAGCGGAATGAAGGAGGACCTTGATGGAAATCACCAAGACTCTGCACGTGACCAAACGCAGCCAGTGGCGTAATTGGCTGGAAAAGCATTACCGGACGGATAAGGACATCTGGCTGATCTATTACAAAAAGCACACCGGCAAAGCGCGCATCGCCTACAATGATGCCGTGGAGGAAGCGCTCTGCTTCGGCTGGATCGACAGCATCGCCAAGCGGCTGGATGAAGACCGGACCGCCCAGCGTTTCTCCCCCCGCAAAGCCGGCACGCCTTATTCCCAGGCCAACAAGGAACGCCTGCGCTATCTGGCAGCCCAGGGATTGCTCATGCCTGAGGTGGAAGAATTCGTCCGCAAGGTGCTGAATGAAAAGTTCAAAGTTGCCCCGGATATCACCAGGGCCATTCGCTCAAACAAGGAAGCCTGGAAGAATTATCAGGGCTTCTCCGAGTCCTATAAGCGCATCCGCATCGCCTTCATTGAAGGCGCGCGCGACCGCCCGGCAGAATTCAAAAAACGGCTGGGCTATTTCATCAAGATGAGCGCGCTCAATAAGCAGTTCGGTTTTGGCGGCATCGAGAAGCACTATTAGGCAAGAAGACAGGAAATTGGGGGCAATTCAGAGCAGCGGGACCTGGCGAGGTTCGTCCGGTTTGAGGGTTTCCCACGGCAGATCGGGCAAAGGGATTTTTTTCGCGACCAGCCGGTGGAACTCACGGGCCAGGAGCGGCGCGGTCAGGTTCTCCGGGGAGTGACAGATCACGTAAGCATCTGCCCCCTGCCCGATCTCATTGGCAACGTATTCAGCCCATTCTTGCAGGAAAGGCCGGTTCTGTTCCAGGTCCGGGTGGCCGATGTAGCGCAGGAAAAGGAAATCAGTGGTGCGCTCCATAAAGACGGGCACATCCGGCTTGGCCTGCCGTGCCCGCAGCAATTGCTGGTATACACTGCCCTCCAGGATCTTGTCATGGTCGAGGCTGCGGATGGGACGCGTATCGATGACAACCCGCGCCATGGCGTGATCCGAGAGCAGCTTCATCAGGGCAGCATGATTCGGCGGATCGAACCAGCTGGAATGACGCACCTCCACCCCCAGGCGGGCTTTCTCAGGCCAGGCATCCAGGAAGACTGCCAGGTCTCCCAGCAACCGCGGGGAATAGCTGGGCGGGAGCTGGAGGAACATCGGGCCCATGCGCGGCCCAAGCTGGCTCATGATCTTCACAAATTCGCGGGCGCGCTCGATCCCCGGGACCAGGTTCCCAGCATGGCTGATGGCCTTGGGGATCTTGGCACAAAAGCGGAACGATTCAGGGGTTTCCGCCACCCATCCCAGGATGGTCTTTTCTGCCGGCACCGCATAAAAAGTGGTATTCCCTTCGATGGCATTCAGGCGGCGGGAGTATTCCCGTAAAAACTCCGAAGGACGGGTCCCTTCCGGATAAAAATTTCCGACCCAGCCCTTGAAGGACCAGATGGGGCAACCGATATAGAGATTCATGAATTTATTATAGGAAAAGAATATTAGAGTTTCCGTAGATTTTTTCCACGGACTATGAGCATTTTATTCACCCCTTTTTCCCTGTTCGCTCGCCAAATTGCTGATTGCGGCGCTATAACCCCGCCGGTAGCATTTGGAGACGAAAAACCTCTCTCCAAACCTTACAGAATTCACAGAATCAGCCCGAATCTGATCTTCATAACGGAACTGAAAGTATTTATATCCCACAAACGCGGTAATATTGGTGGAATTTTCCGTTCACTAGTATTGAACTTTGAGGACACATGAAACAATCCGTAACCCAACTATTAGACTTTTTTAAGAAACACAAATATGGGAGGATGAGCATTGCGCTCCTGCTCCTTGCCATGGGCCTTTCAGCCGCCTTTCTCCTGAACTCTTCGCAGCAAGAAAAGCCCATCCCCCTCAGCGAGGTGGCAGCCTCCATTTCAGCCGGGCAGGTCATCCGGGTGGAGGACTCTCCCATTACCGGGATGATGATCGTGCATTATCGGGATGGATCCCAGCACAAGACTCAGCGGGATAAAGCCGCCTCCTTCCTGGAGCAAATGCGCTATCTGGGTGTGACCAATTCCCAGCTGGTGAAACTGCGCTATGAGGTCAGTGATACCGGTGCATTCACCGCCGAGAAGGCCTCCAGCGCGCTGGTCAGTTTCGGCATGCTTGCATTGGCGGGTTTTGCTGTGATCCGCATGACAGGCGCGGGCGCGATCGGCGGTCGCAAGAAATATACCGAGGGCGAGGTCCCCTCCACCTGCTTCAATGATGTCGCCGGATTGGATGAGAGCCGCGAGGAACTAACCGACATCGTCACCTTCCTGAAGGACAGCGCCCACTATGAGAGGCTCGGCGCGCGCATGCCGCGCGGCGTCCTGCTCGTCGGCGACCCGGGTACGGGGAAGACACTGCTGGCCCGAGCCGTTGCCGGGGAAGCCGGCGTTCCATTCTTTTCCACCTCCGGCTCGGAGTTTGTTGAGGTGTTCGTAGGCATGGGAGCCAGCCGCATCCGCTCGCTGTTTAAGAATGCCCGCTCCAAGGCGCCCTGCATCGTATTCATCGACGAAATCGATGCAGTCGGACGGAAACGACACACCACCGGCGGAGGCGGCGAAATGGAACAGGACCAGACACTGAACCAGCTCCTGGTGGAAATGGACGGCTTTGCAGCCACTGAGGGCGTGATGGTGCTGGCTGCCACCAACCGCACGGATGTACTGGACCCGGCCCTCACCCGACCCGGTCGCTTTGACCGCCATGTGAATATCTCACGGCCAGACGTGAACGGAAGGTGCGCCATCCTGGAAGTGCATGCGAAGGGGCGAAAGCTGGATTCAGATGTCAATCTGATGGATGTCGCCAAATCCACCCCTGGTTTGGTGGGAGCGGACCTGGCGAACATTGTCAACGAAGCGGCCATCCTGGCAGTGCGCAGCAACCGCGAGGCTATCACGGTCCAGGATTTCCAGGAGGCGGTGGAGAAGGCTTTGACCGGCTCCGCGCAGCAGAAGAACCGAGTGATCAGCGAGCGCGAGCGGCGCACCATCGCCTACCATGAAGCCGGACACGCGATCGTGATGCATTCCACTCCGCATGCCGATCCGGTCTATAAAGTGACCATCATCCCACGCGGGCAGATGGGCGGCTTCACCATGGCGCTCCCCGAGCAGGAGACCATGCTCATGTCCCGCAATCAGTTCATGGCCAAGATCACCGGACTAATGGGCGGGCGCGTGGCTGAGGAGGTCTTCTGCGACGATATTACCAGCGGTGCAGCCAACGACCTGCGGGTTGCCACCCAGCTAGCCGAGGAAATGGTCATGCGGCTTGGAATGAGCGACACAGGCTTGCGAGTGTTCAACCGGCCGGAGGGTTATGAAGCGCTGGCAGCTCCACGCAGCGGTCAAAAGACTTATGAGGCTATTGACGAGGCCATAACCCGCATCCTGGATGAGGGTTATGAGCAGGCCAAGCGCATCATTCTTGAGCAGCGGGAGGCGGTTGAGCGCATCACCAACTTCCTTCTCGATCAGGAAACCCTCTCGCGCGAACAATTCGAGGCGCTGGTTTAGATTACCTTTTTACTGGCTGTTCAATGTGAAAGGCCAGGCGCATGCGCCTGGCCTTTTGTTGCATCTAGTTAAAATATACTCGGCTGCTTAGGGGATCGTCCCGTGTGCAGTGACCACGTCCTCCTGATTGATCATCGTAGGCACGAACTGAAGCCCGTAGAACCATACCACCTGCTGCTTCTCATTAGTGTCCGTCCAGAAGGCATGGAAGACTCCGTTCGAGTCCGCCGACAGATCTGTATAGTCGCCGATGAACCCGCCACCGAAGCCGTTGCGGGTGTTGATCGGGTGAGTGCTGACCATCTGCACACCACCGGAGCCCTTATTGGTCACATAGTAATTGAGGCGGGCGTTGTGGATGTAGTTCCCAAGCGCCAGGCAGTTGATCCGGCCTTCCGGGGCTGGCGGGGCATTCCCACAGGTCTGCCACGGGGAGATAGTATCGGCTGCATAAGCCGACATATAAACTGTCCCATTCGGAGAGACCGCCACACCAGGCCAGATGGTATCCACGCGGCGCGGGGTAGGTGCAGTGAACGTGCCTACCGGATAGCCAACCGGTGCCTGGGTGGACGCATCCAGGGCGGGGAAGATCAGTGCCTGGGCACTCCAGGTCGCGCCGCTATCCGAAGACTTGCTGTACATGGTCGCGGAGTGGCAGCCATTGTTCGTGGATGAGGGACACAGGCCACCGCTATCCTTCATCAGGCCAGTCCAAGCGACGTACAAGTCACCATTGGGTGCAGCCGCGCCGGCGGGGAAGCTGTTCACACGGAAAACAGTATTGGCCAGCGGAATAATGTCCTGCACGTCGGCGATCTTCACCGGCTTGCTGAACGTCGCGCCGCCGTCCGTGGACTTCACGACGTACTGGCTGTCGATCGGCGCAAGGCGGGTCGAGCCCTCGAAAATTACGTACACGGTTCCGTCATAGCCCACGATCGGGCGGGAGCCCTGATCATATTTCACGTTGCCGGTGATATTCGTCGGGTTGCTAAAGGTCTGCCCGCCATCCGAGGAGTACGCAAAGAAGATCGGCGACTGAACATAGTTGCCGTTTTGCGGATTGAATATAAAGCGGGTCCAGCTTACGTAAACCCGGTCCTTGAATTGGCTGCTTGTATGCCAATCGGCCGCAATCCATTCTTTGTCATTCAGGGTGCTCGGAGCAGTCGTCTGGTTGATGAACGCGGGCATGCCCCATGTCAACGCGCCGTTGCCATCGAATGTGCCCTTGTTAACCGCCACGGTATTCGGCGCGGAGGTACGATTGAAGCCCAGACCCGCATAGTAGACATTGCCCTGGCTGTCAAACGCCAAGGCCGGGTCACCGCCAGCATCATATTGGCCGCCTGCCAGGCGGGTTACGCCCGGGATCAAGGTGCCCAAATGCTGGGGATCACTGCTTAAACCAGCCCAGGTTGCACCTCCGTCATTAGAGTAATAGGTGCCAGAGTATCCATCACCAAGAGCACTGCAAGGCGTACTACCTACATTGCAGGTCCATGTGCGTGTTACGTAATCATTCGCGGCGGCAACCACCCGACTGGGGTTGTTGGGATCGACCGCAATCGCCGTCTCATTCTGAGGCGCACCGGCGGTATCCAGGTTGACCCGGATCGCCGGGCCAGCGATGGTATTCCCATCCAGCGGGCTGGACAGGACAAAGGAAGGTGCAATCGGTGGGGCGCCGGGTGCCGGGCTTCCACTTGGCTCTTCGGCTTCCTCTTCGATGAAGGCCGAGAACCGTATTTGCAACCCTTTTGTACCATTAAGCGAGGCGACCTTTCCGGCTAGTGTATTGATATCGTATTTGACAGAAGCCGGAGCTGCACCAGCTGCCTGTACCGTTAAGCCTGCCAGAACCAAAAGCACGACAAGAATCGTCGCTGCCTTGCGAATTCTCATTTATTTCTCCTTATGGATAAAATTCGAACTTTTTGGGTTGGCCAAACATTCAACGCGTTAACACACCCTTTACCGGGGCATCACCTCCTTTCTACAGGCATTTCGCGCACACCTGGCAAAAAGGCAGCGGGCTATATCGCTCGGAGTTTTTCGGGGGTGGACAATAACTATTATATTGACGATATCTGCTTTTCCCTGAGACCAACATTAGGAATCGGGGAGTACTTTTGGGGGGAGTAGAGGGCCGCTCACCCACAAAACGAGAGCCAGGCGATTGCCTGGCTCCCTGTCCATCATCGAGAAAATACGGGCATTACTCTCCCGTTGGCACCCAGATGTTCTTCACCTGGGTTGACTCATGCAGGAACTCGTGACCTTCGCCCTGGTCGCGGTCCATCCAATCGCGCGGCAGCCCATAGCCCACCCAGGTACGCTTCATATTGGACGTGGAGGCATCCTCCACATGATAGCTGCCTTCAGCGGACCCGAAATACCAGACCGAGTCCACGTCTTCGTGCTCGACCAGCGTCTTTACCAGGTGGTCGCGGTCGCCGGTGACGATATTGACCACGCCGCCAGGCACATCCGAGGTATCCAGAACCTGATAAAAATCGGTGGCGATAAGCGGGTACTTCTGGCTGGGGATCATCACCACAGTGTTGCCGCGGGCGATGGCAGGAGCCATCAGAGAGATGAAGCCCAGCAAAGGATATTCATCCGGGCAGGCAATGCCGATGACGCCGATAGGCTCATTCACGGCAACAGTGATGCCTCGCAAGGTGGTCTCCTGGACCGTACCGCCGTATTTATCCGCCCAGGCCGCGTAGGAGAAGAGGCGCTCCACCGATGCATCCACTTCCTGCTGTGCGAGCCGGCGCGTCCGCCCGGTCATGGCGACGAGCCGGTCCACGAATTCGGCGTTGCGGGCATCCAGGTTCTCGGCGATGAAGTACAGGATCTGCGAGCGGTTATATCCATGACGCATAGCCCAGCCGGGCTTGGAGAGATGAGCCGCATGAGCAGCTTCCACCGCCTCGCGGATATCCTTGCGGTTGCCGTCCCCCACCTGACCGATGACCCGGCCATCCGCGCCCAGGACTGCCAGTGTATAAGCTCCATCCGGCCGGACCTGTTTGCCGCCGATATACATCTTGGGCGTGCGGTCTACGTGCGGGAGGTCACGCCCATTGGCCCGCTCAGTGGAGGGCATGGTCGGGCGGGAGGGGACATGCTCGCCCCATTTCATCGATTTCCCGTCGGCAGGCGGTGTAAATTCAGGCTGCGGACGATCCATCCAGGCTGGGCGGAGATATTCGAATAGCCCTTCCCTGCCGCCCTCGCGGCCGAAACCGGACTCCCGGTAACCGCCAAAGCCCGAAGCCCCATCGAACAAATTGGTGCAATTGACCCACACCGACCCGGCCTTGATCTTGCTGGCGACATCCAGTGCAAGGTTGATGTTATCGCTCCACACGCTGGCAGCCAGGCCGTAGCGGGTGTTGTTCGCCAGCGCGATCGCCTCCTGCGGGGTGCGGAAAGTCAGCGAAACCAGCACCGGGCCAAAGATCTCCTCCTGCACCGTGGCAGCCGCCGGATCGAGGCCGGTGATGAGCGTGGGCTTGTAGAACAATCCCTTCTGCGGGAGACTGATGTCCGGCTGGAAGACATCGCCGCCTTCGCTGGCGCCGGTCTTCACCCAGCCGTCGATCGTGTCCCACTGGCTCTGATCCACGATGGCGCCCATGTCGATGCATTTATCCAGCGGGTCGCCGACGCGCATATGCTCCATGCGCGCTTTCAGTTTGTGGATGAACCGTTCGGCGACGTTCTCCTGCACCAGCAAGCGCGATCCTGCGCAGCAGACCTGCCCCTGGTTGAACCAGATGGCATCCACCACACCTTCCACGGCTCCATCCAGGTCGGCGTCCTCAAAGACCACGAAGGGGGACTTGCCGCCCAGTTCCAGCGAGAGCTTCTTGCCGGAGCCGGCAGTCTGATGGCGCAGAGTGCGACCCACATCGGTGGAACCTGTGAAGGCGATCTTATCCACGTCCGGATGGTGCACGAGCATCGAGCCGGCCTTGCTGCTGCCGGTGATGACGTTGACCACACCGGGGGGCAGCCCCGCCTCGGCAACGATCTCAGCGAAGAGCAGCGCGCTCAGACGGGTATAGGAGGCAGGCTTGAGCACAACCGTGTTCCCCATGGCAATGGCCGGAGCGATCTTCCAGGCGAGCATCAGCAGGGGGAAATTCCAGGGGATGATCTGCCCGACCACGCCCACCGGCTGGTAATCCTTCAGCTCGGTCTCCATCAATTGCGCCCAACCGGCATAATAATAAAAATGCCGGGCAAGCAGCGGCACATCGATATCGCGCGACTCGCGGATGGGCTTGCCGTTATCCATGGATTCGAGCACTGCCAGCAGGCGGTGATGCTTCTGGATGTTGCGGGCGATGGCGTACAGGTGGCGGGCACGTACCAGACCGGGAGTTTTGCTCCAGCTTTCGAAGGCCGTCGCGCGCCGCGGCCACCGCTGCATCCACTTCCTTCTGCCTGGCCTGGACGGTTTCCGCCGAGCAGTTCGCCATTGGAAGGGTTGTAGCTGGAGTAATATTTGGCTCCCCGGGGAGTGACCCATTCATTGTTGATGAACAGGCCGAATTTGCGGCCGTGCTCATCCAGCCAGGCATTGACCGCCGCAGGCGATTCGGGCGCCGGGCCGTATTGCATGGTTTTGAAGACATCGAGTAATGTGCTCATAGAAAACTCCAATTTCTCCTCCAGCGGTGGCGCTTCACGAGCAGCGCTCCTACCCGGCCGAGATTATCCCATCGGCATGTGATGCCTGGCGGCGTAGTGCCCGGTGATGAAGTGGTACAGCTGGCGCTCCAGGTCGGTCAGCAGGCTGCTGGCGCCGATGCGGAACAGGTCCGGCATCAGCCACTCCTCGCCCAGTTCCTCGTTCATCAGCGCCTGCCAGGCCAGCGCCTGCTTGGCGGTGCTGATCCCGCCAGCGGGCTTGAAGCCCACCTTGAAGCCGGTGCGCTCGATGTAATCACGGATGGCGCGGGTCATCACCAGGCTGTTTTCCAGTGTGGCGTTGACCGCTTCCTTGCCGGTGGAGGTCTTGATAAAGTCCGAGCCGGCCATCATGGCCACCAGGCTGGCCTGGTAGACCTGCTTGAGCGTGCCCAGCTCGCCGACCGCCAGGATGGTCTTCATGTGAGCCGCGTTCGCCGCAGGTCTCGCGGAACTGCCGTAATTCATCATACAGCGAATGCCAGTCGCCGGTGAGCACATGCGTGCGGGTGATGACCACATCGATCTCGCGCGCGCCCGCCTCGATGGCCTGCTCGATCTCACCGATGCGCTGGGGAAGCGGCGTCTGGCCGGATGGGAAACCGGTGGCAACCGAAGCTACCGGGATATCCGTGCCGCGCAGCGCCTCGACGGCATCCTTGACCCGGCTGGGATAGACACAGACCGCAGCCACGTTGATCTTTTCGCCCTCCAAGGGCATCCGGGCAAGCATATCCGGACGAATGGGATGTTTGGCCTTTGCGCACAGACGCTTGACACGGCCGGGAGTGTCGTCGCCAGCCAGGGTGGTCAGGTCAATACAGGTGACTGCGCGCAAGAGCCAGGCAGCCTGCCAATCCTTCTTGATGGTGCGGCGTTTGGGCAGGGATTCGACGCGCCGCTCGACCGCGCTGCGGTTCACATGCGCGCCCATCACCCAGTCCAGGTCAAGGGGCATTCCAGGGTTTCGGCTGTTTGTAGGATTCATGGGCTAACCTGAGTTTTTCGGAAGAAATTTACGCGATTTCTGAGATAAATATATCACATTCGCTCCGCCTTCGTTCCCGCCGAACGCCGCTTTTCCCTGCATGATATACTCCCAAAGATGGCAGCTCAACGCCGTATCCTGCTTCTTCTCCTCGTTATTTCAGCCCTGTTCTACGGCGTTTTCATCTTCCGCACAGCCTTTGATGTTAAAGGTCAGACCTATTTCACATTGGTGGATGACGCCATGATCTCAATGCGCTATGCCCGCAACCTGGCGCAGGGACAGGGCCTGGTATGGAACGCAGGACAGGCGCCGGTCGAAGGCTTTACCAACCCCGGGTGGACTCTGCTGCTGGCAGTCTTTCATCTCCTGAAAATTCCCCAGCCGACCATCTCGCTGGCGGTTATGCTGGCGGCGGCGGCCATCCTGTTGGGGAATACGACCACAGTTTACCTGATCGCGGAGACCCTTTTGCCCGAGGGAAGGGCTGCCCCGCTGATCGCTGCCACGGTCAGCGCTTTTTATTTCCCCTTGGTCTTTTGGACTCTGCGAGGTTTGGAGACCGGTGCGCTGGCACTCTCCTTGAGCCTGGGGATACTGCTCGCTGTAAGAATTTCCAAAGGCGGCTCCAGTGCAAGGCCGATGGAACCATGGCTGCTGGCGCTGGCTCTGGCCGCGGCTGTGCTGCTGCGCATGGACGCGATCCTCCCCGCTGGCTTGATCCTCCTATACCTTGGCAGTAAATCGTTCAGCAAGGCCATCCTGCCGGGGCTGGTTACCCTCCTGATATTCGGCTCCATCTTGATTTTTCAAAAACTCTACTTTGGGGATTTTCTGCCCAACACATACTACCTGAAGGTTGTCGGTGTGACGACCTGGGAGCGTGTGCGCGTGGGCTTGCTCAGCCTGAACGATTATGCCTGGCGGGACATGGCCATGCCCCTGTTCCTTGCGGTCATGGGGCTGATCACATTCAAGGAACTGCGAACACGTGAAGCAGGGCTGCTTTTGTGCATATTCCTCGTTCAGGCGGCTTATTCCATCTGGGTCGGCGGAGACTATGCGGAGGAATTGGTGGATGCGGCCAACCGCTTCATCGCTCAGGGGATGCCGGCGCTGTTCATCCTGTTCAGCCTGGTCATCGAGCGAATGCTGGCCTACGGAAAGATCATCCGTCCGGCATTGGCGGTCCTGATCGGCCTGGGGGCGGTGCTGGTGATGAGCGGTGAACCCTGGATGAAGTGGGGTTTGGTCAATGCCCCCATGCTGCGGACAGATATCCAGCGCGTCAAGCTGGGTCTGCAGATCCGCCAGTACACGGACCCGCATGCGGTCATCGCCGTGCATGCAGCCGGGCAGATCCCGTACTACTCTGAGCGAACCAGCATCGACCTGCTGGGCAAGAGCGACCCGGTCATCGCAAAAGGCGAGCCCGCCGCGGCCTTCGCACCGGGGCATAATAAATGGAATTATGAGTACAGCATCCTGCAACTTAAGCCGGATGTGGTGGCGGATAATTTCAACAAGCTGCGCGGGTTCATGGAAGACCAGAGCCAGTACCTGCTGCTGCCCAATGGGATCTATGCCCGCAAGGACAGTTCCTTCGTGGATTTCAGTGGACTGGGCAGCGATTACCATTAGGGGAGGCAAAAACTCTTCAACGGGGGAACATCGCGTGCTATACTAAACCAGATAACCTTTATCGGATTTTATTTGGCGAGGCAGATATGAACCGTTATGTGATCGAATCGCATCACGCCCCTGAGAATTGCGATCAGGCGCTCAAGGACATGAATTCAGCCGGTTATTTACATTACTTTGAGTGGGGCTGCAAGGACGATGTGCATGTGGGCTGGGCGATCGTGGATGCCGAGAACATCGAACACGCCCGGCAAATGGTGCCCTGGTACCTGAGGGATCAGGCCCGCATCGTGCGGCTGGTAAAATTCGAGGTGATGGAAGACGAACTACATCAAAAGCAATAAGCGGAATCAAAACTCCCGAAGCAGATCGCTCCGGGAGTTTTTGTAGTTAGGAATGAATCAAGGGACCGGAACCGGCTGAGCTGCCTTGGCGACCACATCTTCAAGCATCTTGGTGGTCACCGACTTCGGCCGCTCGAGGGGCATGCCGAGGGCGCGCGCCCACACATAATTGGCGGTCACACCGAGAGCGCGGCCGATGCCGAACAGGACGGTGTAGAAATCGAAGTCGCGCACGCCGTAGTAGTACTGGAGCGTGCCGCTGATCGCATCCACATTCGGAGCCGGATTCTTGGCTTTGCCCTGTTCCCTGAGGACCTGCGGGACCACATCGAAGACCAGATCCGCCAGGCGCAGGAGATCATCATCCGGGAAGCGCTTCTTGGCGAAGTCCATCTGGGCCGTGTAGCGCGGATCGGGGACCCGCAGCACCGCATGCCCGTAACCGGGGATGACCTTTCCGCTGTTCAGGGTATCCCAGGCGAATTTATATAGTTCCTCGCGGGAAGGCACGCCATCGAACTGCTTCTGGACATCCAACAGCCAGCCCAGGCATTCCTGGTTGGCAAGTCCGTGCAGAGGGCCGGCGAGGCCGTTCAGCGCGGCGGAGAAGGAAAGGTAAGGATCGGACAGGGCCGAGCCCACCAGGTGCATGGTATGGGCAGAGACGTTGCCGGACTCATGATCGCTGTGCAGGATGAAATACAGGCGAGCCAGTTCGGCATAGCCCTTGCGGTCGTCCACCTTCAGCATACGCGAGAAATTGGCGCCATAATCCAGCTTGGGGTTGTATTTCGGCTTCTCGCGTCTCGCCGAAATATTTCATCCGATAGATGAAGGCGGCAATGACGGGCAGCTTGGCGGTCAGGTCGAGGCTGTCTTCCAGGGCGGCTTCCCAGTAGGCATCCTTCTTCATGCCCTCATGATAGCGTTTGGCGAAAACCGATCCGTTCTGCAGCGCCAGCACGGCCTGCGAGAAGAGCGTCATCGGGTGCGTTTCCGTCGGGCATGGACTTCAACATCTTGTACACGTAATCGGGCACTTCCCAGCGCCTGGCCCATTCGGCTTCCACCTCGAGAGCCTGCTCCCGGGTCGGCACTTCGCCGATCATCAGCAGGTAATAAAGCCCACCCACCAGCGGCATCTTGGCGCCGCGGCCTTTGGGAGGGCTTTGAGAACCTCGGGGATCGACATCCCGCGGAAGCGGATGCCCTCGGCTGGGTCCACAAAGGAGACATCGGTCAGCAGCGATTTGATATCGCGCATGCCGCCGATGACCTGGCCCACGGTGACCTGGTCGACCACAACCTCCCCATGCTCCTTGTTCAGGCTCTTGATGCGATCGCGCCAGGCGGGTAACTGGGCTTCAATCTTGTCGTGCAGAATCATTGTGCCTCCTCAAAAAATAAGCACGGAGTCCTTGCGGATACCCGTGCCAAAAAACGCTAGATCTTGACGAGATTGCGAAGCGCGTCATGGACTTCCCTGACGGCGGCGGCAGACTTGTCGAAAGCCGCCTTCTCGTCAGCGTCCAGGTTGTATTCGACGATCCTTTCGACGCCGTTTGCCCCAGCATCACCGGCACGCCGAAGAACATATCATTCAGACCATACTCGCCCTGCATATATGCCGCGCAAGGTACGATCAAATGCTTGTCCTTGAGGATGGCCTCCGCCATTTGCGCCACAGCTGCGGAAGGAGCGTAATAGGCGGAGCCAGTCTTCAGCAGGTTGACGATCTCGCCGCCGCCCTTGCGGGTGCGGCTGACGATGGCGTCGAGCTTGTCGGCGGGAAGATAATCACGCAGCGGAATGCCGGCAATGTTCGAGTGCCGCGTCAGAGGCACCATTTCATCACCATGTCCACCCAGAACATAGCAGGCTATGTTCTCGACGCTGACGCCGGTCTCCATGGCGACGAAAGCGCGCATGCGCGCCGAATCGAGGATGCCAGCCTGTCCCACCACACGCTGCGGCGGCAGGCCGGTCATCTTCATGGTCAGATAAGCCATGGTGTCGAGCGGATTGGTCAGTACGATGTAGATGGCATCCGGTGAATACTTGAGAGTTTCGGTGGCGGCTTTGCCCACGATCTCGGCATTGGCGGTCAGCAGATCGTCCCGGCTCATGCCCGGCTTGCGCGGCAGCCCGGCGGTGATGATGATGATGTCAGAACCCTTCGTGGCCGCGTAATCGTTGGAGCCGACGATCGCCACATCCTTCCCGATCATGGGCATGGCTTCCGCCATGTCGAGGGCTTTGCCCTGCGGCATCCCTTCCACCACATCCACGAGAACGATATCGGCGAGTTCCCGTTCGGCCAGCCAATGAGCGGTGGTCGAGCCGGTCATGCCTGCGCCAATGATGGAGATCCTGTTCATGTTTCCTCCAAAAGTCAGCGATGTGCTTCAATTTTATCCGAAAGTAATGTCAAGCTAAAGTTCAATTTGTCACATTCCCCGCCTGCATTTGCACCATTTTCCCATAAAAAAAGGATTTTGGCGTCCGTTTCGGCAGCCAAAACCCTTTTCAAAGCATCCAGATTGTTCGACTATGCGACCTGGTGTTGTTCTTCCGTCTCGAGGAAACGAGTAGCCTGAATTGCCGCGGCAGCGCCCATGCCGGCGGAGGTGATCACCTGCCGGAAATGCGGGTCGGCGGCTTCACCGGCCGCGAAGACACCCTGCACGTTGGTTTCCATTTTTTCATTGACCTTCAGATATCCCAACTCGCTCATTTCCAACTGGCCCTTGAAGATGGCCGTATTGGGTGTGTGCCCGATGAAGATGAACAGGCCGTCCGTTTCAAGAGAGGACTCTTTCCCAGTCTGCACATTTTTGAGCCGGATGGTCTCCACCTTATCGGTTCCGACCACCTCGGTCACGATGGTATTCCAGATGAAGCGTATCTTTTCATGCTGCCGGGCGCGGTTCACAAGCAGGACGCCCGCCCGCAGTTCGTCGCGCCGGTGGACAATTGTGACCTGGGAGGCATAACGGGTAAGGAATAGAGCCTCTTCGAGCGCCGAGTCGCCACCACCGACAACAGTGACCTTCTTATCCTTGAAGAACCAGCCATCACATGTGGCGCAATAAGAAACGCCCCTGCCGGTCAGATCGCGTTCGCCGGGGATATTAAGCATGTTGGAACTTGCGCCTGTGGAGATGATCAGCGTATCAGCCAGGTATTCGCCGTTGTTATCCGTCGTAACGCGGAATGGACGCCGGGAGAGATCCACTGAACTGGCCAGATCGAACTCCGTGGTAGCGCCAAAATGCTCGGCTTGTTTTTGAAACAATTCGCCAAGCTGCGCTCCCCCCACTCCTTCCGGGAAGCCAGGATAATTCTCGACAGAATAAGTTAACGCGACCTGCCCGCCCAATTGCATACCCGTCAGGACGACCGGCTGAAGCTCGGCGCGAGCGGCATAGAGAGCCGCGGAATAACCGGCCGGTCCGGATCCCAGAACGAGCATCTTAACATGTTTGGTTTTTTGGTTCATTGATGGCGTGGATGGATTTCCCGTAATTTGCATGCATTGCCTCTCATTGATGATTTCGCGAATTCAAGACGTCTCCGGCGGCACATTAATTACTCCCTTCGTTCGATGGGAGGCCGGAAAGGACGAAAAAGCCCAGAAAACGGACAATTCCGCGCTAGCGGACTGCCTTGTCGGTGATCTCCAGAGCCTGATCGAGCACATCAAACCCCTCCTGAAGCTGCTCCTCGGTAATGGGAAGAGGCGGAATAATGAGCAGCGTATGCCAGTGAGGGTAGATGAACAAACCGTGCTCGGTGCAGAATTTTTTAACGGCAGCCATCTCTGGAGAGGAACTGTTCCAGGGAGCCATCGGTTCTTTTGTCTGGCGGTCTTTGACCAGCTCGATGATGCCGAACAAACCGATGTTCCGCACTTCCCCAACGGAGCGATGCGCCTCACCTAAATCCTTGAGCATCCGGTTGAGCACCGGACCCATCTCTGCGGAATGCTCCACGAGGCGGTCCTCGCGCAGAACCTGAATGTTTGCAACCGCGGCAGCCAGAGAGATGGGATGGGAGGTGTAGGTGAGGCCGCTCTCGAAGACATGCTCATCGAAGGCAGCCGCGATCTCGGGCTTCATGGCCACCGCGCCCAGCGGGGCATAGGCGGAGGTGAGGCCTTTGGCCATGGTCATGATGTCCGGGACAACATCCCAGTGATCCACCGCAAACCATTTCCCCGTGCGGCCAAACCCGCTCATCACCTCATCGGCGATCATCACGATGCCGTACTTGTCGCACAAGGCGCGGACCCCTTGCATGTAACCCTCTGGCGGGATGAGGATGCCATTCGTACCGGTCACCGATTCCATCAAGATGGCGGCAATCTCCTGCGGACCTTCGTAGCGGATGATCTCCTCCAGGTGGTTGAGGTAATCGCGCGTAAATTCGGCTTCGGAGATATCCGGGTTGGTGCGGTGGAAGGTGGAACGATAGCGATAGGGGTCCAGGAAATGGACCACGCCAGGCATGAGGCCCGGCTCCCAGGCTACCCGGCGCGGGTCGCCGGTGGCAGCCATCGCGCCGGCCGAAGCGCCGTGATAGGAGCGATAGCGGGTGAGGATCTTGAATCGTCCGGTATAGCCGCGGGCGAGCTTGATGGCGTTCTCGTTGGCATCCGCCCCTCCCAGCGTGAAGAGGATCTTGCTGAGCGCACCGCCGGGAGTGACCTGTGCCACGGCCTGGCTGGCCAGCGCGCGGATACGGGTGGTCATTCCGGGTGCGGCATAAGCCAGCTCGGCAGCCTGCTCCTGCATGGCGCGTATCACGCGCTGGATCCCCATGCCCGATGTTGACGCACATGGTCATGGAATTGAAATCCAGATAACGCTTTCCATTCAGGTCCCAGAAATAGACGCCGCTGGCGCGCTTGACCGCGATGGGGTTGACACGCGCCTGCGCCGACCAGGTCCAGAAAACGTGTTCTTTGGAGAGCGGCAGGATTTCATCATCAGGAAGATCGAACATCGGGGAACCTCGGTGAAGGGCAGGATCGAAGCTGGCGGTTTGCGCAGGAGGCATTATAATCCCGCGGCTGGCCTGCCCCCACGGAAGGAAAACATGGAAAGGTTCCCCTACCGGCGGATCGTTGTCATCGGATCAACAGGCTCCGGAAAATCCACCCTGGCAGAGCGCATCTCCAATCTGCTCGGTCTGCCATTCGTAGAGCTGGATGCGCTCTACTGGCAGCCTAACTGGAAGCCGACCGAACCCGAGGAACTGCGCATTCGAGTGAAAGATGCCCTCGCAGGCGGGGCATGGGTTGTGGCCGGGAATTACCACGTGGTGCGGGATTTGATATGGCCGAGTGCGGAGGCAATTATCTGGCTGGATTACAGCTTGCCGCTGATCTTCTGGCGTCTTTTCATCCGCACGATCCGGCGCTCGGTCCTGCAGGAGGAATTATGGAACGGGAACCGGGAGAGGTTCTGGTGGCATCTCAAAGTTCTGGTCGGATGAGTCCCTGTTCTACTGGCTATTCAAGACCTACTGGCGCAGGAAGCGCGAGACACCGCGCTTGCTGGCCGAGCCTCAGCATGCGCACCTGAAGCTTGTCCATTTGACCTCCCCTCGAGAGACCGATGAATGGATTCGATCCATAAAGGAATCAGAAGCTTTCATGCAGGGTACTTCGATGGAATAAAGCAGATATTGGTCACCAATGAGGGGAATCTCAGTTTGCAAGTCTGTAAGTCGAGCTATCCAAAATGAAAGGCGCCAAAGGACATTCGTTATTTATAATGGCGTTTAATCGAAAAGGCCGACCTGGCCAAAAGCCGGGCCCAATGCAAACGGGAACATCGCATGGCCGCCGAAGACAACGCAGCTTTCAACATCCAATTCGGCTAACCAACGATCACATCCATAGCCTTTCATCGCAGCCCGTCCAATTTGAATAGCCTGGCCAACGCCGCCGCACTAAAACTGGTCTGAAGCTCCAATAAAGCCAGGACCGCCAGGCTATCAAGGAGAGAGAGTCCCTCTTTGGATTCTTTCTCCCGATCGGCGTGCCCGGGAAAAGAAACCCGGGCACGCCGATTTTTAACACCATGGACTCACCAACCCAGAGCAACATAAAGTCCCCCTTCATGCTTTCCCCCCGAAAACCTCACGGCCTCCTACGGGTCATGATCCTTGTGCTTTGCCTGAGCCTGATCCCTATGAGGGTTTTTGCAATCGCAAACACCCGGGATTCACAGGCCAACCCGTTGATCCATTATGCAGCGGCCCACGCCGGCGATCAAGACGGGGTGATCGGAGTGGTGGCAGCCGGTGATTTCTCCTTCCCAGTGGTCCAGCAGGATGGCGAGGGATCGGTGACCGTCAACGCAGCCAGAAACACCGTCACACAATTCGGTATGGCGGCCAGCCTGGGTAATATCGGATTGCTGGCGCACAATTACCTGGCAGGCAGAAGTTTCTTTGATCTCAAAGTCGGCCAGCGCGTTTACCTTGTCTACGGAACCGGGATGGTCGAAGCATTCACCGTCTCCAAAATCCTGCGTTATCAGGCGCTGACCCCTCGCAGCCCATACAGCGAATTCCGCGAAGCAGATGGAGATACGGTGATAACGGCTGAGGAAATGTTTTACATAGCTTACGGGGGAAGCTTCCATGTAACCTTCCAAACCTGCATTGCACAGGATGGCGATAATAGTTGGGGGAGATTGTTTGTGATCGCTGAACCGGTGGCGCCCCCAAAGCCCGCTTTTCCACACCAAACAGAAAGAATCAAGCAAATAGCTGTGGCCCACTACGGGCGTTAAAGGTCATTCTCTCTCTGGATCCAGATAGCCAGCCGCGTGAGGCCGATCGCTCCCAATAGAGCGAGGATCACTGCCAATTCGAATGGGATGCGGATGCGTACAAAGGCCGCAATCCCGGCGATGATGAGGGATACAGCGGCCACAATGCTCACCCGGCCGAGATGACGCGCCTCGATGAGGCGCAGATCATCGTGCGCGGAGGCAAGGCGCATGCGCTTTTGGAAGGCCGAGAGATCCCAGCCAAGTAAAGCGCCGACCGCGCCGATCAGCATCAGGCTGGCGGGCAGTTGCATCCAGAGCCCATAAGCCGCGGCGGCCACAAAAACCAAAAGGACCAGGGAACCCGGCCAGCGCCAGCGTCTCCACTCACAAAAAAGCCAGAAACCGCCCGCCACCAAAAGCCAATTGCTTACATTACCCGGCCCGCCCAGCGAATAGGCATAGGCCAGCGACCCGCTTGCTGCAATGATGCTGAGGAACATGACAATGACAGACATGTCTAACTTCCGATCGCCTGCAGCCAGCCGGGCGGGCGTCCCAGGTTCCTCTGCACCACAAGATCGAGCGGCTGGTTGATGTTCCAGTTAAGGACCTGCACCCCTGCACGGCGCAGTTTTTGCAGCAGCAGGGCGCGCTCCATGGAGACAATTCGCGCGGCCATCTCCACTGCAGGGCTGCCGTTTCAGGTAGGTCATCTCGAGGGAGACAGGGTCCGGGCTGATGACCAGCACCTGATACCCCAGCGCGCGCATCTGGCGCAGGGGAACCACATCGTCTTCCGTCAGGGGGCTGACCACAACGAGCTGCGATTCCGGCGGGAAGAGGCGCGTGGGGATATGCTCCAGTGCCGTAAAGATCTGGCTGTCACCGGGCTGGGCGCGTGAGAGTGCCTGCAGGATGCGCTCACGCTGCACCCGACCATACGCAGGCAGTGTCCAGGCCAGGAAATTTGCGTAAAGCAGCATCCCGACCCGGTTACCCTGGAAGAGAAAAGCGTCTGCAAGCGAAGCTGCGGCATGCACCGAGAATTCGAACAGCGAATATCCCTGGCCGAGCGAATTGGTGCGCAGCCGCCCGTCCAGAATAATGCCGACATCTGCCACGCGTTCCTGCTGGAATTCGTTGCTGTAAAGATCTCCAGTATGGCGGGCGCTGGCCCGCCAGTTGATAGAGCGTGAGGAGTCGCCAGGCTGGTATGGTCGTACGCCGAAGAACTCAATGCCTGCCCCGCCGGCGCGGGCGGGAATGCTGCCGGAAACCGAGCGAGTCCGGCGCGGGCGGATGTGGATATGGCGCAGGCGCGTGACAGATGGAAAGATGAAAAGTTGATCGCGCACCGGGAAATGTTTTTCCGCGCTGGTGATCCCAAGAGGTTCATGGACTTGCGCTGTAACCCCCTCAAAGACATACTCGCCGCGGATGCCGCGAACCGAATAGTTCAAGGTCACAGTCCCGCCCCGGGGAATGCTTACCATCGCCGATGGCGAGCCATCTATCACCGTGAGCCGCGCGGGCACCACATCACGCAGAAGGACCTCATCGAGCGCGGTCCCGCGGTTGTGGATGGTCACATGAACAGCCACCGGTGCGTCCGGCAGGGCGCGCTCCGTGCTGATACTGCGGATGACCTCCAACTGAAAATTCTGTGGGCCTCCCCAGTAACCGGCAAGAAGATATAGTCCAAATGGGATGATGAGAATCAGAAGTTCGCCGTGGAGGGTCAGGAGGGCGCCCAACAGGAGGACATACAGGATCAGGATAAGGAAGACAGCGCGGTTCATGGGACGCGGAGCGAACCCCTGGAACTAGCCGGCGCTCTTGATCACGGGGACGGTTGTCCTGGCAAGGATGTCGCCGATGATCTCACCGGTCACCTGCTTGGACATCCAGTACTCGGGCTGCAGGATCATGCGATGGCTGAGGATTGGGGTGGCAAAGTGCTTGACATCGTCCGGAAGCACGAAGTCGCGCCCGCACAGGCCTGCATAAGCCCGGGCCATCTTCAGGAAGGCCAGCGAACCGCGCGGGCTGGCTCCAACAGCCACACGCCGGTCGGTCCGGGTGGCGTGAACCAATTCCGCGATGTAGGTCTCAAGGTCGGGGTCCACATACACCTCTTCCACGGCGAGGCGCAGCGCCATCAAGGATCCGGCGTCTATCAAACGGTTCAGCTCGACCTCATCCTGCTTGCGGTCACGGCGGCGCTGGAGGATCTCGCGTTCCTGCTCCACGCTCGGATGCCCCACGGTCAATTTGAGCATGAAGCGGTCGAGCTGGGCTTCCGGAAGCGGGAAGGTGCCCTCGTATTCGATCGGGTTCTGTGTTGCCAGTACCAGGAACGGCTCAGGCAGGTGCAGTGTATCTCCCTCGATGGTCACCTGGCTTTCTTGCATGGCTTCCAGCAAGGCGGATTGGGTCTTGGGCGAGGCCCGGTTGATCTCATCCGCCAGGATGATATTGGCAAACAAGGGGCCTTTGCGAAGCTCGAACTCGTTCTTATTGCGGTTGAAGATGTAACCGCCGGTGATATCGCCGGGGAGAAGGTCGGGGGTGAACTGGATGCGCTTGAAATCCAGGCCCAGAACCGAGGCAAAACTGCGGGCGATCAGGGTCTTGCCCAGGCCGGGATAATCCTCCAGCAGGACATGCCCCCCGGCCAGGACGGAGGCCATGATCATCTCAACCAGTTCCTCCTTCCCCACGACGGCACGACCGACCTCCGCGATGACTTCTTTTCCGACGGCAGAAACCTTTGCAATGTCAGTCACGACGCGCCTCCAGCTGAGATTCCAGGAATTTCACTGCATCTTCGATATCCACGTCCAGGGGCGTGGCAGGCATCAGGCGGGTATATTCGGTTATCGGATAATCCGAGAAGGAGCCGTGCAGCCCGGTTTCGAGATATTCCTGTAAATGTGTGGAAGGCTGCCAATCCTGGCTCAGGAGAGGGGTAAATACGGTTCGAGTCCTGGCACCTTCACGCTGGACGAGCATATTAAAAGCCAGCTTCCCCAGACGGTTGGCAACCAGCCACTTGTAGTAGATGCCATCACCTGTTTTTTGGATGGAAGCCGCCAGGTTTTCCACCTGTCCCCCGCCGGGAGGGGGTTTGAGGGGCTGGCGGATGGCGAAGCGTTCCCCCGGGGCCAGGCTGCCCAGGAACAGGATCATAATGATCAGGATGGCCAGTCCCCACCACAGGAGCTGCGGCATGGCCTTGTAAAACAGGCCTCCCGCCCAGAGCAGATAGGCCAATGGGACGATCACCGTTCGCTCCAGGACATCGCGCAAAGGGAATGCAAGGACGAGCGCCAGGATCAAGATCCCGCCTGCGGCCCAGGCCATGCGGCGCCGGCTCACTGAGGCTCCCCGCAATAATTGAGGATGGCGGTCAAGCAGGTGACGGCCTGTTCATTTTCGTCTGTAGTCGAGCGACGGGCTCCATAGCGCACACTTTCGAAGAGCCGCGTCAAGGTGCGGACAGCATCACCGGGAACGCCTGCCTTTTCCAGATAGGCTGCAAACTCGCTGGGGGTCACGTCATGTTTGCGGGTCAAACCGCGCCGCTTTGCCACCGTTTCGGACATGCGGATGTAGCTGTCAACGATCACATCGTCCCAGGCGCCGCCCCTCGATAGCCGGTCAAGAGAATGCCGGGCGATATCTGCAAGATCCTCCGGGGTCCGCATCAGGGCAAGGAAATCCTGGCGGTGTTTCCACCAGCGCTGAATGCTCCAGATCACGGCGGCTAATGCCAGCGCGACCGCAGTGCTAACCAGAAATGTCATCAGCGGCGACATATGCGGGGGTTCGAAGACCGGTGGAGGATTGCCAACTCCGTCAGGTTTTGTCAGCGGCGCAGCCGCAGCCGCGCCAAATAGGCCCAGCCCCCTGAAAATATCTGCAAAATTCCGGGCGAGGTAATAGACGGCTGCAAGGATCAGGGTGAAGCGCAAAAACGTCCTAATGAGCTGCCGGCGGAGGTCGGGCGAGAGGATCGTACTGAGCAGCAGGACGATAAAGAAAACAATCACCCAGGCAAGGATCTGCTTCCACACTGGGATCGTGGATATATTTTCCACGAGAGTGGCAACGGGCAGGCTTACCGTCTGGGCCTGGCTCTCCTGCATAATTAGACCGGGGCTGAACGAAACATCCCGCAGTCCGCTGGCCAGCACCGTAATGGCGGCCAATCCAAAAACAGCAAGCAGGATCACGCCGGTTTTACTTTTAAGGAAAGAGCGCATAGTATTAAAATTTTACCACCCCCATGCTTTTCCCTAATAGTAGTGGAGAGGGGTTTTAGGCGCATGATAAAATGACAGGCGATGAGCAACTGCGAGGGAGTCATCCATCCGGCAGCGGCGGAAGGGATCCGCCTGTTCAACCTGGGGGAGTATTTCGAGGCGCATGAGGCGCTGGAGACCGCCTGGAAGGAAGAGACCGGCCCGCTGCGTGATCTTTACCGCGGCATCCTGCAGATCGCGGTCACTTACCTGCACATCACCCGGAATAATTACGATGGGGCTATCAAAGTCTATGGCCGTTCTCAGAAATGGATGCGCGGCTGGCAGGAAACCTGCCTGGGTATCGACATCGGTCGTCTGAAGGCGGATGCCGAAAATGTGATGGCAGAGGTGCAGCGCCTGGGCCGGGCAGGGCTTGCCGCCTTTGATAAAGCCCTGTTGAGACCCATCGTGGTTCACTATGGCTGATCCCTCCCACTTACCCGAACAAAAGCCAACCCAAGAACAGGATGCGCAAAAGAAGAAACGCATTTATATTTGCGACCGCTGCGGTGCAGAGATGCGCGAGAGAAGCTGCAAGGTCGTCTGTCCCAATTGCGGTAATCGCTTTGACTGTTCGGACTTAAATCTGAATTTTGATTGATCGTATCCACCGCCATCCAAGGAGACCGGTATGGATTTTCAAGATAAGCTCGCCCTGGTCACTGGCTCAGGGCGCGGGATTGGTCGCGCCATCGCGCTGCATTTTGCCCGGCGGGGGGCAGACGTGGTCATCAATTATTTCCGCAACCGCGCGCCGGCGGAGCAGACCGCCGAAGACGTGCGAGCGCTGGGCAGGAACGCGCGGGTGATCAAGGCAGATGTTGGGGATCTGGATAACCTGAACCGGATGTTCGACCAGGTGGAAGAGGAATTCGGAGGCCTGGATATTCTGGTCCACAACGCGGCCTCGGGATATAACCGCCCGGTGATGGAGCAGCGCCCCAAGGGTTGGGATTGGACGATGAACATCAATGCGCGGGCACTGTTGTTCGCAGCCCAGCGCGCCGTACCGCTCATGGAGAAGCGCGGAGGCGGGTATATCGTGAGCGTCAGCAGTGCAGGCTCTACGCGCGTACTGCCAGATTATGTGGTGGTCGGCGCAAGCAAAGCCGCGCTCGAATCCCTGACGCGTTATCTCGGGGTGGAACTACGGGGGAAAAACATCCTGGTGAATGCCGTCTCGCCGGGGGTTGTCGAGACTGAAGCGCTGACCCACTTCGCCTCCATGGGAGGGCAGCCGGAGATCATGCGCAAGTTCATGGAACAGGTGCCGGCCGGGCGTCTGGTCACCGCGGACGAAGTGGCCGGGGTGATCGCCTTCCTCTGCTCGCCTGCCGCAGCCATGATCGTTGGGCAGACCATCCACGTGGATGGCGGTTATCTGCATCCGGTGCAGGGCTAGGTTTACTTGCTCACAAGGATGGCACGTGCTGGCGCGCCGTCCGAGCCGACCAGTTTCAACGGCAGGCAATACAGGTCATAAAAGCCGCGCGGCACAGCCGAGAGGTCGAGTCCCTCCACAATCACAACCCCGGCCTCCAACAGGGCTTTATGCGTCGGCCCGGAATCACCGAAGGGGGCGACGGAGAGATAATCCACCCCGACAAGGCGGATGCCCTTCTCCACCAACCACCGGGCGCCGTCCTCGGTGATGGCGACAAAATCCTCCTGGAAGGTGCTTTCGCCTTTTTTCCACAGGTGGGAATTGCGCGTGCCGAACAAGATGCGCGTCACGCCATCCGCCAGGGGGATACCGGCCAGCGCCTCAGCATTTATCTCATCCATGTCATCCGGCAATTGCGCCACAAAACAAGGACCGGTCAATATCTCCAGCGGAAGCTGCTCTACGGTGCGCCCATCGTTGAGGAAATGATGCGGCGCGTCCACATGCGTACCGATATGAACCCCGCTGCTCAGCATCGAGACATTGGCATGCGCGCCTTCGTCCATGGATTCGATCCGGTGCAGGTCAAGCGGAGGATCTCCCGGCCAGACCGGGAGGGCCGGCGATACAGGCAGGGATATATCATAAATGTGCATGAGGACCCTCTTTCAGGGAGTGGGCGTAACCGTTGGCCCGGCGGACGGAAGGCTGATGGGAGTAAGCGTCAAGGTGGGTGCAGGAGTTGGGGTGGGAACCACCTGCAGCCAACCGCTCAGGGTGAAGTACTCCTGCAGAAAGGGGACCCTTTCGTCCCTGGTCATGGGCCGCGGGCGGGCATGGTCTTCCATCATGCCGGTCAGCAGCTCGGTGCTGATATATTGCCCATTGTAGATCACATGCCGGTCGAGGAAGATGCGGCGAATACCTGGCACCGGCGGGATGTCGCCCATCTGGTCGAAGAAAAGATTCCCAAGACCGTAGTGAATGAAGGAACCGTCGCGGAATTCCATCACCTGCGCGAAGTGCGCCTGGCTGCCGCTGACGATGGAGGCGCCTGAGTCGGCCATCAAACGAAAATCATCCTGCTGCCAGGGCCTTGCCTCGGCAGAATAATATTCGTAATACTGGAAGGTGGAGATGACGGTGTAGCCCTGGGCTTTCAGCTCCTTGATCTGCCCGGCCTGGAACTGCATGTCGCAGGGATTGGCTCCGGCATGGTTATCTCTGGCAGTCTCAAAATTATCCACATCCACCGGATTGCAGCCCACAAAGGCGATCTTGTTTCCGTGGTTCTCCAACAGCAGAGGCTTGCGCGCGTCCGTCAGATCGCTGCCGCCGCCATAATACGGGATGCCCTTCTCTTTATAGATCTCCAGGGTTTGCTGCATGGCGACTTCGCCATAATCGCCGAAGTGATTGCCGGTCAGCTCGACCACGTCCATGCCGATATCCGTCAGCAGGTCAATGTAACGCGGGCTGCTGCAGAAGACAAGGGCGCGCTGGCCAGCATTGGGATAGGCGCAGCCGGTGTAGAAGGGGATCTCGTTGCTGATGTGGGCAATATCCGCCTCACGCATCCAGTCGCGGATGTCCTTGCCGGGATAGAGGATGCCCTTGACCTCCATGGTCTTGGCCGTAGCGCGCACCAGGGCAGTAACGCCGGTCATGATGATGGTGGTCATCTTATCAGGGTCACGGTTGGTCGCGGGCAATGCGTATGCAGCAGCACCTTCCCCGTTCACCTGAAAACCCGCCACCAGGGGATATTCGGATTGATCAAAATCCTTACGAATCGGGGAATTGCCATCCACCGTCAGGACCTTCCAGCGCGGCTGCAGGGCTTCAAAGGGCACGATCGCCCAGGAAGGCATGTCTGCCCAGGCGGCATCCAGTAGATCCGCTGCGGGCATCACCTTGACCGCGTCCTCCGCAGGTTCGCCCCATAGCACGGTGAACGCGGCAAGTGTCGCCGGGTCCACCAGGAGGGGCTTGCCACTGAATGTATGCGATGGTGTGCCTTTCCAGGCGGAGCGCAGCTCAAAGGAATCCACGTTATCGGTTACGGTTGGGAAAGGAGCCACGAGGGCATACACCCAGATGGATGCGCCCGGAGCGGCATCTCCAGGTTGGACCGCGTCCAGGAAGGCCGCCGCGGAAGCCTCCGCAGCCGCGGGAACATAATTCCCGGCCTCGGCCGCCTTGCGCACACTCATCCGGGACAGAGGGAGCGATCCACAGGCCGCTGCCAGCCGGTGTGGGGGTAATAGCCCGGGTTGGCACGGTGGATGGAATGGCCGGAGATACCGTGCGAGGTGCAGTTCCGCAGGCGGAAAGCAGGACTGAGGCAAGCAAGATTCCAGACAGCAAACGGAGAAGGATTCTCATGGAGTTAAGCTCTCAAAGTAAGATTGGCAACCGAAAATTCCTGGAGGGCGCGTTCATCCAGTGTAATGCCCAGGCCGGCCCCCTCCAGGGACATCAATGGTACTGTCAGGGTTTAGAACAAAACGCTCGTTGGTGATATCCCGGATGTAATAGCGATCCGAGGCGGAGATGTCGCCGGGGAGGGTGAAACCTGGCAGGGAGGCCAGCGCCAGGTTCGAGGCCCGGCCTACGCCGGTTTCCAGCATCCCTCCGCACCAGACGGGAATGCCTTGCGCGTGGCAGAGGTCATGGATGGCCGCGGCCTCGCTCAGGCCGCCGACACGCCCGGCCTTGATATTGATGATGCGGCAGGCTTCCATCTCCAATGCATAACGGGCATGCCTGAGGGAGATCACGCTTTCATCGAGACAGATGGGGGTGCGGAGCTGCGCCTGCAGTTTTCGGTGGTCCCATATGTCATCTTCATAGAGGGGCTGCTCGATGAGCAGCAAATCCAGCGTGTCGAGGGGCAGGAGCGCATGCGCGGTCTCAAGGGTATAGGCCGAATTGGCATCCACCTGCAGAAGGAGGTCTGGATGAGCCTTACGTACCGCTGAGGCATCTTCCACATCCCGGCCGGGCTTGATCTTGAGCTTGACACGCTGGTATCCATCCGTCAGGTAACCATCCACTGTCTGCAGAAGGATCGGGGTGGTCCCCTGAATACCCACCGAGACGCCGACCTTTACCTTATCGCGGATGCCGCCCAGCAGCTCGCGGAGCGATCTGCCTTGCTGCTTCCCCATCAAGTCCCAGATCGCCATTTCCATCCCGGCTTTGGCGAGGTTGTGCCCGCGGATGCCCTCCACGCAGCGCTGGAAAGCTGCCCCATCCTCCACCTCCCGCCCGAGGATCAGCGGGACGATGAAATCCTTGAGGATGTGCCAGGCGGTTCCAGTCGTCTCGTAGGAATAACCGGGAGAGCCATCCGCGACGCACTCGCCGAGGCCCAGCAGCCCCTCCGAGCGGAGCAGGATGAGGATGCACTCGCGCTCAGATTGTCGTCCGAAGGAGGTCTCGAACGGAGCGACCAGAGGCATGCGAATATGATGGAGGGTGATTTCTTCGATTTTCATCTCTTGATCTTTTTCGAGTTGTCGGCGAACAAGGCAGCATGGCGGTTCCAGCCGGAACCCGCATCGCCGGTTCCGGTTCATCGAGGCTGCATCCCCCAGTCGGCTGCTCAGCGGCTATTCAATTTTGACTTCGCCGGGTTCCTCATCCAGGTGCAGACCTTTGAGCGCATCATCCAAACTCACTCCCTCCCGGCGCGTACCCGGAGAGGGCGTGCCGCAGAAGGGACAGATATTCCAGGGCAGTTCCATCAGTTTGCCGCAATTATGGCAGGACTTCTTCAGCTTGGTATGGCAGTTCGGGCAAACCTGCCATTCATCCTTGACGCGTCGCTCGCAGCCCGGGCACAGAGGCAGATCCTCCAATGCCTGCAGGAGGGCCTCCTCCTCCAGCGTGCGCTGATATTCCTCCTCCAGCGTGCGCGGGGGGCGCAGGATCAGATAGACCAGCAGCCCGGGCAAATTGAGCACCGCCACCAGCAGGGCCGAGAGGATCTGCACCAGCGGATCGCGCGAACGAGTGCGAATGTCCCGGTAGGTCCAGATGATCAGGGCGATCCACAGGGCGGCCAGAAAGGCGCCGCCGAAGGCCGTCAGGATCAAAAGCAGGTTGCTCAAGAATGCAGGGTCAAAGGTCATGGGAATGTCCTTTGGTTTCTATTCTACCCTCCAACATTCCCTCCAACAATGCCTCCTTCGGTCAATTTACGGAGGTCGCTAAGGGCATTCTCGATCTCCGCCGGGGTGACCGTGCGATCTTCATCGCGATGTTTGAGCCCGCCAGCGGCAGCTTTCTCCAGGGCCACCTCGCGGATGGGCAGATTGCGCGCCAGGGCTTCCTTGACCAGCGAAGCCCCCTGACTGTAGCCGATCAACGGATTCAGAGCGGTGACGACGATGGCGTTCTTCCCCAGCCATCCGTCAGCCTTTTCCCGGTTGGCCGTCACGCCGCGGACTGCCCGCTCGGTGAAGGCGGTCACTGCGCCGATCATCACCTGCATCATCTCGAACAGGTTATGGGCGATGATGGGCATCATGACATTCAATTCCAACTGGCCTGCCTGCGCGGCAAAAGCCACCGTTGTGTCGCAGCCGATCACATGGAACATGGCCTGATCCAGCATTTCAGCCATCACAGGATTCACCTTCCCCGGCATGATGGAGGAACCGGGTTGGACAGCGGGCAGATGGATCTCATCCAAACCGGTGGAAGGTCCGGAGGCCAGCAGCCGGAAATCATTGGCGATGCGAATCAGGCTGAGCGCGGTAGTGCGCAGGGAGGCGGAAAAATCAGCCGGGTCCGCCATGGACTGCATTGATTCAAAGAGATTATCGGATGTGGTCAGGCGGAGGCCGGTCAGTTCGGAGAGCGCACGCACCATCCGGGGGTGATATTCAGGGTGCGCATTCAGGCCTGATCCGACCGCTGTGCCTCCGATACCGATCCGCCGGAGGCCATCCGCCGAGCGCTCCACACGCGCGGCGTCCCGCCGGACTGCCTTGGCATATGCGCCGAATTCCTGGCCGAGCCGCACGGGAACGGCGTCCTGCAGGTGTGTACGGCCGGACTTGAGAACATCATCGAACTCGGCTGCCTTCTTTTCCAGGGCGGAGGCCAGCTCGTTCAGCGCAGCCAGCAGCTCATCCAGCCGCCAGAGGCAGCCCAGGCGGATGGCAGTGGGGATGACATCATTGGTGGATTGCGCCATGTTGACGTGATCGTTGGGCCGCACACGATATTCCCCCAATGCGCCGCCCATCAATTCCGTGGCTCGATTGGCGATCACCTCATTGGTGTTCATGTTATGGCTGGTCCCGGCGCCGGCCTGGAAGGGGTCCACGACGAACTGCGCATCCCATCGCCCCTCCATCACCTCGCGGGCCGCCTGCAGGATCGGAGTGGCAAACTGCTCCGGCAGGAGTCCCAAGTCCCGGTTCACCTGAGCGGCTGCCCATTTGATGGCTGCCACCGACCAGATGAAGGCCCGCCAGGGATGAAGTCCCGAGATGGGAAAATTATCCACCGCCCGCTGGGTCTGCGCGCCGAAAAAGGCCTGCGCGGGTACGCGCACCTCACCAAGAGAATCTTTTTCGATCCGAAACTGATCATTCATGATCGCCTCTCAAGGGATTTGGAATGTGAAGTACCAATTTGCGCCATCCTGAATGTGGGTGGAACTCTCGCCGATCACCTGGTAGAAGGTTCTGCCCGGGTGGAGATAAATGGGCAGGCCGGCCTCGTCCGTGATAAGCAGCGGCTGGTCAATGTCGATGCGGTACCACTGCGCTGGATAAGCAAGACCATCCCGGAACACAAAGGCCTGGCCGGAATCGACAGGATCAATACGATAAACCTGGTCTTCCTCTTCGAACTGGTTGGCGAAGGTATGCGGGGCATAGATCACGACCACGTTATCAGCGGTGATGGGCAGCCCGGTGAGGGCATCACTCATCGGCGCATACGCCCGCGGCAGGTGCTTCACCAGGTCGTTGGCTTCCTGATAGCGGAAATATTTATGCGTGGCGGGATCGTAGTCCCAGTAGTTATAACTGTACACTGAATAATCAGTATAAACCCGCATGCCCGCCAGCGGAGAAGGCGGAGGCTCATCGCTGAAAAATCCGCTGCGGATGTTTTGCCGCGCATTGTCAACATCCGTCCGTTTTGCCAGGCAGGCTCCAAAGCGGGTGGTGTCGAAGAAAACATTATTGTAGTTATCCCGGGCATACTTCCCGACGAAGAAGGGCGGGCAGGAGGTGAATCCCGGGACGGTAAGGAAAGGCGCAAAATCACTGCTATAAAAATACTGCTTCTCACGCGGGTCGGAATACTTGTAGACCAGGAAGGCGTGGTACATGCGCAGGATGTGCTCATCAAAGAAACGCCCCGAGCGCACCGGTCCCACCTGTGCGGCATCATGGGAATAGAAAACCGCAATGAAGCGCGTGTCCCCCCATTCAATATAATACTCATAGGCAACATCGGAGAGGGAAAGCCCGGACTGAGGGCGGATGTAATCGGGAGAATTGGCGATCTTGATGGCCATGGGCCGGCGTTCGGCCAGCGCCGGGTCCGGGAACGGCAAGCCAGTCAACGGGTTGGTGAGAGCAGCTGACTCAGGCGAGGATGTCAGATCAAGAGGAAGGACCTGGGCAGGGATCAAATCATTGACGCGGGGCAGACGGGTGGGATAAGGAGTATATGTCGGAGCCGGAACGCTGCCAGCAGGGTTGGAAAAAAGCGGATCAGAGAGATTCTGGTCCGGCTGAAAGGGAGTAGGAGTGGAAGGAGCGGCAGCCGAGGAATTCAGTCCGGATGCCTGCGGAAGGTCACAGGCGGAAAGCCCAACAATCAATGCCAGCAGCAATAATGGGAAGCGGGATGATCGCCGGCGCGGTGGATGGATCGGCATGGAGTAAATTCTACCAAAGCCGGAGCCTGTCCACATGCCGAACTGGTTGCAGTTTTGTCCCTCCTTTCTCCGTACCGCAAAACGGTTACAATTATCCAGTTCATGTTGATCCTGGCGACCATCCTTTTGCTCTTTTTAACCGCGGCCGCGCTGGTGGTCCTGCGAGTTGTACAGCCAAAATTTCGATTTTTCTGGCTGATCGCAGTGGTCGGTGCCTTTTTGGCCTGGGTAAGCAACTGGGTTTGGCTGCTCAGCATGCCCTTCCCGCTGGAGCTGCCTGCCTGGCAGCCAGTCAGCCTGTTCATCAGTTCCCCTTCCTTCCTCGGGGATGGCATTTCCTGGCCATTGGCGATCAGCCTTTCGGGACTGGCACTGGCATTCCTGCTCACCGAGGTGGCACGATCTGAATTATCCAACCCCCTTCCCTGGGCAGGCATCCTTACTGTTACCGCCCTGGGTCTGCTGGCTGTCACTGCAGATAATCCTCTGACCATTCTGCTGGTTTGGGCAGCACTGGACCTGGCGGAACTGGTCGGAGTGCTGCGGGCGGTCGATGAACCAACCGCGGGTGAACGCGCGGTCATCTCATTTTCGAGTCGGGCGGTTGGGATTTTGCTGGTGCTCTGGGCAGACCTAACCAGTGTAGCTGGCGGTGGCCGGCTCGATTTTATCTCCCTGACGCCGCAAGCAGGACTGCTCCTGCTGGTCGCAGCCGGACTGAGACTGGGTGTATTCCCATTTTCCCTCCCTCAAACAACTGAAACCATCTCAAGGCGCGGGAGCGGGACATTGCTGCGCCTGACCTCCGCGGCTTCCAGCATGATACTTCTGGCGAGGATCGGCGCGAGTGGAATGCAGTCCATTCTCATTCCTGTGCTGGTCGCGCTGGCAGCGGCGGCAGCCATTTATGCCGGTTGGATGTGGCTGAGGGCTCCAGATGACCTGGCGGGGCGGCCCTTCTGGGTCATCAGCGTGGCGGCCATGGCAATGGCCGCGGCACTACAGGGAAACCCCGTGGGCGCGGCCGCCTGGGGCTGCGCGCTCATCCTGATCGGCGGAGCCCTGTTCATGGAATCGGTGCAAAACATATGGCTCAACCGGGCGCTGCTGATCGGCGCATTCGTCATTTCAGGATTGCCATACTCTTTGACCGCGAGTGCATGGGAAACAGGTAACGGCGGATTCTTCTGGGCAGTACCGCTGCTGATCGCCGCGCAGAGCCTGATCCTTGCCGGGTATGTTCGTCATGCCATCCGGCCAGGGTCGCGAGAGAACATAGAATTGCAGCCTCTGTGGGTGCGCAATGTATATCCGGCTGGAATCGGGCTTCTGCTCCTTACTGCACTGGCCCTGGGTTTCTTCGGCTGGGAGGGCGCGGGGCGCTTTGGATCCTGGATCCTGGCACTGGTCGCCACCATTTTGGGGATAGTCCTGGTATGGCTGACTCCTCGGTTCCGATTGCTCAATCCCATCCGGGCGCACTGGGTGCGCAGGACCGATAACCCGTGGCTCGGTAATGTTTACCGCTCGTTGTGGAGTTTCTACCAGATGCTTGCAAGGTTCAGCCGCGTGATCTCCAGTGCGTTGGAGGGCGAAGGCGGGATCATGTGGACGCTTCTGTTCCTGGCGTTGTTCATCTCGCTCATGGTGAAGGGCGCGCCCTGATGCTTGAACAGATCATCCTCTGGGTGGCGGTGGTATTGATCGGAGCCGCCAGTACATTGCTGCTGCTCAGCCGGGACTGGCGCTGGAGTTTGGCAATGCTGGCGGTGCTCTATATGGCTGCCTTCCTGCTGATCTTGCAATACTGGACTCTGGGCATGGCTGCCGTCAAGTTGATCACTGGCTGGATCGCAATCTCGGCCCTGGGGATGACCCGCCAGAACCTGAGCGAACCAAATCTGCCCGACGAAACCGACTGGATGGGCGCGCGGCCGTTCCGCTTGACGGGCGCAGTCATCATTATCTTATTTGCGATCGCTGCAGCACCGCGCATCGAAAACCTGATCCCCGGCATCGGTCTGCCCTTCACGATCGGAAGCCTGATCATGATCGGGACTAGCCTGCTTCAGCTTGGCATGACCCACCGGTTGATCCCGGTGATCACGGGCCTGCTGGCGCTGCTGTGTGGGTTTGAAACGCTTTATTCTGCTGTGGAGTCCTCCATCCTTGTTGCGGGACTGCTTTCGGTCGTGAATTTAAGCCTGGCCCTGGCTGGTTCATATTTATTGCTCAACTCCTCGCTGCCTGAACCTGAGGAGGAACTCCCGTGAGCGCGCCTGCCCTATGGATCTTCCTGCCTCTCATGATCGCAGCGATCACATTCGTGATCCCCAATGACCGTTTCAATTCGATCATGGGAGGCATTACCGCTCTGGCTCTGTGTATCACCGCACTGGTCATTCCCATCGACACGGCGCTGCTCATCGGCCCGGTCTCGGTTAAGATTTCCACTACTTTTCAGGTCCTGGGACGCTCGCTCGTTCTCACCCCGGGCGATGGGTCATTATTGGCGATCCTGTACGGCATCACCGCCCTGTGGTTCTTTGGCGCGGAAGCGGCAGGGTTGGCCTATCGCCTGATCCCCCTGGGACTCGGCATCATCGCGCTGATGGTGGCTTCCATTGCTGTGGAACCCTTTCTCTTCGCAGCTACTTTCATCGAGATGGCCATCCTGCTGGCCATCCCGTTGGTATCGCCTCCGGGGCAGGCTCCCGGGCGAGGTGCCGTCCGCTTCCTCGTCTATCAGACATTGGCCATGCCCTGCATTCTCTTTGCCGGATGGATGCTGGCCGGGGTGGAGGCCAGTCCCGGCGACCTGGCATCTGACCTTGCAATCCGCGACCATGCTTGGAATGGGGTTTGCCTTCCTGCTGGGAGTTTTCCCCCTTTACAGTTGGATGCCGCTCCTTGCGGAGGAGACCTCTCCCTTCGTAATGGGTTTTCTCTTCTGGGTTCTACCGACCATCACCATCATCTTCGGAATGGGATTCATGGACCGTTATACCTGGCTGAGGAATTCCCCGAACTTTGCCGGGGCGCTGCAGACCGCCGGTATTCTGATGGTTGCGACCGGGGGTCTCTGGACGGCTTTCCAGCGCAATCTGGCACGGATGATGGCCTATGCCTCCGTTGCCGAGACGGGCTTTGTCTTAATGGCCTTCAGCATCCAACCTTCGCTCAATGCCACCGAGGTCATCTTCCTGCATATCATCCCCCGCGGCCTGGCGATGGCAGTCTGGGCTCTTGCACTCAATATCCTGGCCCGGAAGGCGAACTCTCTTCGCTTTGGCGACGTTCAGGGACTGATGCGCGCTTATCCTGTGGCATGCGCCGGAGTAGTGCTGGCCCATCTCTCCTCGGCAGGGTTTCCCCTTCTGGCGGGTTTCCCGGCCCGGCTTTCGCTCATGGAAGGTCTGGCAGGGCAGTCACTCTGGCTGACTTTCTGGGCACTGCTGGGCGTGGCAGGCCTGAGCTTTGGAGCCATTCGCTCCCTGGCGGTCTTCGTGATGGCTCCCGAAAACAGCGGCTGGGCATGGAATGAGACCCCCACGCAGGGACTGCTGCTGGGAATCGGGATCGCCGCGCTATTTTTCCTGGGGGTCTTCCCGCAAACCCTGCGCCCGTTCCTTATCCACCTGCCGGAAATTTTCACCCACCTGACCCAATAATCTACCGCTGTTATCGTCCTGCCAGGCGGCAATGCCTGGACGGCATGCTATGCCTTGGCGGCATGCTATAATTTCACCAGTCCCAACCTGGAGGAAGCATGGAAATTGATCAGATCGTAAAACGTCTGGACTGGCTTGACGCGGAACAACGCAAGACCAAAGCGTCCATTTCAGGGGTTGAAGACAAAGTCACTGCGGTGGAAACATTCTGTCCTCTCGGTGTTGAAACAGGTCAAAGAACTCGAAAAAAGCATAGCCGAAGTCACTGCTTCTGCGGCTCGAATCAACCAGTTCAACGAATTGCTGGCCAAACAGCGGGATGATTTCAACCGGCTGTTCGAAGAGTCGGAGAAGAAGCACCAGGAACGGCATGCCGAGCTGGTCAAACGCCATAGTGAAGAGATACGCCCCTTCCGGGGGGAGTTAGAGGATCTACGTAAAGGGTTCGACCTCTCGCCCCTGAAACGGGAAATCAAAGCCCATACTCTGGAACAGAACCGCCTGAATGAAGCCTTTAACCTATTCAGGCCGCGCATTGATGAGGTGGCCAAAGCCAACGAGGAGACCAAGAACGGCCAATTGGTATTGATCGAGAACCGGCGGCAGGATATTAAACGCGTTGCGGACCTTCAGGGAGAACTAGCGGCTATACGCAAGCGGGTTGAAGAATCCCGTGAGAAGATGGAACTGAATGTGGACCTCCTGCGCAACATGGACAACCGCATTCACGAACTGCATAATCTGGAACAAGAGCGAAAAGCAGCGCAGACGGCCTTTATCGAAGAGCAGTCCATGGTGCATGCGGAACGCGAGCGTTCCGTGAAGGAATGGCTGGATAAATACGAGGAGTTCAAGCAGCAGGGCCAGACCCTGGATGCACAGGTGGCTGTTCTGGATGATATGCTGCGCTCGGCAAAAAAGGCCCAGGAAACCTATGCAGACCTCAATACTAAACTGGAGCGGCGGATCAACGAGGTGTCCGAGATGCAGCGCCTCGCAGAAGATCGAGTCCGCCAGGAATGGGTAACGTTCAAGGCCGACGATCAGAAGCGCTGGACCGGCTATTCCCTCTCGCAAGAGGAGGGCATGCGCGAGCTGCGTAAGGATATTGATCACATGGAGGAGCGGTTGACCGCGCTGGATGATGGTGCCCAGATCGTGCAGGACCAGCTCCACCAGACAGCCGGCGCCACCGAACAGCAGCTTCAGGAGCTGATGAACGTTGCTCACCAGTGGCTCACTTCCTATGAGCGCATCATGGGCCATTCCAAGAAAACGACTCGAAAGTCAAGCCGCTAGTCCGCCCCATTGTCAGGGAAATTCCGAGCTATACGGATCGATCATGCATGTTATTGGTACCGCAGGGCACGTGGACCATGGGAAATCCACCCTGATCGCCGCGCTGACCGGTACTCATCCCGATCGTCTCAAGGAAGAGCAGGAGAGGGAGATGACGATCGAGCTGGGCTTCGGCTGGCTGACCCTGCCGGACGGGGAAGAAGTGGGGATCGTGGATGTCCCAGGGCACCGGGATTTTATTGAGAATATGCTGGCTGGCGTAAGCGGCCTTGATGCCGCGCTGCTGGTGGTGGCGGCTGACGAGGGTGTCATGCCGCAGACACGCGAACATCTGGCCATTCTTGACATTTTGAAAGTACCGGGCGGCCTGATCGTCCTGACAAAGACCGATCTTGTCCCAGACGCCGGCTGGCTCGCCATGGTGGAAGCCGATGTGCGCGCGATTACATCCCATTCCATCTTAATGGACGCGCCCATTCTGCGGGTTTCCTCACGCACCGGAGCGGGGCTGGAGGAATTAAAACAGGCCATAGCGGACAAACTGAAAGAGGCACCTCAACGACCTGACCTCGGGCGTGCCCGCTTGCCGATTGACCGTGTGTTCAGCATGAGCGGCTTTGGCACAGTGGTAACGGGGACCCTCAGCGATGGCATTTTTGCCGCCGGGGATGAAGTTGAAATCCTTCCGAGTGGAAGGAAGGCGCGCATACGCGGCTTGCAAACCCACGGAAGAAAATTGGAGAGTGCCATCCCCGGTTCGAGGACCGCCATTAACCTTTCCGGGGTGGCCGCGGGCGAGATCGGCAGAGGCGAGACAGTCATTCATCCCGGGCAATACCAGGCTGTGCGCAGGCTGGACGCTCAATTCCGGCTTCTGGAGAATGCCTCAGGATCGCTGCGTCATGGCACGGAGATCAAATTCTTCACGGGCGCAAGCGAGGCCATGGGGCGCCTCAGACTGCTGGGAACGGATGAGCTTCATCCGGGAGAGGAAGGCTGGGTACAGCTTGACCTCCGCTCTCCCATTGTTGCTGTGCGCGGAGACCGTTATATCTTGCGGCGTCCTTCTCCCGGCGAAACCCTGGGAGGCGGTCTGGTGGTAGACCCCCAACCCTCAGGTCGCCATAAACGGTTCGATGAAAAAATGCTTCAATCGCTGAAAGCCCGCTTGCAAGGTTCCCCGGCGGAGATATTGTATGAAGCCGCAGTCGCCAGCAGGCTGGCCACGCTGTCCGAGATTGCAGCCAGCTCCCGCCTCGAACACAGGATGGCATCCCAAGGGCTGGATGATTTGCTGGCGGAGGGCAAACTTATCTTGATGGAAGAAGGGACCGCTTCCAGTGTGGCGGACCTCCTCGCCATGCCTGTGCCGGAGTGGGAGTCGTTGAAGAATAACGTCCCGGCCGAAATTGCACGGTATCATGAGAGTTTCCCCCTCCGTCGCGGCATGCCGCGCGAGGAACTGAAAAGCAGGCTTAAACTGGATACCCGGGCTTTTCAGGCAGTGCTCCGCAAGTTGGGCGGCGAAGGTCTGCTGGAACAGATCGGAAATATAGTTACCCTGCCCGGACATAACATCCATTACACGAAGGATCAGGAAGCCCGGATCGCGGCTCTCCTCGAGAGATTTCATGCCGCCCCTTATTCCACCCCTTCCATCAAGGAATGTCAGGAGTTGCTGGGCCAGGAGGTTCTGGCTGCACTGATCGAGTCCGGAGAGATGGTCCCTGTCTCTGCTGATGTGGTGTTCCTCCGTACGGATTATGAGACCATGAGAAAAAAGGTCGTTGAATTTATCACGGCGAGCGGAAAGATCACACTCGCTGAAGTGCGCGATCTTTTTGGAACAACACGAAAATATGCGCAGGCCCTTCTGGAGCACCTGGACGCCAGCGGGTTGACAGTGCGCGAGGGAGACTTCAGAAGACTGCGGACTTAATTCCGGCGGTATGCTGCCGCCGGTAAAGAATAGAGAAAGGATGAAATATGTGCGGACGGTTTACACTTACTGTTGATCCAGCCGAGCTGAGGGAGGCGTTTTCAGATTACAGCCTGCCGGCAAAGTATGCGCCTCGCTATAACATTGCACCCACCCAGCCGATCCTGGCCATCCCCAACGATGACAGGCACGCGGCGGACTTTTTTATCTGGGGGCTGGTGCCTTCCTGGGCAAAGGACGTGACCATCGGGAGCCGCCTGATCAATGCCCGTGCAGAAACACTGGCCGAGAAGCCTTCATTCCGCGGCAGTTTCAAATACAAGCGCTGCTTGATCCTCACCGATGGATTTTATGAATGGCAGAGCCGGCCCGGAACAAAGATCAAGGTTCCACATTTTATCTTCCTGAAGGATCACAAGCCATTCGCTTTTGCCGGACTCTGGGATGAATGGCAGTCGCCGGAAGGCAGTTCCCTTCGCACCGCCACGATCATCACCACCGCACCCAACCAGCTCATGGAGAAGCTTCACAACCGCATGCCTGCCATCCTCAGCCCGGAACAGTATGAGGAATGGCTGGACCCTGCTCCCCGGACTCCACAGAGCCTGATGCCGTTACTCCAACCCTTCGATGCCGGCAGGATGGAAGCCTACCCGGTCTCGATGCTGGTGAACAGCCCGGAAAACGATCAACCGGCGCTTATCCAGCCCGGCCAATAACTTCGGGAAATTTGACGGCAGCCAACCGCCTCCATGAACAGATTTCAAACCAGCCTCATCCATCGGTTTCCTGCCCTCGCGTCCCGTGACTTTATCATCTTCCTGGTCGGCCAATTCGTTTCGGTCATCGGCACATGGATGCAGAGCACCGCGCAGCCCTACCTGGCTTATCGCATATCCGGCCGCCCGTTTGATCTCGGAGTGATCGGATTCGCCACCACCCTGCCGACCCTGCTGCTTGCACTTCCGGCGGGGGTGCTGGTGGAACGTTGGGATAAACGCAAGACGGTGATCTTCTTCCAGGGGGTCATGGCCATCCTGGCCTTCATACTGGCAGCCCTGACCTTCACAGGCCGCATCCAGATCTGGCACATCGCCGCCATTGCCTTTGCCTTCGGCACGGCCAGCGCAGTGGAGATTACAGCCCGGCAGTCGATGTTGATCGAGCTGACCGGCCGCGCCGGGCTTTCCAGCGCTATTGCCCTCCAGACCACTGCGTTTAACCTGGGGCGCATTCTCGGCCCCTCGCTGGCGGCACCCTTCATGGCAGCCGGCTCCGAAGGAACCGCATTCCTCCTGAACGGGTTCAGTTTCCTGTTCGTCATCCTCGGCTTGCTGGTGGCGCGCACACGTTACACAGTACCCCGTGAGGAAAAGACTGGAAAAAACCTCCTCTCGGAGTTCGGCGAGGGGATGGGTTATATCCGCCAGAATGGGGTTGTTTTTTCAATCATCGTTATGGCAGCCCTGGTGGGCTTCTTCGGGTTGCCCCTGCTGCAACAAATACCGACATTAGGCCGCGATGTCCTGCATACCCTCCAGGATACCGAGAGGCTCATCGCAGAACGCACCAGCCAGCTTTATATCGCCCAAGGGGTGGGCGCCCTTGCCGCCGCATTGATCGCGACGTTTTTCCACTCCTACCGCCGCAAGGGGATCGTAATGATCTTAGGCCAGTTTGCCTTTGTTCTCGGATTGCTCTTGATCAGCGGGGTCCGGCAAACTCCGCTGGCGCTCCTCCTGCTGGCCGTTATCGGCTGGGGATCGGTCATCCAACTGGTCAGCATGAACACGATGATCCAGATCCAGGTTCCAGACAGCATGCGAGGGAGGGTATTCGCCACCTATTTGTGGGCGCTCCAAGGCGTGGCTCCTTTTGGAAGCCTGCTTATTGGCTGGATCGTACAGGTCTGGGGGCTGCCAGCCGCCATGCTGGCTTGCTGCAGCCTGCTGCTGCTGGCTTTCGTAGTTATCCACGCCCGGAACCCAAATATTCGCCTTTCGGAGGGTTAATGCAGGATTAACGTTTAGGTTCCCGGCTTGACGGGACAGAAATCCGCCTGTTATCATGATGGACTATGAACAACCGACCGTTTCCCGATGAATCACAGAGGGATGCGAAGCAATCAAAAGAAGCCAGGCTGGATCGGCCTGGATTTTTCTCGAAATGGACCCATGCATTGCTGCGAATGGGATTGGGAGAAGGCCTCCTGCGGACCAGCACCCATGTCCTTTCGGTGGTGGCTCTCGTGGGGGTCATCTGGTTGACGCAAACTCTTTACCGCCAGCGGGCAATGAATGCCCCGGCTTCAGCCGCCACCGAAGCAGCCGCGGCTGCGCCGGTAAATCCCCAAATAGCGGGGCCTGAGGACATTTCCTCGGGGGATGGCATCTCGCGGCTGGCACAGCTGCATACAACCATCCCCTCCCGTCCGCGCCAGGAGATCGTCAAATACACTGTGGAAAAAGGCGATACCATTTTTGGAATTGCCGAAAAATACGGATTGAAGCCGCAAACTTTAATATGGGGCAATTACGGCACCCTGCTTGACGATCCTCACAACTTGAAGCCGGGCCAGGTGCTCAATATCATGCCGATCGATGGAACTTATTACGAATGGCAGAAGGGCGACGGGCTGAACGGGGTAGCCAAGTATTTCGGTGTTGCGCCGGAAGTCATCGTGAACTACCCGGCCAACCACCTGGATGCTGCCACCATTGGCGATTACGCCGCGCCGAATATTGCACCTGGCACGTATCTGATCGTTCCCGGCGGGACGCGTGAATTCGTCTCCTGGAGCGCGCCTCTGGGCGTGACGCGCGAGAACCCTTCCTCCGCGCGGGTTTTGGGACCGGGCTTTTGCGACCCGGTCAGCGGCGGCGCGGTGGGTTATGGAACATTCGTCTGGCCGTCAGCCAAGCACTACCTTTCAGGCTTTACCTACTCTCCCGAGACCAACCACTGGGGTATCGATATCGCCGGTAACGAAGGCGAGGGCGTCTATGCCGCGGACGCTGGCGTGGTGGTCTATGCCGGATGGAACAATTACGGCTATGGCAACATGATCATGATCGATCACGGCGACGGGTTCCAGACCCTCTACGCGGCATCTGAGCGCGCTGTATCGCTTCTGCGGACAGAGTGTTGGTCAGGGCGAAGGCATCGGTGCATTCGGATCGACGGGCAACTCCAGCGGTTCGCACCTGCATTTCGAGATTCGCACGCCGACCTACTTTGTCAACCCCCTGGATTATCTGCCTCCTGGATAGGCAGGTCTTGCAAAAGGCAAGGGCCTCGGCTATAATCTTCGAGCCCGGGCGCGTAGCTCAGTTGGTTAGAGCGCCACTATCACACAGTGGAAGTCGGGGGTTCGAGTCCCTCCGCGCCCACAAAACCGCTGCATTTTTGCGGCGGTTTTTTATCTACAGAAGGGTTCGAGTGCTGCGCGATCACTTTGCCGGCAAAGGGGTGGAGGGGGTGAATGGCAGAGTTGTCTTACTTCCCCTCTTGGACACTCCCGTTTTCCACTTGACAAACTAGAATATATGTTCTATATTATCTCCGTTCTAACGCGCCTCGGGCGGGCGGCTTTTCGCGAACAGCCCCGCGAAGTGTCCCGTTAGGGATCCCCCCGGGGCAGGACAAGTTCCCCGAAACGGAGTAGAGGGGAATTGAGGCGGAATTGTCCCTCGCAATGACACCCACAAGATATGGGCACCAGCTCCCATTCCATCCGATCAAACCCCACATCTGGCGGTCGGGGAAAATTGAATCCAGGAAAAAAATAATTTTATCAATTCAAATCTGGAGAGCGTCCATCATGGAGGCTAAAAGCAGCGGGTGCCCTCTCAGCCTCCCGGCGAAGGGGCCGAGGGAGGAAATTGCAGAGTGGTCCTACTTCCCTCTTCGACACTCTCTCGCCCGCAATGACATAAGGTCGGAAAGTGCTTCGGGTATAATCCTCCTGTTATGGATCCTCGATCAAATGATGCCTGGCTGGAGGAATTGCGTTCCACAGGGGCGGTGCGCGAGGCCGCGCTGGCCGATCTGCACTCGATTGTGGAAAAGGGACTTCCTTACGCTCTCTCCCGCTGGCTTTCCCCGGATGACCCCCTCTTTACACCCCTGGTGGAGGAAGTAACGCAGGAAACACTGCTGCGCGTGCTGGATCAACTCGACACCTTCGAGGGCCGCAGCATGTTCACTACCTGGGTACACAAGATCGCCATTCGCATCGCTCTGACCGAGCTGCGCCGGAAACGCTGGCAGGATTCCTCGCTGGATGAGCTGGTGGATAGCGAAGACAACCCGGCTCCCGAGAGCCTGATGGCGGATCCCCACGCAGGACCGGAGACCAGCGCCGAGCGCGCCGACATGCTGGCCCACATCCGCCGCATCCTGGAGGAGGAGCTGACCGACAAACAGCGCCAGGCCATTGTCCTGCTGGGCCTGCAGGACGTCCCGATGGAGGAAGCTGCGCGGCGCATGAAGACCAACCGGAACGCCCTCTACAAGCTCCTGCACGACGCGCGCCTGCGGCTTAAGCGCCGCCTGGCGCAGGAGGACCTCGATGCGCAGGAAGTTCTGGCAGCTTTTGAAAGCAAGTAAGAAGGAGCGGCGGCTCACCGTCTAGGGTTCAGGTCCGAATGAAAACAAACGAGTTTCTGCACAGGATCCGCTCGCTTTTCCACCACCAGGATGAACACATCCCGGATGAGATCATCCAGAGTCTGATCCGTTCGCTACAGGAGGACGACCAGGCAGAGAACCTGCACCTGCGACGATGTCTTCGCGGTGGTGGACCAGTATGCCGAGCTGGAATTGCGCGGGCAAGACGCAGCCCGCATCATGCCCCTGCTGCGCAAACATATGGACGGCTGTCACGACTGCTGCGAGGAATATGAGGCGCTGCTGGAAATCCTCCAGAAAACCAAGACCCCCTGAAAAATTCAGGGCCTCCGAACGGAGGCCCTGTTGATTTAATGGAATAGTTTTTCCCCGGCTCGGATCGGAACTTTGATGCGATTCTCGAACGGGGTAATGGGGCAGGACCACGCTTCGTTATAGGCACAGTACGGATTGTAGGCCTCATTAAAGTCCACCAGAAATCGGCCTCCCGGGAGCTGCTCCGGTTCCAGGTAGCGCCCGGCGGGATAAGTTTCCGTGCCGGCTAGCGAATCCACGAATGGCAGGAAAAAACCATCGGCGCTGCTGTAAAGAGTCAATTCAGCGGGCTGGCCGTCCACTTCGAACTTGAAGCGGCCATAACGCTCATAGACCTGAGAATCCCCCGTGGTTGTCTGCATTTCCATCTTTTCCCTGGGGTTGAATGGTTCCACGGTCACCTCAAGCCTCAGGGCCTCATTCTCGGGAAAATAGTTCAGTCCGTGAAAATCCATCTTTTGCTCCCGGGTCAGCGGACTCTGCGGGTGATGTTCAAAGAAATCGTTCTTTTGCTGTCTGAACATTTCAAGGTCGGTCATTCATCCTCCTGTAGCTTGTTTCTAGACTCCCGATTCTGAATGATTTTTACGCTCCCCCGCGCCTACCCTTGCATATTCAACCTGAATATGCTATTTTTATAGCTTATGACCACTGAAAACAAGACCGTGATGATCATCGAGGATGAACCGGACGCCGCGGAAATGTTCGCCGAAATGATGCGCGTGAGTGGTTTCCGCGTATTGAAGCTGCTTAACAGCGCACCGGCCATGGCAGCGCTTTCCAACAACCGTCCCGATGTGGTGATCCTGGATGTCATGATGCCGGATGTTTCCGGGCTGGAGGTTCTGCGCTTCATGCGCACGGACCCCGTGCTTGAGGATATCCCTGTGATTGTGGTTTCAGCCAAGAGCATGCCCGGTGATATCAAGATCGGCCTGGATGCAGGCGCATCGTTATATCTCACCAAACCGGTGGGTTTCCTGGACCTGAAACATGCCGTGGACCGGGTCATCCAGAGCGAATATCCCCGGTAAGCATGAGCCTGCTGCGAACCTTTATCGCCATCGAGTTCCCCTCTGTCCTTCAGGAAGCCATTTACAACCGGACAGCACAGCTTCGGGAAGCCGCAAGTTCAGATTCCGTGCGCTGGGTACCGCGCCAAAATCTGCATTTAACCTTGAAATTCCTGGGCGATACCTCCCCGGCGAACATTCAGTTCCTGAACCAGATGCTGGAAATCGAAGCGACGAAATTTTCCCGGTTCCAACTCAGTATCGGAGGTCTGGGGGCCTTCCCCGGAACGAAGCGGCCGCGAATTTTATGGGTCGGAGCGCAGGTCCCGCCTGAGCTGAAAGCTTTGCAATATCACCTGGAAGGCGCCGCGGTTCGGCTGGGATACCCCTCGGAGGAGCGTCCCTTCTCCCCTCATCTGACCATCGGAAGGGTGCGCGACAATGCGGCTGCAGGAGACCTGCAGCAACTTCGGCATACCCTGGAAACCATCCAAATCGATCAGATCGGCCACACGGAAGTGGAGGCCATCACATTGATGAAAAGCGACCTCAGGCCGGGCGGCTCGGTATACGCTCCCCTGTTCTCGGCAAAACTTAAAACCTCAGAGGTGAAGACTGAAAGCACTTGACCTGGCACGCGAGATCGTAAACGCCCTCGAAGACAAAAAGGGCGAGGACATCGTGCTCCTTGACCTGAAGGAGCTGGGTATTTTTACCGACTATTTTGTGCTTTGCACCGGGACCAGTGACCGCATGCTTAACGCACTGGCCGACGGCGTTGTGGAGGAGATCAACAAGAAGCACAAGCGCAAAGGCCGCAAGGAAGGCCAGGCGCGGGATGGTTGGCTGGTGGTGGATTACGGCGATGTCGTTGTACACCTTTTCTCGCCGGACCAGCGAGGCTATTATTCGCTTGAAGAATTATGGGGCGAGGGAAAAGTCTTGCTGAGGCTGCAATAGTTCAAAGCAATCGGGCGGCAGGATACCCTGCCGCCCGATTTTTTATTTCTTCTCAAAGATCCAGCGGTCGACGTCGCGTGACCAATCCACCAATTCCTCAGGCTTGAACCATAAGGCGATCTCGGTTTCGGCGGTCGCGCCGCCATCCGATGCATGCGTGAGATTCCGCCCGACTTCCAGCGCGTAATCATGGCGTACCGAGCCGGGTGCAGCCTCCGTTGGCTTGGTGGATCCCATGGTCTGTCGGATCGCCGCAATAGCATTGGGGCCCTCCCAGACCATCGCCATGACCGGGCCGGAGGTGATATAAGCGATCAGGGGATCATAAAAATCTCGGCCCTTATGAATGGCATAATGAGTTTCAGCAAGCTCCCGGCTTACCTGCATGAACCTCGCCGCGACCAAGCGCAGTCCCCTGCGCTCCAGACGGGAGATCACTTCCCCGATCAAGCCACGCTGAACCCCGTCGGGTTTTATCATCACAAACGATCTTTCCACAATTTCCTCCAGGTCTGCAAAATAACTCGGGGACAAGCCCCGAGTTGGGTTATTCATTGACCGAAACGAAAATCCGATCTGCTAGCGAAGCAGCTCCTCTGCCTTTGTATAGGCATCCAAAGCCTCCTGCAGGCGGTTCTCCCGCATAAAGGCATCTCCGAGGGTCTGCCAGATGGTGACCTCCACGGGATAGCGGTATAAAGCCTCGCGCATGTCGTGAATGATCTCCTCCAGATAGCGGCCCTTCTTGATGAGCTTTCCATACTGGTCGAGGGCTGAAGGGATGTTTCCGCGGTTCATTTCCGACCGACCCAGCGCCAGAGCAGACTCGCCCACCTCAGCGGCAGCCGGTCTGCGCTCAAAGGGCGGGCGCGGGACTGGACGCCGAGTGACGGCCGGCTTGCTGCCAGGCTCCAGGCTGCTCGGCTTGAACTGGCGCCATGGCAGGCGCTTCCGGCTCGATGGGGACGCTGTGCCATGGACGGCGTGGTCGGCTGTGGTGCTTCCAACTCCGCCTCCTGCTCCAGATCCGGTTCCAATTCCAGCTCCACTTCCCTCTCAACAGCCGCGGAAACTGGTTCCATCGGCAGGACAGGTTCCGGTTCGGTTTCGAGGGGCTGCTCACGTAATTCCTGCAGCTCCGTCAGATAATCTTGCGGCGGCTCAGGGACGGTATCCATTTCGGCCGGAGTTAGATCCAGGCCGGAAGTGGCTTCAACAGGACGCCAATCGGTCGGCTGGGTAGGCTCAGCCTGGGAAACTGGTTCCGACTCCCCTTGAAGCCAGGCGGGGATCTCATCATCATCCACGGGAACAGGCTGAGGCCATTTCTCTTCCCGGTCCAGGTCGCGCAGCCAGTCTGGTAGGTCGCTGGATTCGGTGGGGACCGCCTCAGACTCAAAGGCTGGCAGGATTTCCTCGGGCGTTGCCGCCGGTTCGGGTTCATGGAAGGGGGCCGGCGGAGTTTCAACGGGCTCCACTGCTTCCATCGAGCTGGTCTCGGAAGCGAAGACATCCTCGATGCCAGCCGGCATGATGGATTCCTTTTCATCCAGGCTGCGCAGCCAGATGCCCGTCGCATCGGAGATGGGTTCGAAGGGCTCCGGTTCGGTTGGCGGGACCGCGACTTCGGGTTCGGGCTCCACTGGGAGACTCCGGCATTTGCATCTCAACGGGCTCGACGGCAGGCTCTTCCGGTGTTTCAGGCTCCGGTACGATCATGGGAATGGTATCCCCACCTTCGAATTGGAGCGAGCCTTCCAGCCCGGGCATGATCGGCTCTGCGTATGAAGGAGACTCGACAGGTTCAAAGGGCTGTTCAGGTTCAGGTTCCAGGAAGACCGGCTCCTGAGGAGCAGGCTCGGGGATGATCGGCTGGGCTTCGCCAAGCGCTTTAGCCTGCTCCACCCATTCCGGCGGTTTGTCGCTGCGCGCATTGGGATCCGTGACGAGTTCCTCCGCCTTGGCGCCATGTTTCGCGGCCAGGCTCTCCAGCCAGGCCATGGCGTCATCCTGTTCCTTGGCCGATGTTCCCAGGGATTCCAGGGAAGGCGGCGCTGTGAGCGGCTCGACCGGGGTAATAAGCGGAGGAAATTCCTCGATGAACGGTTCCGGCTCAGCAGCTGCGGGAGTGGTCTCCTCTGCAACTGGCTTTAGCCAATCGGGGAGCTCGGCTTCCGCGGAAGAAGGAGCCATATCGGGCTCGGAAGCTTCCACATTCTTCAACCAGTCGGGGATCTCAGGGGTTTCGGTGGGTTCTACAGCCTCAAAAGGCTCAACGGCATCCGGGGATTTCTCTGGCTGATCGAATGACCAATCGATGGATTCCATGGACGTGGTTGTAAAAGATGCGGCTGGTTCTTCAGGAGCCGCGGAAGGTTCTTCCTGCTGCGCCTCCAGATCTTTTAACCAATCGCTTGCATCTGCGGAAGGAGCGGAAGTTAATGGCGGTTCCGCGGTGACCGGCGTTTCAATATCGCTGGGGGCCATTGCCTTCAAGCCAATCCGGCATTTCGCCGGGCGCGATGTCGGTATCCTCCAAAGGCTCAGGTTCGGAGATCGGGGCTGGCGGCTCTTCGGCTGCACTGCTGGCCATCCAACCGGCCGCTCGCATGAATTCGGGCAGATCGGACTGACTTTCGGCACGCGTGGCCGGAGGTTCATCCATGGATGTGGAGTAGTCCTTCTTCAGCCAATCGGGCTGCTCATCGGGAGCCGGGCGCGCCGATACCCTCCGGCTTCCATTCGGGAGCTTGTTCCACTTCCTCCCCGCGGTAGTCAAGATGCTCCAGGCTGATGGCGGCGTCGGGCACTTCATTGGAGCGGAAGATCGAGGCCGTGCTGTGGGCAGCATACGGGTCCAATTCAATGACCCGGTCGCGATAGACCTGGCTGTTCTCCATGCCGCCTGATTCCTGGAGCAACTCTGCCATAATGCGGTTGGCATCCAGGGAGTAGATGTATGTATTCAATAATTGGGAGCAAATATCTGAGGCATCGGCTTTTTGCCCGGCATGAAAATATGCCCGGGCCAGCAGCGCCTTCATATCCTCGCGCTGGTTATCCCCGGCCAGAACCGCCTTGATCTCGGAAATCGCCTGGGGATACAACTCGCCCTGTACATACATGTGGGCCAGGGCGCCGCGGTTCATGCGGATCTTGGTGGGCTCGATCCCGTCCCGCCGGCCGAAGAGCCGCTGCAGTTCGTTCTGGATGGCTGCATTGGAAGGCTGCGATTCAAAAGCCCGCTCCATATGAGAAATGGCCTCATCCAGCCGGTTCTGCTCATCGCGAATGATGCTCATACCCACATGAGATACAAAATCTTCAGGGACTGCCTGAAGGATGCGCGAGAATACATCCACGGCCTCATCATAGCGTTTAGATTCGAGGAGGGCCTTGCCCAACAAGCGATAGGTATCCAGGTGCTTTGGGAAGGTTTGCAGGATGTGACGGCAGTGAGCGATGGCTTCATCCAGCCGGCTCCCGTCAACCAAGCCTTCAATCTCCCGATCATAATTACGCAGAGATACTTTTGTCATGGCTATGCGCTCCTGAAACAAGTATGCCTGATTCTCAATAATAACGCAAGACTTACGGTACTATTGCCCTAAAATTGACCATTTCCCCGCGTGGCTATTCGTAAAAAAGCGGAAGCGGAGAAACCTTCTCGTCGGAAAACGTATGTGCGGAAAGGACCCTGTCCCGGGCTTCCGCCTGGATCGCCGGGTCATTGGCGTGGATGGTAAATAGCGGCTCGCCAGCCTTAACCTGGTCACCCACTTTATGGTGGATGATGAACCCAACGGCATGATCCACCGAATCGGTTTTGCGAGCGCGTCCTGCGCCGAGCGTGACAGAAGCCTCCCCCACCGTGCGGGCATGGATGCCGGATAGATAGCCTGTGCGCGGGGACTTCACCACCTCGATCAAGCGGGCAGCGGGGAATTTGGAGGGATCGTCAATATAGGACACATCCCCACCCTGTGCTTCCACAAGTATGTGGAATTTCTCGAAGGCGCTTCCATCGGACAGGGCTTTTTCGGCCATCTTGCGGCCCTGATCCAGGGAACCCGCGCGTTTGCCCAGCACAAGCATATGCGCGCTGACATGCAGGCAGTGTTCGCGGAAGTCCGCCGGGCCGCCGTCATGCAGGGCATCCAACGCCTCGCAGACCTCGAGTGAATTCCCTACCGCGTGGCCAAGAGGTTGGTTCATGTCTGAAATGAGAGCCACCGTTTCGCGGCCCGCATGTCGGCCGATGTCCACCATGAGGCCGGCCAGCTCGCGGGCTTCTTCCAGCGTTTCCATGAATGCGCCGTTCCCCATCTTCACATCCAGCAGGATGGCTTGCGCGCCCGCGGCGATCTTCTTGCACATGATGGAGGAGGCGATCAAAGGCGTGGAGGGGACGGTGCCGGTGACATCGCGCAGGGCGTACATCTTCCCGTCCGCAGGTGCCAGGTCAAGGGATTGCCCTGTGAGCACGAGGCCTTTATCCTTTAACTGCTGTTTGAACTCCTGGGTGGTCAGGTCCACGCGAAAGCCCGGGATCGATTCCAATTTGTCCAGCGTCCCGCCGCTGAAACCCAGCCCGCGCCCGGACATCTTTCCCACCGGCAGCCCGCAGGCGGCCACCATGGGCAGGACAGCCAGCGAGGTCTTGTCTCCAACACCGCCGGAGGAATGTTTATCCACGGCAATATCCACCACATCGGACAGATCGAGCATCTGGCCGGAGTGGGCCATCGCCACTGTCAGGTCGGCTGTCTCGCGCGGCGTCATGCCCTTCAAAAGCACGGCCATGGCAAAAGCCGAGGCCTGATAATCCGGGATATCACCGGCGGTAAAGCCCTGAATGAAGAAATTGATTTCGGGCGAACTCAGTTCCCCCCCATCGCGTTTTTTAATGATGATGTCCACCGCGCGCATGCACCACTCCTTGTGAGTTGTGCGCGTATTGTATCCCATTTTAGGAAGCGAAATCGGTCAGGACTTGAGCAGCTTTTGCCCTTCCGGGCTATCCTGCACCTGCCAGCCGAGAGCGGCGATCTGATCCCTCAGGCGATCGGATTCGGCGAAATCCTTACGCTGGCGCGCGGCAGCCCGCTGTTTGACCAGCTCCTGGACTTCCGCTGGAGGAAGGTCATCTTCCAACAGAGGAGCTTGCACAGCCATTTCCCAGGCTTGCGGGGAAATCCCTTCCTCCAGGCGCTCCGGTAATTTGAAATCACCGAGCCGGCTGAGAGGGAATCTGGAACCGGAAGCGAATATCTCCGGGTCACATTCGCGCACCAGCGAAACACTGCTGACCCCGCTCACCTCGCAGACTTCTTTTTCAAAATTGATGATCACACCGGTGTGCTCATCCAGCCCCAGTGTTGTATTCTCCGCAGGCAGCATGCGGCACCACTCATTAAAGCGGTCCATGCCGACAAAGCAGCGGCTGGTATCCAGGTCCACCCCACCCTCGGCATTGTTCCAGTGCGGGATGAAAGACAGCGTCACTCCGTAATCCGCGAACAAGTTTAGCCCGGGCTTCGTGTGCACATCCTCACCGACCTTATAGATTTCATAGACCGGCAGAGCCCATGCGCCGATGGCGATGGTGGCAGCCGAGGCAAAAATCAGGCTAGCCCCCAGGCGGTGCCGGGCACGGACGAGATCCCAGGCCAGCGACCCCGCCAACTGCCGCGCAGCATAGGTGGGGCTGCCCGGCCCCATAAAGATCATATCCGCCTGGAGAAGCGGCGTGAGAATTTCAGGATTGTCGGGGCTGAATTCTGTGCCGCGCTTGCGAGCGGGAACTATGTCAATAATCGGCTTGTAGTTCTGCAGCCGCGCCGCCATGAATTCACCAACTCGCCCGGCTACCTGGCTGGAATTCAGTTCAAAGCCGGCCGTGGTTTCCAGCAGGGCGATATGTAGAGGTCGAGGGAGCTCGCGGGCAAGGCTCTCAAAGATGCGCCCTCCCGCCAGAGAGGTTTCACCGGAACCGAGAAAAGCAATGGAGCCAAGAGTATGATGCGTCATGACATTAGGACGCCGCGTTTAGTTCATCTATTACACGCAATAGCTCCTCATTGGAGGGGATATCAGACATCGAGGCGCCGTAATGAGCATAGCGGATCCGGCCTTGCAGATCCACCACACAGACCAGAGGCATGCGGCCGAGTTGAAACAATTTTACCTGCTGGCGATAGAGCGAGGCAACCCGGTGATCGGGATCCGGCAGACCGGCATACGGAATGCGCTCATTCTTCCAGTAACGAATGAACTCCTCCTTGCGGTCAGGCCCCACCGCCAGGATGACGGCGCCGCGCTGAACAAAGAGAGCATGATCCTGACGCAGGCGCGCCAACTGCGCGCGGCAAAACGGTCACATGAAGCCGCGCAGAAAGGCCAGAACCACCGGGCTTTTTCCCGAAAGGTCAGAAAGGCGCACGAGGTTCCCATCCACATCTGCCAATTCGAAATCAGGAGCAGGCTCTCCTGGAGTGAGAAGAGTATTTGTGCTCATGCTATTCCCTGTAACATCTCATTTGACAAAGGAAGCAAGGAAGTGGACAACCGCCTGCACAACCTGGGTTTGTTGTTCGAGGCGCGAAACCTCTGCAGGGTTATCACCTGGCTGCAGGCCATAATCGCCAAATTGGGAGTGATTGCCTCCTTGAATGACCATGAAACTGGCATCCACAGGGAGAAGGGCGCGGCTTTGCTCGAACTTTTCGACTCCTGCCATATCATTTGTGCCATAAATCGAGAGGACGCGTAAATCGGAGCTTCGTAATGAAGCATCGGGAGGATAGGAAGCCCAGAATACAAGGCCAGCGATTTGCGGATGATCCCGGGCAAACAAAGCGGCTGCCACTCCACCCAGCGAATGCCCCCCGATGACCCAATGCTCGATCTCGGGATGAGAGGTCAGGATTGGCTCAGCAGCCTTGATATCAAAGAAAGCGAGGTTCAGGCGGACGGGAACCAGGATCACCAGATAGCCCTGGGCCGCGATCTGGCGCAAGGGGACTGCGTAAGCGTTTGCCTCCACATGACCGCCGGGGTAAAAAATAAAACCAGTTGCAGTCGGGCGCTGGGCGGCTGGGGTGAATGTTATGAAACGATCCTGAGTCACTGTTACAGTGGAATCTGAATGGAGGGCCGTGATTGCCTCGTCCGAAGCATGCAGAGGCAGGGCGGCCCAGAGGAGAAACCCCAATACCGCAAGGAACAAAATGGCAAGGAGGCCCAGAGCAATGGTTCTCAAAGTCTTCATTCATGCTCCACAAGCCGTCGCGCCCGGGTCCAGATGGCATCGAACATTGCTGGCGTGAGTTTCCCCGTCTGCGTATTCTGCAGGCTGGGATGGTAGGAGGCCAGCAGCCAGGATCCATCCACACCCAGCCGATACTCCGCGCCGTGCCCAAACTTGAGAGAACCGCTCCCGGGATGGAGACGCAGGACCCGGTCAAAAGCGATCTTCCCGAGAACCACAATGACGCGCGGCCGGAGCAGCGCAAGTTCCTGTACTAGATAAGGCTGACAGTTATCCAGCTCCTCCGGCAGCGGCTTGTTGGCAGGCGGCGCGCAGCGGGCCACCGCGGTGATATAGAGATCGTTCAAGGTGAGGCCGTCGCCGCGCGCCCGTGACTCAGGTTGATTGGCAAAGCCGGCGCGGAAAAGCGCGGGATACAGAAATGCGCCCGAGCCATCGCCGGTGAAAGCCCGGCCGGTTCGATTCGATCCATGTGCGCCGGGTGCCAGCCCCACCACCAGGATGCGCGCCGCGGGATCGCCGAAACCCGGAATGGGTTTGCCCCAGTATTCCTGATCGCGATAAGCGCGCCGTTTCTCGCGTGCAACCTGCTCCCGCCAGGCTACCAGCCGCGGGCATTTTCGGCAGGTGATGATCTGTGCATTTAATTCTTCGAGGTTCATATCAGGATTTTACCCCAGCGGGAAAAACTCTCCGTGCGAGCCAGATGTTTAGACCGCTTAGAGTCCACCCGCCTCCTCGATCATAGCCCGCACCGCTTGCGCGCTGGCACGCAGAGCAAGCGATTCCGCCTCGGTCAATCTGGGGAAGAAGGTCTCCAGGATGCCTTCCCCGCCGAGCAGATGGGGCAATGAAAGGGTAACGTCCTTGACGCCTGCCGCTTCCATCATCGGGGTGCAAACTGTCAGGATGGAACGCTCGTCCTGCTGGATCACCTCCACGATGCGAGCAATGGCGCTGCCAATACCATAGTAGGTGGAACCTTTGCCTTGAATGATTCGGTAGGCCGCGCGCCGGACCTGATCATCGATCTCCATATAATCATCCGGGCAGATGGAGATGGCTCGGCCGGTACAGAATTCTTCCAGCGGGATGCCGCCTACTGTTACGGACGACCATGCCAATAATTCAGTATCCCCATGCTCCCCGAGCACGTAGGCATGCACATGGCTGGAGTCCACCTTCAGCCGCCGCCCGAGCAGCGTCCGGAAGCGCGCCGTATCCAGCGTAGTACCGGTTCCGATCACCTGCCGCGAGGCAACCCCGAATTTTACAGCCACCCTGGCAGCGATATGGGTCATCACATCCACCGGATTGGTGGCGATCAGCAGAATAGCCTGCGGGGCATGCTCCAGAATAGCCGGGATCACCTGCTGGAACACCTGGGCGTTTCTTCCCAGCAATTCCGGCCGCGTTTCGCCGGGCTTCTGGCTAACTCCGGCTGTTACCACCACGACTTTGCAGCCAGCCAGGTCGGCATAATCCCCTGCTGACACCTCCAGCGGATGCGCGAAAGGGACCGCGTGCAGGATATCATCCGCTTCCGCCTCGGCTCGTGCCCGGTTTTGGTCCAGCAGTACAATACGGCGCCCCACGCCGCGCATCACCAGCGCATAAGCGGCTGTCGAACCGACCAGTCCGCTGCCAACGATCCCAGTATTCATAATGCCTCCGAACGAGAAATGTGTCTTGGCTGGCCGTTACAGGATGAGCATGGCATCACCGAAGGAGTAGAAGCGATACCCTTCGCGGATGGCGGTCTCGTATGCAGAAAGAACCTGCTCGCGCCCGGCAAAGGCGCTGACGAGCATGATGAGGGTGGATTTGGGAAGGTGGAAATTGGTGAGCATGGCATCCACCACCTTGAACTTATAGCCGGGAAGGATGAAGAGCGAGGTGGCGCCCAGATAAGGGAGGATGCCTGTTGGGCCAGTTTGTGCGCTCTCAAGCGTCCGAACGGAGGTCGTTCCCACCGCGATGACCCGCTTCCCCTCCCGCCTGGTTCGATTGATCAGTTCTGCGGTCTCTTGCGGCAGCTCGCACCATTCTGTATGAATCTTGTGCTCCGCGGGGTCGGCCTCGGTCACAGGCGCGAAAGTATCCAACCCCACATGCAGGGTTACCCAGGCAAACTCCAGGCCCTTAAGGCGCAGATCATCGAGGAGCGGCGTGGTGAAGTGCAGTCCGGCGGTGGGCGCGGCAGCAGAACCAGGCTGGCGGGCATAGACCGTCTGATAACGTTCAGGGTCTTTCAGCTTCTCGTGGATATATGGAGGTAGTGGAACATTCCCAATCTGGGGGAAAAGCGGCTCAATGGGCTCGGAAAAGCGGATAAGTCGTTCAGAGCCTTCCAAATCCTCTATGATTTCACCGTGAACCTGGCTCCCGGTTGATTCGCTTGACTCAATAACAAATGATTTTCCTACACGCAAGCCCTTCCCGCCTACCAGTGCTTCCCACGTTACGCTATCGCGGTGCCTGAGAAGGAGCACCTCCACGCGGCCGCCGGTGGGCTTGCGCGCAAAAATGCGGGCAGGGATGACACGGGTTTGATTCAGAACCAGAAGGTCGCCGGGTTTGAGATAGTCGCCGATCTCTCGGAAGATACGATGCTCTAACGATCCCGAATCCCGGTGCAGGACGAGCAGGCGCGAGGAATCCCTCGGTTCAACCGGCGTCTGTGCAATGGAGGCTTCCGGAAGTTCATAGTCAAAATCGGCGGTCTGCATGCAATTAGAAACCCGGCAGCAGACGCCCTCGGCGGGCGCCATACTGGCGATACTCCTCTCCAAATTGTTGGAGAAGAACTTTTTCCTCTACTCCGATCCGATAGAGAGTGGCGGCGCCAAGAATCAGCATTCCCAACAGCGCTCCGGCCCAGGTGCCGATGCCCAGCAATGCACCGAGGAAGATCATCAGCATGCCGGTATAAGCCGGATGACGGACATACCGGTAAGGCCCGGCAGTGATGAGATGATGCCCGCTCTCTATCTCAACCACCCGTGAGAAATAGCGGCCCAGGCTTAGCATGGCCCAGGACCGGAAGAGAAAACCTGCGATCATAATGACAAGCCCCGAGTACTGGACAAATGCACTGGTGATCCCGATGCGAAAATAGCGCAAGACCAGCCCGCCGCCCAAAGCCAGGACCTCCGCGATTTGGATCAAAAGGAAAGACCAGCGGTCCTGAACAATCACTGCCGGGGCTTTACGCCGGCCGTTGAATATTCGTGGGAGCAGGCTGTCAATTAAAGAGATCAAGAGGAAGGAATAGCCCAGGATGGTACCAAAGAGAAGGCCTGGAAACCAGTGGAAAGGATCTTTCAACATGTTCTTCATACCTCTAAGAAAACAGACTTTCCTGGATTACTTATGCAGCCAGCGCGCGATTATATTCCATAAGACGGTCAGGATCAAAGAAATCAAGATCGAACTGGCAAGCGGAAAGTAAAAGGTGCCGTTCCGGCCCTCGATGCGGATATCCCCGGGCAGATGTCCCAAAGGCAGGCCTAATCTCGAAGAGAGAAATAATCCCCCACCGACAAGGAAGAGCACGATGCCCCCCAGCATTAGAAGGCGTCCAAGGTTTTCCATGAAATAAGCGGGTTACAACAGGCGCTGCTGGCCCTGAGCCTGATAATCCAGACCGAGGTGCTCGTAAGCGGATTTCGTGGCGATGCGGCCTTGCGGTGTACGATCCAGAAAGCCCAATTGGAGCAGGTAGGGTTCGACGACATCCATAATCGTATCCTGTTCCTCGCTGATGGAGGCGGCGATGGTATTGAGTCCAACCGGCCCGCCGCCGTATTTCTCAATGATGGTCTTCAGCACGCGGCGGTCCACATCGTCCAGACCCAGCGGGTCCACCTGCAGCAAGTCCAGGGCTTCGCGCGCCACGGACGAGGTGACTATGCCATCGGCACGCACCTGGGCAAAATCGCGGACACGACGCAGCAAGCGCAAGGCTACACGCGGGGTGCCGCGTGCCCGGCGGGCGATCTCCTCAAAACCACCCTGATCCACATCCACCTTCAACAGCCCGGCGGCACGCTTCACGATGGCCTGCATGGCAGGCAGGTCATAATAATCCAGGCGATAGACCGCGCCAAAGCGGGCGCGCAGCGGAGCGGTGACCAGCGCCAGCCGCGTGGTTGCGCCGACCACGGTAAAGTGCGGGAGTTTCAAGCGGATGGAACGCGCCGAAGGGCCTTTGCCGATGACGATATCCAGCGCAAAGTCCTCCATGGCCGGATAAAGAACCTCTTCGACCGCACGACCCAGCCGATGCACTTCGTCAATGAAGAGGACATCGCCGGCGCGCAGGTTGGTAAGGATGGCCGCCAGGTCTCCAGCGCGCTCGATGGCAGGCCCGGCTGTGACCTTGACATTGACACCCATCTCATTGGCAACCACATGTGCAAGCGTCGTTTTGCCGAGCCCGGGAGGTCCGTAGAAGAGCACATGGTCAAGCGCTTCAGCTCGCTGGCGGGCAGCCGCGATCAGGATGCCGAGATTCTCCTTGACCTGGTCCTGGCCGATCAAGTCGGCCAGTTTTTGGGGACGCAGGGCATTATCCACTCGATCCTCGGGCTTTGATTCGGGGTCGAGGGGTCTTGGGCGGGGTTCAGACATGCCGCGATTATACATTGATTGGAGGTATCCGCAGGGAAAGGGAGGAGCGTTTAAAACAAAGGCAGGAGCGGACGGCGTCCCGCTCCTGCAAATCATATCGTGCACTCTTCGGCAGTCTGGCGGTCTGGTCAACTTGCGGCTTGAGACCCATGACTTTGCGCCACCGGTTTCCACCGGTTTTACCTTTCGGTTAGCCTGGCAGTCCTGATCAGGTTATGAATGACTTTAGACCCATGGCTTTGCGTCGCCGGTTTTCGCCGGTTTTGCTATTTTCGATACGTCTGGCGGCCCTGGCAGTTCAGTATTTAGAAGCGCTTTAGGTCCATGACTTTGCGCCGCCGGTTTTCACCGGTTTTGCTTTTTATCGGAGTGCAGTTCTATTCTCGCGCAAATCGCCTTGCATTTCAACGCCATAATTGGGCAATTTAACGAGCCTCTCCCCACATGTAGGAAAGGAAGATAAAGTGGATTTAAGGTTTTCCATTCGGCAGTGAAATTCTACTCGCCCGGCTCGAACGTGACTTCCACGGTCATGCCCCACAGGAGGCGCGGATCGAACGAATCCAGCTTGATGCGAACCTCGTACAGGACATCTCCGCCCTGCACGGTGGAGGCCTGGCTGATCTGGACGACCTTGCCGGTCAGAGTCAAATCGTTAATGGCATCGGGCACGACGCTCACCGGCTGGTTCAAAGCAACCTTGACCACCTCCAGCTCGGTCAAGTCGCTGGTCTTTACGTACCAGGCGGAGGTGTCCGCCATTTTTACGGCAGGGAGGCCCGGGCTGACGAGATCCCCGGCTGAGACTCCCAGGTCCATCACCTCGCCGTCAAATGGAGCCGTGATGACGAAGTTGGAAAGGGTATCCTGCGCGGCGGTCAACTGCGCCTTGAGCAGCGCCAATTTCTCGGAGTTGGGACCATCCAGACCGAGTTCGTACTGGTATTTCGCCTCGGCCTCGGCAGCCAGGGCGGCATCCAGGCTGGAACGCGGCACGTCCCGCTCGCGGATGGTGCTTTCCAGATTCTTCAGCGCCTCATCGTAGTCGCTCTGTGCATGGTCCAGTTCATCCTCGGCGCTCTTATAGTTGGCATCGTTCCGCCCGCGATCCTTGTAGCTGTCGAACTTCTTCTGCGCCTTATCCAGGTCCGCCTGCCGGTCTTTTAGGTCCTGGGTGCGGTCTTCGATGCGGTTCTCAATGTCCCGCAGGTTGACTTCATTCCAGCGTTTCTGGGCAGCCTCGCGCGACTTCTGGGCATCCATGTAGGCTTGCCAGGCCGCGGCATGGTCGCCCGCCGAGTTCCGCAGGAGGGCATCATAAGCCTGCCCGGCAGATACCACCGCGGCTTCCGCCTGGTCGGCATTTTCGAGGCGCAGCAGCTCATCACCCTGCTTGACCTTGTCTCCCTGGGATACCTTCACTTCCGCCACCACGCCGGAGGCCAGGAAGGAAAGGGAGGTATATTTCTCCGGAAATATATGACCCTCGGCGATAACCGCCGATGCAGGGACCGGTGTCACGGCCGCCGTCTGCGTGGGGGTGGCTGGTGCGCAGGCGGAGAGGGCCAGGCTAAACAGAACCAAAGGAAAGATCGCTTTTTTCAGTCCGAACATGATTTCCATCCTTTATGCGCCCCGCGGTTTGTCCATGGAAGGTTGACAGGGCGCAGTATTCTTATTCGTACGCCAGGACCTCACGAATGGTGAGGCGGGCGGCATTGCGGGCGGGAACGATACTGGCCACAGCGGAAAGCACGAGTACCAGCAGGAGCCAGATCCCGTAGCCGGAAAGCGTGAAGACGACTGCAATGGGGGTCTGGAAGACGGCGAGGCTCACGATCGTTGATAAAAGATAGGTAAAGGGAATGGAGAGCAGGCATGCCAGCAGGAAGGAGATCACACCGATCACCACTCCTTCGCCGATCACCGTGCGCATGACCGCCTGGTCATCCGCGCCGATGGCGCGCATGATGCCGATCTCGCGGGTGCGTTCGAGCACATTCATTCCCATCGTGCCGGTCAAACCCATGGAGCCCACGATGGCCGTGAGCACAGCCATGATCAACAGGAAGGTGACCAGGATATCCAGGCTTTCCACTGCGGTATCCAGGGTGGCCCGCCCGGCCTGGGCCAAGCGCACCTTAAAGCCCCTGTCCCGCAGGAATCCATCCACAACCTCGGCGATGTGGTCCTGATAGGGGCGATCATGCCGGGTAGTGACCAGGCGGTAAGAATAAGACTGGTTGGCAAGATGGTTGACCTGGGACATGTATTCAAAGGGGGCATAACCGAGAACGCCTTCGCGGTCCACGAATTTAAAGATGCCGACGACCTCCCATACCTCATTATTGCCGTTGACATTGATATGGACGCTATCGCCGGGTTTGAGGTTCGGGTAATGCTTGAGAGCAGCCTCGCTCACTACCAGCTTACGGACATCTCCGGACTGGATCCAGCGGCCTGAGACCAGGAGTGGTTCGATCAACTGGCTGTCCGCAGGCGGGCCGAAGATGTTCAAGTTCTCCAGGACTTTACCGTTATCATCCAAAAGCTCGCCGCTCATGAACTGCCAGCCTTCCACGGCGGTCACACCGGGGACCTGCATGAGGAATTGCTGCACCTCCCGGATGCGGTAAGGCTGATCGAAATCGACCGAGACATCGGCCTCAAAATATTTACCGATCTGGGAAATGTAATCGTGCAACGTCACGCGCACGTTGAAAACGCCGATAAATATAGCTCCGCCCATAGTGAGCGTAAAGAGGGTCAGCAGCAAGCGGCTGCGGCGCCGGAAGGTGTTGCGCAGGGAGATCACGAACGGCCGCGGGAGGTGGATACCCCTGGCAGCCAGCATGTGGGTAAAGCGCACCTGCATCCAGTCCATCCAATGCAAACGTGCCTGCGGGTGTTCAGGCTGTTTCTCATCGCGGGCCAGGTCACCGCTCAATGCGCTCAAAACTGTGATGCGGGAGCCTTTGAGGATGGGGGCCAATCCCGCCACCAGGGGAACAAGTATTCCCACAGCCACCTGGATATAAAACGCCAGGGGGACGATCCGGTATCCGAGCAGCCGGAAATTGAGGGTCCCCGCAGATGTAATCCGCCAGCCCATAGGCACCCGCTCCTCCAAGCGGGACGGCGATCAACGAGGGCGATGATCGCAAAGGCTATGATGAGAGCCAGATACATCAAAAGGACCTGGCGGTTGCGTCCTCCAACCAATTTAATGATTCCGATATAACGCAGATGCTGGGTAAGCAGCGCGCTGAGCGTATTGGCGATCAGGGAGCTGGAGAGGAATACGATCAAAACGCCGAGCGCCAGCAGGATGCCCAAAATGGCGTTGATGGTATCGGCCAGCGGGTGCTTGTGAGATTCCGAGAAGCGCGACCGGATGACCAGCGTCCCATTCCGCTCCAGCTTGTCCTGGATGTCGGAACCCACAGCCCGGATATGAGGCAGATCATTGCCGCCGGTATCGACCGTTGCATAAATACGGTTGAACAACTGCGGTTGATCGAAGAACTGCAGCGTGTTCATGGTGATGAAGGCGTAGGGAGAGGCCAGGAAATCACCGGCGCTGGTACTTGGGTCCTGGACGATCCCGACGACCGGCAGGGTCTTGATGGAGCCGTCGGGAAGCTGGAACTCCAACTGTTCACCGATCTGAATATTGAGGTGGCTCAGCAAGTCCTTCTCGATCACCACCTGGTGCTTGCCGGGAATACTGGCGCCCTGGATGGGAATGAGCAGGTTCACGCTGTTGCGCTCGTAATTATCCAGCGCCGCCATGTCCAGAGTCGTCCATTTTTCGGTCCCGGGCTCGCGCACACGGATGTTAAAGACCCGGCGAGCCTCCGCACTGGCTATGCCATCCGAGTTGCGCACCGAAGTAAGCACTTCGTCGTCGAAGTTCGCCATGCGCAGTTCCACATTGGCCGGATTATTGGCGGCATAGGAGATGGGCATGTCGTGACCAATAATGACATAGGCTCCGGCGATCACGCCGATCGAGAAAATGCCCACGGCGATCGAAAAGACGACCAGAAGCGTCCGCGGAAGATTATCGAACAGGTCATGGATGACCTTTCGCCAGCGAGGCCTCATCATGGACGCCACCCTCCCGGGCTGATCCCAGAGACCGATAACTCTCCCAGCCGGTCCTGTATCGTCTTCTCGATGGCCTTCAAGGTGATCGGAGATTCATCCAATATTTGCTTAAATTCAACAACCGGATACGTCAGTAGTTCCACCGGCTCGCATCCGGCGCGTATGGTCGCAATGGCAGGTTTATCTTGAAGGATCTCCATCTCGCCGAAGAAGGAACCCGCTCCCAGCCCGGCCACCCGCCGCTCGGCCATTCCTTCTTTGACCAGCACATCCACTGAGCCGCGGGCGATCACGAAGACCTGTTCCACGGCGGAACCCTGCGCCAGGATGGTTTCCCCGGGAGCGAAGGTCCGCTGCTGCACCTTTTTGGTCATTTCGAGCATGTGCCGGTGGCGCAGGGACGGCAGGGCGCGGGAGATGGATTCATCGATCAGCTCGCCGTCAAAAATGACGATGTTGCGCGTGGTTCGTGAGGTGAGCGAGGGATCATGCGTCACCATGACGATGGTCTTGCCTTGCACAGAAAGACTCTCGAACAGATTAATGATCGCATCAGCGGATCGTGAATCCAGATTACCGGTCGGTTCATCCGCCACCAGGACAGGAGGATCGCAGGCCAGGGCGCGGGCGATCGCCGCAGATTGCTGCTGCCCGGTGGACACCAGGACCGGCAGCTTCCGGGCAAAATCCTCCAGGCCGACCAGTTTAAGCAATTCCATGGCTCGATCTGGTCGTTCCTCGAAGTCATACATGTCTGCGTAGTCCATTGGCAGCATCACATTTTCGAGAAGAGTGAGCATGGGCAGGAGCTGGAAAAACTGAAAAACGATGCCCAGGTTGCGGCCGCGCCATTTGGACCGCCGGCTCTCAGTCACACCGGTATAAATATCCATCCCTCCGATGACAACCTGACCGCCTGTGGGATGGTCAATGCCTGTGATCATATTCAGCAGAGTGGATTTTCCGCTGCCCGATTTACCGACAATGGAAACAAATTCTCCCCGGCCAATGGTCAGGTCGAGGCCCTTGAGGACCGGGAATTCACCGGCAGCATTCCGGTAGGTTTTTTCGATGCCGCGCAATTCGATCATCCCCTCGGCACCGGAAGGGCTGACGGCGTTGGCAGGCATGAGTTCCGCCGCGTTCACTCGGGCCTCGTTTCAGCTGGAGATTCGCTGTCCGCGACGATTACCCCATCCACCAGCGTCAGGTGGCGGCTGAAGCGCGCCGCCAGGCTGGAATCATGGGTGACCATGAGAATGGTCTTTCCCTGTTCGTGAGCCAGTCGCTCGAAGACCTCGAAGATGTGGTCAGCGGTGATGGAATCCAGACTGCCGGTGGGTTCATCCGCGACCAGGATGGGAGGGTCATTGGCAATGGCGCGGGCGATGGCGACGCGCTGCTGCTGTCCGCCGGAGATCTGCGCGGGGAGCTTGCGCGCGTGCTCCTCCAACTCGACCAGGCGTAGAAGCTCCATCGCCCGTTCCCGGCTCTGGCGCGCGTTATACAGCCCGCAAAGGTCCATCGGCAGAGTGATGTTTTCCACCAGCGTCAGCATGGGAAGCAGTTGGAAGGATTGATAGACCACGCCCAGGGTCTGCCCCCGCCAGAGAGCCAGAGCATCCTCATCCATTTTCTGAACGGAGACAGAGCGGCCGTTGTGATTAACAATGACCTCGCCGCGTGTCAGGCGGTCCACGCCATTGATCATGTTCAGCAGGGTGGATTTTCCGGCGCCTGATTTTCCGATGATCCCCAGAAATTCGCCCTGGTGTACCTGCGCGCTGACACCCCGCAAGGCAGGAAAATCGCCCGCGGCCGTGGAATAAACCTTGACCACATTGCGTAACTCTATGACCGGATCACCGGCGGATGGATGGGCTGACACAAAGGACCTGTAGGAGCGCCAGCATTGCGCGGGCGTTCAAATTTGAGAGGAAACACCGAAGAAGAGTATCCACGCCCCCCCAAGAAACATGAGTTAAGCTTGAACAAGCGGTCGCCGGGGCAACCGATCCGGGGCGTGCTTTACCGGTTCGATTTTACCCGTCCTGTATAAGAGTTGGATAAGAAGCGCGGCCTCAGTTGGCAGAGAGGTCGATCTTGACGAAGAGACGCTCTTTCGCCAGGCGGGCGGCATCTTCGAGGCCAAGATGTCCGTTTTCCAGATGCACACCCAGATAGCGGGCAGCCGTGGGGATGGCATGCAGATAGGCATCCAACCTCTCCTCCACTGCCAGCTCGTCATCGACGATCTCTGCCATGCCTTGAATTTCATGTCCCTTTAAATAGAGTTCCACGCACGCGCCGCCGCGCACATTGCGCCACCAGGTGCGGTCGCGGCTGCTCATCACCCACAGACGCTTACCATCTTCAAAGAAACCCACCGGCGCGGAATAGTGTTTGCCTGTCTTGCGTCCCGTCACGGTGATCACCATGGTATCGCCAAGCAGGCTGCGCAAGGGGGTATGCAAAAGGAAACTGACAAAGGTATTGCCGATCATTTAAATACTCCATAAACCTGGTCCGGTGCGAGAAGAGCCGGAAAGCGCTCCCGCATTTGCAGGCGGGCGGAGTAGCACAAGTGGCATGCGTCCGCGTAGGCATCCTCGTGAGCGAGGAAATATTTTTCGACCAGCGCAGCGGGTCCACCTTCCAGCAGCGGTCCCGCAAATGGGATGGGCCTGCGGGTCATATTCCGCGCAGATCTGCTTGAGGGGCTTTTCGAAAAGGTTCCCGATTAGAACTCCCTGGCAGAGGTGGAGGTTCCCCAGAGGATCGACATGGATGCGGCCCGGATCACGCAGGTCCTCGTGAGGGCAGGTATCGAACACCTGCCAGGGGTGCAATGCTGCGCGGCCGGCGAGCACCTCAGCCGCCCGGCCACGGTACATGACCTCACCGGACTCCGGCGATTGCAGATCTGATTCTTCCGTCTTTTCCGGCTGCGAAACGCTGATCAACCCGGTGGGGATATTCAGCCACTTGGCTGCCACCAACGCGTTCTGCGGTCTTTCCCCCATAGCCTCCGAGCCGTGATACAGGTCGCTGCTGACGGTGAAGTCAGAGAGACGTCCGGCCATGGGACGCAGCCATTCGGAGGCATCGGCCACCGACACAGCCCAGAAAGCGTTGGAGACGATTCCCACTTTGAAGCCCTGTGCGGCCGCCATATACACCCCGCGGAGCAGGATGGGATAATAGAGGAATGGCTCTCCACCCTCGAAATAGATCCACTCCACCCCCGCTGTCCCGTGCCTCGTGCAGGATCTCCTCAACCTGTGCCAGGTTCAGAACACCTTCCTGCCTGGGACTGCCCCACACAAAGCAATGATCGCACTCGAAGATGCACTGGTAGGTAAGCAGGATATGCAGGCCCGTTATTTGCATGTCAGCCTCCTGGAACAAATCCAGTCTACACTAAACGAGAGCCTGAGTTCATAGGGCAAACGTCACCTTCAGACTATAATAAAGGTACCCTTTCAGGAGAATGCCATGTCGAATGTATATGCATCCCCGCATCCCCTCGTCGCCCATAAACTCTCCCGATTGCGCGATAAGAACACAGAGCCCAAGAAATTCCGCGAGCTGGTACGCGAGATCGCCGGGCTGTTGGCCTACGAGGCCACCCTGGACCTGGCAACCACGCAACGGGAGGTGGTGACGCCCCTCGCGGTTACCCGTGGTGTTGAGTTGAAGGAGAAGATCGGCCTGGTGCCCGTGCTGAGAGCCGGGCTGGGGATGGTGGAAGGCATCTGGGAACTCATGCCTACCTCGGAAGTGTGGCACATTGGCCTGTACCGGGATGAACATACGCTCAAGCCCGTAGAGTATTACAACAAACTGCCCATCGAGCCGCGCGTGTCGGTCTGCTTGATCCTCGACCCGATGCTCGCCACCGGCGGCTCGGCTACAGCCACAGCAGACGTGTTGAAGCGCTGGGGCGTAAAGAAGATCAAGTTCGTGGGGCTCATCGGAGCGCCGGAGGGCATTGCCGCCATGCAAAAGGCGCACCCGGATATTGATCTGCACCTGGCGGCCGTAGATGAACGTCTGAACGAGCGCGCCTACATCCTGCCCGGCCTGGGGGATGCGGGCGACCGTCAGTTCGGGACGGGCTAGCGCTGAGAGGCAGGATTTAGGAGTCGAGAATGGCTTACAACCTCGAACTTGCTTCGCGCATTCGTGCCCATATGCAGGGCCTGCCGGGCATGGCAGAGAAAAAGATGTTCGGAGGGGTTGGTTTCCTGCTCAATGGAAATATGGCCTGCGGGGTGCATGGCGAGGGCATGATCGTCCGCGTGGATCCGGAGCAGCATGCCCGGTTGATGAAAAAACCTCACACGCGTCCTTTCGATATGACCGGCCGTCCGATGAAGGGCTGGCTGGTGGTGGAACCGGAGGGCTGCCGCACAGAAGCGCAACTTAAAGGATGGATCAAAGAAGGGATTGATTTTGCATTGAGCCTTCCCCCCAAGGAGAAATGAAACAATCCCATGAAAGCAATGCTCCTGGTCCGCCTTGGAGAGATGAGGCCGAACTCCCCGGCTTTGCAAGCTGCTGAGATCCCGGAACCGATCCCGGCGGAAGGCGAGGTATTGATCCGCGTCTCGCGCTGCGCAGTATGCCACACGGAATTGGATGAAATCGAAGGGCGCACGCCCCCGGCCAGGCTGCCGATCATACTGGGACATCAAGCGGTGGGGACGGTCGAAGGCTCCGGCCAGCGCGTGGGAGTGGCATGGATCGCCTCAGCCTGCGGTCACTGTCTTTATTGCACAACCGGGCGCGAGAACCTGTGCGCCGAATTCCGCGCCACCGGGCGGGATGTGGACGGAGGTTATGCCGGGTACATGACCGCGCGGGCGGATTTCGTTCACCCGATCCCGGAGGGATTGACGGATTCAGAAGCGGCGCCTCTACTGTGCGCAGGAGCGATCGGATATCGTTCCATGAGATTGAGCAACCTGCAGGAAGGCGGCGCGCTGGGGCTGATGGGTTTTGGAGGCTCTAACCACCTCGTGCTTAAGATGGCCCGCTATCAATTTCCGGATGTCCCCGTCTTCGTCTTCAGCCGCAGCGCGGAGGAACGCGAATTTGCCCTCTCGCTGGGCGCGGCCTGGGCAGGAAGCCTCGATCAAAAACCGGAACAAGAACTGGATGCGATCATCGATACCACGCCGGTATGGGGACCAGACCTGGAGGCATTAAAACACCTCAAGCCTGGAGGGCGTCTGGTCATCAATGCCATCCGCAAGCAAGACAGCGACAAGGCCGCCCTGCTGGCCCTCGACTATCCCTCCCAGTTGTGGATGGAAAAGGAGATCAAGAGCGTCGCCAACGTCACCCGGCAGGATGTCCGCGAGTTTCTGCAGCTGGCAGCGCAGGCCGGGATCAAGCCGGAATACCAGGAGTTCGAGCTGGAGCAGGCCAACCAGGCCCTGTCAGAGTTAAAGCACGGGAAGATACGCGGCGCAAAGGTGCTGCGGATTGGAGATGCCGGATGAGCCTGCAGCGCGACCCGGAACGAAACGAAAGCAAAGCCCTGCAGCGGATGATGGACTTCAAAGGGCGGCAGGCGCTGGAAGTCGGCTGCGGCGAGGGGCGGATGACATGGTTATATGCGCCTTCCTGTGCGCGCGTAACTGGAACCGACCTGGACCTCGATGCACTGCGCGTGGCGCGCGTGGATCAGCCGGTGACCCTGCGCGGGAAGGTGCATTTCAGCGCCGCCAATGCGCGCTTCCTGCCGTTCGCCCGTGAAAAATTCGATCTGGCGGTCCTGGCCTGGTCTCTCTGATGCATCGAGCATGAGAGCATGGTTCATGCTCTAGGTGAGATCCACAGGGTTCTCAAACCGGGGGGCTTTCTCCTCGATGTCCGCCCATTGGAGACGAACTGGCCGGTGGAGGTAGCCGGAGGGAAAGAACATCTGGAAGTCGGACGAATGACCTCCCTTCCGGCGGCGGTAGCCGATGACGAGGCGGCTGAGCGGGCTATGACCGAGGCCGCGGCAAGAGACTGGTTCCACAAGGAAGCCCAGGAGTCCATCGCGTATTTTTATTACTGGGACAGGCCATCTGAGATGAAGGAATTCGTTGAGACAGAATGGGAAGCTCTCGATAAGTTGGAGGAGGGCGTATTCCTGGCCGCGCGATCCGCATGGGCATCCGCCGGCGCGGAGGCGCGGGTGCGCGTCAGAGTAAGCATCCAGATTGCTCGGTGGAAAAAGAATTAAACGTAGGGGATTTAGGCCACGTCCAGGCCGGTGATCCGGCTTAGGACGCGGTGCGCGAGCATGATGGGCAGGGAGAGAATGGCATGCAGGGCGGAGCTGAGCCCGAACACCAGCGCCGCACTGCGCAGGAAGGCATTGATCGAAGGGGTGACCGAGGTCATCATCCATGGGCCTGCCCCCGCCAGGAGAGCGGCACCGAGCAGGCCGACCACGATGAGCGCCAGCGGCAGCCAGGCATTCCTGTCCGACTCCGAAGGCATCATGGTGCTGCTGATCGCGAAAGTCAGATAGAACCACAGCCAGAAATCCTTGATCTGCGGAAGCAGGGTGATGCCCAGCCAGAACAGGTCAAACTGGCCGCTGCGCAGCACGCCCCATAATGGCAGCAAATTCAACGGGTAGAGAGCGATCAGGGCAACGACCGCCCCGCCGGCAAGCACAGGTGCTGCACCGATAAGGGAGTCACGGGCAACATCCGTTTGCGCGGTCTCCATGTAACCCATGCGCAGGTGTCCATCTGGGAGCGATTGCGGGATGAGGGAAAAACCGCCCGTCCGGACGAACAATAGTTTCGCCATCAGGAAATGGCTGAATTCATGCAGGAACACACCGGGAAAAAAGAATAGCGAGAAGAGCCCCACGGTCAGAGCTGGATTTCGTGTCAGGATCAGCAGGACAGCCTGGATCTCGCGATGCAGGACGCGCTGAAGCCATAGGAGCGCCAGGATCGCCAGAATGAACCAGAGCAGGCCGTCCATGGAACTCAGCACGCGTTCACCAGATCAAGAGGGAAGGCCGCGGCTCTATGCCGAGGCCAATTTCATCAGCGGCTGGCTGCCTGTGTGATGGCAATATATTCATCCACCTTCAGGCTTGCGCCTCCGACCAGCGCGCCGTCGATCTCGGGTTGTCCGAAGAATTCCTCTGCATTGGCGGCAGTCACAGAACCGCCATAAAGGATTCGGATCTGCTGCGCGGTCTCTGCGCCGAACAGCGAGGCAAGCGCGGGGCGGATCACTTCCGCAAGCACCTGGTTGGCATTCTCCCCGCTGGAGGCACGCCCGGTGCCGATGGCCCATACCGGCTCATAGGCCACGACAATTCCGGAGGCAAGGGCGGTGTCGGTCTCCTTGAATCCCTGAGCGATCTGGTGGGATACCACTTCTTTCGTCTGGTTGCTCTCATACTGCTCGAGGGTCTCCCCCACACACACGATCGGTGTTAATCCATGCGCCTGGGCAGCCTTCAATTTTCGATTGACGGTCTCATCGGTCTCCCCAAAATAAGCGCGCCGCTCGGAGTGGCCGATGATCACATAATTGCACAATTCTTTGACCATCGCGGGAGAAAGCTCCCCGGTGAAGGCGCCTTTCGCCTCCCAGTGCATGTTCTGTGCACCCAGACCGATATCCGTGCCTGCCAGTTGGGCGGAAACCGCCAGCAGCGCCGTGGAGGGCGGGCAGAGAACTTTTTCCACGCCGGTGATGGCCCGCAGGCCGCTGTTCATCTGGAGGACCAGTTCGCGGGCTTCGGCGATGGTCTTGTTCATTTTCCAATTTCCGGCTACGAACGGAATTACGTTTCATGAGGGGAACCCCTTTGGTGTTTGTGGGCGGCAGTGACCGTAATGGGATTTTCTATCAGCGCCGCGCGATGGAGGAGGGCAATGGCCGGCCTGAGTTCACCGGCAGTGTAATTATAAGACAAACGGCAGGGAGAACAGATCTCCCTGCCGCAATCTATTATCCAATGGACATTACTTGTCCTGGAGGGCAGCAACGCCGGGAAGTTCCTTGCCTTCCAGGAATTCGAGCGAGGCGCCGCCCCCGGTGGACACGTGCGTCATCTTCTTGGCAACGCCGGCCTTCTTGACGGCGCTGGCGCTGTCGCCGCCGCCGATCACGGTTGTGGCACCGGAGTCCGCCAGCATGTGCGCCAGAGCAAAGGTCCCTTCGGCAAACTTGGGCATCTCAAAGACACCCACAGGGCCGTTCCATACGATGAGCTTCGCTCCCTGCAATGCCTGCTTGTACAGGTCGAGGGTCTTGGGACCAACATCCATGGCGCGCCAGCCGGCGGGGATCTTGTCCACATCCACCACCTGGCTTTGGGCATCTTCTGCGAACTTATCCGCGATGACCGCATCCACGGGCAGGACCAGCTTGTCGGCGGATTTTGCCAGGATTCCCTTGGCAGTATCGATCGAGGCGGTCTCCACCAGGCTTTCCTGCATATTGAAGCCCTTGGCCGCCAGGAAGGTGTTCGCCATGCCGCCGCCGATGATGAGCTTGTCGCAGCGGGAAAGCAGCGTCTCAACAACCAGGATCTTGTCGCTGATCTTCGCGCCGCCGAGGATGGCGATGTAGGGATGCTCCGGATTGGAAACTGCGCGGCCGAGATATTCCAGTTCCTGCTCCATGAGGAAACCTGATACAGCCGGCAGGAAGCGTGCGATGCCTTCGGTGGAGGAATGGGCGCGGTGGGCAGAGCCAAAGGCATCATTGACATACACATCGCCAAGGGCCGCCATCTGGCGCGCCAGGTCCAGGTCGTTCTTCTCTTCGCCGGCGTGGAAGCGCGTATTCTCCAGCATCAGCACCTCGCCGGGCTTGAGCGCCTGCGCCATCTTTTCCACTTCCGCGCCCACGCAATCCGGCGCCATCTGCACCGGCCGGTTCAACAGACCCGCCAGCACTTCCGCAGCAGCCTTGAGGCTGAACTCCGGGTCCGGACCGCCTTTGGGACGGCCCAGATGGCTCATCAGGATGAGCGAGGCGCCCTGCTCCAAAACATACTGGATGGTGGGCAGGGAAGCCCGGATGCGCTTGTCATCCGTGACCTTGCCGTCCGCCATGGGCACGTTGAAGTCCACGCGCATGAGCACGCGTTTGCCCTTGAGATCAATATCTTTGACTGTTTTCTTGTTCATGGATGTGTCTCCGGATTCACACACTCAGGGCTCCGCGACTGGATGCCGCGGAGCCCTGAGAGGCATGTCCTAGAGCGATTTCGCCAGCATGGCAGCCAGGTCGGCCGTGCGGACGGAGTAGCCCCATTCGTTGTCGTACCAGGCAACGATCTTGGCAAAATTGTTCTTCTCTTTGCCAAGAACCTGGGTGAAGGGCAGATCGATCGAGGAGGAGTGCGGGTCGCCCTTGTAGTCAATGCTGACCAGCGGCTCATCCACAGCCTGCAGGATGCCCTTGAAGCGGGGCATCTTGGCGGCATCGCGATAGGTCTGGCGCAGTTCCTCAGTGGTTGTCTCTTTTTCCAGCTCAACGGTGAGATCGATGACCGAGACGGTGGAGATGGGGACGCGCAGGGCATAGCCGTCCAGCTTGCCGGCCATATCGGGAATGACCAGCTTGAGGGCCTTGGCCGCGCCGGTGGTGGTCGGAATGATGCTCATTGCTGCGGCGCGTGCCCGGCGCAGGTCTGAATGCGGAAGATCGAGGATCTTCTGATCGTTGGTGTAGGCATGGATGGTGGTCATGAACCCGCGCACGATCTTGAAATTGTCATGTGCGACCTTTACGGCGGGAGCCAGGCCGTTGGTGGTGCAGGAGGCATTGGAGAGGACGTGATGCTTGGCAGGATCGTACTGTTCATCATTGACGCCCATTACGATGGTCAAGTCTTCGCCTTCCGCCGGGGAGGAGATGATGACCTTCTTTGCGCCGCCATGCGTGATGTGATTCACCGCGCCCTTGACGGTCTTGCCCTTCTTGTTGACGCCGTCTTCCTTGATCGTGAACAGGCCGGTGGATTCGATAACAATGGCCACGCCCAGATCGCCCCACGGGATGGCCGCGGGATCGGTCTCTTTGAAGGCCTTGACCTGCTTGCCATCCACGATCAAACCATCGTCCTTGACTTCCACGGTGCCATCAAAGCGCCCGTAATTTGAATCATACTTGAGCAGGTGGGCCATGGTCTTCATATCGCCGATGTCATTGAAGGCCACAACTTCCAGTTCATTGGGATAGTAATCGCGGATCGCCTTAAGCACCTGGCGTCCGATGCGGCCGAAGCCATTAATGCCAACTTTGACGGTCATGGGAGAGCCTCCTGGGAAATTATGTTTGTGATTATTTTCACTATGAATTTTACCCCAAACCGGGGCAAAATGACGAATAGATTGTAATCGATTTCAATTATTCTTCTGTCAAAATCCTTCACCTTCTCGGTTAGCTGAGTGGACCGGTCCGCTCATAAGTACAGGTTCATTAGCACCTCAGCCAATCTTTTCGAGTCATGCCGCCAGGGAAAGGTGGCATCCACCAGGTCCGCAGCATAGACACGCTTGTCAGCCAGGCTGACCTCATCGAGATGCACCCATTCCACATCCTTTGAAAGAGTTTCATCGTAATTGTCGTTGCACAGAATGATGTCGAAGATACCCTCGCCGGTGTGTTCCTCCAGCGCGTGCACATGGTCATGGCAGGTATAGGTTTCGGTCTCCCCGTTCTGCATGGCGATGTTGCACACAAAGACCTTCAAGGCCCGGCTGGCGCGCACGGCGGACAACAGATCGGAGACCAGCAGGTTCGGCAGGATGCTGGTATACAGGCTGCCTGGGCCAACCAGGATCAGGTCTGCCGAGAGCAGCGCCTGGATGACGGGAGGGAATGCGGGGGCGCTGTCCGGCTCCAGCCAGACGCGCCGGACACGGCCGGCGGCTTCCGGGATGCGGCTCTCCCCCTCCACGCGGATCTCGTTGGCGACATCCGGCAGGCGCAGGTCAGCCACCAGGCGCACATTGTGCAGGGTGGAAGGCAGCACGCGTCCATGGATGGAAAGAACACGTCCCGATTCTGCCACTGCTTCCTCAAAACTACCGGTGATATCGCTCAATGCAGAGATAAACAGATTCCCGAAGGAATGACCGTCCAGCCCGCCCGAGCCGGAGAAGCGGTAATGGAAGAGCTGGGTCATCAGGTCTTCATCGCTGGAGAGAGCCGCCAGGCAATTGCGAATATCCCCCGGCGGCAGGATGCCCAGGCTCTCGCGCAGGCGACCCGATGAGCCTCCATCATCTGCCACGGTGACAACGGCGGTAAGATTGTGCGTGTGCTCCTTAAGGCCGCGCAGCAGCGAAGCCAGGCCGTGCCCGCCGCCAATGGCGACGATGCGAGGGCCGCGTTCCAGCCGCCGATAAGAAGAAAGCCGGTCAATGACCGCCGTCCCCGGGCGCATGAAGGGAGCCAGCAGGGAGCGGTTCAATTCCACAATGCCCCAGACGATCAGGCCGATGCCTGTTCCACCAAAGATCAACGCGCGCAGCAGGCGCGGCAGGAATCGCAGGGATGCCAGCGACAGGATGGCCAGCAGTGTCGGGTTGGTCGAATTGGTCCGGTACAGATCCAGCAGGGAAATCGCCAGACCTATGCCAAGCATCGTAATGCCCAGCAGGATCAGCCCCAGCCAGCGCTTGATCTTTAAACCGGGCCTGAACCAGCGCAGGAATTGACGCAGGGGTTTCTCGCGATTGTAAGGCTGGGTCGGGATATCTTTCATAAAAACAGTCTATCAGGCATTTCGGAGCGAGTCAATTTTCGCCAGGATGGTACAGGAGTTCACAATCAACAGCCTAGATTATAATGGGAATATGAGCCCCGTTGTCGCTGTTGATATCGGCGGAACCCGCATCCGCGCCGCTGCTTATGAATCCGGCAGTATTATTCCCAGCCAGCAGCAGAAAATCCCATCAGAAGCACTTCAACCGGGGGTGTTTGAACGGATCGTCAGCGCCATTGAAACCGTCTGGCCCAGGGACGGCAAACCCAAAGCCATCGGACTGGCCTGCCCCGGGCCTCTCGACCCGCATCATGGCATCATCCTGGATACGCCCAACATCCCCGAATGGCATGATTTTCCTCTCACAGATAAACTCTCCGCTCTTTTCGGTGTACCGGCTTATCTCGATAATGATGCCAACCTGGCCGCCCTGGGGGAATGGAAATACGGCGCAGGCCGGGGACACCAGCATGTGCTCTATCTGACGATCAGCACCGGCATCGGAGGCGGCGTCATCACCAACGGGCAGCTGCTGCAGGGATACCACGGGCTTGGCGCGGAACTGGGACACGTATGTATCGATCCGCAGGGACCGCCCTGCTCCTGTGGTTTTCCGGGTCATATTGAGTCCTTCTGCTCAGGACCTTCCATTGCCCGCTATGTTAGCGAACAGCTGGCAATGGGAGAACCGTCCATTTTGCAGGCGGTCTCCGGATTGACAGCCAAGGAAGTAGCCCTCGCAGCCCGGGATGGCGATGCCCTGGCACGCAAGGCCTTTACGCGAGCAGGGACTTATCTCGGGATCGGCGTTTCCAATTTCCTGCACATCTTCGACCCTTCGATCGTGATCTTTGGCGGAGGCGTTTCGCAAGTTGGCGACCTGCTATTTAAGCCGTTCGAGGAAAGCTTGAGACAAAGGGTTTTCCATCCTCATTACCTGGATGATCTGATCATTACCCGGGCAGCCCTGGATGATGATGCCGGCCTGTTGGGAGCCCTTGCGCTGGCGCGCATTCGCGAGGAAGATCCTCCTTGAAGGGCGTGATCTAAACGGGGGTCATCCTTTGGTGCGGATGAATGGAATGAATAAATGGCGCTTCAATATGCGCCGGTTTTTTGGACCGAAGTTTTGTATAGAAGGAGAATAGCTATGGAACCCATGAAACTTCCCGGGCCGAAGGCGCGGGCGCTCATTAAACGCGATTCGGCAGTGATCTCGCCTTCCTATCCGCGCGGTTATCCATTTGCAATGGACCACGGGAAAGGCACCGAGGTCTGGGATGTGGACGGCAACCGCTTCCTGGACTTCATGGCCGGGATCGCCGTCGCTTCGACCGGTCATGCGCATCCGAAGGTGGTCAAGGCGATCAAGGAACAGGCTGACAAGTTCATCCACATCTCGTCGGATTTCTATCACGAGAAATGGATCGAGCTGGCGGAAAAACTGGCCGAGATCGCGCCGTTCGATGATTATGGCGTTTCCTTCATGACCAATTCGGGAACCGAGGCAGTGGAGACCGCCATCAAGCTGGCGCGCTATCACACCGGTCGCAGCAATTTCATCGGATTCACCGGCGCATTTCACGGGCGGACCATGGGCGCGGTCACATTCACGGCCAGCAAGCCCAAATATCACAAGGGCTTCTATCCGCTGATGAACGGCGTGCTGCATGCGCCATTTCCAAACCCCTATCGCCCGATCCTGGACCGGCGCAAGGGCGAAGATGATGGGGAAACCGTCGTGCGTTACATCGAAGACCAGATCCTCGGGCATATCCTGCCGCCCGAGGAAGTGGCGGGCATCCTGGTCGAGACCATCCAGGGCGAGGGCGGATATATCGTCCCGCCGCCGGGATTCTTCCCCGCGCTGCGCGAGCTGTGCGACAAACATGACATCCTGCTCATCGTGGATGAGGTGCAGTCCGGCATGGGCCGCACGGGCAAATGGTGGGCCATCGAGCATTTCGGCGTCGAACCCGATATCATCACTGCCGCGAAGGGCATCGCCTCGGGGATGCCGCTGGGAGCCTGCATTGCCCGGCGCGAGATCATGGACTGGGAGAAGGGCTCGCACGGCAACACCTTCGGCGGCAATCCGCTCTCCTGCGCGGCGAGCCTGGCAACGATCGACCTGATCGAGCACGAATACATGCAGAACGCCGCCGAGGTGGGAGAGTACACACTGGATTGCCTGGCCGAAATCCAGGGCCGTCATCCCTCCATTGGCGATGTGCGCGGCATTGGATTGATGATCGGCGTGGAATTCGTGAAGGACCGCAGTTCCAAAGAACCCGCCTCCGAATTGACCGAAAGAGTGGTGAACCTCGCCTTCGAACGCGGCCTGCTCATGCTTTCCTGCGGCCAGTCGGTGATCCGCATCGCGCCCCCGCTCTCCATCAGCAGAGGCGAGGTGGATGAAGGCCTGGCGATCTTCGAGGAAGCAGTGACACTGGCGGAGAAGGAAGCCAAGTCCGGTAAATAATCCAGCCCCCTTAAAATAAAAAGAGCGGACTCTTTCGGGTCCGCTCTTTGATTCCTCCGTCCGTTACTTCTTCAACTTACAAACATTGTTCTTCTCATCCCATGAGCAGGCATAGGAATTTCGCAGGCAGACCGTTTCCTGAACGATCTTCGAGCAGATATCCACGGGCTCACTGCATTTCAGCGTGGTGGCCTGGACAGTGACACAGCCCGGGGCGCTGACGCGGATCTCATTGGGAACACATGCCTTGGACTCTGCATTGTACGTGGTGCCCGGAGCGCAGGCGGGATAGGAGGCGCTGTTGGCTGCCTGGCAGCACTGGAATGAAGGTTCGTAAGTATAGCCGGAGGCACAGCCGGCAAAAGCCGTCTGAGCCAGTTCGGGGCTGCTGATCCCATACGGGATCTCAGCCAGGCCGGCAGGGGAGATGCAAGCGCCGTAAAGGGTATCCAGGTAAAGGCCGGTCGGGCACTGTCCATCCGCACCGGGTGCCAGCGCGCAGGTGTTCTGACCGCCGCGGTCGATCACCTTGTAACCCACCGGGCAGCCGGTCTCTCCGGCATTCGCAGGGATGGGGGAATAGACGCAGGTAGCGGATGTCGAATCCAGTGTATAGCCGGGGTCGCAGGTTGGCACCGCCCCAGTCTGGCCGGGAGCATTGCTGCACGAATCATTACACACTGTAACTTCGGCGCTGGTCTCGGTGCTGCGCGGTCCCTTGCAAGTGACCAGCCGCTTGCCATCCACCACCGCCTCCTCACAGGTAAAGTCCTGGCGATTGACCTTGAAACTGGAGCCTTCCGAGATGTTCATGGTCACGTAGCCATCCCCGGAGGCGCAGTACTGTCCGCGCAGATCCACGGTGGGAAGCTGGCATTGGTCCTGGGCTACCGCGGATGCGCCGGGAATATATGCGGTCAACTGGCAGTAGGGCGCCAGTGGCTGCGGTTTGGGGACCACGCAGCGAAAGCCCACATCCGGACGCGTGTTGGAGGGCGCCATGTAATGCCGGATGGCTGATTGCAGCCCATCCTTGATGTCGGTCTCAAAACTGGAGCCACGGATCACCCGGAACTCTCCCGAATCCGGGCCGGTGGGATTCATGGCAGGGCTTTGACCGTAATAAGAATCGCTATACCAGTCCCCCACCCATTCAAAGACATTCCCGGCCATATCATAGAGTCCAAAAGGACTGCGGCCTTCTCCATAATCCGTGGTGCTGCTGGTATGGCGGATGCAGCCGGCGAAATTGAGGAAATCACAGGCCGGGTCGTCATTCCCCCAGGGATACAGGTTGTCGGTATTCCCCCGGGCAGCCAATTCCCACTCTGCCTCGGTGGGCAGCCGCCCGCCGGTCCAGGAACAGTAGGCGCCGGCTTGGTCCCAGGTGACGCCCACCACCGGGTAACTGCTGTAGGCAGTGTTGGTATAGACCGGAGCGCCAAGTTCCTGGGCTGGCTCCGTGCAGGAGCCTGCCGCGACGCACTGCGCATACATGCCATTGGTGACTTCAGTCTGCTGAATCCAAAATGCATCCAGAGCCACAGTATGCGTGGGAGCATCGCCCACACCTGACCCCATGGAAAACTCTCCGGCTGGGATGAATGCGAGCGAGCTGGTATCGATCCATTTAAGGCTGACCCCGGATTGGGGTCCGGCAAGGGGCACGGGGACGAGGGTTTGTGTGGGCTCGACAGTGGGCGGCTCGGTGGCTGCTAAGGTGGATGTGGGTTGAATAACTGTAGGCGTCGCGGTAGCAGACGCGCAGGCCCCCAGGACGAACGTCAACGCGAGGAGGGTAAAAAGCATCCGATGGTAAGCTTTGCTCATTCAATCTCCTTTTGACGCCCGCAATTATAATGCAGGCAGTTCAGAGGCCTACCCGACCTACTGTGCGGCCGGTAAGGGAGAGGAGACAACATGGACACGCTGGGACTCACACTGACCGAAGCCCGGGAAAAAATTCTCCGGGGGGATACAACTCCACAGGAGTTGCAGGAGGCGTGCCTGGAACAGATCAAACGCTTGAACCCCCGGATCAATGCTTTTATCACGGTTCTGGAGGAAAAGGCAAGCGATTCCGAATTAATGACTACACGCAAAGATTTACCATTATGGGGGTTGCCCATCGCAGTTAAAGACTTGTACGAAACGCGCGGCATCCGCACGACCGCGGGGACACAATTCTTCGCCGATCACATCCCCTCCGAAGACGCAGCCGTGGTCACCAAGATCAAGATGGCAGGCGCGATTTTGCTGGGAAAGACCAATACCCACGAGATTGCCCTGGGCGTCACCAATATCAATGCCGCCTTCGGCAATTGCCTGAACCCCTGGGATACCCGGCGAATCCCGGGCGGCTCCTCTGGTGGCAGCGCGGCTGCGGTTGCCAGCGGTATGGCCCTCGGCGCGCTCGGAACGGACACCGGCGGCTCCATTCGCATCCCTGCCTCCCTTTGCGGCGTGACCGGGTTGAAGCCGACCTACGGGCGAGTCAGTTTGCGGGGTATTTTCCCGCTCTCGTGGAACCTGGACCATTCCGGACCGCTGACCAAATGCGCGCGGGACGCGGCCATGCTGCTGCAAGTGATGGCAGGCTATGACCCTGACGACCCATCAAGTGTAAATACTCCCGTGGACGATTACCTGTCACATATCGAGGGCGGCGTCAAAGACTGGAAAATCGCTCTGGCAGTTGGGGAGTACATTGAAGATGCAGATTCCGAAGTGCTGGCTGCGATCCAGGAGGCTTCCCGCGTTTTCAAGTCGCTGGGTGCAGTCGTGGAGGAAGTTGAGCTGCCGTGGCTGCGCGATGCAGCATTGGCGAACGCCTTGATGACGCAGGCGGATGGCGCGGCCTTTCACCGGGAACGCCTGCGTGAGCATCCGGAACGATTTGGGGCGGATGTACGCAGCCGCCTCGAGACCGGGGCTGCCTATTACCTCCACTGAATATTCCATCGCCCGGCGAACTCAAACCATTTTACGCCGGAAGGCTGAATTATTCTTCGAGGATTATGATCTGTTGGTGCTGCCATCCACGCCCATCCCGGCTCCCATGATCGAGGGAAACGATGCACTGGAGCAGGCCCGCCGGCTTACACGCTTCACCGCGCCCTTCAACCTCACCGGCCTGCCTGCCATCTCCATCCCCTGCGGATTTTCCTCCATCGGGCTGCCTTTGGGATTACAGCTGGCCGGAGCGCACTGGTCGGAGGCCAGGGTTTTGCAAGCCGCGCAGGCCTATGAAGATGCCACGCGCTGGCGTGAACTGAGGCGGCCTGCTCTCTAGCGAGCCTTTGCGATCTGTTCCACCGCTTCGGGGTTGACCAGCGAGGATGTATCCCCGGGGGCTTCCCCCAGATATGCGGATCGGATCATCCTGCGCATGACTTTCGCGTTGCGCGTCTTCGGAAGGTCCGGGACGAACAGGATGGCCTTGGGAGCCAGCGGTTTACCCATCTCTGCGACCACCCGGTCATGCAGCCGGACGCGCAGTTCATCGGTCGGCTGGATGCCTTTCTTCAGCACAACGAAGACGACCAGCTCGCTGCCTTTGATGGGATGCGGCACGCCGATGGCCGCGGATTCGAGCACATCCTCGTCCGCAACCAGCACCGATTCGACTTCCGCCGGACCCAGGCGTTTCCCGGCGATCTTTATGGTGTCATCCGACCGGCCCAGGATATACCAGAGACCGTCTGAATCCACTGCCGCGAAATCCCCGTGCACCCAGATATCCGGCCAGCGCGACCAGTAGGCATCCAGATAACGCTGGCGGTCTTTCCAAAAGCCGCGCGTCATGCCGATCCAGGGGGCTTTGATGACCAATTCACCGACCTGGTTCCGCACAGACACCCCGTCCTCGTTCAGGACATCGGCCGCCATGCCCGGGCACGGAGCGGAAAAGGCGCAGGGCTTCAGCGGCAGCAGCGGGTTTCCCATCACAATTCCGCCGGAGATCTCCGTGCCGCCTGAATAATTGATGATCGGACGCCGTCCTCCCCCCACCTTTTCGAACAGCCACATCCAGGGGTCCGGGTTCCACGGCTCGCCGGTGGAGGCAAAGAAACGCAGCGAAGACAGGTCATGTTTTTGGAACGGCTCTTCCCCGTATGGGATAAGAGAGCGTATAAGGGTGGGCGAAACGCCAAGCTGGGTGATGCGATTGCGCTCAACCAGAGCCCACAAGCGATCCGGTCCTGGATAATCCGGTGCGCCATCGTAAATGAATGCAGCAGCACCCAGCGCCAACGCGCCGAAGATGAGCCAGGGACCCATCATCCACCCCATATCGGTCATCCAGTAGATGACATCCCCGGCATGCACATCGGTGCCGAAGGCCATATCCTGCGCCGCCTTGACCGGGAAGCCGCAGTGCGTGTGAAGGGCGCCTTTGGGCTTGCCGGTGGTCCCGGAGGTGTAGATGATCATGATCGGGTCCTCGGCCGAGGTGATCTCCATCGCAGCCTGATCGCTCTGTGCATCCACCAGGTCATGCCACCAGTGGTCGCGGCCCGCCTGCATCTCGACCGGCTGACCGGTGCGCTTGAGCACGATCATGTTGCGCAGGGTGGGCACATGCGCTGCCGCTTCGTCCGCTACGGATTTCATCTCTACAGGTCTTGCCGCGGCGGAAGGCTCCGTCCGCGGCAAATAATGCTTTGGCGTCCGCGTCGGTCAGACGCGAGGCAATGGCCCCGGCCCCGTAACCGGAAAACAATGGGAGGATCACACCGCCGATCCGCGCGATAGCCAGCAAGGCGATCACGATCTCCGGCGTCATGGGCATGAACAGGCCGATGGCATCCCCCTTGCCCAGGCCCAGTGACCGCAATGCGTTGGCCGCCTTGTTCACCTCCCGGGTTAACTCTGCATAGGTCAGCTGCCGTGTAACACCCTCCTCCCCCTCCCAGATCAAAGCGGGGGTATCACGGATTTGCGGGTCCTGCGCGTGTTTATCCAGCAGGTTATGGGTGATGTTCATCTTCCCGCCCACGCACCAGCGTGGGAACTGGATGCCATCGCTCAGGTCCATGACCTGTGTGTAGGGCTCGGTAAATTGAATGTCCAGATATTTGAGAACCGCATCGGTAAACCAGGCTACATCCCCCGTGGAACGCTGCATCAATTCATTAAAATCCGCCAGCGAGTGCCGGCGCATAAAATCGGTCAGGTTGGCGCGCTCCACCGTTTTTGGGTCGGGCCGCCAGACGATCTCACCGCCGAAATCAAAGGACTCGGACATGGTCACTCCTCCGTGTTTGGCTTGGGGATATTATAAGAGTTTTCGTGTCGGATCAAGAAGAGGGAGACAATTGTATTACTTCTGCAGGCAATCGATCAGCGAAGCCAGCGTGCCGGCAGGTTCGGAAGGAGTGACCGCCAGAACGGGGATCTTCCCGGCAGAATAAACCTCGCGGACGCTCCCGGCCATCCAATGCCGCGGCAGGATGCCCACAGCGTTCTTTTCAGCGTTGAGAGTGTCGGACATTTGCTGAGGGGAAGCCGCCAGGCGTGCCAGCGAGGTGACCGGCTCTCCCTGCATGACCAGGTTCTCGAAGGCTCGCTGGATGTCATCCCCCGAGAGCAAAGACCCACACCTGCACGGAAGGCGTCCCCGCGGCCGGCGAACAACTCGCGCGCCTGCTCAAGCGAAAGGTTCTGGACAGGGCTCTCCCGGTTCGTGACGATCAGGATTTCCTCCGTGTCGATCTGGTAAGAAGGAGTAAGCAATCCGGGAGGCTCGCCCACGCGAAGGCTGAGGTCCGCCTGTCCCGGATCGGAGGTGACGGAGAGTACCGCTCCCTGGCCTGCTGCGCAGGTGAAAGGCTTCGCTCAGCCAGGGGCTTGCGGCTGGCGAGGCATGGATGTTCAAACGTTCGGCTTGCGGCGTTGAGGTGGCCGGCGCACAGGCAGAGAGGCAGATCGTGAGGATTGCCAGCCTCAGCCATTGGGAGGTGAAAAAAGAGAGCGCGCCCTCCTCGAAGATTCTTTTTTATTCATTCAGAAAAGAAAACCTACATCACAAAATGCAGGACGAGGCAGATCACACCAACGACAGCCGTATAGGCGGCAAATACATACAGCGAATGGTCCTTCAGATAATTGACCAGCCAGCGCAGCGCCAGCCAGCCCACAATGGCAGCCGCTATAAAGCCGACGGCAATGAGGGGCAGGAATTCACGCGTTCCCGGCAATTGGATCACCTGCAGGGATTGGTACGCGCCGGCTACCAGCATCACTGGCGCGGACATCAGGAAGGCAAAGCGCGCCGCCGAAGGGCGGTCAAAGTTCCGGATCATGCCGCCGGCGATAGTGGAACCGGAGCGCGAGGAACCTGGAAAAACCGACAGCACCTGGAAGACGCCGATGATCAGCGCATCCAGCCACTTCATATCCGACAGCGCGCGTTTCTCCCGGCCGATCCATTCTGCGATGACCAGCAGGACAGTGGTCATCAGCAGGCGAATGCCGGATTCCAGCAGAGGTTCCTTGAACAGGGATTCGATCGCATGCCGCAGCAGGTAGCCAATGGCAAGAGCCGGGATACTGGCGAGGAGGACATACCAGCCGAGCCGGGACCCCGGTTCATCCGAAGCCTTGCGATGGAACAACCCGTTGAGGGTCGAGGTGATGATCTCGACCAATTCCTTCCAGTAAAAAATTCCCAGCGCCAACAGCGTGCCAAGCTGGACGAGCACCGTAAAGGCGAAGGCGGCATCGTTGGCAGGAATACCCAGAAAATTCTGTGCAATCAACAAATGCGCCGTGCTGGAAACGGGAAGAAATTCGGTCAATCCCTGGATGATCCCCAGAATGACAGCTTGAATAGTGTTCATATAACCCTTCCTCTAAGAAATTTCGCTCCATTGTAATAGAGACAGGTGAAACTGAAATGAAGAGAATTCGCCGGATCAAGGATCAGGGGCATCCACGCGGCGCCGTGCATTATTGGACCACTGCGCCAGGAGGGAGGGCACCCGCGACTCAAAAACCCCGGCGGCTATGTCGCTGCGGATCTGCTCCATCAGGCGGATGAGGGCGCGCAGATTATGAATGGAGATCAACGTGCCTGCCAGCAGTTCCTTTGCCACGATGAGGTGCCGGAGATAGGCGCGGGTGAATGTGCGGCAAGTGTAGCAATCGCAGGTCTCATCAATGGGACGCGGGTCACGGGCAAAAGCGCTGTTCATCAGGTTAAGCCGGCCTCCGGGCGTAAACGCCGAGTGGTGACGGGCCAGGCGCGTGGGCAGGACACAGTCAAAGATATCAATGCCCCGGGCAACACTGTTGATCAGATCCTCCGGGGTGCCGACGCCCATCAGGTAGCGAGGCTTTCCCTCCGGCAGGAGCGGGGTGACCACATCCAGCATGGCATGCATCTCCTCCTTGGTCTCTCCCACCGACAGGCCGCCGATGGCAATACCCGGGGTGTTCAGTGAGGCAATGAATTCAGCGGATTCGGCGCGCATCTCCGGATCGACGCCGCCCTGCACGATACCAAAGATGGCCTGGTCGCGGCGGGTGCCTGCGCGGACCGAGCGTTCCGCCCAGCGGTGAGTTCGCTCCAAGGCAATGCGCGTGTAATGGTGATCGTTGGGGTCGGAACACTCGTCGAAGGCCATAACGATATCTGCGCCCAGGTTCTCCTGGATGGCAATGGATTTCTCGGGAGTAAAACGATGGGTCGAGCCGTCAATATGGCTCTTGAAGGTCACCCCATCATCATCAATCCGGCGGGTTTTCGCCAGTGAAAACACCTGAAAGCCGCCAGAGTCGGTCAGCATGGGATGCGGCCAGCGCATGAACTCATGCAGCCCGCCCATATCGCGGACCAGCTCGTCCCCGGGGCGCAGGTAGAGGTGGTAGGTGTTGCTTAACACCAGCGAAGCATGGATCTCTTCCAGGTGCGCGGGGGTCAGAGTTTTGACGGTTGCCTGTGTACCGACAGGTGCAAAAACCGGCGTGAGCAGGTCGCCGTGCGGAGTGGTGAATTTTCCGTTCCGGGAGCGGCCATCGCGGGCGGTAATGGTGTAGTCGAACATGCACAGGATTATAAGCCAGGGGAAGCTGCTTATTTCCCTTTTTCGTCCTTTTCCAACTCTCCCAACAGCAAGTCGAGCGCGCCTACGGAGATCTGCAGTTCGCGCAGGGAAATTGCCATCGAAGCCATCATCAGAACCAAGGCGAGGGCAAAGATCCATTTTCCGAGGTCGGTCCAGCCTGCGAACAGAGCAAACATGCTGAAGACGCAAAAAAGCAGGCTGAGCACGCCAGCGATCTGCATGTCCCGGATGAGGTAAGTGCGGTATCGCAGGTTGGCGATCTGTTGAATGATGTTCTGGGACGGCTCACTCCGGTTCCTGTCGTGAAGGCTGCGGATGATCGTGGCGATGGTGAGGAAACGGTTGGTATAGGCCAGCAGGAGCAGCGAGATGGCCGGGAAGAGCAGCGCCGGGGTGGTCAGAGTGATGTCCATGAGGATATTATATCCATGCAGCCAATCGAATGCAGCATCCCCAATTTCCCTGATTTTGGCAATCCGGGTCAGGGATGGTTTATACTTTCAGCCTTGCAGCCAATAACGCCCCTGAGAGAAATCATGCAGATCGAGAAACGCTGGATCATACAACCACCCATTACCCCTGAAGCGGACGCCGCACTGGGACAAGTCAAATCTCCTTTACTGCGGCAGATCCTGTTCAATCGCGGCTATTCAAATTACGAAGAAGCCAGGAATTTTCTTAATGCAGTACCGAACACCGACAGCGACCCCTTCCAGCTGACCGGTATGAGCGCGGCAGTGGACCGTATCTGCCTTGCCCTTCAGAACCAAGAGCGCATTGCAATCTACGGCGATTATGATGTAGATGGGGTCACCGCCACCGCCCTGCTCATGGAAGCGCTTAAGAGCCTGGGCGCGGATGCGGAGGGTTACATCCCCAACCGGTTCGACGAAGGCTATGGCCTCAACCGGGAGGCGTTGGAAACCCTGAAAAATAAGGGCTTCACGCTGGTCATCACGGTGGATTGCGGGATCCGCTCGCCGGCTGAAGCCGCCTATGCTAAAGAATTGGGCTTGGACCTGATCATCAGCGACCATCATCACCCGGCAGAAGGCGACCTGCCGCCTGCGTTGGCAGTGATCGACCCCAAACAAAAAGGCGACCTCTATCCCGACAAGGACCTGGCCGGGGTGGGCATTGCCTATAAGATCGCCGAGGCCATCTCCAGCCGTCAGGGTACTCCGATCAACCTGGACCCGCTGCTGGATCTCGTAGCGCTGGGCACGGTGGCTGACCTCGCACCGCTGGTTGGTGAAAATCGAGCGCTTGTACGAAGAGGGCTGCGCCAGATGCAGACTGCTCCCCGGCAGGGGTTATCGGCGCTGGCAGGCGTGGCAGAGATGAAATTAGCAGCGGTCAGAGCAGGCAATATCGGTTTCATGCTTGGGCCCCGGCTTAACGCCTCCGGCAGGCTCGATTCGGCGCTCGCCTCGCTCGAACTCCTGACAACCATCGATTTCATGAGAGCAGGACAGTTGGCCCAACAGCTCCAGATCCAAAATCGCGACCGCCAGACATTGACCCGTACGATCCAGGAAAAAGCCGAAGAGATGGCGATGGCCGACGATCCGCAGGGTTATCTCCTGTTCGCCGCCGATGAAAGTTTCAACTCCGGAATTGTTGGCCTGGCCGCCTCCCGCCTGACCGAGATGCATTACCGCCCCGCTGTGGTTGCCTTCAAGGGCAAGGAGGAGACCCGTGGTTCGTGCCGGTCGATCCCGGAATTCCATATCACCGATGCGCTTGACCAATGCAAGGATCTGATGGTGCGCCATGGAGGCCATGCCGCCGCGGCCGGGTTCACGGTGAAGAACGAAAACCTGCCGGAGCTGGTGGCTCGATTGAAGGAAATCGCCCGCGAAAAACTGGCGACAGAAGACTTGCGGCCTACTCTCACCGCGGAGGCAGAAGTGCCATTAAAAATGATGAGACCGGAAGTGGCCAAATACCTGGAATTCCTCGAGCCGAGCGGTTATGGAAATCCCGAGGCTGTTTTTGCTTCAAAAGGCGTTAGGGTGAGATATTCCCGCACCGTGGGCGCGGAGGGGAAACATTTAAAACTGACGCTCGAGGACGAGAGCGGCTACACTCACGATGCCATCGGTTTCCGGCTCGGGTATATGCTGGATAAACTGAACGGCCGCGTGGATATTCTGTATACCTATGAGACCAACGAATACCGGGGACAGACGAACTACCAGTTGAACCTGAGGGATGTCAAACCCTCGGCGCAGGTATAGGGATATTCACGGCCCCCAGCGAGGCTGATAGTCGCAGTAATCATTGTCCGTCAGGCGGCGCAGGTCAGAGCCGTCCGTGCGCATGATGTAGATCTCACAGCCGTGGATATCGTTGAAATGATCGTAATAGGCGGTGAACGCAACCCACTGCCCATCGGGGGAAAAACCCGGGCCCTGGCTGTTGCCGCCCGGAGGCGAAATGCGATGCTGGTCCGACCCATCGGCATGCATGATATAAATTTCTCGAGCCCAGGACGCCCCGGAGTAGGTCACGATCTGATCAAGAATTGACCAATCACTGCGGCCGCGCAGGTCAGGGAGGTCGCTTACCTTGCGCAGGCCGGAACCATCCAGATTGATCACCCATAACTGATTGGTGCCGCCGCGGTTGGAGGCAAAAAGCACCTGCTTTCCATCCGGCGACCAGGTGGGATCCCAGGCGGTCATGTCAAACAGGCGGTGCGGCTGGCTCCCATCGCGCCCCATGATCCATATCTCGTAACGGTCTGTGGCCGCGATCCAGTGCATAAAGAGGATGCGGGTTCCATCGGGTGATATTTCCGGGGCATTGAGTACGCCAAGACGGTCCGTAAGTTGTTTCACGCTTCCATCTGAAAGATCCATCTCATAGATCTCATAGACGTTTTCTTCCCGGAAAGCGGCATAGACAATACTCCGCCCGTCAGGCGCGAAGGAGGCGTAATAATGCTGCCGGGTATTATCTGTGGTCAAGCGGCGGAACCCGGAACCGTCCGCATTGATGATGCAGACCTGGTTGGCAGCCTGGATCTTGTAAATCTGGCATGTGAAGACAATTCTCCCTGCGGGACCATTCGAACTGCCGGGAACGGAAGTCGGAAGGTCCGAAGGCTGGGTTCCAGGGAATGGCGTTTGGTCCGGGGCGATTGGCGTCCCCGGCGTGGAGGCCTGAAATGTTGCCAGCAAGTCGGGGAGCGGCGTTGAAGCAGTGGGGAACAAGGCGCCGCAGGAAAGCACAAACAAGGTGCAAATTGCGAGGAGGAGAAGTTGTAGGTTTTTCATGGAATGTCAACACGAATCTGTCGGCTATTGTATCAATACAACCGATTAAGATGTCCCCATGTTATTCTTTGATAGTCTGGTGTTTCAGTCCCCCGTTCACAGAATAGGCCTACTAAAATGAACCGGTCTTGAGTTCTCCGGCACGCCTGAGCGTGGCAATGATCACTCCGCTGGGAGAAGTCTTGGAATCCACCAGAGTATAGGAAGCCGGAATGGTACCTTGATCGAACAAGCGTTTCCCAGTGCCAAGTGTCACCGGGAAAATTTTGAGCCAGAATTCATCCACCAGATCGTGCTTCAACAGGGTCTGAATGAAATTGCTGCTGCCATGGACTTGCAGATCGGGACCATCCTGCTGTTTAAGCCTTTGGATCTCGGACACAACGTCGCCGCTCAAAATGACCGTCTTATTCCACGTGTGGGATTTAAGAGTATTCGACGCTACATATTTTGTTGCTGCATTGATGCCCGAACCTTCCTCCGGATGCTGAGGCCAGTAAGAGGCAAATATCTCAAAGGTTTTTCTTCCCAAAAGGAGATCAAACGGCATGCTCATCTGCTCGGCCATCACCTGTCCCCCAAATTCATCAAAATAAGGCACAGTCCACCCGCCATAGGGGAAGTTATCACTCGTGTCTTCTGTTGGCCCGCCTGGCGCTTGCATCACACCATCCAGTGAAAGAAAAGTAAGCACATTGATTTTTCTCATATCAACCTCTAAAGAAGTAGGTGCTCAATTGGATTATTCTAGATTTAAATTCCTCAGGTCGATCTATAAGCCGCACATCGCCCCCTGAATGGGGGTTCTGTCCAGCTTTCTTAATTCCTCAGGTCGATCTATAAGCCGCACATCGCCCCCTAATGGGGGTTCTGTCCAGCCTTTTTAATTCCTCAGGTCGGTCTATAAGCCGCATTCTGTCCAGCGGATTGCTCCGCCTGTGCAGTCATCTCTCTGGACGGCACGTTACCGTGCCGTTCGTGCGGCCTACCCGGGGCTGGCGCTCTCCACGGTTGGAGGGCGCACGTGCGGAGACGAGCAGTCTCCCATCGTCCACAGACGATTTCGCCCCTGCTTGGCCTTGCTCCCGGCGGGGGTTACCTGGCCGCCCACATTACTGCGAACGCCGGTGGTCTCTTACACCACCTTTTCACCATCACCCCATCCACCCAAAGGCGATGAGGGCTGTTTGTTTCTGTGGCCCTTTCCGGCAGGTTAACGCCTCTCGGCGGTTTCCCCGCCCCGGGTGCTATCCGACGCCGTGCTCTCTGGAGTGCGGACTTTCCTCGACCCCGTAAACACAGGGCCGCGACTGCCCGACCGGCCTGAGGAAACCCTATCATACACGGCGCGGGGTCGGAAGTCAATCATCCGCCAGTGTAAGCCTACAAAACATTAAGAGAACCTGCTTTTGATAACGATTTCCTCATCAGAGGACCTTTTATAACGAGATCTTTATCGAATTTCCCCTTGTTCTGGTCCTGCAACCCGAAAAATGAGAAAAGACGATGTAAAATAGAGTAACCTTCTCTCTGAAGGCAAAGGAATCGCAGTGAGCCACTGGCCAGGGAAATACGTTATCGGTTTGACCGGCAACATCGCCACCGGAAAAAGCGTCGTGCGCAGGATGCTCGAGCATCTGGGAGCCTATACCATTGATGCCGACGCCCTCTCTCACCGCGCCACGGCGCGCGGCGCGCCCGGCTACCAGCCCATCCTGAACGAGTTTGGCAAGTGGATCCTGGATAAGGACGGCGAAGTAGACCGCGCCCGTCTGGGACGGGTTGTGTTCAGCGACCCGGCAGCCCTCCAGCGGCTGGAGGAGATCATCCACCCGCTCGTTCGCCAGGCCATTAACATCCTGACCGGGCGCGCCAGCCAGAAGGTGATCGTGCTGGAGGCCATCAAGCTGCTGGATGGAGACCTGTATAAAATTTGTGACAGCGTATGGGTGACGGATGCACATGAGGCGGTTCAGGTGGAACGCCTGGTGCGCAAGCGCGGGATGGGCAAGGATGAGGCTCTGCAGCGTGTTCGCCTTCAGAGTGCCCAGAGCAAGAAGGTTTCCTCAGCGAACGTGGTGATCCATAACACAGGTTCTTACGAAAGCCTGTGGGCGCAGGTGACGGCCCAATGGAAGAAGATCGGACTGGGTTCGGAAGCCTCTCCGGAATCCCGCAAGGTATACAGCGGGAACATGGAGATCCAGCGCGGGCGCCCGCGCGATTCCAAAGCCATTGCCGAACTGCTCACCCGTCTCAACCAGGGGCGGCGCAAATTCACCTCCGAGGATGTCATGGCAGCCTTTGGCGACAGGGCTTACATGCTCCTGAAAATGGGCGGGGACCTCGTGGGGCTGGCGGGCTGGCAGGTGGAGAATCTGGTGGCACGCACGACCGAGCTGTTTGTGGATGAAAACCTGGATGCTCAGAAGGGATTGCAGGCGCTGATCCAGGAAGTGGAACGGGCCTCGCGCGATCTCCAGTGCGAAGCCTCCCTGGTCTTTCCGAATGAAACCCTGGCCAGGCAGAATTCCATCTGGGCCAGCCTCGGCTATGAGCGCCGCTCCCCCGATGCCCTGGGAATGCAGGCATGGCAGGACGCAGCCGCCGAATCCATGCCGGGAGCCAGCGCCCTGTATTTCAAGCAATTGCGGCAGGACCGGGTCCTGCGGCCCATCTAGGATCAGGCGCCAGCATAAGGGAACTTCGGTACACCGGGTTCTCCCTGCGACGGACCTGATCCCTTATAACTGATGCCGTGACAGAATTTCTCAATAACCTCCTCTTCATCTTCCAGCGTATCAACGGGTTGAATCTCGTTGACATCCTGCTGGTCACGCTGATCTTCTTCGGCCTGTTGTATTCTTTGCGGGATACCCAGGCGATGATACTGCTGCGCGGCGTGATCCTGCTGGTCGTGGTGATCGTCCTGTTCACGAGCCTGGTGGACTTGCCTGCCTTTTCATGGCTGGTCACCAATGCCCTGCCGGCCTTGCTGGTTGCCATTCCGGTGATCTTTGCGCCAGAGATACGACGAACGCTGGAGCGCCTGGGACGCGCTGGAAGTTTCTGGACGCCGCGCACCCAGACCGCCAACATCGAAACGCTGCAAATGATCCGGGCTGTGGTCAGTGCCGCGGCGCGGCTTTCGGCGCGGCAGCACGGAGCGTTGGTCATCCTGCAAAGGCTGGATAGCCTGGAGGAATATATCAACAGCGGTGTGCGCATGAACGCGCAGGTGACACCGGAGCTGTTGCTGCAGGTTTTTTACCCGAACACGCCTCTGCATGACGGGGCGGTTGTCATCGGCGACGGGCTGCTGGTAGCGGCGGCATGCGTGATGCCGCTATCCTCCAGCGGCATCCTCAACCGCTCTCCTGAACGCCAGATGGGTCTTCGCCATCGGGCCGCCCTGGGAATTTCGGAGGTGAGCGATGCAGTTGCCGTCGTGGTCTCGGAGGAAACGGGTTCGATTTCCATCGCCCATTCCGGGCGCATGATTCGCCGGCTCGATGCAGACCGCCTGGAGAACATCCTGATCGCCTTCTTCCGTCCGAACAGCGGGACAAGCCGCAGCAACTGGTTCACGCGGTTCTTCCCTTATATCTTCCCGCGCAAAGAAGAATAAGCGATGCGATCCTTCAATACTAACTTCCGCACATTCCTATGGGCCTTTGCCCTGGCGCTGGCAGTCTGGGTGGCAGCGGTCACAGCCTCGGATCCGGATCAAGTCCACCCACTTGGATCTTCCGTTCCGCTGGAGGTGGTCGGTCAGAACTCGGACATGGTACTCAGCACCGATTTCCCCCGCCAGGTGAATGTCACGCTGCGTGCGCCAGCCTCCGTCTGGGACCGCATCAATACGAACCCCTCCAGTGTTCGGGCCATCCTCGATATTTCCGGGCTGAGCGATGGGGAGCATCAGGTGAATGTTCAGGTGCAGGTCAGTGAACGGCCGGTTCGTATTGTCGCCGTTAACCCTCCGCAGGTGAATCTGACTCTCGAGCCGCTGTCCACGCGCACCCTGCCTGTGGAACTGACTCAGGCCGGGCAGCCCGCCGTCGGATATCAGGCCGGGGATGCAACAATAGACCCGTTGTCAGTGGTTGTGGCTGGCGCAAAGTCCGCTGTGGACCGGGTCATCCGGGCGCGCGTCGCCGTGAGTCTGGACGGAGCACGCGAGACCGTGGATGAGTCATTCCCTGTGCAGGTACTGGACGCGAATGGTTCGGCTGTCAGCGGGCTGAGCATTTCGCCGCAAAGCATCCATGTGGTGCTGCCGGTGGGACAGCAAGGCGGCTATCGCGATTTGGCGGTTAAAGTCGTCGTGCGCGGCCAGGTAGCCAGCGGCTACCGTCTCTCCAATATATCGGTCGTGCCTCCGGTGATCACGGTGTATTCTTCCGATCCCGCGGTGGTGGCCGCGCTGCCGGGGGTGGTGGAAACGCGCCCCCTGGAACTGGATAATGTAAGCGATGATGTTACCACCCGGCTGGAATTGAACCTTCCCGTGGGAGTCTCGGTGGTGGGCGAGCAGACAGTTTTGATCCAGGCGGGAATCTCCCCCATCCAGAGCAGCCTGACCATTTCGGACGAAGTGGTGCAGATCGTCGGCCTGCCCTCGGGCATGAACGCGCAGATCCTTCCGGCAACCGTGGACGTGATCGTCTCCGGCCCGCTCCCTCTTCTGGACACTTTGACCAGGCAGGATATTCGTGTTACCGTGGATGTTACCGGTCTGCCGGCCGGAACCCACCAATTGAAACCCAAGGTCGAGATCCTGATCGCAGATGTGAGAATGGAATCGATCCTGCCGGGTACCATCGAAGTGACGCTGACTCAGGCCGGCGGAACGCCCGTACCGACACCGACGCCCTGAGAGATCATGGAAATAGCATGTCAAAACCGATCGTAGCCCTGGTTGGGCGTCCCAACGTGGGAAAAAGCACCTTGTTCAATCGCCTGGCGGGAGAACGCCTGGCAATCGTAGACGACACGCCGGGGACCACGCGTGACCGCCTCTTCGCCCAATCCGAGTGGAATGGCCGCGCTTTCGATATCATAGACACGGGCGGCATCGATCCGACCCACGGCGGGAAGACACCGCTTTCTGTGGGTTCGTCGGACTTCATCCAGGAGATACGCGCCCAGGCCCTCACGGCCATCAACAATTCCGACGCGGTGCTCTTGCTGACCGACGGTGATACAGGCATTACCGCCCCCGACCGCGAGGTGGCGGAGATCCTGCGCCGCTCCCAGAAGAAACTGGCGGATGGGACTCCCTGGCCGCCGATCCTGTTGGTGGTGAACAAGACCGAGAGCGAATCCCGCCGCAACCAGGCCATTGAATTCTACGAGTTGGGATTAGGCGAACCCTATCCCATCTCGGCTCTGCACGGCACGGGGACCGGCGACCTGCTGGACGCGCTGGTGGAGTCCTTCCCGCCGCAGGCGGCGGAGGAGGAAGACGATTCGGTCAAGATCGCAATCGTCGGCAAGCCCAACGCGGGCAAGTCCAGCCTGCTCAACCGGCTGGTGGGCGAGGAGCGCGCCATTGTCTCCCCCATCGCCGGGACCACGCGCGATTCGGTGGATACGAAGATCACCTTTGACGGCGTGGAGATCACGCTGATCGACACGGCCGGCATCCGCAAGCGCGGCAAGATCGAGCGCGGCGTGGAGCAGTTCAGCGTGCTGCGGTCATTCAAGTCCATCGAACGAGCCGATGTGGCCATCCTGATGATCGATGCGACCACCGGCATCACCGCGCAGGACGCACACATCGCCGGCTTCATCCTCGAAGCCTGGAAATCCTGCGTGGTACTGGTCAACAAATGGGACGCGGTCGAGAAGGATTCCTTCACGATGGAAGAGTTTACCGTCACCATCCGCCGTGACCTGAATTTCATGGACTATGTCCCCATCCTGTTTATCTCCGCAAAAACCGGGCAGCGAGTGGACCAGGTGCTGCCGCTGGCATTACGTGTGCAGGAGGAACGGCTCGCTCGCCTGACCACTTCCAAGATCAACCAGGTGATCCAGCACGCGCAGGATATGCATGCGCACCCCTCCAAAAATGGACGGGCGATGAGGATGTATTACGGGACGCAGGTGCGCTCCGACCCGCCGACCTTTATGATCTATGTGAACGACCCCACCCTGATGCACTTCAGTTATTTGCGCTACCTGGAGAACCAGATCCGGGAGGCGTACGGCTTCCTCGGCACACCGATCCGCATCGTGACCAAAGGAAGAAGAGAGTAGCAATGGATAAAAAAATCCCGCCCATCTGGGCGGGATTTTTTATTTCAAGAGATGGGTTATGAAGCGGACACCTGCGAAACTTTTTGTTCCGGTTTTCTCACTGCCAAGAACAACGGCACGGCTCCGACTGCGATCCCAATGATGAGCCAGATTCCAAGCATGGCGAGGATCGCCAGCGTTGTGGCAGTGTCCCTGGACATGGTTGATGCATCGATCAATCCGGCCGCTTCAGCGAGTTTTCCAATGGGCATAACCACAAATCCCATCGCCGGCAGGATCGCAATAGGACTCAAGCCTGTGCCAAACAACGCGCTGAAACCCGTTTTCGGCAGGGTGCTGCCATTGCGCTTTCCAATCAAGCCGATTGACGATCCGATCAAAACCCAGATGGCGGTCAGCGGCGCGATCCACGGCATGATCTCATTCGGGGACATGTTTTCGAAGATCCTGAACATCGCGACCCACGAGAAGCCTGCCAGGAGAGCGGTAAGCACTCCCACAAGCACATGCTTGTTGTTCTTAAGATTCTTCATTTTCAGCTCCTGACCGATCCAAAAGACGGTATTCCTGAAGGATTCGGCACTAACCATTCCAGGCTCATGCCTGACCTGATTCTCGGAGCTTTCAACCGGTTTCGCAACTGTGGAAGACCCCAGTTTTCCAATCTCAGCCTTATTCGTTGGGTTCCCCAGCTTCAAGATCAACTCTACTCTGGAACTTACCCCTGCTTTGGTGTAGATATTCTTCAGGTGAAATTCAACCGTACGCACGGAGATGCCGAGCGCCGCGGCGATCATTTTATTGCTTTTTCCCTGTAAAACAAGTCCCACCACTTCCTGTTCACGTCTACTTAATTGAACAATTTGTGTCATAGCGCATAATCCTTATTAAATATTTCCGCCAGATGCCGGTCAACAAGGATTTTGGCGATCTGGCGGATGAAATTCTCACGAACGGCCAAAGATCGAAATACCGTCCTTAAGTTTAACACAAGTTCGAAAGGTCTCAGGGCCGCCAGGAAGGCGCGTACCAGTCCGAGTCCAGTGAGAGGCCTGGGGCTTGTAGAATGCGAGATTCCAGTGTCGCAAGGTCCACTGAGAACAGGTGGCCTCCGGTGGGGGAACTGGTCTCCTCCACAAGCAGATGCGTTCCATCAGGCGAGAAGAGGATCCTGCCGATGGTTCCGCCCTTATAGACCTGGGTCAAGTTGCGGCCATCGCGCCCGACCAGATAAACATCCGCGGTCGGAGTGCCTCCGGCAAAAGCCGTGTAGTAGACGAAGGCGATATGGGCGTTGTCCGGCGCCCAGACGATGGGATACATGCTCCCCCCTGAGAATGTCGCCAGGTCAACCGGATGGGCGCCGTCCGGCTCGGTCATTTGCAGCACATGCTTCTGGCTGTTGTAATCGTAGTTGTCAAAGGCCAGGAAGCTGCCATTGGACGATGGGAAGAACGTGCCCTTGGTGATGAGGGTCTTGAACATGGGCCGCACGGTGCCATCCGAGGCGCGGATCAGGTAAACGGACCCTTCGCTGCCGGGTTTGGCCGAGCGCACAACGATGTTCTCCGTAAGCCAGCCATCCATCACATAAGGCCGGCCATCCGCGGGGAGCTTGCCGCTGGCGGTCAGGTTCCTCAACCCGCTGCCATCCCGATGGACGACATACACATCCTCCCCGCCCTGCCCATCCTGCTGGCGGAAGGCCAGCCATCCGCCATCCGGCGACCAGAAGGGCGGGTCAATGTAGGGGAAGGAGGCTATGGGGGTCCACGTCCCGCCCGCAGGGTCGAAGATGAAAAGCTTGTAGGGCGTGCCGTCCGGATCATCTGGGTATGCAAAAGCGCCCAGCTTGCCATCCGGCGACCATGCCAGGGCGGTCAGATTGAACGATAGGGGGAAGGGCAGGCTGAGGATATCCACAGGAGGACAGGCCGCAGAACCCACCACACAGGAGCCGGGCAGCCGCACCAGCTTCGCAGATTGACCAGTTTGGTGCGGAAGGGTGAAGAAATACAGATCGCCGAGCGGGTCCTGCCCTGCCGGGAGGGCGGGGCCGGGTACCTGGGTGCCAAGCGGAGTCCCGCTGATATCGCTGAATCGCGGCGTGACGGCCGGGATGCCGAAAAGCGAGTCGGGAAATGTGTCATCAAAAACGATCTTGGTCAATTCCAGCAGCGCAGTCACCTCATCCCCGCCGCCTTTTTCAAAATTCTGCATTTTAAGGATGACCGAGGTTTGCAAGTCCAGCCAGGCCTGGAAGGAAGGCAGTTCACTCTGCGCCTGAATCCACTGGACTGCCAGTGCCGGCCGCCCGTTGATCCGTTCGATGGCGACCGGGACGAAAGTGCCGGAACCCTGCGCGAAATCCGAGGGGTAAGCCATCTGACCCACTGGTGAGCCCATCTGTCCCCAGAGCGGCTGAGGCGAGGCTGAATCCGGTGACAGGGTCGGCACGAATTGGGGATCCAGCATGACAAAGTTGGGCAGCTGGGAGACCTGGCTCTGACCGGTCTTAAGGTTCATCTCGACGACATTGGCCCCATCCGAGGAACGGTAGAGGTCGGCATCCCCATCCACAGGGCCATTTAAATAGCGGAATCGAAAGTTCATCTGGTCAATCCAGACCTGCTGCCGGAATATTTGCGGCGGTTGATCGGTGCCGGTCTGGTCATACCAGGTAACGACCCCATCCATGAACATTGTCTGCCACTTCCTCGCACTGGTGAGCATGGCATCGCGAATCTCCTCCGAGCTGGAGGACATGGACAGCAAAGGGATATCGGTGGGAGCGAGCGTTGCAGCCGGAGATTCCGGCGAGGGGGTCTGATCAAGGCTGATCTCAAGCGTTCCGCAGGAAGTCAGGAGGAGCGAGAAGACCAGGACCAGGGGGAACAACTTCTTCATGGAATCTCCGAAAGCATCAAGCATATTCATCCACATGCACCGAGGCATGGTAGGGAGCGAACTCCCGGGGGAGCAGGCTCTCGTGCTGCGAGAGGAAAGAACGCAAAGCCAGGCGGGCGCGCGCTACACGGCTCTTGACCGTGCCGACAGGGACGCGGAGGATCTGGGCAGCTTCTTCATACGAGAGGCCCTGCACGTCCACCAGCACCAGCGAGGTGCGATAGTGCTCGCCAAGATCCTTCAGGCCGCGCTGGATCAGGCCAGCCAACTCGCGGTCCTCCACCTGCTCCTGCGGGAGCCGCGCACCGTCTGCAAGCCAGGAGGCATGGTCCAGCTCATGTTCGAGCCCATCCATGGGTTCCAGAGGCAGGACGGGATGCCGGCGCCAGCGCCGAAGCTGATCATAACAGGCATTGACCAGAACGCGCGTCAGCCAGCTGCGCAGGACGTTTCCTCGAAATGAACCCAGATTGCGGTAAGCTGAAATCAGCGCCTCCTGGGTGGCATCCTCCGCCGCGTCTTCATCGCACAGGATGTTCACCGCTGTGCGGAATAGAAAGCTTTGATATTGCATCACCAGTTGATTAAAAGCTTCCAGGTCGCCGCGCTGGGCCAAACGGATAAGAGATTGTTCATCTGAATAAATGGATTTCATGGGGGCATCCTTTCCGCGCAACTTATTTATACAGCGGCGGGGTTACAAGGATGCAACAGGGCTATGGCAATTCTGTAACAGCGGGAAATTTGGGTATCAAGCGCGCAAACGGCGGCTTACCGGCAGGCGGACGGTGAAAACCGTGCCGCGCGGATCCTCCTGCTGGCTGCGGACGGTGACCTGGCCGTTATGCAAGGCGATGATGCGCCTCACGAGCGCCAGTCCCAGACCGCTTCCCTCGGTGCTGCGCGCGTTCGCGCCTCGATATAAGCTCCTCGAATATGCGTTCCAGGTCGTCCGGGGGAATGCCCGGCCCGGAATCGGCCACCTCCACAACGATCTCCCGGCCGTCTTCGAGGGCGCGCACCTCAACCGGGTCTCCAGGGTTGGTAAATTTGAGCGCATTCTCGATCAAGTTATAGAAGACCAGGCCCAGCAGGTCGCGGTCGCCGGTCACCGGCGGGAAAGGCCAGGGTACGCGGCTGATGAGCACATTGACCTTGCGGCTCTCGTGTGCCGGGAGGGTTCCCACTGCGCCTACTATATCCTCCAACAGTTCTGGCACATCCACAGGCAGCGATTCCAGGGCGCGTTCTTCCAGGTCAGCCAGTTTTCGCAGATCGGTCAGCAGCCGGGTCAGGCGTTCCACCGCGCGTCCTGCATTCGCGGCCGCATGCGTGCGTTCCTCTTCCGATCCAGAACTCGCGCACGTTCGCCAGGGCAGCCTGCAAGCCGGTCAACGGGTTCTTGATCTCGTGATCCAGCCGGCGCAGGAATCGCCGCTGGCTGAGATCCCTCTCGCGCAGCGATTCAAGCAGTTTCCGCCGTGCTGCCGTCCGGGAACGGGTATCGGCGCCGATGATGCCCGCAAGCAACAGGCTCACCAGGCAGCCGAGGATAAATGCCAGCATGCCAATGTCGATCTTGAACAGCAGCAGGGGAACAGGCTGAAAAAAGGATTGAGCCAGGACCGAAGCCAGGGCGCCAAGCAAGGCCGGCAGAAAGGCCCACAAAATGGGAGGCGGATTCCTTTTTCTCAAATCAGCCTTCCCCATGGACCGCGGCGATGAAGCGGTAGCCTTCGCCGGGGATGGTCTCGATGAAGCGCGGCTCAGCCGGATCATCCCCAGCGAACGCCGTAATTCCGCCATCGCGCGTGTCCACCGTGCGCGTCCCGGCGGGATACTCCCAACCCCAGACGGCCTCCAGCAGGCGCTCGCGCTGGACTGCCTCATCGGGATGGGTCATCAGATATTCCAGCACCGCCAGAGCCTTGGGTGTCAGATCAATGGGGTCGCCATCCAGCGTCACCCGCCGGGCGCGGCGGTCGAGGATCAGTCCATCCGCAGTGAGCAGCCAGGCAGTGGAAAGCGGGCGGCCTCCGGGGCGGGCGCGGCGCAGCACGGCACGGATGCGCGCCAGCAATTCATAAGGGTCAAAGGGCTTGTTGAGGTAATCATCCGCACCCTCTTCCAAGGCCAGGGCGCGCTCAGCTGCCTCCCCCACCTGCGTGAGCAGAATGGCTGGCGTGATGATGTTCTGGCGGCGCAGCCGCCTGAGCGCCTCGCGGCCATCCATGCGCGGCATGAGCACATCCAGGATGATCAGATCGGGCTGGTGGGATTGCACCTTATCCAGAGCCGCGGCCCCGTCTGAGACGACCAGCACATGAAAGCCAGCCCGCTCCAGGAAAGGGGCCAGGCTGTCGGCAATTGTCGGATCATCATCCGCAAGGAGAAGAGTGGGACGTTCGTGGGTCATTCAGGATTGAAAAAGGGCCTGGTTTGGAGAACCAGGCCCTTTGCCTTCTCTAAGCCGGATCAGGGCGCCGGCGTAATGGGTGTATTCGTCGCCGTGGGAGTGAATGTGGCAGTCGGCGTGAAAGTCACCGTCGGGGTGAAAGTCACTGTCGGGGTGAGCGTGACCGTCGGTGTAAGCGAGGGAGTGACGGTCAGCGGAAGGGCAGTGTTGGTCGCAGGCACTGCGGTCGCCGCCGTCGTATTGACGATCATCGGCGCCACCCACAGAGCCCGGTCTCCAGCGGCCGAACCTGCTGCAAGCACGGTCAGGATGAACTTGACATTCTGCCCGACCAGCGAGTTCAGGTTGATGTCAGCCTGGAAGAACTGGCCTTCGTATTTCTCAGTAAATGCCCACATCGTCTGGATGGCGCCGCTGCCGATCTGGTAATCGAGGCGGAAGACCACCAGGCAGGAGGTCGCGCCGCTTTCACAGTTGACGATGGAGCGGAAGCGGTCACCAGACTTGACGGTATAGGGCGGGAAAAAGCCCTGAATGTAACCGTTGTTTACATTCTGCGGGACGGTCAGAAGGCCGGGGTGGGTATCCGTGGTGCCATTCTCCAGCTTGGGGCTGGCCACGTTGATGACAAAGCCGCGCATGTCACCTTCACTGCCCGGGCAGGGCAGGTTTCCGGCGCCGCTGTACCACGCAGCCGTGCAGTAATTGGCGGCGAAGTCATAGGAGGCGCCAGCAGCCGGCGTGCCGGGTGTGGAAGGAACAGTGCCAGTGCCGGACACCTTGATGTCCACCCACCAGGCCACTGTACCTCCAACGCCAATGCCGAAGGGTATGCCGCTGCCATTCTGGAACTTCCAGAAACCACGGTAGGAGCCGGCGGTGGTCGGGGAGGTCAGCGTGACAGTGATATCCACGGTCGAGCCCGGGGGCACGGTCACAGGCATGGGCGCGGTGTCCGGACCACTCATCTTCTCGCCGCTGAAGAACATCAGCTTGTAGACATCCTTCGTCCAGGTGCAGGTGCCAACGTTCTTGAGGCGCCAGGTCTTGTTGAAGGTGAAGCCGGGAGCCATCGAGGTGCCATCCGGGATGGTCACATCGGCGATGAACTGCGCCCGGTCACAGGCGGCTGGTATGGGCGTGGGAGGCTTGGGGGTCCCCGGAGTCACTACAGGTGTCGGTCCGGCCCCGCTACGAGCAATGATTGGATTGCCCCAGAGAGCGCGGTCGCCCACCGGCGAGCCAAAGGCGGAGACCACGAGAATGAACTTGACGTCATTCCCGGCCAGCGAGCTCAAGTTGAGGTTGGCGGGATAGGTCAGGCCTTCATATTTCTCGCGGAAGGTCCAGAAGGTGCGCACCGGGCCGCTGCCGATCTGGTAATCGAGACGATATTGCACATAGCAGGCCGTGGCATTGAACTCGCAACCGACGGTAGCCTGAAAGCGATCACCGCTCTGCACCCGGAAGGGAGGATAAACGGCCTGGACATATGTGTTGGTCACATTGCCGGGGACGAAGAGCATGCCGTGGCTGGGGAAGGTGACGCCGCTCTCGAACTTGGGCGCGTCCTGAACTTCGCCAAAGCCGCTGCCGTTGGTGCCGTTCGTCCAGGTGGCAGAAGCCACATTCGTGGTGAAATCGTAAGCCACGCCCGTGCCGGTGCCGGAGGTGACATTGATCTCAGCCCAGAACGACCGGTTTGCCGTGGAGCCGATGCCGAAGATCACACCGGAGGCATTCTTCAAGCGCCAGTAGCTGAAGTAATGCCCGGCCGCGGCGGGCGCAGTCATATTGAGGGTGAGGTCGACGGTCTGACCGGGGGCCACGCTGATCGGGATGTTGGCATCCGCTGCGCCGAAGCGGTCACCGCTGTCGTACACCAGCGAATAGCCCGTGGTCCAGGTACAGGTACCAATATTCTTAAGCCGCCAGGTTTTCTGGAAGGCGGTACCACCGGCGTAGCTGGTACCATCCGGCACAGTCACATCGGCGATAAATTGTGCCCAATCGCAGGTCGAGCTGGCAAAAGCCGGCTGGACCAGGGTGGCTGCCGGGATCAGCGACAGCAGCATTGCACATAAAAGCAGGATCGATGACAGTTTGTTGCGGGAACTCATAGCTTCCTCCTTCATTAGTACCTGCATGATGACGGTCATGCAGGAAAAAAAGTTCCAACTTTCGACTATGCGCCATTCCCAAGTATAACTTTTATTAGAGAAATATTCAATATATTTAAGTAGGCAAATAGGCGTAAAAGTGCCAGATATGGGAAAGAGCGATGGGAATGACCGCTATTTGCGGTCATTCCCATCATAAAGGAGATGCTAGGGCGTTACTGGAGTCTCCGGTGTGGGTGTCGCCGATGGCAGAGGCTCAGGCGTGTTTGTGGGCAGCGGAGTGGGTGTTTCGGTCGGCGGGATGATGATGGGCGTCGGGAACGGAGTCTCCGTCGGAAGAGGCGTGCTGGTGGGAAGAGGTGTGCTGGTGGGAGCCTCAGCAGCGCCTGCACCGCCAAAGCCGCCCGGCCGGTAGATATACGGGCCGACCCACAGGGCACGGTCACCGGATGGCGATCCATTGGAAAGCACGGTCAGGATGAATCTCACATTCTGACCCGCCAACGGATTGAGGTCCAGATCGATGTTGTAGCTCAGTCCTTCATAGCGTTCGTTGAAGGCTTGCAGCGTGTTGATGGGACCATTACCGATTTGATAATCCAGGCGGAAGAACACATCGCATGCGCTTGCGCCGTATTGGCAGCTGATCGTGGAGCGGAAGCGATCACCGGTCAGCACCGCCATGGGCGGGTAGATGCCCTGGATATAGCCATAGTCCACAGCCTGCGGTCCGGCCAGGATAGCCGCGCGTGTGTCGGTGGCACCCGTTTCCAGAACCGGCGCATCCACCTTGTAGGCAAATCCGGATGAGCTGCCATCCGTCCCCGGGCAGGGCAGGTTGCCCGCGCTGCTAAACCAGGAGGCCGTGCACAGGTTGGCGGCGAAATCGAAATTGGTCGGCAAGGAGGCGCTTCCCACGGAGATCTTCACCCAGAAGGGCGTATTCCCGCTGGGGCCGATGCCAAAGAACCCGCCTGTGGCATTGCGCAGCATCCAGTACCCTGCATAGCTCCCTCCGCCGGTAGGCGCGGTCAGGTTTACAGAGATGTCAACCGTCTGACCCGGATTGACATTGGTGGTCAGTGGTGCTGAAACCGGGCCTCCCATCTGATCGCCGCTGACGAAGACCAGGCTGTAGGAAGGCGTCCAAATGCAGGTGCTGGCATTCATCAGCCGCCAGGTCTTGGTGAAGGCGGCTCCCGGCGCGATGGAGGTGCCGTCGGGGATGCTGACATCCTGGACGAATTGAGCCTTGTCGCATGCGCTGGCAGGCGGGAGCGTGGGAGTGCCCACTCCGGGAATACCCGTCGAAGTGGGAACCGGATTTGTGGGATTAAAAATTGGTGTTGATGTAGGCAGGTTGGCGAAGGGAGTGGAGGTGGCTAATGCTCGCATCGGATACCGGCCGGGCGATGCGCGGCGCGATCCATAACGGCAGGTCTCCGGTGGCAGGTCCGGCCGCGTTGGCGATCAACACCAGACGGATATCGCGCATAAAAGCAAAGCGGCTCAGGTCAATATCGGCGCGATAGAACAGACCGTCATATTTCTCGCGGAATTTCCAGATCGTGACCAGGCTGTTGGAGCGGGTGAGGTAATCCAATTCAAAACTGACATAGCAGTTGACCGCGCCATACTGGCAGGAGACGATGGACTGGAAGTGATCGCCCACGGTGAGCTGGGGGATCGTATAAATGCCCATGATCACACCGTTGTTCTTGTTCTGCGGGACGGTCAGGATCGCGGGCAGAGCCAGCCGCGGAACCGTTCTCGAGAACCGGGTCGGCCACATTCTGAACATAGCCATAAGGGATCTTCTCGGGTTTGGTCGGGCAGGGGATCGGTCCGCCGTTATACACCCAGACCGCTGAGGTGCAGATGTTCTGGGTGAAGTCGAAGGCGGTGATGACCGGCGCAGCGACATTGATATCCACCCAGAAGATATTGCTGGCGGTGGAACCAATGCCGAACGCCATCCCGGCCGCGTTCTTCAACATCCAGTTGCCGCGGAAATGCCCCTGAACCGGCGGGCTTACCATTTGAACGGAGACATCCACGGAACCGCCCGGAGGCACATCATTGGGCAGGTTGACCGTGGAGGGCGCGCCCATCTGGTCCCCGTTAACGTACATCAGGGAATAAGCCGTGGTCCAGGTGGCCGTGCCGATGTTCCTGAGCCGCCATGTTTTGGTCAGGGGGGTGCTGGGGGCAACGACGGTACCGTCCGGGATGGTCACATCCATCACGAAGGAGGCCCAGTCCGCATACCCGGCTGCACTGCCTGTCGCGGTAAATAACATCGAGGCTACCGTGACAAGGACGATTGCCAGAAAACGGAATTTTCGAAGCATAATTCTCCTCTTTCTTCTCGCCCACAATGATTTCACCAATTAGTATAAGCATTCCGGCCCAAGGATGCAATACAGTTTCATAGACATTCCATGATAAAAACTGGGAAAAATCAGGATGGTTATAATTGTCCCATATGGCCCGTACCATCCTGCACCTTGACCTGGATGCCTTTTTTTGCGCCGTGGAAGAGACACGCCGCCCGGAACTGCGCGGCCAGGCTTTTGCAGTAGGCGGCAAACCGGAGGAACGCGGCGTGGTGGCCTCCTGCTCCTATGCCGCGCGGGCTTACGGAATCCACTCGGCCATGCCCATGGCGCGCGCGGTCCGGCTCGTGCCGGGATTGATCATTGTCCCCGGTCGTCACCGCCTGTACAGCGAAGTCTCGCGCCAGGTGATGCAGAAATTGGAGGCTGTCACCCCGCAGATGGAACAGATCTCCATCGATGAGGCCTTCATGGATATCAGCTCCCTGGGAGATGCGGAGGCTCTGGCGCGCAGCCTGCAGTCCGATATCCGGGATAACCTCGGCCTGCCCTGCTCGATCGGCATCGCCTCCAATAAATTGGTGGCGAAGATCGCCACGGAAGTCGGGAAAAAAGGCGCACGGAAAGCCAGAGGCGCGCAGGTGATCGGCCCGCCTTATGCGTTGACCATTGTGCCTGCCGGCCAGGAGGCGGATTTCCTCGCGCCGCTGCCCGCGAACATGCTCTGGGGCGTGGGACCCAGGACGGAAGCCCGGCTGGCCGAATTGGGCATGCACAGCATCGGCGATATCGCCCGCTGGCCGGAAAGCGATCTGATCCGCAGGTTCGGCGAGAACGGGCGCGATCTCTCCCGGCATGCGCGCGGACTGGATGAGCGTCCCATCGTCACCGAGCATGAGACCAAATCCATCAGCCAGGAGACTACCTTCACGCGGGATGTCTCGGATGACAAATCGCTGGAAAAGACCCTGCGCGAGCAATCCGCCGAGGTGGGCAGGTCGCTGCGCCAGAATGACCTGGCGGGGAAGACTGTCAAGCTGAAACTCCGCTGGCCGGATTTCACCACGCTGACCCGCCAGACCACCCTGCCCCAGCCAACCGACAATGACGAGGAGATCTTCAAGGCCGCGCTAGCGCTTCTGAAAGCCGTCCGGCGTTCCCGCCAGCCGGTCCGCCTGATCGGGGTGGGAGTGAGCGGTCTCAGCGCGCCCGTGCGCCAGCTGGGACTGTGGGATGGAGACACAGAAAAATCCCGAAAAGTGCAGGATGTTCTGGATGAACTGCAGGGGAAGTTCGGAAAGAACGCCATTCATCGCGGGGATATTGAATAATAAGAATGTTTGTTCTATAATAGGAACGGAGGGCAGCATGAAAAAACTCGACCTGAAAAAAGAACTGAAGGCATACTATCTGCCGCCGCGCAAGCCGGCCATCCTCAAGATCCCCTGCTTCCAATTCGCCATGATCGACGGCGCCATTGAAAAGGGCAAGACCCCCGGCGATTCCCAGGGTTTTGGGGAGAACATGCAGGCGCTGTACGGTATCTCGTACACGCTGAAGTTCATGCTCAAGAAGCGCAAGGAAAATCCCATTGATTACCCGGTCATGGCGCTGGAAGGCCTCTGGTGGGTGGAAGACGGCCAGTTCGACCTGAACGTCAAGGACAACTGGTTCTACACTGTGATGATCTTGCAGCCGACCGTGGTCTCCCCGGAGTCTATTCGCGGAGGGATTGGAACAACTGCGGAAAAAACGCGGGGATTCCCCTGCCCTGGCGCGCTTGCGGCTGGCGGATTTCGAGGAAGGGCTGTGCGTCCAGGCCATGCACATCGGCCCGTATGCCACGGAACCGGCAACCATCGAGGAAATGCGCGCCTTTGCCGCCGCGAACGGCTACCGCGACCGGGTCGGGCCGGACGGCAAGCACCACGAGATCTACATGGGCGATCCGCGCAAAGCAGACCCTGCAAAGCTCAAGACCGTATTGAGACACCCTGTGGAAAAAGCCGGGTAGAGCTCCCCCTTCCCGCAATTAGACCTTAAACAGACAAAAAAGGAGTTCAAAATCAATTATTAACCGATTTTGAACTCCAGCATTTATTACGATAGACTGGAAGAAATGTTATTCTCCTGAATGTGCTATTATCCCCCAAGAGGTAAATTGGTAAAAAAAGTGGAGTTCGAAACCAATTATAAACTGATCTCGAACTCCATCATTCATAACGAGGGACTCGATGAAATGTTACTATCATCCTGAACGAAACGCCGTGGGCCAGTGCAAATACTGCCAGCGAGGTCTATGCGAAGCCTGCGTTGCTGTGGTGGAGGATGTGCTGGCCTGCCAGAACCGACACGAGGACGAAGTCCGCGCCATCGAGCAGCTCACCGCCCGCAGCCTGTTCCAGTCCCGGAGGGCAGGCTCGGCCTACGTTCGCAACGCCATCTTTTACGGAATGGCCGGGGCGCTCTTTGCCGTATTCGGCCTGATGCAGCTCAGGTTCCTGGGAACCCAGGCTGTCTTTTTCATCCTGATCGGAGCATTCCTGATCTATGCGGCCGCGGCCAATTACCTGGAAAGCCGCCGTCTCAAGTGAGCAACCAATGCGAAACTCCTGCGTAGAACCAGATAGAACCTGAAGAAAGGAGTTTCACATGACCGAGAATATGAAGACCCTCACCCGCAGCACCCGCAACACCATGCTGGCCGGCGTTTGCGCCGGGCTGGGCGAATATTTGAACATGGATCCCACAGTCGTGCGCCTGATGTTCCTACTGGCCTTCTTCCTGACCGGCCCGGGCATCCTGCTCGCCTACCTCGTGATGGCCGTGATCATCCCCCCCGAACCCGCGGTGCAATAGGCATGGCAAGGCCGTAAACAGAAACGTCCTTAATCAAGGGCGTTTTTGTTTACCGGAATTCCCGATCCTCAGCATTATATTAGAACGGATTGGTTCTATCTTTAAAAATCGATTTCATCCGAATTAGGTTGTGGAATACGGAAAATGGACCCATTTTCTCTTGGTTGTATTGGCCCTTTATATTTTCCGTATTCTTCTGGATATTCTCGGAGGATAAAGGCTATTATATGATTGGTTAGCCACGCCTCAATTCCAAATCGAGGGTCCCAGCCCAACTTCAGATAGCCTTCACAGAGAACAAAGGCATCATTCATTCCCCAATACGCCTTGCAAATGTCATCGAAGGATTCATATTCGGTCCATCCATCTCCAGTAAACAGGTAAATAGCTTCCGGTATTGATATCCGAAGTGCAGCACTTTCACCTGAGCCACCGCCTAAAAGTAAATCACCTTTTTTTGCGTTCCATTCCAACGCATCTTCATCTAAGCGATACAAAGCGACTTTACATTTGGCGTTGAGGGGACGGACCGAACCATCTATGAATGAATATGATGACGGAAGATCAATCATTCCAATACATTGGTGGTTGTATATATCTATTTCAGACATTACATAATAACCTTACTAATATAAATTCTTCTCACACCTTGTCAACGAAGGTCACCCGACCGGGCCGTTCCCATGATCGTAGCTCTCCTTTTGGTGCACATACGTCCCATTCCACCTCTGTCAGCGGCACACCCTATAACTCCCTCGCGCAGCGCAGAAGCACATATTTCCATCAGCATCTCTTCTACCGGGAAGGCAAGACAAGCGGGCTGGTTTATTCGGCTGGCTCGTCTTTTGTGTTTTTATCAAGTCCAGAAATTATATCCTCCAGAACCTGATATTCTTTATATACCAAATTCTCTTGAAAATTGGGCGGCTTTTCCGATAGGCTAAAATGATGTCTGCGATAACAGTCTTTACAGTCAATAAATAATCCAAATCTTTGCTCCCTGATTCTCGTGAATGAGAAGACTAGCTGTCCTCCACAATAAGGGCATTTCAGCCCTTCCAGGCTTGTATTTCCATGAGTGAGTTCGAAAGCAATCTCATATATTCTGCGTAGTGGTTCTGGCATGCTCATGGGCGGCTCCCCAAAGGATAGGTGAACACCTGTCCTTTTTATTTCAATCCCTTGCCAGCGCCAGGAACACATCCTCTAGCGTGGGCTCGCCGCGCTCGATCTTCTGCACCTGCACCCCTGCCTCGCGCAGGCGGACTTCCAATTCTTTCTGCGATGGCCCCTGCGTGATGGTCCGCAGATGATCTCCGGCCAGCCCAACGCGCAATACTCCCGGCATTCCGGATAGCGCCTCCAGCCCGTGCTCGAGAGGCTGCGCGAACACCTCCCAGACATCGCCCTGGATGATGCTCTGCTTCAGGTTGGTGGGGGTGTCCATCGCCAGCAGGCGGCCGTCCCGCATCACGCCCACGCGCTCGCAGTATTCGGCTTCATCCATGTAATGGGTGGTCACCAGGATGGTCACACCCGTTTCGGCCAGCTCATAGATCAAATCCCAGAACGCGCGCCGCGCGGTGGGGTCCACCCCGGAGGTGGGCTCATCCAGAAAGAGCAGCCGCGGCTCGTGCACCAGGGCGATGCCCAGTGCCAGCCTCTGCCGCCAGCCAGCGGAGAGAGAGCGCACCAGCGTATTTTCATGCCCTTGAAGTCCAACCTCGCTCTAAAGTTCCGACAATTCGCTCTTTGCTGCGGATCCCGTACACCCCGCCGTAAAAGGTCAGGTTCTCCATGACGGTCAGGTCGTCATACAGGGCGAACTTCTGCGACATGTATCCGGCACGGGCGCGAACTTCCTCAGACTGCCGGAAGGCGTCATACCCCAGCACGGTGGCCTTGCCGTCACTGGGCTCGAGCATGCCGAGCAGCATGCGAATGGTGGTGGTCTTCCCCGAGCCGTTCGGGCCCAGATAGCCGACGACCTCTCCGGCATGCACCTGAAAATTAATGTGATCCACTGCCACGAAGTCGCCAAAGCGGCGGGTGAGGTTTTCCACGGAGATGACGGTCTCAGTCATTGGGGTTCTCCGAGAAGGCGATGAAGACATCCTCCAATGCCGGCGGGATACGCCGCAGATCGATCACCTGCCCGCCCTGGACGCGTACCTGGTCTGGAAGGCGCGCCAGCACGGCGTCCGAATCTCCCTCCCGCACCCGCAAATGCAGCCGGTCGCCAAAGGCGGCAACATCCTCCACAGCCGGATCCTGGTGGGCGACATGGCGAAGCAGCGTGATCGGGTCGCCGCGCAATTCCAGGACGCGCCCGGCCAGCTGGGAACGCAGCGCCGAGGGGGAATCTTCAGCGATGATCCGGCCCGCCTTCATAAAGCCGACGCGGTGGCAGCGGGAAGCCTCGTCCATATAGGGAGTGGAGATCAACACCGAAACTCCGCCATCGGCTTCCTGCGCACCGGGCGCATCCCGGGAGACCAGCTTGATGACCAGCTGCCAGAAATCCTGGCGCGTGACCGGGTCCACGCCGGTGGTGGGTTCATCCAGCAGCAGGACGCGCGGCCGGCTGACCAGGGCGGTCGCCAGCCCCAGCTTTTGTTTCATCCCGCCGGAAAGCTTCCCTGCCGGCCTGTCCTTGAATCCTCCCAGGCCGACAAAATCGAGGATCTCCAGGGAGCGAGGCATCCAGTCATCGCGGGAAAGGCCGCGCACCTCGGCGAAGAAGCGGATGTTTTCCAGGACAGTCAATTCCTCATACATGGAAAATCGCTGGGACAAATAACCGATCTGGGAACGGGCCTGTTCCACCTGCCTGCGGACATCCCATCCGCAAATGGAGACCTCCCCGGAGTCCGGCAGCAGCGCGCCGACCAGCAGCCGGATGGTCGTGGTCTTCCCGGCCCCATCCGAACCCACCAGGCCATAGACCTCGCCTGGCGGGATATGCAAGTCGATCCCGTCCACAGCGTGGACCGGGCCGAAATGTTTTTGCAAACCTGTGGCGGAGATCAAATAATCCATGATCGGTCAATGAGAGAAGACCACATCCGCAGGCATGCCGATCTTCAGGCGGCCCTGCGGGTCGGAAACGCTCAGCTTGATGGCATACACGGTGGTGCTGCGGCCTTCCACGGTCTGGACGTTGCGCGGCGTGAATTCCGCCTGGTCGGCAATATGGACCACCTCACCGGTGAAGGTTTCTCCGGGCCAGGAATCCACCTTGACCGTTGCCTTCTGCCCGAGAGAGATCTCGCCATAGCGGTCTTCAGGCACATACACGGTAATGGTCATGTCGCTTAACTGCCCGAGGCTGAAGGCAATGGCCCCCGGTTGGAGGAACTCCCCCGGCTCAACATTGCGGGTCAGGATCACCCCATCCATGGGCGCCATCACGCTCAGCTTGGCGACCTGAGTATCCAGAAGGGCCAGGTTGGCATCCGCTTGCGCAGCCGCAGCCTTGGCCTGGTCCAGAGCCCGGGAAGCGGTCACCACTGGCGGAGAATCAAGGCCGGTTTGCAGGTTTTTGAGGCGCGCGGCAGCGGCATCATAGCGTTGTTGGGCTACCACCAGCACCCCGCGTGCATCCTGCACGGCGCGCGCAGCCTGGCGAGGAAAGCATGGCGTTGTATTCGTTTTGCGCGGCGCGCAATTCTGCAAGTGCGGTGTTATAAGAGGCATCCGCGGCTCTTTGCAGGCCGCCTCCTTCCGCGGCAAAATCAGCATTGGTCTTGACACTATCCGCCACGAGGAAAGCCGCGCGGGCATTGGCCAATCGCGTTGCCGCCTTCACGAAGTCGGCATTGTTTAAGTCGGATATGACACTGGTCAGTTTGGTGTTGGCTTCCTCCAGCGCCTGTTGGGCGGCATCCAACTCAGCCTGCGAGGCGGTGATCTGCTCAGACTGGTCGAAATACCAGGCGGGCTGATTGAACTCATCCGGCGCGGAGAAGCGCCAATCCGCGGACTGCGAGGCCTGCTGCAGAGCCAGTGCGGACTGAACCGCAAGATCATAATTCGTCTGGGCGCTTGCCAGCGCGCTGCGCGCCGAATCGACAGCCGCGGCAGCCACCGCATGCTGCGCGTTCAGCAGGCTGTCATCCAGCTTGAGCAGAGGCGCCCCGGCTTTGACGTTTTCCCCTTCGGCAGCCAGCACTTCTGCGACCTTGCCGGACATTTCCGGCGAAACGCTGACGGTGGTCGCTTCGATGCTTCCCGAAGCGGTAAGAACGCCGTTCGAGCGGCTGGTCATGGCACGCAAGCCATAATATGCCGCCACCGCCAGGGCGAGGATGACAAGGATGATGACCGGGACCGGGGGACGTCTGTGCTGCATTTTATAACTCCTTTACATTCAGAAGTCTGATTAGCCGAAAAGTGGATCAGTCCAGCCGCTTGCGGAAACGAAGCGCGGCGGCAGTCATGATGCCAACGCCGAACAAGGTTAACGCAATGATCTCCGGTTGGATGGCGGAAGCACCCACCCCCTTCAAGAGCAGAGACCGGATGATCACCAGGAAATATCGCAGCGGGATGATGTAAGAAACCAGCTGCAGGAATTTTGGCATGGCTTCGATCGGAAAAAAGAAACCGGAGAGGAAGATGCTCGGCAGCATGGTGAACATGACCGTCAGGAAGGCCTCCTGCTGGGTGTTGGCGACGGTGGAGGCAAAGAGACCGATCCCCAGGGAGGAGAGGAGCAGGAGTCCCGAGGTGCCGAACAGCAAGCCCAGGTTACTGCGAACCGGGACTTTGAACCAGAAATGTCCGAGGATAAGCACCTCAATGGTATCCAGAAAACCCAGGATCACATAAGGCAGGACTTTTCCGACCACCAGTTCCCAGGATCGGATGGGGGTAACGATAAGCTGCTCGATCGTGCCGCGCTCCCGCTCGCGCACAATCGCCGTGGCGGTCAGGAGGGCGGTAATGAAATACAGGATCATGCCGATCATGCCGGGGATCATGAAGTACGCCGAGACCAGGTCCGGGTTGTACCAGACCTGCGTGCGCACCTCCAATGGAGGGCGGACAGCCGAAGCCCGGCCCTGCATGGCGGCTTGCTCGGAAAGCACATTGACGGCGAAGGACTGGCCGATCAGCTTGGCGGCGGAGAGGGCCGTGGAGCCCACGGAGGCATCCGAGCCATCCAGGATCATCGAGACCTGCGCATCCCCTTTTAGAAGATGCTGGTCATAATCCGGCGGGATGATCAGGGCGGCGCGCACATCTCCGCGTTCGATCAGCACGGCAATATCGTCCTGGGACTGGATCTGGTAAGCGACGTTGAAATAATCGGCGGCTTTGAAAGCATCGATCAGTGCACGGGATTGAGGGGTGCGGCTCTGATCCCAGACTGCCAGCGGCACATTGCGCACATCGGTTGTCGCTGCATAGCCCAGCAGGAACATCTGGACGATGGGCATGACCAGCATGAGGAACAGAGTTCGGGGATCGCGGAAGATCTGGATGAATTCCTTGCGGATAATGGAAATCAGTCTTGAATTCATGCGGTCTCCTTCACCAGGATGCCATGCAGGAAGATATCAACAAAATGGTCCAGAGCATTTTCCATCATTGCGGGCGGCATATTCCTCCATCAGCACCCCGGTGATGTAATACGAAAAGAACATGCCCAGAAAAGCGCGGGCAAGGACGAACGGCGGGATACCCCGGATGGTCTCCATCCATTCCACTCAGGCGCCGGGCAAGCGGAAGGACCTGGGGCACGAATTTCTCGAGCAAGCCGGCACGTGCGCGCCTTCGAACTCAACGATCTCGATCAGCATCAGGTTCAGAAATTCGGGGTGATGCCCGATCTGGTCTACGAGCGTATGAGCCGCGTTCCGGCTAAAGTCTTCCACAGAGTCCCCTTTCACCGAGTTCAGGATCGGAAGGATCTGGAGAAAGGGATGTCGCTCATCTAAAATGGCTTTAAACATCTCCTCTTTGGAAGCATAGTAGTTATAAATGCTGCCCGGTGCCATATGGGCTGTCTTTGCGATCTGCCGCATGGAAGTGGCAGCATAACCCTGATGGATAAAATGACTATACGCAGTGTCGAGGATTGCCTGCCGTGCGCGCTCTCCCTTTGTCTGATTTTCGTCAGCCATATTCTCTCCGTAAAAATGAACGAACGTTCGTTTTCTATATTCTATTCCAATTCCATCGCTTGTCAACCCGCAGGATGCAGGTACAATCGTCCGCATGGAAGCCGCCCGCATCAAACCTGTTCCCCATCCGCATCTCCCTTTCAACTTCACCATCGGCGTTTTGGATGGAGCCTTCTTTGGCTTTGCCCTCGGCTTTGGTTCCTTTCTGGCTGTCATCCCTCTCTTCGTCAAAGGCCTTACCGATTCCACCCTGCTCATCGGCCTGATTCCAGCCATCCACAATGTGGGCTGGCAGCTGCCCCAGCTCTTTACAGCAGGATGGGTCTCTCGCGCCCGTCGTTACAAGCCGCTCGTCATGTGGACGACCATTCACGAACGGCTGCCCTTCCTGGGCATGGCGGTGCTGGCCTGGTTCCTCCCTACTCTTGGGTCGAAAAATACACTCCTGCTCCTGTTCCCACTCCTGGCCTGGCAGGGACTCGGAGGCGGATTCACTGCCAATGCCTGGCAGAGCATGATCACCAAGATCATCCCGCGCGAACTGCATGGGACCTTTTTCGGAGTCCAGGCCTCCGCCTCCAACGCGCTGGCGGGCGTCTCCGCGATCCTTAGCGGCTTGATCCTGGAAAAGCTGCCCAGCCCGCTTAACTTCGCCCTGTGCTTTTTGTTGGCCGGGATCAGCCTCGGCATTTCCTATTTGTTCATTGCTCAGACACGAGAAGAGGAAGCCGCACCCAGGCCCATCCAGCCCGAGGTGGATTTTTGGGCAGGCGCACGGAGAATCCTGAGGCAGGACCGCAATTTTGTCACCTTCCTCGGCGTGCGAGCCCTGAGCCAGTTCGCCAGCATGGCCTTTGCTTTCTACCTGATCTATGCGGTGCGCCGCTTTGGGATGGGCGCGGGTCTGGCAGGTTTGATGACGGGAGTGTTATTGATCGCCCAGGTATTGGCCGGCCCAGTGATGGGCCGGCTGGGTGACGGCTGGAGCCATCGCGGCGTGATGCTCATTGGCGCGCTGGCCGCCGCGCTCAGCGCCCTCCTGGCCTGGAGAGCAACCTCCCTGAACTGGTTTTACCCTGTCTTTCTGCTGGAGGCGGTGGCGATCACCGCCATCTGGATCGTCCCGCTGGCGATGACGGTCAGTTTTGCAAAACATGAGCAGGACCGTCCGCTCTACATCGGCCTGTCCAGCAGCCTGACCGCTCCTTCGACGATCCTGGCTCCCATCCTTGGCGGCTGGATCGCAGATGCCGCCGGGTTTCACTTGACTTTTCTGGTCTCCGCGGGCTGGGCGTTATTAATGGCCGCCGCGCTGGCTTTCCTCGTAAAAGATCCGCATCAGCATTTGCTTGAGCCATTATCTTAGAAAGGATTTCCCATGTCCCTCCTCAATGAAAAAGTGAATCAGGCTGTCGAGATCCTGAACGAGCAGGATACCGACCATGTGGCTGACATTCGTCCGCGAGACCAGCGGTGTCCGCGACCCGGCCCTGGACTTGCTGATCGGGCCCAATGATCTCACCTGGCTGTCGGCATTGATCATCACGCGCCAGGGCCAGGAAACTGGCCATCGTGGGCAACCTGGAAAAGGAAGCTCGTGGAACGTCTGGGCGTGTTCGATACGGTGCTGGGCTACGACACGGCCATGCGGGAGCTGCTGGTCGAATACCATCGCCGGGCTTGATCCCAAAGAGATCGCCATCAACTCCTCGCGCAATAATGTCCATGCGGATGGCTTGACGCATGCCATGTATGAGGAATTGCTGGAGATCTTGAACGGCACCCCTTATGGAAGGCGGCTGACCAGTGCGGAGCCGCTGATGAACGCCCTGCGCGGACGCAAGACCCCGGTGGAACAGGAACGCATACGGACCGCAGTCCAGATCACCGCGGAGATCTTCGAGGCCGTATTCACATATATCCGCCCGGGGATGAGCGAGATCGAGGTGGCGCAGTGGATGCAGGCGCAGGCATCCACGCGCGGGGTGGGCCTGGCCTGGCCCGCGGAGAACTGCCCTGCCGTGAACAGTGGGCCGAACTCCCCCGTCGGGCACAGCGGTCCGACTGATATTCGCATCGAGCCGGGGCACATCCTGCATTTCGATTTCGGCGTGAAATACGAGGGCTTCTGTTCCGACATCCAGCGCGTCGCCTATATCCTGAGGCCCGGCGAGACCGCCGCACCTGTCGAGGTCCAGCGCGGATTTGATACGATCCGCACAGCCATCGAGGCAGCGCGCGACGCCATGAAGCCGGGAGTGAACGGTCACGCCATCGATACGATAGCCCGCGAAGCCGTCACAGGCGCCGGGTACGCCAATTACATGCACGCACTGGGGCATCAACTCGGGCGCGTGGCTCACGATGGCGGCGCGTCTGCTGGGGCCGCTGTGGGAGAAGTACGGGAACGCCCCACTCCAAAAATTGGAGGCCGGGCAGGTCTTCACCATTGAGCCGGGGCTGGATGTGCCGGGGTACGGTCACATCGGCCTGGAGGAAGATGTGGTCATGACCGCGCAGGGGGCCGAATATCTGGGCGAGCCGCAGAGGGAGATCGTTCTCCTCAAGGCTTAGTTCTCTCCATCATTCACTAATAAATCCCGAAAGACCGCGCAAAAAGCGCGGCTTTTTTCAGTGCTTTAATACACATCTCCCCGTATGCCTTCCGTCATTGGCCTGTCAGACAACCTGTGCTAAACTCTTTGTGACTATTCTCACAAGAATTGAGGCACGGGATGCAGGAAGACCCAAGAATACTGGAACTGCGCAAGATGCGCGCCAAAGCCCGCGAGGGCGGCGGCAAGGACCGGATCGAAAAGCAACACGCCAAAGGCAAGATGACCGCCACCGAGCGGATCGAGGAACTGCTGGACCTCGGCACCTTCAACGAGATCGAACCATTCATCACCAGCCCGGACGATGAACTGGGGCTGGCGACCACCAAGTACCTGGGCGATGGCGTCGTGACCGGCTACGGCCAGATCGATGGGCGGACGGTTTACATCTATGCCCAGGACTTCACCATCTACGGCGGCACTCTCAGCGAAATGCAATCGCACAAGATCTGCCGCGTGATGGACCTGGCCCTGCGCAACGGCGTGCCCTGCATCGGGCTGCTCGATTCCGGCGGGGCGCGCATTCAGGAAGGCGTGAAGGCGCTGGGCGCTTATGCCGAGATCTTCCGGCGCAATGCGCAATATTCCGGCGTGATCCCGCAGATCAGCGTGATGCTTGGCCCCTGCGCGGGCGGCGCGGCCTATTCCCCCGCCCTGCAGGACCTGGTCATCATGGTGGAGAAGCAATCCTTCATGTTCCTGACCGGCCCGGAGGTCATCAAGGCTGTGACCGGCGAAGTGATCGATGCCGAGTCGCTGGGCGGCTCGGATGTGCACATGTCGGTCAGCGGCGTGGCGCATCTGGCAGCGCCTTCGGAGAAGGAGGCGCTTGCGCTGGTACGGCAGTTCCTTTCCTACCTGCCCTCCAACAATGTCGAAAATCCCACCTTCCAGAATAACGATGATGATCCCATGCGCATGGATGAGTGGCTCAACACCATTGTCCCGCTCGACCCCAGCGAACCCTATGTCATGCATCAGGTCATCGAGTCCATCGTGGACCAGGGCACCTTCCTCGAAATTCAACCCAACTGGGCGCGCAATGCCATCGTGGGTCTGGCGCGCATCGGCGGGCACAGCGTGGGCATTGTGGCGCAGGAACCGGCCGTCATGGCCGGCGTGATCGACATCGATGCCAGCGACAAGATGACCCGCTTCGTGCGCATGTGCGACTGCTTCAACATTCCGCTGGTCACCTTCGTCGATTCGCCCGGGCTTCCTGCCCGGTGTCGCGCAGGAACACGGCGGCATCATCCGTCACGGCGCGAAACTGTTGTATGCCTATTCCGAAGCCACCGTGCCCAAGGTCACCATCATCACGCGCAAGGCTTACGGCGGCGCATACGTGGTCATGTCCAGCAAATACCTGGGCACCGATGTCACCTATGCCTGGCCTTCGGCGGAGATCGCGGTGCTGGGCGCGGAGGGCGCGGCCAACATCCTTTACAAGAAGCAGATCGAGAGCGCCGAGGACCCTGCGGCAGAGCGCAAACGGCTGGCCGACGAATACCGCGAGCGCTTCAACAATCCCTACTATGCCGCGGGCAGCCGGATATCTGGATGACATCATCGAGCCGCGCGAATCCCGCCCCAAGATCATCGCGGCCCTCTCTGCGCTGCGCGATAAGTACGCTCCCGCCCCGCCGCGCAAGCATGGGAACATCCCGGTATGACAGACCTGGCTCTCTCCTTTCAGATCACCTTGATCGGGATGGGGCTGGTCTTTGGCGCCATCATCGTGCTGTGGGGATTGATGGTCCTGCTGACGGCCGTCATCCGCGACCGGTCAGCCCGAATCCGAAAATCCCGTCCCTGCGGCCGCGGAGCAGGTCTCCATGCCCGTGCAGGCTGACGATCTCATGGCCCAGGCCGCTGCGGCGGCTGTGGCCCTTGCGCTGGCCGAACAGAGCATCTCCACAGCCCGCCCGCTGAGCGTCCCGCCCGCTGCGCCGGTCAGCGCCTGGCAGCTTGGGATGCGCACCCGCCAGATGACCCAGAAGAGCAACCTCTACAAAAAAGAGAAAAGATGAAATACAACGTCAAAGCAGGAAACCAGACGTTCGAAGTGGAAATTGAAGATATCAACGCCCGGCCTGTGGTCGCGCGCATTGGGGACAAAGTATTCGAGATTCACCCCGCTCAAGGACCGGCTCGCCAGGCATCCAAACCTGCCGCGCCGGCTGTCTCCCTGCCCCCGTCACAACGGCTGCCCTCTGCCCTCCGGTTCAGCGATCCAGAACATGACCGGCAACACATTGACCGCGCCGCTGCCGGGCACGGTAATCGAGGTCTTCGTAAAACCCGGAGACAAGGTCGAAACCGGTCAGGTCGTGCTCATCATTGAAGCCATGAAGATGAAGAACAGCATCCGTTCCGTGCGAACCGGGATGGTGGGTCAGGTGCTGGTCAGCACCGGCCAGAGCGTGGCGCACAAGCAAGCCCTGATCAGTTTCGCGGATTCTGGTGAGGCCTCATGGATCTAGGCGCGCTTGCCGGAGTGATCCTCAAGGGCCTGTTGAACTTCACCGCGGGCAATGCCGTGATGATCACAGTCGGGCTGGTCCTGGTATACCTGGCAGTCGCCAAGGAATATGAGCCGGTGCTGCTCCTGCCCATCGGGTTTGGCTGCATCCTGGCCAATATCCCGCTGGCCGGGATGACCGCCGCCGAGGGGATGATGGGCGTGCTCTACAAGGCGGGCATCTCGACCGAATTGTTCCCGCTGCTGATCTTCATCGGCGTGGGCGCCATGATCGATTTCAGCCCGCTGCTTTCCCAGCCCCAACTGGTGCTGCTCGGCGCGGCCGGGCAGTTCGGCATCTTCGGCACGCTCATACTGGCAGTATTGTTGGGTTTCCCCTTGAACCAGGCCGCCTCCATCGGCGTCATCGGGGCGATCGACGGCCCGACTTCCATCTTTGTGGCGACCAAGCTGGCCCCGGAATTGCTGGCTCCCATTGCAGTGGCAGCCTACTCTTATATGAGCCTGATCCCCATCATCCAGCCTCCACTGATGAGGTTGATGACCACCAAAAAAGAGCGCATGATCCGCATGGAATATGCGCCGCGTCCCATCTCACAGAAGACACTGGTGGCCTTCCCCATCGTGATCACGCTGGCTGTCGGGCTGCTCGTGCCGGAGGCCACCCCATTGATCTCCATGCTCATGCTGGGAAATCTGCTCAAGGTTTCAGGCGTAGTGGACCGGCTGAACAAGGCTGCCCAGAACGAGATCATCAACATCGCGACACTCTTCCTCGGCCTGGCCATCGGCGCCACGATGAGCGCGGCGGCCTTCCTGAACGTGGCGACCATCAAGATCATGCTGCTGGGGCTGCTGGCCTTTACGCTGGATACCGTGGCTGGCCTGCTGTTCGGAAAACTGATGTCAGTGATCAGCCGCGGAAAGATCAATCCATTGATCGGCGCCTCCGGTATTTCCGCCTTCCCCATGGCCGGACGGCTGGCTGCCAGAATGGCGAGCGAGGAAGACCCCGATAACTACATCCTCATGCACGCCATGGGCGCCAATACCGCCGGGCAGTTGGGGAGCGTGATGGCAGGCGGCATCCTTCTGGCCATTGTGAGCAAATTGATCTAAGAGCGATCTGAAATTTCAGGGAATAAAAAGAAGACGGATGGGGTTTACCCATCCGTCATTGTTACAGGTCTTTTAGGTTGTGGAAGGAAAGAGCGGTCGCAACCTTCTTTTCGTTTGGGGAACGTCTGGAACTGGGTAACTCTTGTCCAGTGTTAAGGCGCCTCGGTCTTCCCTTCGGAGTGCAGTTCAGGCGGATTGTCTATGGCTACCTCCTTTCCTCAAACACATCATATAACAGATCGAAGTCTTATACATTAAAAACGATTGTCAGTTTTGTGAGAATATTTGTCCAGGCAAATGAAATCGTTATTTAAGCGCATTATCCGTCACATTGCGCATGAATTCGACGAGGGAAGACAGGCCCGAAGACTCAAGGCTGACATCATCCATTTGCGCCACAAACGGAGTCCCGCTTCCATTATCGATTTGAATGGTATACACGAAACAATCCGCGCATGTGGAGGGTTGAGTTGCCGGTTGGAACACTGCTTCGACCGCGAACTTCTGCAATTGCGATAATTGTGCGGAGGTCAGTTGGACCTTGGCGGTCTTCCCCGTGCGCGCATCGGTCGCGGTTCCCTGCCCGGAGCTGTTGATCTCCAATTTGCGGTTGAATCCGGCAATGCCGCCGGTATAGGAAAACTGGATCGTCCATTGTTGTGAGGCCAGCGGTGTGGCAAGAGGCTGCTCGGAAGGCGCAACGCTGCGCGCGCCGCAGGCGCTTAAGAGAGAGGCGAGAAGGATGATCAATAGAAAGCGATGCATAAAATACTCCTTTTTGCGATCTAATTTAAAGGACGAATGGATCGGATGGATTGTTCCGGCAAGTAGATAGTTCCTGAGAGAACATTCGAGTACAATTTCACAAGTTTACCCTGAGAGGCAGATATGCGAGAAGTCGCAATTCTTGGAATCGGACAAACCCGCGTGGATGAGCAATGGGAAAAATCCATCCGTGAGATCGGGGGAGAGGCGGGTTTTGCCGCCTTACAGGATGCCGGTATTGACCGGGTGGAATCCTTGTTCGTGGGCAACATGCTTTCGGGCATCATCAGCGGTCAGAACCAGCTTGGCACCTTCTTCTCGGATTGGATCGGCATGTGGCGCCAGGAGGCGGTGAAGGTGGAAGCCGCCTGCGGTTCGGGCGCTGCTGCCTTTCGTTCCGGGTTGATGGCGGTAGCCTCCGGAGATGTGGATTCTGCGCTGGTGCTGGGCGTGGAGAAAATGACCGACAAAGCCGGTCATGACGTCACCGCCGCTCTGGCCACGGCGGCAGACGCGGATTACGAAGTCGAGCAGGGCGTCTCCTTCGTCGGTCTGAACGCGCTGATCATGCGGCGCTATATGTACGAATACGGCTGGAAGCACGGAGATTTTGCTAGCTTCCCGATCAACGCCCATGCCAATGCTATGCACAATCCCTTCGCGCGCCTGCATGAGAAGATCAGCGTGGAAAAATTCGAGAAAGCTGCCATGATCGCCACCCCGATCAGCCTGTTGGACGCCTCGCCCATCGGCGATGGTGCGGCAGCCGCGGTGATCGTACCAGCCGAACGGGTGCATGGGTCTGCTGGCCGGCCGCGGATAGTGGTCGCCGGCTCAGCTGCGGCCACCGATACCATTGCCATCCACAGCCGGAAAGACCCTCTCTTCCTGCGCGCAGCTTATGATTCCGCCCGGCGGGCCTATGACATGGCAGGCTGCACCTTCGAAGACATCGATCTGTTCGAATTGCATGATGCCTTCTCGATCATGGCTGCCCTCTCCCTGGAAGCCTGCGGGTTTGCGGAGCGCGGGCAGGGACCGCGGATGGGCCTGGAGAACGAGATCGGCATTGGCGGGCGCATCCCCGTCTGCACTCGGGGTGGCCTGAAGGCGCGGGGCCATCCCGTAGGCGCAACCGGCGTGTACCAGATCGTGGAGGTGGTACAACAGCTGCGCGGGGAATGTGGAGCCGTGCAGGTGGAAGGCGCCAGGATCGGCATGGCGCAGAACATCGGAGGCTCCGGAGCGACGATCCTGACCCATATCCTGCGTGCCGGGGAAAGGTAAACCTCACCTCCCGTCCTGACCCGGTGTGTTATATAATTGGTAAATTGGAAAGGAGAACTTCATGGTAGAGAGACGCAGGGTCGATCGTCGCAGCTTCTCCTATTACATGCGGGTGATGAATGACGACACGGGCGAGCTGGTCGGCCACTTGACCGACATCAGCACCGCCGGGTTTAAACTGGACTGCCTGAAGAGCATTCAGCCCAACACCATCTTCCGCTTGCGATTGGATTTGACCCCGGAGGTCGCCAGCAAGGAGATCATGGTATTTCGCGCCATCAGCCGCTGGTGCCGTGCAGACCGGTTCGATCCCACCTCCTTCAACGTCGGCTTCCAGATCACGGAAATGTCCCCCGGCGATGTGGACATCTTCGTCCGAATGTTCGAGGTGTATGGAAGCAAGACCAACGATGATAAATCAAGCCACGACTACATGTGGCGCTAGCGTTCCCGCCTGATACCAAAGGTGCTCAAGCAAGGCTGAGCACCTTTTCTTTTTAACGTAAAATATCCCCATGGAGAAATTCATTCGCTGGCTGGTCAACGCCCTGGTGCGGATGGTTGCCAAGGTGGAGGTTCACGGTTACGAAAACATCCCGGGGAAAGGCGGATTTATCATCGCCACCAACCACCTGGGGATCATCGATGCGCCGATGGCCAATTACGTTCTGGGCAGTCTGAACCTCTTCGTTCCGGTAGCCGAGAAATGGGAGGAGAATCCCTTATTCCGCTGGCTGGGCAAGCCCCTCAACCTGATCTTCATCGACCGCTTCAACCTGGACATGAAAGCGATGCGCGAGATCTTGCGCCGGATGAATGAGGGGCAGACACTGGTGATCGCGCCCGAAGGCACCCGCAGCCGCAACGAACAGATGGCTGAGGGCAAACCAGGGGTGGCTTATCTCGCCGCGCGCTATGGCTGGCCGGTCATGCCGGTGGCATTGAGCGGGACCGAGGACCGAGTTCCTCCTGGACAATTTGAAGCATCTTCGCCGTACACACGTCACTATCCGCGCCGGGGAGATTTTCAACCTGCCGCCGCTGCCCCGCGAAGGGCGCGACGCCTTCCTGAGACAAAACACCGACGAGATCATGGTCCGCATCGCGGCCATGCTGCCAGAGCGAAACCGCGGGGTCTATGCAGACCACCCGCGCATGAGGGAACTGCTGGCTAAAGCCTGAGTACGTCCGGGAGGTCAGATGACCTCGCCCTCCTGACGCTTAAGAAAGCGACCCATGCCCGCGCTGCCTTTCCATTCGGGACCGTCCACGATCATGCGGCCGCGCAGGAAAACTTTTTCAGGATAGCCGACCAACTCCCATCCTTCGTACAGGTTGTAATCCGTGCGCTGGTGGGACATGCCTACACCGTATCTGACCTTTTTCTCCGGATCCCAGATGACGATATCTGCGTTCGCGCCGGGGACCAGTGCACCCTTGCGCGGGTACAGCCCAAAGATCCTGGCCGGATTGGTGCTCATGTAGGCAACAAATTGATTGGGGGTAATGTGACCGGCGCGCACGCCATAGGTCCACAGTATGGGCATGCGGTCCTGGATGCCGGGCAGGCCATTGGGAATCTTCGTGAAGTCGCCCTGGCCAAGCTCTTTGCCCGGGATAGCAATCTCCTGCCCCTCGTAGAGGATCGGTTTTGTCCCATCGAAGAAGAAGGGGCAGTGGTCCGTGCCGATGGTCTGAAGAATCCCCTCGGACAACCCTTCCCACAACCTCGCATTATCCTGCCGGCTGCGCATGGGTGGAGAGCAGATCCACTTGGCGCCATCCAGACGCCGCAAGTCATCCACCGTGAAGAATAAATACGGCGGACAGGTCTCGCCCATCACGCGGACACCGCGCTGGCGCGCGTATTGCAGCATGTCCACCTCGCCGCCGACATTCATGTGCACGATATAGACCGGGGCGTCCGCCTGCTCCGCCATGGCAGCCATGTGCAGGGTTGCTTCCACCGCGCCCCATGCCGGGCGTGTGAGCGCATGGTATTCGGGTGACGTATGCCCGGCCGCGAGCGCCTCGGGGATCAGCGTTTCAATCACATCGCCGTTCTCACAGTGGGCCATGACCAGCATCCCGTTGTCTCTCGCTATGCGCAAAGCCCGAAAAATCCCCCCATCCTCCAGCCGCAGGCGCCCGTTGTAGGCGGTGAAAACCTTGAGCGTGGTGATGCCCATATCCCGAAGAGAGGGGATGGACGCAGCGATGGAATCATCGAACCGGTTCAGGTTCATATGGAAGGAGTAGTCAATGGCAGCCCGGGCGGCTTTTTCCATCCACAGGTCCACCGAATATTTAAAACCCTGCGGTTCCTGAACCACAAAATCCATGGCAGTCGTCGTGCCGCCGAAGGCAGCGGCTTTATGCCCGGTGTAATGATCGTCTGAGGAAATGGTGCCGAACATCGGCAGGGCCAGATGCACATGAGGGTCAATACCGCCCGGCATGACCAGTTTGCCAGTAGCATCCACCGGCTCCGCGTCCGCCGCTTCCAGTCCCGGGCCGACCTGTACAATCTCCTCCCCTTCAATGAGGATATCGGAGGCAAAGGTTTCTGTGGCAGTGACAAGCGTTCCGTTTTTGATCAGGAGGGACATGGTTTATAGTCTCCAGAAAAGGATCATTCCGAGCATGAGGGCGGAAAAAACAACCAGCATCAGACCAAACCCGACCCGGGCAAAGTCCCCGAAGCGATAATTTCCCGGGCTCATCATGACCACATTGACCGGATGGGCAAGCGGGGTGAGGAAGGAAGCCGAGCATCCGATGGCGGCCGCCACCGCAATGGCCTGCGGGTTGACGCCGAGATGCAGCGCGGCAGTGATGGCGATCGGACCGATCACAAAGGCGGTTGCCTGGCTTCCCATCAGTTGGGTGAGCGCGGCGGCGAGCAGGAAGGAGGCTGCCGCAAGCCCCAGGGCACTATTCCCGGCAAGGACCGCCAGCGCATTCTGCCCGATGAGCACCGCCAGGCCGGTATGGATCATGGCCAGCGAAGCGGCATACATCCCCGCGATAAAGAAGATGACCTGCCACTCCACCGAACGGTAAGCCTCCTGGATGGGCAGCAGTCCGACCAGGATGGAGGCCACCGCCGCTGCCAGTACTGAGAGGAACACCGGCACGCCCAGCAGTGCCAGCGTGATAGCTCCTAAAAAGATCAGGACGCTTGCCAGCGCGCGCTTGCGCGAGATCATCCGGTGGGTGGAGACCGGCTCCAGGATGATGACGTCCGGGTTGATACGCAGGTCGCGCACGCGCTCGGGGGGGCCGATCATCAGCAGTGTGTCGCCGGCTTCCAGCGGCAGGTCCCCTACGTCGGTGCGATAACTGCGGGCACGCCGCAGGACGGCGACGACAGTAAAGTCATACTTGCGGCGGAAGTTCAGCTCCTTGACGGTCTTGCCCACATAGGCCGAATGCGGCGCAAGGATCAGTTCCAGCAGGGTTACGCCCAGCGAACTGATGCCCTCCTTTTCCCGGCCGATCTGGAATCCCAGACGGGTCAGCTGCCGGATGCGTTCCTCACGGCCGACCAGCAGCAGGACATCTCCGGATTGCAAGGGCTCGGTCGCCGCGGGAGTAAAGACGGCATGTCGCCCGTGCCAGATGGCAATGACGGCCAGCCCAAAGCGCTCCCCGATGCGCGTCTGCTTGAGGGTGCGGCCGCTGTAAATGGAATTCGGCAGCACCCGCGCCTCCCACAGGCGCTCCCCCAGCGAATACAGGCTTTCCAGTTCGTCGCTGCCGCGGCGGGCCAGCGCCTGTTCAGGGCCTGGCTCACGGTTGGGCAGGAAACGATGTCCCAAGAAGCCCAGGTAGAGGATGCCTGAGACCGCCGCCAGGCCTCCCACGCCGAGGAAGGAAAGCACACCCAGCGGCGCCTGCGGAGGCTCCGCGATCACAAGCAGGTTGCTCATTACGATGTTGGCAGTGGTGAAGTAAGTAGCCATGCCGCCCAGGGCAGTCCCGAAGGAAATGGGGATCAAAAGTTTGCTCGGACGGATATGCGCCCGTCGGGAGACCTGAATGGCACTCGGCAGCAGCAGCGCGCCTACGGCGACATTGTTCATCAGCAGTGAGAGCATCGCCGCGCCCATTGCAAACAGCAGCACCAGGCGCGTCTCCGAATTGGCGCCGGCGGCCGTAAGGCGCTGGCCCAGCCAAATCATGACCCCGTTGTTGGTCAGGGACTGGGTCAGCACAAAAAGTCCGATCAGAGTGATCACCACCGGCTGGCTGAAGCCGGAGATCGCCAGCAGCACCGACTGGGGCGCTCCCGGCTCGCCCAGGATCCCGAAACCCAGGAACTGCGCGGTCCCCATCACCACAATGATTAACAGCGCGGCGAGGTCCAGCCGCCAGCGTCCCAGCAATACCAGCACCAGAGGGATGGCAATCGCCAGCAGGACGAACCACATCGCAGCGGTCATACTGGAAGATTCCCTGATATTACGGAGGCGGTCGTTGTATACCTCCCGTTAAAGCCTGGTCTTAATTCCCGAAGATCACCCATTCAGTTATAAGGCCCTTTGGGGCCATCCGGTATCTCGTAATCGCTTTGCACTTCCTTGATACCCAGCAGGGCGATAAGCACCTCCGGAGGCACATCGGCCGCGGGAAGATCCTGAGAATAGGGCTGCTCCTGTGCGGCACGCTCACGCAGCGACCGCCACAGGAATTGTCGTTCCTCTCCCTCCACCACGAGGTCATTCAGTGTCTGGCCTTGCAGTAGGTATTCCCCGGTGGAATAGAGAAAGGTAAGCCGTTTCCATTTATCCGCCTGGATGATATGCGGCAATTTTTCCAATGGCCCTAATTGGATCTTATAGTACTCCTCACGCGCGACGCGGGTGGTCCGGCTGGTCGCGCAGCAATTCGGCGCGCGTGGTCAGCTCATGCCCGCGCACGCTGGCGATAAATTCTATCTGTCCGGAATGTTCGCCAAAAGACCCCGGCTGGTAGAAGGCCAGATAATCCACCGCGACGACTTTCGGTGCCGTGCGCAGCGGGATACGGTACCAGCCCAGCAGCCGGGCGATCTCGAGGTCCCGCGGCGAAGGCACCAGGCAGACCAGGACGAGGTCAGTATTGGACAACATTTCCCTATTTTAACCCTCCAAAGGGGGTTGACGACAATGGGTTTATTGGTGAAAATTATCACATGATGAAACAAAACCTTTTGCATGTGGGAATTTCCACCCTTGAGCCTTTGCGCGTCGTTTTCAGACAGTGCGTATTCCGCGAGCCTCGCATGAACTATGAGCGCTGCATCCGAGAGACCTTCCAATTCCTTCGCCAGTGGTCGCTCTGCCAGGGCCTGAACCCTGCGGAACTGCTCGAAGTCGGAGTTCCGGTTGTGGAAGATAACCGGCTTTCCACCTATACCTGCTGCCTGGAATACGTACTGCCCTTCCTCGACGAGAATTCAGATGTGAGCCTTGGGGAACTGCCCGGCGGCCGCTATGCGATCATGCGCGTGGAAAAGACACCGGAAAAGATCGGCAAAGCCGTGGCACAGTTCAATAGGATTTATATGCATGACCAGCACCTGGTGCAGGCTGTACACCGCCCGGTCTATGAGATCTATTACGAGCACGAAATGGAGTACTGCGTTCCTCTGCTCGGATAAAAAAAGCCGGACGGTTTAAACCGTCCGGCTGCAAGGTTTCGGCGCAGGATTAGTAGCCGAACCCAACTTCCTTGTTGAAGTCCACGATCAGCTCATCGATCTCATCCGCCTGCTTCTGGACGGAAGTCCAGTAATCGGGCTGGTACCATTGTTCCTGGATCTCTTCATAGGTCTTGCCTTGCTGCTCGACCCAGGTGTAATACTTCAGGTTGTGCACGCGCCGCCGGTCGGTATAGCGCAGCTCCAGCATGTTATCCGTGGATTGCCCATGCAGATAACGGGCAAAGTCGGCTGCGGCATCCATCTCAGTGTAGGGGCCGAACTCCTGCTGCATCTCATGCAGGCGTGAGCGATAGAGCTCCATCGAATTGGTCAGCACGGTCAGCATGATGTCATTCTCGCCCATCTCATAATATTTGGCGGTCTTGATGGCGCTCAGCACGTTGGAGATGCCGGAGAAGCCGAGCAGTTCCAGCTGGCCAACCACCGCTTCCGGCACACCCTTTTCCACCAGGAAGGCGCGGCCGGTCTCTTCGTTGAACAGCCGGGATATGTTGACCACCGCCTGATCGTCAATGGCCACGACGACATCGGTGTTCTTCGAGTTGTGGATCCACGGCACATGCTTGTCGCCGATGCCCTCGATGCGATGAGCGCCAAACCCGTTCTCGAGAAGGGTCGGGCACTGCAGGGCTTCGCTGGCAACGATCTTGCTGTCCGGGAATAGCTGCTTCATGTAGTCGCCGCTGGCGATGGTCCCGGCCGAACCGGTGGCGGAGGCCATGCCGCGGTAATGATCGCCGGGCTTCATGGCCTGCTTGAGCACTTCTTCCATGGCATGACCGGTCACTTCGTAGTGCCAGAGATAGTTGCCGAATTCCTCGAACTGGTTGAAGATCATCAGTTCCTGACCGGACTGGCGCAGCTCTTTGCACTTGTCGAAGATCTCTTTCACATTGGATTCAGAACCCGGCGTCTTGATCGTCTCGCCGGCGACCTTGGCCAGCCACTCAAAGCGCTCCTTCGACATACCCTCAGGGAGGATGGCAATGGATTCGCATGCCATCAGGGCCGAGTCATACGCGCCACCGCGGCAGTAATTGCCGGTGGAAGGCCAGACCGCTTTCTCGGTGGTCGGGTCAAACTGGCCTGTAACCAAACGCGGGACCAGGCAGGAGAACGCCGCACCGACCTTGTGCGCGCCGGTGGGGAACCACTTGCCCACCAGCACAATGATGCGCGCCGGGACGCCCGTCAAAGAGGAGGGCAATTCCAGGAAATTTACGCCTCCATAGGTGCCTCCGGAGGCTACGGGTTGGTTGTGCCAATTGATGCGGAAAAGATTGCGGGGATGGATATCCCAAAGACCGATGCCTTTCAATTCCTCCTTGACTTTAGCCGGGATCTTCGAAGGATCCTTCATCTGGGCATAGGTGGGGATGACGATGTTGCGCTCCTTGGCGCGTTTGACGGCGTTCTTGCGGCGGGAGCTGTCAATGGTCAGGTCGATGGTGGTCATGCGATTCTCCTGAAGAAGTTGTCTGACAACTTGTATTATATCGCACAACCTCCCTTGTGACAAATGGGGCATTCGAAATCACCTGAACAATTTGCTATTTTGAGGCCATTATTCATAAGGAGAATTGATGAGATCATCCCTTGCTGGCGCTTTTTCAGGTCGCACCGCGGGCATTACCTTGATGAAGGTTCTGGGAACCTGTCTGTTCCCCCTTCACGATCACAAACGATGGGAATGGCAATACCCAGCCCTCAATAGCATTAGGGCTGAATTGTGTGGATGCAGGCGGTAAACCCGCCTTCCTGTATCGCCCCCGTTTGAGACCTGCAGTCTACTTCTTCAAGGCCAGCATCACCCCATCGCGTACCGGCAGCACGGAGACGATCCAATCCGGATCCTCGGTGATAAGCCGGGTGAAATCGCGCACCCCCTGTGTAGAGGTGGAAGTATCCTTTGCATCAAATACGCGCCCGCTCCACAGGATGTTATCCGTGAGCAGGACGCCTCCGGGGCGCAGCTTCTCCTTGATCACCGGCAGGGAGGCCGGATAACCCTCCTTGTTGATATCATTGAAGATCAAGTCGAGTTTCCCCGGCATGCCTTTCAGCGTTTCCACCGCCTCGGCCACATGGTATTCGATGAGCCCATCCAACCCCAGGCGCGCCAGGTGATCTTTCGCCATCCCGGAGAGTTTTTCGTCCCAAACCACGTGATGCACCTTCCCCCCGTTTCGCCCGTCAGCCGACATATTTTCCTGCACTGCGCGGGCAAACCAGGCAGTCGAATACCCGTAACCGGAGCCCATCTCGAAGATGCTGCGCGCCCTGATCAGGCGCGCCACCTGGTAGCACATGTAACCCGCCGCCGGGCCGATGATCGGAAAATCATGCTCCTGTGCATACTTTTCCATGATTACCATCTCCTCGGGTCGCGGCGGCACGAGAGTGGTAAGAAATTCCTGGACTCCGGGATAGGTCAATAGCTCGCTCATACTCTGCTCCTACTGATAAAGGGATTTACGGATTCGCTCCAAAGCCTGCATAAGGTTACTGCGCGTGCAGCCGAAATTCAAGCGTACATAAGCATGATATTTCTCCCCGAAGACCTTGCCATCGCTGAGGGCGACGCGGGCATTCTGAAGGAAGAATTCAAAAGGCGAGCCCTGGATGCGGCCGGATTTGACCAGTTCCCTGCAATCCAGCCAGGCCAGGTAGGTGGCCTGCGGCCGCGTAATTTGGACTTCAGGCAAGTAATCACGCACATATTCGATCAATGCGTCGCGATTAGCTGTGAGATATTGGCGCAGGTCTGCCAGCCACGGGTCGCATGTGCCTGAGAAAGCTGCCTGCGCGGCCAGCAGTCCCAGGCTGTTGACGTGCATTCTTAAACTTTCAACCTGATGAGTATAGCGGGCGCGCAGTTCCGCCGAGGGGATGACCGCAAACCCGCAAAACAATCCGGGAACATTGAAGGTCTTGGAAGGCGAAACCATCGTGACGGTATGGTCGGCGATCAGCCGCGAGAGGCGCGCGGTGGGTGTGAATTTTTCGCCGTCCAGAAGCAGCTCCGAGTGGATCTCATCCGCGACGATCACTACATCGTTCTCAAGACACAGCCGCGCCATCTGGAGGAGCTCCGCACGGGAGAATATCTTTCCCACCGGGTTGTGCGGGCTGCACAGGAGGAACATGCCCGCTTTCTTCACCTGCTTTTCGAAGGTATTCCAATCGATCTCATAATGGAGGATCCCTTTGCGGGAGGTTTCCTGCAGCGGAGCATCCAATTGGGGAAGGGATAGCGTGTTCTTGATCTCGTGAAATTCGTTATAAACGGGCGTCTGGATCAGATAGCCGCGCCGCGTGGTGCAGAAGGCGCGTGCCGCCAGATTAAAGCCGCTGACCACCCCTGTGGTGGCAACCACGGCCTCCGGCGGCACCTTCCAGCCATACAAGCGGTCCATGCGGGCGGCAACCGTCTCCAGTAGCGTGGCGGATGGCAGTTCATATCCCATTACCCCGTGATCCACTGCCTTGTGCAGAGCCTTCAGAATCGGAGGCGGGGCGGGGAAATCCATATCCGCCACCCACATGGGAATGACATCCGGCGGATAATAATTCCATTTGTTCTTGCGAGCCGGGTTACGCCGGTTCGGAACACGGTCAAAATTCTGCGACATCTACCCTCCCAATTCGAGCTCCGACGTTTCCGTGATGTTCACCAGGTCATGGATCCACTTGCGGGAGAAGAAACGCAGGTCGATGACCACCGCCTTGACCACCTCTTCCGCAAGCACCAAAGTATAGACCCAGTAGACAGGCAGGTGCAGCACAAAGCCGCCCAGCAATGCCATTGGCACACCGATCAGCCAGATGGACAGCAGCTCGGTGAACATGGCATAGCGCGTATCCCCGCCTGCGCGCAGCGCGCCGATGAAGATGATGAAATTATGCATGCGCAGCCAGGCGCTGAACGCAAAGATCATCATCAGGTTGCGCAGATTGAAGGCAGCCTTGTCGGAGATGTCATACAGGCTGATCACCGGGTTGCGCACCAGCAGGACCACCACTCCCAATCCGAGCGCCAGGAGGATGCCGATGATCGCGAAGCGCCTGCCGTATTCAAAAGAGATATCCTTCTCCCCCGCGCCGATGCGGTTCCCCACCATCACCGAGCAGGCATTCCCCAGTCCCATGAACAATACGAAGAAAAGATCCTCGACCGTGGCATTGATGTTGATGGCCGCGATCGAATCGGTGCCGATATGCGCGTACACCGCGGTGTAGACGGTGATGCCGAAGGACCATGCCATCTCATTCATCGCCGCCGGCATGGAGGTGGCCAGAACCCGGCGTAGAAACGCCCGGTCAAAATGGAAAAAGGTCAGCGGGTTGGCCGCCAGCGGTGTCCGCAGCCGATAGACGCAAAACAGCAAAAGGAGCAATTGGAAAGCCCAGGCCGTCAGGGTCCCAAAGGCGGCGCCGCGCACTCCCAGCGCCGGGAGAGATCCGATCCCAAAGATCAACAGATAGCCTAAACCAGTTTTTAAGACCAGCGCGGCCACGGTTACAAAGGCCGTCAGTTTCACCAGCGTGATGCTGCGCAAAACGGATGTATAGGAGGTCGTTATTGCCACCAGTGGATAGCTGAATCCCACAATGCGCAGATAGGACGCGCCGATGCGTATGACCTCGGGGTCGGTGGTATAAAAGCTCAGCACTCTTTCCGGGAAGAGGACTGCGATCAGAGCGAACAGCACCCCCACCCCGGTGGAGACCACCAGCGAGATTCCCAGCACGCGGCGGATGTTCGGAATATCGCCCTTCCCCCAGTACTGGGCAGTGAAGATGGCCATGCCGCTGGTGACGCCGAAGACGAAAAGGATGAGCAGGAAGAACAACTGGTTGGCAAGACCGACCGCAGCGATGGAGCTTTCCCCCAACCGCCCCACCATCAGCACATCGACCATATTGAGCGAGGCGCTGATCAACTGCTGGAACGCCACCGGCAGCGCGATGGTCAGCATCGAGCGAAAGAAGTCCCGGTCGCGGAAAAAGGTCAGGTCCAGCATGCGCCGATTGTATCAAAACCCCCGGGAGTTCCGGGGGTTGGTGATCACGTCGAACAACGAGGGTATTTAATCCTTTGGCTTTTCGCGGAGGATATACAGCGGACGGCCCTTGGCCTCGTCGTAGAGGCGGCCAATATATTCGCCCAGGATGCCCAGCGAGATCAACTGCACGCCGCCGAGGAACAAAACCGCGATCAAGGTGGTCGCCTGCCCGAAGAAGGCCTGGGAGCCGGTGATGCGCATGTAGACCACGATCGGGATGGCGAGAATGGCAACGCCTGCCGACAGGAAACCGAAGAAGGTCGCCACCTGCAAGGGGAAGTAAGAGAAACTCGTGATGGCGTTGATGGCCAGCTTGAACATCTTGCGGAAGGGATACTTGGTGGAACCGGCAAAGCGGGCGGCGCGCTTATACTCCACGCCGATCTGCTTGAAGCCCACCCAGACCGACATGCCGCGCGGAAAGCGATGCCGCTCCCGCATTGTCTTCAGCACATCCACCACGTGGCGGTCCATCAGACGGAAATCGCCCGTGTCCACGGGGATCTTGACATCCGTGATGCGGTAGATGAGGCGATAGAAGAGCGAGGCGGTCCATATCTTGAACCAGGATTCGCCCTCGCGTTCTGCCCGCACCGCGTAGACCACCTCATAACCTTCCCGCCATTTTTTGATCAGCTCCAGGATAACTTCCGGCGGGTCTTGCAGGTCCGAATCGATGGTGACCACCGCATCCCCGCGCGCATAATCCCACCCGGCAGTGATGGCGATCTGGTGGCCAAAATTGCGCGGCAAAGATCAGCGGGCGCACATGCTCATCGGACTTGCCCAGTTCGCTGATCTTTTCTGTCGAACCGTCTGTGGAGCCGTCATCCACGAGGATCAGCTCCCAGGGCTCGCCGGTGGATTCCATCACTTCCTTTATGCGGCGGTACAGTTCGGGCAGGTTCTCGTTCTCGTTGAAAATGGGTGCGATGATCGAATAGACGATGTTCATATTCCAGGATTCCTCAGGTTTCCCTCGGTTGAAATGGGTTCTTCCGTTTCAGACGGCGGCGGGGGGATGATTTGTTCCAGGGACGTGTCCGGAAAAGGCGGTTCGCCCAGCATGCGGTGGCGGATATAGCGTCCGACCACCCCGGCGGTGGCAAGCAAAGGCACCACCAGCAGCACGAGCAGGGCTCCCCCGAGCATAATGGCAAGCACGATGGCAATAAAGACCACGCCCTCATGCAGGCGCACACTCTGACCCAGGATGCGCGGCTGGAGCCAGATGGTCTTGAAATTATTTAGCAGAAGATAGATGCCCAGCGTGATGGCCGCAAACCACAGGTTGGAGACGGGCAGCCAGGTGGAACCTTCCAGCAGCGCCACGACCACTGCCAGCAGAGCGGCCGCAGCCGGGCCAATCTCCGGAAGGAGGTTGAGCACCCCGGCAAGAATGCCGAGGATGATCGCGCCGGGAAGCCCGACCAGCCCCCAGGCGGCTGCATAGATCAACGCCAGCACCAGCATGAGGCGGATCTGCCCGCCGAGGTAACCCAGCCAGACCTTGCGTATCTCTTCATACAGCCGGTGCAGGTCAGGCTGTTCCTGCGGAGGAGCGATCCCGATCAGCCAGTTCCGCAAGCGCTCCCAGTCGGTCATCAGGAAATAGGTGCTCACCAGGATGACCAGCGTCCAGAGCAGATTACGGGAGCCGATCAGGATCACGTTCAATGCATCCTGGGGCTTCGGTACGATCTCGGTGCCGAGATTGGAGCGCAGCGAGGGGAGCAGTGTGCTGAAATCGAACCGCACGCCCCCGATCTGGCGGGGCACGGCCAGCAGTACCTGGATCTTATCCAGCGCGACGTTCATGTCTTTGACAATGGCCTGGATGTCATCATACTGGCCCGGCAGGATGGTGAAAGGCAGGGCCAGGATGAGTGCCAGGACGAGAAAAAAGACCAGGTTGGCGGCCACCTTGCGCGGCAGCCGGACCTGGTCATGGAAAAAGCTTACAACGGGGCTAAGGAAATATGCAGTAATGGCCGCCAGCAGTAGAGGCGAGATCGCCGCGCGATCGTCCAAAGAATAAAAATGGAGAGAATAGTAATACTGGTAAGGACAAAAAGACGGAAAGAGAGGTCCCAGGTAGGCTTCATACCACTTTCTTGACAGCGTCCAGCGTCGGCTCAATGACCGGCGCCTCCTTGACAACCTGCATGGCCGCACGAATGTCTTTGAGGCCGCTGCCGGTATTCAGGACCAGGATGGGATCTTCGGGTCCGACGATCCCCGAGCCAGCCGCCTTGACCAGACCGGCGTAGGCGGCAGCCCCGGCCGGTTCTGCGAACACTCCCATTTTACCAAGTTCAGCGATGGCATTGAGGATATCCTCATCCGCCACAGTCACATAGGTGCCATTGGTCTCGCGCGCCGCGCGGACCGCGCGCACGCCATCGCGCGGCAGGTCCACGGAGATGCTGTCGGCAAGGGTCGTGGCAGAGACAGGCGTGATGGTTTCCGTGCCGCCGTTGAAGGCATTGGCAATGGCAGCCGAACCCTCAGCCTGTACACCGATGATACGCGGCATGCGCACGATCCAGCCCAGCGCCAGCAGGTCTTTGAAGCCCTTGTGGATGCCGGAAATGATATTGCCGTCGCCCACCGAGACGAACACGGTCAAAGGGGGATGGTCGGAATCCGGGCCAAGCTTTTCATGCCACTCGCGGTGGACCTTCTCCCACCATTCCCAGATCTCGAGGGCAGCGGTCTTCTTTCCTTCCGCGGTGAACGGGTTGTACCCCGTGTTGCGGCAGTACCAGCCGAACTCCTGGGAAGCCTGGATGGTCAGGTCAAAGGCATCGTCATAGGTGCCATCCACAAGAATGACCTTGGCCCCATAGACCAGCAGTTGGGCGACCTTGGCCGGCGGCGCAGATTTCGGGGCGAAGATGATCGCCTTTTGACCGATGGCAGCGGACATGCCGGCCAGCGCCGCGCCGGCGTTGCCGGTGGAGGCGGTGACCACTACCTCGGCTTTGATCTCCTGGGCGCGCGCCACCACGATCGCGCTGGCGCGGTCTTTGAAGGAGGCCGAAGGGTTGCGCGACTCATCCTTCAGCCAGAGGCGTTTCAATCCCAGCGGGGCTGCCAGGCGGGGCAGCTCATAGACCGGCGTACCGCCCGCCGCATGCAGAGGGGTGGCCTGCCCGGGTGGGTCAGCCACAGGCAGCAGCGGCAAATAGCGCCAGAGCGAGGGGTCCGTCCGGGAAGCGAAATCCTCCGGCTGGTAGTTCTTGCGGATGAAATCGTAATCCAGCTCCACATCCAGGTTGCCGCCATCCTTTGGGCAGGTGTAGGTTACTTCACCCGGCAGGTATTCCGTTCCGCACAGCGAGCAGCGATAGCCGATGAACTTGTTCATTGTCCCTTCTCTTCTGGTCCTTCTGGATCACCCGCAGGAGACCACTGGTATTTGGAGCGCTATTGCACCAGCAGCGCGGCCGCGATCTTTTCCTGATCCACCGGCAGCGAATCCACGCGCACACCCACGGCGTTGTAGATGGCGTTCGTAATGGCCGGCGTGGTCGGGATGGTGCAGACCTCTCCGACACCCTTGGCTCCGTAAGGGCCTCCGGACGTGGGATGTTCGACGATGAAGGAGGTGATCTGCGGTGTCAGCATGATGCCCGGAACACGATAGCGCGCCAGCCGGTCGGTGACCACATGGCCCTCGTTCATAATGAATTCCTCGGTCAGGCAGTTGCCGATGCCCATCATCACGCCGCCCTCCACCTGCCCCTGCAAACCGAGCGGGTTGATGGCTGCACCTACATCGTTGGCCGAGAGCACGCGAAGAACTCGCACTTCACCGGTGACAGTATTGACCTCCACCTCGGCAGCCTGGGCCGCAAAGGAGAAGGCGAAATGCATATCCCCGCCAGTACCGAGCGGCTGGGTTTTGGGAGCCTCATATTCGTACAGCGCCCGCGGCTGCCGCCCGGTGGCTTTGATCTCATGGGCCACCTCGGCGAAGGACATCGAGTGCCCATTGGCGTGCACCCTGCCGTCCTCAAAGCGCACCTGCTCGGGGCGCACATCATATTTTTCCGCCAGGATTGCGGTGATGGCCTCGCGCAGTGTTTTGGCTGCATAGCGGGAGGCATTGCCGGTCACATAGGTTTGCCGCGAAGCCGTGGTAGGCCCGCCGTTGGGGGTCAGGTCGGTGTCCATCACCAGAACGCGCACCTGGTCGGCCTTCACTGCGAATTCCTCCGCCACGATCATGCGCATCACCGAGACCAGGCCCTGCCCCAATTCCGCGGCAGAACTGCGGACCTCGAACATGCCGTTCTCATACAGCTCCACCTCCGCGCCCGAGATATCAGGTGCACCGCCGCCCAGACCTGTGTTCTTGTAAGCTGCAGCAAAGCCCCATGACCGAACCAAATGGGGAGACTGCGGGTCGCGGACCGGCTGGAAGGGATTCGGGTTCAGCCGGCGCATTTCGGCGTCCACTTTTTCAATGCATTCCGTCAAACCCACCGATTCGTTCAGCAGCTGGCCGGTATTGGTGAGGCTGCCCACGTGCAGCGCATTGATGCGCCGCAGTTCGACCGGGTCCAGGCCCAGCTTCTCCGCCAGCATATCCATCATGCTCTCGACCGCGAACGCGGACTGGGTCACACCGAAGCCGCGGAACGCGCCGGAAGGTGGATTGTTGGTGTACATGGCATAACAATCCGCGCGCACGTTGGGAATGTCATACGGCCCGGCAGAGTGCGTGGTGGCGCGCGTCATCACCTTGTCGCCGAGGGAGGCATAGGCCCCGGTGTCGCCGTATAACTCCGATTCCACCGCCACCAGCCGCCCATCCCGCATGGCGCCCACCTTCACGCGGATCTGTGTGGCATGGCGCTTGGGATGGACCAGCAGGCTCTCGTGCCGGTCAAAGAGCAGCTTCACCGGCCGCCCGGTCACATCAGCCAGCATGGCCGCGTGGATCTGCCCGGCGATATCTTCCTTGCCGCCGAACCCGCCGCCCATCAGCTGCCCCACAATGCGCACGCGGCTCTCCGGCCAACCCATGACGCGCGCAACCTGTTCGCGGTCCTGGTAGGGGATCTGCGAGCCGACATAGATCTCCATGCGCCCGTCCGGTGTGGGGACCGCGATGCTGCACTCGGGTTCCAGGAAGGCGTGATCGGTGGTGGGGGTATGGAAGGTATGCTCAAGGATGATATCCGACCCGGCGAAGCCGGCTTCCATGTCACCCTTGCGCACCTTGATATGCTTGAGCATATTGCCCTTGTCATGGATCTGAGGCACGCCCTCCTGCTTTGCCATCACCGGTCCTGTGATGACCGGCTGCAGGTCGAATTCGGCCTCGATCAAGCCCATCGCTTCGTCCGCGATGGCCTGGCTTTCCGCGGCCACAATGGCAAGCGCATCCCCCACATAACGGATGCGCTCCCCGATTCCGATCATGACCGGCCAATCATAGATGACCAGCCCGTGATTATGCTCGCCTGGGATATCTTCGGCGGTCAGCACCGCGGCTACCCCGGGGAGAGCCCTGGCTTTCGAAACGTCCAAACTCTTGAGGAATGCATGCGGCACCATGGCACGCCGCACCCGGGCATACAGCATCCCATCGAACTGAAGGTCATCCGAGTAGATCGCCTCGCCGGTCACCTTTCTCCACGGCATCCGGACGCAGTTCGACCCGCCCAACGACTTTCTGCGCCGATTTCGAGTCGGGGATCACCGGCCCCGGGACAGGTTCTCCCGTGCGCAGCGACTGGGCGGCAGCCAGGATGGCATTTTCGATGGTGGGATACCCTGCGCAGCGGCAGAGAGTGTCCTTGAGCGCGACGCGGATATCCTCCTGCGAGGGGTCGGGGCAGCGCTTCAGAAGGGCATAAGCGGTCATGATCTGGCCAGGGATGCAGAACCCGCACTGCACCGCGCCATGCTCCACAAAGGCTTCCTGCAGCGGGTGCAGTTTCATCTCCGCATGGACGCGTTCGGCCAGCCCCTCGATGGTAACGATGCTCTTACCATTTGCGCGTTCGGCGGGGAATATGCAGGAAAGGATGGGCTGCCCCTCTACAAGGACCGTGCAGGCCCCGCACTCGGCTTCATTGCAGCCGATCTTCGTGCCGGTCAGCCGCAGGCGGTTGCGCAGCAGGTCTGAAAGGGTTTCGCCGGGAAGCCCCGGCAGGGAATAAGGGCTGCCATTGACGGTAAGGTTGATGTTTGACATTAAAGATCCTTTCCAGCCCGTTCCCAGGCGACTTGCAGGGTATCCGTGAACAACCCTCCGATAAGATGGCGGCGGTAATCCGCGCCGGCCCGCTGGGGGCTGGAACGGAATTTGGCTTCGGACAGCAGGATCTCGATCGATGAATTCACCAGTTGGGGAGAGTATTTTTTCCCGTGCAAGAAGGCTTCTGTTTGCCTTGCACGGAAAGGAACCGGCCCGGCAGGACCAATGGCTATACGCAAATCAATTATTTCATCTCCAGTACGCTCCACCCACACCGAAGTGTTCAGGATCGGAAGCGCCACGCCCTGCGGTCTCATGATGCGCTTGAAACAGGATGCCTGGCCCTTGCGCCTGCCCTGCAGGTAGAACCCGACAACCAGTTCCTCCCCTTTTTTCAATGTGGACTTTCCGGGACCGGCAAAAAGCGAGGGAAAGGCCGCCAGGCGGCTGCCCGAAGGACCAGCCACCTCCACCTGCGCGTCGAGGGCGGTCAGGGCAATGGTCCCATCCCCCGCGGGGAGCGCATGGGCCGCGTTGCCGCCGAGGGTAGCCATATTGCGCACCTGCGGGCCTCCGATCAGCCCGGCAGCTTCCACAAGCGCCTGCGCATGTTCGAGGACCAGCGGATCCTGGACGACCCGCGTGACGGGGACTGCCGCGCCGATATAAAGCACTTCCCCTCTCATCTCCAGCGCCATCATTTCCCGGATGAACGTCAGGTCCACCAGGGTATGCACAGGGGCATGTCTCCCCTGCTGCAGGTCGAGCATCAAATCTGTGCCGCCCGCAATGGGGATGGCGGGACCGGATGCATTGCGCAGCGCCTCCACCGCCTCAGCGACGCTGGTGGGCCGAAGATATTCCTGCCAAAGGTTCATAGGAGTGACCTCTTTTCAGGGATGGCGGCACTTTTCGATGGGGACCTGCCCCAACGCCGCGGATGCCTGTTACATCCAGCGACCTCCGAACCAGTGGATTTGGGTTTTACAAGCTCGAGGATAAGCTTAGGAGACCTCGAACCTAAACTTTATCACAAAAACGATATCAGGCTGCCGCGGGACTTCCCTGCTCAGGTTGGACCCCGGCCATTAACAATCCCAGTCGTGACAGGGTGGCTTCCTGGCGTGGGACTACATCCATGATGCGGCCTTCATAGATCACCGCGATCCAATCGGCGAGCGCCAGAATCTCATCCAGGTCCTCGGAGATCAGCATGACCGCTGCCCCTTTACGCCGCTGTTCCATCAGTTGTTCGCGCACGTATTCGGTCGCACCGATGTCCAACCCTCGCGTTGGCTGCGCGGCGATGATGACACGCGGCTGGCCAGAGAACTCCCGGGCCAGGATCACCTTTTGGATATTGCCGCCCGAAAGGTTTTTGGCCAGGGTATCCCGCGAAGGCGTTTTGACATGGAATTTCTGGATCAGCCCGTCGGCGTTGGAAGCGATCGCTTTCAGATCGAGAAAACCGAAGCGGGAATAGGGTTCCTTGTGATGCTTGCGCAGCACCATGTTCTCGGCGACCGAGAAATCCTTGATCATTCCGTCCCGCATTCGCTCTTCGGGAATATACGCCAGGCTGCGGTCGGTGCGGTCACCGGGCGTAAGCTGGGTGATATCCGTTCCATCCAACTCAATGCTCCCCTGGGCGATCTTACGCAGGCCGGTGACGGCTTCGGCCAGCTCGCGCTGACCGTTCCCCGAAACGCCTGCAATTGCCAGGATCTCCCCGGAGCGTACATCCAGGCTGACGGAGTTCAGGCCGGGTGTGCCGCGGTCATTGATGCAGGAGACGCCCTTCATCGAAAGGCGCACCTCGCCCAGATCCACATTGCCGCGTTCCGGTGTGAAGCCGACCTCGCGTCCGACCATCCAGTTTGCCAGGTCCTGTTTGGTGGTTTCCTTGGTGGGACGCGTGCCCATCAGGCAGCCATCCCGCAGGACGCTCACCCGCTGGCTGATGGCGACCACCTCATGCAATTTATGGGAAATGAAAATTAGTCCATGCCCGTCGCTGGTCATTTGCTGCATGATGGAGAACAGCTCATCCACCTCCTGCGGCGTCAGGACGGCGGTGGGTTCGTCCAGAATGAGCAGCTCCGCACCCCGATAGAGTGCTTTGATGATCTCGACACGCTGCTGCTGCCCCACGGAAAGCTGCCAGATACAGGCAGACGGATCGATCTTCAAGCCATAACGTGCGGCCAGTTCCAGAATGCGTTCCGAGACCCGATCCAGGTCGGTCAGCGGTCCGCGCGAGGATGGCAGACCCAGGGCGACGTTTTCCGCAACTGTAAGCGACTGCACCAGCATGAAATGCTGGTGGATCATCCCGATCCCGCGCTTGATGGCATCCGTTGGCGAGGCAATGGCCGCTGGCTGCCCGTTCAGCAGGATCTCGCCTTCGTCCGGGTGGTACAGGCCGTACAAGATCTTCATCAAGGTGCTCTTCCCGGCGCCATTCTCGCCCAGCAGGGCATGCACCTCCCCGGAATGAACGTCAAAATCCACGTGATCATTTGCCAGCACACCGGGGAAGCGCTTGGTGATGCCGCGCATCTCCACGCTTTCAATACGTGAGCGAGCGGGATTGGAAGGGTCTGGTACGGTCATGGCAACATCCTGAGAATGCCCGGGCAGGGCAATATCGGCAGGGGCGATTCGTAAATCGCCCCTGCCGGTGATACAGAAAAGGTTAGGGCAGTGTGATCTTGATCGTTCCGTCAGTAATGCCCTTGATGGTGGTGTCCGCCAGGGTCTTGACGTCCGCGGGCAGGGAATAATCCGGGTTGAACTCGACGACCTCACCGCCATTGGACAAGTCGGCGCGGAAGGACTGTCCGCCGAGCGTGCCGCTCTGGATCAGTTCGATCATCTGCTTGACGATGCCTTCCCAGTGATATACCTGGCTGGCAACGACAATATCCGGGGCCAGGGAGGTCTGGTTCGACTGCGTGCCAAACCACAATGCCTTGCTCTCCTCGGCCTTGCCGATGGCGCCCACAACCATCTGGGCGGAACCGGTCAGGACATCCGCGCCCGCTGCGATGTGCGTGGAGGCGGCTTCAGCAGCCAGCGCAACATCCGAGAAGGAACCGATGTAGTTGACGTTCACCTTGATGGCGGGATCGGCCGCAAGCACGCCGGCCTTGAAGCCATCCACGTACAGTTTCGCATCGCCGGTCTCGATGGGGCCGACCACGCCGATGACCTTGCTCTTGCTGAGGGCGGCGGCGAGCACGCCATTCACATAGCCGCCTTCCTGGGAAGCCGCTTCATAGGCAAAGATGTTCGGCTGGCCGAAGGTATCCACCGTCGTGCCCCAGGCAAAGCTGGTCTTGGGGAAGTCGGGGGCGATCTCCTGCAGGGAGGAGCCGTACTGCGAGCCGTGCGCGATCACCAGGTTAAAGCCCTGGGAAGCATAGTCGCGGATGGCAGCCGCGGCATCGTCCACAACGAACATGTTCTCGGAGAACACGAAATCGAACTTGTCCTTGCCGCCCATGTCCTGCTGGACGCGCGTCAGCGCATCGAACATGCTCTGGCTGAAGGCCAGATCATTCTTGGCGCTCGGCATGACCACTGCCACACGGAACTGGGCGGCAGCGGGGGCTTCGGTTGCCACAGCCTCGGTCGGCGCCTCGGTAGCCGGGGCCTGCGTGGCCGGAGCTTGAGTGGCGGGGGCCTGTGTGGCAGGAGTACCGCAGGCGCTCAGCACGACTGCGAACAAAAGGATCACGGACAGCAAGCTTGCAAACTTCTTCATCTTCTTCTCCTTACTGGAATGTGGTTACCAATGACTTGCCTGGCAGAACGACAGCCGGGAAATTTATTTGCTAGGGGTGGGAGCCTCCTTCCCAAAAAGGGATCATGCTTCCCTCTCAAAGGGCTTGGACAATGCGGACGGACCCCGCACCTTTGAGACGGTTGCTATCAAAACCAAAATGGTCAGCACGTAGGGCATCATCACAGCAATATCCGATGGAACAGGGATGCCCAACACCTGGATCCATAACTGGAGGGAATTGACGAGACTGAATAGCAGCGCGCCGCCCAGCACTCCCACAGGCCGCCAGGCGCCAAAATAGACCAGCGCCACGGCGATGAAGCCCTGGCCGCTGGTCATGTTCTGCTGGAACACGTTCAGCAGCGCAATGGACAGGGAGGCGCCTGCAAGGCCGGAGAGCGTCCCGCCCAGCATGATCGTGAAATAGCGGACGCGGGCAACGCTCACGCCCAGCGAATCGGCGGCGTCCGGATTCTCCCCCACCGAGCGGATCTTCAAGCCCAGCGTGGTCTTGTTCAACACGAACCAGCTCACCGGCACGAGCAGGTAGGCCAGGTAAACAAGAATATTCTGGCGGAAGAAGATCTCGCCCAGACCTGGAATATCGCTCAGGCCGGGAATGAATATCTTTGGAAAGCCCTGCACGGTTTCCACGGTCCCCAGCAGTTTCTGGAACAGCAGGTCGCTCATGCCCAGGCCGAAGAGATAGAACCCGATCCCGCTGATGCCCTGTTCGGCATGCAGGTTGACCGTGACGAAAGCCATTGCCAACCCCATGATCGCGCCGACGACCATGGCCGCCAGCACGCCCAGCCACAGGTTCCCGGTGGTGAAGGCGACATAGAAAGCGGCAAAGGCGCCCAGCAGCATCTGGCCTTCGACGCCCAGGTTCAGGACGCCGCTGCGCTGGCCGAAGGTCTCACCGATGGCAGCGAACAGGTACGGGGTTGCCAGGCGGATGCCCGAAGCCAGGATTCCGATCAGGACGGTGGTGGAAAGGAGGTCGGATATCATGCTTCCTCCTCCAACGGCTGGAGAGGTTTCCCGGCAGGCTGAGGCGGGCCTTCCTCATCCCTCACGGCTGCCAGCCTGCGGCGCTGCCTGCGCCGACGCCAGAACTCGCTGCTCACCACAAATACCACCACCAGCCCGTTGAGGGCCGTGATCAGCGCGGAGGGTACCTGCACCACTCTCTGCATCGTATTGGCTCCCACGAGCAGGGCGCCAAACAGCACCGAGGCGGGAATGGAAAGCAGTGGATGCAATTGCCCGAAGAGTGCCGCCACGATGCCGTTGAAGCCGGCGCTTCCCGTAAAGCCGGAGGCCGAGCCGTCGGTGATCATGCGGTAGTTCACGCCATAGACCTGGATGGCCCCGGCCAGACCGGCGAATGCACCGGACAGCAGCAGCGCCATCACGATATATCGGGGGACCTGAATGCCGGCATAACGCGAAGCATTGGGGTTCTGTCCCACCGCCCGGATGCGATATCCCAGGGTGGTACGCCAGAGGAGAATGTAAACGAGGACCGCCAGGATCACGGCGAGCAGCGCGCCGATGTGCAAGCGGGTCGGCGCCCACCTGAGCAGGCGAAAATCTTCCAGCAAGCGCGCCGTCTGCGGGATCTTGGAAGCCAGCCGCGCCTGCGAGGGGTCGATCATCGGCCCGCGCAGCAGGAAGTTCATCAACTGCACGGCGATGGCATTCATCATCACAGTGCTGAGGATCTCATTGACCCGGAAATATGCCTTCAGCAAGCCCGGAATGCCGCCCCAGATAGCGCCGCCGATGAAGCCCGCGACCATTGCCATGGGAATGACCACCCAGCCCGGCAGGCTGGTGAAGGTGAGGCCGACCCAGGTGGCCAGGATGGCCCCGATGATCATCTGCCCTTCGCCGCCAATATTGATCACATCCCCGCGGAAGGAGATGCAGATTCCCAGCGCGACCAGCAGCAGCGGGGTCGCCTTGACCAGCGTCTCCGCGAAAGCATTCGTGCTCCCGAAAGCCCCATCCCACATGGCCTTATAGGCGATGAGCGGGTTCACTTTGAGCAGCATCAGCATCACTGCGCCGACAGCCAGGGCTGCCAGAGTCGCAAATACCGGCAGAAGCCCGTCCACCAGCCGCGAGAGCCATTCACTTTGAAATCGTTTCTTCATAGGCAAGCATCGCCTTTTCTGAACAGGACCGGTATATGGAGAGTGATGACCCTGCGGCCATCCCGGTACGAGGGCGGGAACGTGCTAATCATCAATGTTTGGTTTCAAGGTGTCATGAATTGTGCAACCATTAATGGACAGGCAAAGAGGCTACAAGCCTCGCTCACCGCGTATATAGGGGTTGCCCAGGGCCGCGGGTGCGCCGATGCGCTTGCGCATGGCCTCGCGCGAGCCGATCACCAGGACGATAACGGTGAAGGCATAAGGCAGCATCTGGAGGAAGAAGCCCCAGTAGGGATTGTAATAGAACGGATTATTTAAGCCGAACAGGATGGTCGGCCCCTGGATATCCAGGATCAGCCGCCGCAAGGCGCCGAAGGTGTACGAGCCGAGTGCTGCCCGCCACGGGTCCCACTGCGCGAAGATCACCAGGCCTACGGCGATCCAGCCCTGGCCGCCGGTGGTCAATTCGCTGAACCACCCCGGGGCAACGGCCAGGCTGATCGTCGCGCCGCCCAGCCCGGCCAGCATCCCGCCGATAAAGACATACATGTAGCGCAGGCGGTAAACACTGATCCCCAGCGCATCCGCAGCGGCCGGATATTCCCCGACTGCCCGCAGGTGCATCCCGGGGCGTGTGCGATTGATGTAATACCAGGTCAAAGGCAACAGCAGATAGCCGATGTAAACCAGGATGCTTTGGTCTTCGAAGAAAATTTTTCCGAGGACCGGGATCTGGGAAAGCAGCGGGATCGAGAAGGACGGCATGAGCGAAACGGTGCCGGCCTTGCTCAAGCCTTCGCCCAGCACAAGACTGATACCGGTGCCAAGAAAGGTCAATGCCAGGCCGCTCACGACCTGGTCGGCCTGTAAAGTGATGGTGATGAAGGCATGGATCTGGCTGAGCAGGCCTGCAATGATCATGGCGACCAGCACCCCGAGCCACGGATTTCCCGTGGCAATGGTCGTGCTGAAGGCGCTCATCGCGCCGATCAGCATCATGCCCTCCACACCCAGGTTCATGACACCGGATCGCTCGGCCAGAATTTCTCCCAGCGTTGCGAACAGGAGCACTGTTCCGCTGGCAACCCCGGCTTGAAGGATGATAATGAGATCCATCTACTTGACCTCCGCGGTGTTGCGAATGATGTGGACCCGGTATCGGAGCAGGAAATCGCTGGCGATCAGGCAGACCAGGATGATGCCCTGGATCATCTTCGGCACGCCGGAGGGCTGGATCTCGCGTCCAGCCAGCAGGAGCGCGCCAAAAAGGATGGAGACAATGATGATGGCGATGGGATGCAGTTTGGCCAGCCAGGCCACAATGATGCCCGTGAAGCCGTAACCCGCCGCGATGGGCGAGGTCTGCAACCGGTGGACCACACCGGTCACCTCGGACATGCCTCCCAGTCCCGCCAGCGCCCCGGAAAGCATCATGACCAGCACCGTATTGCGGGTGATGTTAATGCCCGCGTATTCAGCGGCATGGGGGTTGTCGCCGATCAGGCGGATCTCGTAGCCGCAGGCGGCTGCGGAAGATGACCAGCCAGAGGATCACGGCCGCGGCGATGCCCAGCAGCAGGCCGAGGTGCGTGGTCAAGCCCTGGAAAGCCGGGATACTCTTGGCATAATCCAGCAGGCGTGGCAGCCAGGCATTCGCAGGGAATTTCGGTGACATCTGGAAGCCGCCTTCGGTCCAAACGGCAAAGATCCAGAAATTGACCCAGGCCACGGCAATGTAGTTCAGCATCAGCGAGCTGATGATCTCATTGACCCGGAAGCGGGCCTTGAGAATGCCGGGGATCCATCCCCAGATGGCCCCTGCGGCCATACCCGCAATGATCATGACCGGGATGAAGATCCAGGGGCTGGTTTCCGCGGGGAGCAGCGGCGTGAGCACCACCGCCGAGGCGCCGAAAGCGCCCATGATGAACTGACCCTCGGCGCCGATGTTCCAGAGTTTCATGCGGAAGGCCACCGAGCAGGCCAGGCCGGTCAGCAGGATGGGAGTGGCCTTCACGATCGTATCGGACATCACGCCGAGATTGCCGAAGGAGGCGCTGGCGATGTGCAAGTAGGAGCGGATCGGATCGCCGCCCGCCAGCGAGATCACGATCCCACCGAGGAACAAAGCCACCAGGATGGCGCCCAGCGAGACCGCCAGAGGGTACCATTTGGGCGGCTCGTTCAGGCGAGGCTCAAGCTGGATGCGCCAGGGCAAGCGGCGCCCGGGTTTCACTGCGGTCACGGAGGTCTCAGACATTGGCGGCCGCTCCTTCCTTTTGGATTTGTTCAAGCGGGGTGCCGGTCATCATCAGCCCGATGGTTTCGATCAGCGTCTGATCCGAGCCTTCCGTGCCGGGAGTCACCTCACCCATGATCTTGCCTTCATAAATGACATACACACGGTCGCTCAGGGAGAGCAGCTCCTCCAGCTCCTCCGAGATCAGGAGCACCGCTGCGCCAGCCTCGCGCTGGGTCAGCAGGAGCTTGTGCACGCCTTCGATGGCGCCCACATCCAGCCCGCGCGTGGGCTGAACGGCTACCATCAACGCTGGCTGGCCGGAGATCTCGCGCGCCAGGATGACGCGCTGGAGATTACCGCCGGAAAGCAGCCGCACTGGCGTGGTCACTGTGGGGGCGATGATGTCGTAGGCTTCCTTCAGTTGTTTGGCAAAGCGTGTCGCCGCCGGCATGTCCAGCAAACCGTGATTGGAAATGGGCGTATGGCGGTAGTTCTTCATGATGACATTATCGGTCACGCTCAGGTTGGGCGCCGTGCCCACATGGGTGCGGTCTTCGGGAACATAAGCCATGCCGTGCTCGATGCCATACAACGTGGCTCCCCGGTTGCTGAGGTTCTTGCCGCTCAACAGCACCTGCCCCTGTTTGGACTTCCGCAGCCCGCTGATGACCTGCGAAAGCTCCCGCTGGCCATTTCCAGCCACTCCAGCCAGCCCGACCATCTCGCCGCCGCGCACATTCAGCGAAACGCCGCGCAGCGCGGGCAGGCCCTTGTCATTATCGGCGTGCACATCCCGGACATCCAGGACCACCTCCCCCGGCTTGGCAGGGGCTTTCTCCAGGTTGAACACCACATCCCGGCCGACCATCAAGCGCGCCAGATCCTTGCGGGTGACGCCCGCAAGTGGCAGGCCGCTGGCGGTGACACGGCCTTTGCGCAGTACGGTGACGCGCTCCGCAATTGCCAGGACCTCCTGAAGCTTGTGGCTGATGAAGATGACCGACTTGCCCTGGGCGACCATCGAACGCAATGTCTGGAAAAGGATTTCAATCTCCTGCGGGGCCAAAACCGCCGTGGGCTCATCCATGACCAGCACATCGGTTCCCCGGTAGAGCATTTTGATGATCTCCACGCGCTGTTGCTCGCCCACGGATAACTGCCAGATCTTGGCGCGTGGATCGACTCTCAAGCCGAAGCGCTCCCCCAGTTCAGCGATCTTGTCATCATACTCGGAAAGGTTCAGGAAGAAACGCGGGTCTTCGAGACCCAGCAGAACATTCTCCGTGACGGTCTGGGATGGCACCAGCATAAAATGCTGGTGGATCATGCCGATCCCGGCCTGAATGGCGTCCCTGGGGGATGAAAAGACCAGAGGTTTCCCATGGATCTTGATGATGCCTTCATCCTGCCGGTAGAGGCCCGCCAGGACGTTCATCAGCGTGCTTTTCCCAGCACCGTTCTCCCCCAGCAAAGCATGGATCTCACCAGGCCGCAGTTCAAAGTCGACCTTGATCGTTGGCAAGCACTCCGGGGAAGCGCTTGACGATACCGCACATCTCAACGATCAACGGCTCGTGGGGGATCTCAGGGTTTGTCTGGGTTGCGTCGTTTGTCTGATCCACGGAGTCACTCCTGCTGTCCATTAATCGGAGGGGCCGGAACCGGTCGGTTCCGGCCCCCAGGATTCAAGAAAGTTACAGCTTACTGCGGCGCAAGAGAAGGCAGCTCGGCAGTGATGCCCTGAGCCCACCAGTACATGCAGTACTTGCACTCGAGGCCGGGAGCTCCGGGCGGGAACTGATCGAGGTCAGCCTGCTCGAACTTCTGTCCCGCAGGGACGATCACGTTGCCCTTGTTGTCATTGATCGGGCCGGAGAACACATCGAAGCGGGTGAACTCACCGGACAGCATCTTGGCAAGCGTATCGCGCACCATCTGGACATCTTCGGCGGGCAGGTCCGCCACGCCCTTGGTCAGGGTCTGGCCTTCCATGAAGCCGTAGAGTCCAAGGCTGCCGGTGTCGGCATCAAAGTAATCCCAGCCGGGAGTATAGGTGCCGGCCTTGATGCCTTCGGCGATATTGGTGTAGACCGGGCCCCAGTTCCAGTAGATAGTGGTCAGGCAGCGCTCGACCTTGCAGGAACCGACATAGTCGTAGGTGATGCCCCACGTGCCCTTTTCCTGGGCCACATCGGCAACAGCAGGCGTGTCGGCGCCGGTCAGAACCACCTGCGCACCGGCATCGAACAGGGAGGCCGCGGCGTCTTTCTCAGCCACCGGATCGTGCCAGGTGTTGATCCAGCGCACATCCATCGTGCACTCCGGGCAGGTCTTGAGCGCGCCCAGCATGAAGGCGTTGCCCAGGCGGAGCTCCTCGGGGATCGGGAAGGTGGCCATGTAGCCAAGCTTCATATTGCCATCGGCCTTGGCGCGCGAACCGGCCAGCATGCCCGCCAGGTACTTCATGTCTTCCATGGCGCCGAACAGGTTGCCAAAGTTCTTGGTGTTGGATTTGTAACCACTGACATGGATGAACTTCACATCCGGGAACTCACCTGCGACGGTCTCCATGGGGTCCATGTAGCCGAAGGAAGTGCCCAGGATCATGTTGAAGCCCTTGCGGGCCAGGCTGCGGAACACCTGCTCAGAGTCGGCGCCTTCCGGGACGTTCTCGATGTAAGCCACATGCGCATCCGGCATGTTCTTTTCGAGATAGACAAGCCCCTCGTAATGGGCCTGCGACCAGCCGCCATCATCATGCGGGCCGATAAGGACAGCCGCGACGTTGAACTTGCCCTTTTCGATCTCCGGGATCTGGAACCCGCCGACTTCTTCCGCGGGTTTCGGTCCACAGGCTGAAAGGATCATCGCGAAAGCCGCAACGATCACGATCATGCGAAACATAGTCTTACGCATTAGTAACTCCTCCTGACAAGGTTAGGGAAACAACATGCACGATCAAAGAGAGAGCCGTTCGGTAGGTTGAAGTATCAGCAGTGCAGGCCTCCTTTCGACGTTGTCTATACATATTGATTCTATCACCGCTTGATATGTACATTTTAGAACAAATTACCACATAATAACAAGAACACTACTCACCAGAACAGGCGATCTTCGTCTTGATTTCGGCCAGCGCCTCCCCCATTGCAGGAGAGGCAGTTGTCTGGCTTTCTATCCGCTGCCACAACAGGCACAGCATGGGGTCCACATATTTCGGCGAGACGCGGTGTGAGTCCAGTGAATAATTCACTGCCTTCTTCCAATCCCCTGTATGAGCATAGCCCTCGATGAAAACAAATCGTTCGGAGGGGTCATTGGGATGGTCGCCCAGCGAAAAGGCCCGGTCACCCAAACTTGCCACCTGCGTCCAGTCGCCTTGCTGCCGCGCCAGGTCAGCCTTCTCGAAGTAATAACACCAGCCATGCGCAGGCTCGGGACCATAGACGGCGGGCATCCGGGAGCCGGTCTCGGCCTCGATCCATTCGGTCGAGGACAGGGCTGCGCCTTCGCGCATGAGATAGCGGTCCGGGATGAAATGGTTGTTTACGTCAATGACCGGGTCCAGGGTCCGCAGGCAGGCAGGCGGCAGATAGTAAAAGGAAACCACTTGCGAGGTGCTTCCCTGGAAGCGGCCGGCCAGGTAATCGTAATCCACCGCCCGCCCCGGTTGCAAGTCCGGCAGCGTGCCCTCCAGGCGGTTGGTGGGATGGAAGAGCAGGTAGGGAATGTTCCCATTTGCCTTGATGTCCGGCGCATAGATCCAGTTCAACGCCGCGCTCAGCGAGTTATCCGCATAGAAGCGCAGCGCGCCTTCATTGAGCAGCACCATCGTCCCCGGCTGCAAGCCAGGCGCGCGCCAGGTCATCTGCCAGAACAGGTCCTTCTGCGCCTCCCAATCATGGCTGAAATCCACCCCCCACAGGAACTGGCGTCCAGCTGCCAGGCCGATCACCAGAGCCAGCAGGAGCGGAAGCCAGTCGCAGCCGGGCGAACCAATTCCATCAACCCGGCCAGGATCAATCCCGCCGGAAGCATGGAAGGCAGCGTGAACCGGTTGGCAGGAAAGGCCAGCGCCACCGGCAGGTCGATCAACCAGAATGGCGCACTGGCAAACGGGAAGCATGAGCGCGCCGAGCGCCACCAGCCACCACGCGCGGCGGTCTATCGCAGGGTTCTCCTTGTGCGCCCATGCCCAGGCCCACACCGCCAGCGCGATCACAATCATCACGGCCGCGTAAACAAGCAGGGTGCGGAAACCGTATAGCGCCAAATCAGGAAAGGAAATGATCTGCAGCCAGGCCAGGATACCGACTGTCCAAAAGCTCGTCAGCGCGTTCTGCAGCAGGCTCACCAAGGTGCCCAGCGGCTCTGCCCGCAACTTTGGACAGCAGCCCGAAACCATAGACCTGGTTGTTGAAGATAAAGAGTCGGGAGAGCACAGCCAACCCAAAGAGCAGCAAGTAAGGCAGCCAGGCGTGCAGCGCCCGCGCCATACTCTTCCGAGCAGCCTCGCCCCGGAGTCGCAGAGCCACCCAGAGCAGCGCTCCGCGCGTCAATTCCAGTACGAAGAAATACTCCATCATCCACAGGTTGAGCGCGGAGGAAAGCAATCCCAGCGCCAGCCACCAGCGGGACGAACTTGCGCAGGCTGATCAGGCTGCACAGTAGGGAGAACAGGAAGAACGCCAGGACAATGAAAAAATGGCTGTAGAGGTACGCGGTCCATTGAGCGTTGAAACCCGGATAGAGCAGGAAGAGCAGCCCCAGCCCGAGAGCAAAGCGGTTCCGCCCCGGCCACAGTTCCCGCCCGATGCCCCATACCAGCGCGGCGCACACCCAGCGCCAGAAAAGCGCGAAGGCTTGCCAGAAGATCGGCACCTGCGGCAGCATCCGGGTGGTCAACTGGAAAAGCCAGCCCCAGACCGGCCGGTTGGTGGAGAAATATTCCTGCATGGCCTGCGGACCCAGCTGATAGCGGATCCAGGACATGGGCAGATCGTCCCAGTAAAAACCGGTGCGCGCGAGCACCAGCCCATAGGCAAGGACGGCCGCCGCCCCCAAAAGGAGGAGGGGCGCACGTGGGTGCTGCAGCGCGGGGACGAGGCGTTTAAGCATCTATGAAGCAGACAGGCGGAGACCAGTTCCCTGTTCTCCGCCTGTCATTCATCCTAGGGGACGATGAGCGTACCGGTTTCGCCCTTGAGGGCGCGCCCGATATTCTCGGGATTGGTAATGAGGGCCTGCTTGCCGCCATTTTCCAGATACCAGATAACCGCCTGGATCTTGGGGGCCATGGAACCCTTGGCAAAGTGCGTGCCCTCGGCCAGGTACTGCTTGGCCTCGGCCAGCGTCATCTTTTCCAGCCACTTCTGTTCGGGCTTGCCGAAGTTGATGGCAACCTTTTCGACGGCGGTGGAGATGAGGAACAGGTCCGCATTCAAGAGGCGCGCCAGCAGGCTGGAGGCAAAGTCCTTGTCGATCACAGCCGCCACGCCCTTGTACTCGTGGTCGCTGATATCGATGACCGGGATTCCGCCGCCGCCCACTGTGATGACGATGGTACCGGCATCCACCAGAGCCTGCACGGCTTCCAGTTCCACCACCTGCGCCGGGAGAGGCGAGGCCACCACGCGCCGCCAGCCGCGGCCGGCATCTTCGACCACGCTCCAGCCCAGTTCCTTCTCGCGTCGCTTGGCTTCCGCCTCGTCCATGAAAGAGCCGATGGGCTTGCTGGGATTCTTGAATGCCTTGTCGTCCTTGTCCACCAGCACCTGCGTGATGACCGTGGCAACGGATTTGTGAATGCCGCGCCGGTACAGCTCATTCTGAAGGGTCTGCTGCAGGGAATACCCGATGGCGCCCTGGCTGTCCGCGCCGCAGACATCCAGCGGCACCTCGTGCATGCCCTCGACCTTGGCCGCGATCTCGGAGCGGCGCAGGATGAAGCCGACCTGCGGGCCGTTACCGTGCCCGATGGCCACATCCCAGCCGGCCTCGATCATGTCGGCGATATGGAGGGTGGTCTCGCGCGCGGCTTCGTACTGGTCCTCGACCGACTTGCGCTTCTCGTCCTTGATCAGGGAATTGCCGCCAATGGCGATGACGGCCAGTTTCTTGTCTGTCATACCTTCTCCTAGCTCATCGTCAGAGCCATGACCGCTTTCTGCGCGTGCAGGCGGTTCTCGGCCTCATCGAACACGACGGAATGCTTCCCATCCACAACGCTGTCCATGACCTCGACGTTGCGGTCGGCCGGCAGCGGGTGCATGTAAATGGCATCTTCCTTCGCGACCGCCAGCTTGGCATCGTCCATCAGCCAGCTCTTGTAGGAATCCTGGATCTTTTTGCCTTCGTTCTTGTCGCCAGTGGTCATCAGCGGACCCCAGGACTTGGCATAGATCACATCGGCATCCTTGCAGGCCTCGGTCATGCCGTCCTTGCTGTCGATGATCTCGAAGCTGGTTCCGGCGATCTTGGCTTCCTGTTTGGCCTGCTCCACGATCTCAGGCATGAGCTTGAACTCCGGCGGATAGGCCAGGGTCACATCCATGCCAAAACGGGGCATTTGCAGGATCAGGGACTGGGGCACGGACATCGGCTTCAGGTAGGAGGCCGCATACGCCCAGGAGACCACGATCCTCTTCTTGCGCAGGTCGCGGCCTTTCTTCTCCATGATGGTCATCAGGTCGGCCAGGCACTGGAAGGGGTGATAGATGTCGCACTGCATATTGAGGACGGGCGCCCGGCTGTACTTGGCCACGGCATTCAAATACTTGTTCCCGTCCCCCCAGTCACAGTGGCGGATGGCAATGCCATCGAAGTAGCGGCCGAAGATCTCACCGATCTCCACCGGGGTATCGCCGTGGGAGATCTGGGTGGTGTTGCTGTCAATGAAGGCCCCGTGCCCGCCCAGTTGTGCGATGCCGGCTTCAAAGGAGCCGCGCGTGCGGGTGGAGGAGAAGAAGAAGAGCATGGCCAGCACTTTATCGCGCAGGTAGGCATGCGGTTCGCCCAGCGCGCGTTTGCGCTTGAGGTCCCAGGCCACGTCCAGGACGGTTTCGACTTCCTCTTTGGTGAAGTCCAGGTCGCCGATGAGATCGCGGCCTCTGATATTTGTCTGCATAAGAATGTCTCCTTTAATTGATGGCGGTGGGACAGCCGGCCCTCCGGAGAAGGCCGGCTGTATTAGTTCTATTCCATCGCGCCGAGGATCAGCGCCAGCAGGGTCATGCGCATGACCACACCGTTGAAGGCTTCCTGCCAGTAGCGCGACCAGCGGGTGATGTCCACATCGGTCGGGACCTCGTCCATGCGGGGCAGCGAGTGGAGCAGGATGGCGTCTGACTTGGCCTTGGTCTCCAGCAGCTGCCGGGTGATTTTGTAATTGGCGGGAGTCAGGTTCAGCTCGCCGGTGCGATCATCACGGGACTTGGTGTAATCCGGCTGGACCACCGGCTCGACCAGGATGACGTCCGCGTCGGCAATAGCCTGCTCGACGTGCTCGACCTCGCGGAAATTCACGCTGTACTGCTTCAGGTCGGTCTTGAACTCCTCGGTCAGGCTCATGTCCGGCGGCGAGACGAAGGTGATCGGGCAGTCGAACTGGCTCATGGCATAGCCGAGCGAATGCATCGTGCGCATGCGCATATCACCCACGGCAAGCCACTTCAGCCCGTCGATGCGTCCCTTCTCGCGCATCACGGTGTACAGGTCGGTGAGGATCTGGGTGGGATGCTCCCCCCAGCCATCACCGCCGTTGATGATCGGGATGCTCGCCCATTTGGCGGCTTCGTGGGGCGCGCCTTGCTGGAAATGGCGCATGACGATCACATCGCCGTAGAACTCCAGCATCTTGACGGTGTCCTTGATGGACTCCTGGTAGAAATCGCCGGCGCGCGTCATCTTGGGATCGGCAAAGCCGACCACATGGCCGCCCAGCCGGTGCATGGCCGCTTCGTGGGCCAGGCGGGTGCGGGTGGAAGGCTGATAGAAGGCGGCGACTAGGGTCTTTTCCTTCAGCATGTCCGAGTTACGGCGGGAGCGGGCGATCGGCTCCAGCCTCTGAGCAACATCGAAAACATGGAAGAACTCATTCCGCTCAAATTCCTTAAGCGAAAGAATATCACGACCTGCAAAACTACGCATTTGAACCTCCGGGAATAGTGATGGATTTGGATAACGACACATTCATCTGGCTGCCTCTAAGAGAACTCGGCTTTGGTATTATTGCTTCAACTGCCCGTCTATGCTGGGGATGGCGGTAATATCCAGCATGAACTGAATGATGGCTTCCCGATTCTTTACAATCTTATCTTTAATAACCTGAACGTTCACTGCCTGTCTCACTAAAGGAATAATATTAATAGAGCCGCAAGCTAACTCACGCTAACGCGGCGCACCACGTGGAAATTGAAATATCCGGGGATGAAATAACTTTGTGAAAAGGTGACCACCTTGCCGGAGGTATCGAATACCTGCGAGTTGAAGTGCAGGAGCACATCCCCGCGCTGGATCTCCAACGCCCGGGCGACATCAGCGGGAGCGCCAATGGCGCTGATATTGGCCCGCGCGGTCGAAAGACTCACCCCGCGCTCCAGCAAAAAGTCCAGCACAGAGCCGCGGAAGGATGGAGGAAATTCCTTGTCCTGCAGGAGTTCCTCTGGGAGGATATCCACCAGGTAGGCCACCGGACGGGTGTCGGCGCGAACCACGCGGCAGACGCGCCTCACTTTGGAAGCAAGAGGGGCATCCAGTCCGGCAGCTTCTTCATCGTTTGCCAGGCCCTCCTCCACCTCCAGATCGCTGACCGAGACCTGCAGTCCCAGCCGCTTGGCCATGGTCTCGACGCTCTCGAGGATCTCGAGGCCGCTCTCCAGCACGCTCATGTGGCCGACAACAAAAGTTCCGGCTCCCTGGCGGCGGCGGATCATCCCCTGGGCTTCAAAGGTGCGCATGGCTTCGCGCAGCGTGGCACGCGAAACGCCCATCTGGCGGGCCAGATCGGGTTCGGAAGGCAGGCGCTGCCCGTCCTTCGAACCTGAGATCAGAGTTGCCAGTTCTGCCTGTAAACGCTGGAAAGGAAAGTTTGACATTATTTCTCCAGCAACGGGACAAAGTCAAAGCGGGTGGTATCCACCAGCCCCTTGTCCGAGATGCGTAGTTCAGGGATCACGACCAGCGCCAGCAAGCTGAGCTGCATATTGGGATTGTTCAGCTTGCAGCCGCATTTACGGAAGCCTTCCAGAACAGTGGCGGCTTTCCTGGCCACGGCATCGGCGTGCTCGGTGGACATCAGCCCGGCAATGTTCAGTTCCACCTGCCCGATGACCTTGCCGTTGCGGACGACGACCTGCCCCCCGCCGCAGCGCCCCAGCGTATTCGCTGCCAGGGCCATATCCTCATCGTCCGTCCCCACCACCAGCATGTGATGGCTGTCATGCGCCACGGTCGAAGCCACCGCACAGGGACCGGTGAAGCCAAATCCGCTGACCAGGCCAAGCGTGATCAGCCCGCTGGCGCGGTGCCGCTCCACGAGAGCCAGCTTTGCCAGGTCCTTTTTGGGGTCGGCCAGGATCTGGCCCCCGGTCACGTCCACGGGCAGCCGCAGGTGCCGGGTGGGTGCCTGATTTTCGATGATGCCGATCACATGCGCGGTCGGCTGTGCGCCGAGAGCCGGATCGGACTTCAGCACAAAATCGCCGGGTTTCAGGGGGCGCTTCAGCTTGACCGATTTCGTAACCCAGGTGGGGAACTTGAATTCCGGCAGTTCTACCTTCCATTTACCATTCTCAGCCACCACCTGCCCTTTGACAATGACCATCTCAGCGTGAAAATCCTTGAGATCCGCGGCCAGCACGATATCGCCCCAGCGGCCCGGTGCGATCATGCCGATCTCGCGCGAGAGCCCGAAATGCTCGGCCGTATTGATCGTCATCATCTGGATGGCGGTCATCGGCGGCAGTCCTTCGGCCACGGCATGCCGCAGGGCGCGGTCCATATGTCCATCGCGGGCCAGCGTCTCCGCCTCGATGTCATCCGCGCACAGGATGAAATGCCGCGAGTCCAGCTTCCGTTCGGTGATGGCGCCAACCTGTGCGGCCACATCCAGCCAGGCCGAGCCATAGCGCAGCATGGCTTTCATGCCCTGGCGTACCCGTGCCACCGCATCCTCCTCACGGGTTCCTTCGTGGTCATCCTCCGCGCCGCCGGCGGCATACCCGTGGAAGGGAATGCCCAGGTCCGGGGAGGCATAGTGCCCGCCGATGACCTTGCCGGCCTTGTGGGTTTCCGCCATCTCGGCCAGCATCTTCTGATCACCATTGATCACGCCCGGGAAGTTCATCATCTCGCCCAGGCCGATGATGCCCGGCCAGGTCATGGCCTCGGCCACCTGGTCGGGGCCGATGGATGCGCCGGGTGTTTCCAGCCCTGGCGCGGAGGGCACACAGGAGGGCATCTCCACCCACACATGGATCGGCTGGCGAGCGGCTTCATCCACCATCAGCTTCACGCCGCGCAGCCCGAAGATATTGGCCATCTCATGGGGATCCACGAACATGCCGGTCGTCCCGTGCACGCCCACCGCGCGCACGAACTCGGTGACGGTCAGCATGCCGGACTCAACGTGCATGTGCGCATCCAGCAAGCCCGGAACCAGATAGCGGCCCGCCGCCTCGATCACGCGGGTCCCCTTTCCAATGGCATGACTGGCATCCGGACCGGCATAGGCGATGTGCCCGTCCTTGATGGCGACATCCGTATTCGGGATGATCTCTCCCGATTGGACGCAGACCCACTGACCGTCGCGGATCACGAGGTCAGCCGGCTGGCGTCCCATGGCGGTATCCACCAGGGAGAGGGTCAATTTGACAGAATCCGTCATAAGTCACATCTCCGGGATGCAGTTGATCACTGGATGCGCGGGCTTAATGTTCAGCCAGCAAGCGCCTTGCGGCCTGATTATGCCTCTCGACCAGTTTGCCTTCGTCCACTGTTACCAGATGACCTTCTTTAACAATAAAATTTCCGCCCACTACCGTGTAATCCACCTTGACCGGCTGGCAGAACACCACCGCGGAAACCGGATCATGCACCATGCCTCCGGCGTAGTCCAGACGGTTCAGGTTAATGGCGAAGAAATCCGCGCAGCGCCCGGCTTCCAGGGAACCGATATCCTTGCGGCCGAGCACAGCCGCGCCGCCGCGCGTCCCCAGCCAGAGCGCCTCGCGCGCGGTCATCAGTTTCCGCTCAGGGTCATTGGACAGGGAAAAGCCGGTGATGCCTTCCCGCACTCGCGAGAGCAGCATTGCCTGCCGCACCTCAGCCAGCAAGTGCGAGCCGTCATTGGAAGCCGAACCGTCCACGCCCAGCCCCACGTTGACGCCCGCGGCGCGATATTCCCGCAGCGGCGCGATGCCCGAGGCCAGCCGCATATTCGAGGTCGGACAATGCGCTACCCCGCAGTGATGCTCGGCAAATACGCGGATCTCGGCCTCGTTCACCCATACCGCGTGCGCGAACCAGACATCCTCGCCGACCCAGCCTACCTCCTGCATATAGCCCACCGGCCGGTGGCCGAACTTCTGCAGGCAGAACTGCTCTTCATCTTCGGTCTCAGCCAGGTGCGTATGCAGGTGTACGCCGTAGTGGCGCGCCATCCTGGCCGATTCGCGCATCAATTCGCCCGTCACGCTGAAAGGTGAGCAAGGGGCCAGGACGATCTGGGTCATGGCGCCTTGCCCGGCATGATGGTAGGTCTCGATCAGGCGCTGGGAGTCCTTCAGGATCGCATCTTCCTTGTCCACCACCGAATCCGGCGGCAGCCCTCCCTGCGACTGGCCCAGACTCATCGAGCCGCGTGAGGCGTGCAAACGGACGCCGATCTCCAAAGCTGCGTGGATCTCATCGTCCAGCCGCGAGCCGTTGGGGAACAGGTACAGGTGGTCGGAGGCGGTGGTGCATCCGGAAAGCGCCAATTCCGAGAGCGCCGTCTGCGTGGAGGTGAAGATATCCTGCGGAGTCAGGCGCGCCCAGATGGGGTAAAGCGTGGTCAGCCAGTTGAACAGGTTGGCATCCTGCGCCGGCCGGACCGCCCGCGTCAGGGTCTGGTAAAAATGATGGTGCGTATTGACCAGCCCGGGCAGGACGATGTGTCCCTTCAGGTCGAGGACCTCATCCGCTTCCTTCGGCAGCGCCTCCATCGGTCCCACCTTCTCAATTACACCCCCGCGAATGAAAAGACCACCGTCGGGAATCTCCCGTTGGTGGTCATCCATGGTGGCAATGTAGGCGTTCTTAATGAGTAGAGTGCGCATGCGGATGTATGTTCTGTGATGGAATAGCCGGCGTCGATGCTCTCTTGTGTATTTCTGAACAAATGGTCTGGATTTGTCAGACAACTTACCTAGTCTAACCGAAGAGGGGATGGATGTCAATTGTCTGACCAATCCAATAATTGCATTTGCCCAGTTGCCCCATTCGCTTGCGAGGTTCAACGTATAATCGAGGCCGGTTGTCAACCTGGTTGGAGGAGATCACTGGCGGCGCCTTGAGAAAGGAGGTGCCGCAGGCTGGACGCGGCCAGCGCTTCTCCGGGCGGGTATCAAATTACAGGAGATGCATATGTTTATCAGTATTGTGTCAGTTGCCCTGGTTGCCTTCATCGCATTATTCTTCATCTGGCTCACGCGCCGCGCCTTCCGTGCGCGCCGACCGATCATCAAATGGGTTGGTGGGATTCTCAGCGGCCTGCTCGCGCTCCTCACAGTCCTCATCACGCTGGTAGCCCTCATTGGCCTGGTCAAATATTACACTCCCAAAAGCCATGCAGTGCAGGACCTCAAAGTGGAAGGGACGCCTGAGCAGATCGCGCGCGGTCAGCACTTGGCCGCGGCTTTCTGCGTGGAATGCCACTCTACGACCGCGGATTTCCCCATGACCGGCGGCGTGGACCTGGGGGCTGATATCCCCATGAACATCGGCAGTTATGTTTCGGTCAACCTGACCCCGGCCGGCCCGCTCAAGGACTGGACCGACGGCGAGATCTTCCGCGCCATCCGTGACAACGTGGACAAGGATGGCAACCGGCTGGTGTTCATGGGCAACACCAACGTGCGTCACATCAGCGATGAAGACATCCACGCCCTGATCGCCTTCCTTCGTTCCCAGGAGGCTGTGGAGAGGCCCTCACTGATCCCGCCGGACCACCCGAACTCTGCTGGCTTTCATCTTATCTGGAGCGGGCATCCTGCCCGATGTTCCACTGATCGAAGGCGTGGTCAGCGGCCCCGCCAAGACGCCCACGGCGGAATACGGCAAGTTCATGACCACCTTTTTGGACTGCACAGGCTGTCATGGGAGCGACCTGAACGGCGGGACAAGCCCGGTGGGACCGAAAGGCCCGAGTTTCCGCGTGGTCAAGGGTTGGACGCAGCAGCAATTTATCGATACACTGCGCACCGGCCGCGACCCGCAGGGGGATGAATTGAAACCCCCTATGCCCTGGAGATCCACTGGCCGCCTGGATGACGTGGAACTCACCGCCCTGTATAACTATCTCATCAGCCTGCCCTGATCTATAACCCCTCTTGAACATGCCTCCCTCACCGGAGGCATGTTCATTTAAAGACCTGTGGAAATCGCCCCCATAACAGCGGTTTTTACGGCTCGTTAATCAACCAGAGGGCCTGAAAAGGATTATTCAGGCCTGTGAAAGGAGTCTGCCATGCAAGAGCTACCCCCCACCCAGGTCACCCAGACCACCACTACGACTGACCGGACCTACAACTGGAACGGCTTCATCATCAGACACGAAACGCTGCGCCGGGTGACACTTCTCATCCAATTGGCCTTCGGCATCCTGGACGGACTGATCGGACTGCGTTTTCTGCTCAAGCTCTTTGCTGCCAACCCAGCCAACCTGTTCGCCCAGTTGATCGACTTCTTGACCACGCCTTTCCTGTGGATCTTCCAGGGTCTTACCGCCACACCCGGATTCGCCGGCGTACAGATCGAGTTTATCGACCTCATCGCCATAGTGGTCTATGCGGCTATTTGCTGGGTCATTGTGCGGCTGATCTGGATCCTGTTCGCCCGGCTGCGCTGATCCCTTGTTTTACTAATTAATAAATCAGCCGCTTTTCTGATTGGGTATCAGAAAAGCGGCTGATTGCTACCACAAATCCGCTTGATTATTTCTCTTCTTTAAAATCTATGAGCTGGTCAAAGAGCTTGCCCTCAATCGACAGGGTCACCTTGTCTTCGGTCACATCCACGATCCAGTGTGTGGGCACCACTTTGCGGTCTGTGCCCAACAATCCCCTCGATACGACCAGGTGCGTCGCCCGTTCCGTGTCGGGATCGGTGATGATACGCTCGACCTTTCCGACTTCCTTGTCATCCTCGCCCACCACCTTTGCGCCTTCTTTTAAGGCCACGTAGTCCTTCGGGATGCCGAGACTTGTTTCCTTCTTATAAATCGGCTGCGGGAAATAGGGGTAGGCGTCCGGGTTCACGATGGAAATGGGCGGATACCAGTAATAGGCATCCACCTCATCCCGTGTGGCATCCAGCGGAATGTAACTGACTTCCTTGAAATTGGGGAGGTCCTTTAATTCGTCAAGGGGTACTTTCAGGATCACCTGCCCGTCAGACTCCTCCCCCACTGAATCGATCGAGACCAGTTTATCCTCCGTGAACAGCAATCCACGCTCCACGACCAGGTAAGCGACCTTTTTCGTCTGCGGATTAAGCACCACCCGCCTCAGAGTCCCCATCTTTTCTCCATCCGAGGAAACAACCGTTGAATTTTTCTTTAATTCCATCTCAGAGACTCCTTTACGAATAAAGCCTCAGTCCACTTTCTGCTCGGCATGCTCCGCCAATTCCACCAGGTCGCCCGTTTTGAAAAGCACGTTCTTCATAACGGTGCGCCACTCGGGTGTGCGGCGCAGAAGAAATTCCAGGTCCATGGCGAAATGGATGAACTCCTCTTTTTGAGCATGCGCCAGGACCTTTTTTGCTTCCTTATCCTTCTCCACCGCCAGGCGCTGCACATACCAGTCAATGGCCTCAGCCTCCTCGATCATGGATTGAATAATGCGCACATAGGTACGCGTCCTGGCAGGCAGTTCTTCCGGCGGCTCGTGATATTGGTCAAATCCCATCTTCGACTCCTTTTCCCTCGGTTATTACGCGTGTCCCGGGGCCGCATAACCTGCATGAACCCCGGGATAATCAGTAAGATCAAGCCTCCGCCAGCCGGACTTTTGTGCAGCGGCTAGCATGTCCGTGTCGTCGCCGGAGACGGTAGAGGTGCGCCGTGGTGAAGTGGAGGCCGTCCCGGTGTTTACCGGCTCAGCGACAGCCTTCTTGGCATCTTCCAGCCCGGTCTTCAGGCTTTCCTTCTGTTCCTTAAGGGTGGACTTGCCGATCTCCTGGAGTTTTCCAAGGCGCACCTTGGACTCTTCAGAGAAGGTCCCCAGGCGTTCTCCTGCATCCGCCACAGCACTCTGGGCGGCAGCCTTGGCTTCCTGTGCCGTGTTCAAGGCCTTGCCCTTCAGCTCCTGGCTTGTGTCAAAGAGCACGCGGCGTGTCTCCTCGCCGGAACGCGGCGCATAGAGCAGACCGACAGCCGCTCCCAGCAGGCCCCCGACGAGGAAGGCGGTAAATCCGTGCGAATGACCGTTCTTTTCTTCTTCGCTCATTTTTTCCTCCGTATAATTAAATCAAAATTTGTGAGAGTGAACTCATCTAATGGGGATGACGAGATACCGGCGGAATTGTTATCCCTCGGCTTTGCGAGGCACGATGATATGGACGGCATGCGGACGCAGCCTGACGACCACCGGCAGGTAGCCGATCAATTCGCCATCTGCCTGCACGTTCAGCCGCTGTTGGGATTCGATGCGCACTTCACTGGCGGCCTCCCAGCAGATCAGCCGGGGATCCTCCCGCTGCCTTCCTGTTAGCATACTGATCCCCAGGGCAACATAGTCGCTCACATTGTTGGCCTGGATGCGGCAGATATTGAACTTGCCGTCGTCAATATGGATATCCTGATCCAGTCGCATGCTCTTTGCCCCGATCACGCCGCTGTTCGCAACGATCAGCTCCGTGGCCCGGAAATAGGTGGTTTTACCGTCAATGGTTACCTTGAAGCGGTGAACTGGATAACCGAGCACTTCCTTAAAGCCTTTCCAGATAAAGGTAAACTTGCCCAGCTTGCGGATGTCCTCCCGCTCGATGGTACGCATGACGTGGGTACCCGCGCCTGAGCTCACGTTCAGCACGTAATATTTTCCATCCACTTCGAGGACATCGATGGTGCGCAGGTCATGCTCCCCGAGGGCCAGGTCCACCGCTTGAGTGATATCCAGCGGAATATCCAGATTGCGAGCCAGTGCGTTCCATGTGCCGGAGGGGATGATGCCGAACTCGGCATCCTTCCCGACCATGGCGCTGGCCGCCGCGGAAACCGTGCCGTCGCCGCCGGAGGCCAATACGCGCTGCGTCCCATTCTTCAGCGCCTGCTCGACCACCTCCCGGATGTTCTCCTGCCCGGATGTCTCGTAAAACTCGAATGGGGTATCGCTTTCCGTCAACTTTGATTCGATCATGTCCTGCACGGTCCTGGCTTCCTTCTGACCGGCTACCGGATTCATCACCACGAACGTTTTCAATTTCTGTCCCAATGTTGTTTGCATGCTCCACCTGTATTTAAGTTTAGGCCCGCGTATATCGAGCCCTCATATGGATAACGGGACCCACCGAAGTTAGTTACACGTTCCTTAAGCACAAGTTCACGGAGCAAAGGAGGTATCATGGCGTTAAGCGTCATGAAAGGCCTTCCAGTCCATGAAAAATCATCACGCCTTCCTTGCATGCCTTGCCTTGTCCCTGATCCTTCTGGCGGGTTGCTCACCGGTGCCGAGAGCAACCCCGACCCTGATCTCCAGCCCGCCCGCGAGTGTGACCTCCACAGCCACGCTCCTTCCAATCCCAGCCACCGCGGCTTTTACGCTCCCTGCGCTGACCCTGACACCGACACAAACGGAGCTTCCTCCCTCTCCAACACCGGCACCGGTCTCCAGTCTGAAAGCCACTGTCACCGCTGACCGGCTGAGCTGCCGCTACGGTCCCGGCCCGGAGTATCTTTACCTCTATGGCTTGCGCAAAGGTGCAAACATCGTACTCATCGGCCGAACGGATGGCAATAACTGGGTCTGGGTGGAGGGCCGGAACCGCTGCTGGCTAAACCCGGATTACATCACGGCGCTGGGAGATATTCTTGCCCTGCCGGTAACCTATCCTGAACCGGCGAAGCTGCCCCGCTCCCCTTACTACCCTCCCACCACCATCACCAGCGCGGTGCGGAATGGCAATACCGTCACAGTAGATTGGGTGGATATCCCCTTGCGCGCCGGGGACGAAGAGGATGAGACCATGCTGCACTACATTGTCGAGACCTGGCGCTGCCAGGACGGCAAATTGATCTTCGACCCGCTGGCCACGAACGATACAGCCATCACCTTCACGGATGAACAGGGGTGCAGCCTGCCTTCACACGGCCGGGTGTACGTGCAGGAAAAGCACGGCTTTGCCGGGCCGGCCGAAATTCCCTGGCCGAAATAGCCCGAAATTACTCCCAGAATTAAGAATCCTGCAGCAATGCAGGGTTTTTCTTGATAATCTTAATTTGCTATTGACTTTTTTAAATTTAAGTTGTAATATACGTAACATAACCGAGATACTTATCAATTTATTCAATATTCGCTTACCGAATCAGAAGATTCAGCAGAGGAGATACCATGTCTGACCTTGCCATCCAAGCCCACCAACTGGTTAAGAAGTTCCCCGCCCGACCGGGCGCCGGCAACGAAAAACACTCCGAAGACGCCCCCAAACCCGCAAAACGCCGCTTTTCCATCTTCGGGAAGCGCGAGCCGCGGGGTACCTTCACCGCCGTGAACGGAGTGGACCTGGAAATCCGCCGCGGCGAGATCTTCGGCCTGCTTGGGCCCAACGGCGCAGGGAAATCAACGACTATACGCATGCTGTGCACCCTTCTGGAACCCACCAGCGGCACAGCCCGCGTGAACGGCTTTGACCTGGTCGAACAGGCCAACGATGTCCGCCGCAGCCTGGGCACCCTGCTGGCCGGGGAGCGCAGCATCTACTGGAAGTTGACCGCCCGCGAGAATTTGGAATATTTCGCCGCCCTCTATCACATCCCCCCCACCCTGGCGCGCAAGCGCGTCCAGGAGTTGATCGAGCGCATGGAGTTGAAGGAGCGCGCCAACGAGCTGGTCGAGAAGTACTCGACCGGCATGAAGCAGCGCGTCGCCATCGCCAAGGCCCTGCTGGCGCGCCCGCCCATCCTCTTGCTGGACGAGCCTACTCTCGGCCTCGACCCACAGGCCGCCCGCAAGCTGCGCGAATTGATCGCCGAGCTGAAACAGGAAGGCCATACCATCCTGCTCACCACCCATTATATGGAAGAGGCCGACCAGCTCTCCGACCGTATCGGCATCATTGATACGGGTAAGGTCATCGCGCTGGATACCCCGGAAGGCCTCAAGCGCCGTATCGATCAAAAAGAGATCATCCGCCTCGAGCTGGCCGGCTGGCACGACGACCTGGCCGAGCGGCTGCGCACCATCACCGGCATCGAAAACCTGACCACCCACCAGCAAGGCGACGCTGACCTCTGGGAGGTCAGCATGCAGGCGCAGAACAGCCGCACCGCGCTGCCTCGCATCGTCGAGCACATCAGCGGGAACGGCACGCGGCTGGTGAACATGAACGTGGTCAAGCCCTCGCTGGAGGATGTCTTCATCCACCTCACCGGCAAGGCGCTGCGGGATTAGGCAGGCGGATATGCTTTCCTCAACGGTTTCCCCTTCCTCCCTCGGACATTCCAGCGCGCTGAACAGCCTGCGCGCCCTGCTCGCCGTCATGCGCCGCGAGTGGCTCATCTTCGTGCGCTATCCAAGCTGGGTGATCTCGCTGTTCATCTGGCCGGTCATCTTCCCGCTTTCCTACCTGCTCACCGCGCGGGCGCTCTCCGGCAGGGACGGCACCGGCCTGGCGAACTTCCAGGCAGCCACCGGCTTGCAAGACTACATCGGCTATATCGCCATCGGCACGATCATCTGGATGTGGCAGAACGTGGTGTTGTGGAATGTGGGCTTTTCGCTGCGCAATGAGCAGTTGCGCGGCACCCTGGAATCCAACTGGCTTTCCCCCACCTGGCGCTTCGCCTACCTGCTCGGCGCCTCCGCCCCGCAGCTGCTTTCCATGCTGATGTTCCTGACCGTTTCCGCCATCGAGTTCGTGCTGTTCTTCGGCGTGCGCTTCCAGGGCAGCCTGTGGCTGACGCTGCTCGCGCTGGCCGCTGCCATCCCCTCGGTGTACGGCCTTGGCTTCGCCTTTGCCAGCCTGGTCATCACCGCCAAGGAGGCCAACGCCTTCGTGTTCCTCGTGCGCGGATTGGTCATGATCTTCTGCGGCATCACCTATCCCCTCTCGGTGCTGCCCGGCTGGATGCAGCCCGTCGCCAAATGGCTGCCCCAGACCTATATCATCCATGCCATCCGCTCGGCATCCCTCTCGCGGGACGGCTTCCCGCCATCGCCGGTGATCTGCAAGCCTTGCTGCTCTTCGGAGCCTTCTGGCTGACCTTTGGTTACCTGGTCTTCAACTGGATGGAGCGCCGCGCCCGCCAGTCCGGCGCCATCGGACAGTATTAAGCGCAAGGATACTCTTATGCAAACCGAAACCCTCTCTTATCCGACGACCGCCTCGCACCTGCGCGCGCTGTTCGCCATCGCGCAAAAAGACTGGAAGCAATACTGGCGCTATCCGCTCAACGCCATCTCCACGGTCTTCCAACCGATCATCTGGCTGGCGCCCGCCTACTTCATGGGCCGCGCCTTCAGCACCAACGGGCAGGCGCTGGGCTTTGCCCAGTATTCCGGCACCACGGACTTCACCTCCTTCATCATCCTCGGCACGGTGCTGGGGAACTTCATCAATGCCGTCTTCTGGGGCATGGGCTATGCCATGAAAAACGACATGGATGCCGGGGTCATGGAATCCAACTGGCTGACTCCCGTCCCCCGGCTGCTGGTGCTGGTCGGGCGCTCGCTGACCAACCTGTTCGTCACCGCCATCACCTCGCTGGGGATGCTGGCGGTCGCCGGCGTGGTCTTCGGCTTCCATCCCACCGGCAGCGTGTGGTCCGCGGTGCTGGTAGCCTTGCCCATGCTCATCGGCCTGTACGGGTTCGGGTTTGCCTTCGCCGCCCTGGTGCTCATCGTCCGCGAGGCCAATACCCTCGTGGATACCAGCGCCTTCCTGGTGCAGATCTTCTCCGGGACCGACTTCCCCATCAGCGTGCTGCCCAAATTCCTGCTGCCCATCGCGCTGATGCTTCCGCTCACCTACGGGCTGGACGCGGTGCGCGGCTTCCTCATCCACACCAAAACGCTGCTGCCCCTGCCGGTCGAGATCGGCCTGCTGATCTTCTTTATGTTCCTCCTGCTCTGGCTGGGAACCCGCGCCTTTGCCGCCCTGGAGCGGCGCGTCCGCCGCCTGGGCACACTCGGTCAGCACTGATCCATTCATGACCTCCGCCGCCAGCCGCGACCGCCTGCCCATCCTGGCGCTCTTCACTGCCAATGCCATCTCCATGGTCGGCAACATGCTGACCATGATCGCCATCCCCTGGTTTGTCTTGCAGACCACAGGCAGCGCCACACAAACCGGCATCGCGGGCTTCTTTAACTTTCTTCCCGTCGTATTGGCAGGGGTCTTCGGCGGCGCCCTCGTGGACCGCATCGGCTATAAAGGTACCAGCATCATCGCTGACCTGGCCAGCGGGGTCACCGTCCTGCTCATCCCCCTCCTGTATGGTTCGGTCGGCCTGCCGTTCTGGGCCTTGATGCTGCTGGTCTTTCTCGGCGCCCTGCTCGATACACCCGGTTCCACCGCCCGCGATGCCCTCATTCCCGAATTGGCGCAGCGCGCCGGGATGCCGCTGGAACGCGCCAGCTCCATCAACCAGGTGATCGAACGGGGCTCGCGGCTGGTCGGCGCCCCACTGGCGGGCCTGTTGATCGCAGTGGTCGGTACGGCTAACGTCCTCTGGCTGGATGCCATCTCCTTCTTTGTCTCAGCAGCCGTGGTCGGGTTCCTGGTGTATAGCCCGCGCATACAGACCGGGCACGAAGAGACCGCCGACTACCTGGGCCAGATCAGGCAGGGCATCGGCTTCATCCTTCGCGACAGGCTCATCCTGTCCATCGTCGTCATCGTGATGATCACCAACTTCCTCGATTCGGCTTTCAGCGCAGTCGTCCGCCCGGTTTATGTGGACCGCATCTTCCGGAGTGCGGTGCCACTGGGTCTCATGATCGCCGCCAACGCGGGCGGCGGGGTGCTGGGCGCACTGCTCTTCGGCTGGATCGGGCAGCGCCTGCCGCGTTACGCCACCTTCGTCTCCATGTTCTTCCTCACTGGTCTGCGCTTCTTCGTCTATGCCTTTTACCCGCCTCTGTGGGTCATCCTGCTGCTCACGTTCATCGTCAGCATCGGCGCCGGTCCGTTGAACCCGATCATCCAGACCATCGAGTACGAGCGGATCCCGGCCAACATGCGCGGTCGCGTCTTCGGGGTGGTCACCGCAGGTGCCTGGGCGGTGATGCCATTGAGCACATTGATCGCCGGTGTGCTCACCGAGAAGCTGGGGCTGACCCCCATGCTCATCGGTATCGGCTTGCTCTATTCCGTCGCCACCCTCGGCATGGCCTTTATTCCGGCCATGCGCGGCATGGATCGGACCCTTGTCCCTGCCACCGAGCCTGCCAGCGACTGAAGGCGCAGCCGCCCCCTTTCCAAAACAGAACACCCGTGCTATGATAAGGGCTTCCCTCGAGCGAAAGGCTGAAAATGCTCTCCAGGTTTTCCTCCATTTATAACGAATTCCCCCGCAAGTTCTGGTTTGTCGTCGGCGTATCCTTTATCGACCGCATCGGCGGCACGCTGCTGTTCCCCTTCTTCGCACTCTACATCACCCAGCGTTTCCAGGTGGGCATGACCCAGGCCGGCATCGTCCTGGGCGTCTTCTCCGTCTTCGGGCTGCTCGGCAATATGATCGGCGGCGCGTTGACCGACCGCTTTGGCCGCCGAAAGTTGATCCTCTTCGGCCTGGTATTCAGCGCGATCAGCACCCTCACGCTGGGCCTTGTCAATCAACTGGTCATGCTCTACCCGCTGGCCGTCCTGATCGGCATCCTTAGCGATGTGGCAGGGCCCGCACATCAAGCCATGATCGCCGATATCCTGCCCGCGAACAAGCGCCAGGAAGGCTTTGGGGTTTTGCGCGTGGTCGGGAACATGGCCTGGATCATCGGTCCCACCATTGGCGGCTTTGTCGCCAACCGTTCTTTCTTCGCCCTGTTTGTGATCGATGCGATCGTGTCCTGCATCGTGGCAGTCCTGTTCTACCTTTATATGCCTGAGACCAAGCCCCAGGCCTTGCCTCACGAGGTCGAGGAGCACGAAAGCATCCTCCAGACCTTCATCGGTTATGGCAAGGTTCTGCGCGACCGCCCCTATGTGGCCTTCCTCGGGGCTTCCATCCTGATGGGCCTCGTCTACCAGCAGATGTACAACTCGCTCTCTGTGTACCTGCGCGACAATCACGGCGTCAACCCCCAGGGCTACGGTTTCCTGATGAGCTCCAGCGCCATCACCGTGGTCCTGCTCCAGTTCTGGGTCACGCGCCGGATGAAGGCGCGCCCGCCGTTCCTGGCAATGGCCTTTGGCGTTCTCTTTTATGCGCTGGGCTTCACCATGTTCGGCTTCGTCAACGCCTACTGGCTGTTCGTCAGCGCCATCGTCGTTATCACCATCGGCGAGATGATCATCATGCCGGTCAGTTCCGCGCTGGCAGCGGGCTTCGCCCCCACCGAGATGCGCGGCCGCTACATGGCCATGTACGGGCTGTCCTGGGCGCTGCCGGCCACGGTCGGCCCGGCGGCCGCGGGCTATATCCTCGACAACTTCAACCCAAACCTGCTCTGGTACGTGGGCGGCGTCCTGACCACCATCTCAGCGATCAGTTTCTATATCCTGCACCTGCGCCTCAAGAACCAGGAACGCTTTGCCGCGCAGCCTGAAGGTGCTATCGCGGCCGCCGATTAAAGATGTCGTTGCGAGGAGGGCAAAGCCCGGCGAAGCAATCTCCTCATGATGATTGAAAATAAAACGTCCCGCCGGAAAGGCGGGACGTTCACTTTAGTGAGCATGTCCGTGCTGGTGCACGTGCCCGTGCTCCAGTTCCTCGGCGGTGGGCTCTCTCAGCCCGACCACCTTCACGTTGAACTTGAGAGGCTTCCCCGCCAGTGGGTGGTTGAAGTTCAGGCGCACGGATTCCGCATCCACACTGTCGATACGGGCATAGCGTGACTCGCCATCCTCATCGCGCACGCTCAATTCCATGCCCTCCTCAACATCCATCTCCTTGGGGAAATCGGCGCGCGGCACGTCCATGAAAGCAGCCTCGTCGTACTCGCCATAGCCATCCGCAGCTGCCACCGCGATCTCCTGGCTGTCGCCGATCTTCATCCCCTGCATCTTGCTCTCCAGGCCCGGGATGATGTTTCCGTAACCAGCAAGGAACTCCAAAGGCTCATTGCTCTCGGATTGGTCCATGACCTTGTCATCCACCCACAGGGTGTACTCCATCGAGACCACCTGTCCATTTTTCACGCTGTTGTCTTCGCTCATCTTGATCCTTCCTTATGAAATAAAAAACCCGCCGTCAGCGGGTTCAAGGTGGCGAGGGTGGGATTTGGACCCACGACCAAGGGCTTATGAGTCCCCTGCTCTACCACTGAGCTACCTCGCCATATAACCTACGGGTGCTGGGTTACGGCCGATATTTTACCATAACATTTCGGCTCAAGAACGCAATCTTCCCGGTGTGGGTATTCGCTCCGTAGGAGGAGACACCCTCCAACCGATGGTCTCCGCCAGATGATCTCCCCATTCCTGCGCTTCCTCTTATCGTGCAACTACTCTCTAATCTCTCCTCGGCAAGGTATAATCCAACCAAAGGAGCGGTATGAAGATTCTGGTCCTCAACAACGACCTCACCGAGCGCTCGGTCATCCAGCAGGTCCTGCAACGCAACGGCCATCAGGTCGTTATGGCGCCGGACAGCCAGACCGCCTGGGAACTGCTCCAAAGCGGGGAAATCCGTTTCATGGTCGGCGACCGCACCAACACCGACATGGACGAAAAACGCTTTATCGAGCAGCGTCCGTTCCTCCCGCCTACCCGCCCATATCTATATCCTGTTGATCTCCAACAAGGGGAACGACCAGGAGACCCAGTCGGTGCCCGCCGACGACTACCTCTACAAGCCCCTCTCGACTGCCGACCTGAAAGCACGCGTCGGCATCGGCGAGCGCATCCTGCACCTGGGCGACAACCTGCGCATCGCCAAGCGCCAGATGGAAGCCATGGCGATGTACGACCCGCGCACCAACCTCTACAATCCCAAAGCCTTCCTGAACACCGCCATCAAAGAGCTGGAGCGCGCCCGGCGCTGCCTGGGGCCGCTGAGCATCATCATGCTGGGCATAGACAACTTCAAAGCCATCACCGGACAGTATGGGGACGAGACCGGGAACGATGTGCTGAAGATCGCCGGGCAGGTCGTCAAGGAAAAGACGCGCCCCTACGACTGCCTGGGCCACTGGGAAGAGGATACCTTCGTGGTCGCCCTGCCCAATGTGCTCGGCCCGGACTCGGAGAAGATCGCCATGCGCATCCTCCAGAGCCTCCAGGCTATGAACCTGACCCCCATCGAGGGCGGAGCCGTGAAGCTCTCCCTGAGCATGGGCGTCGCGGCCGTCTCGCACATCACCCCCGCCACCGAGATCCCGCCGCTGATCGAGCATGCCCGGCAGGCCATGCTCGAGCGCGCGCGGGGCTGGCAGTAACCAGGTCTTTCTCGTCTATATCTGAACCTTACCCGCCATCCCCTTAGCGGACCACGCGGCCCGGCCTTTTTTCATCCCCCTTGCAGCAGCCGCAGGACCAGCAGCGCCGCGATACCGGCCAGCATTGTCAATAAGATGCTCCGGCGCCACAAGCCCACACCGATCGCCACCAGTCCCGCCAGCAATCTCTCGTTCCCGAGGCTGAGGTCCAGTTTCCCCGCGTGGATGAACAGTTCCGGGACGATGATCGCCGTCAGGACCGCCGGCGGAACGAATCGCAGCCCGCGCTGGACCAGTTCCGGGATCTGGATGCGGCCGAACAGATAGATGAAGGACAGGCGGATCAGAAAGGTAAGCAGGCCGCCCGCCAGCATGACCAGCCAGATATTCATCGCCGTGCCTCCAGCAGGGCACCCACCGCGATGCCGGTCAATGCCGCCAGGATCAGACCCGTCCGGTATGGGAAACCGTTGGCGAGCAGCGCCACCGCTCCCGCCGAGAGCGCCGCGGCGACCGCCGGCCTGTCCTTGAGGGTCGGGATGACCAGTGCGATGAAGGTCAGCGGCAGGGCAAAGTCCAGCGGCCAGCTTTCCGGGATCACCGCACCCAGAAAGATTCCCGCCGCGGTGCTGACCTGCCATGTGGACCAGAGCGCCAGTCCTGCGCCCAGGAAGAACCAGTGGGAGAAGGGTTCAACCCCTTCCTCCTCGTAACGGATGATGGTCGGCGCATAGGCTTCGTCGGTCAGCAGGTAGGCCAGCAGGACCTTCCAGCGCAACGGCAAGTGGGTGACGTAGGGCGCCAGCGAGGCGCTGTACAGCATATGCCGCAGGTTGACAATGGCGATGGTCAGCACCATGACCAGCGCCGGGGCAGCCTCATGCACGAGCTGCGCCGTGACGAACTGGGATGAGCCCGCGAACACGATCCACGACATGGACTGCGCCGCGGCCGTGGACAGCCCCGCACTCAACGCCAGCGCGCCGTAGATCATGCCGAATGGAAACACCCCCACGAGCAGCGGCAGCTCCGCGCGCACACCCTGCCAGAAATGATCGCTTCTGCTTCGCATTCCACCTCTAAATGATGCGGGCTAGAAGGATGCCAGCAGGCCCGTCAGGAATTTCCAGAACTTTTCCACCGAGGGGATGAACAACGCTTCATCCGGCGAATGGGCGTTCACGATTGTCGGACCGAGCGAGACAGCGTCCAGCCCGCCGCACCGGTCGCTGATCAGCCCGCACTCCAGGCCGCCATGTGTGGCCTCCACCTTCGGCTCCGCGCCGAACTGCGTGCGATAGACCTCCACGCATTTTTTGAGCAGGGGCGAGTCGGGCGCAGCCTCCCAGGGGTTGGTCATCGTTGTGCGCTCCGTCGCTGCGCCTGCGAGCTGCGCAATGGCATCCACGCGGTACATGCTTTCCTGCAGCCGCGAGGCTCGCTGGCTGCGGTTGCTGGAAACGAGGTAGAACTCCTGCTCCCGCAGCTCCATGATGCCGATGTTGTTGGAGGTATCCACCGAGCCGTCCAGCGGGAGGGTCATCTGTGAGACGCCATTCGGCAGCGCCAACAGCAGGTTAAGCATCCTCCCCGAATCGGCGCGGGTCACCGCCTGTCCCTGCGACTCAACCTCCTCCAGCGTAAAGGTCAAGCCGGGATCGGTCTCCGCGTATTCCGCCGCGGCTGTCAATGCAAAAGCCTCCAACCGCTGGCGGGCGAAGTCCACTTGCGCAGGAGGGAGGGCGAAGACCGCGCTGGCTTCGCGCGGGATGGCATTGCGTACCGTTCCCCCTCGCAGCGCGGCGAAGCGGATGGGACCAGCCGTCATCATCTCGTTGAGCGCCCGGCCGAGGATCTTGTTGGCATTGGCGCGGCCCTTGTTGATGTCCTCGCCGGAATGCCCGCCTCTCACGCCGTCCATCCGCAGGGAGAAGAATTTCCAGCCATCCCCTGCCGGCTCCCAGGCCACCGGCAGGTGAATATAAAGCGTCCACCCGCCGCAGCAGCCATTGGTGAACACTCCCTCGTCCTCGGAATCGAGGTTGATGAAGGTGCGGCCGGAAATAAGCCCCGGGTCGATATTGATCGCTCCGGTCATACCCAGTTCCTCCTCCACTGTAAAGAGCAGCTCCAGCGGAGGGTGCGCCAGTCCGGGGGTTTCGGCCACTGCCAGCATCAGCGCGATGGCGATGCCGTTATCCGCTCCCAATGTTGTCCCATCCGCTTTCAGCCAGTCCCCTTCGCGCAGCACCGTGATGGGATCGCGGCTGAAGTCATGGTCCGACCCGGCGATCTTCTGCCAGACCATGTCCATATGTCCCTGCAGGACAACAACTGGTTTATTTTCATAACCCTTGCTGGCGGGCAGGAGGACCACCAGGTTTCCAATGGCATCCATTCGGGAAACCAGCCCCCTCTCGGTCGCCCATCCCTGAAGCCATTGGCGAAGGCGGGCTTCCTGCTTCGTGCCGCGCGGGACCGCGGAAACCTGCTCAAACCTCTCAAGAATTCGTTCAAGCGGCTGCATCTGGGACCTCCACAAAATCGCACCAGGCTTCATAGCCTGGCAGTCTGGCGTGCACCACCTCGTTATAAGCCTCCTGCAGCCGGCGAGTGACCGGTCCCACCCCGCCATCCCCGATCTTTCGGAAATCGATCTCGCGGATGCCGATCACCTCGGCCGCGGTGCCGCAGACAAAAACCTCGTCGGCGGTATAGAGCTGGTCGCGGGAAAGCCTGCGCTCCTCGACGTTGTATCCCATGTCGGCTGCCAGTGCGACGAGCGTGGACCGCGTGATCCCCTCCAACACCGGTTCGGTGGAAGGCGTCAGGATCCTTCCGCCGTGCACAAGGAACAGGTTTTCGCCGGTGCATTCCGCCACATAGCCTTCAGGATCCAGCATGATGGCTTCCTCGAATCCCAACCGGACGGATTCGGTTTTGGCCATGATGCTGTTCACATAATAGCCGGAGACCTTCGCCTTGGTCATGGAGGCATTGGGATGGTGACGGGTAAAGGAGGAGACATTGGCCCGCACCCCGTTTCGCAATGCTTCCTCACCCAGGTAGTTGTCCCACTCCCAGACCGCGATCATCAGAGAGGCGTTGCCGGAATCGATGTTCAGGCTCGTCACCGGGCCATCCAGGTACAACAGCGGGCGGATGTAACATTCGGAGATCCCATTGGCCCGTACGGTCTCCCGGATTGCCTGCATGACATCCGCGACCGAAAAAGGCAGGTCCCGGAAGCCCATGATCTCTCCCGATTGAAGAAGGCGCGTCGGCATGTTCCGGCAGCCGGAAGATGGAAGCACCCCGGTCCGTGCGATAAGCGCGCAGACCTTCGAAGACCGCCGCCCCGTAATGCAGCGCCGGGTTCAGTACATGGACGTTGGCCTTTTCATATGCAAGCAATTCACCGTTCAACCAGATGAACTTCGACATCCTGCAGGCTCCTCCGTCAACCTAGATTGCTCATGGATAAGATGATGGAAAAGTTTACCACCTCCCCCTGTTTCCCGGATGATCCCACGTTTAAACCACCAGCGCTGCCTGAGGCAGCGCTGGTGGTTCCCATTTATGTCCCCGTTGAAGTACCTGTAATATAGCATGGACGGGGAGGGATGTGTGTCGCAATGGCGTCATAAAGGGCTGTTTCGTGGTCGCAATTACCGCCCTTCCGGTCTCAAACGTGTTTTAGGCTAATCCTCGCGGCCATTATTGAACTTGTAGCCTACCCCGACCACTGTTTGGATGATCTTCGGCTCGGAGGGGTCAGCTTCGATCTTGCGGCGCAGCCGGTAGACCACATTCTTCAACATGGTGTTGTCCCCATCCCCGGAATAGCCCCAGACGCGCTGGTTAAGTTCCTCCACTGGAACGGTCTGGTCGGGCCGGCTCATGAGGTAATACAGCAGCCGCAATTCCAGGTTGGTCAGGCGGATCATCTGGTCGTTCTGCAGCAGGGCCACGCGCTCGCCGGGCATGAGCTGCAGGCCGCCCACTTTCAAAGGTTCCAGAGTATCGGTGGAAACGCTCCAAGAGCGGCGCAGCCAGATCTTGATCTTGGCCTGAAAGAGCGAAGGGCTGACCGGCTTGATCATGCAATCGTCGGCTCCGGCATTGAGCGCCTCCAGCACCATGTCCTCCCCTCGCAATTGGGTCAGGAGCAGGATGGGCGAAAGGATCTCCGCGCGCAGCGATTTGAGCAGCTGGATCAATTCATCCTGAGGCAGGTTGATATCCAGGACGATCAGGTCGGGGGATTCAAACTCAGCCCGCTGGAGGGCTTTTCTGGGATCGGCCTCCAGCAATACGTTCATCCTCTGCTGCTGCAGGCTGAAAACCCATAATGGGCCGGTGGTTTGTTGGTTGCTGACGATCAGCACCTTTGGAGCGGGAGCCAACTTTTCTGCCATTGTTTGCCCTTGATGGGAAGATGCCGGTGGGAACAAACCCTCTACCAATAACCGCGAATATTATAGCATCTTTCGGTGCTGGAGTTTTCCTTACTTTTGGTGGAGCAATTTAAAAGAGATAGTTGACTCTGCCAACAAAGCGTTGTATAATGACGTTGAAATTGAGAGCGCTCCCATATTTTCCCCAATTATTGTCAAATTACGGTACTTAAACCTTAGAAAGTGGCGCTGAGATCAGATAAAGAATGAGAGCGCTGCCAGCAATTACGGAGAACGCCTTGCCAGAACTCACTCTCGAAGACATCGCCAGACAAGCCGGAGTATCCCGATCGACGGTTTCCCGCGTCGTAAACGAATACCCGAACGTCCGCGCGACTGTGCGCCAGCGGGTGCTGGAGGTCATTCGGACAACTGGTTACCATCCCAACGCTGCCGCGCGGACTCTCGCCTCGCAGCGTTCGTCCATGCTGGGACTGGTACTCCCCCGCAGTGTCAGCTCCTTCTTCTCGGATCCTTATTTCCCCCGCCTTACCCAGGGAATTGCCCAGGCATGCAACCAGTATGATTATTCGCTGGCCCTTTTCCTCATCGGTTCGAAAGAGGATGAGGAAAAGATCTTCCCGCGCATCTCCCGCAAAGGGATGCTGGATGGCATCCTGCTCCAGTCCGGCCAGACGGGCGACCAGCTCATTGACCGGCTTGTGAACTCCAACATTCCGCTGGTGATCGCCGGCCGGCCGTTCGAAACCAAGGATGTCAGTTACATCGATGTGGACAACGTGGACGCAGCCTACAACGCGGTCAGCCATCTCATCCGGCTGGGGCGCAAGCGTGTGGGAACACTGGCCGGCCCGTCCAACAGCACGGTAGGTGTTGACCGGCGCGAAGGCTATGAAAGGGCCATCCAGGCTCGAGGCCTGGACATCGATAAGGCCCTGATCGTGGAGACCGACTTCACCGAGGCAGGTGGTTATCGGGCCATGCAGGCTATGCTGCCAGCCAGGCCGGATGCGGTCTTTGCCGCCTCCGATATGATCGCCATCGGCGGGATGCGGGCGGTGCGCGAGGCCGGGCTCCAGGTTCCAGAAGATGTCGCATTTGTTGGCTTCGACGACCTGCCCATGACAACCATGCTGGAATCCCAGTTGACCACCGTCCGCCAACCGGTCTATCAGTTTGGCATCCGCGCAGTGGAATTGCTGATCGACCTGATCGATAATGGGATCTTGCCGCCCCGGCGTGTGCTGCTGGAGACGGAGCTCGTGATCCGGGAGACCTGCGGCGCCTCCAGGCGTTAGCAAAGACAAACATGGAATACGAAAGTATGCATCTCTTTTTTTCCTGCGGATGGGAGCGCTCCCAAAGAACGCCCCTTCTTCAAGGAGGTGAATGTCGCAATACTAAGATCTGCTCCCTGTCAATGGAATCCTTTGTCCATCCAACCATTCAATAGGAGAATGAAGATGAAACGCTTGATGATTGTTTTGTCCGTCCTGATGGCCCTCAGCATGCTCCTGGCCGCCTGCGGAGCACCGGCTACCCCGGCCCCTGCGACCCAGGCCCCTGCCACTCAGGCACCGGCAGCCCAGCCCACCGCTGTCCCAACCGATGCCCCTCTCGCCGACCGTGTCCAGATCTACTGGTACATCGGCCTGGGCGCGGGCGCCAAGGCTGAAGCCATCCCGTTGGAAAAGGCCTTTGTAGACAAGTACAACAAGTCCCAGAACGAGATCCAATTGATCCCGATCATCGTGGATAACAAGTATGCCGGTGACAACCTGACCGCGCAGATCGCGGCCGGGAATGCGCCTGACATCGTCGGCCCGGTGGGCACTGAAGGCCGCGCCTTCCTTCCCCGGTGCCTGGCTCGATCTGGAGCCGCTGGTCAAGCAGTTCAACTATGACACCAGCGATATTGATCCCGCTTTCATGGACTTCTACAAGGTCGAGGGCAAGCTCGAGGGGCTTCCGTTCGCCATCTACCCCTCCGCTGTGTTCTATAACAAGGACCTGTTCGACCAGGCCGGTCTTGCCTATCCGCCCCAGAAGGTCGGCGATAAGTACACGCTGGATGGGAAGGAGTTGGAGTGGAATTTCGACACGGTCGCCCAGGTGGCACGCCGGCTGACGCTCGACAAGAACGGCAACGATTCCACCTCCGCCGCCTTTGACCGCAACAATATCGTACAATGGGGCTTCGAATTCCAGTGGGTCCGCGACAATCCTCGCTGGAACACCGCTTACTTTGGCGCCTACTACCCGGTCAAGGACGGCAAGGCCGACATCTCCGCCGACATGATCGCAGGCATGAAGTGGTACTACGATGCCCAGTTCGGCAAGCAGCCCTTCGAGCCGACCCTGGCCGCTGTGAACGGGGATCTGCTGAAGACCAACGCCTTCAGCTCCGGCAAGGTCGCCATGGGCATTACCCACCTTTGGTATACCTGCTGCATCGACGCCGCGAACGTCCCGAACTGGGACGCGGGCGTGGTCCCATCCTACAATGGCAAAACCACCTCCAAGATGCACGGCGACACCTTCGCCATCATGGCCGCCAGCAAGCACCCGGAAGAGGCTTTCAAGGTCTATAGCTACATGCTGGGCGAGGGCGCGGCTGAACTGTACACCATCTACGGCGGTCTACCTGCCCGCACCAGCCAACAGGCGGCCTTCTTCAAGAGCCTGGATGATAAATTCGCCCCCAACAAGGTGAACTGGCAGGTCTTCGTGGATATGATCCCCTTCCTGGACGCCCCCAACCATCAGCTTGGGCTTCCGAACAACAACAAGTCCAATACCGCCTGGCAAACGCTGGGCAGCGATCTGCAGACCAATGACAAATTGAATGTGGACACGCGCGTGGAGGACTTCATCAAAGAGTGGAACGCCATTCTCGCTGAGAGTGGAGACTAGACCCTAGCTGCAACACCCTGGCGGGCACGGCCGAAAGACCGTGCCCGCCAGGCCCCTTGACTTCCAGGAGAATCCACCATGACCGAGACTGCACAAATCGCGCCTCCGGCTGTCCGGCAGCCGGCCCGCAAGAAACGTTCAGCGCTGATGCGGCATGAGATCAATTGGGGCCTGATTTTCCTGAGTCCCTGGTTCTTCGGCCTGGTGGTCTTCACCGCCGTACCGATCCTGGTCTCGCTGTACTATTCGTTCACGAATTTCGACCCTATCCACCCCGAGAGCATTAAGTTCATCGGCCTGCACAACTACCAGCTGCTCTTCACCGACCCGGGAGTGAGCAAGGCCATCCGGGTGACACTGATCTTCGCCGCCATTTCCATTCCTTTGAGCATCATCCTCCCTCTGAGCGCGGCTCTGATCGCCAACGCAAAATATCTGTGGGGCAAGAATATCTTCCGCACATTGGTCTACCTGCCCTCCATGATCCCGGTGGTAATTACGGTCATGGTCTGGCAGGGTGTCCTGAACAGCAATTCCGGATGGATCAACCAGATCCTGCGCTTCCTCTTCGGGATCGAAGGGCCGCGCTGGTTCGAGGATGAGTTCTGGGTGCTGCCGGCCATCACGATCATGGGTTTTTGGGGTATCGGCAATACCATGCTCACCATGCTTGCCGGGCTGCAGAACGTGCCCACGGAATTGTATGAAGCCGCCACCGTGGACGGGGCCAACGGGGTACAAAAATTCTTCCTGATCACCGTGCCGATGATCTCACCGGTCATTTTCTACAACCTGATCCTGGCCATCGTGGGCGCTTTCCAGACCCTGGTGCCGGGCTACATCATCGGGAACGGCCGCGGCGACCCGAACGGCGCCACCATGTTTTACAACCTGTACCTCTACCAGTCCGGCTGGAACTTCCATAATATGGGCTACGCTGCCACCCTGGCCTGGCTGATGTTTATCGTGGTGCTTGCCCTGACCATCCTCCTCTTCTGGGGCCAGAACCGCTTCGTCTACTACGGTGGAGGTTCAGGATGACCGCACAAGCCCGCCCTCTTCCCGCCTGGTCGCCGTCGCGGCCAATGCGGCGCTTCCTGTCTTTTTCCTCCGTCACCCTGCTGGCCATCGGCGCGATGATGATTTTCCTCATGCCGCTGGGCTATATGACCACCACGGCTTTCAAGACCCTGCCTCAGATCCAGGATGCCTTTGTTCATGTTCTGCCTTCCTCCCCGGTCACCTTTGAATACCAGGGCAAGGAATACCCGCTCTATGAGGTGCCGACGGCCGAAGGCAACCGCCAAATGGCTTTGATCAAAAAACTGCGCAGCTCGGATGGGGCAGGCGGCGTCACCTACCAATCCACCTTCATCGACCCTGCCAACCCCGAGGCTGAACCGCTGGTGACCGACCTGAACTGGTTCAAGCTGGAGCCGGCTTACAGGCTGGACCCGACGGTGAATAATTTCCCGGCTTCATGGAAGCAGGTCAACCTTGGACTGCTCTTCCGCAATACATTGATCGTGGCCTTGCTGGGGACCATCGGAACGCTGATTTCCTCCACCTGTGTGGCTTACGGCTTTTCGCGCTTCCGCATCCCGGGCATCAACACTTTGTTCATCGTACTGGTCGCCACGATCATCCTGCCCACCCAGATCACACTCATCCCGCAATACATTTTCTTCCGCTCCATTGGCTGGGGCGGGACCCTGTGGCCGCTGATCGTCCCGCATTTCTTCTCGAATGCCTATAATGTTTTCCTGCTGCGGCAGTACTTTAAGAGCATCCCGAAGGATCTGGATGAGGCCGCCATGATCGACGGAGCCTCGCCTCTGCAAACCCTGTTATATGTCATCATTCCACAATCCATCCCGGCCATGACAGCGGTGGGCCTGTTCCACTTCTTCTGGGCCTGGAATGACTTTTTTGCCCCGCTCATATACTTGCAGGGCAATCCCAACCTTTACACCATTTCGATCGGCATGACGCAGTTCGCCAACATCTTCAACAGTCAGCCGGGCTACGCCATGGCCGCAGCGATGATGGCCATTGCACTGCCTGTTGTTATTTTCTTCTTCGCGCAGCGCGCCTTTATGCAGGGCATTGTAATTACCGGCGTCGAAAAATAGAGCCTGAGTTCTTCTCCTCCTCCTCAGCGGCTTTCGCATGCTCGGCGGGCCGGCCGCCGCCTCTAACTGCAGTTGGGACATGGCTGCAGATCGGGGCGGCGGCAAGCCGGGGAGCAGGGTTCCTTCTACAATAATCTCCGGGGACGACCCCGTATGGTGAGGTCTTATGCGTTACGGTCATTTCGATGATGCTCGGCGGGAATACGTCATAGAACGCCCGGATACTCCCCTCCCCTGGGTAAATTATCTCGGTAGCGAATCCTATTTTGGCATTATTTCCAATACAGCCGGCGGGTACTCCTTCTACCGCGATGCGCGCCTGCGCCGCCTGACCCGCTACCGCTACAACAACGCCCCCTCCGACAGCAACGGCCGTATGCTGTATCTGCGGGATGACTCGCCCGGTGCGCAGCCTCTATTCTGGTCACCTGCCTGGCAGCCGGTACGGCATCCGCTGGATTCCTACGAATGCCGTCACGGTCTGGGGTACACGATCATCACCTCCCGGCTGGCGGGCATCCACGCCCAGACCCGCTATTTCGTGCCGCTGGGGGAAACCCTGGAAGTATGGGAAGTGACCCTGACCAACGAGCGACAGGAAGCGGTTTCCCTGTCTGTTTTCTCCGCCATCGAGTTCTGCCTTTGGGATGCGCTGGACGACTCCACCAACTTCCAACGCAATTTTTCGATCGGCGAGGTCGAGGTCGAGGACGGGGTGATCTATCACAAAAGCGAATACCGCGAGCGCCGCGACCATTTCGCCTGGCTGGCCTGTTCCGAGCCGCTGGCAGGCTTTGACACCCAGCGCGAGGCTTTTCTGGGAGAGTATCGCGGATGGGACTGCCCTGCCGCGGTCGAAGCCGGGAAATTGACGGGGTCCATTGCGCATGGGTGGCAGCCCATCGGCGCGCAGCACGTCAGAGTTCGGCTCCAGCCCGGCGAACAGAAAAAGATCATCTTCGTGCTGGGGTATCACGAAAACCCTGCGGATTCCAAATTCGATCCTCCGGATTCACAGATCATCAACAAGCAGAGCCTGAAACCTCTCCTCGCCGCATGGCTTGACCCCGGGCATGTCGAAGCGGCGTTTGAGGGATTACGCGGCTACTGGGAGAACCTGCTCGGAAAATTTCAGGTTTCCACACCGGATATACATACGGACCGGATGGTCAACATCTGGAATGTGTACCAGGTCATGATGACCTTCAATCTCTCACGCTCGGCCTCCTATTTTGAAAGCGGGATCGGGCGGGGGATGGGCTTCCGCGATTCGAATCAGGACCTGCTTGGCTTTGTTCATCTGATCCCGGAACGGGCGCGCGAGAGGTTGATCGACCTGGCCTCCACCCAGTTGGACTCCGGCGGGGCGTATCACCAGTACCAGCCGCTGAGCAAGCGCGGCAATAACGATATCGGTTCTGGATTCAACGATGATCCGCTCTGGCTGGTGCTGGCTGCAGCGGCTTATCTCAAAGAGACGGGTGACTGGTCGCTGCTGGACGAACAAGTCCCCTTCGACAACAGGCCGGACTCGGAGCAAGCCTTTCTTACCCACCTGCGGCGAGCCTTGCAATATACGCTTGACCGGCTGGGACCGCACTGCCTGCCATTGATCGGCCGAGCTGACTGGAATGACTGCCTCAATCTTAACTGCTTCTCGGACCAGCCCGGCCAATCCTTCCAGACCACTACCAACAAGGATGGCATTACCGCGGAGAGTGTGTTTATCGCCGGCCTGTTCGTGCTGGCCGCGGAGGAGATGGCTGCCATCCATTCGCACTGCGGGGATGAAGACGAGGCTGATGAGGTGCGGCTGCGCGCCCGTGAGATGGAGCAGGCAGTCTGGTCAGCAGGGTGGGATGGGGCATGGTTCCGGCGGGCATACGATGATTTTGGCAACCCGGTCGGCTCACTGGAGAACACCGAGGGCCAGATCTTCATCGAACCGCAGGGCATGTGCATCATGGCTGGGTTGGGACTGGAGAACGGCCGCGCTCAAGCAGCGCTGGATTCGGTCGCCGAACGACTGGCTACCCCGCACGGCATCATCCTCCACCAACCGGCCTTCACCCGCTATTACCTGCATCTGGGTGAGATATCCTCCTACCCTCCCGGGTACAAGGAGAATGCCGGGATCTTCTGCCACTGCAATCCCTGGATCATGATCGCGGAGGCGAGGCTGGGAAGGGGCGGGCGCGCTCACGATTATTACCTGCGCATCAACCCGTCTGCCCGCGAAGAGATCAGCGAAGTCCATCGCTGCGAGCCCTATGTCTATGCGCAAATGATTGCAGGGCGCGATGCGCCAACCTTTGGCGAGGCCAAGAACTCCTGGCTGACCGGCACAGCGGCCTGGAACTATGTAGCCATCACCCAATGGATTCTCGGCATCCGCCCCACCTATGCAGGTCTCATGGTCGCGCCGGTGCTGCCCGCCACTTGGGAGAATATTCAGGTTCTGCGCCTCTTTCGAGGCGTGAAATATACCATCCAGGTGCAGCGCGAAGGACCGGGAAACAACGTCCAACTCGAGGTGGAAGGCAGGCTCATCGACGGAAATGTCATCCCGCTTCCAGTGGATGGTATCCGCGAGGTCAACGTGCGCGCGGTGTTGAGGTGAAGTGAAATTAAACCGTTCCCTCCTCACGCTGATTCTGGTCTGGGCTGGCTGGGCTTTCATTTTGATAACATTCCAGGCTTCCATCGGGGACCGGCTGCGGCTGGCGGCCCCCGACCGCGTCCTCGACTGGACCCCGGCGGAGACAACGCCAGGCAGCCAGTCCGCCAAACCGTATCTCAACGAAACCTTCCTGAACGAGCAGGTTTCCTGGGACTCTGAGTTCTATCTTTCCATTGCCACAGCCGGATATGATGATCCGCAGGTGGCCGGGATCTGGCCAAGGTTCGCATGGGGGACCTCCACGCAGGATTATTGCCTGCCTGGCCTCAATCCCGACTGCACGTCCCTCAGTTATGCCTTCTTTCCTCTATATCCCTGGGCAACGCGCCTGATTGCATTTCCCCTGCGCATCCTGCCTCTCAGTCGGATCGCCGCTGCCACACTGGCGGCTGTGATCGTCTCGCTGCTGGGGTCACTGGGCGCGGCAATTTCCCTGTATTCGATGACCCGGCGCGTCCTGGGGGAGGATGGCGGTCTGCGGGCCGCATTCTTCCTGCTGATCTTTCCCGCGGGCTTTTTTCTTGCCCAGGTCTATCCAGAGGGTTTATTCCTCGGCCTGACATTTGGTGCGCTGGCCTGCCTGCTGGCACGCAGGTGGGGATGGGCTGCCTTGCTGGCCTGTCTGGCAGTCTGGACACGCCCGGGAGGGGCGCTCCTGCTGCTTCCCATGGCGATGGTATGGCTTAAGGACCGGAGCTGGCAGGAAGGCTGGAAATCTGCTCTTGTAAAAGGCGCTGCAGTCGTTTCCCCGGCCATCTCCTATGGCATCTGGTCCCTGACACCGCTGGCAGCCCGCTTCCATTTTATTGAAAGTCATTATTTCAGCCGGGGGCTTCTCGCCCTCGAATTCAGCCTGCGAACCTGGAGCCGAGCCTGGTCTGCACTGTTCCTGGGTAATACCCAGACACGATTCTATTATCTGTTGGAGTTCGGCGTGATCGCCCTCGCCATCACCGCCTGTCTCCTGCTGATCAGAGAGCAGCCGGAAATCTGCTTATTCGGGTTGGCGATGATCTTTTTCGCTATTACCAGCGGGCCAGCTCAGGGCATGGTGCGCTATGTCATGGCTGCTCCTGCGCTTTTCTGGGTGCTGGCGCGCTGGGGACGCCGCCTTGTTTTCGATCGTCTCTGGACAGTCTTCAGCATTCTCCTCCTGGGAGTGGAGAGCATGCTGTTCAGTTTTGATTTTTGGGTGGCCTAAACGATGTCCATGATGATGTGCCTCCACGCAGCCCTCCAGAGCCGCCCACAGGGGCAGCGGGAGCAATCCCGTGAATGAAGCCTGGCTCCAGGTCCACGAGTATGAGGGTGCCGGTTACCAGCCGCTCATTGATTACGGGACGTGGCGGGTGGCCATCCTGCGCTATCTGGACGAACTGCAGCCCGATCTGATCCGATCCATGGAGCGCCATACGCAGACCGATGAGGTCTTTATCCTGCTCCAGGGGCGGGGGCTGTTGATCATGGGCGGCAACGGCATGCAGGTGGAGGGTATCCATCCGCAGCCCATGGACCCCTGCAAGGTCTACAATGTGCGCTGTGATGCCTGGCACACCATCCTGCTCAGCCGGGATGCCAGCATCCTGCTGGTTGAAAACCGCGACACCGGAAGCAGCAACTCCGAGGTCATTGACCTATCGCAGGACTACCGAGACCGGATCCTGGCCATTGCCAGGGAAGCAGGTTTCGAGTAAGGCAGGTAAATCAGAACGAGCCGGAGGATTCTCCGGCTCGTTTTTTTATTCCATGATTCGGTCAAGATCAAACGCCTTCCGGCTCCTTCAGAAGGATGGGCATAAACCGCCCGCGCCCGCCCCGGAAACTCTCCGGTCCCAGCATGGGAGTACCGGCGTGGCTGAGGTTCTTCACCGGCCACTGCAAGCTCCCCTCGCGCTCCAGCCGTTCCTGCGAAACCCCGGCATAGATCGGCGTGAGGGCTGCGATCTCGCCCAGGATCTGACCGGTGTCCTGGTACTGCCAATCGCCGTATTCCTCGCCGCCGTTCTCCCCGCGGATAAGCGCCGCTAGGGAGGCGATCACCTGCCACTCCGGACGAGACTCGCCCTGCGGCCGCAGGGCCTCATGCACCATTTGAATACGCCGCTCGGAATTGGTAAATGTGCCGGTTTTTTCCGCAAAGGTGACACCCGGCAGGAGCACATCCGCGCTGCGCGTGGCCTCGGATTCGAACACTCCCTGCACAACCACGAAATCACAATTGCGCAGGCCGCTGCGTACCTGTCGGGCATCCGAAGCGCCGGTAATGATATCGCCGCACAGGATATACAAGGCTCTCAGCCTGCCTTCGGCCGCGGCATCCATCATCTCCATGGCGTTCAGGCCCGGGCGGGTGGGCAAGCCTTTGCCCCAGGCGACTTCGAACTTCTTCCGGGCGGCTTCACTGCCTGCCGGTTGATATCCCGGGTAAAAAGCCGGGTGCGCACCCATATCGCTCCCGCCCTGCGAGTTGCTCTGGCTGCGCAGCGGGATCAGACCCCCGCCTGGCACACCAAAGTTCCCCAATAGCAATTGCAGGTTGATCAGGCTGTGTATATTTTCGGCAGGTTCGCCTTTGCCCACCAGGTCGGTGCTCCAGACCACGGCTGCCGGCTGATTCTTGGCCAGTATCTCCGCGGCCTCTTGCAACGTTTCGGCATCCACGCCTGTCAGAGTGCTCACCCGCTCGGGGGTAAATTCCGCAAGGCCTTTGCGCAGTTCTTCAAACCCGGAAGTGTTTTTCTCAATGAAATCGCGGTTCTCCCAACCCTCTTTCAGGATTATATGCATCAGGCCGTTGACCAGGGTCGTTTCCGTCCCGGGTCTGTGGATCAACCTCAGCGCCGCGTATTCGGACATGTTGACGAAATCGGGATGCGCCACCACCAGCTTGCAGCCGCGTCGCAGCACAGCCTTGCGCAGTTTTACACCAAAGATGGGATGCTGCTCGGTGGTATTGGAACCGATCACCAGCATGGACATTGCATTCGCTGCCACGTCCTCCAGCGCGTTGGTCTGCGAGTTCAAGCCCAGCGCCGCGTCCATGCCTTCCACGGTCGCCGCGTGCTGCACGTGCTCGCAGGAATCGATATTGTTGGTCCCCAACACCTGGCGGGCGAGCTTGCCCATCAGATAATTTTCTTCGTTCAAGCAGCGACCCGAAGCCATGATGCCGATACTTCCGGGGCCATACTGGTCGCGGGCGGCTCGCAGGCCGCGTGCCGCGGCGTTCAGCGCGGTGTCCCAATCCACCTCCACCCAGGGGCCGCGGTTTGGAGGCCGGGGTGTTCCCTCCAGAACGTACTTGCGAACACGCGGCCGCAGGAGCCTCCCGGGTGATTGGACGAAGTCATACCCGTAGCGGCCTTTGACGCACAGATGATCGCCGTTGACCGGGGCTTTTTCGTTGGAGGACACGCGCAGGATATGCCCGCCATTGTCATCATTCTTGATTTGCAGGTCCAACTGGCAGCCCACTCCACAATATGGGCAGATGGTATTCACGGTCCTGTCAGGCGGGCCCAGCTTAACCGAATTCTTGTTGTCCAGCGCGCCAGTAGGACAGTGCGCCACGCAGGCACCGCAAGACTCGCAGCGCGCCTGGAGCATGGTAGTGTCCGCGCCGGCCGCGATGCGCAGATCATATCCCCGGAAAGCCTGGGTCCAAACGAAGCGTCCCTGCACTTCTGCACAGGCACGCACGCAGCGCGTGCACATGATGCACTTGTTCTTATCCACCCAGATGAAGGGGTTGGGGTCGCTGTCGATCAGCCGGAAAGGCTCGCGTGCCATAGCCTTCTGCATGTCGATCCCATAGTAGCGTACCCAGTAGGCGAACTGAGTATCGATGTAGGTGTAACCAGCGTCATAGAAGCGCACCAGCAGCAATTCCAGAATGGTCCGGCGATAGCGCGTCAGGGCGGGGCTTTCGGTGCGCACGATCATGCCGGGGGAGACCAGCATGGTACAGGCCGTGGCAGGCAGGCGCAGCCCCTGGATATCCACCGAGCATAAGCGGCAGCCGCCGTAGGGCGTCAGGTCTTTGTGATGGCAGAGCGTCGGGATCAGGATCCCGGCCTGCCCGGCGGCTTGCAGAACAGTCGTTTTTTCAGGGACTTCGAGGGTTTGACCATTGATCGTCAGGCTGATCACGGCTGATTCTCCTTTATCCGGGGACCTGTTGCGCCGCCGGTTCCATTTCGGGCACAGCCCGGGGGATCCTGCAAACGCCTGCGGGACAGACATGCTTTGTGATGTGCGCTTCCACTTCTTCGCGGAAATATTTCAAAATGTCCAGCAGCGCCACGGAAGCTGTCTGACCCAGGCCGCAGTTGGAAACCTCGGACATGGCCTCCGAGATCTTCCGCATCCCTTCCAGGTCGTCAAGCGAAGCCCTGCCTTCCGAGATCTGGCAGACCATCTCATAGAGCCGCAGTGTCCCGATCCGGCAGGGAGTGCATTTCCCGCAGCATTCATTGCGGAAGAAGCGCAGGATGACACGAGCGAGGTCCACCACACAGGTGTCCTCATCGCAGACCAGCAGCGCCCCCGAGCCCAGCGAAACGCCCGCGTTGCGGAACGAGTCGAAATCCATGGGCGTATCCTGCAGGCTGGCCGGTGCGATGCTCCCGCTGGAGCCGCCCGCCTGCACCAGCTTCAGCGGTTTGCCATCCTTCATGCCCTTGCCGTAGATATCGATCACCTCGCGCAGGGTGATCCCCATGGGGACCTCGATGAGGCCGGTGAAGTTCACGTTTCCCAGAATGGTATACACCTTGGTGCCGGTGCTTTTGGGAGAACCCAGCTCGCGGTACCAGACCGCGCCGTTCCGCAGGATGGGCGGCACGTTCGCCAGGGTTTCCACGTTGTTGACCACAGTGGGCTTGCCGAACAGCCCGAAGGTGGTCGGATAGGGAGGGCGGGCACGCGGCATGCCGCGTTTGCCTTCCAACGATTCGATGAGGGCGGTTTCCTCGCCGCAGATATATGCCCCTGCCCCGGCGTGAGGGTGGATATGGAAACTGTAATCCGTCCCAAAGATGTTCTCGCCCAGGAACCCGCGTGCCTCCGCCTGGGCGATGGCGTTTTCGATGCGCTTGTAAGCCAGTGGATATTCCCCGCGAATGTAGATATAGCCTTCATGAGCGCCGATGGCATAGCCAGCAATGGTCATGGCTTCGAGGATGCTGAAGGGATCCCCTTCAATGATCGAGCCGGTCCTTGAAGGTGCCTGGCTCGCTTTCATCCGCGTTGCAAATGACGTATTTTGGGTCGCCGGGGGTGCTGGCGACAAAGCTCCATTTGCGCCCTGTGGGGAAGCCTGCGCCGCCGCGCCCCTGCAAACCGGATTTTTCCACCTCTTCGATCACCTGCGCGGGGGTCATTTGCGTCAGAGCCTTGCCAAGGGCCTTATACCCGTCATACAGGATGTAATCCTCGAGGCTTTCCGGGTTGATGATGCCCGCCCGTTCCAGGACAACCCGTTTCTGGACCGGCAGCGCCCCGCGCCGGCCGCGCATCCAGGCGATCTCCGGGACCAGCTCGTGCATCATCGCCAGAAGATGCGGGACAATGTTGCCTTTATGGAGATGCTCCTCGACGATCAGATGCACATCCTCCGGTTTCACCGGCGCATAGACCGCCGCATCCGGATAGACAATGATCAGAGGCAGGTCTTCCCGGAATCCAACATCCTGGATGGTGCTCACCGCGATCTGATCGGAGAGCCCGAACTCCTCGATCTCATCCAGCAGGGTATGAAAGACCTGTTCCGCGCCGCGCTCCAGGCTTGCGGGGTCCACGGAAACCAGCACCATTGATCGGATCACCTTCATACATCACCTCGCCACGTACTTGTCGCTGCAAGATCAGTCATACTTCGCCAGAATTCCGCTGACCTTTTCCGCTGTGACATTGCCGTAAATATCGTCATCCACCAGGAACACTGGCCCCACCCCACAGACGCCCAGGCAGCTCGTCATCAGCAGGGACCATTTCATATCACCGCTGGTCTCGCCGGGCTGCAGGCCCAGTTCGTCCTGCAGGGACTCCAGCACCTGCCGCCCTCCCATCACATGACAGGGGGCGCTCTCACAGAAGCGGACCACATGCCTGCCAAGCGGTTTCAGGGAGAACAATTCATAGAAACTGGCTGCTGAGAATAGATGGCTATCCGCAAGAAAGACTTTTTCCTGTGGAGCGTGAATATGCCGGCGAATTTCCGGGAGCGCTGCAACCGGGATGTAACCCAGCGCGCGGTTGATCTCGCTCAAGATGGGAATGACAGCATCGGGCCGGGCGCCGTGTTTTTCTACAGCTGCCTCGACCAGGGCGGCGATATCCAAATCCTTCGTTTCTTCCATCATGACTTCTCCCTGCGGGCTAGATCGTCGGGAACGGAGCCGTATCGATCACCAGCTCGTCAACAACCTTGCCGCCGATGATGTGGTCTTGAATAATGCGCGCTGCGCCCTCGACAGACACCCTGCCGTAGGTCACTATAGGTTCAGCGCCCACCTTCACCTCCACGATCGGCTCGTGGGCACAAAGCCCGATACAACCTGTGGGCGTAATGGCAATATTCTGCAGTTCATGCTCCTGGATTGCTTCAGTTAGCACGCGCAGCACATCAGCAGCCCCGGCGGCGATGCCGCAGGTCCCCAGGCCGACGGTGATATGGATGCCGGGAGTCTCTGCCTGATGCGCACGTTCTGCCAGGATCTGCTCACGGAATTTTTCCAGGTCCTCAAGAGATCGAATGGTTTTCAGTGAATTATCCATTCCATGCCTCTCCAACAGTCTGCAATTCTTCCCATTCCAACCGGTCCTGCGCCAGGCTCTGATAAACCCGCTCGACCGCCTCTTTCACTTCCGTCGAAGGCGGATAACCGAAGCTCACCAGGCGCGGCTGAATGCCCAGGAGCGAGACTTTCGGCACGAACTCCTTCAATGATTCCACCAGGTAGGACAGCGGCAGGGTATGCGTGGTCATCAGGAAAGGATCATCCAGGCGGGTCGTATCCACAAAACGCACCTCGCCCGGCTCCAGATCCATATCCGCGGCGTCCACCACCAACACTTCCTGCGGGCCGATCTCACGCACCCTGTAAAGCAGGTTCTCCGGCGCGGAGCCTCCGTCCAGCAAATCCCATGAGGCTGCCGGTGACTGTTCCAGCCGGCGCGCGAGCAGCGGGCCAGCCGCATCATCACCCATCATCAGGTTCCCGACCGCCAGCACCAATTTCTTCATGCCGGTACCCTCCTCACCATCAGATAGAGGGCAGGTTCCTGGAGCATCTGCTTCAGTGATCCCAGCAGGATGTTGTTCCAGGCTGGCTGCTCCGGTGCCTTCGAGTTGAACAGCCCGATCAGGTCCTGCGCGTGGCTGCTGTTGATCTCGATCTCACCCCACTTCAACAACCCTTCCAGCTTATGCCTCGCTGCGCCCTCAGGCATCCCATCCAACCACTTGCGATAATCCTCCAGAGGCACCTCGAGAAGAGTCTGGAAGCAGTCCATCACACCCACATGGTGACCAATGGCCAGGGAGTAATAGAGCACCTGGCGCGGTCCTTCGGGAAGGGCACCCTGGGGGAGGGACTTATCCCGATTGACGAACTTTTGGGTAAGCTGGAAAAAAACAACCTTTTCTTCCATTTCAACTTTCGGCCATGTAGGTTTGATGCACCTGATCCAGGCGGGTCATGATCTCGGTCAGGCGCGGGTCGCCCTGCTCATCGAGATACTGCTGGAGGCACTGCTGGAGCAGGTAGGGATCGCTTTCAACAAAGCCCAGGAAAACTTCCGCGATCTGTTTCCCGCGCCAGTAGCCTGCCATGCGGCGGGCTTCCCGCTCGATCTCGACCTTCAACGCGTGCGGGATGGAAGGATGCGAGAGCGGCGGCTGTTCCCCTTCGGCCTCCACGTGATGGGAGGACTTCAACTTCTGGCCGAGCATGCCCAGCGCCATCGCAAAGCCATAGATGGTGGCGCCCGGAGTGGGAGGGCAGCCGGGGATGTAGACATCGATGGGGATGAACTTGTCCGCGCCGCCCCACACGCAATAGAGATCATGGAAAATCCCACCGGAACACCCGCAGGCTCCGTAGGCCACGCAGATCTTCGGGTCGGGGGCGGCATGATAGGCGCGCAGAGCGGGTACGCGCATGGAGCGGGTCATCGATCCGGTATAGACCAGCACATCCGCATGCCGGGGGGAGGAGACCACCTTGATGCCGAAACGCTCCACATCGAAGACCGGGGTGATGGAAGCGAAGATCTCGATCTCACAGCCATTGCAGCCGCCGCAGTCCACCCGGTACACGTACACCGAGCGATGGATGTCATTCAACAGGGCGCCCTTCAAGGCATTGATTTGCGGGTCTGGATGGATGGCGTATTTACTATAGGCAGCCAGTTTTTCCGTGCTGGTCATTTCAGGGGACATCAGATCTCCTCCCGGGTCAGGCTGACCACTTTCGGCACATCCTGCCTGCGCTTGCACTCGGGGCAGAATTTCAGCAAGGCCAATGCCCCGGCCAATTCATCCGCATCCACGCCGCGGCTTTGCAGCAGCGCGGCCGCGTAATCCACTTCCTTTTGCGGTGCGAAATACGTGCCGCAGCCCGGACAGACCGCCAGCCGGTAATCGGCGCGCTCGTACAGATCTTCCTTGTTCATCACCGCCAGCTCGAAATCCGGGCTGAGTGCAATGGCCCCGGTCGGGCAGACTTCCTCGCAGCGCCCGCAGTAGATGCAGCGGCCCATGAACAAGCTCCAGGTGGTGATGCCCTGGTCCAGGTCCACCGTCATGCTGAGGGCATTGGGCGGGCAGGCCAGCGCGCAGGCCGCGCAAGCGATACAGCGCTCGGGGTCGTGCTTTGGCTTGCCCCGGAAGCCCGGCATCTGTTCCATCGGCTCAAACGGGTAGGCTGTGGTAGCCTCGCCCGTTTTCAACACTTCCTTGATCAGTTTCAACATGAGCCAGTCTCCTTTGATCCGCCCGCGGGGCCTATTTCAGGGGCGAGTCCTTGCGCTCGATGCAGTAGCGTTCCATTTCCTTGTAGGGGATGATGGTGGCTTTCTTCTTGCGGACATCCACCACGGTCACCCGCTCGGTGCAGGAATAGCAGGGGTCGATGCTGGCCACGATCAGGGCTGCATCCGAAATGGTATTGCCGCGCAGCATGTAGCGCAGCGCGGGCCAGTTGTTATAACTGGATGCCCGGCATTTCCAGCGATAGATCTTCTGGTTGTCGCCCAGCATGCTCCAGTGAATATCTTCGCCGCGCGGAGCCTCCACATACCCAAGGGCATAAGTGTAAGGTTTGTAAGCAAAGCCCTCGGTCAGGACCGGGCCGGAGGGCATCTCCTCCAGGCAGTGCTCGATCAGGGATATCGACTCGAAGAATTCCTCTGCGCGGATCAGCGTGCGCGCCAGGACATCACAGCCATCCTTGGAGATCGTTTTCCAGGGAACCCGGTCGTAGGCGCAATAGGGATGGATAACGCGGATATCCCGCGCAAAACCTGAGCCCCTCAGGTTGGGCCCCACGGGGCTGTAATCGCGTGCCACCTGGGGTTCGAGCCGGCCGATGTTCTGCGTGCGCTGGACAATGTTGGGCGTATCCAACAGCATGCCGACCAGGTCGGTCACCTCGCTGCGCAGTTCCTTGAGCAATTGAAGAGTCAGCGTCCGCTGTTCCTTTAGGATGTCCCGGCGAACGCCGCCGATCAAGTTCACGCCATAGGTCTTGCGCGAGCCCGTCAGCATTTCGGCCATCTTCATGGCCTTCTCGCGCACGCGGAAGAAATGCATAAAGCCGGTATCAAACCCGACGAAGTGACAGGCCAGCCCCAGGTTGAGCAGATGGCTGTGCAGGCGCTCCACCTCCAGCAGGATGGTGCGGATGAACTGGGCGCGCGCCGGCACCTCGAATGCCGAGGGCGCGTTCAATCGAGGTGCTGTAGGCCACGTTGTGGGCATATCCGCAGATGCCGCAGATGCGGTCGGCCAGGAAGGTGACCTGGTCATAGTTCAGGCGGCTTTCGGCCAATTTCTCCATGCCGCGGTGGACATAGAAGAGGCGATAATCCGCATCCACGATATGCTCGCCGTCCACGTAGAGCCGGAAGTGGCCGGGCTCATCCGAGGTGATGTGCAGCGGCCCCAAGCGGGACCTGCACGATGCCTTCCCCTTCCACGTGGATAAAGTCGTAGTTCTCCTGCTCCGTGGTCGGCTCAGGCCGGTAGCGGTAATCCATCGTGTCCTTGCGCAGCGGATACAGGTTATCCGGCCAGTCATCGGGCAGGACCAGTCGGCGCTCATCCGGCAGGCCGACGGGCTGGAGACCGAACATATCCCGGACCTCGCGCTCATACCAGATGGCCGCGGGGACTCTTGGCGTCACGGATGGGAATTCCGGCTGGTGCGGAGGGATCTGGGCGCGCACGACCACATAAGCCTTCTCCGGCTCGGGATCGTCCTGCGCTCCTTCCACGGAGAGGATATAGTAGATGGCGAACTGCCCGTTAATCGGCCGCTCGTCGTTGGCAGCCACGGAGGCCAGCCAGCCGCCCTGGTCGTAATACAGCATCTCGACCACTTCCGGCAGGCGGTTGAGCGGCACCGTCACGGTCACCTGGTCCGGGGCCTGCCAGGCTTCGTCCTGGATGTCGCTGCCGAAACGAGCACGCAGCGCTTCCACATATCTCCCCCCAATCCTTGTTTTTTCTTCCATCAAGAGTGTCATGCTCGGCGCTCCTATCGAAGCAGTTGTGCCAATGTGGACAGGAAATCACCCGTATTGAAGAGGGCAACCTGCACATTGGGATTCCCATCCAATGCCAGCCCGCTCGCCCGATTCAGCAATCCGATCAGTTGAGGCGGCAGATAGAACCCCAGGACAATGATCATCACGATCAGCAGCGCGCCCGGGACCAGCGTCCACCAACCCGCCTCGCCTTTGGTCACTTCCGCCGGCCGCTCCCCGAACAGAGCCGCAGCGATCACGCGGAAGAACGCGGCAAAGATCACCGTCAGCAGGAGCAGGCAGAGCACCATCAGCCAAACATGTCCCGCGCCCAGGCCGCTGGTGATGATCAGGAATTTGCTGATGAAAATGTTGAACGGCGGGATGCCCACCAGCGCCATCACGCCCACGAGCAGGATGACCCCGGTCGCCGGGATGACCTGCAGCATACCCTTCACCTGGTCGAGGTTGCGCGAGTGATACTTCATCAGGATATTGCCGGAAGCGCAAAACATGAGCGACTTGACCAGGCTGTGGTTGATCGCCTGCAGCAACCCGGCGATGATCCCGACCGGTCCGCCGATCCCGAATGCCAGCACGATCAGCCCCATGTTCTCCATGCTGGAGTAAGCCAGCAGCCTCTTGATGTCGCGCTGGACATACATGAAGAAGGCTGCAGCCGCGACCGAGAGCGTCCCAAAGATGAGGTAGAGTGTTTGCGTGAAGTTGGGTCCAAGCACCAGGTTTGTGATGGTGCCGAAGCGGAACACGACCAGCAAGGCGCAGTTCAGCAGCACACCGGAGAGCATGGCGCTCACCGGGCTGGGAGCCTCGCTGTGAGCATCCGGCAGCCACGCATGCATGGGAAACAAGCCGGCTTTGGTCCCGAACCCGACGATCACGAACACAAAAGCCATCTTGACCAGGGTCGGGTCGAGAGCCCGGGCGTTCTTTACGATCTCCGTCCAGAGGACCGCGCTGCCGGGGACCTGCATCACGTTGACCGCATCCGAATAGATCAGGACGGTTCCATAGAGGCCGAAGGCCACGCCCACCGTGCAGATGATGACGTATTTCCAGGCAGCTTCCAGTGCGGCGCGGTGACCGTAGATGCCCACCAGGAAGGTCGAGCCCAGTGTGGTGGCTTCCACTGCCACCCACATCATGATGATATTGTTGGCCGTCACGACCAGAAGCATCGTGAACAGGAACAGGTTGAACAGACCGTAATAGGTGCTTAATTTGTTGTCATCGAACTCGCCGCTCTCCAGGTCATGGCGGGTGTAACCGATCGAATACAGGCCTACCAGGAATCCCACCACCCCGATGATGAGCACGAAGATGGCGCTCAACTCATCCACATGCAGCCAGTTGCGCAGACTGAAGATAGGACCGGAGGTAATGACCTGTCTGACGGTCAGGAAGGCAGTGACCATCACAACGGTCACGCTCAGCAGATGCACCCCCTGAACGACCAGGCGGCTGCCAGCGCCCAGCCAGCGGGCAGCAAAAAGCACCAGCGAGGCGATCAGAGGCAGCAGCAGAAGCCAGGTGAGGTAAGGGGTATCCATCATAATTTCCTCAGCCTTTCAGCGTAGCCAGATCGCTGGTATCCAGGGTGTTGAGGTTCTTATGGATCTGGTAGCCCAGCACCACCATGATCACCACACCAAAGACCGCATCCGTTGCGATGCCGATCTCCACCAGTTCGGGAGCGTTATAAGCCAGCAAAGCCAGGGTCAGATGCGAACCGTTCTCCATCAGGCAGAAGCCCAGGAGCTGCTTGAAGAGATTACGCTGGGTCAGAATGCACAACTCGCCGAAGAAGAAATGCGCCATGGAGACGGCCAGGGCGGGCTTGAAAGGCTCGGCTGCCTTGAGCTGGATCTGGTTGACCACCAGGAAGGAGACCGTTAGCGCCATGGCTGCCAGGAGGAAGGAGACGGTGGTGCCCATGCGGTTGCGCGGGTTCTCAGGATCGCCGACGCGGGAGAGAGCCCCGTAGAGGATCCACGGCACGAGGATCACCTTCGTCACAAAGGCGCTGGCCGCCCAGAGATAAAGTTGTTCTGCATGGGTCGAATAGGCCAGCACAAGGAAGATGCCCACCAGCACCACGGATTGCAGGCTGTACATGAGGGCCGCCCAGCGGGGATGTTTCACCTCGATGACCAGCAGGGAGGTCAGGATCAATAAACCTGCCAGACTGTTAACCAGAGTCACGCTCGTCATCCAAACCTCCTAACCCATCCAGGAAGCCGCGAAAACTCCCGAAACCAGCGTGAGCACCGCCAGTGCCACGAGCACAAATTGCATTTGCGGTGCGAGGGGGGTGGCAGCCGCAACTTCCGGAGACGGGTCGCCGTCCACCGCAGCGCCGAAGACCCAGAACAACCAGGCAAAACTGCCCACTGTCTCCAGAACCGCGATCACCATCAACACCATCAGCAAGGGATTCGACCGGGCTGCCATAAAGCCGCCAGCAAGGATGGTGAATTTGCTGAAGAATCCATTGAAGGGCGGCACCCCGCTGACCGCCAGCGTGGCGAACACAAAGCAGATCCCGATCAATGGCATTTTGCTCATGATGCCGCGCAGCGATGGCAGCATCTTCGTGCCTGCGGTGTAACTGAGCGCGCCGGCCACGAGGAAGAACAGGCTTTTGGCAAAGGCATGGTTGAAGATGTGCGCCACAGCCCCATTGAAGGCCATCTGCGAGCCAAAGACCGACATGGAGAGCGCCAGAAAGATATAAGAAAGCTGCGTAATGGTGGAGTAAGCCAGCAGCCGCTTCAGATCCTTCTGCGGGAAATACATCAGGAAACCGTAAAGCATGGTGATGACGGCCATGACCGCACCGATGGTGCCGATCACCGGCGGCACGCTGCCTGCCGAAACCAGACCCCGGGCGAAAATATACACGCCCACCTTGACCATGGAGGCCGCGTGCAGATAGGCGCTGATCGGCGTGGGCGCCACCATGGCGTCCGGCAGCCAGAAATGGAAGGGCAGCTGCGCCGATTTGCCCCACGCGGCGATCAGAATTCCGGCGAAGATCAGGGTCTTGGTGTTGTCGGTCATTCCGGCCAGCGCATCCAGTTTGAAACCGCCGCTCACCCCGAAGAACACCGCGGTCGCCAGGTACAGCCCCAGCGATGCCACCTGCGTGGTGAGGATGGCCTTCATGGCCGACTTGCGAGCCTTCTCATCCTCGTAATAGCCGATCAGCCCCCAGGAGCAAACGCCGGTCAATTCAAAGAACGCCAGCATGCCGAGCATCGTGGAGGAATAGACCAGTCCGGCCATGGAACCGATGAAGGCCAGAAGGAAGAAATAATATCTGCGTTTTATTTCGTGTTCGGCGTGCTCGCGGTTCTGTTCGCTCAGATAACCGGTCGAGTACATCACGATCAGGAAACCGACCAGGATGACCGCCAGACCGATGAGCGCGCTGAGCTTGTCCAGCGTGATGCCAAAGACCACGAGATTGCCCAGCGATAGCAAATCCACGGTCGTGCTGGTCTTCCCGATCATGGCCAGCTGGATCAGGGCGATCAGGCTGCAAGCAAAGGCCAGGAATGCAACGACCTGGCTGAAGATCTTGACCCAGCCGCGCGGCAGCACCAGTGTGATCATTGCCCCCAGGAAGGGCAGGGAAATTGCGGCGAGAACCATTGGGACCATGCCTTGTTCCTCCTCGCCTAAACGTTGGCCAGATAGAACACGAAGGAAAGAACTGCGGCGGCCACCGCAGCCCAGGTGAGGGAGGAGGCTTTAATAAACCTGACCCGCGCCATCGAGTTTTCGAAAATCGCCACCACAAAATAGAAGAAAAGCACCTTCAGGCAAAAAATGGCGGCCGCAACCAGAATGGGCACGAGCGCCTGTATCCCGGAGACGTTCATGACTGCACTTCCAAAAGGCAGGAACACCGCCAGGAACAACGCCACCATCACGATCTGTTTGAGATAGATGCCCCATTTCATCAATGCCAGCGAGCGGCCTGAATATTCCGTCAGCGGTCCTTCCTGCAGTTCCTGTTCGGCTTCGCCGAGATCGAAGGGGAGTTTTCCCATCTCCACAAAGGCGGCAAAGGCGAAGGCCAGCATCCCCAGCCAGACCGAGGTGTAATAGGGGATCTGACCGCTGGACATCTGCGCGCTGATCTCTCCCAGGCGTGTCGAGCCGGCCAGCAGCGCCATCACGAACAGAACGAGCAGCATGACAGGCTCGACCAATGCCGAGATCAGCAGTTCGCGCCGAGCGCCCGTCCCGCCGAAGTTGCTGCCTGTGTCCAACCCGGAGAGCGAGAAGAAGAACCGGCCCAGGGCATAGAGATAGATCACCAGGATGAGATCGCCCGCCCAGCCGAAGGGAGAACGCACCGTCAGGATGGGCAGGATGGCCGCCACCAGCAGCATGCAGGCCATCACAATGTAGGGTGTCAGGCGGAATATCCAACCCGCCTGCTCCGAGATGACCTCCTGCCGCTTCATTAACTTGACCAGGTCCCGGTAGTTCTGCCAGATGCTGGGGCCGCGGCGGTTGTGCATTTTCGCCCTCATCACGCGGGAAAATCCCGAGAACAACGGGGCCAGGAGCAGAAGCAGGAGAGCCTGTAACAATCCGAGTGCGAACATAGCGGGCGTTATCATGGTCGCTCCCTACTTGAAGGTCAGGATCAAAAGGACGGCGAGGGTGAGAATGATGTACAGGCAGTACATGCGGATATCACCCATCTGCAGGCGCTGGATGCTCCGGCCAAGGATATCCATCGTGCGCGAGGTCGGCTCCCGGATGAGCCTCTCCAGCACAGGCTCGGCGGTTGCAATGCCAGCCCGCCAGTCTTTGGCCCAGGCCGCCACGGTTTTCAACGGCCTTTGCACAGCCGCCCGGACAAGGTAGATACTGCTGAATGTCACCGCCACCGGCTGGTCGAAGCTGCTGGCGGATACCGACATCTCCGGCGAATAAGCATAGCCGCAGTTCCACGGGTCCTTCACGGTGCGCGCTCCCGGCTTGCGACCCCCCATCAACGCCATGACCACGAACGGCACAACCAGGAACCCAACCAGCAGCAGGGCAATCAGCGGAGGGGAGAGCAGAGATTGGCCGGGGTCAAGTGGGTAGATCCAGGCTCCCTGCGCCATGGGAAGGGCGGAGAACCGGAATGTTTCAGATGTGATGCGGGCCACCCACGGCGTGACCCAGGGAGCGCCGATTCCCAGCAGGATGCACCCTATGCCGAGCAGGACCATCCCGCCCACCATGCTGCCTGAGACCTCATGGGCATTTTCGGCCCTGCTGGTCCGCGCCGGTCCGCTGAAGGCGCTGGCATAGGTCTTAATCGCAACCATGGCTGCCAGTGTCCCGGCCAGGGCCAGCAGCGCGGCGGTCAAGGGCAGGCTGGCACGCATGGCAAAGCCGTTTTGCAGGCTGCCGCTGAATAAAGCCTGGAAGGTGAACCACTCGCTGACAAAACCGTTGAACGGAGGGAGGGCCGAGACTGCCAGCGCGCCGGTCAGGAAGGCAAGTCCTGTCCAGGGCATGCGCCGGGCAAGCCCACCCATCTCATTCAGGTTGCCTGTCCCGGCCTGGCTTTCGACCGCTCCAGCCCCCAGGAACAACAGACCTTTGAAAAACGAATGGTTGAGCGCGTGGTAGAGGGCAGCCAGGAACCCCAACAGAGCAACAGGCTGCGAGCCGGAAGCCAGTCCCGCCATCCCTGTGCCGATCCCGATCAGGATAATCCCGACATTCTCGATGCTCGAATAAGCCAGCACGCGTTTCAGGTCGCGTTCCGAGAGGGCAAACAGCGCGCCCAGACCTGCAGAAATCACTCCGAAGAGAAGGACCAGCATCCCCCACCACAAGATCGATGGGCCGAGCAGGTCCACGCAGAAGCGCAGGATCCCGTAGATGGCGGTCTTTTTCATGACCGTGGACATGAGCGCTGCGGCATTGGAGGGAGCCGCCGCATAAGCCGGGGGCATCCACATGTGCAGCGGGACCATGCCGGCCTTGGCCCCAAAGCCGATGAAGGCCAGCAGGAAGATCAGGCTCCGCAGGGGCGCGGAGAGTGATGCTGTGCGCAGCGCTGAAAATTCAAAACTTCCGCTATTGATGAAGAACAACAGGATCGCCAGCATGATCAGTGCGCCGCCGGCATGGGCGATCAGCATATATAAATAACCGGCTCGGACCGCTTTCTCCTTCCGGCTTTCGAAGGTTACCAGGAAATAGGAGACGAGCGTCATCATTTCCCAGAAGACCAGGAAATAGAATGTGTTGGAAACCGTCACCACCAGCAGCATGATGGCGGTGAAGAGGTTCATCAGGAATCCCAGCAAACCGTAACCCTCGTCCCGGCCATCCACCAAATAAGAGAGGGAATACAGGCTGACCGCAAAACTCACCAGGCAGATCATCGCCACCATCAGCATGGAGAGGCCGTCCATCTCAAAAGTGAGTTGCCCGAAAGGCAGCGCCACCGGCAGGATCAGGCCCCTGGAGGAACTCGTGAACGACACGATCACAGCCAGAACACCGAAGACCGAGCCTGCCATTCCCGTCAGGCCGGAGGCAGCGCGCGCCGCGCCTCCTTTCAAGAACAGGCTGGCGAGGGAACCCAGCCCGAAGATCACCACGGAAAGCATCAGAAGCTGGCTTGCATTCATGCAATTACCTCTTCTGCAGGGCCAGGCAGCCCTGCCGTCTACGATCCCACGACTTCCGGATCAACGGGTGTCTTGATCTGTTCGATAAATCCAATGGAGTGCGGAGAGGAGTCATCCACCAGCTGCAGGGCTTTATGTGGGCATGCCGCCACGCAGGCCGGGCCGCTCGCGTTGAAATGGCACAAATCGCACTTCACTGCTACGGTCTTTTGGCCGAGGGTGAAGTTCAGCAGCGAGAGACGTTCCTCGACAGCAAATTCTCGCAAATACATGGGGTCCGTTTCATACGGCGTATTGACGTAGGTATATTGCCCCACATTGAATTCAAACTTTGGCACGGGTGTCCCGCCGGGGATGATGGCTCCAAAGGGGCAGGCCAGCCCGCATAATTTGCAGCCGATGCACAGAGTCTCGTTCAAGGCGATGGAATGATTGCGGACGGTGATCGCCTTTACCGGGCAGACGGCAGCGCAGGCCGGAGACTCACAATGCCGGCATTGCACCGGCATCGTACCCGCAGGCGTATGCAGGATGTAGAGCCTCGGGTATGCCTGCAGCCCGGCAGCGCGATGGGTTTCCACGCATCCCGCCACACAGGCATAACACCCGATGCAACGCCTGGAATCTGCAAGCACAAAGCGGTTCACGATGCCTCCTTGCCCAACCTCGGGACTCCGAAGTGTAAAGGCTGATTTAGCCTTTTATTGCAGGAAGAACTGCCTCTGTACGCCTAAGCCTGGAAACAACGTGCCTGTAGCTTTACAGATACTTCTATGGTTGTTTTGTGACAAATTTCACATTCATGACCATTTTATTGTAATTTTCAGCAAAAGTCAACTGATTAATGTCACTGTACAGCGGAGAATAGCTCCTGTTCCCTGGTTTGGGGGATTCCCCCTCCTCTTCCCCCACGACCTTCCCATCCCTCTGTAGGAACATCCATAATTGTCCTGCAGAGGGTAACTTCATATACTGAACTCAATTATTCCATCCACGGGATCGGGCGCAACCGATCCCTATCCGACTAATTGGAGGTTCCGATGTTGTCCTGGTCCATCTTCTTTCTGGTCCTCGCGCTGGTCGCCGCCCTGCTGGGGTTTTCCGGCATCGCCGGCGCCGCGGCAGGCATCGCCAAGCTGATCTTTGGGCTCTTCCTCGTGATCTTCGTGGTGTCCCTCCTCTTTGGGAGACGTGTAGCATAGCTATTCTGTGAAACGCAAATTCAAACCCCTCAAAGTCCTGGGGGAATGGATTCAATCCTTCATTGTCCACGCCCGCAGGCTCGGGACCAAAATTACCGGCGGGCATGGGTTGTTTTCGCGTTTAAATGGCCATAAACCTGTCAGGAGAGTAAATGTGTGGACCCAAATCTTAAATCTGATCAAAGGGACCTTCCAGGAATGGCGCGAGGATAATGCGGCGCGCCTGGCTGCAGCCCTGGCTTACTACACTACCTTCTCCCTCGCACCGCTGCTGGTGCTGGTGATCGCCATCGCGGGGCTGCTGGGCGGACGGGAAGCCGCCCAGTCCCAGGTGATGGGCCAGATCACCAGCCTGGTGGGAGTGCAGGGTGGAGAGTTCGTAAAATCCATGCTGCAAACTGCCAGCCACCCGGTGACAGGGGTGGCGGCCAGCCTGATCAGCGCAGCCACTCTGCTCTTCGGCGCATTGGGCGCCTTTGGCGAGCTGCAAAACTCTCTGAACACCATCTGGGATATCCGGCCCAAGCCCTCGAAAAATTTTCTTCAGGGAGTCCAGCGTTATGTTGTCAAGCGCATTCTCTCCTTTACGATCGTGATCGGTATCGGGTTCCTGTTGCTGGTGACACTGGTGGTCAGCGCGGGGCTGGCGGCCTTCGGACAATACCTGGACGGCCTGAGCCTGTTCAAAGATTTCTGGCTGCAATTGATCAATTTTGTGATCTCATTCCTCGTAGTGACACTCCTGTTCATGATGATCTTCAAAGTACTGCCAGAGGTGCATATTGCCTGGAAGGATGTGCTGCTGGGGGCTGCGGTTACTTCCCTGCTGTTCAATATTGGCAAATTCCTGATCGGCATATACCTGGGTCGCAGTTCCGTGATGAATACCTTTGGCGCGGCAGGCTCGCTGGCTCTCCTCCTGATCTGGATCTATTACTCGGCGCAAATCCTTTTCCTTGGAGCTGAGTTTACGCAGGTCTATGCGAAGCAATTCCGGCGGGATATCCAGCCTAAGTCCGGCATGGAAGTGATTCCCGAACATTTGGCGAGGAGCAGCCAGCCGGCAGTTGTTCAGCAATAAGGACTGTCATATTTCTTTAAGGTTAATAAGGCATAATTACTTTTCTCGGTGTTCTCAGGGATTTTCCTGAGTTCAAAAGGGATACCTCCCCATTGAACGAACAACCTCCCGCCGATAAAATACAGAAACCCTTTAAAAATACTAATCTATGGAGGTAACTATGGCTTCAAAACCAAAAAACCTGGATGACCTGTTTGTAGATCTTCTGAAAGATCTTTACAGCGCCGAGAAGCAGCTGGTCAAGGCCCTTCCCAAAATGGCCAAGGCTGCGAAGTCCCCGGACCTGAAGAAAGGCTTTGAAGAGCATCTCGGACAGACCGAACGACAGGTACAACGCATTGAGCGTATCTTTGCCGAGCGGAATAATGGGGCACCCGGCGGCAAAAAATGTGTGGGGATGGAAGGATTAATCGCTGAGGGTGAGGAGATCATCAAGGAAAGCGGAAGCCCGGACGCAATGGACGCCGGTTTGATCGCGGCTGCGCAGAAAGTGGAACATTACGAGATTTCCGGCTACGGCACCGCGCGAACCTGGGCCAGGAAGCTGGGCTACCAGAGTGCTGCCAGTCTCTTGCAAGAAACTCTCGACGAGGAAGCCAGGACTGACGAAAAACTAACAAAATTGGCCGAAAGTCATATTAATGTCGAGGCTATGAACTAAAAAGCAGAAAGCAGTATTGAATTACTCAGTCATCAGGTCCGGGGCCTCCCGCTCCGGCCTGATGACGAATCAGAATTAGAAATGCACGCGGCGCATCGCCGCTCGACTGGACTGGGGGATGCATCTCTTGCCGACCCAAACAATATTTAAGAATCCCTGACCCGGCGGTGAGGCGATTCTTTTTGTGCGGAATAGGCTTAAATCGCTGGCGGCCAGCGTTAATAAATTAGAGGTTCGAAAGGAACGCTTATCTATGAAAGACAACTCGGACAGAAATCCCACCCGGATCGGTTTTATTGGAAATTATCTTCCGCGCCAGTGCGGGATCGCCACTTTTACGGCCGACCTGTGTGAAACCATGGCCTCCGAATACCCTCTGGCGGAATTCATTGCCATCGCCATGAATGACCGGCCCGAAGGCTATGAATACCCTTCCCGCGTTCGCTTTGAACTTGCCCAGGATGATCTTTCGGATTATGAACGCGCCGCCGAGTTCCTCAACCTGCAGGATCTGGACCTGGTCTGCCTCCAGCACGAGTTTGGGATCTACGGCGGCAAGGCCGGGAGTCATATTCTGACCCTGCTGCGCAACCTGAAGGTCCCTGTCGTGACCACACTGCATACGATCCTTACCGATCCCAACCCCGAGCAGCGCGCCGTCATGAATGAACTGGTCCAGCTCTCCACCCGCCTGGTGGTCATGAGCCAGCGCGCGGTGGATTTCCTCATCGATATTTACCAGGTCCCGCCGGAAAAGATCGACCTTATCCACCACGGCATTCCCGATGTGCCGTTCAATGAACCGGATTTATTGAAAGGCAAGTTCGGATTGGAGGGCAACAATGTTCTTCTGACCTTTGGACTGCTCTCCCCCAATAAGGGATTGGAATATGCCATCCAGGCGATGCCCGCCATCCTCGAGCGTTATCCAAACACCATCTATGTGATCCTGGGCGCCACGCACCCGCACGTCAGGGAGGAATATGGCGAGGCATATCGGGAATCCTTGAAAAAATTGGCCAGCGACCTGCGCATTGAGGACCATGTGCGCTTTGAAGACCGCTTCGTGAATCTGGAAGAATTAATGGATTTCATCGGGGCAACGGATATTTATATTACCCCCTACCTGAATCCGGCACAGATCGTTTCCGGGACATTGGCATATACGATCGGCGCGGGCAAGGAAGTGATCTCCACCCCCTACTGGTATGCAGAGGAGCTTCTAGCCAAAGACCGCGGTATGATCGTCCCGTTCCGGGACGCGCAGGCCATTGCCGAAAGCGCCCTCGCTCTGCTGGGCGACGAGGTCAGAGGCAGCTCCCTGCGAAGGCGCGCCTATATCTACGGACGTAGTATGATCTGGCCAAAAGTAGCGGAGAACTACATGGAATCCTTCAAGAAAGCGCGCATGCAGAGGGCCGAAAAGCTCCAGATCGCCTGGAAGACCACCGGCGCCAGGACTCCGGCACATGAAGGCTGGAGGAGCGGGGACCTGCCTCCGATCAACCTGAACCACCTGCTGCAAATGACCGATCACACCGGCATCCTGCAGCATGCGATTTTCAATCTGCCGAATTACGCCGAAGGTTATTGCACCGACGATAACGCTCGCGCCCTCATCCTGGCGGTCAACCTGGGGCGGCTCAACAGCGACGCCTTCGTGGATACACGCTCTCTCGCCTCCCGCTACCTGGCCTTCCTCTGGTATGCATTTAATGAGGAGCGCGGCCGGTTTCATAACTTCCTCTCCTATGAAGGCCGCTGGCTGGACCATGTGGGTTCCGAAAACTCACACGGCCGGGCCCTGTGGGCACTGGGGACCGTTCTGAGAAGCTCAACGGACGAAAACCTGACCGGCGTTGCCGCGCGGCTATTCGATCGAGCACTCTCTGCTGCCTTGGAGATGAAAAGCCCGCGCGCCTGGGCGTTCTCCCTGCTGGGCATCGACGATTATCTCCACCGCTTCCCCGGGGACCGCGCCATAAGCCAGGCCGGAAAAAGGTTTTCCGAGCGGCTGCTCCGCCTTTACACCAGCAGTCGGCGTCCCGGCTGGAACTGGTTCGAAGATATCGTAACCTATAACAACGCGACCCTGCCGCACGCGATGCTGCTGAGCGCGGCCCGCCAGCGACGGACAGATATGCTTCAAGCCGCCCTGGAATCTTTGGAATGGCTGGCAGAGGTGCAGACCGGCCCGGAGGGCCATTTCGTTCCGGTGGGCAGCAATGGCTTCTACCCCTTCGGGGGCAGGAAGGCAATTTTCGACCAGCAGCCCATCGAAGCCAGCGCGATGGTTTCGGCCTGTCTGGATGCTTATCGGTTGAGCGGGGATCCGCAGTGGCAGGCTGAGGCGTCCAACGCTTTCGAATGGTTTCTAGGAAGGAATGATCTCGGGCTGCCCGTTTATGACCCGGAGACGGGCGGCTGCAATGACGGTCTGCATATTGACCGGCTGAACCGCAACCAGGGTGCGGAATCCACTCTTGCATGGTTGTTGACCCTGACCGGGATTTACTTCAATGAGGGCTTGACCCCCTTGAAAACCAACATGGAGCATGGTTATTCGCTTCTCTTCAACCGAAAACCATCCTCCGATTAAAAAATCCCTCTCAGGAGTCAAATGTTATGCCCAACAAGCCAAACAAGCCTGACCTTTTCGTTCGCCATGCAGACAATCCGATCCTGACATCGGATCAGTGGCCTTATCAGATCAATACCGTCTTCAACGCCGGTGCAACCCGACTGCAGGATGGGACGACCCTGCTGCTCTGCCGCGTGGAGGACCTGCGCGGCATATCGCACCTCTGTGCAGTCCGGTCCGCCAATGGGATCGACAACTGGCAGATCGATCCCGAACCCACCCTTTCCCCGGACCCTGACAACCATCCGGATGAGATCTGGGGCATCGAGGACCCGCGCATCACCTTCGTCCCCGAGCTGGATAAGTATGCGGTGGCATACACTTCCTATTCGCACAGCGGCCCGGGGGTCTCTATGGCGCTCACCAACGGATTTTCGCACCTTCGAACGCCTGGGCGTGGTCATGTCCCCGGAAAACAAGGACGCAGCCCTGCTGCCCCACCGCATCGGCGGGATGTGGGGACTCATCCACCGCCCCGTAAGCGCCATCGGCGCGCATATGTGGATCTCTTATTCTCACGACCTGACCCACTGGGGCGATCACAAACTGATGCTGGAGGCCCGCCGTGGTCCCTGGTGGGACGCAAACAAGATCGGCCTGTGCACGCCGCCCATTGAGACATCCCGGGGATGGCTGACCATTTATCATGGGGTGCGCACGACCTGCGCCGGATGCCTCTACCGGCTGGGGCTGGCGCTCTTCGATCTGGAAAAGCCGGATGTCTGCCTGCTGCGCGGCGAACCCTGGGTCTTTTCTCCGGAAGAACCTTACGAACGCTTTGGGGATGTAAATAACGTTGTCTTCCCCTGCGGGCTTGTGATCGGAGATGATGGCAATTCCATCCGCATGTATTACGGTGCCGCCGATTCCTGCATTGCCCTGGCGACCAGCAGCCTGGAGAAATTGCTGGACTGGCTGGACCTGAACGGCCGGCCCTTCCCGCCGCGCGGGCAGGAGCATCACCTGTCAGGTCCGTGGATTCGGACTTCTATCAGGATCGTGGATCCAGCGAATGACAACGCCGGAGCCTGCGCACGGAAATTCGCCGCTTGAACCTCATTTCCATGACCTTGCACCTCAAGGCCAGCCTGGCGCAATGCAGCAGTGATCGTTGCCCATCCCGATGACGAGACGCTCTGGGCAGGCGGCCTGATCCTCTCCAACCCGGAATGTAAATGGTTTATAGCCTCGCTGTGCCGGGGAAGCGATCCCGACCGCTCTCCAAAGTTCTCCCGGGTCCTGGACCAGTTTCACGCGCAGGGGTGCATGGCCGACCTGGACGACGGACCGCTGCAGGAACCGCTGCCCATCCCCTCCATCCAAGCAGGCACTCCTGGAAATGCTCCCGGAACGATCTTATGATCTGATCCTCACGCATGCCCTCAATGGAGAATATACGCGTCACCACCGGCACGAGGAGGTAAGCCGTGCGGTCTGCGATCTCTGGCAGAATGGGGTCCTGCGATCCCCATGGCTGGGCATGTTTGCCTACACAGATGAACACGGACAGCACCTCCCGCGGGCGCTGACTACCGCACACCGGATCGACGCTCTTCCTGCGAACGTCGTTCAAGAGAAGAACCGGTTGATCACGGATGTCTACGGGTTCGACCCGGGCAGCTGGGAGGCACGCACCAACCCCAATACCGAGGGATTCTGGTTCTTCGATTCACCGCTCGCCCTGCAGAGTTGGCAGCGCGGGATCGAGGTTGATTGAAAGTATTATTGCTATACGATTATCCCGCCCCTCCCGGCGGTCTCGCTACTCAGGGAGAATTGCTGTTAAGGGGGCTTAGAGCCATCGGCGTGGAGGTGCACGCCACGCATATCGAATCGCTGATCGAAAAAGAATGGTATTACCACTGGTGGAAACCGGACATTGTGCTGGGCGTGGGGTTCTGGGGCAGAACCCCGGAGATCATCCTCCACCCTCAACGCTTCGGCATGACCGCTGTCCCCTGGCTGGTCGCAGACGGGTATATCGCCAATTATCAGGAGGTGTTGAATAGACTCCCCTTGATCCTGGTGACCTCGAAATGGGTGAAGGATGTATATGTGCGCGACGGCCTCCGGCCTGAGATCATCGAGGTCTTGCCAGTGGGCTGCGACACGGAGGAGTTCATTCCCCGGTCACTCGAGGACCCCAAAGTGAGCGCTGTCCGGCGTGCCTTCGGGTTGGATGCGGGAGAAACAATGATTCTCACCGTGGGAGGGGATGCCGCATCCAAGGGCGCACGGGAGGTCATGGAGGCGCTGGCGCGGCTCGAACGCGATCACCCCCGCCGGTGGAAATATATTTGCAAACTCTGGCCGCAGGAACGCACGCGGAAGCAGAACATGCTTGACCAAAAGTTGATCGAGACGCTTGGTATCGGCGGTCGTGTGATCTACTCGATGGACCGCATTTCCCGTGATTTCATGCCCTATCTCGTCGCCGCCTGCGATATTTATGCCGCCCCCTCCCGGCTGGAGGGCTTTGGCATGCCGCAGGTGGAGGCGGGTGCATGCGGTAAGCCTGTCATCAGCATCGCCGCCATGGGTATGCTGGACACCCTCATCCATAACCAGACGGCCCTGCTGGCACAGGTAGCGAAGGAACATTACATCAAGGAAGCAGTCGTAGGCCCGGAGGCAGGATACCCCAAGAAGAAGACGATCCATTTTGACCCGCCGCGGATCGCCGACTATCGCGCGGACATCGACGACCTGCGCGCCTTCCTCGAAGCGTTGATCGACGAACCGGCCCTGCGGAGCAGGCTGGGCGAGGCCGGACGGCAGCGCGTGGTGGATAATTTCGACTATCGCATTGTTGCCCGGCGCTTCGTGGAGATCATCCGCCGGCGGCTGGAGATCCATTGATGCAGGAAGCGAAGGCTGCCGCATTGGAGGTGCTTCGGCACAATATCCACGGCCCTTTCCAAGGGCTGCCGCGTACAGCCGGCTGGGGTTATCCCGAGCCGTATACGCGTGACTGGATGATCGCCAGCCTAGGTATTCTGGTCTCACAGGATGAGGAACTGGTGGACGGGCTGCGCCGCATGCTGGAGGCGCTTGCGCGCGGACAAACTCGGCTGGGAAGCATCCCTTCGCTTGCCAGCGATCCCACCGATTGCGGCGCCAGCGATACCACCCCTCTCTTTCTCATTGCCCTGGCACTGTTCCGCAAGGTCACCGGCGAACCTGCCTTCCTGGAAGAGGCCGCGCAAAAGTCGCTGACCTGGCTCCAATATCAGAGCCCGGATGATATTTCCCTGATCGCCCAGCAGCCCACCAGCGACTGGCGCGATGAGCAGTGGGTCCTCGGCTACGGCTTATATGTCAACACCCTGGTCTATGCCTGCATGAGGCTCTATGGCCTCGATCAACAGGCCCGCGGGCTGCATACGCTGATCAATCGTGCCGGGCCGCGCGAGGGAGATGGAGGGCAGCACACGCATGAAGGCCTGGCGCTCGCTGACAAACCTTATTATGCTCTCTGGGCCTATAAGATCTACTCGAGCAGCCGCTTCGACCTGCCCGGGAACAGCCTGGCCATCCTCTTCGGGCTGGCGGACGCGGACCGCGCCAACCGGATCGTGGACTGGGTGGAAGCCTCCCTGGAGGAAATGCGGGCGCGCGGGCAATTAGCCTGCGATCTGCCGCCGTGTCTTTTCCCCTTCATATTGGAAACGGACCCGGACTGGCTGCCGCGCTATCAGCAATTCAACCGCCCCGGCGAATACCATAATGGCGGCATCTGGCCTTTTACGGTGGGGTTTTATATCTCTGCGCTCGTCGCCTCAGGCCGCCAGGCGCTGGCCCTTCAGAAGATGGAATCCCTCACCGAATTGGTGCGTCCCGCGCGCACGCGGAAGCTCGCCTTCGGCTTCAACGAATGGCTGCATGCGAGCGATTGCGCCCCACGCGGGCAGGATTGGCAGACCTGGAGCGCGTCCATGTACCTGTATGCCGCGGAATGCGTGGAGCGCGGCAGCACTCCCTTTTTTGATGAGATGCGGGGGACTTTCGATCCGGCTCAGCCGGATCAATAACCTCTCAGATAATCCCTTGTATTGCGCGCCAGCGCATGGATGCGGTCGAGGAGCAGCAGGGTTTCCGTGGAGGACCCGTTCGGGTCCCGCTGACGAAGGCGCGCCAGCCGGTCTTTCAGATCCGTGGCTTTACGTACCACTTCAGGGGCGAACCGGCCGCGCGGCACAGGGTTGAGATCGTTGAACAGCAGCCGCAGCGCCAGCGCCAGGAGCGGTGCCAGCAAAACTCCCAGCAGGCCGAACCCCTGCCCCATGGCAAGGATCAATAAGAGCGTCAGCAGCGAATTATGCGGCGGCGCTTCGAACAGGCGCGGCTGAATGATGCGCCGGATGAGGATCAGCACGCTGAGGGTGAAGATCGCAAAAATAAAGCCCGCGAAGGGCGAGACCCCGAACCAGATCAGGAACGCCGGAAGGAGCGTGATGGCCACTCCGAACCAGGGGATGAGCCCGGCCAGGGCGGCCCAGACCGCCAGCAGGACCGGATATTTCATTCCCAGTGCCCAGTAGCCTGCGCCGAGGATCACCAGTGACAGCACGATTTGCAGGGCTTCCCTGCGGATGAATGCGCCAACCCCGGTCTCGACCGCGCGCCAGGCATGCAGTGCGGCAGCATGCTGCTCCTGCGGCAGCAGCGAGAGCGCCAGCCTCTCGAAGCGGAACTGGTCCGCGCTCCAGTACAAACTGAGAATGATGGCAATGATGGAATAACCGAAAAGCGATAGGAAGCCGCCCGCTGCGCCGAAGATTGCCTGGATGGTGGTCATCCCCTCCGGGCTGGTCAATGAGCTGTAAAGGTTCTCGGAGGGAGGCATCTGCCCAGCCAGCATGCTAAGAAAGATGCCGCCGTCCTGAGGCCAGTTGGTCCGGGCGAATTCATAGCCGGTCATGAGATCGTTGACCGCCTGTTGAATATCACGCACCAGAGGCGGAAGCACCAGCAGAAGGCCGCCCACAATGAATAAGATCAGCAGTGCATAAACGATGGTCAGCCCGGTATGGCGCGATACCTTGCCGCGGCTGGCAGCATGGATGATGGGCCGCAGCGCCGCGGCAATGGCCAGCGAGAGCAGGAAAAGAACCACGATCCCCGCAAAGCGCCAGAGTATCACCAGCACCACCAGCGTAGCTGTGACAACAGCCGCAACCCAGGCAGCTTTTACCATCCCGCCTCCTCCTCGGCTTTGAGCGAGGATAGAACTTCATTCAACTCCCTCGTGATGCGAACCATCTCCCCTTCCAGAGATCTGGATTCCGTGGAAACCTGGCCTTCATCCTTTTGGGACACATCCTCGGCCAGATTGAGGAGCTGTTGGCTTTCCACGAGCAGTTCATCCACATCCGGCCCGGAGGAGGTGTCTTCTTGTTCTGAGCCAGCCGAGAGAAGGATACGGTCGATCATGAGTTGGATCATCGCCGCACTGGGCAGCGCCAGCAGCGCACCGAAAAAACCCAGCACCGATCCGAAGGTCATCAGGGTGAGGATGGTCAGGATCGGATTGACTCCCAGTGTATTTTTCATCAAGCGCGGTACGATCAGCGCATTCTCGAGAAGCTGGATGAGCACGACAGCAGCCAGCACCCAGGGGACCTTGCCCGGGTCCACGGAGAGGGCCACCATAACAGCCGGTAAAGCTCCCAGCACGGGTCCCGCAATGGGGATCATCTCGGTCAATCCGGCGAGAATACCCAGCACCAGCGCAAAGGGCAGCCCGATCAAAAGATAAGCCACCAGCGCAGCCGAGCCGATGATCAGGCACAGCAAGCCCTGCGCGCGGATATAGCCTCCGATTCGCTCCTCCGCCCGATGGATAAACTCGCGCGCGCCTGCCCGGCGGGACTGGGGAATAAAGCGGAGCAGCGTGCGGATCACCAGGCTGCCCTCCTGCGTCCAGTAATAAGCCAGCAGAAAAACGGCCAGCAGCTCGATCACTGCAGCGGCCACAGATCCTGCGTACAGGAAAAGCCGGGCTACATCATCGAGCACCTGTCCGGTATCGGGCCGGTTGTTGAGCAGTTGCAGCGGCCGGGAGGGAATGCGCGCTCCCAGGTTATGCAGCAGCTGGTTGCCGGAGGCAGTCATCCAATTGCGAAGGTCCGAATAATAAACAGAAATATTTTGCGAGAATTGCGTTACCTGGTTGGCGATGAACGGAGCCACCAGCGCGAAAAAACCCACCAGCAGCGCCACCAGCAGGATATAGATCACGATCACCCCGGCTGGGCGCAGGACACCGCGTTCGCGCATCCACTCCACGCCGGGGCGGATCGCGGTGCCCAGCACGATGGCGGCAAAGAAAATCAGGAGGATGGGAAGCAGCCTGAAAACCAGCCAGAATGCCAGCAGCACTCCGACCACAAAAACGGTGCTCCAGACAATCCGGCTGGCGGTCCAGCGGCCAATGGGCTGAATTGTTTTTTCCATCTATCTCCCTCAAAATAGGGGTGCTGCATTCCGATTGGAACACAGCACCCCGCTTCATACAGGATCAGGCCGGACATTTTGCCGCAACCGGATCCCCACTATGCAGGGATTGTTCCCTGAGCCTAACGGAGAAAGCCCAACAACCAGGCGATCACCAGAAGGACCAGGATAAAACCGAGGATGCCGGTTCCGCCGTAACCCCATCTACGGCTGTAAGGCCAGACAGGCAGGGCGGCAAGCAATAGAACCACCAGCACGATCAGTAAAATTGTACTCATAGCCAATCTCCGCAGTGTCTATCGTTAAAACGGTTAATCCGGGGTATGGCGGACGCCATAGCGAGATTCGACATCGCGGGCAAAGTCATTGACCTGCCGTTCAGCTTCATCCCTGGTGTAGCCATAGCGCTGCTGGAGGAGGCCTTGAAGCTTATCCCGGCGGCCGGCAATGGTGTCAAGGTCATCGTCAGTAAGCTGGCCCCATTTCTCTCTCAGCGAGCCGCGCAGTTCCTTCCATTTGCCTTCAAGAATATCCTGATTCATATGTTTACTCCTTCTTTTGATTAGGGTTCCATACTCCGATAATATCCGGCTCAGGAAGCCGGCATATGCCCGGAGTAAGTGTTTTAACTATAAATTTGCGAAGGAGATTTAACAATGGGGAATCATCCTAAAATGACTTGGGATATTCCCTGAAGCGATGGGGCAGTCCCCACCCATCCCCGGCAGACTCCCGCTGAATTCCAGTCCAAAACACGCTGGAAAAGCGGATTTATGTGATTTATGTATGGGAGCGGCCGGGAAGGATACGCGCAGCAATTTCCTTCAAGTCATCCAACGAATCCGCCCGGAACTTTCTCATCATCAAATCCAGATACTTCCCAAGTTGTTGGGGTTCCATCTCCATCGTCGTGGCGATCTCATCCAAAGGCTTTCCGAGTAAAAGCTGCTGGAGGATGCGCACTTCCCGCTCGGTTAGGGTCTGATCCTCGACGAACCGGCCTGCCCCGTTCTTGAGAACGGTCGGGCTGAACCAGCTTGCTCCCTCTTTGATGATGGCATGGATGGCCTGCAAAAGAACTTCGGGTGCTTCATCTTTGCTGATATAGCCGGAGGCTCCTCCCTCCAGCATGTTGCGCACGTACTCCCCATCCATGTGGGAGCTGACCGCCAGCACTTTTATCTCAGGGTGGGCCTCATGGATCCAGCGCATGACATAATCTCCGCGCAAACCCGGCATTTCAATATCCAGCAGCACAATATCCGGGATGGTCTCTTTGAGGAAGTTGATCGCTTCCTCTCCGTTCGTGGCTTCTCCGATGACGGATATATTCCTGGCTCGCATCAGGATGGATCGAAGACCAGCTCTGACCCCTTCATGATCATCCACGATCAACGCTTTGATGGATTGCTCAACGCCAGCTGCCATGACCTGTCCCGTCTCTTCTGTTTTGTTTCGTTGCTCAAGATCAACCATGACTATCCGCTAATGAAAAAAGGATTTGTTCCGGATAACACCGGAAATACTTAATCCAGGGAATAGGAGGCCCGTAATTTAGCGGGGAAAACAATCCGCACTATTATTCAGGAAGATGCGCTTTCAGCCCGCGGCTCTCCTGCCTCCCAGACGCAATAACTCACAGGGAGGATAACCAAAATATCAGATTTTCGTATGGGGGAAATCCCTCTTCTTTTGATAGGCCTTTCCCTATCCCCCTGAAAGTGGGATAGTGGAGGCGAAGAGGGCCGTCCCAACGGAATTGATCGGGATTCAGGGATTGCAGGATTTTCCCCTGCCTGCCTTCGGGTTTTTCCCCATGATAATTCGCAGCGGTTTCATATATATTATCTGCAGAAGATCAAACCCTGCGAGTTGTCACGCATGGCAGAACTCTTTCTCCCGGTGGGAAAGCTCACAGCCAGACTTCCCTGATCATTTAGAGGTCATCATGAAAAACAAGAATCATCAATGGGTAGCGCGCACTACAACCTACCTGGGTCTCGCGGCGGCATTCTTTTTTGTGGGAGAATGGATCAGCTTCTGGTGGCTCTTGCTCACCGGCGCGGTCTCCATGGGGGTCTGGTTGATCATCTGGCTGTGGCCGGAACAGGTATCCGAACGGAATTGATCCGTAATTCGAAATTTCCGTTCTGAAAATTACCTGTTGATTTGAAATCGCACCTGCGATATAATTATTAATATTCCATTAATGGTTGCAGCGCGGCAGTTCCCGGCCGCGTGCAACTTTTTATCATGATCGGGGGATTCCGAACTCCTGGCCCCCGGAATGATCAGCCAAGAGCAAAGCGCAGACTCTCAACCTATCTGTGATAATATAGGCATCTATCAGAAATTATGGCATTAGTTAATCAGTACCCTTCCCAAAAATCCAGACACCCCAGGATCTCTCCTCCAGGTGCGCTGTGCGGGCGGGAATCATCGACACATCCTATCCTGTTACACAACATCATTCATCATGGCTGACATCGAAGTAGAAACCGAAAAAGAAGCTGACCGTCCTGTTGAAGTCAAAACCGACAGGGATCATAAAAGGTCGATTTTTGACCGGGTTGTTGAACGCCCGTACTCCGGTGATACGGAAACGGAGCGCCGGCAGCCGGACAAAGGGGATCAGGATGCCGGCATCGTCTTTGAGCCTGTCGAGCAACAGCCCTATATCATCTCCTATGTTTGCGTTATGATCCCCCGCTTCGATACACATTTCCTCAGCGGTGACGTGGTCGGCTTTCTGCATGAGTGGATGGAACAACTTGCCATCTCTTACACCTGGAAACTGGAGTGGCTCGATATCCAGCGCGAGTATATGCAGTGGCTGATGAAGGTCCCGGTGGCCAGCCCACCCGGCCAGTTCATCCGCATCATACGCCAGCAGACTTCGCAGAAGATCCTGACCGAATTCCCCCGCTACACGAGGGAGAATTTCTCCAGGGATTTCTGGGCGGCCGGACATCTGATCAATGTGGGCAGGCGCCCGCATCCTCTCGAAACCATCAATGAATTTATAAGACTGACCCGGAAGCAGCAAGGCATATATCCCCCTCATCGATAAGGATGAGGGTCCGCGAGGATCAACATGTTTCTTCAAGGCGTCTTCGAAGTCATCATCAGCCTTGTCTTCACCTGGTTTGTTCTGAGTACCGCCACCGTCCAGATCCAGGAATGGATCGCGGCCCGCTTTCACTGGCGTGCCCGCGGCCTGGAAAACGCCATCGCGGGGATGCTCAACGATCAGGGGTTGACCAGGCTCTTTTACGACCATCCCATTATCCGCAGCCTCTCAGGGAAGGAAGAGGGCAGGGAACTGAAGCCCTCCTACATCCCGGCTAAACAATTTTCCACCGTTCTGCTTTCCATCATCCTGTCAGCGGGCAGCGAATCGGCTTTGCTGATCTATTCCCTGTACAGCCTGCCGGGGCAGCTCAAACGCATCGCCTCGCGCGAGAGGCGGCAGCAGGCGCAGGCTGACCTCAACCGCATCCTGGAGCTGGCCCGTCTGGGCAGCAGCGCGGAGAGCGGTACCCCCATCGATAATCTCATCCTCACCACGCTGGAGAAGGAACTGTCCGGCCTGGCGGAGCGCAACGAAGAGTTAAAAGACTTCATCATGGGGATGAGGCAGAAAGCCGCTGCAGACCGCCAGCAGATCGAAAAACTATCCAACAGCATTACCGGACAGGATGAAAAAACCGCCAGCCTGCGCGGCCTGCTCAAAGGGACGCTGGCTCTGGGCGTCATCAACCCCGGGCTGCGCCTGGCCTTGAACAGCCTGCTCATCGGCATGGATAAACCCGAGACGAGCGATGAGGATTTCGTCGGGCGACTGCAGGCAAACATTGAGACCTGGTTCAACGACACCATGGACCGGCTCTCCGGCTGGTACAAGCGCAGGGCTCAACTGGCGGCTTTTTTGATCGGCCTCACCGGCGCGCTGCTGCTGAACGTGGACACCATCCAACTTGCCGCGCAGCTCTGGAAAGAGCCCGCCCTGCGCGAAGCCATCAGCGCCAACACGCAGTACTTCGTCCAGCAATACAGCGGGGATCCGAGCCTGGCAAATACCGGCATCCTGACCACGCTGCGGGATATGCAGGACCAATATCTTGGGCTGCCGGTCGGCTGGGATTTTAATGCTGTACAATTGAATGCAGCCGAGAGCTGCTCCTTCGCTCCAAACACAGGACAGGTCTTCGGGTTCAACTGGTATGGAGAGTGCCGCCAGCCGTTCGGCGCATCCGCTTCAACCAATGGATGGATGTGGGTGTTGGCCAAGGTGATGGGTTTCCTGATCACGGCCGTGGCCTCCGCGCAAGGCTCGTCGTTCTGGTTCGATGTATTGATGAAGGTGGTCAACGTTCGCAGCGCCGGCATCAAGCCCGTCGGGTGAAAAAAAACAGCATTAGCATTAAACATCTTTCGGAAGAGTACCTCAGGGAAAGCAGATGGCGGACATTACTCTCAACAGGATCGGCGAACTCTTGCGCAGCGTGCTGGAACTGCTGTGGAACAAACCGGGAGGCTTGCCTGCCCGGGAGATCATCGCCTTCCTGCCTGAGATCACCCCGCTGACCGAATTCGAAAAAGGATATTCCCCTCCCACCAACGTCCCGCGCTATGAACGCTATGTCCGGCTGGCGACCATCCCGCTGGTGAAAGCGGGCTGGCTGGTCAAGAACAACAAAGGCCGCTGGTACATCACCGAGGAAGGGCGGGCGGCCTGCCGGCGATTTGGCAACGCACAAGATCTTTATAAGGAAGCCCTGAGGCTTTTCGAGCAGGACCGCCGCAGTGCTCCTGCCATCCTGGCCGCAGTTGAGGAAGCCGAGGAGAAGGCCTGGTACCAGATCCATAAATTCCTGCTGGAGTCGCGGCGGATCGAATTCCAAACCCTGGTGGGTGACCTGTTGATCGCCATGGGATATCACATCGCCTGGGTCGCGCCACCAGAGAAGGATCACGGCCAGATCGACCTGGTTTTGAACACCGATCCGCTGGGGGTCAAGTCGCCGCGTATCTTTGTGCAGGTGAAGCAAAAAGGCCAGCCCATTACGATGGAAGGTGTAAGATCCTTTGTCTCTCTGCTTGGAACTGAGAACCATGGCCTGTATATCTCCACTGGCGGGTTCACTCGCGAAGCTGTGGAGAAGGTCCAGCTCGATCCGCAGATGCGCCTTACCCTGCTCGACCTGGAAGCCTTTTTTGATCTTTGGATCAAGCATTACCAGCAATTGAGCCACGAAGCTCACCGCCGCCTGCCCCTCAAAGCAGTCTATTTCCTGTATGGCGTCAACGCCTGAATCGAGCTGCAGGGATTCGGTTGCATGCCAGAAACCAACAGCAAGGGTGAAAAGTCCTTTAAGACAAACATAGAGGCCCTGTTCGATGAACTGGGCCTGGCTTTCCAATGGGAAAGACCCAGCCTTCTTCTGGCCATCAACAAATCCAGGATCGGGCAAGAAAAAGCCAGCCAGAACCTGCAGCAGAAATTGCAGGCCGCCGGACGACGCATCATTTCTCTCATCATCGATGAAGCCCATCCGGATGCCGCTTTGACCATGCTTGCCGTGGAAAACCCCTCCGAGGCTGTTTTCTTCGTGGAAGGGCTGGAGCGCGGCGGGGGAGCCGATGGCAAGGATGCCTACCGCGCGCTGAACCTCTCGCGCGAGCTGCTCGTGGAAAACCAGGCTCAAGGTGGTCTTTTGGCTCACGCCAAACGAGGCTGCCTCGCTGATGCGCCTGGCTCCGGATTTCTGGGCCTTCCGCCATCGTTCCATTGAGTTTGCCAGCCCTGCTCCGAAGATCTCCCCTGCGATCCTTTCCCCCCTGCTCATCTGGCACGGCCCGGAAATGCCCGCCTCGCCCGCGGAGCTGGATGAGAAGATCCGCAGCCTCGAGGGAGAATTGAGCGCGCTCCCCCAGTCTCCTGACTCGCTCTCACTGCGCATTGAATCTTATTATCTGATCGGGCATGCCTGCTGGGCCGCAGGAGACCAGGATAAGGCACTCAAGTCGCTGGTCGCCGGGATGGGACTGGCGCAGGATAAAAGCTTTGAGCATCTCAATACCTGGCTGCTGAGCGGCGTCGCCATCCTGCAGCAAGAGCGCGGCCGCCAGAAGGAATCGCTTGAGATCTTCCAGGACCTGGTGAAACATGACCCGGCTGACTCGCTGCTCTTGATGAACGGCGGCATCGCCCTCTGCGCGGTCGGAAAGAACGCCCTCGGGGTCAGGCAGGCGGAGAAAGCGGTGACCCAGGAACCCCTGGATGCCCGGCTACGGAACGCCCTCGGCCATCTCAAGCTGGCGCTGGGCAAATTTGATGAAGCGCTGGATTGCTTCAACAAAGCCCTCTCCCTGGTGGCCAGCACGCCGGTTTACCGCGAATCTTTGGCATCCTGCTATCATCGCATGGGCATGATGGATGAAGCCCTGGCACAGGTGGAGCAGCTGCGGCCTTTGGAAGAGGCTGCCTATGACCGCAGCGGGATCTTCGAACAGGCGGTTCGAGGAAATACGCCACAGGCACTGGAAATTCTGGCCGGGGCTGTCAAAGATGGAAGCCTCTCGCGCGCTGCCATCCGGCACGATCCCAATTTGAACATCATTCTGGACCCCGAGCGGATCGCGGAGACCCTGTAAAGGCAAGCTTGCATGAACATTGATATCACCATCGCAGCCCTGATCGTTCTCGGCGCGGCCATCATCATCGCCGCCGTGGCGTGGAGCAGATTGAAAAATCCTGGAGCTGAGAGCCTTCTGGTCCTGGCTTTCGCCATCGGTCTATGGGCTATCGCCTATCTGGTGAGGGATAATTACAGGCTCGCCCAGGCTCAACCGCTGGAAATGGCGCTTGTTTACCTTTCCATAATGGTGGCTGCTTCCGCACAGTTCACCTTTGCGCTGGCGTACTCCAACCGGATGATCTGGAGGACGCGGCTGGTCATTGTGCTGCTGGCCTTTTTGCCCGTTCTGACCCAGTTGTTTTTTTGGATCAACCCCATCCATTCGGTTTTCTTTCAAGATACGAATCCGAATCTTGGTTTGCTGCCATTAAACGGGACCTGGGCCAGGGTGGTGGCTCTCTATATGTATTCACTGGCCGGCGCAAGCGTGCTGTTGATATTGGATGTTTTCAGCCGCAAGCCACGGCCGCTTCTTCTTCGCGCCTGGACCATCCCGGTCGGCTCGGGATTGGTTTTTCTGATCCAACTGCTCCTCATCACCGGCATCCACATTCAACTGCCCATCGATGCATCGCTCATCGCCTTCACACTGGCTGGCATCGGTTTCTCCTATGGCCTGTTCAATCAGCGCCTGATCGAATCCATCCCGATCACCCGTGAGGTGGTCGTGCAGGGTATGAACGAGGGCTGGATGGTGGTGGACAAGCGCAATATCATTGTGGATATCAACCCGGCTGCGGAGCGTATGATCGGCATTTCGCGCGAGAAGGCTTACGGACAGTCCATCCATTCAATCCTTGGGGATGTTTCCAATCTGGGCAGCACTTTCGAAGGCGTGCAGGAACTCGAGATGAAGCGTAGTTTCCGCTCTCAGGAGAGCGGCTGGCGTTATCTCAACATCCGCATCTCGCCTCTATCGAACGAGCATAAGGAACCCTTCGGACATCTGATCGTCTGGCGGGATATCACGGAGCGCCGCATGGCAGAGGATGCCCGCCAGCGCGCACGGGATGAGATGTTCGTGCTGCTCAGCGCCATCTCCAGCGAAGCCAGCCAGGCTGAGAGCCTGGAGGCGTTTCTGACCGAGTCGATCTATCAGTTCATCTATCCGTTCCACAGCCAGGTGGTGGCCATTTTCCTTACCGACGAAAAGCGGGACATGAGCGAAGAGCAGCGCTTCTTCCTCACCTCGCACTTCGGTCTCTCGCAGGCGGCTGCGGACTCGATGCCATCGCTCTCCCTCACCTCGCCGCTGTTCGGGCTGGCTCTTAAGGAACGCGAACCGATGATGATCGAGGGGCCCGGAGAGGAGCGCTTGCTGCCCGCCTCGCTGCGCGACTCGGGCTGCGCCTCCCTCCTGGTGGTCCCTCTCAGTACGCAGGCCGGGGATGACAGCAAGACCCTGGGCTGCATGTGCATCGGTCGCAAGGAGAAACCCAATTTCACCCAGGATGAGATCGTGCGCCTCAGCACCATTTCGGATCACCTGGCGAACCTGATCGACAGCGACCGCCGCCGAAAGCTGGCTATTACTCTCACGGAACGCCAACGCTTGATGCGCGATCTGCACAACTCGGTGAGCCAGAAGCTCAATGGAGTGGTCATACAGACCGAGGCGGCTCAGGCGGGCCTGGAGGCTGGGAACCATATGGATATGGCTGCCATGCTGGCAAAGATCGGCGACCATGCCAGGCAGGCTGTCAAGGAGATGCGTTTGTTCCTCTATCAGATGCAGACGGTGGAAGTCGAGAAGGAGGGCCTCACCTCCACGCTGCATCACCGCCTTTCGGCAGTGGAAGGGCGGGCCGACATGAAAGCCCGCCTGCTGGCCGATGAAGACATTGCCCTCTCGACCGAGAAGGAGGTGGCGCTGTTCTATATCGCGCAGGAAGCCCTGAACAACATCCTCAAGCACGCCCGTGCTACCGATGTGCTGGTGACGCTGAAACAGGGCCGCAAAAATGTTATACTTGAAATCAAGGACGATGGCCGGGGGTTTGATCCGAAGAATGTCGATCGGGGGGGTCTTGGATTGGCAAATATGAAAGAACGGGCTGCAAAGATCAAGGCGAAATTCCAGCTTCAATCCAAGCCCGGGGAAGGAACCAAAATTGTCATCACGGTCGCAAAAGATCAATCGATCACCCCGCCCAGACGTCACCGCTGACACCAAAAAGGTGCGCATCCTTGTCGTGGATGATGAAAGCGTTGTCCGGGAGGGAGTGGCAACCATCCTTTCGCTCCAGCCTGATATGGAAGTGGTGGGCGAGGCGGTGGACGGCATGCATGCCATCCAACTGGCCCGCAAGACCCAGCCGGACGTTGTGCTGCTGGATTTGAAAATGCCCAAGCAGGACGGGCTGACCACCATCCCCATCATCAAGGAGATCCTGCCCGACGCGCGCATCCTGGTGCTGACCAGCTTCGATGAAAGCCATGATGCCTACCAGGCCATCAAGACCGGCGCGCTGGGCTATCTATTGAAGGATGCCACGCGCATGCAGTTGCTGCAGGCCATCCGGGATGTTTCCGTTGGGCAAGCCTCGATCCCGCCTGCCATCGCCGTAAAGATGATCCACGAGATCGATCATCCCTCGGAGGTGATGTACACCAGCGATCCGCTGACGGGCCGCGAGATGGAAACCCTGAAGCTGATCGCACGCGGCTTGACCAACGATGAGATCGCGCAGATCCTCGTCGTGCATGAGAGGACAGTGGCCAAGTACGTGAGCAGCATCCTCAAGAAGCTCCAGCTGGCAAACCGAACCCAGGCTGCGCTGTATGCCATTCGCGAAGGGTTGACCGAGCCCAGGGACAGGGTGATGGGCAGGCGCGCGCAGAAATAGATTCGATCTTCCAACAGACGTTAAAACAAAGCCCGGATTGATCCGGGCTTTGTTTATATGCGGGGACATGCAGTGATGAAGTTTTGCCTTACCACATTATCACTGATTAACTGTCATGCGCGTTTATGACATTCATGCATATAGTGAGGCCTGGGGGCGAAATTCGAGATGGTCATATATGACCGTTAAATGATTCATAGATGGCATGGCGACAAAATGAAACGGTCATGATTCTTGCATTACCCCAGTAAAGGACCATCTATATAATACGAACATCGAACGGCCATAACAACATTGCACTCAACATTGGAGCCTATCTTGTTTCTCGGAACGCACGCAAGCACCCTGGATGGAAAAAGCCGCATTGCAGCCCCTGAAGGATTTCAAGAGGAGCTGACAGGCGGCGCTTATGTTCTACAGGGCTTTGAACGAAACCTGCTGGTGCTGCCCATGAAAGCCTTCGAAGCGATGGTCCACACCGTGACCGCGCTGAACCTGGCCGATCCTCTTGTGCGCTCCCTGCTGCGCATGCTGCTGGGTACCGCGCAGGAAGTAAGCCTCGACAAGGGCCGCCGCCTCTCCCTTCCCGGAACGCTTAAGGATTTTGCCCAACTGGACGAGAGCGTTGTGCTGGTGGGACAGGGAGATTACTTTGAGGTATGGCAAGCTGATCTATGGGAGGAACAAAAAATCCAATTGACTGATGCCCTGGCAAACCCCGGCCGCTTTTCGACTCTCAACATTTCGACACGCTGAACCGAACACTACATTTCACATACAGGAATAAACAACGTGATCACACAGAACACACAGCCCCAGGAAGAAAAGAAGATACGAGTAATGGTCGTGGAAGACCAGACCTTCGTGCGCGAATGCATCCTGGCCATCCTCTCCTTCCAGACCGATCTGGAAGTGGTGGGTGAGGCAGCTGATGGTTTGGAAGCCGTGGAAGTGGCGCGGCTCTGCAAACCGGAAGTGGTGGTGCTGGACATGGTGATGCCCAGGCAGGACGGGCTGGCGACCATTCCCCAGCTCAAAGCCCTGGACCCCAACGTGCGCATCCTGGTGCTGACCAGCTTCGCCGAGAGCGAGCGCGTATACCAGGCCATCAAGGCCGGCGCGCTGGGATATATGCTGAAGGACGCCACCCGCTTGCAGCTGATCCAGTCCATCCGCGATGTCGCCGGCGGGCAGCCCTCCATGCACCCCTCCATTGCCATCCGCGTGATCAATGATTTCGATCCCAAGAACAATCCCACCTATGTCGGCGAACCGCTCACCCACCGCGAATTGGAAACACTCCGGCTGATCGCCCGCGGGTTGAGCAACCAGGAGATCGCCGAGGAGATGGTGGTCCATGAACGCACGATCGCCAAGTATGTAAGCAACATCCTGGACAAGCTGCAGGTGGCCAACCGCACGCAGGCCGCGCTGTATGCGATCCGTGAAGGGCTGAGCCCGGTGCCCGTTGCCGGTTAGGAAAGGCGAAATCTTCGCGGTCATAAATGACCAAAAAGCAACACCAGGTTGGTCATTATTCTCAGTGAGGATCTTCATCATTCCTGGATTTGAAAAAAAAGGTGCATCCATACAATGGAATCAATACTTTTCGGAACCGACAGGCAGAAGGCAAGCATGAAGAAGTTCGAATACATCACCGCACAGGACTTCGACCGGGCATGGCTCAATTTTGAGCTGGACCTGCCGCTCAAGCCGGACAAAAGCGGAAAGCCGAATCCCTTCTATATCGACCGGCCGGAGAATCCCATCGCCGAGCTGAACGATGCGTTGATGGCTCCCTTCTACCGCCCCCCCAAGTTCTTCTTCTCCGGGCACAAGGGCTGCGGCAAATCCACCGAGCTGCAGCACCTGCTCACCAGCAGCCAGCTGCGCCGCAAGTACTGGCCCATCCATTTCACCATCCGCGACGAGACCGACATCATTGACCTCGACTTCCGGGATGTGCTGCTGGCCATCGGCAGCCGGCTGTTCCGCGAATATAAGAAGAGCGGCGGCGAACTGCCCGACCAACTGATGAAGGAACTTAACAACTGGAAGGGGAAGATCGAAAAAGAGATCTCCACCATCCTGGACGGGCGCGCCTCCTCCGAACTGAGCGGGTCGGTGGACACCTTCTTCGTCAATGCCGGCCTGAAGATCAAGCTGGAGCCGGCCACACGCGTAGTTCTGCGCCAGGTGATCGAAACCGATATCACCGGCCTGATCGCCATCATCAACCACATCTCCACGGCGATCTTCACCCAGGAGCACCTGATCCCCCTGGTCCTGATCGATGACCTCGACAAACCGGACCATGATAAGGCACGCGCCATCTTCCATGACCGCCGCGAAATCATGATGCAGCCGAGCTGCGCCATCGTTTACACCGTCTCGAGCGCTCTCTTTTACAGCAAGGAGTTCGATGCCATCCGCGACCAGGCGCTGTTCCTCCCGAACATCCACCTGCATCCGCCGCTTAAGCCCGAGGTGCATGAGGAGGTTGGTTACAACACACTGAAGGAGTTCGTGCGGGTGCGCATGAACCCTAACCTGATCGAGGAAGATGCTCTCGAGCTGGCAGTGACCTACAGCGGCGGTGTGTTCCGTGAGATGGCCCGCATCATGCGCACGGCCATCGGGCGGGCCCGCCGGCGCCAGGCCTGCAAACTCGAAGTGGATGACATTGAGGCAGTCGCGACAGAGATCCGCAACGAATACCGCCGCATCCTGGACAAGGATGACATCAAATTACTGAAGCGGATCCAGGAAAACAACCGTCTGGAATACAACGACCGGATGACGCCCCTCATGCAGTTGCTCGCCGTCATGGAATACCGCAATGGTGAAAACTGGTGCGATGTCCACCCGGTCTTAAGGAAACTTCTCAATGGCTGAACAACCCTTGCAGTCCCTCTTGCCTTCCAACGGCCTCGACGAGCGCATGGATATGATCGTCAGGGAGCTGGAGCTGGCCGTCCGCTGGCAGAGACCCTATATCCTGTTCGCCGTGTACTCCTCCGAATACGTTCGCTCCGATGCCCAGAGCCAGCTTGAGAATCAGATCATTGACCTGGGCCAGGAGATCGAGCACCTCCGCGTCATGGATGCGAAGAAGGACGGGTTGTTCCGCAGCCTGCTCCAGTGCAACGATCTGGATGAGAAGGTCTTTTTCGTGGAGGGACTGCGCTGGGGGCATACTAATGAGGAGAGCATTTACCAGTCGCTGAATCAGAACCGCGAGCTCTTCCGCGAGTACGGCTTGCGCACCATCTTCTGGCTGACCGAGCATGAGATCGCCGACCTGGCCCACCTGGCACCGGATTTTTGGGCGCTGCGGCATGGCATGGTGGAGTTCTCCGAATCCCCCACCCCGCAGCAGGTGATGCAAAAAGCCCTCGATTCGGCCTGGCAGGGGACGGGTGAATATGCAGGGCAGTTCGATGATACCGATGAGAAGATCCTGCTGCGCGAAAACCTCCTGACAGACATGCCCCGGCAGGATGAGACCAGCTCGATCCGGGCCAACATGCTGCTGACCCTGGGCCTGCTGAACTGGCGCAAAGGTGACTTCGAAAAGGCGGACGGGCTGCTCCGCGAGGCGCTGAAACTGGCCGCCCGTTTCCAGGACAACTGGTTCGAGGCGGAATGCTATAACGCCATTGCGCTCATCAAGACCGGCCTGGGACGCAACGATGATGCGATTGATGCTTACAAGCAGGCCATCAGCCTGGCGCCGGACCAGATCTTCGCCTGGAACAACCTGGGCAACCTCTGCACCCGCATCGGCCGGAACGATGAAGCCCTGGTAACTTTCATGAAGGCGATTGACTGCAACGCGCAGGACCCGATCGCCTGGAATGGCCTGGGCACGGTCTATTACCGCATCGGTTATGCCGACGACGCGGTGACAGCCTTCCGTAAGGCCATCCAGTTCCTGCCAACCTTCTCACAGCCCTGGAACGGGTTGGGCGAAGTGTATGCCAGCGTGGGCCGCACCGAGGATGCCATCAAGGCCTTCCAGCAGGCGATCCAGCTCAACAAGCAGTATCTTGCGCCCTGGCTGCATTTGGCCGACCTGTACGCCAGGCAGGACCGCAACCGCGACGCAGTGAAGGCCTACCAGCGCGCGCTGCAGCTCGATCCGCGCAACAGCGAAGTTTGGAACGAGCTGGGGCTGATCTTCTCGAAGACCGATGCCTTTGATGAGGCGGAAGAAGCTTTCTCCAGGGCCATCGAGATCGATCACGGCTTTGGTCAGGCATACAGCAACCTGGGCCTGCTCCATTCGCAGCAGGGCCAGTTCAAGGATGCCGTCGCCATGCTGACCCGCAGCCTGGAGCTGTTGAAGGATACACGCGATCAAAGTGCGGCCTGGAACCGGCTGGGCGATGTGCGCCGCCAGATGAATCAATATGAAGCAGCCATGTTCGCCTATCAGAAGGCCGACGCATTGAACCCGTCCCCTGCCCCGGCGGAAATGCCGGAAGCACTGGCGGAAGAGACTCTCGAATCCGCTCCTGCAGAGACTACGCCGGAACCTGAGGCTCAGCCCGAACCCTTAACCGCCATCGAAGAGGCTCTACCTGAAGAGGCAGCCACCCCTGAACCTGTCCAGGAAGTTACCGTAGAGACAGCTGAGGTCTCGGATGCGCCGGCATGGATCTTCAACCCGCAGAAGTCTGAGGTTGTGGAACTTGGGGACGATCCCGAACTTTCCACTCAGGTGACTGAGGTCGAGGCTCAGACTGCACCGGAACCGGTCGTTGAGACTAACACCGAACCCGAATTCCCCGAAGTGACCGCTGAGCCCGAACCGCACGAAATCGCCAATGCGTTCGCCTGGAACGAAAAGGGCAACCATCACTTCCGCCAGGGCGATTTCGAGCATGCCATCGAGGCTTACCAGCAGGCTATTCAACTGGACCCAGCGCTGGGCTGGCCGTACAGCAACCTTGCCCTGAGCTACATGGCGCAGGGGCGGCCCGTGGAGGCGATCCCGGTCTATCAGAAGGCTCTCGAAGTCCTGACCGGTGACAATGATCGGGCAGTGTGCTGGAATAGTCTCGGTAATGCCTACCGCCTGATCGGCGACTACAAGAACGCAGGCGCCGCCTACCAGCAGGCCGGCGACCTGGACCCTGAAGATGCCGGCATGCGGGAGAGCAACGAGACCTTCAAGATGGGCCCCGGCCTGGAGAGCGCCAAAGTGTGGAATGACCTCGGTGAGATCTTCTACAAGAGCGGCGATTATAACGAGGCAGGGAATGCCTTTCGCAAGGCGATCGAGCTGGAACCCGGCTTTGCCTGGCCTTACAGCAACCTGGCGCATACCCTGGCAGCCCAGGGAAAACACAGCGAAGCCATCCCCTACTATCAGAAGGGCATCCAGCTCTTCGGTGACCGGAATGATCAGGCCATCACATGGAACCGGCTGGGGAACACCTATCGCAAACTCAATGACTACGATAACGCCATCAAGGCCTTCCAGGAAGCCGTGGCGTTGAATGACGATGGAATTGACCTGGTGACCCGGACCCGCTTCAGCTTGTTGAGCAATTGCTATGCGGAGTAAACATTCTGCTCTTCCAATGGAGGAAAAAATGAGCACCTATGAGTTCTGGGACGAATTGGGCAAGATCTTCAATGCAGTCGTGGCTTATCAAGAGAAGTCGATCGAGTTTAACAAACGCTTCATCAACCCCTGGATCCGTCTGGGAAACGTGTTTGATAAACAAGATCGGAATCGCGAAGCCGTGACTGCCTACCAGAAAGCCATTGAGATGGATCCCGCCAATGCGCAAAACTGGTGCGATCTCGGAAGCGCATACTTCCGGACCGAAGCGTATGATCAAGCCATCCACGCCTTCAAGAAGGCGATCGAGCTGAACCCCAACCTGGGGTGGCCTTACAGCAACCTGGCGCTCACCTATGTGACCCAGGATGACCACGAGCAGGCCGTGTTCCTGTATCAGAAGAGCATCGATTTGCTCGATGATAACAAGGACAAGGCGGTTTCATGGAACCGGCTTGGCAACCTGTACCGCAAGATGAACGAGTACGACATGGCGGTGCAGGCCTTCCAGAAGGCCGATGAACTGGACCATGAGAATGGCGGTTTCCGTGATGAGCTGGATGAAATCCCGGCCCCCGTGGAAGCTGCGGAAGCCCCTGTGGAAGCAGCCAACCCGATCCAGTTGATCGTGGAAGATGGCCAGGCTGAGGAAGCCCTCGAGGCTGCCGCTGAGACTGCGCAGGAGCTGGAGGAAGATCTCTCCGGCGAAGCCGAAGTAGTCATGCCTGAGCCAGTCGTGGATGAGATTCTTCCGCTCGTGGCCGAAGCCGTGGATGCGATTGAGGCTGTGCAGACCCCGGAACAGATGGGCAGACTTCCCGAGGAACTGGTCGAGCAGGCCGAAGAAGCCGTCGTCGAGTTCGCCTCTGAACCTGTCCAGCCCGAGCCTGTTGAAGAGACTCCCATCGTGGATCAGCCCGAGGCCGAAGCGCCGATCGCAGTGCAGACCGTGGTGGAGACCTTCACCGAATCCATGATCGCCCTGAACACCAGCACCGAGACGACAGATGTCTCCCTGGTGGATGTGCAAGCTCAGCACGAAGCGTCTGCTCCTGTAGAAGAAGTGGTCCCGGCGGTTGTCGAGGCCGTTCCTACCGCCGCAGAGAGCCCGATCGAGCTCGCTGCCGAAGCGCCCGCTGGGGTTGAGGCAATCGCTGAGGTGATCGAGCCTGTCGCCGAAGCTCCTGTTGAAGTGGAAGCGGTCGCTGAAGTCACCGAGCCTGTCGCCGAAGCTCCTGTTGAAGTAGAGGCAGTCGCCGAGATCACCGAGGCCGTTGCTGAAATGCCCGCCGAAGTGGAAGCAGTCGCTGAGGCCATTGAGCCTGTTGTCGAAGCTCCTGTTGAAGTGGAAGCAGTTGTCGAGATCACAGAGGCCGTTGCCGAATCACCCGCCGAGGTTGAGGCAGTCGCCGAGGTTACTGAACCTGTTGCCGAATCACCCGCCGAGGTTGAGGCAGTTGCTGAGGTCACCGAACCTGTTGCCGAAGCTCCTGTTGAAGTTGAGTCAGTCGCTGAGATCACTGAGACTGTTGCCGAGGCACCTTCCGAGGTTGAGGCAGTCGCCGAGGTTACTGAACCTGTTGCCGAAACTCCTGTTGAAGTGGAAGCAGTCGCCGAGGTTACTGAACCTGTTGCCGAAACTCCTGTTGAAGTGGAAGCGGTTATCGAGATCACTGAGGCCGTTGCCGAAGCACCCGCCGAGGTTGAGGCAGTCGCCGAAATGCCCGCCATAGTGGAAGCGGTCGTCGCTGAGGTTGAACCCACCGCCGATGCCCCCTTTCAAGTCGAACCGGCCGCTGAGATTGCGCAGCTTGATACAGAAGCTCCTGCCGCGGTTGAGCCGGTTGCCGAAGTCACTGAGGTTGTAGTAGAAGCCCCGGCCAACGCCGAGCCTGTCATTGAGACCGCTGTCGAGGCAGAACCGGTTGCAGAGGCCGTCGAGCCTGTCGCTGAAGCCCCTGTCGAAACCGCTGAGCCTGTTGCGGAAGCCGCCCAGGTGGAACCGATGGTTGAGGTGGAAGCTGTGGCAGAGATCCTCGAGCCCGTCTCAGAACCTGTCGTTGAAGCTCCTGTCAAGGCAGAGCCGGTTGCTGAGGTTGTCGAAGTCACCGAACCCGTCGCCGAACCTTCTGCTGAGACAGAACCTGCTGCTGAAGCTTCAGTCGAATCCCCTGCTGAAGCTGCCCAGCCCGAGCCTGTGATCGAGGCAGCCCCTGAGATCACCGAAGCCGCTGCCGAGCCCGTTGCCGAGGCTCCCGTGGAAGCCTCCGAAGCACCGGTGGAGACCACCGTTGAAGAGCCTGTCGCCGAGACCGATGTCCCCCAGCATGCCGCCTACGAGGAGTTCCTCAAGGATGACGGCGAAGTGATGAACAGCCTGCCTGTCGCAGTGGAGAATGCTGCCCCTGAAGAGCCGGCTGCCTCCCCTGAGCCCGTCACCGCACTGGATGCCTCCGGCGACCTGCGCATTCAAATGGACACCAAGAACGCGCATGTTTGGAACGAGTTGGGCAATGTGTATTACAACAACGGCGCCATCGATGACTCCATCCTGGCCTACAGCAAAGCCATCGAGCTGGATCGCTTCTTCCCCTGGGCTTACAGCAACCTGGCCCTGGCCTATGTGACCAAACGCCGCTTCGCGGAAGCCATCCTCCTCTACCAGCGCAGCATCGAGCTGTTCACCGGCGAGAAGGACAAGGCCATGTCCTGGAACCGCCTTGGCAATGTCTACCGCCGCCTGAATGAATACGATCATGCGATGGAAGCCTACCAACGGGCCGACGACCTGGACCCCGATAACACCAACCTGTCTCTGCAGTCCCGCTTCAGCCTTCTGGGCAATTACCAGATGGAGCAGAGCGCCAGCTACGCAGCATAGATATTGGGAAATCCAATGGAGGTATCCCATGAGCGAACATGAGTTATGGAACGAGCTGGGCAATCTTTACTTCATGTCCGGCACTTACCAGCAGGCCGCCTACGCCTACAACCGGGCGATCCAACTGGATGCCGGCTTCGGAAGGCCTTACTGCAACCTGGCCCTCACCTACGTGAAACAGGGACGCTTTGCGGAAGCAGTGGACCTCTACCAGCACAGCATCGAGGTGCTGGTGGATGAGACCGAAAAGGCAGTGACCTGGTACCGGCTGGGAGATGTGTACCGCCACCTGAAGAACTACCGGGATGCCATCATGGCCTACCAGCAAGCCGACCTGCTGAAGCCGGAACTGAGCCAGGACCGCAAGGAATCAGAGGAAATCCTCTATGGCGGTTCAGGCGAAGGCCTGCCGGCGGAAACGCCCATCCTGGATGCAGCCCCGGTGCATGTCGAACTGCCCCTGGTAGAACCGGAACCCGCCGAGGCAACCCTGCAGGAATCCGAAGTCACCGAGACCGAGGTGATCCATGCCAGCCTGGTGGTCGCCAATGTTACTGAAACGCCGCTCCTGGAGGAGTTGGCAGCACCTGCAGCAGTGACCGAATCCGCCATGATCGAGGCGATTGAAACCGAGGACGAGACCGAACCGGGCACCGAGACGATCGCCCTGCTGGATGTCACCCCGCTGGAAGCCGCTCCGATCGAGGACACCCCGATGGATGTCATCGAACAGCCTGCGCCCGAGATGGAAAACTCCCTGCTCGAAACGGAGCCGCAGGAGGAGCCCATCCTAGAGGCTGCCGTTCTGGAAGAGCCCACGACCGAGGCGGCTCCTTTGGAGGAGACCCCGGCACCTGCTGTGGCGATCGAGATCGTCTACGAACAGTGTGAACAGGAGCCTGTCGAGGCGGCTGCGACGGAGGAGATCCTTCATGAAGAAGAGCCGCAGGCAGAGATCCAGGCTGAAAATGAGACCTTCTCCCATCTGGAAATGATCGAACCCGCGGCCGAAACCATGAGCATGCCGGAAGAACCCGCGCCCGCCACGGAGACGATCATCAACCCGGCCGACCGGGACCTGGGATGGATCGACGACGATTTTTTACTGGCCAACTTCGAACACGAGACCGATGTGTATATCCCCGGCATCACCGAGGAGCAGCTGGACCAGTGGCTGCCCCTGGAACCCGAGCCGATGCCTGAGCCGCTCCAGCCTGAAGGCTCGTGGAATGAGAACCGGATGCAGATTGGTGTGGAGCCTTCCCTGCAATATGCCAGACGGCTTCCCGGCACCATGATCCACGAATCCTGGGAACCGGCTCTCCCCCTGGCCTCCTCCGAACAGGAACTGCCGCTCGCTGAGGAGCCCGCCGAAGACCTGTTCATCGTCCCGGGCGAGGAAATCGAACAAGAGGTCGAGGCAGAATTAGAGCCTGAGGTGGAAGTGCAGCCCGAGGCGGAAGTGCAACCCGGCAAAGATCCTGACCCCCTGCAAACCGCCGACGAACTGGAACAGATCGAGGACGAGATCGGCCGCTGGAAGTACGTGGTGCAGAACAACCCGAGGAATGCCTCGGCATGGGATGTCCTGGGCACCCTCTACAAATCTGCTCACCGGTATCGCGATGCGATCATGGCCTACCAGCAGGCCGTCGCAGTAGAACCCAACAAAGCCCCCTACCATCACCACCTTGGCATCCTGTACGCCATCGAGGGCCTTGAAGAAGAAGCCATGAAGGCGTTTCAGGACGTGATCGAGATCGATCCCAATCACAGCCTGGCCAACGCCACCCTGGGCGGGTACTACCGAAAAATGGGACTGGAAGAATTGGCACAGAGGCACATAGGTAAAGCTATGAAAAACTTTTACAACAGTGAGAATGAATATAACAAGGCATGCCTGGAAGCGCTCTGCGGAAATATCGAGCAGTCCATCGAACTGCTGCGGGTGGCGCTGAAGAACAAGCAAACCTATGTGGATTGGGTGCTGCGTGACCCTGACCTGGATTCGATCCGCAAGGATCCGCGCTTCAAGCAGCTCATTTCCGATTACATGGTGTGATCTACCGACAGGAAGCGGGCGGTCTTGCCCGTCCGCTTCCTGCCTCACCCACCGAAGAGGCGCTGCAGGAATGCGATGATCGCGTCGATGATCTGGCGCAAATAGGAGGGCGGGTTTGGTTGTGGTACCGGCACAGGCGTGGGGGATGCGGCCGGAGGTAAGGAAGTCAGCGTGGGGGCGATGGATGGAACGGGCGACATGGTGGCCGGGACAAGGGTGGAAACCGGCACCGGTGTGTCCACGATCACAGAAGTGTGAACAATGCGAGGGCCGACCCACAGTGCACGGTCATCCAGCGAAGAGCCCAGTGCGGAGACTCGCAAGATGAAGCTCAGCCTCTGCCCGGCCAGCGCGGTCAGGTCCAGGTCGGGGCTGAAGTACCGTCCATCCTGGAACTCGCCGATGGACCAGAGCAGGTGTTCCACACCGGCTTCATCCAGGTAAGCAACCTCGAAGAGGACGGAGCACGCCGCTGCGCCCTGTTCGCAGCCCACCGAGGCCACGAAATGATCGCCGGGAAGCACATAATAGGCAGGATAGACGCCTTGAATGGGACGGTCTTCGGTGCCAGGCAGGATGCGCAGCGCGGGCAGGCTGGAGAGGGAACCATCCTCCAGCCTTGCCTGTCCGATCGTATTGATCGAGCCGCCCGCTCCACTTTCCCCGCCGGAACAGGGGAGCGCGCCGGCAGGGCCGGTCCACCGGGCGTCACAGGCCGAGGAGATGAAGTCCAATGCATACCCACTCGAAGGCGTCTGCGTGGGCACGGGGGTCACACCCGGCTGGACAGTCGCGACGCGGATCCTGACCCAGAACGGCTGCCTGGCCGAAAGCCCCAAACCAAATCTCCGCCCGGAAGGAGCCTGGAGCATCCAGAAGCCCTGATAGGTCCCAGCCTTATCGGGAGCGCGCAGGTTCAGGGAAATATCGATCTCCTGGCCGGGCGCCACGGAAGCGGGCAGGGTTGGGAAGTTCGGCGCGGAGAGCACATCTCCCCGGTCAAAGACGATGCGGTAGGCATTGGTCCATGTGCAGGTACCGCTGTTCCGCAGACGCCAGGTTTTGGTGAATGGGGAAGAAGCCGCGATCAGTGTGTTATCCGGAATACTCACATCGGCGATGAATGTCGCGCGGTAACAGTTGGGATCCAAGGTGGCAGTAAAGGTGGGCGAAGGTGTGCGGGTTAGAGTAGGTGTGCGCGTGGGGGTGAAGGTCTGGGTCGGCCTGAGCGTCCTTGTAGGCGTCAAGGTGCGCGTGGGAACGGCGGTACGCGTCGGTGTTAGTGTGCGCGTGGGGGTGAGCGAAGGCGTGTTCGTAGCGCTCGGAAGCGGCGTCCGGGTTGCGGTAAGGCTAGGCAGCGGAGACGCCGTAATGGTCGGCGATTGGGTCACACCGCGGGTCGGCGTTGGCGTGTAAGTGTTCGTAGGCAGCGGCGAGGGAGTAAACGAGGGAGTATTCGTCGGTATCGGGGTGAAAGTGAAAGTAGCGGTAAAGGTGGGCGTCAAAGATGGCAGCCGGGTTGCCGTGGCTGTATTTGTCGGGATGGATGTGGCCGTAAAGGTGGCGGTACTGGTCGGCAGCGGCGTGCGCGTCGAGGTGGCCGTGGGGACGGCAGTGAAAGTTGCAGTCTCAGACGGGGTCAGCGTGGGCAGCGGAGTGGCGCTGGGTTGGAGTGTCCGAGTGGGCAGGCGCGTATTGGTCGGCCGGGGGGTTTGGGTCAGCGTGGGAGTAAACGAAGGCCGCGCGGTCGCTGTGGGGGGCGGTGTTTGCGAAGATGTGCTGGTCGGGATGGCGGTGGCCGTCCGCGTTGGGGTTGAGGATGGCCGCGCGGTGGCGGTAGCGCGCAGAGTGCGTGTGGGGATGGGAGTATTGGTCGGCTGCGGCGTGACTGTAGAGCTGGGCGTCGAGGAGGGTCGCGGCGTCGAGGAGGGTTGTGCCGTTGTCGTAGGCAGCGGAGTCCTGGAGGAGGTACTGGTCGGAATTGTGGTGGCCGTGAGGGTCGGCGTCGAGGAGGGTCGCGGCGTCGCGGTGGGCTGCGGGGTGTGCGAAGGGGTGCCGGTTGGAATGGCAGTGGCTGTGAGAGTTGGCGTCGAGGATGGCTGTACCGTTGCTGTGGGCAGCGGTGTGCGCGAAGGGGTGCTGGTCGGAATGGTAGTGGCTGTGAGAGTCGGCGTCGAGGAAGGGCGCGGCGTCGCCGTGGGCAGAGGTGTGCGTGAAGGGGTGCCGGTCGGAATAGCGGTAGCTGTACGAGTCGGCGTCGAGGAGGGACGCGATGTCGCTGTGGGCAGAGGTGTGCGCGAAGGGGTGCTGGTCGAAATCGTGGTAGCCGTGAGAGTTGGCGTCGAGGAGGGACGCGATGTTGCTGTGGGCAGAGGGGTTTGCGTAGAGGTGGCCGTTGGCAGGCTGGTGGCCGTCGCCGAAGCGGTCCAGGTGGGAGTGGCACTTGGCAGAGGCGTGTAAGTGGGCGTATTTGTTGGGCTGGGTGTAACCGTAAAGGTCGGCGTATCCGTCGGCGTGTTCGTCGGGCTGGGGGTCAGAGTGGGAGTGGGTGTCCGCGAGGGAGTGCTGGTGGCCGTCCAGGTCGGAGTAGCTGTTGCCGCGATGCAAAGTGGAGCCGAATCGGTCTGTCCCTGCGCGTCGCGGGTGCGGTCCAGTTCATCATAGAGCTTGATGTATTGGAACGAGGGGAACTGCTTCAAGGTAAGCGTCAGCGGCACAGAAAGATCATATCCACTGGCATCCATCTGGCAGCGTCCGGCAAGATGAACTCGGAAAATCCCATCGGCGAATTCCGCGCTGCGGTAGCCGACAAAGCCGTTCCAAATGGCGGTCAGCCCGCGCGCCTGCTCCTCCGCGCTCGGCCCGTGGAAATATTCATCCAGCACCACCTTGACCGGGTTCTCCCACGAGGGGATCTGGCGGGTGACAGCGACATCATACGGCGGAGTGCCATTGCGCAAGCGGTTGAGGTCGGTGAAATACAACGTCACAGGCACAAGCGGAGGTGTGGGGGTCAGTGTGGGCGGCAGGGTCGGGGAAGCCGTGGGGCTGGCGGTCTTCGTGGGCGTGCTGGTGGGCAGCGGTGTCGCCGTTGGGAGAGGTGTATCTGTCGGGGTCGCCGTGGGCAGCGGGGTGAAGGTGGCGGTATGAGTAGGCGTGGAGGTCGCTGTCGCGGTGGGGGAGGCGGTGGGGGTGCGCGTGGGCGTGAAGGTCAACGTTGGCGCCGGTGTGAAGGTGACCGCGATACAGTCGGGGGCCGAATCCGCTCTCCCCAGCGGGTCATGCGTGCGCTCGTATTCGTCGTAAAGCTTGACATACGAGATGCCCGGAAACTGCTTGAGCGTAAGCGTAAGCGGGGTGGCAATGTTATAGCCGTCTCCGCTCGACTGGCAATAGCCGATCAGATAAACATTCAGGATGCCATCCGAGAACTCCACCCGCCGGTAGCCGATAAACCCATTCCAGTAAGCGGTCAGGCCGCGGCTCTGCTCCCCGGCGTTCGGGCCGGTGAAATATTCATCCAGGACGGAAGCCACCGGGTTGGCCGAGGAACTGATCTGGCGCACCACAGCTTCCTCGAAGGGCGCGGCGCGGTCCGCCAGCCTGCGACTGTTGGTGAAATAGACCTTGACGGTTGAGGTCTGCGGTGTGGAGGTGAGTGTCGGGGTCCGCGAAGGGCCGACCGTGGAGGTGGGGCTTGGCGTGAACGTAGCGGTCAGGGTCGGCGGGAGGGTTGCCGTATCCGTGGGGACCGGGCTGGCCGTGGAGGTGCGGGTGAAAGTGGGGGTTGCGGTCGAGGTCGGCCGTGGGGTGTCTGTGAACGTCCCGGTCGGGGTGAGGCTCGCGGCTTTGGGAGCCAGTGCGCCCAGGCTGACCGGGGTGGATGTGGAGGTCGGGGTACGCGTGGGCGTGCGTGTCACCGTCGCAGTCGGGACCGGTGTGCGGGTGGCGCTGGGGGTGGCGGTCGGCGCAGGGGTATTGGTGAGCGTAGGCGTTCCGGTGGGTTGGCGGGTGGAGGTTACCGTCGGCGCGGCTGTCCGCGTGGGCGGATCTCCGACAAGGGTAAAGGCGCCGGAGACCTTCCACTGGGTTCCGGCATAAATGTGTACTTCGTATTTGCCCGGCAGCCAATCCACGGCAGGCTGTTCCCAGCGGGAAAAGCTTACGCCGGATGCGGGACCATTCCAGACGCGGGTCTCGAAGTATTTCAATTCCCCATCGCGGTACCAGACCGCGGTCCATTGCGTGCCGGGAGCCATCTGCTCATAGGAGAAGACGGCGTGCATTTTCTTGATGGGGTTGCGGAACAGGAAACCGGGACCGACCGGCTGCAAGCCGTTCATCTCGGTGGAGAAGCGCAGTGCGCCGATGCGGATGTCTGCCGCGGGCGTCACCGAGCTCTGGAAGATGGCCTCGATGCTGATCGGCAGCGCAGGCGCAGAGGCAGCCACCGCCGGGGTTGGAGTGACGGCAGACGTGGACGTGAAAGTGAAAAATGTAGGCGAGGGCAGGACCGGCGTGGAGGACGCAGGGGGCGAAGTCGGAACCGCAGGAGTGATCGAGATGGGCTGTGCGCCGGAGGCGGCCGCGCTGCCCAGAGTGGGCAAGGGAGTGGTAACCACCGCCGTAGCGAGCGGCGAGGCAGAGGTCCCGGTGGGCACCGGCTGGTTCTTCGCGGAATTGCGTCCGGCCATCATCAGGACGATGGAAAAGACCAGAAGCAGGGCTGCGACCACGAAAGAGCCCCGCCCGCGGGCCAGAGAATTTTTCCTTAAACGGTAATTGGCCAGCCTGCGGCTGGCCTGTACCGATCGAATGCCGAAAAAGTAACTTAGGGCCGCTCCCAGCAGCAATAGGATGACCGCGATGAGCGTCACTTGGGGGGACATTAAGATTAAATTATAACATTGATGATTCCGCCGGGAATTGGCGGCGCAGCGGAGCTTCCAGCTCCCGGTTTTGACACGCTACCCAGCCGATGGTCAAAAATGCGATGCAATAATTCCCACTTTTTCGGCTAAACATTTTTCCGCTGCAGGGGTAAGCTTGGGATGCTGGCATCTTTGAAGGACAGGGGTCATCAAGCAGACAAGGAAGAACAGCATGCAATCATGTGACCGTGATCGTCGAAGGGGAAGCACCGCACTCAGGAACGTCAACGGCGTGAATTTCGATTTCAGTTTTGCATTCCAGCCCATTGTGAATGCCAATACCCGGCAGGTGGTGGCTTTTGAGGCCCTTGTGAGAGGGCCTTTAGGCGAGCCCTCCGCCGATGTATTTTGCCGTGTGCCGCGCACCAAACTCTACGGGTTCGACCAGGACTGCCGCGTGAAAGCCATCGCCCTCGCCCGGCGGCTCAACATGCAGACCCGGCTGAACCTCAACCTGTTTCCGAACGCACTGTACCGCACGGCATTCAACATCCGCGCCACGCTGCAGGCCTCGCTGGACTGCGGCTTTCCCACCGAGAACATCGTCTTCGAGGTCTCAGAGGCGGAGAAACTGGTGGACTATGCGCGCGTCGTGGATATCTTCGAGGCCTATGAGGGCTTCGGCTTCCAGACGGCCATTGACGATTTCGGCACCGGCTACTCGGGCTTGAAACTGCTGGTCGAATACCAGCCGCATTACCTCAAACTGGACCGCAACCTGATCGCGAACATCGACCGCGACCCGGTCAAGCAGACCATCGTCAAGGGCATTTCCCGCATCTGCAAGCAGCTGGGGATCGAGATGATGGGCGAGGGGGTGGAAACGGTGCGCGAGTACTCCTGGCTGCGGGGCATTGGGACGAATATCTTCCAGGGTTATTACTTTGCCCGACCGGCCTTTGAGATGCTCGAAGAGGTATCCCCGGCGCTGTTCTGATCTCAGCCCTGGAGCAGGTCAAGGTACTTGAGCCCCGAGCCGGTGTTGAACAGGACAATGCGCTCGCTCGCCTGCACCCAATTGGACTCCACCAGGATCTTCAACGCGGCCAGGGTCGCAGCGCCCTCGGGCGCGGTGAACATTCCTTCGGCAGCAGCCCATTCGCGCTGGGCTTGCAGGATGGCGGCATCGCTCACGGCCACGGCTGTTCCTTCGCTCTCGTAAATATCCTTCATAATGAGCCTGTCGGCGAAACTGCGCGGGACACGCAGCCCGGAGGCGATCGTCTGTGAACCTTCCCAGAATTCACACTTGTCCGCTCCGGCTTCGAACGCCTTGACCACCGGCGCGCAGCCCTCGGCCTGCACCGAGACCAGGCGCGGGCGCTTTGGACTCTTAAGCCAGCCCAGGGCCTCCAATTCCTCGAAGGCCTTCCACATTCCCACCAACCCCGTCCCCCCGCCAGTGGGATACAGAATCACATCCGGCAGTTCCCAATCGAATCCCTCGGCCAGTTCGCAGCCCATGATCTTCTTGCCCTCGAGGCGGTAAGGCTCCTTGAAGGTTGAGACATCGAACCAGCCCTCGCTCTTTGCCCGCGCGCCTGCCATGCGCGCAGCGTCACTAATGACACCATCGACCAGTTCCACCTCCGCCCCGGCAATGCGGCTCTCCACGATGTTGGCCGCAGGAGTGTCCTTTGGCATATAGACAGCCGCGCGCATCCCGGCGCGTGCCGCATAGGCAGCCATCGCGCCGCCGGCATTCCCTGCCGTTGGAATGCAGACGGGAGACCGGCGGCTGAAGCTGCTCGTCGCCGAAGGCGAGTCGGTCCCCGGGCCGATCCTGGAAATCGGCAACACGAACAGCCGCTACCGCTTCCCGATCGGGGCCCGCGCCTACGTCAACAACTGGAGCGGCCACGGTCCCGCGCACCACTGCGCCGTGGGCGTCGGCCATGTCGCGTCGAAGATCGAGAAGCTGGGAAGCCTGCTCGACATGGACGTCGCTTCGGATCTGCTAGCTAGCGAGATCTCTCCGTGCCCGAGGCGGCGAGCGGCCGCCGGGAGTGGGTGGACCAGACGACGGCATCGCAGCCGCCGGTTTCGTCGAGACTCGGCAACGGAAGTGAATCGCTCGGTGCCTACGCCGTGGCCGTCGTCCCCGGGGCGGGTAGGAGGACAGAGATGAATCGCAAGGTAGACCGCCGAGAGTTCCTTGGGTGCGCGGCGGGGGTTCCGGCGGGGCTCTGGTTGACCCTTTCCCCTCGGAAGGTGGCCGCCGCGGCCACCACCTCGCAACTGGCGGATGGTTTTGCGAAGCCACCGGACGCCGCGCGGCCCTGGGTCTATTGGTTCTGGATCAACGGCAACATCACGCAGGAGGGAATCACCGCCGACCTCGAGGCCATGCGACGCGTGGGCATCGGGGGCGTCCTGATCATGGAGGTGGACGGCAGACCCCAGGGCCCGGTTGCTTTCGGCACCGAGCCCTGGCGGGAGATGTTCCGTTTTGCCTGCCAGGAGGCAGGCCGGCTGGGGCTCGTGATCAACATGAACGACGGCACGGGCTGGACGGGCAGCGGGGGGCCTTGGATCACCCCTGAAACGTCCATGCAGCGGGTACTGTATTCGGAGCTCTCGATGGCGGGCGGACGTCGATTCGATGATGCGCTTCCACTGCCGCAGCTACCATCGGAAGGGCGCAGGGGCACGCCTCCCGAAGGAGCACCGGGCGCCGGGGCGGCGCCGGCGGCGGGAGCCGCGCCAGGAGAGGGCGAGCCGCCCACCCTGGGAGCCGGCTATTACCGCGACATCGCGGTGATTGCATTCCCGACGCCGAAGGATGCTTCCTACAGGATCTCCAACATCCAGCTCAAGGCGGGATTCCAGGCCTTCTCCACTCCTCCCGTTGCCCCCGGTGGAGCCGGAAGGCGCGCCTCGACCATCGGCCTGCCGATGTTGCCGATCGCGTACGAGCCCGTGCCGGCGGATGCCAGCATCGATCGGGGACAGATCATCGACTTGACCGCTCGGTACGAAAACGGCCGCCTTTCCTGGGACGTGCCGCCTGGCCACTGGACCGTGTTGAGGTTCGGACACGGCTCGACGGGCGCATCCAACCACCCCAGCCCGGCGGGCGGATTGGGCCTGGAATGCGACAAGATGAGCAAGGCGGCGGTCGAAGCGCATTTCAAGAAGTTCGTCGGCGATGTCATGGCCCTCGCCGGCCCTCTCACGGGCAAGACACTGGTCTCCACGCACGTCGACAGCTGGGAAGTCGGAGCGCAGAACTGGACGCCGTCGTTCCCGGAGGAGTTCCGGAAGCGATGCGGCTACGACATTCTGCCCTTCCTGCCGGCGATGGCGGGCCGGGTGGTCGGCGACGTGGAGATCACGGAACGGTTCCTCTGGGACTTGCGGAAGACGATCTCGGACTTGATCGCCGAGAACTACGCCGGGCACCTTCGCGAGCTGTCCAACCGAGCCGGGATCCGCTTCTCGATGGAAGCCCTGGATGGGGATCCCCTCGACGAGATCCGGGTTGCGGGCGAGGCGGACGAACCGCAGACCGAGTTCTGGTACCGGCGTGAAGGCCAGCCGGTGGGCGAGTCGGGGGATTTCAACCCGAGCACCTACCGCTCCTATGCCTGGACCCCGGCGATGGTGTCGGCCGCCCACGTCTATGGAAGACGAGTCACTCCCGCCGAGGCGTTCACCGCCATGCCGGGCGAGAACTGGCTGGCGCATCCCGCCACCCTGAAGCCTCAAGGCGACTGGGCGTTTTGCGCGGGGATCAACCGCTTCATCTTCCATCGGTACGCCATGCAGCCCTGGTTGAACCGCAAGCCGGGTATGACCATGGCCTACTGGGGAGTCCACTACGAGCGCACTCAGACCTGGTGGGAGGAGACGACACCCTGGCACGAGTACCTCACGCGCTGCCAGTACCTGCTGCAGAACGGTCTGTTCGTCGCGGACCTCTCTGTACTTGCAGGCCGAAGCCGTGCCGAACCGGTTCATGCCTCCGGGCGTCGACTACTCGAATCCCGTTCCGCCGGACCCGCCGGGATACAACTTCGACGGATGCACGGCGGACGTCGTGCTTCAAGCGGATCTCGATCGAAGACGGCCGCATCGTCCTGCCCGACGGAATGAGCTACCGGCTGATGGTGTTGCCGGCGCCGGGCGAGCAGGTGATGGCCGGCGTGATGACGCCCGAGCTCGCGAAGAAGATCGAGGCGCTGGTCAACGAAGGCATGGTCGTCGTCGGGCCGCCACCGGTGAAATCACCGAGTCTCATGAACTATCCCCGGTGCGAAGCCGAGTTGAAGCAAGTCGTGGGTCGTCTCTGGGGCGACACGCAGAACCCCGGGGAGCGCCGGGTGGGTAAGGGCCGCGTGATCTGGGGTCACACGCCGCAGGAAGTGCTGGCAGCCATGGGAGTCCCGCCGGATTTCTCGTGCGGCAATCCCTGCGCCGTTCCGCTACATCCACCGCCGGGCGGAAGACGGCTCCGAAGTCTACTTCGTCGCCAACAAGCAGAACGCGCCGTCCGAAGCCGTCTGCAACTTCCGGGTGAGCGGACGTCGTCCGGAGCTCTGGTGGCCGGAGACGGGGCGGATCGAAAGGCCGGCGATGTACTCGGAGGCGAGCGGCATCACCAGCCTGCCCGTCCACCTCGCCCGAGTTCGGCTCGGTGTTCGTGGTGTTTCGCCCAGACGCCGCGCCCGAATCGGACCGGCTCACAACGATGGCGTGCAACGACCGCCCGTTGACCACCGATATCGGGAGCATGATCCAGGTGAGTCGGGGGCCGCGAGGGACGTATGAGAGCCTCGTGCTGCAACCCGGGCAGTACAGCCTGGCCACGGCCAAGGGAGACAGATCGCCTGGTCCGGGTCGGGGCGCTGCCCGAACCCGTGAAGATAACGGGGCCCGTGGGAGGTGCGGTTCACGCCCAATTGGGGCGCTCCGCCGCGCATCGAGTTGCCGGAGCTGATCTCGTGGAGCGACCACCCCGACCCAGGCGTGCGATACTTCTCCGGAAGCGCGACCTACGCAAGACGATCCAGATACCGGCCGCACTGCTCGGGCGAGACCACGATCGTATTCCTGGACCTCGGTGAGGTGCAGGTGATGGCCAGGGTGAGATTGAACGGTCGGGAACTCGGCATCCTCTGGAAGAAGCCGTTCCGGATCGACATCACCAGCGCAGCACGTGCGGGCGCCAACGCGCTGGAGTTGACGGTGGTGAATCTCTGGCCCAACCGGTTGATCGGCGACGCGAATCTCCCGGAGGATTGCGAGTGGAGCGTCAGCGGGGGCGCGGCGGCGATGGACGAAGCCGCCGCTCCCGGCCGTGGCGCCACCCCTCGGCCTGCGGCAGAACATCTCGAGGTACCCGCAGTGGCTTCTCGACGGCAAGCCGAGCCCCACGGGCCGGTTCACGTTCAGCATCATCAGGGTTTGGCCCAAGGATGCGCCACTCCGAAGATCGGGCCTGCTCGGCCCGGTGACGCTCGATTCAGCCGTGAGAGTCACGACACCTGCGGGCTGATGCCATCACGTGTTGCTCCGGACCGAGTGAAGTCCGGCGTCCTTCCCGCCTTCGGCCGGATGGCGCCGATCGTTCTCCCCATCGTGCCGGGGGTGCGCGCGGGGCGCGCCGTCGCCGGGGATCCTGGGTCACTGACCGCAGTCGGAGCTGCGCTGCGACTGGATGGTGGACCCGTTGGGCGTCGATTCGGCGCCGCCTCGGCTGTCGTGGCAGCTCAAGGGTGACGGCCGCCGTGGGCTGCGCCAGTGAGAGGAGTCAAATGAATCGCTATCGAGACTCGGTGGGACCGCTGGTGCTTGCCTCGATGATCCTGCTGGCGCAGACAGCGACCGTGACCCCACGCGAAAAATCTCGAAGCCGTTGCCTCAAATCAAGCAGAACGGTGCGGTAAAGCAGTTGTTCGTGGACGGCAAGCCGTTCATCATGCTCGCCGGCGAACTACACAACTCGAGCGCCTCCAGCGTCGAGTACATGAAGCCGATCTGGGAGAAGCTGAGCAAGTTGAACCTCAACACGGTCATCGGGACCGTGAATTGGGAACTGCTAGAGCCGGAGGAGGGCAAGTTCGACTTCACCCTCGTGGATGCGCAGATCCAGGAGGCCCGGAAGAGGAACATGCGCCTCGTCCTCATCTGGTTTGCCTCCTGGAAGAACGGCGGTTCCAGTTATGTGCCGCTCTGGGTGAAGGCGAATCCGCAGCGATTTCCTCGTCCAGCAGACAAACCCGGGCCACGGGGCGCGGCGGCGGGTTCGCGGAGGAGGGGGCGCGAGGATGGGACCCTTAAGCCCGCTGGGAGAGGCGTCGATGCTGGCCGACGCCAAGGCATTCCGGGCCTTGATGCGCCACATCAAGGAAGTCGATCCTCAGCACACGGTCGTCATGATGCAGGTGGAGAACGAGATGGGCCTGCTGGGCGACAGCCGGGATCGCTCGCCGCTGGCGGAAGCCGCGTGGACGAAGCCGGTTCCGACCGAGCTGATGAACTACTTCACCAAGAACAAGGCGACTCTCCTGCCCGAGATGCAAGAGGTCTGGGGCCGCAACGGCTACAAGACATCGGGGACGTGGGCGGAGGTCTTCGGCAACGACGAATGGGCGGAAGAGGTGTTCATGGCGTGGCACTACTCGCGCTATCTCGACAAGGTGATCAGCGAAGGGAAGGCCGAACTGAACATCCCCATGTATGTCAACGCCTGGTTGGGACCGCAGCCCGGAGCAACTGCTGCCTGGCGACTGGCCGAGCGGCGGTCCGGTCGCCCGCGTGATGGATGTATGGCGGGCGGGGGCGCCTCCGGCCGATCTCCTCGCTCCCGATATCTACGTTCAGGACTTCAAGGGAACGTGCGCGCTCTACGCGAGGTCGGGTAATCCACTCTTCATCCCCGAAGCCAGGGACCAAGTCGGCAACCTGTTCTGGGCTCTTG
>CAWEKL010000002.1:0-222443 GCA_963809585.1 uncultured Chloroflexia bacterium | reverse complement strand
CCGATTCATGGACACGCGGCGCATCGGGCGTGCTCTCAACAACCTGATCGCCAATGCCCTGCGCCATACGCCTGCCGAGGGCCGCGTCACGGTCACAGCCATGCGACTGGACAATTGCGTGGAGGTGAGTGTCCGCGATACGGGAGAGGGTATCCCGGCGGAAGACCTGCCGCATATCTTTGAACGCTTCTATCGCGGCGAGAAATCCCGCAGCCGCGAGACCGGCGGCGCGGGGCTGGGGCTTGCCATCGCCAGCAGCATCATCGAAGCCCACGGCGGGAAGATCAGGGCGGCCAGTTCCCCGGGTAGCGGCTCTGAATTTGTCTTCACGCTTCCCATAACTCCCAGCCCGGCTCCTCCGGCGGCAGGCAGGAAAGCTTAACGCCCCTCTCAGACTCCCGTAAGACTCTCGTAATGAAGATTCTTTATCATCGCTCCATCAAAGGATATAACGATGGAACGATCAATCTTCCTCCTCTCGCTCCTTTTTCTGACCGGATGCTGCGCTGGCGGCCTCCCCATCCAGGGCCGCGGCGCCCAAACCTGAAGCCGACCTGCCCGACATGGGCCCGGCTCCCGAGCTTTCCGGCGACACCTGGTTGAATGCCGAAGCCCCGCTGCGCCTGGCGGACCTGCGCGGCAAGGTGGTGCTGGTGGAGATGTGGACCTTCGGCTGCATCAACTGCCAGCACGTGATCCCTTCCCTGAAGGATTGGAACAGCCGCTTCCAGGACCAGGGGCTGGTGATCATCGGCAACCATTTCCCCGAGTTCGACTATGAAGCGGACCTGGGAAACCTGCAGGATGCGGTGGCGCGCAATGCCATTGAATATCCCGTGGTGCAGGACAACGAGGGCGACAACTGGCGCGCCTTCAACAATCATTACTGGCCCGCCCTGTACCTGATCGACAAGAACGGCCGCATCCGCTATGTGCACATCGGCGAAGGCGCCTACGCCGAGACCGAGACCGCCATTCAAGCCTTGCTGGCCGAAAATTGATCCATCCAAAACATAGAGGCAACCATGTCCACAAAATACAAACCCCAACCCGTCCTTCCGTCCGAGATCACCCCTGATTCGCTGTACCTCTCCCGGCGCGATTTTCTCAAAGCCGCCGGTATAGCCACGGGGGCGGCCTTCCTGGCAGCCTGCGCGCCGAAGGCCACGGCGACCCCGGCCGGCCCGGTTCCCCAGGCGAACGGGATGAAGGATGAACTGGGTGATCCGGTCAACTCCTTCGAGGACATCACCCATTACAACAATTTCTACGAGTTCACCGACGGACAAGCAGGGTGTCGCGGTCCTCGCCGGGAAATTCCAGCCCAGCCCCTGGGACGTGGAGGTCGGCGGGCTGGTGCGGCAAGCCGCAAAACTTCGCCATGGAAGACCTGCTCAAGAAGTTCACCCAGGAGGAGCGCATCTACCGCCTGCGCTGCGTGGAAGCCTGGAGCATGGTCATCCCGTGGACCGGCTTCCCGCTCGGCAGCCTGCTCAAGGAAGTGGAGCCCATCTCCGAGGCGAAATACGTGCGCTTCGAGACCGTCTCGCGCCCGGAGGAAATGCCGGGGCAGAAATCCTTCTTTTATCCCTGGCCGTATACCGAGGGCCTGCGCCTGGACGAGGCCATGCACGACCTGACCATCCTGGCCACCGGCCTGTACGGCGAGCCGCTGCCGGCCGCGGATGGCGCGCCCATCCGGCTGGTCGTGCCGTGGAAGTACGGCTTCAAATCCATCAAGTCCATCGTCAAGATCGAACTGGTGGCCGATCAGCCCGACACCTTCTGGAACAAACTGGGCGCCAACGAATATGGCTTTTACTCCAACGTCAACCCGAAGCGGCCGCACCCGCGCTGGTCGCAGGCCTCCGAGCGGCGCATCGGCGAGCTCAGCCGCCGGCCCACGCTGATGTTCAACGGCTATGCCGACCAGGTTGCCAGTCTGTACGCGGGCATGGACCTGATCAAGGATTATTAAGGCGCGTTCCCGGCAGCCCACTGCTCAAAGTTTAATCTCTTCATGGTAAAGTCTCATCCGGAAAAATGAAAGTCCTTAACCGTTACACCCCTCTTCAAATCCTTGTCCACATCGGCGCGTGGATCCCCGCGCGCGCCTGCTCGTGGATGCCCTCACCGCCAACCTCACCGCCAACCCGATCCAGGCGCTGGAGCAGCGCACCGGGCGCGCCGCCATCACGCTGCTGATGTTCAGCCTGGCCTGCAGCCCGATGAGCAGCCTGTTCGGCTGGAAGGAACCGATCAAGCGCCGCCGCGCCCTGGGGCTGTATGCCTTCATGTATGCCACCATCCATGTGGTCATCTTCATGGACCTGGACTACGGCTTCGCCTGGAGCCTGCTCATTCAGACGATCTTCCAAAAGCCTTATATCCTGGTGGGCGCGCTTGCCTTCCTCATGCTTATCCCGCTGGCGGTCACCTCCTTCGATGTGTGGAAACGGCGGCTGGGCAAGCGATGGAAGAAGCTGCACTCGCTGGTCTATTACCTGGCGCCCCTGGCAGTCCTGCACTATGCATGGGGGAAGAAGGGGACTTTCTTTGCGCTGCAAGGCGATATCCTCAAGCCGCTCATCTATGCGCTGGTGCTCATCGTGCTGATGATCTTCCGCATCCCGGCGGTGCGGCGCTCAATCGCCATGCTATGGGGCCGCTTGCGCGGCGCCTGGTACCGGCGCCAGGCGGCCCATTCGTAAACCCGTTATCCGCGCGTAATACGGGCGGGTCTCGGAGAGTCCTGTGATCGGACTGTATGGGGTGATAATGCTTCGCGAGACCCGCCTCTACTGAACACAATGATCCATCCGACCCTGCTTCCCCTCCTGCAGAGGGTTTTTTTCATTTCTCCTCTCAGGTATACTTGAAGGGTTCATCCCTCAGGAGGTAGCATGTCAGAAATGAGAATGCCCCAGGCAATGATGGATCTCCGTCCGCGCTTGAAGGAGATCGTGGATGCAGCCGGGGAGCGCGGCCCGGAATTCACCGGGCTGCTGGCTTCGCGCGGCGGCATGGTAATCCAGGTGGATAACCGCGAGGAACAGATCAACGAGCGCCGGCCCAGCGCCGGGACGGTCTTCTCTGCTTTCGACGGCGAGACCATCTACGAGCGCTCCGTGGGCGGCTTTGAAAGGGCGCGGGTCGAGGCTGCGGCCGCCGAACTGCTCAAGCAGGGCGGCTTCAAGCCGTATCGCGCCGCGGAGGAATCCCCCCGCCGCGCGGACTTTATCACGGCGATGGAGATCGATCCTGCCACCCTGACGGTGCAGGAGAAGCTGGACCGCTGCCGCGCGCTCCAGCAGAAACTGCGCGACCGCGACAAGCGCATTGTGAACGTGCAAGTGCGCTATGCCGAGGTCAATGAGCATTCGGTCTTTGCCAGCCGCACAGCCGACCTGGCCCAGCGCATCCAGCGCGTGAATATGTTCCTCATCATCTTCATGGCGGGTGAGGGCGGGCAGGTCCAATACGATTGGGTGACCAAGAGCGGGACCGGCGGCATGGAACTGCTCGACTTCAGCGAAGAGGAGATGGACCGCCTGATCAAAAGCACCGCCGACCTGCTGACCGCCAGCCGGATCGAGCCGGCGGAGTACACGATGATCGCCGCCCCGGGTGTGAGCGGCACCATCTGCCACGAGTCCTTCGGCCACGGCGTGGAGACGGATATGTTCCTCAAGGAGCGCGCCCAGGCGGCGCGCTTCGTGGACCAGCGCGTCGGCTCCGACCTGGTCAACATCGGCGATGATCCCAGCCAGCCTGGAAGTTTTGGCTCCTATTTCTTCGATGATGAAGGCCAGATGGCCAGCCCGACAACCATCGTCGAGAACGGCTTCTTCCGCCGGGGCATCACGGATAAATATTCCGCCGCCGCGCTTGGCATCCCGCGCTCGGCCAACGGACGCCGGCAGGATTTCAGCCGCAAAGCCTATGCGCGCATGAGCAACACTTATTTCGCCGCGGGGGACAGCACCCTGGAGGAGATGCTTGCCCAGGTGGACCACGGCATCTACCTCGACAAGTGGTCTTCCGGGATGGAAGACCCGCTGGGCTGGGGCATTCAGGTCAGCTGCCATTACGGTCATGAGATCCGCGGCGGCCGCATCACGGACAAGGTTTACGCGCCCATCGGTGTCTCAGGCTATGTGCCCGTGGTGCTGGGGAGCATCAGCGCGGTGGAGAACAAGCTTGAAATGGACGGCGGTCACTGCGGCAAGGGCCACAAGGAGATCGTTCCTGTGGCGTCGGGCGGGCCGCATTTGCTGATGAAGGCGAGGCTGGGATGATGCTGAACGATATCATGAATGCCCTGAAAGGCCGCAAGGACCTGGCGGGCTGGACGGTAAGAGAGATCCGCTCGCGCGGCGTGCAGTCCTTCGCAGTGCCGCGCGGCATCGAGTCAGCCCGCAAGGTGGAGGCCGAGATCTATAAGGTCAACGTGTTCTGCACTGGCCGCGCCGCGGATGGCAGCGAGACGATGGGCACGGGGGATGTGACCATCCTGCCCGGCGGGAACATTGAGGAGTCGCTCAGCCAGGCGGCCCTGGTGGCGAGCCTGGTCTCCAACCCGGTCTATTCGCTGCCCGCTCCGGCTGCCCTGCCGGATGTCCAACTGGTGGACCCTGAGATGCAGGAGAACCCGGAGGGCGTGATGGCCTCGCTGATGGAGAAGATGCGCCGCGCGGGGGCCGGGACTGCCGGGGTGCGCATGACCGCCGGAGAGTGTTTCGGGGAACTCATCCATACCCGCCTGGTCAACAGCCGGGGTGTGGATGTGGAAGAGGACTCCACGCTCACCAATGTCGAGATGGTGCTGCGCGCGGACCGGGATGGCCTGGAAGTGGAAAGTTTTGATGAGATGACGCGCCGCCGGGCCTCCGACCTGCACATCGAGGCGGCGGTGGAGGAGCGCGCCCGCGCCACGCTGGACCTGCTGCATGCCGGAACCGCGCCCAACTGGGAGGGGCCGGTGGTGATCCGCGACCAGACGCTGGCGGGCTTTATATCGGGCGACGACCTGAACGGCAGCGTGATCCAGTTCCAGGGCAGCGCGGCCTCCAAATACTCGAAGTTCAGCGCCTGGGACCTGGGCAAGCCCGTGTTCCGGGGCGAGGTCAAGGGCGATCCGCTGACCCTTTGGGCCAACCGGACGCTGCCCTTTGGCACCGGTTCGAACCGCTTCGATGAGGAAGGCCTGCCCGCCGCGCGCCTGGAATTGATCCGGGATAACGAGCTGGTGAACTTTACCGCCAGCCAGAAGTATGCGGACTATATGGGCCTGCCCGCCACGGGCGCTTTTGGCAGCATGGAGGTCAAGCCCGGTCCCACGCCTGCCCTCGCCCTGCTCAGCGAGCCGTATGTGGAGATCGTGCAGTTCTCCTGGTTCAACCCGGACGCGATCACGGGAGAGTTTGCCACCGAGGTGCGCCTGGGTTACCTTGTGGAGGGGGGAGCCCGCAAGCCTTTCAAGGGCGGTCTGCTGATCGGCAATTTCCTGGATGCGCTGGCGAACGTGCGCTGGAGCGCCGAGACCGGTTTCTTCGGGAACTATCTGGGGCCGCATACCGCGCGGTTCGAAGGGCTCAAGCTGGCAGGCGAAGCGGAGTAGGATTTCTCAGGGAACAATAGAACGCGTATGAACGTGGATATACGCGTGGAGAAGGTAAAAGAGATAGAAAAAGAACGGCGGCAATTTTGCCGCCGTTCTTTTTGGATGAGTGAGTGCCGGAAATTAGTCGGGTTGATCCTCGCGCGTGTGCCCGCTGCCCTCGCCGTCCCCGGTGAAGAGCGCCATATACTGGCCGTAGCCTTCCTCCTCCAGCCGCTCCATGGGGATGAAGCGCAGCGCGGCGGAATTCATGCAGTAGCGCAGGCCGGTGGGCTCGGGCCCGTCGTCGAACAGGTGGCCCAGGTGTGAATCCGAGCCTTTGGAGCGCACCTCGGTGCGTTCCATCCAGAAGGAGTGATCTCTGTTGGTGACGATGTTATCCGGTTCCAGCGGCTGGTAGAAGCTCGGCCAGCCGGTATGCGAATCATACTTGTCAAGCGAACTGAACAGCGGCTCGCCGGAGACCACGTCCACATAAATGCCGGCGGCTTTGTTATCCCAGTATTCGTTACGGAATGCCGGTTCCGTGCCCTCCTCCTGGGTGACATGGTATTGCAGAGGAGTTAGCTTTTCGCGCAGTTCCTCCTGCTGTGGTTTTTGAGATTGGTTCATTTTCGCCTCCAGGGAGCATGCTGTTTCGCGGAGTTTAACGATGGAGCGGTCAAGGTGTTAGGGAAGCACAGAATTATTGGAAAGCCTTCCCTGGGAAGAGGAAGGCTTTTTTTGAACAAGGGGACTAATAAGCCGAGGCCGGGGGCTGCGTGGCAGCCACTGGAGGGGCAGCCTGTGCGCCTTTGACCTCGCTGCCATCCGGCGCGATCACGAACCAGACATCGCCCACGCCCTGGCCGGTGGTATCGCCAGCGGCGGCATCCTTGGCGTAGTAGTAAAGCGGCCAGCCGTTATAGGTCACCTGGGAGGTGCCATCGGTGCGCTGAGTGACGCCCAGCTTGGAGGCATCCACGCCCTCGCCCGCCACGGGGCTCCCTGTGGTGAGCAGAGGCGGCCAGTTGGTGGCGCATTTGTCGTAGCAATTGCTGGTGTTGGGCGTGTCTTTTTCGAAGATATAGAGGGTCATGCCTTTATCGTCCACCAGCATGGACCCAGCGCAGTGGTGCTGGACATCGCAACGGTAGCCCCTGTTGCCGCCGCGGGCGGTGCGGCTTGCGCCCTTGACCTCGCTGCCATCCGGCGCGATCACGAACCAGACATCGCCCACGCCCTGGCCGGTGGTATCGCCAGCGGCGGCATCCTTGGCATAGTAGTAAAGCGGCCAGCCGTTATAGGTCACCTGGGAGGTGCCATCGGTGCGCTGGGTAACGCCCAGCTTGGAGGCATCCACGCCGTCACCCGCCACGGGGCTCCCGTGGTGAGCAGAGGCGGCCAGTTGGTGGCGCATTTGTCGTAGCAATTGCTGGTGTTGGGCGTGTCTTTTTCGAAGATATAGAGGGTCATGCCTTTATCGTCCACCAGCATGGCCCAGCGCGTTGCGCTCGACATGGCAACGGTGGCCGCCGCGCCGGTCACGGGCAAGGCTTGCGTGGCCGCGGGGGCCAGCGTCGGGGCTGTGGTTGCAGGGGCGCTGGTGGCTGGCGGGCTTCCGCAAGCGCTCAAGAACAGCGCCATAGCCAGCAGGACAGACAGGATGAACGGGCTTTTCTTCATTTCGTTCTCTCTCCTTTTGGTTGTCTTGAACGAGACACCTACTAGGAATACGCCGCTCAGATGAATTCGGATTTACTCAGTCTTAATTTAGGATAAGAAAAAGAAAACCCCCATCCATATTTTGGATGGGGGCAGGAAGGGGCTTGCCGTTGGGGCTTTAGAACAATCCCCGCAGGAAGAGCAGGAAACCTACCAGCGCGAGGGGAACGCCGATGATCGCGCCGACAACGGTCAGGCTGACGATCACTCCCACGACGATCAAGACGATGCCGATGATCATGGCAACGAAGCGGCCGGTCAGCTCAACGATGGTGGCGAGCAGCCGCCAGATGGCCGTGAACGGCCAGAGATACCAGGGTGTTGAATGTTTGGGTTGAGCGGTCATTTCATACTCCTTCCCTTCTCTAATACGTTGTGCAGGCGGAAAGGATGCATGCAACCGGCTTACCAGCGCCAGGTGGTGCCCTCTTTCCCGTCCTCCAGGTTGACACCCAGTTCCTTCAGGCGGTCACGGATCAGGTCGGAAAGGGCCCAGAGTTTCTGCTTGCGCACCTCGCTGCGCACTTCCACCAGCAGGTCAATGAAACGATCGGCGTCGCCGCTGCCCTGCTTCTCCTGCAGGCGCAGGCCGAGCACGCCGGCCAATTCGCGCAGCGCGGCCTGGGCGGGTTCCAATTCGGCGTCCGTGGCGGAGCCGTCGCGGGCCGTGTTGATGGCATTGAGCAGTTCGAAAAGCGCGGCCACCGCGCCGGCGGTGTTGAAGTCATTATCCATGGCGGCGGTGAAACTGCTGCGCGCCGTTTCCGCGGCGGCTTTCAGGGAGGAACCTCCGCCGGAGAGGCCTTTCGCACCGGCGGCGGCCGGGCGCAGGCCGGACTTGAGCCGTTCCACGTTCCTCTCGGCGGCGTCCACCGTCTCGTCGTTGAACATCAGCGGGGCGCGATAGGTGCCGTTCAGCACCAGCATGCGCATCACATCCGCATCATGCTTGGCTCAGGAATTCCTTGATGCTGACGATGTTGCCGAGCGACTTGGACATCTTCTCGCCGCCCAGCTGCAGCATGCCGTTGTGCACCCAGTAGCGCGCGAACTGCTTGCCGGTGTAGGGATTCGGTCTGGGCGATCTCGTTCTCGTGGTGCGGGAAGATCAGGTCGTTGCCGCCGCCGTGGATGTCGATCTGCTCGCCCAGTTCGGCCAGGTTCATGGCCGAGCACTCGATGTGCCAGCCCGGCCGGCCCTTGCCCCAGGGCGAGTCCCAGGCCGGTTCGCCGGGCTTGGCGGCCTTCCACAGGGCGAAGTCCATCGGGTGTTCCTTGGCCTCGCCGACCTCGATGCGCGCGCCCGCCTGCATGTCATCCAGTTTGCGGCCGGAGAGTTTGCCGTATTCCTTGTCTTTGGTGACGCGGAAATAAACATCGCCGTTGCCGGGCGGCGTAGGCGAGCCCTTCTCGCCCAGCCCGCTGACCATGTTGATGATCTGCTTCATGGTCTTGCGTGGCGCGCGGGTTGGAGGTGGCGGGCAGAATGTTCAGCGCCTGAAGGTCCTGGCATAATCGTCAATGTAACGCTGGGCCAGTTTGGCAGGGTCTTCGCCGAGCTGGTTGGCGCGGTTGATGATCTTATCGTCCACGTCGGTAAAGTTCATCACATGGTGGACGGTGTAGCCGCGATATTCCAGGTAGCGGCGGATGATATCGAAGACCAGCGCCGACATGGCATGGCCGACGTGCGCGTCGTTGTAGACCGTGACGCCGCAGACGTACATTTTGACCGTGTTCGGTTCGAGGGTTTCGAAGTCTTCGATCTTGCGGGTGAGGGTGTTGTAGATGCGCAGCATAAGAGCCTTTTCATGCAAGAATAAGGCGAATATACATCAAATTCCCGTTTCTGCAAGGCGGACGGGGGATTCTCGAAAACAAGATATCTAAACGGGACGAAACAAAATTAATTCGGCCGTGAAGCATTCCACTCAATACGGGATTGCTTCGGTCACTTCGCTCCCTCGCAATGACATTTATGACGGGTTAACGCCTCTTTCTTCCGTTCCCGTTGTCTTCCACGCGGGCAAAGATCATCCGGCCGGCGGCGGTCTGCAGGACCTTGGTCACGTTGACGTCCATGTATTCGCCGATGTAGTCCTTGCCGTTCTCGACGACCACCATCGTGCCGTCATCCATGTAGCCCACGCCCTGGCCGCTCTCCTTGCCTTCCTGGATGACGTTGATGCGCAGGAGCTCGCCCGGCAGCACGACCGACTTGACCGCGTTGGCCAGTTCGTTGATGTTCAGCACGGTCACGCCCTGCAATTCGGCGACGCGGTTCAGGTTGTAATCGTTGGTCAGGACGGGGCTTTTGAGCTGCTTGCCCAGCACGACCAGCTTATCGTCCACTTCGCGCACGCCCTCCACGTCGATGTCGCTGATGCGCACCAGGATGTTGGGCAGTTTTTGCAGTTCGGACAGCACCTCCATGCCGCGGCGGCCGCGCTGGCGGCGCAGCCCGTCGGGTGAGTCGGCGATGTATTGCAGTTCGTTCAGCACGAAGCGCGGGATGAGCAGCGTGCCGGGCAGGAAGCCGGTCTTGGCGATATCCGAGACGCGGCCGTCGATGATGACGCTGGTATCCAGTAAGATGGTGCGGTTCAGGTTCGTCCAGGAGGAGCCGGAGCCGCCCTCGCTGCGCCCGCTCAGCGTGCCGAGCAGTCCCATGATGTCGCCCTGGCGCATGACGAAGAGCGACACCCCGAAGTAGCCAAAGATCAGCACGCCGACGAACGGCAAAATGCTCCCCAGAGGATCCGGAAGCATGGAAAGCGGGAAGGCCAGCAGGGCGGCGGTCAGCAGGCCGACCACCAGGCCGGTCAGCCCGGCGAAGAGCGTCTCGGCGGCCAGACGTCCCAGCAGCGAACGCAAAGCCCGCGCCGGGCGCGTGGTCAGGTACGGCGTAAGGATCAGACCGGCCAGAGCGCCGACCAGCACCATCAGGACCGTGTTGCGTATAACGACCCCTGAATCGGTTGGCGTAATTTGTGATATCGCGTAGCCCCAGTACCCGCCCCCGATGGCCATTACAATCATGCCAATGATGCGCAAAATGAATTCAACACTCATGAAAAACTCCTTCTTTACGCTGTAAAAGTGCAGGATAATTGCGAAAAACAGCCCGGATGGCACCCGGAAGAAACTGGATGATACCAGAAGAGCCTGGATTTTTATGATAGCATGCCTGAAACAGCGAGTCAATCACGAGCCTCTCACTCTCATAAAGTTGTTATAATCCACGGATATTGCCATGGCATTGGACCGATTTGGAAGAAACATTAATTATCTGCGCATCAGCCTGACCGATCACTGCAACCTGCGCTGTGTCTACTGCATGCCGGAAGAGATGACCTTCCGTCCGAACGCGGAAATGATGCAGGACGACGAGATCCTTTCTGTTCACGCGCCTGTTCGCCAGCCTGGGCTTCGATAAGATCCGCCTGACCGGCGGCGAGCCCACCGTGCGGGCGAACATCGTGGAGATCGTGCGCGGCATCTGCTCCACCGAAGGCATCCGATCGGTCTCCATGACGACCAACGGCGTGCTGCTCTGCCCGGCTGGCCCGGCCGCTGGCGGAAGCCGGCCTGCAGCGCGTCAACGTCTCCATCGATACGCTGGACCCGGAGAAATTCCACCGTCTCACCCGCTGGGGCAAGCTGGAGGATGTCTGGAAAGGCATCCTGGCCGCGGAGGAGGCCGGGCTGACGCCGGTGAAGCTCAACGCGGTGGTGGTGCACGGTTATAACGAAGCGGACGTGGTGGACCTGGCGCGCCTGACCTATGAGCATCCCTGGCAGGTGCGCTTCATCGAGATGATGCCCTTCGGCGGGGCCACCGAACTGCAGACCACCCAGATGATCACCATGGCGCAGGTCCAGGAGCGCATCGAGGCCTCGCTGGGCGACGATGCAGCCTGCCAACAGCGGCCAGCTGGATGGCGAAGCGCAGGTCTTCCAGCTTCCCGGGGCGCAGGGGAACCTCGGCTTCATCTCCTCGGTCACCGCACCCTTCTGCTCGGCCTGTAACCGGGCGCGCCTCACCGCAGACGGGCGTTTGCGCCTGTGCCTGCTGCGCGAAAAGGAACTGGACCTGCTCACCCCGCTGCGGGCGGGCGCCTCCCTGGATGAACTGCGGCAGTTGATCATTGACGGAGTCTGGGACAAGCCCTGGGGACACGGGCTGGCGGAAGGGATCATCCCCCTCAACCGCGTCATGAGCGAGATCGGCGGATAACCTCCGCCTGCGGGTGGTGCAACGGTATGTTCTCTCCCAATGGAATCAAGGCCATTCTCTTCGACCTGGACGGGACCCTGCGGCATGACCGGCCGGATGGGGCCGAGGTCTTTATCAGCCATGCGATCGAGATCGGCCTCCCGATCCACGCGGAGGACCGGCTGCGCGCGCTGCGCTGGGAACATTATTACTGGGCCAACTCCGCGGAGTTGAAAAACGATTTCAAACAGTTCGGCAATGGTGCCGGGCCGGAGTTCTGGCTCAACTACGGGCGCCGCCAGCTGGTGGCGCTGGGCCTGGAATCCATGCGCGCCAGCCAGTTCGCTCCCGCCCTGAACCAGCACATGCAGGAAGCCTACAAGCCCGACAGCATCCTTGCGGAGGAAGCCGCGAGCATGCTGCGCGGTCTGAAGGAAAGCGGCTTCAAGCTGGGCGTGGTCTCCAACCGGGAGCGGCCTTTCCATGAGGAGATCGAGCGGCTGGAGATCCTGCCGTACTTCGACCTGCTGCTGGCTGCCGGTGAGGTGGGGTTCTATAAGCCGGAGCCGGGCATCTTTCAGGCTGCCCTCGAGCGCATCGGTGTGGAACCGGAGGAAGCCGTGTACGTGGGAGACAATTATTTCGCCGATGTGGTCGGCTCGCAGCGGGCAGGGCTGCGGCCGGTGCTCTATGATCCGCGCGGCGTCTATTTGCAGCCGGACTGCGATGTGATCCAGTCCTTTGGCCAACTGCCGAAACTGCTGAAGTGAACCGGTCGTCTTCGGACCTGGGGGAAGCGGAGCGGTTGTTGAAACGGGAGATATTCGATGGCATGGGAAAGTAAGATCATCCGGATCGTGCGCGTGCGCAACTCACAGGCCAGCGGGACGCTGGCCCGGCTCCTGACCGCCATTGCGGATGCCGGCGGGGACCCCGGCAGCATTCAGGTGCTGACCCAGGGCTCCCAGACCGTGACGCGGGATATCACCGTCTACGCGGAAGACGAGGCGCAGATGGAGCGTCATCCTGGAGGCCATGCGCTCGAACGAGGGCACGCGGGTCATCCAGGTGCGCGATGAGGTGCTGGAACTGCACCAGAAGGGCAAGATCGCCATCCGCTCGCGGGTGCCCATCAATTCGATGACCACCCTGCGGCGCGTCTATACGCCGGGCGTGGCGGAGGTCTGCCGCAAGATCGCCGCGGACCCCTCGCTGGCATGGGCGTACACGAGCATCAGCCACATGGTCGCCATCGTCACCGATGGCACGGCGGTGCTGGGATTGGGCGATATCGGGCCGCTGGCGGCGATGCCGGTCATGGAGGGCAAGGCCATGCTGATGGAGTCGCTGGTCGGCCTCTCCGGCATGCCAATCCTGTTGAACACGAAGGATACAGAGGAGATCATCGCCGCGGTGAAGGCTATTGCGCCCACCTTTGCCGCCATCCAACTGGAGGACATCTCCGCGCCGCGCTGCTTCGAGATCGAGCAGCGCTTGCAGGCGGCGCTCGACATCCCGGTCATGCACGATGACCAGCACGGCACGGCGGTGGTCACCCTGGCGGCGCTGCTGGTCGCGACCCGGGAGACGGGCCGCGAACTGGCGAAATCGGTCATCGGGCAGATCGGCCTGGGCGCGGCGGGCAACGCCATCGGCAACATGCTCATGCGCCTGACGGGCAATCCGGTCTACGGAGCGGATAAAAGCCCGGAGGCGCTGGAGCGCTTCGAACGCGAGGGCGGCAGGAAGTCGGACCTCAGGGAGATCATGGCCGCCTGCGATATCGTCATTGCCACCACGGGCGCGGCAGGATTGATCAAGCCGGAGATGGTGCGCCCGGGGCAGATCATCCTGGCGCTTTCGAATCCCAATGCCGAGATCGACCCCGAACTTGCGCTGGAGCGCGGCGCGGCCTTTGCCGCGGACGGCAAATCGGTGAACAATGTGCTGGGCTTCCCGGGCATCTTCCGCGGCGCGGTGGATGCGCACGCCCCGCGCATCACGCACGAGATGCTCGTGGCCGCCGCGGAGACCATTGCCTCGATGACCCCGGCCGGGGAACTGGTCCCCAACCCGCTGGATAAGAGCGTGCACCGGGCGGTGGCGCGCGCCGTGGCCGAGACCGCCATCCGGCAGGGTATCGCCCGCGCGGAGTATGTGCCGTATGTGGAAGAGTAGAAGGCCGGATTGGTAAGTTATTCAAGGATGGGCGCAGGCCCATCCTTTTTTATTTCCTGACAAATGACACATGACTTTCCGAAGGGGGATTCTTATACTGGATTCGATCGGAGAGGACAGCCATGACAGAAATCGATGACACCATTCAAAGGCTGCTGGACGCCAACTCCCTGCGGGAGCCGGTGCTGGGTGAGGTCATCCATGCCCTGCATCTGCCTCGCGGGAGCCGCGGGCTGGACATCGGCTGCGGCATCGGGCTGCAGTCGCTTGATGCTGGCCGGGCGGTGGGGGATCGGGGGCATGTCACCGGCATGGATATCGTCCCCGAATTCCTTGCCTACGGCGAGAACCTGGCGCGGGAGGCCGGGCTTTCCGCGCAGGTCACGTTCCGGGAAGGGGATATGAACCGCCTCCCGTTCCCGGATGAGAAGTTTTGACTGGGTCTGGAGCGCGGACTGCGCTGGATACCCAGCGGGAGACCTGCTCCCCGTGTTGAAGGAAATGATGCGGGTGGTCAAGCCGGAAGGGAGCGTGAACATCCTCGGCTGGACCTCGCAGCAGGTGCTGCCCGGCTATCCGCTGCTTGAGGCCCGCTTGAATGCGGCTTATTCCAGTTATCTACCCTATCTCACGGGGAAGGACCCGCGCCAGCATTTTCTGCGGGCGCTGGATGCCTTTCAGGATGCCGGGTTGGAGAACGTCAGGGCGCAGACCTTCGTGGGCGAGGCGCAGGCTCCGCTCAAACCGGAGCAGCGCGCCGCGCTGGCCTCGCTGTTTGAGATGCTCTGGACGAAGCCTGCCTCGCCGCAAGCGGCGGGGATTGGGCGGAATTGCAAAGGTTGTGCGATCCCGCCTCGCCGGACTATATCCTGGAGCAGCCGGGCTACTATGCGTTCTTCACCTATACTTTGTTTCGGGGGAGCGTGCCGCGAGGCTAAAGCGCGGATCACGTGCAAGCCGACAGGGAGGAGATTGCTTCGTCGCGCTGCCCCTGCGCTTCGCTCCGGGGTGCTTCGCGATGCGCCCCTCGCACATCGTCCCCGTAGGGGAATGACATGAAAGAGGGCGGCCCAGCGGGCCGCCCTGTTGATTCCTAAGGGTGGGAGAAGGTTAAGGGACCTTGTGTCCGTTCTTCTTCAGGGCTTCCTTTAAGGTGATGCCCAGGCGGCTGATGCCCTCGCGGATGACATCCGGAGGGCAATAGGAGAAGTTGAGGCGCATGGTGTTCTCGCCGCCGCCGTTGGGGTGGAAGGATGCGCCGGGCACGAAGGCCACCTTGCGCTCGATGGCGATCTTGAGCACTTCCGCGGCGTCCACGCCCTCGGGCATGATGCCCCACAGGAACATGCCGCCGTGCGGGTGCGTCCAGCGCATCTCGGAGGGGAAGATCTCGTCCATCATTTCGAGCATGACGTCGCGGCGCTCCTTGTAGGTGGAGCGGATCACCTTGACATGCTCATCGAGGAAGCCGCCCTTGGCCACCTCATAGGCCACGTACTGGTTGAAGGAGGAGGTGTGCAGGTCGGCGGCCTGCTTGGTCATCACCAGGTGGCGGATGACCTGCTGCGGCGCGATCACCCAGGCCAGGCGCAGGCCCGGGGCCAGCAGTTTGGAGAAGGTGCTCAGGTAGATCACATTGCCGGAATAGGTGCCGTGATTGTCGTTGCGGTACTCGCTGTCCAGCATGACCAGCGAGGGCAGGTGCTCGCCCTCGTAGCGCAGCTGGCCGTACGGGTCGTCCTCGATGATCGGGACGCCGTACTTGTCGGCCAGTTCGATCAACTTCTTGCGCCGCTCGAGGCTGAGCGTGCTGCCGGTGGGGTTCTGGAAATTGGGCAGGACATAGATGAACTTCGGCCCGATGCGCAGGGCCGCTTCCAGCTCGTCCACGATCATGCCGTCCTCGTCGGCGCGCACCGAGATGTACTGCGCCCCGTAGGCGTTCCAGGCTTGCAGGGCGCCCAGGTAGGTGGGCGATTCGACCACGATGTAGTCGCCGCGGTTGATGAAGAGCCGGCCCAGAAAGTCCAGCGCCTGCTGGGAACCGGAGGTGATCAGCATATTCTCCGGGCTGACCTGCACGCTGTAGCGGCCGGTGTGACGGGCGATCATCTCGCGCAGGGGGCGGTAGCCATCGGTGGTGCTGTATTGCAGCGCCTGAGGGCCGTCATTTTTCAGAACTGCATTGCAGGCTTCCTGGAATTCTTTGAGCGGAAATACCTCCGGTGCGGGCAGTCCGCCTCCAAAAGAAATGATATCGGGTTGTTCGGTCAATTTCAGCAGTTCGCGGATGACCGAGCTTCCCATTTTTTGCATGCGGTGGGCGTAACGATATTCCCAGGGTGTTTGCATTCACGCTCCTTGTATATTTTGGAAGAAAAAAGCCTGGCAGGTATGGAGGCACCTGTCAGGCTTGCTGACCTGCGGCTCAAGGCCGAAAATACGCGTTATGACCAGGACTCGTGTCATGGCTTAATCATCTTAACTGCTTTTGGGGGCTTCCGCAACCGACAAATGGCCTCCAAAACCCCGCGTCTTGTCAGTTTTTTTGCCTTTCCGCAGAGCATTTCCGGCCGTAAATCCGGCTGAATGGCCGTTCTTACACTTCCACGGCCAGTTCCACGATGCGGTCGAGGCGGAAACTGCGCTCGGCCTCCCGCAGGTGGCAATAGCCCTGCAAATAGATGTAATCGGCCAGACCCAGCACCTGCATGGGCGTCACCCAGCGTTTCGTGCGCTCCCCGTTCCCGTCTATGTAGGTGATGTGCACGCGCCGCCCGGAGTAAATGGCCTCGCCCAGTTCGGTGGGCAGTTGGATGCCGTCGTTGGGCCAGGCGGGCGAGGAATAGATGCCGATGAAGTCGTCCAGAGGATGGTTCTCCGCCTTGAGGGCGTCCATCATCTGGAAGAAGATGGACCGGTCGGTGAGGGCATCCTCGAGGGCGCGGTGCTCGCGTTCGCGCGGCACCCGCAGCGCCTCGGCGATGGCCGCCAGCGTATTGGAGGGGAACTGGAACCAGGCGCGCGCCAGTTGCAGCGTGTCCACCACGTTGGGGATCTGGACCTCGCGGCCCAGCCGCCGGAACTCGTTATCCATGAATTGCAGGTCGAAGGGGGCATTATGGCAGACGATCACCTTATCGCGCAGGCGCGCCTCGATCTCGTCCGCGATCTGGCCGAAGAGGGGGGCCTGCGCCAGTTCGGCATCCTGCAAGCCGTTGGTGCTGGCAGCCCCGAAGGACAATTCCCGCTCCGGGTTCACCAGGGTCTGATAGGTGTCGCGGATACGCCGGCCTTCGGTGATGACGATGCCGACCTCGCAGATGCGGTCCCCGAACCAGGGGGACAGGCCGGTGGTCTCGAGGTCCAGAAAGGCAAATTGGGCGCTGGTGAGATCGTGCATAGCGGGATATTACCCCGTTTTGGGGTGGAGGGCAACCAGGATATTAAACGGCTGGCGGAAGTGATTCATTCCAACCGAACTCGTCGAAATGCCTGCCCTCGCGGTGGTTCTGGATGGCGCGGCGCACGTAAGGGACCATATTCGGCGGCAGGGAGGAGAGGGGAAACCAGCGCAGGTCGTCGCATTTTTCAGGCTCGGCATTGAAAGGCTCCCCCTGCCACTTCTCCACCAGCAGGAAGAAGTCCACGCGCTCATCCCCCTCGTGCCGGTGCATGACGCTGGAGAAGGTGAGCGCTTCGGGGAGAATATGCACACCGATCTCCTCGGAGGCCTCCGCGGATGCCCGCGGCGATGACCGTCTCCCCGCCGTCCAGATGCCCGGCGGGCACGCTGTACTCGCCGTCGCGGTAGCCGGTGTTCAGCCGCCGCTGGAGCAGGACCTCCCCGGCGCGGAAGAGCAGCAGATGGACGGTGGCGGGAAAACGGGCGCGCATCCTGTCCGCCTTACTGAAAGAATTGCTCAAAGATGCGGGCTTTCTTCGGCTCTTCGATGAAGGAGGCTTCGCAGGCGAAGAGGTTGCAGGCGGCAATGTCCTGCATGCTCATGCCCAGCACCTCGTGCGCGATGCGGTATTCATTGTTGAGGTTGGTATCCAGCACCTCGGGGTCGTCGGAGTTGATCGTCACGCGCACCCCCAGGTCGAAGAGCCTCTTGAGCGGATGTTCCTCGATGCTGCGGACCGAGCTGGTCAGGTAGTTGCTCCACGGGTTGACCTCCAGCGTAATGCCGCGCTCGCGGACGAGATCCACCGCGGCCATATCCTCGATGATATGGATGCCGTGACCGATGCGGTCCGGGTTCAGGGTGTGAATGGTGTCCACGACGAAGGAGGCGGGGGTGTCCTCGCCGCTGTGAACGGTGAGGTGCAGCCCGGCCTCGCGCGCCTTGTTCACCGGCGGGGCGAAGTCGCGGATGGGGAAGTCGGTCTCGCTGTCGGCCAGGTCAATGCCCAGGATATGCTGCTTGTGGCGGATGGACCAGTCCACGGTGCGTTCGCAGGAATCGGGGCCGCGGCTGCGCGAGGTGATGGCGATGAAGCCGATGGCCATGCCGAACTCCCGTTCGGCGCGGTCCCGGGCGCGCAGCATACCCTCGAGAGCGGCGTCCCAGTCCAGGTTGTGCCCGCTGAAGGCCCAGTCCGGCGAGAAACGCACCTCGAGCAGGCGGATGTTCTGCCGGCTGGCGTCTTCGAACAACTCCCAGGCGATGCGCTCCACGACCTGCGGGGAGGCGATGCTGTTCTGGAAGATGGCAAAGGCCTCCAGCACCGCGTGCAGGTCGCGCATCTGCTCATAGACTTTGACATGCCGGTCCAGCTCGTCCACATCATCGGCGGGCAGGTCAAGGCCGTACTGGCGTGCAATGTCGAGAATGGTGGGGGTGCGGATGGAACCTTCCAGATGAATATGCAATTCGGTCTTGGGAAGGTCGTTATAGCGGGCATCGAAGTTTTTCATGGGCCGGCCTGAAAGCGTCGTGGATGCCCTGATTTTACATGCTTCCGGGCTGCCGGGGGGTCAGGCAGGTTCCTCCAGCTGCAGGTTGGAGGCGATGAGCGGCAGCACCCGGCCGGCATATTCCTCCACCGGGAGGCGCTTCTTCTCATGGACCCACTGCGAGGCCAGACCATAGAGCGCCCAGGTCGCGGCGGTGGCGGCTGACTGTGGGTTGGCCTGCGGCTCCGCCTGCTCGATCCATTTTTGAAGCAGTTCATGGATCTGCTCGCGAATCTGCCTCTCGACCAGCGACTCGAACTGCGGCTGGGCGGGGGTGCAGTGTGCGCTGACGTTCCCGATGAATTCGCAGACGGCTATGATCAGGTTGAGCAGGTTCTGCGGGGTGTAATGGCAGGCGTCCAGTGTGCGCTTTTCGATCTCATGGCGGAAGGCCTGGCGGACGGTATGGTCCAGCAGGGCATATTTGTCCTCGAAGTGGGCATAGAAGGTGGCGCGGTTCACGCCGGCGCGGTCGGTAATGTCCTGCACCGAAACGGTCTGGAATCCTTTTTCATCCAGGGCTTCCATGAAGGCCTGTTCCAGCAGCTGGCGGGTGCGCTTGACGCGGGGGTCGAGTTTTTCCTGGGGGAAGGTCGACAACAATTTTGCTCCAGTGTTGCTTACACAACGGTTGCTTGTATTTGGCGGTTGACTTTCGATGACCGGTACGGTAAATTTGGCAACATACGTTGTCTAAGCAACGGATGTATGAAAGATAGCATAATTTCTCAGCCAAGTCAAGGTTTTTGAGATGCAAATCAGCATCGCGACCATCAATATAGAAGGAGTTACGATCTTGCAAAACACCCATGTCACTGAAGCCCCCGCTCTTGAGCAGGAATTTACACAGATCGCCGATGATGCCCGCCTCCAGCGGACCGTCCGCGCACTGGAAGCCAATGGCATTCATGCGCTGATCGCCCGGAACGGCGAGGAGGCGCGGCAGAAATTTTTTGAACTGGTGCCCGAAGGAGCGGAAATCCTCCTGGCAGCCTCGGTCACTCTGGAAACGCTGGGCATCCAGGAAGAAATAGAAAAGTCCGGCCGGTATGAAGCCCTGCGGCCGAAGCGGATGGCCATGGACCGGGCCACCCAGGCACGGGAGATCCGCAAGCTGGGCGGCGCTCCGGACTATGCAGCCGGAAGCGTCCATGCCGTGACGGAGGGCGGCCAGGTGATTATCGCCTCCAATGGCGGCAGCCAGCTGGGGCCTTATGCCTCAGGCGCGGGGAAGGTCATCTGGGTGGTGGGAGCCCAGAAGATCGTGACGGATTTCGAGGAAGGGCTGCGCCGGGTCTATGAGCATTCGCTGCCCCTGGAGATCGAGCGCGCACGGCAGGCCTATAACATCCGGAGCAATGTGAGCAAACTGCTGGTCATCAATAAAGAGGTTCAACCGAACCGCATCACGATGATCATTGTCAAAGAATCGCTGGGTTTCTAATCTAAAGGAGAAACAGAAAATGAACATTACTATTATCGGCGCAGGCAATATGGGACGCGGCATCGGCACACGGGCGGCCGCAGGCGGGCACTCCGTCACCTTCGTGGATGTGAACCTCGAGAGCGCCCAGACCGCGGCCGCGGAAGTCGGCAAGGCGGCGAAGAACGGCGCGAAGGTCTTCGCCAGCAGTATTGGCGAGGTGGAACTGGGAGATGTGGTGGTGCTGGCTGTGTGGTATGGAATCAACATGGAGACGGTCAAGCAGCTGGGCTCGCGGCTGGCCGGCAAGGTGGTCGTGGACATCGCCAACCCGCTCAACTCGACCTTCGACGGGCTGGCCACTGCCCCGGATTCGTCCTCGGCGGAGGATGTAGCCCGCGCCGCGGCGCCCGGTGTGAAAGTGGTCAAGGCCTTCAATACAACTTTTGCCGGCACGCTGCTGGCAGGCGAGGTGGCCGGGCTGCCGCTGGATGTCTTCATCGCCGGAGATGACCAGGAAGCAAAGAACAAGATCGCGCAGATTGTCCGGGACGGCGGCATGCGGCCTGTGGATACCGGCCCGCTGACCCGCTCCCGGCAGATCGAGGGCATGCAGTTCCTGCACATCGTGACCCAGGCAGGCATGGGTACCAACTGGGGCAGCACGCTCAAGATCCTGTCCTAAAACCGAAGACCGTAAGAGTTTTATAAAAACCTGGCCGCCTCGTGAAAGCAATCCGGCGGCCAGGTTGTCTAGCATCCATAAGCACGTATCTTATCGCTTCATTGAGGAAAGCATGAATCAGACTCAGACCAGCAAGAAAACCGATTTTTCCATCCATCCCGACACCCGCATGGGCACAGTGGCGCTGAAGGTGGATAATCTGGATAACGAGATCGCCTTCTACCAGCAGGCGCTCGGTTTTGTCCAACACTGGCGGGAGGGAAACTCCGCCGGAATGGGCGCGGGAGAACAGGACCTGCTGAGGCTTGTGGAGGAACCCGGCCTCCAACGCTACCGCCGGACCACCGGCCTGTATCACTTTGCCATCCTTTTCCCCAGCCAGCGCGAACTGGCGCGGGCCGTGGCGCGGCTGTTCGTGTTGAAATATCCCAATTACCCGACCGACCACATCATGACCAAGACGACCTATCTCAGCGACCTGGAGGGGAACGGAATCGAGCTCTACGCGGAGTCGCCCGAGGACGGGATGTTCACCATCGAAAATGATCAGTTCGTCACGCGGCGGACGGATGGGACCATCAGCGACGGGCGCGAAGCCCTGGACCTGGATGCCCTTTTCAGCCATCTGGAAGAAAATGACAAACTGGATGTCAACCTGCCCGCCGGGACGCGCGTCGGGCATGTCCACCTGCATGTCCGGAATGTGCCCGAGGCGGTGGATTTCTATCACGGGGTGCTCGGCTTCGATGTGATGGGCATATCGGCCTCCTTCGGGGCGGCCTTTGTCTCGGCGGGCGGCTATCACCATCACCTCGGCTTGAACACCTGGCAGGGTGAGGGCGCTCCCCCGCCACCCACGGACGCGGCCGGTCTGCGCTATTTCACCGTCCAGTTGCCCGACCAGGCCTCCCTGGACAAGGTGATCGCCCGTGTGGACGAGGCAGGCATCCCCTCCAACCAGACTGCGGAAGGGCTGCTCGTGCATGACCCTTCGCAGAACGGCGTGATGCTGGCCTTAAAGCCCTCCTAAGAGGCCGGAACGATGATGCTTGCAGGAGCCATGATTTTGTCATGGCTCCTGTTCGTTTTAATACCATAGCCGCAACAATTCAGGCAGAAGAGAGACCCTGGGCCTGCCAACCAGGGGATTTCGACCGGAAATAACCCGTAAAACGAAGGAATCAGGGGGGAATTTCCCCCATCCGCAAGAGAATTTCCCCACTTGCCCGTTCCTTGGATTGGATGTATTTTTATACCAGAGCACGTTATCCTTTTACCCCTGATATAAAGAAGGAGAAAAAAGAAATGTTAATGAATGTCATCTTCTGGATCATACTGGGTGCCCTCGCCGGCTGGATCGCCAGCATGATCATGGGCCGCAATGCCCAGATGGGCGCCGTCGCCAACATCATCGTTGGTATTATCGGAGCCCTGATCGGCGGGTTCATCATGAATTCGCTCGGCGGCCCGGGCGTGACCGGCTTCAATCTGTATAGTGTCCTTGTCGCCATCGGCGGCGCGATCGTCCTGCTCTTCATCGTCGGTCTGTTCCGGCGAGCCTGAGCGTACGGCCCTTTAGCCTGTGAAATGTATGGGACGGGCCCGCTCTACCCGCCCCATACCCCTTTCATCCTGAAGAAGACCCCCACGCAATTTGTGGGGGTCTTCGCTTTTCCGATCGTTTATTCCTGTATGTGGTCCCTGCCGGCTTCTTCAATATAAGCCAGGCTTTGGTGCCGGAAGTAGGTATTGTAAAGTGTCGCGTAATGCCCGCCCTGCGCTTCAGCAGCCCCTCGTGATTCCCTTCCTCGATGATGCGCGCCTTTATCCATGACGACGATCCGGTCGGCGGCCTTGACCGTGGAGAGGCGGTGCGCGATCAGGATGCTGGTGGAATTCGGCCAGGATCAGGTTGAGCGCCTGCTGGATCTGCCATTCGGTGAACGGGTCGATGCTGGCGGTGGCTTCATCCAGGATGAAGATGGCGGGATTCTGCACCAGCACGCGCATCAGCGCCACCAGCTGGCGCTGTCCCATCGAGAGCCGCGCTGCCGCGCTCGCCCACTTCGGTCTGCAGGCCGTCGGGCAGGGTCTCCAGCCATTCGCCGTCGCCGATCTTGCGGGCCATCGTCCAGCATCTCGGCCTCGGTCGCCGCCGGGCGCGGCATAGCGGATGTTCTCCGCCACCGTGCCGGAGAACAGGAACGGCACCTGCGAGACAATGCCCAGCTGGCGGCGGTATTGCTGCAGGTCGAAGCGTGCGGATGTCCTGCCCGTCGATCGGTCAGCCTGCCCGGACTGGAACTCGTAGAAGCGCGCGATCAGCTTGGCGATGGAGGACTTGCCCGCGCCGGTGTGCCCCACCAGGGCCAGGTTCTCTCCCGGCTGGATGCGCAGGTTGAAGTCCGTGCAGGATCGGCTCCTTGTCCGTGTAGCGGAAGTGCAAGATGTTCGAAGCAGATCTCGCCCTTGAGCCGGGGCACAGCGGTCATGACCGGTCTGCACCACGTTCGGGTCGGCATCGATCAGGGCGAAGACGCGTTCGGCGGCCGACAGGCCCGGACTGGATCTGCGCCCAGAACGCCGACAGGTTCAGGATCGGGAAGAAGAACTGGTCCAGGCTCATGATGAACAGATACCACGCGCCGATCGTGATGAGTCCCTGCGCCGACGCTCATGCCGCCCGCGTAGACGAGGATGGCCACGAAGATGCCGCTCAGCGCGTTGAGCGATGGGAAAGACCAGCGAGAGCACCAGCCCGCGCCGCACGTTGACCCGGTAGGAGTGTCTGGTTGGCGGCATCGAAGGTCTGGAAGATGCTTTCTTCCTGGCGGAAGTTCTTGGCGATGGAGATGCCGCTGACGGTTTCCTTGATGGCCGAGTTCACATCCGCCATGGCCTGCATGCCCTGGCGGGTGACCCGCCGGGCCAGGCCGCGGAAGCCGGCCGCCAGCGCCGAAGATGACCGGCAGGAAGCGCATCAGCAGCAGCGCCAGGTGCCATTCGGTGCGGAACAGGATCACGCCCAGGATGAGCGCCTGGCAGGATCTGCGAGACCACGTCGGTGATGATGACGACCAGTTGGCCGAAGTCGTTGGTGTCGGAGGTGATGCGCGAGACGATGCGGCCGGAGGAGAACTGGTCGTAGAACGACAGGTCATGCTCGGCGGCGGCCTGGAAGGCCCGTGTGCGCAAGTTCCAGCACCACATCGCCGACCGCGCGCACGATCAGACTGCGCCGCGCCCAGTTCAGTCCCCACGTGGCGACGCCGATGACGGCCAGCGCCAGCGCCGACCAGCGCGATGGACTCGCATGTCGGCCGGTCGCTTCAGCAGGTCCACCACCCGGCCGACGACCACCGGCAGGGCCGCGCCGATGGCGGCAATAGCCGCACCACCAGCACGGCGATCCAGGTCAGCCGCGTGGCCTGCGGCTTGAAGTAGTCGCCAGATCCGCCGCAGTCAGCTGCCGGTCGGTGTACTGGCGGTCATATTTTTCGTCGTTCAGTCCGGAAAAGAAACCCATGGAATCTATGCCTGAGCGATCAGCTATTCACTGGAAGAGTGCGGCGAATAGGCCTCGGATGTTTTCATCAGTTCCTCATGCGTGCCCATGGCGGCGATGCGCCCCTTGCGCAGGACGATGATCAGATCCGCCCAGCGGATCTGCGACAGGCGGTGGGTGATGAGGATGGTCGTGCGTCCCCGGGCTGCGGTGGCGATGGCGCGCTGGATTTTGTCCTCGGTGGCGCTAGTCGATGGCGCGAGGTGGAATCGTCCAGGATCAGGATGCGCGGATCGGTGAGGAAGGCGCGCGCCAGCGCCAGGCGCTGGCGCTGTCCGCCGGAGAGGGTGACGCCGCGCTCGCCGATGACCGTGTCATAGCCGTTCTCGAAGGTGCTGGATGAACTCATCGCGCCTGGGCGGCGCTGCGCGGCGGCTTCGATCTCCGCTCGCGTTGCGCCGGGTTTGCCGAAGGCGATGTTGTCGGTGACCGAGCGGGAGAACAGGAAGATGTCCTGCTCGATCATGGAGATCTGGCGAACGCAGCGAGGCCAGGTTCCAATCGCGCACGTCCACGCCATCCACCAGCACCTGCTCCGCTGGGACGTATCGTAGGTGCGGTTGATCAGCTTGACCAGCGAGGTCTTGCCGGCGCCGGTCTGCCCGACGATGGCCACGGTCTGCCCGGGCCTGATCTTGAAGGTGATATCCTCCAGCACCGGCTCGCCGGGCTTGTATGCAAAGCAAATGCCGCGGAACTCGATCTCGCCGCGCATTGCCGGCGGCATAGCCGGCGGCGTTCTGGTCCAGGTTGGTCTCGCGGTTCATCAGTTCGAGGATGCGGCGCGCGCTGGAGATGCCCAGCGAGATCTGGGTATAGGCGAAGGTGGAGGTGAAGGTCGGGAAGTCCAGCATGCGCAGCAGGCCGAAGTAGGCGACCACCGCGCCCATGTTGATCAGGCCCTGCGGAAGAGGAGCAAGGCATGGATCAGGCCGAGCGGCGTAGGCCAGCCCCAGCAACAGCATGGGCATGAAGCGGGCTTCGATGTCGCCCTGGCGGACAAAGGCATCGCGCACGCGGCGGGCATTGGTCACAAAGCGCTCGATCTCGGCGCCTTCCTGCGCCGCGCCTTTCATGATCTCCACCCCGTCCAGCGCCTCGGAGAGATGCGTGTTCATCTCGCCGAAGACTGGCGCGCACTTCGTCGGTGACCGGGCGACATGCGTCTGCAGGTAGCGCCACAGCGCGCAAAAAGTAGGCGATGGCGAAGAGCGGCGGGTGTCAGCAGCAGGGAGGGATGATACTGCCCGACGAAGAAGAAGGGCATGACCAGGAAAAGCATGGAGCCGATCACCAGATTGATGCCGGGGCTGAACATGTAGTTGACCTCGCGCACATCGTTGGTGGCGCGCGCCATCGTATCGCCCACCGGCTGCAGGTTGTGGAAGGTCATGCTCTTGCCGAGCAGAGAGAGGTACAGCTCATCGCGGATATCGCGCTCGATCCTCTGGGCCAGCAGCTCCGCGCCGAAGTTGCGTCCAAACTGCAGGATGCCGCGGATGATCTGCGAGCCGCCGATGATGAGCGCCAGAGGCAGCAGGATGCTCACATCCGGCTGGGGCGCGAGCATGGCGTTGAAGGCGTTGCCGGTCAACACGGGTACGACTGCCGCCAGGGCGGCATTGCCCAACGCCCCGACCAGCATCATCACGATGATCGGCCAGTATTGGGAGACGTGCGACCACAGCCAGCGCACCGGGCCGGATTTGTCCGAGGTAAAGCGCCGTTCCAGCGTAAATTCTGCGGGCAGGGGGAGGGAAGACATGCGGCGAATTGTACCATCCGGCTCGTAACGGGCATCCGAGGATCGTGTTTTACTCTATAGACGGCGATCCTGCCGCCCCAAAGGAGAACAGCAGATGAATATGCCCAAGGCGATTTCCACGTGGTTCATGATCCTCTTCTTCCTGCTCGCGGGCCTGGCCTACTTCGTGCCGGCCATCCCCGGAGTGCTGATCGGCATCATGGCACTGGGCGCGGCAATCTTCCTCTTCCTCGGCCGTTAGTTCTTTCTCCTTTTACAGGCAGTCTCCTACACGGGAGGCTGTCCCAACCTTTTGGAGGTAAACATGCGTAGATATGCTTTTCTCGGTTACGTGCTTCTGGGGATCTATTTGATCATCGTGGGCCTGGGGATGCTGGGCCTGGCTTTACCCTCCTTCTTTACCATCATCGCCGGCATCTGTGCGCTGGTCGCCGGGATCATCTTCCTGATCAATCGCTGATCAAGACAAGGGTGAAACAAACAGCCCGCGCATCGCGCGGGCTGTTGTGATTCTACGCGGCTGCGATCAGTCCTTTTCGCCGACGGCCCGCAGGACCACGATCGGCGCACCCTGCTTGCGGTACTCCAGCACTTCGGGGTGATGCTGCGCGTATTTCTCGATGCCGCTGTTGTCCCAGGTCACGCGGCCGCGGGTATAGACCGCGCGGAAGCCCCCGGCGGTTACGCTTTCGCCGTGCAAGAGCACATCGGTCTTGATCTCGTTCTCCAACTCATCGATGTTCTCGTCCACGTTCTGAAGGATCGGCTGGTATTCCAACTCCAGGGCATCCAACTCGGCCTGGACCTTCTGGAGGATGTCGCTGCGTTTGAACTCATAATCCAGGCGGGCCAGGTCCGCCGCGCTGCGCAGGCTGCTGAGCCGTTCCAGTTTGGCCGCGACAGCCTCACGGCCGGGTCTTTCTGCGGAACGGTTCAATTGCGCCACCGCCAACTGTTTCAGGTCCCGCCGGAGGTCATTCTGATTTTTCTGGGTCTTGCAGCGCGCCATCACATCGCGCCAGAGCCCGCCGAGATATTCGCGGTCCATGCCGCGGCTCTGGGCGATCTCATCCAGGGACTGGGGAGGCTCCCCGTCCAGGCCGTAACGCCGGCTCAATACCTGGTACCAGGTATCCTGCCCGGCGGCGCCGGTCAAGCGTTCATGGAGCGACTCCAATACGCCTGCTACGACAGCCTCGAGAGCAGACCCTTGCAGGTGCGCGACCTGCGCCTGCTCAAAGCCCAATCCGTGCAGCAGGGTCTCCAGCTGCGTTCCGGGGCCGTAGATGGCGGCCAGCAGTTCGTTCAAACCCTTGTATGTGATCGCAAAATCCATGCCTGTCTCCTTTCCGGCGCGCTCAGGCGGGGAAGATCTTCTCGAACACCTCGGGGCAATACTTCTGCACCATCTCCGAGGAAAGCCCGTTCTCCTTGCAGATGGCGGCATACAGGTCGGCGGACGGGCGTTTGATGCGCTTCTGCGTATCCAGGTCCAGGCTCCACAGGCCGAAGCGTTGAGTCCAGCCGCGCTCCCACTCAAAGTTGTCCACCAGCGTCCAGTGGAAATAGCCTTTGACCGGCCAGTTGAAATTCACCCCCCTCCACATCTGGTGCACATGCTGGGCGAGGTAGCGCGGGCGAATGTGGTCGTTCAGGTCATCGATGCCGTTCTCGGTGATGAGGATGGGCAGGTTGGGATAAGTGCGCACCGCCCAGTGGAGCGAGTCGTACAGGCCCTGCGGGATGGAGGCGATGAAGCGCGAGTCGCTGAGGTCCGCATCCGCCGGGTAGTCGGCGTGCGTGAAAAGCTCCTGACGGTTGGCCAGCGAAAAGGAGACGGTATCCACGGAATAGTAGTTCAGGCCCAGAAAATCCTGCTTGCCCTGGGCCTCCGGGATGGCGATCTTCCCGACGACGGAGCGAAGCACCCCGCTGCTGATGGCGGAGGGGAAAGCCATGTTGACGGAATCATAGCGCAAGCTGCGCACCAGCCGGTCGAGCGGCGACCAGGGGCTTTTGGCCTCCATGGGGCGATAGTGAAGGGCATAGCCGACCCGCGCCTCCGGCTGCAATTCATGGATGGCGCGGTAGGCGGCTGCATGGGCGCGCAGCATGGCGGCTTCCACCTTAATGGCGCGGCGGAGGTCTTTCACCCCCGGCGGGAAGGCCCCGACGACGTAGCCGCTCAGCGCATAGACGTTGGGCTCATTGATGGTGCACCACAATGAGCAATATTCCTTGAGGGCGTCCACCGTCTTGCGGACGAACTTCTCGAACAGCGAAACAATATCCTCGGCTTCCCATCCGCCGCGTTCGGACAGCCAGAGCGGGTCGGTGAAATGGTGCAGCGTGACCATGGCGGTCATGCCGCGCTCGCGCAGGCCGCGCAGCATGGTGCGGTATTTCTCCAGCGCGGTCTCATCCCAGGCGTCGGGAGTGGGCTGGATGCGGCTCCATTCCACCGAGAGACGGTGCGCGTTCTGGCCGGTCTCGGCGGCGCGGTCGAAGTCCTCGCGCCAGCGCCCGCCCCACCAATCACAGGCCAGCCCGGAGGTCCCGTCGGTGTGACCCTCCTGCTCCCATTTCCACCACTGGTTGTTGGTGTTACTGCCTTCCACCTGGTGCGCGGCGGTGGCCGTCCCCCAGAGGAAGCCGCGCGGGAAATGAAACGTTGCTTGAGGCATAAAAGTGATCTCCTGTGCTTACGCAGCCGGTCTGCGCGCGAGCCGCGCCAGATATAACGCCACCGATCCGGCCACGGCAGCGTTGAGCAATTCCACCTGCCCGCGCATGGGCAGTTTCAACAGCACGTCGCACTTGCTGCGCACCAGCGGGCGGATGCCTTCGCCCTCCGAGCCCACCACCAGCCCCAGCGCGCCGTTCAAGTGGCGGCTGGCGGGTTCGATCTCCTCCCCGGCCTGGTCGAGACCGGCGATCCACAGCCCGGCTTCCTTTAACATCTCCAGGGCCTGAGCGAGGTTCCAGCGGGCCACGCGCAGGTGCTCGCTGGCCCCCGAGGAGGCGTTGACCGCCGCGGGCGTCACCTCCACCGTATGTGCCAGGGGCAGGATGACCCCATGCGCTCCCACGGCCTCGGCGGTGCGCATCAGCGAGCCGAAGTTCTGCGGGTCGTTGAGCGAATCGAGGATCAGGATGAGGGGCGGCTCATTCCGACCCCGGGCGGCTTCGAGGATGTCCACCAGATCACTGTACGGGTATGGCGCTGACCTCGGCAATGATGCCCTGATGGTCGTGATGTACCTTGTCCAGCCGGGGGCGCGGCACCCGCTCCACCGGGATGCGCCGCGAGGCAGCCAACTGCAGGATCTCCCCCAGGCGGCCTTTGTCCTGCGCCCCTTCCGCGACCTGGAGGCGGAACACCTCCCTGCGCCGGGCGCGCAGGACCTCGTACACGGCATTGCGCGAGTAAAGGAATTCTTTCATGGCAATTGTCCTGTTGTTCCTTTCAGACGGTAGATGCCGAACCCGCGGAACTTTCTCTCGAGGAAATAATTCTCATCCATGAAGGCGAACACCTGGTCCAGATTGTCGGGCAGGTAGGTCCAGCCCACCCCTGCGGTCCTGCGCGCCTGGCGCTCCAGCGGATCGAGCGACAGGGCCTGCTCATCTCCCATGTCCACGATCATCGCAGGCCGGTTCGCCTCCACATCGCGCAGGAAGCGCGCCTCCAGACGGGTAGCGATCTCCGAGCGGACATACAGCGGATAAAAAAGGACTCCGCTCGGTGATTCCCGGTCGGACATGAAGTTCTCGCCGGGGTAAGCGCCCCAGAATAGCACCTGCTCGCCGGGTTGGGTATGCTCATTGACGTAAACGGAGAGAGGGGAATTGAGTTCCAGGCCAGGGGTCTCCGCCGTTTGGAGGCGCTGGAGGACCTTCTGATAATCCTGAAGCATGCCGTTGGAGAGGAAGAAAAGGAAGGCCAATGCCAGCGCGGTCCAGCGTGCCGGCGAGGCGCAGGGCGGCGGAATCTTTGAGCCTGGGGATCAGAAGCCTTTGCAGGAAATGGAAGGCCAGTCCCGCCAGAAGGCCCATGAAGGGCAGCCAGTTCATATCGTAATGAACGTAATTCCTTCTAGCGGGGTCGCTCAGGAAAATGACCAGCGGCCAGCCGACAAGGAGCAGCACATACAGCCACTTGTCTTCCCCCGGCAGCCAGAGGCTCAGACCCGCCGCCAGGTAACCGCCCGCGGCGATCCAGATGGCGGGGCCGAGCACCCGCGCCCCGAATTGCAGCGGGGAGACCGAAGTGAGGGGCGTGCCGCTGTATGCAAGGTTATACAAGACCGAGGCCTCCAGCAGGTCCTTGAGCAGGCCCTGCGACCAAAAATACGCCGCGGTGATCAGGAGCGGCAGAAGCGTCCCCGCCGCGATCCACAGCGCCTGTCCCAGCAGGTCCCGGTACTCCCGCCGGGCAGCGCGCGCGGTCAGCAAGACCAGGATCACGGCCGCCTCGGTGACCGCGTTGTTCGGCCTGAACAACAGGCAGAGGGCAAAGACCAGGCCGAGCAAGAAAGCGGGCGTTCTCTTTTGGGCTTCACGGACCAGCGCCGGGAAGAGAGCCAGCGCCAGGAAGTGCAGCGGGAGCGGATATTCCTCGGTCATGTTCCCGCCCATCAGGGTCAAGTTCAACCCGTACACCCAGGTGAGCAGCCCGGCCAGCGCGGCCCAGGGACCCCATAAGCGGTTCATCAGGCCGAAGGACAGAACAATGGCCGCCAGCAGGCTGAGGGCTTCGATCGCCCAGATTCCCCAGCGTGTGCCGCGGCCCAGCTGGAGCGCCAGCGCATTCAGGTAGAAGATGGCCGGGGGTTTGCTTTCCCAGACATCCCGGTAGGGCAGTTTCCCGTGCAGGATCTGGTCGCCGATATAAACATAGAAGCCATAATCCCGGGCAGGGGTCTTGCGTGCGGGGATCGATTGCCCCAGCACGGTCAAGGTCAACAGGACTGCCAGCAGGGCAAAGAGCAAGCCCTGGGCCGCGCTCGCTGCACTCCGGGATGGATGCATGAGATGATTGTACCTGATGGAATAGGAGAAATCCTCTTCGTTCCGACTGCTGTGCCGGCACAGCCCGATATTCCCCCTGACATACAAATCACATATAGGGTTGATCCACCTCAGTCAGCCGTGACTTTAGTTCGTGCAGCAGCTCGTCGGTAACTCCCGGCTTGGCTTGTGCAAGGTCAGACATCTCCTCAGGATCGGATTTGAGATTGAACAGGCGCACGAGTCCACCGGAAGGAACCTGTGGGTACCCGAAATAGTAATGGAGCTTATAGTCTTCGCGCACCAGCATGATGGAGGCCTGGGTGAGTGGACCATACTTCTCGTTCTCGCGGGCTTGTGGGATGTAAACATTGCGGGGCGGCATGGCCCCGGGGGCAAAGGGAGGCAGAACTGTCCCCTCGCTCCAGTTCGGAGCCTTTTGGCCGGTGACATAAGCCAGCGTGGGCAGTACATCCACGCCGCTGGTATAGTCAAAGATATCCATCCCGGTCTTGCGCCCGGGCTCAAAGATCATCAGGGGCACGCGCACCAGGGGTTGGTAGAGCGTATCTGTGCTGTGGCCGCTGATGCCGCGTTCGAACATCTCGCCATGATCCGAGGTCAGGACCAGCCAGCTATTCTCCAGCAGGCCGGAGGATTCAAGCTGCTGGTAGAGCCGTCCGAATTCGTCATCACAGTAGAGAATGAACTCGTCATATTCGGTGCGCTTGGCTGGAAGGTTCTTGGAGAGGTTTTTCACGAGGAGATCGGTGGGCTTCTCAATGGATTTGAATCCATCGTCTTTGAATGCGTTGTAGAACTCGCGCGAAGTCCGGTAGGGATAATGCGGCGGGAGGAAATGAAAATACCCGAGGAAGGGTTGGGGAATTTCAAGGAGACGTCCGGCAATCGTATTTACTGCCGTCTCGAGCAGGAAGCCGTTGTCCGAGCCGGTCGTCGGCAAGCCGCGTGGAAAGAGCGGCTTGAAATCCCCGGCTCGCTTTTCCTCCAGTGCCTGCAGCAGGCGAGAGAGGACGAGGGAATATGCGTAGCCGGATTCCTGAATTCTCATATCCCGGATCCAGCTGACCGAGGCAATGTCTGCGTCATTTGGGAGCAGCTGTCCAATAGCCGCGTCCAGAGATCCCATCAGCAGCTTTTCCCGGGCGATCAATTCATCGATGGAATGCCTGAACTGCCTGAGCAAGGTATATGCCCATCCGTTGTGGGTATAGGCGATCCGGTAATACTTCTCAAAAGCCTCAAAGATGTTGCGCGTGATGTATGGCTCTGCAACCTCGGAGTTGGAAAGTAAGGCGCGGTGTGTCCAAGGAAGTACGCCCGTCAGCAGGCTGGCGGTGCCCGGGCTGGTAAAGCACCCACCGGCGAAGTGGTTGTGATAGACAAGCGCCCGCTTCGAAAGCCGGGCCAGGTTGGGAGTGGTCGCTCGCTGGAAACCATAGACTGAAACGTCGTAGGCCGAGAACGCGTCGAAAACAACCACGATCACATTCTTCGATGTGGGATCCTGCAGTAACGGCCTGCGCAGAGCGGGCGCCAGGTGCGAGGCGGCAGCGCCCAGCGGCAGCAGGCTGGCCAGTTTGAGGAAATCTCGGCGGTTCAGATTTGGTTTCATGCGGCAGCCAGTCCTTGGATCAATCAAAGATAGGGTTGGTTGATTTCCTGGATTTTTGATTTCAACTCATGGAGCAGTTCATCAGCGATGCCTTGGCTGGATGTGTAGATATTGTTCATCTCCTCCGGGTCGGCCTTGAGATCGAACAGGCGGACCAGTTCCCCGGCGGCAGGGCCCTTCAGGCCATAGCTGTACATCAGTTTGTAACCGTCCTTGAGCATCATCAGCGAGGCATGCTCCAGCGGAGCGAGTTTGGCGTTCTTGTCGGCCTTCACGGCATACAGGCTGCGAGTGGCTGCCGGGAGCCTCAGCAAAGGGCGGCAGAGGAAGCCCTTCGCTCCAGTCCGGGATTGCGGCTGCCCGGCGAGGGAGGCCACGGTCGGCAGGACATCCGCGGCGCTGGTCGGGTCGAAGATATCCAGCCGGGAGGTGCGCCCGGGCTCGAAGATCAGCAGGGGCACGCGGAGGACGGGCTCGAAGAGAGCATCCGTGCTGTGGCCGCTGATGCCGCGCTCGTTCAATTCCCCGTGGTCGGAGGTCAGGATCAGCCAGGTATTCTCGAGGAGGCCGGAGGCTTCCAATTCATTGAAGAAGCGGCCGAACTGGTCATCCACATATAAGATGAACTCATCATATTCCCTGCGCCGTTTGAGCAGGGCAGCCCGGGAAAAGCGCCGGGTGAAAACATCCTCCGGCTTGTCCGGCGGCTCGAAGCCATCTCCGGCGAATTGGTCATAGAACTGGAGCGAGGTGTTATACGGGCCGTGGGGCGGCAGGAAATGGAAATAGCCCAGAAAGGGCTGCGGGATCTGCGGCAGACGTTTAGCCACCCAGTCGATCCCTTCCTCGAGCAGGAACTCGCTGCCGATATTGCCGGTGGAGGGCAGGCCGCGCGTGGAAGTCCTTGAGCAGCCTCGCGTACTGATGCCGGAGCAGCGCGTTGTAGATGCGCGAGAACAGGAGCGAATAGGAATAGCCTTCCGAGGCGACATCCACCGTGCGCGTCCAGCCGACCGTAGCAATGTCGCTGTCTCTGCCGAACCAGGCGGGGACGAACTTGTCAAAGGAATTCAGGAAGAGGCTCTTCCAGGGCACCAGCTCGTCGATATCGGCGCGGAACTGTTCCAGCAGGATGTTCGCCCAGCCGTTGTGGGTGTAGGCGATGCGGTAGTAGCCCTGGAGGGCGCTGAAGATATTGCGGGTGATGAAGCGGTCGATGACCGTCCCCTTGGACTCCATGGCGCGGTGAGTCCAGGGGAGCGTTCCGGTCAGCAGGGAGGCGGTGCCGGGGGTGGTAAAGCTGCTGCTGGCGTGATGGTTGTGATAAACAATGGCGCGCTGGCTCAACCTGTCGAGGTTGGGCGTTGTCCCGCGCCCGTAGCCATAGAGAGAGATGTCATACGCAGAAAAGGCATCGAAAACGATGACCAGGATGTTCGGCTTGCCAGGTTGGAGAAGGGGCGCGGCGCGCAGGCGGGAGGCGGGAAGGCTGAGCGGCAGGAGGCCGGCCAGCTTGAGAAAATCTCTGCGGTTGAATGGTTTCATCAGGCTGCCACTCATCCGATATTTCTAATAATGAGGACCACAAGTCCCAGCAGGTCGAGGAATAGATAGAAGGCCGACAACAGGGTCAGGCGCTCCATCACCTGGCGGGCGAATTTCAATGCGCCATCCGAGGCCGCGATGCGCAGGGCGGGAATCAATACCGTCGGCAGGACGACCGCAAACGCCAGCAGATACATCAGCCGCACGGGGTGCGCGTTCCCTGCGAGCAGCCGGAGCAGACCGGCGGGCGGGTCAAAGCCGACCAGGAAGGCGAGCTGGGCGATGACAGCCCAGAACATGCCGGTGAGGGTCAGGATGCTCAGGAAGGCGATCCGCCGATCAACGCTCCAGCCGCGGGGAGTGAGAAAGCCTAGAAGGCACACCACCGCGAACAGCAGGATGCTTTCGATCAGAGTAAATAGAAGACCATAGGAGGCGACCCCGATCGCATCCCAGGCGTTGGAGCGTTCCGTCACCCAGGACATATCCCGCGCGATCAGAATCAGCGCCCATAAATGGGGCAGGACCGCGCAGCATAAGAAGAGAATCCAGAGCCCGTGCCGTGAGTACCAACTTTTCATAGGATCCTGCGTCTAAAAGAGGTGCTTATTCTCAGACACCCAGCGATACAGACGTTCGATGCCTTCTTCGAGGCTGATGCGCGGCTTCCAGCCGAGGTCGCGTTGAGCTTTGGCAGTGTCGGCATAGAAGACCTTTTGGTCGCCGGGACGCCAATCGCCGCGGCTCACCGGGATGGGATGGCCGAGAAGTTTTTCCAGCAGGGGTCCGAACTCCGTCCAGACCGCCAGCACATTGGAAGCTCCGCCGCCCATGTTATAGACCTGGCCCCGGGCGGTGGCGATCTTTTCGACAGCCGCGTCGTAGGCGTCGAGCAGGTCATCCACGTGAAGCACATCGCGCACCTGCTTGCCGTCGCCGTAGATGGTGATGGGACGGCCCATCACCGCGGCGATGATGAACCATGCCACCCAGCCCTGGTCCTCCACGCCGAACTGGCGCGGCCCGTAGATGCAGCTCTGGCGGAAAACCACGCTCGGCAGGTCGTAGATGCGCGCATAATCGCGCACGTACTGGTCGCCCGTGCCCTTGGAGCAGCCGTAAGGGGAGTGGAAATCCAGCGGCTGGGATTCAGAGGCGCCCTGCGGCAGGTCCTTGTAGTGCCAGCGGGTGGCGTCCTCCACGATCTCCACGTCCTCCATCCCTCCGTAAACCTTGTTGGTCGAAGCATAGAGGAAGATCGGCTTGCGCCCCGAGGCGCGGGCGGCCTCCAGTACGTTGAAAGTGCCCAGGGCGTTGATCTCGAAATCCTCGCGCGGCTCGATGACGGAGGTGGTGACGGCGACCTGGCCGGCGAGGTGGACGATGATATCCGCCTCGGCGGCAGCCTGACGGACCGCTTCCGCATCGCGGATGTCGGCCTTTACCATGTTAAAGGAAGATGTGCCGAAACTCTCGTTCAGCCAATCCAGGTTGCGCAGCGATCCGCCCCGGCTGAGGTTATCCAGAACGGTGACGTTTTCCCCGCGCGCCAGCAGGCGGTGGACATAGTTGGAGCCGATGAACCCCGCTCCGCCAGTGACCAGATAATTTCGCGACATACTTCTCTCCTGATCTAGATGCTTGAATAGGAAGGGCGGCGCGGCGCCAGGAGCAGACCGGCGGCCATGCCAAACACGAACCCGCCGATATGCGCCCACCAGGCAATGCCGCTATCCGTGCCGCCATTGAGCAGGAACAGCCCGGAGAACAACTGGGAAATGAACCAGAAAGCCAGGAAGATGACTGCCGGCAGTTCCACGATGGTGAAGATGAACAGGATGGGGACCAGGCTGGCGATGCGCGCCCTGGGGAACAGCACGAGATAGGCTCCCAGCACCCCCGCGATGGCTCCGCTGGCTCCGACCATGGGCATGTTGTTGTCCTTCAGGATGTAAACCTGCATCAAGGCGGCGGCCAGGCCGCTCAACAGATAAAAGAAAAGATAACGCAGGCTTCCCAGGCGGTCTTCGATATTGTCGCCGAAGATGAACAGCACCCACATGTTGCTGAGCAGGTGGAACCAGCCGCCGTGAAGGAACATGCTGCTGAAAACGGTGAGCCAGGCCGTATCCGGATGCCGCGTCAGGTTGGAGGGGATCAACCCCCAGGTGCGGATGAAGCGTTCCAGCCCGGCATTCCCCAGCGTCAGCTCATGATAAAAGACGAGGGCGTTCAGGGCGATGAGAGCCCAGGTGATGAACGCGAACCTGCGCGGGCGCAGCGTGTCGTACAGGGGGATCATGCCTACTCGCTTTCACGTGTCTTTTCCCGGTTTCTAAAATTCATCAACTCGCGGTAAATGCCCGTCAGCGTCTGGCCTTCGCGCGCCAGGCCGATGAGGCCGATGACGCCGCTGTTCAGGTAGTTGAATAAATGGGCGACGAGGGCGACTGTGAAAGCGGTGGACTGGTCGCCGGAGAGCAGGAACAGGGCGCCGCCCAGCGCGCCTTCGAAGGTGCCGACCGCGCCCGGCAGCGAGGGGATGGCCCCGCCAAAGGCAGCCGCGCCCAGGACGAACAAGCTCCAGGGAAAGGCCGCCTGCGGGAAGAAGGCCCGGATGACCAGGAAGTACCAAAGGCAGGCCAGGGCCCAGTTCACGGCCATCCAGAAGAGGAAGCGGGCGAACAACCAGCCATCGGTCAGCACGAGCAGCCCTTCGAAGAAAGCATCAAGGAAACTGCCGCCCACGCGCTGGAGGGCGGGCCAGCGCTGGCTGAGCCGGTGGAACAGGTCCAGCGCCCACTGGCGGTTGCGCGCCAGGAAGTACAAGGCAGCCAGCCCCAGGATGACGATGCCGCCAATGACCCAGGCGATCTTCTGCGCGCTCCCGCCGCCCACGACGAAGGGCAGGGAGAGCAAGCAGGATGGCGGCAGAGAAACCCAGGTCCATGGCCCGCTCGATGACGATGGTGGGCAGGATCTCGAGGAACTGCAGGTCCGATTTGCGGCTCAGGAGAAAGGCGCGTCCCAATTCGCCCAGGCGGAAGGGCAGGAAGTTATTGAGCAGGTAGCCTTCCCCCAGCGTATAGAAGACCTCTTTGAAAGGGGCGCGGTTGCGCAGCAAGGTGCGCCAGACGATGGCCCGGACGGCCATCCAGACGAAGGAGATGAGGGCTGCCGCAGCCAGCAGGTAATAGTTGGCCCCGCGAATGGCGGCTCCCATGGCCCGGAAATCCACGAAGTACAGGATGGCGGCGATCAGCGCCAGGCTGATGACCGCGCCGGGCAGCCAGCGCATTGTGCCTTTGAGGTTCTTTGACATGGCTCCGTTCTCACCTTTGAGAGCCGGCTGGTTCACCCGCTCTGCCGTCTTCCGGCTGGCAGGCCGCCAGCCGCCTCCCGAACAACTTATTCCTCTTCCAATTGCAGCACCGCCATGAAGGCATCCTGCGGGATCTCCACGTTGCCGATCATCTTGAGACGCTTCTTGCCGCGTTTTTGTTTTTCGAGCAGTTTCTTTTTGCGGGAGATATCGCCGCCGTAGCATTTTGCCAGCACGTCCTTGCGCGTGGCCTTGACGTTGGCGCGGCTGATGATGCGCCCGCCGGAGGAGGCCTGGATGGCCACATCGAACAACTGGCGCGGGATCAGTTCCTTCAGTTTGGTGATCAGGCGCTGGCCCTTGTGGTAGGCGTCCTTCTCGTGCACGATGGCCGCCAGCGCATCCACCGGGTCGCCGTTCACCAGGATCTCCAGTTTCTGCAGTTTGTCCGGCCGGTACTCCAGGAACTGGTAATCCAGCGAGGCGTAGCCTTTGGTGCGCGATTTCAACAGGTCGAAGAAATCGATGATGATCTCGGAAAGCGGGATCTCAAAATCAAGCTGGACGCGGTGCGGCGCGGGATATTCCTGGTTTTTGTAGATGCCGCGGCGCTTGGTGACCAGGTCCATGATCGGGCCGTAATACTCGGTGGGCGTGATGATCTCGATGTTCATCCACGGCTCGCGGATCTCGGCCACGGTGGACGGGTCCGGCAGGTCAGCAGGGGAGTCCACCATCACCAGATCGCCGCTGAGGGTGGCCACCTCGTACTCCACCGAAGGCGCGGTGAACAGCACGTCCAGCAGGTACTCGCGTTCGATGCGTTCCTGGATGATCTCCATGTGGAACAGGCCGAGAAAGCCGGCGCGGAAGCCGAAGCCGAGCGCCTGGGAAGTCTCCGGGGCGAAGGTCAGCGAGGCGTCGTTGAGCTGTAGTTTGTCGAGCGCCTCGCGCAGGTCGGTGTAATCATCCGCTTCCACCGGGATAGATGCCGGCGAAGACCATGGGCTTGGGGGTGCGGTAGCCGGCAGCGGCTCAGCGGCCGGGACGGCGGCGCGGGTGATCGTATCGCCCACGCGGCACTCGTGCACGGTCTTGAAGCCGGTGGCGATGTAACCCACTTCGCCGGAGCCCAGGCTTTGCGTCGGGCGCATATCGGGGGCGAAGATGCCGATCTCCACCGGCCGCATGTCCACCTTGGTGGCCATCATGCGCAGCACGTCGGTGCTCTTGATCGAACCTTCCACCACGCGGATGTAGGCGATGACGCCCTTATAAGAGTCATAGTGCGAGTCAAAGATCAGCGCCCGCAGCGGCACATCATCGACATCGCTGGGCGGCGGCACCCGCTGGACAATGGCCTCCAGCACCTGGTCCACATTGAGACCTTCCTTGGCCGAGATGCGGATGACCGAAGCGGCTTCGACCCCCAGCAGGCTGGCGATGTCTTCCGCCACCTCGTCCGGCCGGGCCGAGCCGAGGTCGATCTTGTTGATGACCGGGATGATCTGCAGGTCGGCGTCCAGCGCCTGGTAGAGGTTGGCGAGGGTCTGGGCCTCGATCCCCTGGGTGGCGTCCACCACCAGCACCGCGCCCTCGCAGGCCTTGAGCGCCCGGATGACTTCGTAGCCGAAGTCCACATGGCCGGGGGTGTCAATCAGGTTGATCTCGTAGCGGTTGCCGTCGTTGGCGGTGTAATACATGCGCACCGCGGAGGCCTTGATGGTCACGCCTTTTTCGCGCTCCAGGTCCATGGTGTCCAGCATCTGCGCGGTCATATCACGGTCGGAGATGGTGCCGGTGAGCTGGAGCAGGCGGTCCGCCAGCGTGGACTTGCCGTGGTCCACGTGCGCGATAATGCAGAAGTTTCGGATATGGTCGGTCATGGGTCGCGTGCGGGAGTATAACGCATTTTGGTATGGGAATTATCCATTGCCGATAACCCCGGCACACTATACAATGAAGCCCATGCTGCCGGAACGCGACCGCAAAAGCCTGTGGGCCATTAACCTGGGACTGGTGATCAATATCCTGCTCTCGGCGGTGAAGACCGTCTTTGGGGTTCTTGGCCACAGCCCGGCGCTGCTGGCAGAGGGGATCAATTCCACCTCGGACGTGGCCTACTACATCGTGGCCGGCATCTTCGTGCGGCTCGCCAACAAACCGGCGGATACAGAGCATCCCTATGGGCACCGGCAGCTGGAAAGCATTGCCTCGCTGATCGTGGGGGCGTTCGTGGTGGCAACTGCGGTGGCGGTATTTTTTGACTCAGTGGACAAGATCTGGGACCTGGCGGATGGGAAAACCACCTCGACGGGGGCCGCGCCGGTGGCCCTGTGGGTGGCTCTGGCCACCGTACTCATCAAGATCTTCCTGTTCTACTACGTCCGCAGGCTTGGCGGGGAAACAAAGAACCCTGTTGTGAATGCGCTGGCCTTTGACCACCGCAACGATATCTTCTCGGCGGGGGCGGCCTCGGTGGGCATCTTCCTCGGCCAGCGTGGGCTGCCCTGGGTGGACCCTCTGGCAGGAGCGCTGGTGGCGCTGCTCATCCTGCGCACGGGCATTTTCATCCTGCGCGAGTCATCCGTGGACCTGATGGACGCGGTCCCCAGCCGGGAGCTGGCGATGCAGATCTCCGAACTGCTGGCGCAGATCCCCGGTGTGCAGCAGATGGAGGAACTCCAGGCGCACCGCTTTGGCCCGCACCTGGTGGTCAACCTGACCATTGGCATCGACGGCGGCCTGAGCGTGCGCATGGGGAATTCGATCGCCAGCAAGGTGGAGGCGTTGCTCTATCATTCCATCCCGAACCTGCGGCGGGTGCACGTGCATTACCACCCCTCGGACCAGAGCCGCCGGAACATGAATATCGATGATATTCTGGCAGAAGGGCGCAGGCAGGTCTGGGACGAGGAAAATTAGGGCGGGACTTCAGGATACAGCGGATGCAAAAAGCTTCCCCAAAGATCGATGTTTATCAAGCCGCCCTCGGATTGACCCTTCTCGCCGGTGTGCTGCTGCGGCTGGGGCATTTATTTTTCATCGATCCCGATGCGCCGTTCCGGCTGGGCGGCCTGTTCCTTGAGTTTTCGAACCAGATCATCAAGAATCATTTCCTGCTGCCTGCTAACATCCCTTACTATTCCAGGGATGGGCTGCCCTTTGCCTACCCTCCGCTGCCCTTCTATGTGCAGGCCATCTTCATCAGCCTTTTTCATCCGGCCAAATTTGCAACCGTCAATACCATCCCGCCGTTCGTCGCGGCGCTTAGCGTCCCCTCCTTTTATTACCTGATCAAACAATTCATTACGGACAGGCTGGAGGCCTGGAGCGTACTGGCGGCCTTTGTGTTCATCCCCAATGTGTACCTGGACCCCATCGAGGCAGGGGGGCTTTCCGAGGCCTTTGGCGAACTGGCGTTGATCTGGTACGCTGCTCTGCTGATCAAGGTTTACAAGCGGCCCGGCTGGCCGGGAGCCGTGCTGGCAGGGGTTCTGCTGGGGATCAGCATCCTCTCCAGCCCGGGCAGCGCGGTGGCTGCGCCGGTGCTATCGCTTGTCTTCGCATTCCTGCTGGCGCTGCGGGCCGTCCGGGAACGCAGTCTCAAACCGCTGACCCTGGCGGTTGTCATCGGGGTGGTCGGGCTGGTTATCTCCGCTCCTTATTGGCTCACCGTGGTCAGCCTTCACGGCCGGGGCATCTTTCTTGCCTCGCTGTTCAACCAGTTCCAGACCGGGCAGAGAACCTCCTTCCTGCAGCAGACCGTGGACCGGCTGCTGACATTCAACTTTTTCAGCGCGCGGAACAATTTCTTTTTGTGGAGCTCGCTGACCTTTTTGGGGCTGATCAGTTACGTGACCGGCCCGGGATTTTTTGTATCCCTGTTATTCATGCTCTTCAGCCTGGTGCCCAGGGAAGGGATCTGGTTAAGCGCCCTGGCGGCCGCGCTGCTGGCAGGCAGGGGAATGGTCCTTGTGATCCAGATCCTGCGGAACGGCCTGATGAACGCCACGGCGGGCGCGCGCAGGCTGGCGGAGACATCGCTGATGGTCATCTTTCTGGTGGTGGCCTCCTACAGCGCGGTCTCTGCCATCGCCGCCAACGTCAGGGACCGCCAGGCTGCCCTGGATGCGCAGGATGCTGCTGCGCTGGAAAAATATGGCAGCCTCCTCCCGCCGGACGCAGAGGTGATCGTGGTGGGGAATGACGGATTCGTGGAGTGGGCTCCGCAGCTCATGCAGCGCGAAGTGATCAACACCCCCTACGGGCTGGAATGGCAGCCAAATGAGTTGACCAGAGTCAGTGCATTTAATAAGGACATGGACAGCGCGGAGACCTTCGATGAAATCATGGCCGCGGTCAGGAAGCGCTTTCATTTACAGGACGTCTACCTGGTCACCAACGCGGTCAGCCGGTTCTCCAAAATACGCGCGGGAGCGGCTCCGACCTCCGGGACCGTGGATGTGCTCGTCGATGGGGAAGAGATCAGCCTCTTCCATCTCCTGATCCCATAACGGCGTCGGTCTCTTGATCATCCGGCGGTCCGGTTCCCAGGGCTCAGCCTGGCTGCCAGGATCACAGCCAGGGGCGACAGGAACCATATCGCAATGACCGAATTGCTGCCGAGCGGCGCGAAGAGGGCAGCCACGTAAAACATGAGAGGGGCGGTATAGAGGCGAATGCTCAGCTTCCGGATGGCGTCCGGATGCATGTCTGCCGGGATCAGGCGGTGGTTATGGGAGGCATACGCCCAGATCAGGGCCATGGATGTCCCCAGGGCTGCCACTTCCAGTGAATAGGCGACCAGGACCGCCGGGACAATAACGAAACGCCCCAGCAGGTTGGATACAAAGGGCATGCAGGCAATGAAGAACAGGAACAGCAGGTTGAGCAGCATCAGGCGCGTATCGTAACGCTTGATCAGTCCAAAATAGCGGTGGTGCGAGATCCAATAAAGCCCGATCACCATGAAACTGATCAGAAACGTCCACAGGCTGGCGCCAATGCTGGACAACTGCTTTGGCAGTTCCGTGACCGCCAGGGTGGGGTCGATCTCGGGGACCTTCAGGTCAATGGCCAGCAGTGTGATGGCGATCGCCATGACGGCGTCGCTGAAGAAGACGATGCGTTCCAATCCCAGGGGGTCTTCGGATATATTCTGTTTTCTGGATGGCATGGTCTGATTCTACACCGCTAGTGATCGTGGCGCGCACTGCACCCCTCTCTTAATATCTCGATCCCACCGGGGGCATCCGGAGCGATGACTGCCGTAATGCGCATGTGCGGTTCCAGGCGCATGCTTGCCCGGGGAACCCATTCATGGCCGCCATCCGAGCAGCGCACGATGATGCAGCCTGCCGGCAGCCCGAGCGAGCGGATGGACTGCCCGGCGAACGGGGCGCCTTCGTGGATGGTGAATTCCATGACCGCCGGTTCTTTAAGCGGATTGTTCTCCCCGCTCTTTTCGAGATCGCGCTCCAACAGGGCTTCATAGATCGGCAGGTCTTTGAGGAACTCGGCGACCGCATAAGCGCAGAAACAGCTCACCAGCAGGGGCAGCATTTGTGAGTAGTTTCCGGTCATCTCGACGATGAGCATGATGCCCGTCAGCGGGGCGCGCACGATGGCGGTGAAAAAGGCGGCCATGCCCACCACTGCAAAGACTTCCGGGATGGGCACCAACTGCGGCGCCAGGTTGTGCGCCATCTGCCCGATGCCCAGCCCGAGCAGCGATCCTATTCCCAGCAGCGGCGCAAAGATGCCGCCCGGCGCTCCGGTGCCGTAAGAGGCAATGGTCAGTACGAAACGCACCAGAAAGAAAATCGGGACGGAGGCAACCAGCAGTTCGCCTCGGAGGGCGGATTCGGTCAACTGGTGCCCGCCGCCGATGAGCATCGGCGCAAACCAGCCCGTCAGGCCCACCAGCGCGCCGGTGATGCCCGCGGCGGGCAGGGAGAAGCGCGCCGGGAGGCGCCCGGACAATTTGACTGCCGCCAACAGGCTGCGGTTGAAAAACACCCCTACCAGGCCGGTGGCGATGCCCAGGAGGGCGAAGATGGGCAGCGAACCCAGAGGAGGCGCCTCATAATTCGGGATGGCAAATACCGGCAGCTGGCCCGAGCCCACCCGCGCCACGATATCCGCGATGGCTGCGGCGACAAAGGCCGCCCCGAAAACAATGGGCTGGAAATCGCGCCGCACCTCCTCCAGCACAAAGACCAATCCCGAGAGCGGAGCATTGAACGCGGCAGCCAGCCCTGCGCCCGCGCCTGCGGAGATCAGGGTCAGGCGCTCGCGCGGGGCCACTTTGAGCCAGCGCGAGATGGCGTCCCCCACCGCACCGCCCATCTGGACCGTGGGTCCTTCGCGGCCCATGACCAGGCCGCTCCCGATGGCCAGGGTGCCAGCGATGAACTTTACCGGAAGGACGCGCTGCCACTCCAGTTTCCGGAAGCGGTGCAGCACCGCTTCCAGGTGCGGGATGCCGCTGCCACCCGTCTCAGGCGCAAAACGGCGGGTGATCGCAACGGAGATGAGCGCGCCCAGCGCCGTAAAAAGCAAAGGGAAGACCCAGCCCCAGGCCGGCATGCGCTGCGACCAGGCGATCAGGTCGTTGCGCACCACATCCGCGCCGGCCAGAACTGCACGGAATAGAAGCGCGATCGCGCCTGCACAGGCGCCCACCAGCGCGGCGCGCGTGGAAGATCCAACGCCGCTGCTGGCGGATATCCAGGTATTCCTGTATTTCAGAGCGAATGGGGATATCTTGATCGTAAGAGGCATCGGCTGCTTGAGCAGTGAGTTCCTTCGACATAGGAGAAGATGATACTACTTTTCACCGGGATCAAAAAGGGAGCCCTCCGATCGGAGGGCTATCTGCTATTTTTTCCGGTATATGTGCTCGAGGGGGTCGATCCAATCCTCGCGGATCTTGACACCGAACTGCACGACATGCCCCTGGCCGTCGGTGATGAAGGGGATCAGGCTTTCGCCCAGCACCGGGTCGTCCCACTTGCACATGAAACTATCATAGTGCCAGTGGGTCAGCAACCCGGAGAGGCCCGGATGTGCCAGGAGCTGGATGTGCAGCCCCTCGCCCTGCACCTGGATGACCGCCCCGCCGAGGACGGAGGATTCGTATTCCCCGGCGAATTCCTGCAGCGGCAGTGCGGGCCGGGTTCCGCTTACGCGCGACTCGAGCATTTTCTTTTTTCCCTCCTCCAGCTTGTCTTTGTTCGCTGCCTCGAATTCGCGGTAGGCCTGGAACCAGTCCCGGCCCTCGTTGCCCAGCAGTTTATCCAGGATGAAATAAGGCAGGGCCACATACCCCATATTGGGAAGCTTGTTGCTCAAGACCACGATCCCGAGGCCCTCTTCCGGCACGAGGACGGTGCTCGAGAGCATCCCGTCCAGCCCGCCCGTGTGACGGACCACCAGACGGCCGTTGTGATCGTTCATGAACCAGCCCAGCCCGTAGGCATTGAAATGCCGCGTGGGGAACAGCTTCTTTTCCTCTGGCAGCATGCGGATGAGCGTATGCGGGGTATGGGTCTCCTCGATGACCGCCGCATCCACGATCTGCTCACCGTCCAGGCAGCCGCCGCCCAGCTGCAGCCTGAGCCAGCGGGAAAGATCGGCCACGGAGGCGCAGATGGACCCGGCGGCGCCAAAGCCCGCATCCTCGCGATAGCTGACGGTCTGCAGCGCGCCGTCAATCACTTCGTGCGGGGCTGCGATGTTGGCGCGGTCGCCGAAGAAGCGCGGGGCGGTGAGGCTGTCTTTGAATCCCATCGGCTCGAAAAGACGCTCCCGGATGAAATCGTCCCAGCTTTGCCCGCTGACCGTTTCGATCAGCATGCCGGCGGCGATGAACATCAGGTTGGCATACCCGTACCCGGCGCGGGAAGGGGTAAGCCGGCTCGATGTAGCGCACGCGCTCCAGCACGTCGCGCGGCGCATAGGTGCTCATCTGCAGCATGTCGCCCGCCCAGGTGCCCAGCCCGGCGCGGTGACAGAGCAGGTCGCGCACGGTGAGCAGGGCGGTGGCGTGCTCATCGTGCAGCCGGAACCAGGGGAGATATTTTGTAACCGGGTCATCCCAGGCCAGCCTGCCCTCCTGCACCAGCAGGCCTACAGCCGTAGCGGTGAAGGCTTTGGTGTTGGAGGCGATGGCGAACAGGGTATGCTCATCCACCTTTTCAGACTCGTCATGTTTCCGCAGCCCATAGCCCTTGGCGAGCAACACTTCATCATCCCGGACGACGGCGAGGGCGAGGCCGGGGATGGACCAGTCCTGCATGGCCTGCCGCGACGATGGGGTCCAGGTTCCTGTTCGAGGTTGATGAGCTTTGTCATGGGGACTCCTGTGGGAAGGGTTTCAGGAAAAAAACGAAGCAATCTCCTGATGATGGTGGGATTGCTTCGTTGGGGTGGAGATTGCTTGATCGGAGTGCTCCATCCGTCCCTCGTGGGACGGATGTGGCCGATGCGGGCGTGAGGCCCGCTCGGCCAATCGCAATGACATGCATTATCCGTGGCGGGTCATGAAGCGTTCCATGCGGCGCAGGGCTTCTTCGATCTTCTCATAAGCGGTGGCATAGCAGGCGCGCACAAAGCCCTCGCCGCCCGGACCAAAGGCGTTGCCCGGGACCACCGCCACGCCTTCTTCGCGTAGCAGTTTTTCGGCGAAGGTCTCATCGTCCATGCCCGAGGCGGTGATGTTCGGGAAGGCGTAGAACGCGCCGCGCGGCTCGAAGGTCTTGAGGCCGAGGCGGTTCAGCCCGCCACCAGCAGTTTGCGGCGGCGGTCGTACTCGGCCACCATCTCCTCCACGTAGCGGTTCGCCGCTCTTCAGGGCTTCGATGGCGGCATCCTGGGCGGTGGTCGGCGCGGACATGATCGTGTACTGGTGGATGCGCACCAGTCCCTGGATGATGTCGGCAGGGCCGCAGGCATAGCCGATGCGCCAGCCGGTCATGGCGTAATCCTTCGAGAAGCCGCCCAGCAGGATGGTGCGCCGCTTGAGGCTTTCGCCCAGAGCCGGGAAGCAGACATGCTCGAAGTCATAGACCAACCGGTCGTAAATTTCATCCGAGACCACCAGCAGGTTGTATTCTTCGGCGATGCTTGGCGATCTCCAGCATGACCTCGCGCGAGGCGACCGCGCCGGTGGGGTTGGAGGGATAACCGATAAAGATGCACTTGGTGTCGCGAGGTGATGGCCTTGCGGATGTCCGCCGGGTCCACCATGAACTGATTTTCCAGCCGCGCCGGGCATCTCCACCGGCACGCCGCCCGCCAGGATCACTTCGGCCTGGTAGGAGACGAAGCAGGGCGTCGGGATGATGACCTCGTCGCCGGGGTCGAGGATGGCGGTGAAGGTCAGGTACAGCGCCTCCGAAACGCCCACCGTGGCGATGATCTCGGTCACGGGGTCATAGGTCACGCCGTATAGCGGTCCTTGAGGTTCGTCGGCGATCCCCTGGCGCAGTTCCAGCTTGCCGGCAGTTGGAGGTGTAATGCGTCTCGCCGTTCTGCAGCGAGCGGATGCCCGCCTCCAGGATCGGCTTGGGCGTGGTGAAATCGGGCTCGCCGATGCCGAGCGAGATCACATCCTTCATCGTGGCGGCGATATCGAAGAACTTGCGGATGCCGCTGGGCTTGAGCCCGGCCACCCGCTTTGAGAGCCGTTGAGCGTTGGTCACTTCTTGCATCGAGCCTCCATTCAGCCAAATGTCTTTACCAATTCTAGTCACTGCGACAAAAAAGGGGTAGGACAAAAAGTCACTACCCCGGGATGACAGTGCTATTGTCACCGATGTTCAATTGGGCGGCCTGTTCCTGGTCCATTTGCCCCCGCACGATACAGTTGCGGCCGATCAGGGAGCGCCTCAGCGCCGTTTCCTCGATCGTGCAGCCATCTTCAATAATGCTTTCCTCGATCACGGCTTTGTGGATGCGGCAGTTCGCTCCGATGGAGGCATGCGGGCCGATGACGGCCTCGCTGACCTCCGCGCTGGGGTGGATGAAGACCGGCGGCCGGATGGTCACGCCGGGCCGGCCTTCGGCGGCTTTGGTATTATCGGCGCCGCGGTCCAGCAGGATGCAGTTCGTCTCCAGCGTGGCATCAATGGTTCCGGTATCCAGCCAGGTGCTGATCCTCTCGGTGCGCACTTTGGCCCCGTGCTCGATCAGGATGCGAGATGGTATCCGTCAGGAAATACTCGCCTTTGAGCATGACGCCGCGCTGCATCTGCTCCTCAATGGCGGCCAGCAGATCTTCGGCCTTCTGGAAGAAATAGCAGCCCACCACCACGAGGTTGTTCTCAAGCGACTGCGGTTTTTCAATGAAGCGGCGCACCCAGCCGTCATCCCCCGTCTCGGCCACGCCGAAGCGGCGCGGGTCTTCCACGGGCATCACCCAGGCCACCCCGTCGGACTTCTCCTGCGCCAGGAAGGAGAAATCGGTTTCCATGAGAGTGTCGGAAAAGCAGACGATCATGGGGCCGTGCAGGTACTCACGCGCCAGCCACAGGGCATGGCTCTGCCCCTTCATTTCACTCTGCACCACGTAATGGGCGTTGAACTCGGGGTAGTGTTCATTAATAAAGGCCGGGATCTGAATCTCGCCCAGGATAAGGCCCAACAATAAAAACGTATTCAACCTCGGTGCCGGCCGGAAGTGTTTTGAACATATCCAGCAGATGTTCCAGCGAGGTCTTGCCTGCCACGCTGACCAGCGGTTTGGGTTTGCTCCAGGTGTGAGGCCGCATCCGTGTGCCCCAGCCTGCCATGGGAATGACGATCTTTAAAGTTTCCGGCATTGCTCTTCTCCGCGCTGCGATTATGCTCCCAATTGTACCAACTCGAAGAGGCTGCAGAGAAATTTACAATGAAATTATCATCCCGGTCATGAGTGGCCGAGCACGGGGTGCGGCTGATAGGCCTGCTCAAGGTGCTGGATCTCGGCCTCGTCCAGATGGATGTCGAGGGCGGCGATGGCCTGTTCCAGATGATCCATGCGGGTCGCGCCGATGATGGGGGCGTCGATGTAGGGTTTGCTCAACACCCAGGCGAGGGCCATCTGCGAGCCTGTCACCCCGCGCTTTTCAGCCGCCTGCGCCACCTGTCCGGCAATTTCGAAGTCGTTGGCGCGGAAATACATGCTGTCGGCGTAGGAGTCGCTCCGCGAGCGGGCAGTCTCTCCTGCCGCCGGGATGTTTCCGGTCCCCGGCAAAGAAGCCGCGCGCCATCGGGCTCCAGGGGATCAGCCCCAGGCCCTGGTCGATGCAGAGCGGGATCATTTCGCGCTCCTCCTCGCGGTAGATCAGGTTGTAATGTCCCTGCATGGAGACGAAGCGTGCCCAGCCGCGCTGCTCGGAGATGGAGAGGGCCTTCATCAATTGCCAGGCGAACATGGAGGAGGCGCCGATATAGCGCGCCCTGCCGGAGCGCACCACATCGTTCAGAGCCTCCAGCGTTTCCTCGATGGGCGTCTCGTAATCCCAGCGGTGGATCTGGTAGATATCCACGTAATCCATCTGCAGGCGGCGCAGGGAGGCGTCGATCGAGTCGAAGATATGCTTGCGGGACAGGCCGCGGTCGTTGGGGTCATCGCTCATTTGATTAAATAATTTGGTTGCAATGACCACCTGCTCGCGCCGCGCGCCGCTTTTCCGGAGCGTATTCCCGAGGACCACCTCGCTCTGCCCTCGCGAGTAGATGTCCGCCGTGTCGAAGAAATTGATCCCGGCCTCCAGGGCGCGCTGGACGAAGGGCAGGGCTTCCGGCTCCTCCAGCACCCAGGGGCGCCAGTTCTTATCGCCATAGCTCATCATGCCCAGACACAGGCGGGAGACTTTCAGGCCGGACTTGCCAAGATTGACGTACTGCATGTTTCGCTCCAGATATGGATTCTAAAAAATGACGGGAAACTGCTTTTCCCGATACGCAGAGACAAAGGCCTCGATGCGGCTGCGGTGATCCGGATGGATATCGGCGGGCAGGGCCTGAAGAGGGAACAGCCTTGTCTCGGCGATCTCGCTGTCATGCGGGCTGTCCTGCTCAAAGTCGGTGCACAAGTACATCATGATGTGATCGCTGAGCGTCTTCTTCAGGGTGGAGTATGCTCCCAGGAAGGTCAACGCACCCATGCGGACGCCGGTCTCTTCATGGGCCTCACGGCGCGCCGGCAGCCTCCAGCGTCTCACCGCGCTTCAGGCCGCCTCCGGGCAAATACCAGCCCTGTATATAGGAATGGCGCACGAGCAGCACCTGCTCCTCGCGGAGCAGGAGCACGCGCACGCCGATGGTAATGGGCCGGACGAAGAAGTAGGCCGCCCTTCGGGCATAATAGAGGAGCTTCAGGATCGGCGGAGGAAGCTGCACGGCCTGCTTTACCGCCACGATCAGAGGATGGTCAGGTTGGCGAGCGAGGCAGCCAGCCGCTTGATCCCGACCGATTCAAAGACCACATCCACGATCTCGTCCCCGTCCTGCACACGGCTGTTGAGGATGATGCCCTCGCCCCAGCTGGAGTGCTTGATGCGCATGCCCGCGCGGTACCTGATCTCCTGCAAGGGTTCGGCCTGAGGGCGGTTCGGAGAGGGGAGCGACCATTTCGTCTCGTCGAGAGCCCCGCGCAGCTTCCGCCCCGTGCGCGTCCTGCCCGAAAGCAGTTCCTCCGGGATGTCATCCAGAAAGCGCGAGGGGTAGGTCTCTTCGGCGACGCCGCGCCCGCCGCGCTGGATGGCGCGCAACAGATAGAGGCGGTCCTTGGCGCGGGTGATGCCCACATAAAAAAGGCGGCGTTCCTCCTCCATCTCTTCCGGTTCGTCGAAGGAACGGCTGTGCGGCAGGATGCCGTCATCCAGCCCGACGATGAAGACCGCGCCGAACTCCAGTCCCTTGGCGGCATGGAGGGTGAGCAGGGTGGGCGCGTTCTTGTCGCTGATGGTGTCCTGGTCGGCGACCAGCGCCACGTTTTCGAGAAATTCATCCAGCGTGCGCGTGGAGATATTCGAGGGCAAGGCGGCGCAATTCCTGCACGTTTTCCCAGCGGTCCTCGCCTTCCTCGGATTCGTCGTCAATGATGTAGGCCTTGTAGTTGAGGTCGGTGACGATGCGGTCGAAGAGTTCGACCACCGTGGAAGTGCCTGTGGACGCTGACCAGTTGGCCAGCAAGCCGCCGAAATCCGCCAGGGGCAGCGCGGCGCGCCCGCTGAAGGATGCCCAGAAGCGGGACTTCGGCCCCTGCGCCAGGTCCAGTCAGGACCGCCCCGGGGCTGATGCCGGCCTGCCGGGCCGCCAGGTGCAGCAGGGTCAGGGTCTTTTCGCCGATGCCGCGCGGCGGGACGTTGATGACGCGGTCCAGGCTGGCTTCGTCGCGCGGGGTTGTGGACCAGGCGCAGGAAGGCGATCATGTCCTTGACTTCGCGGCGCCCGTAGAATCGCTGCGCGCCGACCAGCCGATAGGGGAGCCGCGCCTGCAGGAAGGCTTCCTCGAGCAGGCGGGACATGGCATTGGTGCGATACATCACCGCGCATTCGCCCGGCTCGAACTGGCGGCTGGCGACCAGCTGCGCGATCGTATCCACGACGAAGGAGGCTTCGGCGTAATCATCGGGCGCTTCATAGAAGAAAACCTTCTCGCCGTGCGCCGCGCTCGGCTGAAGAGGCTTCTTGCGGCGGCGGTTCGGAGCGCGGTCGATGACGCCCATGGCCGCATCCAGGATGATCTGCCGTGAGCGATAGTTCTGCTCGAGCAGGATGACCTGCGCGTCCGGGAAATCCTGCTCGAAGCGCTGGACGTTGCGCTAATCCGCGCCGCGCCATCGATAGATGGACTGATCGGGGTCGCCCACGCAGAAGATGTTGCGATGCACCGAGGCCAGATGTTCTGACCAGCGCGTACTGCGCCAGGTTCGTATCCTGGAATTCATCCACCAGCACATGCCTGAAACGCTGGGCATATTTCTCGCGCACCGTCGGGGAAGTCTTCCAGCAGGCGCGCCGTGTAGACCAGCAGGTCGTCGAAGTCCACGGCGTTGCTGGCGATCAGTCGCTTTTGATATTCCACGTAAACGCGCTTGACGATCTCATCGCGATAGGTGTTGATCGGATATTCATCCGGCCCGATCAGTTCGTTCTTGGCGCGTGAGATGGCCGCATGCACGCTGGCCGGGCGATAGAGCTTGTCGTTCAGGTTCAACTCGCGGATCACGGCCTTGACGATGCGTTCCTGGTCGTCGGTGTCAAAGATGACAAAATTCGACTCCAGCGGCAGCAGGGCCGCCTCGCGCCGCAGCAGGCGCGCGCAGATGGCATGGAAGGTGCCGAGCATCATGCCTTCCGTGGCCTGCTCGCCCAGAACGGCTTCCACGCGGTTGCGCATCTCGCGCGCGGCCTTGTTGGTGAACGTGACCGCCAGGATCTGCCAGGGACGCACTCCCTGCTCAGCGATCAGATAGGCGATGCGCTGGGTCAGTACGCGCGTCTTTCCCGAGCCCGGGCCCGGCGACCACCAGGATGGGGCCGTCTCCCGCGGTGACGGCCTGGCGTTGTTGTGGGTTAAGTTTGTCGAGAAAGTCCATAAGTGTTTATGAAAGGTCCTGGTGGGGTCAGACGGAGACCCCGCAGGTCCCAGACTGCACGGACCTGCGGGGCGCGGATTCGGGAGGGCGGCGGAATCCTGCCCTGTGGTTCAGGCTGTCGCTGTCCCTGGCTCGAGTTGGGAGGTGCAATTCGGGCAGCGGGTGGCCTTGATATTAATGGCGGACTTGCAGTAAGGGCATTCCTTGGTGGTGGGCGGCGCAGCAGGGGCCGGTTTCTTGAAGTCTGTTGGCGGCCTTGATGATCAGGAAAATAACAAATGCAACGATCACGAAATCAATGACATTCTGGATGAATACGCCCCAATTGATGGAAGCGCTGCCGATGGTAAAGGCCTGCTTTGAAAAATCAATGCCGCCCAGCAGGAGCCCGATCAGCGGCATGATGATGTCATCCACCAGGGAACTGACGATCTTTCCGAATGCGCCGCCGATGATCACGCCGACGGCCAGGTCCAGCACATTGCCGCGCATCACGAACTCTCTGAATTCTTTTAACATGGAACCTCCAAACGGATGGAATGTTTTAGTATTCTACTAACTGCCTATGCCCCTGTCAATCAAAGCAGTCTCCTTTGGGGCAGCGGGTCTCGTTATACCCCATCCGCCGGCCCGTGGAGTGGCTGCTGATATTCCGTCTTTATTTATCCAAATTATCCAGTCTGAAATGGCGAAAGTCCCCGCGAAGCCCCAAATATTAATAGTACCTAAGTATTGACAAAAACAGTCCTGTAGAACCGTTTATTTGCCTTTCTGCCGGGCTACGATAAGTCTACGATTTACCGCCGTTGACGGTTGTCTGTAATTAGGTATAATCTAATTTGCTGCGTCCAGTACTATTGCCTACGCAAAAATCAACAGCAGCAAAGGAATACGCGGATGCCCGATCTCCTACTTGATGTGCAAGGGCTTGAAACTACGTTTAAAACCCCGGATGGGTATTGTTCACGCGGTCAACGGTGTCTCCTTTGGCTTGAAGGAAGGTGAAACGCTGGGCGTGGTGGGGGAAAGCGGCTGCGGCAAGAGTGTCACCATGCTCTCCATCCTGCGCCTGATCCCGATGCCGCCTGGCAAGATCGATAGCGGGAAAAGCATTGTTCTTCGGCCAGGACCTGCTCCAGATGTCCAATGAAGAGATCCGCCAGGTGCGCGGCGCGCAGATCGGCATGATCTTCCAGGACCCGATGACCTCGCTCAATCCGGTGCTGACCATCGGCACGCCAGCTGGAACGAGCCGCTGATGCTGCATATGGGCATGACCAAGAAGCAGGCCCGCGAGCGCGCGGTCGAACTGCTCGAGCATGGTCGGCATCCCGAACGCCGAGGACCGCCTGGACGATTACCCGCACCAGTTCTCGGGCGGCATGCGCCAGCGCGTGATGATCGCCATGGCGCTTTCCTGCAGCCCGCAGATCCTGATCGCCGACGAACCGACCACCGCGCTGGATGTGACCATCCAGGCGCAGATCATCGACCTGGTCAAGCGCCTGCGCGACGAGCTGGGCATGGCCATCATCTGGATCACCCATGACCTGGGCGTCGTCGCCGGGCTGGCCGAGCGCGTGGTGGTGATGTACGCCGGCTATCATCATCGAAGAAGCGCCGGTCAAGGAGCTGTACGCCAACCCGCGCCACCCCTACACGATCGGGCTTGCTCGGCAGCCTGCCGCGGGTGGATGACAGACGCAACATGCGCCGCCTGGATTCGATCGAAGGCTCTGCCGCCCGTGCTTTACAGCAAGCCGCAATGCCTGTCCGTTTGCGCCGCGCTGCAAGTTCGCTCATTGAGCACTGCTGGAAGGAAAATCCCGCCGCTCGAGCCGGTTGGCGCCAGAACACCGGATCGCCTGCTGGGTGGATACCAAGACCGGGAGACAGCGCTGATGAGCAACAACAACGCAACAGTACTCTGCTTCAGGTCGATGACCTGAAGATGCATTTCCCCATCTACCAGCGGCGTTTTCCAGCGCCAGGTCGGCGCGGTGCGCGCGGTGGACGGCATCTCTTTCGACGTCAACCGCGGCGAGACGCTGGGGCTGGTGGGCGAATCCGGCTGCGGCAAGTCCACCACCGGCCGCGCCATCCTGCAGCTCTACCAGCCGACCGCCGGCCAGGTCCTCTTTGACGGCGAGGACCTGGTCGAGCTGAAGGGCGAAGACCTGCGCAAGATGCGCCGCAAGATGCAGATGATCTTCCAGGACCCCTATGCCAGCCTGAACCCGCGCATGACCGTGGGCGAGATCGTCGGCGAGCCGCTGATCGTGCACAACGTGGCCACGCGGCAAGGAGATCCACGAGCGGGTCGAGCACCTGCTGGACCTGGTCGGCCTGAACCCGGCTTTTGCCAGCCGCTACCCGCACGAATTCTCCGGCGGCCAGCGCCAGCGCATCGGCGTGGCGCGCGCGCTGGCCTTGCAGCCCTCCTTCATCGTCTGCGACGAGCCGATCTCCGCGCTGGATGTCTCCATCCAGGCGCAGGTGGTCAACCTGCTGGAAGACCTGCAGGAACAGTTCGACCTGACCTATCTGTTCATCGCCCATGACCTCTCGATGGTGCGGCACATCAGCGACCGCGTGGCGGTCATGTACCTGGGCATGATCGTGGAGACTGGCCAGCCGGGATGAGCTGTACAAGAACCCGCTGCACCCGTACACCCAGGCGCTGCTCTCGGCGGTCCCGATCCCCGACCCGGTTGCGGAGGCGAAGCGCAAGCGCATCATCCTGGAAGGCGATGTGCCCTCCCCGGTCAACCCGCCCTCCGGCTGCCGCTTCCGCACCCGCTGCCCCATCGCCGAGGCGGTCTGCGCAGAATCCCGCCCCGAGTTCCGTGAGATAAAACCAGGCCACTTTGTGGCCTGCTTCTTTGCCGAGCGTTTCCTCAAATAAGTTGGAATCCATTTTGAAAGGAGGTGATGCCCCAGAAGGGAATCGCACCGTTGAAAACGAAAGTTCGTTTGATTGTCCAATCCGTTACCATATTTGTGTGAGGAGAAGAAAGATGCGTAAATCGTTTGCTTTGTTCAGCTTGCTGGTCGTCCTGAGCATGGTGCTGGCGGCCTGTGGCGCTCCCGCTGCCCACAGCCACCCAGGCGCCGTCCACCGGTGGCGAGGCCACCCAGGCACCGGTTGCAACTGAACCCTCGACCACTGGGGCAATGGCCTCCAGTGATCCGACCACGTATTTCCGCCCCACCTTCGGTGAGCCGGAAACCCTCGATCCCGCGCTGGACTACGAAACCGCCGGCGGCGAGATCACTCGAACGTCTACGAAACCCTGGTCTTCTACAACAAGGAAAATGCTGCCACCGATTTCATCCCGCAGCTGGCTACCGCCTGGGAAGTTTCCGCTGACGGTCTGACCTATACCTTCAAGATCCGCACGGGCGTGAAGTTCCACGAAGGTGGCGACATGACCCCGTCCGACGTGGCCTACTCCTTCCAGCGCGGCCTGCTGCAGGGCGGCACTGCCTCCCCGCAGTGGCTGCTCACCGAGCCCTTCTTCGGTGTTGGCGTTGATGATGTCTCCCTGCTCGTCGATCCCGATGGCACTCTGTATGATGACCGCGCTGCTCTCTCGGCTTTCGACCCGGCTGCCGTGAAGGCCGCCTGCGATCAGACCCAGGCCGCCATCGTCGCCGACGACGCCGCCGGCACCGTGACCATGACCCTCAAGCAGTCCTGGGGCCCCTTCCTGGCGACCATCGCCAACACCTGGGGTTCCATCATGGACAAGGAATGGGTCGCTCGAGAATGGCGGCTGGGATGGCTCCTGCGACACCTGGCAGAACTTCTATGCCTTCACCTCCGAAGATGATCCCTTCACCTCGCATCGCCAATGGCACCGGCCCCTTCAAGCTGGACCACTGGACCAAGGGTGAGGAAATCGTCCTGACCCGCAACGACGCCTACTGGCGCACCGAGCCCGCCTGGGACGGTGGACCGACCGGTCCTGCCGCTTTCGAGCGTGTGGTGATCAAGAAGGTGGATGAGTTCGGTACCCGCTTCGCCATGTTCCAGGCCGGCGATGCTGACAGCCTGGTGGTTGGCAGCAGTGCTGACTATGCCCAGATCGACCCGCAGGTCGGCGAAGAGTGCATCTACAATAACGATACCGGCACCTTCGATCCCTGCACCGCCGTGGGTGATGGCACTGGCCCGTTCCGCATGTACAAGGGCTACCCGCTCACCTCGCACACCGACGTGTTCTTCAACTTCAACATCAAGAGCAACCAGTACATCGGTTCTGGCAAGCTCTGGATGGCAATGGCATCCCGGCGAACTTCTTCTCCGATGTCCATATCCGCAAGGCCTTCAACTACTGCTTCGACTGGGACACCTTCATCTCCGAGTCCTGGCTGGGTGAAGCTGTTCAGACCTTTGTCCTGCCTGTGGCGGCATGCCCGGCTACGACCTCAAGGCCGCGCATTACTCCTACGACCCCGCCAAGTGCGAGGAAGAGTTCAAGGCTGCCTCGGCTGATACGGCCGGCCCCGCTGCGGGTGTCTGGGACACCGGCTTCCGCATGCAGGTCACCTACAACACCGGCAACACCAACCGCCAGACCGCTGCGGAGATCCTGGCCGCCAACCTGGCTTCGGTGAACGACAAGTTCGTGGTCGAGATCCTCGGTCTGCCGTGGGCCGCCTTCCTGCAGGCGCAGCGCGCCCAGATCCTGCCGATCTTCTTCGTCGGCTGGCAGGAAGACATCCATGACCCGCACAACTGGTACCAGCCCTATCTGACCGGCACCTATGGCCGCCGGCAGGGACTGCCCCAGGAAATGACGGATCAGTATGCTGCACTGCTGAACCAGGGCGTTTCCGAGACCGATCCGGCCAAGCGCTCTGAGATCTACGCGCAGGTCAACCAGCTCCAGTTCGACAATCCCTCCGGGATCCTGCTGGCCACCGGCACCGGCCGCCGCTATGAGCAGCGCTGGGTCAATGGCTGGTATTACAACCCGATCTACTCTGGCATGTACTGGTACGCTCTCTCGAAACAGTAAGCCGCCAGAGAAACATCTCTAACCTTTCGGGGGGCCTGGCAACAGGCCCCCCGGAAACCCCACGATTTTGAACTGTGGGGTTCCATCAAAGGAGATCTTTGATCGAACTCCAGATGGCAAAATCTCTCAGAACGATCAGTAAGGATTGAGGTGCCCGAATGACAAACTTTATCATCCGTCGATTGCTCCTGGTGCCGGTGCTCCTGTTCGGGGTCACCCTCATGATCTTTGGAATGCTGCAATTCCTGAGCCCGGTCGAGCGCGCTTCCCTCTATGTTCGTGATCTCCCCAAAACCGAACATGGACTGGATGGCATCATTAAACAATACGGCCTGGACAAGCCGGCCTATGTGCAGTACTGGAACTGGCTGGTCGGGGTCAAAAACCCTCTCACCGGCGATCGCAAGGGCGGCATCCTCTTCGGCGATTTCGGCTACTCGCGCGTGGGTTCCGAGCCGGTGGCTCAATTCATTCGCGACCGCTTTCCCAATACCCTGGATCTGACGCTCTGGGCGGTGGCGCCGGTCATCCTGGTGGGCATCTGGCTGGGGGTCCAGGCGGCCGTCCACCAGAACGGCATCATCGACCAGGCGGCGCGCATCTTCAGCATTGTGGGCACCTCCTTCCCGACCTTTGTGTTCGGCCTGCTGATGCTCATGATCTTCTACGCCAACCTGAAATGGTTCCCTCCGGGACGCCTCTCGGACTGGGCCAGCCAGGTGGTCACCGCGGCCACCTTCCACCGCTACACCAGCCTGCTCACCTTTGACGCCCTGCTGAACGGCCGCTTTGACATCTTCCTGGATGCCCTTCGGCACATGTTCCTGCCCATCCTGACCCTCTCCTACATCAACTGGGCGACTTTCCTGCGGGTGACCCGTTCTTCCATGCTGGAAACCCTGCGCATGGAATATGTCACCACGGCGCGTGCCAAAGGCCTGCCTGAGCGGGATGTCATTTACAAGCATGCCCGCCCGAACGCCATGCTCCCGGTGGTGACCCTGGCCGGGTTCCAGGTGATCGGCTTGCTGGGCGGTGTGGTCATTACCGAGACCGTGTTCGTTTATCCCGGCATCGGCGCCGCGGCGGCCCAGGCTGCAACCCAGCTGGACGTGGTCACCGTACTTGGCTTTGCGCTGTTCAACGGCTTTATATTGATCGCATCCAATTTGATCGTCGATATTCTGTACGCGTTTATCGACCCCCGCGTACGGCTTTCCTAGGAGTTCCCATGGCGCAAACTTCTGCTCCTTCCGGTGATAATGCCCTGCTGGGTGAGATGACTGCGGTGCGGCGCGTTGGCCGCATTGAGCGCATCATCGGCCCTGAGAATTTCCGTATCCTTACCGGTCTGCTCAAGACCCCGGCTTCCATCGCGGGGTTCATCCTGATCGGCATCTTCATCTTGATCGCGGTCTTTGCGCCGCTGATCATCCCGCCGGTCACGCCCAATGACCCCTATAAGATCCCGCGTGACGGTTTCAGCCCCAACCCCCGCCCCCCGGGTGCCGAGTGGAAGCGCAACGTGCCTGACCTGCCCTTCTGGTGGAAACCCATCATGGGAACGGACAAGATGACGCATGTCCTCGGCGTCTCCACCGGGCAGTATGATATTCTCTACGGGATCGTATGGGGCACCCGCACCGCATTCAAGACCGGCTTGATCGTCGTGATCGCCACGGTGTTGATCGGGATCCTGGTGGGCTCCATCTCGGCCTATTATGGCGGCCTGGTGGACAACATCATCATGCGCATCGTGGATGTCATGCTGACGCTGCCCTTCCTGCTGGCTGCTCTGATCATGGCGGCGGTGATCACGCCACGAATAGGAAGGAGCCTGCTGCCAGCCATCATTGCGCTGGTCGCCTTTGGCTGGATGGGATATTCCCGCATCATCCGCGGCGATATCCTCTCGGTCAAGGAGCGCGACTATGTCATGGCTGCGCGGGTCATCGGCGTCAAGGACAGCCGCATCCTCTTCCGGCACATCATCCCCAATGCCATCTTCCCCACCCTGGTGCTGGCTTCCCTGGCCATCGGCGACGTGGTGCTCTCTTTTGCCGCCCTCTCGTTCCTGGGGATCGGCACGGAGGTCGGCTATGCCGACTGGGGCCAGGTGCTTTCCTTTGCCCGTAACTGGATCACCAGCCTCAACACCTACTGGTACATCATCGTCTTCCCCGGACTGACCCTGGTACTGTACGTCATGGGCTTCAACCTTGTGGGCGACGCCCTCCGGGATGTGCTTGACCCGCGCATGCGCGGCAAGTCCTAAACCTGTGCGTCCCAGACTGATATTTAGCCTGGCTTTCGTTTCCGTTGGAATAGCGCTGCTTCTGGCAGCGCTATTGTTCACTGGAGGAAGCGTCGTCCCGGTACAGGCGCAAACCGCCGGCACGCCCACGCCTGACCGGCTGGCCCAGCCCACCCTTCCGGCGGTGCCCTCCCAGGCCGATATAGGCGCCCAGGTCTACTGGCTTCGCTGCATGACCTGTCATGGCGATCGCGGCCAGGGTCTCACCGACGAGTTCCGCCAGACCTACCCGCCCGACCATCAGAATTGCTGGACCTCCAAGTGCCACGGCGACCATCCCTACACGGACGGCTTTACGCTCCCAAAGGTGGTCCCGGCGGTGATCGGACCCAGCGCACTTCAGAAATTCGCCGATGGGAACGCCCTGCATGGTTTCATCGCGGCTGCCATGCCCTTCTGGAACCCCGGCAGCCTGTCGGCGGAAGATGCCTGGTCCGTGACCGCGTTTCTCCTCCGGCAGAACGGCCTGTGGAACGGCAAAGGGGAGCTTTCCTCTGACAACGCGGGGGAGATCAGCGTCGGTCCTCCTCAGCCTGCTCAGCCGGACGCCTCGCCCACTCCGCTCCCCGCTCCCGCCGGCGCGGAGGCTGCCGGTTCCCCTGCATATGCGCTGATCATCGGGGGCGTGGTCCTGCTCGGTGTGCTGCTGTTCCTGGCGCGTTTTCTACGGCGGACATCCCCTCCGGAGGGATAGCCTCTCTTCCTGCAACTGATTGTATAATGTCCCCAGCCGGTATTGCAGAACACGGCGGGTCTGATCCTTATGTGCATGTGCTGCCCGGTTCCAGGAGCAGGAGAAGGAACACCACCATGATCTTTCGAAAAAGCCTCTTTTTCTTGGTTATATTTTCACTGATGCTCGCCGCTTGCGGCGGCCTTGCCCCCGAACAAACCAGCCCCACTCCTCCCGTCACCGCGCTGCCCACGTTCACACCCATCCCGCCTTCGCGCTCCCTGACCGTTTGCCTGGGAGAGGAGCCCAACACGCTCTATCCTTACGGCGGTCCCAATTCGGCGGCCCGCAGCGTGCTGGAGGCCATCCAGGACGGGCCCATTGACAGCGTGGGCTATGATTACCAGCCGGTGCTGCTCACCAAGCTCCCCAGTCTGGATAACGGCGATGCGCAGATCGCGCCGATCACGGTCAATGCAGGGGACAGCATCGTGGACGCGGCCGGTGATCTCGTGTCGCTCGAAAAAGGCGTCATCTTCCGCCCCTCGGGCTGCCGCGCCGATGACTGCGCGGTGACCTTTGACGGCACGACCTCGGCGCTGATGGACCAGATGAACGTGACCTTCCGGATGCGCACCGATGTCAACTGGTCGGATGGAACCCCGCTGACCTCCGAAGATTCGGTCTATGCCTTCTCGCTGGCCTCCGATCCGGCCTCCCTTGGTTCCACCTATTTGACCGACCGCACCCAGAGCTATGAGGCCGCGGATGCCTCCACCGTCCAGTGGTGGGGCAAACCGGGCTTTATTGACCCCACCTATTTCATGAACTTTTTCACCCCGGCGCCCAAGCATGCCTGGGGATCCTTCGCCGCGGCGGACCTGCTGAAGATCGATGTCTCCACCCGCACGCCGCTGGGCTGGGGGCCTTACGTGCTTCAGGAATGGCTGCCCGCCGACCATATCACCCTGCAAAAGAACACCAACTATTTCCGCGCCGCGGACGGCTTCCCGAAATTCGATACGCTCACCTTCCGTTTTATCGCCGATCCCAATTCGGCCATCTCGGAGCTGGCTGCCGGGCGCTGCGACCTGCTGGACCCCAGCGTCCGCCTGGACGGGCAGGCCGAACTGCTCCAGCAGATGCAGGCCAGCGGCGAACTGCGCGCCTCCTTTGCTCCCGGCATGACGATCGAATGGCTGGGACTGGGCATCAAGCCCGCAACGTACGATGACGGCTATGACACCCTGTTTGCCAAGGACAGGCAGGATATCCTGTCGGACGCGCGCACCCGCCAGGCCATTGCCCAGTGCCTGGACCGGCAGAAGGTGGTGGATACGGTGCTGTTCGGGCTGACGAGCGTTCCCAACACCTTCCTGCCTCCCGACCACCCGCTGTATAACGAAGCCGCCCCCGCCTATACCTTCAACCCGACGGCCGCGACGGCACTGCTGCAGGAGGCCGGTTGGCGTGACACGGATGGCAACCCCTCCACGCCGATCCAGGCGGTCGGCGGTGAAGAACGTGGCTGCCGGAACGCCGCTGCTGTTGAACTATTACACCACCTCGGCCACCCAGCGCCGCCAGGTTGTCGAGATCCTGTCCGCTTCCCTGGCCCAGTGCGGCATCGGCCTGAACGTGCAATATTTTTCGCAGAACGACCTCTATTCGCCGGGCCCCGAAGGGCCGCTCTTTGGCCGCCGCTTCGATCTGATCGAATATGCCATGGGCGTCAACGGCATCGAGCCGCCCTGTGAGTGGTTCTCCACCAGCGAGATCCCCGCAGCTTCCAATCATTGGATCGGGACCAACGCCAGCGGCTATTCCAATCCTGAATATGATGCCGCTTGCACGGCTGCGCGCCAGGCCCTCCCGGACGAGGATGCTTACGCGGCTTCGTACCGGCAAGCCCAGAGCATATTTGCCACCGACCTGCCGGCCATCCCCCTGTATTACCGGCTGCGCGTGGCGGCCTCCCGGCCGGACTTCTGCCATTTTGACCTGGATCCCTCCGGCAGCCCGCTGTGGAACATCGAAGCCTTCGATTACGGTCCGTCCTGCGGGCAATAACCGCGGCCTGCCTGCTGGGAGTTCTGACCTCCTGTGCGGGCCCTGCTCCCGCGCCGACCGAAGCAGCGCGGACTCCCTCCGTATCTACACCGGCAGCGCAGGTCTCGCCATCCACAGCGATCCCTGCCCGGCACGCGGAGGTGCTGCGTTTTGCGCTCGTCGGCCAGCCTGAGCAAGTCAATGCCTGGGCGCTGTTTGATGAATTCGGGGCCGGTTATGCAAATGCTGCCCTGCGTTCAGGAGAATATCCCAGCCTATATCAGCTCTCTGTGCCGGCGCGGGAGTTCAAGCCGTGGATTGCGGAGGGAATGCCCTCTGCGGTGGCACAGGAAGGCTCGTTCTACACTGCGATCGTAAAACTAAAGCCGGGTTTGTACTGGAGCGATGGTTCGCCGCTGACCGCCGCGGATCTGGCCTTTACCGCGCAAACCGCTATGGCGTTTCGCCTGGGGCTGGACTGGGCCGCGGCGTATAACCCCGAAGTGCTCGACCACATCGAGGCGCTGGACGAGGGGACCGCCAAATTCTTCTTCAAGAAGGCTTTCACTGTGGGGGATTGGCAATACGGCGCGCTGCAAGGGCCGATTGTCAGCAAGGCCTTCTGGTCGCCGAAACTGGCGGAGTCGCAGAGCCTGCTGCCCGTTGCAGACCTGATCGCCTCCGTCGAAAGCACACGCGCACAGGTGAGCGGTTTTCAGGCTCAGGTGGATGAGGATACTGCTCTGCTGGGGAGGGTCGCTCCCAACTCGCAGGACTACAAGGACATCTCCAACCGGCTGACGCGCAATCAGAACGAATTAAATTCACTGAATACAAAGACCGCCAAATTGCAGGATGAATACGATGCCGCCACGCAAGCCGCGCGCGCCGCGCTGTTCGCCCTGCCAGATGATGATGAACCCACCTTTGGGCCGTTCCTGCGCTTCAATCGCTCGGGGGAGAGGTTTGTCCGTGCGTGCCAATCCCTCCTATCCGTTTGCAAAACCGAACTATGACCGCATCACTTATGCGGTTTTCCCGGATTCCACGGCTGCGAACGCTGCGCTGGGAAAGGATCAGGTGGATGTGATCCTGGACCCGCTGGCGTTCTCTGAGGAGCCTTTCGCGGAGCGAGTGAATCCCGGCCTGAATGCCATGGAAAGCCCCACCCGGAGCGCGCGTTTTATAGTCATCAACCCCTTGAACCCTTCTCTATCGGATCCAGCCTTGCGGCTTGCATTGTCCTGCGCTCTCGACCGTGCCCAATTGGCGCATGCCACCGGCGACCTGCCGCTTGATTCCTTCATCCTATCTGGTTTTGGATGGGAAGCTGCGGTCGCGCATCCCTCCTGTGCTTATACGGAAGGCGCTAGATCGGCAGTGGATGTGCTCAAGGCTGCCGGCTATAGCTGGCGGCGGGAGCCCTCGGGAACCACACAGGGGGAAGGATCTAACTCTCCCGGATGGCTCGACTTTTCCCATGTTGCGCCTCCTCGCTCCCACGGAGCACGCCTATGTCGCGAAGATGATCCTGCTGTATTTCGCTCAATTCGGGATTCCGGTGGAGGTACAGTACGCCAGCGCGGAGGATGTACGCTATGCAGTCTTCAGCACCGGCGATTATGACCTGGCACTGCTTGGCTGGCGGTTAAGCGACTACCCCGGCTACCTGTGCGATTGGTTCCAGTCCCCGGGGACCTTTGCCATGCAGGACCCTGTCCTGGCGCGGGCCTGTGATTCTCTGCGTTCCACGGCCGACCTGGCGACCGCGCAGCAGGCTGCCCGGGAAGCCCAGGCTGCCTTGATGCAATCCCTGCCCTTCATCCCGCTCTTCCAGGGGGTGATCTATGAAGGCTACCGCAACCTTGCCTATCCATTTGATTCGGTGCCGGATGGCCTTTCCAGATCTCTACGGCGCCCCGGAATATGCCATTCCCACCCGTTAAGAGGCGGGAGATCGCATACCACCCGCCAGTAGCGTATGGACTGCCGGAAGAGGAAGTATAATTAACCATTCCGTCACCAGGAGACTGCCGCGTGCCAAGGACTGACAAAAAGCCTCTGCTGGAAGTGAAGAACCTGAAAACCTATTTCTACACGGAAGACGGTGTGGTCCGTGCCGTGGACGGGGTGAACCTGGAGGTCTATCCGGGCGAAGTGCTGGGCCTGGTCGGGGAATCGGGCTGCGGCAAGAGCGTGACCTCGCTTTCCATCATGCGCCTGATCGCGCCTCCCGGCAAGGTCCTGGAAGGGGAGATCCTGCTGCGAAGGCCAGGACCTGCTCAAGCTGCCCGAGAGCGAGATGATCAAGATCCGCGGCAACCGCATCTCGATGATCTTCCAGCAGCCGCAGACCGCCCTGAACCCGGTGTTTCGGGTGAACGATCAGATCGCCGAGGTGTTGAACATTCACCAGGACTTCGGCAAGGAGGCCGGCCAGAACCGCGCCGTAGAGCTGCTCAAGATGGTCGGCATCCCGGATGCCGAGCGGCGCGCGGAATCCTATCCGCATGAACTTTCCGGCGGCATGGCCCAGCGCGTCATGATCGCCATGGCGCTGGCCTGCGTCCCCGAGCTGCTGATCGCCGACGAGCCGACCACCGCCCTGGATGTGACCATCCAGGCGCAGATCCTCGACCTGATGCGCGACCTGCGCGAGAAGATGGGCACCTCGGTCATCCTGATCACGCATGACCTGGGCGTGATCGCCGAGATGGCCGAGCGTGTGGCGGTCATGTACGCGGGCGAGATCGTGGAGCAGGCCGATGTGGACCCGCTCTTCGAGCAGCCGCTGCATCCTTACACCCAGGGTCTGATCGGTTCCATCCCGGTGCTGGGGGAGATCAAGGAACGCCTGGATGTGATCTCCGGGTCGGTCCCGAACCTGGTCAACCTGCCGCCGGGATGCCGTTTTGCGCCCCGCTGCCCGGCGCGCGAAAAGTTCGGCCTGACCATCTGCACGCAGGTCAAGCCCGATCTCATTCCGCAAAAAACCGGACACCTGGTCCGCTGCTGGCTCTATGAAGACGCCCCGAACACGGGCACAAAGCACCCATCCCCCAATGACAGCCCTGGAGAATGCACCCATGAATGCAGCGACGCTCCCTGGAGACGGCCAGGAGCTTGTCCAGATCGAACATCTGGTTAAATATTTCCCCGTGCGCGCCGGGCTGATGCAGCGCATCGTCAACTGGGTCAAGGCCGTGGATGACGTTTCCTTCACCGTCCGCAAGGGCGAGACCCTCGGGCTGGTGGGCGAATCCGGCTGCGGCAAGACCACCGTGGGACGCTCCATGCTGCGGCTCATCGAGCCCACCTCCGGTTCGGTGCATTTTGAAGGGCGGGATGTGCTCAAGCTGCGCGGCAATGATCTGAAGAAGGTGCGCCGCGATATGCAGATCATCTTCCAGGACCCCTACGCCTCGCTGGATCCGCGCGTGCCCATCGGCGAGTCGGTCATGGAGGGGCTGCAACATCCACAATATCGGCACGCCCGCAGGAACGCTTCGACCTGATGCTCGACACGCTGAAGAAGGTGGGCCTGGAGGATTACCATGCCCGGCGCTATCCGCATGAATTCTCCGGCGGTCAGCGTCAGCGCATCGGCATCGCGCGTGCCCTGGCCCTGCGGCCCAAGTTCATCGTGTGCGACGAGCCGGTCTCCGCGCTGGATGTGTCCATCCAGTCGCAGGTGCTGAACATTCTGAAGGACCTGCAAAAAGAATTTGGTCTTACCTATCTCTTTATGGCTCACAACCTGAGCGTGGTGGAGCATATCTCCGACCGGGTGGCGGTCATGTACCTGGGCAAGATGGTCGAGCTGACCTCCCGCGAGGAGCTCTATCGCCTGCCGCTGCACCCCTATACCCAGGCGCTCATGTCGGCCATCCCGGTTCCCAACCCCAGGCTCAAGCGCAAGCGCACGGTGTTGAAGGGCGATGTGCCCAGCCCGTTGAACCCTCCCAAGGGCTGCCGCTTCCATCCGCGCTGCCCCATTGCCGAGGAGATCTGCTCCGTGGAGGAGCCTCCGCTGCGCCAGCTGAGACCGGACCATTTTGCGGCCTGCCATTTCGCGGAGAGATTCCTTCAACCCGCACCCTGATCTCAGGAACGCGCTGCCATGAAACCCTGCATCCTGCTTGTAGACGACCAACGCAACATCGTTCACCTGCTGCATTCCACCTTGAACACGATGGGGCATGAGCTGGAGGTGATCGAAGCGCCTTCCGGCGAGGAGGCCATCCTGGCCGCCTCCCGGCATCATGTCGATCTGCTCGTGGCGGACTACCTGCTGCCGGGCATGACGGGCATCGAGCTGGTCCACAAGATCCGCGCCCGCAACCCGGATGTGAAGGTCATCCTGATCAGCGGGCTGCTGGAGCGGCAGGCGCGCGAGCAGATGCTGAATGCCGGCGCGGTGGCCGTATTCAACAAGCCCATCCCGCTGGCAGATTTCCTGGATGTGGTGGAACGCAGCCTGGGCCTGACCCGCATCATCTTCCCCCCTGAAACGGAAGACAAGGCCGTGGCCAAGCAAAGCCGTCTTTCCGAACTGCTGGCGAATTTCCGGCAGGACCTGGACGCGCATGCCGTCTTCCTGCTCAATGACCGCGGGCGGGTGCTGGCCCGCGCCGGCGCCCTGCGCGACAGCAGCATGGAAGTCTCGCTCCTATCCGCGCTCACGGCCATCTATACTGCCGGGCTCAAGGTCTCCCGCTTCATCCACCAGGAACAGCTGGAGAATTTCCATATCTTCCCCGGCGGAGACCAGGACCTGCTCTTTATTCCGGTGGATTCCACCTATTCGCTGATGGTGGCAGGCCGGGAACTGTCCGATAATGGGCGCGTCCTGGAGGTCATCCAGTCCACGCGGGCGCTGCGCGACCATGTGGAGAGGGCCCTCACCAACCTGGGCGTCACCGCTCCGCTTGTGCTCGCCGAGGAAGCCGCCCAGCAGTTGAAAAAGGCAAAGGGCAAGGCGGAGGATCCGGCGGTGGCCCCCGAAATGGATGACCTGTTGAAAAAGGCCGGAAGCCAGAAACTGAAGACCGAGGAAATGAATGACTTCTGGGACCAGGCAGCTGAAAAACACGGCAAGCTGCCCGCCGATCCGGATGCTCTTTCGTACGAACAGGCCCGCAAGATGGGCCTGCTGCCCGGCGAAGAGAAGTAACATTGCCCCTGTGCACCCGCTGTGATACAATTTTGCCCGCACTGGGGCGTGGTGCAAGGGCAGCACACCAGCCTTTGGAGCTGTGGATCTTGGTTCGAATCCAGGTGCCCCAGCCTGATCCTTTCCCTCGCTTGGCGGGGCATTCCTAGAACAGGTCATACGGCCCCGGATGGGGAGTGGGCCTGTTTTATTTTCCGCAGGAGTCGTCCATGAATACAACTGCTGTCGTGCTCGCCGCCGGGCAGGGCACACGCATGAAATCGGCGCTTCCCAAAGTGCTGCATCCGGTTGCCGGGAAACCCATGATCTGGCATGTTCTGCAGGCCGTCTCGCAGGCCACCACACGGAAACCCGTGGTGGTGATCGGTCACGGAAGCCAGGCGGTGGAGGAATTCCTCGCCGGCGCGGCGGAGACGGTGGTCCAGGACCCGCAGCTGGGGACCGGACACGCGGTCATGCAGGCCGAGCCTCTGGCGAGAGGCAAAACCGACCTGGTGCTGGTCTGCTACGCGGATATGCCTCTGCTGCGCGGCGAGACCCTGGCCGCGCTGGTGGAAACGCAGGCCGCAGCGGGCGGGGCGATGAGCCTGCTGACGGTCGAATGCTGACAACCCGCGCGGCTTCGGGCGCATCCTGCGGAACTCCGACTGGCGGGGTGGAAGGCATCGTCGAGGAACAGGTTGCCACCGAGGAACAGAAAAAGATCCACGAATTGAACGTGGGCGTTTATTGCTTCCAGGCCGACTGGCTCTGGCAGGCGCTGCCGCGCATCCCGCTTTCCCGGAAGGGCGAGTATTACCTGACCGATACGGTCGAACTGGCGGTCCGGGACGGCCTGCCTGTCCAGGCGGTGCGCATGGATGACTATCGAGGAGACCATCGGCATCAACACCCGCGTCCACCTGGCGGATGCCGATGCCGTGATGCGCCGCCGCATCAACGAGCAGCACATGCTCAACGGTGTGACCATCCTCGACCCGGCCTCCACGTATATCGAAGCCGGGGTCAGCATCGGGCGCGATACCACCCTGCTGCCCAACACCTATCTGCACGGGAAGACGGAGATCGGCGAGGCCAACGTGATCGGCCCGAATTCCATCATCCGCGATTCGAAGATCGGTGACCGCTGCAGGGTGCTGGCCTCCGTGATGGAAGGCGCACTGCTCGAAAACGATGTGGACATGGGTCCCTTTGCCCGCCTGCGCAAGGGCGCGCACCTGGGGAATCACGTCCACATGGGCAACTTCGGCGAGGTGAAGGACTCGTACCTGGCGGAGGGCGTCAAGATGGGGCACTTTTCCTACATCGGCAACGCCACCATCGGAGCCGAGACCAATATCGGCGCGGGCACCATCACCTGCAACTTCGACGGCGAGAAAAAACACCCGACCGTGATCGGCGAGGACGTATTCATCGGCTCGGATACCATGCTGGTCGCCCCGCTCAAGATCGGGGATGGCGCGCGCACCGGCGCAGGCGCGGTGGTGACCAGGGACATCCCTGAAGACACGCTGGTGGTGGGCATGCCCGCCCGGGCCATCCGCAAAGTGGAAAGAAAAAGACATAAGAAGGAAAACCAATGAATTTGACCAATGAAGAACGCCGGGCGCTCATCGAAACCGCCCGCGAGGTTCGCAAGAATGCCTACGTCCCCTACTCCCATTATCCGGTGGGGGCCGCGCTGCGCACGAAGAGCGGGCAGGTCTTCACCGGTGTCAACGTGGAGAACGCGGCCTACCCGGTGACCAACTGCGCCGAGCGGACCGCAGTCTTTAAAGCCATCTCAGAAGGCGAACGTGAATTCGATGTCCTTGCGCTGGTGACGGACAACGGCGGCTCCCCCTGCGGTGCCTGCCGGCAGGTGCTGGCCGAGTTCGGGCTGGATACGCTGGTCCTCATCGCGGACGGCGAAGGCCGCATCGTCCGCGAGATGACGGTTTCCGAGCTGCTGCCGGAAGCGTTCACCCCCGCTCATCTGGCTTAGCCGGTCTGGAAGAACGGTCCTCCCGCGTGTCTGACTTTCGCTCGCTCCGCCTGGAAGCAGTCGTCCTCCGCCACAGTGATTGGGGGGAGGCCGACCGTCTGCTGGTGCTGTATACCCGCCAGCAGGGCAAAGCGCGCGCCATCGCCAAGGGTGCCCGCAAGGTGACCTCGCGTAAGGCTGGACACCTGGAGCCCTTCACGCATGTGAATTTGCAGCTGTCGAAGGGCCGCGACCTGCTGATCGTCACGCAAGCCGACACCATCCAGGCCTTCCCTCAGATCCGCGAAGATCTGGCGCTTACCGGCATGGCCTCCTATGTGATCGAACTGTTGGACCGCTTCATCCCCGATGAGGAGATCGCCGTCCCGGAGTTGTTCCGCCTGCTGATCGAGACGCTGACGCGCCTTTCCTCGGGAACCGATCCCTGGCTGGCCGTGCGCTATTACGAGATGCGCCTGCTGGATTTCCTCGGCTTCCGGCCGCGGCTGACGGAATGCGCCAACTGCGGCAAGCAGATCCTGGCACAGGATCAGTTCTTCTCCTTCGACGCGGGCGGGGTGATCTGCCCCGAATGCGGCCGGGGCCTCAAGGGCGTCCATCCCATCTCGCTGGAGGCGCTGAAATATCTGCGGCACTTCCAGCGCAGCGCCTGGAAGGATGCCTCCCGCGCCCGTCCCGATGCGGACACCGAAAAGGAATTGGAAACCCTCATGCAGGGTTACTTCACCCACCTGCTGGAACGCGAACTCAACACCCCCGGCTTTATGCGTAACATCCGCGAATAAGCGCGGCTATCTTAATCGCCTGCCCCAGTTCACCACCAGCAGCCAGCCCCCCGCAAGCACAGCCAGCTTCATCACCCTCCAGAGCAGCACCTGGAACCAGCGCCATCTCATCCGGTAGATCACTTTGGCGATGAACCAGCGCGTGAACAGCGACCTGCCCAGGCTGCTGCCCCTTACCCGTTTGGGATAGCCCTGAAAAGAAAAGTCTCCGCGCCGGAAGGATTCGCCGATCTCTGCCGCCGCCAGCGCGCCGTAGCCCAGCGCGATGCTGATGCCTTCCCCGAAGAGCGGGTCTGAGCCTGCCGCGTCGCCCACGAGCAGGACGCGCGGCGCGGCCAGCGGTCCCTGCGGCTCGAACCAGCGAATGGGATGGCCCTTGATCTCATAATCCCCCAACTCGAATCCCTGGCGCTTCATCTCTGCCGCAAGCGGCTCTCTTAATGCCGGGCGGGGAAGATGCGCCAGAAGGTTGGTGTCATAAACTCCCCAGCAGCGCCGCCGCTCGCCGTGTATCTGGGTGGGAAAGTCCCAGGTATAGCCCGCGATCCCCTCCGGTACGGGGAAGAAATCGAAATAGGCGGCGGATCCTGCATGCCGCGCCGCGCGGCTGGCGGGTGCTGGTTCGGGGGTGATGATCTCCAGCAGGCGCGCCGTGGAGACCGGGTCATCGGGGAAGATGCAGCGCCGCGTGATGCCGTTCGAGCCGTCCGCGCCCACCACCACCTGCGCCCGAAAGACACCGGCCTCCGTTTCCACGGTCACGCCTTCAGAGTCCGGGCGGATATCGCGGACCGCCGCCCCTTGCAAGATTTCCACGCCGCGCGCCTGAACATTGCGTGCCAGCCAGTCGTCAAACTCGTCGCGCCGGATGATGCGCAGCGCGTGGCGGTTGGGCACGCGCAGCCCCAGCCCTTTGCCCTCGAAATCGAGATGGATCTCGCTCGCATCCACATGCGGCACCTCGGAGGTATCCAGGCCCAGGCGGGCGAGGATCACCTCGGCATCCACGACCAACCCGCCTGCGCATAGTTTAACTCGAGGATAACGGGCTTTCTCGATCACCAGAGTTCGGCGGGCGATCTCCGGGTGATATTTGGCCAGGTGCAGGGCGGCAGACAGGCCTCCCGGCCCTCCCCCGATGATGATCACAGCGTATTCCGGCACAATATCCGACATAAGTGCAATTTAACCATAAATTTTCGCTGTATAATTTTTTAACCATGAAGTTTTTCCCCATCCTGCTTCGTTAAGAGAATACGATGGCTCGAAAAATATTTACCGGCTTTTTGATCTACTTCAGCGCCCTGATGATCCTGCTTAAGCGCGGCTGCAATCGCGCTGATCTGGATCAACAACACGCCTCTCACCCGCGAATCGGTCAGCCGTATGGAGATGATCGACTCGGAACTGACCCAGGCCCAGACCGCCATCCGCAATGCGCGCGGCGAATTGGAGCGCACGCTGCGGATCGTGGAAGGCGCCGAGAAAACGCTCTCCTCCCTGAAAGACCAGACGGAGGAGGCCAAGAAATTATTCGACCAGTTCAACCAGACACTGGATAAGAACATCCTGCCGGGGCTGCAATCGACGCGCGGCGGGATCAATCAGATCCGGGGAACGCTGGAGAGCCTGCGCGAAGGGCTGAAGAAGATCAACTCGGTCCCCCTGCTCAATCTGAACATCCCGGGGGACCAGGTGCTGGCCAACCTGATCTCCGGGGTGGATAATGTCAATGCCCAGATCGCCGGCCTTCAGGAACTGGTGCGCAAGGCGGAGGTCTTCACCAGCGACACTTCCTTCCTGCTGGGCGGGGATATGACCGAGACCAAACTGCACATCCACCAATTGCTCGATTCGCTCGTCGAGTATGACCGCAAGGTGACCGGCTGGCATGTCCAGGCGCGGCAGGTCATCACCTCACTGCCCGGCTGGATCGACGGGCTGTCCATCTTTCTGACGATCTTTCTGCTCTGGTTCGGCTTCTCCCAGTTCGGGCTGCTCCTGCACGGCCTGAACCTGCGGGAGGGAGGCGACCCCCTGGCGATCCTAAGAAGGAAACCGCCCGCGGAAGCGGTTGGAGAATAAAAGCGCGGGCGACTCAGGCGTAGGCGCCGCTCCAGGTCTCGAAGTGCTGGCCGCCGCGCTCATCCCCCGTATAGAATGCAACATAGGTCAGGGTCTGATACGGCACGAATCTCTGCTCTTTGGGGTTTCGGATGGCCAGGTCGAAGTAGGAGCGCCACGTCCCCGAGTTGAAATAAACCTTGCTCTCCGAAAAACCGCTCCCGCTGACCATATCCAGGGGGACCAGCTCATGGCGGTGCGTGTGCCCGTAAACGAGATAGCGGGCCTTGTTCTCCAGAAAGGCATGCTCGCGCAGCGCGTGGGGGGCAAAGGAGTGCTGCCCCTCCGACATCAGGTTGTGCATCCAGGTGACCACGTCATTGATCGTGGCGAAGGAAGCCTTCCCGGATATCTTCACCACCATCTCCATGGCATCCACCACATCGAAGCGATAAGCCTTATCCGCCTGCCGCAGGAAATCCAATTGCAGGAACTCCGCGGTTACCTGATCCCAGACCCTTTTCAGCTCGCGCTCCATGGAGATTCCCCCGGCATTGCGCTTGATCTGCCCGCTGATCCATAACGGTGCGGCCAGCGCCGGGCGGATGTTGGTGATCACCCGCAGGCTGTCCACGATCCCGGCAGGCAGTTCACTGCCGTAGCGACGCTGCACCTCGACGGGGAACCGGTTGCAGACCTCCATGGTGAACGCGTCCCCCAGGGTGGCATGGTCGCGGCCCTTCCTGGCATCGTAGTTGAATGTGTCGAAGCAGTCGCCGTGACGCGCGTAAACCTTATATCGCTCCATGATCTCCTTCAGCAGGCCGTATTCCTCGGCCTCGAAGGGGAACATGGAAACGGGGTTGCTCAACCCCAGCCGGGTGATGATCTCCTGGCGGACCTGGTCGAAGGCCTCCCCCTTCAGGTGGTAATACCAGTCATGGTTGCCCACCATGTAATAGATGCGCACCTTGAGCGGAAGCCTCTGCCGGCTGGCAAAGTCTGGATTCCCCTTGCTGTCCGCCGGAACCAGCTGGACCGCCCTGCCCTCCGCGCAGTCCCTCAATACCTGCGCGGCTTCGTGGTTCTCATGCAGGATGGCGCGCGTTACATCCATCAGCCGGGCAGCAAAACCGGGATGGGCAGAATCGCTCCAGGGGCGGATGTAACCCGGCTCGCCGGGCGCGCCGTTCAGCCACTGCGTGGAATGCAGCGGGTCGAGGATATCGCCCAGCAGGATCAGATCCAGGTTTTCAATGGGGCGATACTTGCCGTCCGTCCGCAGGGAGGCGAAATGTGGCTGCTTCCGCGAGCCGTTCCGCGAACAAATGGAAGGCGGCAGGCGAAATGGACTGCGCCGTGGTGCCATCTCCCAGATGGAGGTCGCTGACAATTACCAGCATGGTTATCTCCTCCTGCTAGTGAAGTTAATTATAGCCCGACTTATCGCTTCCATTTCCACCCTTTCGTCTTTGTCACCGCAAGCCATTGCAGGACTGCCTGGTGCCTCGCCGCGACACGAAATCACATGGCTTCGATCTGCCCATCCACCAGGCTGAGTCTTTCGAACCAGGTGAACATCAGGTAGCCGACAACCATATAGATGGCGCCGACCAGTATTTCGCCCAGGAAAGAGCGATTGAACCCCGCTCCATCCGGCTCCGGCCATGGCGAGCCGGGCCGCCTGGATGCCGCGTGTCAGCGGCAGGCCATACGAGATGACCTGGAGGGAACGCGGGCAGCACATCCACCGGAAAATTAACCCCGCTGAGCATGTAGAGCAGGATGGCGATCATCGAGGTGATGGTCCCGGCTTCGCGTGAGCGCAGGGAGAGGCTGCCCAGCACCATCCCGATGCCGCAGGAAGTGACGGAGAGCAGCAGGATGCACAGGGCGACCAGCGGCAGGTTTGCATGGCTGAGATCCATGTGGAAGATCAGCGAACCCAGGATGAAGGCGGCGATGGTGGAGAGCAGGCCGTCGAGGATATGCACCAGGGAGCGCCCCAGAAAGAGCGGACCGCGCGGGGCGGGGCTGGCGATGAGATAGGGCAGGGTGCGGAAGTCGCGCTCGCCGCCGATCGTCATGGATACACCCGCCACGCCATTCGTAGCCGGCAGGAGCAGGATGTGTCCCAGCACGATGTAGAGCGGGTCGGCGACGCCGGCCAGCCTGCCCATGTAATAGAAGAACAGCATCTGAGCAATGGGGAAGGCGACCTTGCCGGAGATATACGGGCCGAGGGACTGCCAGGCATATAAGGCGCGATAGGAATACCATGCGCTGGCCAGGTAGAGACGCAAGTCCCCGGAAAACTGCCGGATCATACCGAGCTCAACTCTCCGGTCACGCGGATCATGTCCTGTATCTTCAGGGACATGTAAAGCGTGAGGCTCAGGTAAAGCCCGGCGACGCCCAGGGAAAGCAGCCAGTTGCTCCATATGATAGGAAATGTCCGCGCCCGGCTTGAGGGCGGTGCTCAGGCTGTTGAAAGACCAGTACATGGGGGTGAACCAGGCGAATTTTTGCGCCCAGACCGGCAGCAGGCTCACGGGGAACATGAAACCGGTGAGGATTCCGACCGGCAGCTCGAGATAATTGACGAAGAAGCCGCTCACCCGCGAGACCACCGACCAGTGGGACAGGAAAACGCTGACACACCAGAAGCCGAAGAAGAGGACCGCCAGGGAAACCAGGATCGAGGGCAGGCTGCCGGGCGGCAGGGAGAAACCGAAGATCAGCACCGCTGCCAGGACCGACAGAAGAAAGGAGAGGCCGCCGAGCAAGACGTTGGCAAAGGCGCGGACGCTGAGGATGCTGAAGAGCGAGGTGGGGCTGCCCACCAGCAATTCCAGGATGCCTTCCCGGCGGTCCGAACGCAGGTCATAGAAGGAGGTGAACAGCATGGTGCTCCACAGCCCCATGACGCCGCTGCCGATGATGGTATGGATCAGGTCCAACTGTGTGCTCCCGGCGGCCCGCGCCAGGAAGTAACCCACCGCGCTGAAGATGACCGGCTGGGTCACGATGAGCCCGAAGGAAAACAATTGCAGGGCCCGCACGCGCATCTGGACATTCATCTGCGCCAGGACGAAAGGCAGCCGTCTAAGCACCATTATTTTTGATAATGTTGACATAAACATCCTCGAGTGTGGCGTTGTGCACTTCCAGGCTGGTGATCACATTTTCCTGCAGCAGAGGGGTCAGTTCCGCCAGCACCCGGGAGGGCGTGCGGGTGCGCAGAGAGATGGTCTGACCGGAGGCGTGGACATTCGACAGGCATTCCTGAATGGACCTCAGTTTCCCGCGCAATACGTTCACGCCCTGGGGAACCTGCAGCACGATGACGCAATCCCCGCTGGCCTGAGCCTTGAGCCCCTCCGGCGTATCCAGCGCGATGATCTTCCCGTGATCCACGACCGCGATCCGGTCGCAAAGTTCCTCGACCTCGTACATGTAATGGCTGGTCAACAGGACGGTCTTGCCGCGCTGCACCAGTCCCTTGATCAGCTGGCGGATCTCTCGCGCGCCGACGGGGTCAATGCCCACCGTGGGCTCATCGAGGAAGATCAACTGCGGGTCGTGGAGCAGGGCGCGGGCGAGATGCAGCCGCTGCTGCATGCCGCTGGAGTAGGTCTCCACGCGGTCGTTCTCCCGGCCTTTGAGGCCCATGGCCTCCAGCAGTTCGGGGATGCGCCGCCGGATGACCTCCGGCTCCATCTTGTAAAGTTCGGCGAAATATTTCAGGTTGTCCAGGCCGCTGAGACGGCTGTAAAGCCCCTTGTTGCCGCCAAAGGTGAAACCGATGCGCGGGCGGATGCCGTGGGTGTCGCGGATGTCCATCCCGAAGATCCTGGCCGTCCCGCTGGTGGGGAGCAGCAGGGTGGAGAGCATCTTGACGGTGGTGGTCTTCCCGGCCCCGTTCGGTCCGACCATCCCGAACAATTCGCCCGGGCGGACAAAGAAGGAGATATCCTCCACCGCCGTCACCGGGCGGCGGGTCTGCCGCCAGAATCCCTGGACGGAGTAGAACATCTTATGTAAATGCTCTACATTGATGGCGACATTCTGAAGGTCCTGCGATACTGCCATGCCTCGCCTTTCCCGGCGCTCCAGAGCGGAATGGAATCCATAACATTGTACCAATTTTCGCGACCGCAGTAGTAGCCATGAATCTTCCCATTTCTTCGGTCAGGATGGCGCTCCCTTCGCGCTTTTCTCCCGGTGCATTTCGGGGCTGCTCCGCGAGGGTATAATCCAACCACCAAACCGATCGCATCATCAAAAATCCTATGCCTCTCACCTTCCAACAAGTCATCCTCACCCTTCAGCAGTTCTGGGCCGAACGCGGCGCCGTGCTCTGGCAGCCTTACTATACCCAGGTGGGCGCGGGCACCATGAACCCTGCCACCTTCCTGCGCGTCCTCGGCCCGGAGCCGTGGAATGTTGCTTATGTGGAGCCCTCCGTCCGCCCGGATGACGGGCGCTATGGCGAGAACCCCAACCGCTTCCAGATGCATTACCAGTTCCAGGTCATCCTCAAGCCTGACCCGGGGAACCCGCAGGAGATCTATCTCGATTCGCTGAAGGCCATCGGGATCGATCCGCGCCGGCACGATATCCGCTTTGTGGAGGATAACTGGGAGCAGCCGGCCATCTCGGCCTGGGGACTGGGCTGGGAGGTCTGGCTGGACGGGCAGGAGATCACCCAGTTCACTTATTTCCAGCAGGTGGGCGGCGTGGCGCTGGACCCGGTTGCGGTGGAGATCACCTACGGGCTGGAGCGAATCCTGATCGGCTTGCACAACGTCAAGGCCGCCTGGGACCTGCCCTGGAACGACAAAATCACCTATGGCGAGGTGCGTCGAACCGAGGAGTACGAGCACAGCAAGTACTATTTCGAGGTCGCCGATGTGGACCGCATGCGGGAGGTCTTTGAGCGCTTCGAGCGCGAAGCCGAGGCAAGCCTGGAACAGGGCCTGGTGCTGCCCGCCCATGACTATGTGCTCAAATGCTCGCAGATCTTCAATACGCTGGATGCGCGCGGCGCGGTGGGGGTCACCGAGAGGCAGGCATTCTTCCGGCGGATGCGGGAGCTGGCACGGCGCGTCGCCGAGACCTATCTGGAGCAGCGTAAACAGTTGGAGTATCCGCTGCTGAAAGATACTCCTGAGGCGGGTCGTGCCGCCTCTGGCGGAACGAAACCAGCTGCAGTCCCTGAATTCGAAAGCCGCGGTTACCACGCCCCAGCCGTTCCTGTTGGAGATCGGCACCGAGGAACTCCCTGCCGGGGACCTGGATGCGGCGCTGGGCCAACTGCGCGAAAGCGTCCCGTCCCTGCTGAAGGAACTCTCGCTTGAACATGGATTGATCGAAGTGCAGGGCACGCCGCGCCGGATCGCGGTGATGGTCGCGGAGTTGAGCCCGCGCCAGCCGGACCGCGAGTCACTGGTCAAGGGTCCGCCCGCCGACAAGGCCTTCGATAAGGATGGCATCGCAAGCCAGGCCGCGGTGGGCTTTGCCAGGAAAAACGGTGTGAGTACGAAGGACCTCGAAATCCGCGAGCAGGACGGCGGAAAATATGTTTTCGCGGCGGTGAGCCAGAAGGGGCAGCCCGCGCTGGATGTGCTACGCGCGGCCATGCCGGGGCTGGTCGCCTCCATCAAGTTCGAAAAGTCCATGAAGTGGAATGAATCCGGCGCGGCTTTCTCACGCCCGATCCGCTGGCTGGCAGCCTTGCTGGGCGATCAGCTGGTCCCATTCGAATACGCGGGGATCGCTGCCTCGAACCTCACGCGCGGGCTGCGGCCCTATGACTCGCCCTCCATTGCAATTCCCTCTGCGGGTGAATATCGTACTGTGCTGGAGGAGGCTGGCGTCGTGCTGAACCCCGAGGCGCGCAAGGCTTCCATCCTGGAGCAAGTGGAACAGGCGGCCTCCCTCCTCGGCGGCAAACCCCTCGTGGACGAGGGCCTGCTGGCGGAGGTGACCAACCTGGTGGAAATGCCCACGGCGGTCATGGGAGCCTTCAGCCCGGAGTTCCTTGCCCTGCCCGAGGATGCGCTGATCACGGTCATGAAGAAGCACCAGCGGTACTTCCCTGTGGAGCAGAAGGGCAGGCTGCTGCCGCATTTCATTGCCATCCGGAACGGGGATGACCTGGGCATTGACATCGTGCGCGAGGGCAACGAGCATGTGCTGGGTGCGCGTTTTGCGGATGCCAACTTCTTCTTCCGCGAGGATGTGAAGCGCCCGCTGGAGGACTATCGCCCGCGTCTTTCCACTCTCATTTTCCAGACGAAACTGGGCTCGATGCTGGACAAGTCCGAGCGCATGAGCAAACTGGTCAATGAATTGATCCCCATGCTGGGCCTGGACGAGGAGGAAGCTCTGCATGCCCGCCGTGCGGCCTACCTTGCCAAGGCCGACCTGGCGACGCAGATGGTGACGGAAATGACCTCCCTGCAGGGCATCCTCGGGCGCGAGTATGCCTTGCGCTGCGGGGAGCAGGCACCGGTGGCCGTGGCCATCGGAGAGCAGTACCTGCCGCTGCCGAAATCCAGGGTCGGGCTGGCGGTGGCGCTTGCGGACCGCATCGACTCGCTGGTCGGGCTCTTCGCCGCGGGGCTCATCCCCACAGGCGCGCGGGATCCTTTCGGCTTGCGCCGCGCGGCCATCGGCGTGGTCCAACCCCTGATCGACCACGGAATGCCCTTTGACCTGCGCATGGCGGTCGCCAGGGCGTCTGCCATCCAACCCATCGAGGTCAAAGCGGAAGTGCAGGAACAGGTGCTGGACTTCCTGGCCGCGCGGCTGGCGGTGGTGCTTAAGGATGCCGGATACAAATATGATGTGGTGGACGCGGTGCTGGCCGAGCAGGCCGTGGACCCGGCCGGCGCGGCCGCCGCAGTGCGGCAGCTTCAGGCCTGGGTGGAACGCCCGGATTGGAACACCCTCCTGCCGGCTTTTGCGCGCTGCGTGCGCATTACCCGTGACCAGAAGCAGGTCTACCCGGTCAAACCCGAAGCCTTCACCGAAAAGGAAGAGAAGGCTTTATTCAAGGCGCTCGAAAAAGCCGAAAAGCAGCCCCGCCGCCCCGGTTCGGTGGATGACTTTCTGAATGCCTTTGAGCCGATGATCCCGGCGGTGAATGCCTTCTTCGATGAAGTCCTGGTCATGGCGGAGGAGCCCGCTGTCCGGGAGAACCGTCTTGGTCTGCTCCAAAGGATCGCCGCGCTCATGAAAGGCGCTGCGGACCTGAGCAAACTGGAAGGCTTCTAAATTCGCTAAAAAACTCCCCCAAACGGGGGAGTTTTTCTTATTTTTCCCGCCTGAGCAGACACATAACAAATACGAATTAAGGTCGTTTTAATGGTCGGACGGCTGTGATCAATGCAAATGTACCCGGGGACAGGAAAGGGAACCCGCAAAAATACAGGATTTTTCACAGCTCCCTGACGCGTAACAGGCCGCGCCAGCGGCCACCTTTTCAGGATGAACAGGCGCAGAGAAAATGAAGGAATTGGAACAGATCTTGGATGATTGCATCGAACAGATTTTGAGCGGCGCCTCCACGGTGGAGGAATGCCTGAAGCAGTATCCCGCCGAAGCCGCAGTCCTCGAGCCGCTGCTGCGGGTCGGGGAACAGCTTCAAGGCGGCCGCTGGCTGCACGTGCCCCGGGCAGTTAAGAACCGGGTGCGTGCAGATTTGAAATGGAAGATAAAGGAAAACCCTCGCCGGGCTGCCTTTTCCGGACTGGGGAAACACCCCGGAGCGAAAAGCCAGGCAGGGTTTTCATAGCCGTTTTCCAGGGAGCAGATTCGAGGAATTATGGGTAGATCAGCCGGTCTATTGATTATCCTGGCGTTCTTGCTGGGCCTGTGGGTTGGCTTCAATCCCCAGGCACGCGAGCGCGCCCAGGCTGCATGGGATCAGGCGGATTTGGAGCGTGCGCATCCAGGCGGGTTTGGACCAGTTGTTCAACCGGGTGAGCCAGGAGAGCCCTCCGCCCTCCAATCCGCCGGTAGAACCGAAACCCTCCAATTTCCTGGGCCAGGTCCAGGCGGCGCTGGCGCAATTATGGGAAGGGTTGGTCCGCCTTTGGAATGATCTGGTGCACAAGCCTGCGGAGACCAGCAGGGTCCTTATGATCACTTGCATAACAGCGGCAATGCCGTCTCGTTCTAATGATTGAGGTCTCTGATGAGGCCTTACCCGCAAGGGTTCGGGTGCGGTTACCAGACAAAAGTTGGATCATCGCACCCGGGCTGAACTCCGGGTTCGGACCGGGGAAATGGGCCTTCCCCGATCCGTTTCTCCTCCGCGGGGCAGCATTCATAGCTGCCCCGCTTTTCTCTTTTGAAACGGCCGGGTTTGCCAATCTTTTCAAGCGCGTCTATAATTCAATGACCCTATGTCCACGATAGATGAGATCAAGGCAAAGATCGATATCGTTGACCTCGTTTCCGAGGCCGGGGTGAAGCTGCGCCATACCGGCAGGAACTATTCGGGCTTCTGCCCGTTCCATGACAACAAACACACACCGGCCTTCGTCGTCTGGCCGGAGACCGGCACCTGGCGCTGCTTCGGGCAGTGTAACGAGGGCGGGGACATCTTCAAGTTCGTGATGAAAAAGGACGGCCTCGACTTCAAGGAGGCCCTCCAGAAACTGGCAGACCGGGCGGGGGTGAAGCTCGAGTCTTACAAACAGGAATCCCCCGAGCAAAAGGAAGCCTTCGCGCGTCTGCGGACCCTGCTGGAAGACGCGGTGGTCTTCTATCGCAGCCACCTCTTTAACACCCCGGCGGTGCTGGCCTATCTCCACGATAAGCGCGGACTCAAAGACAGCACCATCGAAACCTTCGGGCTGGGTTATGCCCCTCAAGGCTGGGATATAGCGCTTAAGCACTTCACTGCGCGCGGTTACAGCCGGGAGGAAATGATCGAGGCCGGGCTGCTGACCGAGCGCACCGCAGAGCACGAGGCAGGCCGCGCGGATCAGGACCAGCGCATTTACGACCGCTTCCGGCATCGCATCATGATCCCGATCCGGGACGAGCAGGGGCGCATGGCAGGTTTTGGTGCGCGCATCGTGGACCCCGAGGATATTCCCAAATTCCTCAATTCCCCCGAGACCCCCATTTTCAGCAAGGGCCGCTTGCTCTACGGGCTGGACCGCGCCCGCAAACCCATCCGCACCGCCGACCAGGCCGTCATCGTCGAGGGATACCTGGATGTGATCGCCCTGCACCAGGCCGGTTATGAAAACGTGGTCTCCCCGATGGGCACGGCGCTCACGGAAGACCAATTGCGCCTGCTCAAACGCTTCAGCCACCGCATTGTTCTGGCGCTGGACCCGGATGCCGCGGGACGCAAAGCCGTGCTGCGCGGCCTGGAAGCCGCCCGCAATGCCATGGACCGCGAAGGCGAGCTGGCTTTTGATGCGCGCGGGCTGCTGAGCAATGAAGCGCGCCTGCAAGCGGATCTGCGCGTGGCCAGCATGCCGGATGACCTGGACCCGGATGAGATCGTGGCGCGCGATCCGGAGGAGTGGAAGCGCCTGATCGAGAATGCCAAGCCGGTTGTGGAGCACGTGCTGGATATGCTGCTCAGCGGGCGGGATGCCAATGATCCCAAGGTGAAAAATGAGGTGGCCCGCCAGATCCTGCCGTTGATCGGGGACCTGCCGAACCCGGTCGAGCGCGACACCTACCGGCAGATGCTGGCCCGCCGCCTGCGCGTGGATGAGCGCGCCTTCGCCGGCCTTACCACCGCGCATACCGCGCCCGCACGACGGACCCGGAGTACCGCCGCGCAGAGCCTGCCCGAAGTGCAGCAGGTGGTCTCTTCCCGCCCCGGCCAGAAGATCGAAATGCATATCCTGGGAGTCCTGTTCCGCAAACCCCACCTTGGATACCAGCTCGACCGCCGGCTGCAGCAGGCCTCGCTGGCTGCGCTTTCCGCAGAGGATTTCGATTATACTGACCATCAGATATTCTTCCGCCTGATCAGCCAGTCTCTGGAACAGGTGGAAGCGGAGCAGCATGCGTTCGTTTCCGCCAGGGTCCCCGAGGCGCTGCAGGGGCTGGCCGCAGACCTGCTGGCCCAGACCGAGAAACTGGACCCGCTGGAAGACCGGCTGCTCGATGAACTGTTCCGCAATGTTGTGAAGATCCGCCAGTTGGAGGTCGAGGAGAATTTCAACCAACTGCGCTTTATCATGGAAGAGGCTCAACAGGAAGGCGACCTGCGCGTGCAGAATTATCAGCAATTAGCGGTGCAGCACAGCCGACTGCGCAACAGCCTGGACCGTGCCCTGCAGAAGGCCGGGCACGCGGAAGTAACAGGCTGGGAATCGCCTCCCGCATTTATAATTGTCCATAGAGGTGGTGATGCCGGTAACCAGAAAGACCAAACCAAAAACCGCCCGCCTGGCGGCTAGAAAAAAAGTCGAAGCCGTAGACCCCCTGCCTTTGGTGGAAGAGGAGACTCTGGAACCCTCCGTGGAGGAAGCGGAGGTGGAACCGGGCTTTGAGCTTGCCATCGAGGATATCGTCGAACCGGATGAGAGCAGCCTTGTCCAGCAGGAGGAGGAACTGGGGGATGACGACCCGCTGGCGCTGCCGCAAATTCCTGAGTTGGCAGCCGAAATGGCCGAGGACCCGGTCCGGCTGTACCTGCGCGAGATCGGCCAGGTCAAGCTGCTGGATTCGGATAGCGAATTCCGCCTTGCCACCCGCATCGAGGCCCAGCGCATTCTAAATACATTCATTCAACGCCCTCACCGACAGGGTTCCGAACCGCTTTTGGATGCCTATCATGCGGTGCTGGGTGAATTGCTCACCTCCTGGGAACGCCTGGACGAAGACGCGACCCGCTTGAAAAATCCTCTCCCGGACCTGCGCCTGATCATCAGCGAGGCCCAACTCCTGCACCAGAAATGGGAGATGGATAGCCCCTCCTACCTGCGGGCCTATCTGGATAATGACCGCTGGGGCACCGACCCGCGCTGGGACAGCATGGTGCGCAAGGCCTACAGCGTGTTCATCAGCCTGTACCTGCTGCCGATGGACTATGCCGCCTGGCTCAAGAAGCATGTGGACCGGTCAGAGACGCTCCCCAACCAGCGCACCCTCTATCGCAATCTGCCAGCCAAGAAAGCGCTGGTGGAGGAACTGGAGGCGGTGGAACTGCGGGCCGAGGAAGCCAACCATGCCATCATCAACGCCAACCTGCGCCTGGTGGTCAGCGTTGCCAAGCGCTACCTGGGGCGCGGCATCTCGTTCCTGGACCTGATCCAGGAGGGCAACATGGGCCTGCTGCGCGCGGTGCATAAGTTCGATCCGCGGCGCGGCTTCAAGTTCAGCACCTATGCCACCTGGTGGATCCGCCAGTCGATCAACCGCTCGATCGCCGAGCAGGCGCGCACGATCCGCATTCCGGTGCATCTTGTTTGAGTCGATCACGCGCATCCTGCGCGCCCAGCGCACCCTTACGCAGGAGCTGGGCCGCGACCCCACGAACGAGGAACTGGCGCTGGAGATCGGCTACCTTCCAGCCTCAGGATGTGCAGGCCATTCTGCGGGCGCAGGCCGAGCGGTACCCCTGTCCCTGACATCGTGCAGCGTCACTGGGAATATGCCACGCAAAAGGTGGGGCGCATCCTGCGCTCGGCGGAGGAGCCGGTCTCGCTGGAAGGGCCTGTGGGCGATGAGGACTCCAGCTCGCTGGGTGATTTTATCGAAGATGAGGATGCCCTGGAGCCGATGGATGCCGCGGCGCGCGAGATGCTGCGCGAGCAGGTGCAGCAAGCGCTCGACGGCACTCTCGGAGCGCGAGCGCCAGGTGCTGGAGCTGCGCTTTGGCCTGATGGACGGCAAGGACCACACGCTGGAGGAAGTCAGCCGCTATCTTCGACGTCACCCGCGAGCGCATCCGCCAGATCGAAGCGAAGGCGCTGCGGAAACTGCGGCATCCTACCCGCAGCCGCCAGCTGCGGGATTACCTGTAACAGCATAAGAGGGAGGGCGGCAGGGTTGCCGCCCTCTTTATTTTCCCCGCGCTTGTAATATGCCAATTATTACCCTTATGGTCAGGACGAACTTCCTTGTGAAAAGTGACACGCTTTAAGCCCCGTAAAAGTCTCTTATGATATACTTTCACGAACGTGTACGTGGCAATTTTCACGGATTAAAGAGGTTTTCCATGCTGCTTGAGTACGTTGCCATTGCAGTTCTGATTGCGTCTTTCCATTGTCATCGCATTGATCGCCATCGGTCTGGGGAATTTGTTCGGACCGAAGAAGAAAACTGCCGCCAAAGCCATGCCGTACGAATCGGGCATGAATCCCTACGGAGAAGGGACGCGGCGGATGCCGGTCCGCTTTTACCTGATCGCCGTGCTTTTCATCCTGTTCGATATCGAAGTGGTGTTCTTCCTGCCCTGGGCGATGGTATTCCGCCAGCTTGGGCTGTTCGGGCTGATCGAAATGGCTGTCTTTATTGTTATCCTACTGGTTGGTTATGTTTACGCGTGGAAGAAAGGAGCCCTGGAATGGGAGTAGAACAAAAACTCGGAAATATGGGCGTGGTCACCACGACGCTGGAAAGTGTGGTCAACTGGTCGCGGACGAATGCCATGTGGCCGATGCTGTTTGGCCTGGCCTGCTGCGCCATCGAGATGATGTCGGCGCAGGCTTCGAATTATGATATGAGCCGCTTCGGCATGGAACTGATGCGCGCCAGCCCGCGCCAATCGGACCTGATGATCGTGGCGGGACGCGTTTCGCGCAAGATGGCGCCCGTCCTGCGCCGCCTGTACGACCAGATGCCCGAGCCGAAGTGGGTGATCGCCATGGGCGACTGCGCCTCCTGCGGCGGTGTCTTCAACAACTATGCCATCCTGCAGGGCGTGGACGAAGTTGTCCCGGTGGATGTGTATGTGGCGGGCTGCCCGCCGCGCCCGGAGGCGTTGATCCACGGCGTGATGACCGTTGTACGAGAAGGTCAAGGGCGAGAAGTTCAAGGACGCTGATCCGAACAAGTCATGACATCACGCGCGAACGGGCAGCCATCCATTTTTCCCAGACGGATGGCCCGGCTCCTCCGCACGGAGGCATCCATCCAATGGATACCAAAAACTCGAGAACATCGTCAAGGTGCTGCAGGAGAAGTTCGCTGTCGACGTTCGAGGAATTCCGCGGGGAGGCGCATGTCCACGTTCATGCCCGAGCAGATCGTCGAAGCGTTGACCCTTCTGCGCGACCAGTATCGGTTTTGAATTGCTCTCGGCGCTGACCGCGGTGGATTACTGGCCGCAGGAGTCGCCGCGCTTTCATGTCGTCTATCAACTCACCTCGCTTGCCAACAACCTGTCGGCTGCAATTGCGCGTCCCGGTGGACGGGAACCAGCCCAAGGCTCCCAACTGCGACGCGCGTGTATGAGACGGCCAACTGGCGCGAGCGCGAACTCATGGATATGTTCGGCATCGAGTTCGAGGTCATCCTGATCCGCGCCGCATCCTGATGCCCGATGATGGCGAAGGCCATCCGCTGCGCAAGGATTTCCCGCTTGGGTATGAAGAACCGCAGTTCACCTTTAACTTCGAAGAGATCGATCTGCGCAAGCCGTACGCCAAAGAATAAAGCCCGGCAGAGTTCCCGGGAAAATATTTCGAGGACAGGTTATGACCGAATTGCAGGAAGTTTCCGTCGATCAATACAGGCATCTGGTTTCCGAGCGCGCGCTGACGCGGCGAGACCATGCTGCTGAACATGGGTCCGCAGCATCCCTCCACGCATGGCGTGCTGCGCCTGCTGCTCGAACTGGACGGCGAGACCGTGGTCAACTGCATTCCCGATATCGGTTATCTGCACACCGGCATCGAGAAGAACATGGAAGCCAAGACCTATCATGAAGGCCGAAGTGATGACCGACCGCCTGGATTATATGAACCCGATGGGCAACAACCTGGCCTACTGCATGGCGGTGGAAAAACTGGTTGACCTGGATGTGCCCGCTGCGCGCGCAGGCTCTGCGCGTGATCCTGACCGAGCTGCAGCGCATCGCCTCGCACCTGGTCTGGCTGGGCACTTCGGGCCTGGACCTGGCGGCCATGTCCATGTTCCTGTATTGCTTCCGCGAGCGCGAAGATATCCTGGATATCTTCGAACTGGTCTCCGGTCAGCGCATGATGACCACCTACATCCGCCCGGGCGGGGTGTGGCGCGATGTGCCGGTGGAATTCGAAGCGGCTGTGCGCGATTTCCTCAAGATGTTCCCGAAGCGGATCGATGAATACGAAGCGCTGCTGACGAAGAACCCGCTCTTCCTGGACCGCATGCTGGGGATCGGGAAACTGGACGCGGCAACCGCCCTATCCCACGGTGTGACCGGCCCGATGCTGCGCGCCTGCGGTGTGGATTGGGACCTGCGCAAGGCGCGCCCGTACATGGGTTATGAACAATATGATTTCAATGTGCCGGTCAGCACGGAAGGCGACACCTACGCCCGCTACCTGGTGCGCGTCCAGGAAATGCGCGAGTCGCTGAAGATCGTGGAACAGGCGCTGAACAAACTGCCGCTCGGACCGGTGCGCTCGGACAACCGCAAATTTGTCCCGCCGCCGCGCTCGGAGATCGGCGTCAGCATGGAAGCGCTTGATCCATCACTTCAAGTTGTGGACCGAGGGCTTCCCTGCGCCCGAAGGCGTCCATTTACAGCGCGGTCGAATCGCCGCGCGGGGAACTGGGCGTGCTACCTGGAGGGCGATGGCGGTCCCAAACCGTACCGCGTCCACTTGCGCACGCCTTCCTTTGACAACCTGGCCGTGATCTCCGAGATCGTCAAGGGCCATCTGGTGGCCGACCTGGTCGCCATCCTTGCCTCCATTGATATTGTGCTCGGAGATATTGACCGATGAGTCTGGCAGAGAAATATCCCAAGGAAGTAAAACAAATCATGGCCAAATATCCGCCCGAGCACAAACGCTCGGCGGTCATGCCGCTGCTGTATCTGGCGCAGCGCGAGGAAGGCTACGTCACCAAGGACTGCCATGCAGGATATTGCCGGCATGCTGGACATCACCGAGACCGAGGTGGCCTCGATTGTCGGTTTCTACACGCTTGTATCACGATGAGAAAGCGGGCAAATATCGCATGCAGGTCTGCACGGACCTGCCCTGTGCGCTGCGCGGCGCCGAGAAGTTCCTGGATGCCCTGTGCGGCAACCTCGGCATCAAAGTCGGCGAGACGACCGCGGATGGCCTGGTGACACTCGAAGTCTGTGATGTGCCTGGCGGCCTGTGACAAGGCGCCGATGTTCCAGATCCAGGGTCCGGATGGCATGAGTATCACGAGAACATGACCGTGGATAAGACCATGGAACTGATCGAGGCGCTGAAAGCCGCCGGGCGGGAGGTGAAGTAATGGCACATCATCCTCCTGCGCCACCGTGACATCCCGGATATCGACAAGCTCGAGGTCTACCGGAAGAACGGCGGGTTTGAGGCCTTCAAGAAGGCCGTCACAACAGATGAAGCCGGAGAAGTGACCGATGTGGTCAAGAACTCCGGTCTGCGCGGCCGCGGCGGCGCGGGTTTCCCGACCGGCATGAAGTGGTCCTTCATTGACAACAAGAGCTGGCCGCATTATGTGGTGGCCAACGCGGACGAATCCGAGCCGGGCACCTTCAAAGACCGCGAGATCATGGAGAGCAATCCCTTCCAGTTCCTGGAAGGCGTGGCGATCGCCTCCTATGCGGTCGGCGCGAATGCCGCCTATGTTTATCTGCGCGGCGAGTTCTGGCAGGTGGCCGCCTTCCTGGACGAGAAGATCGCGGAGATGGAAAAGGCCGGGCTGCTGGGCGAGAAGCTATTCGGCACGGATTATTCGCTGAAAATTTATACCCACCTCGGCGCGGGCGCCTACATCTGCGGCGAAGAGACAGCCCTGCTCGAATCGATCGAAGGCAAACGCGGACAGCCGCGCGTCCGCCCGCCGTTCCCGCCTTCGTTCGGTCTGTACGGCAAGCCGACCGTGGTCAACAACGTGGAAACGCTGACCAACGTGCCGCTGATCCTTGCCAACGGTGCGGACTGGTACAAGTCCATGGGCACGGCGGACAGCGCGGGCGTGAAGATCTTCTCGCTCTCGGGCCGTGTGCGCAAACCCGGAAATTATGAACTGCCCTTCGGCACCACCTTCCGCCAGCTGATCTATGAGCACGGCGGCGGCGTCCTGGAAGGGCGGCCGGTGAAGGCCATCATGCCGGCGGGTGCCTCCTCCTCGCTGATCGTGGTGGATGACAAGGTGCTGGATACGCCGATGGATTATGCCAGCGTCCGCACGCTGGGCGCGGACCTGGGGTCGGCTTCCGTGATCGTGATCGACGACACCGTCTCCCTGGACTGGGTGCATCAACAAGACCATTCATTTCTTCAAGCACGAGTCCTGCGGCAAATGCACGCCCTGCCGCGAAGGCACCTACTGGATGCAGCAGATCACCGAGCGCATCTGCACTCCGGCGAGGGCACGCAGGCGGATGTGCAGATCTGCTGCTGAACGTGGCCAAACAGATGCAGGGCAAATGCCTGTGCGCGCTGGGTGAATTCTCCACGATGGCGGTGGTGACCGGCATTGAACGCTTCCCGCAGGACTTTAAGAAAGCGGTAAGGCAGGAGCCTGCATGACGAAAACAGGTTACCCTCACGATTGACGGGAAACAGGTCACCGTTCCCGATGGCACGCTGGTGGTGGATGCCGCCAAGCTGGCGGGCATCGACATCCCGGTCTTCTGCTATCATCCCAAGATGGAGCCGGTGGGCATGTGCCGCATGTGCCTGGTGGAAATTGGCCGCCCGGTGGTGGACCGCGCCACCGGACAGGTGGTGCTGGAAGACGGCAAGCCCAAGATCCAGTTCCTGCCCAAGCTCGAAACGGCCTGCACCAATCCCGTCTCGGAAGGCATGGTGGTGCTGACCCAGATCATGTCCGAAAAGGCGCAGGATGGGCAGAAGGGCAACGGTCGAATTCCTGCTGACCTCGCATCCGCTGGACTGCCCGATCTGCGACAAGGGCGGCGAGTGCCCGCTGCAGAATCTGACCATGGCGCATGGGCCGGGGAAGAGCCGCTTCCTCTATGATGAGAAATACCATCTGGCAAAACATGTATCCGCTGGGCGAGCTGATCTTGCTGGACCGCGAACGCTGCATCCAGTGCGCGCGCTGCATCCGCTTTCAGGATGAGATTGCCGGGCGAGGCGGTGCTTGGCTTCGATGAACGCGGCACGCGCCACGCAGATCATCTCGATCTCGGAGCCCGGGTTTGATTCGATCTTCTCGGGCAACACCACCGATATCTGCCCGGTGGGCGCGCTGACCACGGTGGACTTCCGCTTTGGCGGCGCGTCCCGTGGGAACTGCTGGCGACTGGCTTCGATCTGCGCGCAATGCCCGGTGGGCTGCAACACCACCTTCAATACCCGGCGCGAAGCCACGGCCGGCGGCGATATCGTCATCAAGCGCGTCATGCCGCGCCAGAACGAGGAAGTCAACGAGATCTGGATGTGTGACAAGGGCCGCTTTGCCTATCACTACACCCAGAAGGAGAGCGGGCGGCTGGCGCAACCGATGGTCCGCGGGAATGAAGACCTGGCCTGGGATACTGCTGCCGGGGAGGCTGCCCGCCTTCGCTCGGAAGACCCAGGCAGGACAGCGTATTCCTGGCCTCCGGACGCCTCTCCAATGAAGATCTGTTCAACCTGAAGTCGCTGGCCGATGGGCTGGGCGGCAGCTCCATCCTCTACACCCACATGGGCGGCGGAGAGTTGCCACGCAGGTCGGGGTGGGCGCAGGGACGAACCTGGGTGCGCTCGGCAAGGGTGACGCAATTCTGGTCGTGGCCTCGGACCTGTACGAAGAAGCGCCCATCTGGTATCTGCGCGTCAAGCAGGCTGCCGAACGCGGCGCGACGCTGATCGTGGCGAACCCGCGGGAGACAAAGCTGGACCGCTATGCCCGGTTCGTGATCCGCTATGCCTACGGCGATGAAGTGAAGACGATTACCGACCTGCAGAACGGCGGACCGATCGGCGGGGAACTGACCAGTGCGGCGAATATCGTTGTGTTCTTCGGCAGCGATGGACTGGGCTTGAAGGGCAGCACCCGGCTGGCTTCGGCCTGCGCGCAGCTGCTGCAGAACACCGGGCATACCGGCAAAGCCAACAATGGCCTGATCGGCGTTTGGCAGCGGGCCAACGACCAGGGCGCCTGGGAACTGGGTTTCCGCCCCGAAGCGGACCTGGCCGCGGCCTTGCAGGGAAAAACGGTTTATATCGTCGGGCGCTGACCCGGCTGGGGATGATCCTGCCCTGGCGGAGGCCTTGAAGAGCGCCAAAGCTCGTCATCGTGCAGGAGATTCTGCCGACTGCCACCACCGCGCTGGCGGATGTGGTGCTTCCGGCGCAGGCCTACACGGAACGCGAGGGCACTTACACCTCCGGCGAGCGGCGCGTGCAGCGTTTCTACGCGGCGGTCCCGGCGCACGGGGAGAGCATGGACGGATTTCGCCATCACTCGCCGAGGTCGGGGCGCGGCTCGGCCTGGAGGTGGAGAAGGGTCCTGCGCGCGGTGTCTTCGACCGGCTGGCGGAGAGCGTGAAGAGCTTTGCGGGTCTGATCCTATGAACGGCTGGCTGAGGTCAAAGCCCAGTGGCCGATCGTGGGCCGCGGCGATTTGTACTACGGCGGCACGACCTACGAGAACAAGCAGGGACTGGGAGTCCAACTCACTACCGCCGCCGAGCGCGGCGAAAAGACTGAGCCTGCCGGAGGCCGGAAAAAGCGGCCTCGCTCCGGCCCAAGGAGAATGAGCTTGCTGGCGGTGCCCGTCACCAGCCTGTATGACCTGGGGATCACGGTGCGGACCGCATCGCTCCTGTTCAACAGCGGATCGGCGAGCCCTTCGCGGTGCTCCACCCGGAAGCCGCGAAACGCCTGGGAGTGGAGCCCGGCCAGCGGGTGAAGATCAGTTTTGACGGCGTGGAAGGCGAGGTCGTGATCCAGACCGATGAAACGATCTCGGACCGGGGTGGTGCTGGTCCCGCGCAGCATGGGGCTGGCCATCCGGGAACCTGTGCCTGCGAAGGTGAACTGATATGGATTGGATAACCTGGCTCGATTTGGATCATCAAGGCTTTCATCCTGATCATGGCCCTGCTGACGGGCTTTGCCTACCTGACGTTGTATGAACGCCGGGCCCTGGCGCGCATCCAGACGCGCATCGGGCCCGAACCGGGCCGGACCGCAGGGGCTGTTGCAGCCGATCGCGGATGCGGTCAAGTTGATCTTCAAGGAAGAACTGACGCCGGCCAAGGCGGACAAGATCATCTTCTTCCTGGCGCCGATCATGACGGTGGTGCCGTCGCTGATCATCGCGGCGGTCATCCCGTGGGGCCGCAGCGTGCGGATGTTCGGGCGCGACATCACTCTCTACGTTGCGGACATCAACGTGGGCGTGCTGTACCTGATGGCGATCGCCTCGATCGCGGTGTACGGCATCGTGCTGGCGGGCTGGTCGAGCAACAACAAGTATGCCATGCTGGGCGGGCTGCGCTCCACGGCGCAGATGATCTCCTACGAGCTGTCGCTGGGGCTGTCCTTTGTGACCGTCGATCCTGCTGGCGAACTCGATGAGCCTGGTTGACATCGTGGAGGCGCAGCAGAGCTTCTGGTTCGTCGTGATCCAGCCGGTGGGCGCGCTGGTATTCCTGATCGCCACGCTGGCGGAGGTCAACCGCGCGCCGTTCGACATGCCGGAAGCCGAACAGGAACTGACCGCCGGCTATCACACCGAATACTCGGGCATGAAGTTCGCGCTGTTCTTCATGGCCGAATACCAGAAGATGATCGTGATCTCGCATGATCGCCGCCACGCTGTTCTTTGGCGGGTATCCTCGAGTTCTGGTTCCTGAAGGACACGTCCTGAGCGTGGACCGACTGGTGGCTGGGCCCGTTTTACATGTTCCTGTGAAGGTGGTCGTCCTGTTGTTCGTCATGATCTGGGTGCGGGCCACCTGGCCGCGCATCCGCTATGACCGTCTGATGGCGCTTGGGCTGGAAGGTGCTGCTGCCGCTGTCACTGGCGGTCGTGTTCATCACGGCGCTGGGCATCCTGCTGGCCCAGGAGGTCAACCCCATGCTCATCTGGACGATCCCGGTCGTCTCTTTACTGGCTGGATTCGTCGGCGGTTGTGGTGGTCAACCGTTCGCTGAGGAGAAAGAGCTATGCGACTAGTTGATCTTGCGGAACCGGTCATCGAGCTGGGGCGCGGGCTGGTCCGCACCTTTGCTTCCATGTTCGAGAAGCCGGTGACGATCCAATATCCCGAACAGAAGCGGCCGGTGCGACCGCGCTTCCGCGGCCGGCATGTGCTGAAGCGCTACGAGAACGGGCTGGAGAAGTGCATCGGCTGTTCGCTGTGCGCGGCGGCCTGCCCGGCGGATGCGATCTTTGTGGAGGCCGCCGAGAACACGGATGAGAAACGCTTCTCGCCGGGCGAGCGCTATGCCTCCACCTATGAGATCAACATGCTGCGCTGCATCTACTGCGGCTACTGCGAGGATGCCTGCCCCACCGAGGCCATCGTGCTGGGCGACAACTACGAGCTTTCCTTCACCGACCGCCGGCAGGCGATCTACCCCAAGGAAATGCTGCTCGAACCCGTGCCGGACGGCGGCCATGCTCACGCCGCCAAAAAACCGAGCCGGGCGATCTATACCCGTTCGGTGCCTGAGATGAAAGACCGCGCGAGGATTGATCCATGAGCGTTGATGATCGATCCTCTTCCTGATCCTGGCTGTGGTCTCGCGTGGCGCAGCGGCGCTGGGCATGCTGCTTAGCCGCAATGCGGTCTACTCGGCCCTGTTCCTGGTGCTGAACTTCGTGACCGTGGCGATCTTCTACCTGCTGCTGGGAGCGCCCTTCATCGCCATGTCGCAGATCACGGTGTACGCCGGCGCCATCATGGTGCTGTTCCTGTTCGTGATCATGCTGCTGGGGACGGAGCGGCTTGCCCCCAGCCGGGTGCTGCCCTGGCAGAGACGGCTGGCGATCGTGCTGGCTTTTGTCCTGACGGTCGAGGGAGTCTACCTGCTGGTATGCGCGCGCTCCCGTGACGGCTGGCATCCTTCCCCCGGGAACGAGATCAATGCCGTGCAGGCCATCCGCGAGTTGGGCAGTGCGCTGTTCAACAGTACCTGCTGCCCTTCGAAGTCACTTCCATCCTGCTGCTGGTCGCCATGGTCGGCGCGATTGTCCTGAGCAAACCGGATAAGGGAGGAAGAAATAATGGTCCCGGTCAATGCTTACGTCATCCTCTCAGCGATCCTTTTCACCATCGGGGCGCTCGGGTGTGCTGATCCGCCGCAATCCGCTGGTCATCTTCATGTCGATCGAGCTGATGCTGAACGCCGCCAACCTGGCCTTGGTGGCGTTCGCGCGGCAGCGGTAACGCGGCCACGGCCTACAGCGGGCAGATCTTTGTCTTCTTTGTGATGACCGTGGCCGCCGCCGAGGTGGCGGTGGGGCTGGCGCTGATCGTGCAGATCTTCAAGACCAAGCACAGCATCAACGTTGACGAGATGAACAGCCTGAAGGGTTGATTCATGGAAAACACCGGTTTCCTCTTCCTCATTCCCTGGCTGGTCTTTGCGCCTGTCATCGGCCTGCTGATCAACATGATCTTCGGCGGCAGGCTCAGCGAAAAGGCGGTGGGCACGATCGCCAGCCTGGCTTCGGGGGCGGCCTTCGTCGTCTCGGTGCTGCTGGCCTAGTCGGTCTCCGCCGCGCACGGCGAGACGCTGCGCTGGACGCTGGCCCCCTGGATCCAGATCGGCAGCCTGTCCGCTGGACTGGACCTTCCGGGTCGATTCGCTTTCGATCACCATGATGCTGGTCGTCTCGGGCGTGGGCACGCTGATCCACATCTACGCCATCGGCTACATGCACGAGGATGTGCGCTTCAAGAACGACCCGGGCCGCTTCCGCCGCTTCTTCGTCTTCCTGAACCTGTTCATCGCCATGATGATGATCCTGGTCAGCGGCAACTCCTACATGATGCTGTTCGTCGGCTGGGAGGGCGTGGGACTGTGCTCCTTCCTGCTGATCGGCTTCTGGTACGAGATGGACACGCTGGGCAAGTCCTCCTGGGCCAACTGCGAACGCGGCCAAGAAGGCCTTCATCGTCAACCGTGTCGGCGACTTTGGTTTCCTGATCGCCGCCTTCCTGATGTTCTGGCAGTTGGGTTCCTTCCAGTTCGACAAGGTCTTTGCCGCCGCGCCGGCCGTGCGACCCGAACATGATCGTGCTGATCACGCTCTTCATGCTGGTCGGGGTGGCCGGGCAAATCGGCGCAGATCCCGCTGTATGTCTGGCTGCCGGATGCGATGGCTGGCCCGACGCCGGTCTCGGCATTGATCCATGCCGCCACGATGGTGACCGCGGGCGTATATCTCGTCGCCCGCTCCGCGCCGCTCTACACGCTGGTCCCGCAGGCGCAGTACATCGTTGCCATGACCGGCGCGGTGACCGCCCTCTTTGCCGCGACCATCGCGGTGGGGCAGTATGACATCAAGAAGGTGCTGGCCTACTCGACCATCACGCCAATTGGGCTTCATGGTGGCGGCGGTCGGCATGGGCGCGTATGTGGCCGGCATGTTCCACCTGGTGACGCATGCCTTCTTCAAGGCGCTGCTCTTCCTCTCCGCCGGTTCGGTCATCCTGGGGCTGGAGCGCGGCCATCATCACCTGGCGCATGGGCACGGCCGACAACACGGCCAAGACGAAGAGGTCTTCGATCCCAACGACATGCGCAACATGGGCGGCATGCGCAAGACCATGCCGGTCACGTTCTGGCTGTACATCATCGGGACGCTGGCGCTGGCGGGCATCGTCCCGTTCGCGGGTTTCTGGTCCAAGGATGAGATCCTGCTGGATGCGAGCCTGCATTATCCGGCGGTCTACTGGCTGCTTACGATCGCGGCATTCTTCACGGCTTTTTACATGGGCCGCCAGATCTGGATGGTGTTCTTCGGCGAGCCGCGACATCGCAGCTGCGGCGCATGCAGAGGAAAGCCCGCCTGTCATCACGGTCCCGCTGATGATGCTGGCGGGCCTGTCGCTGCTGGGCGGCGCGCTCAACCTGCCCTTTGAGGTTTCCACAACCTGGGTCACTGGCTGAGCCACACGCTCGGCGAAGTGGAGTCGCTCGGGTTGAATCTGGGGAGTGGCGGGCATTTCAACGATCCTGGCGCTGCTGGCGCTGGGGCTTTCCTGGTGGCTGTACGGCCGCAACCCCGTCAAGGCCGGGCAGCCTGACCCGCTCAAGCAGCCGCTCGGGTCCCATCTTCACGGGCATGGAGCGCAAGTGGTTCGTGGACGAGGGGTACTGGGCTGTCATCGTGGACCGCTATGTGGACATCTCCCGCTTCCTGGCGGATGTGGTGGACTGGCGGTTCTGGCATGACTGGTTCCATGAGAAGGTCATTGCCGGCACTTATAACTGGCTGTCGAACATTGCCCTCAACCGCTATGCCGACCAGCAGGGGATCGATGCGGCGGCCAACGGGCTGGCCGCCGTCACGAAGAACTTCTCCGCCGCCCTGCGCCGCGTCCAGAACGGTTTTGTGCGCTCCTATGCGTTATCGGTGCTGCTGGGTGTGGTCATTATCCTGGGTTATTTGCTGCTGAAGTAATCATCTCCGCGAGACCTGGAAACGAGGAACGGATATGGAATTTCTTTTTCAACCTCTCACACTGCTGACCTTCTTCCCGCTGGTGGGGATTCTGATCCTGCTCTTCCTTCCCTCCGACAGAAAGGATTGGCTGCGCTGGACGGCCCTGCTCACCTCGCTGGTGACCTTCCTTCTGTCGCTGTGGGTGCTGAGCATGTTCCAGGCGTCCAACCCGGACCTGCAACTGGTCGCGAAATATGACTGGATCACCGTGGCGGGCTGGAACATCCAGTACCATCTGGGCGTGGACGGCCTGAGCATCCTGCTGGTGCTGCTGACCACCTTCCTGACGCCCATCTCGATCCTTTCCACCTGGACGGCAGTGGAGGAGCGCGTCAAGGATTTCATGATCTTCTTCCTGCTGCTGGAGATCGGCATGATCGGCGTCTTTCTGGCGCAGGACCTGTTCCTCTTCTACATCTTCTGGGAATTCACGCTGGTCCCGATGTATTTCCTGATCGGCATCTGGGGCGGACCGCGGCGCATCTATGCGGCCATCAAGTTCTTCCTCTACACCATGGCGGGTTCCATCCTGATGCTGCTGGCCATCCTTTGGCTGGGCATTGCCGGGAAGACCTTCTCGGTGCCGGACCTGATCGCGCAGGGCGACATCCCGCCTGAGACCCAGTTCTGGCTGTTCCTGGCTTTTGCCGCGGCCTTTGCCATCAAGGTCCCGATGTGGCCGCTGCATTCCTGGCTGCCGGACGCCCACGTGGAAGCGCCCACGGCCGGCTCGGTGATCCTGGCCGGCGTGCTGCTGAAGATGGGCACCTACGGCTTCCTGCGCTTCAACATTCCGCTTTTCCCGCAGGCAGCCGTGCAGCTTGCCCCGTGGATCGCGCTGCTGGCCGTCATCGGCATCATCTACGGCGCGGCGGTCTCCTATGCACAGAGCGATGTCAAGAAACTGGTCGCCTATTCCTCGGTCAGCCACCTCGGATTCGTGATGCTGGGCCTGTTCGCCCTGAACGCCCAGGGCATCTCAGGGCGCCATCCTGCAGATGATCAACCACGGCCTCAGCACGGGAGCCCTGTTCCTCCTGGTGGGCATGATCTACGAGCAGACGCACACGCGCGAACTGAAGGTCTACGGCGGCCTGTGGAAGATCACCCCGGTCTTCGGCACCATCATGCTGATCGTGGCGCTCTCGTCGATGGGCCTGCCCGGGCTGAACGGTTTTGTCGGCGAGTTCACCATCCTGCTGGGCGCCTTCGGCTCGAAGGCGCTGGCATCACCCCTGGTTCGCGGGCGTGTCGGCGCTGGGCGTCATCATGGCCGCGGTCTACATCCTGTACATGTTCCAGAAGATGTTCCTCGGACCGGAAGGTTCGATCGTGGAGGAAGTCAAAAAGCACGGCCATGCGATCCGCGACCTGAACTGGCGCGAGATCGCCACGATGGTGCCCCTGCTGATCTTCATCTTCTGGATCGGCCTGTACCCCAAGCCCTTCTTCGATCTGATGGCCCCGGCGGTGGAAAAGCTCGTCTCCGCCCTCCCGCTGCTTCCATAAACCCCAGGGGGCTGCGCGGGTCATGGGACCCTGCAGCCTGAGCTCGGAGCGATGAATGCCCCAGACACTTCAACCTTCTGACTACGCAACCATCCTGCCCGTGCTGGTCCTGACAGCCTGGGCCTGCGTGCTCCTGCTGGTGGACCTGTTCATCCCCGCCGGACGCAAAGGCATCACCGCCGTGCTGGCGGTCCTGGGGCTGGCCCTTACCCTGGGCTTGACCCTGGTCCAGATCGGGGAGCAGAGCCTCGGCTTCAACGGCATGGTGGTGCGGGATGGCTTTTCCATCTTCCTCAACGCCCTGCTGCTGCTCAGCGGGATGGCTGGGCATCGCGCTGGCCTATGACTATTTGAAACGCATGGGCCTCGAGCGGGGGGAATATTATTCCCTGCTGCTCTTCAGCATCACCGGCATGATGCTGATGGTCCAGGCTGCCGACCTGATCATGGTCTTCATCGCGCTGGAACTGCTTTCCATCCCGCTGTATGTGCTCTCGGCGTTCAACCGCACGCAGGTCGAATCCGAGGAAGCCGGGCTGAAATACTTCCTGCTGGGCGCGTTCTCGACCGGCTTCGTGGTGTACGGCATCGCGCTGATCTTCGGCGCCACGAACAGCACCTCCATTTACGGGATCCTGGCGGCTGCCGCCGCCGGCCCCGAACGCTGCTGCTGACTGTCGGCGCGGCCTTGCTCCTGGTGGGCTTCGGCTTCAAGGTGGCCGCGGTGCCCTTCCACATGTGGACGCCGGATGTCTATCACGGCGCGCCGTCGCGCGGTCACGGCCTTCATGTCCTCGGGCGCCAAGATCGCCGGCTTTGCCGCGCTGCTGCGGGTCTTTGCCACCGCCTTCCCCATGTCTCTCGTTGGACTTCACGCCCATCCTGTGGGGCCTGGCGGCGCTGACGATGATCGTCGGGAACCTGATCGCCATCTCCCAGACCAACATCAAGCGCCTGCTGGCTTATTCCAGCATCGCCCACGCCGGTTACATCCTGATGGCCTTCGTGCCGTACGGGAACAAGGATGTCATGCCCGTGTCGGTGGCCGCGGGCCTGTTCTACCTGGTCAGCTTACGCGGTGACGAACTTCGGCGCCTGGGCTGTGGTGATCGCGCTGGAGCGGGCGGAGGGGAAGGGGCTGCAGATCAGCGACTACGGCGGGCTGGGACGCAAGTATCCCGCCCTGGCCGCGGCCATGACCGTCTTCATGCTCTCGTTCATCGGACTTCCGCCCACCCTCGGGCTGGTCGGAAAGTTCTATCTCTTCCGGGCAGTCATCGACGGCGGTTTTATCGGGCTGGCGATCATCGGCGTCCTGACCTCGCTCATCTCCGCGTACTACTACCTGCGGGTGGTCGTCACCATGTACATGCAGGAGGGCGATCCGCTGAAGGGCAGCGAGTTCTGGCTGGACTTCACCTGGATCGCTTCGGCGGTGGCAGTCGTAGCCTTAAGCCTTGTGCCGCAGGTGTTGTTCACCCTGGCCAGCACGGCGCTTCTAAAACTTTTCTGAGCGCGCTTCCTTATCCTGCTTCGTCAAACGGGATGGCATGGTTGCCATCCCGTTCTGTTTGGTTATCTTCCATTACAATAGGGCCATTATGCTTAAATCCCTGATCTTCGATTTTGACGGCCTGATCCTGGACACCGAGACGCCGGATTTCCAGGTGTGGCAGGCGATCTATCGCGAGTACGGGCAGGAACTGCCCGCCGCGGAATGGGGAAAGATCATCGGCGGGCACGGCATTTCCACCTTCAGCGCCGCCGAACACCTCGCCGATCTTTGCGGCGGCACGGCCGCGGCTTCGGATCTGAACGCCCGCCAGATGGAGGAAAGCATGGCCGTGGTGCTGGCGCAGCCGGTGCTGCCGGGGGTCACGCGCCTCATCCAGCAGGGGAGCGAGGCCGGGCTGAAACTGGCCATCGCCTCCTCCTCACCGCATGACTGGGTGGACACGCACCTGGCCAGGCTCGGATTGCTGGAGCGTTTCGATCCGATCATCTGCGCCGAGGACGTCGCACCGGGGCGCACCAAGCCCAATCCTGACCTTTACCTGAAAGCTCTCGAGGTCATGGGTGCCGCTGCAGAGCAGGCGGTGGTGTTCGAGGATTCTTACAACGGCGTAAAAGCCGCGCGGGCTGCCGGTATCTTCGTGGTGGCAGTGCCCAACCCGGTGACCGCCCTGCTGGGCGTGGATGGGGCGGACATGAAGCTCAAGAGCCTGGAGGAGTTCGATCTGCGCGGATTCATGGCCCGGGCCTGATGCATTGATCCTGGCGGGGTGTGAGCGGAGATTTCCTTTTTGATTTGATGTAAAATTAATTCGGAGGGCCTATGCAAACCGAAAATGCAGGCTGGCGGGCGATCATTCCCCGCTATGCCCAACCCGATCTAAAGCGCAGTCTGTGGCAGGTGGCCGATTCCGTGCTGCCTTTTCTGGCTCTTTTTCTGCTGGCGATGGGGACCTTCCGGATCTCGTTCTGGCTGAGTCTGCCGCTGAGCATTCTGGCCGCGGGCTTTATGGTCCGCACGTTCATTATCTTTCACGATTGCTGTCACGGTTCCTTTTTTAAGACCCAGAAAGCCAATAATATCCTGGGGGTGATCACGGGGATCCTCACTTTCACCCCTTATTACCGCTGGAAACATGACCATGCCGTGCATCATGCCACGGCGGGCGACCTGGACCGCCGGGGCGTGGGCGATGTGTATACCATGACCGTGCAGGAATACCTGGAGTCGCCCTGGTGGAAGCGTTTCGGATACCGGATCATGCGCAACCCGGTCTTCATGTGCATCTTCGGCTCGGTGGCGGTCTTCGGCATCACGCAGCGCATCCCTCTGGGGGGCGGCAGGCGCGAGGTGGCCAGCGTCTGGTGGACAAATCTCGCGCTGGCATGCATGGCTGTGCTATTAAGCCTGGCGTTCGGCTGGAAAGCCTATGTCGTGGTGCAGATGCTCATCCTCGTGATGGGAGCTTCCGTGGGCATCTGGATGTTCTACGTCCAGCACAACTTTGAAGGTGTGTACTGGGAGCGTCACGACCAGTGGGACTACCTTAAGGCGAGCTTGTATGGAAGTTCGTTCTACAAGCTGCCGCGCCTGCTGAACTGGTTCACTGGCAACATCGGCTACCACCATATCCATCATCTGGGGGCAAAGATCCCGAACTATAACCTCCCCCTGGCTTACCGGGAGAACCCCATCTTTCACGTCAAGCCGCTAAATCTGCGCGCGAGCCTCAAGTCTCTGAAATGGAGACTCTATGATGAGACCCGCCGGTGCCTGGTGGGCTGGGATGGGCTGAAAAGGTATCAGACCGTACGCTAGTTTGTTTCGGTTGGATGGGCGCGGGAGGTGTTGGAAGGTTCTGGACTTGGAAAGCCAGGAGCCGGTTCAACCGGGCGGGGGATTTCCTCCAGCTCGCGGTGCGGGGCGAAGAAGGCCGCCGCCAGCCCGAGGAACGCAGCCACAAAAGCGATCACGAAAATACTGTGCATGGCATTTGCCATCGCGCCGGCAGCCTCCTGGCTGATCTGAGCGCCAAGGCTGGCCACCGGGTCGAGCAGGCTGGTGACCTGCCCGGCATCCAGCCCCGCGGCGATCAGGCGCAGGCTGAGCGCCGCGCCCATCACGCTGACGCCGATCGTGCCGCCCATCGAACGGCTGAACTGCAGCATGGAGGTGGCCGCGCCGAGATAGCGGCGCTCCACACCGGTTTGGATGGCGACCAGGAAGGAGGGGATGGACAGACCCATGCCGATGCCCATCAGGGCGACAAAGACCATCATCAACGCCTGGCTGGAACCGGCACCGATCAGGGTCAGCAGGAAGGCGCCGAGGGTGAGCATCGCCGTGCCGACCAGGCCCAGGAGGCGATAGCCTACCTTCACGAGCAGGCGCATCCCGATGATGCTGGCGATCACCCAGCCCAGCAGCATCGGTGTGATGGTGATGCCGGCCTGCGTGGCGCTGGTGCCCAGCACGGATTGCACGAACAGCGGGAAGAAGGAGACGCTCCCGAACATGGCCCAGCCGGTCAGCACACCGTGGGCAACGGCGGCGGAGAACAGGCGGTCGCGGAACAGGTGGATGGGCAGGATCGGGTCAGGCGCGCGGTTTTCCGCCCAGAGCAGTGCGAGAAACAGCAGGACGCTCGCGCCGATCAGGACCCAGCTGTTCGGCGAGCCGATCTCCACCAACCCCAGCAGCAGGGCTACAACACTGGCGGTCAGCAAGAGCGCCCCGGCAACGTCCACGCTGGGCTTACCGTGGGCGTGAGGCTGGTCGCGCCAGGCGAAGGCGACCAGGGCCGCAGCCACGATTCCCGGCACAAGATTGATGAAGAAGACCCAGCGCCAGGAAAGCTGGTCCACGAGGAAACCGCCCAGCAGGGGGCCGACAATGGAGGACACGCCCCAAACCCCGGAGAAGAACCCCTGCATGCGGGCGCGCTCGGAAAGCGAGAAGATCTCCCCGATCAGAATGAAGGCCAGCGGCAGGATGCCGCCTGCGCCCAGTCCCTGCAGGGTGCGGGCGGCGATCAGTTCCGGCATGTTGCGCGACAGGCCGGAAAGGACCGAGCCCGCCAGGAACAACACCATGGCGAACAGGTACAAGCGCCTGCGGCCGTAGAGATCGGAGATCTTTCCGTAAAGGGGGACGGTAGTGGTGGAGGCCAGCATGTAGGCCGAGAACACCCACGAGTAATGTTCCAGCCCGCCCAACTGCCCGACGATGGTGGGCATGGCGGTGGCCACCACGGTCGATTCCATGGCGGCAAGGAACAGGCTGAGCATGATCCCGGCGGTGACCAGGAGGATCCGGTTACGTGACATTAAAATTTCTCCAGTTCAATAATAAAATGGTAAACACCGTTAAGCTTGCTTCTTCCTGGCGCCACCACCTCGCAATGCTATGCTGGTCTCAAGCGCTGGCGAGGATCACAGCTTCGCCTTCCAGCACGAGCACATCCTCTTGATTCATGCAGCGCGTGGACAGGGTGACGATGGGCTTGTCCGGACGCACCTCGCGGACTTCCACACTGGCGGTGATCGTATCTCCGGGGAAGACCGGCGCTTTGAATTGCAGGCTCTGGCTAAGATAGACCGACCCGGGGCCGGGCAGCTCATTGGCCAGGGTCGCCGAGATCAAGCCTGCGGCGATCATCCCATGTGCGATGCGCCGTCCGAAGCGCGTGCCTGCCGCATAAGCATCATCCAGATGGACAGGGTTGTGGTCCCCGGTCAGGTCGGCAAATGCGCGGATCATGTCATCGGTGATCGTCAGGCTTCGGGAGGCCCTGTCTCCGGGCTGGGGGATCGCCATAAACAGCATCCTTTCAAAACAGGCGTAATGAAGACCTCCCGCCGATCCTGGCTGGCGGGAGGTCCGGGTTTCCGCTAACCGGCCTGCTGACCCGCAGGCTCGCCATACAGCTTGCGATGCACCACGCTGAGCGCGCGCACCTGCTCCGCGGCATGGTAGGAGGAGCGGACCAGCGGGTTCGATTCGACCCACTTGAAACCGATCTCCCTCCCGTAGTCGCGCAATTCGGCGAACTCCTCCATGGTGTAATAGCGGTCCATGGGCAAATGCTTCTTGCTGGGCTGCAGATACTGGCCGATGGTCAGGATATCCACGCCCCAGGAGCGCTGGTCGCGCATGACTGCCTTGACCTCATCCATCGTCTCGCCGAGGCCGACCATGATGCCGGATTTCGCCAGGACTTCAGGGTCGAGCTTCTTCGCATTGGACAGGGTTGCGGCCGCCCATTCATAGTTATCCTGAGGCTGGACCGCCTTGAACAACCGCGGCACCGTCTCCACATTGTGGTTCAGGATCTCGGGGCGGGCATCCATGACGATCTTTAAGGCTTCGATGGAGCCTTTGAAATCCGGGATCAGCACCTCGATGGAGCAGCCGGGGAGCAGCTCGCGGATGCGGCGGATCACCATGGCAAAGATCGGCGCGCCGCCGTCGCGGCGTTCATCGCGGTTGACGGAGGTGATGACCGCATGCTTGAGGTCCATGGACTTCACCGCCTGGGCCACGCGTTCCGCCTCGCCCCAGTCCAGCAGGGCGGGCTTGCCATGCTTGATATCGCAGAAGCCGCAGGTGCGTGTGCACACATCCCCGAGCATCAGGAAGGTGGCGGTCCCCGAGCCCCAGCACTCGCCCATATTGGGGCACATGGCTTCCTCGCAAACCGTGTGCAGCTCCTTGGAGCGCATCAGGGTTTGCAGGCGTTCATAAGTCTCGCCGGAGGGCGCGCGCACCTTGATCCATTCCGGGCGGCGCAGGGCGGGCTTTTCGTTGGTTTCCGGGCTGACCCGGGCTCTGGTGGGAGGAAGCGGCATGAATTCCTTTATGGGTGGATCGGGGCTTGCCCGGGCTGCATTTTCCTGACTTTCAGCCTCAGGCCATCTACCTGGACGACTTCGACCGCATCCCCCTTACGGATGGCCTGCGACCCCTCGGCCTTCTCCGCGCTCCAGAGTTCCGACCCCACCTGAACCTGGCCGGCCAGGCCGGACCAATCCCGGGCAATGCCCGTTTTGTTCGCCAGCGACTCTGGCCCCATCTTCAGGGGCAGACGCCGGGCGCGCAGGCCGATGCTGACGAGCAGGGCGAACAGGCCGCCAAGCAGCAGGCCTACGAAAACGACCAGGGGAATGGAGACCCGCTGGAACTGCGGCGTGCCCGGCGAATTGAACAGGACGAGAGCGCCGACAATGAAGGAGCCTACCCCTGCGGCGGTCAGGGCCCCATGCGTGGGGGCTTTGATATCCAGGATGAACAGGACAAAGGCGGTCAGCAGGAAGACCAGGCCGAACCAGTTGACCGGCAGGACTCCCATGCCGTAGGTGGCAAGTGCGATACAGATCACGCCTATGAATCCGGCCACCCAGCCTCCGGGGCTGGAGATCTCGATCAGGATGGCCTGGATGCCGATGGCGATCAGAAGGAAGGCAATGTTGGGGTCGGTCAGCATCATCAGGAGCTGCTCGATGAACGATATCCGAAGGTCCGTGGTCACCGCATCCGCAGTATGCAGGGTCACTTCACCGGCGGGCATGCCCACCTTGAAGCCGTTCAACTGCCTCAGCAGGTCGTTCACATCCACGGCGATGAAATCGATCAGTCCCGCCTTGAGCGCCTCGCTGGCCGAGACGGCCCGGGCATCCGAGATCATGGATTGAGCCAGTTCCACTGCTCCGGCGCCGCGCCGTTCTGTGAGCGATCGGGCGGTGGCCATCATGGCCTCCTGCTCCTTGCGCGCCATGGTCTCTCCCAGGTCTTCACCGCTGCCGCCGACCGGGGAGGCCGCGCCGATGACCGTCTCGGGAGCCATGGCGGCTGCCTGGCCCGCCATGGTGATCAATGCACCCGCGGAGCCTGCCCAGGCGCGGCGGGGCGAAACGTAGACCACCACCGGGACCGGGCTTTTGCCGATATCTTGAAGGATCTCCTTCATGGTTAGAAGGTCGCCGCCGGGTGTATTCAACTGGAGGATGACCACTTCCGCCCCGCGCAGATCGGCGGCCTCCAGCCCGCGCTGGATGTACTCGCGCATGGCGGGCATCACAGGGCCGTCGGCGGTCAGGATCAGGGCAAGTGGTTGGTCTTGTTGGGCGTTGGCGCTCTGAAAGAAGACCCCCAGCAGTCCCAGGGCAACCAGCACCAAGCGTACTGTCTTCATACCGCGATTATATCCCATGACCGGGATGTTATCCCATGCGGGATGGTATCCCATCCGCCTTTATAATCGTCCCATGAAGCGTTTAGCAGTGATGGGAGGCCTGATCGGGCCGGTATGGTTCGCCGCGGTGGTTATCACCCTGACGGTCCTCGAAAATGACTTCCTGCGCACACTGGGCTGGGACGGGCTGCGCAGGCCGACGCTGGATTGGCCCAGCGGCCTGGCGCTGGGGCCTTACGGGGGCTGGATGGTGGCGGCCTTCCTCCTGTGCGGAGGCATGCTCTCGCTGTTCGGCTGGGCACTGCGGCAGGACCTCAAGGCGGGCTTTCCTGCCAGGGCGGGGACCCTGCTTTTAATGCTGGCGGGGCTGGCGATGATGGGGGAATGCTTCCTGACCGACCGCACGCTGGATCCGGCCCCTGCCACCTGGCACGGCATCCTGCATGATGTGTTTTTCGTGATCCTGGGGCTGACCCTGATGCCCGGGATGGTGGCCCTCGGTTTCGCCTTCCGCAGGGACCGGCGCTGGCAAGGCCTGTCGCTGTACAGTTGGGCCACCGCCGCGCTGGCGCTGCCTGCTTTCTTCATCAAGGGGGCCGCGTTCTACGTTTTCCTTGCCGCGGTGCTGACCTGGAGTGAAGTGGTCGCCTGGCGGTTAAGGTCCCTTCAATAGCACATCCGCCACCTGCGGGGTGGCATCGAGGATCAGGTCCGCGCCCAGTTGGCGCAGCTCCCGCTCCTCTCCAAAGCCGCACAACACGCCGATGGTCTGCGCCCCGGCGGACTTGCCGGCGCGGATATCCACGGTGGTATCGCCGATCATCACGCACTGGGCCGGAGGGAGCTGCATCTCCCGCGCGGCCAGCAGGACCGGGTCGGGGTAGGGTTTGGTGTGCGGTGCGGTCAGCCCGGTAACGATCACATCAAAGTATTGCACCAGGTCGAACTTTTCGAGAAAAGCCATGGCCCCGCGCTCCGGACGCGCGCTGACGATGGACAGGGGAAAATGCCCCTTGAGCTGAATGAGCATCTCGCGGACGCCCGGGACCATCAGGTAGATCTCCGGCGCGTGCCGGCGGTGGCGATAGATCCAGTCCAGGACCGCGGCCATTTCGTCGTCCACCCCGTAGCGGTCGGCCAGCCCGAACAGACCGTTGGCCGGAGCCTCGAGCCACATGACGATGCGGCGGGCCGTACGTTCGGGGTCCTTGAACATGCCCTTCGGAAGATAGCGCAGAACCCGCTGGATGTAGATATCATCGGTGTCGCTCAGCGTCCCGTCGATGTCGAAGCACAAGCCTCGGATGCGTGATATGTCCAATCCCATGGCCTGATTTTACTATGCTATACTTCCGGCGATAGGCGTTCCTGCACCGGGTGTCCGCTCGTGAAAGCCCGAATCCAATCCGGCGGCAGCGTGGTATGATTCGTGATAAAGCAGGAATTTAGAGGCTATAGAACAGAATATGACGTTTCCGAAAGAAACGATGAAACAGGATCATAATCGGTCACTTCTGGAACTATTGATCGGGGTCAGCAGAGATGTGGCCGCAGCCCTCGATCTGCGCACGGTGCTGCAAAAGCTCTTATATGCCGCCATCCAGAATGTGGGAGGCGAGCGCGGCAGCATCGTGGTCATGGATGATGCCGGCAAACCGGTCGATGCCACCATTGTGTACGGAAAGAGCCTGCACGAGCATACCACCCAGCAATTGAAGGAGACCGTCGAACGCGGGCTGGCGGGGTGGGTGGTCCGCCACCGCACGGCCGCGTTGATCCCGGATACAAGCCAGGATGACCGCTGGCTGCGGCGGGACGATGATGCCACGGAAAAGACGGGGCCAAAATCGGCGATCTGCGTTCCGCTGCAGGCGCGCGACCGGCTGGTGGGGGTGCTTACGCTGGTGCATCCGGTTCCCAATGCATTTACCGAAGAACACCTGGAATTGATGCAGGCCATTGCCGACCAGGCAAGCGTGGCGGTCCTGAATGCCCGCCTGTACACGGAGAGCCAGCGCACTGCGCGGGTCATGACCGCGCTGGCGGAAGGGGCCGCGGCGATCAACACCTCGCTGGAGATGCCTGAAGTGTGGCGGCGGGTCCTCAACCAGGCCATGCAGGCGCTCCAGGTGGAGACGATGGCCTTGGCGCTGCTGGATCCGGAAGGCGGTTTGATCTATCAGGCTGCGGCGGGGCAGAATTCCGGGAATATCCTCAACCGGCACGTACCGGCAGGCCAGGGACTGGCCGCGGCGGTGATCCGCGAGGGACGCGGGCTGGTTGTGCCGGACGTGGCGCATGAGCCGACCTACAGCGACGTGGACAAGTTCGGGGGCATCGAGATGCGTGCCCTTGCCATCGCTCCCATCCAGGCGCAGGGAAAGATGATCGGCGTCCTGGAGGCCATCAACCCGGTGGCGAGGGTGTTCGACCCGGATGCGCTGCTGGTGATGACGGGACTGGGAAGCCTGGCAGGGACCACGATCCAGAACGCGACACTGTATGAGCAGCTTGCACCAGGCGCACAAGCGCTATCTCGAGCTTTTCGATGACAGCATCGATTCGATCCTGATCACGGACTGGAACGGCAAGGTGCTCGAGTCCAACCGGCAGGCGTCCGAGTTAAGCGGTTATTCTGCGGAAGAGCTTCATACCCGCATGATCGGCCAACTGCACGAGGTGAACTGGAGCAAGGTGGGGCTGGGTTTTGAGGCCCTGCGGGAGAACGATTGCAGTTATGAATCCACCCTGCAGGGAAGCAGGACGGGCTGACCGTTCCGGTGGAAGTGCATGCCCGCTGTGTGGAATTTGAAGATGCCAATTCCATCCAATGGATCCTGCGCAATATCGCCTCGCGCAAGGACCTGGACCGGCTGCGCGAGGACATGACCTCCATGATCTATCATGACCTGCGCTCCCCGCTGGGCAATATCGTCTCGAGCCTGGACATGCTGGAGGACATGATCCCCCAGGATGAAACTACGCTGTCCATGCTGACGATCGCGCTTAATTCCACCGGGCGCATCCAGCGGCTGGTGAACTCCCTGCTCGATATCAGCCGGCTCGAAGCCGGGCAGCAGGTGCAGGACAAGGTAGCCATAGACCCGGCGGCGCTGATCGAGGAGGCCCTGCGGGATGTGGACCCGAGCGCCTCGGCGCGCAACCAGATCATCGAGAAACAGGTCGCCATCGGCCTGCCGATGATCCTGGTGGATGTGGACATGATCCACCGCGTGCTCATCAACCTGCTCGAGAATGCGATCAAGTTCACGCCCGTGCGCGGGCGCATCATCATTGGCGGCAGGGTGGAGAGCGCCGAGTGGGTGCGCCTGTGGGTGCGGGATGACGGCCCGGGGATCCCTCCGGCCGAACAGGAACGCATCTTTGAAAAGTTCATGCGGCTGCACGGCAAGGAAAGGCCCGGCGGGCTGGGGGTGGGATTGGCTTTCTGCCGTCTGGCCGTCAACGGTCACGGCGGCCGCATCTGGGTGGAGAGCGAGCCGCAAAAGGGCGCCACCTTCTGGCTCACCCTGCCCGTGGCGCGCGTCCGCCAGACCGGCAAACTGCGCCGGCAGACAGGCCGGCTTTCCATCGAACAAAACTGACGAAAATCACACTTCCAGGAGAAGCATGCACGCCATTACCAAGACCGTCTATATCGAAGACCAGTATCCGGGTGTGGTGCTGGGCGTGATCCTGCGGCCGCGCGGTTTGATCCAGGTGGATGCGCCGCCGTCTCCTGAGGATGGCCGCACCTGGCGCGCCACGCTGATGAACTTAAACGCCGGACCGGAGCGCGTGCTGATTAACCTGGATGCCCATCCAGACCGCACTCTGGGCGCACGGGCCATGGACTGCACGGTGATCGCGCATGAGAAGGCCGCCCAGCTCTTTCGTACACGCCCCACCACGTTCAAGGCGCAGGGGGAGGAGACCGGCTCCGAATGGGAGGATATTGCCGGGCTGGGAAGTGTGCGCTGGGCGCCGCCGGAAATATCCTTCGGGGAACAGCTTACCATGCACTGGGAGGGCAGCCCGGTCGTCATCGAATCGCATGCCGGACCCTCCGTGGGGGCCGTGTGGGTTTGCCTTGCCGAGGAAAAGATCGTATTTATCGGCGATGCGGTGGTTAAAGGCCAGCCTCCCTTCCTGGCCATGTCGGACCTGCACTGCATGGATCGAATCGCTTAACCTGCTGCTTGGGCCGGCCTATAAGGGATACACGCTCATCAGCAGCCGCGGCGGGGTGATCAACGCCCAGAACATCCGCACGCAGATTGATTTCCTGAAGCGCGCCCGCGACCGCATGGAACGGCTGGGAGCCAGGAAAGCCGCCCCCGAAGCCACCGAGAATGTGGCTCATTCGCTGGCCGCTTTGTTCAAGGGTTCGGCGGCCCGCCAAAAACACTACACCCAGCGCCTGCGCTATGGGCTGCTGCACTACTATGTCCGGCACTATCATCCCTCCAGCCGCACCAGCGAGGAGAGCATGTGAACGAGCCCGTGCCGCTGCTGGAATTAAGCAGGGGGTCCTTGACGGAAGCCACGCACTTCGGACACATCGCGGTAGTGGATGCGGGAGGCCGGCTTGCGGCCTCCTGCGGCGACCCTGAAATGGTCGCTTTTTTGCGCTCCAGTGCCAAGCCCTTTCAGGCGCTGCCTTTTGTGGAGCATGGAGGCGTGGAGCATTTCGGCTTTACCGGGACCGAGCTTGCGCTGGCCTGCGCCTCGCACGAGGGTTCGATCATGCACGTCGAGACCGTGGAGGCGATGCAAGCGAGAGCAGGAGTCCAGGAGGCGCAGCTTCAGTGCGGCAGCCATCTCCCCTCGGATCCCGAAAGGTTCCGATTTTTTGCTGCCAGCGGCGAGAGGCCGGGTCCCAATTACAACAACTGCTCGGGGAAGCATACTGCCATGCTGGCGGCTGCGAAGATGCGCGGCCTGCCGCTTGAGAATTACCTTGATCCCGGGCATCCTGTCCAACAGGATATTTTGAAGGCCTTTTCCGACATGTGCGGGCTGGACCCGGCGGAGGTCCGGCTGGGGATCGACGGCTGCTCGGCCCCCAACTTTGCGGTGCCTCTGCGCAATGCAGCTCTGGGAATGGCGCGGCTGTGCGACCCGAGGGAACTTTCGTCTCGAGCGCGCCGCGGCCTGCCGGAGAATCACTTCCGCCATGACGGGCCATCCGGAAATGGTGAGCGGGTTTGGCGAGTTTGATTGCGAGCTGATGAAAGCCTGTGAAGGCCGGGTGGTGACCAAGCGCGGGGCCGAGGGCTTCCAACTCGTCGGGCTGCTGCCCGGTGTCCTGGCTCCGGATGCGCCCGGAGTCGGCATCGCCTTCAAGGTCCTCGATGGGGATGCCTCGCGCATGGCCATGGACCTGCGCTCGAGTACCCGTGCCCGCCCTGCCTTGACCCTCGAAATCCTGCGCCAACTGGGGGTGCTGACGGCGGCGCAATTGGAGAAACTGGCGGCATTTGGGCCGGTCAAGCAGATCCTCAATCATCGCGGCCTGGTCACAGGCCAGTCGAAGCCGGTCTTTACCCTGCAAATGCATGGATAAGTCCCAGCGCGCAAGAAAGATCCACGAAGCGCTGCTGGAGGCATACGGCGAACCCACCTGGCGGGAAGCCCTCTCCCCGCTGGATGAACTGATCAGCACCATCCTCTCGCAGAACACCAATGACCTGAACCGCGACCGCGCCTACAACAGCCTGCGCGCCCGCTTCCCCACCTGGGAGGCCGTGAGGGACGCTCCGCAGTCGGAGGTGATCGAGGCCATCCGTCTGGCGGGATTGGCCAACCAGAAAGGTCCGCGCATCCAGCAGGTGCTGCGCGCCATCACGGAGCAGCGCGGATCACTGGACCTGTCATTCCTGGGGGACATGCAGGTGGAGGCGGCGCGCGCCTGGCTCACGCAGTTCAACGGCGTGGGGCCCAAGACGGCGGCCATCGTCCTGTGCTTTTCACTGAACATGCCGGCCTTTCCGGTGGATACGCATATCTATCGCGTGACCGGGCGTCTGGGTCTTCGCCCGCCTCAGCTCACGGTGGAGCAGGCGCATCCCTATCTGGAAGCATTGTTCCCTCCTGAAACCTATTACGCCGCGCACCTGAACCTGATCCGCCTCGGCAGGGAGGTCTGCGCTGCGCGCAAGCCCAGATGCTGGCTGTGTCCCGTACGCGGCCTGTGTGAATTCGAGCCCAAGACCCATGCCTGAGCCGCCTCCCGTCAGCCTTGCCTTGCAGTCTTTGGGGATCCCGCACCGCGTCTTCACGCACCCCGGCCCGGTGGAGTCGCTGGAGCAGGCGGCCAGAGAGCGAAACCAGCGCCCGGAGCAGGTGGTGCGCAGCATTTTGTTTCGCCTCAAGCAGGATGTGTATGTCATGGCGCTGGTGGGGGGACCGGCGCAGATCTCCTGGAAGGCGCTGCGCAAGCATCTGGGACAGTCGCGCATCTCCATGGCCAGCGAAGAGGAAGTGCTGGATATCACGGGGTATGTGATCGGGGCGGTGGGGCCTTTCGGCTTGCGCCAGCCGGTGCGGATCCTGATCGATGCCGGGCTTTTGGCGCAGGATGAGCTTTCCATCGGCTCGGGCGTGCGCGGCACGGCGGTCATCCTGCACAGCGAAGCCCTGATGCAGGGACTCCCGGATGGCGAGGTGGTTTCCCTGCTGGAGAATTGACCCCGCATCTTTCCGGATCGGCGGCAGGCGCAGTTGGGACATGCTTAAAGGGGAGACACAGGTATAATCGACCTGATGAGCGCGCTGCAAGGGAAACAGATCATGCTGGGCGTAACCGGTTCGATCGCCGCCTATAAGGCGGTGGAACTGGCCTCCAGGCTGGCGCAGGCCGGATCACAGGTGGATGTGATCCTGACCTCCTCGGCGCAGAAGTTCATCACCCCCCTTACCTTTCAATCGGTGACCGGACGGCAGGCTTACACAGAAGCGGATCTCTGGGGAGGCGAAGCGCATGTACTCCATGTTGGCCTGGCGCACGACGCGGATCTGCTGGTGATCGCGCCCTGCACAGCCAACATGCTCGCAAAACTGGCGCACGGTTTGGCGGACAATCTGTTGTCCATCACGGCGCTGGCCGTGACCTGCCCGATCCTGCTCGCGCCGGCCATGGATGGCGGCATGTACCAGGCGGCTGCCACCCAGGCGAACCTGAAGGTGTTGAAGGAGCGCGGCTTCCACGTCGCCGGGCCGGCCGAGGGGCATCTCGCCTCTGGGCTGGTGGGGACCGGGCGCATGCTGGAGCCTGCGGACCTGGTCGGTCACATTCGTGTGGTCCTGGGAAAATCAGGAATACTCGCCGGGAAAAAGGTGATCGTCACCGCCGGAGGGACACAGGAACCGCTGGACCCTGTGCGTATGCTCACCAACCGCTCGTCGGGCAAACAGGGGTATGCCGTGGCGCAGGCCGCCATTGACCTGGGTGCGGAAGTGTGCCTGATCAGCACCGCTACCGCGCTGACCGCGCCGGTGGGCGCGCGTCTGATCCACGTCCAGACCGCTCTCCAGATGCGCGATGCGGTGATGGCCGAACTGAAGGGAGCCGCGGCTCTCATCATGACCGCCGCGGTGGCGGATTTCCGCCCGAAGCGTGCTGCTGCCGATAAGATGAAGAAGCGGGATGGGGTTCCCACCATCGAGCTGGAGCCCACCCCCGACATCTTGAAAGCGGTGACCGGCGAACAGGGCATGCGCCCTCCGGTGGTGATCGGTTTTGCCGCCGAGTTCGCGTGATCTGCTGGAAAATGCCGATGAAAAATTGAGGTCGAAAGGCCTTGACATCATCGCCGCCAATGACATCTCTGAAAAAGGAGCGGGGTTTGCTGGAGACACCAACCGGGTAACCCTGCTATTCTCAAACGGGCAGCGCGTGGACCTGCCCATGATGAGCAAGGCCGAAGTCGCCGAGATCCTCATGGAACATGTCGCCGCGCTGCTGGAGGATTAATGCGGGTCCTAGTTATCTCTGATGTTCATTCGAACTACAGCGCCCTGGAGGCCGTGCTGGCGGATGCCGGCGCGGTGGATGAGATCTGGTGCCTTGGAGATCTGATCGGCTACGGCCCGGACCCCAACCTGGTGGTGGAGAAAATGCGCGAATTGCCCCACCTCACCTGCCTGCTTGGCAATCATGATGTGGCCGTGATCGGGCGCATGCCCTTCGAAACCTTCAACGGCGATGCCCGGCGGTCACTCCTGTGGACGGAGAATGTCCTGACCGCGGACAACATGGACTTCCTGCGCTCCATCCCGCAAAGCACACGCGTCCGGGGCGAGGTGACCCTTGCCCATGGAAGCCCGCGCGACCCGCTGTGGGAATACGTGCTCAATACGCTTTCCGCCCGGCTCAATTTCGATCACTTTGACACCCCCCTGTGTTTTGTGGGGCACTCACACATCCAGTGCCTGTTCAAACTGGACCAGGAGAACGACCGCATCACGCTGGACGTGGTCAAGGAAGACCGGAGCACGCCCCTGGTGCCGCGCATGATCCTCAACCCGGGTTCGGTCGGGCAGCCAGCGCGACCGGGACGCACGCTCCGCATATGCCATTTATGACAGCGAGGCCAAAACATGGACCCCGCACCGCGTCAAATATCCCATCACTGAGGTCCAGCAGCGCATCCGCGCTGCCAGCCTGCCTGAAAAACATGCCCTGCGCCTGGCTGAGGGCTGGTAGGGGGAACATTTTCTCGGGGTGGATCGTCCCTGGATGGAAAGATGTCATCCCGGAGGAGAAAAGAAATGAAACGCCTAGTTGTTCATTATCATGATCGCGGCCGCGCTGCTGGCGGCCTGTGGCGCGCCGTCCGCAGACAACCGCAGCCTGAACTCCCCGATTTGGAGGTCCGCAGGACGCTGGCGGCGCTCCATCGTTCGCGCCGGCTCCCGAACAGCCGGTTACGCAAGCGCCGGTCGCTGCGGGCGGCGGAGAGGCTGCGGCCATCGAGCGTCTGGTCATCCAGAACGCGGACCTTGCCATCGTGGTATCCGATGTGGAAGCGCGCATGAAGGCGCTGGAAGCCATGGCCGTGGAGATGGGCGGCTACGTCGTCTCATCCAACAAGTACCAGGCCTCCACCCGGAACGGCGGCGAGGCGCCCGAGGCCCAGGTTGTCATGCGCATCCCGGCTGAGAAGCTGGACGAGGCCCTGGACCGCATCAAGGCGGATGTGGTCGAGGTCCAGAGCGAGTCGAGGTCGGGACAGGATGTGACCGCGGAATATGTGGACCTCCAGTCGCAGCTCAACAACCTTGAGGCTACCGAAGCGCAGTTGGTCAAGATCATGGAGAATGCCACAGCCACGGAGGATGTGCTCAACGTCTTCAACCAGTTGTCCTCCATCCGCGGGCAGATCGAGACCGTCAAGGGGCAGATGAAATATTACGAGCAATCCGCGGCGCTCTCCGCCGTCAGCGTGCACATCATCGCCGAGGCGAGCATCCAGCCGATCGAGATCGCCGGATGGAAACCCCAGGGCGTGGCGCGCGATGCCATTCAGTCGCTGGTCTTCTTCTTCCAGGACTTTGTGGACTTCATGATCCGCTTCGTGCTGCTGGTGCTGCCGGCGCTCATCCTGATCGCCATCCCGGTCTATCTGATCTTCCTGGGCGTACGGGCGCTGGTGCGCCGGTTCCGCAAGCCGAAGGTCAAGCAGCCTGTCGTCGAAGAATCCGCCAAGAAGTAGAATCACTCAATGGGGCAGGCCAAAAGCCTGCCCCTCTTTGCATCATCATTTCTCCCATGGAACAACTCGCTCAGGAAGCCCACGCGCTTTTCAATATCAGCCTCAGCCCACGACAGGTGCAGGCACTCTCAATCTATGAGCGCGAGCTGATGGACTGGAACCGGAAATTCAACCTGACCGCCATCCGCGACGAGGAGTCCATCCGCACCAAGCATTATCTGGATTCCTTTTCATGTGTGCTGGCATGGAAGAACACCCCGCCGGCGCGCATGGCGGACGTGGGCACGGGCGCCGGCTTCCCGGGCATTCCGCTGAAGATCATCTATCCCGGCCTGCGTTTGACCCTGATCGAATCGGTGGGGAAGAAGGCCATGTTCTGCCAGCACATCACCCGCATGCTCGCGCTGGAGGGGGTGGAGGTCATCCAGGCGCGCGCCGAGGAAGTTGGGCAGGACCCCCGTCACCGTGAGATGTATGACTGGGCTGTCGCGCGGGCTGTGGCCAAGCTGAATGTGCTCAGCGAATATCTCCTGCCGCTGGTGAAGGTGGGGGGCAGGATGCTGGCGCAGAAAGGCGAAAGCGGCCCGGCGGAAGCGCAGGCCGCGGAACATGCCATGAAGATCCTGGGGGGAAAACTAAAGAACATCCTGCCGGTGAACCTGCCCAGGGTGGTGGATGACCGCTATCTCATCCTGGTGGAAAAGACGGCCGCCACCCCTCCGAAATATCCCCGCAAGCCCGGCACCCCTGCCAAGATGCCGCTTTAAGCGATCTCAGCAGGCGTTCTCATCCACGATCGTGATCGTGTCCTCCTTATTGGGCACGATGCACAGAAATTCAAAAGGTTCCTCCCCCGTATTCTCGTAAAAATGCACGGCGCCTTCCGGAATGAACACCGTGTCGCCCTGCTTCACATCAAAGATCTCCGCGCCGATGCCGATGCGGGCCTGCCCGTTCAGGACATATTGTTCATGCTCCACCGTGTTGGTATGGCGCGGCATGCCTCCGCCGGGCTGCATGCGGAATTTCCGCAGGGCAAAGTTGGGCCCTTCTTTGGAAGAGATCAGCACCTGGATGGTCGTATCCTTCCCCGCGGCTACCTCTTTGGCTTCCACATCCTGCGAGTGTTTGACGGTCATAACAGCCTCCTTTGATGGTTACACCTTTATCCAGGCGCGGGCGGGTCAGGCCTTGCTGCGCTCCTGGACAAGGCCGCCCTGCACCTCCCAGACAGCTGCCCCGGCGACAAATTCAGGGCTGAACAGGTTGATGTCCGCGCTGGTGAAAAGCACCTGCTCCGCGCCGCTGAGATAGTTCTGGAGGTCGGCCCGGCGGCCCAGGTCAAGCTCGGCCATGACCTCATCCATCAGGATGACCGGCCACTCCCCGGTCCGTTCGCGCATCCAGGATACCTCGGCCAATTTGAGCGCCAGCAGGGTGGTGCGCACCTGGCCGCGTGAGCCGTAATCGCCCAGGTCTACGTTGTTGGCATAGAAACGAAGCTCGTCCCGGTGCGGGCCGATGGTGGTCACGCCGCGGGCGATCTCCTCCCCGCGCAGAGCTTCCAGCCGCTCCAGGAACCCGCTTTCGATCATCTTCAGGTCGAGCGTGGAACGGTCCACGACCGTCTTGATGCGCAGTCCCATCTGCCCGTTGGGCTTTGGCAGCGGATCGTAGGCCGGCTCATAGGCCAGCCGCAGAATTTCCTCCCCGCGCGTGAGCTCATTGTGCGCGCGGGCAGCCAGGCGCTCGATCTCCTGCACCGCCTGAATGCGCCACAGGATGATGCGCGACCCCGTGCGGGCCAGCTCCTGATCCCATACTTCCAACTGTTCGCTGTTCCCGCCCCGTTCGCTCAGGGCTTTCAGCAGCGCATTGCGCTGGGTGAGTGCCTGATGGTATTCGCTCAGGACACTGGTGTACGCCGGGACCACCTGCGCCAGGGTCAGGTTGAGGTAGCGGCGGCGGTCTTCCGGCCCGCCTTCCAGAATCTGTGACATCTGCGGGACGAACAGAACGGCCTTGAACTGACCGATAGCCTCGGTGGTGGGCCGCTTTACCCCGTCGACCAGGATCTCCCGGCGGAGCCGCTGCCCGTTGGTCCCCGTTGGCTCAAGGATAAGGCGGACTTCCAGCCGGTGGTTGGATTTGCCGCGTGTGTATTCCGCGGTCAGGCGCGCCACGGCCAGCGGCTCGCGGGCGGCGATGAAGTTCACCAGCTGCCGGTCGGTATGGGTCTGGAAGGAGGTGAAGGCGGCCAGGAAATAAATGGCCTCCAGCACGCTGGTCTTGCCCTGTGCATTTCTCCCGACCAGCACAATAACCCGCCGGGGCAGTTTAATGTCCAGGCGGGTAAAGTTGCGGAAGTTCGTCAGCGAGAGATGCTTGAGATACATAAAGTCCGTTACCCCGAGGGAGAGAGCCGGAGGACTGCTGTCAGACTTCCTGTTCCTCGGCCAGGTCTGTCTCCGGTTTCCAGACTTTGGTGGCGCGGTCGGGGAAAAGTACGCCGTTGAGATGATCGATCTCATGCTGGAAAATGCGCGCCAGCCAGCCTTCGGCTTTGAGCTTCAACGGCTGGCCCCGGCGGTTCAGGCCTTTGATCTGCACCATCGAAAAACGCTCGACCTCACCCACCACGCCGGGGATTGAGAGACAGCCTTCCACGCCCAATTCTGTTTCCTGCGAGGTCTTGACGATCTCGGGGTTGACCACTACGTACAGTTTCTTCGGCATTTCGGTGATCGTGCCGTCCTCGTTTTCCTCTTCTTCGCCGTATTCGACCACGATAAGACGCTCCGGAATGCTGACCTGCGGCGCGGCCAATCCCACGCCGGGGGCCTCGCGCATGGTCTCGACCATGTCATCGATCAGCGTTTGGAGCCGGTCATCGAAGGCGGTCACCGTCCGGGCCTTGCGGCGCAGAACCGGGTCTGGAAGGGTGGCGATAATCCTTGTGCTCATTCTATTTACCTCGATAAGTCCACCGATTTTACTCGTTTTTTCGCCCTTCTTCAGGCCGCCCCTGGAATTCATCGGCGTTCTCGTTGTAGGCAGCCAGCCATTCCGCCATTCGATCGCGCTCGCCGGAGATCTTGGATTCGTTGATCTTGGCCATGCGGACCATGCGGCGCCGGTCGATATCCGATTGCACCGTGCCGGGATCCACCACATTCTCAAATTCCAACTGTGTCCCGCCGACCGTGATGTAGACCGTACCGAAGTTGAAAAGATTGCCCAGCAGCCCTTCGCGCCGGTATTCCGTGGCCAGGATATTCTCCAGTTGAGCGGCCTGCCTTTCCTCGGTGCCGAATGGCGTCTTATCGAGGTCTATGATCTGGTCCTGGGTGACCTGAAAGATATCATTGCTCCAATCAATGACCTGATAGAGTAACCACAGGAAGCAGGGGATCATCAAGATGGGGAAAAGCAGCGAGGTAGGATCGATCTGCCAGCCCCCGGGTGTCCTTTGCAGCAGCGCTATGTTGGGGTCGAAGGCAAGCAAGAAGAGGTGCCGGACCAGCAGGCCCGCCAGTGTCAGGATGATGAGGGCGGGCAAGCCCGCCTGCTGGAGCAGCACGAACCAGTGCTTGCGATAGATGACCGTATCGCCGATCTCATAGCGGATCTTTAAGGTGTTGGCTCCCAGTGCCTTCATCACGATGTTGCGGGTCTGGCTTGTGGGCGCCGCAGAGGGGACCTGCTCGGTCTTGGCCGTGCGAGGATTGGGGTTCAACCCCAGCTTGCGCCGGATGGCATCCTTCATGGCGTCCTTCTCGGTCGTGGAAGTCTGCTGCTTGGCGCGCTGCCAGTATTCCTCGATCGCGTGGGCCGCCTGGTTGGGATGCGGGACCTGGGAAAAGGGGATCTTGCCCACAAACGTGCGCACCACCACATTGCCGTAATCCAAAGCCCGCCCCCACATATCGGTCTCGACCGTTACGGAAAGGACTGTGCTGAGAGGCGCCTCCTGGCGGCTGTCGTAGAGTCCCACAACCTTCTCCAGCCAGACGACACGCTCATTGGTGACCACGTAGTAATCGTTGCTCCAGTCAATGGCACGCCAGACTGCCCAGCCGATATCGCCGATGAAAAGCACGCCTCCGACAGCCGCCGGGGTGACAGCGCCCGTGAGCACGGACCACAGGGCGAGCCCCACGGCGCCCATCAGCACAAGCGCCGGCGCGCCCATAGCCTCATATAAGATGACGGGGTGCTTGCGGGCGAGGAAATAGACCACCTCGTCGGCGCGCAGCCACTTGAACTGCAGCTGCCGCGCCAGAGAGCGGCTGCGGATGGTCACCTCCAGGCTGGGCTTGAGCAGCGGATTCTGGCGGATCAGTTCCTCAAAATTCTCTCTCGAAAGGACCAGCACGGTGACCGGCGTGAGCGCCTTGATGCTGGCACTCCGCAGGTTCCGCGAGATCAGTTCCATCTCGCCAAAGTAATCGTTATCCACCAGCACGGCGAGCTGCTCTTCCTTGTTGTCCTTTTTTCGGCTGATGCGGACTTTCCCCTTGTAGATCAGAAAGAACATCTCCCCCCGGCTGCCCTGTTCGATGATGACATCCCCGGCCGCGTACTGTACCTCGCTGAACTTGCCGGCGAGATACTGCAGCTCCTCGTCACTCAGTTCATTGAACAGGTGGATCTTCTTCAGCAGCGTGACACGTGCATCTATGGAAATCACGGACTGATTCTAGCATTAAATGAAACGCGTGATCGCGCAGCCAAAGGGCGGCTGTTCGCTGACGGGCGGCTGGCGCCCTTCCAGCAGGGCTTCCACCGCCTCCTCCACGTAGAATCGTGTGGCGGTGCGCTGGCGGAAGGCGACGTTGTCCACAGCGCCCGCGTAGCGCAGGACTCCCTGGCGGTCAATGACGAAGGCATGCGGTGTGGTTTGCGCTTCATACAGGTCCGCCACGGCACCCTCGGGGTCATGCAGGATGAGCGGCAGGCGGTGGGCGCTGGGCGGCCTCTTTCAGCGCCTCCGGTTCTTCGTTTCGGTTGGAGGCCACGTTCAGCAAGGCGACCTGATCCTCCCATTGGACAAGGCATGCCATCAGCGAGCGGTCGGTCCGCTCGGAGTGCGGGCACTCGCAGGACCAGAAGTTCACAACCACGATTTTGCCCCGGTAATCATACAGGCTGTGGAAGATACCCTCCAGGTCCGGCAATTCAAAATCGGGGGCGGGACGGTCTAATTCAGGCATGCCTTCATTATAAGACCGCGCCCATCCCCCCATGATAAAATCCCAGTCATGAAAAAATGGCAGATCTGGGTCGGAGTCCTGATCAGTGTCGTCTTTCTCTGGCTGTCATTGAGAGGCCTGCGGCTTCAGGATTTCTGGGCCACCGTGCGGAGCGCCAATTACTGGTGGCTTTTGCCCGGCATTGCGGTCTATTTCGTCGGCGTGTGGATCCGCGCCTGGCGCTGGCATTACCTGCTGGGACCCGTCAAGAAGATCCCCACCCGCACCATGTTCCCCATCACGACCATCGGTTATATGGGCAACAACATCTACCCGGCGCGCGCCGGGGAGGTTCTGCGGGCGGTCATCCTCAAGCGGCGGGAGGGGGTTTCTGTCTCGGCATCGCTGGCCACCATCATTGTGGAGCGCATCTTTGACGGCGTGGTCATGCTGGCCTTTGTGTTCGTCAACCTGCCCGAGCTGGCGAGGCTGACCAGCGCTTCCGGGTTTGTGGGAAATATCCAGCAGGTGGCCGTGATCGGGACGGGGGTTTTTATCGGGGCGCTGGCGGTCTTCCTGCTGGCGGCCATGTTCCCGCAGGTGACCACTCGCGTGGCTTCCTGGTTCATTGACCGTCTGGTCCCGGCGCGCTTGCGGGCGCGTGTGCTGGAGTTGGTCCATCGTTTCCTGGAGGGCCTGGCCTCCCTGCGCTCGCCCTTCAATGTATTGATGGTCTTTCTTACCTCGGTGATCATCTGGCTGCTGGAGACCGGCAAATACTGGTTCGTCATGCATGCCTTCCCGTTCCAGGTGAATTTCTTTGCCTTGATGCTCATGAATGGCATCGTCAACCTGGCGACGACCATCCCCTCCGCTCCCGGTTACATTGGGACGTTCGATGCCCCGGGAATCGCCGTGCTGACCGCCTATGGAGTGGACCAGGCGGTGGCGACCGGTTATACCCTGGTGCTGCACGTCGCGTTGTGGTTCCCCATCACCCTGCTGGGAGCCTATTACCTGGCGCGCGAGGGGATCAAGTGGAGCGATACCCTGCGTGCCGAGACGGAACTAGAACAGTTAGAGCCGGGCGTATCGCCCGGCGTAAAGGATGGATCATGAAGATCGCTATGATCGGCGCGGGCTTTGGAGGGATGGCGGCTGCCTATGACCTGCGCAAGGCAGGCCATGAGGTCACCATTTTCGAAGCCGCCAACTATGTGGGCGGGCTGGCCTCGGGCTTTAAGGAGCCGGACTGGGATTGGTCGGTGGAAAAGTTCTACCATCACTGGTTCCAATCCGACCGGCACATGCTGGGATTGATCCGCGAACTGGGCTGGGAAGACCAGGTGCTTTTCCCCCGCCCGCTGACGGTCATGTACCATGCAGGCAGGTTCTACCCATTCGATTCCATTTTGAAGATGGCGCTCTTCCCCGGGCTGGGCTGGGGGCTGGATAAGATCCGCTTCGGGCTTGTCGGCCTGTTCCTGCGCCTGACCAATAACTGGAAATCGCTGGAACGCGTCACGGCCGACCAGTGGATGCAGAAGTGGGCGGGCAGGCGGGTCTACGAGAAGATGTGGAAGCCGCTGCTGATCGGCAAGTTCGGTCCCTATTACCGGGATGTGAACATGGCCTGGATGTGGGCGCGCATCAAGGCGCGCACCACCCGGCTGGGCACCTTCCAGGGAGGCTTTCAGCGTTTTGCGGACCGGTTCGCCGAGCGCCTTGTGGAGATGGGCGTGGACCTGCGGCTGGAAGCGCAGGTGAAGTCCATCCGGCATGGCGAGGCGGGCGGTCTGACCATCGATTCCGGTAAGCTGGAAACCTTCGACCGGGTGCTGGTGACCACCTCGCCCAACCTGCTGGCCCGGCTGTGCCCGGACCTGCCCGAGGCATACCTTAAGGGCCTGCTGGCCCTGAAGTCCATGGGCGCGGTCGTGATGGTGGTTTCGCTCAAGCACCAGTTATCCACCGCAGGGATATTACTGGTTCAACCTGCCCAAGGAGGCCGGGTATCCCGATGCTGGCGCTGGTGGAGCACACCAATTTCGTCAGCCGCCGAACATTTCGGCGGCGAGCATATCGTCTATGCCGGGGATTACCTGGAAGCGGGGCATGAGTACTTTACCCTGACGGATGAGGAACTGCTGGCACGCTTTTTGCCTGCCTTCAAGAAGTTCAACCCGGCCTTTGAACGGGACTGGGTGAACAAGGTGCGCGTGTTTCAAGACCCAGTACGCCCAACCCGTGCCGCTGCTGAATCACTCAAGGAATATCCCGCCCGTGGAGACGCCCGTGGAGGGACTGTATTTCGCCTCCATGAGCCAGGTGTATCCCTGGGACCGCGGCACCAACTTCGCCGTCGAGATCGGCCGGCGCGCCGCGGCCGATGATCCTGGCCTCGGACCGGAAATGATGAGCGGCAGCCAAACCATCCAGCCGCGTTACGATGCAGGCGGGTTCGCAGGGATTCCCGCGCGCATCCGTGAGGCATTCGCGCAGGGGAAATATGATGCCGTTGTCCTGTTCCTGGTGGACGGGCTGGGCTGGCGCTTCATGGAACGCTTTCAGACCTCGGCCTTTTTTCAGCGCCTGATGCATGCAGGCAGGCTGGAGAAGCTGACCTCGCAGTTCCCTCCCACCACAGCCGCGCACGTGACCACCATCCATACCGGGCTGACGGTGGGCGAGAGCGGGGTCTATGAGTGGTTCTATTATGAGCCGCTGGCGGACCGCGTGATCGCGCCGCTGCTGTTCTCCTTTGCAGGCGACAAGGAGCGCGATGCGCTGCGCGCCGCCGGGCTCCATGCGCGGCGGCTTTTCCCGGCTGGGGGCTTCTATCCCTGGCTGCGCGAGCAGGGCGTGGACTCCTTTGTCTTTGGCGCCCGCGAGTACACGCCCTCCACGTATTCGAATGTCGTCATGCGCGGCGCAAAACTGATGGGCTTTAAGACGCTCCCCGAGGCTCTGGTGAATATGGGGCATTTATTGAAGGCGCAGAAAAAGCCCGCCTACTTCCATCTTTATTTCGACAGGATTGACAGCCTGTGCCATGAGTACGGGCCGGAATCCGCGCAGGTGGAGGCGGAGATCGAGGCCTTCCTGCTGGTCATGGAGCATTTCTTCGAGACGGTCTTCATGTGCGGGAAGAAGGTCCTGTTCCTGATGACCGCCGATCATGGGTCCATGCAGGTGGATCCCAAGAAGACCGTGTACCTGAACACCGATCCGGGCTTCGCGGGCGTGGAAAGGTTTCTGAAGACCAACCGGCAGGGTGACCTGCTGGTGCCGGCCGGGTCCCCGCGCGATATGTTCCTGTATATCCGTGATGATCTGCTGGACGAGGCGCAGGGCTTTCTGGCGGATCGGCTGGCGGGACGGGCGGCGGTGGTGCGCATCAGCGACCTGCTGGCGGAGGGCTACTTCGGGCCGGTGATCTCCGCTGGAACTGCGCGGGCGGCTGGGAAACCTGGTGATCCTCCCTGAAGCGCATGAATCCGTCTGGTGGTATGTGAAGGACAGGTTCGAGCAGAACTATTACGGCCATCACGGCGGCCTGTCGCCGGAGGAGATGGAGATCCCCCTCTTCACGCTGGAGATCTAAAGTAATAAGAAAAAGGGCATTCCGAATGGAATGCCCTTTTGGATTTATTGGCCGCGGCTGTGATGGAGCTGTATCCCAGTCGCAGATGGCGATGCCGTCCGTTGTCTGCCCGCCTCTCACGACCAGGGTCTTCATCGTCCGGTCGGAGTTGTTGATATAGGCCCCTTCCAGGTTGTAATTGGGAGCCCAGGCGTAGGCATAATACACGCCGTTGGGGAGCAGCACGCTGAAGTTCATGTGGTTCTCGGGGATCGAGAATTGGATCAACTCGGCGGTGGTTGCGTTTTCAAAGTACAGGATCAAGGGAGGGTTGAACTCGCTGGGGTAGCAGAAGCTGCCCGTGACGGTGCCATGCGGCAGTTCGTCCCTGACGGTGATGTCCACGAAGAAGGCGTTCTGTGCCCGGGGGCCGCTGCCATACTGGGTGCCATCGGGAGCCCGCAGGAGCCAGTAGCCGGTGTAGTGGCCGGGCTGGGAGGGGGCGATCAGGCTGACGGATATGTCCACGGTCTGTCCGGGGCCGACGTAGCCGGGGAGAGCCGCCACGCTGGGTCCGCCCATCTGCGCCCCGTTGATGAAGACCAGCCGGGTGTCAGTGGTCCAGGCGCAGGTGCCGATGTTCTTCAAGCGCCAGATCTTGGTGAAGGTTTCTCCAGGCATGAGCACGCTGCCATCCGGGAAGGATACGTCTCCAACGAACTGGATCTGGTTGCAGAAAGTGACCGGCGTCGCCGTGAAGGTGGGCGCGGGCGTGGGCGGCAGGCTGGTGGCGGTGGGAGTGACCGGCAGCGCGGTGGGCGTGACGGCGATCTGGGTCATGTAGGCCTGCAGGGTGGCCGCCAGCTGCGTGGACTGCGCGTTCTGGGTGGCCTGCGCATGGGAAGGAGCACTTTCCAGCCCGATCAGCGCGATCGGCAGGCAGGCCAGCATGGCCAGAAAAACAATGACGGCGAGAAGAATGATTTGGATACTGCTGAGCTTCATTTTTACCTCACAAATGAATAACTTTTAATAATCAGTGGAGCAATGACGACTGGCTCCTGGAAAAAGTTCCCGCTTTTTGTCCGGGTGCAGGCATCTTCCAATTGCATTTCAAAGCCCGTGCCGGGTGGTTATCCATAAGTGAAGTGGGGTAAAATTGACTCGATAACTTAGCTCCCGCTGCGATAGAGCGGGTACCTTGACCTCTGGAGGAAAAATTCCCATGTATCACACGATCATCATTGTCGGCAATGTCGGGAAGGATCCCGAGATGCGCTATACGCCCTCCGGGCAGGCGGTCACCTCGTTCTCGGTGGCTACCAACCGCCAGTACACCGCATCCAGCGGGGAACAGGTCAAAGAGACCATCTGGTTCCGCATTTCCGCCTGGGGAAAACAGGCGGAGATCTGCAACCAGTATCTCCGCAAGGGCTCCAAAGTGTTGATCGAGGGACGGCTCACTCCGGACAAGAATACGGGAGGACCGCGCGTCTGGACCAAACAGGACGGCAGCATCGGTTCCTCGTTCGAGGTTACCGCCTCGACGGTACGCTTCCTCTCCTCGCGCAATGAGGCCGGGGAGATGCCGGTGGCGGGCGGCGATACAGGGTTGGCTGAGGTTCCTCCCGAGGACGATATCCCGTTCTAACGGGTGGAGAACCTCATGGCCAATCCACAGAAGCCAGCCGGCCCCACGCTCCTCATCCCTGCGGGTCTGGAACCCCTCTACGCCAACCTGGCGAGGATCTCCCATTCCCCGGCGGACATCGTGATCGATTTTGCGCACCTGCTCCCTGGAGAGACCCAGGCCAGAGTGACTTCGCGCGTGCTGATGACCCCGCTCAGCGCCAAGCTGCTGCTCAGGGCCTTGACCGAAAATCTTGCCCGTTATGAGGCAGCTTTTGGCGAGATCACCGTCCCCGGAAACTCCACCCTGGCCGAGAGCCTGTTCCGCCTGCATCCGCCGGATTCCCCCGACCAGGAGTAAAACCCATGCATAAACTTGAGAGCATTGCTGACAGTATCCGGGAGAGGTTCGACGCGCGCACGCTGGCACGCGAGCAGGCCCTGGCCACCGCCCGCCAGTTAACCCGCGCCTGCTCGCTGGCCATCCGCGCCGTGCACCGCGGCGAGTCGGATGTCATGACCGGGCATCTGACCGATGCGCGTTCCCTGGCGAATAACCTGCGGGTCAACCTTGCCAACCATCCGGACATTTTCTATGCCGGATACACCCAGGATGCTCTCAAGGAATTTGTGGAAGCCAATGTCACCTGCGCGCTGATCCAAAACCTTCCGCTGCATACCCCCATGGAACTGGGCGTGGAGGATGCCACTTACCTGAACGGCCTCGCAGAGGTGATCGGCGAGCTGCGCAGGCGAACGCTGGACATCCTGCGTCATGGATATTCAGCCGAGGTGGAACGGCTGCTGGGCATCATGGACGAGATCTACTCCGTCCTGGTGACGATGGATTATCCCGATGCCATCACCAATGGCCTGCGCCGCCAGACCGACATCGCCCGCAGCATCATCGAGAAGACCCGGGGCGACATCACCTTCAGCCTGCGGGGGGAGCATCTGGAGCAGGCCATCGGCAGGCTCAGGTCGGAATTGAGCGGGGAATTACCGGGGGAAGCGGACGGTCCCTCGCTGATTCAAGATCAAGACTGACGCATGGCTCGCCGCGGCCGTCGTTATCCCCTGCTCCTATATACGCGCATGCTCGACCGGTGGTGGCCTGCTGTCGGGGCTCTGGGGCTGGCGCTCTTTGCCCTGGCCTGGGCGGTGCAAGAATATTATCCGGAGCCGGTCTATGACTGGCAGTGGATCACCCTTTCCAGTGTGGGCGGCTTTGCCCTGCTGTTTGCCCTCTTCCTGTTCATCCTTCGCAAAGCCGCCTATGTTCAACTGCATCGCGACCATCTTCGCCTGGTCACCCCCTTTCTGCGCCTGAATATTTCCTACAAGCGGGTGGTGCGCACCAGCTCTACGACCATGGAAGGCTTGTTCCCGCCGTCCAGCGTCAGGAGCTGGCAGCGCGAGATCCTGGAACCCCTGGCCCACAAGACCGCCATCGTGGTGGACCTGAATGGTCACCCTGTATCCCAGAGCCTCCTGCGCTTTTACCTTTCCCCCTTTTTCTTCAAGGATAAGACCCCGCATTTCGTCCTGCTGGTCAATGATTGGATGCAGTTCAGCGCCGAGCTGGAAAGCCTGCGGACCGGCATGGAGCCGGCGCCCAGGCCGCGCAGAGATCAATCCCTCCTCTCGCGCCTGCCGCACCGATGAACATTTACTTTGCCTGCTCCATCACCGGGGGAAGAGAATTTCAGTCCGTGTATGAAACCCTGGTGTCGGCATTGCTGGAGGCCGGCCACGATGTGCCCACGGCACATCTTGCCGCGCGAAACGTCACCTCCGAGGCCGTGCTTGCTCCGCGTGAGGTTTATGAGCGCGATACCGCCTGGATCCGTGCCTGCGATGTTTTGATCGCCGAGGTCAGTGTGCCCTCGCATGGGGTGGGTTATGAGATCGCTTATGCGCTGGAAAAAGGCAAGCCGGTGCTGTGCCTGGTTCAGCAGGGGAGAGCCCTGTCAAAAATGATCAGCGGCAACCCGGCATCCGGTTTGCGGGTCAGTACTTACAGGGATTCAGGTCAGGCACTGGAAACGGTCTGGGAATTCCTCGCCGGTTATTTGTGAATAAAATCACTAATATTCGATGACATTTGGCGATAACGGAAAAGCGCCGTTTCAGTTATTATAGCGATGGAGACGGAACAAAGACACCTCCAAATGCTCCTCACTGTCTCCTCCTTTGGCGAAAGCCTCCGCCGGGTTCTCCCCCGGCGGAGGCATTTAATACACCTGTCCTGCCCCCTTCGCACCGAACTACACGGATGCGACCGGGTCGAGTGCGGGCAGCACCACGAAGAACGCCGATCCCTCCCCGACCTTTGATTCCACCCATACCCGGCCCTGGTAGACTTCCAGGATCGATTTCACGATCGCCAGGCCCAGTCCGGTGCCCTCTATGCCTTCGGGCACGTTGCTGGCGCGGAAGAATTTATCGAAGATGCGGTTCTGCTCTTCTTTGGGAATGCCGGGACCTGTATCGCGCACCTCGATGATGATCTGGTTATCCCGGGATTCGACCCCGATATAGACCTTTCCCCCCGCAGGGGTATATTTGATCGCGTTCCCCAGCAAATTATCCAATAACTGGCGGATGCGGATCGGGTTCGCCCGCAGGGAGGGAATCTCCGTGCCCAGCGAGGAGGAAAGCTCGATCCCTTTTTCACGCGCCTGATGATCAAAGTTATCCAGCGTGTACTTGAGGATGCTGTCGATCTGCACCGTCTCGCGGCGTGCATCGAAACCAGCCTCCAGGCGTCCCAGGTCGAGCAGGTCGTTCACCAGTGTGGTGATATGGTCCACGCTCGCCTCGATGCGCCGCAGGAATTCGCGCTGCTGATCGGTGAGCGGCCCGATGCGGTCGATCAATTCGGCATAGCCGAGCAGGGCGGTCAGCGGGGAGCGCAGGTCATGGGATACCGTATGCACCAGATCGTTCTTCAGGCGGTCCAGTTCCTTTAAGTAGGAAATGTCCTGCATGGTGATGGCCGACCCGATGCCCGGGATGGGGGTGAACTGGGCGTTCAATACCTGGCCCGAGTCCAGGTTGATCTCGTGATATTTGAGTGCCTGGGTGGTGGCGCGCCCCAGCAGCGAGCGCAGATCGGGATGCGCGATCACATCCAGCAGCGGCTTGCCGAGGAAGTCCTCCGCGCTCACCTGGAACATTTCGCGGACAGCCGGGTTCAGGAAGAGAATGTTCCTGCGGTTGTCCATCACGATCACGCCGTCCTGGATGGTGGAGAAGAGAGCCTCATAGCGCGCCCGGTCGGATTCGGATAACCTGGCCCGCTCCTCGAGAGAGGTGGTCGTCCTCCTCACCTCGCGCCGGAGATAATCGCCCAGGCGGCGGGCACGCAAAAGGCTCCGTTCCACAGCCCTGTGGAGATCTTCCGATTTAAGCGGTGGGCACAGATAGCCGGAGAGACCGGCTTTCAGCACATCCTTCGCAATGCGGGTGGAATCCTGTGCGGCAAAGAGCAGGATGGGCAGCGTGGGGAATCGTTCCAGCATTCCTTCTGAGAGGCTGAGCCCCTTCTCCCCGGAGAAATCCTCTCCGATGAAGACCAGCGCCGGGTTGGAGTTCTGCAGTGCCATCTGCAATCCCCGGACATCCTGAACGAGGGCAAGTTCATAGCCGGCGGCGCTCAGGGCTCTTTGCAGCAGTTGCAGTGTGGGTGTGTTGTCCAGAGCCAGCAGGAGCAGTTCCTGATTTGACATGGGTTTATTTTTTGACGTTGGGTGGGTTGGATGGCAGTGTTTTTTCCGTGGCGCGGGTCAGGCGCTGAAGCGCCTCCTGAAGGGTTTGGAGGGCATGCTTCTGCGGCTCGTTCAATCTCCCGGGTTTTTCCGAGAGCAGCAGTTTGAGCGGGACGCTGGCGGCCTGCGTCTCGCTGACGACCGCGGAGCGCATGCGCTCGAGCATGGAGTTCTGGCGTTTTTCACCCTCCCGGGCCGCATCCGCAGCATGTTCGAGAGCGCGGAATAAGCGCGCATTGACCAGGGACGTGGAGGCAAAGTCCGAGATCGCCTCCAGGAGCGTCTGGGCTTCCCGGCTGATCTCGACATCCGCCTTGCGCATGACATTCAGAAGGCCGATGACCTCATTTTGAACCTTGATCGGGATCACGCCCGCCGATCTGCCGAGGGCGGCCACCGGGAACTGCTCCAGTGCCTTGCCGTTCAAGACCAGCGATTGCCCTGAAAGCGCCACCAATGGGCTGATGCCGTCCTCGAGCGGCTGGTTCATCTTCTTCGCCCAGCCTTCCGGAAGGTTGCGGTGAGCCGCCAGGATATAGCTCTTGCTCTGGTCATCCCGCAGGACCAGCCAGCCAACCTCAGCCTCCGCCACTTGCACGGCGGCCTCCACGATGCGATTGAAGAGCTGTTTTTGATCGGTAAGCGAGACCACCGCCTTGCCCGTGGCGAGGATGGTCGTTAACTGCTGCACTTTCCGCTGCAGTTCGTCGTTGGTGCTCTTGAGTTTCTGGTCCAGCCGCTGGCGGGCACGTGAATCGCGCGTCTGCGCGAACGCCCGCTCGACCACGGCTGCCACCTCGGCATCGCGGGCCGGCCAGAAGAGCACATCGTTCGCGCCCAGGCGGAAGGCCTGGATCACATCGCTTTCCTGTCCCTTCTCGGCGATGACGATGAGCGGGGCGCGCAGGCCCTGGGAGGAAAATGCCACCAGCAGGTCCTTGCCGCTCAGTCCGGGCAGGTTCAGGTTGGCAATGATGAGATCTGGAGCGGAGCGCAGCGCCAGTTGGATGGCCGCAGTGCCCTCATGGGCCACTGCCACCTGGTATCCGAGGGGTTTCAACGTCTGGCGGACGATCAGGTCGCTGATGGCGGGGTCGCTTTCGACGACCAGGACATTCTCTCTTTGAGATCCCATAATATCCCGTATTTTTCAGTCTGGAGTGATTTGAGAATTGTATCACTTTTGGCCTCCGCTTTCTCCGCAAGGATATGGATTACAATTTCGTTATGCAGGATTATCTATGGTGGCGCGATGGCGTCATTTACCAGATCTACCCGCGTTCCTTCGCCGACAGCAACCAGGACGGGCTGGGGGACCTGGCGGGCATCACCTCCCGTCTCGATTACCTGGCGGACCTGGGGATCAGTGCCCTCTGGCTCTCCCCCTTCTACCCGTCGCCGGACAAGGATTTCGGCTACGACATCAGCAATTACACCGATGTGGACCCGCGTTTCGGCACGCTTGGCGGATTTCGATGTGCTGATCGAGGCGGCGCACCAGCGCGGCCTGCGCGTGATCCTGGACCTGGTGCTCAACCACACCTCGGACCAGCATCCCTGGTTCGAGGAATCGCGCCTCTCCCGGGACAACCCGAAATCCGACTGGTATATCTGGCAGGACAGCCTCCCCAACGACTGGCAGTCCGTCTTTGGCGGGCGGGCCTGGGAATGGTCGCCGGAGCGTGGGCAATATTATTATCACATGTTCGTCCGCCAGCAGCCGGACGTGAACTGGCGCAATCCGCAGGTGCGCCAGGCGCAATTGGATGTGGTGCGGTTCTGGCTGGAGCGCGGCGCGGATGGTTTCCGCCTGGATGTGTTCAATGTCTACTTCAAGGATGACCGGTTTCGCGGGAATCCACCCCGGCTGGGACTGCGCGCTTTCGAACGCCAGCGGCACATTTACGATATTGACCGTCCCGAGCTGATCCCGCTGCTGCAGGAGCTGCGCGGTCTGCTGGATCGCTACCCCGAGCGCTACGCGGTAGGTGAGACCTTCCTCTCCGAGCCATCCAAGATCGGGGAATATGTGGGGCCGGACCGCCTTCACGCCGCCTTCGATTTTGGCCTGACCGGTGCGCCATTCCAGGCGGAACGTTTGCTGGGGCATCTGCAGGCCTCCTATGAATTGGAGCGCCGGCAGGGGATCTGGCCGACGCATGTTTTGAGCAATCACGATGTCCCGCGCACCGCCACCCGGCATACCCGGGGCGAAGATGACGCCCGCGCGAAAGTGATGATGGCGCTCCTGCTGACGCAGCGCGGCACGCCCTTCCTCTATTATGGCGAGGAATTGGGCATGCGCGATATACGCCTGCCGCGCAGCCAGATCCAGGACCCGCCCGGGAAGAAATACTGGCCGTTCTACAAGGGGAGGGATGGCTGCCGCGCGCCGATGCAGTGGGATGGCACGCAGTACGCCGGTTTCTCCACCGTTCAGCCCTGGCTGCCTGTCCATCCGGACTACCTCCACCGGAACGTGCAGGACCAGTGTGCGGACCCGCTTTCGATGCTGAACTTTACCCGCGCGCTGATCCGCCTGCGCCGGAAGCATCCCGCCCTGCGGCAGGGAGAATTCATCCTGCCGGAGGAGCAGAGTCGGGACGCGCTGGTCTACCAGCGCCAGATTCCAGGAGAAACGCTGCTGGTCGCCCTGAATTTCAAGGGACAGCGTACTCCCGTGAAATTGCCCCGTGGAACGCAGCCCCTCGATTGGGATCCGCTGCTTTCCAGCTTCGGCGTGGAGCCTCACGCCTTCGAAGGGGACCGCCTCATCCTGGAGCCGTACGAGGCTTGCCTGTTGAGGAGTGCCCTCGCATGAGAACCCCGCCCCGCTTCGAGGAATATGGGATCGCCGCGGTCGTGCCTGCCTTCCGGGTGGAGGCCGAGATCGAGCAGGTGATCTGCAGCCTGCCCGCCTTCCTGCGTCACATCATCGTGGTGGACGATGCTTCGCCCGATGCGACAGGCAGCAAGGTGTCGGCTCTGGCGGAGCGCGATTCCCGCATCCTGCTGCTGACCCACGAGCGCAACCAGGGCGTGGGCGGCGCGGTGGCAACCGGCTTCCGCAAGGCGCTGGAACTGGGCGCGCAGATCGTGGTGAAGATCGACGGCGACGGCCAGATGGACCCGCAATATATGCCCGCGCTGCTCAGCCCGCTGGTGAACGGGAAAGCGGATTATGCCAAGGGCAACCGCTTCCGTGATTTCGAGGCCTTGAGGCAGATGCCCTTTGGGCGGCGGATCGCCAACATGGCCTTGAGCTTTACCTCCAAGGCGGCCAGTGGATACTGGAACTGCTTCGATCCGGCCAACGGCTATTTCGCGGTGCGCTCCGAGGTGCTGGCGCAGCTCCCGTTGGAACGCGTGGACCGGCGTTATTTTTTCGAGACCTGGATGCTGGCCAACCTGTACCTGCAGGGCGCGTATGTGGTGGATGTGCCCATGCCCGCCCGTTACGGGAACGAGAGGTCCAGCCTTTCCATGCAGCATGCCGCGCTGGAATTTCCGCTCAAACTGCTTGCCACCCTTGCCGCGGCGGCTGTGGCTGAAGTATTTCCTCTACGACTTTTCCATGATGTCCATCTATTTGATCACCGGCGTCCCTTTGATCCTCTTCGGCCTGATCTTCGGCATCGTCAAGTGGATCAAGTATGCCGGGTTGGGGATCCCCGCGCCCACCGGTACCGTCATCCTTCCCACCCTGGCATTGATCCTTGGGATCCAGTTCCTGCTCTCGGCCATCGAGATCGATATGAACTCTGTGCCCCGCCAGCCGTTGACGGAGGCGCTGGAGTAGCCGCAGGGGGCAAAATTACGGGAGCAGCGCTCCCGTATCCTCCCTTTGTCATTTCGGTGGCGCAAAGTATACTTTTCTTATGGATGCCCTGCCCTATCTGCCAGGAACCCGCCCGGCCAACCCCGGCCTGCTGGCGCGCTTCCTCCCGCCGCTGGAGGAGGGGACTGCTGCCGCCTGGCTGGCGGGGCGCATCCCCACGGGAAGCTGGGTCCTGGACCCCTTCGGTTCCTCGCCGCGCCTGGTGCTGGAGGCTGGCGCGCGCCGGGTACCGCGTGCTGGTGACGGCCTACAATCCCATCGTGCGCTTCCTCATTGAAATGGCCGCCTCAGCCCCCGCAGAGGCCGATCTGACCGCGGCCCTGGCGGAGCTGGGCGCCTCGCGTAAATCGGATGAGCGGCTGGAGACGCGGCTGCAATCCCTGTATCTGACGACCTGCGAGAAATGCGGGAAGCCGGTCCAGGCAAGGGCTTTCCTGTGGAACAAGGATGCCGATACCCCCTATGCCGCGCGTCTATGAATGCCCGCACTGCGGCGATTCAGGGGAACGCCTTTCCCAGCCGGAGGATATGGAGCGGGCTCAGGAGATCACGCGCAGCGCGCAGCTGCACCGCTCGCGGGTGCTGGAGCGCGTGGCGCCGCCCGGTGACCCCGACCGGGAATATGCCGAGGAGGCGCTGCAGGTCTATCTGCCGCGCGCCATCTATGCGCTGGGGACGCTGATCAACCGCATCGACGGGCTGGATGTCACCGCGGAACGCCGCCGCTTGATCACCGCGCTGGCCCTGGCGGCCTTCGATGCGGGCAATTCCCTGTGGTCCATCGACCGGCAGAGGCCCAAGCGCTTGAGCGTTCCTCCCCAGTTCCGGGAGCGCAATATCTGGATGGCGCTGGAGCGGGCGGTGGGGGAGTGGGCGGAGACCGGATCACCGGTGGCCTGCGAGGCCTGGCCGAACAAGATCCCGGAGAGCGGCATTTGCCTCTTCGACGGCCGCTTGAAGGCGCTGGCCGCGGAAGTGCGCAAGGAGATCCCCATCCAGGCGGTGGTGGGCGCGGTGCCGCGTTCCAACCAGGCCCTCTGGACGCTCTCTTCGCTCTGGGCCGGGTGGCTGTGGGGGCGGGAAGCCGCCGAGCCGTTCAAGATCGGGCTGCGCCGCCGCCGCTACGACTGGGCATGGAATACCACCGCGCTCCACTCGGCTTTCCGGAACCTGGCCGGGCTGCTGCCGAAGGATACGCCGGTGCTGGGGCTGCTGGGCGAGCCCGAAGCCTCGTTCGTCAGCTCGGCGGTCATCGCCGCCGAACATGCGGGTTTCCATCTGGGCGGGCTGGCGCTCCGCGATGAGCAGGACCCGCTGCAGATCGAATGGAACGAGGTGGAAGGGGAGCAGCCTGCCTCCCCGCGGGAACTGGAGGCGGTGCGGCGCTCCATTCACGAATATCTGATCGAGCGCGCCGAGCCGGTGCCCTACCTGCACCTCCATACCGCCGCGCTGGTACACCTCAGCGACCGGCACGCGCTGCTGGAACCGGGGGAAGAGGTGGAAGACTCGCTGCGCAGTGTCAATTCGCTGATCGAAACTGCGCTCTCCACGGATGCGCGCTTTGCTCATTTCGGCGCGGGGGAAGGCGTGGAAACCGGCATGTGGGGCCTGCACGAATATGACGCAGGCACGGATTCGCTGGCGGACCGGACGGAGATGGCCGTGGTAAGTTTCCTGCAGAAGAACCCCGACCGGCTTTTTTTGGAGATCGAGCAGGAATTGAATGAGCGCTACCGGGGGCTGCTCACGCCCTCCAAGGGCTTGATCTATTCCGTGTTATATTCGTACGCCCGGCGGGAAGGCGGGGCCTGGCGCCTGCGCGAGGAGGACCGGCCTGCCAGCCGGCGCGAGGACCTGCAGCAGATGGCCGCGCTGGTACGCCAGGTGGGGCAGCGGCTGGGCTTTGAGACGCTCGAGCAGGAAGGCAGCCTGCTCTGGGTGGAGGCCGGGACCACCGGGCGTGTTTTCTTCCTGCTGGCCTCGGCGCTGCTCGGGCGGGTGGTGAGGAATAACGATCATCCCCCCGAGAAATGCGTCATCGTGCTGCCCGGCGGCCGCGCCGCTCTGGCAGCCTACAAACAGCAGCGCGACCCCGCGCTGGATGAGAAGATGCGGCCGATGCGGCTGCTCAAATTCCGGCTGCTGCGCTCGCTGGCCGATATCCCGGTGCTGAACCGGCAAACCTTTGAGGAGCAGATCAACAGCGACCCGGTGGAACAGGCGCAGGGCCAGTTGATGATGTTCTAAACGATGAAGAAACTCCTTCCCCTCCTGCTTGTGTTTTCGATGCTGGTGACCTCCTGCATCACTTTCGCCTCCAAAACAGAAGCGCCGACCGCGATCACCTTCGTGACCTCCACGCTGCCGCCGACGAAGGTTCTGGTGTCGCGCCCCACGGCCACCGCCGGGGTGACCGGAACGCCGGGCACGCCCACGCTGGCAGTGACGGTCCCGGCGGACTGCAAGGTGGTGGCGGTGCTGATCGAGGATGTGACCATCCCGGACGGCACGCAGATCAGTCGCGGCAAGGCGTTCACCAAGACCTGGAAGTTCAAGAACACCGGCACCTGCCCGTGGCAGGGCTATCAACTGGGCTTCGTCAGCGGCGACCGCATGGGCGCCCCCGAGACCGCGCCGGTGGACCAGACGCTGGCGGGTGACATGGTGAACATCTCTGTGGACCTGGTGGCGCCCACCTCCGACGGGACCTATACCGGCTTCTTCGAGCTGCAGGACGCAGAGGGCAAAGTCGTGCCCATCGGCCTGGAAAAGTCCTTCTGGGTGAAGATCGTGGTGGGGGCCGGGGGCACGCCCGTCTCCACGAGCGCGGCAGGCACGCCTTCCAGCGGAGGGGGCGGCTCGGGGAGCTGCCAGACCACCGGGAATGATGGCTACGTCAGTGAGCTGCTCTCGCTGATCAACGCCGCGCGGGCGGATGCGGGCGTCCCGGCGGTTTCGCTGAACGCGCAGTTGAGCGCCGCAGCCCAGGGTCACAGCGCCGACATGGCCTGCCACAGCCTGATCAGCCACACCGGCTCGGATGGCTCGACCATCGGCTCGCGCATCGCCGCCGCGGGCTATGCCGCCTCGTATTACATCGAGATCATCGCGGTCGGGACGCCGCAGGATGCCCTCTCGCAGTGGAACGATGACGCCCTGCACCGCAATGCTCTGACCGACCGCAACGTGACCGAGATCGGCATCGGCTATGCCTACTCGTCAGCCAGCGCCTACGGGGGCCACATCACGGTCGACATGGCCAGCCCCTAAAGTCAGCTGTTTGGTTGCAGCTTGCCGTGGGAGGATAGCATGTCGTTCATGCCGCGTTCTACACCTTGCGGACGTTTTTATTCTGGTAATCTGCCAATTGCTGGGGGTTCATGAAGGGGCGGCGCAGGATCTTGTTCCAATCCAGCATGCCTTTTAATTCGTCGTAAGGGACATTCCCCTCCGGGATGTAGCCGACGAAGGAGCGGAAGTATCCGTCCTCGCTGCCCTCGGAGACGATCTCCGGCAGGGTGTGCTTGAAGACGCCGATGGAGGACATGCGCCGGTCCTCGTAGGGCAGCGCCGGCTCGAAGGTCAGCACGACCGTCCCCTCTGCGGTGTCGGCCACCTCGACCACGGTGGCCTCGTGGATCCAGCGCAGGTATTGCAGCACTTTCACCGAGACCTTCTTGTCGTTGGTGAAGGTGCGCGTGCGCGTGATGGGATCGGTCATGGCATAGTTCCACGAGGCGGCCGCCGCAGGGCCGGCTTTTTTGGTCAGGAAGGCCGGGTTGAGCAGGCCTTCGCCGGCCTTGGTGGAAATGGGGATGGCCTTCTGCCAGGCGTTGGGCGCCTTGTCCACGAAGCGCAGCCACAGGATGCTGGCGCCCGGGGTGTAATCGCTGCCCGCCGCGGGCTTCTTGTAATACGGGCGCGGGTTTCCGGGGACGCTGTTCTCGGTCTCGGCCTTCTTGTACCAGGGGGCCTTGGGGGTCAGGCCGCCGGGAGGCGCCCAGCCGCGCAGGTGCTGGATGTGCTCGGCCACCTCGTTGCACACCGCGCGGGTGACGATGAGCTGGCTGGTGGCGGCGTGCTCTTCGCGCCAGCCGGTGATGTTGGCGTTCTCCCAGGTATCCAGGATCTGGCGATATTTGGCATCCTCCTGCGAGTAGCGCTCCTCCTGCTCCTCGGAGGTCAGTTTGTTCCAGTTGGGGTCTTTGGCCTCGGTGACGCGCAGCTGGGTCAGGCCGGTGATCTCCTTCCACATCCACTCCGGCAGGGAGTCCTTATAGGCTTTGAGAGCCTCCAGGGCGGCATCCGGCGCGAGGGCATCGACCTCGTAGTTCTCTTCATCCGTGCGCAGGTTGAGCAGGGCGTTGCGCTGCGTGCTGGGGCTGGGAGAGGCGAGGCCCTTGAGATGCCAGGCCACTTTCTGCTTCCAGTCGGGATCGGTCGCCGAGGCCAGTTTGGGCGCGCCGGGCACGGCGGCCGGGCTGGTATAGACGGAAAGGGTCTTCTGCGCCAGGGCCGCGACACCCTCCTCGCCCAGGGTCTTGAGGTCCGCCGCGATGTCGGCGGAGCGCAGGCTGATCAGCAGTTCCTTGGGGTCGGCCCAGGAGCCGTGCGCGCTGGCGTAGCGCATGCCCGAGAAGTGGATGACCATGTACTGCAGCCAGAGCGGGTAGCGCTGCGGCTGGCTGACGAAGCGCTGGACGATCTCCTCGAGCAGTTGCTGGTGGTTCATGCCGTCCAATTTGGCCTTGTATTCCTCCAGCTTCCAGGCCGCGACCTGCTGCGGGGTGAGCGGGCCTTCGGGGACGTATGTGGAGACGAAGGCCTCCTCGGGGGTGTTGATCGTCTGGTCGAGGTCCCGGATCTGCGAGGCGAATTTATCGGCATCCGTCTGGGTGGTCGCGATCTGCTTGGGGTCGATGTTCCTGCGGCGGGCCGAGGCCACCTGGTCGTTGAGATCGGTCAGGCGCGGGGCGAGCATGGCCTTCTGGCGCTGGGCGTCATCCTTGGCCCGGAACAGGTCGAGCTTGCGCTTCTGGATCTTGTCGAAAGAGGCGAGGAAGGAGGACAGGCGTTTGAGTTCCTCCTCCGCCAGCGCCAGCGCGGACTGGAGCGCCTTGAGTTCCTGCTCCTCCTTGGCCATGTTGGGATAGGCCGGGTTGTTCTCCTTGATGGAGGCGATGCGGCGCAGTTTGGAGGCGGCGAGACGCTGATCCTCGTCGCGGTGCATCTGCCATTCGTAGATGCGGTCGGTGACGAAGTTGATCTCCTTGCGCACGTCCGCGTATTTGAAGGAGGAGACGAAGGTCTGGTGCAGCGCATTGATGCGCGCCAGTTCCGTTTCGTCCAGCGGGGCCAGGGCGGCATAGTCGGCGCGGGCATCCGGCTTGAGGAAGTAAGCCCGGCGGGCGCTGTACATGTTGTAGGCGTCGCGGGTGGCTTTCTGGCGGGCGGCGGTGTACTCGCTTTGCACCGAGGCAAGGTTCGCAGACTTGTACTGCGCCCACAGGTCTATTTCTTGATAGAAGATCAGGAAATCACGGAGTTTCATCTCCCGCAGGGGGTAGATGGTCTTGAGCAGGACATCGTTCTGCCACTGGAAAAAGGCCGGGTCGGGCATGGCGGCTCCTTGTACGGATAAGATCCCAATGGGACCGGACGGGGGGATTTTAATCCAATTTGAAGGGAAGGGAAGAGGGACGAGTGACTAGGGGACGGGATCATGGGAGATTGGAGCACCGCAGAATGGAGCGGAGGGCGCCTTCTTTTATCAATGATTAAGGCAAAGGCGCGATACTTTTTGAGCCAGGGGAACACTGGAGCCCGTTTGAAAGTCCTCAGTCAAGATCAGGAGGCTGGTATGAGAAGATTTGGCGAATTGACCATCCTGTTTGCGCTGTTCCTCGGTGCGTGCGCACCGATCCTGCCCCGGGAAGGGGGAGGGGGTTCCACTCCCATCGTCATGACCGGCGTGGCCAGCACAGCGATTGCCGGCACAGTGCTTCCGGCTGGAACGGAAGTCCCCTTTCTGACGCCGGAACCGCCAACCGCCATCCCCACGCTCCCCTTGGCAGCACTCTCGCTCAGCGAATTGAAATACAAAGTGCTTGAGCAATTCCCCGATTTCTTTTTCTGCGATCCTGATTTCTACCCGGTCGCTCGGGATGATGAGATGTCACTGGCTCGGGAGCGCTTCCCGGAATTGCAGGCCGATCAGGAGGAATTTCAGGCGGTCTTAAGTCATACCGGGCTGAGCGGGTTGACAACTTTCACCGATGACCAGAAATTGCTGATCTATCGGGAGCATAAGAAGCTGAATGCGGTTAATTTTGAGCCGGCAGGCGTGGTGTATCAGTTCCAGATCCAGACCGGGCAGGAAGGCGGCCAGGGAGTTGTGGTCAAGGGGACGATAGATGGCCGCGGCTCCATCGACGTGCAGGAACGTAGCCCCGGGTTTCTCACCTGTCCCATCTGTCTGGCGGCAGGGACGCTCATCGACACACCGCGCGGCGCCGAGCCGGTGGAAGATTTGCATATGGGGGATTTAGTCTGGACGATGAACGCGGCGGGGGAGAAGGTGGTTGGGAAAATCTTGAAGTTCGGAAGTGTGAGGGTTCCGTCCACACATCAGGTGGTCCATATCCGGTTGAGCGATGGGCGCGAGCTGTGGGCCTCGCCGGGGCACCCGACTGCGGACGGTCGCTGGCTGGGGGCGTTGCGGGTGGGTGAGAGGCTGGACGGCGCACACATTACGCTGGTGGAACGGATCCCTTATCAAGGATCAGCGACTTATGATCTGCTGCCCGAAGGGGCTACGGGGTACTACTGGGCGAATGGGATTTTGATGGGCAGTACGCTGAGGATGCCTTGAGAAGATCTTTCAGCGCATCGTGCGTCTGGAGGAGACCACATGTTCAACCTGATCGTGGATGATCTGGGAGAGGCGCTCCGGCACGTGCAGGAAGGAGGCGCTGAGATCCTGGGCGAGATCGAGGAATACGAATTTGGGAAGTTTGGCCGGTTTATGGACCCGGACGGGAACAAGGTGGAACTCTGGGAGCTGCCGGCAAGCAGTTAATCGAGGAATAGTAGTTATACAGCGGGAGAATGTGAGTGACCTGCCCCTCCGCATCATAGGCTAATGTGAGCGTCATCCCATTGATCGTCCTCGTCGTCTGGTTGCCGCTGGCCTCGAGTCTCCCCCTAAATGCGCCTATCCAAACCATGCCCATCCATAACTCGGCGCACATAGTCCCCGAAGCTCGCGAAGCACGCCGAAGGCGACAGCGGAGGGCATTTGGGGGCCGCGCAGCGTCCCGGTGTTCTTCCGGCAGAAAGGAGGGGGGCGCCTGGTCGTGGTCGCAGGTTTCTCCCTGCGGGCATCCTCCGCTCGTCACAGCCCCGACACCGCATTGCTCTGCAACCATATTCGTTATGCTTTGATTCTTACTTTGTTGTCAAATATAGAAAGCCACGATGCCTAAAAGAAAGATTATAGGGCTTATCAAGCATATTATTTTCCCAATTTGCCTCAGGAAGGGAAATGAAGGATGTTGGCGAAGCCGCATTAACACAAACCCCGAAATTTCCAGTGTCACGCAACAAACCGCCAGAATTATCATTGCGTATTGGTCTGGACTCATTTTTCACCTTCTTCGGCCTTTTTGTTCTATCCAAATGCTTAATAAAATCCCTACCAAAACGGATACAATAACCAAACAGGCCATGATGGAAACATACCAAAGCGGCATTTTCAAAATTGCCAAGCCAACAACATATGCTGTCGTTAACGCTATAATCAAAGAAAACAAACCAATAATAATTATTCGGGGAGTGAACCATTTTTTCATTGTCAAACCTCAAATTATGGACGTGTACCTAGTACTACTCTAGATCAATTGCTACGCCCTCGCTCGGCCCGGGTCTTCGCGTTTAGCACCCCGAGCGAAGCGAGCGTAGCGTAAGGGGCCCGACCGGGCCGTTTTCGCGACCGCAAGGTCTCCCCTTTTGCGTCATTCCCATTCCACCTCCAACGCCATCCGTCTATAACCCGGGGCAAGTTCCAACTCCCCACCTGCGAGCGGTACATTGAGTGTAGCAAATCCCAGGCGTGCCGGGAAGGGAAGAATGTCACTGGGAAGTCATCCGGTGCCGGGTCCCCCCTCATTGCTCATCGCTTGACTCCAGAACATATATTCTATACAATATCCTCTGTGATATCAGGACCTCTTTCCCCTTCCAGGCTCATGCCACCCCGTCCAAACTTGGCCGGGGTGCTTGATTTCTACCTCTTTTCTTCGATAGGCTCCTGGCTCGCTGCGCTCTATTCTTTGATCGTTGGTTTCCGCTCCCTATTTGTTATCAATTGTTCCGGCGGCCGAGCGGGCAAAGTGGCCCCGAGAGCCATTCGCGAGAGCACCCTCGTGGAGAACTCTCGACGTATTGCGGAGGGAGTGGCGTTCTTCCAGGGCCAGCCGGCACTGGCTGACGATGGAGATCGAAAGGATGAGAGGCACACTGGGATTATAACAACAGGAAGAAACAGCCGAAGCGATACGATCCAGTTGTGGAGGGACTTCAGGGAAGGTTTTAGGTGGTGCAGTTTATTGTCTTACTTATCCGCGACCGGCACGACCAAGGGGCCGACCTCCGGCGATGCATCCAGATCCCCGACCGCACGATCCAATGCGATGAGGGGGGTCAATAATTGTATGGCAGCCTGCGCCACTTGCGGATCGAACTGTGTCCCGGAACAATTTTCCAGTTCTTCAATGATGCTCGTCACGGGTAGCCGTCTTCGATATGGCCTGTCCGAATTCATGGTCTCGACGGCATCGCAGACCGCGATGATCCGCGCTTCCAATGGAATGTCACTGCCCCGCAGCCCGTGAGGATACCCTTTTCCGTCATAGCGTTCGTGGTGCCCCCCGATGATCGGAGCAAGCTGCTTCAGGGAAGGACTCTTCTCCAACAGGGCATAGCCCAGAGTGACATGCTTCTTTACGTTCTCATATTCCTCGGGGGTCAATTTCGAAGGTTTGGAAAGGATCAATGGGGAAACGCCCAGCTTGCCGATATCGTGCAGCATGCTGGCACTGCGGATCAGCGCGATCTGTTTCTTATGCAGCCCAAGCCGGACAGCGATATTCCCGGCCAAATCCGCCACCCGTATCGAATGGCCCAGCACATAAGGGTCGCTCAGGTCGATTACTTCTGCCAGGGTATCCAGAAGCCCGTTGTTGAGAGCCTGGATCTCCTCGGAAGTCCTCTCCAGCGTCCGTTGTTTCTCATGGAGTTCGTTCACCATGATCCGTGTTCCTTCGACGTATTGCTTCTGGCTCAGTCGCAGGAGCATGATCGGCACCACCATCAGGGCCATGCCGAGCAGGTGGGCGTACTTGTAACCAAAGATCAGCGCACAGGCGATGAAGCCCATGCCGATGTAGGAGGTGAGCATCCAGCCATACTGCTCCTTCCAGATCTGAAGCGCAGGCTGCTTAAGGTCAATGCTCACGCCCATCGCCACCTGCGCTGTTGTCACCACGTAGACGATGCAGGAAGCCGCAAGGCAGGCAATCAATTGGAACAGCACGCTCTCCTGCAGAAAGCTCCGGCCTGTCAGCGCGATCAGACCGGTATAGATCATCGCGGCAATCATCTGGTTGCCAAAGTTGAAGAGCAGGCGGCTGAAAGTGCTGCGGTATTTAATGAAAGCCGTGGCTGCAAAGGTCGCGCTCAGGATGAAGGCGGCCAGCGGCCCGAACAGTAGAGTCCCGGCAAGGATAGGCACGGCCGAGGTGGAAATGGTCGTTTTCTTTACGTACAGCTCAATGGAGAGCCATTCGGTCAAGATGACGGCAGCCGCGCAGGCCGCCAGCGCCAGGACATTGATTGGCTCGGATAATCCCCAATTGCCTAAGGTTTGTCTCAGAACCCAGGCGAACAGGAACAACGCGATGGCAATCACGAAACCGATGTACACGTTCACCTGCAAGCGAATGCCTTTTTCGCTAACGGGGGCCGGCGTAGGTTCGGCTTCGGTACCGTATACCCGGGAATCCGGCCCGGTATCGCCGGGCCGTACCAGGACCGCGTCCGCTGCCCGATAGGTGACGGGATCTGTGCAGGCATCTGCGGGGGATGCCTCTTCGGTTGGTTCCGCATGCACTTTGTGCAGCAGGTTCACAGGTTGATCAGGCTGGAAAGAGGCATAGGCCTCATTGGTACAGATATAGGTCTGGTTGCGGCCCTTGAGTTTGGAATGATACAGGGCCGTATCCGCATTGTGGATGATCTCCAGCGCAGGCTCGTCAAACCGCTCACGGCCGGCAATGCCGATGCTGATCGTGACCTTGATGGGTGTGACACTGGTCGGGATGACAAAGGCGGTCCTGGCGATCGTCTGGCGGATGCTCTCGGCGCGCGCGAAGGCCTTGGAAATATCCGTCTCGGGCATCAGGATGGCGAACTCCTCGCCGCCGAACCGCGCCACCACATCATATTCGCGCACGGCTTCTTTCAGGATCGATGCGATCTTGATCAGCACCTCGTCCCCGGCCAGGTGGCCGTAGGTATTGTTGATATTTCGGAGCAGGTCCAGGTCGGCCATGATGATCGAGACGGGACGGTCAAAGCGACTGGCCCGGCGCAACTCATTTTCCACCTGTTGCATGAAATAACCATGATTGAAGAGGCCGGTCTTTGAATCCATTTCTGTCTGGCGTTCCAGTGCGGGGACGCGCAGCGTGCTGTAGATGAGATAAAGCGGCAGCAGGAACAGGATCAGGCCATAGGGATTATGATGCCATACGATGACCAGGCTGGCGCCGAGGCTCATCAGCGTCATGTCGATCATCAGAGGCAGAAATTCAAAGATGCCCGATTTGCGAAAATTCTCCCCGCGGGCGAACCAGAGGATGAGACCCACCATGACATGATTCAGGAGGGTGAAGACCCCCATCGCGGCAAGGATCGCCGCGATTTCCAGGATGGACCTGGTATCGATCGGGGGATTGATCCATCCATAGACCAGACTGGCCGCGTACATCACGACAACATAGCAGGCTGCGTTGAAGACCTGAATGTACCATTTCGTGCGATGCCAGACCCCCTCGACGATGCTCGATACCACGATAACCAGCAGGGCTGCGGAGATCCCCAGCTGCCCGAAGGTAAAGCCATAGACCAGAAAATTAATGGAGTAGTGCGAGCGGATTGTGGCCCCATCCACTTTATAGATGGAGGCCAGAGAGCCCGTCAGACAAAGCGCCAGCAGGAAGATCGGTTCATCCAGCTTTAGTTTCGTCAGCTGCCAGATGAGGATCCCCGCACCCACCGCATATACAGCGAGCATGTAAGTCTTGGCTTTCAGGGAAAGATCTTTCATGTCAAACCCCTCGCGGAATGAGGATGCCCGGCTTTTATCCTTTTTGGGGAGTGCGCCATTCCCCCCGGGTGGAAAGCGCCCAGCCTTCACTTGCATCCGGCTTTCGCCTTTTTCCGATCATATCATTTCTTCGCTCCCGTGGGGTAAACAGCAAGCAAATTGACATGGTGGATGGTAATGATCCGTTAATCAGGTAGACAGTGATCCCTCCGGAATATTCCGGAGGGATCACTGAGCTTTGATCTTTCTGTGTTTTTTAGTGCCAGCCAACACTGGCAAGATAGGTGGGCGTCCCGGTTTTGCCCTGGTGCAGAGCGATCAGTATCGTCAAGAGAAGGCAGACCGCCAATGGAATTGCCTGGATCAACAGATGTTCAATCATATGGAACCCCTTATTGACTCTGGTCGTAAGGCATGACAATTTTTATTAAGTATTCCAACCGACGTCCGGCCTGATGACAATGATGGTGAATGCGAGCGGGGCTGCATCGGGAGTCTCCCACCCGATACCGGTGTTCCAGCCGACATTCGGCTGGGGACCCGGCAGACCCCCGCCGATCTTCAACATCGGGACGGTGCCGAGTACGAGCACGAGCAGCAGGGCCGCGACCAAACATACCTGGATGAATTTTTTCATGAGTTATCTCCCTTTGATGAGCTTGAATGGCTCCTGACCTACATTATGGGCCCCCTTGCCGGTCCTGGGAATACGTACACCTACCTATTTTTACGACCCGACCCTGAACTCCCCCATTTCTTCAGGAAAGCAGTGGATCCGGCATCAAGCCTCCATGGAGAGGACGCCCCGCTTCAGCGCATATTTGACCAGGTCGGTCTGGTTATGGACTCCCAGCTTGTCCATCACCCGGCTGCGGTGGGCCTCCGCCGTCCGCGGGCTGATGAACAGAGCCCGTGCGATCTCGGGGGCGGTTTTCCCTTCCACCGCCAGTTGAAAGACCTGCCGCTCTCTTTCTGTGAGGAGTTCGTAAGCATCCGGCGGAGCATTCTGAACGTCTTTGACAGCCGTTTCCACCAGCCTGTCGGAAAGGCCCGGGCTGAGGTACTCCACTCCCCGCAGGGCCTCCCGGATGGCATGGATCACCTCCCCCGGGGCGTCATCCTTTAAAACATATCCAATGGCGCCGGCCTTGAACGCCTCCACGATATAGGGGTCGGCTCGCTGCATTGAGAGTACGATCATTCGCGTTCCCGGCAGGCGGTGCCGGACTGTGCGGATCACCTCCAGGCCGTTCAGATTCGGCATCATCAGGTCCACGACCAGGATATCGGGGCGGATCTTCTCGGCCAGGGCGAGCACCTTAAGCCCGTCCTCCGCCTCTCCCGCCACGGTGAAGTCGGGTTCGGAGGCCAGCAGGTTCCGCAGCCCGAAGCGCACCAGCGGATGGTCATCGGCAATCAGTACGGTCACGGTCATGTTTCCTCCGTTCGAGAACCTGCCCTTTCAGGGGAAGGCTGGCAGTGATCCGGGTTCCCTGCCCCGGACTGGAATGGATCGTCAGCCAGCCTCCCACCAGGCTGGCTCGTTCTCGCATGCCTCCCAGCCCGGAAGACGGTTTCTCCAATTCCCTCGATACGTTGAAGCCTTTCCCTTTATCCACCACTTCCAGCCACAAGATGTCGTTCTCCGCGTTCAAGGTCACAGAGATCTCCTCCACGCAGGCATACCGGGCGACGTTCGTAAGCGTCTCCTGAATGATCCGGTAGGCCGCGGTCTCGATCTCCGGCGGGCAGCGGTCCACGGGTTCATTGGTCTGGAAATGGACGCGGATCCCGGTCTGTTTGGTATATGAGTCCATATGCCACCGAAGGGTGGGCAGGAGTCCCAGATCATCCAGCAGGCCGGGGCGCAGACGCAGCGATATCGCGCGCGTCTGCTCCATGATCTCACTGACATAATGCTGGATATCTTCCAGCTGCTCCCTTTGTGAACCCTCCGAGTGGCTCTTTGCGCTCTGCAACAGGAATTGCAAGCCCGTGAGCGACTGCCCAAGTTGATCGTGAAGTTCTCGGGCTACGTGCCGGCGCTCGGATTCTTGGACTTCCACCAGGCTTTTGGACAGGACCCGCTGCCGTTCACGTCCCATGCGGATCTGCTCGAACAGTTCCGCATTTTGGATCGCGCTCGATACCTGGTCCGCCAATCCGGTGAGCAGGCTGATGTCGTCCTCGGTGATCGCCGGGCGCGAATCTCCGAAGATAGAGATCAAGGCCCCTATCAGTTCCTCCCGCAGATACAAGGCAGAGAGAACCACGATCCGGATGCCCAACCCCAGCAACGAATCCACATAAGGCAAATCCGGAAAATCCTGAAGATTTTGGAGCACCATCACCGGATGCTCGCGGGTGACCAATTGTTCGATGGTTTCCCTCTTGATCTCGAACCGGCTCCCCTCGAAGGCCTTGAACATGGGCACCTCGCTGAAGGCGGACCGGTTTCGAAAGATCTCATTCCGGGCATCCGGCAGGAACACCGCCGTACCAGCCGCCCTGAGGGTCTTATTGGTGGTCACGCAGACGGTTTCCAGGAGAGAGCCCAGCTCGATCTGCTTGTTGAGCTGCGAGGCGACCGAAGCCAGCGCTTCTGCCCGGTTCGCCTGCTTGCGGATCTCATGCATGGCGCGCAGCCGCTCGGTGATATCGCGGAAGACAAGCACCACGCCTTTGTTGGTCTCCTTGCGCATTCTTATCCGCGAGATCGTGATCTCGACCGGGATCTCGCCCCCCATCCGTGACGTCAACAGTGTATGGATATCCCCCTGCAATCTCCGCGTCACGCCGGGCACATTGTTTAAAGCGGCATCGATGATCTCACGCGCCTTCGCCTCGGAAATGGAAAATATCTGGTAGAGGGGCTTGCCGATCGCGTCTTTGGCCTGCCAGCCGGTCAGGATCTCCGCCACAGGGTTGATGAACGTGATCAAGCCCTGGTCGTCCACAGCTGCGACCCCGTCCCCGATGCTGTTGAGCACGGTGCTGAGCCACTGCTGGCCTTCCTTGATTTGCCTCTCCAGCCGATTCCTGACCAGCGCAACTTCGATCGTGCTGGCGATCTGATTGGTATCCAGGGGCTCAAAGATGTAGCCGAAAGGCCCTGTCGCCTTTGACCTCTGAAGGGTCGCCTGGCCGTAATCCTGGTGCGATATGGTGTAGATCACCGGGATATCGAGCTGGGTCTGGATATCATCCGCGGCCTGCACTCCGTCCACCTTGCCGCGCAGGCCGATATCCATCAGGACGAGGTCCGGATGCAATTCGCCCACCTGCTCCAGGGCGCGGCCTTTGATGAGGCTGAGGCTGAGGACTTCGTAGCCGGCAGAGAGCAGCCGGTCCTGCAGTTCAGGCCCCCTGTCATGACCGTCATTGATGATGAGGATTCGTGCGCAGTTCATGGATTTTTCCATGTGCTCGGCACCCCGCGGGCGGATGGAAGATAGATCGATTCTATCTCCTGCCTGCCAAAACAGGCTTACAGACATATTACAGAAAACCGCCCGTCGATAGTGTAGGGACGATCAGGCCAGCCATGCAGGGTCTTCGCGGCGGTCGAGGCTCCCAATAAGGGAGAATACCTCTGTCACCACAAAGAGCAATTGCGGCTCGCTGCACGCAGTGACCGTGAAATAAAGCCAGATCAATTTCAGGGATTGCTGATCTCTTCAATGCGCTTTAGGATTTCAGGATCTGAAACCTCGGCAAGGGTGGCATACAGGCGGTATGAATTGTTGAAACGGGAGATCTTCTACACTCTGCAGGAAGCCTGGATCTTGCCTGCACCTTGCCGCAGGCACAGATGATCGAACGCTGGAGAAAGAAATATAATACAATTCGACCGCACAGCTCAATGGGATATCGTCCCCCGGCACCCCAAGCTTGGTTTGTGTCGCCTCTGGTGTGGTCTGGACTAACATAAACTCTGGTACATACTATTGGGGCAGGTCACTGGCCCAGGATGGAATGATACCAGCAGACGATCTTTACTTCCGAAGTAGCAGGCTAAAAGCTTATATCTTGCACTTGTCGTCTCGATGAAGACCGGCAGCCAATCCGCAACGCAACTGCTTGAAAACACGGCGAGTCCCACCAGCTGGGGGCTCTCCGTGTTGACTGAACTGTTCATTACTTGCCTTCAAACACGATGCCCGCTAATTTCACACTAATCGCCACGGGGTCTTGAAAGTCCGTATTCGATAAGACAATGATTGTTACTTGATCATCCGGATAGCGCGCAATTTGGGTGGCAAACCCAAAAAGGCCCCCACTGTGCTCAATCACCAGACGATCAAAGTGTTTGGAAATTATCCATCCGTAGCCATACATGTCTCCACCAGGCTGCATGGGCATAGTGGAATTAAATATCATGTTCAAAGTTTCTTTGGAAACCAATTGATCGGTATACAGTGCTTGATCCCACTTGTATAAATCTCCAACGGTGGAATATAGCCCACCAGCCGCGTACTTGATCGATACGTCCTCACAAACTGCATTGAGAATACGACCATTCCACGAATATCCTGAAGCTCGATCTTTGACAACTGTACTTGCACGATCGTAGCCTGTCTCGGACATGCCTAATGGCTGCAATATGTTCTTTTGAATAAAGGTCTCATAGCTTTCGCCGGACACCTTTTCGATCACAATCCCCAGTAGGAAATATCCTGAATTGCTGTAATTCCAACTACTGCCGGGTTCAAAGTCGAGGGGCAGGTCTTTGAAGAAGGCAACGACCTCTTCCGGCCTGTATTCACGACAAATATTAACATTGTCTTTTAGTTGGGTGTATAGATCTGTATAGTTACGAATACCGGACGTATGAGTAAGAAGATCATGCAGGGAAATGGACTTCCAGTCCGCTGGACAATCAGACAAGTAATCGCAGATCGAATCCTGCACAGACAACTGGCCTCGCTCTTGCAATATCATAATGGCCATGGCTGTAAATGCCTTGGTCATCGATCCAATGGCAAACTTGGTTTGTGAGGTATTGGAGATATCCCATTCCTGATTTGCCAAACCGTATCCCTGGCTGAGGATGATTTCGCCTTTTTGCGCCACAAGAATGGTCCCGCTGAAGTTTGGCTGCTCCGTTTTCATGTATCCGGAAAGGCGGGCTGCCAATGTCGGTTGGGCCAGAGAGCAACTGCTGGACAAAAAAGCAGCTAGCATGCCTAACCACAGTAATTGTTTGAAGAATGAGATCTTCATGGCTTGATGCTCCCAGGATCGACCTGGCCGTTTTTTTGACCGCAAGGTCTCCTCTTTTTGCGTCATTCCCATTCCACCTCCGACACCCTCCCTATTACCGCGGCGATCCAACTCCGCCCGCGAACGGTACCGTCAGTGTAGCAAATCCCGGCCCTTCCCGGAAGGGAAGAATATCACCAGGAAGTTTGACTGTTTTCAGTCTGGTTCGTCTTTTTGCTGGAGGAGCGATCACTGTTTTGATGAACTGAATTTGCTATATACCCAGCGTAACCAAGGGAATCCAATGCACCACAATATCAATATAAAAACGATATCAACTGTAATAGTTATGCTTGTATTGGTGATCAAAAATGGTGATAAAGTGGTTATGAACGCAAAGCTAAAATATCCGGTTAGCAAAACCGCAAATTTATTTGCGGTTAGTCTGCCATATTTTTGTTGCCACCACATAATCCCTACTACCAATCCAATTAAAAGGATGAAGTTAAATATAAAAATCAAATTCATGATTTTCTCTGCCATTTAAACCTCCGCAGTCTCCCGACCCCGCCGCTCGCGCAACACCCCGAAGGCGACAGCAGAGGGGCCACGACCGGAGGTCTCCTCTTTTTGCGTCATTTCCATTCCACCTCCAACGCCATCCGTCTATAACCCGGGGCAAGTTCCTACTCCCCACCTGCGAGCGGTACATTGAGTGTAGCAAATCCCAGGCGCTTCCGGGAAGGGAAGAATGTCACCAGGAAGTCATCCCGTGCCGGGATGCGTTTTTTGCTCATCGGTTGACTCTGGAACATATATTCTATATACTTGCATCGATGCAAATCTTGTCAGGATCAATTTTCTCTCCTCACCTCCATTCCCCTTTCCGGTATCCGCATAGCGGTGGACTTTGAATTTTGTGATTTTTCATCCTCGACTTGGATCTCGAAACTTACCTCCTGGCTCGACTCCCTATTTTCTCGAATAGCGATTCTTTTCTCAGCTTCGAATTGTTGCAATTGTTCCGGCGGGCGAGCGGGCATTCGCGAGCATCCGAAGCACCCGTATCGCCCGCTCTCGCGAAGCACACCGAGCATTGCGTAGCACTCCGAGCGAAGCGAGCGAAGCGAAGGAGATGCGAAGGTGCGGCGCACGGAGCGCCGGAGCTACCCTCTCGATTGAGCGGATAATTGTTCTTGATTGTTCCGGCATCCATATTTTGCGGAAAAACGCAAAAAAACGGGGCAAAAATGAACAAAACAACAATTCAATCAGGCGAGCAGGGTCGCCGGCTTACCCGTAAAAAGCCCTTCTCAAGCCCGGGAATCGGAATTGATCCTCATTGTTTCATAATGCAATTCATCAGCCGAAGTGTGGTTCTTGAGGGTTCCCTCCTTCCCTCACGACCCCGTGCCGGAGTAGTGACGCAGGCCGAAGAGCCAGACGCGGTACGCCACCAGGATCAGCACCCCGGCCACCACCGGGCTGAGCCAGACCAGCAGGCCCACGTCCCGCCCCAGCAGGTAACTGGCCGGGTAAAAGGAGACAAAGCCGTAGGGAATGAGCCAGGTCAGCAGGATGCGGATGCCCTGGTGATAGATGTTGAGCGGGTACTTGGCGAACTCGTTCAGGTTGAAGACGATCTGCGTGACCGGGATCGATTCGATCATCCAGAAGGCCGAGGTGGCGGTGATCAGGTTGAGGGCGATGAAGATCAGCCCGCCGCTCAGCACGCTCACCACCAGGTACAGGAGATGCAGGGCGCTGAAGGCGATGCCCAGGTTCTTCATCGCCACGCCGATCAGTACCCCGCCGGTGAGGAAGTTGCCGATGCCGTCGTGGCAGAAGCGGTCCGCCAGCAGGTGGAACAGCGGGTCGATCGGCCGCACCAGGAAGCGGTCGAAGTCCCCGCTGCGCACGTAGTTCCAGCCGATGGTCCACAGGTTGTCGGCGAACATGTGCGTGATCGATTTGCCCATGGTCAGCAGGCCGTAGATCAGGATGACCTCGTAGAACGTCCAGCCGTTGAGCGAGGGGATCTGGCGCATGACCACCCAGATGGCCCCCAGCGAGGCGGCCTGCAGGATCATCGTGGAGACCGACCCGATGAAGAAGTTCAGGCGGTATTCCATCAGGATCTTGAAGCGCTGGAGCAGGAAGTGCCGGTAGAGGCGCAGGTAGCGGAGCATGGTTCAGCCGCCCTGGACGGTGACCTTGCGCATGGCGACGCGGAAGACCAGCCGCGAGACGACGAGCAGGCCCGCCAGCCAGGCGAGCTGGATCAGCCACAGGCGCGGGGCCTCCGCCAGCGGGGTGATGCCGCTCAGGAAGGAGACCGGCACGGACAGCGCCTGCGCGAAGGGCATGGAGGCGGCCAGCTTCTGCAGCCAGCCGGGCATCATCGCCAGCGGGACGAGGGCGCCGCTGAAGAAGGAGCCCACGCCGATGCGCACCACGCTCAGGCCCCAGGTCTCGGTGACGTAGAAAGCGAGGCAGGCGAACATCCAGTCGAAGAGGAAGAGCACGCGTGCTCCCGAGGATCAGCGAAACCAGGAAAGCGCCCCACAGCGCCGGGCTGGAGGGCAGCTGCAGCCCGAAGAGCAGCCAGGCGATGACGAACAGCGGCAGGCGCTGGACCAGGAAGGTGCCCATCTCGGCCAGCGACTCGACGAAGATGCGCAGCTGCATGTCCAGCGGGCGGGTCATCTCCACGGCGATCTGTCCCTGGCGGATCATGAAGCCGAAGAAGAAGATGGTGCGGCTCTCGATCAGGGGAGCCAGCAGGCGCGCCAGCAGGATGTAGTTGATCGTCTGCGAGAGGCTCAGGCCGCCCAGGGTGGAGGCGCCCTCATAGACCGCCCGCCAGAAGTACACGAAGATGAACATGGAGGCGAAGGTCACGAAGAAGTCCGCCCACACCCACATGTTGTAGGCGAGGCGCGCCTTGGCCGCGGTGGCCGCGACGGCGCCGTAGATGGAAGCGCCGCGCCGCAGTGACTGGATCATGGCACGGCCTCCTCGCTCAGCGCGCCGTTGTAGATCTGCTTGATGATGGAGGCCAGGTCGGGCTCGGAGAGGGAGAAGTCGGTGACCTCCACCTGGTTCATCAGCGAGGCGGCCACCCGGCTGGCGGTGGTGAGCGTGCGGTCGAAGCGCAGGGTCAGGCGGCGCGGCTCGACGCTGGTGATCTCGGCGCCCTCGGGCACGGAGACATGCTCCGCCGCGCGGGTGGTTTCGAAGGTGATCTCGCGGTACTTGCCGAAGCGCTCCTTGATGGTGTCGATGGGGCCGTCGTAGATCAGGCGCCCGGCGTCGATGATGATGACCCGCTGGCACAGCTCCTCGATATCGCCCAGGTCGTGCGTGGTCAGGATGACGGTGGTGCCCTTCTCGCGGTTCTGCTCCTGGATGAACTCGCGGATGCGCTCCTTGACGATCAGGTCCAGGCCGATGGTGGGCTCGTCCAGATAGACGACCTGCGGCTCGTGGATCAGGGTGGCGGCCAGCTCGGCGCGCATCTTCTGCCCGAGCGACATGTTGCGGATGGGGACGTGCAGCAGTTCCTTCAGCTCCAGCGTCTCGGCGAAGTCGTCCAGCAACTGCTTGTAGCGGGCGTCGGGGACCTGGTAGATCTTGGCGACCAGGTTGAGCGACTCGATGAAGGCCAGGTCCCACCACAGCTGGGTGCGCTGGCCGAAGACCACGCCGATCTCGCGGGCGTTGGCCACGCGCTCGCGGTGCGGGTCGCGTCCCAGCACGCGCACGCTGCCGCCGGTGGGCACCAGGATGCCGGTCAGCATCTTGATGGTGGTGGACTTGCCCGCGCCGTTGACGCCGATGTAGCCGACCATCTCGCCGGGCTCCAGCCCGAAGGAGATATCGTCCACGGCGACCTTGTCCTCGTATTTGGGGAGGAACAGGGCCTTGACCGCGCCGCGCAGGCCGGTGTCCTTGTGCGGGACCTTGAAGACTTTGCGGAGGTGTTCGACCTGGATGATGGGCATGGGAGATCGGGTGGATTCTACACCCGGGGAGGCGGGATGCAAGCATGAATGCGTTTGTCCCATATGCCAAATTGCACAAAATGGATTGACTCGGTTAACGTTGTTATGTATACTGCCACTTGGCTCCTCAGGGGTCGGGGGGAGATTGCAGCGCAGAATCGTTCGGCCCATTATTGGTAAATGGAAGTGAGTATGAATGAAGGCAAGGGTTGTTGTTCTTACTGTTGGCATGCTTTGGTTCGTTGCGGGCTGCGGCGCCACTCCCTCCACGCCTGAGGGGGCGATCCCGGCGACCGGAGCCACCTCGACCGCCGATGTGCTGATCTCGGTCACGGCCGGGCCTTCGCCAAACGGCGCCTCCGCCACCCCCGTCCCCGCGGATGTCAACCACATCATGAAGCCCTCTGATTCCCCCCCGGCCGGGAAGCCGGTCTATGATGTCAATTCCTCGGGCACCGCGCCGGAGAAGCGCGCTCCTTACGGCGATTCATATCGCATCAACCGCTTTGAGCGCCCATTCCTCCAGAAAATGAGCTATGTCCCCAACCTGGACATCCTCAGCTACAGCGTCAGCTCGGACAGCGATTGGTATTATGTATCGATCGCGCTGGTTGGCAAGGAACCAGGCAACGGCCCGGCGATCGATTATGGCGTTGAGATCGACCTGAACTCAGACGGGTATGGGGACACCCTGATCCAGGCGCAGCCTCCTTACACGACCGAATGGAATACCAGCGACGTCCGTGTGTATGCGGACATGAACCACGACACCGGCGGGAAATCCAGCACGCAGTCGGATGCGCCGCTGACCGGGGATGGGTACGAAACCCTGGTCTTCCACGGCGGCGCGGGGGATGCCGACCCCGACCTGGCCTGGGTGCGGATGGACGTTGGACCCTCGACACAGATCCAGTTCGCCTTCAAGAAGTCGTTGGGCGCCTCCAAGTTCATGCTGGGCGTCCTGGCGGATGGCGGCCTCAAGGATGCGACCAAAATGGATTACAACGACCGGTTCACCTCAGCAGAGGCCGGGTCGCCGGTGAGGGGTAATCCAGATTATCCGCTGAAGTCCCTGTTCGGCCTGGATAATGTGTGCAGAACAGGGGTGGGATTTAACCTGACCGGGAACGAGCCGCAGGGGTGTCCGGTCAAGAACACGCCATCCAAGCCTTCTGATAATAACGCCTGCCCGGCGCCTACGGGCTGCAACAACTGGGATCCAGTGGCCTGTGTATGCAACTGAATTCTGGTGGGCAGGTCACATCTTGTGACCTGCCCACGGTTGTTTATTTGATGGATGGCCGCGGGAGGTTAAGAGACTGAATACCTTTGAGATCACCATTGAGCGCAAGGCCGGGCCGACCTGGCCGGTCTCGGTATGCCATGAGCGCGGCGAGGGCAGCCTGGCCTTGTGGAGCTCGGGGACGTTCGAGCTCGACCTTGCCTCGCTGGACGCGGCCGCGAATGCTGAACAGCAGTACGGCCAGGCGCTGGGAAAGGCGATCTTCCATGAGGAGATCCAGGACGCCTTCGTGCGCGCGGTGGCGGAGGCCCGAACGGACAACGAGGCCCTGCGCGTCCTGCTCAACGTAGAGGCGGAAGACCTGCCGCGGGCTGCACTGGGAACGGTTGTGTGCGCGCTTCGACCGCGGCTGGGATTATCTCCTGCTCAGCCAGCAGACCCCGTTCTCCCTGTACCTCCCCAGCCAGATCGAGCGGCGCTTTGCGCCCTTCGGCCGCCGCGACCTGCGGGCGATCCTGCTGGTGGCGGGCCCCGAGGACATGGGTGGGGACTACGGATTGGAATCCTTCGACCGGGAGGCCACGGCCGCCAGCGTCCGCGCTGCGCTGGGGGAGATCCCCTGCACGGTGCTGGGATCGGTCGCCGGGGCCGCGGGAAAGGCAACGCTGGATGAACTATGCGCGCAGATCACGAGCCTGCGCCCGACCCTGCTGCATATCGTCTGTCATGGGAAATACATCAGCAGCAAGGGGGAAACCGCCCTGTACTTTCCAAAGGATGGGGACGGGAGCCCTGTCACCGGCACGGAACTGATCACGCGCCTGGGACGGCTGGACCAGCTGCCGCATTTCACCTTCCTCTCCACCTGCGCCTCGGCTCTGCCCGAGGCGGAGAACGGGCTGGGCGGCCTGGGGCAGAGATTGGTGCGCGAGCTGGGCATGCCGGCGGTGCTGGCCATGACCGACCGCATCAGCATCAACACTGCAGGGGAACTGGCCGCCACCTTCTATGCCCGCCTGCGGGAGCACGGCGAGGTGGATCGGGCGCTGGGCGAGGCCTTCGCCGGCCTGCAGGGCAAGGAGGACGTCACCGTCCCGGCGCTCTTCAGCCGCCTGGGCGGGCAGCCCCTGTTCTCTGAATCCCTCAACCGCCCGCTGACCTCCGAGGAGATCAAGTTTGGGGTGGAGACGATGAGAAGCCTGATGCAGGTGCGGGCTCCTGTGCTCCTGCCGGACTTTGAAGCCCAGGCAGCCCGCCTCCAACCGGGCCTCCAGGCGGACAGCGCCACGCTCAGCGGGGCGACGCGCGCGGATTTTGATGCTGCCCTGACCGCCCTCAACCAGACCTCCCTGGAGGTCTGTGACCTGTCCTTCAACGCGCTGGCAATGGGGCAGACGCCTCCGGCTTATGACGCGCGCTGTCCCTTCCGCGGCCTCTACCCGTTCCGGACCGAAGACCGGGAGTTCTTTCATGGGGCGGGAGGCGCTGATCGCAAAACTGGCGGAGCGCATCAAGGACCACCCATTCCTGGCCGTGCTCGGGCCTTCCGGCAGCGGCAAATCCTCGCTGGTGATGGCCGGGCTGGTCCCCGCGCTCAACCGGGAGTCGGCCTACCTGACGCCGGGGACCGACCCGCTGAGCCAGCTTGATTCCGCGCTGCATTCCGGGGATCAGATCATTGTTGCGGACCAGTTCGAAGAGTTGTTCACGCTGACGGTGGAGGAAACCAAGCGCCGGAATTTCATCGAGCGCCTGCTCCAGTTAAAGGAGAAACAGCCGGTCGTGCTCACCATGCGCGCCGACTTCTGGGGGGAGGTGGCTGCGTACGAGTCGCTGAAGGAGGAGATGCAGGCGCACCAGGAATTGGTGGCACCGATGGATGCTGCCGAGCTGCGCTCGGCCATGGAGCAGCAGGCCGTGCACGTGGGGCTGCGCTTTGAGGCCGACCTGCCCCAGACCATCCTGGATGATGTGCAGGGGGAGCCTGGAGCGATGCCGCTGCTGCAGCATGCCCTCCTGCTGCTCTGGGAACGGCGTCACGGGCGCTGGCTGCGCGCGGCCGAATACCGCGCCATCGGAGGGGTCCAGCAGGCCATCGCTCATACGGCCGAGGAGGTCTATGCCGGGCTTTCCGCGGACGGGAAGGAGCGCATGCGGGATATTTTCCTGCGGCTCACCCGGCTGGACGACGAGACCGCCAGCGGCGAGAGACGGGATACGCGGCGGCGGGTGCGCTTCAAGGAGTTGGTCCCGGCAGGCGGAGATGAGGCTGCCACGCTGGCGCTGGTTCAGCATCTGGCGGACGCGCGCCTGGCAGTGACGAGCGTGAACCCGGTCACGGGCGAGGATGAAGTGGAGGTGGCCCACGAGGCACTGATCCGCCACTGGCCGCGCCTGCGGGACTGGCTGGAGGAGGACCGCGCCGGGCTGCGGGTGCGCGAGGGGCTGCGGGAGGCCGCGCTGGAATGGCAAGCCGCCAATAAGGATGAGAACCTGCTGGTGCATCGCGGCCGGCGGCTGGAAGACGCGGTCCAGTTGAGCAAGGGGTCGCGCTTCAGCCTGAACGAAGAGGAACAAGATTACCTCAACGCCTGTGAGGCGCTGCAAAAACGCGAGCAGGCCGCGGTCGAGCGCCGCAGGCTGGCGGTGGTGATTGCCTCGGTCGCGGTTTCGGTTGTAATGCTGGCGCTGGCGATCTTCGGGCTGTCGCAAGCGGCACAGGCCCGGCGGCAGGCAGTGCTGGCGCGCGCCGGGCAGCTTTCGGCGCAGGCGCTGTATTATTTCGACAAGAAACTGGACCTTTCGCTGCTGCTCAGCGTGGAGGCCTTCCGCCAGCAGGACAGCGCACAGACCCGCAGCAGTCTCTTCGGGACGCTCTCCACCCCGTACCTCGACCGTTTCCTGGCGGGACATTCGGGGCCGGTGCGCGCGGTGGCGTTCAGCCCGGATGGGATCGTTGCTCGCCTCGGGGGGCCATGACCGGTCGATCATCCTGTGGGATATGCACGACCCGAACGCGCCGCACCAACTTGCCACCTTGAATGGACATGAGAACTGGGTCACGAGCCTGGCCATCAGTCCGGACGGGAAAACACTTGCCTCGGGGAGCAATGACAAGACGGTCATCCTGTGGGACATCTCCGATCCGAAATCCCCAGTCCAATTCGCCCGGCTGACCGGCTATCCAGGTTCTATTTATACTGTGGCCTTCAGTTCCGATGGAAACCTGCTGGCGGCGGGTGGTGAAGGCGGCGATATCCTGCTCTGGGATGTGTCGGACCGGGCGGCAGCGCGTCTCTTGACGACGCTTAGAGGACACAAGATCCGGGTACGCAGCCTGGCCTTTAACCCCAAACGGCCGCTGCTCGTTTCCGGAGGCGATGATCAAACCATCATTTTATGGGATGTTTCGGATCCCGGCTCGCCGAAACAACTGCAATCTTTGCCGGTCACGACGGGGAATGTGCTGATACCCGGAGTATTTTCCCCGCTTCCGACCACACAAACCCAGGGTCTCATTATCTACAGCCTCGCATTCAGCCCGGATGGAGAAGAACTGGCTGCGGGCATCGACAATATGGTGGATACATTTACATTTACGGCACCGGGCGGGTCGGAGCTTACAGAACTGTCTCCCCTGCCTTCGCGCCATACCGATGCGGTCAGCAGCGTGGCGTTCAGCCCAAACGGTACCATTCTGGCCTCAGGCAGTGAGGATAATACGATCATCCTGTGGGATCAATCGAACTGGGGGTCGTTCAAGCAGCTCACGGGCCATTCGGCAGTGGTGTACAGCCTTGCCTTCAGCCCGGACAGCCTTACCCTCGCCTCGGCGGGCGGTGACGAGCGGATCATCCTGTGGCATGTCATAAATCAAAACTCGCCCCGCGAACTTGGTAATTTCATAGATCCCAACGAGGGGATCACAAGACTGGCGCTCAGCCCGGATGGAAAGACCGTTGCCTCCGGAGGTTACAGCGGAGCGATCACGCTGCGGGATGCCTCCATCCCGGAGGTCACGCAGGAGTATGGAATGGCCTCGGTGGATGGCCACCCCGGGGGGGTGTTCAGCCTGGCCTACAGCCTGAATGGGCGCATCCTGGCCTCGGGCGGCGGGGATCACAAAATCATCCTTTGGGACAGTTCGGACCCCGAATCCCCCAGCCAAATATCAGTACTCGAGGGTCATTCGGATTCTGTGCTGAGCCTGGCCTTCAGCCCGAATGGGAAGATATTGGCATCGGGCGACCACGCGAACCAAATAATCCTTTGGGACATCGCAGATCCGACCACACCGCATCGGATCGCGGAGCTCGACGGGCATACGGGTTTTGTGAACAGCCTGGCCTTCAGCCCTGACGGGAAGACGCTCGCCTCCGGGAGCGCGGACCATTCGATTATCCTGTGGGATGTCAGCGATCCATCCGCGCCGCGAAAATTATCCGTGCTGACGGGTCACACGCTCGAGGTCTACAGTCTGGCTTTTGCCCAAAATGGGACGGTGCTGGCCTCGGGCAGCGCGGATACCCACGTGATCCTGTGGGACGTGAAGGACAGCTCCAATCCCCGCCAACTTTCGACCCTCAGTGGGCATACCGGACCGGTGTTCGACGTGACTGCCAGCCCCGACGGCAGGACGCTGGCTTCCACTGGCGGCGACAAGACGATCGTGCTTTGGGACATCTCCGACCCTGCTGCACCGAGACAGATTACTTCACTTCTGGGACACACAGCTGCGGTAAATGACCTCACCTTCGGCCCGGAGGGGAAGATGCTGGCCTCAGCCAGCGACGACCATACCATCATCCTGTGGAACACCGATCCAGTATCCCTGGCCGGACGTGCCTGTGAAATCGCCGGGCGCAATCTCAGCCAGGCGGAGTGGCTGGAGTTCTTCCCGGGCGCTGCCTATCGAAAGACCTGCAGCCAGTGGCCGGATGGAAATTAATATAGAAAGCGGGTGAAGAACAGGTATATACTGGGGATGGGCTGGTAAATCGACCAGCCGCAGCAGTCGAAATCGGGAGGGCAACCATGGGCAGAAATGATCTGCTTACCAAATTGCTGGCCGTCGTGGGGACGGTGATGATATGGCTTCCCATCCTGGCGCCTGTTCTTTTTGCCGCGGCCCGGGGAGTGCAAAGTGGCAAATTCCTTTTTGATTACCTCATGCCGGCTGAATTGTTCCCGATCGTGCTGATCGGCGGGGGACTGCTCTTGTGGTCAGCCGTGCGGGCGCGTTTGCATCGAGGGCTGATCGGCTGGAGCCTGCTTGCCGCGGTAGTTCTGCTGTTCGGCTCCCAGGGGCTGGCCGTCATGACCGGGCTGGCATCGGGGGCGATCGAAGCGACGGGCTGGCAGTGGGCGCTGACGCTGGGGATGATCGTTGTGTATGCCCTGCTGGTGGTTGTGATGGGAGTGGGAGGTGTCCTGCTGCTGAGAGACCTGTTCCAGGCGCCGAGGACCGCGGCAGATAGAATATAGAAGTTATCTATCGTATCAGCTTCAGGGTAGGAGGAGATTGCTTCGTCGGTGGCGCCACGGGCGCCACACTCCTCGCAATGACATATTGGGCCGGACAATGAAGTCCGGCCCAACGGTTTTTCAGGGGGTTATATGACGATGTTGACCAGGCGTTTGTTGGCGACGATGACCTTGCGCGGGTCTTTGCCTTCCATGTGCTTGCGCACCGCTTCGCTGGCGAGGGCAGCGGCCTGGATCTCGGCCTCCGTGGCCCCGGCAGGGACGGTGACACGGTCGCGCAGCTTGCCGTTGACCTGGACGGGAATCTCGATCGTGTCCTCGCGAGCGGCTTCCTCGTCCACTTTCGGCCAGGACTGCTGGTGGATGGAATAAGGCTTGCCCAGCTGGTTCGTCCACATCTCTTCGGCAATGTGCGGGGCGACAGGCGCCAGCATCTTCAAGTAGATCTCCTGCGCCTCGTTCCATTCGGGCGTGCCAGCAGCGCCGGCTTCGCGTGCCCGGTACATCTCATTCAGCAGTTCCATCAACGAGGAGATGATGGTGTTGAAGTCGAAGTTCTCGAAATCGCGGGTCACCGAGCGCAGGGTCTGGTGGACCTTGCGGCGCAGAACACGGCGGGTCTCCGGGCTGGCTGTACCCGCGTTGGCGGGAGCGGAATCGGTGAACAACGTCCAGATACGGCGCATCCAACGGGCGGTGCCTTCGATGCCCTGAGAGTCCCACGGGGCGCCCATCTCCCAACGAGCGAAGAACATCAGGTAGGTGCGCACGGTGTCCGCGCCGTAGCGCTCGACCAGGATGTCCGGGGCAATCACGTTGCCGCGGCTCTTGGACATCTTCTCGTTGTCCTCGCCCAGCACCATGCCCTGGTTGCGCAACTGCATCATCGGCTCGTTGCCTTCGATGATGCCGGCATCGCGCATGGCCTTGTGGAAGAAGCGCGTGTACAGCAGGTGCATGGTGGCGTGCTCGATGCCGCCGGTGTAGGTGTCCACGGGCATCCAGTAGTTGTACTCGGCCTCGTCGAAGGGGCCCTTGTCGTAGTGCGGCGACAGGTAGCGCAGGTGATACCAGGACGAGCACATGAAGGTGTCCATGGTGTCGGTCTCGCGCGTGGCAGGCCCGCCGCAGACCGGGCAGGTGGTGTTCTTCCAGGTGGGGTGCAGCTTCAGCGGGCATTCGCCGGTCGGCTTCCACTCCACGTCCTCGGGCAGCAGCACGGGCAGTTGATCGTCGGGGACAGGGTTCCAGCCATGCTTCTCGCAGATAGATCATCGGGATGGGCGCGCCCCAGTAGCGCTGGCGGGTGATCAGCCAGTCGCGGTAGCGGTAATTGACCGACTCCTTGCCGATGCCCTGCTGCTCCAGCCAATCCGATCACGGCCGAGATGCCGGGATTCTTGCGTGCCTTTTTCGGTGTTGACGCGTGGTGCCGTTGAACGGGCCGGAGTTGACCATGACGCCATCGCCGATATAAGCGGCCTCCATCGTGTCGCCGTCCAGATGCGGCTGCGTCCTCGGGCTGGATAACCGGGATGATCGGCAGCCCATACTTGCGGGCGAAGGCAAAGTCGCGCTCGTCGTGCGCGGGGACGGCCATGATCGCGCCGGTGCCATAGGACATCAGCACGTAGTCCGCGATCCAGATCGGGATGCGCTCGCCGTTGACCGGGTTGATGGCATAGGCGCCGGTGAAGACGCCGGTCTTTTCCTTGTCCGCCGCGTCGCGCTCGATGTCGGACTGGCGCGCGGCCTGCACCTTGTACGCGTCCGACCGCGGCCTTCTGTTCGGGCGTGGTGATCTTGTCCACCAGCGGATGCTCGGGCGAGAAGACCATGAAGGTCGCGCCCCAGAGCGTGTCCGGGCGGGTGGTGAAGATCTCGATCGTCGTCGCCCTGCCTTCCGGTGCTTGAAGATGACCGAGGCGCCCTCGCTGCGGTCGATCCAGTTGGTCTGCAGGGTCTTGACGCGCTCGGGCCAGTCGATGCCATCGAAGTTCAGCAGTTCATCGGCATATTTGGTGGTCTGGAAGAACCACTGCTCCAGGTCCTTCTTGATGACGGGCGTGCCGCAGCGTTCGCAGTGGCGGTCCTCGCCGATGACCTGCTCGCGCGCCAGGGTCGTGTTGTCCTTGGGGCACGAAGTCCACCGCAGACATCTTGCGGTAGGCCAGCCCGGCCTTGAAGAGCTGGATGAAGAACCATTCCGTCCACTGGTAATATTCGGGGTCGGCGAGATGATCTCGCGCTCCCAGTCGAACATCGTGCCCATGGTGTGCATCTGGCGTGCGCATGCGATCGATGTTCTCGAAGGTGCGCTTCATGGGATGGATGCCTCGCTTGATGGCGGCATTCTCGGCGGGCAGGCCGAAGGCGTCGAAGCCCATCGGGAACAGCACGTTATAGCCCTTCATGCGCTTGAAGCGGGCGCGCGCATCCGGAGGGCGTCATGGAATACCAGTGACCGATGTGCAGGTCGCCGCTGGGGTAGGGCAGCATGGTCAGGGCATAGTGCTTGGGGCGGGATTCGTCAATGACGGAACGGTACAGCTTGTCCGCCTCCCATTTGTCCTGCCATTTCTTCTCGATGGCGCGCGGGTTATAGGATTTGTCGGGGACTGCGGCCTCGTTCTGCGAGGCGGGTTCGTTTTTCCTGGAGATTGTCATTCGGACCTCAGAAGGTAAAGGATTAAAAGCTGGAGAGCGGGGGCTACCCGGAATCGGCGGCGGGGGAGGAGGCGCGAGGAAGAAGAGGGCCTTCATTCCAGAAGATGCAGTTGATACGGACCACAGGTTTCATTCGAGCCTCCTTTATAGAATAGAGAAACAGGAGTTGCTTCGACGTCACGTCTCGCAAGCTGACCTCCAATACAAAAAAGCCCTTCATCCGGTCAGGGACGAAGGGCTGCTCCGCGGTACCACCCCGAATTCGCCGGCTGGATCTCCAGCGCAGCGCGCTCGTGCTGGCGGTAACGGGCCAATGCCGTCGCGGACTACTTTCCCTGGGCGGGTTTCACCGGCGAGGTCCTCTTGCGAGTGGACAGGCGAGTTGGGTCTTGCGGCGTTCCCGCGGACACCATGCCGGGCTTGCACCTTGCTTTCCCGGCTCGCTGGCGGGATGACTTACTACTCCTGCCGTGACCTTTAAGATATCTTTTAATTATAGCACAAGAGCGGCGCCTGATGACGCCGCCCTTCACTGGTGGACCCAGGGGGATTCGAACCCCCGACCTTCTCAATGCCATTGAGACGCGCTCCCAACTGCGCTATGGGCCCGGTTCTGACAAATTGCCGCTTTCAGATCCACGTTTCCGATCGCGCAAGCAATCGCCCCTTTGCGGAACGGTGGGGTGGACCGGAAAGATCTGTGGACCTGAGGGGATTCGAACCCCTGACCTCCTCAGTGCGATTGAGGCGCGCTCCCAACTGCGCTACAGGCCCTTGTAAACAGGCGAACCGTATTCTAACTGAGGCGGGGGGGTATGTCAAGCATGGAAGCGGCCCGGGACCGGCGGGATGGTAAAATACCTGCCTGAAGACTGAATTAACCCTTGACCATCGCTCCCGCAGCGCGGTGCAAAATAGCAGGAAGACCGTTAATCCCATTACCGGCGCGGCGATCTTATAACAAGAATGTGAGGCAATATGTATATCGATCCGAATACCGGCGGCGTGCTGTTCCAGGTGCTGGCCGCCCTCCTGGCAGTGGCTTCAGGCGCACTGCTCATCTTCTCGGGAAAGATCCGGCAGGGGGTGGCGCGCCTGCGCCGCAGGATGCGAAAGGATAAGGACGAGGACAGCGAGTAAATGCGCACCGTCATTGTGGGGTTTGATTCCTTCGATCCGGGCACATTCGAGAAGCTGTACGAAAGCGGGAAGCTGCCCAACCTGGGCAGGGTTGCAGGCGCGGGCGGTTATTCCCGCCTGGAGGTCTGCTCGCCGCCGCAGACGGAGGTCTCGTGGACGTGCATTGCCACGGGCGTAGACCCCGGGTCACACGGCATCTTCGATTTCGTCCACCGCGATCCGGCCACCTATATCCCCTACGTGTCGCTGCTGCCCACCAAACAGAGCGCGGTGGGGGAGCAGTTCCTGCCTCCCTATACGACCAAGACCCTGTTCCATGAGGCAGCCGAACTGGGCTACCCTGCCACCGCGCTGTGGTGGCCGGCGCTGTTCCCGGCGCGGCCAGAGCTGCCCGTGGCGACCATCCCGGGGCTGGGCACGCCGGATATCCGCGGCCAGCTGGGGGTGGGGACCTGGTTGAGCACGGAGCCCTCCGCGGAGGGAAAGAAGGTAAGGGTCGGGAAACTGGAATCCTCAGGGCGGGGGACATACCGGGGTTTGCTGGTTGGGCCGCAGACCAAGACCAAAGAGGGCAGCAAGGCGGTGACGCAGTCCGTCACGCTGGAACTGCTGGAGGGCGGGACGGCGCGCCTGACGGTGGACAAACAGAGACTGGATTTGAAAGTCGGGCAGTGGAGCCCGATCTTCGAGGTACAGTTCCCGGCGGGGTTCGCCTACACGGTGCATGCGATCACGCAGGCCATCCTGACCGAGGCCGGGGAGCGGGTGAGCCTGTACTTCCTTCCATTGCAGATCCACCCCCTGCACTCGCCCTGGCACTATGCCACGCCTTCCTCGCTGGTGAAGGACGCCTGGAAGAACGCCGGGCCGTACCTGACGCTGGGCTGGCCGCAGGATACCACTGCGCTGGAGGACGGCTGCATCACCGACGAGCAGTTCCTGAGCCTGTGCGATTCGATCTTCGAATCCAGGAAGCGCATCTTCTTCCGGCGGCTGGAGGGGTTCAAGGAAGGCGTGCTGGCGGGGGTCTTCGATTGTCTTGACCGGGTGCAGCACATGTTCCTGCGCGGCCGGACGGACATCGTGGAGGATTGGTATCTCAAGCTGGATGGGTTCGTGGGCGAAGTGCAGGGGCGCATGGACGCGCTGGGGCTGGACAAATACCGCCTGCTGTTCCTCTCGGACCACGGCTTCAAGACCTTCGAGCACAAGGTGAATCTCAACTACTGGCTTTCCCGGAACGGCTACATGACGCTGAAGGACCCGGCCGCGGCAGACCTGAGCGGGGTGGACTGGTCGCAGACGAGGGCTTATGCGCTGGGGCTGAACAGCCTGTACCTGAACGTGGCAGGCCGGGAGGGGCAGGGCATCGTGCAAGCCGCGGAACTGGAGAGCCTGCTGGAGGAGATCCGCACCCGGCTGCTGGAGTGGCGCGGGCCGGACGGAACCGCGGTGATCAGCCGCATGGTACCCAAGCACGAGGCCTTCAATGGGCCGTATGCGCGCCTGGGGCCGGACCTGGTGGTGGGCTACGCGCCGCGCTACCGGGCTTCCTCCGAGACCGGACTGGGGAAGATCGGGCAGACGGAACTGGAAGAAAACCACGACCACTGGGGCGGCGATCACTGCATCGATTCGCTGGCGGTGCCGGCGGTGCTGTTCGCCAACCGGGACCTCGGCAACATGCCCGGGCTGTCCTTCCGGGACATCCCCTTCCTGGCGCTGGGCAAGCACCTGGACCAATCGTACATCAAGCCGCCCTCCCAGACGGGTTCGCAGGGACAAAAGGACCTGGAGGAACGCTTGAAAGGGCTGGGGTATCTCTAGAGCATGTTCGGGAAACTGTTCGCAAAGCAAGCCGCGCCGGTGAAAAAGGATATCGTGGTGGTCTCGGGGCTGCCGCGCTCGGGGACCTCCATGATGATGAAGATGCTGGAGGCGGGCGGGCTGGCGGTGGTCAGCGACGCCATGCGCATGGCGGACCGGGACAACCCCAACGGTTATTATGAGCTGGAGGCGGTCAAGCAGATGTCCGCCGGGCAGACGGCATGGCTGCGGGAGGCGGGCGGCAAGGCGGTGAAGGTGATCTCAGCTCTGCTGGAATACCTGCCGCCGGACCACCGCTACAAAGTCATCTTCATGGAGCGCGCCATGGAGGAGGTGCTGGCCTCGCAGCAAAAAATGCTGGCGAACCGGCAGGAGCGGGGCGGCGCGGGCGATGTGCAGATGCGGGAGGAGTTCGAGAAGCACCTGGCGGCGGCGAAGTACTGGCTGCCGCGCCAGCCGAATATCGAAGTGCTGTACGTGGACTACAACCGGATGATGGCGGACCCGGGGACCTCCTGCCGGCGCGTGGCTGCCTTCCTGGGCATGGACCTGGACGAGGAGAAGATGCGCGCGGTGCCGGACGGGAAGCTGTACCGGAACCGGGCTGGCAGGGCGCCGTAGGGGAAAGGGGGGAGAGGACTTTCAGGGGAGTGGGTTTGTCCCCGGTAATTGTTATAATAAAGGATACTGGGGATCAGGATAGCCTTCCCCCGGACAGCATCGGCCCCAAGCCATGACAGAAAGGATTTGAGCCTTACCATTAGAGGTAGAGGACGGAAGGAGCGACCATGCTGAGAATCAGAAAATACGAACTGCTAATGGGAGCTGTCCTGGCGGTTGCTCTTGGGCTCTGCCTGCCTTATTTTATTTCCTATTACGTGTACGGCGATTATTCAGGGAAAGAGGCCCAGGCGGCGGAGATCATCCCGGTGAGCGGCGGGGGGTTCGCGACACCCACCGGGCAGGCGAACCCGTTCGCGACAGACCAGGCGCCATTTTCGGCGCAGTTCGTCCAGATCGCCACCGATATCGTTTTCCCGACCAATACCCCCAGGGCCACCTTCACGCCGACAGCCTTCATGACGCCGACCCGGACGCCGTTTGGCACCTACACGCCCACCCCGCGCGATAAGAGGACGTCAACCCAGTCCGACTACCAGTCCGGTGCCTCCCTCGCGAACACCCGTCCCAACAGCCACCCCGGCGAACCGACAACATCCACCCCCAAACCGACGAATACTCCGCTGCCGACGAATACCTCCGCTGCCGACCAGTACACCGAGGCCGACGAATACTCCGAGGCCAACAAATACTCCGGTGCCGGACACAAATACGCCCTTGCCAGATACGAATACGCCGATCCCGATACGCCGGTCCCACCGGATACGAATACGCCTACTCCCGATACGCCGGTCCCACCGGATACGAATACGCCAGAACCTACGGCAACGGAGCCCCCGGTGGTACCTTAGGAATGGGAATTCCAGAGAGAAAGTCCTTGACTTTCATTTAATTCGGCGTATAATATAGGGGTTGGATGATAAAACAACCGATCACACCCCAGCAAGCGCTTGAGAGAATGCTCAAAGCGCTTGCGTTTGTTTGTCTCTCGCACGCGTGAATACCCGCCCTGCCGAGACCGCCCAGCCAGCACTCCACTTTTAGTTTCGAGGAGAGGACCCGTGGAAACCAAGGGACTGACCGCACTCCGTATCAGCCTGGCCTCGCCCGAGACGATCCTGTCGTGGTCGTATGGTGAGGTGCTCAAACCCGAAACCATCAACTACCGCCGCCTGCGCCCTGAAAAGGACGGCCTGTTCTGACGAAGCCATCTTTGGCCCGACCCGTGACTGGCAGTGCTATTGCGGCAAATACAAGAACCCCCGCTACAAAGGCATCATCTGCGATAAATGCGGCGTGGAAGTGACGCGCGCCGCGGTGCGCCGCGAGCGCATGGGGCACATCACTGCTGGCCACCCCGGTGGCGCACATCTGGTATACGCGCCGCATCCCCTCCCAACTGGGAATGCTGCTGGATATCTCGCGCCGCAACCTGGACCGCGTGCTGTACTTCGCGCAGTACATCGTCACCTACGTGGATGAGGAAGCCCGCAAGAAGGCGCTCAAGCGCCTGGAGGATGAGATCTCGGTCTCGGAGCGCGAGCAGGCTGCCGGGCGTCAATGCCAAGATCGCCGAGATCAAGACCAAGCGCGACCACAAGATCGCCGAGACTCAACCAGAAGCGCAGCAGCGCTGGAACAGGGCTACGACGAGCACATTGCCGAGCAGCTCGACCCGATCATCAAGGAAGGCCAGAAGCTCGAGAAGCTGCTGCAGGACCAGATGGGCGCAGCCGGCCAAGAAGGCTGTGGTCTTCGAAGCTGACCGGCGAGAAGATCCTCGACGCGGGCGACAAGGTCGCCAACAAGCACATCAGCCAGGTGCAGAAGATCGTTCAGAAGAAACTGGAGATCGCTGGAAAACGAGCTGAAGGACCAGAAGCGCCCGCGAGCTGGAAGACACTCAAGATGGAGGCGAGCCGCGATCAAGGCGGATGCCGACCTGCAGATGGAAGCCCTGCGCTCGCGAGCTGGAGAGATCAGACCTCCGCCTCGTCCAACCAATCCTCGCGCATGCGCGATGAACTGCTGGAACTGCGCCCCTTCACCTTCATCAGCGAAATCCGCTACCGCGAACTCAAGCAGCGCTGGGGCCAGGTCTTCCGCGCCGACATGGGCGCCGAGGCCTTCTACGACATCCTCGAACGCCTCGACCTCGACAAGCTTTCCGAAGAACTGTGGCACGAGGTCCGCACCACCAAGTCCAAGCAGAAGCGCAAGAAGGCCACCACCCGCCTGAAGGTGGTGGAAGCCTTCCGCCGCTCGGGCAACCGCCCCGAGTGGATGATCCTGACCGTGCTGCCGGTCATCCCGCCCGATCTGCGCCCGATGGTGCAGTTGGATGGCGGCCGTTTTGCCACCTCCGACCTGAACGACCTGTACCGCCGCGTGATCAACCGCAACAACCGCCTCAAGCGGCTGCTCGAACTGGGCGCGCCGGATGTCATCATCCGCAACGAGAAGCGCATGCTGCAGGAGGCGGTGGACAGCCTGATCGACAACTCACAGCGCGGCAAGGCGCTCAGCCGCCGCGGCCGCCGCGAGCTCAAGTCCCTGAGCGACATGCTCAAGGGCAAGAAGGGCCGCTTCCGCCGCAACCTGCTCGGCAAGCGCGTGGACTACTCCGGCCGCTCGGTGATCGTGGTCGGCCCGCAGCTCAAGCTGTACCAGTGCGGCCTGCCCAAGACCATGGCGCTGGAGCTTTACCGCCCGTTCGTGATCGCCCGCCTCGTGCAGAATAACTATGCCGCCAACGTCAAGGGCGCGCGCCGCTTGATCGAGCGCAACCGTCCCGAGGTCTGGGAAGCGCTGGAAGAGCGTGATCGGCGAACGCCCGGTGCTGTTGAACCGTGCGCCGACCCTGCACCGCCTGGGCATCCAGGCCTTTGAGCCGATCCTGATCGAAGGCTCGGCCATCCAGCTGCACCCGCTGGTCACCACCGCCTTCAACGCGGACTTCGACGGCGACCAGATGGCTGTGCATGTGCCGCTTTCCACAGAAGGCGGTCGAGGAAGCGCGCGACGCTGATGCTGGCCTCCCGCAACCTGCTCAAGCCGGCGGACGGCGAGCCGATCATCTCGCCTTCCAAGGATATGGTGCTGGGCGTGTACTACCTGACCATGGAGCAAAAAGCCGCTCACCAGGGTGATGGCCGCGCCTTTGCCGATATGGACGAGGTCGAGCTGGCCTACCAGCTCGACCAGGTGGATGTGCACACCGAGATCAAGCTGCGCGCCAGCACCTGGTATGACGACAAGGGCGAACGCCTGCCCGACCCCGAGACCCGCATGCATCGACACAACCGTTGGCCGCGTGCTCTTCAACCGCATCCTGCCTGACGGAAGTCCAGTTCGTCAATGAAAAGCTGGACAAAGGCGGCGTGAAGGACCTGATCGCCGAAGTCTACGAACTCTGCGGCCAGGAAATGACCACCGATGTGGCCGACCGCGATCAAGGCACATCGGCTTTGAATTCGCCATGCGATCCGGCACCACGCTGGCGGTGGCCGATATCTCCATCCCGCCGGAACGCAAGGCCATCATCGACGAAGCCCTGCAAGCAGGTGGAAGTGGTCCAGCGCGATTTCCGCCGCGGCCTGCTGACCGAGCAGGAACAGAACGAACGCGAGATCGAGATCTGGCAGGAGACCACCGACCAGGTGGGCGATGCCGTCAAGAAGCACATGGATCCCGATGGCAACCTCTCCACCATGGCGACCTCCGGCGCGACCAAGGGCGGTTTCTCCACCATCTCGCAGCTGGCCGGTATGCGCGGTCTGATGGCTGACCCGTCCGGTCGCATCATCCCGCTGCCGATCCGCTCGAACTTCCGCGAAGGCCTGACGGCGCTGGAATACTTCATCTCGACGCACGGCGCCCGCAAAGGTCTGGCCGATACCGCTCTGCGCACGGCAGATGCCGGTTACCTGACCCGCCGCCTGGTGGACATCGCCCAGGATATCATCATCAACGAGCACGACTGCGGCACGCACGAAGGTGTGTGGATCCGCAAGTCGGACGATGTGGCCGGTCAGTCCATGGCCAGCCGCATGTACAGCCGCCTGGTGGCCGAGCGTGTGCTCGACCCGAAGACCGGCGAGGTGCTGGCCGAATACAACGATGTGATCGACCATGAGCTGGCACGTCAAGATCGCGGCCGCCGGCGTCGACGGAGGTCAAGGTCCGCTCGCCGCTGACCTGCGAACTGACGCATGGCATCTGCGCCAAGTGCTACGGCATTGACCTGGGCCGCGGCGACATGGTGGAACTGGGTTCGGCAGTTGGCATTGTGGCCGCCCAGTCCATCGGTGAGCCTGGCACGCAGCTGACGCTGCGCACCTTCCACACCGGCGGTGTGGCCGCAGCCGGCGCAGACATCACCACCGGTCTGCCGCGCGTGGAAGAAATCTTCGAAGCCCGCAAGCAGCCGAAGGGTGAAGCGGTCGTGGCTGAGATCAGCGGCATGGTGCACATCGTGCATGTCCGAAAAATACGCCGACCTGCGCGAGGTCCAGATCGAGCACGCCGAAATGGTGCACGATGAGTATGCCATCCCCGAAGACTGGAAGTTCGCCGTCAAGGATGAGGCCGAGGTCAAGGCCGGTGATGTGCTGGCCACCAAGGACGAGGCCACCATCATCGCCCAGCATGGCGGCACGTGTGGCGGTGGAGAAGAAGGACCGCAAGGTCATCGTCTCCTATGAGCAGCGCGAAGAGAGGCTCCGAGGAGATCCCGACCACCGCCCGCCTGCTGGTGAAGGAGGGCGATACAGTGGAAGCCGGCCAGCCGCTGACCGAAGGCTCGCTCAACCCGCACCGCGTCCTGCGCATCCAGGGACGCGAGGCCTGCCAGATGTACCTGATGAGCGAAGTGCAGAAGGTGTACCGCTCGCAGGGCCAGAACATCCACGACAAGCACTTCGAGGTCATCATCCGCAAGATGATGAGCAAGGTGCAGGTCACACGCGCCGGGCGATACCAAGTACCTGCCCGGTGACGCGGTGGACCGGCTCGAGATGCGCAAGCTCAACGAGCAGCTGCTGGCCGATGGCAAACAGCCGGCCAAGTTCAGCGAAGTGCTGCTGGGCGTGACCAAGGCCTCGCCTGAGCACCAACTCGTTCCTCTCGGCCTCCTCGTTCCAGCACACCATCAAGGTGCTGGCGGGCGCGGCCATCGGTTCCACCACCGACCCGCTGTTCGGTCTGAAGGAGAACGTGATCATCGGCAAGCTGATCCCGGCAGGCACGGGCTTCGTCCCCGACCGGTTCAAGGAACTGGAAGGCAGGGAAGGTAACGCTGCGCAGTGGACAGAACTGTCGGACGCCACTGCCGGCGACTAAACATCGCCCCATAACCATTCACAGAGACGCCAGCAATGGCGTCTCTGCTTTTATAATGCAGCCATGCCCCGCCCAGCCAAACCTGAAGGAGTGCCCACCCGCGGTAAGACGGCCTCCAACCGCCTGCGCCGCGTCGATAACTTCCTGTTGATGTACGAGCCTGCGCTGCTGACCCGCAGGGACGGCCCTTTCGCGGAGGCGCTGTTTGTGGACCTGGGCTACGGCTTCGACGCGCGCACCACGCTGGAGAGCGCAAGGCGGTTCCGGCAAGCCAATCCCGAACTGCGCATTCTGGGGGTGGAGATCGACAAGGAACGCGTGGAAGCGGCCCTGCCCTACGCGGATGGGCGCACGTTCTTCCGGCTGGGCGGCTTCAACCTGCCACTGCTTCCGGGGGAGCGCGTGCGGCTGATCCGCGCCTTCAATGTCCTGCGGCAGTACGAGGAGAAGGACTTCGCGCCGGCGTACGCGCGACTGGGGGAAAGCGTGCTGGAAGGAGGGCTGATGATCGAGGGGACTTCCACTCCCTTCGGGCAGTTATGGGCCGCCAACCTGGCGCGGCGCAAAGCCGAAGGATGGAACATGGAGGCGCTGGTGTTCAGCACCAACTTCCGGCTGGGCTTTGAGGTGAGCGAGTTCCAGACGATCCTGCCGAAGAACCTGATCCACCGTGTGAGGCCGGGAGAGGCCATCCACGATTTCTTCGAGGCCTGGAAGCGCGCGCGTCGGAAAGCACCCCGGCGAAGGTCTTTGGGCTGAGGCAGTGGTTCGCTGCTGCTGCCCGGGGGCTGGCGGCGCGCGGCTATCATGTGGACCTGCGCACCAAGTGGCTTTCGAAGGGCTGGCTGATCTGGTATCAGGACTGAATGACGGAGAGGTTCTTCTTCCGGCGGAAGAGGAAGAAGGGGATAAGGAAGAGGGGCAGCGAGATGCCGAGGCCGCAGAGCGCTCCGCCTCCGAACATGCTCCCGATGGAGGCCAGGGCGTACTGCTCGTTGCGGATGGTCTGCGTGGAGCCGTCGGCCATGCTGCAAGTGATCTCCACGGTGTGACCGTAAGGACCGCTGGGGCTGGTGGTGGTTTGGGTGGAGGCGCCGTTCTGCTCGGTGACGGAGACCGCGCCGGGGCAGTAGATGCTCACCGCCACCTTGCGGCCAACAGCATCGCTGGAGAAGAGGGCCGGCCCAAGCATGAACGAGCTGAGGAAGACGATCCCGCAGGAAACCCCCAACAGCACCAACCAGGTCAGACCCCTCCCTGCCCAAACGCTTTTGGCTGAATCCATTTTCATCAGAACCCTCCCGTAAATAAAGATGACCCCGGCAAGGCCGGGCCGCGCTTAATTGGACGGATTGTATCGAATAGGAACGGCGGGGGCTATCACCTATTGGGAGGATGAGCCTGCACACTTGACGCCCGGCCCCTTTCCCCTTAAGATTGTCAGCGGAATTAGAACATATTTTCCTCTACCCTTCCCTTCAGGGATGAGACGCGGGTTCGGGATTTTGGAGAGATCATGGTACTTGGTTCCGTTCGAAAAATAGATATTGATCACGAGATGCAGCAGTCGTACCTCGATTACGCCATGTCGGTGATCGTGGCACGCGCCCTGCCGGATGCGCGCGACGGCATGAAGCCGGTGCAGCGGCGCATTCTCTACGCCATGTACGACATGGGCATCCGCGCCGATTCGTCCTACAAGAAGTCGGCACGCATCGTGGGCGAAGTGCTGGGCAAGTATCATCCCCACGGCGACTCGGCGGTATACGAGGCGATGGCGCGCCTGGCGCAGGATTTCTCCATGCGCACCATGCTGGTGGACGGCCAGGGCAACTTCGGCTCAGTGGACGGCGACCCGCCGGCTGCCATGCGCTACACCGAGGCGCGGCTTTCGCCCGCCGGCGCTGGACATCCTGGCGGATATCAACAAGGATACCGTGGACTTCACGGGCAACTTCGATGACACGCTCCAGGAGCCCACGGTGCTGCCCGCGGCCATCCCCAACCTGCTGGTCAACGGCGCCACCGGCATCGCCGTGGGCATGGCCACCTCCATCCCGCCGCACAACCTGGGGGAGGTGGTGGACGCGCTGGTCTACATGCTGGAGAAGTGGGAGAAGCTCGATGATATCGACGTCGAGCAATTGATGGAGTTCGTGCAAGGCCCGGACTTCCCCACCGGCGGGATCATCGTGGAGCAGAAGGGGGAGGAGGACATCGAGGAGGCCTACGGCAAGGGGCGCGGCCGCGTCACCATCCAGGCCAAGGCGCACATCGAGGAGATGGAGCGCGGCAAGAGCCGCATCATCGTCAGCGAGCTGCCCTACCAGGTCAACAAGTCGAGACTGATCGAGCGCATCGCCGAACTGGTGCGGGATGGGCAGTTGGAAGGGCTTACCGACCTGCGCGATGAATCCGACCGCCAGGGTATGCGCATCGTGATCGAACTGACCAAGAACGTCGAGCCGGAGAAGGTGCTGGCCAAGCTGTACAAGCGCACGCCCATGCAGTCCACCTTCGGCATCAACCTGCTGGCGCTGGTGGACGGCGAGCCGCGCACGCTGACGCTCAAGCAGGCGCTGCGCGTGTACCTCGAGCACCGCCTGACGGTCATCAAGCGCCGGGCCGAGTTCGAACTGGCGAAGGCCAAAGCGCGCGCCCACATCCTGGAAGGCTACCTGGTGGCGCTGAAGAACCTGGATGAGGTCATCAACCTGATCCGCAGCGCGCCTCGGATGTGGAGACGGCGCGCGCGAAGCTGATGAAGCGCTACAAGCTGTCCGAACTGCAGGCCACAGCCATCCTCGACCTGCAACTGCGGCGGCTGGCCGCGCTGGAGCGCAAGAAGATCGAGACCGAATACAAGGAGATCAGCGCTCAGATCAAGGAACTGGAAGGGCTGCTCAAGTCGGCCAAGAAGATGCGTTCCGTGGTGGCGGAGGAACTGCTGCAGGTCAAGGCGCAGTATGGCGACCGCCGCCGCACGCAGATCGTGAGCGTCAAGGCGGGCCGGACAACCTCCGTGCTGACCACCACCGACCTGCTGCCCGAGCAGACGGTGTGGGTCGGTGTGACCGCCGACGGCATGGCGGCGCGCACACACGATGACAAGGCCCCGCGGCCTTCCGGCACGGAAGCGCCGAAGTGGCTGGTCCGGGTCAGCACGAGCGATGTGCTCTACATGGTCTCGACGCGCGGCACTGCTGCGGCGGTGCCGGTGCATATCATCCCGGAAGCCGAGAAACTCACCGGCGGGGTGATGTACCACCGGGTGACACCGCTGGAAGAGAACGACGAACTGGCGGCGCTGTTTGCGCTGCCAGCCAGGCGCTCGCAACTGTCCCCGGAGACGGGCGTGGTCACGGTGACGAAGGGCGGCATGGTCAAGAAGACTCTGGTCAGCGAATTGCCCGGGGCGCTGGCGCAGACCTTCACGCTGGCGCGCGTCAACGAGGGCGACGCGCTGGGCTGGGTGGCGCTCACGGACGGAAACCAGGAGATCCTGCTGGCAACCGCCTCCGGCATGGCGATCCGCTTCAGCGAGGGCGAGGTGCGCCCGATGGGTCTGGTGGCGGCGGGCGTGAACGGCATCAAGCTGAATGTGGGGGACGAGGTGGTGGGCGCGGAGGTGCTGCCCGCGCCGGGCCCGGTCTTCCTGATGAGCACGAGCGGCATGGCCAAGCGCGTGGACGAGAAGGATTTCCCCAAACAGGGACGCTACGGCAAGGGTGTGATCGCCTGGGACCTGCCAAAGGGGGTGAGCCTGGCGGGGATGGTGGCAGGCAAGGACCACTGGGTGGTCACCGAGCATCTGCTCAAGGCGGCGGCCAAGTCCCACCGGCTGGACGAGGCGAAGATCCGCAAGCGCGCGGCAACGCGCGGCGAGGCGCTGGTGGAGGTGAAGGCAGGGGATGCGGTGACGAGCCTGACGCTGGGCTGGATGCTGGAGAGGTATGTCAGGCTGGAGAAGGAGAACGGGGGAGCCTCAAAGAAGGCCCCTTCCGGGAAGAAGGCTCCGGTGGAGAAGAAGGCGGCTCCTGCCAGCAAGAAGGCCCCAGCGCCCGCGAAAAAGGTTCCGCTGAAGAAAAAGGCAGCAGGGAAGAGGGGAAGGAAATAAGGATTAGAAAATCAGAGATTGAATAAGTAGAAGTCCCGCGGCAGGCACTTTCCCGCCGTGGGACTTTTTGATTTTACTCGGATCCGACCCTGGCACCTCGCTTCGGGGATGCTCCGCGATCGTGGCGGCCAATCGCAATGACATTTAAGGGGCGGTCACATTCCCTACCAATCCCAACTCTGGTGCAATTCGGCGCATGGCGGTGATGACGTTGCCGACATGCTCCCAGATGTCCACGCCGAAGTCGGCGGTGGCGGTCTCGATGTTGGCGCGCTCCGCTCCGGCGGCGAAGGCCTTGTCCTTCCACTTCTTGCGCACGGAGGAGACCTCCAGGTCGAGCAGGGAGCGCGAGGGGCGCACGAGGGCCACGGCGGTGACGAAGCCGGTGATCTCGTCGCAGGCGTAGAGGGCTTTGCGGCGCAGGGTGTCGCGCGGCACGCCGGTGAAATCGGCATGGCTGAGGATGTCCTGGATCAAGTCCTCGGGGACGCCGCGCTCGCGCAGGATGGGCGCGCCGTCCATGGGGTGCTGCTCGAGGGTCGGGTGGATCTCCCAGTCGAAGTCGTGCAGGATGGCAAGCGTCCCCCAGGTCTCCGGGTCCTCGCCGAATTTTTCGGCGTAGAAGCGCATGCAGGCCTCCACCGAGAGCATGTGCCGGATGAGGGATTCGCTTTTAACGTATTCCCGTACAAGGGAAAGAGCCTGGTCGCGGGTCATGGGACTCCTTTGAGGTCAGCCTGGGAAGATCGGTTCGGGATTGCCCAGCACGGGCAGGGGTTTGTAGTAGTGAACATCCATCAGCGCGGCGAAGGTGGCCACAAGCTCGCGCAGGTTCCAGATCAGGCGCGAGCGCTTCAGGAAGTAATGATTGGCGGCCTCCACACCCACGGCCTGCACGCCGAGCGAGTTGCACAGGAAGAGGGCGCGCGGCAGGTGGAAGCCCTGGGTGACCAGGATGGCGTTCCCAACGCCGAAAATGGCGCGGGCGCGGTAGCAGGTGTCATAGGTTCGCCGACCGGCGTAATCGAGGACGATGTCCGCATCGGGCACGCCGAGGGCAAGGGCATACTGGCGCATGGCCTCGGGCTCGTTGTAATCCACGAAGCGATTGTCGCCGCTCATCAGCAGTTTTTTGACTTTGCCGCTGAAATACAGCGAGGAGGCGGTCTCGACACGATCGCGCAAGACGGCAGTGGGCGAGCCATCGCGGCGCAGGCCTGCACCGAAGACGATGGCCACGGGCTGCGGGGGAACGGCCTCGGGGGTGAAGAGGCGTGAGGCGGCATAGATGCCGGTGAGGAGGCGTGCCAGGAAGAGCGTCAGCAGGCCGGGCAGGCCGAGCAGCAGGATCAAACGGGCGGAAAAACGCATGGCTTTGGCGAACATGGGGGGAATTCTACCAATAAAAAGAAATGTCATTGCGAGCCCGAGCGCAGCGAGCGACGAAGCAATCTCAATTTCATCGTAAGATTGCATTCGCTAAAATTAAAGCCCGGGCGATCAATCCGGGCTTTAAATTTTGCTCGCACACTGGGCGAGCGCCAGTGCTTATGACATTCAATGTTATGTCAGTCTCTTGCGGACCTCGGCGCTGAGGAAGTCCATGACCCACACGACGGCCACGATAGCCCAGATGGCCGTGCCGGCTTTGCTGTATTCGAAGCTGTTGATGCGCTGGCTGAGGTAGTAACCAATGCCGCCGCCGCCCACAAACCCGATGATGGTGGAGATGCGGACGTTGATGTCCCAGTGGTAGATGATGAAGGAGACGAAGTCCGGGATGATCTGCGGGATGACGGCATAGACGACAGTCTGCAAGCGGTTCGCGCCGGTAGCCTGCAGCGCCTCGATGGGGCCGGTGTCAATGCCTTCGATGGCCTCCGAGAACAGTTTACCGAGCGAGGCGATGGTCACCACGGTCAGGGCCAAAAAGCCCGGGAACGGGCCAAAGGTGAGCCAGAAGCCGAAGATGCTGGCCATGACGAGCGGGTCATAGGAGCGCAGGAGGTTGAAGACCGAGCGGCTTCCAAAATAGATGGTTGTGCCGAGTGCCCCGCGGCGAGTGATATTGCTGGCCGCCAGGAAGCTGAGCGGTGCGGCGATGAAAGTGGCGAGCGTGGTGGAAAGCAGGGCCATGAAGATGGTCACGAACATGGCCTCCAGCACATCCTTCAGAGCCTGGCTGGGCTTGATGCCGCCCACAGGGGTGAGCGCATCCACCTCCAGGGTGCTGGCCACGCCATCCACCGAGACGGCGATGGGGCGGGCTTCCACATCCACCTTGAAGTGTCCCTGTGCGTCGGAAATGGCGCGCACGGCCGTGAAACTGCGGCCGTCCGGGAATCTCCAATGCACAATGATTTCGGAATTCGGTTCGAGTTGGAAGCCCTCCAGCGTGAATTTGGTGCGCAGTTCGGCGCATTGGAGGCTGGGGACCAGCCTCGGGCCGCTGGCAGGGATCACCGCCTCGGGGGCGGAGCCGCAGGGGATGGGGAAGGGGACGCTGATGGTGGCGGTTGTGACCTCCCTTGTCACCACGTCGGGTGTCAGGAAGGCCATCACCAGATCGCTGCCCTTGCCCGCGTCCCGGACCAGGCGGACGAGATCGACGCCGGTGATGCGCCAGGAATAGGCAATGGCAGCGACAATGAGGGCGGCGATAAAGGTATTGCGGACGATGCGGCCGGTGGGGAGCCTGGTTTGCATGTTACACCAGCCTCTCGCGGACGCGGCTGCTGAAGTAGTCCATCAGGATGACAATGAGGGCGATGGCAATGAACACGGTGCTCACGCCCTGCATGTCGTTGATGCGGATCAACTCGACCAGCAGGAAGCCCAGGCCGCCGCCGCCCACAAAGCCCACGATGGTGGCCGAGCGGACGTTGATATCCCAACGGTAGATGGTGAAGGCGGTGAACGGAGGAACGATCTGCGGGATGACGGCGTAGCGGACGGTCTGAACCCAATTGGCGCCGGTGGAGCGCACCGCCTCGATGGGACCCGGGTCAATGCCCTCGATCACCTCGGAATAAAGTTTGGCCAGGGCGGCCACGGAGTGGATGGCGAGAGCCAGCATGCCCGCAAAGGCCCCGAGGCCGACGATCTTCACAAAGACGATGGCCACGATGAGCGATTCGATGGAGCGCAGGATGTTCAGGAGCGTGCGGGTTACATAATAGATGAGACGGGTAAACGGATTACCGCCATCAGGTTGTGCGCGGCCAGGAAACTGAGCGGGATGGCGAAAATGATCGCCAGCAGGGTGGCGATCAGGGCCATGGCGATGGTATCGCGCGCGCCCTTCACCACCTGGCTGCCCACGAAGGAAAGCTCAATGCCTCCCAGGGGACGGTACTGGCGGAAGTAGATGCGGTGCGGAGGCGAAACAGTGACATCCGGCACAGCGATCAGGGCTGAGGTTGGCACGGGGAAGCTGGTGGTCAGAGAGCCACTGGCGTCGGTGCGGACGACGAGCATGGAGTCTTCGCCCGGGCTGATCATTTTGTCCTGTCCGCTGGGATCTTCCCACCAGATCTGGGTATCGGTGTCGGGCCACATGCCGGATAGCCTGGACGATGACAGGCTCGCGCACACCGGCGCAGGCCGGGGTGACCACGGCGACCATATCCCCGATCTGGTTCCTACCGGAGGGAGGTGTTCGGGAGGCAGGGTACCTGGATCTCCACCCACATTTCGAATTGATTCGCGGCGGGGCTGGATGAAATCCGGGTGCAGCATGGGGCGGGCGATCTGCACGGCGCGGTTGAGATCAGCGGAGGCGAAGTCGATCTGGACCACCTGCCAGCCGATGCTGTAGGCGGCAGCCAAACCGGCAAGCACAGGAATGAAGATGAGACGCGGCTTGCGGCCCTGCGCCAGGAGGACGGCGTCCAGGATATTCCAGGCCCAGATCAGGATGGGAGCGATATACCAGAAAACCTGGCCGAAGTAAGCGACCATCCCAAGCGTAACCAGGAAGCCAAAAAGAATTGCCGCGCCGCGGTAGATCTGGCCTGCATAGATCTGCCCGGCTCCGGGCAGGATGGCCGAAAGCACGCCTGCCAGAACCGGAGAGCGCGAGCGTTTGGGTTTGGTCATACCAGCCCTCACAGAGAAGCCGCGCGGACTTCCTGCGCTTCTTCTCCGTAGATCTCTTTGAAGCGGGCGTGATCGATCTCCTGGGCAGAGCCTTCAAATACCTTGATCCCGTCCTTGAGGGCGATCACGCGGGTGGCATAACGATGAACAAGATCCAAAAAATGCAGGGAACAGATGACGGTGATCCCCTCTTTGTTGAGCTGCTCCAGATATTGCAGGATGGAGTGCGAAAGGACCGGGTCAAGGCTGGCCACGGGCTCATCGGCCAGGATCAGCTGGGGCTCCTGCATGAGGGCGCGGGCGATGCCGACGCGCTGCTGCTGCCCGCCGGAGAGGGCATCGGCGCGGTTAAAAGCCTTATCCGCAATGCCAACACGTTCCAGGGCTCGCAGGGCGCGTTTCTTATCCTCCTCCGGCCAGATCCCCAGCAGGCTTAATGTGGAATTGGCGTAGCCCAGGCGGCCGTTCAGCACATTGGTCATCACCGAGGAGCGCTTGACCAGGTTGAACTGCTGGAAGACCATGCCGATGTTGCGGCGGATCAGGCGCAGTTCGGCGGGCGAGGCGGCGGTCACATCCCTCTCACCGAGGAAAATCTTGCCTTCGGTGGGCTCGATCAGGCGGTTAATGCAGCGGAGCAGGGTGGATTTGCCGGAGCCCGACAAGCCGATCACCACCATAAACTCGCCGTCCTGGACTTCGAAGGATACGTTCTTGAGAGCCTGGGTGCCGGTTGGGTAGGTCTTGGAAAGGTTTTCAACGCGGAGCATGCTGTTCCTCAGTGAACCGGGGGAGTAATCTGGCAGTCACCCCACCTCACGAATTGGTTTAAGAAAAGAGGGAGGGCAAACGCCCTCCCTCTTTTGCAAACAAGATCTTATTTGAAGCTGGTGTAATCGTACCCACCGGCTTCCAGGTAGACCCGGAAGTCATCGTAGAAGGTGTCATCCACGGCCTTGAGGCCGCCGATGTCGTAACCACCGTTCTTGAGCAGGGTGCGGCCCTCTTCGGTGCCGGCCAGCTCGAGCAGAGCGGCGGTGATCTTCTCGCGGACATCCGCAGGAACGGAGGTGGCGAAGGAGACGTTGTCATTCGGGATGATCGGGTCGGAGACGTAGATCACCTGGACCTTGTCATTGACATCCGGGAAGTCCTTGACCACGGCGGTGCGGGCATCAATGTAGGTTGCGCCGAAGTCGCAGATCTCGCCCTTGGGGCTGAGGTAGACGGACTTGATGACAGTCGGATGACCCTGGACCCACGCGCCAGCCTTGGCCTTCACGCCTTCCTTGGCCAGCAGGCCGAAGGGAAGCACGTAACCGGAAGCGGAAAGGGGATCGGTCCAGCAGGGCTTGGTCCCATCGAACTGCTTGAGGGCGGTGGCGGCGTCGGCCGTGCTCTTGCCAGTGGCGGGATCAAAGTAGGAAGTGAACATGGGAGTTCCATCCTCTTTGACGCGGTCCACATTGGCCACATACTGGAAGCCGTAGTGGTCGGAATCGGCGCGCAGGACGACCAGGCCTACATCCGCATAGTCCTTATACTTGGCGAGCATGTAAGCAAGAGGCGGCAGCCAGCCGATGTGCGCATTGCCGGAGCCCATGGCTTCCACCAGCGCGGCGTAGTTGGTCGGCACGCTGATGTTGATGGTGTAGCCGGTCATTTCGCTGAGCTTGTCGGCGATGGCCTGACCACCGGTCTGGAGCTCCTGGCTGGTGGCGGAGGGCGCCAGGGCCATGATGATCGGATTGTCGGCGGTGCCGATCTCAGGGGCGGGCGGCTCGGTGGGTGCAGGCGCCTGGGTGGCAGGAGCCTGGGTGGGAGCAGGAGGCTCGGTAGCCACCGGAGTGGCCGGTGCACCGCAGGATGCCAGCAGGAGCGACAACACTGTCACCAGAGCCAGCACCATAAAGGAAAAACGTTTATTCATCTACTTCTCCTCTCAGAAGGATGGGGTATTGGGCAACAACGCCCAAATTGACGCAAAAATAATACCTCAATTCCATGCGGCATACAAGTTACGAATTCCCCATGAATGTCACCAAATCCAAAACTCTCATTTAATGAGCGTGTTCAGATCCAGCCCGCTGGCATCCACATAGGCCCCAAAATCGTGGTATAAGCTATCTCCGGCAGGCTGAAAGGCGTCGATGCCATAGACCGTCTGGATGAGCAGCTTTCCGTCCGGGGTGTTCATGATGTCGATGAAGGCCCGCAGCAGGCTGCGCTGAATCTCCGGGTTGACGCCAGAGGCAGCCGCAACGACCTCATAAGGGATGACGGCCGGGATCTGCCAGATGACGAGCACCTTTTCCAGCACATCCGGATAATCGTCTTCCAGCGCACGCAGGCGGCGCGCGTCGATGTAGGTGGCGCCGAAATCGCAGATGCCCTTACCGTATACGGCCCGGACCACGGTAGGTTGTCCCTCCACAAAGGCTGGCTCCCGTACGGTGACACCAGCCTGTTTCAGGAAGCCGAGCGGAACAACGTAGCCGGAAGGCGAGGCTGGATCGCTCCAGCAGGGTTTTCTATCCTGGAACTGAAGCAGCGCCTCCGCGGCTTCGGCGGTATTCTCGCCCCGGGCGCTGTCAAAGTAGGATTTGAAGCCTGTATCGCTGCGGGCAATGAACTGCGCTCCGTACAGCACCTCTCCATCCCGCACGCGTGAAAGGAGAGGTGACACCTCTCCCTTGCGGCTGGCCTCCAGGTAGGCGAAAGGCGAAAGGACCGCGATCTGGATGTTGCCGGCAGAGATGGCCCGCAGCATTTCCTGCTCGGAGGTGGGCGCCACCAGGGCGATGTTGTAACCCGTCAGGGATTGCAGACGGGCAGCCAGGGATTGCCCGGTCTGGACCAGTTCGGTGGTGTTCTGGGCGGCGGGAGCCAGCGACAGGATGAGCGGGTTGCCCTCGGTCCCCGGCTGGGCGGTGGGCTGCAGCGGAACCGCCGTCAGCGCGGTGGGCTCTACAGTCGGCGACTCTGTAACGGCAGGTGAAACACTCACCGGGAGTGTGCAGGCAGTGACGAGGAGCAGACCGGCGATCAGTAGTTTTTTCATCTTACAGGATTGTATATGAGCAATCATACTGGCATTGCTATAATAAAACAAGTTTAAGGAAAGGTAGAAGTATGTCGTCAGTGTCTTGACGGCGTAGGAGAAATCACCCGGCTTGCAGAACGCTGTGTAGAGCCGTTTTGAAAGGACCACCCATGAAAAATAACGGAAATGCTTTGTTTTCCTTCCTGATCCTGGTTGTACTGGCCGCCGGAGTTTATTTTATCGTACAAACCGTGCGCGAAACCGCCGTCCAGGCAGCCGCCCCGTTCCAGCAGGTGAACCAGGCCAATCAGGCGCTGCAGACCGAGGTCTCGCAGCTGCTCAACCCGACTCCCACGATCATACCCGATCCCGTTACCTATATCTATGATATCCGGGCGCTGGCCCGCTTGGAGACGATCCAGTACAGCGTGGAAAAGGTGATCACCGCCGAGCAGAACCAGGGGACCTTCGACTTCCTCTTCGGCGACCGCATGCTGTTCGTGGCGCACGGAACGGTGATCGCGGGCATTGATATGGACAAGATCCAGCCGGCTGACATGCAGCTGGCGGACGGAATTTTGAATGTCCGCCTGCCCCCCGCGGAGGTCTTTATTGCCACCATCGACAACCAGAAATCCTATGTGTACACGCGCGAAACGGGCATCCTGAGCAAGCAGGCTGTGGATCTGGAGACTCTGGCGCGGCAATCCGCCGAGCAGGAGATCGCCAAGGCCGCGCTGGAGGATGGCATCCTGGCACAGGCACAGACCAACGCCGAGACCTACCTGTTAAAGTTTTTCAACGCCCTGGGCTACAAAACGGTCATTTTCGTTCACTAGGAGGCTTGCGCGAGACAGATCAGGCACGCTCCGTCCAGGACGGATGAGCGTACTTTTCCCGCACCAGCTGCGCAGCCCGGTCTGACTCGGAGGGGGATAAGGGCGCTTCGTCAAAGGTCAGGCCAAGCTCTGCGCTGAAGGCATGCACGAATGCCTCCGCAGCAGTTTCCCAGGTTACCATACGGCCGAGAACCGATTCCACCGTTGCGGCACGCCTGAGCAGGCGCGCCGCAGCTTCTTCGCGGGCAGCCTCGCCGGGGAAGACGAGAACCCGGGTGATACGGCGAAGGTCGCCGGTCAGCGGCAGCGAACCGTGTTGCAGCACCCCCTCTCGTTTGCGGGCCTGCGCCGAGCCAACCAGTTTCCGGCCCCCCGCGGTGATCTCATAACTGGAAGGGACCTCAAAACAGACCGGGTTGGCCTGTCCCTGCACAGCAGGGGCAGGGGCCTGGGCTTCGATCTCGACCGGCAGGCCAAGCGCCTGCAAAGCGTGCAGCAGCGCGCGGGCGATGCGATTATAGGATTCAAGCACCGTGCCGGCAGTGCGAGGATCGTCTGCCGGAGCGGCAACGGAGTAGGTCAGCTCGTCTGTGTGGAGGATGGCGCGGCCTCCGGTAGGGCGGCGGACCAGGTCCCAGCCGTGCTCGCGCAGGCGGGGGAGGTCCACATCGGCGACAGGCTGTGCATATCCGAGCGAGAGGCACGGGGGCTGCCAGGCATACAGGCGCAGCGTGGGAAGGGACTCGCCCCGATGGATATGCTCCAGAACGGCCTCGTCCACGGCCATATTCCAGGCTCCAGGAGCTTCGGGGGTTCGTAAGAGACGCCAGGTGTTGGGGTGTGACATATTGGCTATTTTACTTCGCTGTGTTCGTGAATAGACTTTACCAATGGAGCGAACTTTCGTCTTCTCCAGGCGAAGCCATCCAAGACGCAGCCTCAGAGCACTGATCTCCCGGATCACGGGGTATCTAGGGAAATATACGGGGAGGAAGCCGGTCCTGCGATAGGATGTGAAATCACAGCGTGGCGCGGATATCGTTGCAGCGTGTGCAATCCGGCCGGTGACAGAGCAGGTCCAGGGGGTTTCTTTTGAGACGGGCGATGGTCGCCTCGAACAGGCGCTTCAGAGGAACTGCACGGATGACCGCCGCGCCCACCTGCACACGAAGGGTATCGGCCTCCAGGTCGGCGGCAAGGATTTCGAACCCCTCCGAGTTGCCAGGGAAGCCCGGGCATTCCACCACACGATCCTTGGTCAAAGCCCAGCGGATGAACTGCCGGCGTCCAGCCAGCTTCTCGGCGAAATGGATGCTGGTATTGACGGTGTGATCGGTGCCGAGCAGGATCACCCAGCCGCCCTGATCGGCAAGCACGCCGATGGGCGCCAGAGGATTATAGAGGGTCTGCGCGTCCAGCGCGGCATCCACGCGGATGCCGGTGAAGGAAAGGATGGGATGCAGGGTCCGGCGGGACAAGGGATGCTGGCGCAGGGTTTCGGGCAGCATCCCGATCATGGAGTCCACCGGCATGTGCTTGTGATAAGGCACGGCCATGGCATTCAGGTCGCGGTCCCGGCCATATAGAATGCCATTGTGCGGAGGACCGACTTCCGGTGTGATCATGGTCTTGTAGGTGAAAGCGGGGGCGAGGACGCCGGCGGTGGTCTCGATGATGGCGCGCATCATCGTCTCGGCGCCGCCCTGGATGAAACCGAAAGCTTTCACCGAGGCATGGACGATCACCGGCCTGTCCATCAGTTCCAGTTCGAGCAGGCAGCTTCGCAGCCGGATGAGGTTAAGGTCAGCCATGGCAGGGTCCCGGCGAGGTCATTTCCCTGTCCAGCGGGGCGGGCGTTTTTCGATAAAGGCTTGCATGCCTTCCTTCTGGTCCTGGCTGTCGAAGAGGCGGAAGAACTCTGCCTGCTCCCCGGCGATCCCCTCGCTGAGCGGCGTTTCCAGCGAGCGGTTGATCATTTTTCGGGCGGCGCGCACGGCCAGCGGAGCGCGGGAGGCGATCTCAGCAGCCAGCGACAGCGCCTCCTCGAGGAAGCGTTCGGGTGGGACCACGCGGTTGATCATGCCGCAGGCCAGGGCCTGGCGCGCCGAGAGGAGATGGTTGTTGAGGATCATTTCCATGGCCAGTGCGCGCCCCACAGCGCGCGGGAGCAATTGGGTGCCGCCTGCGCCGGGGATGACACCGATGGTCACCTCGGGCAGGCCGAAACGCGCCGTCTCGGAGGCAACGATCATGTCGCAGGCCAGGGCAAGCTCGCAGCCGCCGCCCAGCGCCCAGCCGGAGACAGCCGCAATCACGGGTTTGTGAAGGCTCCGAATACGCTCGAAGGCGGCGAAGGGATTGTGTTCCAGCATCCCTCGCGCATCCTTGCTGACCATCTCCTTGATATCGGCTCCGGCGGCAAAGGCCTTTTGACCCCCGGCGATCACCAAGACATTAATGCCATCGTTGGAGTCGAATGCATGCAGGGCATCCATCAACTCCCCCAACAGGGCCTCGCTGAGGGCGTTCATGGCCTGAGGGCGGTTCAGAGTCACCAGCCCGACGGCTCCTCTTTGTTCGGTGAGAATATGAGTGTAGTCCATCCTGTGCTCCTGCCATGATCCGGTTCTCCCCGGAGGGAGTGTCAGGCTGAGACGAGGGTTGGGTCAGTGGAGGTGACGACAGCCTCAGCGCCGTTGGGGAAGGTGACAGTGGTCGAATCCAGGCCGCGCTGGACGGTGAGCCCGCGATACTTGAGGGTTACAGGCCAGGGGAAGGGGTTGGACCCCTCCAGCCGGACCCGGTCCGGCGCGAGGAGGGTCACTCCCAGGCAGCCGAGGAATAAGCCCACCGGCGCGAAGCCGCTCAGGGCATTGCGCTCGCCGATACCGCTGCCGTCCTCGGCGTGATAGCGCTGGTAGAAGGAACGGGTCTGTTTCAGGCTCTGGATAACGGCGTTCATCAAGTGAACTGTCAGGAGAGCCGCTTCCGAGCGGAAACCGTATTGGAGCAGGCCTTCGCCGATCAGGTTGTTCCAGGGCAGGTGAACGCTCATACCGATGGCCTCCGCATCCGGCGAGGGGAGGGTTGGCAGGGCTGGGATACCGAACGGCCGGCCAAAGCGATCCGCCTCCAAAATAGTGCGGCTGAGCATGGTCTGGACGCGCTGGCGGACGGGAATTCCAGCCCAGATGGGGAGCAGGAGGGTATGATCCTCGCCGGTCAAGTTTACGCTGCGGAGGATGACCGTATCCTGAGGCCCCAATCCCTTTACTTTTATCCGCCCGACGCGCTTATAAACCTTCTGACTGGTGGCGACCAGGCCGCCGCTGCGCCATTGGAAGGCCTGGGAATCAATGATCTCCACTTCCCCACGGGTGACCAGCTCGCTGATCTCCACCACGGGCTTGCCGCTATGCTCGACCGTCTGGATCTCGATCAGCAGGCGCACCGGCGATCCAAAAGTCGCCTTTGGGCGGAGCTGACTTTCTCCCGGCTCGCCACGCGCCAGTTCCTTCCCGGATTTGGTCAGGCCGGTATCGCGGTCCCGGTAGGCATAGATGGAGCCGGGCGCGCTCCAACCAGCCTCGACCGCGGCGCGCAGCGTCTCGGCCTGCACGCCGAGCAAGGCGTCTTTTTGAAGGTTCCCGGCAGCTTCGGACAACTTCATCAGGCAGGCCGCCTCATGGTAGAGCATGGAGGTCAATTCGGGGGTGTGGACAGTGGATACATCCACTCCCTGCGCCCAGGGATGCCAGACATCGAAGATGGGGTTGTCCTCAAAGCTGGTCTGGAGCAGGTGGTTCCATTCCGGGATTCCATCCCGCTGGTAATCGTGCGCGGGAGAGAACCAGGACCAGAAGAAGTTCCGCAGGCCGGGCAGGACCTCCTCCAGGAAGGCCTTATCCTCGCAGGATTGGTGGATGCGCCAGGCGAGGGCGGAAAGCATGGGCGCGGCCAGCAGGCGGCTGCGCTGCCCTCCCAGCCCGGGGCGGGCATCTATCTCGCCGTTCTCGGTCTGGGCGCTGAGAAAGTTCCTCAGGATTTCCCTGGAAATTTGGGGAGCGCCCGGCAGCAGGGTGGACAGGTAGTAGGCTTCCATGGGAGGCTGGCCGCTCCACGAGGGGGCATAGTCGGTGCCATCACCCTTGCGAGAGAAGCCGTGATCCGGCTGGCGGGCGGAGACAAAACTGGTGTAAGGGAGTTTGGGGGTGCCACGGAAGAGCAGCCCCAGGGCGGCCCGCTGGCTGAAGGCCAACGCCGCATCCCAGTCCACATCGCCGGTCTGGATGTCCACGGTGTGGGAGGCATCCGTCAATTCAATGCGGGCGCGCTCGGCTTCCCAGGGGCGGGCGGCGGTATGGCGGGCCAGTTCAAAGGAAGCGGCCAGCGTTTCACGGGCGGCCTCGGCAAAGGTGACCTGGCGGGAGGCTCCCGGTCCCAGGTCCATATCCAGCGCCAGGGAAGGATAGGGGCCGGGGCCATGTTTGGGGCCGCCGGTCATAAAGATCACCGGGAACAGGCCGCCGGTCTGGCCAGCCAGCACATTGACCGATTGCTGCTGGATGGCGGTGACGCTCTGGCCCTCGAGCGGGGCCAGCGAAGCACACAACTCCAGGCGGACCTGGCGGATTGCGGTGCTCTGGTTGGTGACGGTGATGCGCCCGGCAAGGGCATTGGATTCCGGGACCCAGTATTCCGCCGAGACATTGAGGTTTTCCAGGGGGGAGAACCCCGTCCAGAGGAAGTTGGGGTAGAAGCGGCGCAGGGAGGGAGGGGTTGAAAAAACGGCCGGGTCGAGGACGCTCCTGCCGTTCTCCGTAAAACGCAGAAAAAGGCGCATGGAACGCGCCCGCATCCCGTACGTTGTACGCAGTGTAAAGGCGGGAGGCTCGCCGGAGCCACTCTCCAGCACCCATATGTGGTCATTCGCATAATCGGGGGTGGAAAGGCGGGAATCGGCCGCCAGGGTCTGGTACAGCGGATCGCCAGGGCCAAGGGACCAGTCGCGCATCCTTATATTGTACGGGCAGTTGAACGGGAGGTCAAAGGGTATAATCTGGCATCAGGACTTCACCGGAGGAGCGCCAGGATGACAGGACTTTATTATGAGGAGTTCCAGATCGGCCAGCGGATCACGACCGTGGGCCGGACGATCACTGAGAGCGACATCGTGACCTTCGCCGGGCTCTCAGGCGACTACAACCAACTGCACACGAACGCCGAATACGGCCGCAAAACGAGTTTCGGCCAGCGCATTGCCCACGGGCTGCTCGGCCTGTCCATCACCTCCGGGCTGGCCCTGCGCACCGGCATCCTGGAGGGCACAGTCATTGCCTTCCGCGAGATCAACGGCTGGAAGTTCACCAAGCCGATCTTCATCGGCGATACGATCCATGCCGAATTGCTCGTGACCGAGACCAAACCCTACCCCCGCCTGAACGGCGGTTCTGTAACCATAGATTTCGATGTCCGCAATCAGAAGGACGAGACCGTCATGAAGGGAACCTGGACGGTCATTGTGGCGTCTAAACCCCAGTGAAGTATGACCAACATCGAACCTGAAGATCCCGACGAACGACTGCGCCGGCTGCTCGATTCCGAGGAAGAGACCCGCGCCGACCTGCCTGCCAATACGGACCCGCAGAAGAACGGTTCTCTCCAAACGCCCATTCCCCCTTCCGGATCCACGCCGCCGCTCAACCTGCCGGCGCTGGACCGCGATAATATGCCGCTGCCCCGCCGCGTCGATCAGATTGATGTGGATGGAACGCGCGTCACGCCCGCCGCGTACGACCGGCCCAGCACAGGCCGCCGGCAGGCGGCTGTGCGCGTGACACGCCCCCCCGCACAACCACCCCGGCAGCCTCCGCCGCGGGCGCCGCGCTTCAATCTGAACCAGGCGCTCAACAATTTCAACAATATCAACTGGAGGGGCGGCATGGGTTGCCTCATGCGTCTGATCATTGCGGGCATCTTTGTGCTGGTGATCGTCGGGCTGTGCCTGGGCTCGCTGGCTCTGTTTGAGTATTATTCGATTGCGCGCACACTGCCCCCCGTGGAGGACCTGCGCAACCGGGCCTCCCAGTTCGAGACCACGCGCATCCTCGACCGGAACGGCAACCTGCTGTACGAGATCCTGGATCCCAACGCGGGGCGGCGCACCTACGTCCCGCTGGAGAGGATCTCGCCCATCGCAGTGGCCGCAGCCATCGCCACGGAGGACAAGGATTTCTACAGCCACCCGGGATTTCGACTTCTGGGCCATCGTGCGCGCCCTCTGGACGAACTACACCACGGGAGGCCAGGGCGGCGGCGCCTCCACCATCACGCAGCAGCTGGCGCGCGCCCTCCTGCTAACCCCCGAGGAACGCGCGCAGCGCACCTACACGCGCAAAGCGCGCGAGATCATCCTGGCTGCGGAGATCACACGGCGCTATACCAAAGACCAGATCCTGGAGCTGTATCTCAACGAGATCTATTACGGGAACCTGGCCTACGGCATCGAAGCAGCCTCCGAGACCTACTTCGGCAAGTCCGTAGACCAGCTGACGCTGGGCGAAGCCTCCTTCCTGGCGGGCCTGCCGCAGTCTCCGGCGGTGTACGACATCTATACCAACCCGGAGATCACGCTGCTGCGCCAGCAGCAGGTGCTGGTGCTGATGTTCGACCTCAGCCGGGAACAGGGCTGCATCCACGTGAGCAATTCGCCCACGCCGGTATGCGTGGACCCGATCGCGGCCTCCAATGCGGCGAACGAGATGAAGGCCTATACCTTCCATCCGCCGGCCATCGATACGCGCTACCCTCACTGGGTCAACTATGTGCGCTCGCTGCTGGAAGCTCAGTATGATTCGCAGACCATCTACCGCTCCGGCTTCACCATCCAGACCACGCTCGACCCGACCATGCAGGACGAGGCTCAGCGCCTGGTGACCGAGCAGGTGGCGGCGCTGGTGGACAAGAACGCGCATAACGGCGCGCTGGTCGCGATCAAACCCTCGACGGGGGAGATCCTGGCCATGGTGGGCTCGCCCGATTTTTACAACGATGCCATCGCAGGCCAGATCAATATGGCGGTGAGCCCCACGCGCCAGCCGGGCTCCTCCATCAAGCCGGTCAACTATGTGGCTGCCTTCGAGAAAGGCTGGACGCCTGCCACGCTCATCTGGGATGTGCCCTCGCAATTTCCTCCCTCGGGCGACCCGAACGACCCGCGTGAGCCGTATATCCCGGTCAATTACGACGGACGGACGCACGGCCCGGTGACCGTGCGCGTGGCGCTGTCGAACTCCTTCAATATCCCGGCGGTCAAGACGCTGAATTTTGTGGGCGTTTACGGCCCGGGCGGCATGGTCGAGATGGCGAAGCGCCTGGGCATCACCACTTTCACGCGCGATGATTATGGATTGGCGCTGACGCTCGGCGGCGGGGACGTGAGCCTGCTGGAGCTGACCGGCGCCTATGGGGTGTTCGCCAATGGCGGACAGCGCGTGCCTCCGGTAGCCATCCTGAAGATCACGGACTTCCAGGGGCAAGTGGTCTATCAGTACGAGCCCAAGCCGGGCGACCAGGTGATCCGGCCCGAGCATGCCTATCTGATCTCCTCCATCCTTTCGGACAACCAGGCCCGTTCCTGGATGTTCGGAAGCAACTCGCTGCTGAACCTGCCCTTCCAGGTGGCGGCCAAGACCGGCACGACCAATGATTTCCGCGACAACTGGACCCTCGGATACACGCCCGACCTGGTGACCGGGGTGTGGGTGGGCAATGCCGATTACACGCCGATGGTCAATACCACCGGTCTGACGGGCGCGGCCCCCATCTGGTCGCAATTCATGCAGTTCGCCGTGCCGTATTTGACCAACGGCAACCCGACGCCGATCTCGCGCCCGCAGGGGATCGTGGACCGGGTGGTTTGCGCGCTCTCCGGCACAGAACCCTCCCAGTACTGCAAGCAGCAGATCAATGAGGTTTTCGCTTACGATCAATTGCCCCTCCCGGCGGGGCAGGACCTGCTGCGCCGGACGAGGATCGATGTGTGGACGGGACTGGAAGCCTCGGACGCCTGCAAGGATTTCGTGGACGACGAGACGGTCATCAATGTCTCTGATCCGTGGGCGCGCGAATGGCTGCGCAGCGGGGAGGGACGCGACTGGCTGGACCAGCAGGGCCTGCCGCGCCAGCCCTTGTTCGCGGCCGAGCGGGAATGCCGCGCCGACGACCCTCACCCGCTCATCAACCTGGCGTTTTCCGATGGCCAGGCGATCACCGCGCCAGCGCTGGAGATCAAGGGGACCGCGGATGCGACGGCGCTGTTCAGCTCCTGGCGGCTGGAATACGGCCTGGGCGACCAGCCCGGCAACTGGGCGCTGCTCAACCAGAGTAATACCCCGGTGCGGGACGGCACACTGTATCTGTGGGACCTGTCCAGCGTACCGAATGGGATCATCACGCTGCGGCTGACGGTGACCGGGACGAACGGCGAGGTGCAGAAATTCGTGCGGCTGAACATCAGCCTGCCGGCGACACCCACGCCGACCCTTGAGCCGACCCTCCAGCCGACCGTGACGCCATTCCCCACCGAGACGCCCATTCCCTCCGAGACCCCTCTACCTACTGAGACACCGACCACCCAACCCTAAACCATGCGACTCGAAGACCTCAACTGGATGGATGTGGAGAAATATCTGCAAAGCGATGACCGGCTGATGCTGGTGATCGGGTCGACGGAGCAGCATGCCTATCTGAGCCTGCTGACGGATGTCAAGATCCCGCTGGCGCTGGCGGACGCGGCCTCCCAACAGACGGGCGTGCCCGTCGCGCCGCCGCTGAACTTTGGCGTTTCCCCCTATTTCCTGGCGTACCCCGGCACGCTGAGCCTGAGGGTGAGCACGCTGACCGCGGCGCTCGAGGATATCGTGCGCTCGGCGGCAGGGCAGGGCTTTCGCCGCATTCTGGTGCTCAACGGGCACGGAGGGAACATCGCTGGCAAGGCGCACCTGAGCGCGCTGCTCAATGAACTGCCGGGCCTGAAGATGGACTGGTACGATTGGTGGCTTTCGCATTCGGTGGAGGAAGTGGGCAGGAAACACAACCTCAAGCCCGGGCATGCCAACTGGCTGGAGGCCTTCCCGTTCACGATGGCAGGGGAGCAGCCGGAGGCGCCCAAGACCCCGGCGAAGGTGCCCAGCGCGGTGATGGATGCAAGGACGGTCCGCGAGGTGTACGGCGACGGTTCGTTCGGGGGGCCTTATACGGCCAGCGAAGAGGTCATGCACGAATTGTTCGCGGCCGCGCTGAACGATATCCTGCTGCTGTTGAAGTTCGGGGATCAGGCCGCCTAACAAAATCCATTCATGAGATCGTGAGATTGCTGAATCAAACGGACGGGGCGGGAATTACCCGCCCCGTCCGTTTGATTCGCAATGACATATTTAAAGGGCGGCATCCAGGGTGGATTCGCCGTGGGTGAGCACGTAGAAGCTGCGGGGCGCGGCCGCGGAACGCTCGAAGATGTGATCGGTAATGATATAACCGGCGTTGAAGGCGGTTTCGAAGACCTCCCTGGTGAAGAAGCGCCAATCCCGCGCCAGCGGGAAATCAGCTTCCTTGAGCGCCAGAAAATCAGGGGGAATCTCGGCCAGGAGCAGGCGGCCATCCGGGGCGGGGAAATGCTCCGGCGGGCGCGGCCAGCCGGCATCGTTAATTTTCAGCGGGTAGGCGGGAAGCACCCCGGCTTTTTCAAAATGCTCCAGCATGAGAGGCTTGCGCGGGCGTTTGCTCAAGCGGCGCTGGACGCGGCGGCTGTGAATCCACCAGTCCACCTGGAATCGGTCGGAGGGCAGGCCGAGGTTCAAGCCGTCGCGCATTTCGCCATACTCGGAGCGGCGATAGGTGTTGCAGACCGAGCCGAGGCGGGCGATGTTCAGATAGGCATTGCGGCTCATCAGAGGGTCGTAGGTCCAGGTGATGTGGTCCAGACCCTGGTGGCGGACCATCTGCCACTGGGCGCGCTTGAGGGCGAAGCCCAGACCGGCGTCTCGATAGAGGGGGTGGATGCCCATCATGTGCGAACAATGCTTGGCACGCGGGCCGTCCGGCGTTTTTTCCAAGCCAGGGAAACCGAAGACAAAGCCGACCATGCGCTCTTCCATGAAGGCGCCCAGCACCAGTCCGCCATTGTGAATGGCGGTGACCAGCAGGTGCGCGGGGACCACGTCGGTCTCGCTGCCGGGCCAGACCTGGCGCTGGAGTTCCTCCACGGCGGTCATGTCTTCAGTGGATTCGAGAAGGCGAATGGTGGGGGACATGGGAAATGGACTCAACCAGGCAGGTGTGGGAAGCGCTCGTGCAGGCGTTCCAGCGCGTCCTCGTGGCGGGAGGAAAAGGCACGCGACAGGCGCTGCCACCAGGGTTTATAGGCCAGGTAATCCAGACGATAGGTGAAGCGGGCCGGCATGAGGCCGAAGGCGCGCAGGGTGGAATCGGCCGCACAGGTGCGGCTGATGGAGGCGTAGTCGATCCAGAAGGAGGAAGCAGGATAACCGGGGACAAAACTCTCGAAGAAAACGGTCAGATAGCGGAGCAAGATATTGGGCAGCTCGACGAGGTAACGACGGCCATGGACGATGGGCATGATGATCTCGAGGATCTGGCGCAATGTGAAATACTCACTGCCGCCCAGTTCATAGACCTGGTTCACCGTTTCCGGGGTTTCCAGCGACCAGAGCAGGCACGCCACGAGGTCTTCCACCCAGAAGGGCTGGAGGACTGTCCGTCCGCCGCCCGGCACGAAGAAGATGCCCGGCGACATGCGCAGCAGGCGCGCCAGGCCGGTGGTGAAGTGATCTTCCGGGCCGTAGACGATGGAGGAACGCAGGATCGTATAGGGGATGGAGGAGTGGCGGATGTGTTCTTCGGCCACCCCCTTCGCCTTGAAAACCGGGTAGGCAGAGGCGCGGGCCGCCCCCAGGTGACTTACATAGATGAAACGCTGGACGCCCGCATCAGCAGCCGCCTCGACCAGATTGCGGGTACCGTTCATATCGGTTTCGAGGAGGTTGGCACGGCTGCCCTGGGATTCGGCGCTGGCCAGGTGGAAGATCACATCCACATCATTCAAGGCGGCGCGCAAACCGCGCTGATCCGCAAGACTGGCAACGGCCACCTCCACCGGGACGCCGCGTGGCAGCCGCGGGCTGCGGCGCGAGGGGCGGATGAGGGTTCGCAGCGGATGGCCTGCCGCCGAGAGTTCTCGGACCAGCGACCGGCCGATGAAACCGGTGGCACCGGTGACCAGGATCATGGCTGGGATTATAGCAGACTGGAATAGGGGAGTTTCCGGCGCTAGGGCAGCAGGATCCGGCAGGTGCCGCGCACGGCTTGCGGATCGGCTTGCGGAGCGGAGCACAGTGCCCGCCAGGAATCCCAGTCTGACGGCTCCAGAGGGAGGAAAGACAGACCTTCGAGGGTAGTGATGGCGTTGTTGAAGGAGATCTTTTGGGACTCCGGGAAGGATTCGGACAACCTGCCGGAATGGATGGAGCAGGACCCTTCAAAGCAGAAAGCGTTGATCTGCCCGCCCTCCCGGCTGATCGCCAGGGCAGCCTTTTCCCCCTTCAAGAGGATCAATGGCTCGCGCGGATTTTCGCCCACATCCAGCCAGACGTAAAAGGTGCGGTCAGCCTGGCTCAGGATCAAGGCACTTCCCTGGTTCAGGCGAATTTCGGTCAGGTTGGTGGGCTGAAGGATGCCATTCTGGGCGTCCATGAAGCCCTGAACATCCAGGCTGGTCAGATGGGCAAAGGAGCCGGTCCCCAGGTACAGATCCACATCCGGGATGGATGCGGTCAGGCTGCTATCCAGCGATTCCCGCCGCTTGAGGCGCAGGTGGATAGGATTGGTGGATGTGGCGGTAATATCCGTGCCCGGGTAGATGGTCTGGAACTGCTCGATCCCGGCAGCAGCCCCTTCGGCGAGGACCGCGATCCCCAGGTCAGGCGGGCGGGGGAGGACACGAGCGTAATTGGCGATGAAAGTCCCCAGGCTGGTAACGATCAGGACGGCGAGGATCACGCCCACCAGATCAAAGGCCAGGACCCGCAGGGGCCAACCCCTCCTGCGGCCATAAGCAGCGACCACCACGGTGACATTGTCGTTGACATTGCGCCCCATGGCCATCGCGCTCAGGTGGCGGGCTGCGCCTTTCACATCCTGATAGCGGTCGATCTTGGCAAGGTCTGCGGATTTGACCAGGTCGCCGGCGAACAGGCCATCGGTGCAGAATACCAGCTTATCGCCGCGTTTTAATTTATGGGACGCCGGCTCCAATTCTGGCGCGGGTGAGCCCCTGCCAAGCCAATATTCGTTATCGTCTGTCAAGGCGGTGACCGAGCGCTCCCCGCGCACCTGATAGCAGCGGGTTTGGCGGCCGGCCTGCACCAGCCAGACCTCATCGCCCTGAATGGCTGCCAGGGTGACGCCGGCTGTATCCCCGGTGCCGCGCTGGGCGATCACCTCGTTCATCTGATGGACAAGGTGTTTCAAAAGTTTCGGGAGCGGGTCATCCCGCCGGAACTCGGCTTCGGCGAAGGCGATCTCCACAGCCTGATTGGCAAAATCTCCGGCCTTATCACTGCCTTCCCCATCTGCTACGATTACCAGGGTGAAGGGATGGCCGCGGTGCGGAGCGATCTGCCCCGCACGCCAGCGATCGTTCTGAGGTGTGTTCTTTTGAACAGCACTGACTTGTTGGTCCGCATCCAGGGTCAATAAAGGATCAGCCACTCGTAGTCTCCAATGGAATCCCGCCTGGCAGGTTCCTCAGACCCTTATTATGCATGACTCTCGGTAAGAAGGCAAATTCAGGGATAATTGGCACGGATATATTCAAAGAATGGATAAGAATGAGGGGTGGCCGAAGGCCACCCCTCCTAGTATCTCATGGATCGCGCGGGTTTGTATTAAGGCGTGGGCGGGGTTCCGGTGAAAGCTTGATTGCCGCCAACGGGAGTGACCCCCGGATCTGTTGTAGGTGTATCACTTGGCGGCGGTACAGGGGTATCCGTGGCGGTGGGTGGCGGTATTGGGGTATCTGTGGCGGTGGGCGGCGGTATAGGGGTATCTGTGGCGGTGGGCGGCGGTATAGGGGTATCTGTGGCGGTGGGCGGCGGGACAGGGGTATCCGTGGCGGTGGGAATCGGGGGAAACGTAGGAAGCGGCGTCAGGCTGGGGAGCCGCGTCGGTGTGCGGGGGGGAAGGACTGGAGACTTGGCCTTGGGCGTCTGGGTGGAGTTCAACTGAGGCTTGTTCCGGGCGATCCTCTGCGTGGCAGTGGATGTGGGAGTTGGCGTGGAGGAGGGGACCAGCCCCGGAACGAACTGGCACATCTCGGGCTGAAGGCCGATATCCATCGTTTTCAGTGCAGGTCCGGAGAACTGCACGTGATAGCCTGCGGAGATGAACTGCTCCTGTTCGCTCCCATTCTCGTAACCACAGCGATCCGCCACGCAGTCCAGGTTGAACTCGTTGCTCTGCGGTTCGACCCACAGGCACATGGTGGATTGGCTGACCCAGGTCTTGGCCCAGTCGGGCGAATAAACGGTCAGCCTGCGGTCCGCCGGAAAATCCTTCTGCAGGTTGATGATGGCCTGCCCGGCCTGGAGCTGGAGGACGACACCGGTGCGGTCAGACGAAACCAGTTGGACCTCGCTGGCAGGGCCCAGGAATAGCTCCGCGCGCCCGGGGAGACCGACAAGCACATAACCAGTTTCAGCAGGGCCGGTCTTCAGCACCGCGCCCGGTACAAAATCAATGTACTCTCCACCCACCACGGCGCGAGCGTCGTCGCCTGTGGGAATGAATTCCAGTTCGGTCTCCTGGATTTCAGAGATGTATGCCTGGTCCTGGCTGATCTCGATGGGCGGAAGGGTCGGAGCGGCAGGTACCTTGCGCAGGGAGGGGACCAGGAAAGCCAGACCGATCAGGCCGAAGGCAAGCATGCCGATGAACACGGTGCGTGCGGGTTTCGGGAAATGGACGGGCAGGCGGTCCGGCACCTCCATGACAATGACGGAAACGTTGTCGTCCGTCTTGCGCTCCAGCGCCTTATCCACCAGCTGTTTCGCGCTCTCCCCGCCCTGAGCCTCCGAAAGGATCTCGATGATCTCTTTGGGTTCCACATAGTGGCCGTCTGCACGGCGGCGTTTCTTGATCAATCCATCAGTGCAGAGTAGCACGCGGTCACCGGGCTTGAGTGGCAGGCCCTGCTCGTGGCGGGCTTGTTCCTCAGTGAGGTCATCCTGCGTATAGAGGCCGAGGTCCACCATCACCTGAGGCTCATAGCCGATGGAGCGCATCAATTCGTCCCGGCGGATGTGGGCGTCGGCCTGCTCGGGTGTGAGAGTCCCCTCGCGGACCATTTCGTTCGCCCAGATATGGTCCCAGGTCAACTGCCGGAGCTGGCGGCCGCGCACCAGGTAGGCGCGGCTGTCGCCCACGTTGGCAATATACAGCCGGCCTTCGTGGACGGCGGCCACAACAACGGTGGAGCCCATATCCTGTTTGTGCCGTTCCTGCTGGGCTTCCAGATAGACCTTGGCATTGGCGAACTCCACCGCGGTCTGCAGGAGCATGGGAATGTCGGTATCCTGTGAACTGCGGGCGTAATCGAAGACCTCGTCAATGGTCATCTCGGCCGCGCGTTCCCCGGCATTCTCCCCCCCGATGCCGTCCGCCACCACGGCCAGGTCCAAAACCAGCCCGGCTGCGGTGGTGACGCGGCCAGACTTCAGGCGGTCTTCATAGAACCGCCTGTCGGATTTTCCAAAGTTGGAATCCTCGTAGAACCTGACCTGGATACGCGTTCCGTTTGTCATAATATATCTGCCTGCTCATGATCCAAAGCCCCCGCTATTGCTGCATCGCCGTGGACCCTATCCGACCGGTCGATTCCTGGATGGATGGGCAGGCCTATATATTTAACATTTTAGCATAGGAATGGTTGCAGGGAGGCAGGCAGGTGTCATGTTTTTATGGTACCCCCGCCTCTCTCCCGGCGAAGCCGGGAGAGAGGCGGGGTGAGATGGTTCAGGCTACCACTTCGCCTTCAATGACCGGCGCGGAGGTGGAGAAGACCAGGCCCTCCGTGCCGCGGTCGACGAGGATGGTATCCCCGTCATGGAATTCGCCGGACAGGATGCGCAGCGCCAGGGGGTCCTGCAATTCGCGCTGGATGGTACGCTTGAGGGGGCGGGCGCCAAAGTCCGGGTCATAGCCCTTATCCGCCAGATATTCACGGGCGGCATCCGATACCTCCAGGTGATAGCCCCGGTCCGCCAGCAGGCGCTCGACGCGCCGCAATTGGATATTCACGATATCGGCCAGGTGCTCCCGGCGCAGCGAGTGGAAGACGACGATCTCATCGATGCGGTTGAGAAATTCCGGACGGAAATGGTTCTGGAGCATGCGGGTCACCTCCTCCCGGCTGGCGGAGCGGTTATTCTCCCAGAGCTGATTGCCCAGGTTGGAGGTCATGATGACCACCGTGTTGCGGAAGTCCACGGTGCGGCCCTGCCCATCGGTCAGTCGGCCGTCATCCAGCAGTTGAAGCAGGACGTTGAAGACCTCAGGGTGGGCTTTTTCGATCTCATCGAACAGGACCACGCTGTACGGGCGGCGGCGGACGCTTTCGGTGAGCTGCCCGCCCTCGTCATAGCCCACATAGCCGGGGGGTGCGCCGATCAGGCGGCTGACGGTGTGCTTTTCCTGATATTCGCTCATGTCAATGCGGATCATGGCATGCTCATCGTCAAAGAGGAACTCCGCCAGCGCGCGGGCCAGCTCCGTTTTGCCCACACCGGTGGGGCCGAGGAAGATGAAGGAACCGATGGGGCGGTTGGGGTCCTGCAGACCGGCGCGGGCGCGGCGTACCGCATTGGAGACAACGCGCACGGCTTCCTCCTGGCCGACCACGCGCAGGTGCAGGCCCTCCTCCATGTGGAGAAGCTTCTGCATCTCGCCTTCGAGCAATTTGGAGATGGGGATGCCCGTCCAGCGCGCCACAATGGCGGCGATCTCCTCGGCATCCACTTCCTCCTTCAACAGGCTCTCGCCGTCCTGCATGGAGCGCAGGCGTTTCTCGGCGGCCTGGATCTTTTCCTCGAGCTGGCGCAGGTCGCCATAGCGCAGGCGGGCAGCCTTCTCCAGGTCGGTGGCGCGCTCGGCGCGTTCCATCTCCAGACGGGTCTGTTCCATCTTTTCCTTGAGCTGGCGCAGTTCGCCGATGGCCTGTTTTTCGGCCTGCCAGCGGGTGGTGAGAGCGCTGGACTTTTCGCGCAATCCGGCGATCTCCTGTTCCAGTTTTTGAAGACGTTCTTTCGAAGCCTTATCCTTTTCCTTTTTCAGGGCCTCGCGTTCGATCTCCAGCTGCATGATCTGGCGGTCGATCTCGTCCAGCGCCTGGGGCTTGGAATCGATCTCGGTGCGCAGCCGGGCAGCGGCTTCATCGATCAGGTCAATGGCCTTGTCTGGAAGGTGACGGTCGGTGATATAGCGGCTGCTGAGGGTGGCAGCCGCGATGACGGCGGCATCCGTGATACGCACGCCATGATGGACCTCGTAGCGTTCCTTCAAGCCGCGCAGGATGGAGATGGTGTCCTCCACGCTCGGCTCCTCGACTATGACAGGCTGGAAGCGGCGCTCGAGGGCGGCATCCTTCTCGATGTGCTTGCGATATTCGTCCAGCGTGGTGGCGCCGATCATATGCAGCTCGCCGCGGGCCAGCATGGGTTTGAGCATGTTGCCGGCATCCATGGCGCCTTCCGCGGCTCCCGCGCCGACCACGGTATGCATCTCGTCAACGAAGAGGATGATATCCCCGGCCGATTCGGTGACTTCCTTGAGCACGGCTTTGAGCCGTTCCTCGAACTCACCGCGGTATTTTGCTCCGGCTACCAGCGCGCCCATATCCAACTGGATGAGGCGTTTCTTCTTCAGCCCCTCGGGGACATCCCCATTGACAATGCGCTGCGCCAGGCCTTCGACGATGGCAGTCTTGCCGACACCTGGCTCGCCGATGATGGCGGGGTTGTTCTTGCTGCGGCGCGATAGGATCTGAACGACGCGGCGGATCTCTTCATCCCGCCCGATGACGGGATCGAGCTTGCCTTTGCGCGCCAGATCCGTCAGATCGCGGCCATATTTTTCCAGCGACTGGTAGGTGGTCTCCGGATTTTCGCTGGTGACGCGCTGGGAACCGCGCACAGCCTTGAGGGCTTTCAGGATGGCATCCTTGGTCAGGCCATTGGAGGCGAGGAGGGGGCCTTCCGAGGAATCAGCAAGGGCCAGCAGGATGTGCTCCGTGGATACGTAATCATCCTGCATCCCTTTGGCGTAATTCTCCGCTGCGGTAAGCAGGTCCGCGGTGGGGCCGGCCAGGCTGACATCCATATTGGCGCCCTGGATCCTGGGCTTGCGGTCCAGCTCGTTCTGCAATTCGCTGCGCAGCGCGTTCACGCTGCCCGAGACGCGGGTGACAATGGCAGGGACCACGCCCTGTTCCTGGCGGATGAGGGCCAGCAGAAGATGGGCAGGCTCAATGGTCTGGTGCTGGTGTTCGTGGGCGATCTCCTGCGCCTGGAAAATCGCCTCCTGGGATTTTTGTGTAAATTTGTCGAGGTTCATAGGCTGACTCCGTCATGAAATTATTTCGGCGCGCAAAAATTGCGGCCTTTATAGAAGATTGTAGGTATTTTGTGTCTGAGGGACATTGGCGCAAAGTTAGAGGAGGATTAGCAGTGCCTGAGCCGGGTTATTTCCGGTAGCGGGAGGCGATCTGACCGCCGCGGGTGTTCTCGAAGAAATGTTTCTGGCCGGCTTCAATGGCCGACAAAAGGGATGGGTCTTCCATGGTGGGGATGCAGACAGGCTCGCCCAGTTCGAGACCGGCCAGCGAAGCAGTGACGATATCCTCGGGACTCGAGACAGCGGCAGGGGGAAATCGGCCGCTGTCCACGCCTGCGGCCGCATGGAACTCCGTATTTACCAGACCCGGGCACAGCGCCTGCACCCGGACGCCGGTGCCCTCCAGTTCGCTATGCAGTAATTGGGTAAAGGTGTTGATAAAAGCCTTGCTCCCGGCATAGACGGCGCGTTTGGGGAAATTTTGGGAACCCAGAGACCCGCTGAAGGCGAGGCGCGAGGAGACATTGATGATGCTGCCGCGGCCGCGTGCGATCATTCCGGGGAGGGCGGCATGGGTGAGCTGGACCACGGCCATCACCTGCAGGTTGACCAGTTCCCTTGCCCGTTCGGGTGTCAGTTGGATAAAGGGCATATAGCCCGCAAAGCCTGCATTATTGACCAGCATCTCCAGCGTGGGCTCGCTCCGGATGCGATCCACGACAGCCTGCAGACCAGCGCCGTCGGAGAGGTCAGCCGCCAGGATCTCGATGCGGCGATCTGTTCCTGCAAGGCGCTGCTTAAGGGCATCCAGGCGGTCCTTGCGGCGGGCCGTAATGATAAGGTCAAAACCATCCCCGGCCAGCCGTTCTGCAAAGGCGGCTCCCAGGCCGGAAGAAGCTCCGGTTACCAGTGCCAGCGGGGTCTGGCGGTCTTCCATGGACATGGCATACCTCCAAAAAGGTCTCCAGGATAAGGCCCGCGCGCCTGTGCCAGCGCCGCGATGATGAGTTGTAGGGGAAGGCGGGATAGGCAAGTATACTCCCGGCCCTCCTCCGGCAGGCAGGCTCCTTTCGTGACAAATGGCACGTGACTTGAAGGGGGAAAATCGGTATATTGAGGAAGGGCAAAGCGGGGGTTGCCGCTCATTCTTGTCACATATGATCATGGAGGTTTGCATGGCTGAAGGCCGCAAGAAAATGACTTTGCCGGGTCTATTCAAGATAGTTTCGGAGGGGAAACCTCTCACCTGGCTGACATGCTACGACTATCCCACCGCGTATTTCCAGGAGCAGGCGGGCATCGACATGATCCTGGTGGGCGACAGCCTGGGCATGACCATGCTCGGCTTCGATTCCACCCTGCCAGTCACGATGGACGACATGATCCGCCACAGCGCGGCGGTGCGGCGGGGCGCGCCGAACGTCTGGCTGGTGGGCGATATGCCCTACATGAGCTACCAGCCTTCGGTGGAGACCGCCATCCGCAACGCCGGGCGCTTCATGGCCGAGGCGGGCTGCGACTCGGTCAAACTGGAGGGTGGAGCGGAGATGGCCGACCGCATCGTGGGCATCGTCCGCTCGGGCATCCCTGCCATCGGGCACCTGGGCCTCACGCCGCAGAGCGCCAGCGCATTGGGCGGGTTCCGCCTGCAGGGCAAGGGCGCGGCGCAGGCCAAGAAGATCCTGGACGACGCCAAAGCGCTCGAGGAAGCCGGCGCGTTCTGCATCCTGCTGGAGATGGTGCCGGACCGCCTGTGCAAATTGATCACCGAACGGGCGAAGCACTGCATCATCATGTCGCTGGGGTCCGGTCCGCACGCGCACGGGCAGCTGCTGATCTATCACGACGCGTTCGGGCTGTACCCGAAGTTCAAGCCGCGCATGGCGAAGGTCTTTGCCAATGCCGGGGCGGTCATCTCGGAGGGATTGAGCAAATACGTCAAGGAGGTCACCGATAAGACCTTCCCCGCGCCGGAGAACTGGTTCGGCATGCCGGATGAAGAGTATGACGAACTGTTGAAGATGCTGGAGCCTGCCGAAGAGGGGAAAGGATCCCGTCATGACCGACTTGCGTGAACGGCTCCAGATCCCGGCTTCCAGGCTGGATGCCCTCAACGGGCTCCTGCTGGCTCCTGACAGCCGGGTGATCAATGAGATGCTGGCGGTCATTGCGAAATATGGAACGCCAGAGGAAATCAATGCCAGGGCCACGGCCGCGCGGCAGCTCCCTGCTCTGCTGGAATGTGTGAAAGCTGTCCAGCCGGATTATCTGGCGGACCTGCAATGGCTGGCGGAACAGCGCGACCGTGGCGCTTTTGTCTCGGTTGCAGAATATCGGCAGGCGGTGCGCGGAAATGGGTCGGCTCCCATCCGCTTCAAGGATGAGTTTGCTGTCACCCTGGAGATCAGCGCGCTGCAATACTTCCCCTGGGTGATCGCGGCCGCGAAGAAGGCCATTGCCGAAAGGTCGCTGATGCCCGGCCGCTGGATCAAGGTGCGCAAGATGAAGGAGCAGGAGGCGGATGGGGACCTGCCTGCCATCGCTGCGGCCATGGACATCATCGGCGCGAGCTATGTCGAGACACTCGATACCAAGGGCACCGACGGTTCCAATATCCATCTGGACGGTCCCGAGACGATCACGGGATACTTCGGTGGCATCGGGCAGCCGAATGAGCATGCCCTGCAATGGCTGGATGAATTCCTTTATTACTACACCACCTATGGCGTGCAGCAGGTGCTGAACTTCAACGCAGGGACCATCCTGCTGGGCTTCCTGCTCTACCGGCTGGGCGTGGACATCCAGTTCAAGATCTCGGTCTTCTTTGGGAGTGATAATCCCTATCACGCCTCGTGGATCCTGATGGCGGCCAAGCTGTTCTCGCGCGATGACGGCACCTCACCGCTGATCGGCTTCAACTGGTGCAACTCGGTCAACAACCAGACGATGGAGACCACTGCCGAGTTCCGCAAGGCGCTGGGCTTTGAAGAGGTGGTGCGCTTCGAGCATCACATCACCGAGACGTGGAAGAGCATCGTGCGCCAGCCTTATGACCGCCGGGCGGAACTGGTGCAGTTGGCGGGCCATGTGGCCAATATCTCCGCCAAGCATGAAGGCGGCGACCCCGAGGTTGAGCCGACGCATTCGCATCCCTCCGACATCCTGGATTACTTCCGGGATAAGAAGGAGGTCATCGAGAGCGGCGATTGGGACTGCCTGCGGTTGAACTTCCTGGACAAGTTCGACGCGCTCAACCATACTGCGCGCGCATTGACTGAGAATGGGTTGAGCTTCGTGGCAGCCAAGAAATTGCATCGGTAATTGGAGTTTGAAGGCGGGGCAGGGAACAACCTGCCCCGCTTTTCAGCTAATTGAGTTTTGATGATTGACTTTCCCGAGGGAAAGTTGTAATATGTCGTTTAACGACATATTGAGTGGGGGCATTGATCCCTCACGCGTTGCTGCTACTGCATCGACATGTTGTTTCAAATGGAGGGAAATCATGTCACGCAATACCCAATTGGACGAAGCCAACCCGGGGGATGGCCGCACCAGCCGCGGCAGACTGGGCTGCATAGAGTGGGTATACAAGAATGCCCTGCTGATCATCATATTGCTGATCGTGGGCGGCACGGTCTTTTCCCTTGCGAGGGCCGCGATCTACAAGGTCCGCCCCTACGAGAGAGGGCTGCATCTGAGAGGCGGGAGATTCGTCGGCATTGACCAGCCTGGCTGGCATATGCAGATCCCCTTCGTTGATACGGTCATCCAGGTGATCGTGATCGAACGATCGGGGAGCATCGACAATCTGGCGGTAATGACCGCAGACGATGTGACCATGGACGTTTCGCTGCTCTATACCTACCGGGTGGCTGACCCTGTGCGCTACCAGCTGGAGGTGCTGGATCCGGAACAGATCGTTGCCGGGTTTGTGCAAGGCACCCTCAGGGATGTGGTCAACACCCGCAAAATGGATGAGGTCATGCACAGCCGCGCCGAGATCAACGTGGAAGTGAGTTCCATCCTTCAGCAAAAAGAGGATCAGTATGGGGTGAAATTCATCCTCATTCAGATCCAGAGCGCCTCCCCGCCCAGCGAGGTGGTGGATGCCATCAAGAACCGCATGGTGGCGGAGCAGCTCCAGGAGCAGGCCGCAGCCGAAGCCTCCCAGCAGCGTACCCTGGCAGACAGCCAGTTCTATACCGCCCAGAAGAAAGCCGAGGGGGATGCGTATCAGGTCACCAAGCTGGCAGAAGCCAGGGCACAGGCATTGCGATCGATCCTCGCGGAGCTGGAGGGGAAGGGGGCGTTGGCCGAGAAGTATATTCAAGTGCTGATCGCCCAGGAGCTCAGCCAGAACAGCAAGTGGGTCATCAGCGACGGCGGGACGATGCCGATCATTGACTTTGGTGGGACCATCCCGGGCCAGGGAACCACGCCCTGATCGTCGGGAAACCGGGCCTACAGCGAAGGCAGTGAGCCGGGCTTGATTGTGCGGCTCACTGCCGATTCTTTTGGCGGGACTTGCGATAAACAAACGGCATAAGCGCGATTTCCAATCTTTGACCGTATAATATCCTCCCACTGACGTTTCGAATTTATTTCATAGTTGGAGCCGTGCGAGCGTATCCAAATTATTACCTTTACCTGAGTTAAGGAGAAGCGATGAAGAATGAGCCAAACGTACCCGCCAGCATGGATGAATATATCTCCGGCTTCCCGCCCAAGGTTCAAAAAATTCTTAGGAAGGTCAGGACAACGATCCGAAAGGCTGCGCCTGGCGCGCAGGAGACCATCAAATACCAGATGCCCACTTTCATCTTAAATGGAAACCTGGTTTACTTTGCTGCCTTCAAGGAGCATATCGGTTTTTATCCCATTCCCACCGGGATCGAAAAGTTCAAGAAGGAGCTTTCCATCTACAAGCAGGGAAAAGGCTCAGTCCAGTTCCCATTGGACCAGCCTATCCCTTATGACCTGATCGCGCAAATTGTCAAATTCCGGGTGGAGGAGAATAAGGCAAAGGCGGCGAAAAAGAAGAAGGGATAAACGCAAACGAACGGAGGAAGCGGGCTTTATCGCCCGCTTCTTTTTTTATGCCAGGAAATCAAAGTCTGTTAAGGATGCACCCAGTATCATGTGTTTAATTTCACAAAGTTGAACCGAGGGTGTACAATGATTTTATTCTTTGAAAAGAGGCTATCCATGAAAAAGATCATTTCCTGGCTTGTCATTGTGGGGGTGGTTGGTTTTATTCTGCTGCAACTTGTACCTTTCGGTCGCAACCACACCAACCCGCCGGTGGTCCAGGAGCCTGCCTGGTCCAGCCCGGAGACACGGCAAATGGCGAAGGACCACTGTTTTCAGTGCCACAGCAATGAGACCACCTGGCCATGGTATAGCAATATTGCGCCTGCCTCCTGGTTGATCTACAACGATGTGGTCGAAGGGCGGGCCAAGTTCAACTTTTCGGACTGGGGCAACCGGCCGGGAGAGCTGAATGAGATGGTAGGGGCGATCGAAGAGGGCGAAATGCCGCCGATCCAGTATTGGCTCTTCCATCCATCCTCGCGACTCTCCGCTGCGCAAAAACAGGCCTTTATCAGCGGCCTGAAGGCTACTGGGGGGATGGCAGGCGGTTCGGATTGAATTAAGACCTGGCGGCGTGTCAGCCAGGAGAAACAGAAATATCCAGGGGTAATACGAGTTGGGCTTCGCGAGGTATCCTCGCGAAGCCTGAGTATCGTTATGGAGTAGTTCTAATCGCTGGAGTTTCGGCCAGGGGGATGCGCAGGCGCCCCATTTTATGCAATCTTTGTGAGGAGCGTCTGCATGCTTGACCCGAAAAGGAAACAACCTATAATTGTGGTCATCCATGGTGACATTTATCGGTGAAGGAGCCATCTGATGACCGGGAAAATCCTGACGAAATTGTATGAGCATAATCTCTGGGCAAACAACAAGATCATTGAAGCCTGTGCTGCTCTGAGCGACGAGCAGCTGGAGGCGCAGCCCCACTCTGCCACCAAAGGAACCATCCGCCGCACTTTGCAGCATCTTGTATATTCACAGCAGCACTATCTTGGACTTCTAACGCTGCCGCTGGAGGTAAGACTCCAGGCCACCGAGGAGAATGGCGACTTGCAGGAGACCGCGAAGCGGAGCGGGGAGGGTTTGCTGGCACTGGCAGAGGATGAGGCAGGCCGGCTCCCGGAAGGCCGGATCCAGACAACGGATGGGTACTTTACGGAGAGCTGGGTCGTCATGCTGCAAGCCATCAACCATGCCACCGAACACCGCGAACAGATCAAGAGCATGCTCAGCTCGCTTGGGATCACCCCTCCTGACATTGACGGTTGGGATTATGCGGAGAAAACGGGTGCTCTTGTGCCGGTTTCCAAGTAATCGGGAGCACGGTTTCAAACTCCCCTGGATCCCTGATGACAGAATTTGAAGATCACTTTTCCTTGCAGGCTGGGGACTATGCGCGTTTCCGGCCAACATATCCGCCTGAACTGTTTGCATATCTGGCATCCGTCGCTCCTGGCCGCCGGCTGGCCTGGGACTGCGGGACGGGCAATGGCCAGGCGGCGCTCGAACTGGTCCGGCACTTCGACCATGTGGTAGCAACGGATGCCAGCGTAGAGCAGCTTGCCCGTGCGCTGCCCCATGAGCGCATCGAGTACCGCGTGGAGCGGGCCGAGGATATAGTGCTGCCACCGGGCAGCGTGGACATTGTGACGGTGGCAATTGCAGTCCATTGGTTTGATCTCGACCGGTTCTATCCAGCGGTGCGGCGCGTGCTGGCTCCCGGGGGAGTACTGGCGGTATGGACCTATCATTTGCCGGAGATCGATCCGGCAGTGGATCCCATCATTGCGCGCTACTATGGCGAAGTGCTGGCCGGCTACTGGCCGGAGGCCATCCAATATATTGAGCAGCGCTACCGCACGCTGCCATTTCCTTTTGATGAGTTCGAACCCCCTGAAATGGTCATGCAGGCGGATTGGCCTCTGGACCACATGGCAGGGTTCCTCTCAAGCTGGTCCGCAGCGCAGCGATATCAGGCCGAGCACGGCAGGCATCCCCTGAAACTGCTCTGGCCGGAGCTGGAAGAAGCCTGGGGTGCACCGGGGCAGACACGGCGCGTGCGCTGGCCGCTCCACCTGCGTATTGGCAGGGTTTACTCGCCGGCCTGATCCATGAACGGTGGGGTAAGATACCTGCTGCATCCCTTTGCGTTCAGAAGGGTTGCATTCATGTGTGAAATATCAGATCTGGAAAACAGGAATATATGAGCGAACCAACCACGGTATTGAATGAACGACCAACGATCAAGAACCTGCCGCGCAACGTATGGGCAGTCGGACTGACCAGCTTTTTCATGGATGTTTCCAGCGAAATGGTGCTCAACATCCTGCCCCTGTTCCTGTCGAACGTGCTGGGTGTAAAGACCAACATCATCGGCCTGATCGAAGGGATCGCCGAAGCCACTGCCAGCATCCTGAAACTGTTCTCCGGCTGGTTCTCGGACAAGATGGGCGGGCGCAAGTGGCTGGCAGTGATCGGCTATGGGCTCTCGGCGATCGTAAAACCCTTCTTTTACATCGCCAGCACCTGGGAATTGATCGCGGGCGTCCGCTGGGGGGACCGGGTGGGGAAAGGGATCCGTACCGCTCCGCGCGACGCATTGGTGGCCGATTCGGTCAGCGCAGAAACGCGCGGGCTGGCCTTTGGCTTCCACCGCGCCATGGACACCGCCGGCGCATTGGTCGGCATTCTCATCGCTGTGGTTGTCGTATGGCTGGCGCAAAAGAACACGTTGGCGCTTTCAAAGCCAACGTTCCAGACGGTGGTGTTGATCAGCCTGCTGCCGGCGTTTCTGGCGGTGCTATCGCTCATTATCGGTGCGCAGGATGTGGCGGTCAAGGGGCAAAGGGCCACGCCGAAATTCTCCCTGCGCAGCATGGGCCGTCCGTTCAGCATCTTTCTGGTCATTGTCAGCATCTTCACGCTGGGCAACTCGTCGGATGCATTTTTGGTCCTGCGCGCTCAGAACCTGGGCATCTCGGTGATCGGCATCCTGATCATGCTCGTTATGTTCAACCTGATCTATTCGCTGATCTCCACCCCGGCAGGCTCCCTTTCCGACCGGATCGGAAGGCGGCGGCTCATTATCGGCGGGTGGCTGGTCTATGCGGTTATTTATTTTGGCTTCGCTCTGGCACAGTCTGCCTGGCAGGTCTGGCTTTTGTACGTGGTCTACGGGCTGTATTACGGGATGGCCTACGGGAGCGCCAATGCGCTGGTCGCCGACCTGGTGCCGGATAATCTCCGCGGCACCGCATATGGCACGTATAACGCAGTGATCGGGCTGCTGGCTTTCCCCTCCTCCCTGATCGCGGGCATCCTCTGGCAGGGTGCCGGTGCATGGAGCGGGTTCGGTCCTTCCGCGCCCTTCCTTTTCGGCGGGTCGCTGGCGCTGATCGCCTCGCTCTTGATGGCGTTTTGGATGCCGGGAACTCTGGCTCAAACTGCGGATTAATGGCGAGGATTCGGCGCTAAATCAAAAGCGCCGATCACGCAGGGCTGGTTGAGCCGGGTCGGATCTCAAAATGGTAAATCTGATTGCTTGTTTATGAACAACTCGCGGAAAGAGAATTTTATGTCGAGAAAACCGGTTCTCTACAAAACCACACACAGGGTCAAATTCTCCGATCTCGATCCTTACAATCACATGCGCACGGCGGTTTATTCAGGCTACTTTGTGGATCACCGGATGGAGGGCTTGCGCGAGCATGCCGGGTGGGACATGAAGACCCTGGAAAAGCTGCCGTTCATGACCTGGGTCAGGAGGATGGAGATCGATTTCCTGCGGTCCGCGGTCGGAGATCAGCAGATCACGATCACATCCTTTGTGCGCGAGGCCCGCGGTCCGGACGCCTACATAGAATGCAGCATGGCGGATGAGAACGGGAAGGTTCTCTCGCGCTGCCTCATGGTCGTCGCCTATGTGGATAAGAGCACGAACCGGGCAGCAGACTGGCCGGCTGAGACGATGGAATTATTCTTCGAAAAAGAAACGGATTGAGCGGGATCTGCTCGTTCGGCTCTAGGAGAGTTCAGCCTGTGGATGGTTCTCAAGACCGGGGATCTCTGGCGGGAAAAGTTTGACAAGCCATGAACGCCAGGATCGAGGCGATCCCGGTTGGCAGGATGCGCAGCCAGGGACCCAAGGCGAAGCCCTCTGTGTTTTGGAGGAACGAGGCGAAAAAGAGGGGGATCAGAAATTCAAGGCTGAAAAATAGGAGGCTGGCGATCAGCAGGTTCCTCGCAGCCGCCGAATTCCAGGAAAGGACAATTGCAGCGAGGGCGGCAAGCACTGTGATAAAGCCGATCCAGAGGAATACATCCGAGACAAAGGAGAAGGCCCCTGCGGTTCCGGTAATGCTGGACAATGCTTTTGAGTACGCTATATCCAGCAGGATCCCGCCGAATAGGACGGCGCTGATCCACGCATAAAATCCGGCGGCCAGGGAGCGGAACCGGTCAGGATTGTTATTCATAGCTTTACCTTTCTCTCAGACCCACGGTCGTCTCACAACCGCTTGACAAAGATCGCCAGGTCATCCCCCTCTTTATAAAAATCCTTGATAGTCGCTTCGTTGGCATAGCCCATGCCGATGTAGAACTTGCGCGTGGGCTCGTAAAGCGACGTTCCCGAGGTCTCTGCGATCAGCAGCCGGCCGCCCATTTTACGGACAGCCTCCTCGGAGGCCGTGATCAACCTGCGCCCTGCACCACTGCGCTGGCATTCCGGGTCCACGGCGATCCAATACAGGTCAAACACGCCAGTGGCCAGGTCCCGCGGACCATAGCAGGCAAAGCCCAGCACCTGATCCCCGTCCCGGTCCACCAGAAAGGTATATCCGCTGCCTTCCGGGCCGAGGCGTCAGATATTCATTCCAGATAACGGCCACGCAATCGACTTCCTCTTCGTTGAAAAAACCTGTCCTGGCTGTGATGCTCTGTATCTGTGCTCCGTCTGGTTCTGCCGCTGCGTGGATCATGAACGCTCCTGTGGTCGGGATGATGTCAGGCCGATTATGGGGCAGGCCGTTGTTTTTGGCAAGCCCGCTGCGAGTGCGGTTCTCCGGGCAGCAGCTGCCGGCCCCGGGATGTGATTCAAAATAAAAGGCGCCCTCCAGAGAAATGGAATGCGCCGGGCAGAGAAGCAAGCTCTCTTCAATGTTATTGTAGCACGACCTGTCAAGCAGTAAAACAGGCGAAAGGCTGGTTTATTCCGCAGCCTTTTCTGATAGACTGTCTCCAACGAGCACGCATCCATGTTTGGGGGATCGTGTTGTCTGCATACTATTTTCGATCGGGAGGCACCATGTTCAAGCGGCGGTTGGGACGCAGTGATCTGGAGGTTAGCGCAATGGGCCTGGGCTGCTGGGCCATCGGCGGGCCCTGGTTTTTTCAGGATGACCCTGCCGGCTGGGGAGAGGTGGATGACGGCGAGTCGATCCGCGCCATTCATTATGCTCTGGATGCAGGGGTCAACTTCTTCGATACGGCCGCGAACTACGGCTGCGGGCAAAGCGAGCGGGTTCTCGGTCGGGCGCTTGCCGGGCGCCGGGACCGGGTGATCCTGGCGACCAAGTTCGGCTACCACGTGGATGAACAGAGCCGGCGCGTCACCGACAGCCCGGATGTCGTCGGCCGCCTGAGGCAGGATTGTGAAGACAGCCTGCGCCGCCTGGGAACGGACTATATCGACCTCTACCAGTTCCATGTGGACGAATATGACCCCGGCAGCGCAGGCGAGGTGCGCGACAGGCTGGAAGAGCTGGTCAGGGAGGGCAAGATACGCTGGTATGGGTGGAGCACTGACAATCCGGAAGGGGCGCGGGTGTTCGCGCAGGGGGCGCACTGCACGGCGATCCAGCATTTTCTGAATCTGGCCTGGCAGATGGATACGCTGCCTCAAATGCTGGAGGTCTGCGAGGAATATGATCTTGCCAGCGTCAACCGGACCCCTCTTGCCATGGGTAATCTTTCGGGCAAGTTCAACCTGGATACAAAATTCCCGGAAAACGATGTGCGCCACAAGTGGGATTTCCGGGCAGGGAGATCGCCGCAAACCCTTGAGCGCATCCAGGCGGTGCGAAAGTATTTCGCGCGAGGCCGGAGATCCTCGGACCCCGGTCCAGATCGCCCTGGCCTGGATCTGGACGCGCAGCCATCGGACGATTCCCATCCCCGGCTTCAGGACCGTTGCGCAGGTGCAGGAGGACATCCAGGCGATGGAGTTCGGCCTGCTGAGCAGCGAGCAGATGAAGAAGATTGATGAGATATTCGGCCGCGAGCCGGTGATCGCATAGCGTTGCTCTGAGTACAACTTTTTCTACAGCTCCTTCCATGGAACGTTGGCAGTTGCGGGGAGTGGTATCATCGCACTTTGATCTCTCACTTGAGGAAATGAACCCGCATGCCCACGCGCTCCCCATGACCCATTATCGATCACCTGGGACCAGGTGATCGCCTTTCGGCTCGCCCGCCATCACCTCTCCGAGCGCGCCTCGGCGAAGGATCTCGTCCGGGTGGCCGGGGACATGGGCGGGGCACAGGCGCAGCTGCTCCCGGCAGCGCAGATCTCGCTTTGGTCGAGGCTCCGGGACCTCCAGGTCGCGCAGGTGGAAGAGGCTCTCCGCGAACGGGCTACTGGTCAAGGCCTCCTGCATGCGCCGCACGCTCTTCCTCGTCCCTTCCGCGCAGCTGGCGGTCTATGTCCGGGGTTCGGCGCAGCGCGCCGAAAAAGAGATCCGTTGGGCCCGCGGAAAGGGTGTGCCGGACCGCCTCATCGATGCCGCCATCGATGCGGCGCTGGGTGTGTTGGACGAGCCGCTCACCCGGCCGGAGATCGCCGAACGTGTGAGCCGGGCTCTGGGGGTGCAGATGCAGACCTACCAGGGAGGCGGCTGGGGGCGCCAGTCGAAGCTGGCCGCGGTCCCGGTCGGGCATTTGAACTATCCGGTCGTGGACCTGCTGCATCTTGCCGCCGCGCGCGGGGTGGTCTGCTACGGTCCGGTTCGCGGGGGCGAGCCGACTTTTGTTCGCGCAGACGCATGGATCCCGCACTGGGTGGATCTGCCCCGGGAAGAGGCAGAAGAGCTCCTCCTGCGCAAGCACCTGCGGGCTTTCGGCCCCGCCTCCCCCACGGACTTTTCCATGTGGACGGGGTTGACGATCAAGGCGGCCCGTGAGGTCTGGGCCCGCCTCGGTGCCGCCATCGCCGCGGTCAGGGTGGAGGGCTGGGAGGCCGGGCTCCTTCGCGAGGATCTGGAGGAGCTGGCGGGGGCCGGCTTCAAACGCCCGCTGGTCCGCCTGCTGCCCTATTTCGATACCTTTCTCCTCGGCCATAGAGAGAGGGGACATCTCGTGGCCCTGGAGCACCGTCGGAAGGTCTACCGGCCGCAGGGCTGGATCACTCCTGTAGTCCTTGTGGATGGCCGGGTCGCTGGAGTGTGGGGGCATGCTCGAGAGCGGGACCGGCTGAACGTGAAGGTGACGGGTTTCGCCTCCCTTGCGCCGCGCATCGCTGCCGGCCTCCGCGCAGAGGCCCTGGACCTCGCCCGTTTCCTCGGGGTTTCCGCTGTCGATGTTGAGGTGGATTAAGGGGGAACCCTGTTCTACTCCGGGGTGCAAGAGAGGAGCAGAGTGAATGCCGCCTTGCAGAATGGTCACGTAGGGGCGTAGCGCCGCTACGCCCCTACCATTTTGCGACGCACTCGCCTCGGGTTGTGTCCCACTGGGACACAACCACTCTGCGTTGCCTGCGTGTGGCGTGATGGCTCCGATCTCCCGGCCCGTCCCACTTCGGTGCGGCCGAGTAATTGCCACCATGGAACGATTCCGGCGCTCCGTGCGCCGGAATAGGCGATGCAGGCTGGATGCCTGCTCGCCTGATTGAATTGTTGTTTTGCTCAAAAAACGTGCATTTTTTGGTGTTTTTTCGTGGAAATGTGCTGCCGGAACAATCAATAACAATTGTCCGCTAAATCGTGAGGGGTAGCTCCGGCGCCTGCGTGCGCCGATTGCGTGCCGGCATGCTCGCGTGCGCGTGCACGTGGCTGGCGCCTGACGCGCCGGTCTGCCGCGAATGCCGATCCTCAAAACAATTAGAGCGTAGAGATTAGTGATTAGGGAATAGAGTGCAGTCAGCCAGAAGTGTATCGAGAAAAAGTTCTGAAAATCAAGCAGATCGGCCGGGATGGGTCGGGATAATTTGATGGGGTCGGATGTGGTAAGAGATACTGGCATGATTTGCACTGATGCCAGTATATAGAACATTTGTTCGACTGTCAAGCGATGAGCAAGAAATGTGGAGAGACCCTACAGGTTTCCTTCGCGAGCACGCGTGATGGCTGGCAAGGCAGCCCACCCATGAGGGCCCACGGACAACCGGGAAAACCTGTAGGGTCTGCCCGCACGCCTGCCGCTTTGTTGGGCTTGGAACCCCGGGTCTCACTCCCTCAGGGTAACCTTGCCCACGCGGAAGAACTTTCCGGGTTCCACGTTATTTGACAGGGCGATGTGCATGCTCAGCAGTTGGATGGGGAGGATCTCGACCAGCGGCAGTCCGATCCCTTCCGCATGAGGCATCGAGATGGATGTGGGAGTCTCAGCTTCGTTGGAAGAAGTGACCCACACCGCGTGGGATCCAGTTTCCTTTAGTTCCTCGTACAACCGGCGGTTCAGCTCGCGGGTCCCTGCTGGTCCGGCAAAAAGGAGGATGGTCAAGTCGGGGGCTGCAAGTTCAAGAGGGCCGTGACGGAATTCGCCGGCCTGCATGCCAATGGCCGCGAATTTGGCGGCCTCACCCAGGATCAACGCGCCCGCGTTGGCCGATGCCAACGAAGGGCCGCGGCCCAGCAGGATCAGTTTGCGGGGCGGCGGGATGCGCTCCTGGATCACCTTCAGACGCTTCTCCCAATCTCCAAGGTAGTCCTCCATGCTGGATGCGGTGAGCCGCAGATCTTCCATGGCGTGCTCAAGATTCTCATTTACGAAACCCAATGCAGCCAACTGGCTGACCGCCAGCGTATTGGTATAGGTTCGGGTGGAGACGGTTTTTTCCACCTCGGCGTGGATGGGGATCACGGCTCCCTGCGCGGCCCCGGCGAGCGGACTGTCCAGGTCGTTCACCGTTGCGAGCAAAGTCGCGCCCGCCTGGCGGGCCAGCGCGAGCACCGAGACGATCTCTGCGCTGCGGCCGGATTGCGAGGTGGCCCATACCAGCGTGCGCGCGGTCACCATTCCGCGGCAGTGATGGATCAGTTCGGCGGAATCCACCAGCATGGCGGGGAGGCCTGCGTTGGCAAGGATCAGCAGAGCCGGATAGGAGGCGAAAAACGAGCCGCCCATACCGGTGAGCAGGATGCGGTCAAAGCGGCCTGCCTGAATGGACTCTGCCAGGTCGCGGAGGGGGGATGGGTCGAATTGGGCCAGCGCCGCTTGCACTGCTTTGCCCTGGCTGATCACATCCTGCACGTAGGGGTTATTTTTCAGATTGTCCATTTTCCTTTGACCAAATGCTATAGGCGGCGCCATACAGCCCCGCGTGATAACCGAGCTGCGCGGGCAGGATGCGCACCTGCCCGGCCGGGATCATGACCGAATGGGTCTGGATGGCCTGCTGTGCTGCCGGTAGAAACAGGTCTGAGCTTTTCATCAAGCCGCCGCTCAGCACGATCATCTCAGGCAGGAAGGCGATGATGACATTGACGATTCCCAGGCCAAAGTAGCGGGCGGCCTTGTCCATAGCCTGGCGGGCAGCCGGGTCCCCGAGGCGGGCTGCTTCCGTGACCATGCGTGCGTCGATTATTTCGGGCGCGCCGCCTGCCATTTGCAGAAGGATGGAATGGGAAAGGTCCATCTCCAGCACATCGCGCACAATGGAAGGCCCCGCGCAGAAGCTCTCCCAACAGCCGTGTGCGCCGCAATAGCAGGGCGGCCCGGCAGGGTCCAGCAGCATATGCCCGGCCTCCGGGTGGAGGCCATTCAGGCCCCGGTAGATCTGTCCATCCTGAATGAGAGCAGTGCCCACACCGGTGCCGACGGTCACGGCGAACAGGCGCTTCACCGAGCGGCCCGCCCCGTACCAGTATTCGCCCAGCGCGGCCGCATCGGCATCGTTCTCCAATGTGACGGGCACGTCAAAGGCTTTTTGCATCCAGCCCGTAATGGGAACAGCCTCCCAGGTGGGAAGCGTGTAAGGGTTGTGGATGGTGCCGCGCAGCGGGTCCACCGGCCCGGTGGAGCCGATGCCGATGCCGATCAACGACTCTGTCTCAAACTCCGCCCGAACCTGCTCGATGAGCCCCTGGATACTCCTCAGTCCAGGCTCGGGGCCGCGTGCCGCCTCTATGGGAATCTCGCGCACTGCAAGGAGGCGGCCGTCGGCTGAGATCGCTCCCGCGCGAACGATCGTCCCTCCGAGGTCAACGCCAATGGCGACGCGCGTCATCAGCCCTTGACTGCCCCGGCCGTCAGGCCGCTGACGATATAGCGTTGGAAGATCAAGCGAAAGGAGCACGGGCGGAATGGCGGCCAGAACACCGCCGGTCATCATGCCGCCCACATCCACCACGTAGCGACCGGTGAATTCGGCAATAGCCACCGGCACGGTCTTGGCGGCCACCGTGCTGGTGAAGATGAGGGCAAAGAAGAACTCATCCCAGGCGGTGAGGAAAACGAACAATCCCGTGGAGACCAGGCCCGGGGTGGAGATCGGCATGATGATGCGCCAGAGGGTTTGCAGGCGGGTACAGCCATCGATACGGGCCGCGTCCTCCAGCTCCACCGGGATGGTTTGGAAGAAGGAGGCCATCAGCCAGATGGCAAAAGGCAGGGCAAAACTCAGGTAAGTGATGATCAGAATATAGGGGGTGTTTAAAGAGTGCCGTTGAACAAGCGCACCTGGGAGGCAAGGATATACAGGGGAATGACCAGCGATACTTCCGGGATCATGCGCGTCCCCAGTATGCCGAGCAGCACTGTGCGCTGGAACGGGAATTTCAGCCTCACCAGGGCGTAAGCGGCTACGGAGCCGAGTATCAGGGCAATGACCGTCACACTCGTTGAGACGATCAACGAGTTGAGCAGGGTGATCTTGAACGTCCGCGCAACTTCAGATGTACCGGCAGCGGGTGTCAGGATGTTTAGATAGTTCTGGAGCGTGGGCTGCTGAGGGATCCAGTGGATGGGCGTGGAGAGCAGTTCGGCGCGAGTGGAAATGCTGGAAATGAGCAGCCAGGCCACCGGCAGATAGATGAAAATGAAGACGGGAATCGTCAACAGCCCCAGGCCGAGAGGTCGGAGTTTCTTCTTCATGTATTCTCCTCCGGCCGGTAGAGCAAGCGGATGTAGAGAAATGCCATACCCAGCGTGAAGATGGAGATCAGGAAGGAAAGCGCGGCTCCCCGCCCGATATGACTGAAACTGAATGTTTCGAGATAAGTGAGATAGGAAATGGTCACGGTCCCGAAGGCCGGCCCGCCGTTGGTGATGACGTAGATCACGTCAAAGACCCGGAAAGCCTCCACGGTGCGGATCACCAGAGCCACCAGCAGGGCCGGACGCAGCAGCGGAAGGCGCAGGTACACAAACCTTTGGAGAGCATTGGCGCCATCCACAGCCGCGGCTTCCTCCATTTCTGTGGGCAAAGTGGCGAGCGCAGCCTGCAGGATCAGAGCAATGAAAGGAACGCTGTGCCAGATATCCGCCAGGATGACCAGATTCATGGAAGTGAACGGCCGGGTGAGCCAGGGGATGTATTTATCGATGAGGCCGAGCTGCATGAGCAGCCCGTTCAACGCCCCGTAATCTGCATTGTAGATCCAGCGCCACATGGTGCCGTTCACAATGGTGGGGACGGCCCAGGGGATGATCAGGCTGGTGCGCAGGAATTTCCAGCCGGGCGGATGGGAATGGATCAACTGGGCGATGGCCAACCCAAGCACCAGCTCCAGACCCACGGAAACGACGGTGAAATAGATGGTCCGCCCGATGGTGACCCAGAAGACGGAATCTGAGAGCAGATCTGCATAATTACCGAAGAATACGAAATGGTCCGGAGTGATGCGGCCAAGAGTGGTCTCGAAGAAACTCAGATATAAGGTGGTGAGAATGGGCTGCAGGGAGATGCCGAGGATGATCAGCAGAGCCGGCAAGGTCAGCAGAAAGCCGACCAGAGCATCCTGTTGCTGAAGATTGCGCTGCTGTTTCATGCGTCATGAGTGTGAAGCCGGGGACACCGCGTGTCCCCGGCTTCACAAATATCCATTACTTGGCGAGTTCGTTCCACTTCGCGGCGGCATCATCCAGGGCCTGCTGCGGAGTTTTCTGCTTGGTCAGAGCTTCCTGCAGCGCGAGCTGGATGGCTTTGGATCCTTCCGGATAGAAGGGAACCTTGGGACGCACATGAGCGAAGGGGAACTGCTCATTGAACATGGGCACGGTCGAGGCATTGGCAGGGGTGTAGCCCTCGAGCTTGGTCAGGGATTCGCCCTCGAAGCTGGTCTTCCAGATGGGGAGCAGGTGCACGGAATAGCGGTTCTGGACATCCTGGGAGGTCAGAAACTCCACGTACTTCCAGGCCGCATCCTGGTTGGCGGAGCTCCCGGCCACGGAGAAGCCCATGGAACCGTTAATGGTTGAGCTCTGGACACCCATCCCATCGAAGGAGGGCATCAATCCCATTTTGACCTGTCCGGTCACCTTGGATTGCTCTTTGTTGAAGTTGACCAGGTCGTACATATAGACCCAGTTGGTGGCGAAGACAGCCTTGCCCTGGGAGAACACGTTGCGGACATCCTCCTCCACATAGGAGATGGAAGAGGGGTTGGTCAGCCCGTCATCCACGGTCTTCACCATCCAGGTGAGGGTCTGAAGGCCGGCCGCATCATTGAAGGCGGCTTTGCCGTTTTCATCCACCAATCTGCCGCCGTTGCCATACAGCAAAGTAACCCAGTCGCAGATCGCGGCTTCATATTGGCCCCACGACCAGACGATGGGGAATTCGGCAATGCCCTGATCCTTGATGGCCTGGGCCTGCGTCAGCATTTCCTCCCAGGTCTTGGGCGGCGCGGTGAAACCGGCATCCTTCAGGAGTTTCTCGTTGTAGTAGAAATACTTCTCATCCAACAGCCATGGCATGCCATAGGTCTTTCCAGCCACGGTGGTGATGTCCCACGCAGAGGGGAAAATCTCGGCTTTCATACCGTCGGTCAGGCGGCTGGTCGCATCCATCAGATAGCCGGCCTTGGCGAATTCCGCATACCAAATGTCGTCCACCAGGAAAACATCATAGGCCGGCGGCTGGGCGGCCATGGCCGTGGTGATCTTATCGTGCAGGGCGTCGTAGGAGACGTATTCGATCTGAACATTGATATCCGGGTTGGCTTTGTTGAACTCCTGCACAATGGAATTCATTTCGTCAACGGTCGGCCCGGCCTGCTCCATGGAAAGCACGCGGATGGTTACGGGGCCGCGGGCTTGCCCGGGCTGGCAAGCGCTGGTGAGCAGGGCGAGGACAAATGCCAGCGCGAAAACGGTCTTGAGGAACTTCATTTCTTCTCTCCTTATGATCGGAATCGATTGGGACATGGGCAGCAAGTTCAGGCTGCGGATCGTTTTTCGGAGGACCTCCTTTCTTCGGCCTCAATTTGGCGGAAACGAAAATAGAATTCTCCTTTGTCGCCGTTGGATATCGATAAGGAGTATTCCACCGGGTCGCCATCCACAGTGAAGGCAATGATCTCACTGATCAGCGATGGCAGCCCGGCCTGGACGTAAAAATATCCGGCTTGTTCACCGGTAAGCAGCGTGGGTTTGATGGTGTGGTCGAGGCCATTGACAACGATAGCGTACTTTTCCCTGAGCAGCCGGTAGAGCGAATCCTCCGGCCCCCACTCGTAATTTTCCAGCCCGGGGAATCGATCCAGCGGCAGGAAGGCGGCCTCATGCAGAATGGGGACATCGTCTGCGAGCCGGAGACGTACAATTTTCAGCAGGGGTGCGCCTTCCGCCACCTGCAGGGCTCGTGCAATGTTCGCCGGGGCAGGCAGCAGGTTCCTCTCCAGGAGGCGGCTGCCTGGCTTGCGCCCGACCGCCTTCATTTGTTCGGTGAAGCTCAATTTGCTGGCCGTGATCGTGGTCCGCACCGGCTGTTTCACGAAAGTGCCGACCCCGTGCTTGCGGCTCAGCCAGTTCTGCCGCACCAACTCGTCCAGGGCTCTGCGGACTGTGAGCCGGCTTACGCCATAGCTGCTGGCCAGGGTGGATTCGGGGGGCAGCATTTCCCCCACCGCTACATCGCCCCGTGCAATAATGGCACGCAGGTTGATCTCTATCAGGTGATAGAGGGGCAGTTTGCTTTCCGAGTCGATCTGGAAGAGTTTCCTGGCCATACCGGGATCAAGAAATATAGATGTCAATACAAGTCCATTATAGGGATTGTGATAATAAAGTCAATAACCAAGAGGAGATACTAGAGATTAGAGAATAGAGACTGGTGAATAGAGAATGGATTGCGGCAAACCAGGAGTGGATCGAGGAAAAGATCCGAGATATATGTGCGACCGGCAAGGGAAGCCGGGAGGTTGTGAGGGGATTCGGGGAGGAAGTAAATACGGACATCATTTTCTTTGATGCCCGGGTATACAGAGCTTTTGTGCCAATTCCGATGAGCAGGAAATGTGGAGAGACCCTACAGGTTTCCTTCGCGAGCACGCGTGATGGCTGGCAAGGCAGCCCACCCATGAGGGCCTACGGACAGCCGGGAAAACCTGTAGGGTCTGCACTCCAATCGAGAAATGAGTGGATCCTCTGTTCTGGAAGGGTCTTCGAGCTGCCGTGTAACACTTCCGGAGGGGGAGCGGTGCAGGAAGTCCGAGGTCCAGGGGCCGGGGAAGGTCGCCTTGCGGAGCGGGGCAACTCTCATCAACGAACGAAGGTGATCTGCTTCAAGGTGATCCGGTGCGTACCCGTGGTGATATCGGTATCCACTGACAGGCCGACCTCGTAGATCGCTTTGAAATCCGGCTTCTGGAAGAGGGAAAGCGGGATTTCATAGGAATATTCCAGTCCCCGGATCGTCAGGGAGCCTCCGGGGGGAGTGGTTTTCCCGAGCAGAAAGTAATCGGCTTTCCAGGAGACGTCCTTCAAGAACAGCTCGCACTGGGCCTGGTCATCCGAATACTCCAGGACCACTTTCATGGACCGGTACTGCGACAGATCCTGGGTCTGCTCGAAACGAAAATCCAGCCCGGCGTACCCCGCTTTGCCATCCGTGGGGAGGTCGTAATCGAAAAGGTAACTGGCCTTGCCGTTCAAAAAGGCGGCGGTAAATTTCCCCCATCCCTGTTGGACTCCGGCATCGCCCAATCCATCGTAATCAAATACGTGGACCGGCAGGGATTCGATATCCAGCTCCCTGGCATCCGCTGCAGGAGCGGCGCCGCCCCCCGGGGTCGGGATCACCACCTTCATGATCCCGAAATTCCACTCCTCCACCCGGCCGCCGACCGCAAGCAGCAGGGTCAGCAGCAGCATCCCGATGGCTACTCCGATCCCAATCGACTTCCCATCCGGGCGATAAGGCTTTTCAGTTCCGGCCACAGGTTTTGCCATCGATCACTCCTTTACAGTCTCCCCT
>CAWEKL010000001.1:0-9731 GCA_963809585.1 uncultured Chloroflexia bacterium | reverse complement strand
GCTGTTCATATAGTCTTCCAACTGCCAGGGCGAGGGAGGATAGGGCATTGCCCATTCATCCAGAAGCCCCGTATCCTGGAAGGTCATGGAAAGGATCTGCCCGTCCCGGACAACAAGGTTACCGGCCGCGGTGATAAAGCCGCCGGTGGCGCGCAGCTCGTCTTCGTTCTCCGCCAGCAGCAGATAGGTTTTGGGGCCAGCGCTGGTTGCTCCCATGAAACCGGGGAGTGCCAGGGCGGCATCCAACCCATCTGTGAGCTTCGGCAAAAGCGGATCAAGGTACTGATCCACAAGGCCTCGCGTGCGCGGGGAAAGCTGTGTAATATCCACCTCGGAGCGGAGCGAGGCCGCCCGCTTCAGATCGTCCCGAGCCTGGGTCAGCTCGGGAGATGCCTGATCGAGCAGATGGACCGCCTGTGAAGGCGTCAGCGGTTTATCCTGCTCCAGGGCGGAAAGCAGCGGGCCGAGCGCGGAATAGGACTGTTCTCCCCCCTTTAGAAGGAGGTCGGCGATCTCCAGCAGTTTTCCGCTCGAAGCCAGGTCGCCTCCATACACAGGGACCCACTCTAAGCCAGGGCGTGAACGGTAAAAATGGTTGGACCTCTGTTTTGAGTCGGCCAAAATCTCCACGCAGGGTGGTAAGTGCGGGGCCGGCATCCTTCAGGGCTGCAAGGTCCATACCCGAATTGGCAAGCTGTTTGAGGCTGCCAGCATCGTCACGGACGACAAGTGCCAGGTCATACGCCCGCCGCGCCTTCACACCGGCCAGCACAAGTCCAGCTGCCAGGAGCAGCACTGCACCCAGCAGGGATAATTTCAATATCAGGCCGCCATATTTACTCTTTTTCCCCGGGGTCAACGCTGCGGACTGCTCCATCCTGGAGACTGGCAAACCCTGCAAGTATTTTTCGCGCCTTTCGATGCCCTCGGCCAGCTTCTGGATACCTTTGCGATGCCAGTCGCTAAGGGTGCTGTCAGGCGCGACTTCGGGTTCGTTCGCCACCAGCCGGTAGCGCAGTTTTTCCTCGTCGCTTGCATCCGTGTGACCATCGAAAGCGAAGGACTGGATGGCCGCGTCCATCTCATGCCAGGCCTCCCGCAGGGAAGCCGGGTAGCGCTGCCCGTTCAGGAAAGGGGCAAAGTACCTGGCAGCCAACAGGCCGAACTCCCCCCAGCGCGTGTCCAGGCGTTTTCCCTGCCGGGGAGGCGCGGAAGGGATCATTTCTTCGAAGGCATGGACCACGGCAAAAGCCAGGCGCTGGCCGGCCGGCCGATCCGTCAAGCTGGGTTGGCGCGCGCATTCCTCCTGGACCAACCGGCTCCGCGTCCAGGGATGGTCTTCCAGGTGATCCAGGGAGTCAAGGTGATCCAGAACATCCCTCAGTAAATCGACTTGAGTGGGATTCAATTCATTTCGCATGGGTATCAATCAGAGATGCTGGCATTGGACGCTTTGCGGCAGATTTCTGTAAACCCTTTTTCCACCAACGCCTTTAGATCGCGAGCCGTTTCCGCATACGAGGTTCCCTGATCGCGCGTGGGATCGGGTATATCGTATTTCAAGCCCTCGGCGACTTCCGAAAGCTGAAAGATGCGGCCTCGAATGTGGGGAAATTCAGCCTCAAGAGACTCTATCTGCCCCTTCTCCATCGTCAGGATCAAGTCCTGGGCATTCAGCAATTCCTCATCCACCACGCGTGGGCGATGGTCATCCAGATGAACGCCAAGCGCACCGAACTCCCGGAGGAGTTCCGGCGGCATGGTCCCTCCCGCCTCCGGCCAGGTCCCTGCGCTCTGGACGTGCCAATCCCCTGCCAGCCCGGCTTCCATCAGTTTGTTTTGGAAAAAGGCGGCAGCCAACGGCGAGCGGACCCGATTGGCGAAGCACACAAACAGGATCGAAGGCATGGAGGTTCAGGGAAGGGCAGCGCGGGGAACCAGCAGCCAACCAGCAACAGATTGGCAGCCATCAGCAAAGCTGTTGGATTCTCTCAGGTCGGATGCATTCATGGAAAGGGTCTGCGCGACTTCATCCAGCGTTAGCCCGTGCGAGGCTTCAAAATATGGTTCGAAAGGCGGCATTTCGCCGATATTGGTGATCCCAATTGGTATGACCAGTACCCAGTCGATGCGCAGCGGCACAGGGAGCTGGTAATTGGCCGCCAGGATGGCATCCACCGTAGTATCGAAATCGCTGGCGTATTTGTTCAAATTCTCCCCGCCTTTCGCGCGGTGGAGAACAAGCTGATAACCTGCATGGATGGGTTGGTCCAGTTGGTAGCCGCAAACCATATCCACAGGGCTTACAGATTCCAAACTGGAAGGCTCCGTGCTGGACGGTGCCGGAGATGGCAGACCGGGAGTGTCTGTCAGCGTGACCGCAGCACTGGGGGAGGAGGCCATCTCTTTCGTCGGCGTATCCAGGGCTGCTGGTGAAAAACGCAGGAATCCAGGCACAATGCTCACCTGTTTCCTCACCGGATTAAAGATCCATAACAACCAGATGGCAATCGCCAGCAAAACGAGGATCGATAGGGTAATCCAGATGCCTCGTCCGAGATTCATCCCATATGGGTTACGGCCACGCGCCTCAAGCGGGAGCGCCCGGACCCGTTCGGCTTCCACGATCGGACACTGCCGGTGGGCGGCAAGCTGGCAGATATCCCTCTGATATGCCAGTGCAACCGTGCGCGCGGGCTGTACTTTGTGGCAGAAATTCCAGACAGATGGGAAGGCAAGAGCGGTCTGCGGATCTTCCCGAAGGCCGAGGTAAGTGCAGCGTTCAAGTTTGGGAGATGCTGTTGGGGTTTGTTTGATATCCATAATGCAGCATCATCCGGTAAGGACTATTTGGCTTTTTCGCTGGCCTCGGATTGCTTGCCAGTTCCGGATTGAGAACCGCCGTTGTTCGAAAGGAACCGCAAGCCGGATAGAGCACCCTTTCGGCCGGTCTTCGGTTCTTCACTACTACCCGATTCCTTGGGGGAATAATAGTTGTAACCATTATTGTTATAGGGAGAGTAGTAACGGTATCCGCCATAGTAATAGAAACGATCGCGCGGGATGCGATTAAAGATCACGCCGATCACATGGGCGCCGGTCCGCTTCAACTGCTCCAATGTAGCCTGAGCCTCATCCATGTGTGTATGGCCCGGCTGGATCACCAGAACCACCCCGTCCACCTTGGAGGCCAGCACCTGAACATCCGCCACAAGAGAAGGCGGACCGTCGATCACCATGATATCCGCGCGGTCTCCGAGATCCTTCAGGATCTGGTCCATCCGCCCGGAAGCCAGCAGTTCGGTCGGGTTGGGCGGCAGGCTGCCGCTGGTGACAACGGTGACATCCCGGGCTCGTTCCGAAGTTTGGGTTACCATATTGATCGGGATCGAACCGCGGAACACGTCGCTCAGGCCGACACGATTGGAGACACCCAGAAAGCGGTGCAATTGCGGTTTGCGCATATCCGCGTCTAACAAGATGACATGCTTCCCGCCCTGGGCGATGATCGCTGCCAGGTTGGCCGCGATGGTCGTCTTGCCGTCATTGGGACTGGGGCTGGTCACCAGGATTTGGCGCAGCGGCTTATCGATGCTGGAAAACTCAAGATTGGTGCGGAGGGAACGGAATGCCTCCGCGATCGGTGAGCGCGGCTGGCGAATCACATACAGGCCCTCGTCGCTGTTCTCGGAATATTGCATGCGGGCGATATAGCCCACCACCGGCAGGTTGAGAACATGCTCCACATCGTCCACGCTCTTGATGGTATCGTCGAGATACTCGATCAGAAATACCAGCCCGGCTGCCAGCATCAATCCGAGGGCGGCGGCCAGCAGGGTATTTTGCACAGGCCGCGGGCGGATGGGAAGCGTTGGCAGGGCAGCGGCCTCGATCTGGACCACGTTGGGAGTGTTCTGCAAGCGGGCCAGCCGGACGGACTCAATGCTGGTCAGCAGGTTGATATAGATCTCCTGATACAGGCCAAGCATCTTCTCCAACTGCGACAGGCGCGTCGAACTGACCGGCTCTCCCTCCACCGGCTTGCCCAGGACCACGAGGTTAGTGTAGATCTGCTGATAGAGTGCCAGGATTGGCTGCAAAGTGGCCAATTCTGCCTGTTTCGACGCCAAACTGGCCTTGTTCTCCTCTGTCGGATAGGAGCGCTTTAATTTCGTGACCTCATCCTGCAGCGTGGTCACCTGGGTCTGCAGTGTATCGACCTGGGTTTGAACCTGGCTCAACTGGTCCTTGACCTCTGCCGAAGAGACATTGGTGATCTGCGCCTGGAGGTTATTGATCTGGGACTGCACCTGGTCGATCTGCGCCTGGAGGCTTTCCTCCGTGGTGGCATAGCGCCCGGATTGCAGCATTTCGTTTTGGCCGATAAGTGCCTGGATGAGGGAATTGGCGATGTTAGTGGTGCGTGCGGGCTCTTTGTCCTCCACGGTCAACTGGATCACCTGCGTGCTGCCGATCTGCTGGATGCGAAGCTGATTCTTGCTGATCGAATATCCGAGAGAAGCCGAAGCCTGCTCCAGAACCGGCTGGGTGGTCAGGAGCTGGATATAGGTCTGCGCCAGCTGCTGGTCATTCAGATAGGACAAATCCGTCGTGGTAGACTGCGAAGCGGCGCGCATGATCAGCAGGCGTGTGCTGGCCTGATAGATGGGCGTCTGGAAATAACTGATCGCGAAACCAGCCGCCGCACCCAGGATCAGTCCCAGGATGAGCAGCCAGGCCCAGCGCCTGACGATCGCAAAGTATTGTTTTAATTCCATGGCTATTGCTCCTGATCCAGAAAACGCATCCTTACTTCATGCCCCTGAACATTATTCCCGAAGCCCCGCCAGCAAACAGCGCCTGAACTGGGCCTAAAGAAATATTTTACAGGCATTCTTTTACTGCTTCCACCACCCAAAGAACCTGTTCCTCGGTCATGGTGGAGAATAATGGGAGGGTCACCTGCCGGCGGGAAGCCTCTTCTGTGTAAGGCAGAGGGGTCTTCCTTTTGGCGGCTTCCTCCCTGTAGATCATGAAATGGTGGACAGGCGGATAGTGATTGCTCGTTTGAATGCCGCGGTCTTTCATGGCATCCATAAATTGACCGCGGTCGGTCCCCTCGGGCAGCAGCACCGGAAGAATATGATAACACGAGGTCCCCCGCTCCCCCGCAAACGGCATAAGCATCTCCGGAACCAATTCTGCGAGGAGTTCGCGATACAGGCCGGTCAGTTTTCGCCGCCGCTCATTACCCGTCGGAAGCTTGCGAAGCTGCACCCGCCCGATGGCGGAGCGCATCTCGTCAATGCGGTAATTGTAGCCCAGATCCACAACGTCATAGGTACTGGCATGACCCTGATGCCGGTCCCAGCTCAAAGTTGTCATGCCATGCGAACGCAAAAGCCGCAAACGTTCGGCCAAAGCGGGATCATCTGTTGCCAGCATCCCCCCCTCGCCGGTGGTCATGTTCTTGTTGGAGAAGAAACTGTAGCAGCCCACGGCCCCCCAGGTGCCCAGGGAGCGCCCCTCCAGCCGGGAACCGATGGCATGTGCAGAATCCTCCAGCACCACCAGACCGTGCCTGCGGGCGATCTCCATGATGGCAGGCATATCGCAGGCAAAGCCGGCATAATGCATTACCATGATCGCCCTGGTCTTCCCGGTAATGCATGCTTCGATCGAGGCGGGTGAGATCGTCAACCAGTCCAGGCTCTCAATGTCGGCAAACACAGGTACAGCCCCCGCATAGCGGATGGCATTCGCTGTAGCCACGAAAGTCAGCGAGGGCACGATCACCTCGTCGCCCAGACCTATCCCGGCCGCGATACATGCCAGGTGAAGTGCTGCAGTGGCGTTTGTGACCGCCACGGTATATTTCGCGCCGATAAAAGCGGCGAATTCCTCTTCGAATTGCTGCGTTACCGACCCCATGCTCAGCCAACGGCTGCGCACCACATCGGTCACGGCCTGCACTTCCTGTTCATCAAAATCAATGTCGGCCAGGGGAACGCGCCAATCCATACTTAATCCTCGCCGAGGAACTGGGATTTCATCGCGTCAAAATCCTGGGTGGCCTGAACGTAATCATCAGGCCTTCCGAGATCCATCCAGTAACCGTTGAACGGGAAGGATATGACTTTTTCACCGGCAGCGATCAACTTCAGGACCAGGTCGGGGAAGTCGAGATATTCGTCCCGTACAATGTATTTGAGCACCTCAGGCTCAAAGATATAGACACCCATACTGACAAGGTACTCAAGGGTCGGTTTTTCATCATAACCGGCCACCTGGCTGCCTCCGTTCAGCTTGAGAACACCATAATCAATTTTGACATTCCGGCAGTGGGTTGCAATAGTGGCGATGCCACCGAGGTCTTTATGGAAGCGGTAAAGCTCCCGGAAATCCAGGGTGGTCAGCACATCGCCGTTGGTAACCATGAACGTGTCGTCCAAACCCTGGACCCGCGCCAGAGGGCCGGCCGTACCCAGGGGGAATTCCTCGTAGCTATAGGAAATATTCAGCCCCCACTGGCGGCCATCCTGAAAAAAGCTTTGGATCAGCGCGGCAAGATGCCCAACCGTGAGTGTGATATCGCTCACGCCTGCCGCCTTCATCTGGCGGAGCAGGACCTCCAGGATCGGCATATGGTCGACAGGCATCAACGGTTTGGGCAGGATATAGGTATAAGGCGCAAGACGGGTGCCTCTGCCACCTGCAAGAATTATTGCTTTCATGGGTTTCTTCCCTTGGTTAAGCTAGCGCGGGCTCTAGAATTCATATCTGCCCACCCTGTAAAGATCCATATTCTGCTGGATCCATGCAATGGTCTGCTCCAGCCCGTCTTCCAGATCGACCTGCGGGCACCAGCCCAGACGCTCGCGCGCCAGGCTGTTATCCGAGATCAGACGCATCACCTCGGACTTTTCCGGCCGGAGACGCTGTGGATCCAGCTCCACCGTCACAGCGTGGCCCACCTTCCGGGCGATCAAATCCGCCGCGTCCCCAATGCGGATCTCCTTCCCGGTGCCAAGGTTGAAGACGCCGCCCTCCACCCCATCCGTCGAACCAGCTCGAAGAAAACCATCCACCGTATCGCTCACATAAGTAAAATCCCGGATGGTATCCAGACTGCCCAAATGGATCGTGTCGCCTGAAAGCGCCTGGGTGATGATGGTTGGGAGGACTGCCCGTGCGGACTGCCGCGGACCGTAAGTATTGAAAGGGCGCACGGTTACAGCAGGAAGGTCATAACTGTTGTAAAAACTCTCCACCAGTTTGTCGGCCCCGATCTTGCTGGCAGAGTAAGGCGACTGCGCCTGCAACGGATGGGACTCATCGATGGGAGCCTTGCGGGCCGTGCCATAGACCTCGCTTGTGGAGGTATGCACCAGCCTGGCAACACCGGATTCGCGGCAGGCCGACAGGACATTCATGGTACCCATGAAATTTGATTTCAGCCACCTCGTAAGGGTGCAAATAGGAGTAGGGGATCGAGATGAGGGCGCCGAGATGAAAGACAACTTCGCAGCCTTTTACTGCCTCGCCCAGAGCGCGGGGATCACGAAGATCGCCGGCGAGCAGTTCCACATTTTCCAGAACGCTGCGAGGGATCAGGCGCAGGAGGCCGGGGTCGCCGCGCGAGTTATAGCGGACAAATGCGCGCACGCGGGCACCTTGCTGCACAAGCGCCTCGACAAGGTGACTGCCAATGAAGCCGCCAGCCCCAGTGACCAGCACGGGTTTTGATTGCCAATAATCCATCATATTCTACGCAAAGCCGCCAGTTTGCCGGGACAAACGGACCGAAATGCCTCCCTTTTCAATCTTGTAAGGATTCTACCCGAAAACGCAGAAGGTCGTGTCCCCCAAAAGATTATCAATATGGTATTGAAACGAACGAATGCCCTTAAATTTCCTGCGGGAACGGCGGACGGGAGACATCATCCGAGGTGATGCGTTCGCGGAACATCTGCATCAGATCCGGAACGATCACGATGCGGGCCGTCGTCTGGCGGCAGAGCTCCAGGATGCGCGCCTGCTCCTCGGGGGTGATCCTCTCGATGGCGAAGAGGATGACGCCGATATCCTTCTGCTCCACCAACTCCGGGATGCGGCGCGTCATGCCAAAGACGCGGATCCCGTCGATGCTCATGCCGGACTTGGAGGGATCATCGTCCAGCATGCCGACCACGGTGAAGAGGCTGGAGAGCTTGCTGCGGTTGAGGAGCCAATGGGCCAACATCCCGCAATCGCCGGCGCCAATGATCAGCACCCGCTCCCCCATCCCAGCATCCCGCTCACGACGGGAAAGCCAACGCCAGGCCAGCCCGGTCAGCAGGCGGTGGCGATAACGGACGATCATGAAACCAAGGAAAGCCAGCAGCCCGGCAATGATGACCATGCTGAGAGGGAAGAAGTGACCTTGCGGCCAGAACAAGTTGACGAGGACCGCCCCGGAGGTGGTGATGACACTGGAACCAAAAAGATCGATGGCAAAAGCCGGGCTAGCAGAACGCCACGAGATGCTCCCCAGCCCGATCACTCTGTTCACCAGGCTGAAGACGAGGGCCATCAAACCCGCCATGAGGATGGATTCACCCAGGCCAAGATCCAGCGGGCGATCCAGGCGCCAGAGCAGGCCGGCCAGCGAGATGGCGGCGAAGGCAATGAGGCCGTCGATCATGAACCAGTTGACATAGCGGCGAACGAAGCGGGTGAGATTGCCGGCGAAGAGGGCCTCGGGGGTGAAGTTACCTTCATCAAGCAGCGGGATGAATGCCGCCAGAGTCGCGAAGATCAGATCCAAGTCTCCCAGGAAGCTGCGGTTGCGCACATAGAGCTGGTCGAGGCGGAGCTTTTTGGGCAGGACGTTCTGCAGGTACTCATCCATGACATTGGCGGCATGGAGGAGCTTCTCCTCATCCCGGTAGGTGATGGAGGCGGGGCTGGTGATGCCCGGGCGCACGGAGAGGATCTCGTCGCGAACGTCGAGGGGCCAAGTCTGAGCGATGCCGGGGTCCTCGGGGCGAGGGCCGACGAGGCTCATCTCGCCTTTGAACACGTTCCAGAGCTGGGGCAGCTCGTTCAGCTTGGTATCGCGCAGCCAGCGCCCCAACGAGGTGATACGCCCATCATCCTGCGCGGTGATGCGGGGTCCGGAATGGCTTTCCGGGACGCTCGTACATGGTGCGGAACTTGAGGATATGGAACTCGCGGCCGCCGCGGCCCATGCGCCGGCCACGGTAAAAGACCGGGCCGGGGGATTCGCGGCGAATATTCAGGGCAACCATCCCGAGGAAGGGGGACAGGACCAGCATCCCGAGCAGCGAGGCAAGGATATCGAAGAGGCGCTTGGCAAAGCTCGATAGAGGATGTCCGAGAATCACACCACGTGTGAAGGCATCTTCAAGGGGGGTAACTGGAATGGTGACCTTCATACCGTCTCACTCACTTTCGAAGCTATCAGGAATTCAGCAAATTTTTCCGATATTAAGTGACGATCATGCAGCCGGAGGGCTGCGTTCCTTCCATTCTCACCCATTCTCCGGCAGGCATCAGGATCAGCAGCCAAGGTTAGGATCGCTGTTACTAACCCGGCTAAATCTCCGGGATGGACAACGACTCCGCAATCGGCAGCCTTTACAAGATCTGCTGCCTCGCTTGCGGCGATCAGGATCACAGGCTTACCCATCGACATGGCTTCATAGAGCTTGGATGGGACAGCGCCGGTA